>JAMPHO010000009.1 GCA_023663385.1 Alistipes timonensis | reverse complement strand
CGGCGGAGCGGAGAATCACGAGGGCGGTGCCGCGGTGGAGGCGGCGGGTCCCACTGGTCGGGGTGGCGGGGGTGTGGAGCTCGGAGGTGTACATATCGCCGTTGTCAAGGGCCGCGATCGCGGCGGGGCCGTCGAGGGTGAATTCCACAGGGAAATCGGCCCCGTGCACCGTGCGCCCTTTGGAATCGACGGCGCGGACGCGGACGTGCGTAAGGCCCATAGCGTCGGCGTTCCAAGGTCCATCGTCCGGCTCAAGCCGCAGCGCGACCGCCTTCCCGGCGGTTTCCACTGCGTGCCGCACGAGGGCCTTCCCGCCATAATATCCCACGGCTTCGAGCCGCCCGGGGCGGTAGGCAACGGAGTCCCAGCGGAACTTGTTTCGCTCGGCGGGAGCGTCCACCCTGTTGGGGCGGCGCCCGAGCGAGCGGCCGTTAAGGCGCAGCTCAACCTCGTCGGCGTTGGAAAACACTTCGACCGCGAGGGTGTCGCCCGGGGTGAAATTCCAGTGGTCCACGAGCGATGCGCGGCTCATCGGCTCGTCGTTCCATATATAAGTCTCCCCGTTGGCGTCGTTCACCCCGATCCGTATCGCGGGCTCGGCGGAGAACATACTCTTCACCAGCCAGGCCTGCGGTTTGGGCTGGAGCGAGATGTCGAATACACCCTGGGTCCACCCCTTCGCGGGCCATCCGGCCGACTCCCCGAGATAGTCGATCATACCCCAGTAGGCGAGCCCGACGGTGCGGGAGCTGTCGGGTTCGAAGAAATTCTGCCCCATAGCGGCGCGGCTCGCCTCGCTCTGGTAGAACGTCATCCAGGGGTAACGGCGCCCATCGCCGGGGAAATACATATAGCGGTAATTATACGAGGCCACGTCGGTTTGCTCGACCAATGGGGCGGGGAGCGAGTCGGTCTCGATAGAGCGGTAGCGGGGATGCATCGCGACGGTCACCTTCCTCGTGTCGTCGTAGCGTTCCAGGAGCAGTTTCTGCAGGCGATAGGCCGTCACCCCCCAGTCGTTGAACGGGAGGTTGGAATACCCCTGCAACTCGTTTCCGAGGCTCCAGAGCACTACCGAGGGGTGGTTTCGGTCGCGTTTCACCCACTCGGGTATATCCTCCTGCCACTGGGCGGTCCATTCGCGCTCGCCGCCGGAGTACTGCCGCAGCCATTTGTCGTAAAGCTCGTCAACCACCACAAACCCCAGGCTGTCGCACAACGAGAGGAACGACTCGCTGTAGGGGTTGTGGGAGGTCCTGACGTGGTTGAATCCGAACTCCTTTAGCAGCTTCAGGCGCTTTTCAATGGCGTCGGGGAAAGCGGCCGCGCCAAGGGCTCCGAGCGTATGGTGGTTGGCTATCCCTTTAAGAAGCAGTTTTTTGCCATTCAGCAGAAATCCCCGCTCAGGGTCGAACTCCGCGGTCCGCACACCGAACTTCACCGCCAGCGAGTCCTCGGCTTCGGCACCCCCAGGGCGGCGGAGGGCCACCGAGGCGGAATAAAGCCGCGGGTAGTCAGTATCCCACAATTCGGGACGGGGGAGCGCAATGGTGTCGAGGGCGTACTCGCGGTGTTTCCACTTGCGGTTTACGGTCACCGTGTCGCGCCGCGAGGCCACCACCCTGCCCCGGGGATCGCGAAGCACCACGTCGGCTATGAAGAATGAGTCCTTGGTTCGGCTGCGGGTTTCGATATTCACCACCACCTTGGCGGCGGAGTCGGCGATCTCTGGAGTTGTCACCCAGAGTCCGTGGCGGGAGAAATAAAGGTCGGGAGAAGTAGCAATCAGCTTCACCGGGCGGTAGAGCCCCCCGCCGGTGTACCAGCGGGAGTTTTTGGGCTCGCCGGCGCGGGCGTCTACCACGAGGCGGTTCGTCTCTCCGTAGCGCAGCAATTTGCTAACGTCGGTGTCAAAACCAAGGTAGCCGTAGGAGGTCGACCCGGCGGGATGGCCGTTGAGTGTCGCGTCGCCCGTGAGCATAATCCCCTCGAAGTCGAGGAGCACACGTTTGCCCCTCAACTCCTCTCCGACGTGGAAATCGAGCGTGTAGCGCCCCCCGACGGGTTCCTTGAAACCCCTCGCGCTCAGGCGGCTGCGAAAATTTGCCGCTTTGTCGCCGTCGTCGGGCATCTCGTCGGCCGACGGCGCCACCCATGGCTGTCCGATCAGGTAGTCGTGGGGCAGGTCGACCACGACGGCTGAGTCGCTCCCTTCGAGCTGGAAGGTCCATCCCGAATTAAGGGCGCGGCATTCGCGGGCGGCGTTGACGGCAAAGGTTGAAAGCAATAAAAGTATAGAGGCTAATATCTCGCGGGGCATATGCTCTTGAAAGTAAGTGATGATCAATCGAATATAGGAGTAAGAGAGGCACCGGCGGCGTCGACGCGCAGCACCGAGCGATGGTTTAGGAGCAGCGGGCGGTTGCCGTCGATGTGGCCGAAAGGCGCGTTGAACGCCACCGGGTAGCCGTACGGGGCGACCATCGCCCGGATCATATCCTCCATGGAGGAATGGTCGGCCGAGGGACGGTAGTCGGTGAACCGCCCTACCACCAGTCCGCCCAACCGGGGCAGAATTCCCCCGAGTTTCAGGCGGTAAAGTATGCGCTCAACCTTGTAGATCGGTTCGGCAATATCCTCGACAACGAGGATGTCGCCCGGGCGGATTACGTTGAACGGAGTGTCGGTAAGCTCGGAAATCACCGCCAGGTTACCCCCGGCGGCTACAGCCCTTACCTCGCCGGGGCGGTTGTAAGGGTGAGGCTCCCACGCTGTGCCCCCGAACGAGCTGGGTGCGGAGAGAAGCCCCAACAACTCGATGTTGATCGGATTGGCGAGTCCCTTGGCGAGCTGCTTGGTCATAGAGGCGTGGACCGAGGCCACGCCTCGGCTCCCCCACAGGGCGTGAAGCGCCGAGACATCGCTGAACCCCACCAGCCAGCGGGGGTCGGCGGCGATTTCCGGCATAGCGGCCAGCGCTTCGAGCAGATGCACGCATCCATACCCCCCGCGGGAGCACACGATGGCCTTTACCTCCGGGTCGGCAAGCGCCTGGCGGAAGTCGGCAAGCCGTTCCCCGGCGGTGCCGCTGAATGAGCCGCTCCTTCCGAGAGCGTGCGGCATAACCTCCGGGCGGTAACCGGCCTCGCAGAGGGTGGCCGCTGCCCCCTCGACATACTCCGACTTGATGATTGACGCCGGCGAGAGGATCGCGACCTTGTCGCCGGGCTTTAAAGGTTTGGGCAGCATATCAGTAACGGAACGATGAGCCGCCGAGGAACTCCCTCAGCAGCGAAGTCGGGGGGATTGATTTCTCGCCGATCGGGGCGAAATAGCCCAGGAAGCGGCGCAGACGGTAGGCTTCGGCATATTCCGGCACATCGTTGGGCACTTCGCGCAGGATAGCCTCCCCATAGTCCTTCATCACTCCCAGTTCGAAAATCAGCGAGGAGTTGAACATCGCGTCGGCGTTCTCCTGGAAGGGGAAAATCCACTTCTCCTCCCCCCGGCGCACGCTCGGCCAGCGCCGCAGGGTGTCGATAGCCGAGGCCCCGCGGTACTTATGGTCGCGGATTATGCGGCGCAGCAGGCGGTTGTCGGTGGTCGGAATCCAGTTGTGGTCGTCGATGGAGAGGGTCGTGAGGGCCGACACATACACGCGGTACTTCATCTCCTCGGGTATGCCCGCCGTAAGCTCCGGGTTGAGGCCGTGGATACCCTCCATAAGCAGCAGCGTCGAGGGGCCGAGCCGCAGGGTGTCACCCTTGTACTGGCGCTCGCCAAGCTCGAAATTGTAGGTGGGCATCCTCACCTCCTCGCCGCGGAGCAGCGCCGAGAGGTCGGCGTTGAACTGCTGGAGGTCGAGGGCGTAGAGCGATTCGTAGTCATAGTCGCCCGTCTCGTCGCGCGGTGTGCGGTCGCGGTTCACGAAATAGTTGTCCAGCGAAATCATCTCCGGCTCCAGGAGGTTGGTGATCAGGTATATGGCCAGACGCTTGGTGAAAGTGGTCTTGCCTGACGACGACGGCCCGGCGATCAGCACCACCCTGGCCCCGCCGCGGCGGTATTCGGCGGCGATTTTGTCGGCGATGGCGGCTATCTGTTTGTCGTGAAGCGCCTCGGCCACATTGATCAGACGGCTCGACCGACCCTCCTCGACCGCCTTGTTGAGCTGCCCCACGTCGCTGACCCCTACTATGCGGTCGAAGCGCTGGTTCTCATCGAACGCCTCGTACATCTTCTCCTGGCGTTTCTCGCGCGAGGGGCGCGAAGGGTCGGCGCGGTCGAAGCCCATAAGTAGGAACCCCTCCTTATAGGGTAGCAGATCGAACACGTCGAGGCACCCCGTGGAGGGAGCCAGGGCGCCGTAGTAGCTGTCGATCACCCCGTCGAGACGGTAGTATGTGGTGTAGAGTTCGTGGATAGTCTCCAGCAGCTCCACCTTGTCGTCGAGCCCCTCGGCCCGGAACTTCTCGATAATATCCTTGGTGAGCCGCTCCTTACGCTCGAAAGGTATGTCGCGGCGCCGCAGTGAATCCATCTCCCCCTTCAGCGCCTCGATCTGGGCCGGCGCCGGCTCTATCCGCGACCCGTCGGCGCGGTCAAACAGGCGGCAGTAGTAGCCCCCGGCGATCGAGTGCTCGATGCGGAGCTTCGCCGCGGGGAGCACGGCGCGCAGGGCGCGGTACAGCATCATGCAGAGCGAGCGGATGTAAACCCTCTCGCCCGAACGCTCGGAACGGCTGAGAAACCTCACCTGCTTGGGGGCGAACACTCGGTACTGCAGCGGCTCGGTCTTGTTGTTGACCAAGGCGCATATCGGTTCGATGCCGAGCCGTGGCGCCAGCGTTTCGGCCAGCTCGCCCAGGGTCTCGCCTCCGCGGATATCGACGTACTCGCCGAAATTCTCGCAATATATCTTCATCACATCGCTCATAACTTCCTTTTTAAGTTTCCAACAAAATTAATGAAAATTCACGAAACCAACCGACTCTCCGCCGTGTTTTACCCTCATAAGGAACTTTAATACGATTTAATATGCGAATGATTGAAAAGATTCTCGGCGTGGCCGGGTTAATGCTGCTCGGTATGAGCCTCGGAGTTGCCGTAACCGCCGGCGGCGCGAGCCGCACCAAAGTGCGCGCAAAGCGCAAAGCCGACTTACGCGTACAGCGCGCCGACGCCCAGGTGAAAGCTGCCAAAGAACAGGCCCGCAAGGAGATTGAGATGGCCGCCGCTGCCGTCGTAGCCGAAAAGGCCCGTGCCCGCCGCCGCGAAAAAGCCCGCAAGACCCGCTGACCACCCGCGTTTTCAGCATCCCGGGGTGCCGCGGTGACGGGAAAATGTCGTAACTTCGGAGCGCGGAACCACCGCGCACCCTGATTATGGAATTTACCCACCCCGAACTCCCCGCCGGAGCGGCATCAGGCCGCCCCCTCCCCTGGTTCCTGGCCATGGAGGAGCACCTCGCCCGCAACTACTCCGACGAGTTTTTCTTCACCTGGGCCGTAGGGCCGACCGTCATTTTCGGCCGGCACCAGATTATCGAGTCGGAAGTCAACCTCCCCTACTGCCGGGAGCGCGGCATCGAGTTTTACCGACGCAAGAGCGGCGGCGGATGCGTGTATGCCGACAGCGACAACCTTATGCTTTGCATGGTGGCCTCATCGGCCGACGTGGCAGCGACCTTCGCGCGCTACTGCGGCGCCGTGGCCGAAGCCCTCGGAGCCCTCGGCGTCCCCGCCGAGGTTTCGGGGCGCAACGACATCACAATCGGAGGGCGCAAGGTCAGCGGAAACTCCTTTATGCGCATACCCCCTTCGCGGAGCATCGTCCACGGCACCATGCTCCTCGACTCCGACCCCGCGACAATGGCCGCGGCCCTCACCCCCTCGCGCGAGAAACTCGCCGCCAAGGGGGTAGCCTCGGTGCGTTCCCGCGTCACCACCCTGCGCGAGCACCTCCCCGGACTCACCCGCGAAACGCTCGACCGGCACCTTGTAGAGCGGTTTTGCGGCGACCGCCGCCTGACGCTCACCTCCGCCGACATCGCCGAGATCGACCGCATCGCTGCCCCCTACTTCGACCCCGAATGGATTTACGGCCACACGGCCCGCAACACGTCACGCGACCTCGTGGCCCGCCGACGCATCGAAGGTGTCGGCGAATTTCTCGCGTCCATCACCCTCGCCGACACCACGAGAAACCCGACCGATACCACCGCTGGAAACGCGACCGGCGACACAAACCAGGCTCCCGTCATCCGCCGCGCCAACCTCCAGGGCGACTTCTTCCTCACCGGCGACCTCGACTCCATCCTCAACGCCCTCATCGGCACCCCCCTCACCCGCCCCGCCCTAACCGCCGCCCTCGCCCCCCTCGGCATCCCCACCATCATCACCGGCCTCACCCCCACCCTCCTCACCGACCTTCTCCTCTCCGCCTCCCCCTCCCACGACAAACATTGCTTGTCAAGGCAATAAGCCTCAAAAGCTCATACTTCGGAGATTATTTAGACACACAAATAATAGAGGCGATTGAGCGTACGCATCCGCATAGTGTATTACTCGGTCTGTAAGTGATGCCTCATTAAAACGAAAAAAGAGCGGCCTTTCGACTGCTCTTTCCAACCGGCTACTGCCGATCCATAAAATCGTTGCTCGCGCAAGCGAAGTATTTCTTTCAAGGGGAAACTACCCTTTGCGGATGCGAAGATAGTAAAGATTTTGCTAATTCTCAAACAAGTCTTTCAATTCTGCACCAACTTGGTGCAGAATTGAAAGACGAACAGATCATGAAGTCGCAGTTAGGAGTAGTGCTAAACGGCTGAGCTTCCGACCTCATTTTTTATATCTGAATCAAGGTTTTTGTTGAAGGCGGAATAACGCCGATTGTTTCGAAAGCAATATCTATAATATTTGCTTCTGTCAAATCAATTTACTACTTTTGCCGCAGGATGACAATTTGACTATCCTAAAGCAATTTTACACAAAGAAGCGTTTTGCTTATCTTGCTAACGAAAACCTGAGAAATTTTCAACGAATGCAAGAGATAACAAAGCGGTTCTCGCGCTATAGCGTGGGATGCCGTTTCATATCTCGCATTCAGGTTTTCTCAGGACCGTCGTTAGGAGGTGTGGTAACGTCAGCCCACGTTTCTTTTCTCGACAACTAAAGCCTGACGGGGTGACAAGGCACATCGGCTTCTTATGAGGAAAATGATTTTTGCACTCATATCCCTCCTATTCGTGGAAATGCATGCGGCCCTGCTCTATCCTGGGCAAACTACAAACATCACGTTTGAGCCTACAACAGGCGAACACAACCCGGTTTGGACAACTGATAATCCCACAATTCATTTGTCTTCTGTAGGCTTCTTATGCAACGCTACCGCTCAAGCCTATTTCGGAGGGACCGCAACCGTAACGTGCACTTATAAAGACCAAATAGGCTCGTCAATATCCACTCGCACCCGGAGATGGACATTCACCTGTGCAGATACAAAAATATCAATATCCCCGTCCTCTAAGACCCTAAAGGTAAATGAGTCATTCCAACTATCGTGGGGATTTGGGAATGCCATCTATATCACCCCATCAATTCAGTTCACAGGGTATGATACCAATATCTTGTCCGTTTCTTCAAGCGGTCGTGTTACCGCAAAAAATGCAGGATCAACCAAAATATATGTCAAGTCCAATCTTGGCACAAACTCCGAAGTATGCTCAGTAAATGTAACGTCTAATCCCTCTAGCGAACCATCTGAAATCATCCCTGAATATGATAGTTGGGATTCATCTAACACGAAAACGATTGTCATAAAAGAGCCCGGCACTCTCGCTTCTCTCATTACTGCTTCACAAAAATACCAAATCACGAATCTCTCTATAATCGGTCCGTTGAATGGATATGACCTCAGGTTGCTTAGAGATATGTGCGGACTTAATGAAGAAAACGAAAAGACAAATGGAAAATTAGCAATCGTTGACCTGAAAGATGCGGTTTTTGTTACAGGTGGGCCTTGGTACATGCCAGGAGTGTTCATTCCCGATACTCCGATAATGCCAGTCGAATTGTTTGCGAGAATGGTTAATCTTAAAAAGATTAGATTCCCAAAATATATAACGGAACTAAGCAACTTCTCTTTACTGCATTGTCAGTCGTTGGAATATATCGCCATACCTCCAGGCGTAGTAAGGCTAGATCATCATACACTGAATGCCGGTAACGGATATATGCCATTACAATCCATCTCATTACCGTCGTCATTGACCGAATTCAAAGCGAGCATTTATAATTGTCGCAATCTCACAGACTTTTATTGCTATGCGCAAACTCCCCCTATCATCACCAATATCGACGCCTTTTCAAGTGGATCAAATATTTCCAAAGGGACTTTGTACGTACCGAAAGGCTGTGCAAAAGCCTATTGGAACTCCAAAGGTTGGAATGCCTTCTATGACATAAAAGAAACGTTGGAGTTAGTTAATACGCTTTCGGTAAATGTAGGTGCGCATGGGGCTGTGAAATATAATGACTGCATTATAAAACAAACATATAACGTGCCGTTCTCCGGGCGCCAAGCGTTTGAGGTCCCGCAAGATAAGTCAGCAAGTATCGTACTTATACCAGAGGATGGATATGAGATTTCCAGCATTCATATTGATGGGATTCCCCAGGACATCCCTTCAGGAGAATCTCTACTAATTGGTAAAATATCAAAAGCAACCAGTGTAAGCGTAGAATTTGCAGAATCAGCAACTTTGCCCCGTTTAAACAATGATATGGATTCATCAAATATCACAGTTTATACCTTTCAGGGTGTAATTTTAAAAAGGGATATCGACAAGGACGGCTTAAAAAATCTTCCATCAGGATTGTATATCATTCAAACTGGCACAAAAACACAAAAATATCTCAAAAAATAGGTTGACTATTGTAACTCTCAGCTGCTTACTCCCAGCGCATCCTCACGAGCAAGTCTGCTTGTCTTTTTCCTTGAAACCAGACTTTATTCACCATCTAAAAACCTCATATCACGACCATAGCATTCGCGCAAATGAAACTGATTGAGATTAATCTTCAACGTATAATTGACTTATGCCGAAAGCATAAGGTCAAAACGCTCGCGGTCTTTGGCTCTATCCTTACCGATAGATTCAACGACAACAGCGATGTGGACTTACTTGTAGATTTTGAACCAATCGACCATGACACATTTGACTACGTCAGCAATTACTTTGACTTGCGCGACTCGCTGGAGCGATTACTCAACCGCACGGTTGATTTGATTGAATACGGCAGCAATCTCAATCCGATGTTCAAAGCTTCCGTTGATAAGAAAAAGCAAATAATCTATGGATGAGTTTATCTCTGAATCAAGGTTTTTGTTGAAAGCGGAATAACGCCGATTGGCTTAAGGGCGGCAGTAGGGAATTTGGCGGGGTGAGGGGGATTTTGTAATTTCGCATTGAATATTCATTCACATCATACAAATCAATTTCCACAAATTAATTTTAAAGACTGATGAAAGCAATGCGTTATGTCGCGTGCCTGGCTATTGCCGCCATGCTCGCGGTGATGTCCTCCTGCGGAGGCAAGGACGCCGGCCTGGCCAAGGCTGTCGAGGAAATCAACAAGCAGGTTGAGAACCAGAAGATGCCCGGCATCGAGAAGATGTCGCTCGACTTCGACGACGAGTATGTTATCTACAACTATGTGATCGACGAGGAGGCCGTAGAGATGTCTGACCTCCAGGCCGCCGTCGACGAAACCAAGAAGGAGCTGTCGCGCACGGTGGTACACAATCCCGCCAACCGCCGCTTCACCGAGCTGGTAAAGAAAACGGGCCGCGGCTATAAGATCGTTTACAAGGGTAACGACTCCGGCGAGGAAGCCGTGATTATCTACACCAACGAGGAGCTTTAACCAACCTCGTAGGGAAAAACGAGGTCGGAGATTTCGCGCAAGAATTTGTCGCGCGGAATCTCCGACCTTGCTTTGTTTGCCCCCGACCATAGGGTCGGGGGAGTGTGGATTACTTGACGGCTACTTTGGTGACTTCCGTGCCGACGGCGACGAGGTAGACGCCGGAGGTGACGCGCACGAGGGTCATCGCTGTGCCTTCACCGTTGTAGACCGGGCGGCCGTCGGCGCCGTAGACGCTGATGGCGCGCCCCTGGGCGTTGGCGATGGCGATCACGCCCGAGGCGGTGGATACTGTGTAGGTCGGCGCGTCGACACCCTCGACGGAGCCGGTGAGGGTCGAAACCTTGTTGGAGGCCGCGGACTCACCCTTGTCGTAGAGGGCGGTGACGTGGTAGAGGTGTTCGACGGCATCGGTCAGCGGGTGGGTGAAGCCGGTAGCGGTCACCGCTGCGTCGTTAACCTTGACATTGTCGCGATACACGTTATACCCAAGGAGCTGGAGCTCGACGGGGCGCTCCGAGGCGGGAACGTAGGTCACGTCGTCGAGCATCAGGGCGAAGCCACCGTAGGAGTTGCAACGGATGGCGAAATACTTCGTGCCGGCGGGAAGGGGAACGCTCACGGTGTTCCAGGTCTCGAATCCGGCAATATCGCTTCCGGCAAACACGCGGGTGAAGTCGGCCATGTCGTCGGTCTTCTCGGAGGCGAGTACCTCGAAGCTTTCGGCGTACTGCATGCCGAGGCGCTTAACCTTGAAGGTAATCGTCTGGGCCATACCCGACAGCTCGGGGGAGATCAGCCAGTCGTCGTTGGGCATATCCTCCTCGGTCTTGGGATCGATCGAGCAGAACGCCAGGAGGTATTGCGCGCCGGAGGCGGGAGCGAACGCGTTCGGGTCGCCGTTGTCGTAGGCGATCGAGAGTCCGGCCTTGACGGGGTTGAACACCATCCATGCCTTCGGGTCGTACATATTGGGGTAAGAACCATACTGTATGCCGTAAGTCTCGTATTTGTCAACGTCGACGTTCATCCAGTCGCCGAAATTGTCGATGGCGAACGGGGTGTAAGCCTCGAAATCCTCGGTAACGGCCTCCGCATCGCCGGCGTCGGCTGAAGGCTCGCTCCAGGTGAGCACGGCGTTGGAGCCGTCAATCGCTATGCCGAGGTCCTTGACTGCGGGGAACGCGGGCTGCTTCACCTTAACCGTCACGCTCTCGGAGCGGTTGTTGGAGGTATTCTGGTCGGCGGCGTACTCAACCACGGCGTAGTAGGTGACCTCTTTGCCAAAATCGAGCGTCGGGAGCTCCTCGAAGGAAACTGTCTTTGTGGCGTCGACGGCGAGCCCTTCGGCCACCGACTGGGTGCCAACGATAGCGTCATCGCGGAAGAGGTTTACGGAGTAGCCCCCGGAGGCGGCCTGGCCGATGTTCTTCACAGTGACATCCACGAGGGCGTGCTTCTGGAAAGTGAGGCGCGAGGGAACCTTGATGGCGCTTACAATGAGGTCGTTGTCGATATTGTCGTAGAGGCGGATATTGTCGAGGTAAATCTCGTTGTCCGACCCGGCCACAACTTCGAAAGCGAGGCGAATGTGGCGGCAATCAGCCTGGAGATTCTTCAGGGGCACCTCAGCCTTGGTCCAGGCCTTCGCGCCGGAGGCGGTGGCGAAGTCAACCAGGAGCGCCTGCTCGAAGTCGCCGCCGTTTTTGGAAATCATGACCTTGATGGAGCCGTTATCGCCCGGGTTGTTGTAGTACCAGAAGCTGAGGGTTGGGTTCACCGAGCTGCTAATGTTGAACTTTCCGGAATAGAGCGCGCCGCTGTCGCCGGCACCGGCGGGAACGAAGGCAATCATGCCGCCGTCCTCGTCCTGAACGCCCTGCGTGAAGGGTTTGAAACCACCCTGCTTCATCTCCCAGTCGCCGTCGCCCTCATTTACGATGGCGGCCCAGGGGCCGGCCTGGAGAGCCATGGCGGCAAACGATTCGGCATAGGGGAGCTCGTGGGGCGTACCTACAACAACCACGTTGGATATAGCCCATTCCGATTGGCCACCCTGCGAGAGGGCAACCACGAGGTAGGCCATCGTGGTGTGCTCCGTAATCGACGGGCGGTCGGTGACGGTGGTCGTGAAGAGCTGGTCGGCAAACGTGTCGTTATCGGTCGAGCGGGCCACAAAGTAGCAAATCTGGGCCGGATCGATGAAGCCGCCGTTGGCGCCCTCGGTCACGGCGTCCCAGGTGATGGTGAACGAGCCGTCGGCATTCTCCCGGGCCACCACGTTGGTAACCGCCTTGGGTATGTCGACACCAACCCAGGCCGAGGCCGAGGCGGGTTCGCCCGCGTCAGTGCCGTTATAGCATACCACGGTGTACTCGTTGACACCCTGCTGGGCCTTGACATCCTCAAAGCTGAGGGCGCTGCCGGGCGAGGGGTTCTCGAACGTATGTATCTTGGCCGAACCGCGATAGAGCTCGATGGAGGTCAGTGCGGCGAGGGGGCCGCCGTCGGCATTGCGCGAGGGGGCGGTGAAGCTAACAGTCGCTGCGAGGCGCCCGTTCTCGGCGGGGGTCACGGCGAGGTCAGCCACAGCCGCCGGGGCGTTGAGGTTCTTGCCGGGTATTATGGTGATATTGTCAAGATAGAGCCAGTTGCGGTATTTGGGCGACACGTCGTGGAACCCGATATAGTAGAGGCCGTCGGAGGGCACGGAGAACTCCTGCTCGAAAGTCACGAACGCGGAGCTCTGCACCTCGGTGCGTGGCATGATCACGCGTCCCATGGCCGAAGCGGTGGCGGCGGTGCCGACCGATACCTCGAATGTCTCCGCCATAGTGTTGGTAGTCGAGGCGGCATCGAATGCGAGCACATACGAGCGGTTAGAGGTCAGGTAGATGGGGGCGGTAATCAGCCAGTCGTCGCTTTCGTCGCCACGCTGGGTAGCCATACAACCCACAGCCTGTTTGTCGGCGTAGTAGAGCCACTCCTTGCCGTCGTCGTTTACGTCAATTGTAGTGAAGAGGGGCCAGGAGCCGTCGTTGGCGAAGTCCTCGAAGTAAGGCACCTCGTAGTGGGTACCGAACACGAGGTTGTTCGACGTGGCCGCCCCACCCTGCTGCGCGCCGGAGAGGGCCCTTACCTCGTACCAGTACGATTTGATGGGCACCCCGAGGTTGGCGTCCTCGATGGTTGTGGATGCGAGCTCCTCGGCCAGTACCTTCATATCGGGGAAGCGGGTCACCTTGTAGCGGAGCGCCGCCTGGTTGAGGAAACCGCCGTGCGAGGTCGATGCCGGGGCCGTCCAGCTGACGGTCACCTTGTTGGCGCCCTTGGTAGCCTTGACTGCCGTCGGGGCGGTGGGCACGTCGTCGCCGATCCACAGCGAGGTCTTAACCGAGGGGCCGTTGCCCGCGGCGTTCGACGCGTATACCTCCACGTCGTAGTTGCCCGCGGCGGGGGCTGTGATCGGAGCGCTCACGGGTGCTCCGGCCGCGGCGGTGCCGGTAGCTGCGGTAGCGCCGTTAAGGGTCACGGTGTAGTTGAGCGAGCCGGAAAGAGCGGTGCCCGCGTAAGTGGCTGTCGGCATTGTGAAGTCGGCGGTGCCCGAGAGGGAGCCGCGCTCAAAGTTCGCCGTCAGGCCGGTAGCCTTGAAGGGGGCCTCGTCGGCATATGAGTGGTCAACCACATAAAGCCCCACGATCTGCTCGTCGCCGGGGATGTTGCACACCTTGGTGACGGCGCCGGTCGCGGTATCCACGGTGTAGAGCGCCGTGAGTATGCTCTTACCGTTGGCCACCCAGTACATAGTGCCGGTGCGGAAGTCGAAACAGGCCGACTGCATATAGAAGGGGTCGATACCCGTGTCGCCTATGCGCTTCACATTGCCGTTGGCGCGGTCAAAAGAACAGAGCCACCCCTCCTCGTCGACCGCGAATATATTCCCCGCGGCATCGGAAGCGATGGCCCAGTAGCGGCGGTCGATCTGCGCGATACCCTCGCGCTCGCCATACTGGTTGAGTCGGCCGAAATAATAGTTATATGTGTCGGCTATAACGTCGTAGTCCTCAAACACGCCGTAGATGGTCTTGTCGGCCGGGCAGTAGGTGAGGTCGAGCGCGATGCTGTGCTCGTCGATCGGGTTCTGGTCCATCGCACTGCGGTACAGCTCGGTCCAGTTCTCGGTTTCCTGGATGCCGTAGTGGGCGTAGATTTCGTCGGACATCAGCCCGTAGTGCCACTCGACGTAGTAGTACTTGCCGTCGTAGTACGTTCCGCCGCCGTCGGCCGCGAAGCGCGCCTCATCGTCGTGGAAAAGTAGCGTGAGCTGGGGGTTGGGTCCCGCGTCGAAAGAGTATATACCGTTGGTAAGATTGCCGGTGCCGGTAAGATAACCGCCGATTGTCACCCTGGGGGTGGCAGCCGCGGCGGCTGTCGAGGCCGAGAAGGAGCGGGAGCCCATCCTCGCCGGGGCGGCGCTTATGGAGTTGAGCCCCGAGATGTCGCGTGCCTTCATATAATGGCTGAACGGGCGGGCCGTCGGGCTGGCCGCTGTTTCCGCGCGCTGACCGCGGTAGGCCTTCTGCTGGGCCGATGCCGGGCTGCCGGAGATTGAAAGAACCGCCGCCAGGGAGAGTAGCCCCGCGAAACGGTGGATCAATGATTTAAACATATAATTGGTTTTAAGTAACTTATGGCAATTGTGATTTCAAACGATGATAATTGGTTGTGTGTAATCCAAATTGCTGGTAATCAAGCACGGAAAGGTTCCTGTGGCACAATGCTCCGCGGTAAGGAGCCCTTGTCTGCCACAAATATACATAAAATTCGTTTATACAACGCGTATAAACGAATAAAAAAATCACGTTTTGCCAAATTTATACCAAAAAACCACCCAAAGTGCCAACAATACGCCTTATCTGCCGTCAATACGCACGGTGAAGCGGGGGCTCACCCTGCAACCTATCCCCTCCTTGAACTCCATCAGCCCCAGGTTCGGCTCCCCGTCGAGGTCGGAGGGGCCGATGTCGAGCAGGCGCACCCGGCCATCGTTATAATAATATTCAAAAACCTTGAAGGCCAGCATATTCATCGCGCGGGCCTCGTTGCTGTCGGCGGTATTTCCCCAGTAGACCACCAACCCGACGTCGGGGAGCACTCGGAACACGAGCGCGGCGGCGCTGTCGGTCCCGCCGAGCGAAAGCACGAAGGCGTCCATCGGTATCACGGCGCTGGTGGCCTCAACGTCGGCCAGACTCATGGCCAGGGGGTAGCCCCTTTCGGCCCGGTTGAGCTCAATCACGGCGTAGGCCCTGGCGAGCGCCTCCCCTTTGGCCTTCGGAAATGCCTCGAAAAGGAAGGGGTGCTTCAGGGCGTTGGCCAGCTTGTTGCGCGCCGCGCCGCTCATACGCGACTCATAGTCGGCGAAGTCGGCCACGCGGAAATAATAGTCGGGCTGCAACAGCTCGATACGCCCCTCGCGCTCAAGCGCGTAGAGGCTCTTGGTGAGGAACGTCGGGTCGTAGACGAGCGGGGGGAGCGTGATCCGCAGCGGCTCGCCGCGCTCCGCGGCCCAGAGACGCAGGTCGCGGGCGGCGTCGCACATGGCGCGCTGCGACACGTCGGGCATCCCCATCCACCCCCCGAACGGGGCGGAAAAAGGGGACCGCCACTCTCCTGAGCGGAGACCGGCGGTCAGCCAAAGTTTCGGTTTCTTGTCGCCGATGGCCAGGAAAGACACACGGGTGGCTTTCGCCTCGTTGAGGGAGGCGAATTCCGCCGAGTTGAAAGCGTGGCGGTTGGCCGCGCCTTTCGGCAGCGCGAGCCGGGATAATTCCGTTACCACCTTCTATCCTGCCAGGGCGTTGGATTAGTTCGTCGCGAATCGGACTTACTTCGAGGGAGCTTCCTCGTGGATTCCGGCGATTTCCGGGTCGATCAGGATGCGGCCGCAGTACTCGCACACGAGAATCTTCTTGCGCATCTTAATTTCGAGCTGGCGCTGGGGCGGGATGCGGTTGAAGCAGCCGCCGCATGCGTTACGCTGGATGTAGACCACTCCGAGGCCGTTGCGGGCGTTCTTGCGGATACGCTTGAAGGCCGTGAGAGTGCGCTCGTCGATCTGGGTCTCCAGGTTCTTGGCCTGCTCGCGGAGGCGCTCCTCGTCCTGGCGGGTCTCGCTGACGATTTCCTCCAGCTCGGCCTTCTTCTCGGCGAGGACGTGCTCGTGGTCGCTGAGTTTCTCGCGGGTGGTTTCGATGTCGCGGCGCTTGTTCTCGATCATGCGGGCGTATTCACCCTGGTGCTTCTCGCAAAGCTCGATTTCGAGGGTCTGGAATTCGACCTCTTTCGAGAGGAGGTCGAACTCGCGGTTGTTGCGCACGTTGTCGAGCTGCTCCTTGTAGCGGGCGATTTTAGCCTGTGAGTCCTCGGCCTTCACCTTCTCCTGGGCGAGCTTGTCGTTGAGCTGCTCGATTTCAGCCTCGTAGTTGGCGATACGGGTCTTGAGACCTTCGAGGTTGTCCTCCAGGTCCTTGACTTCGAGAGGGAGCTCGCCGCGGATTGTCTTGATACGGTCGATTTCGCTGAGAACAGTCTGGAGCTTGTAGAGCGACTCCAGGCGGCTCTCCACCGAGAGGTTATCGGTTTTCTTTTTATCTGTGGCCATATTGTATGGTTGTTGTTTAACGTGTCAAAGGGCGGAGAATACCCCGGGGCTCACACATAGAGCACCGGATTTTCCTCTGCCTCTGATTCCCAAACCGCGAAGTTAGGAAATTTTTCGCTAATTACGCGCTTAAAAAGCGCTTTTGTACACTGCTCGGTCTCGAAATGCCCGGCGTCGATGAGCAGAATCTCGTCGCGGCGGTCCAGAAAAAGGTTGTGCTTGCAGTCGGCGGTGACGTAGACGTCGGCCCCGGCCTCTATGGCCTCGCCGATGAAGTCGCCCCCGGCGCCTCCGCAGAGGGCCACGCGGCCCACGGTCTCCATCCCGGGGGCGGGACGCGACAGGCGCAGCGAGGCGCAGCCGAAGGTATCCTTTACCTTGTCGGCGAAGAGCGCCCACGGGAGAGGGTTCGGGAGGTCGCCGACGGCCCCGAGGCCCGAGGCGTCGAGCGGGGCCACGCCGGTAAGGCCAAGCATGCGGGCCATCTCGGCCGACACCCCGGCGGGAGCCGCGTCGGTGGAGGTATGGCTGGAGTAGACGCTCACGCCGCGGCGCACGGCCTCGGTGAGGCACTCCGTCACTCGGTCGCGCCCGACGAGTTTCTTTATGCCGCGGAAAATGAGCGGGTGGTGGGTCACAACCAGGTCGCACCCCTTGGCCACCGCTTCGGCGAGCACCTCGGGGGTGAGGTCGACGCAGAGGAGCACCCCGCGGCACTCCGCGGAGGGGTCGCCCACCTGCCAGCCTGAGTTGTCCCAGCTCTCCTGAAGCGACAGGGGAGCGTACTCCTCTATCGCTTCAATGATCTGCCGGTTGGTAACGCCGCCGCTCATGCCTTTTCCTTAAGGTCGAGGGCGAGCTGGAGCTCGTCGAGCTGCTTGGGATCGAGCGCGGCGGGAGCGTCGAGCATCACGTCGCGGCCGGAATTGTTCTTGGGGAAGGCGATGCAGTCGCGGATGCTGTCGAGCCCGGCGAAGAGGCTCACCCAGCGATCGAGGCCGTAGGCCAGGCCGCCGTGAGGGGGAGCGCCGTACTTGAAGGCGTTCATCAGGAAGCCGAACTGCTCCTGGGCCTTCTCGGGGGTGAAGCCGAGAATCTCGAACATCTTGGCCTGCAGGGCCGAGTCGTGGATACGGATCGAGCCGCCGCCGACCTCGACGCCGTTGACCACCATGTCGTAGGCGTCGGCGCGCACAGCAGCCGGGTCGGTGTCGAGCAGGGCGATATCCTCGTCCTTGGGGTGGGTGAATGGGTGGTGCATGGCCATCAGGCGCTGCTCCTCGTCGCTCCACTCGAACATCGGGAAGTCGACAACCCAGAGGCACGCGAACTTGTTCTTGTCGCGCAGACCCAGGCGGTTGCCCATCTCCAGGCGGAGCTCGCAAAGCTGCTTGCGGGTCTTCATCGCGTCGTCGCCCGAGAGGATAAGGATAAGGTCGCCCGGTTCGGCGCCCATTGCCTCGCGGAGCTTCTGGAGGGTTTCCTGCGAGTAGAACTTATCGACCGACGACTTGACGTTGCCGTCAGCCTCGACGCGGGCGTAAACCATGCCCTTGGCGCCGATCTGCGGGCGCTTCACGAAGTCGGTGAGCTGGTCGAGCTGCTTGCGGGTGTAGGAAGCGGCCCCCTTGGCGCAGATGCCGCCGATGTAGGCCGCGTCGTCGAACACCGAGAAGCCGTGACCCTTGAGCACGTCCATCAGTTCGACGAACGTCATGCCGAAACGGAGGTCGGGCTTGTCGGAGCCGTAAAGCTTCATGGCCTCGGCCCAGGGCATGCGGATGAAAGGCTCGGTGAGTTCCACGCCGCGGAGCTCCTTGAAGAGGTGCTTGGCCATACCCTCGAAGAGGTTGATGATGTCGTCCTGTTCGACGTAGCTCATCTCGCAGTCGATCTGGGTGAACTCGGGCTGGCGGTCGGCGCGGAGGTCCTCGTCGCGGAAGCACTTAACAATCTGGAAGTAGCGGTCCATACCCGACACCATAAGCAGCTGCTTGAGGGTCTGGGGCGACTGGGGAAGGGCGTAGAACTGGCCGGGGTTCATACGCGAGGGCACCACGAAGTCGCGCGCGCCCTCGGGGGTTGAGCCCACGAGCATCGGGGTCTCGATTTCGAGGAATCCCTTGGAGTCGAGGTAGCGGCGCACCTCCATAGTCATGCGGTGGCGCAGCTCAAGGTTGCGGCGCACGTTGGGGCGGCGCAGGTCGAGGTAGCGGAACTTCATGCGGAGGTCGTCGCCGCCGTCAGTCTCCTCCTCGATGGTGAAGGGGGGCACCTCCGAGCGGTTGAGCACCGTAAGGCCGGTGGCGATCAGCTCGATGTCGCCGGTGGGAAGGTTCGGGTTCTTGGCCTCGCGCTCCTGCACCTTGCCGGTAATCTGAGCCACGAACTCGCGGCCCAGGTGGTTGGCGGCCTCGCAGAGCTCGGCGTTGTCGGAATTGTTGAACACCACCTGGGTGATGCCGTAGCGGTCGCGGAGGTCGACGAAGGTCATACCGCCCATCTTGCGGACACGCTGCACCCAGCCGGCGAGGGTCACCTCGCGGCCGGCGTCGGAGAGCCGCAGCTCCCCGCATGTATTAGTTCTGTACATCTATGATAGCTTATTGATTTCCTAACCGCGAAATTAGCAAAAATCCCCTCCCCCTCAAAATTAAATTGGCGGCGCGCCAGAATTGACGCGCCGCCCTTATATCAACTATATATTATCAGGGACGGAGGGGGTCAGCGGACGAGGATTTTGGAGGACTCGTTGACGGTGGAGGAGTCGTTGACGGTGACGATGTACATGCCGGAGGGGAGGCCGGTGGTATCGAGGGTGGAGGCGGTGGCCCCGGGGGGTATCGAGCCGGTGGCCACAGCGGCGCCGCTGAGTGAGGTGGCGGCGATGCGCACAGGGCGGGCCGAGGCGCTGCCGAGGGTGACGTTAACGGGGGTGCCGCTATCGCAGGCGGTGGGGCTAACGGCCACTCTGACGGGGGCGGCGACGCTGCGGAGCGAGCCTGTGGCGCGGTCGATGGCGTACATTAGCAGGTACCGGTCATTATCGAGCGACGCATATATCGAAATGTATGCCTTGTTTTTCAGCGACATAATGCGCGGGGTGCCGATCACATCGTAACCCGAGGGGAGGTTCAGCGAGGCCAGGCGCGCGCCGCGGTCGTTATACACCGAGTAGCCGCTGACGCGCAAGGTGTCGCCGCGGGTTTCGTACTGTAAGTAGTCGATGACCCACTGCGGTTCCCTCTCTTTCAACGGAACTATCTCATAGTCGGGCACCAGGCACTCGAAGCTGTCGTCGTCGTTGAAAAGGGTCTGGCTCCAGGTAACGATATTGTTGATCATCCCGTACGCGACGTTGGCACCGTCGCCGGAGTGCTGCTCGGTCTGATACGACGCGCTCACGGGGCGCACCTCCTGACTCACCGAGAAGGATTCCCACGGGGTGTAGAATTCGGTGCGGGAATCCTTAGCGGTCGGCCACCGTTCCTCAATGAGGTACTTCTTTTCAGAGGGAGCGTAATATCGGTAAACCTCGTAGGGGAGGTCGTAGTCGGCGGGAATCACCGGGGCGTGGAAGCCGGGGCGCCATTGCGCCGCGTCGTCGAAATACGGCTTAAGGAAGTCAGAGAGGTACGACACCACGAAAAGGATGTCGCCGTTGCCGCTTTTTTCATCCAGCACTTCGGCCTTCCACTTGATGCCCCGCCCGCGGAGATAGTCGCGGACTTCGTCGATGGTCTGGAACTGATGGTTGTCCATTACTCCCCAACCCTGGTAGTACTCGGTGTAGGCTATGATTTTGGAGCGCTGCTCACGGTTCATAACCACATCGGGGAGGGAGGGGGCTTCGAGCGTGCGGAGCTTCTCGAACGAGGCGTCGTGGACCGACACCTTTCCGTCGGCCTCACCGATCATGAAGCACCCTTCGCCGGAGGCGGTGAGTTCGGAGGGGAGGATCGTCACTGCCGACCCGCCGAGAATCATTGTGGGGTCGGATGGCAGAATTTCAGCTGAAGCGCCGAGGCAGAGGCACGCGAGCACGGCGCATGACGTTGTGAAACGCATACTAAGTAACTTTTTGTCGTGCTCCGCAAGACGGGACGCGGGGCTGTGATAACAATCGGTTTCTAACGCCCGGAGGCGCCGTGACTGTCGGCGGGAAGAGCCGTCCCATAACTTTCAGCCGCGGGGGCCGAATTGCCGAGGTTATGTAATCCCGCCACAACCGCGCCCCTGACTGGCTACCGGGCGACTGGTTGTTTCGCACCGCGAATATAACGCGTCGGAGACTCGCGGCAAACAAAATGCCCGGAAAAATTTCCGGGCATATGGTAAAATACGCGTTCAGCAGGTGTTCAATAGGCGTTGTCGATCACCGGGGCGGTCGAGAGGTAGTCGGGCATGCACTGGCCGGTGGAGGCCCCGATGTAGGTAGGATCGGAAATGAGGTAGCGCTTCCCCTCGAAGTGGTACGAGTCGCCCCCGGGAAGCTCGTCGAGCACCAGCGAGGCGCTCTCGTGGCCCGGATACGCGATCAGGTGGTTGGGGACCCCGAGCACGTTCCACAACATATAGGTGTAGAAAATCGCGCGGTCCTCGCAGTCGTTTTTCGGGTAGAAAAGGTTCTCTTCGAGGAAATAAGGCTTCTCGTAGCCGTGGAAATCCTCATCGGTGGCGTAGTCGAAGCCGCTCTGGATGAATTTGAGCAGCTCGTCGACGGCCTGAGCCTTGGGCTTCCCTTCGAGCTGGGCGGAGAGCTGGTCTACGATGTCGCGGCGCACCTGGGGCTGCACTGTCGAGCGGGCGAAGTCGCCGGTCTGCATCAGCGGGTAACGGCGCAGCACGGGGAAGATATTGGCGTTAACCTCCCCCTCGATATGCAGCGTGCCGTTGTCGACCTTGTAGTGGTGCGGCTTGTAAGGGAGGTTGAGGTCGGAGAGGGCGCAGTCGATGTCGGAGAGCGAGCCGTCGGAAGTGACGTCGCAGGTGCTGATCGAGGTGCGGGCATAGTCGGCCTTGGCGAGCTTGCGGTCCATGAAGATGTAGTACTTCCGACCGTCGAGCTTCAGGAACGGGTGTTCGGCAACATCCTGTCGCAGGGGCACCAGGAGCACCCCGTCGCGGTCGCCGGTAATGCCGAGGCGCACGTCGTAGCCCATGCCTACGAGCAAGAAGTGGGCCAGCGAAGCCTTGGAGGCGCTCCCCGCCGAAGCGTGGCGGGCGCCCACATAGGAGCGAACCATCTCCAGGGTGAGATAGTCGTTGAGTTTCAGTTCCGAAGCTAAGGAGCGGAGCGAGGTGAGCGCGGCGCGGGCCTTGCGGTCCTTGCTGAGCGAGCGCCACCGCGCGGCGAGGTCCTGCTTGTCGACTACCGTGCGGGGTATCTCCAGCCCGGGGTCGGGAATCCCCAGCGTCATGCCGTAGAAGTCGAACTCCGCCTGTGGCGCCTGGCTCACTTCGGGCGTTTCAGTAACTCCTTCCAAGTCCGACCCGTCCGACTTGTCCGACCTGTCCGACCCGTCCGACGGAGCCGCCGGAATCGCCGGGGCCGCCTCGGGGGCCTTGATTTCCTTCGGAGCGGTTAGCGCCGGAGCGTCGGGCACCTTCGGGGCGGTGCGCGGTTTGGGAGCCGTCGAGCGCTTCTGCCCGGCGATCACCTCATAGTCGGCCCAGGCTCCGGCCAGGAACTCGTCGTAGCGCTCATACATCCCCTCGCGGAAATTGTTGTAGCGCTCGTACATGCCGCGGCGGAACTCCTCATAGGAAGTTCCCTGGGCCGCGGCCACCAGCGCGGTGGCCGCGGCGAGGAACAAGATAGATGTGCGTCGTTTCATTGATTAGGCTGATTGCCAAATTTCACGGGGCGCCGGGGCGCGCCCGCCGAAACAATTGTGATTATTCGAAAGCCTTCTGCACGAAGCCGGAAATCTTCTCGGCGTGGGCGCGGGCCATCTCGCTTTCGCGCATGGAGTTCTCCAGGGCGCGCATGCGGGCCTTGGAGGCGGCGCTCTCGCTCACGATGAAGTACGACTGCACTTCGTAGGTGCCGTCGGGGTTGGTGCGGATAATCGAGAAGCTCTCCTCCATCTCACCCTTGATTTCCTTCTCCACTTCGCGCTCATATGCCTGGAAGAAGTTTTCAAACTCCGTGGTGGGGTCGGTGGTGTTCACGTTCGACTCCGAGAGCACGCGGCCGCGGAGGGTCGAGCCGGCCTGCTGGCCGTAGGTGATGCAGGCGTTGTTGGTGGCGATCTGCTTGCCGTTGTTCTTCGACTTCACGGAGGTGGCGATGCCGGAAACCTCGCGGCCGTCGTCGCCGAGCTTTTCGAGTTTCTCGTAGTGGCGCATCAGGGTGCCGTCGATGGTGCGGGTGGAGCCCAGGAGCTGCCAGCCCTGCTTCTTATACTCTTTGAGTTTCTCTTTTTTCTCTTTTTCGAGACGTTTGAGGGTCTTTTTGTCGAGTTCGGCGGCGCAGAGGGCGGTGGAGGCCATCACGCATACTGCCAGCAGGATAGAAAGGAATCTTTTCATAACTATTTGATATTATGTTGGTTTATTATACTGATTTTTTCGCGGTCAGGGTACCACGGTGATGGTGGTGTTCTTGACCGATACGGCGGGGTCGGCGTCGGTGACCCTCTGGAGCCAGCGGTTGAAGTCGGCCAGTTTGAGCTGCCGGGGCACCAGTTCGCCCGCCACCGAGTCGTTGGGTTTGACGAACTTGCGGGGGGAATAGACCACGCACAGGCGGTAGTGGTCGAGGTCGGAGTCGGCTGTGAGGCGCAGCTCGTCGACCAGGTGGCGTTCCTCCCTCGGGGCGAAAGCGGGGTCGAATAACACCTGGTCGCGCCCACCCTTGACGCGGGCCGCGTCGGCCGGAGCGCCGGAGTAAGGGAGCAGGGTGCTCACGGTGTGGTCGTCGCCGATGAGGAACACCGCGGCGTAGCCGTCGGCCGGAGCGTGGAGCAGCAGCCGGAACCAGTCGCCGCTGTGGAACTCCGAGGAGGCGTTGCCCCGCTCGGAGCCGTTGCGGAGCACTACGGCCTCGAAGTCGGCGCGCTCATTGCTGAGCGGGCGGGCGAACCCCTTTACGGTGCAGGTAACGGTGATGCAGCCGTCCTTGTCGAAAGCGTACTCATACTTGGGCTCACCGTCGTCGGCCACCCACTCGCCGCGGGCGGCGCGCTGGTGGGCCTGCTGGAAGTAGAGGTCCTCCTTACCCTTGGAGGCGGTCTCCACCTGCGAGGTGACACCGCTCACGACCCATCCGAACTTGTTGCCGATGGCCTCGACACAAGCCCCGTGGTAAGCCTTCTCGCGGCACACGTCGCGCGACTCGTGCCCCTGCCCTATGTAGGTGAAGGTGCCGCTTACGCGCTCGTTGCCCTTGGCCGAGGCGGCCAGCGAGAGGGCGAACGCAGCGAGAGCCATTATAAGTCGTAAAACGCTTCTCATATCAGTTCTTGAGTTTTTCGCCGCGCCATTTGCCCGAGAGGCGCCCGGAGGCAGTCGCGGTGGGGGTCTGTTTCTTGCTGTTGACGATTACCGACTGGCGGCTCACGTTGTCGATCACATAGTCGGAGAGCTCGCCGAGCGACACCTTACCCTTGCTCTCCTGGAGTTTCTTCAGGAGGTAGTAGGTGAAGAGGCCGTGGGCCTTCTCCTTGTAGGGGAGCGCCGTCTCGCTGTCGGAAGCGGCGGAGAGCACGAACATATTCCCCTTGGGGGTCTCGGTCTTGGGCTTGATTTCGACGCCGCGGGCCTCGTTGAGCATCTTACCCTCGCGGGTGGCACCCGAGAAGCAAGCGTCGAGGAACACCAGCACGCGGCGGGTGTCGAGCGCGGCGAGGTTGTCGTAGAGTCGTCCGAGCGAGAGACAGGTCTCCGTCACGGCGGCGTCGCCGTCGGTCGGGAGGAGGAAAGCGTCCTTGGTGGCGTCGTCGGGCACGCCGTGTCCGGCGTAGTAGAAAATCAGCTCGGCGTTGCCCGAGGTCACCGACGCGATGTTGCGCATATCGGCCATTGCTCGGAGCATCTCGGCCAGCGACGCGTCGTTGTAAACCCTGATGTTGCTCTTGGGTAGGCCGAGGGTGAGGTTGCAGTAGTCGGCGAAGGCTGCGCCGTCGTGCGACGCGGCCTCAACGTCGACCGCCTTGGAGTAGTTCTCGTTGGCGATGATGACGGCGAAGGTGTTGGCGGCGTCGGTTTTGTTGACCGGGATGTTCTGGTCAACGTCGCTCTGCGCGTAGGTGCGCTTGGGCTTCGCGGCGGAGGCACCCTTGGCGGCCATGCCACCCGGAAGGGTGATCTCGGGGTTCTTAACGTTGACGGCGGTGGTTTTCGAGGCGGCATCGGCGTTCTCGGCCACATAGGTTTTGCCCGAGGGGAGAATCACGTTGAGCTTCGCCAGGCGCACCTTGTTATTGTCGATCGAGTAGCCCGGTTCGCGGAGCTTGGCCATCTCCCACTCGCTCTTGAAGCGCTCGGCCTCGCCGTTGTCGAGGGGCACGCGGGCCATCACCGGGCCGTAGGAGGTTTCGAGGGTGTAGGTCTCGGTGTCGGTGTCGTAAGGGAGGAGCTTGGTGTCGGAGAGTGTCAGGCGGCGGGTGTAGAGTGTGAGGTACTCCTTCTCGGCGGCTTTGAGGAGGGCGGCCTTGCGGCGCTCCACGCCGTCGCCGCTCACGCGCTCAACGAAGGCGTCGGTCTTCTCGAACTCCCCCTTCTTCACCCAGTCGCCGAGACGCTTCTCGACGTAGCTCTGCGCGAAATCGCTGTAGCGGGGGGCCTCCTTGGTTTTCTTCGCGCCCGAACCCGCCGCGGAGGGCGAGAAGGCGCTCCCGTCGACGCTCACCATCGCGGGCATATCCTTCTCCGACACGGGGTTGGAGCCGAGAGCCTTGATGCGGTTGTTTACCTCGGCGAAGCGGTCGAGCCGTCCGAGGCATCCGTAGCTCACGCCCAGCGCCTTGAGGTATTTGAGCGAGAAGGGGTCGTTGGCAACGGCGGGCTCCAGATAGGCTACGGCGGCCTCGAAGAACTCGTCGCTCTGGCGCTTGAACTTGCGCTGCTGCTTCTCGTCGGGCTCGTAGATCATCTGGTTGTAGTTGTCGACCCCGAGGTTGAAGTAGGCTATGGCCAGGTGCCTTACGACGTTGAGGTTGTCGGGGCGGAGGTTGAAGAGGGCCTGGTAGGTGCCGAGGGCCTTCTGCAACTCACCCTGCGACTCGTAGAGCTGCCCCTGGATGTTGAGGAGCTGCTCGTCGTTGGGCTTGAAAATCATCAGTTTGTCGAGAAGCTCCTGGAGATGCTCGGAGTTGTGGCCGTTGACGCTCGCCTGCACTCCGGCCAGCATCAGCGCCTCGTCGTTAGGGAAGCGTGAAAGCCCCTCCATAGCAGTTGCCACAGCCTCGTCGAAGCGGCGCAGATTGGCCAGCGAATGGATTTTGAAGAGGTAAATGCGGGCCATCTCCTCCGGGGGACCCACCTTTATGTACTCGTCGAAGTACTTCACGGCGTTGGCGTAGTCGCCACCGTTGAAGGCCCCGGAGGCGGCGATGTACACCAGTGCGGGGAACATGCCCTCCGGCTCGATGAATTTCTCATCCTTGAAGGCGGGGTTGGTCCTGGTATCGACGTAGGCCGAGGCGAATTTGCGCAGCTCGTCCACCTCGTTGCGGCCAGAGTAATACGTTGAACCGCGGAGCAGGTCGGGCATTATGTCGACCACCATGCCGTGGGCCCTGCCGTAAGGCTCGGAGCCGGGAGCGCTCATCTTCAGGGCCTTGATGGCGGCCTGGTAGGTTTGGTAGGCGAGCGGATAGATTTTGTCGTCGGTTTCGCCGTCGTATTTCTGCCACTTGAACTGCTTGTAAAGGTCGGTGGCCTCCTCGACAGCCTCTTCGGCGCTCCCCGCTCCGGCTCCGGGGAGCCCCAGCGAGGGCATTCCGGGCATCCCGGGCATGGAGAGCGCGGGCATCTGCATAGCGTCCTGGTCGCCGCCCTGGTTCTGGGCGGCGACAGGCATCACTACTGCCGCGAATACCGCGGCGCATATCAACTGTCTGTTCATCAACAGGTTATTCAATTATTTATTCCTTATGTTACGCGTTATTGGTTTGAGAAATCAATATTAATCGCTGATGTTCAACGTTTTCAGAAAGCGTCGATGAAGGTGAACTCCGTGGTGATACGGCGGAACTGGCCACCCTTGTCCTGGGCGACATTTACCTCGTAGCGGTAGTCGGTGTTCATATTGCCCAAATCCTTGACGTTGTCGTTGAGGTACTTGCGCACGCCCAAGGCGCGGAGCAGCGCGAGCTGCTCGTTCTGCATGGCCTTGTCGGTGATGGTCAGCGGCGAGAGCTCGCCGTTCTGCCAAACGGGCTCGTCGACAATCTCGCCGAAGGAGCCGTCGTAGGGGATGCCGCGGATGATGGGCGACGAGTCGGCGGTGCCGGATATATTGATTTTCAGTTTTTTGCCATCTTTAAGGTACTGGGCGAAGTCACCTTCGAAAGCCTCCTTCACGATGGTGAGCATCGAGGTGGCGGCACCCGACTCCTCGACGTGGTACTTGCCGGGGAGGAAGTCCTCCTCGGCGGAGAACTCGGGATCGACCTCGTAGGTGAACTTCACCAGGTAGTTGAGGATGCGCTCGCCGTTGGCGTCGAAGTCGGGCACCACGCGGGAGTCAACGGTGATGTGCGTGTGGTCCGAGATGATGTTCTGCTGCTTTGAGCGCTCAATCACCTCCTGGCGTATCTCCTGGAGCTTCTTCTCCTCCATCATCTGCTGCTGGATGATTTCGAGCGACACCACGTTGTCGTCACCCTCCATGAAGCTCAGGGGCATGCGGTCGATATTGTCGTAGACGTAGGTCTCGCCGTTGTTCTTGTTGAGCACCTTGGCGTAGATGATCTCGAAGTTGTCGTCGGGGAGCACACCGTAGCGCACGTCGCTGAAGCTGATGTCCGACGCGTCGGTGAAGGCGGTGATGTTGTCCTCCGGCACGGGGAGCAGAATCGAGGGCATGGTCGAGAAATCAACCTGGAGCATACCGTTGGTGCGATTGTACTTGCCAAGCGACACCTCGGCCATCGAAAGCTGGTCGCCGGCGAACTGGGTGGAGATTTCCGACTCGAAGAGGCGCATCTGCGCGGCGCGGCTCTCCTCGTTGACACGGGCCTGGTACTCCTCCAGGGTTTCACCCGGGAGCATCTTCATCCACTCGTTCATGCGCTCGTTCACCTGGTCGGCGATCAGCTTGCCGTAGTAGGGGGCGAGGTGCTCCATACGCTTGGCGTTGACGGCGCTGAGGGTGGTATAGGTCATCAGCGTGTTGCGGCGCGAGTCGGGGATGAAGCGGAGGTCGGTCATAAAGCCGCCGTCGACGTCATAGACTTCGCGCTCGTCGTTGAGGAGGTTGATGAGCACGATCTGCGAGGGGTCTGTGGCCACGGCCAGGTACTTGCCGTCGAAGTTATAGTCGCAGGCGATGCCGCGGCCGAGGTCGTCGATGGTTTTCTTGACGAGCATCGTGCGGGTATCGTAGATGGTGGCCACGCCGTCGTCGGTAAGCACCGCGAGCTGGCTGCTCTCGACGTTGAACACCATGTCGGTCACCTTGGCGCCGAAGTCCCACTCCTTGCGGAGCTTCTTCTCCTCAAGGTTGAACACGGCGGCCTTCGACCCTCCGCTAACAGCTAAGAAGTAGTTGTTGGGGCTGACGGTCATCGAGGTAACCTCGAAGGGGAGCTCGAAGCTGCCGGTCTCGGCAAACTTGCGGGGCTCGTACTGGTGGAGCCCGGTGGAGGTGGCAACCATCAGCGTGCGGGCGTCGGAGGTGTAACCGGCGGCCGAGGGGGTGCCGCTCTTCTTGGGGTTCACCTCGAACTTCTTGGCGGGGTCGGCGCCTTCGAGCGCCCAGACCTCGGCCACGCTCTTCTTACCCTTGCGGACCACGGCGATGAAAGTGTTTCCGGCGGGACTCATAGCCATATCGGTTATGGTGTCCTTCTTCCCTACCTCGTAGAGGAGCTGGCCGCGCGGAGTGGTCATACGGCGGTGGTTCAGGGGGTAGAACGCGTTGCTGTAGACCAGAATCTCGGTGGGATTGAACCCCATCTTGAAGTTATACTCCTTTTTGGGGAGGCGCGGTTCCTTAACAGTTTTCTTAGCGCCCTGGACCGCCGGGGCGAATAACGCGGCTGCCAGGGAGGCTGCGGCGATGGTTTTAAACCATTGTCTCATAATGTGTGTATGGGTGTGTTGATTGGTTTGATACTGATTGAATGTTAAAGTGGAGTCAGCCCGGGTGGCGGGCCGGCGGTATGGATCAGAGGGTACCTACGAACACCGGGAGCTGTTCGCTCCCCGCCGCAGGCTCCTGAAGGCTCCCCGCCAGCCGCTCGTCGATGGCCTCCAGCAGTTTGTCGATGTCGAAGAAGCACTGGGTCATGACCACGATGTGGCGCTCGCCGTCGGCGAGGCCGCTCTGCTGGCCGCGCATGAGGGTCTGCCCCGGGCGCACGACGTAGTTGCCCGTGGGCTGCCCCAACTCCGAAATCTCGACCTTGGGCACGGAATCGGAGGCGTTGACTTTCAGAATATTGAAGTAAACGGGATAACTAAGCGTGTTGGCCATGGTGAACGAGGCGCCACCGAGCCGCTGGTCGCACTCGCGGGTGAAGCTCACGGGGCAGTCCCCCTCGGCGAACTCGCCGCCGCGGAGCCGCGGGGCCACAATCGCGGCGAGGGTGGCCACGTCGACCTGCATCCCGCGGGCGTCGGGGTCGAACTTGGCCATCGAGCGGGTGGTGCGCCCAACGGTGCTGTAGACCGCCTGTCCCTCCGACTTGTCGCGCTTCGAGAAGGTGGTGAACTTGTTGAAGGCGCCCGAGTTGTCGGCCGCGAGGTTGCGGGCGTTGATCATCAGGCTGCTCACCGTGATGGTGCCAGGGGTGTTCCACACATATATCTTATGCATAGGCTTGTGGAGAATCTGGATTTCGCCCCCGTCGGCCACGATCACGTTGTCGGAACCTTTGACGGGCATCCCCTTTTCGGCGTTCTGTGTTTTGCCGGCGGCGGCGATTTTCACCGGGCCGCTGACTTCATGGATTACATAAGGCATCCCCTGCCCCGCGGCCGCAAGCGAGGCGGCTGAGAGCAGCAGGCACGTTATGAGGCGATTGAATATCTGGTGTGGTTTCATATCTGTGGTAATGATTCGTTTTTCACAGGCGTGTTTTCAATTCCCGCGTCGGAGGAGGCGCCCCTCCGGCGGCGGAAAAGCGACAGACCCCACTTGCCGAAGGCGGTGAGCCCAAGCCATATATCGGCGGCGAAGAGCCCGAAGGTAACCATCAGCAGTGAGTATGAGAAGTTCATAATCACGGAGTGGTCCACGAAGAACGTGTACCCCACCCTGATTATGACGTACAGGAGCGTAATCTGAAATATGCGCAGCAGCAGCCCCTTGCCCGCGGCGGGGAGCATCAGGGCGCAGAAAATCACCGAGAAGGCGAGCAGGAAGGCTATGGCCCAGTTCGCCGGGTCGGGAAGTTGGTAGTAATAGCTCTGGTTGAGGATGGTAGAGATGGCGCGGGCATGGATTTCGACCCCCGACATACGGCGCTTCACCGGGGTCGGGTGCATATCGGCCACCTCGCGCATAGCCCCCACGAGCACCACCTTGTCGTAAAGCTCGTCGGCGTTGGCCACCATCTCCTCGGGAGTATATATAAGGTAGGAGCGCGATACGTAGTTGATCACCTCGTGCTTATTCTCGCGGCGGGCGAGGTCGGCCCACTTCGCAGGGTCGGCCTGGCGGGCGACAGCCGAGGCGAACGACTGCGCGACGCGGTCGTCGGCCATCAGGAACTCCGGGGCGAACTCGCGCACTGGGCTGGAGTTTGTAGCCGTCGGTAGGTTTACCACTCCCCCCTTGTACGCAGGGAGGGAGTCACGGAAAAATGAAACCTCGTCGGGGGCGAAGCGCACATCCTTCTCCGTACCGGCGGGGCGCACCGTCTCGGCCAATATGGCCTGTGGCATAGCGCGGAGAGTGGCCAGCAGCAGGGAGTCGTCGTCGGAAGGGGCGCGGAACACTATGTCGACCCCGACGGCCCGCGGAGAGCACTCGCGGATGAAGTCGAGCACCTGGGCGGTGCCGAGGCGGTCGCATTCCGTGATGTCGACAATCACAACGTCGGGGTCGAGCGTGCGCACCGCGCGCCCGTCGGCCGCCATATTGTAGAAGTCGTTAATTGTGAAATCGTTCTGATCGGGGGCCGCCAGCAGCGCCGTGGCCGAGAACGAGAAAGGAGACATGAGCACAAGCGAGAGCGCAAACGCGAGGATAGAAATTCCAAGCGCCTGCAACACCTTGAATGTCAACGTTTTACCCCCCCCTATCGGGTTAGGGGAGCTTGCGTGTCTCATGCGGAAAGCGGAAAATGCTGTCGGTATATTCGACAAAATTAGCGATTATTTCGCTAATTTCAAATTCCCGAGGCCGTTTTCGCACTGATTATTAACGCATAGCGCCCCTGGAGCGTTCTGAGCGGGGGTCGCCCCCCGCCGACGCGCCGCGGAACCGCGCCGGGCGGCGGCAATGGTCAGGGCTTCTCCTCCGGCTCACCCAAAAGGGCGGTGCGCACCCGGTCGAGGAACGAGAGGCCGATTTCCTTGATATGCACGAACACCGCGCCGTCGTCCTTCGAAATGAAAACAATCGAGCTGTGCAGCACAATGGCAATCGCCTCGTCGAAGTCCACAATGGCGTGGATGTGCGACACAGGTATGCGGTGGAAGGGGGAATGGGCCTCCACCATCGGCAGCACGAGCTCGTCGCCGTCGATTTCGACCGACGCGAATTCGGGGAGTTTCTCAAACAGCAGAGGTATGTCGAGTTCGTCGGGCGACGTGGGGCGCCGTTTGAACTTCTTGTAAATTGCGTCGATGACTTTTTTCTGAATCATTTCGATTGGTTATTTAAAGCGGGCGCGAAGGGCGTCACACATAGCTATAACAACGCCGGAGCCCATTTGGTTGCGAATTTATTAAAAAACCTTTATCGAGCCACCGCCCCCCGTGGCGGATGTGTCACCGACCTCCACCCCGCCCCCGGCCACCCCGCCGGATTCAGTCGGCGGGACGGCGCGGGAGGGTTACCTTGAAGAGGTCAGAGGGGGTGTGCTCGGCGTAAACGATGTCGATGAGGCGCTTGACGATGTCGGGGCGCTCGGCGGCCAGGTCGCGGTCCTCGTGGATGTCGTCGGCGAGGTTGTAGAGCTCGGGCACTCCCTTCTTCACAATCAGCTTCCAATCGCCCGAGCGCACGCCTATCTGGTCGGTCTCCTCAAACTCCCAATAGAGGTGGTCGCGCTGTGGCTGCGGGCGCCCCGTAAGCTCGGGGAGGAACGATATGCCGTCGAACCAGTCGACGGCGCGCTCCTTGTTGGCATAGCGCCCGGGGAAGTTCCGCTCGCCGACGATTTCGGCCACGGTGGGCATCACGTCGTAAAACGCCACCTGGCGGTCGCTCTCGCTTCCAGGAGCCACACGCCCGGGCCAGCTCACGATGAAGGGGACGCGGATACCCCCCTCGTGGCACGAGCGCTTGAGCCCCTTTAGCTTGCCGTCGCGCCCGAAGAAGGTCGGGTCGGCCCCACCCTCCTCGTGGGGGCCGTTGTCGCTGGTGAATACCACGATGGTGTTGTCGCCGAGCCCCTTCTCGCGGAGCTTGGCCACTACCTCGCCCACATAGGCGTCGAGGCGCGAAATCATCGCGGCGAACTGCGCATGGGTATGCTCCGAGGGGTTGTAGCGCGAGCCCTCCTGGCCGCCCCAGGTGTGGTCGCGGAAAAATTTCTTCTTGTAGCCGTTGAGGAGCGAGTCGGCGGGCTGGGCCAACTCGGCGTGGGGGAGAGTGTAGGTGAAGAGGCCGAAGAAGGGCTTGCCCGGCTCGCGGCGGTCGAGCCAGTCCATAGCCTCGCGGTGTATGAGGTCGGCCGAATAGAGGGGGCGCTTCTCATAGCCGTCGCCGAACATCGGGTACGGGAGATTCTCCTCCAGCACCACGCGCACCACCGCCGTGTCGCCCAATTCGGGGCGGTAGCGGTTGAGGAAGTTGGGATAGTAAAGGTGGGCCTGGAACTGGCACAGATAGCCGTAGTACTCGTCGATGCCGCGGCGGTCGGGGGTGGAGACGGAGCCTTCATAGCCCCCGGCCCACTTGCCGAACATGCCCGTGGTGTAGCCGTTGGCTTGGAGAATCTCGGGGAGGATCACATGGCCCGGATCATAGGGGTGCTGCCCCACCCTCGACGGCTCGGGGTGGCGGCCATAGTACACGGTGTCGACCCCGCGCCAATATTCGCGGTTGCCGCGCACCTCGCAGTGGCCGCTGTGCTGCCCGGTCATGAAGCTGGCGCGCGAGGGGGCGCTCACGGGGCTCCCGGCATATGCCTGGGTGAACCGCATACCCGAGCGGGCGAGCGAGTCGATATTGGGGGTGCTGATGTAGGGCTGGCCGTAGCAACCGAGGTCGCCGTAGCCCATATCGTCGCACATTATCACTACAATGTTGGGCCGCTCGGCCCCTTTCCCTTTCCCGGCGGGGGCGGCTTCGGCGCCCGCCGAAATGAGAGCTGCCGCTACGGCGGGGACCGCGGCGGCAGCTACACTACGTTGATTCATCGCTTGAATTTATGGCTTGTGATGGTTTATCATTTCATAGAGGAGGCCGCGAGGGAGTCGGAAACCGCTGGGGCTTCCGTACCACTCAGGGCTTCACTTCGAGGTCGTCGACTTCGGTGAGGCGCATATTGAACCGCAGGGCCGAGTAGGGCTTGATCTTGCCGCTCTCCTGCGCGCCGTAGGCCGAGGCGTAGGGCACGAGGATCTGCACCGTGTCGCCGGCGTGCATGTTCTGCAGGGCGATCTGCCACCCGTCAATCACGCCGTTTACCGCCGTGGTAAAGGTGCCCTCGTCGTTATTGTCGGCCGAGCTGTCGAACTCGGTGCCGTCGTAGAGGTACCCGATGTACTTGGTGGTGACGGTCGATGTGAGGAAGGGGCGCAAGTTTCCGGCGGTCTCCGAGCGGTCGTTGAACCAGTGGATCAGGATGTAGGAACCCTGGTCCCACGCGGGCACGAGCCTCTCATAGTAGGGGGTGCCGTCGTCGTTGGTGAGCTTCTCCTGCTCGGCGAGCCACTCCTCGTTGGCCTCGCGGTAGGAAGCGTACTCGGTCCAGTAGTCGACGTAGTCATCATCGTCGTCGCAGCTCCAGAGCGCCGCCGCGGCGGCGAGCGCTCCGAGCGCGTAAAGCAGTTTCTTCATTGCTTCGATGCGACTTAGAATTCAACCTTGGGGGCTTTCTGGGCGCCCTCCTCGGCTTTGAACATATCCTTGGGGCCGTAGCCGAAGATGGCGGCGAAGATGCGGCCGGGGAATCGGAGCACCTTCACGTTGTAGGCTTCGACCACCTCGTTGTAGCGCTTGCGCTCGGTCGACACGCGGTTCTCGGTCTGTTCGAGCTGGGCCTGCAGCGAGAGGAAGTTCTCGTTGGCCTTGAGGTCGGGGTATGCCTCGCGCACGGCGTTGACGTAGATGTCGAGGGCGCTCTTGAGCTGACCCTGGGCCTGCTGGTAGGCGGCGATGTCGGCGGGACCCTCGGCCTGGGCGGCGTTGGCCTCGTTGTAAGCCTTGGTGAGGCCGGCGCGGGCGTTGGTCACCCCCTGGAGGGTCTCGCTCTCATGCTCGGCGTACCCCTTGACAGTACCCACGAGGTTGGGGATGAGGTCGTTGCGGCGCTGGTACTGGTTTTCAACCTGGCCCCATTGCTTCTGCACGGCCTGGTCGGCTTCCACCATGCCGTTGTAGCTGGAACACCCTCCGGCAAAGAGGATGAAGAGGCACACCACCACGGCGATGGTTATTATAAGTCCTTTTTTCATTTCGTTGATAGTTTAGTTAAGTTTGCGGAGGAGAGCGTTGAGCGACACGCGGTCGGCGATTATGCCGCGGAGCTCCTCGATTTTGACGCGGCTCTGGGCCATACTGTCGCGCTCGCGGAGGGTCACGGTGCCGTCGTCAAGCGTCTGATGGTCGACGGTGATGCAGAACGGGGTGCCGATGGCGTCCTGGCGGCGGTAGCGCTTGCCGATGGAGTCCTTCTCCTCGTAGTGGGTGTTGAAGTCGAACTTGAGCTCGTTGACAATCTCGCGGGCCTTTTCGGGGAGGCCGTCCTTGCGCACCAGGGGCATAACGGCGCACTTCACGGGGGCGAGAGCCTCGGGGAGGTGGAGCACCACGCGGCTGTCGCCACCTTCGAGGGCCTGCTCCTCGTAGCTGGAGCAGAGCACCGACAGGAACATGCGGTCGACACCGATGGATGTTTCGATAACGTAGGGGACGTAGCTTTCGTTCAGTTCGGGGTCGAAATATTTGATATTCTTGCCGGAGAACTTCTCATGCTGCGAGAGGTCGAAGTTGGTGCGGGAGTGTATGCCCTCGACCTCCTTGAAGCCGAAAGGCATCTGGAACTCGATGTCGGTCGCGGCGTTGGCGTAGTGGGCCAGCTTCTCGTGGTCGTGGTAGCGGTACTTCTCGTCGCCCAGGCCGAGGGCCTTGTGCCAGCGCAGGCGGGTCTCCTTCCAGCTCTTGAACCACTCCAGCTCGGTGCCGGGGCGCACGAAGAACTGCATCTCCATCTGCTCGAACTCGCGCATACGGAAGATGAACTGGCGGGCCACGATCTCGTTGCGGAACGCCTTACCGATCTGCGCGATGCCGAAGGGGATGCGCATGCGGCCGGTCTTCTGTACGTTGAGGTAGTTAACGAAGATGCCCTGGGCGGTCTCGGGGCGGAGGTAAACGGTCATCGCGCCGTCGGCGGTCGACCCCATCTCGGTTTTGAACATAAGGTTGAACTGGCGCACCTCGGTCCAGTTGCGGGTGCCGCTCAGCGGGTCAACGATCTCCTCGTCGAGGATAATCTGGCGCAGCTCGTTGAGGTCGTTGGCGTTCATAGCCTCGGCGAAGCGGGTGTGGAGGGCGTCGCGCTTGGCCTGGTGCTCTGCCACGCGGGGGTTAGTCTGGCGGTAGAGAGCCTCGTCGAAGCTCTCGCCGAAGCGCTTGCGGGCCTTGGCCACCTCCTTCTCGATTTTGTCGTCGTACTTGGCGATCTGCTCCTCGATGAGCACGTCGGCGCGGTAGCGCTTCTTGGAGTCGCGGTTGTCGATCAGGGGGTCGTTGAAGGCGTCAACGTGGCCCGATGCCTTCCAGATGGTGGGGTGCATGAAAATCGCCGAGTCGATGCCGACGATGTTCTCGTGGAGGAGGGTCATAGCCTCCCACCAGTAGCGCTTGATATTGTTCTTGAGCTCCACGCCGTTCTGACCATAGTCGTAAACGGCCGAAAGCCCGTCGTAGATTTCACTTGACTGAAAAACGAAACCGTATTCCTTGGCGTGAGAAACGATTTTCTTAAACACGTCTTCCTGTTGTGCCATGTATTTAGTTATTTGCTTTGATTGTTTGCTTTAGCGGGCAAAATTACTAAAAATCCCCCACATTTCCCACATTTACAACAGAAAACCGCCTCCACCCGGGCCGGAGCGCGGATGAAGGCGGTTTTTATGAGGCGGTTCGCGCGAACGTCAGAGGCGGAAACGGAACCCTACCTGGAGCAGGCCCTGCGCGCCGTAGCCGAGCTCGGCGAACATATAGGCGGCGCGGGAAATGCCGAACTGCGCCCCCACGGGGGTAATCTGGTAGGCGAAGTAAGCCTTGTTGTAGGCGTCGTCGTGGCGGGGCATCATATGCGAGATTTCGGCGCCCAGGCCCAGGTGGGCGTAGAGCGAGATAATCGAGTTGCGGTAGTACTCATAGCGCCCGTTGAGCATGATGGCGTGGTAGGCGATGCTCGAATGGTGGGGGCCACCCTTGGTCGTGGTGCTGGAGAATGTGTAGCTCGGTCCGATCCACATCTTGCGGTTAATCTGGAAGTTGACACCGGCGGTAACGGCGCCCCAGGCGGTATTAACGTGGTCCCATCCGTCGTGGCAGTCGGAAGCGTCCATCTGGGTGTAGCCTCCGTAGCCCACCTGCACCTCGGCTTTTTGCGCCGAAGCCCCGGCCGACACGCAAACAACAGTAACAGCGGCCATAACGGCGCGCTTTATCCCTTTGAACCAGTTTACTCTTACCATAAATAGCGAAACGTTTAATAAAGTATAAGAAAAGTTGAATATGCTTTACTAACGCCCGCCAACGCCGTATGGTTCGGCGGCGCTGATATATTTGGCGAGAAATTTATAGGGACGCGTAAAGGCTGACACCCCCGGCAGTCGCTGCCAAGGGTGTCGGGTTATTATAAGCGGTAGTGTATGAGCGGTGTTGTGTCGCGGGGTGTCAGAGGCGCTTCCCCTGGAGGTCGTCGTTGGAGATGGAGCGGTCGGTCTTCTTCACTTCCGACTGCAGAGAGCCGAAGCGGAACGAAACCGACAGCCCGGCGTAACTGTTGAGGTAGGCGTAAGTGTCGCGCACCCCGGTGTAGTCGGAGTTGACGGAGTAGACGCGCGAGCGGGCCGCCGAGGGGAAGAAGAGGTTGTTGGCGTAGAGGCGCACCGTGAGCCGGTCGTTGGCCAGGAAGGAGCGCTGCAGCGAGATGTTCCACCAGAACCGGGCCGCGCCCAGGGGTTCGCTGTACTGGTACACGCTGTTGACATATCCGTTGCCGTACTGGGCGTTGGCCGTGAGGCGCAGCTTCCAGGGGAGCCTCTGCGACACCTGTACCCAGGGGTGCCACACCCAGCGCTCGACTTTGGCCCCGGTGCGGGGCGAGAAGCAGCGCCCGTAGCCTCCCGAGCCGCCGAACATCAGCTGGGTCTTGTCGGTAGGGGTGTACTGGAGGTAGAGCGAGGCGTAGGCCATGCGCTGGCGGTCGCCGTTGTCGTAGGTCTGGTAGAGCACGTTCCCCTCCATGGAGCGCACGTCGCAGAGCTGGTTGTTGGCGAAGGTGTAGAAGAGCGACGCGTCGAGGTAGATTTTGTTCTTGGTCAGCGAGTAGTTGACCGACACGTTGTTGACTCGGGCGCTCTCCAGGTCGGGATTGCCGAAATAAACCATATAGGGGCTGGCAGTCACCGCCGGGTTGAGGTAGCTTATGCCGGGGCGCTGGATGGAGGTCGAGAAATTGGCCCGCAGCGAATTGGCGTCGTCGGGCTGCCACATAACCGAGGCCGCCGGCACCAGGTCGTTGAGGTTGCTGCCGAACGAGGGGCGCGACCCGTCGGGGAACCGGGCGTCGAGCCGCGAGAACTCGTAGCGCAGCCCGGCGCGGGCGCTGAACGACCCGTAGGCCAGGCGATAGTCGAAGTAGACGGCGGCAACCTGGGTGCGGTGTACGAAGTCGTCGTGCGTGGTTCCGGCCCCCACATAGTCGTAGTCGCTCACCGAGTGGTTGCGGCGATGGATGTATTTCGCCCCGAGGTCGAACTTATGGTGCTTGTTTATGGGGCGCGTCCAGTCGAACTGCGCGGTGTGCTCGGCGAAGTCGAGACGGGTGTCGCTCACCACCCCGGTATAAGCCACGGGCATATCCACCATATCCTCGTAGCTCGAAACGAAATGGCGGCTCTGCGAGGTGGAGGCAACCTGGTAGGAGAGGGTCAGCGTCTCCCCCGGTCGGCGGGTCGAATGCTGGTAGTTGAACACCCCCGAGAGGTCGGTGTAGCGGTTGCGGGGTCGGTTGTAGCGGTTGGTGTAGCTGTAGACGGTCTGGTCGCCGTCGAGCATCGCGACGAAGTCGCTCCCGTCGGAACGCCCGGCGTAAGGGCTTACGGAGAACTCGCCCGTGAAGAGGTTCATAGAGTCGAGGTCGTAGCTCAGCTCGACGTTGGCCCAGCCGTTGTCGCTCCGGGTGCGCCCCGAGCTACGCTGGATCAGGGTGTTGCCGGTAGTGTGATATGTGCCCCGGGCATCAGCCGCGTCACGCCCGGCGCGGTAAGTCTGGTGGTTGTAGCCCCCGGAAATCGAGAAGTTAACCTTGCCTATCTGCGATGTGAGCCACAGGCGCGGCAGGGGCAGCGGCACGCGGGTGTTCAGGGCCAGCGACGCTGTGCCGAGCACCCCCTTCAGTGGGGAGTCGTTGATGGTGACGATGTTCAGTATGGCGCCGGTGCCTTCGGCATCCTCCTTCGCGCCGGGGTCGGTAATAACCTCGATTTTCTTGATCGACGACGCGGGTATCGCCGCGAATATATCCTTGGCGTTGTTCGAGAACGAATGGTTGGGCTTGCCGTTCTTATAGACCTTGAACGACTGGTTGCGCACCGAGATGTTCCCCTCGGCGTCGACCGACACCATAGGCACCTTGCGCAGCATATCGGTGAGGGTCGAGGTCGAGGATTCCGGGTCGGCCTGCACGTCGTAGCCGATGCGGTCGATCTCCTTGCTGACGAGCGGACGCTGCGCCGCCACCTCTACCTCGGCGAGCATCGACGCGCCGGGTTCGAGGGCTATCTCGCCAAGATTCACATCGGAACTTCCGAACGCGAACCTCACCGACGCACCCTTGCGCCCCACCGAGCTAACCTTGGCGACATACTCGCCTGCCGCGGCGGGCCGCAGGGTGAAACGCCCCGCCTCATCGGCGGCGACCGCCGAAAGGGGCCTTACGGTGTCTCCGGCGGCGTAAAGCGCCACCGTCGCGAACCCCTCGGGCTCCCGTTCCGGCAGAGCCACTACCCTGCCCGAAACCACGGCGCCCGAAGCCGCCATGCCTACCAGCGACGCGATCAACGCCAGCACCGCCCTCACAAAAGCCATAACATCTCTAAGCATAGTCAGTAAGCATCATTAGATGAATATTGGTGGGAACAGATGAGTATCGGGTGAAACGTTTCGCCACGTTACAAGGAAACGCTCAACCTCGTCATAAGGCAACGTTCAACAACGTTATTAATAAACGTTCGCCAGCATTATAAACAGTTTCCCGATAGCGCCGCAAAGTTACAACACAAAAACCATAAATTCCTCAACATATGTTGAAAATTCCAACCATCGGGGGGGGTAGATGTTAAACTTTGTCAAACGCCCTCCAAAACACCCATCCACGCCTCAACCAAGCCTCCTCCCAAAACTACACCGCCATCGCCGAGGCGCTAAATCTGAAATCACAAACGAATACACCGCTAAAAACTCAACCGAGTGACACCTTACGGCGACACCCGGTTGTAATTATTCATCATATATAACATAAAGAACTTGGTTCCATATGGCTTGACGGCTATCGGGCAATAGCTAAAATAGGTTCACCTAACGCCACTTCTATTGACGAAAGGGTCTCTATCGTGAAATTGTGAGTACCACGCATCCACTTGCTCACCTCGGACTCCTTCTTTCCAAGTTTAAGGGCAAGGTCTTTCTGTTTGTATCCCTTACTTGTCAAGATTTCATGTATCCTGTCGACAATAAGGAATGAGATGTCCACCTGCCGGCGCACATCTGGCGAAACTCTTTCTCGACGAGCTTCGATTATGCTACTCCTTTTCATGTCTTGTGAATTTTAAGTTACCTAATATTTCCTTTTCAACCAGTAAGATGTCACCGTTGTTCATTCGCGACCTTATGAATCGGCTCGTATCCATAAGCATTTCAACATACGCCGCCAATTTCGGACTGTCTTGCCATTTTTCACAGTCTTTGACATCGCCGTTTCCAAACACAAGTATGTTGTCCGAAAGGCGCAGACAATACAACCTGACATTATTGCCAATTTCAAGCGGTATCGCACCTACGCCATCTCCATATCTGCCTTCACTTTTAAAATATCGCTCTAACGCTCCCTTCTGACCAATCTTATCGAGCCACGCCACAATCACATCAACATCGCGGTCATATTCGCATCCTATCGGAAATTTCTCAAAAAATCGTTCTAATTCTGTTAATTGGTAATTGTCGAGTTTAATGCTGTAAAAGTTCACGGCAGGATGCTGCTCTACTAATTCAAGGGAGTAATTCTGTTTCATTGTTATTAAATCATTAATTAATAAAAAAAATGGCACTATCTCCTATGCAAAGGTAGCACATAAAAAAATAGCAGCCAAAAGAATTAACTTAAAAGTTAATAACAGAACACAGAAATTAGTCTGAACTATGTGCGACGACCATAATAACCAAGCACAAGTATGCCACCTCAATACGCTTATATACTGCTTTTTAGATAAGTTCCCGAATGGCTTGGGAACTCAGGCTTTGTGGCGGAGGCGGCTGAGGTGGGTCGGGGTGATGTTGAGGTAGGAGGCGATGTCTTTAAGGGAGAAGAGGTTGAAGATTTCGGGATGGGTGCCGATAAGGTAGGTGTAGCGCTCAAGCGGGGTTTTGCGGATGGTGTCGAGGTAGCGGTCGTAGACGGTGTCGAAGAGCACTTCGGTTGAGCGCAGCACGAGCTCCTCAACGCGCGGGTCCGACTCCATGAGCGACACTATGGTCTTGACGGGCACGCAATGGATGTCGCAGGGGGAGTCGGCGATTATCGACACCCGCGCCGGGCGCCCACGGAGCGAGAACGGGAAGTCGGCCACAAATTCCCCGGTGTACTCCAGCCCGACGACGTGCTCGGTGCCGTCGGTCGAATAGCAGAGATATTTGAGGGTGCCACGCTCGATATACCCCACATACGGCGCGATGGTGCCTATGGTGGCGAACGCCTCCCCTTTGGCGTAATGGCGGAGCTCGCCGCGTTCGACGCAGAGCCGGCGCCAGAAATCCACGTCAAGGCCGTTGATGTATGTGTTGAAGCGGTTCTCCATCGCGGTGTCGCTCAGAGGTGGAAGCGGTGGTTGAGGTGCAGCTTCAGGTCGCGCACCATTTCGCGCACCGGGGTTATTATGGGTTTGAAGCTGCCGCGGTCGGCGGGGGCGTAGATGCGCAGCGCCCGGCGGTGGCATTTTATGTCGAGTATATCGCCCATCGAGATCGGCTCGCCGTCGATGTGGGCCTCCCCCGGGGCGTTGCGGTAAATCACCGCGGCGGGAGCGCGGAAGGCGCGCACCATGGTGTTCTTGTTGATGTACCCGGTGAAAATATCCATCCCCATCACGGCGGCGTCAATCGGCGTGCCGGAGTGGACCACCACTATGTCGAGCAACCCGTCGGTGATGCTCGCGTCGGGGGCTATGTAGGCGTTGTTGCCCCACTGCGAGGCGTTGCACACGGCTATCAGGAAAGCCTTCTCGGTGAGCAGCTTGCCGTTGGCCGAAATAGTGTAGGTCTGCGGACGGAAGCGCAGATACTCCGTGAGGGTGCTCTTTATGTAGCTAAGCACGCCCCGGCGGCTCTGGCGGGCGAAGCGATGCGATACGGCGGCGTCGAACCCCAGGCCGAAGGTGCAGAAAAACGGATTGCCGTTGGTGGTGCCGTAGTCGGCTTGCATGACGTTGCCGCCGGTTACGATGTCGAGCGCCTTGTCGATGTCGACCGGCACCCCGACGTGGCGGGCCAGGCCGTTGCCCGAACCCGCGGGGAGTATGCCGAGTATGGTTCGGGTGCCGCAGAGGGCGCGGGCAGTCTCGTTGATAGTGCCGTCACCCCCGCAGGCGAGCACCGACCCGAAGCCGCGGGTCGAGGCTTCGGCGGCCAACCGCGTGGCGTCGCCCCGGGCGCCGGTGAAGCGGGTCTCTACCTCGATTTCCGCCTTTGCCAGGCGGGCGCGCACGAGCTCCTCGACTCCTTCCTTGGAGCCGGTACCTGAAATCGGGTTTATAATCAGCATCGCGCGCCGGCGGTTGTCGGTGGTGTGGGTCATAGGGGTGTGGCTCAGAATGGTTTGCGGTATTTGTCGGGGGCGGCGTCTGCCAGAATGCTCATATACGAGGTATAGCGCGAGTGGGCAATGCGGTGGTCGCGGAGCGCCTCAAGCACGGCGCACCCCGGTTCGATAGTGTGGGAGCAGTCGCCATAGCGGCATCCGGCCGAGGCCGCGAATATCTCGGGGAAGTAGTGGCTCACCTCCTTGGCGTCCATCTCGATGGTGCCGAAGCCGCGCACCCCCGGGGTGTCGATCAGCCACCCTCCGCCGGGGAGGGGGAACATCTCGGAGAAGGTCGTGGTGTGCATCCCCTGGTCGTGAATGTCGGAAATCTCGGCAGTGCGGAGGTCGAGGCCGGGAATCAGCTCGTTGATGAGGGTCGACTTCCCCACCCCCGAATTGCCGCTGAAGAGTGATTTCTTACCAGCCAGTGCGGCGCGGAGGCGCTCCATCCCCTCGCCCGTACGGGCCGAGAGGGGTATAACCTCGTAGCCTATCGAGGTGTACAAGTTCTCGACGGCCGCGAGCAGTTTGCGGTCATCGTCCGACTCCAGCAGGTCGATTTTGTTGATTACCAGCACGGCGGGCACGCGGTACGCCTCGGCCGTGGCCAGGAATCGGTCGATGAAGGTGGTGGAGGTCGTGGGGTGCGCCAGCGACGCGACGAGCACCGCCTGGTCGATGTTCGATGCCAGGATGCTCGCCTCCTTCGAGAGGTTCGACGCGCGGCGTATTATATAATTGGCCCGGGGCTCGATGGCCGTGATCCAGGCGCTTCCGTCGGCGGCAAGGGCCACCTCTACGACGTCGCCCACGGCCACCGGGTTGGTTGTGCGTATTCCGCGAAGGCGGAATGCCCCCTTGATTTTGCAGCTCACCGTCGGCCCCGAGGGGTCCTCCCCTTCGGGGAGCACGGTGTACCAGGCACCCGTGTTTTTAACCACGAGTCCCTTGAAACGCCTTACCTCGGGCGCGGCGGCTGGTTTGCGGCTCTGTTTCTTGGCCATTTCGTCAATTCGGTTAATTTGGCGTAAAGTTACAACTTTCGGGGTGTTTCCACCAAAACACCCGGAGTATTTTTTATGTTTTGTAAAAATTTATTAAATCTTTGAACCCCAATATTTTGCCATTTGTTTATAGGTGTGGGAAGCGCGGAGCGAGGCAACTTAATCGCCTCAGTATTTGCGTAATTCTCAATTTTTTAGCTACCTTTGCACCCGAAAAGCAATTGGATAGCCAAAACACAAACCATCGGTTTTTACATACTCCAATGTAATAATGTCTAACTTTTAATCAATATTTCCAACTATGAACGTAGAAACAATCGGCGCGTGGGCCGGACTCGTCTGGAACGCGCTTTCGACCGCCGACGTACTCGGCCTCAAACAGCTTAAGAAAGAAACCAAACTGAAGGACAAAGAGGTGTTCGCCGCCATCGGCTGGCTCGCCCGCGAAGGAAAGGTCGACGTGCAGACCAACCCCGACGACGAGAAGGACTTCCTCTTCTGCCTCACCCAGGACAAATAACCCCCACCCCGGATATTTACGGCGGCGCGCCATCCCCCCGCGGGACGGCGCGCCGCTGTCGCATTCCAGACACCCTATCCGAAATACTTATGTTTCAAACCTCTTCATTTTATCTGAGCGCTCAATAGGGTAATGCTTATCTTCATAATCAGCAGCTAAATTTGAGAGCAATCCTAACTCAACAGAGTTCGGATCTGTCTCAGGAGTGTTATCATCTACCAGCGACAACAAATCCTCAATTCGCCGCATAACCCGATCATACTGAGAATCGTTTTCTATCTTTGTCATTTCTCTATTATTTAGATAATTATCAAGCCAGCCCAACACCAAATCCACCAATTAATCGGATGAGGCGAGGGCCTCGATGACCAGGCCGGCGAGCGTCATGCCGAAGATGGCGGTGACGTGGCAGAGGGAGCCGTTGACGGCCACCTTGCCGTAGGTCATAGCGGTATCCCCTTCCAGCGCGGAGCCGCGGTTGGCGAGGAGCTCGGGCGAGTAAACGCACTGGAATTTGCGCGCCGGCAGGGTGCCACTCTTCTTGAAGCGGCGACGCAGGGCGGCGGCCAACGGGCAACCGCTCACCTTCCAGAACTCCGCCACGGCGATTTTCGTAGGGTCGAGCTTCAGCGCGGCCCCCATCGAGCTTACGAACAGCGGGCGGCGGGGGCGTTCCGCGCTACGGGCCGCGGCCTCGGTGGCCCGCAGGATCAGCAGCGCCTTGTCGGCCAGCGAGTCGATGGCGTCAATCACCGCGTCGTAGCTCCCGAGGTCAAAGTTGTCGGCGGTTTCGGCGGTGTATCGCCCGTCGACCAGTTCGAGCCTCAGCCCGGGGTTGATCTCAAGCAGTTTGCGGGCCATCACCTCCACCTTCGGCTCACCGACGGTAAGGGTCGTCGCCGGCGCCTGACGGTTGATGTTGGTAACGCTCACGCGGTCGGCGTCGACAAGCGTCAGCGCCCCCACCCCGGTGCGGGCCAGCGCCTCCGCGGCCCAGCTCCCCACGC
>JAMPHO010000008.1 GCA_023663385.1 Alistipes timonensis | reverse complement strand
GGGGTGAGGCGGTCGAGCTCGCGGCGCGCCGCTTCGAGCGCCACGCGGGCACCCTCATTGGGGTCACCCCCCGACATACCCTGGGCCGAAACAGTGGCCACGGTCGCGCCTTTGGCAACTTTTGCCCCGGGGGCTATTCCGGCGGCGAGGCGCACTATGCCGGCCGAGCGGGCGGCTACAACGGAGGTTTCCGACGGCGAGGGCACAATCTGCCCCGACACCACTATTACCTCCGAAAATGGGGTCTCGGCGGCCTCGGCAACCTTCACGCCGAAGCGCTCCCCTTTCTCTGGAGCGAGAACGATTTCTCCGTCGTGGGCCTCGTCGGCCGATTCGTGACTATGGCCGGGTTCCTCGGCCTCGTGGTCATGGTTCTCGGCCTCGTGGTCGTGGCCGTGGTCATGATGGTGGGCAAGCTCCTCGCGCCCCGAATCGGAGCGACAGCTTCCCAGCGGAAGGGCGGCGATAAGAGCCGCGGCGATGTAAGCGTAACTCAGTTTCATACCGCGAAATTACCGCGTCGGGGCGAGGTTGCCAAAAAATCCCATAATTGTGCAAAACCGCCGCGTCAGAGTGTCTCCTCGCCCGGCAGTTTCTTGAGATTCGGCAGCAGGCAGGCCACAAGCCCCAACAGGGGGGTGTAGGCGCAGAAGTTGTAGACCGCGTCGATGCCGTAGACATCGGCGAAGTCGCCGAGGATGGCCGACGCCACCCCGGCAACGCCGAAGGCGAAGCCGAAGAACAGGCCCGACACAAGCCCGAGCTTGTTGGGTAGCAGTTCCTGGGAATACAGAAGGATAGCGGGGAAGGCCGACGAGAGCATGAAGCCCACGCAGAAGCTGAGAACCACCGTGAGCGCCAGCCCGCAGTGGGGCATCAGCAGACTGAAGGGGGCCGTGCCGAGAATCGAGGCCCAAATGACGGGCTTGCGGCCGTAGCGGTCGCCGATCGGGCCGCCGACGAGGGTTCCGAGGGCAGTCGACACCAGGAACACGAAGAGGAACACCTGCGACATCTTGATTGTCACGCCGAAGCGCTCTATCAGGTAGAAGGTGTAATAGTTGGTTAGGCACGCCATATAGATGTACTTCGAGAAGATGAGCACCATAAGCACCCCTATGACGAAAAGGGTGCGCTTAGGCGAGAGGGGGCGGCGTATATGCCCCACGGCGCCAATGGCCCCCGAGCCGTTGGTTTTGAGATAGCCGCCGTACCAGGCGCACACGCGGCGCATAGCGTAGAACGCCATCGCGGAAACAATAAGGAACCAGGCAACGTAATGGCGTCCGTTGGGAGCCACAATCAGGGCGACCAACAACGGCCCTATCGAGCCGCCGAAGTTACCACCAACCTGGAAAATCGACTGGGCCAGGCCGCGGCGGCCGCGGCTCGCCAGCGAGGTGATGCGGGAGGCCTCGGGATGGAGCGTCGACGAACCGACACCCACGAGAAACACAGCCGCGAGCACCATCAGCAGCGACGAGGCGTAAGCGAAAAGTATAATGCCGATGGTCGAGAACACCATACCCATAGGGAGGCTCCCCACGAACGGACGGCGGTCGAATGCGAGCCCCACAACCGGCTGGAACACCGAGGCGGCGATTTGATAAACAAGCGTTATAAGGCCGATTTCGCCGAACGAGAGCGAAAGGTCCTCCTTCAGCATCGGGTAGACAGCCGACACTACCGACTGGAGCAAATCATTGAAACAGTGGACGGCGCACAGCGCCATAAGCACCGGGAAAGTAGACTCTCGCGCTACCTCCCTGAGTTTCCGGGCAATCGAAGTCATAGCAAAAAACAATCTTTTCCTTATAATAAACTTTTCCGACCGCGAAGTTAGCCATTTCCCCCCATCCCCGCAAAATCACCGCCTGCAAGCTATCCGGCTAATGACAAAAAAGCAGCCGCGCCAAAACGGGCGCGGCTGCCATATGGGGGTTAAGCCTTTGTGTGATTAGTCGATCTGGATCACGAGATAGTTGGACTTGTTCCAGAAAGCGGTGGCGTCGGTGATTTTGAGAATCTTCTGTCCGGCGGCGTCCTCCACGATCTCGTAGGAGTTCTGGGGCTGCTGGGTCATCACCTTGCCCTTCTTGGAGTGCAGGGGTATGGAAGTGAGGGTGCGCTTGTCGGCCTTGAGGAAGGCGTTGAGCTGGAAGTCCTCGGGGAGCACCTTGGTCTTGCGGAGGAAGCCCCCTTCGATAATCTTGGCTTCTTTGAGCTCCTTGTTTGACCCTACGACGTAGTAGCAGGTGTTGAGCTCGTTGGTGAGCTTCGTCGCCTCTTCCTGGGCGAGGTCCTTGGCCTCGGTAACGTCCTTCACCGCGGTGTTGAGCGAGTCGGTAGCGGCGGTGAGGCGCTCGATGTTGATGTTGGCCTGGGCGAGTTCGCCGCGGAGACCCTCGATTGTGCCCTCCTGGTCGGCGATCTGCTTTTTCAGAGTCTCGATGGTGCGCTGGAGGGTTTTATTGTTGCCGTCGGAGGCGTTGAGTTTCTTTTCAAGCTCGGCCAGACGGTCGCGGCGCTGCTGGAGTGTCTGCTGGATAGCCATCATATCGTCGCGGATCTGCTGGCGGCGGTCCTTCGATTCAGCGGTGAGGTCGCCGGTCGACGACAGGATGTTCTCCAGCTGCTTGATCTGGGCCATACCCTCGGAAATATCGTTGACGAGCATCAGGAGGGAGTCCTGGTTGGCCATGGCCACCTTCAGGGAGTCGGCGGTGGTAGGATAGTTGTCGGCACCTTCCTGGGAGTTCTTCTTGGAGTCGCAGGCGGCCACTCCGAATACGAGGGCGGCGAGCACGGTGTATGTAAGCGTCTTCATAATAAATGGATAGTAATGTTCTGAATCAGTGTTAAAGTTGTGAATGTTTCAGTCGTCGTTTTCGTTTGAACGGTATTTGTTTTTATGGACTTTCGGGCCGTCGGCCTTGTCGGTCTTGCCCGATACAACAATAACGATTTCCCCTTTCGGATTGTTCACGGAAAAATATTCGGCGAGTTCGGCGAGGGTTCCGTTGTGGGTCGTGTTGTGGAGTTTGGATATTTCGCGCGACACGGAGGCGGGGCGGTCGGGGCCGCAAGCCGCGGCAAGTTCCGAGAGGGTTTTGGCCAAGCGCAGCGGCGACTCATATATTATAAAGGTGCGGGGCTCCGCGGCCAGGGAGGCGAGCCTCGAAGCGCGCCCCTTTTTCGGGGGGAGGAACCCCTCGAACGTGAAGCGGTCGCACGGGAGGCCGGAATTGACGAGCGCCGGCACGAAGGCCGTGGGACCGGGGAGCGTCTCTACCTCGATACCGTTCTCGCGACAAGCGCGCACCAGCAGGAAGCCCGGATCGGAGATGGCGGGGGTGCCCGCGTCGGATACCAGCGCGATTGTCTCGCCCCCTTTGAGCCGTTCGAGGAAGGGGGCGGTCGCGGCGTGCTCGTTGAATTTATGGTAGGCCTGCATCGGGGTGTTGATGCCGAAATGCTTGGTGACCACCGACGACGTGCGCGTGTCCTCGGCCAGAATCAGCGACGCCTGGCGCAGGGTCTCTATGGCGCGTGGCGCCATATCGGCCAGATTGCCCACCGGGGTGGGCACCACATAAAGTTTTCCGCTCATAAGTAGTTTCAGATTTCAAAAAGTCCGCTTATCACAGCGAGAAATTCCTTGGCCTCGGGGCGCTTGGGGTCGAGGGCGTAGTTGTTTACCAGAATCTCGCGGGCCTCGGGGGCCGAGGAGCACGCGCCCACATCCTCCAAAGCGCGGTCAAACAGCACCTGCGAACCCTGGAAGAGCTCGCGCCGGAAGAGGAACAGGTCGTTGAGGGAGAACAGGCGGCGGAGTTCGGCGGCTACCAGGCCCTGCTCGGAAGGCGCGGGGGCTTGGGGCTTGGGGAGCTCGGGCTCGGGCTCGGGAGGCTCGGGTTTGGGAAGCTCGGCTGTCGCCTCGCCACAGTCGCGGGCGGGCTCCGGTTCAGGGGCGGGCTCCGCCTTGGGGACGGGCTCCGGCTCGGGAGTCGGCTCCGGGAGGTCGGGCAGAGTCGCGGCGAGCTCGGCCAGGCGTATTATGTCGAGCTTGGTCTTGGGGAGGAGGCCGTCGCTCTCATTGTCCTTGGCTACAAGGAGCTGCTCCGCTATTTCAGCGGCGAGGTTTATCATCTCGGTCAGTACCATGGGACGTATGTTAGGTTTGTCAACAATAATTCAGGGGATAATCGGGGATTCAGGGGAAGGTTTTGAGCAAGAAGCTCTGGATGGCTTTCCGCACCTCGGCAGCGGGGCAGAAGTAGCCGTTGACCATAACCACAACGGCGTGGGTCGGGCGGTTGTTCGCATCGAGCTTGTAGCCAGCGTAACAGAGCACCCCCATCATGCTGCCGCTCTTCAGGGCGAGCTTCCCTTCGAGGCGGGTGCCGCGGAGGAGTTTTTTCACAGTGCCGTCGCGCCCCGCCAGGGGGAATAGCGCGGCATAGGGGGCGCCGTCGGAGCGGCGGGCCATAACCGCGAGCAGACGGGCGAGGAACCGGGGGGAGAAACGGTCGTTGCGCGAGAGGCCGCTGCCGTCGAACAGCCCAACCCTCGTGGTTTCCAGTCCGAGCTTACCGAGAAGCTCCTTCTCGCGGGCGAGCGCGCCTTTGAGGGTCGAGCCTGGGGCGAGCGCCCGCAACATGGCCTCGGCGAAGAGGTTGTCGCTGCGCACCATCATACGGGTCAGAATCTCCTCATAGTCGGCCGACTTATGTGAGGTAATCTGCCGGAGCTCGGCAGCCGGAGGGAGGTCGTCGGCCCCCCACCCTACAGTTATACCGAACGGAGCGAGCGCGCCCTCCACCTCGGCGGCGAACGCCTCGGGGGGATCGGGGAGCGCGAGGTCGGTGCCGCGGGTGTTGCCGTTATAGTTCAGCGCGTAGAGCCCTGCCCCGTAGCTCCATTCGGCGTCGCCAATCTCCCAGCGGGAGTTCGGTCCGGGCGATGAGAGGTAGGAGCAGTCGGGCAGAATCGAGCCGGTGATTTCGCGGACCCCCATCCGATTTAGCGCGGCGGCAATGCTGTCGGCCAGGCCGTCGCCGCGGGGGAAGGAGCGCAGACCAGTGGTAGGGTCACCCTTGCCGACGATAACCACAGAACCGTCGAGCACGCCACCGCTTACCGAACCCGAGACGTATGCCGGGGTCTCGAACCGCGAGTCGGCCAGTCCGGCGGCGAACACCGCGGCGGCTGTGACGCATTTGGTGATTGATGCCGGAGTGAGGGCCACGTCGGGGTTAAGAGCCACCGTTTCGCGCCCCGTGGCGAGGTCGCGCACGACGATTCCCACCTGCGCCGCCTCGCGCGAAGCGAAGGCCAGGTCGGCCGCCGGAACCGACACCACGCAGATGAAAGCCGCCATAGCGAGCGCGAAGCCCCTCAACAGCGCTACGCTGCCGATATTTGATTTGCGAATCTTTTCCATAAACATTTAAACAACGAAATTAGCAAAAGCGTCGCCGATAGCCAAAGGAAGATGCCGAAAAATGGCCTTTGCTACCCTTTTTGCGTCAAAACTCTTCGGTTATGAACTTTTTTTAGTAACTTCGCACGAATTTTACACAATAGGTTATGGGAAGCAAAACCCGCGACAAACTTATCGAGGTGGCACGGCAGCTCTTCGCCCGCAAAGGGGTGGAGAACACCACTATGCTCGACATAGCAAACGCCTCGGACAAGGGACGGCGCACCATTTACACCTATTTTAAAAACAAAAAGGAGATACACCAGGCGGTAATCGAGCGCGAGAGCGAGCAACTGGTGAGCCGCGAGCGGAGCATCATAAGCAACGACACCCCCGCCGCCGAACGCATCTCTGAGCTGCTTCACGCGAGGGCCGACATAGTGGCCGGGCAGGCAACCGGCTGGCAGATGCCCGACTCCATACCCGACCTACTGAAGCTCGACTTCAGGCGCTCGGGGAGGACGAAGCGCCTCGCCGCCCTCAAGGAGATGCAGATTGTCAGGGAGATACTCGCCGAGGGCGTGCGCTCGGGCGAGTTCGACCGCGAGCAGGCCAAGCGGGCCGAGAGCCTCGTGGTGGTGCTCCTGCTCGGCATCGAGAACCCCCTCCACCGGCAGGCCCTCGAAAACCTCGGGCTCGACCGGCAGCGCGTGCAGGACCAGACGATAGAGTTCGTGGTCGAAGCCCTGCGGCGCCCCAGCGAAAAGTAAACATCAAAACATCACATTTCATAAAACATTCCCTATGAAACTTCTCGAAGGAAAGACAGCCCTCATCACCGGCGCCGCCCGCGGCATCGGCAAGGAAATCGCCCTGCGCTTCGCCGCCGAAGGGGCCAACATAGCGTTCACCGACCTCGTGATCGACGAGAACGGCAAGAAAACCGAAGAAGAAATCATCGCCTTGGGCGTCAAAGCCAAAGGCTACGCCTCCAACGCCGCCGACTTCGCCCAGACCGAGGAAGTGGTTAAGGAAATCCACAAGGACTTCGGCTCGATCGACATACTGGTGAACAACGCCGGTATCACCAAGGACGGCCTGATGATGCGCATGACCGAGGCCCAGTGGGACGCCGTGATCGCCGTCAACCTCAAAGGCGCGTTCAACTTCATCCACGCCGTGCTCCCCATCATGCTCCGCCAGAAGCACGGTTCAATCATCAACATGGCATCCGTGGTGGGCGTTCACGGCAACGCCGGCCAGTCGAACTACGCCGCTTCCAAGGCCGGCATGATCGCCCTGGCCAAGAGCATCGCCCAGGAGGTAGGCTCGCGCAACATCCGCGCCAACGCCATCGCCCCGGGCTTCATCGACACAGCCATGACCGCCGCCCTCCCCGAGGACATCCGCAAGGACTGGATCCAGAAAATCCCCCTGCGCCGCGGCGGCACGGTCGACGACATCGCCAACGTGGCCACCTTCCTGGCCTCCGACATGTCGAGCTACGTCACCGGCCAGGTTATCCAGGTCGACGGCGGCATGAACATGTAATCCTCCCCACCCGGAAAAGAAATTTATCGCGACTGCGGCATCGGCGACAGCCCCTGCCGCGGTTTTTCATTGACGCCGACGCGACGATAAACCCCTCTACGATTGGGAGAATTGGCGAAAATTCTCTAATTTCGCGATAATTAATACCTGAACAACATTTTTAACCTAATCTGATTCCTATCATTCACGCGATGAAAAAGTATTTGCTTAGCGTCGCTCTCGTTGCCTCGATGGGCCTCCAGGCCCTCGGCGCCCCCCAGGCGGAGTACCTCACCCGAGGTGTGGTAGCCGTGAAGGTGGACAACGGAGTGTTCATTTCGTGGCGCTCGCTGGTGAGCGACGACGCCTCGACGACGTTCGACGTGTACCGCGACGGGGTGAAAATCAACGACGCCCCTATTTCCAAAGTGACTAACTTCACCGACGCCGCCGGAACCGCCGGCGCTACCTACGAGGTACGCGCCAACGCCGGAGGCACGATGTTTGACAGCGGCAGCTGCTCAGCCTGGGCCGAGCCTTACTTCAAGGTGCACCTCGACCGCCCCAACAGCGGCAAGGTAGGCCCCGTGGGCAACGCCAGCTTCCACGAATACACCCCCGACGATATTTCGGTAGGTGATGTCGATGGCGACGGCGTTTACGAGCTTTTCGTGAAATGGATGCCCACCGACGCCAAGGACAGCGCGTCGAAAGGTCTCACCGGCCCCACGATCATCGACTGCTACAAGCTCGACGGCACAAAGCTCTGGCGCGTAAACTTGGGCCACAACATCCGCTCGGGCAACCACTACACCCAGTTCATGGTGTATGACTTCGACGGCGACGGCTCGGCCGAGATGATCTGCAAAACAGCTCCCGGCACCAAGGACGGCCTGGGCAACTGGGTTCTCCTGGGCGACGACAAAGAGACCGACGACTACCGTATGTTCGAGGACAACCCGACGAAAATCTACGGCCATGTGCGCGGCGGCTCGGAATATCTGACCGTGTTCAGCGGCAAGACCGGCGAAGCCCTCAGCACCATCCCCTACAAGCCCGCCTACGACTATGTGGGCACCGACATCTGGGGCGACAACTACTGCAACCGCTCGGACCGCTACCTGGCCGGAGTGGCCTACCTCGACGGCGAACGCCCCTCGGCCATCTTTGCCCGCGGCTACTACCGCTGCGCCTTCGTGTGGGCCGTGAACTACCGCGACGGAAAGCTCCAGGAAGTGTGGTTCCACGAGTCCAAAGTTAAGGGCAAGGGTCTCTGGGGCGAAGGCGCCCACTCGCTGACCGTGGGCGACGTTGACTTCGACGGCAAGGACGAAATCATCTATGGCGGCGGCGCGCTCGACCACGACGGCACCCTCCTCTACCGCACCAACCCGAAGAACGACTACGAAGGGCACGGCGACGCGCTCCACCTGGCAAAGATGCTCCCCGACCGCGAGGGGCTGCAGGTGTTTATGCCCCACGAGGAAACGAAGGCCGAATACCCCTTCGACACCGAGATGCGCGACGCCCGCACCGGCGAAATTCTGTTTATGAAGAAGCAGTCGGGCAAGGATATAGGCCGCGGCCTGGCCGCCAACGTGTCGCCCAACTTCCCCGGTTACGAATACTGGGCCGCGAGCGACGCGTCGGTCTACAGCTACGGCAAGGCTATCGCCGACAACCGCCCCCCGATCAACTTCCGAATCTACTGGGACGGCGACCTGCTCGACGAGCTGCTCGACGGCACCACCATCAGCAAGCCCGAACCCGACTTCTCGAAAATCAACACCCTTGTGAACTTCAATCAGTGGAGTAACGCCGCGTCATGCAACGGTACCAAGGCTACCCCCAACCTCTCGGCCGACCTCTTCGGTGACTGGCGCGAGGAGGTGATACTCCACGACGGCTCCACCAACAGCGACCTGCTGATTTTCACCACCACCATCCCCACCGAGTACAAGCTCGACTGCCTGATGCAGGACCACCAGTACCGCATGGCTATCGCATGGCAGAACACGGCCTACAACCAGCCGCCCCACCTGAGCTACTCGCCCGAGGATCGCTACGAGACCCGTGCCGCGCTGATGCTCAGCGAAGGCGCCTCGGCCCAGCTCATCAACTTAGGCGACCCCATCGAAGCCGTGAAGGTAAAGGCACTCCGCGCCACCGGCATCACCGCCACCAACGTGCCCGAAGGACTCAACTGGGAGTTTGACACCGCGACCCTCACAGGCACCCTCAGCGGCACTCCCGCCGAGGCCGGAAACTTCGAGATAAACCTCGCGACCACCGGCGCCACCGACGACAAGAACGCGTCGATGACTATCAAGGTGAAGGTAGCCAAATCGGTAAAGCTCACCCCGCTCGCCTACTACTCGTTTGACGAGGTCGGCGAGCAGATCCGCAACCACGTCAACGGCTTCGCCACCCTCGCCGCCGGCACCGCCCCCACCACCGCCGAGGGCGTGAAGGGTGGAGCGCTCACCCTCGACGGCACCGCCTACTACACCCAGCAGACCTACCCCGAGCTGCAGCTTGGCGAACGCGACTTCTCGATCGAGTTCTGGATGAAATCGGCCGACGACGCCGCTTACATTCTCCATAAAGGCTCCATCGCCAAAGATGCCGCCACCGGCACCTCTGGCAACTGGGTGGGTCTCGAACTAAAGAACGGCGTACTCTACTTCGCCATCGACGACGACGTGACCAAAAGCCAGGCCTACGTCAAGGAGGCCGACAAGTGGATGAACGATGAGTGGCACCACATAGTGATGGTGCGCGACCACTTCAACCATACGCTCTATCTCTACGTCGACGGCCAGCAGGTGGCCTCCGGGGCCGACAACACCGGGGCCATCGCCGACAACGACGAGCCCCTCGTGATCGGCAACGTCAATGTGAACTTCAACAACACTTACAAAGGTCTGCTCGACGAGCTCACCATCTTCGACGGGGCCATGACTCCCGAAAAGGTGGCCGAGCGCTACGCCTCTACCGGCAAGGACCTCGCCTACTTCCCCTTTGACGAGGTGGGAGCGACTACCCCCAACCTCGTTTACGGCCAGGCCGCGGCCGGCGCTTCGCAGCCCGTCGCCACTACCGGCGTGAAGGGCGGTGCCGCCGAGTTCGGCAACGGCTCCTGCTATACCCAGGAGGCTTACGACGCTATCCAGCTCGGCAAATCGAGCTTCACCGCGCATATGTGGATGAACTCCAAGGACGCCGACGCCTACATCTTCTTCAAGGGTAGCCACTCGGCCAACGCCTCGACCGGAACCACCGGCAACTGGATCGGCCTGGAACGTCGCAACGGCTACCTCTGCTTCTCAATCGACGACAATGTGACCAAAAGCGACTGCAAACTCGCCGACGCCAGCGCGGCTTTCGACGGAAAATGGCACCACATTGCCTGCGTGCGCGACGTCGAGCAGGAGATGATGCTCCTCTACATCGACGGCAAGGAAGCAGCCCGCGCCACCGGCGTTAAAACCGGCGCTATCAACGACAATAACGAACCCCTCATGCTGGGTATCAGCGACGAGACCACCCGCCCCTACGAGGGTATGCTCGACGAGTTCGTGATCGCTCCCGGGGCCATGTCGGCCGAGGACGTGATGGCGGCCTACAAGGCCCTGGCCGAGTCCGGCATCAACGAGGCGGTGGCCGACGGCGCCGCTGTGATAAGCTGCATGGTGGTTAACGCCTACACCGGCGCCATCGTGAGCGAGGGTCGCGGCGACTGCGTTGCCGAACTCATCGAGCGCCTCGCCCCCGGCGTCTACGCCGTGGCTATCGAAACCGCCAACGGCGCCGAAATCTACAAGTACCTCAAGCGCTGAACCCATCAATAGCGCTAAAATCCATTGCAAGGGGCCTCGGAATTTCCGGGGCCTCTTTTTTTTGCCCTTGCTTCGCTGGGAGAGGGCCGGCTTCCGGGGGCTACGCCCCCGGCACGGAACGACAGGCTTGGGGAACAGGGGTAGTGAAGGAAATGGGGAAAAGGAAGCGAGGCCGGAACCCGGATGGGTAGCGGCCTCGCTTTGTAGGTGCCACATCAAAGGATGCGATGAAACTCCGAATGACAGGTTTTGAGGTCTCGTAGTCCTTTGTAATCCGCCTGGCTCCCCGAAGGGACGCTCCCTCAAAGAGGGATGGGGCCCGCCATCGTACATACGAGGTTGTCTCGGCATTTCATATATTTTTGATGAGTTTCCCAATCAACTTTGGTGTGGCGTATATCTTTGGGAAAGGGAAGCCGCGTCGGCGGCTCACCAGCCCCCTCTCTCGGAGGTCTCTTTGTTTCTATAACGCAAATTTAGGCGTTATCGTTTAAATATGCAATAGGGCCGTTGATTTTTTTCGCCAAAAACAGGTGTGCGGTTTAGGCCACTACGGTCGTCTCTGGCTGCATCAGAGGCGGTTTGAGCGGTAGTAGGCGAGGATGCGGCAGCGCAGCAGGTACTCGTAACGTGCCTGGATTGAAGCCACTTCGGTGCGGAAGAGGTTGTTCTTGGCCTGCTCGAACTCCGCCGGGGTCGAACGGCCGAGGTTGTACTTCTCGCGGGTGGCCTCGAATGAGAGTCTCATTTTTTCGAGCGTCTCCCCCGAGGCGAGGTAGCGCTCGCGGGCGCCTTCGGCCTGGTAGTAGGCGAGCTGGATCTCCTTGTAGAGTTCCGACTCGCGGCGGTCGAGCTCCAGCTCGGCCTGCAGCTTCGAGAGGCGAGCACGGCGGATGGAGTTCCGGGTGGAGAAGGCGTCGAAAATCGGCACCGTCAGGCGGAAGCCGAGGTAAGTCGCGTAGTTATGACGCATCTGCGCGCCGAAGCCCTCGTTGGGAATCCCCCCGATCTTGTAGTAGCTCGACCCTATGCCGGCGTTGAAGTCAATCCGCGGGATGTAGCCCGCCTTCGCGAGCGAGATATTATCGTTGGCGGCGTTGATACCCTGACGGGCGGCCAACAGCGAATTGTTGACACCAAGCGCGTCGGCGTACACAAGTTCGGGCGCGGGGATCACAGGGTCGGCATCGGAGAGGGGCGTGATATCGAACCCGTCGGCCGAGGGGAGCTGGAGGAGGTTGGCGAGCTGCACGAGGGCAGTGCGCGTGTCGTTGCGGGCGGTGACGAGTTGCAGCTTGTCCTGGGCGTGCTGCGCCTGAGCGTCGTAGAGGTCGGCCTCAGGCACCTTCCCCTGCTCGACGAGGGCCTGCTGGCGCCCCACCTCATAGGCGGTGTATTCCACCTGCGAGGCAGCGCTCTGCTCGACCTCCTTGGAGTAGAGCACCTGGAGGTACTGGGCCACGACGTTGAGTGTGATGTCGTCCTTCGCAGCAGCGGTCTCTAACAGAGTCTGGGCGAGCGACGACTCCGACGCCTTCACGCGCCTCACGGTGGAGAGCCCTTGGAACAACGGCAGGTTGAGCCCGGCGCTCCACTGGAAGTTTGACGTGTTGCGGTCGGCATATGTGTTGGCGGCGGTGAGACCGCGGCCGAAGTTCCAAGTCTGCGAAGCCCCGGCATCGACCGTCGGGAGCACCCTGTCGCGGGCCTCGGTGAGGGTGAGCCGCCCGGCCTCGGTTTCGAGTTCGCGGGCCTTGACCGTGAGGTTGTGGCTCACGGCGTAATCGACACAGCGCTCCAGGCTCCAGGGAGCGTCCTGCGCCCCGGCCACCAAGGCCGGGAGCACGGCTAAGGAAAGAAAAATCCGGCGCATGGTCATTTCTCCTCCTTCTTGTTGCCGCGCAGACGCGAATCCTTGTCAACCCCGCCATCCTTGATTTCGACCACAAGGCCGTCGGACACGCCGGTCTTGACCGCCCGTCGCTCGAACTCGTAAGGCTCCTTGGCCTCATCACCTTTGAGGAGGTATACGAAAGCGCTGTCGGCGCTGTACTCGATGACACGTTCGGGAATTGTGGTCACATTCTCGGCCTTCTCAAGAATCACCGTCGCGTTGGCCGAATATCCGGCGCGGAGTTTGGCGGCGTTCGCTGGGTCGAGCGCCGCCTTTACCTCGAAAGTGTTCGTGCCGTTCTCCTCGGTGGCGATCGGGGCGATTTTCTCAATCACGGCGGGATAGTCCGAGCCGCTGACGGCCCCGACCGAGATGCGGACCGACATACCCTCGCTGAGCAGGTCGACCTCAGTCTCGTCGACCTTACCCTTGAAAATAAGGTCGGTCATATCGGCCACCTTGGCGATGGTGGTGCCGTCGTTGAACGTATTGGCCTGAATCACAGAGGAGCCGACCTTCACCGGCACTTCGAGCACGAGCCCAGTGACGGTTGAGCGCACCAGAGTGTTGGAGTTCTGCGCGTTGGCCGAAGAAACGCCGTCGCGCACTATGGTCAGCTGGTCGCGGGCCTGTTCGAGCTCCTTCACGGCTCGCTCGTAGGCGGCGCGGTCGGCCTCGAAACGCTCGCGGCTCTCATACTTCTTTTCGTAGAGGGTCTTGGTGCGCTCGAAAGTGAGCTTCGCCTCCTCCAGGGAGATGCGGGCCACCTCCACGCGGTTCTCGGCCGAGGAGAGCTGGGTCTGCTCGGGGATTACGCGGATTTTGGCGATAATGTCGCCATCCTTCACCAAGTCGCCCGCCTCGACGAGAATCTCGCTTATGATACCCGAAATCTGCGGTTTGATTTCGATTTCGTCGCGCGGCTCGATTTTGCCGGTCAGCACGGTGGTGCGCTCCACAGAACCCACCTGTGGCGTGACCAGCTCATAGCTCGACTTCTTATCCCTGGAATTGTAAAAGAGATAGACAAACGTGCCTATGAACACCAGGCCGACAAGCGACCAGAGGATAATTTTAAAAACTTTCTTCATATAGCGTAGCTGTTGTTATTTATCGTTCATTGCCTCGACGGGCTTGATGCGCATGGCCTTGATGGCCGGGATTAGTCCGGCGAGGGTGCCGAGCACGGCGAAAGTCACGAATATCGCGAGTGCCTGGCCGAGGTTCATCTGGAAGCGGGGAGTGGAGATTTCGTCGGCTGTGAGAGACTGGGCGACGGCGAGCACAATGGTCGCGAAACTGATTCCGGCGATTCCGGCCACAGCAGTGAGCGCCACACCCTCGGAAAGAATCTGCGCGATGATGTCGCGCGGCTTGGCCCCGATGGCCCGGCGGATGCCTATTTCGCGAGTGCGCTCCTTTACAATCACCCACATAATGTTGCCGATGCCGATCACTCCGGCCAGCAGGGTGCTCATACCGATGAACAACGCCAGCAACGACAGCCCGACAAACATAGTGTCAACCTTGGAGAACTCTTCCGAAACATTCATGAACCACATAGCCCCCTCATCGGTCGGAGACACATCGTGCAAGCGGTAAAGCGTCTGGCGTATCTTTGGGGCGAGCTCGGTAAGGTTCGCTCCTCGCTCGCCGACTATGAGCAGCGCGCCCACGTTGTCGCCCACGTTGTAGGCCCTGCGGTAGGTGCTGGCGGGGAGAATCCCCTGCTCGTCGATCAGCGAACCGTTGAGGCGCATCTCGTTATTCTGCCCGGCGATGCCGACCACTGTATAAGAGATGCCGTTGATTTCGACCATCTTCCCTACCGCCGAGGATTCGTTGGGGAAAATCTCGGCGGCGAGTTTCTTGCCGATCACCGCGACCTTGCGCTCGTGGATAATATCGGTGGAATTGATGAAACGCCCCTCGTAAATCACCGGCTCCATCATATTCACGAACTCCGGCTCCACCCCCATAATATTGGAGGAGTAGGAGTATTTGCCGTTGCGGTAGCTCACGGAGCGCCCGCCGAGGAAGGGTGTCACAGTGCTTAATTCGGGGAACGCCTGGCGGAGGATTTCAAGGTCGCGCGCACGGAACTCCCACTCGCGCCCCTTGGCGTGCCCCTTGTAAGGCTCGCTTGTCCATCCCGGCGACATAAAGGCCGAGTTGGTGGCGAACCCCTGGAAATTGCGGCGCAGCATATCCTCGGCACCCCGGGCACCACCCATCAGGAGGGCCAGCATTGTCACCCCCCAGAAAATGCCGAAACCGGTGAGGAAGGTGCGCGTTTTGTTGCGGGCAAGTGTTGAGCCTATCTCCTTCCAGTTTTCAATGTCGAACAGCGATACTTTCATCTGTAATATAATGGATTATTCGTCGCGCAAGGCTTCGACAGGTTTCACTTTCAGCGCTTTCAGCGCCGGGAAAAAGCCGGCTAACGCTCCGGCAACGATGAGCACCGCCGTCACCTCGAAAGCGATGGCGAGGCTTACGGTCGGGTTTTTCATAAACGGCTGGTCGCCCAGGGCCATGGCTATCAACTGGGCCACGACGGTACCCAGCACGATGCCGATATAACCGAAGAGGGTCGTTATAGCCACGCCCTCAGCTATAACCTGGGTGACTATTCTCGCGGGGCGGGCGCCGATGGCGCGGCGTATGCCTATTTCGTGAGTCCGTTCCTTGACCGACACAAACATAATGTTGCTGATGCCGACCACACCGCTCAGCAGGGTCATAAGCCCGAGCACCCACACGCCCACATTGAGGATGTTCATACCGTTCTCCATCTGAAGCGAGTTGACGAACTTGTTGAACACCCAGAGCGAGCTATCGTCGTCGGGGTCGAACTCGTGGGTCGCGGCGAGAGTCTGCCGCACCCCTTTCTCGACATCGCGCCCCTGCCCTTCCTCTCTGACATTGTCGGAAAGGAGCACGCTGAGGCCCCCGGTCTCGTCCTTCTTCTCCTGCATCATCTTCGCGGTGGTGTATGGGATGAGGTTATTGCGGCCCCAATGCCCTTTGTAGACACCGATTACCAGGAACGAAAGGCCGTTGCACCGCACGCGGCTCCCTACGGCCCCCTTGCCGTCGGGAGGGAAGAGCTGCGTGGCGTACTCGGTAGGGAGCACCATCACCTTGGCGAGCCGCTCGATGTCGCGGTCGCTGATCGAGCGCCCTTCGAGCAACTTATGCCCCTCGCGCTCAAGGTAACTGGGGTAAACCCCGGTATATCCGCCGTCGATGTGGCGGGTGGCTGTCGAGATAGCGGGTGATTTTCCGTAGACCTCCGAGGTCACCTCCACTATGTCGGAAGGGTGCGCGTCCTCGATAGCGCCCATATCGTCGTCGCGGAGCTTGATGCGCCGCCCCTCCTTGTATCCGTGGTACGCCTTGGAGGTGCGCCCGCCCCATACGGAAATCTGCTTGGCGCCGCTACCCATGAAGTCATCATGGAACGCGTTTGTAAGGCCCCGGGCCATACTCAGTAGCACTATGAGCATAAACACGCCCCAGGCCACGGAGAACCCCGTGAGGGCGGTGCGCAGCTTGTTGTGGCGCAGGGTCTGAAGTATTTCGCTTACCAAATCGAACATAAGTATGTACTAAGTCAGAGTGATGAGTTACGAAGTACTAAGTCAGAGTGATGAGATATGAGGCGCGGCGGGCTGGAGAATGCGCCCGTCGGAGATACGGATCACGCGGTCGGTCTGCTCCCCTACCCCCGGGTCGTGGGTCACGATGGCGATTGTCTTCCCCTGCTCGCGGTTCAACTCCCGGAAAAGCTGCATCACCTCGGCCGAGGTCTTGGAGTCGAGGGCGCCGGTAGGCTCGTCGGCGAGAATCACCGCCGGGTCGGTAATCATGGCGCGGGCGATGGCCACGCGTTGCTTCTGGCCGCCGGAGAGCTCGCCGGGGAGATGGTGGGCGCGGTCGGCGAGCCCCATCCGTTCGAGCTGCTCCATGGCCAGGGCGTTGCGCTTGCGGCGCGACACCCCGCGGTAAAACAGCGGCAGGGCCACGTTTTCGAGCGCGTTCTTATAATTGATGAGGTTGAACGACTGGAACACGAAGCCGATAAGCCTGTTGCGGTAGTCAGCGGCCTTGTTCTCGCCGAGGTCCTTTATAAGGGTGCCGTCGAGGATATACTCGCCGGAGTCGTAATTATCGAGAATGCCAAGGATGTTGAGCAGGGTCGATTTCCCGGAGCCGGAAGCCCCCATAATCGACACGAGCTCGCCGCGTCGGATTTCGAGGTTGATATCCTTCAGCACATGCAGGGGCACAGCCCCGGGGTATGTCTTGTTGATGTTGGTGAGTTTGAGCATCTGTGGTAAGCTTGAATGGCGCGAAAGCCGGCGGCGTTTTTAACCGCCTTACGGAATATAGACGCGGCACAGTGCCGGGAGGTTGCACGCCGCGGAAAAAAACACGCGAGCGACGCCGCGCCCGGGAGTGCAAGCTCCGGCGCGGCGTCGCGAAACGGTTGGATGAAAGCTCCCGCTCAACGGCCCGATTCGGCCACGAGCGCGCCCACGCGTCGGGCGTAGAGCCGCTCGGCGAGCAACTGCTCCATAGTGAGGTGCATACGGTAGCGCCAGTAGTAAGGGCAGATGGCGGGTTCGTTGATCTGCTCGTCGGCGGGATTCTCGCGGCGCAGCTGCCCGTCGATCGACAGCCAGTCCTGGAGCGGCAGTATGCAGAGCATGGCGGGCGACTTCAGATTGGAGTCGACAATCTTCTCGCACCCCCACGGCTCGGCGAAGTAAGGAGCCTCACCCTGCTCGCCAAGGATATGGTTGTAGAAGCTCTGGGTCTTGGCGCGGTCGGCCTCCCACCACGCGCGTATCCCCCCCATATCGTGAGTCGAAGTGGTGCATACGGTGTAGTAGGGATATGTGGCCGGATTGCCGAACTCCTCTCGGGGGTTCTTGGGCATGCGCTGGATGTCGAGCGTGAGAATTTCGAGCGCTCCCATCACGGCGGGCACGCAGTCGGGTATCATCCCGAGGTCCTCGGCGCAGGTGAGCATATCGGTAGCGTCGATCACGGGGGGGAGCTTCCACATAGCCTTGCCATACCAGAAATCGTTGTGGCGGTGGTAGAAGAAGTCGTTGTAGAGGCGGTCGAAACACCAGCGCTGGTAGTCGGTGAGCGAGCGGTAAACGTAGGTGAACTGGGCCGAGATGCGCGGATGGTACTTACCCTCCTCCCTCGGGTCCTCGATGAAGAGCACCTGGTCGACAAGCCCCATAAGCGCGTCACAGAGGCGGCGGTTCTTGTCGGAAGGCTCCTGGGCGCCGAAGTAGTCGGCAATCTCGCGCTGGGTACCGAAGCCGTCGCGGAGGTGGAAGTGGCCATAACCGTCGTCGACCAGGAAACGCTCGCGGGCCTCGTCGGTGTACTCGCCGAAGAAGTCGCGGAGCATATAGTCGCGGATGAACGGCACGGTATGCTCCTCCGGCTCGATCCAGAAATCATAGCTGTCGCGGAGCTCGTCGGCAGTGAAGGGGAGCGCGGGGTTGAAGATACCGAGCAGGCCGTGGAGCTGGCTCATGGGTATCTCCCAAATGCGGAAGAACCCGAGCACATGGTCGATGCGGTAAACGTCGAAGTACTCGGCCATCTTGCGGAAGCGGGCCTTCCACCAGGCAAAGCCGTCGCGGGCCATCTCCTCCCAGTTGTAGGTCGGGAAGCCCCAGTTCTGGCCGAGCACCGAGAAATCGTCGGGGGGCGCTCCGGCCTGGCAGCCGAGATTGAAGAGGCGGGGTGAAATCCAGGCATCAACGCTGTTGCGCGATATGCCGATGGGTATGTCGCCTTTGAGAGCCACCTTGCGCGAATGGGCGTAGGAGCGCACCTCGCTCATCTGCGAGGCAAGGTGCATCTGAAGCCAGCAATGGTAGTCGAACTCCCGGCGGTTGGCCTTGACGAAGTCGGCCACGCGGTCAGCGTCGTAGACGGCGTATTCGCCCCAGGTCGAGAAGTCGGCGCTGCCGTTCATATCGCGGAGCACGCAGTAGGTGGCATAGGGGGTGAGCCAGGAATCGTTTGTCTTGACGAAATCCTTGAACTCCTTTGTTTTCACAACCTTGGCGCCGACTTCGGCGAAGAGTTCGCGGGTATAGGCGTTCTTGGCCTCGTTGACCTTCACATAGTCGATTTCGGGGAGCTTGTTAAGCTCCTCGGCGAGCGAGCGGTAATACTCCTCGCGCCCAGGGTCGGAAAGCCTGCCGACGGCGCTCAGGCGGAGGTACATCGGATGCAGGGCGAAGCACGAGTTGGCGTTGTAGGGGTAGGAGTCGGTCCAGGTGTGGGTCATAGTGGTGTCGTTGACCGGGAGCACCTGGATGAACGACTGGCCGGTCTGGGCCGCCCAATCGACCATAAGCTTTAGGTCGAAGAACTCGCCGACGCCGAAATCCTCCTCCGAGCGGAGCGAGAACACGGGGATGGCCACGCCGGCACCGCGCCAGGGAGCCTTGGGGTTGACCAGGCGCATACCGCCGACAAACATGGCCTCGCCCTGGGTGGCGGGAGCGCACGCCAGGCGGCGGTTATCGCAAGCCTCCCAGGCCACGACCCTGCGCCCTCCGGCCTCGTCTTTCTTCAGAATCAGGAATTTGAACTCGGTGTTCTCGCCGAGCCCGTCGAGGGGCACGGAGCAGCTCCAGGTGGGGAAGAAGGCGTCGGAGAGCACCACGGCCTTGTCGACATCCCAGTTGCCGAGCTGGTCGCAGCCGCCGGAAACGGCCACCACCTCGTCGGGGGCGATCATCGGGGCATCGACGCTGAGGAGCATCCTGCCCGGCTCAACAACCGGCGGCAGGGCGCGCTGCTGGCGCTTGCACACACAGTCGGTGAAAACCACGGAATAATATGGCTTGTCCCATGGCTGGTCCTGCCAGCGGTCGAAAAACTCGTAGGAGCGGGCGCCGGGGCGGAACATATGGCCTTTGCCCCACTCGCGCTTCTCGGAGCCGTTCTCGTGGCGCACGATATATGAATATTCGAATTCGGGAGTACCGTCGGGCACCTCGAACTGGGTCTTCCAAGTCTGCGCCCCGAAGAGCTCCATCTTCACGAGCCACTCCTCGGTATTGCCGTTGACGGGCACCAAGGCTTTGAGATACAGCGACTCACCCCAGTTAGTGCGGTAATCGATGCTGAATGAAAGAATCATTTATGGTGATATGTTTTGATTTGTGTAAGTAAGAATAGGCAAAGTTAGCCATAAAAAGAAAAACATACGCCCGGGGGGCGTATGTTTTAAAGCATATATAACTCTTATTAAGATGTAGCCTAATCAGAGCAGCTTGATCGAGATGTAGCGCTTGGGGTTCTTCTTGACGTCGATCAGGAGCGAGTCGAGCGAAGCGGCGGCGGCGTTGAGGTTGTTGTAGAGCGCGCGGTCGTGGGTGAGGGCGCCGAGGGTCGACTCGGGGTTGTCAAGCTCCTCGGAGAGGGCGCGGAGGTTGGTCGACACTACCATAAGGTTGTTCATCAGCGAATCGACCGGCATCGCTGCGAGCTTGCCGGAAACCTGCGAGAGGTCGGCGGTGATGGTATTCACGTTGCCGGTAATCGAGTTGACGTTGGTCATCACCGGCGAGAGCTGCCCTGCGGTGGCATCGAGCTTCCTCATGGTCTGGCTGAGGCTGAGGGTAATGTCGTCGAGACGCTTTACCGACTGGGCGAGCGCCGGGTCGCGCACGAGGGTGTTGAGGGCCGTAACCAGCGAGTCAATTTTCGGGAAAATGGCGCTGACGCTCGGCATAAGCTGGTCCGACACGGCACCCATAAGCCCCTGGGCGGTCTCCCCCTCCAGGCGGTTGCCTACGTCGTGGAAATCCTTCGACTGGCTCATATGGAGCGCCACGGTGGAGGTACCCAGAAGGTCCTGCTCGATCACCGCCTTGGAGCCGAGCGGGAGGCGGAGCTCGCGGTCGAGGCTCAGCTCGACGCGCACATGGCCGGGATTGTCGTATTCATAGGTGATTTCGCGCACCTGCCCCACCTTGAAGCCGTTGAGGGTTACGGGAGCCGACTTTTGCAGGCCGGCCACGTTGGTGTACGACGCGTAATAATAGTTCGCGGGCTTGAAGATGTTCACGCCCTTGAGGAATTCGATGCCGAAGTAGAGCACCGCCAGGGCAACCACGGCGCAGAGGCCGATGAGCACTTCTTTTTTCGGGGTTTTCATAATTTATGATGTCGTTTCGTTTTCTTACTTGCTGTATGTGGGTGAGAGATGCTTTGGGGGGTTGCGGGGTTATTTCTCCATGCCGACGCGCTTTCCGCCGCGCATGACCACTATGAACGCCTCGGGAAATTTCTTCCGCACCTTCCCGAGCGCCTTCCGGGCCTCCTTGGCCGAGCCGTAGGATCCGGCGGTGTACTTCAGCATCCCACCTTCCTTATAATAGGAAACATCCTTAAGCCCTTTTAGTTGGGGCGACCCGGCGGGAAGCGGGGAGCCTGTGGCGAGAATCTGCACGCGCCACTCCGTAGGCCCGTCGGCGGGAATCGCCTCCGCCGGAGCCTGCTCCTCGGGGCACACTTCCCTTGGTGGTGGCGCCGCGGAGCGTTTGAGCGCCGGGGCAGCGTCGCGCTCCTTGCCGCCGGTCGACACGCGCTTGGCGGCCGGCATGCGGTCGCCGGTCACGCTCTCCCCATAGGTGTTGAGATACGAGCAGAACGCGTTGTATATGGAGGCCGCGAGGGCCCGCTTGCCGGAATCGGAGTTAAGGTAACGCTCCGAATCGGGGTTGCAGATGAAGTCAAGCTCGACGAGCACCGAGGGCATAGAAGTGGCCCACAGCACCCAGAACCCGGCCTGGCGAACACCCTTGGGGGCACGCCCCGCACCGTCGCAAAGTTCGGAATGCACGGCGTCGGCAAACTCGATGCTCTGGTCGAGGCGCTTGTTCTGCGACAGCTCGAATATAATGTCGCTCTCAAGCGAGTTGGGGTCGAATCCGGCGTATTTCACAGAGTGGTCGGCCTCCAGCTCCATCACGGCGTTCTCGCGCTTGGCCACGGCGAGGTTCTCAGCCGTTTTGTGGAGGCCGAGCGTGTACACCTGGCACCCGTGAATAGTGGTGCGGTTGCGGTTGCGCTTGTCAACCGAGTTGACGTGGATTGAGATGAACAGGTCGGCCTGGGCCTTGTTGGCAATCGCGGCGCGCTCGCTCAGTGGGATGAACACGTCGGTCTTGCGGGTGAACACGGTGTTGACCCTCTCGCCGAGATTCTTGTCGATCAGCGACCCGAGAATCTTGGCCACGTCGAGCACTATTGTCTTCTCGTTGGTAATCTTGCCTACCGCGCCGAAGTCCTTTCCCCCGTGACCCGGGTCGAGCACGACCACGAAATCGCGGGCGGCGCACTCGTGCGCCCCGGAGATAGAGCATAGAGCCAGCGCGGCAGCGGCCACAACGCCGCGTCCGAACCTGAGCAGGGCACCAGCCCCGGCATCAGCATTGAAATATTTAAGCCAAAACGCTTTCACTTCAACCAAAAAATTGCCCAAAGATACGAAAAAATCCCCATCCACCGCCCCCGCCCCGCCATTTTTCTCGCCCCCTCCCCGGCGACACCCCCGCCCGGCCGCCCTATAGCCCACAATCCGCCCCAAAACCGCCAACTCTCCGAGGGTCAGTCGAGGGTGAAGTCGGATGGGCGGGTGGAGTAGTCGGGCGATTTGAGGGCGCGGCGGATGGCGTTGGTGAATTTCACGTTCTTGCCGTCGGCCCCCTTGGCGGAGTATTGCTGGGCGGCGATCACCACGGTGTCGGCCCCCAGGCGGCGGTTTATCTCGTCGATGGCCTCCGACACCGAGCGGTAGCGGCGACTCATCTCGGGGTCGTACTCGAAAAGGTCGGGCTGCACGGCCTCGGCCGAGCAGATTTCGCTCACCATCACCCCGGCACGCTTGTAGCGTATGCCGGGCCGGAATATCGAGGCGAGCACGCACAGGGCCGCGCCAACGATTTCGGTGGTGGTGGAGGTCGGAGTGGTGAACGTGTATGCTGCCGAACCGTCGTACTGGGCGAGATCCTCGCGGAAATGGTTCGACTGGACAAACACCGCGACCCTGGCGCACACCGACTTCTGCCCGCGGAGTTTCGCGGCGCACCTGGCGGCATAGTTCGCGACATGGGTGCGCAACTCCCCCGGGTCCCCTATCATCTCGGGAAAGGAGCGGCTGGTCATTATGCTCTTCTTCGTAGCGTCGAAATCGTCAAGGTCAACGGCGTTCTCCCCCCGGAGCTCGGCCCAGGTACGCTCGCCGGTGACGTGGTATTTCGACCGTATCCATCCGCGCGATCGTTGGGCGAAATCCCAGGCGGTGCTGATGCCGTAGGCGGCGAGGCTTTTGACCATACGCCGCCCTATGCCCCACACCTCGCCCACCTCGAAGAGGCGTAGCGCGGTGAGGCGCTGCTCCTCGGTCGCTATCATGCAGCATTTGTTGTAGCCCGGGTATTCCTTGGCGAAACGGCTCGCCACTTTGGCGAGGGTCTTGGTGGGGGCGATGCCGATACTCACGGGGATGCCGGTCCAGCGGCGCACCTTGCGGGCGAGCGCCTCCCCCCAGGCCTTCAGGTCGATACGGTCCATACCCCCGAGGTCGAGGAATGCCTCGTCGATCGAATACTGGAGCACCGAGGGGGCGTCCTCGCGCAGCACCGCCATCACGCGCGACGACATGTCGCCATAGAGGGTGTAGTTCGATGAAAAGGCCGTTACCCCCGAGTCGGGAAACTGCTGGAGCATCTGATAGTAAGGGAGACACATCTTGATGCCGAGCGCCTTGGCTTCGCGCGAGCGGGCAACGACGCAGCCGTCGTTGTTGCTCAGCACAACGACCGGGCGCCCGTTGAGGTCGGGCCGGAACACCCGCTCGCAGGAACAGAAGAAATTATCGCAATCGACTACGGCCCACATACCATATATAATATAGTGACTCGGCGGCGCTCACTGCGGATCGACGTCGTAATAGACTATCGTTGATTTCATTTCGGGAAGCGAATGGAACTGGACGTATACCTCCCTTAGCAGGTCCTTCACCTTGGCCATGGAGGCTTCCGGCTCGATTTTCAGCATTATCTTCCTGATGTACAGGTTCTGCACGCGTCCAACCGGGGGCTCTTCGGGGCCGTATACGCGGCTGCCGAGCAGTCGGCGCAGATGGTCGGCGTAGCGCTGGGCTATCCCCCGCAGGGCCGCGGGGTCGCGGTGTTTGAGGTATATGTTCACCACCCGGGCGAACGGGGGGTAGAAATAGCGGCGCCGCTCCTCGATCTCGCGGCGGTAGAACCCTTCGTAGTCGTGGGCTTTTACGAACGACAGCACGGGGTGGGCGGGCTGGGTGGTCTGGATGACCACGCGCCCGGGAGCCCCCTCGCGGCGCCCGGCGCGCCCCGACACCTGCTCAAGCATATTGAACGCGCGCTCGGCGGCGCGGAAATCGGGGAAATTAATCAGGCTGTCGGCACTCACCACGGCCACGGTCTCCACCCCCTCGAAGTCGAGCCCCTTGGTGACCATCTGGGTGCCGACGAGCAATCCGGCCTTGCGGGCTGAGAAATCGTCGATGATCTTTTCGTAGGAGTCCTTGTTGCGGGTCGAGTCGAGGTCCATGCGGAGCACGCGGGTTTCGGAAAAAACCTCGGCAAGCTCCTCCTCGACGCGCTCGGTGCCGTAGCCGAGCACCTCGATCGCGGGCTCCTTGCATTGCGGGCACACCTGAGGCAGGGGGTACAGCGCCCCGCAATAGTGACACTGCAGCTGACGGATGGCCCGGTGGTAGGTAAGGGCCACATCGCACGCCGAGCAGCGCGGGGTCCAGGCGCACTGCTTGCAGCGGGCCACCGGAGCGTAGCCGCGGCGGTTCTGGAACAATATGGCCTGCGAGCCCTTGGAGATGCTTTCGCGTATCAGTTTGATGGTGCGCAGCCCGAGCGCCCCGCGGGTGGCCTTGGCCTTGCGGGCCTCAAGCATATCGACCACCTCGATGCACGGCAGACTGACGTCGCCGAAGCGCGTAAGCAGCTCCACAAGGCCAAATTTTCCTTCGAGCGCCTTCCAATAGGTTTCGACCGAGGGGGTTGCTGTGCCGAGGAGCGTGCGGGCGCCGTGCATGCGGGCCAGCACCATCGCCGCGTCGCGGGCGTTGTAGCGCGGCGCCGGCTCGTACTGCTTGAAGCTCGACTCGTGCTCCTCGTCGATTATCACCGCCCCGAGTTTCGCGAACGGGAGGAACACCGAGGAGCGCGCCCCTATAACGACGCACGGCTCCGACGACCGCAGGAGCTTCTTCCATATGTCGACCCGCTCGTTGTCGGAAAACTTGGAGTGGTAGATCACCACCCTCTCGCCGAACACCTCCTGAAGGCGGCGGGTAAGCTGGGTCGTTAGCGCTATCTCGGGCACGAGGTACAGGACCTGGTTCCCCTGGTTGAGCACGAAGTTTATTATATGTATGTATATCTCGGTCTTGCCCGACGAGGTGACACCGCGGAGAAGCGTCACCTCCTTTTCAAGCCACGAGCGGTGTATGGCGTCGAGTGCCTCGGCCTGCGGAGCCGACAGGCGGGGGAGCGCCCATGAGGCCTTACCCTCGAAGCGGAATCGGTTTACCTCCTTTTTATATATCTCTATCACCCCTTTCTTCTCGACCGCCGATAGTACCGCGGCCGAAACGCCCGAGCGCTCAAGCAGCATCGCCTTTGACACCTCGGCCGCGGGGCCCGGGCGCTGGATGCCGGAAAGCTCCACCAGGGCAAGCAGCACAGCCTCCTGTTTCGGAGCACCCTTCACGGCGGCGAAGGCGGCGGGGAGCCCCTCGCGCCCTCCGGCAATCCGCGCGTGGCTGACGTAGCGAGTGCGGTAGCGCTCGACGAGTTTCTCGGAGATGATGAGCACGCCCCGCCCTATCATACGCCCCACGGCCGCGGGAACCCCCTTGTAGTCTTTCAGCTCCTTGGCCACATTCTCGACCTTGAGGTGCCCCTCGTGGTCGATGAGCTGGTAGATTGCCGCCTCGCGCTCATCGGCGAGCGGCATTTCGGAAATATCGTAATCGGGGTTGATCTCGACGAAGGTCTCGCTCTCCACCTTGAGCCCGGCGGGCACCGCCGCCTTGAATACCTCGCCGGGAGCGCATAGGTAATAGTCGGCGAGCCACTGCCAGAATTTAACCTGCGGGTGGCGCACCACCGGGGCCCGGTCGGGCACCACGGCGATCTCCTTGATGTCGAACCCCTCGGCGGCGGAGGTCGGGAACCCCACCACTATGCCGGTGTAGAACTTGTTGCGGCCAAAAGGCACCACGACGCGGAAACCCGCGCCTAATTCACCCCGGTACTCCTCGGGTATGCGGTAGGTGAAGGTGGCGTGCAGCGGAAGTGGCAACAGCACTTCCGCGAATTCGGGTCTCGCGGGCGGGGTGTTGGGCATAGCGGTCGTTTCTTTTTACAAAGATACTCATTTCCTGTTTTCCGCGACGCGTGAAATCCCAAAATCCTCCTCAGGCCGCCGCGGCCACAGTGCGGCGTATTCTGATTCCGGCCCACGCCATACCGAGCGACATAAGCGGGCTCACGATGTTGAACACGCAGAAGGGGAGATAGGTGAGCGTCGCCACCCCCAACACCGTCGCCTGGGTGAGACCACAGGAGTTCCAGGGTATCAGCACCGAGGTTACCGACACGGAGTCCTCGACCGTGCGGCTCAGCAGGCGGCTCTCCAGGGCGTTGCGCTCGTACATCGGGCGGAACATATTGGACGACAGTATGATCGACAGATACTGGTCGCCGGTGTAGCCGTTGAGCGCCAGTCCGCTGGCCACCGTGGCGGCCACCGTGGCGCGGGCCGAGCGTATGCGCTTCGTCATGGCGTCGGTTATGGAGCGGAGCATCCCGCTCCCGATCATAACCCCGCCAAACACCATAGCGCAGCTCACCAGGAACACCGTGGGAAGCATTCCCGCCATACCCCCGGTGGCAACCAGAGAGTCGAGCAGCTCCGACCCGGTGGAGAGCTGTGTAGGACCGGCCAGCACGTTGAACGCCGCTGAAACCGCGCCCGAACCCACCTCGGCGGCCACACGGGGCTGGAACACGAACATCGCGGCGAGCCCGAGCAGCGAGCTCACCCCGAGCGTCGCATAGGAGTTGACCCTGAACGCTATCATAGCCCCGGTGACCAGCGGCACAACCATCAGCCAGGGTGAGAGGTTGAAGGTCGCGGAGAGTCCTTCCGAAAGGTCGCCGGAGGAAGCCGCCGAACCATAGTCGCCGACAAGCCCCACGACGGCATACACCCCGAGGGCGAGCACCATGGCCGGAGCGGAGGTCAGCATCATATAACGTATGTGGCGGAAAAGCTCCACGCCGCACGACGATGAAGCAAGCACCGTGGTATCGGACAGCGGCGACAGCTTGTCGCCGAAATACGCCCCCGAGATAATGGCCCCGGCGACCCATCCGGCCGAGTAGCCCATAACGGTGCCAATCCCCATCAGCGCCACGCCGATGGTGGCGATGGTGGTCCACGAGCTACCCGTCAGCACCGAAATCACGGCGCTGATGGCGCAGGCCGTGAACAGGAACAGCGCCGGATTGAGCACATGGAGCCCGTAGGAAATGAGCACGGGCACCACGCCGCTAAGCATCCAGGTGGCCGAAACGGTGCCGATCAGAAGCAATATGGGTATGGAGGGGATTATCTGCGAACCGCTCCGGCGAAGTCCGCCCCAAAGATTCGAGAGCGGACAGCGGCACCCGGCCACCGCTACTACGGCGGCCACTATTCCCGAGCCCAACAGGAGCCAGGGACTATAATCCTGCACGGCGCCCGACCCGCCGAAAGCCAGCAGAAGCGCCATGGCCAACAACAACACGGCCACCGGCATCAGGGCGAGCCTGACCGAGGGGAGGCGGAAACCACCCGCGGCCTCCGCTACATTTTTCTTAATTTCCTTATCTGCCAATTCTTATATACCTTAGAAATTACGGGGCATACGCGATCAACGGCCCCGCCAAGAGATTGATTATTTATAGTAACGGAGTTTTTTCTCTTTTCAGTATGCCCTATAGGAAGAATCATACAATTATTATTTTTTACGCGGGAAAATCGTAACTTCGCGCTATAGGAGATAACCGAATGAAAGAAATTGAGATACTCAGCGGCATGTTCGCGACCGAACTCGAACTCCCCTTCGCCGACTCCGGCGTCAGGGCCGGATTCCCAAGCCCGGCGCAGGACTATATGGACCGCACCCTTGACTTCAACAAGGAACTCATACCCCACCCCGCCGCGACGTTCTACGCCAACGTGGTCGGCATGTCGATGATCGAGGCCGGAATCGACGAGGGGGACATCATCGTGATCGACCGCGCGCTCGAACCGAAGCAGAACGACATCGTGGTGGCATACCTCGAAGGCGAGTTCACTATGAAATACCTCGACCTCTCCGACAAAGACCGCGGCGTAATATGGCTCCGCCCCGGCAACCCCGACTTCCCGCCGTTCAAAATCACCCCGGAGGACGATTTCACCATATGGGGCGTGGTCTCCAAGGTCATAAAAAACTTCCGCTGATAAAAGTTTCGCGAAAAAATTTGGAAGCAGCGGTGAAAATGTTATATCTTTGTGTTATAAAACATAGTTACGCGGCTTGCCGTTGACGCGCCAACCCGTCCGGCCAGCGATTACAAAACACCGCCAATCACTCCCCACTATGATAAAGAGCGCCCTTGAAAAGGTAATCAGCGAAGACCTCTCTGAAATTTGGACAATCCTTAACAGCGAGGAAAAGCGCCGGATAATCGACGCATTCGTCATTCATAATTATAAGAAAAACCAGATGATCTATGCCGAGGGCGAGGAGCCGGAGTTCATCTGGTGCCTCCTATCGGGCAAGGTGAAGAAGTTCAAGGACGGCATCGGGGGAAGGGTGCAGATTCTGCGACTGGTGCGACCGGTGCAGTATTTCGGCTACCGCGCCTACTTCGCCAAAGAGGTCTACAACTCGTCGGCCGCGGCTATCGAGCCCTCGGTGGTTGGCACGCTCCCGATGAAACTGGTCGAGGAGATGATCGACGCCAACGTTAAGCTCGCGTGGTTCTTCATCCAGCAGCTCTCCCACGACCTGGGGGGCTCCGACCGCAAAATCGTCAACCTCACCCAGAAGCATATCCGCGGACGCCTGGCCGAGGCCCTCATCGTGCTCCGCGACCACTACGGGTTCGAGGAGGACAATATGACACTGCGCATCTATATGGCCCGCGAGGACCTCGCCAACCTCTCCAATATGACGACTTCCAACGCCATACGCACCCTCTCCGGCTTCGTGGCCGAGAAGCTCATCACCGTCGACGGCCGCCAGATCAAGCTCCTCAACGAACCCATGCTCCGCAAAATCTCCAAGTTCGGCTGATCCCCCCAACTCCTCTCCACAGGAGTGGTGGACGCGTTAGCGGCGGGAGGGGTCGGTGAGGGAGGAGCGCACAGCGGCGGCGCGCTCGGCGTCGGTATCGTAGTCCTCCTTCAGCTTGTCGGGGAAGAAGAACAGCTTGAACACCAGGAACATTATGGCCAGCTTTATAAGTATTATTGCCCACAGCTTGCGCCCCACGGTCATCTCCCTGAACCCTCCCGCGTAGAGGTCCCAGACCCGGGGAAAGAAGCCCCGGGGAGCGCGTCGGAGCTCGTCGTTTACGCCATTATTCTCGTTGTTTTGGGTCATATTAATTTATAGGCTCCAGGGGGTCGTTTTTACAGAACCGATAGGACTTTTTGCGGGATTTTTTTGTAATTTTGTGGCCGCTAATTTCCGGGGCACCCCGCGAAATTACGCGTTTCAACCCAAAACCACAAATAATCAAGAATTACCCCGATGGCAAACTGGATAGAATGCAAGGCCCGTTTCGACAAAACGATGGAAAACGGCGCCATAAAGAAAGTAACCGAGCCCTACCTGGTCGACGCACTGTCGATCACCGAGGCCGTGGCCCGCATCACTCAGGAGCTCACCCCCTTCGTTTCCGGCGAACTCACCGTTAGCTCCGCCAAATCAACCAAGATTTCTGAAATCTTCTGGGACGACAGTGCCGACAAGTGGTACCTGGTAAAGGTGGCCTTCATCACAATCGACGAGAAGACCGCGGCCGAGAAGAAGTCCGTGTCGCAGATCCTCGTGTCTGGCAGCGACTTCAAGGGCGCCTATGACAACTTCATGGACGGCATGAAGGGCACAATGGCCGACTTCGACATCGTGTCAATCACCGAGACCGCCTATATGGACGTATACCGCGTGAACCTCGGCGACAAACCCGAAAACGCCCCCAAAGCAGAATAACCCGCCCCGCGATGGCTGAGATTTCCGAAATACCGAGCCGCGTCGAAGCGGTGAAGCGCACGCTCCCCGCCGGAGTGGAGCTCGTTGCCGTGTCGAAATTCCACCCCCTGGAGAGCGTACTGGAAGCCTACCGCGGCGGCCAGCGTCTCTTCGGCGAAAGCCGAGTGCAGGAGTTGCAGGGCAAGGTGGCGGCGCTCGGCGACGGGGAGTGCCCCGGACTTCGCTGGCACTTCATAGGCCACCTGCAGACCAACAAGGTGCGCCAGCTGCTCAGGCTCCGCCCCGCCCTCATCGAGAGCGTCGACTCGGAGCGACTCCTCACAGCGATCGACCGCGAGGCCGAGGCCGGGGGATTCGTCCAGCCGGTACTCCTCCAGGTACACGTTGCCCGCGAGGAGACCAAGACCGGCCTCACCCCCGAGGAGTTCGAGGCCTACTTCCGCGAACGCCGCTTCGAGGCCCTCAAGGCAACCCACATATGCGGCGTGATGGGCATGGCCTCCAACACCGACGACGCCGAAAGGGTGCGGGCCGACTTCCGCGTCATCCGCTCACTCTATGATTCGGCCCTGCGGCTCTGCCCCGACCTGCGGGGCTTCACCGAGGTGTCGATGGGCATGAGCGGCGACTACCCCGTAGCCGTCGAGGAAGGCGCTACGATCGTGCGCGTCGGCTCCGCGATTTTCGGCGAGAGGGCCTACTGACAACGCTCCTCCCGTAGCTAAAAAAGCTCAGTGAAACCGGGCTACAATAAAAAAGTTAGCGCTTTTCGGCGGCTATTCCGCGGAAAAGCGCTAACTTTATGCCCGAAATTCGCGAAACGGCTGTTTGTGATATGGCAATCTGCCGAATCGATACCATTGAAAAAACGTCCAACCAACAAGCAGATATATTCCAAAACCTAATAAACAAACCAACTTTTTCCTTAGATTAACATGAGTAATCAGCACAAACAGTGGGGCGCCATCATCATCATGATAGCCCTGTTCGCGATGATTGCGTTCGTAACCAATCTCTGCTCGCCGATGGCGGTGATTGTGAAGAACCAGTTCGGAGCCACTAACTTCGAGTCGCAAATCGGCAACTACGGAAACTTTATCGCATACCTCGTGATGGGCATCCCCTCCGGCATGCTCATCAAGCGTTACGGCTATAAGGCCACCGCCCTCATGGCGCTCGTGGTCGGCATCGTGGGCATCTTCGTGCAGTGGATGAGCGGCTGGGAAAGCATGCAGAGCTGCGCTTTCGCCGTCTACCTGGCAGGCGCCTTCATCTCCGGCTTCTGCATGTGCATGCTCAACACCGTCGTTAACCCCATGCTCAACACCCTCGGCGGTGGCGGCAACAAGGGTAACCAGCTGATCCAGACCGGCGGTGTGTTCAACAGCGCCGCCGCCGTGGCCGTGTATATCCTCATGGGCGCCCTCATCGGCGACGCCGCCAAGGCCAAAGTGGCCGACGCCACCCCCGCCCTCTTCATCGCCGGCGCGATCTTCATCGTGGCCTTCGTGGTGATCTTCTTCAGCAAAATCGAGGAGCCCGACAACGTTGGCAAGAAAGCCGCCGCCAAGAAAACCGCCGTCAAGGACAAGCACAGCGCCTTCTCCTTCACCCACTTCAAGCTCGGCATCCTCGCCATCTTCCTTTACATGGGCATCGAGGTAGGCACCCCCACCTACATCCTCCAGTACCTCACCAGCGAGCCCGGCGCCGCGACTCCCGGCATGGGCATGGACGCCAACATCGTAGGCCAGATTGTGGCCATCTACTGGCTCCTGATGCTCGTAGGCCGCTTCGTGGGCGGCTCCATCGGCGGAAAGGTATCCTCGCGCGCCATGATCGCGACCGTGTCGACCGCCACCCTCGCGCTGGTGCTCTTCGGCATGCTCGCCCCCTCCACCTGGACCATCAATATGCCCGGCATCAACTGGTCCGACGTCTCCATGATCTGGGCCGAGGTACCCGTAGGCATCCTGGGCTTCATCCTCGTGGGCCTCTGCACCTCCGTAATGTGGGGCGGCATCTTCAACATGGCTGTTGAGGGTCTCGGCAAGTACACCTCCATCGCCTCCGGCGCGTTCATGACCATGGTATTCGGCTGCGCCGTCATGGTGGCCCTCCAGGGCTGGGTGGCCGACATCGCCGGCTCCTACCTGACGAGCTACTTCGTGGTGCTCGGCTGCGCCGCCTACATCCTCTTCTACGCCCTGATCGGCTCCAAGAACGTCAACACCGACATCAAGACCACCGAGGAGGCCGAAGAGGTACTCGACGCCATCTAATTTCCGGCGCGGCTAACGAGCCATGCCGAAACACCCCATTAACACCGCGCGCGGTAGCCGGAACCTCCGGCAGAACCGCGCGCGGTGTCGTTTTTTTCAACTTTTCCCCCCAATCCGCCTAATTTTGACCCTCCGTCTCGTGATTTTTGGCTAAGTTTGCGTAAAATTAGAACGACTATCTTCTTACTAACACTAAAACTATATGGAAACCCCCGTTATGAACCGCGCGGCCGACACCATCAGAGTGCTCTCCGCGATGATGGTTGAGAAAGCCAAGTCGGGCCACCCCGGCGGCGCCATGGGCGGAGCTGACTTCGCCAACGTGCTCTACTCGAAATTCCTGGTGACCGACCCCGACGATCCCACCTGGTTTGCCCGCGACCGCTTCTTCCTCGACCCCGGCCATATGTCGCCGATGCTCTACTCGGTGCTCGCCCTCACCGGCAAATACACCGTCGACGAGCTCAAGCAGCTCCGCCAGTGGGGCAGCGCCTGCCCGGGACACCCCGAACTCGACCCCACCCGCGGCGTTGAGAACACCTCCGGCCCCCTCGGCCAGGGTCACACCATGGCCGTCGGTTGCGCCATCGCTGAGCGCTTTCTCCAGGCCCGCTTCGGCGACGTCGTTTCCCACAAGACCTACGCCTTCATCTCCGACGGCGGCATCCAGGAAGAAATCTCCCAGGGCGCCGGACGCATAGCCGGATACCTCGGCCTGAGCAACCTCATCATGTTCTACGACAGCAACCGCGTGCAGCTCTCGACCTACGTCGACGCCGTTGACCGCGAGGACGTGGCCATGAAGTACCGCGCCTGGCACTGGAACGTGCTCGAAATCGACGGCACCGACCCCGTGGCCATCGCCGGAGCTCTCGAAGCAGCCATCAAGGAGGACAAGCGCCCGACAATCATCATAGGCAACACCGTCATGGGCCGCGGCGCCGTAAAGGCCGACGGCTCCTGCTACGAAGGGCAGTGCTCGACCCACGGCCAGCCCCTGACCGCCGCCGGCGCCGACCTCGACAAGACCCTCGCCAACCTGGGCGCCGACCCCGCCGACCCCTGGAAGATTCCCGCCGAGGTTGAGAAGCTCTACGCCGACCGCAACGAGGAGCTCCGCAAAATCTGCGCCGAGCGCAAGGCAGCCGAAGCCGAATGGGCCAAGGCCAACCCCGAACTCGCCAAGGAACTCGACGACTACCTCAACGGCAAGCTCCCCGCGATCGACTACCGCGCCATAGCCCAGAAGCCCGGCAGCGCCACCCGCGCCGCTTCCGGCGCCGTGCTCGCCACCCTCGCCAAAGAGGTCGGCAATATGATCTGCGCCTCGGCCGACCTGGCTAACTCCGACAAGACCGATGCGTTCCTCAAAAACACCCACCCCTTCACCAACGGCGACTTCTCGGGCGCCTTCCTCCACGCCGGCGTATCGGAGCTCACCATGGCATCGATTATGAACGGCATCGCCCTCCACGGCGGCGTGATCGGAGCCTGCGGCACCTTCTTCGTGTTCTCCGACTATATGAAGCCCGCCGTGCGCATGGCCGCCCTTATGGAGCTCCCCGTGAAGTACATCTGGACCCACGACGCGTTCCGCGTAGGTGAGGACGGCCCCACCCACGAGCCCGTAGAGCAGGAAGCCCAGATCCGCCTGATGGAGCAGCTCAAGAACTTCGCCGGCAAGCCCTCGGTGCTCGTTCTGCGCCCCGCCGACGCCATCGAGACCTCAATCTGCTGGCAGATGGCCATGGAGAACCAGTCGACCCCCACGGCCCTGATCCTCTCGCGCCAGAACATCCCCGACCTCCCCGCCGCGACCGGCGACCGCTTCGAGGAAGCCAAGGGCGCCCGTATGGGTGGCTACGTCGTGATGGACACACCCCACCCCCAGGTAGTGCTCGTCGCCAACGGCTCCGAGGTGTCGCTCCTCTGCGAGGTAGCCGCCCAGCTCGAAGCCGGCGAGGTACCCTGCCGCGTGGTTTCGGTGCCCTCGATCGGCCTGTTCGAGGAGCAGAGCGAGGAATACCGCGAAAGCGTTATCCCCGAAGGCACCCCCGTGTTCGGCCTCACCGCCGGCCTTCCCTCGACCCTCCAGGGTGTGGTAGGTCCCCGCGGCAAAGTGTTCGGCCTCGACCACTTCGGCGCTTCGGCCCCCTACAAAGTGCTCGATGAGAAGTTCGGCTTCACCGCCCAGAACATCCTTGAGCAGGTTCTGAAATTCCTCGGACGCGTCTAATCAATAACGTTCCTGACAAACAACGGGTAACCCATACCCGAAGCCAAGCCGACCCCTCGGCCGCCGGACTTAAACCGGCCGGCCGAGGGGTTCGCTTTTTTCACCCGCGCTTGTGGCAGAAATGGGCAAAAATGGTTTTTTAACATATATTTTTCCGCAAGCCCCCATTTTTACGGGCAGAGCGTAAACAAAATTGCTCGCGACGGCGTTAAAAAGACAACGCAAATGTAAAATATTTGAAAAAATATGCTTAACTTAGCGCCAAATTTCAGACAAAATCCTCGCGACGGAAGCGCCGCGGGATGCGTCAGACATTGCCGGAAGTCTGTTAACGACTGAAAGCGTGCGAAATAGCTACTCTCTCAACACTCAACAGAAAACAATTTATCATCACTACTTTTTTTACAGATTTTCTATGAAGAAGAGTTTAATTTTAGCATTCGGCTGCGCTATGGTCGCCATCAGCGCTTCCGCACAGAATGCTCAGGAGGTTACCTATGTGGAGGATCCCGCACAGGGCTACACCTTCAACCGTTTCAAAGACAACTGGTTCATCCAGCTTGAAGGTGGCGCAGGCGTAGGTTTCACCTCCTATGACAGCCATCGCAACTTCGGCGACCGTTTCGCTCCCGCCGCTTCTCTCGAAATCGGCAAGTGGTTCTCCCCCCTGCTGGGTGCCCGCATCGGCGGTGACTTTATGTCGGTTAAGGGTCTGACCCAGGGCGGTCACTTCAACTACCCCTACGGTGTTGTTGAAAGCGACAAGCTCATCAAGGACCAGTACAACAAGACCAAGGCCAACTACTTCGGCGCTACCTTCGACGTAATGCTGAACCTCTCGCACTGGTGGTGCGGCTACAACCCCAACCGCGTTTACAACGCCTACATCTACGCTGGCGGCGGTCTCTACTGGGTCTTCATCAAAAACGCCAAGGGTGACTGGGAGCGCGGCCAGGACCGCGTGATCGCTATCCGCGCCGGCCTCACCCAGGAATTCAACATCAGCAAGCGTTTCGCTCTCGGTCTTGACCTGCGCGCTACCGCCTTCGACAACCACATCGACGGCGACAACGGCACCGCTATCTACGCCGAAGCCCTCCTCACCGCCACCATCAAGCTCGGCAAGGTTAACTGGACCGCTCCTATCGTTCCCGTTTGCCCCCCTGCTGAAAACTGCGACGAATACCGCGCTCGCCTCCAGGCTGCCGACGCCCGCATCGCCGACCTCGAAGCCCAGCTCAAGGCTTGCCTCAACCGTCCCGTTGAAAAGGTTGTCGAGAAGGTTCCCGCCGCTCCCCTGGCCACCATCTACTACCCCATCGGTTCGTACCGTCTGACTTCGGTTGACCGCAAGGTCCTCCAGTCCGTTGCCAACGTTATGAAGGGCGACACCAACAAGAAGTACACCGTTACCGGCTGGGCTGACAACTACACCGGCACCGACGCTGTCAACAAGCGTCTCCGCGAGAACCGCGCCAACACCGTTGCCAAGCAGCTCGTTCGCTACGGCGTTAACGAAGGCCAGTTCACCACCACCACCAACAACGGCAACCGCGTTGACCTCGGTGACAAGTGCCTCACCCTCGACCGCTGCGTAACCATCGTTGAGGACTAATCAACGACCCGCATAGCAGCGACGCCATCCGGCGTTGCCGCGAATGAACAAGAGCCGTTCCCCGATCGCCGGGGAGCGGCTCTTCTTTTGTCCCCATACCTTGCCGCGCGGATTCCGCACGGATCAATAGCGAGGCTCCTCGGCAGCCCCGATTTTGCCGTATGCGGGGAATTAGGTAAATTCGCGATATGGATGTTAAAATCGAAGAATCCTGGAAACAGGCCCTCGCGCCGGAATGGGAAAAGCCGTATTTCCGGCAGCTTACCGACTTCGTCAGGCGGGAATACGCCGCGACCACCGTGTTCCCCCCGGCGGGGAAAATATTCGCCGCGTTCGACGCCTGCCCCTTTGACAAGGTGAAGGTGGTGGTGCTCGGCCAGGACCCTTACCACGGACCGGGCCAGGCCAACGGGCTCTGCTTCTCGGTAGCCCCGGGGGTACCGTTCCCCCCGTCGCTGCGCAATATCTTCCAGGAGGTGAGCGCCGACACCGGGGCGCCCGTACCCGCCGACGGCGACCTGGGACGCTGGGCCTCGCAGGGGGTGTTCTTGCTCAACGCCACCCTCACCGTGCGGTGCCACGCCGCCGGCTCTCACCAGCGCCAGGGCTGGGAGACGTTTACCGACGCGGTTATCGCAACGCTCTCGGCCCGACGCGACAACCTGGTGTTCCTGCTCTGGGGCAGCTACGCCATATCCAAGGCGCGGCTTATAGACCCATCGCGCCACCTGGTGCTCACATCCCCCCATCCGTCACCCCTCTCCGCCCACCGCGGCTTTTTCGGCAACGCCCATTTCTCCAAAGCCAACGCCTACCTGGCCGAGCATGGCCGCGAGCCCGTAAGGTGGTAGCGCCCAACCCATCCCCACCGACAAGCCATATGACGAAATACGCGGCCACATTCCTATGCGCCCTGCTCGCGACAGCCTCTGTTGCCGCGGCACCGTTCAACCGGGCCGACACCCGAACGGCGATATTCTCGCCCGACTACCGCACCCTCACCGTCGAGGTCGAGGGGAACCGGCTCGCTCCCCCGATACTCGTAAGCGGTGCCGACGACCACCTCGTGATCGGCTTCGACGGCATGGGCGACGAACGGGAGTACCTCCGTTACTCCATATACCATTGCGACGCCGACTGGCGGCTATCGGACCTCATTGATTCCGAAGTGTTCGACGGGTTCAACTATGCCGACGTCGAGGATTACGCATTCTCGCGGGCCACGATAACCCATTACGTCCACTATTCCATAACACTCCCCAACGAAGCGTTCCGCTTCCGCCTCTCGGGCAACTACCTGCTGAGGGTGTACCCCGAGACAGAGCCTGAAAACGTGCTCCTCCAGGCCCGTTTCATGGTATCGGAGGGTGCGGTGGGGGTCGGCGGCAACGTCAGCTCCCGCACCGACATCGACTACAACGCCTCGCACCAGCAGGTCGAGGCGTCGGTTGACCTGCGGAAATACCCCGTGCGCGACCCATACAACGACATAACGCTCAAAATAGCCCGCAACGGCGACTACGCAAACGCCGCCACGATAACACACCCCACCAGGGTGACGGGCTCCACGCTCCGCTACGAGCACAACCCCTCCCTTATCTTCCCCGCCGGGAACGAGTACCGCCGTATGGAGGTCGTATCAACGAGCTATCCGGGCATGGGGGTCGACATGATCACTTTCGAAGAGCCGTACTACCATATGTGGCTCGCCACCGACCGCCCGCGCGCCGGAGCCCCCTACAGCTTCGACCGCACGCAGCACGGGCGTTTCTTCGTAAGGGAATACAACTCCGCGAACTCCGACACTGAGGCCGACTACGTCCCGGTGCACTTCTCGCTCGATATGCTCCGCGTGCCCGATGCCGAGGTATATCTGGAGGGGGACCTCGTTTACCGCGCCGCCGACAGCTCCTCCCGGATGGACTACGACCCATCGACCGGGCGCTACGAAAAGACCCTCTTCCTGAAGCAGGGAGCCTACAACTACCGCTACACCGCGATTCCACCCTCGTTTGACATCGAGGGGAATTTCTACCAGACCATAAACGAATACACCATACTGGTTTACTACCGCGCCCCTGGCGAGCGCTACGACCGCCTGATAGGCACCGGGATTCTATACTCCGGCACCTGACCCCGCGGCACCTATAAATGGTATATAACCCGACAACGCAATGTTTCAGATACAGAACACGCTGGTAAGTCTCGACCTTGCCGAACAGTTTTTTTGCTGCGATCTCGACGCCTGCCTCGGCGCCTGCTGCATCGAGGGGGATGCCGGCGCGCCCTTGACCGAAGAGGAGGCCGCGGAAATAGAACGCCTCGTGCCGGTAATCGAGCCGGATATGCTCCCCCGCGCCATCCAGGAGGTCAGGGAGAACGGCGTGGCCTACCGCGACCCCGATGGCGAACTCGTCACCACTATTCTCGACGGGCGCAACTGCGCCTTCTCTTGCTACGGCAAGGGGGGTGTGTGCCTTTGCGCCCTTGAAAAAGCCTACCGCGAGGGGCGCTCCGCGGGGAGCTTCAGGAAACCCGCGTCGTGCGCCCTCTACCCCCTTCGGCTGAAAGAATACCCGACTTTCACCGCCGTGAACTACCACAGCTGGAAGATATGCGCTCCGGCCCGCAAACTCGGCCGCGAGAAAGGAATCCGCCTCTACCAGTTCCTCGAAGGGCCGCTCACTGAGCGCTTCGGGGCCGAATGGTACGCCGAACTGAAAGCCAACTGCGAGCTTTACCTACGCGAATACCCCGACGGCCTATCCTGAACCCCCGCGCGCTCCGAACCAACCCCGCCCCTGATTCGTTGATAAAGTAAACAACTTAAAGCAGCAAAAGCTATGAAAGCATTACGACGAATCAGCAGACATATGAAATCGGCCGCGAAGAGTATCGGCCGCAGAGGGATGCGCGTGGCCGCCGACCGCCTTCGCACGCTTCTCGGCGTAGCGGCCATAGCCATGCTGCCGCTGACGGCGGCAGCCGCCGACCCGGCTCCTGCCGAAGGTGGCGCTACGCGGCAGTCAATCGTGCCCGAAACCCCGATAGGATTCACCGGCATCGGCCCCGTGGTATCCGGCTCGGTGAATTACGACGACATCCCCTCGAAAGCCCGCAAGTTTCTCGAACGCCACTGCGACGGCCACGCCGTTGTGAAAATCGACAAGCAGTTCGCCTCCGGGGAGTACGACCTCCGCCTGGCCGACGGCATCGAGCTCGAATTCGACGCCAAAGGCAACGTGGTCGGCGTGGAAGCCCCCGACGGTTATTGCCTCTCGCCCACCCTGCTGAAGGCCGTGGTGCCCGGCAAGCTCTACCAGCTGCTCGACCACAACGGATTCATCGAAAGCGTTTCGGCCATGCACCGCGACCGCGCGGGCTACCGGCTCGACATCGCCGATCCGGTGTTCGACCAGGTATGCTACCACCCCTCGGGCGTGCTCACAATGATTGTCGATAAGTAAGCGACTCCCCGCAACGGCCCCATACAAGCCTCAGAAGCACTACAAACGGCTTTCAGCGCCACAATCGTCGCTCTGAAGGCCGTTGTGCCTGTTGAAAAATATGTTTTACAGCATAAAGAGGCAAAAGCGGCCTAAAATTAATAACTTTTAAGAAAAGCGATTACAAAAAATGCGTAATTTTGTGCGTCAACTTAGCGAAGTTGACCCCGCCAATTGAAATTTTCGATTCTTCAACTGAGCGACACCCGGCAACCGACGGCCACAAAAACCGCCGCTTGCAGGGGAGGCAGAGTGGAATAAAAGAATAAAATGTCGCCATTTTGGCTACTTTTGGATATTTTATGCATATTATGCAATTTCTAATGGAAAATATCCGTATCTTTGCATCCGCTCTACCAAAAGACAAGCGCATCGAGCTCCCGATTCCGACGGACGAGCCAGGCCGCGAAGCCTACTCCCCCCGACGGACTACCACCGGGAGAAACTGTAATCAAGCCCTAACCATTTACAACCGTGAAAACAGAAAACTACCCTATCACCGAACAGGACCGGCGGTTTATGGAGATGGCAGCCAAAATCGCGGAAGAGAACATCGACCGCGGCGGAGGCCCTTTCGGCGCTGTAATAGTTGACCGCGACGGTAAAGTTGTCGCCACCGGTGCCAACACGGTAACCCTGGCCAACGACCCCACGGCCCACGCCGAAGTCAACGCGATCAGAAACGCGTGCGCTTCGCTGGCGAGCTTCTCGCTCGCCGGATGCACCGTCTACAGCTCGTGCGAACCTTGTCCGATGTGCCTCTCGGCCCTGTACTGGGCCGGTGTAAGCCGGATTTTCTTCGGCAACACCAAAGAGGACGCCGACGCGATAAACTTCTCCGACGACTTCATTTACAGGGAGTTGGAGAAACCTCGCGGACAGCGGGCGCTACCCTGCGTCAGAATCGAGAACGACGCGACAATTCGCGCGTTCGAGAAATGGGCGGCCAAAACTGATAAGATTGCATATTGATTGATTAGATATTGAATATTGGAGATTGAATTATCGATTGATTATCTGGAAATTACACTATTTTTGTTTGCGATTTTGATTATTGAATTTATGTGATAATTGGTACATTGTTTGTCTAAATAATGGTCAAACAGTTACGAGGGTGAATGGATAAGTAAACCCTAAACGGGCCTCCCGGCCCGGACGTAACATAGGATTGAATGAATGATTGATTGATAAGTTTGTTTCATATACAAATGCCAATTAGAAAGGGCCGCGATGGGAATCGCGGCCCTTTTCTTTTTTTATCGACCATCTTGTTTGTCAATGGCCTCTTTTTATTCGGCCATCTTCTTCAATGGACCTTTTCTTTTTCAGAGGCGGCATCAGGCTTTCACACCACCCTTGGCTCCCTTGACGCCACCCTTGGTGCCTCCGCCCATCGCGAAAATATTCTGCGAGAAGGAGAATGTTTTCTGCGAGCGGCGAGTGGCGCGCTTTACGGCCAGCTGCACCAGCCGCTCCATCAGCAGGTCGAAGCGGAGCCCAGTGGCCTCCCAGAGGTAGAACGACAGCGAGCCGGGAATCGTGTTGATTTCGTTGACGTAAATCTTACGGTTCGAACGGTCGATCATCACATCGACGCGGCTCACACCGTGGCAGCTGAGCACCCGGAAAGTCTCCCCGGCCAGGCGGCGTATCTCGGCGGTCTCGTCGGCGGGAAGGTCGGCGGGAATCTTCTTGGCGGAAGCCTGCATACCCTTGGCGCCCTTGTCGCCTCCCATATACTTCGCCTCGTAGGAAAGAATCTCCGAGCTCTTGATAGGCTCTTCGAGTATCGAGGTCTTGTACTCGTCGCAGTCGCCGAGCACCGAGCAGTTGATTTCCTGCATATCCTCAAGCATCTTCTCAACTATGATGCGCGAGGCGTAGCGCGAGGCGTCCTCAACCGAACGTTCGAGCTGGGCGCGGTCGTGGGCGCAGCTGATGCCTATCGACGAGCCGAGGTTGGCGGGTTTCACAATCACGGGATACCCGAGCTTCTCCTCGACCTCGGCGGTGAGCGTCCCCTTCTGGGCGAACCACTGGCGGTCGGTGAACCATACATAGTCGACCACCGGGATGTTGTTCTCGCGGAGAATCATCTTCATGGTGATCTTGTCCATACCGTTGGCCGAGGAGAGGGTGTCGCACCCGGCGAAGGGTATGCCGATAGCCTCCAGAATACCCTCGAAAGTACCGTCCTCGCCGTTGGCCCCGTGAAGCACGGGGATCACCACATCGAGCTTCGCGGCCTTATCCTTCTTCGAGAACATACCCTTGGGGTTGGCCAGGTAGAGGTTGTAATCGCCGTAAATCGGGCGCATATACACCTCCTCGGTCTGCTTCAGCAGCGAGGGTATGTCGCGGTAGTTCCCGAGGTTGAGGAGCGCGTCGCCGGTGTACCACCGACCCTCCTTCGATATATAGATAGGCGTAACGTCGAACTTCGACCGGTCAATGGCGGCAATCGCCTGGTTGGCCGAAATCACTGAAATTTCATGTTCGGTGGAGCGACCTCCGAAAAATACTCCGATATTAGTCTTAGCCATTGCTGATTCAGCTATGAAAGCTTGTTTAAGAGCTTGATTTACTATTATTTCTACTATACGTCGCGGGGCTGAAGCGCCCAGGTGCGGTTATTTGAACGTGTCGGGCAGGTCGTTCTCGTACAGAACGGTGTCGCCGGCCCTGAGGATGGTGCCCAGAAGTTTCTGCGCGTCGGCAAACGAGTCAACGGCGTGGATGTCGTCGGCCTTGATTGGCCCCTCGGCGAGCCCGGCCATAATCGCGCCGCGGTTGTATGCCCCGACCACGATGGCTATGTCGGCACACCGGGCGGCGTGGCGCCCAAACTCCTCGTTGGCGCGCTCCTGGACGGCCCCTAACTCGATCATACCGGGCGTCACCACGATACGGCGCCCCCCGGTCATACGCGAAAGCACGTCGAGCGCCATCCGCGAGCCCGCCGGGTTGGAGTTGAAGGCATCGTCGATAATGGTGATTCCGCCGGGGGTGCGCTTCATATTGAGGCGGTGCTCCACCTGGTCGATCTGCTCTACGGCGTAACGAATCTTCTCGATCGAAACCCCGAGACGCAGAGCCACGATCACCGCGGCCATGAGGTTGGAAATATTGCACTCACCGACGAGCTTCGTGCGCAAACGCAGCGGCTCTGCGAGCCCCGGCCCGACGACGGCAAACGAGGTGCCGTCGGGCGAATACTCTATATCTTCGGCCTTGTAGTCGGCGCCCTCGGGGGTGCTGACGGCGTAACGCAGGCACTCGACATTGCCCACCTCGCGCGAGGCGGCATGGGGGAAATCGTTGTTGACCACGGCGAGTCCGTCGGCCGGGAGCGCGTCGACGAGTTCGAACTTCGTGCGGCACACGTTCTCGACCGTCTTGAACGATTCGAGATGCTGCTCCCCTACCGCGGTGACTATGCCTACCGACGGGTGAACCAGGTCGCATATCTCCTTGATGTCGCCGGGCTGCTTGGCCCCCATCTCGCACACGAACACCTCGTCGTAGGGGCGCAGATGCTCGCGTATGGTGCGTATCACGCCCATGGTTGTGTTGAAGCTGCCGGGTGTCATCGTAACGGCGAACTGCTCCTGCAATATCCTCGTCAGATAATGCTTGGTCGAGGTCTTGCCGTAGCTGCCCGTGATACCCACGACTTTCAGCGAGGGCATCGAGGCCAGAATCGAAGCGGCATCATCGTAATATTTCTTATTGATGCGCTTCTCCACCGGGCGGAGCAGTCCGTTGGCAGCGAGCATCAGCACCGGCGACACCACGAGCATACCGACCAGCGAGCAAGCGAGTCCGCGCGCGCCGAGCGTAAGCCCGAACAGAAGCGCGACCACAGCGACGAGCCCCCACATAACGCCACACAGGCGCTTCACCCTCGGGGTCCACACCAGCGGTTTCTTATATTTCGCCTTCAGGAGCGCCACCAGCTGCCATATCACGATCACCGACGCGACCGCCCCCGACATAAACAGGGGCATGCGCCCGATCAGGAGGAACATCAGCGCCACGCAGCAGAAAATGCGGCGCAGCGACGTGCTCTCGCCCGATTTCTCGAACCAGCGAAGATAGCGGTCGTCGCGGTAGGAATTCTGCTGGAACATCATAAGGTCGCGGGCGAACACAGCCCCCATATCGGCCAGGGCGAACGCCGACACCGCCAGCGCGAATGCCATATTTAGGGTATTCATTGCAATGTAGTTCATGAATTGAGGAATGAGGAAAGTACCGCCCGGAACTGGCCCGGGTTGTCAAGAAAACTGTAATGGCCACATCCGGCGAACGAGACCAGCCCCGCGTCGGGAATCAGCCGCGCCATCTTCCTGGCGTCGGCCACCGGCGTGGCCGTATCGTTCTCGCCCCATATCAGGAGCGTCGGGGCCTTGATCAGATGGAGGCGGTCGGTGAGGTCCTGATTCACCACGCGGCTCATAATGGCCCGCATTTTGGCCGAAGCCTGGGCGTAGTCGCTCGACCCGCGACGAGCCCTCATAGCCTCGACGCGCTTGGCGGCTTTCTCCTTGCCGAGCAGCAGATTGGCAAGCCATTTGCCGGCCTTGAACGTGTACACCTTGTAGTAATACTTTAGCGAGCGGCGCGGCTTGATGCCGGCGGCGTCGACCAGCACCACCTTTGACACCGGGGTGCGGGAGGCCATCAGAATCGCCACCCGGCCACCGAACGAATGACCAACAAGCACGGGGCGGTCGAGCCCCTCCTGCTTCGCGAAATCCTCGATCAGGCGGGTGTAACGGTCGATTTCCCAAACCTCGTCCGGCTCCGGCGACGCGCCGAATCCGGGGAAGTCGATATTATAGACCCGGTTGGTGAGCGCCGCGGTGGCCGCGATGGAGCGCACCGTTGTGTGGTCGCACCCCCATCCATGCATCAGGATTAGCGGCGCGCCCTTTCCGCTCACCTCGGCGTGGAGCCTGACACCGTCAACGAGGTAGTCTTTCTCAACCGGGGTAGCATTTTCATTGTTCATACCGCGAAATTACGACATCCCCCCAAAATGGCAAAGCAAACCACCCTATTATATTTAGGTGTAACAATAAAAATGGGCACGCCACGGTGGTGCGGCCCCTACTCAGCTCCCCTCTTTCCGTACCGAGCGGGTGTTACAGCGGGTTGTTACAGCGAAATTATGTCGATGTAACACGCCGTAACCGGGGCGTTACGGCGATTCGCAGGATTGTAACGGGCGGTTGTTACGGTGTTACGGGCGGTTGTTGGCGGAGTGTGCGCTGATTGTAACAATTATGTGATTTTTGACACGATTTTTATTGC
>JAMPHO010000087.1 GCA_023663385.1 Alistipes timonensis | reverse complement strand
GTCGCGCTCGGTCGCGTACTCCCCCGTGACGTAGCCGCGCCACGGACACACCCCCCGCGCCGCCCCGGTGTGGGCCGGCTCGTAGGGGGCCGGCATCGCCGTCAGAGCCCCCCAGGTAGCGAAGTCCCTGAACGACAGCTCCGCCGGGCGCGTCTCCCGCGTGAGCATCCGCGGGTACACGTTCGGACGGCTCGCCGCCCGCAGTTCCGGCACTATTTCGCGCTCTATGGTTATCTCTTTTTCAAGCTCCTGCCCCGTGGCCGCGGCGGCCAGCGGGAGCAGCAGGTATATTATCGCTTTCTTCATTTTGTTGCCGAAGAGGTGTTCAGTCGGGTTTCAATCATTTCAAATATGTCGGCCTCGTTGCCGGGATAGTTCCCCTGCAGCGAGCGCAGGTAGGCGTCGGCCTGGTAGGCGTCACCCTCGGCGCGGCGTATGTCGCTCAGCAGTATGAAGCCCCGCGCCAGCCAGTAGTCGTGCGGCGGGTTGGCGTCGATAAGCTCGTTCACCTCCTCCAACGCCTTGGCGCGCTTGCCGTTGTCGAAATCGCGCTGGGCGCGGTAGTAGGCGGCTTTCGCTCCGTGGAGGTCGGCCATGTCGGTCGCCAGGGCGTCCCAGATCTCAGCGGCTTCCGCGCCGCGGCCGAGCGCCGCCAAGGCCATCCCCTTGTCGAACTCGGCCTCGCGTTTCTCGGCCGAGCCAACGGCGGTAGACCCCAACAGGCGGTCGGCGGTCTCCACTACCTGCTCGCTGAGACCAAGCGTGTGGCTCACGCGGAGTATCCCCATTCGAGCCGCGTTGATGTCCGCCGCGTCCGAGGCTTTCCCCTCTAAGGCGCGGTAGCTCGCCAATGCGGCCTCGGGGTCGCCACCCTGCAGTTCGGCCTCGGCCTTGATCAGCAGGGCCTTGATTGCCTCCGGCGAGTCGGGATACTGCTCGGCGAGCTCCGTGGCGCGGGCCAGCGCGTCGGCCCGCCGCCCCTCCTCGATCGCCTTCTCGGCACTCAGGAGCGTCAGCCGGGCCACTTCACCCTGCTCCATCTTCGGAGCGTCGGGCACCGAGCTCAGGAAGGCGGCGTATTCGCCTATCCTCCCCTCGTCGGCGTAAATCAGTTTCAGGTCGTCCGATGCCGCCCGCGCCTCCTCCGAGGTCGGATAGCTCGAAATCACCCGTTTGTAAGCCTCGATTGCCTCCCCGCGCTCCCCGTTGTTGAGCCGCGAGATAGCCAGCAGAAGAAGCCCCTGCCTCCCCTGCGCCGTCGACGGGTAGCGCTCCGAAAGCCGTCGGTAAACATCGATCGCGCTCCGGGTGTCACCCATCTCGGCGTAGCTCTCGCCGATTTCGAGCAGCGCCGAGGGCATCAGCGCCGAGTTCGGAAACCGCCGCGCCATCTCCGTGAGGGTCGCGATTTTCCCCGCGTGGTCGCGGCGCAACCCCTTCATAAGCCCCTGTTGGAACATCGGGTAGTCGCCCGTGCGGGGGTCAAGCTCGTAAGCCTCGCGATAAGTAGCGTCGGCCCCGGAGAAGTCTCCGGTGTAATATTCGCAGTCGGCCACGCGGTTCAGCGCGTCGGCCCGCTGGCTCCGGCTGTCGCTGCCGTTGCCCGCTCCGTCAAGGTACTTCTCGAAGTCATGCTTCGCCGCGGGGAACTCCTTCAGCGCGAAGCGGGTATATCCCAAATCGTAGTACGCCAGGGCCCGGTTCTCGTTACCCCGGCTGTTCGACTTCAGGTAGGCGTTGAGCGCCTCGGCGGCCTCCCGGTACCTCCCTAAGCGGTACAGGGCCTGACCCTCCCAGAGCCGCGCCTCGGCGGCCAATTGGGCGTCATACCGCCCCATCGAGGCCGCTTCCCGGAGTCGCGGCAGCGCCTTCGCGGCGTCACCCTGGCGCGACTCGCGGGCCCCGAGGTTGTAGAGCACCGTCTGCTTGGCCCGCAGGGTCTCCTCCGAGGGGCGCGCTATGCGGTTTATGGCGTCGAGCGCCGCCGCGTAGTTCTTGTCGGTCACATACCCGTCTACGATATATCTCTGCACCTCCGCCGAGCGGGCCGACCCGGGGAAACGTTTCAGAAAATCCTCGAAAAGCGCCACGGTGCTCCCGAACGGCACTCTCCCCCCGGCCCCTTTGGCCAGGGCGTAGTCGTAGTGGGCCGTTTCGGTAAGCTCCCGGTCGAAATCCATCGAGCACGCCCTCTCAAGCAGCACCGATGCCCCGGAGTAGTCTCCGCGGCGCATATATGCCTCTCCCGAGTACACCAAGGCGCTCTGACCCATCTCGCTGTCGAGCCGCGTCGCGGGCGCTAACCGCTCTATGGCCCGGGAATAGTTCCCGTTCTGGAAGTCGTTTACGCCCAATATGTAGAGCGCCGAGGCTGCCGGGGTGTCGGTCTCCGTCAGGTAGTTGGTTAGCTCCTTTACGGCCTCCCGGCGGTCGCCGGTGGCGTACAGGGCCTCACCGAGCACGCGGCGAGTCTCACCGCGGTACTCCGCCGGACAGTTGTCCCCCCGCAGAAGTCCGCGCGCCTCGCGGGCAGCCGCGGCGAAGTCGCCGTTCATCAGCAGCGCCTGGGCCAGGTAGTACCCGGCGTCACCCGCGGGTGTCCCGGGCACGCGCCTCACGGCGGATAGCAGCCGCGCCGCCTCCCGGTAGTCGCGCCGGGTGTAGGCTATGTACCCCTGGTAAAACCGCGCGTCGTTCCCGTAGCGCTTCGTGTCCGCGAGCCTCGCGTAAAGCCTCTCGGCCTCCTCGTAACCACCCGTTTTCAGATGGCAGTAGGCCCGGCGGTACAGCAGATCCTCCCCGGCACCCGGGTTCAGTGCCTCGTAGGCCACGCGGCCATAGCGCTCCAGAGCCTCGCCGTACTCCCCGCGGTCATACGCCGCGTCTCCGTAGCGCAGAAGCGCCTCCTGGCGCATCGGCGACGCCGGATAGTCGAAATTGAATTTCCTGATCAGCGCGTCGCTGCTCTCCCCGTCGGCTCCCTGGCACTCCGAGCGCCGGATCTCCCCCCAAAGCTCCCGCTCCG
>JAMPHO010000086.1 GCA_023663385.1 Alistipes timonensis | reverse complement strand
GGAAGCGAACACGACATTTGGAAAAGCCCGGTTACCGGAAACACATTCGCGATACCGAGGCATCCGTCGAAAGAACTTCCTAAAGGACTTGAATGCAAAGCAAGAAAGGTTTTGGGGATTTAATTCCCCTGCCTTTTTGCTTATAAAATTTAATAGGATATGAAAGAAGTGGTTACTGTTATCGTTGAAAAGGCTTCCGACGGCGGCTACGCTTGCTTTGTCAAGGAAGAGTTTGACGGCTTCGGCCTCGCCGGATACGGCGATACGGCCAAAGAAGCCATAGCCGATTTGTCCATCTGCTATCAGGAAATGAAAGAATTGATGGCGGAAGAAGGCAAGACTGTTCCCGAAATGGAGTTTGTCTACCAGTACGACCTCCAGTCTTTTTTCAATTACTTTTCTTTCCTTAACATATCCAAGGTCGGAGAGTTGGCAAAGATAAACCCCTCGCTCCTCCGGCAATACGCTTCCGGCACGGCCAATGCCGGGCAGAAGCAGTATGATAAGATTCGCAACGCAATCAATCATATTATCCGCGATCTGTCCGTAGCGCAAATTTAATCCGGCATTAACTGCATTAAATACAACAACTCTGCTCAGCTGGGCCGGTTCTTTGATATGAGCCGGCCTTTTTTATTTTCTGCCGGTTCATTCCCCGGCCTGTCCGTTGCCGTCCTTGGCATCGCGCAGTATCTCCGCGACATACTTGCTGATGCCCTCCTTGAACTTCTTGCTCTCGTTCTCGTAGTGCATCGAGATGCCCAGCAACGAGCCGGAGAACACCAGTATGATGCCGAACGCCGTCAGTACCGACTCGTGTATCTGCCCCTCCGGAGGTATGTACATACCGAGGAAGAGCAGGACGAACCCCGCCACCGTGCTCGCGATGGCGAGGCCGTAGGCCAGCGTTTCCTTGAACGTGAGCTTGTCGAATTCCTGCTTCAGGTGCTTCATGGCCTTATCCCTGCCCCTCCTGCGGCGCGGTGAGGGTTTCGGCCAGTGCGGCTACCGTTCCGGCCGTCCACTCTGGGTTGGAGTCAGCCAGTCTCCCTATCGTTTCGGCACCGAGGCCGATGCCCGGCACGTCGCGTTCCGCCTCGTACTCCGGACGCACCACCTCGTCGACAGCCTCAGAGTACTCCGCCCACCGGCGTTCCGTCTCCGCCCGCTCCGCGGCTTCAAGCGTGTCCTTGGCGCGGTATTTCTCCGCAAGCTCCGCGTAGCCCTCCGGACGGCACCTCTCCTGCGCCTCCCTGACAAACTCTTCCCATCTCTTCGATTCCGAGCGCAACGCCACCACGGCCCTCACCACGGCGGTCTTCTCCGCGCTCTCCAGTTTCGACATCTTCGCTCCGGCCAGTACCGGAAGCAAGGCCAATGCCTCGAACGTTCTGATCTTCATAATTCCTTGTCTGTTTTTTTCGGTTATACTTCATGCTGAAACTCACACCAGATCCTGCGATGCCTTGCAGTCGGCGATGAAGCCCTCCATCGCCTCAAGCATCCCCAGCTTCTCCTCCGCCGACGCACCGTAGGGGAACTCGGCCGCCATGCGTCCGCCCTCCCACTGGCTGAAAGTCCCCGCCTCCGCGCCCGCGGCATCCGAGGGTCTGACGGTGCCGTTTGCCACGCCCGTCACCCTGCCACCGCTGACTCGCACGTCCGCAGTCATGTCATACTCGCGTCCTGCATCGTCCGCGTTGCTCACTCTCACCGTCGCCTCGACGAGCGACTCAGTCTTGATTCTCTTTTCCATCGTTGTTGGTTTTTATCGGTTAGTAAAAAAATTTAAATTCACGCATTGTCGTAGCACCATATCGGACGGTCAGATATGTCCGTTATTTCGTACCACTTGTAACTTCCGTCGTCCTGCTCCACGCGTTCGTAGACCCTGAACCATATCTCCAGCTTACCGCCTCCGGAGAAGTTTTTCAGCGACTCCTGCGCCGCCGACCTCGCCGGTAACGTCACCTTATGGAGCTGGTACTCCACGCCCCCCACCGTCACCCTCTTGACGATGCCGCCGAGGTTCGTCTCTATCGGCGCGTTCGAGTTCCAGTCCCAGACAAGCCCTCCCTTGGAGTCGACCGACATGCGCGGATAGACGATGCGGAACTGTCCGCTCGAACCCGCGTTGGCCGACGGAGCGTAGGGGTTCAGCCTCAACGCCACGTATGTCTCCACGGGGGCTGTCCCCAAGCTTACCTGCGACTTGGTGTACACCGCCGCCATGCCCTGCGCGCCGAGCGTGTGCATCGAGGCCGACGCGCCCTGTATCCCGCACAACGCCACGTAGCGGGGCGTGTGGCGCATCTTCAGCTTACCCGTATAGTCGCGGAAGCGGTACTCGCTCTTCGCTTTCGGCAGGGGTATTATCCGCGCCGTGCCGCTGTCCTCGGTCCAGTCCGCTATCCTGACCGCCGACAGAAACGCGCACAGCTCCAGCTTGAAGTCCCTCGCATACTGTCTCGACTCGAAGTCGGGCAGGGTGTCCGGCCGTAGCGTGAACTCCGTGGCCGAAGCCGTGTCCACCGTCTTGCACGACCATTGCGTCTTGGAGCTGTAGCGGTAGCCCACGCCCCAGTACATGCTTATCCAGCCCGTGTCGTTGGAGTTGCGCATCGCCATCAGATGCTCCGCCGGGATGTTGCCGTTCGCTTCGACACCCTTTGGCCGGGGTATCGCGCATTCCTGGTCTACGACCAGTTCCGACGGCCAGTTGATTATCGAGATTCCGCACTCCGCCCCGTGGTAGTAGCCGTCGAAGTCGAGCAGACGCATCCAGTCCGTCGACCGGTTCGGCGGCTCGTATGTCCAGTCCGAATCCTCCGTGTAGTACAGGGGGGCTATCTCCGGGCGCACCAGCCCGTAAAGCACGCTCCTGCGATGTTCCGGAGTCAGCTCGCCCGGATAGTCATGCCGGATGGGCTTGTACATCGCCCATTTGTTCGTCTTGCCGTGCGCGTTAGAGCAGATGTAGTTCACGTTCCACCCGTCCGCCCTGACGGCCACCCCAAGCACCCTGTAAGGCTCGTGCGCCCCCACCGGTGCCGTTATCTTGTTTCCGTTTATGCTCATAGCCAGTCTGTCGTTTAACCGTTGATAATCCTT
>JAMPHO010000085.1 GCA_023663385.1 Alistipes timonensis | reverse complement strand
CCGCGCACCCCTGCGAGGCCGCGCCGAGCGCGAGCGCGCCGGCGGCTATAAGGAGTTTTCTCATGGTATTGAAACAAACAAGGGGGCTTCAACGGTTTTGCGCCGTATCTATTTTAGTAAGCGGCAAGGTCGGAGATCTTGCACCGCTATTGTTGTGCAAGGTCTCCGACCTTGTTAAGTTCTCGGATTTCATACCTCCCCACCAACCGCGGCTACGCCGCTTATGGCGGGGTTAGTAATGTGCAAGGTCTCCGACCTTGGTTCAGAGGGCGGCTACCTTCTCGATGGTGCGCTTGAGCTGCTCGTAGAAGCGCTCTACGGCGGGGATGTGCATGCGCTCCGAGGGGGAGTGCACGTCGCGGAGGGTGGGGCCGAACGACACCATGTCGAGGTCGGGATAGTTCTGCTGGAAGAGGGCGCACTCCAGGCCGGCGTGGATGGCCTTCACAGCGGGGCGTACGCCGTAGAGTTCCTCGTAGGCGTCGGAGGCGAGCTTCATGATGGTGGAGTCGAGGTTGGGGGTCCAGGCGGGGTAGCCGTCGCCGTGCTCGACGGTGGCGCCGGCGAGGGTGAAGCAAGCCTCGACCTGGTTGGCGATGTCGTACTTGCGGGAGTCGACGCAGGAGCGCTGCGAGGTGGTGACCACGATCTGCTCGTTCTCCTTCATCTTCACGGAGGCGAGGTTGGTCGAGGTCTCTACCAGGCCGGGCATGTCGCGGCTCATCGAAATCACGCCGTGGGGGGCGCAGTAGAGGGCGAGCACCAGGTTGCGCGAAGTGCTCTGGTCAACGGTGTAGTCGGGCTTGTCGACGCTCTGGAGGTCGAGCTTCATAGTGGTTTCGAGCCCCTTATATTCAGCCTCGATGTCGGCGGCGTAGCGGTTGAAGGCTATGCGCACATCCTCCTTGCGGGTGGTGTGGACGCCGAACACGGCGTGGGCCGCGCGGGGAATCGCGTTGCGGAGGTTGCCGCCGTCGAACTCGGAGAGCACCACCTCGTGCTGCTTCATCATATTGAAGAGGAAGCGGGCCACGATCTTGTTGGCGTTGGCGCGCCCCAGGTGGATGTCGCCGCCGGAGTGGCCGCCGAGGCCGTCGCGGAGGTCGAGCTTGAAGTAGTGGTAGTCGGTGGGGGCGAAGGAGCGGTTGTACTTGAAGGTGGCCACGGTGTCGATGCCGCCGGCGCACCCTACGAATACCTCGGCATCGTCCTCGGAGTCGAGGTTGATGAGGATCGAGCCGGTGAGTTCACCCTTTTCGAGGTTGTTGGCGCCGGTCATGCCGGTCTCCTCGTCCATGGTGATGAGGGCTTCGAGGGGTCCGTGCACGAGCTTGTCGTCGGTCATGATGGCGAGGGCGGCTGCCACGCCGATGCCGTTGTCAGCGCCGAGGGTGGTGCCGTTGGCGCGCACCCATTCGCCGTCGACGATGGTCTCGATAGGGTTGTTCTCGAAGTCGAAGCTCTTGTCGTTGCTCTCGCAAACCATGTCCATGTGTCCCTGGAGAATCACCGTCGGGGCGTTCTCGTGGCCGGGGGTGGCGGGCTTGCGAATGATCACGTTGCCGATTTTGTCGGCGTGCGCGTCGAGGCCGTGCTGCTTGCAGAAGTCAAGCAGGTAGGCGCGTATTTTGGCCTCCTTTTTGGAGGGACGGGGAATCTTGGTGATCTGGTCGAAGATTTCGAACACCACTTTTGGATTGAGGTCTTTTACTTCCATAGCGGGTAGATATTGTGTCCGTTAAAAATTTGCTCTTAAAAATCGTGCGTTATCCTAAATATCTGTTAAAAGTGACGCTCCGATGCCGCTAAGTTACAAAATAAAATCGAGAAACTACGAAAAATTGCCCCGACTTTCTTAAATTTGCGGCGAATTTTAAACGAGCCCGCGATGCCCGCCACGATACTCTCCGCCATAGCCCTTGTAGCCCTCGCGGTGCTGCTTATGGGCGTGAAGGCGCTCTTCGTGAAAGGGGGGCGCTTCCCCCAGGCCCACAGCCACGAGCTTCGCGACATACCGCGCCGCCGGAAGGAGCTCCGCGAGAGCCGCCGCCGGAAGCCGCGCCCTTGAATCTGAAACCCTTAGCAAGCAAAACATCACCTATTCCCAAATATGAAGAAATTCTTCCTCGCAGCCCTCGCCGCAGGGCTCCTCTGCGGCGCCGCCGCCTGCTCCAATGACGGTCAGAAGGCCGATGAAAAGAAGGCTGAGGCTCCCGCCAAGGTCGAGAAGACCGATGGGGACTCCTTCGCCCCGACGACCAACATCCGATACTACCATATGGACTCCGTGATGGCCAACTACGATATGGTGAAGACCTTCAACGAGGCCAACCTCCGCGCCATGACCGAGCTGCAGAACGCCCAGCGCTCCCGCGAGAGCGAGCTCAACCGCCTGGCAAGCTCCATCCAGCAGAAGGTGCAGAGCAACGGTTACCTCTCCGAGGCTTCCTATAACGCCGACATGCAGGACCTCAACAAGAAGCAGCAGGCTGCCCAGAACTACCTCGGCTCGCTCCAGCAGAAGGCCGAGATGGAGGCCATGCGTCAGCAGCAGCAGTTCCTCGACTCGCTCAACAACTTCCTGAACGAGTACAACAAGACCCGCCACTACGACGCGATCCTCATCTACGCTCCCGGCGAGATCTTCAACCCGGCGCTCGACATCACCGCCGACGTGATCGCGGGCCTCAATAGCCGCTACACCCCCGCCGCTGCCGCCGAGAAGAAGTAAACCCTAAAAACGTATATAGTTCGGAGCCCTCGCGCGATTGACTTGTCGCACGAGGGCTCCGGCTTTTTTTAAAGGCGGCTCCGTCGGACGGGTCGGACAAGTCGGACAAGTCGGACGGGTCGGACGAGGGGGACAACGGCGGTGATATTTTGGGGGGAGGGTGCTGGGGAGAGGCGCGGAGGGGGCGCTGGGTGGATTAGCGGCGGTTGAGGCCGCGGCGGAGGGGGGAGCGGCGCAGTAGGAGGGCGCGCTCGTCGGGGGGGAGGGCGTCGAGGGCCTCAAGGGTCAGTTCCAGCAGGGCGGGGCGGGGGAGGAATTCGGGGAGGGGTTGGGCGGTGATGCCGCGGTTGAGGTGGCACGCCTCCTGGCAGCGGTCGCAGCCGTAGAGCACGCCCCGGAGCGCTTCGGCGGGGATGTTGTCGGGTATGGGGCCCCGGTGCTCGATCGTGAGGTAGTTGAGGCAGAGGCGGGCGTCGAAGGTGCCGTCGGGGCGCAGGGCGCCGGTGGGGCACGC
>JAMPHO010000084.1 GCA_023663385.1 Alistipes timonensis | reverse complement strand
GGCTCCGTCGGACGGGTCGGACAGGTCGGACAAGTCGGACGGGTCGGACGTCGCCGCCAACTTGAACGGCCTCCCAAGCCGCCGACTCCGCCAAGCCCAAGGTCCAACCCTGCCGGGGCGCTCCCCGCAAAACACCCAGCCGGGGCCTCCCCGCAGAATGCCCAAGCCGGGGCTCCCCGCAAAATGCCCAAGCCGCAAGGTTCGGCCCGGCCTGTGGGCGGGTCGCGGTAAGTACCCAAGCCTGGTGGCGGCGTGTCGCCCAAGTCTGACTCGTCCGACCTGTCCGACTGGTCCGACCCGTCCGACGGAGCCAATTTGCCGAATCCAGTCGGCCGAATCAAATTAGCCCGGCCCGGTAAGGGCCAAGAATACTTTCAAGGTCGGAGACCTTGCACAAAACACCCCCTGTGCAAGATTTCCGACCTTGCCGTTTTAGCGATGGCCGTAATCCCCCCACCAACCGCCGCCTGTGGCGGCTTATAGTGGGGCTTCCAATGTTCAAGGTCTCCGACCTTGGAAGGGGCTATTTGCCCAGGAATGTAGTTAACATTGGGGTTAACATAGATTAACTGATTGAGGGGCGCCAAATGTGAAATTTTGTATAATTTTGCAGGTCAAATCAGATGGCGGGGCATGCCTCAGCCATCCGAGTCAGAACTTTAACCCACACGCCGGACCGCGACAATAACGCCCCCGCGCCCGCGGCGGCTTCCACGGCAACGTCAACCATCATCGCTACCGCCAAGCCCCGCCGCCGCGCCCGCCCTCCCGAGGCGGCCGCCCCGGTCATTTCGAAGAACTTCAACCAAACTATCCAACTACTTAACCAACTCTCTTATGAGAAAAATCTTTACACTAATGCTGTCGCTGCTGGCGATCGCCATCTCCGCCGCAGCCCAAACCCCCGATGTCGTCCTGGAGTTCGCAGGCGCTACAAATGATGGAAATGAGATAAAAGATAAGCAAACTTTCGTTTCCAATATGCAAGCTGGTTCGGACTTTGTCGCCGGATTAAATAGCTATTCAAAGGTGTACCCTGCAAAAAGCAACTGGGGTCTGAAAATCGGAACAGGAAGCGCCTTTGGCAAGGTTGTTCTTGATGTTGCTGAAAGCTATCAGCGCGAAGTTGAGAAAATCGTTGTCTCTGCGAAATCTTACAATGCGAGTCGATCCTATCTTCAGATTAATGGTCAAAAGACTGCTCAGATTGTCGCTGGCGGAGCTAATGTCGCTTTCGAAGACTATACGCTGACTGGTTTTACAGGTGTTATGACAACTCTTTCGATCGAAACTGTTGATGTGAAAAAGGCAATTGTCATTAAATCCATCTCGATTTACTTCAAGGATGGAGGAACCACCGAGCCCATCGAGCCTGACAAAGAAACAGTAGCCACTCCTGAAATCACCTGCGTTGACAACGTTGTGACTATATCTTGCGCAACAGAAGGTGCGGCTATCTCCTATACCATCGACGGCGGCGAGGCTATGGACTACGCCGAGCCCTTCGCAATCACCAAGAGCTGCACGATTGAGGCTACCGCCTCCAAGGAGGGTATGAACCCCGCCACCGCTTCCGCAGTTTGCAAATTCAAGCGCGTCGGCGCTCTCGAAATCGACGGCGTTGAATACGCTGAGGATGCAATTGAAATGCTCTGGAATGTTGTCGGTGTCGATGGTGAGAATGCTGCAACCGCCCCACTCAATAAGTCCCTTCTTTCGGAAGGAGCTGCCGGAACTTGGACCGCAGTGCATGAAAAGTGCTATGCCAAGACTGATGGCGAAACAGCGCACCTCGGTTCGGGTAAATCAACTTTCAAGGGTGGTACAATTACTCTGTCGGGTTCAGAGCTTCCAGCGAATGCCTATATTACCTCCGTTTCGATTAGTGGTTATGCCGCAAGCAGCGCAACTATGACCTGGGGAGTTTCTGTTAATGGCATTGCCGCAAGCAATACCGTGGTATTTGATTCGGCAGAGGAGGTAACAAAGACTATTGACGAAGTCGAATTATTAGGTAATGAGCTTGTGCTGACTTTGAACGATGCAACCGCTAACAAGGCGTTCTACCTGTCGGGTATCTCGGTTAGCTATATGGTTCCCGCGGAGGCGGAGGCGCCGGTGATGCTGGACGTGCCGACTAAGGTTGAGCATGGCACCAAGGTTGTATGGACGGTGAAGTACGGCAAGCTGCTCTACCGCGTGGACCACGCCGGGGCCAAGGGCGTGATGGCGCGCGGCACTGACGTTACCGCCGACTGGACCGAGGCCACCGAGAACGGCGGCAAGCAGTTCACCTACGAGTATGCCTCGGGCGCCAACCACAATGTGTATGTGAAGAACGTGGTTAACGGCAAGGAAGCCCACGGCGAGGCGTTCAACATCAACGAGACCGGCGGTCTGACCGGCATCGAGTCTGTCAGCGCCGAGGGTGCCGAGGGCGTGCGCGAGCTCTACAACCTGCAGGGTGTGCGCGTCAGCGAGGCCGAGGCCGCTGCCGGAGTGTACATCGAGCGTCGCGGAGGCAAGGTAGCCAAGGTGGTTATCCGCTGATCGCTCCGAGTTGACATCTAATGAATCTGGGGAACCGGGCAAAATGCCCGGTTCCTCTTTTTTTAGCTTAATTTTAGGAAATTTGGGGCGCGGGTTTGTTATATGATAGGAATAATGGCTAACTTTGTTCTCCGTCGCCGCGGGCGCGATATGCCCGAGCGGGCGCTGGTTTATTTGTAACTAATTGAATATTAATTAAATAACACGATACTATTATGGAAAAGATTGTTCCCGGAAAATATGTTGAGATGGGCTATGACCTGTACCGCGTGGATGCCGACGGCACCGAAACGCTTGTTCACCAGACCGATACGGAGGATCCCGAGAAGGTGGTGTTCGGCGTTACGCGCGGCATGATCGAGCCCCTGGAGAAGGCTATCGAGGGTTTGGAGAAGGGGGGCGAGTTTGACGTGCGCGTCGCCGCCGCCGAGGCTTTCGGACCTTACGACCCCGAGCAGGTAGCCGAGCTCGACCGCGAGATTTTCCTTGTCGACGGCAAGTTTGACGAGGAGGTAATCAAGCCGGGTGCCGTGCTCCCGATGATGACCGCCGACGGGTTCCGCATCAGCGGCCTGGTGAAGGAGGTAACCCCGAAGCATGTGAAGCTCGACTTCAACCACCCCCTGGCCGGTAAGGACGTTCGCTTCAAGGGTCGCATCCTCGAAGTGCGCGACGCGACTGCCGAGGAGCTGCACCCCGCCGGTGGCTGCGGCTGCGGCGGAGGCCACTG
>JAMPHO010000083.1 GCA_023663385.1 Alistipes timonensis | reverse complement strand
TTCGGGCTTCGCCCTCACACGGGGCCGCTTTCGCGCCCGGCAGCAAGCTGCCGGCACTTATACAAAAGCCATGCGGGGCGGAGAGGAGGGGAGCCGCGTTTGCTTTGCTCGGCTTTCGCCTCGCCACTGTGGCGAGGCGAAAGAGGGGAGGGGCCGGGCAAGGGAGAGCAAGGAAGGGAGCGGAGCCGGGCAAGGGAGGAGCCGGGAGAAAGGGGGCTGCTGGGGAGGGGAGTGAAGGGGGTGAAGGGGGGTTAGTCGGCGGTTACGCGCTCAAGCCAGCGGACCATGCCGAACATTATGCCCATGGAGATGAGGCAGACGGCGAGGAATACGGCCCAGGCGACCCAGATGGGGTATTTGTTGTAGATGAGGGGGCCGATCCAGAGCATGAGGTTGCCGACGGCGGTGGCTCCGAGCCAGAGGCCCTGGCAGAGGCCCTGGAGGTGTTTGGGGGCTACTTTGGAGACGAATGAGAGGCCGAGGGGGGAGATGAAGAGCTCGGCGACTGTCATGAAGAAGTAGTAGAGGATGAGTACCCACCATCCGGCTTTGGCGACTGCGACGCCGGAGGCTTCAAGGGCGCGGTATTCGGTGCCGGAGGGGTAGCCTTCGCCTATTGAGAAGAGGGTGAGGAAGAGGTAGGCGATGCCGGCGAGGCCCATACCGATGGCGATTTTGCGGGGTGTAGAGATTTCTTTGCCTTTCTTGGCGAGGGAGCCGAAGATGAACATGATCACGGGTGTGAGCACGATGACGAAGAAGGGGTTGACGGCCTGCCATATTTCGGGGGCGATGGCCGAGGTGTCGACGAAGTCGCGTGCGAAGAGCGACATGGAGGTGCCGTTCTGGTGGAAGGAGAACCAGAAGAAGATGGCTATGCCGAGCACGGCGAAGAGGGCGTACATGCGCTGCTTGATTTCCTTGGCCATGCGGGCTTTCTCCTCGGGGGTGTAAGTGACGGTCTGGGCGGCTTCCTTCTTGGGGGGATTGGGGAGGCCGTTCTTGGTGCAGACGAAGATGGTGAGGGAGATGAGCATGGCGGCCACGGATGCGATGAAGGAGTAGTGGACGCCGGTGTTGAACACGTTGAGGTACTGGGTGCAGAATTCCTGGAGGTTCTGTCCGGCGGCGGAGCCTACGGAGGAGGCCATGGCCATGAGCTCGTTGATGTTCTGGAGGTTCTCGGAGTCGGTGACTGAGAGGAACTGGTGGCACATGGCGGGGAACTGGGCGTTATACACCATGCCGTTTACGTCGAGCCACCAGGAGCGGAGCATGGGGGCTACGAAGGGAGCGATGAGGCCGCCGATGTTGATGAATACGTAGAAGATCTGGAAGCCGGAGTCGCGCTGCGCGGCGTAGCGGGGGTTGTCGTAGAGCTGGCCGACGATTGCCTGGAGGTTGCCTTTGAAGAGGCCGTTGCCGAAGGCGATGAAGAAGAGGGCGGCGCAGGTGAGCGTCAGGAGCCAGGCGGTGTTCTCGGGGGTCGCGAGGACGGGTACGGAGAGGACGACGTAGCCGAGGGTCATGATGCAGAGGCCCTGGATGATTGTGCGCTTGTAGTTCTGGGTCTTGTCGGCGATGTAGCCTCCGACGAGGCTCAGGACGTAGATTCCGGCGTAGAAGAATGAGTAGATGAGGGTGCTTGTCTCTTCGGAGAGTCCGAACTTGGAGCAGAGGAAGAGTACGAGCACGGCGTTCATGATGTAGTAGCCGAAACGCTCGCCCATGTTGCTCAGAGCGGCGGGGATGAGGCCCTTGGGATGGCTTGCGAACATTGGTTTATTGGGTTTAAGGGGGTTAGGGATTCGGGATTCGGGGAAGCGCTTACGCGCCCGGCAGCAAGCTGCCGGCACTTGGACAAAAGCCATGCGGGGGGAAGGCGGGGACTTCGGGCTTCGCCCTCACACGGAACGACAAGGCGGGAGGGGCTTCGCTGCCTTCGCTCGGCTTCCGCCTCGCGCACCTCGCGGGGACGGAGGGGGGAGCTCGGCTTTCGCCTCGCACATGGAGGGAGGGAGAGGGGCGGGGTCAGGATTTGGCAGAGTAGGCGAGGGCGTAGGCTTTGATTTGCTTGAGCATGGCCAGGAGGCCGTTGGAGCGGGTCGGACTGAGGTGCTCGGAGAGGCCTATGCGGTCGATGAAGTAGAGGTCGGCGTCGAGGATCTCGCGGGGGGTGTGGCCGGAGAGTACGTCGACGAGCATTGAGATGATGCCTTTTACGATGAGGGCGTCGGAGTCGGCGGAGAATTCGAGCTTTCCGTCGGGGGTGAGCTCGGCGTTGAGCCAAACGCGGCTCTGACACCCTTCGATGAGGTTCTGGGGGGTGCGGTATTTCTCGTCGAGGGGGGGGAGCTGGTTGCCGAGGTCGATGATGTAGGCGTAGCGGTCCATCCAGTCGTCGAGGGGTTCGAGGTCGTCGATTATCTGGTCCTGTCGTTCGTTGATGGTCATTGGTTCTGTTCGTTATAGATTACGTCGGCGACTACCTGCGCGACTACGCGGAGGGTTTCGCGGTCGATGTTGGCGAGGTTGTCGTCCATGGTGTGCCAGGTCGGGTTGAAAGAGCCGGTCTGGGGGTTGATGGATTCGATGATGTTGGCGCAGGGGATTCCGGCGCGGTTTATGTGGAGGTGGTCGTCGATGACTGAGCCTCCGGGAGAGTTGGGGAATCGGTCGGCGAATCCGGCGGCTGCCGCGGCGGCCCAAATCTTGTCGACGACGGGTCGCGCGAGGCGGTCGGAGAAGTATTCGCGGTGGAAGCGGGCGTCGCGCCCTCCGACCATGTCGAGGAGGATGGCGAAGCGGGGGCGGTCGGCGGCGGTGTAGGGGAGGTCTTTGACCCATTCCTGGGTGCCGAGGCACCAGGTGAGCTCCGACTGGCCTCCGTCGCTTACGCCGGAGTCTTCGGCGTCGACGAAGAGGAGGTCGACTCCGAGGCCGGCGGGGCGCTCGTTGCCGAGCAGGCGGGCGATTTCGAGGAGCACGGCGGCGCCGGAGGCTCCGTCGTTGGCTCCGTCGATGGGTTTGGAGTGGTTGGCGGGGTCGGGGTCCTCGTCGGCCCAGGGACGGGAGTCGTAGTGGGCCAGGAGGAGCATGCGGCGGTTGGCGGCGGGGTTGAAGCGGCCGAGGATGTTGCGGGCGGGGGCCTTTGAGCCGTCGGCGAAGGTTACGGTGGCTACCTGGGTGACGACGGTGTCGGCGCCGAAGGCGCGGAGGCGGTCCTCAAAGAGGGTGGCGCAGCGCTCGGCGGCCGGGGTGCCGGGGACGCGGGGTCCGAGGGATACCT
>JAMPHO010000082.1 GCA_023663385.1 Alistipes timonensis | reverse complement strand
CCCAGATTATAGAGCGTAGCCATCATTGCTCTGCATGCTTACACACCACCTCTACGCGCTGTCAAAACCGGTCATCCCCATTTTGGCAGGCATTGTTTGATGCCGTGCGTTGTGAATTGCGAAATTACTATTGTTTGATGTAATACGCAAATATCGCCCGTGTGTTTTATGAAAGTTTAACAAACGGGCGATATTTGTGGGGCTGTTTCGGAGTGGTTTCTTATTCCTTTCTCCTTTCGGCACTTATTATATTATATGGAGCGTGATGGAGTCTGTAGTAATCGCTTTTTATCCAAAAATCCAATCAACCAAGTGGCTGTATGATGGATTAATGCATCGCTTGGATTTATTGTCCGTGGCGGTGGCTGGATTTCTTACCCTTGCCGTTGAGGGTTATGCCCTGGAGAAGCACTACGTCGAGCTCGTTTTTCTCCTGGTTCACGATCAGCATATTCGAGCGGTTTTTGGCGTCGGGTGCGGAGAAGTAGATGGTCGATATTTCGTCGTCGTCCTTGTTTTGCACGCCGACTTCGTAGTTGCCCTCTTTTACGACGCGGTCGATAATTGGGCGGAGTTTGGCTGCCGCCGCGGCGTTTTCGGTCTCTATCACCTCCAGTCCGGTGAGGGTGCTCACGTCGGCTCCGAAATCCGCTCCGATTTCGGCATAGTCAGCCCCGGCCGAGTTGAGCCCCATGCGCAGGAGGGTGCCCCCGATGTAGGTGGTTTCGACTCCGGGTATGTTTTCCGCTCCTTTGAATACTTTGAGCTGGCCGCAGGACGAGAAGAATAGTGTGGCGGCGAGTAGCGCCGAGAGAATGAATCGTTTCATATCAATATGTTTTTTAGTTTCGTTTTATGTGGTTGGCGTTGGGTGGATGTTCAAGCGGGATTGGCCGCGGGGTCGGCAGCGGTACCCACGATGTCGGCGGCTTTGCCGAGCGCTTGCCCGGCGCGCTCCAGCAAGCGGTCGCATTCGGCCATTCCGCGGTGGGTCGAGCGTTTCGCTTTTTCGATTTTGCTGAACGCTTTGGCGAGATACACGGCGGCTTCGTCGGGGTCGTCGATAACGCGGGTTGTCGTTGCCGCGGGTGCTTGTTTCCGCGGCGCGCGCGGCTTTGCCGCCGTTGGCGTGCTGGGTCGCTCGGGAGCTTCGGATGGCTGTTCTTCCACCTCGGTCGGGCTGACGGCTACCGAGGTGTCGGGGAGTGCGGGTGGTGCCTGGACAAGCGCCAAGGTGGGTTCGTCGGAGGAGGGGAGGGGAGTGTCGCCCTGGCGCAGAGCGGGAATCATTATGGCTACCGCTATGGCTGCCGCGGCGGCTATCGCGCCCCAGGTTTTCCGGCGCGGCGCGAGACGCTCTTTGGCTTTCGCTGCCAACTCCTCGGCGGCGCGGTTGTCAATCGCCGCTTCCAGGCGCTCTTTCAGCCCGTCGGGCACCTCGGGAGCAGCCGTTTCGCGGCAGAGCGTGAAGGCCCGGCAGTCATTCTCGCACCCCTTCGGAAGGGCATTTGCCTCGGCTATCAGGCGCTCCAGTTCGCTCTCCTCGGCGGGGGTGGTGCCGCCGTCGAAGAATCGGTCGAGCAGTAGCGTTATGCGGTTTTCGTAATCGGTTTTCATATTATATAAGGAGAAGAGTTACTGTTTCTGATTATGCCCGGTGTAGCGGGTCATCATTTCCCGGAGGGATTTGCGGGCGCGGGAGAGTTGCTGGCGCACCGTGGCGTTATTTATGCCGAGTGTCTGCGCGATTTCCTCGTTGTCGAGGTCGGCGTAGGCCCGCAGCTTCAAAATGTTCCGCTGGGCTTCCGGCAGGCTTTCCATCAGTCTCGACGCCAGTTCGAGGTTGTCGGCTGCCTCCGCCGCGGTGCGTTGGTCGGGGAGCGAGGCCGCGTCGAGGGCCGATTTGGTGGCCGCGTCCTCGACGTCGGCCACCTGGGCTGACGAGCGGAGCAGTTCGAGGCATCGGTTTCTCACGGCCCGTATCGCGTAGGCTTTCACGGACGCGATTTCGGGGAGCTGCTCCCGGTGGTCCCACAGGCGGAGCATCGTGTCCTGTACCGCGTCCTCCGCCATCGCTGTATCTCCTCCGAGCACCGCGAGCGCCACACCGTACATCGCCCGGTAGTGGGGTATCACCATATCTTTGAACTCGCTGCTTGTCATCGGTTGGGGCTTGTTGTTGTATTCTTTTCGGGGTTTCTGTCTTATAGACGCGTGTCGGAGCCGTTTTGTGACGCTAAGTTAAAGAAAAAATCGCATAAGCCGCCTCCGGGCCTATGCGATTATTCTGTATTCGCCTTATATTAAGCTGATAGCGCTTAATCAGCGTTTGCGCGTTTTTTCTTTGTCGTCCTTCTCTTCGGCGAAGCGGTCGGGGTATTCCAGATGGAGCCGGGGGCGGCTCATCGCGTAGCATACCAGCCCGATGCCTATTAATATGAAAGGAATCGAGAGAATCTGACCCATATTCAGGGCCATCCCCACCTCGAAATCGACCTGCGGGTTCTTGATGTATTCGATAAGGAACCGCGAGCCGAAGAGCCAAATGAAGAACACGCCGAAGATAAGCCCCGGACGCTCGCCCGCGTTTCGCTTCCAGTACATCCACATCAGCAGCCCGAACAGCAGCAGGTAGCAGAGCGCCTCGTAGATCTGCGTCGGGTGCGACGGCGCTGAGAATATCGGTTCGGCGCCACCCATCCAGGCACCCACGTTGGTCACGAATCGGAATCCCCAGGGGAGGTCGGTCGCGTGGCCGTATATTTCGTGGTTCATCAGGTTGCCGAATCGGATGAGGGCCCCTACCAGGGCGATAGGTATCACCAGTCGGTCGAAGGCCCAAAGCGGCGACCGCTTCGTCACGAAGATTGAGTACAGGATTACGGCGATTATCAGCCCTATCGTGCCTCCGTGGCTGGCGAGGCCCCCCTCCCAGGTGGCGAGAATCTTCAGCGGGTGCTGCGAGTAGTAGTCCCATTCGTAGAAAAGCACATGGCCCAGTCGGGCGCCTACGATGGTGGCTATCACCACATAGATCAGCAGCGAGCCCATCCACGCTTCGGGAGCCCCCTCGCGGCGGTACATACGCTCCTCGATCTTATATCCGAGGAAGAAGCCGATCACGAACATAATTCCGTACCAGCGGACCGTGAGCGGTCCGAGGTTGAGAAAGACGGGGTCAGCCGTCCAGGTAACGAAGTCAAGCATAACTTAAGGCTTGTTTCAAATAATATTAAAGAGCACCCGCCGGAGTCCGGGAGGCTTCCGGCGGGTGATGTCTGTCGCTGTGGGTTTGGACTTAGAAACTGTTTAAAAATTTTTTCATTGTGATTTTCTTCTGATTTTGAGGCTTTTT
>JAMPHO010000081.1 GCA_023663385.1 Alistipes timonensis | reverse complement strand
GAAGCCTCCCCGCCGCCACAGCAGCCACACCCCCGCTGCCAACAGCGGCGCACCCATCGACTCGTGGAACGCGCCCCCGGCGAACGCCGCCGCGAGGCACAACCACCTCATCCACCGCCGCTTCACCCCTCCGTAGCGGCGCCATATCCACACCGCCCCCAACCCCGCGCAAGCCGCCACGGGGTAGTTGAAGTTGAAATCGACCGTGTACATAAGGTCCCACCACGGAAACACCGCGGCCATATAGAACACCGCCCCCGCTGCCGCCGCCAGGCGTCCCCGCCACGCGCCCCCGAGCCTCAGCACCAGCGCCATCCAACCCCACGTTGCCGCACCCATCACCATGGCCGTCAGCCATTTGGGCAGAAACGTCAGCGAGCACATCGCGATAAAGTTGGCCAGCCGCCCGTTGGCCCGAAGCCAGTGAAACGGGTACCAGCGGTAGAAGCGCTCCAGCGGCCACGGCCCGTCGAACCCGTCGACCGTCCGAAAAGTGTTGGCATACGCGTAGTCGTCCCCCGTCAGCGGGTACGCCAAGTACAGCGCGAGCATCGCCGCCCCCGCCGCCAACGTCAGCCAAAGCGCTCCCTTCCCCCTCATTCCTCCAAAAGTCCGGGTCGCAGCGCCCGCGTGCGGGCCAGGGCCTGTTCGTGGCGCCATTCGGCAATTTTCGCCTCATGCCCCGACAGCAGTATGTCGGGCACGCGCCAACCCTTGTATTCCGCCGGGCGCGTATAGTCGGGCGCCGCAAGCAGATGGTCCTGAAACGAGTCCGAAAGGGCGCTCTGCTCGTCGCCGATAGCCCCCGGGATCAGCCTCACCAGCGCGTCGGAAATAATGATAGCCGGGAGCTCACCCCCGGTCAGCACATAGTCTCCGATTGAGATCTCCTTCGTGATCAGATGCTCGCGCACCCGGTAGTCGACCCCCTTGTAGTGCCCGCAGAGTATTATAATGTTGTTAAGCAGCGACATACGGTTGGCCATCGGCTGGTCGAACTGCTCCCCGTCGGGCGATGTGAAAATCACCTCGTCGTAGTCGCGTTCTGCCTTGAGCGCCTCTATGCAACGGTCGATCGGCTCAACCTGCATCACCATCCCCGCCTCGCCCCCGAAGGGATAGTCGTCGACCTTGCGGTGCTTGTTGGTCGAATAATCGCGGAGGTTGTGGACGTGAAACTCTACCAGCCCCTTGTTCTGCGCCCGTTTCAGTATCGAGCAGTCAAGCGGCGAGTCAAACATCTCGGGTAGTACTGTAAGTATATCTATTCGCATAATCCTTTGTAGTCAAGTTCGTTATCTAAGCAACTCGGCCTGGTGCAGTATCTGCAGCGCCAGTTGGTCGCGGTAGATGTTCCCTCCGGCCGACGCCCGGCCACCCTCGCTCTCGGCCCCGCGCACCTCTACATCGGCCAGCGTCACGGGGTACCCCACGGCGTCGTTCCATATCACCAGGCGCCCGCTGAGCCCCCCGTCGTCGGTTACCAACAGGGCCTCCGAATGGTGCTCGCGCAGGTACTCGTATTCGAGCCGTTCGGGCGCCGCCCCCTCGCGCCGCCGGGCTATCTCCGCCGCGGCCACGGTTCTGGGGCCCGCCGGGAGCGTCCGCGTAAGGTGCGGGAAGCGCTCCAAAATCATCTCCTCGGCGGCTTCCAGTATGCGGTAAACCTCCGTACCCTTGGCCACCAACGTCTCCGCCGCGACGCTCTCCGGCTCGATAGCCTGCTGCCAGGCCCAGGCCGACGTCTGCGGCGACCGGGTGGCGTTCTCCGGCACCCAGGGGCGCAGCGCCGTCATCACCGTGAACACCCCGAAACCCGGGGCTATGTCGTAGCGGTCGAGCTGCGTGCGGAGCCACGGGTCCAGCCCCGTTGCGATCTCCATCTTTTCCCCCGACGACGGCAGGGTGAACGTCACCGGCTCCCCGGAGCCGTTAAGCCCCTTTCCGGCAGGGAAATACAGCGGCGCCGACACCCTCCTCAGCCCGAACTCTTCGGCCAGGCGGGGTTCCAGGAATCGCTTCACCTCGGTGAGCGCTATTTCGGCGGTTTCGCGCAGTAGTCGCGGCTTATACATATCTCTGTGTATTAAAAGTTGAATGTCAGACCGACTCTGCCGCTCGCACCCTTGTAAGGTATGCCGAACGGCTCCATCGACCTGTTGTCGAGCAGGTCGTCCCCCCCGACGAATATCTTCAGCGGCCTCAGCACGCGGTACGACACCTCGGCCTCCAGGTTATCGTAGTCCCGAAGGTCGGCGTAGCGCGTCACGCCCCCGTCGATGTACGCCATCGAGCGGTCCATGCGCCGCGAGTACCCCACCCGTATCTCAAGCTTGTCAATCGGGCGCACGGCTACCTCGGCCTCAAGACGCTGCCGCGAGCGGTCGCGCCACTCGTACCAGTCCCCCCGCGGCCCGTCGGCGCATACCGCCTCGAACCCGGCCCCGAGCTCCACAATCTCCCGGTATTTCCAGCTGATCCGCGCCCCGGCCTTCACCGACCGCTGCTTGAACGCGCCCCAGGCCGGAAGCCCCTCGGCGTATACGGGCATCAGCCAGTTGTTGGCCGCCGCGTAGTCCGCTCCAAGCTCGATCGCGAACCCCTTGAACGGCCCTATTCGGAATTTCAGCCCCCCCTCGAAAGGTATGTGGCTCAACCCGTAGGATATGTAAGGGCTGAAGCAGGGTGCCTCGGCGTAAAGGTCGGCCAACGGGTTCAGCCGCTCGCCGCCACCTAAGCGCAGCGCTATCCCCAGCCAGCTCTCGGGGTTGTAGCCGGCCATCACGTCGGGGGCGACGTGTACAACCTTCCCGGCGTTGAACGACACGTCGGCCCGCACGCCCAACCGCGCCGAAACCACCCCGTTGTCGTACACCCAGTGGGGGCGAAGCGCCAGGTAGCCCTGCGTCCGCCCCTTGTCGTCAATCGTGCCGTAGTGGTTGAAATTCAGCAGGTCGGCGCTAATATCGACCCCTGCCGCCGAGTGCTTCCCGAGCGCCTGTATGGCGTTACCCCCGATCGCGAACCGGTTCTGCCGCATAGGCCGGGCGTCACCCTTGGCGAGCCGCTCGAAGTTAAACAGGCGGTATTCACCTCGGAAGCCGTAGCCCAGCCCCTTCTCCGTGGCCGCGCCCTCCCATTTCGCCCCCAAGCGCCAGTCGATCGCGTTGCGCAGGGGGGCCGAGAGCTCCTCCGGGTGGTTGATGCGCGAAAAGTTGAAGCGGGTGCCTATTCCGAGCCTCCCCGCGTCGAAGCGGTGCGCGAACCCAACCTTGGCCCCCGCCTCCAGGCGGCGCTGGCGCGTGCGTTCATCAAAGAGGTCGCTCCGCCGCTCGTAGTCGGTGTAGCTCCCCCAAACCGCGGCGTCGAGCCGCGTGCGCTCGGTGGCCA
>JAMPHO010000080.1 GCA_023663385.1 Alistipes timonensis | reverse complement strand
CGACGCGGTCGGGGCTCCCCGACACGAACGCGAGAATCAGATCCACACCGCGGGGAGCGTTGCCCGCACCCTCGCGGAGCGCGGCGAGCGTTTCTGCGGCGAAACCCGCCTCGGGGTCGAGTATGGCCACTATGGTTGGGGCGGCGAACCCGTCACCCTTGGCCCGCGAATAGCGCTCGCGGGTGGGAGTAGGCAAGGAGAAGCCCGGTAGCGGCTCGCCGCGGAGGTTTTCAATCGAGTAATTGCTCTCGCGGTATTTCTCGAACACCTCCGGGTAGCGGGCGGCCAGCGCCTCCTCGCTCCGAGGCACTTCCCCAGCGGCGCTATCCGCCGGGTAGTCGTACTTCACAACCACGAGCTGCTCACTTATCTGCCCGGGGTTGAACTCATTGTCGATCATCAGCGGCATCGCCGTTGAGCGGTCGAGCAGAAGCTTCATTATCCGCCCCGTGTAGCCGCGCACCGACTGCACGGCGGTAAGCCCCATCACGCTCCGCCCCCCGACGATAGTGTCGGGGTTGAACGACAGCGATACCAGGGAGTCGGAGGCCATGCGGCGGAGCGACGCGCCCAATTCCTGCGGCAGCAGGTCGACGAACTGGCCGTTGCGCTGCACCCCGCCACCGCGGGTAATGAATGGAATGGAGTCCCATTCATAATGGTATTCCTGGAGCCTATGGTCGCGGTAGCGGTAATGGTGGCCGTCGAAGTACCCTAAAAATCCCTCCGACAACCCGCTGGGGGTAGGCAGCTCCCAGCTTATGAGGTAGTCGGCCTCGCAGAGAGGGTCACCCTCGGCGGGTTCCGAAGCCAGCCGTACCGAATACACGATGTCGTCCTGGGCCTGGGGGAGCGTCACGGCGTATTCCGCCATCGCGGCGAACCCCTCGGCCTTTTCCAACCGCGAGATCGCCTCATCGAGAGTCATAGCCCCCGCCCCCGCGCACGCGAGCAGAGCCGACAGCCCCGTGGTTAGCCATCCGCGCGTCAATCCTTTGAATATCTTTTCCATAATTACGAGCACTGTTTTGTTATTCCTGATAATCAGCGATTCCGCCGCGCCAACCGCGCGTGCGGAATCATCCTTGATAATGTGATGCTACAAATTTAACACTTTCCCCCCGCATATTGTTCTTCCCCTGTTCATCCAAACTTTCCTTTAAGCATACGTTATAACTATAACATATATCTGATAATAAGCAGGTTGAGCTTCTTAAGTCCACAGATTTGTCAACAATATTGTTCGCAACTTCAATTTTTTACTATTTCGGCTCTCAATGAGCGCCCATCTGTACTAAACGCAAAGATTGTTATTTCCGATGAATTTATCAAATTAGTCCTCAAAAAGACAAAATAAATCACCTCAAAAAACAGCAATAAATAACCTCAAAAAGCAGTATCAAATCACCTCAAAAAGCAGCAATATCATTGCGTGTTAAAGGAAAGTTTTGTAGTTTTGCAGTCTAAAACGATACTAAATATGAAATATTTACTAAGAATTGCTGACGCGGAACTCAAATCACGGCTAAACTATATGGGGGCGGTCCTTATAGAGGGGCCTAAATGGTGCGGTAAAACGACAACTGCGGAACAACAAGCCAAAAGTGTAATTAAGTTACAAGACCCGGATATGCGCGGTGCTTATTTGGCCACGGCGGAAGCCAAACCATCAAACCTTCTGAAAGGGGAAACTCCTCGACTGATTGATGAATGGCAGGATGCTCCCATTCTATGGGACGCGGTACGAACAGAGATAGACAAACGCGGTGGAGAGGTCGGGCAGTTTATTCTCACCGGAAGTAATTCAGTAGATGAGGAGAAGATAAACCATAGCGGAACAGGCCGAATCTCCCGAATGAAGATGTATCCCATGAGCCTCTTTGAGTCGGGCGAATCGTCGGGCGAAATATCTCTTATGGCATTGTTCGACAATCCGAATATGGATATAGACGGAATTATGTCAAATGCCGGAATTAATGACTTGATACGCTATGCTTGCCGTGGCGGATGGCCCGCATCACTCAAACTGCGAAATTCCAATGATTCATTCAAGGTTGCCAAAGATTATCTCGAAGGAGTGACCGAATCGGATATTACGAAAGTAGATAAAGTGCGTAGAGATCCCAAGCTTGCAATGGCAATCATTAAAACCTACGCACGAAATCTCTGCACTTTGGCCAAGAAGGTCAATATGCTGAAAGATGTGAGGGCTATGAATGAAGGCTGCGCTGAAAAGACATTTGATGACTATGTTAAAGCCTTGACCAAATTATTTGTGATACAGGACATGGCTGCTTGGTCTCCGGCTGTTCGCTCATCCACTGTAATTCGGCGTAGCCCCAAAAGAGGACTTATAGATCCGTCAATAGCGGTGGCAGCGTTAGGTCTTTCTCCAGAAGTGCTGGAAATAGACTTGAAAACTTTTGGCTTTATTTTTGAGTGCATGGCAATACGTGACTTACGCGCTTATTCTCAAGCAGCTAATGGTGAGATTTCATATTACCATGACAGGTATGATTTGGAGGCCGATGCCGTACTGCACTTAAATGATGGGAGGTATGCTCTTATAGAGTTCAAATTGGGCAGTGCGGAAATAGAGATGGGCGCATCGCATCTGCTCGAAATCCGAGACTTGGTAAGAAAATACAATGCCAAGGAAAAACAAATTCAGATGCGTGAACCAGATTTACTAATGGTAATAACAGGAGGTCCCATAGCATACCGTCGTCCGGATGGAGTATTGGTTATCCCATTGGCATGTTTGAAAAATTAATGTTGTAACCTAGCATTATCCCAAGTGCGTGCAATGGGCGGGATTTTGTGCGCGGGATTTTGCGGGATATGTTTGGGTAATTGGCGGGGATTGGCTAATTTTGTGGTGAGAAAACGGTAGAATATGCGAAAAGTATTCATCTCCTGTATGTTGGCCTGCGCCATAGCCGCGGTTGCCGCCCCCCCGGCCTGGGAAGGGGTCAACGCGCCGCGCCCCGAAATCGTGCAGGAGATGGAGCGCGACACCCAGACGGAAATCGTAGTCCGCGACGGGGCGATATACCTTTGGGTAGCCAAGCCTACCAATGTTAAGATTTTCTCGATTCTCGGCCAGCTCATCTCATCGGAGAACCTCCAGCCGGGCCTCCACCGCCTCCGCCTGACCTCGCGGGGCATCTACATACTCCAGGCCGGCTCCACCACCCGCAGGGTGACGCTCTGAGCCCCCTCGCCCGGCGCCACCAACCCGCTGCCGGGGCCAGCAATCCCGCGATAGGGGTTCCGCATAGTGGGCGGATGGGGATTTTTCCGTATCTTCGCGGCGTGATCAGTCTATCAATTTCAAGTTTTGCCAGTCGGAACCGGCGGCGGCTCGCCATATGCGCCGCCGCGGCGGTTGTCTGCGCCTCGCACGCGCAGGCCGAGCC
>JAMPHO010000007.1 GCA_023663385.1 Alistipes timonensis | reverse complement strand
TGTCGGCATTGACTGCTGTCGCAAAGGAAACAAACTGGAAATGGGCGGCAGCACAAGCGTTATCCTCCACCGCATTGGCTTGGGTCTGTGCGTTTATTGTGAATGTCATCGGAAACCTGATTATCTCCGTCTGAGCCACTAACAGAGCTTTGCTCCTGATCTTTACACAAAAAAGACAGCGTCGAGAGTCTACCGCTAAGAAAAATAACTGTAACTTTGCCGGAAAACTCTGATATGGACAACAACGAAATTGAAAACATCCTGAATGGCAAGGGTGTCAAGCCTACTGCCAACAGGATTCTCGTGCTGAAGGAGTTGATGAAAGCGTCGCGCCCGGTCAATCTTGCCGACCTTGAAGCCTCATTGGAGTTTTCAATGGACAAGGCAAGCATTTTCCGCGTGCTCGAACTCTTTGCGGAAAAGGATGTGGTTCACGTTATCGAGGACGGAAGCCGCTCGTTGAAATATGAGCTGTGCGACAACAGCAAGAAGCACAGCATCGCCGACCAGCACGCCCATTTTTATTGCGAGCGCTGCAAGGAAACCTACTGTGTAAAAACGGCCAAAGTGCCCATCATCGAAATCCCCGACGGCTTCACCCCCCATTCCATAAACTACATGATCAAAGGCATCTGCCCCAAATGCGCCAAACTTCCCGAAAAGCTTTGACCAAATCAAAAACGCGCCTTAAGCACGCCCGAGCGGTAATTATGGTAATATAAACGATGTTTTGTGTATGCGCGGGAGGCTGATTATGCGTAAATTCGCGATGTTAAGGAATCCGCCGCCGAGACGCGGGCGGATTCAGCGACTTAAGCAATAACCCAATCAACTCCACGCGATGAAAAAGTTTCTTCTGTTTGTGCTCATCGGCGCGGCGGCTATGTCAGCAGGCGCCAAGTCGAAAGTATTCATGACCCGGGAAATCACTCCCGAGGCTCTCGTCAAGGTTTACAAAGCGCTCGGACGCCCGGCCGACGGCCACCGCGTAGCCGTCAAAATCAGCACCGGCGAGGCCGGGAACCCCAACTACCTTAAACCGACGCTGATAAGCGCGCTGGTCGACTCCGTGAGGGGCACGATTGTCGAGTGCAACACGGCCTACGAGGGGAAACGCAACACGTTCGAGGCCCACTGGCAGACGGTGCGCGAACATGGTTACGACACTATCGCCCCGGTTGACCTTATGGACGAGGAGGGGCAGATGAGGATTCCCGTGCGCGACCGCAAGCACATCAAGTATGACATCGTGGGGAGCCACCTCCCCCGTTACGACTATATGGTCAACCTCGCCCATTTCAAGGGGCACGCGATGGGCGGCTACGGCGGCGTACTGAAAAACGCCAGCATCGGTGTGGCGTCGGCCGACGGCAAGACTTACATCCACTCCGCCGGCAAAACCGATAATACCGCGGAAATCTGGAAGAACATCGCCGACCAGGACCTTTTTCTCGAATCGATGGCGGCAGCCGCCCAGGCCGTCGACGACTACTTCGGCGACAACATCGTATACATCAACATAATGAACAATATGTCGGTCGATTGCGACTGCGACGCCCACCCTTCCGACGTGCTCGTGAAGGATTACGGCATCCTGGCCTCGACCGACCCTGTGGCCCTCGACAAGGCTTGCGTCGATATAATTTTCAATATGCGCCCCTCCGAGGGCAACGACAACGCCCCGCTTATCGAGCGCATAAACAGCCGCCACGGGACCCACACCATCGACTATGCGGAATCAATCGGGCTCGGTTCGACCGATTACGAGATTGTGAACTTAGACCAGGCTGAATGACGCGGCCATTTGAGATGCGACTCATCAATATGAGACAACGTCTGTTTCCGCTCCTCGCGCTGGCCTCCGCGGCAGCGGGCTATGCCGCTGAAACCGCCGACTCCACCCTCCATCTCGGCGAGGTAGTCGTTACCGGCACCAACAGCCGGGTATCGAAGGACCTCCTCCCCTACACCGTGTCGGTAATCGGCCCCGAGCGGCTCGAATCAGCGGGGCAGACCCAGGTGCTGTCGGCCATCTCGGGCATGGTGCCGAGTCTCTTCGTCAGCGAGCGAAGCATCTTCGGCTTCGGGGTGAGCAACGGCGGCTCGGGCCACATCAAGCTACGCGGCGTGGGTGGCGACCGCGCCAGCGCCGTGCTGATGATGGTCGACGGCCAGCCCCAGTTCGCCGGCATCTACTCCCACCACATAGCCGACTTCTATTCCAAGGAATACGTCGAACGGGTCGAGGTTCTCCGAGGCCCGGGCTCGGTGCTCTACGGCTCCAACGCCATGGCCGGGGCCATCAACGTAATCACAAAGAATCCCCGCCAGCGGGGCGTGCGCACGACCCTGACCACCCAGTACGGCTCATACAATACCTGGCTGACCTCGCTGACCAACACCACCCGCTTCGGCCGCTTCTCCTCGCTGGTGTCGCTGTCCTACAACCGCACCGACGGCACTACCGACAATTTCGATTTCCGCCAGGCCGAAGGTTATGCCAAAATAGGCTACGACTTCTCAGACCATTGGAAAGCGACCGCCGACTACACGCTGACGCGCTTCAAAGGTAACGACCCGATATACCCGAAGCTCTCCGACCCTGAATCGACCGACATCTACAGCCAGTCCATCACCCGCGGAGAGGCATCGGTGAGCGCTACCAACCGCTACGGTTCGACCAACGGCACGGTGAGGGTGTATTATAGCTACGGCAACCACTTTGTCGACGATCCGCGCCACTTCCATAGCACCGACGACCGTCTCGGCGTCATAGCCTACCAAAACTTCACCCCGTGGCGGGGCGCCTCGGCTACGGTGGGCTTCGACTTCGACCGTTACTCAGGCGAGATTCCGACATCCGGCGGCAAAGACCACGCGGAGGGTTCCATGACCACGATCGGCCGAAAGACAATAACCGAGTATTCGCCCTATATCACCCTCTCCCAGACCCTTGCAGGAGACCTATTGAACCTCAACGGGGGCCTGCGTATGGCCAACAGCGACAAATTTTCGACCCAATGGGTGCCGCAATTCGGCTTCGCGCTCAACCCGGGACTCGGGTTCACCCTTAAAGGCACCCTCGCCATGGGCTACCGCAACCCGTCGTTCCGCGAGCTGTACCTCTACCGTATGGCCAACCCCGATCTCGACCCCGAGCGAATGATGAACTATGAGCTCAGCCTCGGCAAACAGTTCTCGCGCTACCTCAACGCCGAGGTCACGGCATACTACAGCAAGGGTGACAATATGATCCAGGTGGTCGACAGCAAGAACCTAAACACCGGCCGTTTCATCAACAAAGGTATCGAGTTCTCGGCCAGCAGCCACCCGGTTGAGCGGCTTTGGCTCTTCGCCTCCTACAGCTACCTCCACACCTCGCTCACCGACCTCGTCGGCGCGCCGACCCATCAGTACTACATCGGCGCGGAGCTTTCCCTGTGGAAGCGTCTGAAGGTAGCGGCCGACCTCAAGGGTGTCGCCGGACTATATGTGGCCCCCGACGTTCCTACCCAGAATTACGCCCTGCTCAACCTCAAAATCTCAGTCAGAGCCTGCCGCTTCGCCGACGTATTCCTGCGGCTGGAAAACATCACAGATGCCCGCTACACCATCAACCGCGGATACGAGATGCCCGGCTTCACAGCGCTCGGCGGCCTGAAACTCACCTTCTGACCCCATAGTATACGACCTTTCGACCCGTTTCATTTGTTAATATAAAGGAAGCCGAAGCCAATGTTGGCTTCGGCTTCCACTTTTGATTCTGTAAAAGATACTTAGCAATATGAAACGAATAGTACTGCTCCGCCACGGCGAGAGCGAATGGAACAAAGAGAACCGATTCACCGGGTGGACCGACGTTGACCTCACGCCAAAGGGGATACGAGAAGCCGCCGACGCCGGAGACCTTCTGCGCTCGAAAGGCTTCAAATTCGACCGGGCCTATACCTCGCTGCTGAAACGCGCCGTAAAGACCCTCGACACCGTGCTCGACCGTATGAACCTCGACTGGATTCCCGTAGAGAAATCCTGGCGGCTCAACGAGAAGCATTACGGCATATTGCAGGGACTCAACAAGAGCGAGACTGCCGCCGAATATGGCGAGGAGCAGGTACACCTATGGCGCAGGGCCTACGATGTCGCGCCCGCCCCGATTCCCGCCGGCGACCCCCGCGTTCCCGCACTCGACCCGCGTTACGCCGGAGTGCCCGCGGCCGAACTGCCGCGCACCGAGTCGCTCCGCGACACCATAGCCCGCACCATGCCTTACTGGGAATGCGTGATTTTACCATCGCTGAAACAGTGCGACGACATCCTTATCGTAGCCCACGGCAACAGTCTCCGCGGCATCATAAAGCATCTCAAAGGGATTTCCGACAACGACATCTCCTCGCTCAACCTCCCGACAGCGACCCCCTGGGTGTTCGAGTTCGACGACGACCTCAACCTCGTGAAAGACTACATACCCGGCGACTCCGAAGAGGTACGCCGCCGCATGGAAGCCGTCGCCTCCCAAGGCAAAGCCTGAGCCCTCGCTGAGTATAGCAGGACTCGCAAACAATTAGCTACAACAAAGCGATAGACGCGGCCGCGTCTATCGCTTTGTTGTAGCTTTGTTGCCCGGGGGCAATCAGTGCGAATTTCAGTTGGATGCCTGGGCGGTACCCTGCGATACCTTCATAGTCTTGGCTTTCAGGGGGCGGTCACCCTTGTGGGCTTTGCCGCGGAGGCCGTGGGCCTTTGCCATACGGCCCTGCTGGATGGCACCCTTTCCGGGGTGGCGCTGGCCGCCGCCGTTAACGTAGAAGTTCTCCAGGAAGATCACATACTGCTCGGGGCCTACGATGGATTTCACCTGCTTGAGGTATTCCTGCTTGTCGGCGCGGCGGGCAGCCATACGGGCCGAGTCGCCCCGCTGCTTGTCGGCCTTGCGGTCGCGGGCCTCGGTCTTGCGTGCCTCGCGGCGCGAAGCGTTGAGCTGCTGGAGCTGGCTCTTCTGCGCGTCGGAGAGAGTTAGGCCGTCAAAGGGGCAGGGAGCCTTGCGGCACTGCTTGCCGGGGTTGCCGCACTCCTCGGCCACACAGGCGCCCTTGGCCTTGGTGTCGCACGAAGTAGTGGTCTTGGTCTGGGCGGTAGCGCCGAAAGAGGCTACCGACATCGCTATGATAGCTAAGCTGAGAAGTTTCTTTTTCATAATCGCTGTTTCTATATTTATAAGTTTGGATATTCAGGTTCGCGGCGGGAACCATTTGTTCCCTGTTCACGCCTTTATGACCATTATAACAACCGTACGTTTAGCAGCTTCCGCCACTTTAACGCCGATTTAACCATAAACATCCCGACTTTATAATTTATGATAAAAAAACAGCCTTCAATTTAAACTTACGCAACCCGCGAAGGTCTACCACTGCTCGTTTTGAACCAAGTTTGGATTTCGGTCGAGCTCTACCAGAGGTATGGGCCAGGTCATATGGCGGGGCTGGTAAGAACGGGTGTACATAAGGTCGCCGAAGATGTCGGTGGCGTTCTTAACGGTCGATTCAAGCAGCCCCCAGCGACGGAGGTCCCAGTAGCGCTGCCCCTCGCCGGCAAGCTCGAAAGCGCGCTCGCGGCGTATGCGCTCGGCCACCGCGTCGTGCCCCTCGGCGGCGAGCCAGGGCTCCCCGGAGTTGATACCCGGCATACCGACACGGGCGCGCACCTTGTTGATTTCCTCAACAGCCTTGTCGGGGTAGCCGCTCTCATTGTAAGCCTCGGCAAGCATCAGCAGCACGTCGCCCAGGCGAAGCAGCGGGAACTCGTAAGGGGTGCGGTTGTATTCGCCCCAATAGCCGTCGAGGTTGCCGGTGGGAATCCACTTACGCCAGAAATATGAGTTCCACCCTTCGGAATTACGGATGAACGCCATCGCCTCCATCGGCGCCCCTCCCTGCGTCGCGTCGGCGAGCACGAACTGCTTGTCGCGAGGTACGGAACCCGCGTCGGTGCCAAGGTAGTGGGAGTAGGGAGTTATGATATTCAGACAAAGGCGGGGGTCGCGGAGGCGATAGGCATCCATCACTTTGGTTGTGTCGCATTCGAGCGTGCTCGTCACCACGGTCGAACCTTGGTCGATGGCCACGCTCATAAGCCGACGGCGCACCTGTGAGGGGGCCGCGTTGAAGCCGGGAAACAGGTCGTCCCAGTTGAACGGTGAGCCGTCGAGGTTCTCATACATATCGGCCAGGGTAGTCGAGGGCACGATGGAGTTACCCGCGATCAGGCGCATAGTCGACTTGTTGCCGAAGTACGACACAATGTCGAGCGCGTAGCCCGCCACGTTGCCGTCAATCGACTGTATGGAGAAAATCATCTCCTTGGAGTGGTTGCCGTTGTAAAGGCGGAAAAGCTCGTTGTAGTCGCCGTGGAGCTCGTAGCCGTAGTTGTTGGTCTTGTTGTACACAATCTCCTCGAAATCGGCGGCGGCCAGGTCCCACATCCCGTTGAAAAGGTACACCTTCCCCCGAAGGGCGTAAGCGGCACCCTTGGTGGCGCGCCCGAGGTCGGCCGCCTCCCACTCGACGGGGAGCTTGGCGATGGCATCCTCCAGGTCGTCGAGGATATGCCCTAACAGCTCCTCGCGGGAGCACCTCGGCGACTTCAGGTTGGCAAACTGGGAGTTGATGTCGCAGCTTTCGTCGTAGTACGGCACGCCGCCCCAGCAATTGAGCATGCGGAAATAAGCCATGGCGCGGAGAAATTTGGCCTCACCCGTCACCCGGTCGATGGTCTCGCGGCTAATCGGCATTGTGGCGACGTTGCGGATAACCGTATTAGAGCGGTGAACCAGCTCGTAGAGGTACTGCCAGTGGTTCTGCACGCCACCGCTGGCCGACGAGAAGGAGGTGCCGCGGGCTATGTGGGCCCAGGGTGACACGCCGTCGGCAATGTCGGAACACATATCAAACGTGAACTCCATGCCGAAGCACCAGGGGGCCTTCATAGCGGCGTAGAGCCCTACGGCGGCCTGACGGGCGTGGTCTTCGGTCTGCCAGAAGGTCTGCCCCGACATCTGGTCGGCGGGTGTATAGTCGAGGTCCTCGCATCCGGCGAGAGCGAGCGCGGCGGCTAAGATTGTGGCTGTATATAGAGCTTTCATAATTGTCAGAATGTGAGGTTTAGACCGAGAGAGTACTGGCGGGTCATCGGGTAGCCCACGTTGGCGCCCACCTCCGGGTCGAAACCGGGGAACTTGGTAATGGTAAACAGGTTGTCGAAGCTGGCGTAAACCTTGAGGTTCTCAACGCAGAATTTGCGGGTTATCTTCCGCGGAATCGTATAGCCGAGCTGGATATTCTTGCAGCGGAAATAAGAGGCGTTGAACACGAAGGCGTCGCTGGCTATGTTGTTGCGCCCGTCGGCGCTGTTGCGCAGCTGCGGATACTTCGATTCATACGGATTCCAGGGGGTCCAGGCGTTGTCGGTAATATCCTTGTTGAGCGACTGACCCATTACGGTCACGAAGCGGAATGCCTGGTTGTTGTAGTACACCTGGTGGTTGCCTACTCCCTGGAACAGGGCGCTGAAATCGAAGCCGTTCCAGGAGGCGGCCAGGCTTATGCCGAATGTGAGGCGCGGCAGGGGGCCGTGGCCAATCTCCACGCGGTCGTCGGCGTCAAGGTTCCCGTCGCCGTTGGCATCGGCGTAAAGGAAGTCGCCGAGTTCGGGGCGTTGGTAGGTTGAGAAGTAGGCCGGGTTGCGGTCGACGAGCGACTGCACATAGTCAAGGTCGGCCTGGTCGCGCACTATGCGGTCGACCTTCATCACATAAAGCTGGCGTATCGGCTTCCCCTCCTGAGTTTTGTAGACACCGTCGATCGACGACACGTCGCCCTGGAACTTGGTAACCTTGTTGTCGACAAACGCGAGGTTGAATCCGACACTGTAGGAAACCTTGCCTATGCGGTCGTTCCAATGCAGGTCGATTTCGAAGCCCTTGTTGTTCACCTCCCCGGCATTCTGGTCGGGCACCACGCTCGTGCCGTGCTCAAGCGGCGCGGGGAGCGAAATGAGAATCCCCTTGGTGTCCTTGTTGAAGAGTTCGAGGCTACCGCTGAGGCGGCTGTTGAGGAAGCCGAAATCAAGACCGACGTTGGTCATATGGGTCTTCTCCCACGAGAGCGAGGCGTTGGAAAGCACCGTTTGGGCGAATCCCCCGGCGATAGTGCCGTTGAGCACATAGTTGGAAGTGGCGAACAGCGGCTGATACATATAGTAGCTTGTGGTCGCGTTGTTGCCAAGAGTGCCGTAGGAGGCGCGGAGCTTCAGGTTCGATAGCCACCCCGAGGCGCCCCTCATGAACGCCTCCTCCGACACTCGCCACCCCGCCGAGACGGAGGGGAAGTAGCCCCACCGACTATCAGGGGCGAACTTCGACGAACCGTCGGCGCGGAGGTTGGCTTCCAACAGATATTTATCATCCCAATTGAGGTTGACGCGCCCGAAATAGGAACGCATGGCCCACTCGGTATAGTTGCCGGTGATATTGCCGTTGGTCGTACCCGCGTCAATCGATGTAAGTGAATCGTCGATTAGGTCGTATTTGAGGAACATCTCCTCGTCGTACTTCTCATATTCCTGGCTCACACCCGCCAGTACCGAGGCTTCGAGCTTCGACACCTTGAACTGGTAGTTGGCCGTCAGCTCCGACGCGCGGTATGTCTTGGCGTAGTTATAGCGGCGTATGTAGGTGCGCACAACCCCCTCGCGCAGAAGCACCGGCCCGTCGAACGTGAATCGGTAGAGGTCGCGGTCGGTAAGGTGCTGCTCGACACGGCGGTCCCATATGTTATAAGTGAACGAGCCCTGGATGGTCAGCCCCTTGACGGGTTGCAGGCGGGCGTGGAGCTTGGTAACCAGGCGGCGAGTGCGGGTGGGGAAATCATCCTTGTAGAACCACTGGCGGCGATAGGGATTGAAATTGCTCACATTCTCCTCCTCGGGGTTCTGCACACCGCCGTAGAGCCCCGTCGCGGGGTCGTAGAGCGTCATGCCGGGCACGGTGTTGAACGCTCCCGAGCCGAAAATCACGTCGCCCCCGGCGGTGGCGTTCTCCGACGACGGGTTGTTCTTGTCGATATACCCGAAAATGTTGGCCCCCACGCCGAGCCAGGGCTTGATGTTAACGTCGAGGTTGGTGCGCAGCTGGTAACGCTCATAGTTGGTATAGTAAATCATACCCGGGTTGTTGACGTAGCCCAGCGATATGTTGTAGCGCACGCGCCGCCCGCCGCCCGTAACCGAAAGGTTGTGGCTCTGCACAACGGAGGGGTTGCGGTATATATGGTCCTGCCAGTCGGTGTTGGGGTAAATGGTCGGATTGCGTCCGGCGTCGTTGCGCCATTCGTCGATTTTGCCTTGCGAGAAGCGTGGAGCCTGCCCGTTGAGGGCCAGCCCGTAGTTCTGAATCTCCATAAAGCTGGCGTAGTCCGTAACCAGGTTGAGGCGCTTGGCCACAGTCTCGAACGACACGTTGCCGCTGTAGGTAAACCTCGGGGCCGACTCGGCGCCGTGGCGGGTGGTGATCAGAATCACTCCGTTGGCGGCTCGCGAGCCGTAGATGGCGGCCGACGCGGCATCCTTCAGTACCGATATGTTTTCAATGTCGCGGGGATTGATGTCGCTGATCGACACTCCGGCCATACCGTCGACCACCACGAGCGGAGCGGCGTTGTTGAGCGTGCCGGTTCCTCGCACGGTTATGGTCTGCGCCTCGTAGCCGGGGGTGGTGCCCCCGCTGTTGGTCACCGTCAGGCCTGGAGCGAGACCCGCGAGCGCGTTGGTCGCGTTGGTCACGGGGCGGTCGGCCAAAGCCTTCGACCCGATTGACGATACCGAACCTGTGAGGTCGACCTTGCGCTGCGAGGCGTAACCGACAACCACCACTTCCTCAAGCTGTTGGCTGCGCTCCTGGAGTGTGATGGCGTATTCGTCCTTATCGGGGGTAACCTTGACGTGCTGCGACACGAAGTTGACATACGACACCGTCAAATCGCACTCCTCAGGCGCGTTGGCTATGCAGAAACGCCCGTCAATGTCGGTGATGGCCGATAAGTGGGCATCCTGTTTGACGCTGACGGCGGCCCCGATGAGGGCGTCGCCGTTGCTGTCGCGCACGATTCCACACACATTGTGGCGCCCCTCGGCAGCGGGAGGCGCTACTATCGCGGCCGAGTCGGCCGGTTCCGCTGCCGAAGCGGCAAACGTGCCGGCGGTAAGCAGAATAATCAACGGGCGAAGAATGGAAACTGTCCGTAAGAGCATAAGTATATGTACTGAATGTAGAGCCGCGGCCATTGGAGATGAGGGCCGCTCGATAATGTGATGCGAATTTAGCGCTCCCGACCATTCCGTACAACCATCCGTCAACAGACACCCCGAATCAGTCAATAAACAACGGGAGCGTTACGGAGGCGGCCCGGCAAACGGGTGCCTGTAACGCTCTAACGCCGCCGGAGCGGACATTGTTCGGTGTGGACGTCAGTCCACTTCCACAATAAGGTAATTGGTGAGCGACCAGAATGTGGCCGGGTCGGTAATAATGAGCACCTTCGCGCCGTCGCGGGTCGCGAGCTCGTAGGAACCGTCGGGATGGTTGGTATGCACCTTGGCCTTGCGCGAATACAGCGGCAGCTCGGCCATAGAGCGCTTGTCGCTCACGGCGAAGAAATCCCGGTCGAAGTCGCCAGGCAAGAGCTTGGTCTTGCGCAGGAAGCCGGTCTCGATCACCCGGTGGCGCTTAAGCTCGCCCCCGGTGGCCACCACATAGTAGCAGGTGTTCAGCTCGTCGGCCAGACGGGTGGCCTCGGCGTTGGCCGAATCGAGTTCCTCGTTGGCCGCGTCCACGGCACTGCTGAGCGAGTCCACGGCGCTTGACAGGGTGCCTATGCGGCGGTCAGCCTCGGTTATCGCCCTGTTGAGCCTCTCGATCTGGCGGCTCTGCTCGTTGTTCTGGCGGCGGAAAGCCTCGATGGTCTGCCGGAGCTCCTCAGTGTAGAGGGCCGACTCGCCGAGGCTCCTCTCCAGCTCGTCGAGCCGCTCGCGGCGGAGGCGAAGGGTCGAACGTATGGCCGCGATGTCGGCCTTCACGCGCCGGTTGCCGTCGGCGGCCGCGTCGGGCTGCCTGCCGTTTATGGCAACGGCGTTTTCCACCCGCCTGATTTCCTCCATACCCGCCGAAATCTCCCTCACGAGCGCCAGAAGGCGGTCGCGCTCTTCGATGGCGGTCGCGAGTTCCTGCTTTGAGGCATCCATGAGCGACTGCCTGGCGCCCTCGTCGCCCCCGGAGCTCCCGCAGGAGCAGAGCAGGGCCGCGGTGGCCAACGGTAGGAGGATTTTCTTATCCATAAGTGTCTCAAATAAATGATTTAATGTATTCAGTGGCTTGTGTAAATGTTTCTTTCGTCGTCTTTTGCGCGTCTTTCGCCAAGTTTCATCGGTCACGATGCCCGCATCGCTCCCTCTTCAACTTGCGAAATCCATCGCAAAATACTTCCGAAATAAACAGAACTCATTTATTCGAGCCACTTACCCGCGAATTTAATATTTTTCTGCGAGAAACCGGGCGAGTGTCAACGAACCGCCCCGTTTTGTCAATGAAGGTATCGCGCCCGATTTGCCCGTGACGGGTGGAACGCGTAACTTTGCCGCATGAAAGCGTTCGCCGACAAACCCGGGCGTATTACCGACCTGTTTTTCTGCGCGGTGTATATGCCGCTGCTCGTGCTCCTGGGGCCACCTCTGGAGTGGATGCCCCACTGGCCCCTGTTCAGCGTGGTCGCGGTCGCTTTTCTTTACGGGTGCTACTTCGTGCTGAAACGGCAGCAGCTCCCCCGCCGACTGCTCGAAAAGGATTACCGCCGCATAGCCATAGTGGCCGGAGCGCTCGTGGCGGCCAACTATCTGCTCACGCGGTACCCACTGCCGCAGGTCGACTTCATCACCCCCTCGATGAGCGAATACCAGACGAGCGTGCGCGACCGGCAGGTGGCCCTGGGCCTCTGGCTGATGTTCTCCCTGGTGGCCGCTTACTCGCTGGTGACATCATTCGTGGGCGAGCTTTACGCCCAGCTGCTGCGCACCCGCGAAATCAGGGCGCAGCGCGACCGGGCCGAGCTGGCAATGTTCAAGGCACAGATCAGCCCCCACTTCCTTTTCAACACCCTCAACTCGCTATACAGCCTCGTGATAGGCACTTCGCAAAAAGCCGAGGACGCCTTCATCAAGTTTACCGACATACTCAAATACACCTACGTCACTATCGAAAACGAGACGGTCGCTATAGGCGAGGAAGCCGCGTATATAGGCAACTACATCGACCTGCAACGTATCCGCCTCAACGACCGCACACGCGTGACGTGGGTCAAGGAGATCGACGACGAGTCGGCCCAGCTCCCCCCTATGCTGATGCTGACTTTCGTGGAGAACGCTTTCAAGTACGGCGCTTCGACATCGCGCGACTGCGAAATACTCATCACCCTGCGGCTCGAACGGGGCCACCTCGAATTCCGCACCCGCAACGCCATAATGAAGCACGCCGACCGCCTCCGCACCGAGCTCCCAACGGGCATTGAGAACTGCCGGGCGCGGCTCGAAGGGATATATCCAGGGCGCTACACCCTCGAAACCTCCGAGAATGACGGGGTTTTCGACCTATTGATGACCATAAACCTCACACCAAATGGAGAAACCGATACGATGCGTTGCCATTGACGACGAACCCCTGGCCCTCGACGTTATAGCCAAGTTCTGCCAGCGGCTCGGAGGCATAGAGCTGCTCACATTCTCCGACCCGGCGGAGGGTATGGAGGCCGTGGCTGCGTCGAAACCCGACATCCTCTTCCTTGACATCGAGATGGGGGACACGAGTGGATTGTCGCTCGCCGCCAAACTCCCCCCGGAGGTCTGCCTGATATTCACCACCGCCTACCTGAGCTACGCCATCGAGGGGTTCAATCTCGACGCCGTCGACTACCTCCACAAGCCTTTCGCCTTCAGTCGGTTCGAGACCGCCATAGCGAAAGCCATGCGGCGCATAGGCGACAACCGCCCCGAAGCGGCTTCGCCACGCCTCGGGAGCATAGTGGTAAAACAGGAATACAGCAACGTTACCATACCGCTCGACGACATCCTCTACATCGAGGCCGTCGAACGTTACTCACGCATCTACCGCCTTTCCGACGAGTGTACCGTGACCCGCGTAATCCTCAAACAGCTCGCCGGTATGCTCCCCGCGGAGGAGTTTCCGCGCATCCACCGCTCCTACATCGTGGCCCGCTCCAAGGTAAAGAGTTATACACGCCAGGAAATCCGCCTCAGCAACGGCGCGACACTCCCGGTGGGGCGTCAGTACGCCCCCACCCTCCCCTCGCTCCTGGGCGGAGTATGACCTATCGGGTGGCCTTTGCCTAAATGGGGTACATTTTTCGACTTTACGGCAAAAAAATGACGCAGATTCCGCGTAACTTCGCGGCTCGTTAAGAACCCACCATAAACCTAAGATGATTATCACATTGATGAAGAGAGCCGCCTCAGCGGCGGCGGTCGCCCTGGCCGCTTTGTGCGCGGCGTCATGCTCGGGCGGTTCCGATACCGCCGGGAATGGAGCGGTACACAACGTGTTCCTTACCGAACCGCGTAGCGCCGACGGCGCGACAGTCCGCGAGTTCGCCGGACGGGTCGAAGAGGCCCGCACCGTTTCGGCCGCGTTCAAAACCGCCGGAGAACTTAACCGCGTGTATGTTAAGGAAGGTGACCGTGTGCGCGAGGGGCAGCTGCTCGCCGTGCTCGACTCGGCCGACTATGTGCTCGGTGTGAACCAGCTTCGCGTACAGACAGCCCAGATTGAGGCCGAAACCGCCCGACACGCCAAGCTGCACGCCTCCGGGGGCTTGAGCGACAACGATTTCGAGAAGGCCACCACCGGGGCCCGCCAGCTCGCCTACCAGCTCGCCCTCAACGAAAAGAAGATAGCCTACTGCCGCCTGACCGCGCCCGCCGACGGGGTCGTTACCTCGGTGAACTTCGAACCGGGCGAGATGGTCGACGCCGGAACCCCGGTTATCGACCTTATGGACAACACGCGGCTCGAAGTGGTAGTAGACCTCCCGGTCAGCGAGTACCTGCGCCGCGAGAGCTTCGCGCGCTTCGAGGGGCGCTCGCCGCGCTTCCCCGGCAAGGTGATTCCGCTGCGTATGCTCAGCCTCACCCCGAAGGCCGACAACAACCAGCTCTACCAACTGAAACTCAACGTTGCCGCGGGGAGCGGCGTCACCCTCACCCCGGGTATGAACCTCGAAGTAGCCATCGCGGCCGATGGCGACGGGAGCGGCGCGGTAACCATACCCTCCTCCGCCCTGTTCGACAATGGCGGACACCCCTCAGTGTTCGTCTACAACCCGGCTGACTCCGTGATTACCGCAACCGCGGTCACTATCGAGGGCACCGGCAACCCCGACGGCACTGTTACCGTGACATCGGGCCTCACCCCGGCGCAAAGCGTCGTAAGGGCCGGCGTGCACCACCTCGTAAACGGCGAGAAAGTCAACGTGATAGCGCCCCCTTCAGCCACAAACCCGGGTAACCTGCTCTGATACCGCCATGGATAGACTCGCGAAATTCTTTATGCGGCGCCGAACCCTGTTCTGGGCGCTGATGGTCGGTATCTTAGTGATGGGTGTGCTGAGCTACCTGCGTATGCCGAAACTCGAAGACCCGGCCATCGCCGTAAAGCAGGCATCAGTAATTCTGATATATCCGGGAGCCGACGCCCACCAGGTTGAAATCGAGGCGGCGCAGCCGGTTGAGGACGCTATGCGTACCCTGCCCGACATTCGTAAAATAAAGACGGAGTGCCGCCCGGGCCAGGCCATTATCAACGTGGAGTTCGAGATGGAACTCCCCGTTGAGGAACTCGAACAGCGGTTCGACCTCATACGCCGCAAAGCCTCCGATGTGGCAATGACCCTGCCGCAAGGGTGCATGGAACCCATCGTGGTCGACGATATGGTCGATGTTTACGGTCTTCTGTTCACTATGACGGGCGATGGCTACACGTTTCCAGAAATGGAGCGCTACGCGAAAATGCTCCGCCGCGAGCTGCTCACTGTGTCCGGTGTGCGCAGGGTGAACATTGGCGGCGTCCCCTCGGAGGTTCTCACCGTGGAATTTTCCGCCTCGCAACTGGCCCGCAACGGCCTCATGCCCACCCAGGTGATGATGGCGCTCCAGTCGGCTGCCAAAACAGTCGATGCCGGGGCCGTCAATAACGGGTCCGACCGACTCGCCATAACCGTGAGCGAGGCGGTAGTGACCGAGAAAGACCTCGCCAACCTACTAATTGACACTCCCGAGGGGAAAAAAGTACGTTTGGGCGACCTCGCCAAGATAACGCGCTCTACCGCCTCGCCGAAGCGCAACCAGATTTTCGCCGACGGCGAGAAAGCGCTCACCCTGGCCGTGACTCTCGAAAACTCCGCCATAGTGCCCGACGTGGGCAAGGAGGTTGATGCCAAAATCGCCGAGGTAAGCCGCACGCTTCCCGCGGGTATGGTGATAGAGAAGGTTTTCTATCAGCCCGACAAGGTGAGCGACGCCGTGGAAGGGTTTATGCTGAACCTGCTCGAATCGGTGCTGATAGTCATCGTGGTGCTGATGTTCTCAATGGGATGGCGCTCGGGCGTGATCATCGGCTTCGGCCTGGTGCTGACCGTCGCGTTGTCGTTCCCGATACTCGCCAACCTCGGCACCACGCTTCAACGCATCTCTCTGGGCGCGTTCATCGTCGCGATGGGTATGCTCGTGGATAACGCCGTGGTGATTATGGACGGCATCCTTGTCGACCGACAGCGCGGACTCCGCCCCGAAACCTACCTCTACCGCATCGGGCGCGACACGGCCCTGCCGCTGCTCGGGGCCACCGTCGTTGCCGCCTGCACCTTCCTCCCCATCTACCTCACCCCGGGGTCAGTAGGCGAGTTCGCGGGCGACCTCTTCCTTGTAATCTGCGTTAGCCTTCTGGTAAGCTGGGTGCTGGCGCTCGTGCAGGTGCCGGTTTGCGCCGCGGCGTGGATCGGTAGCAAAGACCCCGCCAAGGGGGCTGCCGAAATCGAAGCCTCGGCCCCGAAGCCCAACGCGTTCAACCGGGTTGTAGGCAAACTACTCCGTTGGCTCATAGGGCACAAAGCCATATCGGTAACCTGCGCGATAGCGATTCTTCTGTGCGCAGTGGCGGGAATGACCCGCGTAAGGCAGGTGTTCTTCCCCGACTTCGACTATAAGCAGTTCATCGTGGAGTGTTACTTCGAGCCGGAGTCGCACCCCGAGGCCGTGGCTGACCGCGTATTGGCCCTGGCCGACAGCGCCAAGGCGTTTCCCGGCGTCGACCGCGTGGTTGTCAGCACGGGAGGTGCCCCCGCACGCTACACATTGGTGCGCCCGATGCCCACCGGGGGGGACAACTACGCCGAGATGATAGTTGACTGCGCCGACTTCAAGACTATGCAGCGGGTGCAGAACGAGCTGCGGGAGCATCTCCGCGATATTGCGCCCGACGCGTACATACGCACCCGCAAGTACAACTTCTCCATCTCCTCGTCGCACACGGTCGAAATCGAGTTCGCCGGACCCGACCCCGCGGTGCTCAGGCGCCTCAGCGCCGAGGCGGAAGCGCTTATGCGGGAGTGTCCCCTCGTTGACCCGTACTCGGTGCAGAACAACTGGATGCCCCGCGGTAAGCGCATCACTTTCAGGTACTCGCAAGCCGACGCCCAGAGGGCTGGTGTAAACCGCTCCGACGTGGCCAACGCCCTGCAAGCCGCGGGCGACGGCATGGCGGTCGGCGTTGTGGCCGACGGCGACCGGCAGGTGCCGGTTTATGTGACCACCCGCCACGACGACGGCTCCCGCCTCACCGACCCGGGGAGCATTCCCGTATGGTCGACCGCCAACCTCAGCATAGACCCGTCGAAACTCGCCGGGCTCGCCACCGGGGCAACCTCGCCCGACTACCTGCGAAAGAATATGTTCCGCTCGACTACCCTCGCGGCTGTGACCGACTCGGCCTCGCTCGGGTGGAGCGAGACATATCTCACACGCCTCAACGGGCGCCGCGTGATCGAGGCCGAATGCGACCCCGACCCACTCAATCCCGACGCCACCCCGGCCAAGGTTGAGGCTTGGCTCCGCGACCGGGTAGGCTCCATCGACCTGCCCTCGGGCTACGAGCTCCGCTTCGTGGGCGAGGGTGAACTCAGCGGCGAGGCTAAAAGTAAGCTCATCGGTTTCATGCCTATGATACTGCTGATTGTGTTCACGGTGCTTCTGTGCCTGTTCAACAGTTGGAAGAAACTGTTCGTGGTGCTCGTCAGCTTCCCGTTCGTGCTCTGCGGCATAGTGCCGTTGCTGCTTCTCACCGACACCCCGTTCACGTTCCTCGCCATCCTCGGCTTCATGGGCCTGATAGGCATGATGGTTAAAAACGCGATTGTGCTTGTCGACGAGATTACCAGGCTCAGCACCCAGGAGGGTCAGCATCTGTTCCACGCCGTGGTCAACGCCACCCTGAGCCGAGTGCGCCCCGTGATGCTCGCATCGTTCACCACCATAGTGGGTATGATACCCCTTATCCCCGATCCGATGTACGGCTCGCTGGCGGTGGTGGTAATCGGAGGCCTGTTCGTGGGCACAATCGTCACGCTGCTGCTCCTGCCCCTGTTCTATTCGATTCTCTTCAAAGTGAAAAAGCCCGATAATGAATAAGTTATTATCCATCATAATAGCGCTCGCGGCGGCATTCCCCGCCGCGGGCATCACCCTCGACTCCCGCAGCTGCGTGGCAATGGCGTTGGAGAGCAGCGCCGACCTGAAAGTGGCCGACAACGCCGTGGAGCAGGCCCAGCTGCAACGGGGCGTGGCCCGCACGGCCTACCTGCCCAAGTTCGCCGGGTCGGCAATGCTCAGCAGCATGCTGCCCGAGTTCGAGACTATGGGCATGACGCTCAATATGAAAGCGATGTGGCTCGCCGGAATCAACGTGACGCAGCCCGTGTTCGCCGGAGGAAAGATCATCGCCGCCAACAAGCTCGCCGGAATCGGCCTGAAAGCCGCCCGGGAGCAGCGCCGCATGACGAGCGCCGAGGTTAGCGCCGACGCGCAGACCTCCTATTGGAGCTATGTCGCGATTCTCGCCAAGGAGCGTATGATGCGGAGCTATGTCGCCCAAATTGACTCGGCCTACGCGCTTACCGCCGCCGCGCTTGAGGCCGGACTTATGACCCGCAACGATATGCAGCGCATCGAGGCCCGCAGGGCGCAGGTGCTCTATCAGAAAGGTCAGGTCGAAAACGGGGCCAACCTCTGCCGTATGAACCTCTGCCACATAATCGGGGTACCGACCGACACCGAAATTATTCCCGCCGATACCGAGGTAGCCATCGAGCTGCCGAAGAACCTGGCCGACTATTCGCTGCTCGACCGCCCCGAGGCGGCACTGCTGCAGCTCGACATCGACGCCAAGCGCCAGCAAGTGAATATGACCCGGGCCGACTTCCTACCGACCCTCGGAGTTATGGCCGGATGGACCGCCTACGGCAACATCCGCCTCAGCGGCATGCAGCAGGGTCCCGACGGCAACTACTACTCTTTCAGCAACACCACGAACGATAACCTCTGGAACATCATGGTGTCGCTCTCTGTGCCTATATGGCACTGGGGCGAGGGTATCAAAAAGGTCAAACACGCCAAAATCGAGGCCGAGAGCGCCGAAATTGTGCGCGACGACCGCCTGAAACTGATGAATCTCGAAGTGCGCCAGGCCATCGACAACGTTAACTCCGGGGAGCGGCAGCTCGAAGCCGCGCGGCTCGCCATGGGGCAGGCCGACACCAGCCTGGCCAACATCACCCAGGCCTACGAGTTAGGGCTTTCGTCGCTCACCGATCTCCTCGACGCCCAAAGCCAGTGGCACTCCTCGTCGGCCGACCTGATCGAAGCCTCGACACAGCTCCGCATCTATTGCGTTGACTATCTGCGCGTGACGGGCCGCCTCTGATTATCATTCGGCAGAAAACAGGAAGAAAAAAAGCCTGAAGCCTTGGAAGTTTGAAGCAAAAAACATAACTTTGCGCCGTAGTTAAAGGAGAAACGCCTTTAACATTTTGTAGAACCCACCGAAAACGACTCTTAACGGAATGATTACCGCATCGAAATACTCAACCAACTTTACCCCGACGGCCGCCGCCGCCGAGGCTATGATGATGGGTATGATGATGATGCGCTGCCGACGGAGCCGGGGGTGAGTTCTCGCATATATACTCGACATCATTACACCGGCTCCCGAACCTCGGGGGCCGGTGATTTTTTATATACACGTCGGCCTGGCCGACTAATCAAAACGAATTATGAAACAGCAAAACGATATGAAGAATCTGCGATTCGCCACCCGCCAGATACACGCGGGACTCCGCCCCGACGAAGCCACAGGCTCGCGCGGCGTTGCCATCTACCCTACCGCCGCTTACCGCTTCAAGAGCTGCGAGTACGCCGCCAACCTTTTCGAGCTTTCCGAACCGGGCAACATCTACACCCGTCTGCAAAACCCGACGACTTCGGCCTACGAGGAACGCATCGCCGCGCTCTACGGAGGTGTAGGCGCGCTTGCCGTGGCCTCGGGGATGTCGGCCATTCTTATCGCCGTAACCGCGCTGGCCTCAGCCGGCGACAATATTGTGGCCTCCCCGCTCCTCTACGGTGGCACCTATAACCTCTTCCGCCACTCGCTGAGGAAGCTCTGCATCGATGTCAGAATCGCACACTCTGAAGACCCCGCCGACTTCGCAGCGCTTATCGACGAGAAAACCCGCTGCCTGTTCGCCGAAAGTATGGGTAACCCGACCTGCGGAGTGGCCGACATCGAGGGGCTCGCCGCGGTGGCGCACGCCGCCGGGATTCCGCTGATAATCGACAACACATTCGGCGCGGGGGGCTACCTCTGCAATCCGTTCGACTGGGGTGCCGACATCATAGTTGACTCAGCCACAAAATGGATCAACGGCCACGGCACGGCGATGGGGGGCGTGGTTGTTGACTCGGGGCGTTTCGACTGGGGCAACGGCAAATACCCCTCGATCGACGGCCCTTCGGAGGGGTACCACGGACTGAACCTACGGGAGGCGTTCGGCCCCGCCGCGTTCATTGTGAAGTGCCGAGTCGACGGTCTGCGCGACTTCGGTGCCTCACCATCGGCGTTCGACAGCTACCTAATGTTGCTGGGGCTGGAGACCCTCTCGCTCCGGGCGCGCCACCAGGCCGAATCGACCCGCCGCCTGGCCGAATGGCTAAGAAGCGCGCCGGGGGTAAAGCGCGTAAGCTTCGTAGGCTTCGAAGGGCACCCGGGCCACGAGAAGGCAGCGAAATATTTCCGTTTCGGCTGCTCCGGCGTGCTGACCGTCGAGCTTCAAGGGTCGCTGGAAACCACAGTGAAGTTCGTGGAGGCGCTGAAGCTCGCCGCCCATATGACGATGATCGGTGATTCGATTACGGTTGTGACCCATCCCGCGTCGACCACCCACAAACAACTCTCCGAGGCCGACCTCGAAGCGGCGGGAGTCACCCCCACCCTGCTCCGCGTGTCGCTCGGGCTGGAGGATGCCGAGGATATTATCGACGATTTCCGCCAGGCGATGGTGGCAGCCGGACTTATTTCCGAAGAAACAAACTGACAGGCAACGTTTATGAGCGTCAAATATTACAAACACGACAAACCCTTCCCTCTGGAACTCGGGGGGGAGCTCCCCGAGCTCACCATAGCGTACCACACTTTCGGCGAACTGAACGCCGATGGGAGCAACGCCGTGTGGGTGTGCCACGCGCTGACGGCCAACAGCGACGTGGCAGACTGGTGGCCCCACACGGTCGAGGATGGCGCGTTTCTCGACCCCGCGCGCCACTTCACTGTGTGCGCCAACATACTCGGCTCGCACTATGGCACCACCGGCCCTCTCAGCACCGACCCCCGCACCGGGGAACCGTATTACGGCGACTTCCCGAAATTGACCATCCGCGATATGGCCCGGGCGCACCGACTGTTAGCCGACGTGTTGGGTATTAAGCGTTTCCGCACTTTGGTGGGCAGCTCGGTCGGCGGCTTCCAGGCTTTGGAGTGGGCCGCCGAGGAGCCTGAGCGGTTCGAAAGGCTAATCCTGATCGCCACCGACGCCAAAGCATCGCCCTGGAGCATCGCCATCGACCAGACACAGCGTATGGCCATACAGGCCGACGCGACATTCGGCGAACGACACCCCGACGCTGGTATGGCCGGTATGGCGGCGGCACGAGCTATCGGGCTCCTATCTTACCGCGGTCCGGAGGGGTACAACGCGACACAGCTCGACCCCAACGACCTCCCGGCAGGGGCGCCGCACAGGGCGTGTACCTACCAGACCCATCAGGGTGAGAAACTGTGCCGCCGCTACAACGCCTACTCCTATGTCGCGATTCTCGACGCGTTCGACACCCACGACATCGGCCGCGGAAGGGGTGGACTGCAACAGGCCCTCGACCGCTTGACGATGCCCGCCATTATGATCGGGCTGACCACCGACATTGTATTCACCCCGGCTGAAACACGCTCGCTCGCATCCAAGCTCCCAAACTGCGTCTACCGGGAAATCAGCTCCCCGCTGGGTCACGACGGCTTCCTCACCGAGCACCGCCAGCTCAACGACATACTGGTGCCATTCATTAATAAATAACTCTCAGACCAAACGATGAAACAAAATAAAATACAGATCGGACTATTCGGCTTCGGCACCGTAGGACGGGCGCTATACACCGTGGTAGGGCGCGCCCGCAACGCCAACGCCGAGATACGCCGCATAGCCGTGCGCGACCTCGCGAAACCCCGGGGTACCGATATTAACCCGGCACTCTTCACCAATAACCCCTCCGACCTTCTCGACGACCCGGAAATAAACCTCATAGTCGAGGTAATCGACGATGCCAAAGCCTCTTGGCGCATCGTCAGCGAGGCCCTTCGGCGCGGCAAGGCCGTGGTAAGCGGCAACAAGGCCATGATAGCCCGCCACCTGCCCGAGCTTGTGGAGTTGCAACGCCAAACAGGCTCGGCCCTGCTCTACGACGCCTCCTCATGCGGCTCGATTCCCGTTATCAGGAATCTTGAAGAATACTACGACAACGACCTGCTGCTCGAAGTCAAGGGAATACTCAACGGATCGTCGAACTACATACTGTCGCGGGTGTTCGACCACGGCGAGGGGTACCGCGACGCGCTACGCCGAGCTCAGGAACTCGGATTCGCCGAAAGCGACCCGTCGAACGACATCGAGGGGCGCGACTCGCTCTACAAACTGATTATCATTACGATGCACGCCCTCGGTGTCTACGTCGCCCCCGAAGAGGTGTTCACCTACGGAATATCAACCATCGACGACAACGACATACGCTTCGCCTGCGAAAAAGGGTACAAAATCAAACTCGTCGCCCAGGTGGCGAAAGTCGCCGACGACAGGTTTGCCATGTTCGTGATGCCGGAGTTTGTGGACCGAAGCAAATACATCTACTCCGTCGACGATGAGTACAACGGCGTGGTAATCCGCGGCGAGTGCTACGACCGCCAGTTTATGTTCGGCAAGGGTGCCGGAGGCCTCCCCACCGCCTCCTCGCTGCTGAGCGACATAATGGCTCGCCGCCATGATTACCGCTACGAGTACAAGAAAACCGCGTTCCGCGGACGCCCGACATACACAACCGACGTGGCGCTGAGGGTCTACGTACGCTACAGCGCGACCGACATCCCCTCGCTGCTCCCTTTCCTTGAAGTGCGCGAGGAATACCGCTCTGCCACCTACCGCTACATAATAGGCGACATACTTCTGCGCGACCTCATAGCCGCCCGCGACCACCTCTTGGCCCCGGACGTGTTCCTCTGCGACTTCCCCACATTCTTCCCCGACGAAGGGCTCACCCTGGGGGCGGACTCCTGACTATCCGCGGCGGAAGAGACGGGCGAGTTCGCCAAGCCAAAGTACCGATGAGGTTGAGGCGATGATAATCACCCAGTCGATGAAGCTAAGGGGCACGGCGTTGAAGAAATCAGGATTAATCGCTCCCACAATCTGCACAATCGCGATTTGCCCGCCGCAGATGGCGAGCGCTATGAGCAAGAACTCGCCGCACCCTTTGAAATGGAAGGCGGAGCGCCCTGTCGCGAATGCCCGGGCATTGAACATATTCCAGAATTGAAGGAACACGAAAATGGTAAAGAACACCGACAGCTCGTAAGGCGACAGCCCCGTGTTGCCGTGCAGCGGCACCCTGCCAATCTGCGTCAGAGAGGTTATCGACGTGTGCTCCAGGTAGTAGAGCAATCCGAGCAACAGGAGAAAGAAGATGCCGCCGACCCATCCGATGAAGCGCCACATAGCGCCATTGATTATGAACGCCGAGCGGCTGCGCGGCTTCTCCTCCATGACGGAGCGCGACGGGGGGAGTGATGCCAGCGCCATCGCGGCGAAAGTGTCCATAATAAGGTTCACCCAAAGCATCTGCGTCACTGTCAGAGGCGACTGCATACCCATCAGGGAGCCGAACAGCACTATAAGGCTCGCGGCAACGTTGACCGTCATCTGGAACAGGATGAACCGCTGGATGTTACGGTATAGCGAGCGGCCCCACATCACGGCCCTCCCAATCGAGGAGAATGAATTGTCGACAATCGTTATGTCGGAAGCCTCCTTGGCAACGGAAGTGCCGTCGCCCATCGAGAGGCCCACATGGGCGGCTTTGAGCGCCGGGGCGTCGTTGGTGCCGTCGCCGGTGACGGCCACTACCTCACCCTTGGCCTGGAGCGCCTCCACAAGGCGCTTCTTATCCATAGGCCGCGCGCGGGCAATGATTTTGAGATCCCCTACCCGGTCGGCGAGCTCGCTGTCGGAAAGCTCGGCGAACTCCGTGCCCGTGATAATCTGGCGATCGGAATCGACACTATCGTTCCAGAGACCGATCTGCCTGCCGATCTCCTTGGCGGTGCCCGGAGTGTCGCCCGTTACGATTTTCACCTTCACACCCGCCCCGGTTACCTCGGCCACTGCCGCGGGAACCTCGTCGCGCACTGGGTCTGATATGGCAGCGATGCCAAGGAAGCGCAGCCCGTCGGCAACTACCTTGCCGTCGGCAATCGGCTTCTCGCCCGGAGCGAGTTCCTTATAAGCGAAGCCGAGGGTGCGCATGGCCTGGTTCTGCCACTCGCGCAGGCGGGCGTCGAGTTCGTCGCGCGAAATACCCGCGTTGTCGGAGCAGAGCCCGTATACGATTTCGGGGGCACCCTTCACATAGAGCGTCACCCGGCCCGAATCGTCCCTGACGGCTGTGGCCATATACTTGCGCTCAGTGGAGAACGGGAGTTCCTCCACCCTTTCGAGGCTGGAACGCAGGGGGGCGTAATCGACACCCTGGTCGTGGAGCCACAGCAGGAGGGCGCCCTCTGTAGGGTTGCCTATCACCTGCGGCGCGCCATCAGAGAGGTCGAGCTGGGCCGTGGAGTTGGCGGCTATCGAGGCTTCGACAAGCCCCTTGGGGGGATTGCCGAAGAAAAGCGCCTCGCTTACGCGCATCTGGTTGCGGGTGAGTGTCCCGGTTTTGTCGGTACAAATCACCGTAGCGGCACCCATAGTCTCGCATGCGTGCATCTTCCTGACCAGATTGTTGGTTTTCAGCATACGGCGCATCGAGTAGGCAAGTGAGAGTGTAACCGCCATCGGGAGCCCCTCGGGCACCGAAACCACCACCAGTGTCACCGCTATCATGGCGGTCTGCAAAAGGTAGGCCAGGAACGACACCCACTCGAAATCGGCATTGATGAAGTACATGGCTATGCGTCCGGCAACCACGGCCGCGGCGAAGATATACGCTATGCGGGTTATGAGTTTCCCAAGGCCGTCGAGCTGCTCGTTGAGAGGTGTTTTCACGCTATCGTCGATGGTGGAGGCCACGAAAACCTTGCCGTTCTCAGTCGAGTCGCCAACAGCCGTCACCCTCATCACGCCGTGCCCCTCCATAACCTTGGTACCCCGCAGGGCATGGTTGGAAGGGAAAGTTGCATCGGGGTCGAAATGAGCCTCATCGGTAGTCTTCCGGCATACAGGCTCCCCGGTCAAGGTCGATTCGTCAACGCTGAGGCTTACCGCTTCGAGCAGCTCGCCGTCGGCTGGGATTTCGCCCCCGGTTTCAAGAACCACGATGTCCCCTACCACCACGTCGCGGCGTGGAACCCTCGTCGGCGAGCCGCCGCGCACCACGGTTACCGGCTCGTCGTCGTTCACACGGTTGAGGATGGCGAACTCCCTGTCGGCTTTCAGTTCGAAAAGAAACGCCAGCCCCGTTGCCAGGATAATGGCCATAAATATGCCTACCGGCTCGAAAAACACGGTCACACCCTGTCCAAGGCCGTAATATTCATAAAACGAGATTCCGACCGACAGAACTCCGGCTACCAACAGAATGATAATCAGAGGATCGGAAAATTTCTCCAGGAATCGCTTCCAAAGAGGCACCTTGGCGGGAGGCGTCAGCACGTTGGCACCATGCCGCTGACGGCTTTCGAGCACTTCGGCCTGGGTGAGGCCGACATATTTCTTCGTCATATTGTTATATCATCAGGAACACCGCGAAGTTACGAAAAAATAGTAACTTCGCGTTAAAGACAACACTCTACCGATATAACGTATGAAACTAAGAAATGGCTTACTTATACTGGCCGCATCCGCGGCGATAACGCTCAACGCGCTGGGCGAGGAGTTGGTAATTCTCCACACCAACGATACCCACAGCCAGCTCGACCCTACCGACAAGGGGCTGGGAGGCATCACGCGACGCAAGGCTATAGTCGACAGTGTGCGCTCTGCAAACCCCAACGTGCTGCTGGCCGACGCCGGCGACGCGGTGCAGGGCACTCTCTTCTTCACGCTCTACGGCGGCAGGGCCGAGATGGAGGCCATGAACCTGTTGGGCTACGACCTGGCGATTCTCGGCAACCACGACTTCGACAACGGCGTTGACTCCCTGGCCCGCAACGTCGGCCTCAGCCGCGCGCGGTGGATTTCAACCAACTACGACTTTTCGGAGCGCGCCGACCTTGACTCGCTCTTCGCCCCGTATCAGATTTTTGATTTCGGAGGTAAGAAAGTCGGCTTCATAGGGCTAAACCTCGACCCCAAGGGGATGATAGCCGAGGGAAATTACGACGGAGTGCGCTATCTCGACGTGGTTGACGCGGCCAACTCAACGGCCTGGGTGCTCAAAAACCTCGAAGGTGTCGACGTCGTGGTAGCGCTCACCCACCTTGGCTACGCGGGTATGCCGAACCCGTCGGACGAGGATATAGCCCGCTCGTCGAAAAACATCGACGTGATTTTAGGGGGACACTCCCACACCACAATCGTGCCCGGTAGCGGCCGCGAATGGGTCGCCAACGCCGAGGGTAAGCCCGTGCTGGTGACGCAGAACGGCAAGAGCGGCACTAAGATAACCGAAGTAACCATCAATCTCGACAGCCTCGGCACGGCCCTCCCCCGCTACAGCCAGCTCGCCGTTATCGCCGACAAGAACCTGCCAGCCGATCCGGCGGTAGAGGCGCTGCTCGCCCCCTACCGCAAAGGGGTCGACGATCTCATGGGTAAGAAAATAGGCCGCACTGCCAAGGCGCTCGACAACAACGGCGCCGCACTGCTTAACTTCGTGGCCGACTTCTGCCGCGACCGTGGCGCGCAAATCGCCGGCGGCAAGGTTGACCTCGCGCTTATGAACAAGGGTAGCCTGCGCCGTTCGCTTCCCAAGGGAGACATAACCCAGGGTGAAATCATCTCGATGCAGCCGTTCACCAACCGCGTGCTCGTGCTCGAAATCAAGGGTAAGGACCTCCTCGAAGCGTTCGACGTTATGGCGACCCGCGGAGGCGACGGGGTAAGCTCCGAAGCCGAGGCCATCTTTGACCCCTCGACAAAGCGTTGCGAGTCTGTGACCATCGGCGGTAAGCCCGTCGATCCCGAAGCGACCTACAGGGTTGCCACCATCGACTACCTCGCCAACGGGGGCGACTATATGACACCCCTGACCCGCGGCAAGGTGATAGCCACCTCGCCCAACATCGTTTACGACGACCTTATCGCCTACATCAAGGCACTTAAAGGCAAGGCCATCAACCCCTCCGACAAACAACGGATGAAAGCAGCCCGGTAAACCGCCAGGCATAAAACGAGAGGAGACCCCGCGCGATGCTGACTCGCGCGGGGTCTCCTCTTGTTTCTTTGTATAAGTCGAGGGCGATTAGCCGCGGCGCTTGCGGCGCGACGACTTGGCGGCATTCTCAGTGGCCGACTCGCAGCAGTCGGACAGCGCGCAGGAGCCGCAGCCACAACCGCACCCCGGGTTGTCGCCGGGGCGGCGTGTACGCCGCACTAACCGAACTATGCCGCGCACCATAGCCACCACGGCGGCTACCAATATCGCCGCCACCGCCGCCCATTGCGCTATCTCATTGAAATCCATAAGTATTATTTCTTTGCCGGGTACGCTTTGCGTATGGCGGTATTGAGGCGCGCCGGGGTAAGGTCGGCGGCAAACTGGTCGAACGGCAGACGCAGGGCGCAGCCGGAGCGGAACTCGGAGCAACCATAGGCGGTGTGCCCTTTTATAAGATGTCCTTTGCCGCAGAGCGGACAGGGTATCTGTTCGAGCGATTTCACCGCTGGGGCGCGCTTGCGGGGCGCCTTGGGCTTCGCGCCCTCCTTGGTGGTGTCCTTGGCGTCATCCTTGGAGCCGCCACCCTTGCCGCTGACAGCCTCGGTTTCCACGAGTATCTTGCGGGAGGAGTTGTCGCTCAGTACCGCGAGCACAATCTCGGAAATCTGCTGTTTCAGCTCCCCGATGAACTCAGCGGCGGAGTAGTCGCCTCGCTCAATGCGCCGCAACTTGTTCTCCCAGATGCCTGTGAGCTTGGCGCTCTTCAGCAGTTCCTCCTTGATGGTCGCGATGAGGTCGATGCCCGCCTGCGACGCCATGATGTTTTTGCGCTGGCGGTATATGTAGCCTCGGCGGAACAGGGTCTCGATAATCGCGGCGCGGGTCGAAGGGCGACCGATACCGTTCTCCTTCATAGCCTCGCGGAGCTCGTCATCATCGACGGTCTTTCCGGCCGATTCCATGGCCCGGAGCAGGGTACCCTCGGTGTAGTACTTCGGAGGCTGGGTGGTTTTCTTGGCGAGCGACGGCTCGTGGGGCCCGCTCTCCCCTACGGTGAACGGAGGGAGAAGCTTATCTTCCGAAGCGACGTCTTGCTTGCCCGGATTGTCGGAGGCGAACACCGCCCTCCACCCCTGGGATGCGATGACCTTGCCCGAAGCCTTGAACTCGGCAGAACCGGCGCAGCCGACCACAGTTGTCTGGAGGAACTCGCAGTCGGGGTAAAACGCCGCGATGAACCGCCGCGCTATGAGGTGGTACATAAGCCGCTCGTTCCCGACGAGCTGCGAGGGGGATTGCCCGGTGGGGATTATGGCGTGGTGGTCGGTGACCTTGGCGTTGTCGAACACCTTTTTGCTTTTGGGGAGCTTCCCGGCCAGCACCGGGGCGGTGATGGCCGCGTAAGGTGTCATACGGCGCAGAATATCGGGCACCTTGGGGTAAATATCTTCCGAGAGGTACGTCGTGTCGACACGGGGATAGGTGGTTACCTTCTTCTCGTAGAGGCTCTGGATGAGCGAGAGCGATTCGTCGGCGGTCCATCCCCAGCGCTTGTTGCACTCCACCTGGAGCGATGTCAGGTCGAAGAGCCTCGGGGGAGCCTCCCTACCCTTCTTCTCCTCCACCGATTTTATCACGAACGGCAAAGGGCTGATTTCGGCTATAAGCTTTTCAGCCTCCTCCTGGGTTTTGAATCGCCCGGCCGCGGCGTTGAATGTAGCTCCGCGGTAGAGGGTCTGCAACTCCCAGTAGTCCTCGGGCTTGAATTCGGCAATCTCTTTATGCCGCCGCACTATCAGCGACAGAGTGGGAGTCTGCACGCGCCCTATCGAGAGGGGCTTGCCCGCCTGGCCGTATTTGAGCGAGTAAAGGCGTGTGGCGTTCATGCCGAGAATCCAGTCGCCGATGGCGCGGGAGAGACCGGCGTGATACAGATTGTCGAAATCGCTCCCCGGGCGCAGGTTGGCGAACCCCTCGCGGATCGCGTCGTCGGTAAGCGACGAAATCCACAGACGCTTCACCGGGCATCGCGTATCGGCCTTCTGCATCACCCAGCGCTGAATGAGTTCACCCTCCTGCCCGGCATCACCGCAGTTTATAATCTCGTCGGCCTGATGTATGAGCGATTCTATGGCGGCGAACTGCTGGCGGTAGCGCGGATTGTCAATCAGGCGTATTCCGAAGCGGGCGGGAATCATAGGGAGCGAGCCGAGCGACCACCGTTTCCAGAGGTCGGTATAGTCGGCGGGCTCCTTCAGCTCGCAGAGGTGGCCGTAAGTCCATGTGACGCAGTATCCGGCACCCTCGTAAAACCCGTCGCGACGCACAGTGGCGCCGAGGATTTTAGCGATGTCGGAGGCTACGCTCGGTTTCTCGGTAATGCAGAGAATCACTGTCGGGCGGGAGCTTTTACTTCACCTTTCTCAGTGTGGAACAGCAGGGTCGCGGTTTTGGGGATAGCCCCCTTGAAGGGGAAATCCACCTCGATAACCTGCACCCCGGTATCCTCGAACTGGAAGTAGCGCTTGAAGTCAACGCCGTCGATGTCGGTCGCGGGAATCACTGTCTTGCCGTCGACGAGGTCGATGCCGTCGATGCGCTGCGAGGTCGAAGGGATTCCCACGAGGCATATCGTGAGGCGCACACCGTCGTCGGTGGCCACCGATTTGTCGGGGATAACGTTGAACCCGGGGTCCGACGCGTTCTGCGCCGATACGGCGGGAGCCGCAGCGAGTAATGCGGCGGCGAGTATGTTGCGGAGTCTGCGAATCATTTTGTAGCGGTTTTTGCCTCTTCCCAGATGGCGTCCATCTCGGCGAGGGTCATATCGTTGAGGTTCTTGCCGAGTTCCTTTGCCCTCTGTTCGAGGAAATTGAAACGGGCGATAAACTTCTTATTTGTTTTTTCGAGAGCGTTCTCGGGGATTATTTTGTAGAGCCTGGCGGCGTTCACGAGCGAGAAGAAGATGTCGCCCATCTCGGCCTCCATAGCCTCCGGGTCGAGGCGGTCGGCCTCGGCCTCGAACTCGGCGAGCTCCTCGCGCACCTTGTCCCACACCTGGCGTGGCTCCTCCCAGTCGAAACCGGCGTTGGAAGCCTTTTCCTGCACCCGGTAAGCCTTGATAAGGGCGGGAAGCGAGCCGGGTACACCGGCGAGCACCGAGCGGTTGCCCCCCTTCTCCTTAAGCTTCAGCTGCTCCCAGTTTTCCGACACCTGGCGGGCGGTGTCGGCGTGAACCTCGCCGTAGACGTGGGGGTGGCGGAAAATGAGTTTGTCGGCCAGGGAATCACATACCGTGGCAATGTCGAAGCTCCCCTTCTCCTCGCCGATTTTGGCGTAGAAAAGCACATGGAGGAGCACGTCGCCGAGTTCCTTGCGAATTTCGGCGTTATCCTCGCGGATCAGGGCGTCGCAAAGCTCGAACACCTCCTCGACCGTGTTGGGGCGGAGCGATTCGTTGGTCTGCTTGGCGTCCCAGGGACATTTCACCCTGAGGGTGTCGAGCACGTCGATCACCCTGCCGAGCGCCGCGAGCTTCTCCTCGCGGGTATGTTGCTTGAAATATTCCATTTATATATCTGACAAACTATTCAAATTAATTATTTGGCGCGTCACTCGGCGCGGTAGGCGCGGAGGCCGTTTTCGAGCCACTGGATGAAGCGCGTCACGTCCTCGTCGTAATAAGCGGGGGGCGTCATCGGACGGCCGGCATTGTCGAGCACGATGTAGTAGGGCTGTGAGTTGGCGCCGAATTTGTGGCGCTGGAGGTAGCTCCATCGATCGCCGACGGTCTCCAGTTCCACAGCGCGTCCATTCTCTTCGACTGTCTCGGGAGTGGAAAGTTTAGTCTTGTCGTCGACCATCAGCTTTATCAGCACGAAGTTCTCGCGGATAAGCGAGCTTACCGCCGGGGTGTCGAACACAGCCCCCTCCATCTTGCGGCAGTTGACGCACCCATAGCCCGAGAAATCAATCAGCACGGGCATATCGTGCTCGGCGGCGTAAGCCATACCTTCGTCATAGTCGTCGAACTCCTCGAAGCGGGCGCCGTCGTAGAGGTTGAAGTCCTGGGTGTATAGAGGGGGCACGAAAGCGCTCACTCCCTTGAGGGGGGCTCCCCAGAGGCCCGGCACGAGGTACAGGGCGAACGAAAGCGACGCCAGCGACAGGAAGAAACGCCCGATCGACACGGTCTCCAGCGGAGCATCATGGCTGAATCGAAGCTTGCCGAGAAGATAAAGACCGAGCAGGGCGAAGATTACAACCCACAGGCATATGAACACCTCGCGGTCGAGGATGCCCCACCCGTAGGCGAGGTCGGCCACGGAGAGGAACTTCAGCGCCAGGGCGAGCTCCAGGAAGCCGAGCACCACCTTCACCGAGTTGAGCCAGCCGCCCGAACGGGGCGCGCCTTTGAGCCAGGAGGGGAACAGGGCGAAGAGCGAGAAGGGGAGCGCGAGCGCGAGGGCGAAACCACCCATACCGACGGCAGGGCCGGTCATATCCCCCATCGACGCGGCCTCCACAAGGAGAGTGCCAATGATGGGGCCGGTGCAAGAGAACGACACAAGCGCGAGGGTGAAGGCCATAAAGAAGATGCTCACAAGGCCGGTGGTCGATTCAGCCTTGCTGTCGACACTGTTGCTCCACTTCGAGGGGAGTTTGATGTCGAACCCTCCGAAGAAGGAGATGGCGAAGAGCACCAACAGAAGGAAGAACGCGAGGTTGAACCAGGCGTTGGTCGAAAGCTCGTTGAGTGTGCCGGCACCGAATATGGCGGTAACGGCGAGCCCGAGGGCGAGGTATATCACTATGATGCTGAGACCGTAGACCATCGCGTCGCGCACACTCTTGGCGCGGCTGCCGCTCTTTTTGAGGAAGAAGCTTACGGTCATCGGTATCATAGGCCACACGCAGGGGGTCAGCAGTGCGAGCAGACCACCGCCGAAACCCCATATGAATATCAGCCACCAGGGTGAGCTACCCGCGATGGCCGCGGGGTCGGCGCTGTCGGGGTTGAGCAGCTGGGTATCAACGGGCGCCCACCACTCGGCGGTGTCGATTTTCGAGGCCGACTGCGTGCTGGCAGTTGTGGTTGCCGGAGCGGTCTGCGGCGCCTCCTCGGCGGCGTTATCCTCGGGAGCGTGGGTGCCGGTGCCTACAGTGGCATCGAGCGTCAGGCGCTGGGGCGAGATGCAGGTCTGGTCGTTACAACCCTGGAAAAACACCTTCACGTCGACGTCATGCGCCATACCATCGGTAATCTTCAGATGCTGGGTGAAAGTCACGTCGGAGTCCCACCACGAGAGCTTCAGCGAGAAAATGGGGTCGTACTTCTCAACCGGGGGGCGCGAGGGGGTTAGAGCCCCGTCGAGTTCGACCCCCGCGGGGAGATCGAATGTAATCGAAGTGGCGTTGGGGCCGTCGGCGGGGAGGTCGAGGCCATAGAGATGCCACCCCTTTTCGACCTTGGCGGTGAGCACCACGGTGGCGGCCGCGTCGGAATTCCCTTCTACGGCGGCACTCCAGGTAATCGGGTCGAGGCGCTGGGCCGAAGCCGCGGCGGCGAAGCCCGCCAAGGCTATCAGCAACAGTGTTATATGTTTCTTCATCGTCATTTCTTAGGCTTAAATGGTTTGGGGGTTACGGAGAAAGGATGCTCGCGGGGGGGCATACAGGAATGGTCGTCGCACCCCATATAGCGTATTTTCCCGGCTATGCGGGCCTTGGCGGCATCGGTCACCTTGAAGCGGCGCGTGAAGTTCACCCCCGCCTCCCAGTAAGTCAGCTCCGTGGAGAACATTTCCTGGTACTCGCGCTTAGGAGCGGCCGAAGGCTTCACGCCCCCGATATATTCCACACCTTCAGAACCCTCAAAAGAGAAAGTGGTGGGCACGGGGCCACCCTTGACCTCCTCAGTGCCGTAGATATGCCATCCGTCGGCACACAGGGGGCGCAGAGTCACAGTCCCCTCGGTCGGGGATGTCATTTTGGCGGTGACCCGCCAACGTATAGGGGATTCGGGAGCCTGGGCGGCAACCCCGAATGCCAGCGCGGCAAAGAAAGCCGCGATAAACAGTAATCTTTTCATAGTGGTAAAAGAGAGCGACCAGTGCGAAAGTTCAACCGGCCCTATAGTTTTGCTTACGCGAAATTAACAAAAATCCCCGACATTGCCCCCCTGTGCGACCTGCTCATTTACACCCGCGGGTTGCCCGATTGCGTTAAAAAACGTAACTTTGCGCCGTCGATGCCGACACATCGGCGCGCATCAATCAGAAATTACCAACCATTAACATAATCTATGAGCGACTTCAACAAGCTACTCTTTACTATGATCGCCGCCTGCGGGGCGGCCGGCAGCCTTTTCGCAGCCGACTATGCCGATGGTGTTCTTCTGCTCAACGAGGGCAAATACGGCACTCCCGGCTCGATCTGCCACCTCGACGCCGAGGGCAAATGGACCGACCGTGCTTTTGCCGAAGCGAACGCCGGAGAGGCCACTCTGGGCAACACCGGCTCCTTTGCCGCTTCGCGCGGCGACTGCCTCTACATTGTGTCGAAACAGAAAAACACCGCCGGAGCCATACTCACCAAGGCCGACTCACGCACGCTGCGCAAGCTCGCGTCGGCCAGCGATTTCGGCTTTGCCGCAAGCTGCCAGGGGCGCGCGTTCCTCCCTATCGACGACGCAAAGGGTTACCTCTCGACCACTCTCGGAGTCGCCGTTGTCAAACTCGAAGACCTCTCGCTCATCAGCTCGATTGAAGGGCTGCTCAACAATGCGGGCAAAGCGGTTGAATGCGGCAATATGATCCGCCTCGCCGACCGAGTGTTCATCGCGACCAAGTCGAAATTCCTCTACGTCATCGACCCCGCGACCGACAAAATCATCGAGACCCTCGATTTCACCGAAATCACGGGCAATGAGAAGGCTTACGCGGCCTCGATAGTCGTAGGCACCGACGGCGCTCTCTACTGCTCTGTGGCGGGTGGCACTAACGGCAATACCCTCCCTTGGCTCGTGAAAGTCACCAACTCGGCCGAGGACCCCTCGATGCTCATTACCGAAACCATCGCCGTGCCTGAAGGAGTATATCCCCCCGCCAACAGCTGGTACGGCTGGACTCCCGACGCGTTCTGCGCCTCCCCCGCGGCCGGCGCGCTCTACTGGAACGGCGGCGCCTCCTCCTTCAATAGTAACAAGGAACTTTTCAAATACGACATCGCCAAAGGTGAGTTCTCGAAGTTCTACGAGTTCGCCGAGGATAAGTTCTTCTACGGTTCAGCGATGCGCGTTAATCCCGCCGACGGGTCTGTTTACCTCGCTTATTTGAGTGGCTCCGCATGGAGCGACGTTGCCACCCTTGCCAAACTCGACCCCGAGGAGGGCACCGTTACAGCTGAGTGGCCTATGAGCAAGGAATCTTGGTTCCCCTGTCTCCCCCTGTTCCCCGACAAGGAGGCTCCCACCGCCACCCCCATCGAGAACCCTTACCAGGTTGACGGCGACGTAGCTTCGACCCTTATCGACCTCCGCGGCCTCGCCTCGGACCCCGACTCGCACGACGCGCTTATGACCATCACCCTCTCGGAGAACCGCAATCCCGAGCTTGCCGAGATGGAGGTTAAGCACGGCTTCCTCCGCGTAAGCCCCGCGGCGGGAGCGCTCGGAACCGCCATCGCAAGCGTACAGTACGACTCCAATGGCCGCACCGCATCGCTCGACATCCCCATTTCGATCAGCTCCTCGACCGGCGTAGCCGACGTAGCCGCCTCCGACAACGCTGTTTCCGCCCTGCGCGAATCGGCGACCTCGCTGCGTCTCGCCGGATATGGAGTGGCCGAGGTCTACACTCTGTCGGGCGCCCTCATCGCCCGCGTCAACGTTGACGGCACCACCTCTGTAGCGGTAACTGAGACACCCGTGATTGTCCGCTTCGGCAACCTCGCCACCAAGCTCTAAGAATACTAATAGTCAACACAATAAGCGCCGCACCTGGCTTGGGTGCGGCGCTATTTTTATGGTTGCTTAAGTCAGAGGCGGTAGAAGGTGGTGAAGGCTGCGACACAGGAGAGGTGGTCGGCCACCGACGCTGTCTCGCGGCAAGAGTGCATGGCCCACTGAGGCGCGCCCATATCGACACCGCGCATCGGCAGCTGAGAGGTCAGGATGTTACCCAGGGTGGAACCGCCGGCCACGTCGCTGTTATTGACGAACGTCTGCACAGGCACCCCGGCAAGGGCGCATATCTGACGGAACACGGCGGCGGAGTCCGCGTCGGTCATATACTTGCAGTTGGCGTTATACTTGATTACCGGGCCACCTCCGAGGCGGGGCAGGTTGGTGGGGTCCTGTTTATCCTCGTAGTTGGGGTGCAGGGCGTGGCCGTTGTCAGCCGAAATCATAAAGGAGTTAGCCACGGCGCGGGGCATATCCTCAGCATTGCCGCCGAGCGAGGCGTTGATGCGGGCGAGTATGTCGCGGAGCACCGGCGAAGCGGCGCCCTGGCGGGTCCCCGACCCGGTCTCCTCGTTGTCGAACACGGCCAGCACGCGGGTGGCGGCAGTAGCGGTGTCGAGCGAGTCGCAGAGGGCGGTCAGTCCGGCGTGAACCATCGCGAGGTCGTCAATGCGCCCCGAGGAGATGAACTCCTCGGCAGGGCCTACGAGGCACGCGGGAGTAGTATCGTAGAGCGAGAGGTCGAAATCGAGTATATCCTCGGTAGCCACACCAAGCTCACCGGCGAGCAAGCGGAGCAGGTAGCCGTCGGCCTCAACCTTCTCACGGAGCAGGGCGAGCACCGGGAGCATATCCTTCTGCTTCGAGAGGGGGTTACCCTCGTTTACCGAGCGGTTGAAGTGTATGGCCAGATGGGGTATGGTAAGGAGCGGGCGGCGGAAGTTGACCAGGCGCGTCACAGGGCGCAGAGGGTCGGAGGAGCGGAGCGTGCCCCTTCCGGCAAGGCTCAGGGGGCGGTCAAACCAGGTGTAGAGCACCGGGCCGCCGTAGACTTCGGTGTTGAGTTTGAGCACCGGGGCCTTCCCGACCATCTCGGGCGAGGGCTTCACGCGGAACCCGGGGGAATCGCTGTGGGCACACACTATGCGGAAGCCTTCGGCGGGAGCGCCGTTGCCTACCACGAATGCGAAAATCGCCGATCCGTTGACCATGGTGTAATAGCGGCCACCGGGTCGCAGATTCCAGGAGTCGGCTATATCCAAGGATTCAAATCCTTGGCGGTCAAGGGTCGCGGCCACGTTTGACGCGGCGAGGAAGTTGCAGGGAGAGCTGTCGAGAAATCGCAGCAAGGTATCGGTGACTGGATTCATGGCGGATTGGGAGTTAAGGGGGGTGAAGAGTGAAGAGAGTTAAAGGTGAAGGGAGTTCCTACTGTTCTCAGTCGGATGCGGCGCGGCCTCCGAAGGGTGGCTCCTTGAAGAGTTCAAGCATCTCGGGGGGGCGGTTGAACACATCCTCGGGCGAAGTCGGGCGCAGCGGCTCGAACCATCGGAACGCCGGAAGATAGAATAGGCTCTTCTTGGCGAGATACAGCGGGGTCATGGTGCCGGAGGTCTCGGGCCACAATTTCATACGCTCCACGGTGCGGTCGCGGAAATCGGCTGCGAGAAACGAACTCTCGATGTTGGCTATCTTATTGTAAGTGGAGTCGTTCTCCATCGGCAGCATTATGGCCTGCACATTACCGCTAACGTCGAGATGCCGCAGGTCGCGGTCCTCAAAGAAAGCTGTCATCTCCTTGCCGGTAAGCTGGTTGTAGAACCCCTCGTCGATCCATTCGGCCATAAAGCCAAATTCCGGGAGCTTTGCCCACTCGGCCACGGAGTCCTTGAAGTGCACCTGGATTACGTTGCCGAAAATCTGGCGCTCGCCGTTCCACACTACCGGGTGGTTGTGCATCCAGAGCATCGAGTCACGGCCTACAGCGGTCAGCGAGTCGCAGATTCCCTGGAGGTCAACGCGGTAGAAGCGTACGCAAGGCTCGGCGATAAGGTAGTGGGTGGTATCGGCCTCGACGCGCACCGTATCGTCGACAAAGTGCTCGGGTGTAATCTTCTTGAAAGCGCGGATTGTGTCGGCGTGGAGGTACAGGGTATCCTTCTGCGAGTACTCGCGGGCGAGAGCCCGGCCAGTGACACGCGCCGAGTCGTTAGCCTCGAAGTAGAGGCCGTAATCGCCGGTGAGCACCACCTTGTTGGCGGTGTCGGTAAGTTCGATGTTGCCAAAAGCCTCGCCGAAGCCGGTAAGCTGGTCGTAGTAGAGAGTGTCGCCGGTGAGGGTGTTGCCGTTGCTGGCCACCACGAGCGAGCGGTCAAAGAGGTCGGCCTTCTGCGTGTCGGAGTTGTAAGCGCCGTTGGAAGTGTGTATAGTGCCGTCGGCCGAAACGATGGTCGAAATTGTGTCGAGGATGGCCACTCGGGTAGCGGTGTTGTAGAGCATCTCCTCGGTGTAGATGTCGAGGGTGTCCTTTTCGCGGAGCGAGTGGAGGGCCACCTGGTCCTTGAACAGCGCGTCCTTGGTAGATGGGGAGTATTCGCCATACCAGGAGGTCAGGCGGTTGTTCTTGTCGGTGAGTGTGCCCCCTACCTCGTAGAACCCGAGTTCGATGGCCAGGTCGTAGTTGAAAATGTCGGTGGTGAGGGTTACATCCTTGTTGATCAGGCGCACCTTGTTGCCGGGGTCGGCAAAAAGGATGGCAAGCTCGGTGGTGTCGGAGTAGTCGAGGCGGTCGGCGAACACGAAGAGGGTGTCGCCCTGCTCCATACGCACATTGCCGAAAGCCCTCACTGCCCCGGGGTCCTCGTAGAAGTGGGCCGAGTCGCAGTACATAAACATATCCCCCTGGCGGAACATAACGTCGCCGACAACGATTTGGAAACTGTCGTAGCGCTCCTTGCGAAGCTCGTCGGCCCGCTCAAGGAATATGCGGTTTGGGGCGTGGCGGTCGGCCTTCGGAATCTGGGGACGTATCGGTGTGGTATCTGTCCGGCGTTGCGCCAGCCCCGCCGAGGCGAGCGCCAGTATGGCGAGCAACATAAACGCGCCCCGCATCGAGCGGAGTCCGCTGCCAGGTTTCTGCTTTTTATGCCGCATAGGATTCTGTGGATTGGAAGCCGACAAAGCCCGTCGGGGGCTCATTTGCGTATTTTGAGCCATCCGTCGTGCTCGAAGTCGCAGTCGGACCACCCATCTTCGATTTTGACGTATGTATCCTTGATTTTCTTTTCAAGCCACTGCTTCACGGCTTTCTGCTTGGCCGCGGCCTCGTACATACCCTTGATGGTCTGATAGTCGTCGGAGAGATTGGCGCGGTGGGCGTCGAGTCGGTTTGTGAGCTTGACCATCGCCACGATGTCGCGGTCGCGCTTGGGATCCTTCATGATGAAGGGTTCGGAAACGTCGCCAACCTTCATACCGTCGACACGGCGCGCCACTTCCTGCGGAAGCTGCCCCATCTCGAAGAGCGTGGTGTTCGACTCCTGGTTGACCATACGCCCCTTGTTGTTGCGGGTATCCTTGTCCTGGGATATTACCTCGGCAGCCTGCTCGAAGGTGAACTTTTTGTTGTTCACAATGTCGGAGCGGACAGAGTCGAGGCGTTCAAGGGCGGTTTTCAGCTCCTCGTCGGATATGCGCGGACGCAGCAGTATGTGGCGGGTGTTCACACGGTCGCCGCGCTTCTCGATAAGCTGTATGATGTGGTAGCCATACTGGGTCTCAACTATTTTCGACACCTTTTTAGGGTCGTTGAGGTTGAAGGCCACGGCGGCGTATTCAGGTTCGAGGTGCCCTTTGCCCATAAAGCCGATTTCGCCGCCGCGAACGCTCGAACCGGGATCCTGCGAGTAAAGAATCGCCAGGGTCGAGAAGGAGCTCTCGCCGCGGGTCACCTGGTCGGCGAACTCGCGGAGGCGCGCCTTCACATCGTCGATTTCCTGTTGCGGAATGCGGGGATTGACGGTAATGATCTCCACCTCGACCTGCAGGGGCACGAACGGGATGGAATCCTCGGGAAGCTCGGCGAAATATTTGCGCACATCGGAGGGGGTTACCTTGAGGTCGGAGGTAAGCGAGCGCTGCACCTCCTGTACGCGGTAGTTGTTGCGCATCATATCGGCCATCTGCGAGCGGAACTCAGGCATCGGCTTGCGGAAATACTCCTCGACTTTCTCCTTGCTGCCAAGATTGTTCACAAGGTAGTTGATACGCTGCTCAACCGACATGGAAACCATCGACTCGGACACCTCCACGGTGTCGATGTCGGCCTGGTGGAGGAAGAGCTTCTCCACGGCGAGCTGCTCGGGGATCACGCAGTAAGGGTCGCCGTTGATGGGCGTCTTCTCGTAGAGAGCCTGCTGGTAGGCCTCCTCGATTTCGCTTTTGTAGATCGGCTGGTCGCCGACCATCCAGGCCACCTCCTCTACGATATTATTGTTTCCGGCGGCGATAGCCGCCAGCGCTGCCGAGGCAGCCAGGAATGATATTGAAAGTGAACGGAGTCTCACGTCGCGCTTAATTATATGCTTATTTATAAAAATGACAAACTTAGAGCTTGTTTGAAAACAAACTTAATGCGCGAAGTTACGCCTTTTGCGTGAAATTTCCGCGTTAACAATCAATAAAAAGCGCACTACCAAAAAGCGGTGCGGCGAAATCGCCGCACCGCTGTGCGAAAATAATAAAACAACGTATGGGGGGATTCAAGGCATGAGGCGCTTGGTAGCGTTGGTGCCGCGAAGCTCGATCACGGGGGTGCCGGACGCGGGATGCGTCAGCTCTACACCGCGGAGGTCAAAGTAGCGGGGCGCGACCGCCTCGGTGTCAGCGCCGGGCAACACAACGGAAGCCGCCGAGGGGAGCTTCAGGCAGAACTCCAGGCCCTGGTTGCCAATAAAGTACTCACCTCCGTTGTAGCGGGTTTCCGAACCAAGGATAGCGCTGTCGGGGATGGTTATGACCCCGTCGCGCAATGTGCCGAACATTTCAGGCGCGAGGTTCATAAGCTCTTCCTGGGTGTAGCCGTATGACATATTCACAGCCGCGTTGGATGTGAGAAGCATCGACCCGTCGTTCCCCTTCATACCTACAGGACTCGGCATCACGAACACTCCATCGGGGTTCGAGGCGTCGATGTAGAGGAAGTGGTCCACCTTCTCGTGGTGGTGCAGGTTCCCCTCCGAGGAGGTCCAGTAACCTTTCACCGAATAAGCGTTCTTCACGCGGTACACACCCGGGCGCTCCTCGCTCTCCTCAACCTCTACGGCATACGGCTCGGTCTGGGCGCCATAATTGGCGAGCATCACCACATCCTCGAAGCGGGTCCATCCGAGGTTTTTCCAGGGGCCGAGCCATGAATCGTTGACCACGTCGAAAAGCGAGCGGCAAGTGGCGCGCACATTTCCGGCCTCGTCGAGGGCCGCGAACACCAGCGACATACGGCCCACATACCCGTCGGGCGCGGTGAAGTCGTTGCGTCCGGGGGTAGCCACCTTGTCGCCGGCGGCAATCGAGGCCAGCTCGGCCGGAGTCGGCATCTCAACCCCCGGAATTACTCCGTATTTAATGGCGGCGACGTGCGCCGAAGCAGTGATTTCCACCGGGACTGTCTGACCGGGCGAGACGCACTCCTCCCAAAGGTTCAGGTAATAATCGTCGAGGCAGAGCACCTCGGAGGAGATTTCATAGACCACGGCGTCGGCGAAACGGAGCTCGAAGTCATGCTTGCACCAATAGAAATCCTCGTCGGTGTAAGGGGGGAACGACCATAGCATCCCGGTAGCGGGAATCTTGATGATACCCTCGTTGTAGAAGCCGGTGAGCCCCTGCTTCTTATCCTCTTCGAGCGTTTGCGAGCCGTTCTCCTGATGACGCCCCGCCGATGAGCTAACGAAGAACTCCGGGGCTACCGACGAGTTGGGAGTGAAGCCGAGCCCCTGGGTCTCGATAAACACGCCCTTGGGATCGCAAGCGTTGATATACACGTCGTTGCCTACCGATGTAGGCGCCATGAAGAGGGGGCACTTGCCGTTGAGGTAAGGATTCTTCATACGGAAGTAACCGGGACGGGTGACGCTCTCCTCGACCTCGACAGGCCAGGCGTAGCGGCTTACGTTGAACACCGAGCATATCCAAGGGTCATAGAGCGTGGCCTCCCCGCGGGAAACCCACTCCTCCCCTTCGAGAGCGGCGGCCGACCCCCAGTAAGGGGTCAGCGCCGCGAGCAGTAGCGCTATGCGCAAAATACTTTTCTTCATCATCATAGCGTCGATGGATTAGAATACCACCTTCTCGGCGTGGTCGCCGCTGAGGCGTATGTAGAGGCCACCCTTCTCGGGGTTCGCCACCTCGACACCCTGGAGGTTGAAGTACCTGGCGGGGGCGGCTGTCTCCGACTCGGCGGGGAGGGTATCGACTCCCGTTGTGGAGCTGATCACATGCTTGAAGAGCTGCCACACGTCGGGGGTATCGTTGTCGCCGTGGACGCTCGCCTGGTAGGCACCGACCGAGCCGGCGGGCACTATGAGGGTGGCGTTGTCATAAACGGCCTGCGAGAACATATTCTCCTTCGGGCAGCGGGGAGGTTCGGGCACGGGGATGTTGATGTAGCGGATATTGTCGCACCCGGCGAAGCTCCCTTCGGCATACCAGTAGGTCCACCCCGGCACGCCGGTCACCTCGTCGAGGCCGGTGCAGTTGAGGAATGCGTAGTTGCCTATCATATTCATCTTCTCGGGAGCGTTGAACTTGCGCAGGCTCACGCAGTCGGCGAAAGCGTAGGCACCGATGATGTAGACTTCGGGGGAAAACTCAACTGACTCCAGCGACGAGCAGCCGCGGAACACACTCTGGCGTATCACGCCGAGATTCGGGGGGCATACAAACGATTTGAGGGCCGAGCAGTCACGGAACAGCTCGTCGGGGAGCGAGCCTACAGAGGCCGGGAGAGTGATCTCCTCCAGCGAGGTGCAACCCTGGAAAGCGTTGATGCCGAGGTTATACACCGATTCGGGGATGGTGACTTTCGTAAGCCCGGCGCTTCCGCGGAAAGCGTCCTTGCCGATTTCAGCGACGGTGTAGGTAATGCCGTTGTTGGTGACATATTCGGGAATAACCACTTCGCCCGTATAAGAGCCGTAGCCGTCGAGGGTCACCTTGCATTTCTTGGAGTTCATCTCGTCGACGAGATAGTAAACCCCGTCCTTAACAAAGCTGTATTCCGAAATGGCGTCGATGCTTTTGAACCCTTTCCAGCCGTCGGCCCCGCGGTAAGCGGCCACCGCGCTCTTGGGCACATAGACCACGCTGGATGCCAGCGTCGCGGCATCGAACGCGTCCGCTGCCACGGCCGGAGGCTCCGGGGCGGCGATCGTGATGTCGGTCAGGTCGGTGCATCCGGCGAAAGCCCTGGCGGGAATCGGCGCCACGCGGTTGCCGAACGACACCTCGCCAAGCGATTCGCAACCCTCGAACGCCCCCTCGCCTATCTCGGTATCAGCGGCGAACGAGCTCGGGAAGTCGAACTTGCGGAGTCGGGTACACCCCTTGAAGGCGTTGCGACCGAACTTCACGGTCGCGCCGTTGAAAGTGACCTCGCGCAGGGCGTCGCACCCCTCGAATGCGCCATCGGCGACCTCGGTCACGAAGTAGCTCGTAACCACCGGCTTCCCTTCGGCATCAATCGAGGTTATGTTGAAGAAATTGGGAATCGAGAGTGTGCCTGAATACTTCTCGGCGGGAGAGGCGATGAGCTTTACGCGGAGCTCGTCGGTCTGCTCGTAATAAACGCCGTTGTAGAAGAGAGTGCGGAGCAGTTCCTGGGCCGAAGCCGCCGAACCGGCCGCAACCATAGCCGCGCAACAAAGGAGCGACTTCAAAGTAAAGGTTTTCATAAGCCAGTATGATTGGATATTGTTGGAGTTATCGAAGTGATAAGAAACTGTTTAAAATTTTTTCCGAATGATTTTGAGTGCTGTTTTGAGATGATTTTTTCAATTTGAAGAGGGAGCGATGCGGGCATCGTGACCGATGAGAATTGGAAAAAGCGCTCAAAAAAGCCTCAAAATCTGAAGAAATTTACAATGAAAAAATTATTAAACAGTTTCTAAGAGCGTATGGTGTTTGCAACGGCGGCTTTATCGCCTCCCGTTGCCGCAAATTTAGTCCATATTTAATAATTATGCAAGCAAAATTTAAATAATTATAGCATTTTTCCACAAATGCCGCCGTGAAGGGTCTGGAGCGGGGATGGTGGAGTGAAGAGTGAATAGTGAAAAGTTAAGGTGAAAGGGGGAGGCGGGGTGATTTTGGCGGTTTTGGCGAAAAAAGCTAAATTCGCGGTTGACTGGCCCCGCCGAGGGGCATGCGCCTCTAACCAATACCGCCTTAAAACTTGAATACCAGAGCCATACTTACCGCATTGCTGATTGTCCTGCTTCTGCCGACTATGGGTTTTGCCGCGGAAGGGAAGTTTTCCGACGACGATGTCGAGAACCTTCTGCGCCAGCTCGACCGCGAACTGTTGCGCCGCGATTTCTTCAAGCAGCGCAGGGCCGACCGCATTGATTCCCTGAAAGCGCTACGCGTAAGGGAGGGAGCGGCCCCGGAAAGATGGCTCGGCCTCACCATGGAGGTGGCAATCGAGTACAACGCTTTCAACAACGACTCGGCGCTCGTGTATTACACCGCCGGACTCGACCGGGCGGCCTCGATGGGGCTCGACTCAGTGGTGACCGAGTTCCGGGCGCGAAGGGCGACCTACCTGTCGCTCAGCGGATACATGAGTGACGCGCTCAACGAGATAGCCCAAATCGACACCCTCAAGCTCTCCGACCGCCTGAAAACCATCTACCACACGTCGACCCGCCAGATGTTCTCCTATATGGGGTACTACTACGAGGGGTTCGAATCGACCTCCGACTACTGGAACAACCGATCGCTACAGGCCCAGAAGCGCCTCATAGAGCTGCTCGACAAGGGTTCGGAGGAGTACCGCCGTAACTTAGGGGAGTATTATTTCCGCTGCCGCGAATACACAAAGAGCCGCAACACCCTTACCCCGATTGTGGAGTCAGGGAGTCCCGACTCCCCGTCGCGCGCCATCGCGTGCCACATCCTCGCGAGCATAGCCAACGCGGGGGGCGACCGCAGGGGTTACCTCGCGTACCTCGCGATGTCGGCCATCGCCGACCTGCGCAAGGCCACTCTCGAAGTGGTGTCGCTCCAGGAGCTCGGGGGCGTACTGTTCGAGATGGGGCAGTCGGGGCGCGCCCACCAATACCTTATGGCGGCGATGAAGAACGCCGTCGAGAGCCGCGCGGCGGTGCGCATGATGCAGACCACGGAGCTGCTCAACGTGGTCGAAAGCGACCACCTGGCCCAAATTGAAAGGTGGAGGATGTCGACCAACGTGATTATGGCCATCCTCGTGGTTACCCTGCTGGCGCTCCTGGTGTCGTTCTTCGTGCTCCGCCGCCAACTGCGGCGAGTGCAGGCCCTGCGCGGCAGCCTCCAGGAAGCCGGGCGCACCAAGGATATATACCTCAGCCGCTTCATGGCCCTGTCGTCAATCTATATGGACCAGCTGAAACAGTTCTGCAAGCTGGCGAACCGCAAAATAACAGCCGGACAGACCGACGAGCTGCTTAAAATGGTGAAATCGCCGAAATTCATCGACGAGCAGAGCCGCGAGTTCTATTCAGTGTTCGACGACGCCTTTCTGCACCTATACCCCGACTTCGTGGAGCAGATCAACCGCCTACTGCGCCCCGACCAGCAGATACGGCTGGCCGACGGGGAACTGATGAATTCCGACCTGCGCATCCTCGCCTTCACGCGCCTCGGCATCGACGACGCCAACCGAGTGGCGCAGATATTGAACTTCAGCGTCAACACTGTGTACGCCTACCGCAACCGACTTCGCAACAGAGCCATAAACCGCGACACATTCGAAGCCGACATTATGCGGATAGGCACAATATGACCCTCAGCAACCACACGACCAGTATGCGAAACCTCAAAGAAACAGCCGCCCGATTCGCCATCGAGGGCACGATAGCCGAAATAGCCCCGCTCGGGATCGGCCTTATCAACGACACATATATAGTTACCACCGCCGAGGCCGAGGCTCCCGACTATGTGCTCCAGCGCGTAAACCACAAAGTGTTCCCCGACACCGAGGGGCTCCGCCGCAACATCGAAGCCGTAACAGCCCATATACGCGCCAAACTGACACTCGCCGGGGAGACCGACATCGACCGCAAAGTACTGCGGTTCATCCCCCTCGCCGACGGAAGCTCGACCTGCCTCTTTGACGGCGGGGAGTATTGGCGAATGTCGGTGCTGATACCACGCTCGCGCACCATCGAGGCGGCGACCCCCGCCAGCGCGCTCGACGCAGGAAAGGCTTTCGGCCGATTCCAGGCCATGCTCACCGACCTGCCGGAACCGCTGACCGAGACAATCCCCGACTTCCACAATATGGAACTGCGCCTGGCCCAGCTCAGGGAAGCGGTCGAGGCCGACCCGGTGGGGCGTGTGGCGGAAGTGAAACCGCTACTCGATGAAATCGAGTCCCGGGCTGAGGAAATGTGTCTCGCCGAACGGCTCCACCGCCAGGGGGCCCTCCCCAAGCGCGTGTGCCACTGCGACACCAAGGTAAGCAATATGCTCTTCGACAGGGATAGCGACAAAGTGCTGTGCGTTATCGACCTCGACACGGTCATGCCGTCGTTCATATTCAGCGACTTCGGCGACTTCATGCGCACCGGCGCCAACACCGGGCTGGAGGATGACCCCGACACGGACAACGTTGAGTTCGACATGGAGATATTCAAGGCGTTCACCAAAGGGTATCTCGAAGAGGCATCGCGGTTTCTCCTACCCGCGGAAACCGACAACCTCCCCTACGCCGCCGCGCTATTCCCCTATATGCAGGCCGTGCGCTTCCTTGCCGACCATATCAACGGCGACACATATTATAAAATACAGTACCCGGGCCACAATCTCGTGAGGGCCCGGGCACAATTCAAGCTCTTCCAGAGCGCCGACGCGCGCAGGGAGGAGATGAAAGCCTATATCGACAGCTTACTCGGCAGGTAACGCAGAGGATTTGAGTGTGTAGAGCACTCGCATCCGGCACCTGGAGCAGTCAAACTCCAGCCGGAAGCGGTTGCCCGACGAGGTGATGTACAATTCGCCGGGATATTTCGCAGCGCCACCCTCCTTGAGGCACGCGCCAAGCTCGCGGCGCAGGCAGTAACGCGTCTCCATGACGCGAACCTCACCCCGGGGCGTATCAGCGGCGGGTCGTTCAACCTCCGCGGCCATAGCCCCGACCTCGGCCCCGGCATCCTCGTAGAACCGACGGGCGAGCGAGTTGGCCACATTGTCGTGGCGCGACAGAACCTTCCCGCCAGTCCATCGGAGCCCCTCGGAGGGAGCCTTCCTGGTATCCCTCCTGTAGGAAGCGGCGCGGGCGAGGTCGAGCGCCTCGACCCCCTGCCGACGCAGCGTCGCGAGCAACGAAGCTGGTATGAAGAGGTCGCCGACGCTGTCGGTCATATCGCCGTCGGCCATAGTGTATATGGTGTCACCCAACTTCGTGAGCACCCTGAGCCTCGCCTGAAGCTGCGGAGTCTTGGCGGGCTGGGCCTCGCAATCAGCCGCCACCGAAATTTTCAGACCCGACTCATCCTCCAGGTCGAGCGCCACGCGGTCGCCCGCCATGCGGAGCCATCCGCGGAGCGCGATCCGTCTCGAAGCCGTAGTGCCCGCCATAAGCTTCTGGCGGGCAGAATCGGCATTGCGGTATAGCGCCGAGCCGGGAGGAATATCCACCGCGGTCGCGGTGTGAAGCGCCCCCCTTTCCTGGCGGTTGAGGCGGAAACCGCGGAACGTGCCGGATGCGTCAAAGAAGCCCAATCCGTCGCCATTGTTAAGCTCAACCCCGGGCTTCAGACGGGCGGCGAACCGACGGCCACCCCCCGAGAGCACCCGGCCGACCTCCTCCCCTATCCACTTCGGAGAGCAGAAAGTGGCCATCTTCCCCGGTTTGGAGGGGGAGGTGAGAAAATACGGGGTGTAGCCGCGGTTGAAACTCTTGTCGAGTTCGGGTGTGAAACCGAGCTCCACCCGCCCGAGCGACGAGCGGCGGTAACGCCCGGGATTGGCGTCGATAACCTCGTCGAGGGCCTTACGATAGGCCGCCACAACGTTTTTAACATACGCGGCATCCTTGAGGCGCCCCTCGATTTTGAACGACGATGCTCCGGCTTCGAGCAGCTCGGCAAGGGAGGCCGAGCGGTTCATATCGCGGAGCGAAAGCAGGTGTTTGTTCTTTAGGAGCACGCGCCCACGGCTGTCTTCGAGATCAAAGGGGAAACGGCACACCTGGGCGCACTCGCCGCGGTTTGCCGAGCGCCCGGTGAGCATATAACTCGCCTGGCAATCACCGCTATAACATACGCAGAGGGCGCCATGGACGAATACCTCCAGCGGCACATCGACCTCCGAGGCCACGGCGCGGATTTCGTCGGCTGAAAGCTCGCGGGCGAGCACTATCTGCGAAAAACCCGCGTCGCGCAGAAACCGCGCCTTCTCCGGGCCGCGGGTATCGCACTGGGTGGAAGCGTGGAGCGCTATCGGTGGCAGGTTCATGCGAAGCAACCCCATATCCTGCACGATCAGGGCGTCGACCCCGGCGCGCCAGAGGTCCCACACGAGGGCCTCCACCGCCGGAATCTCATCCTCATAGACCAGCGTGTTTATCGTGACGTAGAGCCTGGCCCCGTAGCGGTGGGCGAATTCGGCCACACGCCTCAGGTCGTCGATCGAATTGGCCGCCGAGCGGCGGGCCCCGTGCGACGGAGCACCCATATACACGGCATCGGCGCCGTGAAGCACAGCCTCAAAGGCCGTTTCGGCATCGCGCGCCGGAGCCAGCAGCTCGACCGGCCTCGGCGTCATATTTTCCTGTCTGAGTTCCATTACGAGGTCAAAGTTACGGCTTTTTGAACAATATTACCCCATAAGCGCGCATTTACACTCCTCAGTTACGAAGATTTTTGTTAATTTTGCCGATACAAAACAAACCAATCAATCGCGCCCATCACGCGAACAACACCAAAGAAAAACATGGAACTTTTTGAACGCCTGACCCGCAGAGCTAAAGAAAATCCCCGCCGCATCGTGCTCCCCGAAGGAACCGAGCAGCGCAACCTCGAAGCAGCCGACCTCATCCTGGCCGAAGGACTCGCCGAAATCATCCTTATCGGCAGCGAGGCCGAAATCAACGAGAAAGCCAAGGACCTCAACCTGGCCAACATCCACAAGGCCACTATCGTCGACCCCGCCGACCCCGCCGTGATCGACAAATACGCCCCCCTCTTCTTCGAACTCCGCAAGAAGAAAGGCATCTCGATGGAGGATGCCCGCAAGACCACTGCCAAGGTGCTCTACCTCGGCGCGCTGATGGTCAAGGCCGGCGACGCCGACGGCATGGTTTCCGGCGCCATCAACACAACCGGCGACGTGCTCCGCGCCGCGTTCCAGGTAATCAAGACCGCCCCCGGCATCGACACCGTTTCGGGCGCCTTCCTGATGATCCTCCCCAAAGACTCCCCCTACGGCTCCGACGGCCTGATGGTATTCGCCGACTGCGCCGTTGTTCCCGACCCCGACGCCAAGCAGCTGGCCCAGATCGCCGTTTGCTCGGCCAAGACCGCCAAGGAAGTGGCCGGCATCGATCCCCGCGTAGCGCTGCTGACCTTCTCCACCAAGGGTAGCGCCAAGCACGAGCGCGTCGACAAGGTAATCGAGGCCACCGCCCTGGCCCACGAGATGGACCCCTCGCTGCAGCTCGACGGCGAGCTCCAGGCCGACGCCGCCATGGTGCCCGTGGTAGCCTCCCTCAAGGCACCCAAGAGCGACATCGCCGGAAAGGCTAACGTGCTGGTGTTCCCCTCGCTCGAAGTGGGCAACATCGCCTACAAGCTGGTGCAGCGCCTCGCCGGCGTGCAGGCCGTAGGCCCGCTGCTGCAGGGCCTCGCCGCCCCCGTGAGCGACCTCTCGCGCGGTTGCAACGCCCACGACATCTACAAGACCATCATAATGACCGCCAACCAGGCCATTCACGAAAACTAATCTCAAATTCGGAATACAAATGAAAATTCTCGTTCTGAACTGCGGCAGCAGCTCCGTGAAATACAAACTCATCGACACCGCCGACGAAAAGGTGCTCGCCGAAGGAGGAGTTGAGAAAATCGGCCTCAACGACGGTTTCCTCAAATACAAACAGGCCGATGGCAACAAGGCCATCAAGGAACTCGGCCTGACCGACCACAAGGGCGCCGTGAAGGCCGTGCTCGACATTCTCACCGACCCGAAGGACGGCTGCATCAAGTCGTACAGCGAAATCGACGCCGTAGGCCACCGCGTGGTTCACGGCGGCGAGAAATTCGCCAAGAGCGTGCTCCTCACCGACGAGGTGCTCCAGCAGGTTAAGGACTGCTACGACCTGGCTCCCCTCCACAACCCCGCCAACGTTACCGGCATCGAGGCCGTCGAGGAGATCCTCCCCGGCATCAAGCAGGTCGGCGTGTTTGACACCGCTTTCCACCAGACCATGCCCGCCAAGTCGTATATGTACGCCCTCCCCTACAAGTACTACGAGGAGGACGGCGTGCGCCGCTACGGCTTCCACGGCACCAGCCACCGCTACGTTTCGCAGCGCGTGTGCGAAATCCTCGGCGTTGACCCCAAGGATGTGAAAATCATCACCTGCCACGTAGGCAACGGCGGCTCGATCACCGCTATCGAAGGGGGCAAGAGCGTCGACACCTCGATGGGTCTCACCCCGACCGAGGGTCTGATGATGGGTACCCGCGTGGGCGACGTCGATCCCGGAGCGCTCACCTTCCTGATGAAGAAGCACAACCTCTCGGCCGACGACATCCAGCGCCTCATCAACAAGGAGAGCGGCGTCGGCGGCGTCAGCGGCGTTTCGTCCGATATGCGCGAAATCGAGGCGGCTGTAAATGCCGGCGATCCCCGCGCCACCCTCGCGCTCGATATGTACGAGCAGCGCATCACCAAGTACATCGGCGCTTACGCCGCTGAAATGGGTGGTGTCGACATCATTGTGTTCACCGGCGGCGTGGGCGAGAACCAGACCAGCCTCCGCTCCACAGTGTGCAAGCCCCTAGGCTTCATGGGCGTGAAGCTCAACGAAGAGCTCAACGCCAAGACCCGCGGCACCGACACCGTGATCTCCACCGACGACTCGAAGGTGAAGGTGGTAGTGGTTCCCACCGACGAGGAGCTGATGATCGCCCGCGACACCGAGGCTATCGTCTCCGGCCGCGAACTCTAAGAAACTGTTTAAAATTTTTTCCGAAAGATTTTGAGAGCTGTTTTGAGATGATT
>JAMPHO010000079.1 GCA_023663385.1 Alistipes timonensis | reverse complement strand
TTACCACAGGTCCGTCGATACCGGCGGCGATGTAGGATTTGGCCGAGGCGGCGGCCCGGTCGAGGGGTTGGCCGAGGGAGAGGTAGGAGGCCAGGGCCGAGGAGAGGGTGCAGCCTGTGCCGTGGGTGTTGCGGGTCGCGACGCGGGGTGCGATCAGCGGGGTCAGTTTCCCGGTTTCGGAGTTGTAGAAGTAGTCGGTGAGCAGCTCGGCGGAGTCAGCTACTTCGGTGTCAGGGGACCTCATAAGCACGCCACATTGCAACTCATTCATTGTTACTTCGGCGGAGGTGGCGGCGAGGTGTCCCGCTTTGAGGAGTACCGAGGGGCCGAGCCGCGCCAGGTCGCGGGCGGCGTCGGGGAGCTGGTCGGCATCGGTGATTTTGGCGCCGAGGAGGAGCTCGGCCTCGGGTATGTTGGGGGTGATTACGCGGGCGCGGGGGAGCAGGGTGTCGCGCAGGGTGTCTACGGCGTCGCTTTCAAGCAGAGGGTCGCCGGAGGTGGCCACCATAACCGGGTCGAGCACGATGTCGCGCACCGAGGGGTATTCGTCGAGTGTGCGGCGCACCGAGCGGATAAGTTCCGAAGAGTGCAGCATCCCGATTTTCACGGCGTCGGTGCCGATGTCGTCGAGAATCGAGTGTATCTGCCCCACAACAAAGGGGGTCGGCACCGGGTGTATCCCAGTCACTCCCATAGTGTTCTCGTCGACCACCGCCACAATGGCCGAGGTGGCGAAGCACCCCAAGGCGGAGATAGTCTTGATGTCGGCCTGCACCCCGGCGCCCCCCGAGGGGTCGCTCCCGGCAATGGTCATCACGCGTCTGTAGCTTTTTTCCATATTGGCAAGTGTCAGTATTTCAGCATTTCGTCCATGCGGTAGGCGCTTTCCCAGAACATCTGCTCGAAGCGGGTCGAGAGGAGGTAGGCGCGGGTCATCTCGCGGCGTATTTCGGGGGTTGTCGCGGCGGCGAGAGCGTCGCATATCTCAATGGCGCGGCGGGTGGAAAGCTCGAAGGCGGGGTCGCCGTAGGTTGCGATCCAGTGGTAGTAGGGGTTATCCTCGGAAGCGTTGGCGAGGATTGCCTCGCCAACCTTCTGGTACACCCAGAAGCAGGGGAGCAGCGCCGCGGCCTCTACCTCCACCGGGGCGAACCCGAGGGAGGTCTCATGGTTCATATACAGGAGGTTGACGGCGGTAGGAGCTGCACCGGCGAGCCCCTCCGGGCCAAGGTAAGCCTGATGGAGCGCCCGCTCCACGGCCACCCCGTCGAGGGCGAATTTCAGGAAATCCTCAACCATCGCGGTCTGTGGCAGACGGGTCGCGACCCGTGCCAGCGACCGGGCGTAGTTGTTGATGTACATTGCGTCCTGGCGCAGGTAGAAGAGGAAGCGCTCGCGGCTTAGTGTCCCCTCGGCCAGCTCCTTGACGAAGGGGAGTTCGGTGATGGCTTTATAGATAGGTTCGCCGAGTCGCCACGCCTCGTAGCTCCAGCTGTTGTTACTCATTGTTTGTCAGAGGTTAATAGTGTTAAATGTCATTGTTCGGAGGTCGATGGTCAGGAGCCGCCCGGCGAGCGTTCCCTCCATCGCGAGGAGGTATTTGAGGGTCTCGGCGGCTTCTATGGCCCCCACTACCCCGGGCACGGCGCCGAGCACCCCGGCTGCCGCCGCCGGACGCTTCTCCAGCTCCGCACGGTCGGGGTACAGCAGGTCGTAGCCTATCTCCGCCTCCGGCTCGAACAGCGCCACCTGCCCCGAGAATGCCCCGATGGAGCCGTGGACCCACGGCTTCCGCAGCTCACGGCACGCGTCGCTTATGAGGTAGCGGGTTGCGAAATTATCGCAGCAATCGACCACTATGTCGTACTGACTGACGATTTCCGCCGCGTTCTCCGGGGTGAGTCCCGAGGGGTAGGTCGAGAAGGCGACCTCACCGTTGAGGGCCGCGAGGCGGCGGCGCGCCGCCTCGGTTTTTGGCTCCCCGACATCACCCTCGGCGTAGAGGGTCTGGCGTTGGAGGTTCGAGAGGCTTACCCGGTCGGGGTCGCAGAGCCCTAACCACCCCACCCCGGCCCCGGCAAGGTAGAGACCGACGGGACATCCGAGGCCCCCCAGGCCCACAATCAGCGCCGAGGCCCGCGCCAGGCGGCGCTGCCCCTCCTCCCCAATTTCGGGGAGCATAGTCTGCCGTGCGTATCGTCCGCAGTCCATAGGTCAGTCAAATACTTTGTCCCAGTCCTTCCAAACGGCCTCGTAGCCCCGGGAGCGCACTGCGGCGGCCACCTCGGCGGGGGTGCGCTCGTCGCTAACGGCGAACTGCTCCAGCGACTGCGGATAGGCGCGGTAGCCTCCCGGATCGGTTTTGGAGCCCGCCGAGAGCGACGTCGCCCCGAGGGTGAGTATGTTGTCGCGGAAGTCGGGGCGCTCGCGTGTCGAGAATGAGAGGTCGACATCGTGGTCGAAAATGCGGAAGGCGAACGTCAGTTGGGCCAGTTCGCGGTCGGTCATCACCACGTTGGGCTGGAAACCACCCTCGGCGGGGCGCATCCGCGGGAAGTTCACGGCGAAGCGGGTGCGCCAGTAGCGTTTGCGAAGATAGCGCAGGTGCAGGGCCATCATAGCCGTGTCGGTGCGCCAGTCTTCCAACCCTATCAGCACCCCCATCCCTATCTTGTGTACCCCGGCCTGTCCCATGCGGTCGAAGCCGTTGACGCGCCACTCGAAGTCCGACTTCATTCCGGCGGGATGGTACACCTTGTAGCGCTCGCGGTGGTAGGTTTCCTGGAAGCATACCACCCCGTTGAGGCCCGAATGGGTGAGTCGCTCGTACTCTTCGGCCTTCAGCGGCATCACCTCGATGGTGAGGTTGGAGAAGAAGGGACGGCATACGCGCAAGGCTTGTTCGAGGTAGTCGACCCCCGCGGCGCGGGGATTCTCGCCCGTCACGAGCAGCAGGTTCTCGAAGGGACCCAACTCCTTGATAGCCTCGCATTCACCCTTGATCTGTTCGGGGGTGAGGATTACGCGGGGAAACTTGTTGTGGCGGTTGAAACCGCAGTAAACGCAGGAGTTTGTGCATGAGTTCGTTATGTACATCGGTATGTACATCGACACCGTTTTGCCGAACCGCTCCTGGGTGTAACGGCGGCTCAGGGCGGCCATCTCCTCCAGCATCGGGGCCGCGGCGGGAGAAATGAGGGCCAGGAAATCATCCCAGTCGGCCCTCGGCTTGGCGAGGGCTCGGCGCACGTCGGCCTCGGTTTTTGCGGCGATGCGGGCGGTGGTCTCCTCCCAGTCGTATTTCAGTAGTTCTTCGGAAAACATGGTCAGTCAAGAAACGAGGTTAACGGACTGCTTGCCACCGCCGTGCGCGACGCTCCGCCGAGCCCTGCCTCATAAGCCTCGCGTCCGGCCTCCACGGCCTTGGCGAAGGCGCGGGCCATGGCCACCGGGTC
>JAMPHO010000078.1 GCA_023663385.1 Alistipes timonensis | reverse complement strand
GTCATGCCGCCGCCGAAGGAGCCTCCCGAGAAGCCCCCTCCGCCGCCGAAGCCTCCGCCTCCACCACCGGGGATAATCAGGGGAACAGCGGCAGCTTTCTTCGGTAGGCGGTAGTTTGTGTTGGTGCGGTTGTGGCAGTGGCGGCACTCGTATACGCGGGTGCCGATCCCCTCGGCGTACTCCGTGGGTTGGCGGAGGATGCGGTCCTCCACCAGGGCCTTGGCCTTGGCGCCGCAGCGCTCGCACACCGAATAGTTGGAGTGTGGGTTGACGTAGGGTATTATGTCGGTCTCGCCGCAGTTGGGGCAGAGCCATACGTCGTAGTCGACGGAGTTGAGCTGCTCCTCGGTGTCCTGGGCGGGGGTGAGGTATCGGTTGTCGGTAGCCTCGTCGAGACGGTCCATCTTGTGGGAGCAGTTGGGGCAGAGCCGTTTTTTAAGCCTTGTGCGGCGCATCAGCACCAATATGAGGAGTAGTGCCGGGATGGCCGCTCCGAGGGTCAGGAAGGCCGCCATAATGGCCGGCAGACGCAGTCGGGAGAGTTTCGTGTAGGCGGTCTCGGTGTCCTTGCCCCGCCCCGAGGCCCAGGCGCCTATGGCGAGCACGAGCATCACTATCCCGGCCACGACGGCAAAGCCGACGTAGGCGTTCCAGAGCTCGGCACCGTCGCTTTCGCCGCGGCGGCGTGCCCCGGCGTCGTTGGCGTACTTCGACATCAGCTCCTCGCGAGCCTCCGGCTCGGTCATGGCCTTGTGGATGGTCATAAGCGAGGCCAGAATGCCGCGGTCATAGTCCCCCTCCTTGAAGCGGGGGGCCATATCGTTGCGTATTATGCCCCAGCAGAGGGCGTCGGGGAGCACCCCCTCGGCGCCGTAGCCGGTGCGGATCACCGCTTCGCGGTCACCCACGGAGACGAGCACGAGCACGCCGTTGTCGCGGTCCTTCTTCCCTATCCCCCAGGAGGTGAAGAGCTCGGTCGCGTAGTCGTCGATATCCTCGCCGTCGAGGTCGGGCACGATCACCACCACCGGCTCGGCGGTGGATGTCTGCCATATTTGCGACAGCAGCGAGTCGGCCATCGCGACCCCTTCGGGTGTCATAGCCCCGGCCATGTCGCTGACGTAGCGCGTGCGGTTTTCGAGGTGTACGTTCCTCACATCCTTTACCGCCGTAGCGAGGGCGGCGCAGGGTAGGAGCAGTGCCAGCAGGGCTATCAGGCGGGCCGCGAAAAGCCCTTTGGAGAGTGTTCTGTTCATATGGTGAGCAGGTGTTTGAAAGTTTGAAGTTCGGCTACCGGGCCGCATACGAAAGGGCGCTCCCGCCAGCGGGGGTGCGGTATTTTGAGCCGCCCGGTCGAGAGGCACAGGGTGCCGTAGAATATTATGTCGATGTCGAGGTAGCGGTCGCGGTACGAGCCGTCGGCCTCGCGGTGGCGGTTGCTGGGGGGCGCCACCACCCGTTCTATCTCCTGGAGCCGGTCGAGGAGCTCCCCGGGGCGCAGGGAGGTATCTATTTCAACACCGATGTTGGTGAAGCGGTTCGCCGACTCGAAGCCCCAGGGCTCGCTCTCGACGAACGACGAGCGCCGCGGGGCGTCGCTCCCCTCGTGGAGCGTGAAAACGGCGGCGACAGCCAGCTCCAGCAGGGAGCGGCTGTCGCCGATATTCGAACCTAAGTTGAGGTGTACGGTAGTCACCGCAGTGTGGATCAGAGAGTGCGGGCCACTTCGATTTCCTCGAAGCCCTCGATGATGTCGCCCTGCTGGATGTCGTTGTAGCCCTGGATGGAGAGACCGCATTCCAGACCGGCCACGACTTCCTTGGCGTCGTCCTTGAAGCGCTTGAGCGAACCGAGCTCGCCGGTGTAGCGCACGATGCCGTCGCGGATGAGGCGCACCTTGTTGGAGCGCTTGATCTTGCCTTCGCGCACGAGGGCTCCGGCGATGGTGCCGACCTTCGAAATCTTGTAGGTTTCGAGCACTTCGGCCGAGCCGGTGATCTCCTCCTTGAGTTCGGGGGCGAGCATGCCGGCCATGGCGTCCTTGACCTCCTCGATGGCCTGGTAGATCACCGAGTAGAGGCGTATCTCGACCCCTTCGCGTTCGGCCTCGCGGCGTGCCGCCTGCGAGGGGCGCACCTGGAAGCCGATGATGATGGCGTCGGAAGCGGCGGCCAGGGTGACGTCGCTCTCGGAAATCTCGCCGACGGCCTTGTGGAGCACGTTGACCTGCACCTCGGGGGTGGAGAGCTTGATGAGCGAGTCGGAAAGGGCCTCGATCGAGCCGTCGACGTCGCCTTTGACGATGACGTTGAGCTCCTGGAAGGACCCGAGGGCCTGTCGGCGCGCGATGTCGTCGAGGGTGAGGCGCTTGGAGGTGCGCAGGCCGAGCTCGCGCTGGAGCTGCTGGCGCTTGGTGGCTATTTCGCGGGCCTCCTGTTCGGTGTCCATCACCGTGAAGGTGTCACCGGCGGTGGGGGCGCCGTCAAGACCTAAGATAAGGGCGGGCTCGGCGGGTCCGGCCTCCTTGATGCGCTGGTTACGCTCGTTGAACATGGCCTTCACCTTGCCGAAGTGGGTTCCGGCCAGGATGATGTCGCCTACGCGGAGCGTGCCGTTCTGCACGAGCACGGTAGCCACATAGCCGCGGCCCTTGTCGAGACTCGACTCGATGATCGAGCCGGTCGCGTTGCGGTCGGGGTTGGCCTTGAGGTCGAGCATCTCGGCTTCGAGGAGCACCTTTTCGAGGAGTTCGTCGACCCCGGTGCCTTTCTTGGCCGAAATATCCTGGCTCTGGTATTTGCCGCCCCATTCCTCAACGAGGTAGTTCATATTGGCCAGCTGCTCCTTGATTTTGTCGGGGTTGGCGGCGGGCTTGTCTATCTTGTTGATGGCGAATACGATGGGTACTCCGGCAGCCGAGGCGTGATTGATGGCCTCGATTGTCTGGGGCATGATGTCGTCGTCGGCGGCGACGATGATGATACAGATGTCGGTTACCTTGGCGCCGCGGGCACGCATCGCGGTGAACGCCTCGTGGCCCGGGGTGTCGAGGAAGGTTATGTGGCGACCATCCTGAAGCTTGACGTTGTAGGCGCCGATGTGCTGGGTGATGCCTCCGGCCTCGCCCGCGATCACGTTGGCTTTGCGTATGTAGTCGAGCAGCGAGGTCTTACCGTGGTCGACGTGGCCCATGACGGTCACGATCGGCGGACGGGCTTCGAGATCCTCCTCGGAGTCCTCCTCCTGGGCGATAGCCTCCACTACCTCGGCCGATACGAATTCGGTCTTGTAGCCGAACTCCTCGGCCACGATGTTGATGGTCTCGGCGTCGAGGCGCTGGTTGATCGATACCATCACGCCGAGGTTCATGCAGGTGCCGATAACCTTGTTGATGGGCACATCCATCATGTTGGCAAGGTCGTTGGCGGTAACGAACTCGGTGAGCTTCAGTACCTTTGCTTCAGCCATTGCCTCAGCTGCGGCGGCGGCCTCGCGTTCGGCCATCATCTCGCGCTTCTCCTTGCGCCACTTCACGCCCTTCTTCTGGCCCTTGTCCTTGGCGGTGAGGCGTGCGAGGGTTTCGCGTACCTGCTTCTGCACGTCCTCCTCGTTGACTTCGGCGCGCTTGTCGCGGTTGCCGCGACCGCGGTCGCGACCTCCTCCGCG
>JAMPHO010000077.1 GCA_023663385.1 Alistipes timonensis | reverse complement strand
AGGGGGCGGCGGGAGGTGAAGGGGGGCGGGAGAGGGGGGGAGGAGGCCCGGCGGCCCGGCGCTGGGAGAGGAGGGGGCCCGAATATATAACGGGGAGAGGGGGCTAAAGGTTGATGGAGGCGCGGGCTTTGTCGTAGAGGGAGAGGACGTCGCGGACGTAGGCGACGGTTTCGCGGCCGCGGAAGTAGCCTAAGCGGCAGACGGGGTCGGTGTAATACTCGGGTTTGGCTTTCATGAGGAGGGCTGACTCGACATTGCCGTCCCATACGCGGGGGTCTTTGCCGTATTTGGCGGCGAGGGCGATGGCGTCGAAAACGTGGCCGATGCCGGAGTTGTAGGCCCCGATGACGAATTTGCGGCGCTCGACGGGGTCGGGGACACGCTTGGCGAGCATGCGGTCAAGGTCGGCCATTATGCGCGAGGCGGCGGCGATGGAGGCTTCGGGGTTGGTGATTTTGGAGAGGGGGAGGCCGTAGGCTTTGGCCGTGCGGGGCATGATTTGCATGAGTCCGCGGGCCCCGGCCCAGCTGACGCGGGTGGTGTCGAAGTTGCTTTCCTTGTAAGCCTGGGCGGCGAGGATGCGCCAGTCCCAGCCGATTTCGGCGGCGTAGCGGCGGAAGAGCGCGTCGTAGGGTGAGATGCGCCCGTTGGATGGGTTGAAGCCGCGGTGCGCGGGGTCAGGGATGCCACCTTTGCTGATTTCGAAGTAGTGCTTGAGGAGCTCGGCCTGGCGTTTGCGCGGGGTTTCTTCGGCGAAGTAGGCGTCAACGGAGTCGGCGAGCCACGCCATCGCCGGCGCGACACCCCACCGCGAGCGCTGTGGGAAGCTGACGGCGAGGGAGGTGTCGACGGTGGGGTAGTATTTGCGGTTGACGCGGGCTATGTCGCTGTCGACCACGGTGAGGGGGATTTCGCCGGAGGCTACCATTTCGATGAGGTCCTCGGTGATGAGGGTGTCGCGGTCGACCTGGTGGATGATGAGTCCGCCGCCGAGCTCGTTGTCGAGGTTTTCGAGTCGGTGGAGGTACTTGGAGTGCGCTTCGACGAAGATTTCGCGCCCCGGGAGCTGGGTGACGTCGGTGATGGCCGGCGCACCCTTTTCGAGGGGCTGCACGAGCACCTGGTGGGTCATCGTCTCCGGGCCGCATGGCACGACTTTAGAGCGGTATTCGGCGGTAACGGGGATTTCGTAGGCCGCGAGGTCGACCAGTCCGCTGTCGAGCATCTCGATCATCGCGTGGAGGCTCGGGGCCACGGTAAGCTCCAGGTGGACGCCGCGGTCTTCGGCGAACTGGCTGACGAGGGAGTAGTCGTAGCCCATCGGTTCGTCGCGGTAGATGAAGTAGGACGAGGGGCTGTAGAGGGTGGCGACGCGGAGCGTGTCGGGGATGTGGTGCTCCGCGGCGTCCGCGGGGGCTTCGGCGCGCCTGTTGCGCGAGAGAGTGGCGAGCAAGATGCCGCCGGCGATCACGATCAGAATGAACGGGATCGCCTGGCGGAAGCGCTTGTCGCGGAAATCAGTATTCGAAGACCCCATGCTCCGACTTGATGGTCAACCGGTTCGTCTCGGAAGCCTCAACCCGGCCCACGACGCGGGCGTCGATGCCGAAGGAGCGGGAGATTTCCATAACTTTCTCGGCATTGTCGGCCGAGGTGTAGATTTCCATGCGGTGGCCCATATTGAAGACCTTGTACATCTCCTTCCACTCGGTGCCCGACTGCTCCTGGATGAGGCGGAAGAGCGGGGGGGTGGGGAAGAGGTTGTCCTTGATGACGTGGACGCCGTCGACGAAGTGCATTACCTTGGTCTGGGCGCCGCCAGTGCAGTGGACCATGCCGTGGATTTCGGGGCGCATGGTGTCGAGGAGGCGGCGGATAACCGGGGCGTAGGTGCGGGTGGGGGAGAGCACGAGGCGTCCGGCGTCGAGGGGGGTGCCTTCGACCGGGGTGGTGAGGTCCATGGAGCCGCTGTAGGCAAGCTCTTTGGGCATCGCGTTGTCGTAGGTCTCGGGGAAGAGGTCGCGCACGGAGGCTGAGAACACGTCGTGTCGGGCGGAGGTGAGGCCGTTGCTTCCCATGCCGCCGTTGTAGCAATCCTCGTAGGTAGCCTGGCCGAACGAGGCGAGGCCCACAATAACGTCTCCGGGGCGGATGTTGGCGTTGTCAATGACATGGTCGCGGCGCATACGGCAGGTGACGGTTGAGTCGACGATGATGGTGCGCACAAGGTCGCCGACGTCGGCGGTCTCGCCGCCTGTGCCGTAGACCGACACGCCGAGCTGGCGGAGGCGCTGGAGGAGTTCCTCGGTGCCGTTGATGATGGCGGCGATCACCTCGCCGGGAATGAGGCGCTTGTTGCGACCGATGGTCGAGGAAACGAGGATGTTGTCGGTGGCACCTACGCAGAGGAGGTCGTCGATATTCATGATGAGCGCGTCCTGCGCGATTCCACTCCAAACGGAGAGGTCGCCGGTCTGCCTCCAGTAGGCGTAGGCGAGGGCCGATTTGGTGCCGGCGCCGTCGGCGTGCATGATGTCGCACCACTCGGGGTCGCCGCCGAGAATGTCGGGGATAATCTTGCAGAAAGCTTTGGGGAAGAGCCCCTTGTCGATGTTGCGGATCGCGGCGTGGACATCTTCCTTGGCGGCGGAGACGCCGCGCATCATATATCGTTCGTTGGCCATATGGGTTTAGTATGAATGATTTCAGATCAGAGCGTAGACCGCCAGGGCGAGGAGGTAGGCCATGACAGCCGGAGAGACGAGGAGGAGGGAATCGACGCGGTCGAGTATGCCGCCGTGGCCGGGTAGGATGCGGCCGGAGTCCTTAACGCCGATTGTGCGCTTGATGAGCGACTCAACGAGGTCGCCCCAGGTGCCGAACACCGAAACGACGGCACCGAAGCCGAGAACCTCGCCGAGGTTCATAGAGCGGAATACCCCGGGGAAGAAATAGAAGCACACGGCTCCGCATGCAAGGCAGAAAGCGAGGCCCCCGAAGAAGCCTTCCCAGGATTTCTTGGGGGAGACGCGCTCGAAGAGGCGGTGGCGGCCGAAGAGGGAGCCGACGCAGAAGGCCCCGGTGTCGTTGAGCCAGATCATGATGAAGAGGACGAGGACCACCGAGGGGCTGAAGCTGTAGAGGGCGGTGAGGAGGCCGATGGGGAGGGCCACATAGAGCTGTCCCATGAGGGAGACGGCGTAGTGGCGGAGAGCGTTGCCGTCGGAGATATACAGCTGGCTGACAAGGCGCCCAACGAGGTAGACGAGGGTGCAGAACAGCCCGGCGGAGAGGAGGCGGGGATTGACGGCGCGGGCGGCGAAGACGGAAATCAGCGACGCTGTGCCGAGGATGTCGAGTAGGATTGTCGCGGCGGAAACGCGCTCGCTGTTGGCGAGGCGGTCGAACTCGGCAATGCCGAGGACGCCGAGCAGGAGGGCGAGGGCGTAGAACCATCCGGGTCCGCCGAGAATCGCGCCGACGATGAGCGCCACATATATTATGCCGGTAATCGAGCGTGTTATAAGGCTCTTCATAAGTGTTAGTTTTAATTAAGGCGGTTTGGGATAACCGCGGGGCAAAAGTACGAAATTTTTTTCAAACGACAAGAGGGGGAATCAACGGGGGAGAGAGGAAAGGAGGCGGGCGGAAACCCGGGTGCCGTCGGAGAGGGTGGCCACCGCGATCACGAGGGGGACGCCGGAGGGGAGGGGGAGGGAGGCGGCCCGCGGAGCGCTCGCTCGGCTTCCGCCTCGCGCACCAGGGGTTGGGGCTCCGAGGGCTTTGCCCTCGGCACGGAACGACAAGGCGGGGGAAGAAGAGGGTGAAGGGTGAAGGGTGGAGAGTGAAGGAGAAAGTGAAGGAAGGGGCTGCGCTTTCTTCGCTCGGCTTCCGCCTCGCGCACCAGAGGAAGGGC
>JAMPHO010000076.1 GCA_023663385.1 Alistipes timonensis | reverse complement strand
GCTCGGCGCCCTCGCGAGGTCGTTCCCCGGAGCCAGGGTGCGCTCCCACCGCGACTTCGCCCGCAAGGCCTGCCCCTGCTTCGACGCCACCGGGGCGTACGCGTCGCTGTCAGTGGAGCCGCCCAGCGTTTAACGGCGCCGAGGGGAAGTGATTGGCTGGGTAAAAATTTTTCAGTGCGGACTTCGATTTTCGGGCGGGTTATAGGCGTGTTTAGATTTATTTTGTAAATTTGCGCACCATAAGAAGCACAAACCGCCACCCACAATGACCAAGCCAAATCCCAAACTCTGGCTTTACGCCAAGGACTACCTGATTATCATTTTCGGAATCGCCATGTACGGCCTGGGATTCTGCGCTTTCATAGCCACCGCGCCCGACAAGGTCGTGATCGGCGGCATGGCCGGACTCAGCCAGGTGGTCGACATGATCACCTTCGGCCTCTTCGGATTCCATGTGCCCTACTCGGTTACGATTTTCACCGTCAACTGCCTGATGCTCATCGCGGCATACAGGATAGTAGGTCGAACGTTCGTGGTGCGCACGCTCTTCGGAGTAGTGGTGATCTCGCTGATGTTCGCCGTGTTCCAGCCGATGTTCACCAACCCGCCGGTCGAGGGGCAGACGTTCATGGACATCATAATAGGCGCCGTGCTCTGCGGCCTGGGCATCGGCCTGGTGTTCGTCCACAACGGCTCGACGGGGGGAACCGACATCGTGGCCGCCGTGGCCTCGAAGAAGAGCAACGTGTCGATCGGGCGCGCGATGATGTACTTCGACCTCACGATCATATCGTCGTCGGTGCTACTAAAATTCGTGTTCTATCCCGAATTTAACTTCGAGGACTCCGTTCCGGCGCTCGTCTACGGCCTGATCACCCTCTTCGTGATACCCTTCATGGCCGATATGATGATCAACACCAACCGCATGGCCGTGCAGTTCATCATATTCTCGCCGAAGTGGGAGGAGATCGCGACGGCCATCAACAACGAGGCCCAGCGCGGCTGCACCGTGCTCAACGGCATGGGGTGGTACTCCAAGGCCGAGGTGAAGGTGCTCCTGGTTATGTGCCGCAAAATCGAGTCGGTGACCATATTCCGCATAATCAAGTCGATCGACAACGACGCCTTCATAACCCAGGCGCAGGTCAACGGCGTTTACGGCAAGGGCTTCGACGAGCTCAAGCTCAAGATGCGCCGCCCCGCCCATCCCGAGGAGAAACCCGTGCGCCCCGAACCCACAACGCGCATCCTATGACACGCCCGTTGAGCGCCATCCCCGTGCGCCGGCTCATCCCGGCCCTGCTGGCGTTGCTCGCCGCCTTCGCCGCGCCCGCCCAGCACCTCACCTGGGAGATTGACTTCGGCTCGGTGTTCGACAACCGCGAGGGGTCGAACCGCTACACCGACACCAAGACCTTCTTCTTCACCCATCTCGCGCCGGAAATCGGCCTGCGCCTCTCCGACAAGGACCGCATCGCGGGCGGCGTGGTCTGGGACCAGCCGATCGGGTGCCAGTGGGAGGGAGCGCGCGTCTCACCGACGCTCTACTACCGCCGCGTCGACGGTCGCTGGCGCTTCTCGATGGGCATGTTCCCCCGCCGCCAGCTCCGCGAGCAGATGCCGGAGTTCCTCTGGTCCGACTCCCTGAGCTACCATCAGAACAACATCCGCGGCGTGCTCGTGCAGTACGAGCATCCGGGCCGCGGATTCTTCGACGCCTACGTCGACTGGCGCGGGATGCAGACCGCCACCCAGCGCGAGGCGTTCAACATCGTGTTCCACGGTCTATGGCGCCCGCGTCGTGAGGGGCTCTTCTTCATCGGGGCCCACGCGATGATGAACCATTTCGCCCTCTCGCGCGAGAACAAGGAGAACCAGCACATAGTCGACAACTTCCTGGCCAACCCCTACGTCGGAGCCAACCTGGCCCGCGTCACCCCGCTCGACTCGCTGCGGGTGCGCGCCGGGCTGCTGCTCACCGTGGAGCGCAACCGCGCCAACCCCTCCGACTCCTGGCAGACACCCTGCGGCGGATGGCTCGAACTCACCGCCCAGTACCGCCGCTTCGGCCTGAAAAACAGCCTTTATGCCGGGGGTAAGCTCTTCCCCTCGTACCTTGACTTCGGCGCGAGCCTCTACCAGGGCGAACCCTTCTACCGCTCATCGCTATACAACCGCACCGACGTGTGGGCCGACATCATCCGCGGCAGCGTCGTGGGGCTCCGCGCGTCGCTCAACTTCCACGTCACCTCCGACGCCTTCATCTTCTACCAGCGCCTGATCCTGCGGGTCAACATCGGTTCCCGCAACCTCCCCCGCCGCCCCCTGGTTCTCTGAGCCTCGGCCATCCCCGGGCCGTCGGGTTGAGCGAGCGTAAGCGAGCGGCTTCCCCATTGCCATAAAAAAATCGGGCCGCGGCGAGGCCGAAGCCTCTCCGCGACCCGTAAGGTCGGTTATCCCGCGGCGGCGCGGGATGCGATAGGTTTGTTTACTTGTTGTCGCCGAAGTAGCGGGCGTACAGACCGGCGAAGCCGCGGCCGTGGCGGGCCTCGTCCTTAGCCATTTCGTGTACGGTGTCGTGGATGGCGTCGAGGTTGGCCTTCTTGGCGTTGGCGGCGATGCGCATCTTGTCGGCGTTGGCGCCGGCCTCGGCCATCATGCGCTTGTAGAGGTTGGTCTTGGTGTCCCAAACGCAGTCGCCGAGGAGTTCGGCGAACTTCGATGCGTGCTCGGCCTCTTCCCAGGCGTAGCGCTTGAAAGCCTCGGCGATTTCGGGGTATCCCTCGCGGTCGGCCTGGCGCGACATAGCCAGGTACATGCCAACCTCGGTGCACTCGCCCATGAAGTGGGCGTTGAGGTCCTTGATCATTTCCTCGTCGCAGCCCTTTGCCACGCCGATCTCATGCTCGGTAACGAACTGGAGAGCCTCCTCGGGAGTCAGTTCCTTGAACTTCGACTTGGGAGCGCCGCAGAGGGGGCACTTTTCGGGAGCTTCGTCACCTTCGTGAACGTAGCCGCACACTGTGCAGATGAATTTTTTTGCCATTGTAGTGTTATATAAATAAATATAGTTGATTCGTCCAATCAATGAATGATTCGTCTAGAAACCGCGTCCGGAACCCCCGACGCGGTACGCGAATATACTGCTTTTTCCCGAATAAGCAATCGAAGTTTGTTTAAATTTCAGAGGGGGTGCCGACTTTATTTTTCACTCTTTTGGCAAGATATTTGCTATATTTGCAATCTAAGAAATATAACTTTAAATGAAGCAAGAGATTTTCAACGAGATAAAGGAACGCGTGGCGCGGCTGGTGGCCGAAAGGCGCCTCCGGGAGGCGTTCGCGCTGACGCGCTCGCTGGCCGAGGGGAATATGAGGTGGGAAGCCTCGGACCGCGTGGCGCGCGCGGAGGAGAACTACCGCTATATGCTTGAATACGCCGCCCGGGGCGCCGACGACCCCGGACGCGACAAAATGGCGGAGGCGCTGGGCAACACGGTGCTCGAAGTGGCCGATATGCTCGACCGCGAGAACCGCGCCATCGACTCCACATCGCTATACTACAACACACTTCGCTTCGAGCGCCTCCGTCCGGCGGAAACTCCGGCGGCGCTCCTGGGCGACTATCTCCGCCAAGCCTCGGCGGCGTCACCCCTGGCCATCGCCGCCAAGGGGCTCGACGAGCGGGAGCGGCGACAGGAGCGCTCGACCCTGGAGGGGATGGAGCGGAGGCTCTTCAACCGCGTGTGGGTGACGCACCCGCTGAGCGGGGCCGACGCGCAGGCCGTGCGCGACGCGTTGGCGTCGCCCGTCGCACCTTCCTATTTCGCCGAGCTGCTCATCGGGGCGCTGATGCTCGGCGAGCTGGAATTCCACGACCCGGCCAAGCTCGAACTGCTCATGGAGGCATACGCGGCCGCTCCCGAGGGGAGGCGGGGCGCCACGGCGCTGATCGCGATGCTGATTGCCGCCCA
>JAMPHO010000075.1 GCA_023663385.1 Alistipes timonensis | reverse complement strand
TAGGCTTCGGGAGCGCCTTCGCGGCGCAGCAGGTCGGCTCCGGCGTAGCCGTGGGCGAGGTAGGGGAGGGAGCCGCGGCATTCGATGCCGGGCGCGTCGGTCAGGCAGATGCCTATGTCGTGGAGCATTGCGGCGGCCTCGATTTCCCCGGGGTCGAGGGGTAGACTGAGGCGGCGGGCTATGCCGAGGGCTTTGTCGGCCACTGACCGGCAGTGGCGCATATAGATATCCCGCAGGCGGCTGCCTGCGGGATAATATTTGTCAATCACGGTCTGGTAGGAGAACCTGTGTTCCATTCGGTGATTATTGGGTCGTTGTCGGGGTTTCTCAGAATTCGATAATCTCGTTCCATCCGTGGGTGTCCTCGACCTCGCCCAGGCGTATGCCGTTGAGGGTGTCGTAGAGGCGGCGGGTCACGGGGCCGGGCTGGCCGTCCTTGGCGATGACGTATTTCTCGCCGGTGTCGAGGTCGTGGATTTCGCCGACGGGTGAGGTGACGGCGGCGGTGCCGCAGGCGGCTGCTTCCTCGAATGAGCCGATTTCGTCGACGCGGATATGGCGGCGCTCAACTTCCAGCCCCATATCAGCGGCGAGCTGCATCAGCGAGTCGTTGGTGATGGAGGGGAGGATGGAGTCGGAAGCCGGGGTGATGTATTTGCCGTCCTTGATGGCGTAGAAGTTGGCGGGGCCGCATTCGTCGAGGTAGAGTTTCTCCTTGGGGTCGAGGTAGAGCACCGCGGAGTAGCCGAGCGAGTGGGCGCGTTCGCCGGCCTGGAGGGAGGCGGCGTAGTTGCCGCCGACTTTCCAGCGGCCTGTGCCGCGGGGTGCCACGCGGTCAAACTCGCGCATGATGCAGATGTTGGTGGGCTTGAAGCCGCTCTTGAAGTAGGGGCCTACGGGGGTCACGAGTATAATGAAGCAGTACTCGGTCGCGGGGCTCACGCCTACCTTGGGGCTCATGCCGATTTCCAGCGGACGGATGTAGAGCGATGCGCCGGAGCCGTAGGGGGGGATGAAGCGCTCGTTGAGCTTGACGGCCATGCGCACCATCTCCATGAACTTGTCGTCGGTGATGGGCTCCATCATTATGCCGCGGGCCGATTCCTGGATGCGGCGGCAGTTTTCCATCGGGCGGAAAACCCTGACTTTGCCGTCCTTGCCGCGGAAAGCCTTGAGGCCCTCGAAGATTTCCTGCCCGTAGTGGAGGGCGGTGGCGGCAATGTGGATGTTGAGGGTTTCCGACGAGGATACCTCGATTTCACCCCATTTACCGTCGCGGTAGTAGCAGCGCACGTTGTAGTCGGTAGGGACGTATCCGAACCCCAGCGACGACCAGTCGATCTCAGCGTTCTTCATCTTGATTTTCTCTTAATGGGTTATTTTACCGCAAATATACTAATTTATTTGTCAACGCCGCGTCATCTGCCCGAAAATTTCTTAAAAAGTGCCAAACGTGCCTTGCGAGGCCCCGAAAAGGGGTGTCGGCGGTTTGAAATCGGAAGAGCGCGCCCCGCCGCCGGGCACCTTATATAATATAGGGGAGGATGAGCGGGGTGAGGAGTGAGGTGAGGAGCCCGTTGAGCGTCAGCCCGAGCGACGAGAAGGCGCCGTAGCGCATGCCGTAGCGCTCGATGGCGGCGGCGGTGCCTACGGCGTGGGCCGAGGTGCCTACCGAGAGCCCCGCGGCGATGGGGCTGCTTACCCGGCTCAGCTTGATCATCTGGAATCCGGCCATGCCGCCGAAAATCCCGGTGCATACGACCACGGCGGCTGTCAGGGAGGGGATGCCCCCTATGGTGGCGGAAATCTCCATAGCGATGGGGGTGGTGACGGCCTTCGGCGCCAGCGAGAGCACGACCTCCTGGCTCGCCCCAAGCATCTGGGCCACGAGCACCACCGACACCACTCCGGCCACGCATCCCGCGAGTTCGGCCAGCAGCAGCGGCAGCATTTGCCGTTTGATGCTTTCAAGTTGCCGGTAGAGGGGCACCCCGAGCGCCACCACGGCGGGTTTGAGCCAGAACTCTATGTAGTCGCCCCCCTCGGCGTAGTCGTTGGGGGAGATGTCGCCGAAATACAGGAGCGCTATCAGGCCCAGGATGGTCACGAGGATGGGGTGGAACACGGCCACCCCGGTGCGTTTCTGGAGCAGTTTCGCGGCGAGGAATATGATGAATGTGGCCGCGATGAGGAAAAACTTATTTCGCAGGAAGGGTTCCATGTCCTTTGGTGTGTTTGGCCAGGGCGCGGCGGCAGAGCTGGTGGGTCCACCCCGTGACGGCGATTATCGCGAATGTGCTAACTACGGTGGCGGTGACGATCGCGCCCCACTCGCGGGATATTACGTCGAAGCAGCGCATGACGCCAACTCCGGCAGGCACGAAGAAGAATCCCAGGTTACGCACCAGGAAGTCGGCCACCTTGTCGACCCACATAAGTCTGACGAACTTCAGCTTCAGGGCCGCGGCCAGGGAAATCATCCCGATGATGCTCGACGGCACCGGGATGCCGGTGAGGTACACCACCAGTTCGCCGAAGGCGAGAAACGCGAAAATAACCGCGCATTGCAAAATCATAATGTAAGTACGAAGTCAGAGTTATGAGTTATGAAGTGAATAATTCGGCGCGAAATTACTTGTTTCCTCTTTGACGGCCAACTCGGCAGTGTTAAAAATGGGGAACCTCACCATAAGCCGCCTCGGGCGGCGGTAGGCGAGGTTCCCTATTGTGCGAGGTCTACGACCTTGGTATTACCGGGTTATGTCTCCCGGGGTGTGGGGGTCAGGCGTTGAATTTGTGGCAGGGGAGGGAGAAGGCTTCGGCGACGGCGGGGAACACCACGCGGCCTTCGACGATGTTGAGGCCCTGCTCCAGCGCTTTGTCTTCGAGGCATGCCCGGCACCATCCCATATCGGCGAGCTTAAGCGCGTATGGGAGGGTGGCGTTGGTGAGCGCCAGGGTGGAGGTGAAGGGCACGGCGCCGGGGATGTTGGCCACGGCGTAATGCACGATGCCGTCGAGGGTGTAGGTTGGGTTGGAGTGGGTCGTCGGGTTCGAGGTCTCGAAGCAGCCGCCCTGGTCGATGGCCACATCGACGAGCAGCGTTCCGGGGCGCATTAGTTTCAGCATATCGCGCGTGATGAGTTTCGGAGCCTTGGCGCCGGGGATCAGCACCGAGCCGATCACGAGGTCGGTTGTCGGGAGTTCCTGTTCAATGTTGTGGCGCGAGGAGAAGAGCGTCTTGATGTTTTTCGGCATCGTGTCGGCCACTCGGCGGAGCGTCGGCAGGGATATGTCGGTTATGGTGACGTCGGCCCCGAGTCCGGCGGCCATAAGCGCGGCGTTGCGCCCAACGACTCCCGCACCGAGGATGAGCACCTTGGCGGGTTTCACGCCCGGCACGCCCCCGAGGAGCACCCCGCGGCCACCCTGCGGCTTTTCGAGGAAGCGGGCACCCTCCTGTACCGACATACGGCCGGCGACCTCGCTCATGGGCACGAGCAGCGGCAGCGAGCCGTCGGGGAGGCGCACCGTCTCATAGGCGATGCATACGGCGCCCGAGCGGATCATGGCCTCGGTGAGCTCGCGGTCGCAGGCGAAGTGGAAGTAGGTGAACACCACCTGGTCGCGGCGTATGAGCGGATATTCCTGCTTGATGGGTTCCTTTACCTTGATTATCATCTCGGCTATGGCGTAGACATCCTCGATGGTCGGGAGGATTTTCGCCCCTGCGGCCTCGTATTCCGCGTCGGGGAATCCCGAGCCCTCGCCGGCGGTGTGCTGAATGTAGACGGTGTGTCCGTGGGCGGTGAGTTCCTTGGCACCGGCCGGAGTGACGGCCACTCGGTTCTCGTTGTTTTTAATCTCTTTGGGAACGCCGATAATCATGGTATTGTAATTTAGATGAAACATCGCGAATATACGTTATAAATCGACTTTTTCTTCGATTTATACCGAATATTTTAATATGTTTTGCAACATAGCTTTTGGATGGTGTTTTTTGCGCGCTAAGTAGGTCGTGGAAATTATTTTATACTTCCGACGAGAGTGTTTTTAGTCGGATTTTTCTCGAAGATGAAGGAGTGTAGCGAGCTACACGACTGAAGATGAGAG
>JAMPHO010000074.1 GCA_023663385.1 Alistipes timonensis | reverse complement strand
CGGAGGCGGTGCGGCCGTCGGGGGCCGCGGTTTCGTTGGTGCTGTCGTCGCTCACCCGGGGTGCGTTCTGTGTTCTCACGGTTCCGCGAAGTTACTAAATCTTCGCGAGAAAACCCGCGCCCTCCCAATTTCGGCCCGTGCGAGCGCTCCGAAGGAGCCGGAAAAGAGCGAAGCGCCCGGCCTTGCGGCGGGGCGCTTCGTAAAAGGGTGCGTTTAAACAGCTTCTCAAACCTTTTTGAGCGAGCGCTTCACTGGGTTCTTGATTTTCACCTTCTTGGCGGCGGCGCGCGAGGCGTTGGTATCCTCGGCGGGGTTCTCGATGGACCAGCGGGTGTCGGGGTCCATGTTGAAGTTCACGCGGCATACGGTGCGCCCTCCGTCGGCATCCTTGGCGTAAATCAGGAGCGACTGCCACTGCTCGGAGGTAATTTCCTGGTTGATGGTATACTCGCCCGCGGTGTTGATATCGCTGGTGACGTCGACAGCCGACGAGCGCGAAGCGATCTCGTAGAGCGCCCAGCCGTCGTTCACGGCGTCATCGATGTTGTTCTCAGTGTCGATATAGTAGTAGCACTCCTCGACGTTGCTGGGGGTAACCTCGAAATTGAGCACCAGGGTGTTGTTCTCCTTCGACTTGCTGAAGATATTGATTTCGGGTCCGGCGCCGGCGTTCGGGGCGGTGAAGTCGCCCGAGCAGGTTACGTCCGTGATGTCGCCGTTGACGTCAACGCCGCGGGCCATCATCGTGTAGTTGCCCGACTCGAAAGCATTCCACTTTGCTTCCTCCATCAGGCTGGCCACCGACCAGGGAGTCCCCCAGGCGTTGAGCATATAGTCGTCGGAGTACCCGTAGTAGCTGCGGTAGAAGTCGAGCGACGAGGTGGGGAGCACAATCACGAGCACATACTTGAGGTCCGCACTGGTGCCGGTGAAGTCGAAGTTGAGGTAGCCACCCTCGTCGCCGACGTATTTCACCGCGAGGGGGAGCGAGGTCTTGCCGGGCGCGGGGGTGGTGACTTTCTCAAACACCATATTCTGGGTGTCGAGCACGTCGGTCTGGGCGTCGTAGGGAGCGGCCACAACGAAGTAGTCGTTGCCGGCGCGCACCGTGAAGCGCGACACATAGTCGCCGTACCCGGTGCCGTCATCCTCGAAGTCGGTCATCGTGTAGGTCTGGTTTCCGGCCCCGAGGTAAGCGCCTTCGGTATTGAGATAGGTCTCCAGCAGCAGCTTGCGAGTCCCCTCGGGGAGGTCTTCGAAAGTCGAGCTGTAGTACGACATCGCGTAGTTGTTCAGCACATGGTACGAGGCCAGGGCGTGCACATAGTAAGCCGTCGGGTCGATCACCTTCACCGAGTAGCTCACGGTGTTCTTCCCAACGTTGCCTACCTCTACCCAGAGGGGAGCGTCGCTCACGTCGTCGGGGAGGGTGAAGGCGACGTAGTCTACAGCGTCTACATCGTATTTTGCTACGAGGTGGTTATCCTTAACCAGATACATATTCTGCTGGGCCGGGGCCGGAGCGGCCGCGGCGGTGGCGAGCAGGGCGCCGAGTATGAGTTTCTTCATGCGATTGCTGATTGATTAATAACTGATTGATAGGTGGTTATTGCTTGACGATTTTAACGGTTTTGCCGGAGAAGCTGACCACATAGTAGCCTTTCGCCAGGGCCGAGGCATCCACCGCGAGGGTCTCACCCTTGGCCGCTTTCATCGGGCCGGCCACCAGTCGGCCGTTCATGTCGTGAACCGCCACCTCGGTGTCGTCGGCGGGGAGCACGTTGAAGCCGTCGGCCACAACGGTGGGCCATACGGCGGCTTCTGCCCCCGCGGGAAGCTCTTTAAGGCCCGATACGAGAGCGCCGATTTTCACGCGGTCTATGTCGGCCATCTTGTGTTTCTCGGAACCCGCGGAGTGGACCATCGTCACCTCACCGGAGCCGATTTCCATACGCGTCACGGTCGAAATCGGATGCGCGTGCTCCGTGCCGTCGGCGTAAAGAATCACCACCCCCGGTTCCTGGGCCGCGGCACACAGCGCCGACGATAACATCAGCGCTCCCAAGGCGGTCCGCCAAGGAATAGAAAACAAATTGTTCATACGATAGGGATAATTGGGTTAGTTTGTTAATTTGGCCACAAAGTTAACAAAACAAACCAAACCCCGCAAGCCAATGGAGAAAATTTATATCAAAAATCAACAACTTATTGCCGTTGTGGCGGGAAAAGGGTAATTTCGCGGTTATCAATTCTTATACCTATGAAACAACTTCTACTCATGCTGGCCGCCGGAGCGGCCTGCGTTGCCGCGACGGCCCAGGATCAGGTCCCGGCATTCCCCGGTGCCGAGGGGCATGGCCGCTACACCCAGGGTGGCCGCGGAGGGTCGGTGAAAATCGTTACCAACCTTAATGACTCCGGGTCGGGCTCGCTCCGCGCCGCCGTCTCCGGCGACACCAAGAAAATCGTGGTGTTCAACGTCGCGGGCGAAATCAACCTCAAGTCGGACCTCGTGATCGGCGCCAACACCACCATCGCGGGCCAGACCGCCCCCGCGCCCGGCATCACCCTGCGCCACTACACCGTTCTCCCCAACGCCAACAACGTGGTGATACGCTTCATTCGCGTGCGCCGCGGACAGGAGGTCGACGTCAACGACGGCGCCGACGCCATTTGGACCCGAAACCACACGGGCATCATCCTCGACCACTGCTCGCTCAGCTGGTCGATCGACGAGGTGGCCTCGTTCTACGACAACAACAACTTCACTATGCAGTGGTGCAACGTCACCGAGAGCCTCTGCAACTCCGGTCACGAGAAGGGGGAACATGGCTACGGCGGCATATGGGGCGGCAAGCTCGCCTCCTTCCACCACAACCTCATAGCCCACGTCAAGAACCGCGGCCCGCGCTTCAACGGCGCCCGCTACGAGTGGAGCGGATGGTCGCGCAACACCCGCGCCGAGGAGCTCGGATGGAAAAACCATGTGCAAGCCGAGAATGTCGACTTCCGCAACTGCGTGCAGTACAACGCCGCGGGCTCCTGCTACGGCGGCCCCGGCGGCGGACAAATCAACATCGTCAACAACTACTACAAGCAGGGCCCCTCGGGCCAGGGGGGCTACAACCGCGTGACCACCGCCTCGGTGGCCTCCTCGGGCAACAGCTCCAAGCACGACAATATTTTCGGCATGGCCTCGCGCTACTACATCAGCGGCAACACCGCGGCCACCCGCCTCGGCGAGGAGACCCCCAACCGCGACTGGGCCGGGGTGACCTACGACAGCGGCGTGAAGAACATTGACGGCGTACGCTGGACCCTCGACAACAACAATTACTACGGCGACGCCGTTGAGCACCGCGACCTCGACGGCGACGGCAAGCAGTGGGTGAGCATGAAGCTCGACGAACCGGCTCCCACCGGCGAGGTGACCACCCACTCGGCCGGAGAGGCTTACGGCAAGGTGCTCGACTTCGCCGGAGCCTCGCTCTTCCGCGACGCCTGCGACACCCGCTACGCCGAGGAAGCCCGCACCGGCACCGCCGTTTACACTGGCTCCAAAACCCGCAAGCCGGGCCTCATCGACGTGGTGTCCGACATCGACTACCAGCCAATCGAGACCGTGCGCCGGCCCGACGACTGGGACACCGACCGCGACGGCATGCCCGACCATTGGGAAATTGCCAACGGGCTCGACCCCAACTCCCCCTCCGACGCCCGCGCCACAACCCTCGACCCCCGCGGATGGTACACCAACATCGAAGTCTACGCCAACTCGCTGGTCGAGCATATAGTGAAGGCCCAGAACGCCGACGCGCTCGAAAGCGTTGACGAATACTTCCCCGCGTGCGTTTCGGCCATCGAGACTGTCTCCGCCGACCGCGGCTCCGAAGTCACCGCCATCGAATACTACACCCCCGAGGGTCGCCGCATCCCCCGCCCCGCCCCCGGCATCTCCATTCGCCGCCTGGTATTCGCCGACGGCCATACGGAAACCGACAAAGTGATGTCGCGCGACTGAAGCCCCAACCCCTTTCTACACAGGATTATTAAAGCATAAAAGCGCAAGCCGCCCCGCCGAACTGAATCGGCGGGGCGGCTCCGTTATAACCTTAA
>JAMPHO010000073.1 GCA_023663385.1 Alistipes timonensis | reverse complement strand
GGCGGAGGCCACTGCGGCGACGGCGGTTGCGGCGATTCGTGCGGCGACTCCTGCGGCTGCGGCGACTCCTGCCACTGCGACTAACACGCACCGCTCCCATAGCGCCCCGCCAATTCGCAGCGGGGCGCCCCACTGACAAACCGAACTGTATTTATGAGAAAGTTACTGATAGCCGTGGCCGCGGGCGCCGCGGTGGCGGGGATTGCCGCCACCGGCGCCACGCGGAGCCCCAAGGGGGAGATTTCGCGGAACCTGGATATTTTCGCCTCGGTCTACAAGGCGTTGCAGACTAACTACGTCGACACCGTCGACGCCGAGAAGTCGATCAACACTGCGATCGCGGCGATGCTCGACGAGATCGACCCCTACACCGAGTATTTCCCCGAGAAAGAACAGGAGGAACTCCTGACCATCTCCACCGGGGAGTACGGCGGCATAGGGTCGTACATCCAGCAGCGCGACTCCTTCACCATAATCTCCGAGCCGCGCGAGGGCTCGCCCGCCCAGCGGGCCGGGCTCCGTCCGGGCGACAAGATTCTGATGATCGACGGCGACACGGTAAAGGGTATCGGCAGCGACAAGGTGTCGAAGCGCCTCAAGGGACAGGCCGGCACTGAGGTGAAGGTTACGGTGGTGCGCCCCTACGCGGGGGAGGACTCCGTGAGGACCTTCGCCGTGACGCGCGAGAAGATCGAGGTCGACCCCGTGCCGTACTACGGCGTGCAGCGGGGCGACATCGGCTATATCCAGCTCGTGACTTTCAACGAAAAGACCTACGACAAGACCCGCGAGGCGCTGTTGGCCCTCAAAGCCGACCCGAGGGTGAAGTCGATAGTGCTCGACCTCCGGGGCAACGGGGGCGGGCTGCTCGAAAGCGCCGTGAAGGTGGCGAGCCTCTTCGTGCCGAAGGGCACGGAGGTGGTGCGCACCCGCGGCCGGGGGCTGCTCAACGAGAAAATCTACAAGACCACCACCAAGCCGGTCGACACGGAGATACCGCTGGCGGTGCTCGTCAACGGCACTTCGGCCTCGGCCGCCGAGATTGTGAGCGGCGCGCTCCAGGATCTCGACCGCGCGGTGATTGTCGGTGAGCGCTCGTTCGGCAAGGGGCTGGTGCAGTCGACCTCGCAGATCCCCTACAACGGTCTGCTGAAGGTGACGATCGCCAAGTACTACATCCCCTCGGGCCGACTGATCCAGGCCATCGACTACTCGCGGCGCAACCCCGACGGCAGCGTGGCCCGCATACCCGACTCGCTGACCACGGTGTGGCACACCCGCGCCGGGCGCGAGGTGCGCGACGGCGGTGGTATCACCCCCGACATCAAGGTGGAGTACCCCGAGGGGAACCGCCTTGTGTATAATATCGTGCGCGACAACTGGAGCTTCGACTTCGCGACGCGCTACGCGACGCGCCACGACTCGATACCCTCGCCGGAGGAGTTCGAGGTGACCGACACGATTTTCAACGAGTTCAAGAAGTTCATCGACCCCGACCGGTTCGAGTACGACCGTATGTGCGAAATCGTCATGGAGCAGCTTGAGAAGGCTGTTAAGACCGAGGGTTACCTCAACGACCGCGTGCAGGCCCAGCTCGACACGCTGAAAGCATCGCTGCGCCACGACCTCGACCACGACCTCGACCTCAACCGCGAGTGGATAAGCCGCTATCTGGCGGGCGACATCCTGCAGCGCTACTATTACAGCCGCGGCGCGACCGTCGAGGCCCTCAAGCATGACCAGGACCTCGACTCCGCGGCCCTGGTGCTGAAGAACCCCGCGCGCTACCGGGAGCTCCTCTCCCCGCCGAAGTAACCCCCGGGTACTCCCCGGGGGCGGGAGGCGGGGACTTCGGGCTTCGCCCTCACACGGAACGACAAGGCGGCAGGGTAGGCCGGGATAGGGGCCGGAGGGTAGGCCGGGGCGGGGTTGAGGACGGGGGTTGAGGGGGCGCGGGGGCGGGTTTGCGCGGGTTTGGATGGAAAAGTTTGCGGATTTGGATGGAAAAACGTATCTTTGCGCGCTAATATGCTTATATTGACGAAATAATATAAAAAAACAAAATAAACCGTTTGTCATTAGATGTCAACACTTGAATCAATCCGCCAACGGCCCGTCCTGATTATCTCGATCCTGGGCGTGGCACTGTTGCTGTTCATCCTGACGGCCGTCGACCGTCCGCAGGAGCTTTTCTCCGACAACCACACCGTCGTGAAAGTCGACGGTCAGAAGATCGACTACATGGAATACCAGCGCCGCGTGGAGGAGCAGCAGGAACAGCTGCGCCAGCAGGGCTACACCAACCTTGACGCCGCGCAGGTTCAGCAGTACACCCTCCAGCAGATGGTCAACGAAACCCTGATGAACCAGGAGATCGAGCGCCTCGGCCTGAAGGTTACCGACAAGGAGCTCACCTCGGCCCTCCTCGGCGAAACTCCCCACCCCTACGTCGCCCAGATGCTCCAGCAGATGGGCGTCCCCTCGGCGCAGATGCTCTACGACTTCGCCTACAACCCTTCGAAGAACGGCGTTGACGCCCAGCAGGCCCAGCAGCTCCAGTCGATGTGGAAGGCTCTGGAGAGCGACACCGAGAAGCTGCTCCTCCAGCAGAAGTTCATGAGCATGTTCACCGGCGCGCTCACCGCCAACAAGCTCGACGCCCAGGCCTCCTACGAGGACAACGCGTCGACCTCCACCATCGCCTACGCGAAGGCTGACTTCGGCCAGCTCAAGGACGAGGACTTCCCCGTGAGCGACAGTGAAATCAACTCGCTCTACAACCAGGAGAAGAACCGCTACCGCATCCTGGAGCCCCAGACGCTGCTGAGCTACATCACCGTTGACATCGCTCCCTCCGAGGCCGACCGCCTCGCCGCCGAGAAGGATGTGGAGGCCGCTGTGGCCGCCCTGAAGGCCCAGGAGGGCACCGAGGGTGTCGCCGCTGACTCGAAGTTCTATGTGAACCGCGTGAGCGCCACCGCCGCCAAGCTCGCCACCAACCTGCGCAACAACCTTGAGAAGCTCCAGGCCGATACCGTGAGCGTGATTTCGACCTACGACAACCGCTACACCATCGGCAAGTTCCTCGGCTCAACCACCGCCGTCGACTCCGTGCTGCTCGACATCGCCTACCTCAACGAGGGTGTTTCGGCCGACAGCATCGTGGCTACCCTCAACAGCGGCGTGAAGGCCGACAGCCTCGCCGCCATCGCCCAGAAGAACGACAGCGTGTGGGTTTCGATGACCGAGCCCTCTATGACCATCCTCCGCGACGAGATTTCGCAGGCCGAGGCCGGCCGCTTCTTCGCTCCCAAAAGCGCCGGAGCCAACCCCAACATGGCTATCCGCGTGCGCTCGAAGAAGGCCCCTGTTACAGTTTACGACATCGCCGAGATCACCTACGACGTGATTCCCAGCAACGCTACCGTGAGCAAGCTTAACGACGACCTGCGCAAGTATCTCGCCGAGAACACCAACGCCAAGGCCTTCGAGGAGAACGCCACCAAGGCCGGCTACAGCGCTCTTACCGCCGTGGTTACCCCTTCGAGCCTCTCCGTAAACGGTCTCACCGAGAGCCGCAACGCCGCTAAGTGGGCCATCGACGCTAAGAAGGACCAGGTGTCGGGCGTGTTCAAGGACGATAAGGACAGCCGCCTGATGGCCGCCGCCGTCAAGGACGTGTACACCGGCGACTTCGTGCCCGCCACCAACCCCGAGGTGCGCGCTTACCTCACCAACAAGATCCGCAACCAGAAGAAGGCCGAGAGCCTCGTGGCCAAGTTCCAGGGCAAGGGTAAGACCGTTGCCGAGTACGCCACCGTGATGGGCGTCAAGGCTGACACCACCCAGGTTACCTTCGGTCAGGGCTACATCCGCAACTTCGGTATGAACGAGGCTGCCCTCCAGGCCAACGTAGCCGTTGCCAAGCAGGGCGAGGTGCGCGGCCCGATCGCGCTCAACAACTCTGTGGTTGTGTTCGACGTGGTTTCGGTTGCCAACCAGGGCCGCGCGTTCAACTACGAGAACGACGCCATGGTGTTCAACCAGCGCGAGGGTGTGCAGACCTTCCAGAACCAGCTCTTCAATGTGCTTCTCGGCAATAAGAAGATCGAGAATCGCATACAGAAGTTTTATAGCGAGCGCTGAAGTCGACGCGTGATAGCGGCACGGCGGTTCGTCGCCTGAGCCACTCGGCCTCTTGGCAGCGCGTGATAGCGGCGCGCCTGGTTCGTCGCCGGAGCCACTCGGCCTCGGTCACGACCGCCAGGTCGCTCCCATCGGCACTCGGACTCCGGC
>JAMPHO010000072.1 GCA_023663385.1 Alistipes timonensis | reverse complement strand
CGCGTGCCTCTCGGGCGAAATCAGCGGCGGCTCGGCCTCGGTCGACGCTTCGCGCCTCGCCCCGGGTGTCTACATCGTGGCAACCGCGGCCGGCCAGAGCGCCAAGTTCGTGAAAATCTGACGGCTGTAAAGAACGGCGGTATAGTACTGCTGTTTAGATAGGCGTTAAAGCCGCCCCAAACCGGCGGCGAGTGAGAATCAGAAACACATTTTATTTATCACATAAATCTTACGCGAATGAATAATTTGCACAAACTTTTAGTGGCTGCGGCCTTCGTGACCGCCGCGGTTGGCGCTTCGGCCGAGGACTCCCCGGTGTGGAAGGCGGTGTCGGCAAGCGACAACACTACCTACGCCATCAAACAGGATGGCACGCTCTGGGCCTGGGGCGACAACGAGGAGGGCCAGCTCGGCACAGGGGGTACCTCGGTGAAGTGCTCGTCGACCCCCTTGCAGATGGGTGACGCCTCCGACTGGAAGGCCGCCTACGGCGCCCGCGGCGCGGGGTTCTTCCTCAAAAACGACGGCACGCTCTGGACTGTCGGCTCCAATGAGTTCGGCATGTCGGGCGTGGGCGACGGAGTGACAAAGCATACATCCCTCACCCAGGTAGGTACCGACACCGACTGGGCCGAGGTCTACACCTCTATCTCCTGGAGCTACACCGTATTGGCAACCAAGACCGACGGCTCGCTCTGGGCATGGGGCTACGGCTCGACCTTCTGCCTCGGGCAGGGGGACACCAACAACTCGGCAGTGCCCGTGCGCGTCGGTACCGACAACGACTGGAAGTCGGTATCCGTCGGCTCGTCGCACGTTCTCGCCCTCAAGAATGACGGTTCGCTCTGGGGTTGGGGCTTCGCCTCGTACCACCAGCTGATGAACGCTGAATCGAACATCAAGGTGCCTACCCGCATCGGCACTGACACCTGGAAGGCTGTATACGCCATCGACAACGCCTCGTTCGGCGTGAAGACCGACGGCACTTTCTGGGCCTGGGGCGACAATACCCGCAACCTCCTCGGCCTCAACAGCCCGATGGACGATACCGACGCTGACGGCTCGCTCGCCAACGTGCAGACCCCCCAGCAGGTGACCCTGATTCCCGCCGAGGTGACTCGCATGAGCGGTTGCGAATCTGTGCGCGTGGTTGAGGCCGGCGGCAAGGTTTACGCCTGGGGTGCCAACGCCAACGGCGGTCTCGGCAACGGCAAGGGCTCGGCTTACGAGGCTGACGGCAACCAGTGGAGTTACGTCCCGGTTGAGGTATCCCTCGAAGCCGGTGTCGTTCCCGCGGCTCTGACCTCCGGCCAGCGTTTCTCGGCTGTGCTCGCCCAGGACGGCGTGATCTACGGCTGGGGCTCGAACCGCTGGGGCCAGATGGGTAACTACGCCGACGATACCAAACTGACATTCTGCGCTTCGCCGATTGTGATGGGCGTGCCTGCTCCTCCCGAACCGGGCGAATACACTTTCGACGCGGCCAACATCCCCTCGTCGCTCGCCGACGCCGTGAAGATCAAGCTCACGGGCGAATGGAACTCCGCCGCCTTCATGAAGCTCTGCCAGGCTATCGGCGCTAACATCGGTTTACCCCCGGTAGGAAACAAGACCCTCGTTTCGGTTGATATGTCGGAGGCGACCATCGCCCCCAACACCTCGCTCTACGGCCAGGTAGGACTCAGCTCGGCCGGCGTGTTCAAGATGTGCAAGGCTCTTGAAGCTGTCAAATTCCCCGCCAACGAGACCGCGGCCAACATCGTGAGTCTGCAAGAGGCGTTTATGAACTGCGAGAACCTCAAGTCGTGCGACGTTTCGGCCCTTACCGGCGTTACGAACATCAACGACGCGTTCTACAATACCAAGATCGCTATGGTGAATATGGCCGCCTGGACCGGCGTTACCAAGTCGGAAGACGCCTTCGGCAAGTGCTCGGCGCTCAACTCCGTGGTGCTCCCCGCCAACTTCACCTGCGGCAAGTTTCTCTTCAACAGCTGCTCGGCGCTCCGCCTTATCGACTGGAGCTCCTATGCCGGCGAGACCGCTCCCGTGATCGCCGCCGACGCCAACATCTTCCAGGACCTCACCGAGGAGCAGCAGGGCCAGATCATCATGATGGTGCCCGAAGCGGTGTTCGAGTCGTTCAAGGCCGACGCCACCTGGGCCTACGTTAACCTCCAGGCCGTGCGCGAACAGGAGGAAGGCGTGTACTACGTTGACGCCCTCAGCGTTCCCGAAAACCTCAAGGACGCCCGCGTGCTCTACCTCAGCGGCCGCTGGGAAAGCTCCAACTTCAAGGCGCTCTCCGACGCCCTGGGCAACAACTCCGGCACTACCGGCAACCTCGTGCTCGAACTCGTTGATATGAGCCAGGCCGAAATCGCCGTAGGCGCTAACTTCAACGCCGAATTCCCCGGCGCTCTCTGGGGCACGGTTACCAAGGGTGTGTTCCAGGCTTGCAAGGCCCTGACCACCGTTGTGATGCCCGCCGCCGAGCAGGCCGCCAACATCCGCTCGTTCAAGAACGCTTTCTACGGCTGCGAGGCTCTGACCTCGATCGACCTCAGCGGCTGCACCGGCCTCACCACCACCGAGGACGCCTTCTACGGCGACAACGCGCTGACCGACGTCGTGCTCCCCGCCAACTTCGCTTTCGCATCCGGCACTTTCGACCGCTGCAACTCGCTGACAAAGATTGACTGGACGCTCTTCGAAGGGACCGCCGCTCCCGCCTTCAAGGCCAACTCGCTCCCCTCGCGCGGCAAGGAGCTGACCATCGTGGTGCCCGAAGCCGCCTACGACTCGTTTATCTCCGACGCCAACTGGGCTGGCTACAACATCATTTCGCCGACCACCTCGGGTGTCGGCTCTGTGGGCTCCGACGACGCGTCGATGGTTCCCGCCGATGTTTACGACCTGATGGGCCGCAAGGTAGCCACCGTGGCTCCCGCCGAGGCCGCATCCGTGCTCCCCGCCGGCATCTATGTGATCAAGGGTCGCAAGGTACTCGTGAAATAATTGATTATCTGATTGACTATCATATGAGAGGACGCTCCGCCGTTGAGGCGGGGCGTCCTTGTCGTTTGCGAGCTTTGAATGGCCGCTTTCACAGTTCTCACTCCTTCAACTTCTTCAACTTCTTCCACTTTTCACTTTTTCACTTTTCACGCCTGAAGTTTGGCGGAGAGCGGAAAAATGGCTAACTTCGCGAGCGTAAAGCGTAATCTCTGGTCGGACAAGGCTGCCGGCGAATATTGCGCAATTGTTTAACCCAGTTTTTATAGAATTAAAAAATGGACCTGATCAAAGTAGCCGAAGAGGCATTCGCTTCCGGCAAGCAGCATCCCGAATTCGGCCCCGGTGACACCATCACGGTAGCTTACCGCATCAAGGAAGGTAACAAGGAGCGTATCCAGCAGTACCGCGGCGTCGTTATCAAAATCAACGGCGAAGGCTCGAAGAAGCGTTTCACCGTTCGCAAGATGAGCGACAACATCGGTGTTGAGCGTATCTTCCCCCTTGAATCCCCCTTCATTGACTCGATCACCGTCAACAAATACGGCAAGGTGCGTCGCGCGAAGCTCTACTACCTCCGCGGCCTCACCGGTAAGAAAGCCCGTATCAAGGAGCGTCGCGTTATCAACAAGTAAGCAACGCCTCGCTGCCATAGATGGCAACCGAACTAAAACAAGCCGTGCGGTCATTGGCCGCGCGGCTTGTTTGCGTTTTCAGTGACGGCTCCGCCATAAGCTGCGTTAGCGGTGGACGGCGGGGTTTGGTGTTTTTTGGGGCATAAAAAAATCCTGGGGCCGCCTTCACAGGAAGCGTCAGGATTAAAGCCAAAAGGCACGATTTGTGATTCTAAAATCGAGTTGCCTTAGCAACTTGTCGTGTAGAGATTATATCTTACTTACATTCATCTTGCCAGCCCGGTATCGCGGCGCGTCGACGCCTCCCGGCGTAACGCCGCGGCCTGTGGCTGACCGCTTTTCATATTCTTTGCAAAGTTAGCGCTAATTCGACGCATATGCAAGTTTTGGGGGCGAAAGTTGCGGAACCCGGGCGGAATTAACAACGGAGGGCTCGGAGGGGGCTCTTCGGGGGGAGGGGGGAGAGAGAGGGAGAGGGAGCGGCGGCCTGGTGCGACGGGCTGGAACGGCGGGAGGCTGAGGGAGGCTGCGCTTCCTTCGCTCGGCTTCCGCCTCGCACACCAGAGGGCGGAAGGGGGGGAGAGGGAGAGGGAGGAGGGCGACAAGGCGGGAGGCTGAGGGGGCTGCGCTTCCTTCGCTCGGCTTCCGCCTCGCGCACCAGAGGACGGAAGCGGACGGGAAGCTGAGGAGGGAAGCGACGGGGCGGGGGGAGGCGGAAGAGGCGGGGGTGAG
>JAMPHO010000071.1 GCA_023663385.1 Alistipes timonensis | reverse complement strand
CTTTGGGCTGCTTCTTGCCGCGGGGAGAGGGGGCGGGGAGCGGCGCGGGGGTGCCGTTCTTGCGGAGGAGCGCGACGGTGTAGCCTTCGCCCTCTACGCGGCCTGGGAGGAAGCGGAGCGAGGGGTAGGGGGTCGGCTCTGGGGCCTCGGTGAGGATGCCCCAGGCGGGATCGACCTCGATGGGGCAGTAGGTGAAGTCGGAGGCGAGGAGGGGGGCGGTGCGGGCTTCGTTTTCGGCGGTGTTGAAGGTGCAGGTGGAGTAGATGAGGTAGCCGCCGGGACGGAGGGCCGCGGCGGCGTTGGCTAAGATTTCTTCCTGAAGGGTGGCGCACTGGGCCACGAGGGAGGGGCTCCACTGCTCGCGGGCTTTGGGATCCTTGCGCGACATCCCCTCGCCGGAGCAGGGGGCGTCGACCACGATGAGGTCGAAGTAGCCGGGAAGGCGGCGGAAACGGGAGGTGTCGCCGCGGGTGACGATGCTCCAGGGGTAGCCCCACTTGATGATGTTCTCCTTGAGGATTTCGGCGCGGCGGAAGTCGTACTCGTTGCTCACCAGGAGGGAGCCGTCGGGGAGGAGGTCGGCCAGGGCGGTCGATTTGCCCCCGGGGGCGGCGCAGAGGTCGAGCACGCGGGGCCGCGGCGGGAGGTCGGGGAGTATCTGGCGCAGAATCTCGGCCACGAACATCGACGAGGGGTCCTGGACATAGTAGGCGCCCTGGTGCATGGCGGGGTCGAGGGTGAACTCGGGGCGGGTGTCGAGGAGGTAGGCGCGGGGGTGCCAGGGCACGGGGCGCGCCCCTTCGGGGGGCACGGCTCCGGGCTTACGGGGGTTGAGGCGTATGCCTACCGAGGGGGGAGTGTTCTCCAGGTCGTCGGCCAGGCGTATGAACGGGGGGAAGCCGCTGTCGGTGAGCGAGCGGCGGAAATCGGGGTTAAGCTGGTTCATTTCCGGGAGTTTCGGCGGGAGCCTCGGCGGGCTTCTTGGGTGCTTCGGGGTAGGATACGCGGGCGTGGAACATCGTGCGGAGCCTCTGCTTGAAGGTGTCCTTGATGGTGCGTATGTCGCGGAACGAGAGGGGCGACTCGTTGTGGAGCCCGTCGGCCACCTGGGTGTCGATCATGCGGTCCACGAGGGCTGAAATCGCCTGGTCGGAGTGGTCGGTCATCGAGCGGGAGGCGGCTTCGACGGCGTCGGCCATCATGAGAAGCGATGCCTCCTTCGACTGCGGGTTGGGGCCGGGGTATGTGAAGGGTTCCGGGTCGATTTCCTCGCCGGGGTGGTTCTTCTGCTCGGTGATGTAGAAGTATTTCGCCTTGCCCCGGCCGTGGTGCTGGGGTATGAGGTCCATGACCTTGCGGGGGAGTTTGGCCTTCTCGGCGCGGCGGAGCCCGTCGGCTATGTGGCCTATGATTATGCGGGCGCTCTGCACCGGGGTGAGGAGGTCGTGGGGGTTCATGCCGTGCTGGTTCTCGGTGAAGAACGCGGGGTTGTCGATTTTGCCTATGTCGTGGTAGAGGGCTCCGGCTCGCACGAGCTGCACGTTGGCCCCGATGCGGTGGGCGGCCTCGGAGGCGAGGTTGCTTACGGCCATCGAGTGCTGGAAGGTGCCGGGGCACTCGGTGGAGAGGGTGCGTAGCACCGGGTTGTTGATGTCTGAGAGCTCCACGAGGGTCACCACCGACACCATGCCGAAGAGTTTCTCATATATAAATATGAGTATGTAGGCGAAGGAGATGAGCACGGAGTTGACGGCGAAGTGGCCGATCAGGCGCCAGGAGAGGGAGCCTACGGTGCCGGTCGACATCAGTTCGACGGCGAGGTAGGAGCAGACGTAGGCGGCGAAGGCCACCAGGGCCGAGCGGAGCAGCTCGGAGCGGCGGCTTAGTTCCTTCAGTGAGAAGAGCACGGCGGTTCCGGCCACGAGTTCGAGGAACACGAACTCCAGGGGGAAGGAGGCGGCGACGGCGCAGAGCAGCGTGGTGGCCACCAGGAGGAAGAAGGCGGTGCGGGTGTCGAAAAACACCATGACCACCAGCGGCAGTATGGCCAGGGGCACTATGTAGATGCCGGCGCTGAAGGTTTTCGACATAAGCACGCAGAAGAGGAAGAAGACCACCGGGAGGGTCATCAGGGCCAGCACGCGCTTGGGATCGAGGAAGGTCTGGGGGTAGTAGAGGTATAGGAACCCGTAGACGAGGCCGAACGTGAGCACCACATACAGCAGGTGGCCGAAGAAGGTGTTGAGCATCTTCGAGTGGGTGGCGCGGGTGGTTTTGTCGAGGGTTGCCTCGTAGGTTTTCAGAATCTGGTAGAGCTGGGGGCTTACGATCTCGCCCTGGTCGATGATGCGCTCGCCCTGCTGGATCACGCCGATGCCGGCGAGCACCGGCTGGAGGAGCGACTCGCGGTAGCGCTCGGTGGCTTTGGCGTCGGGGGTGAGGTTCGGTTCGAGTAGACGGGCGAGTTCAAGGGTTTGAATGGCGGGACGGTCGGGGGAGTCGCGGAAGAGGGAGTCGATGAGCGAGTAGGCGTCGCGCTGGGAGCGCATGCGGGCGGTTGCCACCGGGGTGTTGACGTTGTTGACGTTGATTTTCACCTCGGGGAGCTTGCCGTCGGCGATATGCGCGGCGGTCGGGGGGTCGACGATGCCGTCGGCGTAGAGGGAGCGCACCGTCGCGGCGAGGCGCGAGCGGGTGTGGGCCGAGATGTGTCCGGCGCTCTCCACGGCGGCCTCGGCGCGGGCCTGGGGCGCGGGGTCGCGCTTGAAGATGGGCACCATTTCGGCGTCGATGCTGTCGGTCATAGCGGCTATGGTCGCGGAGTCGCGGTACACGGTGATGTCGAACGGCGCGGTGAGGATGCCGTAGCTCCAGGGGCGCCCCTCGTCGTAGTGGTACTTGCTTGAGGAGTCGCGCGGCATAAAGTAGAGCACGATGGCGCAGGCGGCGATGAATGTCGCCGCCTGCCACAGGAGGTATTTCTTTACCTTTTTCATAGGTCTGAAAAACAAAGGGTTACGGTCGGGCCCGGGGCGTTCAGCGTATGCGGGCGGCGCTCTGCACGCCGTTGATGCGGCGCACCTTGGCGCAGAGGTCGTTGAGGCCGTCGGCGTCGGAAACGAGCAGCGAGAGGTCGCAGTGGAACACCTCTTTCTCGGTGCGGATGTCGAGGGCGCGTATGTCGAGGCTGAGATGGGTTGAAATCAGCGATATAAGCTCGTGGAGAATGCCGTGGCGGTCGATACCCTCGATGCGGATGTGGGCCATGAAACGGCCTCCGTTGACCTCCCAGCGGGTCGAGAGGATGCGCGGGCCGAAGCTGGCCTTGAGCATCGCGGCGCGGGGGCAGTCGAGGGTGTGCACGGTCACTTCGCCGTTGTCCTCGATGAAGCCGAGCACGTCGTCGCCCGGCAGGGGGCAGCAGCAGTCGGAGAAGCGGAAGTTGGTGTTTCCGTCCTCGTCGTAGCGGAGTATGTAGGTTTCCTTGCGGTTGATTTCGGCGGGTTTCGGGGCCTCCTCCTTCGGTTCCTCCTTGCCCCCCATGCCTATGAGCTTCAGGAGCAGGCGCTTGGTTTTGGAGCTCTCCTTTTTGAGGATTTTGACAACGTAGTCGTTGAGGATGATCTCCTCGTTGCCGAGCAGATAGTAGAGCTCCTCGCGGTTGGCGGCCTTGAAGAGGCCCATGACCTTGGTGATGGCTATGTTGTCGTCCTTTATGCCGTTGTCGCTGAGGAACTTCTCGAAGGTGAGGCGTCCGGCTGTGATGGCGGGCTGGTGGAGCTTGCGGAGCACCTGGCGCAGGCGCGTCTTACCCTTGGCGGTGGCGAGGAACTCGACCCACTCGGGCTTGGGCTGCTGCGACTGCGATGTGAGCACCTCCACCTGGTCGCCGGAGTTGAGTTTCTGGCTCAGGGGCACCAGGCGGTGGTTCACCTTGCCGGCGATGCAGTGCGAGCCGATCTGGGTGTGGAGGTTGAAGGCCACGTCGAGCACCGAGGAGTCCTTCGGGAGCGTCAGGAGCTCACCCTTGGGGGTGAACACCACGATTTCGGAGGCGAAGAGGTTGAGTTTCAGCGTGTCGAGGAAGTCGAGGGCGTTCGGCTCCGGGTCGTTGAGAATATCCTTGATGGTGTGGAGCCATACGTTGAGCTCGCTCTCCTCGTCGCCCTCGCCCACCTTGTATTTCCAGTGGGCGGCGAACCCCTTTTCGGCGATCTCGTCCATGCGGCGCGAGCGTATCTGCACCTCGATCCAGTTGCCGTCGGGGCCCATCACGGTGAGGTGGAGGGCCTGGTAGCCGTTGGCCTTTGGAATGGAAATCCAGTCGCGGGTGCGGTCGGGGTGGAGGCGGTAAATGTCGGTGATGGCCGAGTAAATCTGCCAGCAGAGCGACTTTTCCTGGGCCGGGTCGTCGCACTCGAAGATTATGCGCGCGGCGTAAAGGTCATACACCTCCTCGAAGGGGATGTGCTTGGTCTGCATCTTGTTCCAGATGGAGTAGACCGACTTGACGCGTGCCTTTGCGGAGTATTTGAGCCCCATCTGGTCGAGGCGGCGGCGTATCGGGGCCGAGAAATCCTCGAACACGTCGGCCCTGGAGGCTTCCGAGGCGGCGATTTGCTCGGAGATGCGGCGGAAGGCGTCGGGGTGCTCGTACTTGAACGAGAGGTTCTCCAGCTCGGTTTTGATGGCGAAGAGGCCCAGACGGTGGGCCAGGGGGGCGTAGATGTAGAGCGTCTCCCCGGCGATTTTGTACTGCTTGTTGGGGGCCATCGAGCCGAGGGTGCGCATATTGTGGAGGCGGTCGGCCATCTTGATGAGCACCACGC
>JAMPHO010000070.1 GCA_023663385.1 Alistipes timonensis | reverse complement strand
CCATATCAATATTGCATTGATCATTACGGACTTATAAAAGTCGCGCTTCGGCGAGGCGCTGGAGATGGCGCGGTTGGCGCCGTCGGCCCGCAACGCGCAGCCTTGGCGGGTAGTTGTGGCGGGAGGCGCGGCGCACTTCTACCGCGTGGCCAAGGGGGCGTTTTCGGCGGTCGATTGCGGTATCGCGATGCGCCATTTCTTCGAGGCGGAGCGTTTCCGGGGGCGCGAGGGGAGGTTCTACATCGACCCGGAGGCGCCGTCGGCCCCTGAGGGCATCGAGTATCTGCGCTCCTATAAGTCGGCGGCAGATTAAGCCCCCCGCCGTCAGCGCAGCCCACCCTCGTCCGACAAGTCCGATCCGTCCGACCCGTCCGACCCGTCTGACCCGTCCGACTTCCCACATCCGACTCCCCCGTCCGACTTGCCCGACTCCCCGGGAATGGTTATATTCGCGGTATGGATAAAGGAAAATTCGCGGCGGTGGTCCGCAAGGTGGCCGGGAGCCTGTTAGGGAGGATTCTCGCGGCTATGGCGCTCGGTATCGGGGCGGCCTATGTGCTCCCTGTGTGGGGCGTGAGGGTGTTCGAGACCTTCAACGCCATTTTCAGCCAGTTTCTCGGCTTCATAATACCGCTGATAATCTTCGGGTTCGTGGCCCCGGCTATCGCCGACGTGGGGCGTTCGGCGGGGAAGATGCTGGTGGCCACGGCGCTGATAGCCTACGCGGCCACGGTGTTGGCGGGCACGTTCTCCTTCCTGGTGAGCGACGCCGTGTTCCCCTCGCTGATTACCCCCGGGGGCGGGGCCGACCTGGCCGATGAGGGGTGCGGGGCCTCGCTGAAGCCCTATTTCACCATCGAGATGCCCCCGCTGATGAGCGTAATGGGCGCGCTGATAATCTCCTTTATCCTCGGCTTGGGGTGCTCGCGGATGCCGGAGAGCCCGCTCAAAAGGGTGCTCGACGACTTCGGGTCGATCGTGGCCCGGGTAATCAACTCGGTGGTGATCCCGCTGCTGCCGGTGTATATTTTCGGGATATTCCTGAATATGACCTGCGCGGGGCAGGTGGCCACGATTCTGCTGACGTTCAGTCAGATAATATTGGTGATATTCGCCCTGCACATCGGGGTGCTGCTGTTGCAGTTCTGCGTGGCGGCGCTCTTCTCCAAGGGGAGCCGCAACCCGCTGAAGCTGCTGTGGACCATGATGCCGGCCTATTTCACGGCGCTCGGCACGCAGTCGTCGGCGGCCACGATCCCGGTGACCCTCCGGCAGACCAAGGCGCTCGGCGTGCGCGACAGCGTCGCAGGGTTCACCGTGCCCCTCTGCGCCACGATCCATATGAGCGGCTCGACGCTGAAAATCGTGGCGTGCGCCGTCGCGCTGATGCTGCTCAACGGTCTGCCGTTTGACTTCGCGATGTTCTTCGGCTTCATCTGTATGCTCGGCATCACGATCATCGCCGCGCCCGGCATCCCCGGAGGCGCGATCATGGCGTCGCTCGGGCTGCTGACCTCGATGCTCGGCTTCTCCGACGCGGATTGCGCCCTGATGATCGCGCTCTACATCGCGATGGACAGCTTCGGTACCGCCTGCAACGTCACCGGCGACGGCGCGCTGTCGGTGATTATCAACCGCCTGTTTCCCGCCGACTGACGGTGCTAACCCGCTACTCCTCTACGGTGATGGAGGGGTTGATGGCACGCAGGTCGGCGATGAAGGCGTCGCGGTCCTTCGGCGCGATTTCGATGGGCATGGCGCTCTTAAGCACCGAGCGGTCGGCGAACCAGATCGACACGCGGTCGAGCGACATGGCCGCCGAGGCGAGTATGCCGCGGGTCTTTTTGACCCGGCTGATTTTGTCGATCGGGAGCCAGCTCCACATATAGAGGTTCCGCACGCCCAGCATGCGGCCCCGCACCTCGTATTTCACGCCCATGATGAGCACTATCCAAAGGGCGGCTATCCCGGCGCCTATTATGATGGCGCAGAGCCACGCCCCTTCCGACCATAGTCCGGCCAGGCTTATGGCCATCGTCGCCGCCATCAGCGCGTTAACCCACCATCCGATCTTCGGCGGGTAAACCTTTCCCGCCCCTTCGTCGCTTTGCTGCTTCCGCTCCATATTCGTTCGTATTAGAGATTGAATTCTCCCCAAAGTTACAAAATATTCCCGCATAACAAACACTGGGATAATATAAAACGCGTCGAGCGGCCGGGGATGCCGACCGCCCGCTGTAAGGGGGGAGAGGTGTCAGTGGTTGAGGAGCAACGTGGGGAGGTCGCTCTCGCGGGAGAGGGCCGTCCAGGTGGCGCGGGCCGAGCTGAACACGAGGGGGAAGGGGAGCCGGAGCGCCTCGCCGAGCGCCGCGAGCCGCAGGGCCACGAGGCGGCGCAGTGTGGCGTATTCGCGGCTCTTGGTGTGGCGGGCTAACGGGGCGAGGAAGTAGCTGCCGGAGGCTGAGGCGTATTTGTCGAGCATCTGGCGGGCGCGGGGGTCGAGCCGCACCGTCAGCGGTCGGCCTGTAAGGCGTTTGCGGTACTCGATGTGGTTGCCGAGGAGGTTGGCGGGGGCGAGGTTGAGTATGTCGACCAACTCCATGCCCCGAGTGAGGAAGCTGAATAAGAAGAGGTCACGCGCCAACTCATCCAGCGAGCCGGGCGCGAGGGGGTGGTCGGCGAGGCGGTTAAGCTCCTCTTTATCCAACGCCTTGGGGGTGGTGGAGCGCGGTGATGCCGGAGGGGTGGCCGACGCGATTCCCGAGAACCAGTCGGCGGGTACGGCGGGGAGGAGTCCGCGCCCCTTGGCTTTGTTGAGGATGGCGCGGAGCATGCGCGTATAGAATGCGGTTGTCGATGGAGCGTTACCCTGACTTTCGAGCCAGCGGTGGAAGCCGCGTACGAAGTCGCGGTCTATCGCCCGGGAGTGCCGCTCAGGGCGGGCCTGTAGGTAGGCTTCGAGGGCGCTCGCCGCGCTTTTGTAGTTATGGCGGGTGCCTCCGCGGCGCGAAATCTGGTCGGAGTCGATTAAGTCGGCTACGAACGAGGGGAGCCGCTCGGCGGTGAGCGGCGCGGAAGGGGTGGGAGAGTCGTCTGCCGGGGAGGCGTAGCGCACCCAGGCGTTGAACGGTTTCCCGACCGATACTATGCGGCGGTTCACCCGGAAGTCGGCGAGGTCGGCGGGGGGGAGGCCCCGCTGGAGCTCTTCGCGGAATTCGCGCGCTATGAGGTCGACATCGCAGGGCGCGCCCGAGCGGCAGGCCCGGGCGATGAGCTCGTAGAGGCACTTCAGGCCGCGGAGCACGGGCTCGCGGTGCAGGGTGGTGAGCTCGCCGGGGTCGGTGCGCAGTCCGGTGGCCACGAGGCGCTCGCGCCCTTCGCGGTCGCGGATGCGGAATATCACGGAGCCGGGTCGGCCCTCGGCGCGTGACTTGCGTATGGCCGCTGTTATGGCATACATATATCGCTGTGGGGAGGGAGCGTCAGCGGGTATTGGCGCGGGATGCCCGTTTTTTCGCCCTCCATTCGTCGAGGAGCATCCCTGGGAGGGTCGCCAGAATCCAGCCGCACCGTTTGAACTGCTTGCGGGGGTTCTGCGAGAGGCGGTAGACGAACTCCAGGTGGCTCCGCACCATCCACCGCGGGGCGCGCTTCTCCTCCTGGCCGCTGAAGAATTTGAACGCCGCGCCTACGGCCACCATCACCCCGCGGCGCAGGTGGGGCTTAAGGCGGCTCATGAAGTACTCCTGTTTGGGGGCTCCGAGGGCCACCCATATGATGTCGGCCCCGTCGCTCTCGATCATCCGGGCGATGGCGGGGTAGTCGAACTCCTCGATGGAGCAGAAGGGGAGCTCGCTGAAGGTCATGCCGCCGACGGCGGGGTTCCACCGCGCGAGGTTCTCCCTCAGGGCGTCGAGGGTGCTTTGCTGGGTGCCGAGGAATATCATGCGGTATTTCCGGCTTTTGATAATGTCCTCGAAAATTTGGCTGCCGCAGTACTGGGAGTAGCGCTCGCCGTGGATCAGGCGGATGTAGAGGGGCACGAAGCTGCTGTCGCAGATGGCGAACATGCCGCCGTTGACCACCTCGCGGTACTCGGCCGACCGATGGGCGATGTTGGCGATCACGCCGTCGGCCACGCAGATGTAGTCGGCGCGCCCCCCGCGGACCCTCTCGTCGATGGCCCTGTGGACCCTCCCCCTGTCAAATTCGTAATTGATCTTGAAGTATTGTTTCATAGCGCGGCTTAATCTCGGCTTGTTGAATGGTTGATAAGAATGATTGTAAAGAAAATGATTAATCGGTGGATAAACTGCTATAAATATCCCCTAATTGCTTGTTTACAGTAGCTATATTGAACTTGTTTCGGGCAAAATCCATTGAAGCGTTACTTATTTTGCGTCGTAAGGTTTCATTTGTAATCAGCTTTTCGATATGTTCGGATAGTTTGTCGGTGTCACCCGGGGAGAAAATCAGCATATTTTCCCCATCTATCGCCACATCCGGGATTCCTCCGACAGGTGTCGTGATTACAGGTAGTCCGTACGCCCAAGCGTCGAGCACTGCCATCGGGAAGCCTTCGGCGTAGCTTGGCAAACAAAAAATGCTTGCTTTTCTGAACAGGCTGTCTTTCTGTTCTCCGCTGACCCATCCGGCAAACTTTATCTGCTTCTCGACACCTAATCGTTTAGACAAAGATACGCCCTCTTCTATTTCGCCATTGCCGGCAAAGACAACAGACCACCCGGGAAATCTCTTTGCGATTTTTGCGAAAGCCTTAATCAGGTCAGCATATCCTTTACGCTCGTTGACAGTACCGGCATAAAGAATTATCTTTTCCTTGTTAATATCTTTAATCATCGGTTATTGTAGGGCACGGATTATAAAGTACAACGATATCTTCATCTGGAATGGAAAGTTTATCAATTATTTGTTCTTTCCACCAAGTCGAAAGTATGAAGTGACCCCAAAAAGCTGGACTGGTTAAACATTATCCAGTTATTGAGAGAGT
>JAMPHO010000006.1:35995-54863 GCA_023663385.1 Alistipes timonensis | reverse complement strand
GCAGGCTCGTCGCGGCGGCATCCGCCCCACAACAGCGCCGCGGCGAGCGCCAGCGCGCAAATAGTCAGTCGGGTAGGTAGCATATCGCGGGCAAAGGTAGCCCTTAGCCCCGGAATACGCAAGCGCCGCGACACACATTAATATGAATGGGTTCGGTTTTTAATTGGATTTTGGCGGGATTTTCGCTAATTTTGCCTCAGACAAATACCGAACCTCTTATGGAAGAAATCAAGACGCGCCTCGCGGCATTCCGCGCGGCAATGAAAAAGGCGGGCGTAGCGGCCGCCATCATACCCCAGACCGACGCCCACCTCGGGGAGTACATAGCCGACCACTGGCAGGTGCGCCGCTGGCTCAGCGGCTTCACCGGCTCGGCGGGCACCCTGGTGTTCGCCCCCTCCGAAACCCTCCTCTGGACCGACTCGCGCTACTTCCTCCAGGCCACCGAGCAGCTCGCCGGCACCGGAATCACCCTTATGAAGGAGGGTATCCCCGGCACCCCGACCATTGCCGCCTACCTCGCCGCCAACCTCGTGAAAGGCTCCGCCGTGGGGCTCGACGGCAAGCTCTTCGCCACCACCGAAATAGTCGATCTCCGCGCCAAGCTCGAAAAGCACGGGCTACGGCTCGACACCCATTTCGACCCGATTGACGAGCTCTGGGCCGACCGCCCCGAGCTCCCCTCCGCCGCGGTGTTCATCCACGAGGAGAAGTTCGCCGGGCGCTCAGCCGCCGACAAAATCCGCGACACCCTGGCCCAGGCGCGCGAGCAGGGGGCCGACTCGATGTTCGTCTCCGGACTCGACGAGATAGCCTGGGTGCTCAACCTCCGCTCGTCCGACGTGCGCCGCACCCCGGTGGCCACCGCCTTCCTCTACCTCTCGGCCAAGGGCTCGACCCTCTTCATAAAGCCCGAGAAGATTTCGCGCGAGGTGCGCGCCTACATCGACGAAATCGGCATGACGGTGCGCCCCTACGACGCCGCGCTGCCGATGCTCAACGCCCTCCCCGACGACGCCCTGGTGCTCATCGAGGCCCCGCGGACCTCGCAGGCCGTGGTCGACGCCCTTGGGAGCCGTGCCGTGTTCGGCGCCTCCCCCATCGTGGCCCTCAAAGCGGTGAAAAACCAGGTGCAGATCGCCGGCATCCGCAAGGCCATGGAGCACGACGGCGCCGCCATGACCCTCTCGCTCATCGAAATCGAGCGCCGTATGGCAGCCGGCAACGCGCTCACCGAGCTTGACATCGAGGAGATCCTCACCCGCCACCGCTCGGCCCAGCCCTACTATTTCGACGACAGCTTCGACACCATCGCTGGCTACGGCCCCCACGGCGCGATAGTCCACTACTCGGCCACCCCCGAATCGGCCTCCCGGCTCAAACCCGAGGGGCTGCTGCTGATCGATTCCGGCGCTCAGTACCTCTGGGGCACCACCGACATCACCCGCACCATAGCCCTCGGCTCCCCCACCCCCGCCGAGAAGCGCGACTTCACCCTGGTGATGAAGGGGCACATAGCCCTCGCGACCGCCATATTCCCCGAAGGGACCCGCGGCGGCCAGCTCGACGCCCTAGCCCGCCAGTTCCTCTGGCAGGAGGGGCTCAGCTACCTCCACGGCACCGGCCACGGCGTGGGCCACTTCCTCTCGGTCCACGAGGGTCCGCAGAGCATCCGCCTCAACGATGTGCCCTACGACCTCAAACCCGGCATGCTCACCTCCAACGAGCCGGGTCTCTACCGCGCCGGGGTCCACGGCATCCGCTGCGAGAACCTGGTGCTGACGGTGCCCGCCTTCACAACCGAGTTCGGCAACTTCTACCGCTTCGAGACCATGACCCTCTGCCCCTTTGACCGCTCGCTCTTCGACACCGCGATGATGACGCGCCGCGAAATCGAGTGGGTCAACGCCTACCACGAGGAGGTTTACCGCCGCATAAGCCCCCTGCTGGAAGAGGACGCCCGCGCCTGGCTCGCCGAAAAGACCAAACCCCTCGAAGCCTGACACAACTCTTAAGACTATAAAATGGCACTCATAATACCCCTGCGGGGCTTCACCCCGAAAATCGGCCAGGAATGCTTCCTGGCCCCCAACGCCTCGGTGATAGGCGACGTTGAGATGGGCGACCAGTGCTCCGTATGGTTCAACACCGTGCTGCGGGGCGACGTCAACTCCATCCGCATCGGCAACCGCGTCAACATCCAGGACGGCTCGGTGCTCCACACCCTATATCAGAAATCGACCATCGAAATCGGCAACGACGTGTCGATAGGCCACAACGTCACCATCCACGGCGCCAAAATCCACGACTTCGCCCTCATAGGCATGGGGGCCGTGGTGATGGACGACGCCGAGGTCGGCGAGGGGGCCCTGGTGGCCGCCGGAGCCGTCGTGCTGTCGAACACCAAAATCGGCCCCCACGAGATGTGGGCCGGCGCCCCGGCGAAGTTCGTCAAGATGATGGAGCCGGAAAAAGCCCGCGAACTCAACGAAAAGATAGCCCGCAACTACCTCTTCTACTCCAAGTGGTACAGCGAGCCCGGCTCCGAACCATACGAAATCTGACTCCGACACTTATGTTTGAAAATTTCTGGGAAATACTGACGTCGACCGAAATCAATATGGTCAACGCCGCCGCGCGGCTGCTGCTGAGCATGGCCCTCGGGGCCGTGGTCGGCGCCGAGCGCAAGCGCAAGGGGCAGATAGCCGGAGTGCGCACCTTCGCGCTGATTTCGATGGGCGCCTGCCTGGCCATGCTGCTGTCGATCTACGTACCCCAGGAATATCTCGGGCTGAAGAACGGCGACCCCGGGCGAATAGCCGCCCAGGTGGTCACCGGGGTCGGCTTCCTCGGGGGCGGCGCGATGATACATATGAAGGGCTCGGTGAAAGGGCTCACCACCGCCGCCGGCATCTGGATCACGGCCACCATCGGCATGGCCGTGGGGGTGGGTATGTACTTCAGCTCCATGGCCGCCACGGCGCTGACGCTGCTGGTGCTCGCCGGGTTTGAATTTTACGAGCACCGGGCGGGCATGGGCCAGGAGAGCCGCGCCATAAAGCTAACCGTCGACGGCATACTGACCGACACGGCCCCCTACTCGGCGGCGCTCAAAAACGCCGGGGTACACCTCTCGACCTTCTACCTCCGATACGACTACGACGAGCTGACTACCGACCTTACGCTCATTGTGCTCGCGCCGTCGCACAGCGACTACCTGCCGCTGTTCGACACCCTCGCGAAGCTCGGCGCGACGCGGTCGCTGACACTCTCGTCGCAGGGGTAGGTATTTAAAAGGTTGTCTCAAAACACCCCCTTACCTCAGGAACGAGGAGGCATGGAAGTAGAGGCCGAACGAGATGCCCACATGCCAGTTGCGCGCCGGGAACGTAAGATAATTCACATAGCCGCATATCGAGGCGAACGGCAGGTTGTACACCAGGTCGAGCTCCCCGATAAACTCCGGATTCGAGAACCAACGGCCCCTCATCGCCCCCAACGGCGTCGAGGGGTCTTGCTCTATGCGGCGGAACGGCAGGAACATATAGCCCGAGAGCCTCACCTGCGCCATATTGAAGGGCTTCCAGATTGGCGTGACGCCCACGGCGGCAAACGAGTTGGCCCGGAAAGCCTTGTTGAACGACACCTCCGAGGCCGGGGTCGGGGTGAAGGCCGGGGCGTTAACCAGCGACGCGTAGTAGGTGTTGAGCAGTCCGCGGGTCGACACCAACACGTCGGCCGACAAGCCTAAGGCGCACCGCTTCCCCAGGGGGAAATACTTCTCGGCCTGGAGCTCGGCCTGGAACCAGTGCACGCGCTCGTCGAGCTGGTCGTCGGCCCCCTCCACGTCGCTCTGGCGGTAATAATAGTTGCCCACATTCTCCATGGCCGTGAGGCGCAGGGCGTACCCCTCGGAGGCGAAGCTGCGGTTGTCGAGGGCGTCAAACTCCAGCCGCGCCACCGCCTGGCCTAAGTGCATCGTGGTGCGCTCGCGGCCGCTCTCCGTGAAGTCGCCCCGGTCGTTGGCGTAGAAGCGGTCCTTGACCACCCCGCCGCCGACGGCCACCGACGCCTTCCCCTTGCGACCCACGGCCCAGCCGTAGCTCAGTCGTCCGAACCCCTCGTGGTGGGTTATGAAGGTCGGGGAGCTGTCCTCGTAGAAGAGCTTGTCGTTCTCGTAATATTTCTTTCGGGAGTATACCGCCTCGAAATCGAGGGCCGACGGGAGCGACGACGGTATGTAGAGGCGCGCCCTACCCTCGGCGGCCATATAGCTCTGGCCGATCCACCCCATTACGCGGGCGTCGAACGAATGGCGTTTGAGCGTCGCGAAGCTCGCCGAGAGGAAAATCATGGAGCTGGTGGTTGACGACAGATACCCCCCGGCGCCGAGCGAGAAGTTGCTCTTGGGCTGGGCCGCGAGGTCGAGGGTGAAGAGGCCGTCGCGCTCGTCGTAGCGCGCCTGGGGCACCAGGTTGCGGAGCCTCCCGGGCGATATGGCGCGGTAGTAGGCGAGCTTGGCCTGCTCGATGCCGAAGGTGTCGGTCCCCTTCTTGGGGCGGAACAGCGCCGCGAGGTACTCGTTCTGGGCCTTGGTGCCCCCGGTGACCTTCACGGAGTCGAAGCGCACATAGGGGGTGGCCGACTTGAACACCCTTCGGCGCAGCTCGCGGGCCTCGGCGGGCACGCGGCTGGTGACCCTTCCACGCAGCGAGTCCATCATCTCCACGGCTCGGTTGTAGCCTATCTCGTAGATTTCCCGGGCCTTGCCGAAGTCGAGGAGCGAGAACTGGCTCACGTCGACGTGTATCTTCATACCCTCGTCGGCGGGGAGGTCATAGTCGTTGTTTTGGATAATCATATCCTCAAGCTGGCTCACCAGCGAGGTAGAGGGGGCGGGGTTGAGCGAGTGCACGTCGACACCGATCATGAACGACGGTGCGAAGTCCTCGCGCATCACATCTACCGGGAAATTGTCGTAGATACCCCCGTCGTAGACGTACACCCCGTTCATCTTTATCGGCTGGAACACCGCCGGAAACGACATCGAGGCGCGGATGGCGTCGCCCAGCGAGCCGGAGCGGCACACGATTTTATGTTTGTGGATCACATCGGAGGTCACGCAGCGGAACGGCACGAAGAGCCTATCGAAGTCGCCCCCGCACTGCGCCGTGTAGCCCGAGAAGAGCTCCATGAACGCGAAGTTCATCGGTATGGGGGATATGAGGCTCGTCGGGAGTATGTCGGCCCCCTTCCCGACGGAATCCTTAGGCGAGAGGTTGATGTTGATATGCGAGAAAGCCGGGGTGTTGGGCTGACGCACGAAGTAATAGGTGAGCGCCGGGTCGACGCGCCCCGTCGACCAGTTGGCGAACCCGGGCGACAGTATCATCGACATCATCTCGGCGGGGGTGTAGCCCGAGGCGTAGAGCCCCCCGACGATGGCGCCCATCGAGGTCCCGGCGACGTAGTCGATAGGAATATCATTGTCCTCCAGCGCCTGGATTACCCCTATGTGGGCGATACCCTTGGCACCCCCGCCGCTGAGCACAAGCCCCACCGACTGCCCCGCGGGGTAGGCGACGGAATCACCCGCCGCCGGCACTTCCCGAGCCGGGGCGAAAAGTGCGGGCAGCAGGGCGGCCGCGATTGTCAGCATCCTTCTCATAAGTAGGTCGTGTAAATTATTTTATACTTCCGACGAGAGGTTTTTTAGCCGGATTTTTCTCGAAGATGAAGGAGTGTAGCGAGCTACACGACTGAAGATGAGAGATAAAGACGGCAAAAAGACTCCGTCTGAAGTATAAAGAACAAAATAATTCATAGTTTGTAATAATTTTCACGACCTACTTTAACTATATTGAATGACAAATTTAACTAATAAAACGCAAACGGGGCGGTTTTAGGTCAAAAAACCTTAACTTCGCGATTATGGAAACCAACAACGAGCTGCGAACCGCCTGGGACTTCGCCGAACACACCGGAGTGAGCATTTTCCTTACGGGAAAGGCCGGAACAGGCAAAACAACCTTCCTAAAGACCCTGCGCGAACACACGGCCAAGACCGTGGCCGTGGTGGCCCCCACGGGCGTGGCGGCCATCAACGCCGGGGGTGCCACGATACACAGCTTCTTCCAGATCGCGCCTACGCCGTTCGTGCCCGGCACCAGCTCCGACCAGAAATTCAACTTCTCGAAGCAGAAACTGCGCATAATCCGCGCCCTCGATATGCTCGTGATCGACGAAATATCCATGGTGCGGGCCGACCTCCTCGACGCCATCGACGACGTGCTGCGCCGCGTGCGCCGCTCGGCACTCCCCTTCGGCGGGGTGCAGTTGCTCATGATCGGCGACCTCCAACAGCTCGCACCGGTGGTCACCGCCGCCGACGAGGCTATGCTCCGGGGCCACTACCCCACCCCCTACTTCTTCGGGAGCCGTGCCCTGGGGCTGATACCTTACGTCACCATATGCCTCACCAAGGTTTACCGCCAGCAGAACGCCGACTTCGTGGAGCTCCTCAACCATGTGCGCGACGCGGCGCTCACCCCCGACGACCTCCGGGCCCTCTCCCAAAGGCTCGACCCGGCGTTCCGCCCCGCCGCCGACAGCGGTTACATACGCCTTACCACCCACAACCAGCAGGCCGACGACTACAACGCGACCCAGCTGCTGATGCTCCCCGGCAAGAGCCGCGTATACACCGCCCAGGTAAAGGGCACTTTCCCCGAATACGCCTACCCGACGGCGCCGTCGCTGCAGCTAAAGGTGGGGGCGCAGGTGATGTTCGTGCGCAACGACCCCGAACACCGCTACTACAACGGGCGCATAGGCCGGGTGGTTGAGATTACCCCGACCACCCTCAAAGTACACTGCCCGGGCGACGACGCACCAATCGAGGTCGAGGAGCAGGTGTGGGAAAACGCCACCTACACCATCAACGAGGAGACCCGCAAGGTGGAGACCTCCGTGCAGGGCACCTTCTCGCAAATCCCCCTGCGGCTCGCCTGGGCCATCACGATCCACAAAAGCCAAGGGCTGACGTTCGACAAGGTGGTGATTGACGCCGGGCGCTCCTTCGCGCCGGGGCAGGTGTATGTGGCCCTTAGCCGCTGCAAAACCCTCGAAGGAATCGTGCTCTCCACCCCTATCACCGCCGGGCAGGTGCTCTCCGACCCCGCCGTGGCCGCCTACACCGCCGGACAGGACGAGGAGGCGGCGCGCTCAATCGACCGCCTGGCCGACATCAAGAACGCCTACTTCCGCCAGCTCCTCTGCGAACTGTTCACCTTCCGCGATATCACCGACCTGCAGCAGAGCCTCGCCCGACACATCGCGCAGACCTACGCCCGCTCGTATCCCGAGGAGACAGCCGCCCACCAGGGGGCGCTGACAGCGCTCCGCGAAAAGGTGACCGACGTGGCCGACAAATGGCTGGTGATGCTCCGCACCTCCCCCGACGCGGCTCTCCGCGACCCGGAGCTGCTGGCCCGCGTGGGTCGCGGCGCCGTATATTTCGCCAACACTATCGCGGAAATTTTCGGCGACCTGCCCGACCGCACCGCACGGGTGAAAACCGAGAACAAGCGCGCCAACCAGCGCCTACAGGAGCTCAACGCCGACCTGCGGGGGGCCATCGACTCGCGCCGCGCGCTCCTCGAAGCCATAGCCCGCGAGGGGTTCACCATCTCCAACTACCTCAACGCCAAGCAGGCCGCCATAATCGAGGCCACCGCCAGCGACGACCCCAAAGCCGCCCGTAAGGGGCGCAAGCCCAAAACCGCGCGCGAGAAGAAGCCCCGCGAGGAGAAGGAGAAGTCGAACCTCGTGAGCTACCGAATGTTCCGCCAGGGCATGACCCGCCATGAAATCGCCGCCGAGCGCAACCTCGCCGTGTCGACCGTCACCGGGCACCTCGCGACCTTCATCCCCTCGGGCGAGCTCACCGTCGACGACATCCTCACCCCCTCGGTATGCACCCAGATCGCGTCGGCGGTCAAACGCGCCGGAATCGGCTCCGGCTACGCCGCCATCCAGGCCCTCCTCCCCGCCTCAATCTCCTCCCACGACGTACGCCTCTACCTCAACAACGCCCCCTCCCTCCGCGACTAACCCATATAGTACCTATATAATACCTATATAATATATGAGTGCCTTTGCCGAAAATCTCACCCGATGGCTAATAACCGCCTTTCAATGGCGCGACTTGATAGTGCTCGTATTAGGCTCGGTGGTATTCCTGGGGATATGGGGCCGGTTTGCGTACGCCAACATAAAGGCGTGCGACAAATTGGGCATCGCAATTTCCATCGCTGTGTTGGCCATCGGCGCGGGAGCCATTTGGTACTTTGCCAACGGCCTCAACCTGGGCGAACCGGCGCCGATTCGCCCTAAAACCGACGGTGGCGACCGGGCCGTAGCCTACGGAGTCATAGCCGTGCTATGGATCGTCTACCTCTACAACCTCATCCGCTACTGCCGGCTCGCCCTGCTGCGCAAACTCACCAAGGACTACCTCCGACTGCTGGGGATAATCCTACTTGGCACCCCCGCCTACGCCCTCGCCACCTTCCTCCTCCTCACCATTTTGCCGGGAGGTTGATGATCAGCAGCGCGGTGTAGGCTATGTAGAGGATGAAGAGGAGGGCGCCTTCGGGGCGGGTGATGGTGCGGCGGCCGAAGAGGGAGGCCACTACCCAGAACAGGAGGCTGGCGGCGGTCAGCGCCAGGAGGTCGGAGAGTCCGATGGTGCCGAAGCCGAGGGGTTTGATGGTGGCGGTGAGGCCGAGCACGAAGAATATGTTGAATATGTTGGAGCCTATCACATTGCCTATGCATATGCCCGGGTTACCCTTCACGGCGGCCACCACCGAGGTGGCCAGTTCGGGGAGCGAGGTGCCCGCGGCGAGTATCGTAAGGCCGATAAGCCCCTCCGACCATCCCGCGGCCTTGGCCACGCCCGACGCGCCGTCGACAAACCAGTCGCCGCCGAACACCAGCCCGGCGAGCCCGCCCACCACATACACTATGGCGCGCCACAGGGGGAGACTCTTGCGGGAAGCCCCCTCCGCGGCCGCCGGGTCGGCGTCGGATGGCTCGACCCGCTTGGCCGAGGCGAACGTGTAGCGCATAAACACCAGGAAGAAGAGCAGGAGGATGAGACCGTCGGCGCGCGTGAGTACCATCGGCCCCCCGTCGCCGAGCATCGGGGCGGCCCCCATCACCAACAGAGCGACCGAGGAGAGCACCACGAGGGGTATCTCGTTGAGCAGCACGCCCTTTTCCACGGCGATAGGCTTGATCATCGCCGAGATGCCCACAATCACAAGTATGTTGAATATATTGGAACCGACGATGTTACCGACGGCCATCTCCGTGGAGGCGTTAAGGGCGCTCGTGACCGACACCACCAGCTCCGGCGCGCTGGTCATCATCGACACCACGGTGAGTCCCACCAGGAAATCCGACATACCCAGGCGCTTGGCGAGCGCCGCCGAACCGTCGGTCATAAAGTTGGCCCCGGCGAGTATCAGTACCATCCCGGCCAGGAGCATCAGGCAATCAATCAGCATCTCTCATAAAATTTTGAAACGTAACTATAAGCGGGTCGCGAACTCCCGCGGCCCACTTATTTGTTAAACGCCCCCGCCGCGACAAAGATTGCGGCAGGGGCGAAAAAAAGGCCGCGCCCCGGGTTATGCGGGACGCGGCGCGAGCAAAGTAAAGAGGTCGTTTATTATTTAACGAGACCTTTACAGGATTGGTCGGAATCAGAGGGCTACCTTGGTAACCTTGTTGCCCTGGCGGCGGATGAAGATGCCGTTGGCGGGCTCGGCAACGCGCACACCCTGGAGGTTGAAGTATTCAACGGGAGCGTCAGCGTTCTCAACAACCACGGATTCAACACCTGCCTGGTTGCTGGTGAGGCGGGCGCTCTTGATTTCCCAGGTACCGGCGGTTGTGGCATCCGAGGAGTAGCGGAAACCTACCTGGATTTTCTTGCCGGCGTAAGCGCTGAGGTCCATTTCTACTTCACAGAAAGAGGAGAAGTTCTTGCCATCGTTGTATACGGGGAACAAAGGGATGTTGATGGGGTGACCCCATTCGCCGCCCTCTTCGCGCACGCATACCTTGCAGAAATCCTCGGGCATGATGAGAAGGCCGGATGCGTCCTTGAACTGGCCGATGCACTGGTCGAAAGTCAGGGTTACGTCGGTAAGACCTGCGAGGTCAGCGACGGGCGATACGAGGTAAGCTGCCTCTACTACGAAATTCTGCTTGTAGTAACCGGAAGCCTTCATATAGTTGTTCTTCGAGTCGCGGGTCCAAACGTAGCTGAGACCTTCTGGAAGGGTGCCGTCCTCGAAAGTGAAGCCGCCGTTGGAGGTGAACTCAACGTTGAACAGACCGCCGGCAACGGGCTGCTCGGGTTCGGGAGTTTCAATGGCTCCGGCCTCGTCGGAAATCACGATAGCGTTGGCGCGGATCTGGCCTTCGGTGGAAGTTGCCTCGAAAACAGCCACACCTTCAGGGTTGGACCAGGTGATGGTGTTGGAGGTGAGAGCGCCGGTGACGTTGGCGGTCACAGTGCCGCCGGTAGCAGCGGAGGGGGTGAAGGACATGCACTTATCGTCGTACATTTCCTCGAAAACGATCTGACGGAGGGTAACGCCCTCAGCCTTGATGGTCATGATCATGCTCTTGTACCAGCGGAGCTCGGTAGCGGTGCCGATGCCATCGACCTTTGTGGGGGAGGTGTTCTGGTTGATGGAGATGTTGAAAGTCTTGCCGTCAACGGTAACCTGAGTCGAGATTTCGCCCTTGCCGTTTTCGCCGGTGCCGACGGTCCAGGTGGGTTTGTTGTCCCCCTTCATCGGGAGAGTCCAGGTTGTTGCCATAGCGGCAGAAGCGCAAGCGGCTACCGCGAGAGCGGAGAGTAAAAATTTCTTCATAAACAGCAATAGATTATTAGTTGATTTGTTTGTGTTGGTTTGTTTTTGAAACATTTCGGAGTGCCGAAACCCCACACGAGCGGGGTGGCGGCAGTTTCCAGTTTCCAAAGTTAGCAATTATTTGCCAAACCCAACCATTTTTTAACAAAAACTTGACAAAACACCCGGCATTCAGCTCCTTTCAGCGGCGGCGCTTGTCGAGGGCGATCAGCGCGAACACCACCAGCCCGCAGAGCACCCAGAATAGGGTTTGCGCCCCTATGAGGAGGTTGCCGAAGGCCGCGGCCTCGGTAAGAAACGCCTCGCGGCCCGGCCCGGCGAGCGCCGCCGCGGGGGCGAACACGCTCAGCCCGAATATCATAGTGGCCTGGTAGGGGCCGATGCCGCCGTTGGAGGGGACCCCCATGGAGATACTCGTCAGCACGAAGCACACCAGCGGGGCTATCGCGCCGTGGCTCTCCAGGATGCCGTCGGTGAGGGGGAAGGCCCGGAACGCGACATAGAGCTGGAGGAAGTAACACCCCCACACGCCTATGGTGTAGAGGAGCCACGCGCCCTTGTGGTCCATCTTCGCGATGGCGGCAAAGCCGTCCCAAAGCCCGCGGAAGAACCCTTTGATTTTCAGCGCGAGAGCGCCCCGGCCCCGCTTCATAAAGAGCCACCCGAGCAGCAGGAAGGCGGCGAGGGCTATCCAGGTCCAGGGGGAGGTGGCTATGGCCGACACGGCGCGGTACGCGCCGGGGTACTCGCGCACGAAGTCGAGCAGCGGCCCCGAGGCGAGCACGAAGGTGAAGAGCGTGAGCAGCGCTACGGTGCAGGTGTCGGCCAGGCGGTCGGCCACCATAGAGCCGAACACCGCCGGAAAGGGGGTCGACTGGCGCTCGGCTATATAGCCCGTGCGCCATACCTCCCCCAGGCGGGGGAACACGAGGTTTACGGCATAGGTGCCGAACATACTGTAGACCAGCGCCCTCAGAGGCGGGCGGCACCCTATGACCCGCAGTTGGATGCGCCAGCGCAGGGCGCGGAAGAACATCGGCAGCAACCCTATGGCCAGGTTGAGGGCGATCCACCCGAAGCGGCAGTCGCGCCGGATGATCTCCACCATCGCGCCGAAGTCGATGTCGCGGAACATGACGACGCACAGCCCGACGCTCACAATGGCCGGGACGGCGATTTTAAGCAGTGTCGACAGCCAGCGCCGCTTGCCGCCCGCGGCGGCCTGTTTCATTGGTTCCATACGGCAAAATTAAGCAATTTTTCCCGATTTTGTCTCCATTAGGGGCGCGGCAGAACTCCGGCCCGGCTTTTTTTGTTAAATTTACAACGGATTCTTCTCCGCCTTCATCACACCCCACCCCATTCTCACGCGCCAATCAATGAAACTGCTCCGCTACATACTGCCGCTGCTCGCGGCGCTGACGCTCCTCCCGACCAAGGGGGCGGCGCAGATCATATCCGTCGCCGACGAGCACGTCAACGTCGACTCGGTGCGCCGCTCATTCGCCGACCAGCACTACTACTTCGGCCTCTACAAGGACAACTACTTCATTTTCGGCTGCCCGATTGGCTACCGCCCAACCCGCGCCAACTCCGACGTCAAGTTCCAGGTGTCGGTCGCCCAGAAACTCACCAAGGCCACCCTCCCCTTCGGCACATACCTATATTTATATTACACGCAGAAGGTGTTCTGGAGCGTGCTTGAGAACTCCATGCCAATGACCGACCTCAACTTCAACCCCGGCATAGGGCTTGCCAAGCCGATATTCGTCAAGGGGCGGTTCTTAGGAAAGGTCACCCTCACCATCGAGCACGAGAGCAACGGCCGCGACTCTATCCAGTCGCGCTCGTGGAACAAGGTGTCGTTCGGCGGCTCAATAATGGTCGACCCGAACCTGATGGTCTACGGCAAATTCTGGATTCCGATCGTCGACGGCCAGAACAACAAGGACATACTCCGCTACTGCGGCATCTTCCAGATGGGGTGGGACTGGCGCTCGACCAACCGCCGCCTCGGCGCCTCGATGAACTTCGTGAAGCGCAAAGGGAACGTGTTCAACTGGAACGTCACCGCCGAATTCTCCTGGCGACTGTCGAAAACCGCCAACCAGTTCCTGTTCGTGCAGTACTACAACGGCTACGGCGAGGGGCTGCTCGACTACAACAAATACCACTCGATGCTCCGCGTCGGCATCGTTATCAAGCCAACGCTCTTCTCCGAATTCTGACCGCTTTTGGCCGAAAAAGCCGATTTTCACCGAAAAGTTGGCTCATATTGGGATTTTTGGCTAATTTTGCCCAAAATTACCAACTCAGACATATGCCCAAAAGCCGTTTGCAATCCGATACCGACAGCAGCGAGCCGATACGCCTGGAGCAGCTTGAGCCGCTCCGCATACTCGGCTCGGGCTACTCGCATCTGAGCGAGGACTACACGCTGCTGCGCATCACCCGCCCGCAACCGCTGTTCAGCGCCCCGGTGCCACGCCGCTTCGACGGCATGACCTGCCTGATATGCATCGAGGGCACGATGAAGGTCGACATCGACTCCAAGGAGTGCGTTATCGAGCCCTCGTCGTTCGTGATGATACCCCCCGAAATCACCTTCACACCCATCGAGTGGCCCGGCAACGAGATGGTGTTCTACCTGCTGTTCCTCTCCAACCGCTTCATACAGGACATCAACATCGACCTCAACGCCATCAACTCCGACATTTTCGCGACCACCGACCTGGTGCTCCGCCTCACCCCCGAGAAAACCGAGCAGCTCGTGAGGTTCTTCGATATGCTCCACTACAACGCCGAGACACCCAGCGCCTACAGCCGCCACATTGCCCGCGCCCTGCTGGCCGCCGCCGGCTACCAGATGATGGCCTACGGCGAGGAAGCCGCCGCCGCGCGCCGCGAGAACGAGCGCCACAACCATTCGCGCCGCCTGACCTATGTGCGCAACTTCCTGCGCCTGGTGCGCGACAACCACCGCCGCGAGCGCTCGCTGGCCTTCTACGCCGACCGCATGTACATCTCCCCCAAATACCTCTCGCTGGTGATCAAGCAGAGCACAGGCCGCTCCGCCGCTGAGTGGATCGACCACTATGTGCTCCAGGAGGCCAAGAACCTCCTCCGCTTCTCGGGGAAGAACGTGCAGCAGATTGCCTACGAGCTTAACTTCGCCAACCAGAGCTCCTTCGGCAAATACTTCAAGCACCTCACAGGAATGTCGCCCACCCAGTTCCAGAACTCCTGAGCGTGCGGAGCCGCGCCCCGTTCGCGTTCGTTAACAAAAGACGAGGTGAATTGGCCTAAATTTCGCCATTATTAACCAAATTAGGCCGATTTTAACTTTCATTAGTTTTATTATACAATAATTTCACCAAATATCCCTTTGCGGTTTGAAAATATGTGAGTACTTTTGACCCGAGTTTCGCCAAGACCACCCAGGCACACCGCCCGGGCCCCGTCGGAAGCGGAAAGCAAGCTAATTCCAACCGCGAAAACAATTTACATCAAACAGACAATATTGTAATGAGCAACGTTAAGAAAGCCGAGGGTAAGCTCGGCGTGTTAGTCGTTGGCCTCGGTGCTGTTTCCAGCACCTTCATGACCGGTGTGTTAATGGCCCGCAAGGGACTCGCTAAGCCCGTGGGCTCGATGACCCAGTACGACAAAATCCGCGTCGGTGAAGGCGCCGACAAGAAATACCTCAAATACAACGAGATCGTGCCCATCGCCGACCTCAACGACATCGTTTTCGGTGCCTGGGACGTTTACCCCCAGAACGCCTACGAGTCGGCTATGTACTGCGAGGTTCTCAAAGAAAAGGACATCAACCCCGTTAAGGACGAGCTCGAAGCCATCGTGCCCATGAAGGCCGCCTTCGACCACAACTACGCGAAGCGCCTCGACGGCGACAACATCATGCAGGGCAAGACCCGCTGGGAAATGGTTGAAGCCCTCCGCGAGGACATCCGCAACTTCAAGAAGGAAAAGGGCGTCGACCGCGTAGTGGTTCTCTGGGCCGCTTCCACCGAGGTTTACGTTCCCGTCGACGAGAAGGTGCACTACACCCTCGAAGCCCTCGAAGCAGCCATGAAGGCCGACGACAAGGAACACATCGCCCCCTCGATGTGCTACGCCTACGCCGCCCTCACCGAAGGCGCTCCCTTCATCATGGGCGCCCCCAACACCACCGTCGACATCCCCGCAATGTGGGAGCTCGCCGAGAAGACCAAGATGCCCATCGCCGGCAAGGACTTCAAGACCGGCCAGACTCTCGTTAAGTCGGGCTTCGCACCCATCATCGGCACCCGCTGCCTCGGCCTGAGCGGCTGGTTCTCGACCAACATCCTCGGCAACCGCGACGGCCTCGTGCTCGACGAGCCCGCCAACTTCCGCACCAAGGAGGTTTCCAAGCTCTCCACCCTGGAGTCGATCCTCGTGCCCGAAGACCAGCCCGACCTCTACGGCCACGGCAACGACGAGGACAACCAGTACTACCACAAGGTGCGCATCAACTACTACCCCCCGCGCAACGACAACAAGGAAGGCTGGGACAACATCGACATCTTCGGCTGGATGGGCTACCCCATGCAGATCAAGATCAACTTCCTCTGCCGCGACTCCATCCTCGCAGCTCCCCTCTGCCTCGACCTGGTGCTCCTCAGCGACCTCGCTGCCCGCTGCGGCCGCTACGGCATCCAGCGCTTCCTGAGCTTCTTCCTCAAGAGCCCGATGCACGACTACACCAAGGACGAAGTGCCCGTTAACCACCTCTTCCAGCAGTACGTTATGCTCAAGAACGCCATCCGCGAAATGGGCGGCTACAAGGCTGACGAGCTCATCGACTAATACCCCTCGCCTACCCCGGCGGCACCGCCGCCGACCCCGATACACGCCGCGCCCCCTCCCCGGGAGCGCGGCTTTTTTTGCGCCCCAGGCGCAAAAAAAGGTGAAAGGGTGAAGAGTGAAGGAGATAGGGAGGTGAAGTTAAAAGTTAAAGGTGAAAGGTCGAAGGAGTGAAAGGTGAAAGGTGAAAGGTGAAAGAGGTGAAAGAGGTGAAAGGTGAAGGAGAAAGGAGAGCCCAAGAGCAAATAAAAAAGGGCAGGTGAAAGCCGCCCTCCCGCATGGCTTTTGTCCCCGTGCCGGCGGCTTGCCGCCGGGTCGCTAAAGCTCCTCCCTCTGGTGCGCGAGGCGGAAGCCGAGCGAAGGCCGCGCAGCCCCCTCCCGCCTTTTCCTCTCCCCCTCTATCCCCTTCACCTTTCACCCCTTTCACCCTTCACCTTTTTTCGCGCCATAGGCGCGAAAAAAGCCGCGCCCCCTCCCTGGGGGCGCGGCCTGTATTCGCGGAGCCGGCGCATAGCCGGCTGTTAGTTATGGCTAAGGATTATTCCTCGCTGGCGAGCTTCTCCTTGAGGGCCTGGAGGGCACCGAGGTCGCCGAGAGTGGTCTTCTCAACAGCGGGCAGAGCGGCTGCGGGAGCCTCCTCGCGACGGGGAGCCTGACGCTTAGCCTTGCGGGCCTCGCCGCGGTCAGCCTTGTTGGCATCTTCGAAGATGCGGCTGTGCGACAGGATGATGCGCTTGCTGTCCTTGTTGAACTCGATCACCTTGAAGTCGAGCTTCTCGTCGACCTTGGCCTGCGAGCCGTCTTCCTTGACGAGGTGCTTCGGGGTAGCGAAGCCTTCCACGCCGTAGGGGAGAGCGACAACAGCGCCCTTGTCGAGCATCTCGATGATGGTGCCGGGGTGTACGGAGCCAACGGTGAAGATGGTGTCGAACACATCCCAGGGGTTCTCTTCGAGCTGCTTGTGGCCCAGGGAGAGGCGACGGTTCTCCTTGTCGATTTCGAGCACCATAACCTCGATGTCGGCACCGAGCTTGGTGAACTCGCTGGGGTGCTTAACCTTCTTGGTCCAGCTGAGGTCGGAGATATGGATGAGGCCGTCTACGCCCTCTTCGATTTCAACGAACACGCCGAAGTTGGTGAAGTTACGCACCTTGGCGGTGTGCTTCGAACCAACGGGGTAGCGAACCTCGATGTCTTCCCAGGGATCCTTCTTGAGCTGCTTGAGGCCGAGGCTCATCTTGCGGTCCTCGCGGTCGAGGGTCAGGATCACGGCTTCGATCTCGTCGCCAACCTTCATGAAGTCCTGAGCGGAGCGGAGGTGCTGCGACCAGGTCATCTCGCTGACGTGTACAAGGCCCTCCACGCCGGGAGCTACCTCTACGAACGCGCCGTAGTCGGTCATAACAACTACCTTGCCCTTCACCTTGTCGCCAACCTTCAGGGTGTCGGCCAGGGCGTCCCAGGGATGGGGCATGAGCTGCTTCAGGCCCAGGGCGATGCGCTTCTTCTCGTCGTCGAAGTCGAGGATTACGACGTTGAGCTTCTGGTCGAGCTGAACGACTTCCTCGGGGTGGTTCACGCGGCCCCAGCTGAGGTCGGTGATGTGGATGAGGCCGTCTACGCCGCCCAGGTCGATGAATACGCCGTAGGTGGTGATGTTCTTGACGGTACCTTCGAGCACCTGGCCCTTTTCCAGCTTGGCGATGATTTCCTTCTTCTGCTGTTCGAGCTCGGCCTCGATGAGTGCCTTGTGGCTGACAACCACGTTCTTGAACTCGGGGTTGATCTTAACAACCTTGAATTCCATGGTCTTGCCAACGAAAATATCATAGTCGCGGATGGGCTTGACGTCGATCTGCGAGCCGGGGAGGAAGGCCTCGATGCCGAACACGTCGACAATCATGCCACCCTTGGTGCGGCACTTGATGAAGCCCTTGATGATTTCGTCGTTTTCCATTGCCTGGTTGACGCGCTCCCAGGAGCGGGATGCGCGGGCCTTGCGGTGGGAGAGGATCAGCTGGCCCTTTTTGTCTTCCTGGTTTTCGATGAACACTTCTACCACGTCGCCAACCTTGATGTCGGGGTTGTAGCGGAATTCGTTCATCGGGATGATGCCGTCAGATTTGTAGCCGATGTTAACCACTGCCTCGCGCTTGTTCAGGGCGATGATGGTACCTTCGATTACCTCCTTGTCTTTGACGGTGTTGAGAGATTCGTCGTAGGTGCGGGTAAGCTCCTCGCGCGATTTCTCGGTTTTGGTTTCGCCGTTTTCATAGGCGTCCCAGTCAAAGTCGGCGATTGGAGAGTTTTTAACTTCTTCAGTCATTTAATTAAATGGTTAATAAAATAAGTATTGAAATATCTCGCGCTCCGGGCGCGCACGCGCCCAAAGCGCCGCAAAGGTACGGATTTTTTTTCTAACCGCCAAATTTCCAGCGCCCCGCGCTCATTTTTCCGCGTTTTCTTCCCTGCGGGCGCGGTTCAGCGCCTCCGGCGCGGTATGAGCCAGTCTACGAAGCGGATGGCGTAGGGGTCGAACGTCGTCGGGCGGTACACGAAGTTTTTCTGCAACAGGAAGTTCCAGAATATCGACACCACCAGCGACACCGAGAGGCGCGCGAAGGCGAAGATGCCGTCGGGCTTGATCCATCCGTAGCGCTGAAGGAAGTCCCACCGCTGCAGGGCGTGGTCGAGGCAGGTGGTGCCCCCGAGGTTCAGCAGGAAGCTCCCTGCCCATATCAGGAAGAACTTGACGGCCACGGCCTTGACGGCGCAATGTTCCGAGCGGAATGTGAATTTGTAATTGACCACGGAGTTTACGATTCCGCCGAGCACCAGCCCTATGGCGGTGGCCAGAAAGGAACGGAGCGGGTCGAGCCCGAGGGGGAAGAATATCCAGGCGTAGCACACGAACGACGCGGCCATGTCGGTCCACGACGAAAGCTGCGAGGTCAGCGTGGCGCGTATGAGGGTGAAAATACCCTCGCCGTTGACAAGCTTGTCAGCGGCGAGGCCGAGGGCGCCCGCTTTGGCCGGGCGCTCCGCCGGGGTGGCCTCGGAGGCGGTGCGGC
>JAMPHO010000006.1:0-35895 GCA_023663385.1 Alistipes timonensis | reverse complement strand
CGATGCCGAACACGGCCACCCTCGCCCCGGCGAGGCGGGCGAGCGCGTCGTCGCCCAGGAGCCTGGCGGTGCGGTTAAAGAGCGCATCTCTTCCAAAACGATTATCCATAACCACAAAATTAGCGAAAAAATTCGTAATTTCGCGACTATGTTTGCCCCGTTACGGCAAACTTTTGTCACGCACAAACTTACCGATGTTAGGAATCTCTAAAGAACAGCTCGCCGGGCTCCCCGAAGTACATTTCCCCGGAAAGGTGGTCATGGTCGATTCAGCGGCCAAGGCCCGCGACGCTCTCGCATACCTCAACAAACTAACCCAGATAGGCTTCGACACCGAAACCCGGCCAAGCTTCCGCAAGGACCAGCACTACAAGGTTTCGCTCGTGCAGCTGTCGACCAACGAGGAGTGCTTCCTCTTCCGCCTCAAGCAGATGGGGTCGCTCAAAGGGCTGGCCGAGCTGTTCGAGAATCCCGCGATTCAGAAGATAGGGCTGTCAATCAAGGATGACTTCCACTCGCTGCAGCGCCTCCCCGACTTCAAGGAATTCAAGCCCGAGGGGTTCGTCGAGCTGCAAACCTATGTGAAGCGGTTCCGCATCGCCGACAACAGCCTCCAGAAAATCTACGGCGTGGTGTTCAACGAGAAAATCTCCAAGTCGCAGCGCCTGACCAACTGGGAGGCCGCGTCGCTCACCCCGTCGCAGCAGAGCTACGCCGCCCTCGACGCATGGGCCTGCCTGAAGCTCTACAACCATCTCGAAGCCGGAGGCTTCGACCCGGAGGCCTGCCCCTACACAATCGACGACGAAACCGCCGCCGCGCTCCAGCGCAGCGTCGGGATTCACATCGAGCTCAACGACGACGGCACCGTCACCGTGGCCGAAAACCCCAAGACCGAGAAGCCTCCCCGCCAGCGCCGACGCCGCCGGGCCGACGCACCCGAGGGGGAGGCCCCAAATGCCGAACCGGCAAAAAAAAAGAGGGCGAGAAAGCCACGCGCCACCGCAAAACCCGCCGAGGCAAAGAAAGCGACCGAGAAAAAAGCGGCCCCTAAGAAAACAGCCGCGAAGAAGGCCGCTCCGAAAAAAGCCGACGCGGCTCCTACCGAAGCGCCGAAGAAACCGGCCAAGCCGAGAACCCGCAAAACAGCGGCGGCCAAACCCGCCGACGGAAAGAAAAAGAACACTGCCGAATGAAAAGCCCCCTGCTCACCCGCCCGGTGATAATACCGGCCCTGCTGCTCGTCTACCTGATAGTGATGGCCGCGCTCGGATGGTCAAACTACCGGGCCGGAGGCATATCGGGCACACTCTACTTCGGCGGAATCGCCGTGACGCTCGCGTGCATATGGCTGCTGCGCCTCAACCTGCTCCGGGCGGCCCGCCGCCGCGACTCCCGCCGCGGTAACTCCGATAAGCAATGACCCTCCCGACAATCAAACGCCTCCTCCCCCTGCTGCTCCTCCCGGCCCTGACGCTGGGCGGGTGCTTCACCGGCGTGGAGTCAACCCCCAAAATAACGTATAAAGAGGTCGAGAGGCAGAACGCCTCCACCTCCGACGAGCAACGCCTCGCCGCCTCGCTCGCTCCCCGCCCGCTGGCACTTTGGCACCCGGGCGACATCTTCCTGGCCGTGAGCCCACTCGCGGGGAAAGCGTTCGCCGGATCCCCCGCCATAGCCCCCGGCACCGAACTGCGCTACGCCGGGGCGCGCGAACGGCTATGGGTGCTGGGCGACACGGTGGCCGAACTCCTTTTCGCCACTCCCGCGGGCGACACGCTCGTATACTCCGCCAACGCCACCCTCGCGGCGCTGCGCGACCGGCAGACACCCCCGGACCTCCCGTTCATAATCGACTCGCGGTTTGTGGCCGACGCCGACCAGGCACTCGCCGGGCGCCGTTGCTACCTCCGCACCAACCTTTGGAACAACCCAGCCGACGGCTCCTACACCCGCGGGCGAAAATTCATACCCGTAACCATCGAATCCGTGCAGCCGGGCAACGCCACCCACCCCCTGCGCGCGCGCTTCGCGACCGACTCGGGCGAGCGCGGCGAAGTGCTGATGAGCGCCGGAGCCTCGGCATCGCGCGGCTTCGACTCGCTATTCTCATTCACCGACCCCAAGAGCCGGTATCCCGAAATATCTGATGAAAACTGGGCCCTGATCTGCGACTCGAAAGTGGCCCTCGGAATGACCCGCGCCGAGGCGCGCCTCGCCCTCGGCCCCACATCGGAAATCGACCGCGGCCACTCCCACTCCACCGCCTACGAGCGCTGGACCTACCCCGACGGCCGCTACCTCATCTTCGAGGACGGCCTCCTCACCCGCTTCAACTAACCCCTTGTTTTTAAACAAGCTCTGACACCGCCTCACCAGCCCCCGGCAACCATCCGTCCGAAACTCACGCGTCCCTTGTTGCTGACCGCGATACGGGCGAACCTTTCGGGAGCGTTATGCGTAGGAGGCTTTTCCGAAGGCCGCGCGGAAACCGGGCGCTTTTCCGCCGTCGGACCTTGGTAGAAAAGGACGTAATAAATCGTGCGCCCTTTGAAAAAGGGATTTTTCCCAACCATACGGTCAAACACGATGTCGCAGTAGTCGAAGATACAGGCATCCGACTTGAATTTAAGCTCGCACTCGTGCGCGAGTTCTTCATCGACGTCACTCCTTGACTTCATCTCAACCACGACCAACTCATTGTCTGTCACAATCAAGTAGTCGCCGTGCTTGTTAAAGCTCCACTCCTTTACGCAATTAAAGAGCTTGTCGACCTTTATCGGATCGAGCTTTACCGCGTACGCGTCAGCCGGAAGACCGAACACCGTGACCTCCCGAAGAGTGGATCTATAGCCGTTCTCCACCAAAACGATTTCCCCGCCAACGCAGCGGGTTACATCACAGAAGCGTTTGCCCAACGTTAGCTTATCCATTGAACACTATCGCTTCCTGGAGTTCGTTAATTCTGTTGATTGTATCGTCGAAGCTGCTCACCTCCACACCGAAACGCTTGTCGATCGGCGCTTGCTCTATTACAGTTTTGCCAAGGGTCACGGTACCATCCTTCCCCTTTTTCAACGGACGCTTGGCCACATACACCCGCAGCGCGTCATGCTTCAACAGCATGCTTGCCGCTATGTCGTTCTTATCCATCAGACCCCGGATAGAGTCGCTTCGGCGACGGGCGTAAAGCATTATAAGGTTATTCAACTCCTTGATAAGGTAGTCGCTGTGGGTGGTCATGAACACTTTCACTCCATTATTAACGAGCATGGCGACCCAGCGGGCGAGCATCCGCTGCCCCTCGGGGTGAAGATTCATCTCCGGCTCGTCAATCATAATCATATCCCCTTTACGGGCCAGGTGGCGCAGCCAGAACGACATAATCACGAGCGAGCGGGCCGAACTCGAACTCTCCTCCATGGCGAGCTTCAATGACGCGTTATCGGCCGGCGAGAAATAAACACCGTTGTCATCGGCCACATAACGGCCTCCGGCAATCTTGTCAAACGCTTCGACAATCTCCGGGTGACTCTTCGCAAGCGGCGACTCTCGCAAAGCTATCGATCTTAGCTTTTTGATGAAATCAATATTTTTGATTACGGGTATAGGATATAGCGAACGACTAACATCCTCCACAAGTCCATTGAGATCACCCGGGTGACTGTCGATAAGGCTACCTATGTCGCTCCCCTTTTCCTTAGTCAGCTCGTCGCGGAACATAAGCGCGCCAGTACGTTCGGCGCTGGCAAACGTCGTCGTCGGCACCAAGCGGGAAAACAATATATGCTTTACCGCTTCGCCAGCGGCCTGCTGTATCAACGGCTTAAAAGCGTCACGCGCTTCCAATTCAGAAAAACGCTCTCCTTTAAGCAGGGTGATAGTCAAGAAATCGTCCTCCTTCAATTTGGAAAAGCTCATAGAAAAAGCGCTTCCGGCATTAAGTTCCTTCCTGAATACCGGCAGTGGGACAATCTCTTCAGCACTGATAGTGATATTGACTGACGTACGCTTGAAATGCGAAGGTTCTGCAGCGAAAATAATCGGTTGCATTATGCTCAGGTTCTCAGATATATTCTTGAAGAACAGATCATGAAAATATTGCGGAAAGCCAAGGTCAATCTTCACCGAGCCGGTTTCAACAAGCTCGTCGCATATATCATCTGGCAACTTTATGAGCGCTCCGTTATTAAAGTAGTCCACAAAACCGAAGTACGAATACGACACATAAGTCTTGCCGGTATTGTTCTTACCGCAGATAATGGTGAGCGGCGCTGGCTCGATTTCAGCCGAGCCTATCGGCCCGAGATTCGATATTTGGAACTTCATAAAGATGCTATGTGTCAGTCGTGGTTGCGTGCGGAAAGCGTGCGAAACGCTATTTCCGACGCTAAGTTAGTGAAAACTCGGCGGTTCGCCAAATAATTATTTGAGGTCGGACTTGGCGGAGCGGGAGAAGGGCCAGAGGAAGGAGCCGAGGTTGTCGAAGTCGCGGCGGAAGATGATGCCGACCCCCTGGGTGGTGGGCGAGGTGCGCAGGTAGTAGTTCTGGTCGTTGTAGCGGTTGTATGCCTTCAGGCGCAGATTTCCCGAGCGGTTAAGGAGGTACTCCAGGTCGAAGTCGCCGACGAACTGCGAGGTGTTGAGCGTCTTGTCGCGGTAGCCGAAGTTGCCGTTGAAAAGCAGACGGTTGTTGAGCAGCCGCGACGAGAGGGCCAGGTCGACCTCGACGTCGGAGAAGTCGCCGCGGTCGGAGCGGAACGACGGCGCTATGTTCCAGTTGTCGGAAATCTGCCCTAAAAGCGAGCTGAGCTGCGAGGAGATTGTCGACGAGGCAACCGACACCAGCTCGTTACCCTTGGTGGTGGAGGCCATATAGTCGGGAGTGTAGAAGCGGTTGAGGGCCAGCAGATAGATAATCTGGCGGTTCATCATATCGTCGGTCGACACGATGGAGCGCACCTTGCGGTACACGTCGGAGGTAAGCGTCGGGAACTCCAGGTCAAACGTCACGTCGGGCTGGCGCATATCGCCGCTAACGTTCATAAGGGCGTTGACCGGCACCGAGGTGCGGTTCAGGTCCTTGTCTTCAAGGAACGACTCGTCGAGGTCCGAGAGATTGGCGTTTAGCGTGTAAGCCGCCTTTATGTCGAGCTGGGCCGAGTAAGGGTCACCCTGGAAAGCTATTTTACTCCCCTGCCGAATGGTGAAGTCCTTGATGATAATATCCTGGAGCGTGAAGTTGTAATCGCCCCGGTCGAGGGTGTAAGTGCCGTACATTTTGAGGTCGTTGTTGGCCGAGCCGTAGTCGAGCTGAAGCTGGCCCGAGCCTCGGGCACGGATGCGGTCGCCACCCACGGGGTCCATCACCAGGGTGAGCTGCGCCTGGGGCGTCACGTTCATCACCAGCGATATATTGTAGTCGGAAGCGCCCGCCTGGTCGGCTGACACGCGCTGCCGCAGACGGTTCACGAGGTCCATCCGCGGGTCGCGCTTTATAATGAGCGTGTCCTCCTCGACAATGCCCGGGGTGCGGTCGCGGAATGTGAGGAATGAATATTCCTCGGCCACCTGGCGGTCGGAGAGCACGAAAGTGAAGTTGGTTTTCGCCGCCGTGGCCATATCCACCTTGATATTGACCACCCCCGGCTCGCCGCTTACAGCCGCCGAGCCGTTGCCGTAGACCCGCCCGTACCACACCGGGCTGCGGGCCGCGGTCTCGTCGTAGCACAGGAAGTCGCGCGCCTTCGTTATGGTGAAATTGAAGCGGGGCTCCTTGAAGAACTTGTGGCGCACCCATCCGTCGAGCTTGGCCGTGTGCCCGCGGACATCCTTGATAGTGATACCGTTGAGATCAATCAGGCCGGGGCGGAAATGCACCGAGTCGGAAGTCGAGTACACGGTGTTGGTGAAGTTGACGCGCATCTTCAGGTCGCGGGCCTTCACATCCCCCTCCAGGTCGATATACTTGAAGTTGCCCCAGAGGCGGGCGCGCCCCGAAGCCTCGCCCGTGATGTCGGAGGCGAAGGCCGCCATGTAGGGCTGCATGAACTTTACCGGGATGCGGTCGGCCAGGAAAGTCAGGTCGAGGGAGTCGGCCATCGGGAATATGCCGCCGTGTACCTCCGAGAAGCGGTCGTCGCGGGTAATGGAGGCATCAATCGTCACGGCGTTGCGCTCGGTGTCCCACCGCGACTGCACCAAGGCGTCGCCAAACACCGCCTTGTTGTAACTTATATTCTTTACATTCAGGCCAGGGGTGAGCAACGCCGGGCGGCGCGTGTATAGCCCCGATGCGTAGAAGGTGCCGGTCGCCGAGCCCCCGAGGGCCACGTTGTCGATTCCGAGGGTCTCGAAAAGATAGTCGAGGCTGAAATCGCGCACATCGACCGTCAGCGCCGATAGGGGGTCGTCGCTGACTTCGCCATCGATTTTCACGAACTGGCGCCCGTGGTGCACGTTTATTCCGTCGATTTTCACCGATCGGCCGCTAATGGTCACCGCGGCGGGGTTGACGATCCAGGTGGAGTCGTTGAACGTAAGGGCGCTGCGGTGGAGGTCGACCACGGTGCGGAGCCTCCCGTGCCCCTCCGCCGGGTCACCTTCGGCCAGATAGCGCGAGAACGCCGCAGAAACGCCTACCGCGCCCTCATAGGCACGCGGGCGGTCGATGTTCCATGAGAAGTCGGCACGCAGCCGGTCGGGCACCCCGGCGCAGTCGAGGCGGAGCGTCATGGGGCCGTTTTTCGTGGGCATCACGGTCGACAGTAGCAGCGAGCTGGAACCGTTGGCGCCGTTGACCCCGGCGCGCACCCCCGAATGCTCCACTAATTTGTTCCCTTGGCGCAGATACGGAGCGTCAACATCGAGCGCCATCTCCCGCCTGGCCGAGCTGAATGAGCCGTTGATGGTGGCGGGATATATCACGCTCACGGGGAGCTTGACGAGGGTGGTCAGCTCCTCGGTTGATTTCACATCGAGCCGGAGCGTGAACTCGTTGGCCGAGTCAAAAACTTCCGAATCTATGGCCGGAGCGGCGGGGAGCAGCGAGGGGTACGACGCGGCTATCACCCCGGCAATCTGCCTGGGAAGGGCCTTGAAATCGAACGCGCCCCGGAGTTCGCCATCGACATAGTCGGAGCGCAGAAGCGCCTCCAGCACCCCGTCAGGGGCAGTGGCGGCTGTGAGCGACAATTCTTTCATCAGGAAGGGCTCCCCCTCGGCGGGTGTCAGCGACACGTTAGAGAGGCGGGCGTGCCCTGCGGGCCGGTTGATGTCGGAGCCGTGCAGGTCGATGTCGACATTCCCGGCGAGCACCGCCCCGGGAAACTTGCCCCAAAGGCCCAGGCGGTCGGGGTAGCATCGGGCGAGCTCCCCTTTGAGCGTCACGCGGCGCTCCCCGGAGCCGCTTATGCCGTCGAATCCACCCTCTAACCAAAGCAGCAGGTCGGGATCGTCAACCGTGACGCGCCCCGACGCGGCATCGCCTTCAAGCGAGCCCTCAGCCGCGAGGTCGTGGTACACGTCGCCCCGGAATTCAACCCTGGGGAGAGACGCGGCGGCTTCGGCCGACAGGATTTTGCCGTTGGCAAGCACCCCCTTGGCGGTTACGTCACCCTCAACGGCGCCGAGCCCGGCGGAGGGGAGCAACCGGGCGAGATTCAGCGGGGAGTCGGTAAGCAGGTGGGCCGACAGCCCGTAGCGCTTGTCGGCCAGGCGTTTCGCCTCCGCGTCGACAGTGAGCGCCCCCAGGTCAGTGGCCACCGAGGCGGCGAGCGCGCCCCCTTCGGGTCCCCATCCGCCGGAAGCCTCAAGCTCGGCGTCGCCAGCGGCGTCGAGCAGGGCGCGGGCTTTGTCGGAGAGGGGGCGGAACGCCGCTACCACCTCGGCCACCGAATGGCCCGAGGCACGCAGCGCCAGGCGGCTGACCTCGATGTCGCGCGAAGCGTCGGCCAGGCGCGTCCCTGTGGCCGCCAGGTCGAGCGACAGGTTGTCGCCCACGGCCACATCCACCCGGGCCGAGCCCCGGGCGAGACCACCGTCAAACGATAGTTCATCAATCACCGCGGCCATCGGCAGCTTCCTCAAATCGCCGGCGAACGCCGCGAGGTCGGGGAGCCATACGGCGCTCCCCCCTTTCACCGCGACTCTCGCCGAGGCACTTTTAAGCTGCCCGCCGAGATCCTTCAGGCCGTTTAGCGGCACGGCAATAGGCTCTATGCCGAGCCGGGAATCGGGGAGTTCCAATGCCAGATTGTCGACCTTCAGGCCGCTCTCGTCGAGCGATGCCGTAAGTTCCAGATTGCTGAGCGAGAACCCAGAGCGCTCGTCGAAGCCGAGACGCTTGACCTCGCAGGCGTAACCCCGGTCGCTCAACCGGGGGAGCACGATGTCGGCCCGCAGGTTACTGATTCGGGCGTGATTAGGGTCGAAGCCCTCCTTTACGGGCTCCGACAACACATCATACGACAGTGAGCACGAGCGGAGTATCACCGTAGGCACGCGGAGTGAGAACTTCGTCGGTGGCTTTGACTTATCCTTAGGGCTGAGGGCGTCGATAGTGGGCTGGATGTTCAGCGGGGCGCCGACGCTGTCGCGCCACACCCGGCCACGGAGCCCCATCACAGCGACATAGTTCACCGTCCAGGTGTCGGAACGCAGCGCGCTCCAAAGGTCTACCCCGGCACCGATGCTGCTGGCGTAGAGCGCCGTATCGCCGGGAGCGGTTTCCACCACCACGTCGCCCAGCACCACCCGGTTGAACGGCACGATGTTGAGCCGCCCGATGGTTACCTTCGCGGCGAGAAGGGACGACAGCTCGCGCTCGGCCTCATCCGCCACGCGGCGCTGCACGCCGCTGAGCGACAGGGCCACATACAGCCCAGCGGGCACGACGAATCCCAATATGATCGCCGTAACCAGCAAACTGCGGAAAACCCTGTAGATCCACTTCGACATCTGCCGCCTATTCTCTTCCTTTTATTGATTCATAAAAAACGGGCACCATCGTCAATGCCCGACGCGAATTTACGCATTTTTCCCGTCACATCGGCCATTCACAACCTCGCGAGAAGTTCCGAACCGCCCATCACATCCATTTTGGCAAACGCGAACAGCTTCTTCCCCAAATCTTTCAATGATGCGCCTATATGGTATACATCCTCGTCGATTATCAGGAAGCGGTCGTGGGCCTTGCCATATTCGTGCAACGTCACTCCCGGATATTGAGCGTTGTGTCGCTTCACATCTAACCGCAGCTCCTTGGTAATCCTTCCGTAATAAATATCAACCGTAACGCCGGGCGAACGCTTTGAAAGTTGTGTGAGGACAGTATCATCCACATAATTGTCAATTACAACTATGCGTTTTTCCGCTCTGCGAATCAAACTCAACATAAGGGCATGAGCGTCATAAACCTGCCCGTCGAAGAAAATCCCTTCCGACGCGACCGCTCCCCCGTCAAGCCTGTCAAAAATAGCATCAACAGCAGCCTCCGTGCGAATCTGCTTCAATTCAAGCCGCTCCAACCGCTGAAAAATCGACGCGTTGCTGACCATAAATTTCCTCATAGCGACAAATGCCTCGATAATACGGACACTAGTGCGGACGGCTGTCGGACTTCTCAAAACAGCCGACAACATTGCCACCCCCTGCTCAGTAAACACATAGGGATTCGATGAGGAATGTTTGAGCGGATGGAACCGGTCACAATTTGTTACCAGTTCAGACTTCTCAGAATCAGACAATTGGAATCTGAAGCTTTCAGGAAATCTATCGATGTTGCGTTTGACCGCCTGGTTGAGCGCCTTGGTATCGACTTCGTAAAGTTCCGCCAGATCGCGGTCAACCATGACTTGAAGGCCACGAATTGCCACTATGCGGTTCTCGATCGGGATTGCGACTGAAGAATTCATACGCAAATATACGAATAAATCTCGTCCGCGGAGCCGCAATTAGAAGCAATTCCTATGAGACACTTCTTTTTAAGTGGTCATTCATACCTCCCGCAGCGGATTTTTCGGGAAATTTTGGCTCCGTTTGAGGAAAAATAGTTAACTTTGTGGCCTTATTCCAGCCAAGGGGCCCGCGACGGCGACCGAGAGGCGCCCGGCCCGAGCCTGGAAACCAATCGACAATATCTCACGCAATGAAGCTACTCCAAGAGAAACTCGCTAAATATACAGCGCCGCAGCAGGCTAAGGCCGCTGGGGTCTACCCCTACTTCCGCGCCATTGAAAGCGAGCAGGAACCCGAAGTGATCATCAACGGCCGCAAGGTTCTCATGTTCGGCAGCAACTGCTACTCAGGTCTTGTCAGCGACCCCCGCATCAAGGAGGCCGCCATTGAGGCCACGCGCAAGTATGGCACCGGCTGCGCCGGATCCCCCTTCCTCAACGGCACACTCGACCTCCACAAACAGCTCGAACGCCGCATAGCCGAATACATCGGCAAGGAGGACGTGATGATCTACTCCACGGGCTTCGAGGTGAACCTCGGAGTGGTTTCCTGCCTCACCGGCCGCGAGGACTATATTCTCTTCGACGAGCAGGACCACGCCTCGATCATCGAAGGCAAGCGCCTGAGCTTCTCCACCACCCTCAAATACAAGCACAACGACATGGAGAGCCTCGAAAAGCAACTCCAGCGTTGCGACCCCGACAAGGTGAAGCTCATCGTGACCGACGGCGTGTTCTCCATGGAGGGCGACGTGGCAAACCTCCCCGAAATCGTGCGCCTCGCCAAGAAGTACAACGCTTCGGTGATGGTCGACGAGGCCCACGGCATCGGCGTGTTCGGCAAAGGGGGCCGCGGCACCTGCGACCACTTCGGCGTAACCGACGACGTTGACCTCATAATGGGCACATTCTCCAAGTCGTTCGCCTCCCTGGGCGGCTTCATAGCCACCGACAAGGAGATCACCAACTTCCTCCGCCACCACTCCCGCTCCTATATATTCACCGCCTCGATCACTCCCGCCTCCACCGCCGCCGCCCTCAAGGCCATCGACATCATGGAGCAGGAACCCGAGCGCCAGGAGCACCTCTGGAACATCACCAACTTCGCCCTCGACGGGTTCCGCGAGATGGGCTGCGAGATCGGCAACACCTGCACCCCGATCATACCCCTCTTCATCCGCGACGACTACAAGACGTACCACATCACCCGCGAGCTCTTCGACGAAGGCCTCTTCGTGAACCCCGTGGTATCCCCCGCCGTCGCTCCCCAGGACACCCTCATCCGCTTCTCGCTGATGGCCACCCACACCAAGGAGCAGGTTGAGTTCGCCCTGGAGAAATTCCAGAAGGTATTCCGCAAGCACGGCCTGGTTCCGTAAACGAAAGCGGCCTCAGAGCCGCCCTACAGCATACGGGGCCTCAGCCCGAGGCCCCGGCTACGCGCAAGTGGCGTAATGGTAGCCGCGCCAGACTTAGGATCTGGTGACTTCGGTCGTGGGGGTTCGAGTCCCCCCTTGCGCACCACCCCGGGCACGCCGCCCGACAAACAACCGCCATACCGGCCTATGGCGAAAAAACACGCCAAAATCTTGCGGATTCAAAAATGAATCCGTAACTTTGCCCCTACTAAAACCAACACCCGCGGAAATAGCTCAGTTGGTAGAGCATCAGCTTCCCAAGCTGAGGGTCGCGAGTTCGAGCCTCGTTTTCCGCTCCGATGACTTTGCAAGCAGTCAGCCCCGGCTGATTGCTTGCTTTCTTTTTCAAGAGGGCCCCATCACCCTCCGGCATCCCCCAAAGCAAAGCAAAGAAGCTATGTCAGTCAACAAAGTGATTCTCGTGGGGAATGTGGGGAGCGACCCGCAGATTTCCTACATCGACTCCCGCCCGCTGGCGACTTTCTCCCTGGCCACCAACGAGCCGGGGGTGAGGCTCCCCGACGGCCGGCAGGGTCCCGAGCGCACCGAGTGGCACCGCATCGTCATGTGGGGACCAGCCGCCGAAACCGCCGAGCGCTACATCTCGCGGGGCACTAAGCTTTACATCGAAGGGAAGCTCCGAACCCGCGTATGGGAGGACCGCAACACCATCAAACACCAGGTGACGGAAATCTACGTAGACTCATTCGACATTCTCTCGCGCCCCAACGCGGCACGACAAGCTCCGGCCGCGCCCAACCCCTGATTACAACAACCATCTATCCGCCATAACCTTAAATGGAAAAGAACAGTAAGATTCCGACCTCGAAGGTCGAGGGTGTCTGGCAGGACGCCGACCCCGCGGAACTCCCGGAAAACGCTTTCCGCGAGCTTGCCGCCGACGAGCAGTTCCGCCCGATGATGCATCCGGCGCGCGAATATGCCGAAGTTACCCCCTACTCCGTGATCATGGGCCTGGTGCTCTGCGTGATTTTCTCCGCCGCGGCCGCCTACCTGGGCCTCAAGGTCGGCCAGGTGTTCGAGGCCGCGATTCCCATCGCGATTATCGCCGTCGGCCTCTCCGGCGCCCTGGGCAAGAAGAACGCCCTGGGGCAGAACGTCATAATCCAGTCGATCGGCGCATGCTCCGGTGTGATCGTGGCGGGCGCCATCTTCACCCTCCCGGCGCTCTACATCCTCCAGGACACCTATCCCGAAATCACTGTCAACTTCTTCCAAATATTCCTCAGCTCGCTGCTGGGGGGTGTGCTGGGTATCCTCTTCTTCATCCCCTTCCGCAAGTATTTCGTGAAGGATATGCACGGCAAATACCCCTTCCCCGAAGCCACCGCCACCACGCAGGTGCTCGCCTCCGGGGCCTCCTCCAAGGCTGCTGAAGGGGGTGGCCAGGCCAAGACCCTGGTGATCGCCTCGCTCATCGGCGGCCTCTACGACTACATTGTCGAGACCTTCGGTTTCTGGGCCGGAACCCTCAACACCACCCTCACCTCATGGGGCGCGGCCATCGAGGAGAAGACCCGCCTGGTGCTCAGCTGCAACACCGGCGCCGCCGTGCTCGGCCTGGGCTACATCATCGGCCTCCGCTACGCCTTCATCATCACCGCCGGGTCGCTCTTCGTGTGGTGGGTGATCATACCCCTGATGGGTACCTACGGCAACGCCGAACTCGCCGCCCTCTCCTCGCAGGAGATTTTCAGCAACTACGCCCGCATGATCGGCATCGGCGGCATCGCCATGGCCGGCGTGATCGGCATCGTGAAGTCGTGGCCCATCATCCGCCAGGCCGTCGGCCTCGCCGGACGCGAGTTCAAGGGTGGCGCCTCCTCGGCCGAGAAGCCCGTGCGCTGGCAGCTCGACATCTCGATGAAGCACATCGTGTTCTTCATCGCCATAGCCCTGGTGGCCGTGCTCCTCTTCTTCCAGTTCGGAGTAATCCACAACTGGTGGCAGGCGCTCGTGGCCTGGGTAGTGGTAATCTTCATCGCCTTCCTCTTCACCACCGTCGCGGCCAACGCCATCGCGATCGTGGGCTCCAACCCCGTTTCGGGCATGACGCTCATGACCCTCATCGTGGCTTCGGCCATCTTCGTCGCCATCGGGCTGAAAGGCACATCCGGCATCGTTGCTTCGATGGTGATCGGCGGCGTTGTCTGCACCGCCCTCTCCATGGCCGGCGGCTTCGTCACCGACCTCAAGGTGGGCTACTGGCTCGGCACCACCCCTAAGAAACAGGAGCAGTGGAAGTTCCTCGGCACCCTCGTTTCCGCCGCCACCGTCGGGGGCGTGATCCTGGTGCTCAACGACGTTTACGGCTTCTCGGGCCCCAACGCCCTGGTGGCGCCCCAGGCCAACGCCATGGCCAAGGTTATCGAGCCGCTGATGATGGGTGGCGAGACCCCCTGGATTCTCTATATGACCGGCGTGGTGCTCGCCCTGCTCCTCAACTGGCTCGGTGTTCCCGCCCTCGCCTTCTGCCTGGGCATGTTCATCCCCCTGTCGCTCAACACTCCGCTGCTCGTGGGTGGCGCTATCGCCTACTTCGTGAGCCACAGCTCCAAGGACGAGGCCGTCAACAACGCGCGTCGCGACCGCGGCACCCTCATCTCCTCCGGCCTGATCGCCGGCGGCGCCCTCTTCGGCGTGTTCGCCGCCCTCACCCGTTTCTTCGGCTTTGAGTACGTCTGCGGCCTCCCCGTCACCACCCTCCAGATTCTCGGAGTCGTAGCCTACGCCCTGCTGATCGCCTACCTCTACTTCGACAGCCTGAAGGCCAAAAAGCTCTGATGCGGCTTTCCAGTCTTAACAGGAAAATACTGGCGCTCGCCATACCCTCCATCGCGGCCAACGTCACCACGCCCCTCCTGGGGCTGGTCGACACGGCCATCGTGGGGCATATGGGGAGCGCCGTGTTTATTGCCGCCATAGCCGTGGGGAGCGTGATGTTCAACATGGTCTACTGGTTCTTCTCCTTCCTCCGGGCGGGCACCTCGGGGCTCGCGGGGCAGGCCTGCGGAGCCGCCGATACCCGCGCCCAGGGGCTCATACTGAGCCGTTCATTAGTGGTGGCCCTCGGGGCCTCGCTGGCGCTCATTCTGCTTCAGCGCCCACTGGAATGGGCGCTCCTCTGGCTCGCCGACCCCGACCCGCACGCCGCGGCGCTCGCGAGCCGCTACTTCCGCATACTGATCTACGGCGCACCGGCGATGCTCGCGACCTACGCCCTTTCGGGGTGGTTTCTCGGCATGCAGAACTCAAAGGTGCTTATGTGGACCTCGCTGGTGGTCAACATCACCAACATCGCGGCCAGCCTGACGCTCGTCTATGGTTTCCGCCTCGGCATCGAGGGGGTGGCGTGCGGCACCCTCATAGCCCAGTGGAGCGGCCTGGCGGCCTCGCTCCTATTCCTCCGGCGTTACCGACTCGGGCGCTCCTCCTGGAGTGAGATAGCCCGCTGGGACGAGCTCAAACGCTTCTTCAAGGTGAACTTCGACGTGATGCTGCGCACCGTCTGCCTGATGGCCGTGACTATGTGGTTCACCCGCTCGGGCGCCTCGCAAGGTTCGGTGGTGCTCGCCGTAAACACCCTGCTGATGCAGCTATTCCTTCTGTTCTCGTATGTGATGGACGGCTTCGCCTTCGCCGCCGAGGCCCTCGCGGGACGCTTCACCGGGGCCGGCGACCGAGCCTCGCTCCGCGCCACCGTCAAGGCCACGATGGGCTGGGGCTTCGCCCTCGCGCTCATATTCACAGCGCTTTACTTTGCCGGAGGGGAATGGTTCATGGGGGTGCTCGCCACCGACCCCGCGGTGCTCGCCGCCGGACGCGACTACGCCCTGTGGGCCGTCAGCGTGCCCCTATGCGGCTTCGGAGCCTTCGTTTGGGACGGGGTGTACATCGGCGCCACGCTCACGCGCCGCCTCCTGTTGAGTATGGCAGGGGCCACGCTCGTGTTCTTCATCCTACAGGCGCTTCTCACCCCGAGCCTCGGCAACCACGCCCTATGGCTCGCCTTCGCCTCATACCTGCTGGCCCGCACCCTGCTGCAAACCATCCTCTACCCCCGGGGCGCCTGACTGATGCCCCTACCCCCAGCGTCGCGACCACCGCAACCAACGTAGGGACATGCCTTTGGCATGTCGGATTGGATCCCCATCGTCATAAAAAACGCTCCCACCTTTGCAACGTGCCGAAGGCACGTCCCTACAATGCAACGCGCCAGGGGCACGTCCCTACAACGCCTAAGCAGCAGAATATTGCCATACACCGGATATTCGCAGCCATTGATTGTCAGGATTCGCCGCGGAGGAGGCGCGAGTAGCGCTCGCGGTCGTTGATAAGGTCGAGGGCCTCGCGGTAAATGGGGCTCAGCACGGGGTTCACCACCTTGAAATAGGTGGAGGTCTCGAAGAGGTCGCGCCCTATGATACCCTTCACGATGGTCTCCATCATCGGGCGGGAGCGGTTGAACTCCTCATCGTTGTACTTCACGCTGTCGGCAACCCCCATCTCCACTATCGAGCGCATCATCTCGGGCTTCACGCGGAAGTTGTCGAGGAAGGCGCGCTCGGTCGGGTACTCCTGTTTCAGCTCCTTGCGGTTATCGTCGACGTAAGTGATGCAGTAGCGGTTGATAATACCCTTGGCCACCAGGTCGCGGTAATAGTCGGAGTAGGCCGTGGTGTCGATCGGCACGAAGAGGTCGGGCATGATTCCACCGGCGGCGTACACCGGGCGGTGGTTGCGGAGCGTCTCGAAGCGGAGCGAGTCGGGGAAGTGGATGGAGTCGGCCGATGAAAATTCGCCCGACTGGTAGCGGTGGAGAATGTCGGCGCGGTACTCATCCTCGTCGCCCGGGGTGTAAGGCTTCTGAATGCAGCGCCCCGAGGGGGTGTAATATTTCGACACCGTGAGGCGTATCATCGAGCCGTCGGGGAAGGGGAACGGGCGCTGCACCAGCCCCTTGCCGAAGGTGCGGCGGCCCACCACGAGGCCGCGGTCATTGTCCTGAACGGCACCGGCGGTAATCTCCGAGGCGGAGGCGGAATACTGGTTGACGGTGACCACCAGGCGCCCGTCGAGGAAGTATCCGTCGCGCTGCGCTCCGTAGACCTGCGTGCCGGTCTGGGGGCCGTCGGTGTACACCACCAGGTCGCCCCGGCGCAGGAAGCGCGACGCGAGCTCGTGGGCGGCGCCGAGATACCCGCCGCCGTTATCCTCCAGGTCGACGATAAGGTTCTTCATACCCTGCTTCTTTAGGTCGAAGAACGCCTTGTCGAACTCCGCGGCGGTCTCCTCGGCGAAGCGGGAGATGCGTATGTAGCCCGTCTCAGGGTCGGCCATATAAGCCGCGTCGACCGAGTAGATGGGTATGTCGTCGCGCACCACGGAGAACACGATCGGCTCCTCGACACCCTTGCGGAGCACCTTGAGGTTGACCCTCGTGCCCTTGGGGCCGCGGAGTATTTTGAGAATGCGCGAGTTGGGGCTCTTCACGCCGGAAATCACCGAGTCGCCCGCCTGGAGTATGCGGTCCCCTGGGAGTATGCCGACCTTCTCCGATGGCCCCCCGGAGGTGGTCTGGATCACGAACAGCGTGTCGTTGAGCATATTGAACTGCACCCCGATGCCCGAGAAGTTACCTTCGAGCGGCTGGGTGAGCTCCTTGGTCTCCTCCGGGTCGGAGTACGACGAGTGGGGGTCGAGATTCTTCAGCATCGCGACTATGGCGTCCTGCACCAGGCGGTCAGTGTTGACCGTATCGACATAGTAAGTCTCGATAATCTTTTCGGCGTAGCCGAGTTTCTGCGCCGGCTGCATTTGGGGAGGCTCCTGGGGAGCGCGCTGGAAAAAGAACTGGCCGAAAGCCGCCGAGGTAGCGGCCAGAGCTGCCGCCGCTATGATGAATTTTCTCATTGTCGTGTGTCTGAAAGGGTTTTACGGGATATATGGCGAGATGTCGCGGCCGAAAGCCGCCAGCTCGCGCACCATCGAGGAACTGATTGCCGCGTGTTCGGGCAATGTATAAATAAGAACAGATTCCAGCCCCGAAAGGTTGCGGTTGATGTCGGCCAGCGAGCGTTCATACTCGAAGTCGGCCACGGTGCGTGCCCCGCGGAGCAGAAAGTCGGCCCCGTGGCGCCGCGCGGCGTCAACGGTGAGGTCGTCGTATGCCACCACCTCCACCCTCGGGTCATCCTCGTAGAGGCGGCGTATAGCCGCCAAGCGTTCCTCGACCGGCTGCCAGGGGCGTTTGGCGGTGTTCACCCCCACCCCTATCACCAACCGCGAGAACAGAGGCAGCGCGCGGTCGACCACCGACTTATGCGCCACCGTGAACGGGTCGAACGACCCCCCGAAAAATCCGCAGCGTCCCATATCGGTCAGGAGATTTCGGAGTCGTCCTCGACCACGAGGTTGTCGATGATGAAGGTCTGGCGGTCGGAGGTGTTTTTGCCCATATAGAACTCCAGGAGGTCGCCGACGGCGTCCTCGCGGCGGAGCGTCACGCGGTCGAGGCGCATATCCGGACCGATGAAGCCGCGGAACTCGTCGGGCGAGATTTCGCCCAAGCCTTTGAATCGGGTGATTTCGGCGTTGTCGCCGAAGGCGGCTATGGCGTCGACGCGCTCCTGGTCGTTGTAGCAGTAGTATACGTCGCGCGGGGCGTCACCCTCCTCGGCGCCCCCCTTGCGGGATTTGGCGGAGGATTTGCGACGGGTGCTCTTCTTGTCGCGCACGCGGAACAGCGGCGTCTGCAACACATAGACGTGCCCCTTCTTCACCAGGTCGGGGAAGAACTGGAGGAAGAACGTCAGCAGCAGCAGGCGTATGTGCATCCCATCGACGTCGGCATCGGTCGCGATAATCACGTTGTTGTAGCGGAGGCCGTCTATGCCGTCCTCGATGTTGAGCGCCGCCTGCAGCAGGTTGAACTCCTCGTTCTCGTAGACCACCTTGCGGGTGAGCCCGAAGGAGTTGAGCGGCTTGCCCCGTAGCGAGAACACGGCCTGGGTCTCCACGTCGCGAATCTTCGTGATGGAGCCGGAGGCGGAGTCACCCTCGGTGATGAAGATCGACGACGCGAGCTTCTTCCCCTCGTCACCCTTGGGGTCGTTGAGGTGCACGCGGCAGTCGCGGAGCTTGGAGTTGTGGAGGTTCACCTTCTTGGCCCTCTCGCGGGCTATCTTGGTGACGCCCGCCATGGCCTTGCGCTCGCGCTCGCTCTCCTGTATCTTTTTGAGGATTATCTCGGCGGTGTCGAGGTCCTTGTGGAGGTAGTTGTCCAGTTCCTTTTTGAGGAAATCGCTGATGAACTTGGCCACGGTCGGCCCCTCGGGGCCCATGTCGCGCGAGCCGAGCTTCGTCTTTGTCTGCGACTCGAAAATCGGCTCCTCGACCTTGATGGAGATGGCGGCGATCATGCCGTTGCGTATGTCGGTGTACTCGAAGTTCTTGGCGAAATACTCCTTGATAGTGCGCGACACGGAGTCCTTGAACGCCGCCAGGTGGGTGCCCCCCTGGGTGGTGTGCTGGCCGTTGACGAAGGAGTAATACTCCTCGCCGTACTGGTTGGCGTGGGTCAGGGCTATCTCTATGTCGTCACCTTTGAGGTGGATTATGTCGTAGAGCGGCTCCTTGGTCATATTGGCCTTCAGAAGGTCGAGCAGACCGTTGCGCGAAACATAGCGCTTGCCGTTGAGGTATATGGCGAGCCCGGTGTTGAGGTAGGTGTAGTTCTTCAGCAGGGTCACGATGAACTCCATGTTGAAGCTGTAGTCGCGGAACACCGAGTTGTCGGGCGTGAACTCCACGAAGGTACCGTTGGGCTCCTCGGTGGGGGTCTCCGTGGTCTCGCTCACTAGCTCGCCGCGGGCGAACTCGGCGCGGCGCGTCAGCCCGTCGCGGTGGCTCTGGATTACGAACCGCGAGCTGAGGGCGTTGACGGCCTTGATGCCGACGCCGTTGAGACCCACCGACTTCTTGAACGCCTTGGAGTCGTACTTAGCGCCGGTGTTCATCTTCGAGGCCACGTCGATCATCTTCCCCAAGGGCACGCCGCGGCCGTAGTCGCGCACGCGCACCGTGCCCTCCTGTACCTCCACGGTGATTTTATTGCCGAACCCCATCATATACTCGTCGATCGAGTTGTCAAGCACCTCTTTGAGCAGAACGTAGATGCCGTCGTCGTTGTAGGTGCCGTCGCCAAGCTTGCCTATGTACATGCCCGGGCGGAGGCGGATGTGCTCGTTCCAGGAGAGCGTTTTAATATCCTCCTCGCCGTACTCAGCCGAGCCCGGCTCGTACTCGGCCACCGGCTCGAAGTCCAGGTCGTCGTTATTCTCGCGTATAATATCCTCAGTCATTGGCATAATGCGTCAATAGCCCGGCAAACCGCCGAGCTATTGCAAATTTACAAAAATTTCGTCAAACGCCCGCGCCCCGCCCCTCCATTTAATGAATTTTAGGACGCCGGCGGGGTGATGCGTCAGCGGATGAGGACCTTGGTGGCGGAGGAACCCTGGCGGCGGATGTAGAGGCCGGGGGCGAGGTTCGGCGCGGCTACGCGCACGCCCCGCAGGTCGTAGTACTCAGCCACGCCCTCGGCAACCGCCTCGGCGGCGACACCCTCGACTCCCGAAAGGTCGGAGCGGTCGGCGTAGGTGTAGGTGGTTGTATCAAACGGATAACCGTCTGTGGCATTTGTCTCGGTCTTGGAAAGGCAGAGGAAGCTGCCGGGCTGCTTGTGGGGAATTGTGGAGCTCATGCTGCCAACCACTTCAGAGGATATGGCGTAGTCGTAATCCCAGGTTGTGACTGACGACAATTTGAGTTCTCCATCATAGCCATCAGAGAAGATGTATTGGTAATCGTCGCATTTGATCGGGGCGTTGGTTTCGCCGTAGAACGAATATTCGAGGCGGCGCGACAAGGTGAGCTCGCCGCCGCCGGGAGGAAGCACCTCGTACACACTAACCTTAACGGCACGGCCAAGCGAGTCATATTCGCGATCTAAGCCGCTGCCCATATAGAGCACATCACCTTGATATGACAAGCTTAGCGTCTTAACGATACGCCCTTCGCTGTCGTATTCGGTAATAGTTTTGCTATACAGCCTCCAGGTATCGGTGGCAGCGTCCCTCATCTCCCGGGTGATGCCCAATGGCCGGGATACGCGCGCTCCATCGACAACGGTTTCGTCATAGAGCGAGGTGCTTCGGCTTCGTTCTCTGATTTCCCGTAACTCTCCGTTATAGGAGTAATATGTGTAATTTTGCTTTATCGCATACGGAGCGCCGTCGACATTCTCGGCAAACTCCTGTAAAGTTTCGTTGGAAAGCTGCTCAGTACCATCGGCGAGTATTGAGTAGGCTTGAGAGCTTGTCTCGATTTGGAACAGGCCGTCGGCGAAGCTCCCTGTCTTTGAAATTACTTTCAACGAGGGTTCGAGTTCCCCGGTAGTAGGATTCACATGGTACGACACATAGGTCGCCACGTCAAGGTCCCCCTCCGTGGAATACTCATTTGTTTGCGAGGATGCGAGCGTCCATTCCTTTGTGACCTGGTCGTAAGAGAACTTACGGAAGGATGTCTGAATCGGCTTTCCGTTCTTGTCAGTCACAGGCTTTCCACCCTCCCGCATATATTCACGCTCGTAGCGAGTGCCGCTAATCCGCCAGCCGTTGTTTGCAGGGTCAGCAAGTCGGGAAGTCATTGTCGCCGATACGTTCTGAATCCCCTCGTCGGTATAACCATATTCTCGGAGATTCTCACTGGACAATACTATGCCCGCTCCAGGGGTCATTTCTCTGAAACTTCTGGAAACATACTTGGTGAGACGCCCCCAGCTGTCGAATTCCCATTCGTATTTAGTGTCGGGATATTCACGCTTCAAGCAACGGCCTGCGGCGTCCCACTCCATAGTTTGGGTGTCGGTGGAGACCCATTCCGCATCCTGCAACTTAAACGAGGAGACAGAGATGGGGCGCAGGTCGTCGTCGAACCCGTAGTCCGTCTTGGACATATAAGATGAAGAACCCGATTTTTCGGAAACGAGGATTTTGGTTACTCCGTCCATATCGGGAGCCATTACCACGTCGGAGGGTTGCTGGTAGAACTCCAGGGGGTTGGCGGCGGATACCGCGGGGGCGATGAGGAGGAGGGTTAGGGGTAGAATGTGCTTCATAAGCGTGTGCTCTGTGTTGGTGTGATTGTTTACTTGGGTGTGATATGATTGTTTACTTGGTTGTGGTACGCCTATTTACCGAATTGTAATAGCGTGATTTCCGGCAAAGATAGGTAAAAGGGCGCGAATTACCCCCCCCAATTGTTAAAGTACGTTAACGAAAGAGTTAAAGCGGCTACAGTCGGGAGGTTAAGATGGCGGCGGGAGGTTACGATGGCGGCGGGGTGGAAGCAAACGCGCCACATATGTCCGGGCCGGATGGCGGGGGCATATGCGGCGCAATGCGTTTCTGTGTGTTGTAGCGTGTGTGACGTTTACGCTTTGGAGGCTTCGAGGGAGAGCTTGCGGAATTCCTTCATGGCCTTTTCGATTTCGAGGGAGACCTTGCGGGCGCGGGTGCCTGCGGCCTTGTTGCCGTTTTCAAGCTGTGCCATTGCCTCTTTCATGAAGGTAGCGTTGAGTTCGGCTACTTTGTCAACTAAGTTTTTCATTGCTTTGAGTGTTTTTTTGAGGGGGAATAACGTTGTTTGGTTTTTCTGTTTGGCAAAGTTATGAAAAATTCCGTAACCGCAACATTTTTAAGCGATAAATCGCACTTAGCCCCGCTTTTTTCGCCTTTTAACGTCAAATTGTCGCCCATCGCGCCACGGCGGCCTCCCCTTTTGCATCCGCCCGGGGCAAAACAGCGCCCCGGGCGCTGACTGCCAAGGTCGGAGACCTTGCACATTGGGCACCCCGTCATAAGCGGCGGCGCCGCGGTTGGTGGGGGAAAAGCAAGGTCGGAGACCTCGCGCTGCGGCAGGGCCTCCGACCTCGGTAGGATTGGGAGTTATGTTAGCCGATGTTCTCGGGCTCGGGCATGGTGTCGGCCACGACGTCGGCGGCAAGGGCGCCTTCGATGTCGTCGCGCGAACCCACCACCAGACGGGTGTACTGGGGCAGGCCGGTACCGGCGGGAATCAGGTGACCGCAGATCACGTTCTCCTTCATGCCTACCAGGTTGTCGGTCTTGCCGTTGATGGCGGCCTCGTTGAGCACCTTGGTGGTCTCCTGGAAGGACGCGGCCGACATGAACGACGAAGTCTGGAGGGCGGCGCGGGTGATACCCTGCAGAATCTGCTCGGAGGTGGCGGGAACGGCGTCGCGCACCGTCACGACCTTGAGATCGCGGCGCTTGAGGGCGGAGTTCTCGTCGCGGAGCTTGCGGGCGGTGATGATCTGGCCGGGCTTGAGGTTTTCGGAGTCGCCGGCGTCGACGACTACCTTCTTGCCCCAGATGCGGTCGTTCTCTTCCATGAAGTCGCGCTTGTCGACAACCTGCTGCTCCAGGAACATAGTGTCGCCCGGATCGATGATGTTGACTTTGCGCATCATCTGGCGCACGATTACCTCGAAGTGCTTGTCGTTGATCTTAACGCCCTGCATGCGGTACACGTCCTGGACCTCGTTGACGATGTAGTCCTGAACGGCGGTCGGGCCCATGATGTTGAGGATGTCTGAGGGGGTGATGGCGCCGTCGGACAGCGGGGTGCCGGCGCGCACATAGTCGTTCTCCTGCACCAGGATCTGCTTCGACAGGGGCACGAGGTACTTCTTGACCTCGCCCAACTTCGAAGTAACCGAGATTTCGCGGTTGCCTCGCTTGGGCTTGGGGGAGAAGCGCACCTCGCCGTCGATTTCGGTGACCACGGCGGGATTCGACGGGTTGCGGGCCTCGAAGAGCTCGGTAACTCGGGGCAGACCGCCGGTGATGTCACCGGCGCCGCTGGTGGAGCGGGTGATCTTCACGAATACCTCGCCCGACTTAACCTCGTCCTTGTCGTTGAGCATCAGGTGGGCGTTAACGGGGAGGGCGTAGGTGCGGAGCACGTTGCCATCCTTGTCGACGATGTCGGCCTCGGGCACCACGTTGCGGTCGCGCGACTCGATGATGATCTTCTCGGAGTTGCCGGTCTGCTCGTCGACCTCGTTGCGGTAGGTGACGTTCTCGACCAGGTTGCGGTACTGGATGTGACCGCCGACCTCGCTGACGATAACGGCGTTGAAGGGGTCCCATTCGCATATTACGTCGCCTTTCTTAACCTGGGCGCCATCCTTGAAGAAGAGCTTGGAGCCGTAGGGGATGTTGGCGGCGGTGAGAATCATCTTGGTGTGCGGGTCGAGGATGCGCATCTCGGCCATACGGCCGATCACCACTTCGACGGGGTTGCCGTTGGGGCCGACCTCGTCGGTGGGCACGGTGCGGAGCTCGTCGATTTCGAGGATACCGTCGTAGCGCGAGGTGTGGGTCGACACGGCCGCGATGTTCGAAGCCACACCACCGACGTGGAACGTACGGAGGGTGAGCTGCGTGCCCGGCTCGCCAATCGACTGGGCGGCGATCACGCCGACAGCCTCGCCCATCTGGATGGGGCGGCGGGTGGCCAGGTTGCGGCCGTAGCACTTGGCGCAGACGCCCTGCTTGGACTCGCAGGTGAGCACCGAGCGGATTTCAACCGATTCGATGGGGCTGGCGTCGATGCGGTCGGCGGCAGCCTCGTTGATCTCCTCGCCGGCGGCCACGATGACCTCGCCGGAGGTGGGGTCGATGACGTCGTGCACGGAGACGCGGCCGAGGATGCGCTCGCCGAGCGAAACGATAACCTCGTCGTTTTTCTTGACCTCGCGGCATACGAGGCCGCGGAGCGTGCCGCAGTCCTCCTCGCGGATGATCACGTCGTGGGCCACGTCGACCAGACGGCGGGTGAGGTAACCGGCGTCGGCGGTCTTCAGGGCGGTGTCGGCAAGACCCTTACGGGCACCGTGGGTCGAGATGAAGTACTCAAGCACGGAGAGGCCCTCCTTGAAGTTCGCGAGAATCGGGTTCTCGATGATCTGGCCACCTTCGGCACCGGCCTTCTGGGGCTTCGCCATAAGGCCGCGCATACCGGCCAGCTGGCGGATTTGGTCCTTCGAACCGCGGGCGCCGGAGTCGAGCATCATGAACACGGAGTTGAAGCCCTGGTCGGCCTCGGTCATCTGCTTCATGAGCACCTCGGTGAGGCGGGCGTTGACGTGTGTCCAGATATCGATAATCTGGTTGTAACGTTCGTTGTTGGTGATGAAGCCCATCGCGTAGTTGTTCATCACTTCCTCGACCTGGGCGTAACCCTCGTTGACAATCTCCTCCTTTTCAGGCGGGATGATCACGTCGCCGAGGTTGAACGACAGACCGCCGCGGAACGCCATGTAGTAACCCATGTTCTTGATGTCGTCGAGGAACTGGGCCGAGCGGGGGATACCGCACTTCTTGATGACGTCGGCGATGATGTTGCGCAGCGACTTCTTGGAGATGAGCTGGTTGACGTAGCCGAGCTCTTCGGGCACATGCTCGTTGAAGAGCACGCGGCCCACGGAGGTGTTCTCCATCAGGCGCTTCACCTTGTTGCCGTTCTCGTCGATGTCGTCGACCATCACGGAGATGGGGGCGTGGAGGTCCAGGCGCCCCTCGTTGTAGGCGATCTGGGCTTCCTCGGGGCCGTAGAACTTCAGCCCCTCACCCTTGGCGCCCTTGCGGAGCTTGGTGATGTAGTAGAGGCCGAGAACCATGTCCTGCGAGGGCACGGTGATAGGCGCGCCGTTGGCGGGGTTGAGGATGTTGTGGGAGCCGAGCATCAGCATCTGCGCTTCGAGGATGGCCTCGTTGCCCAGGGGAAGGTGCACGGCCATCTGGTCGCCGTCGAAGTCGGCGTTGAACGCCGTACATGCCAGCGGGTGCAGCTGGATGGCCTTGCCCTCGATCATCTTGGGCTGGAAGGCCTGGATGCCGAGGCGGTGAAGTGTCGGGGCTCGGTTGAGGAGCACGGGGTGACCCTTCATGACGTTTTCGAGGATGTCCCATACGACGGGCTCCTTGCGGTCGACAATCTTCTTGGCCGACTTAACGGTCTTGACGATGCCGCGCTCGATGAGCTTGCGGATCACGAAGGGCTTGTAGAGCTCGGCGGCCATGTATTTGGGGATACCGCACTCGTGCATCTTCAGCTCGGGGCCTACGACGATCACGGAGCGGGCCGAGTAGTCGACACGCTTACCGAGGAGGTTCTGACGGAAACGGCCCTGCTTACCCTTGAGCGAGTCGGAGAGCGACTTCAGGGGGCGGTTGGCGTCGGTCTTCACGGCGGACGACTTGCGCGAGTTGTCGAGCAGCGAGTCGACGGCCTCCTGGAGCATGCGCTTCTCGTTGCGCAGAATCACCTCGGGGGCCTTGATTTCGATGAGGCGCTTGAGGCGGTTGTTGCGGATGATCACGCGGCGGTAGAGGTCGTTGAGGTCGGAGGTCGCGAAGCGGCCACCGTCGAGGGGCACCAGCGGGCGGAGTTCGGGGGGTATCACGGGCACGGCCTGGAGAATCATCCACTCGGGCTTGTTGCGGTGGGCCGACGAGCGGAACGACTCAACCACCTGGAGGCGCTTGAGGGCGTCGGTCTTGCGCTGCTGCGAGCCGTCCTTGTGGGCGATGTCGCGGAGCTGGTAGCTGAGGGCGTCGAGGTCGATGCCCACCAGGAGGTCGTAGATGGCCTCGGCACCCATCTTGGCGACGAACTTGTTGGGGTCGTCGTCGGGGAGCTGGGCGTTACCCTCGGGGAGGCGCTCCATGTATTCGAAGTACTGGTCCTCGTCGAGAAGGTCCATACGCGACAGGGGCGCCTTGGAGTCGTCGGCGAAGGGCCCGGGGTTGATCACGATGTACTTCTCGTAGTAGATGACCGCGTCGAGTTTCTTGGTGGCCAGGCCCAGGAGGTAGCCGATCTTGCTGGGGAGCGAGCGGAAATACCAGATGTGGGCCACGGGAACGACGAGCTTGATGTGGCCCATGCGCTCGCGGCGTACCTTCTTCTCGGTGACTTCGACACCGCAGCGGTCGCAGACGATCCCCTTGTAGCGGATGCGCTTGTACTTGCCGCAGTGGCACTCATAGTCCTTCACCGGGCCGAAGATGCGCTCGCAGAAGAGGCCGTCGCGTTCGGGCTTGTAGGTGCGGTAGTTGATGGTTTCGGGTTTCAGCACCTCTCCCGACGACTTCTCAAGAATCTCCTCGGGCGAAGAGAGGCCGATGGAGATTTTGGAGAATCCGGTCTTCGACTTTGTGTCTTTTCTAAAAGCCATATGTTGTTTTGGTCGATGTTTTTGTTTTGGATTTCCGCGTGCGGCGGCGGGGCCGGGGCCCCGCGCCGCCGCGGGTTATATATAACGTCGGAAAAGGCGTTTTATTGTTCGAGGTTGATGCTCAGGCCCAGACCCTGGAGCTCGTGCAGGAGCACGTTGAGCGACTCGGGGATTCCGGGGTTGGGCATCGGCTCGCCCTTGACGATGGCCTCGTAGGCTTTGGAGCGGCCGGTGACGTCGTCCGACTTGATGGTCAGGATTTCCTGGAGGATGTGCGACGCGCCGAATGCTTCCAGCGCCCACACTTCCATCTCACCGAAACGCTGTCCGCCGAACTGCGCCTTACCGCCCAGAGGCTGCTGGGTGATCAGCGAGTACGGGCCGATCGAGCGGGCGTGCATCTTATCCTCGACCATGTGGCCGAGCTTCAGCATGTAGATCACGCCTACGGTCGCGGGCTGGTCGAAGCGCTCGCCGGTGCCGCCGTCGTAGAGGTAGGTCTTACCGTAGCGGGGGATGCCGGCCTTGTCGGTCCACTCGTTGAGGTCGTCGATGTTGGCGCCGTCGAAGATGGGGGTGGCGAACTTCTCGCCCAGCTCGCGGCCGGCCCATCCGAGCACGGTCTCGAAAATCTGTCCGAGGTTCATTCGCGAAGGCACACCCAGCGGGTTGAGCACGATGTCGACAGGAGTACCATCGGCCAGGAAAGGCATGTCTTCCTGGCGCACGATGCGCGACACGATACCCTTGTTGCCGTGGCGGCCGGCCATCTTGTCACCCACGCCGATCTTGCGCTTCTTGGCGATGTACACCTTGGCAATCTGCATGATGCCGGAGGGCAGCTCGTCGCCGATGGAGATGTCAAACTTCTTGCGGCGCAGCTCGGCGTCGATTTCCTTGCTCTTGCGCAGGTAGTTGACGATGGTCTGGCGTATGAGGTCGTTCTTGTGGGCGTCGGCGGTCCACTTGCTCAGGTTGATGGTGTCGTAGTTTATCTCGCGGAGCACCTCGGCGGTGAAGCGGCCACCCTTGGCGATGACGTCGGTGCCCAGGTAGTCCTTGACACCCTGCGAGGGCTTGCCTGCGGTGAGGGTGAGCAGCTTGCCCACGAGTACCTCGCGCAGAGCGTTCTGCTTTTCCTCGTATTCCTCGTCGAGCTTGGGCAGCACGGCGTTGGCGCTCTTGGTCTTCTTTTTCTTGGCGGCGCGGCTGAAGAGGTTGGTGCCGATCACCACACCCTTGAGCGACGGGGTAGCCTTGAGCGATGCGTCCTTGACGTCGCCGGCCTTGTCGCCGAAGATGGCGCGGAGCAGCTTCTCCTCCGGAGTGGGGTCGCTCTCGCCCTTGGGGGTAATCTTACCGATCATGATGTCGCCGGGAGCCACGTGGGCGCCGATGCGGATGATACCGCGCTCGTCGAGATCCTTGGTGGCGTCCTCGCTCACGTTGGGGATGTCGGAGGTAAGCTCCTCGAGACCGCGCTTGGTCTCGCGCACCTCCAGCGAGTACTCGTCGACATGCACCGAGGTGAGTATGTCGTCGCGCACCATGCGCTCGTTGAGCACGATGGCGTCCTCGTAGTTGTAACCCTTCCAGGGCATGAAGGCCACCTTGAGGTTGCGACCCAGGGCGAGCTCGCCGTTCTCGGTCGCGTAACCCTCGGTGAGGATGTCGCCGGCCTTGACGCGCTGGCCGCGCTCGCAGATGGGGCGCAGGTCGATGGTGGTCGACTGGTTGGTCTTGCGCCACTTGGGTATGTGGTATTCCTTGACGGCGTCCTCGAAGGATACGAATTCCTCCTCCTCGGTGCGGTCGTAGCGGATGCGGATGGTGGTAGCGTCGACGAACTCGATTGTGCCCTCGCCCTCGGCCATGATCTGGGTGCGGGAGTCGCGCACGAGCTGGCCCTCGATGCCGGTGCCCACGATGGGGGCCTCGGAGCGCATCAGAGGCACGGCCTGGCGCATCATGTTCGATCCCATGAGTGCGCGGTTGGCGTCGTCGTGCTCCAGGAAGGGGATGAGCGACGCGGCGATCGAGGCGATCTGCTGCGGGGCGACGTCCATCAGCTCGATCTGCTCGCCGGGCACGATGGGGAAGTCGGCGTCGAGGCGGGCCTTCACGCGGGGGTTGATGAACTTGCCGTCGTCCTCCACGGGGGCGTTGCCCTGGGCGATCATCTTGCCCTCCTCGACCTCGGCGGTGAGGTAGGTCACATGGTCGTTGTCAAGGTCGACCACGCCGTTCTCCACCTTGCGGTAGGGGGTTTCGATGAAGCCGAGGTCGTTGATCTTGGCATACACGCAGAGCGAGGAGATAAGGCCGATGTTGGGGCCTTCAGGGGTCTCGATCGGGCAGAGGCGGCCGTAGTGTGTATAGTGTACGTCGCGGACCTCGAAGCCGGCGCGCTCACGCGACAGACCGCCGGGGCCGAGGGCCGAGAGGCGGCGCTTGTGGGTGATTTCGGCCAGGGGGTTGGTCTGGTCCATGAACTGCGACAGGGCGTTGGTGCCGAAGAAGGTGTTGATCACCGACGAGATTGTCTTGGCGTTGATCAGGTCGATGGGGGTGAACACCTCGTTGTCGCGCACGTTCATGCGCTCGCGGATAGTGCGGCTCATGCGGGCCAGGCCCACGCCGAACTGGTTGTAGAGCTGCTCGCCGACGGTGCGCACGCGGCGGTTCGACAGGTGGTCGATGTCGTCGACGTCGGTCTTCGAGTTAATCAGCTCGATGAGGTATTTGATAATCTCGATAATATCCTCCTTGGTGAGCACGCGCACATCCATCGGGGTGGTCAGGCCGAGCTTCTTGTTGATGCGGTAGCGGCCCACCTCGCCCAGGTCGTAGCGCTTCTCCGAGAAGAAGAGGTTGGTGATAACCTCGCGGGCCGAAGCGTCGTCGGGAGCCTCGGCGTTGCGCAGCTGGCGGTAGATGTACTGGATAGCCTCCTTTTCGGAGTTGGAGGTATCCTTCTGGAGGGTATTGAAGATGATGGAGTAGTCGGAAGAGGTGGCGTCCTCCTTGTGGAGGAGGATAGTCTGCACGCCCGATTCGAGAATGTCCTCGATGTTGTCCTCGGAAATCACGGCCTCGCGCTCAAGCACTACCTCGTTGCGCTCCAGCGATGCGACCTCGCCGGTGTCGGTGTCGACGAAGTCCTCGGTCCAGGACTTCAGCACGCGGGCGGCGAGCTTGCGGCCGATCGCGTTGCGGAGGTTGGTCTTGGTGACCTTCATCTCCTCGGCCAGGTCGAAGATGTCGATAATGTCCTTATCGCTTTCGAGGCCGATGGCGCGCAGAAGGGTGGTCACGGGGAGCTTCTTCTTGCGGTCGATGTAGGCGTACATGACGTTGTTGATGTCAGTAGCGAACTCAATCCAGGAACCGCGGAAGGGGATGATACGGGCCGAGTAGAGCTTGGTGCCGTTGGCATGGGTGCTCTGGCCGAAGAACACGCCCGGCGAGCGGTGGAGCTGCGACACGACGACGCGCTCGGCGCCGTTGATCACGAACGTGCCCTTCTCGGTCATATAGGGGATGGGGCCGAGGTACACGTCCTGAACCACCGTGGCGAAGTCCTCGTGGTCGGGGTCGGTGCAGTAGAGCTTCAGCTTGGCCTTGAGGGGCACGCTGTAGGTGAGGCCGCGCTGCAGACACTCCTCGATGGTGTAGCGGGGCGGGTCGATATAGTAGTCGAGGAACTCAAGCACGAAGTTGTTGCGGGTGTCGGCGATGGGGAAGTTCTCGGCGAACACCTTGTAAAGACCCTCGTTGTTCCTTTTTTCAGGCGGGGTGTCGAGCTGCAGGAAGTCCTGGAAGGATTTGAGCTGCACCTCAAGGAAGTCGGGGTAAGGAAGCGGGTTCTTTACCGAGGCGAAGTTAACGCGGGGTTTGGAGTTGGTTGACATCAATTAAAACTGTCTTTTATTGATTTTGAAAGCACCGGCCCTCAAGCCGGTATGGGAGAGTGAGGGGAGAGTCGTGGGGATTAAGCGGCTCTGTATGAACGGAAACCGCTCGACCACGCTCGTTCCGCACTACAGGTAACGCCCGTAGGCGGCGCCGGAAATGAAACCTCGCGAGGAGGCATAAGGCCCGGCTGGGAGGTGCGGGGGGAGGCCCGTGCGCCGTTAAGCGCTGTTAAACTTTCTTAAACTTTCGGAAAGTTGCGGAAACTTTGTTAACAGGGGCCGCAGAAACGGAAAAGGTTAAGCGTCCGGGGTTCAACCCGGTCGCTTAACCATTTGTTCTCTTCAAGCAGAAGAGGGTGCCTCGCGCGACTCAGCCGTCGACGGCTGCCCGGCCTTTCGGCCCCTGGGCGGCATCGCCTCGGGCGGGGGTCGCATTTAAGGTGAAGGGGAGCTTATTTCAGCTCAACTTCGGCGCCCTGCTCTTCGAGCTTCTTCTTGAGGTCTTCAGCCTCAGCCTTGGCAACGCCTTCCTTGATCACGCTGGGAGCGCCGTCAACCATTTCCTTGGCTTCCTTGAGGCCGAGGCCGGTGAGTTCCTTCACAGCCTTAACAACCTGGAGCTTGGAAGCACCGGCGTTCTTGAGGACTACGTCGAAGGCGGTCTTCTCCTCAGCGGCGGGAGCGCCAGCGGCGGGACCGGCTGCTACAGCAACAGCGGCTGCGGCGGGTTCGATGCCGTATTCCTCCTTGAGGATGGTGGCGAGTTCGTTTACTTCCTTAACGGTGAGGTTAACTAAAGATTCTGCAAGAGCTTTGATGTCTGCCATTGTAGTATGAATTTGTAGTTGTTTTTGTTTTGGTGAGTTGAATCGGGAGAGAGTGGGGAGGTCTCCTTCCGGGGCTTACGCCTCCTTCTTGGAGAGGGTTTCGAGGATGCCGTGGATGGTGTTGCCACCGCTCTGGAGGGCGCTGATAACGTTCTTCGCGGGCGACTGCAGCAGAGCCACAACGTCGGCGATGAGTTCGTTCTTGCTCTTGATGTTCGAGAGAACTTCGAGCTGGTCCTCGCCCATGTAAACGGTTTCCTCTACATAGGCGGCCTTGAGGCGGGGGAGAACATCGTCCTTCTGACGGAACTTCTTGAGGAGCTTGGCGGGAGCGTTGCCCGTGTTGCAGCACATCAGAGAAGTGGACTCCTTCAGAGCGCCGTAAATCTCGGAGTAGTCGCCTTCGAGCTGTTCGAGCGCCTTGTGGAGGAGGGTGTTCTTGACAACCATCAGTTTGATGTCGCTGTTGAAGCACTCGCGGCGGAGCTGCGAGGTCTTTTCAGCGTTCAGGCCGGCGGTTTCCACGAGGTAGAAGCAGGAGTACTCTTTGATGGTCTCCGCTATTTTTTCGATGATTAGGGCTTTATCTTCCTTTTTCATTGTGGTTCGGTCTGAAAGGGGTTAGTCGTCGATGGTCTTGGCGTCAACCTTGATGCCGGGGCCCATGGTCGAGGAAAGATAGATGCTCTTGAGGTAGGTGCCCTTAGCGGTAGCGGGTTTGAGCTTGATAAGGGTGTTGATGAACTCGCGAGCGTTTTCTTTCATCTGCTCGGGGGTGAAGGATACCTTGCCGATCGAGGTGTGAACGATACCGTTCTTGTCGACCTTGAAGTCAATCTTACCCTTCTTGACCTCCTCGACAGCCTTGGCTACGTCGACGGTCACAGTGCCGCTCTTGGGGTTAGGCATCAGGCCGCGGGGACCGAGGATACGGCCCAGGGCACCGATCTTACCCATGATGGCGGGCTGGGTGATGATAACGTCGATGTCGGTCCAGCCACCCTTGATCTTTTCGATGTACTCGTCCAGACCAACGTAGTCGGCACCGGCTGCCTTGGCGGCTGCCTCGGCGTCGGCGGTGCAGAGCACCAGCACGCGCACCTGCTTGCCGGTTCCGTGGGGGAGGGTAACGACGCCGCGCACCATCTGGTTGGCCTTGCGGGGGTCAACGCCCAGACGCACGTCGATGTCGAACGAAGCGTCGAACTTGGCGTAGTTGGTTTCCTTAACCTTTTCGGCGGCTTCCAGCAGAGGATATGCCTTCCCGGCTTCAATCTTCGATAAAGCTAACTTCTGGTTCTTTGTCAGTTTTGCCATTGTTCTTGAAGTTTACGGGGTTAGACATTCTCGGGGAAGGCCCCTTTAACGGTGATACCCATGCTGCGGGCGGTACCTGCCACCATGCGCATGGCCGATTCAACGGTGAAGCAGTTCAAATCGGGCATCTTGTCGGTAGCGATGGTCTTGACCTGGTCCCAGGAGATTTCGGCAACCTTCTGGCGGTTCGGCTGGGCCGAGCCTTTCTTGACCTTGGCGGCCTCCATCAGCTGGATCGCAACCGGCGGAGTCTTGACGATAAAGTCGAAGCTCTTGTCGGTGTAATAAGTGATTATTACGGGGAGCACTTTACCGGCCTTGTCCTGGGTACGGGCGTTAAACTGCTTGCAGAACTCCATGATGTTGATACCCTTGGAACCCAGCGCGGGTCCTACTGGGGGTGAGGGGTTCGCAGCACCGCCCTTAATCTGCAATTTGATCTGTCCAGCAACTTCTTTTGCCATTGTTTCAAAAGTTTATTTAATTAACGTAACGCGCCTATCCGTGAGGCGGGCGTTCTCCGGCTTCGTAACCAACCGGGGGCCTTACTTACCGGCCGGGCCTGGAAACCCGTCGGCTTTTGGGGCCCTGCCCTCCGGCAAAGCGCATAGCGGGTCAAACGACCCATCGAACATAACGAAAAAAATCCCACCTGCCGGCGGGGGTCAAGCCTTGGGGGCTTATTCCCTCTCGACCTGTGAGTTTTCGAGCTCCATAGGAGTCTCTCTGCCGAAAATCTTCACGGTTACCTTCAGCTTCTTCTTCTCGGGGAAGACCTCGCTGATTTTGCCGTTGAAGCCGGCGAAAGCACCCGAGATAACCTTCACGGTTTCTCCGACCATATAGTCGTTGGTACCCTCCTCAAGACTCTCGTTGATGTCGTCGGCGGTGCCGAGCATACGCATAACCTCGCTCTCGCGCAGCGGTTCGGGCTTGGCGTCCTTGCCGCGGCCTTTGAGGAAGTCGATCACGTTGGTAGTGTTGGTAAGCTCGTGTACCACTTCTCCCACCAGTTCTGCCTCGACGAAAACGTAGCCGGAGTAGAGGTTTCTCTCCTTGACTACCTTTTTGCCGTTCTTTACAGTCAGAACCTTTTCGGTCGGAATGAGAACCTGGAAGACGTGGTTCCCCAGGTCGGTGTTCTTGATAGCGCCGTCGAGGAGTTCCTTAACTTTGGCTTCCTTGCCGGAGATGGCACGCAGAACGTACCAGGCCCGACGGGGAGCCGAATGTTTTACGATTTCTTCTGCCATGTCTTTTTAGCTTCTTCCGCTTACGAACGGTGTTAGTTTCCGAGACTGTAGATAAGGTGCATCAGCGCGTCAACGGCCTGGTCCATGATAAAGATTATCAGAGCGATAATCACGGAAGCAAGCATCACGATGCAGGCGCTCTTGATGAGCTGAGTCCTCGTGGGCCAGGAGGTCTTGTAACGAAGTTCGTCGTAGGCCTCCTCTATGTTCGTGAGTAATTTGAGTTTTTTCATCAGTGTTCTTTTGGCACGGGTTGAGAGACTCGAACTCCCGACACCTGGTTTTGGAGACCAGTGCTCTACCAACTGAGCTAAACCCGTATGGGAAAAGCGCCGGCTTGTCCGGCATCCGGGGCCGGCGCTTTTGGAAGTTTATCGGCTTCGAGGCTTCGCCTCTCGGCCAGCGGCTAATCGCGGGGGATTAGTCGAGGATTTCGGTGATCTGACCCGAACCTACGGTGCGGCCGCCTTCACGGATGGCGAAACGCAGACCCTGGTCGCAAGCTACCGGAGTGATGAGGTCAACGATGATCTCAACGTGGTCGCCGGGCATTACCATTTCAACGCCTTCGGGGAGGGTGATCTCACCGGTCACGTCGAGGGTGCGGATGTAGAACTGGGGACGGTAGTGGTTGTGGAACGGAGTGTGACGGCCGCCTTCTTCCTTCTTCAGGATGTAGACGGAAGCCTTGAACTTCGAGTGGGGCTTAACAACGCCCGGGTGGCAGATAACCATACCGCGCTTGATTTCCTTCTTGTCGATACCGCGGAGAAGCAGACCAACGTTGTCGCCGGCTTCGCCCTGGTCGAGGAGCTTGCGGAACATTTCCACGCCGGTAACGGTGGACTTCATGTCGGCGCCGAGACCCATGATCTGGACTTCGTCACCAACCTTCACGATACCGGTTTCGATACGACCGGTGGCAACGGTGCCGCGGCCGGTGATCGAGAACACGTCCTCGACAGGCATCAGGAAGGGTTTGTCGACGTCGCGGGGAGGCAGGGGAATCCAGTTGTCAACTGCTTCCATGAGCTCCATAACCTTGGCTTCCCATTCGGGCTCGCCGTTGAGGGCGCCCAGAGCGGAACCGCGGATGATGGGGGTTTCGTCGCCGTCGTATTCGTAAGCCGAGAGAAGTTCGCGCATTTCCATCTCAACGAGTTCGAGCATCTCTTCGTCGTCGACCATGTCGCACTTGTTCAGGAACACAACCAGACGGGGCACGTTCACCTGACGGGCGAGAAGGATGTGCTCGCGGGTCTGGGGCATGGGACCGTCGGTAGCGGCAACCACGATGATGGCACCGTCCATCTGAGCGGCACCGGTAACCATGTTCTTCACATAGTCGGCGTGGCCCGGGCAGTCAACGTGAGCGTAGTGGCGGTTGCCAGTCTCGTACTCAACGTGAGCGGTGTTGATTGTGATACCGCGCTCCTTCTCCTCGGGGGCGTTGTCGATCTGGTCGAACGACTTAACCTCGGAGAGACCAGCCTTGGCCAGCACGGTGGTGATGGCGGCGGTCAGAGTGGTTTTGCCATGGTCAACGTGGCCGATGGTGCCGATGTTGACGTGGGGTTTGGTTCTTTCGAATTTCTCTTTAGCCATAACTTTGCTATTGTAGTGTATTAAGTGTTGTCGTTTCTGCCCATAGCGCCCCTCCGCCGCCGCGCTCTCCCCCGCCGCGCTGCGCGCCGCCGGAAAGGGTGCCCGGGAAGGGGTGAAGCCCTGGGGCGATTTCAACCGACAGGCCACGACAATGACTGGCACTGCCGGGGCTGTGTTTTGTTTCTGTGGCCTGAAATCAGAGCCGATGCCGGGACTTGAACCCGGGACCTCTTCCTTACCAAGGAAGTGCTCT
>JAMPHO010000069.1 GCA_023663385.1 Alistipes timonensis | reverse complement strand
GTGCCGGGGCCGGGATGGCGGTAGTGGTTGCCGGCTCGATTTTCTTTATGGCTCGCCCCTCCCCGGAGCCGTCAGAGATGGGGGAGGGGCCGGTTAGTTGGCACAGTCTGATGAGCAGAAGCTCCACCAGGAAGGTTTTCGATGAGGCCGCGCGGTAGGCCATGTCGGCCTCGTTGCAGAGGCTCATCGCCGAGTAGAAGAACTCCGGGTCGAGCAGCGCGCCCTGCGCGGCCATCGCGGCGCGGGTCTCGTCGTCGGTGTCGAGCAGCGAGGCGGTTTTCGGGTCGCGGGCTACCATAAGGTCGCGGAGGTACTGGGCCAGGCCGTTCACGAAGAATAGCGAGTCGAAGCCCCGGTCGCGCACCTCCTTGTAAATCAGCAGCGCCGAGGGCACGTCGCCGGCGCGGAAGGCGTCAAAGAGCCGCGAGTAGTAACGCTCGTCGAGCACGTTGAGCGACTCGATGGCCGAGCGGTAGGTGATGTCGCCCCGCGACGAGGCCGCTACCTGGTCGAAAATCGACAGGGCGTCGCGCATGGCCCCGTCGGCCTTGCGGGCTATCACCCCCAAGGCGGGGCGCTCGGCCTGAATCCCCTCGCTCTGGGCCACATAGGCCAGGTGGTCGGTGATGTCGCCCACGGTGATGCGGGCGAAGTCGTAAATCTGGCAGCGCGAGAGTATGGTGGGGATGATTTTGTGCTTCTCGGTGGTCGCGAGGATGAATATGACATACGACGGCGGCTCCTCCAGCGTTTTGAGGAAGGCGTTGAACGCCGCCGCCGACAGCATATGCACCTCGTCGATGATGAACACCCGGTACTTCCCCTCGGTGGGGGGAATCTGCACCTGGTCGGTGAGCGAGCGTATATCCTCAACGCCGTTATTCGAGGCAGCGTCGAGCTCGATGATGTTCAGCGAGCGGTTCTCGTTGAAGGCCCGGCACGAGGGGCACTCGTTGCAGGGGTCCCCCTCCGGGGTGGGGTTGGCGCAGTTTATTGACTTCGCGAATATGCGGGCGCAAGAGGTCTTGCCCACCCCGCGGGAGCCGCAGAAGAGGTAGGCGTGTGCCAGGCGGTCGGTCGCTATGGCGTTGCGCAGGGTCGCTGTAAGGGCCTTCTGCCCGACCACCGACGAGAATGTCGACGGGCGGTACTTGCGGGCCGATACGATATATTTTTCATCCATATGGGGGAGGAACGGGGGCGCGGTTGTTATAATAGTTAAGTTGACTTCTACGCAAAGGTAGCAAAAAAAGAAGCCGGCGAGCAATAATTAGATTTTGTTAACGTTATAGATTCGGACGGCCGAATTACGCCCTCCCGCACAACATATGCAAAGAGCTGTCAAACGACTTTTCGACATTGTGTTCTCTGCGCTGGCGCTGCTCGTGCTGCTGCCCGTGTGGGTCGTCGTGGGCCTGTGGATAGCCCTCACGTCGAAGGGCGGGGTGTTCTTCCGGCAGAAGCGCACCGGCTACAAAGGCCGCGACTTCGACCTGCTGAAATTCCGCTCGATGTACGTCAACGCCGAGGCCGACACCGCCCAGGCCGCCGACAGCGACCGCCGCGTGACCCCCATCGGCCATTTTCTGCGCCGCTCCTCGCTCGACGAGCTCCCGCAGCTCATCAACGTGCTCAAAGGGGATATGTCGATCATCGGTCCCAGGCCCCATATGCTCTACCATACCGAGCAGTATTCCAAGCTGATACCCGGCTATATGCGGCGCCACGAGATGCGCCCCGGCCTTACCGGCTACGCCCAGATTAACGGCTTCCGCGGCCCGACGCCCCGCCTGGAGGATATGGAGAACCGCGTCCGCGCCGACATCTACTACATCGACCACTTCTCCCTCTGGCTTGACCTCAAAATCTTCACCCAGACCATCTGGCGCATGCTCCTCCTCAAGCTCTGACCCCTCGGTGGCACATCGCCGCCTCCGGCGCCGCGAAGTCCGTCGGGTGGAGCGAGCGTAAGCGAGCGGCTTCCCGCATAGCCCCTTCTTCCATTCCATCCTCTTCACCCTCCACCCTTCCCTTTTCACTCTTGCCCCCCTTCACCCTTTCCCGATTTTCGGTAAAAAAATTGGAGGATAGGGGGATAATTCGTATATTTGCACGCTGAAAAATAGGCATTTGCGCCCGATGAAGGCGCCGATGCCCCTTAGGGCTTGCCGTAACTGCCAAGCCCCCAACCATTTGAGGCCGCACGCGCGCCCCCGCGCCCGGCCTTCCCCCGGCTCCTTGAAGGCTCCCTGACGGCTCCGGGAAAGCGACGAAAATAATAAACAATAACATTAAATACACATTTTCTAACACATGCAAAGCAAAGGAACCCTCGGAAGCATCATTGCCGGTGTGATCGCGATTTTCCTCGTGTTGGTGTGTCTGTTCTACCTCTCCTTCTCGGTAGTTAGCTCGAAGGAGGAGGCCAAAGCCGAACAGCACGCCCTCTCCATCGCCGGAAACAACAATTCCGACCAGTACAACAAGGCCTACAAAGCCTACATCGACTCCATCAGCAAGGAGCCCGTATGGCTCGGCTACACCTACGCCGAAGTGCAGAAGTGGGGCGTGGGCCTCGGCCTTGACCTCAAGGGAGGTATGAACGTGATTCTGCAGGTGTCGATGCCCGACATGCTGCGTTCGATGAAGAACTCCGACGCCGACGCCGACTTCGACCTCGCGCTCGCCAAAACCGACTCCATCATCGGCGGAAACCACTCATCGGACTATGTGGGTACCTTCGTGGAGCAGTACCGCAACCTCAATAAGGGCGCCGACTTCTCCGTGGTATTCAACTCGGTAGTGGCCCCCGGCAAGAGTGATAGCGACGTTAAGTCGATCCTCAAGAACGAAGTGAAGGACCGCGTGAACAACTCCGCGACCAACGTGCTCCGCTCCCGTATCGACGCCTACGGCGTGGTTTCGCCCAACATCCAGGTGCTCCAGGACAACGACGGCCAGATCCTCCTCGAACTCCCCGGCGTGAAGGAACACCAGCGCGTACGCGAGCTCCTCCAGCGCTCGGCCAACCTCGAATTCTACGAGACCTACACCGCCGCCGAAATCGCCGGTCAGGTAGCCCAGCTCGACAACGCCCTCCGCGCCGCCAACGGCGCCGGACTCCGCGAGTTCATCCAGATTACCAACGAGGCTTCCCCCATCCTGGGCTACGCCCCCGCCGCATCGCGCGACACCATCAACTCGATGCTCGCCTCCGCCGAGGCCAAGCAGTTCCTCCCCAGCAACCTCAAGCTCCGCTGGAGCGTGAAGCCCATGGTGCAGACTTATAAGGACAGCGTCACAGGCCGCGACCGCACTATCGAGTTCTACCAGCTCATCGCCCTCCGCTCCAACAACGGCAAGCCCGCCCTCGACGGTTCATGCGTGGTAGGCGCATCCAGCGACTACGACCAGATGCAGGGCAACGTCGTATCGATGAACATGAACGCCGAAGGCGCCCGCGACTGGGCCCGCGTGACCCAGGCCAACATCGGCAAGCCCGTGGCTATCGTGCTCGACGACCTCGTTTACTCCTACCCCAACATCCGTCAGGCTATCGAAGGTGGCCGCTCGCAGATCACCGGCGACTTCACCGTTGAAGAGGCCCAGGACCTTGCCAACGTGCTCAAGTCGGGTAAGATGACCGCCAAGGTCGACATTATCTCCGACATGGTTATCGGTCCGTCGCTCGGCCAGCAGGCCATCGAGTCGGGCATCTGGTCGTTCGTGATGGCCCTGGTGCTCCTGATGATCTTTATGTGCGTCATCTACGGTCTCATCCCCGGCCTGGTAGCCAACTTCGGCCTCATCTGCAACCTCTTCTTCACCTTCGGCATCCTCGCCTCCTTCCAGGCAGTGCTCACCCTCAGCGGTATCGCCGGTATCGTGCTCGCCCTCGGTATGGCGGTTGACGCCAACGTGCTCATCTTCGAGCGCGCCAAGGAAGAGCTCGCCAACGGCAAGAACGTGCGCACCGCCATCGCCGACGGTTACTCCAACGCCTTCTCGGCCATCTTCGACTCCAACCTTACCTCGATCATCACCGGCGTGATCCTCCTCTTCTTCGGAACAGGTCCCATCAAGGGCTTCGCCACCACCCTGATCATCGGTATCATCTGCTCGTTCTTCACCGCCGTTTACCTGACCCGCATCGTCTTCATCCTCGGCGCCAAGAGCAAGCCCTTCAGCAAGCTCACCTTCTCGACCGGCTTCAGCCGCAACCTCTTCCGCAAGAGCAACTTCAACTTCCTCGGCGCCCGCAAGGTTGCCTTCATGGTGGTAGGCGCCTTCGTCGCCATCGTGGTGATTTCGCTCTTCGTGCGCGGCCTCAACCAGGGCATCGACTTCTCCGGCGGCCGCAACTACGTTGTCAAGTTCGAGAAGCCCGTGCAGACCGACCAGCTCGCCCGCACCCTCAGCCCCGTCTTCAACCAGGACGGCGAGGTGGCTTCCGTATCCGTCATCACCATCGAGAACTCCAACCAGGTGCGTATCTCCACCAACTACAAGATCCGCTCCACCGAGGAGGCTACCGCCATCGAGCAGGAAATCACCCAGAAGCTCTACGATACCTTCAAGGCTGAGGGCCTCCTTCCCGCGGGCATGACCCTCGAACAGTTCTCCACCACTGACGAGACCCAGGGCATTATGTCGTCGCAGACCGTAGGCCCGACCGTCGCCAACGATATGCGCAACAAGGCATATGTGGCAGTGATCCTCTCGCTCATCGCGATGTTCCTCTACATCCTGCTCCGCTTCCGCAACGTTGCCTTCTCGCTGGGCGCCCTCGCCGCCGTGGCCTTCACCGCCTTCTCCATCATCGGCTTCTACAGCCTCTTCTGGGGCATCATGCCGTTCGCCATGGAGATCGACCAGACCTTCATCGCCGCCATCCTGACGATGATCGGTTACCAGATCAACGATACCGTGGTAGTGTTCGACCGCGTGCGCGAAAACACCGCCCTCTATCCCAAGCAGGACTTCTTCACCACCATCAACAAGTCGCTCAACCAGACCCTCGGCCGTACCATCATGACCTCCGCGTCGACCTTCCTGGTACTCGCCTGCATCTTCATCCTCGGTGGCGACTCCATCCGCTCCTTCATCTTCGCCATGCTCTTCGGCGTAGTCACCGGTACCCTGGCAACAATGTTCATAGCCACCCCGGTAGCCTACCTCACCAACAAGAAGAAGGTAGCCAACCCCGCAGTGAAGTAATATCGACCCCGATACAACACCATAAGCCGCGACCCACCAGGGCCGCGGCTTTTTTATAGCCATCCCCGCGGCCAGCGCGGGCCCCGGCCGCATGGGATTCCTTGGGAGTTATGGGAGATTTGGGAGGCTTGGGAATTATGGCAGCTCCCAAATTTCTCATAACTCCCATAACTCCCAAATCTCCCATAACTCCCAAATCTCCCATTATTTGCAAAGCAGCCCCGGCGCCGCTCAGGCGCCGGGGCTGTTGGTTGGGTTCTGGTTGGGGGGCGGTTACCAGCCGCCGCGGCCACCGCCGCCGCCGGTCATGCCGCCG
>JAMPHO010000068.1 GCA_023663385.1 Alistipes timonensis | reverse complement strand
ACCAATATTTCAATGAGATTGCGCCGAACTATATTCTCCAGACTATCCACAAGGTTAGTCGTGTAGATACGGGGGGCAACCTTACGCAGCTCTCCGTCCTTCTCCTTCTTGGAAAGCACACGGGATATGTTCGGATCTGACGAGCCGAAAATTATCTCTTTCTGGGTATCAACTTTCACAGCCATACAAAAAATCACGATTAAGAGAGTCCAAAGGTACAAATTTTTGCGATTATAACCTCGGATTTTACAAAAAACTGAGTTTAGAGCCGTGTGCTGTGCTATTCTATATTGAAAATAGCGGATAGCTCATCGTTAGACGCGGTGTATGTTGTACGAACCAAGTATGAGATAATATTTTTCATCAGTCTAATCTCGCCAACATTCTCCATTGTCTTGAAGAGCCTTTTGAAACGTGGGTCTTTATTCGACATCACGTTTTTAGTTTGCGCGGTGAACTCCTTTAATACTGGAGATAGTTCGTATTCAGTTAGATCGATGCTCCCGGCTTTAGCGCATGAAAGTATGAATCCATCAATCGCCGGGTGGACGAGGATTATAAAGTGCGGACGAGCAGAATGCCTGAACAATTTAATATGCTCACTTGACGCGACCTCATTAAAACTATTGAGATAGCTCGGCTTTCGCTTATCCGCATCAATTATTCCAACAGTAAATCTGTCCGCGAATTTTTCCAGCATGACTTTCGCCACCTGGTTGCAGCCTTTCTGATGGTTACAACCTGCTTTACATACCAACGTTTCTACGAGGTTGGTGTCGACGTAACATTCAGGAATTATAAAGTCCGCGCGTTGATTCATTTGCCAAGATATGCTTCAAGGTTATAGAACATATCCATGCCGTTGTCGTATGCTTCCTGAAGCTGTTGCTCTGAAAGACGACGTACGACCGTCGCACTATTTTCCATATCGACAACGAACACAGCCAAGTCGTCACCAGCGCTTTCCAATAACGCGCTCATGACATACGGGCTGTGGGTGGTGATGAAGTACTGGTTATCCTCGCTTGCTATTATATCGTTGACTATGTTTGAAATATACGGCGGGAAAGTATGCGCCTCGGGTTCTTCAAAGCAAATAACTTTATTTCGGTTGCTGTCAATCGCGGATTTGTAGAATATCAGTCTTTGCAGTGAATCGGCAAGGGAATTGAACGGGACAAGGAACATATCCAGGCCGTTTTCTCTCATTGCCTTTATTTGCTGTGAGCCGGAATCAAACATCATCTTCAATCCATACCCGTGGAACAGCTCCGCGAGATTTGATTTCAGGTCAGGCAGATTGGCAACTGTTTCCATCAGATTTACTCCGGAGGGGGGCAGAAGAAACCCCGCGTTTGAGGATTCGGCCACAAAATGCTTCGGGAAAAAGTAGGCAAGCACATCCGGCAATACAGTCGGCTCTTTCTTTGTTGAGAGATTTAACGATGGAGTGAAAGCGTATTTGGATATGTCGCCTTTTATTGATATGTCAACAGTCAGTCCATTGTTCGCGCCGCGATTTACAACCAGAGAATTATCATCTGCCAGTACCTCTATGGGCGATGTCGATATGCCATTATGGAACAAATCCGCGGTATTCTCTATCCGTACAAGATTTTTAAGCGATTTGTTTGATGTGTTTACCATGTACGGCACATCGAATAACGCAAGAGCTTCCAACAGGTTGCTTTTGCCCACATTAGGTCTGCCTATCAGCACATTGACGCGCCTACAGTCAGAAAGCGTTATTGATTTTACCGATTTGAAGTTCTTGATCGAAACGCTCTTGATATTGGTATGTGCGGATTTATCCATAATGTGCAAATTTACTTATTTATTTCGATAGTTCGGTCACGCATAGACAAATATCAACCAAATTTTGTTTTCCCGGATTTATTGCTGCCGCACATTTTTTAGTATTTCATTCGTCAGCAGATGGACGGTTGATGACGGATTGGAATAAGGCACTTTTGCCACCGCTCTATTGGCAGCGTCAGCAATATTCTCAATCAACATCTTTTTCATCGGAACAGAGAAAGCGCCTTTTGCATATTCCGCGTCAAGTTTCCTTAAACGCGCGACACATTCGGCAGAGGATAGTTCTGAGGCGACGTCCTTGTAATGAAGCAGAAACCAGTATTCAACACAAGGGTTGGAGAGCAGCAGTACCGCGTCTTTGATTTTGCGTAGCCGTTCAAGCATACCAGGCACATCAAGGTCGAACATAAGGAATGTCTTATCCTCGTTTGTGGTGAAACGCTCTCTTTTGCACCGGTCTACATATGGTTGGGATATGTTTGAGTCGCTGACCCGGGCTATAATTTCCATAGGCACGCGAAAATGACGCCGTAGCAAGTCAACATATGCAGCCTCAGTTTTACCTTCGCAAAATACGAAGAACGTCGGGTTCATCTTCTTTCCCCTCGGTTGTTTTGCCTTGCGTGCCATGGTCAGATGTTTTCAATTTCGTTAACGTATGGCACCGCGTCAAAACGTCCCTGGAGATAGGCTTTCTCCAAATCCATCTTCTCTCGGAAGTCTTTATAGTCGTAGAGCGAGTATAAGTCGGACGAACCGTCCTCGCGTTTGTTGACGAAGAATATCTGATCCTTGCGGAAACGAGTCATATCGAGCAGATGTGTGTTGTGGGTAGTGAATACCAACTGCGCTGATTTGCTTTTATGGAATAGGTTTATCAGGTATTCCACAAGACGTGTGTGCAGACTCGTTTCAACTTCATCAAGGAACATTACCTTGTTATTCCGAACCACGTCCATTACCGTCAGCATTATCTTGAACAGGATTTTTGTTCCCTCAGACTCCTCGGTGTTGAAGTCAAACGGCAACGCCGGGTCGCGGCGGTGGAACGTGGTCAATTCTCCGTCTTTAAATGAAAATTCAACAATGTCGCTGTCGGCGGCTTTCAATACCCGAAGCACGGCATCTTTGTTATCTCCGAGAAAACGGTCAATGGCGATAGTAGTTTTTCCGCGATAACTGAACACAAGCTGCTCGTTAAACCAGCGGTACACCTCCTTTGCTTTCTCGCGATCCATCTGACTCGCGCGGGATATGAAAAGTGTCTTGCGCGAGGTGTTGTTAGCGACATCGAGCGGACGACGGATAACGGTCGTAAATTCATACTTGTTCTTTTTGCCGCCTTCCTTACACTCGTCGCGTGAGAAAATCAAAGCCTTGCGCCCTTTGGGATAATGATAAAGGCTTTCGGTAATGATTTCATTTCGGGTGCAAGAGAATGAATATTCGTGCTCAATTCCGTCAAGTAGAAAACGGATATAGAACTCACTCGGAGCATTGGTTGAGCCGAACTTGAAAGGCTTGAAGCCGAATGTATCACCCTCGTTGAAATTATGCGACTGCAAAATCATATCCACCGAAGCCTTGATAGCTTTGATGATATTGCTTTTGCCGGAGGCGTTGGCACCGTAAATGGCAACCGTTTTCAAAAGATGTTCGTTGCCGACAGTAAAAGTGTTGTCGGCAAGTGCGCGGGCTTCTTTAGTCTGTATGTTCGCGGCCTGCAAATCCAGTGTCACCTTCTCATTCAGCGAGAAGAAATTGGTGAGAGCGATTTCTAATATCATTCTTGATGCGATATTTGGAATTATTTTGCAAATATAGCGAATTAATTGGATTATATCCCAATTAAAGGCAGAATTATAGGTCGATGGGTGAGTTTTTCAATAGGCTGCTAAATGTCGGAATGTTAAAAGTTGCACCGAGCGGCGGGAGGGGCGGGGTCAGTTGCCGAGGGCGCGGATGGCGTCGTCGAGGGGGGTGTCCTTGTCGAGCTTCATCATGCGGCGCAGGCGCCAGCGGGCCTGTTTCACCGACTCGGGGCGGATCACGAGCAGCCGGGCGATACGGTTGTTGTCGAGCCCCATATAGATATAGGTGGCGAGCTTGACGTAGCTGTCGGCAAGGCCGGGGTAGGCGGCCAGTAGCTTTGCCACGAACCCGGGGTAGATCTGGACGAACTGCTGCTGGAATGTTTTCCACTCCTCGTCGGCCGAGAGGTGGGTCTGGATGGTGTTCTGGAGTCGGCGAGCTTCGAGCACGCCTATGGAGTTCTCCCTACGCATCTTCTCGATTTCGGAGTTGAGGAAGTTGAAGAGGTTGTCCTTCTCCTCGACCACGAGCATCATTGCCAACAGCGAGCGGCGGCTCTTCTCCATTTCGAGGCGGCTGTCGCGCGAGGCCATCTCGTGGTGTTTCTGTCGGCGGTAGAGCATGAAGTATACCAGGCCGGCGATTATGAGCACGGCGCAGATGGTGCCTAAAAAGTTGAAGCGCATGTTCTGCGCGGCGGCCTGCTCGCGGCTCGTCACCTCGGCCACTTCGCGGAGATTGGCCAGGCGTAGCACCTCCGACTCCTGTTTGCGCACATAGTCGGAGTCGCTGTATTCGATGTAGCGCTTCTGGTAGATGAGGGCGCTGTCGGTTTTCCCCTCGCGCTCCATGGCCTCGGCGTAGACCTGCATGATCATGCTCTTGTGCGTGAAATTGTCGACGTAGTCGATGTTCCTTATCGCCAGGCGGCTGTAGGCTATGGCGCTGTCGGTGAGCCCGGCGTCGTGGTAGTGCTCGCTAAGCAGCGCCTGGTACAGACCTTGGAGGTCGCGGCGGTTGAAGTTGTCGGCCACGGCACTGTAGGCCCGGTGGAGATAACCCAGGTCGCGGGTGGAGACGTAGAGGTTGCGCAGGGCGAGGTTCATCACCCCGCTGTCGGCCATGATCTCGGGTTTTTCGAGAAGTTCGCGGAGCATCGCCACGCATTTATCCCTCTCCCCTTTGCGCGAGTGAATTATGGCAATGTTTATGGTGTTTTTGTCGACGAGCTTGTCGAAGCCAATCGAGCGGTTTATCTCGTCGGCCTTCTCCATGAACTGCAGGCTCTTGTCGTAGTCGCCGATGTTGAAAAGGGTGGCTCCGAGGCTGATGTACATAAGCGCTGTCATCGGTTTGTCGCCCATGCGGTCGTAGAACCGGGCCTCCTCGTCGATTTCCATATACGACTCGGCGCCCCCGGTGTGGCCGTACTGGCGCACCAATCCCCGTATCCTATAATAATCATAGGTGTGCCGGGCCGAATCGACCATGTCGAGGGCCCTCCTTACCAAAGCGAGGGCCGAGTCGGACGCTCCCTTCCTTTTGAGTAGCCTCGCGCGCCAGTGGAGTCCCCGGGCTTCGGCGAGCCGCGAGCCGGAAAGGGCGGTCTCGCGCGTGAACCCGTCGACCGCCGCGGCTATCGACTCGGCGGGTATGTAGTCGTAGAATCCTTTTTCCAGGGCGAGGGTCAGCGAGTCGAGGGCGGGGGTCAGCGGTTCCCACATATATGGTTCGGTACTGCCGCGGCGCCCGCCGCACGAGCAGCACAGCAGTATCGAAAGGAGGAATATGGCGATCGCGCTTGATTTCATGCCCAAATTTAGCAAAAAAGCGTTATTAGTTCCAAAAAATACCTTGGTAGACTATCAGTAGACCGCAAATTTTTGTAATTTCAGCCCGAAATCGCTCAATTTGCGAAAAAGCAACACCCGACCAAAAGATTACTTATGAAGAAATTTTACCTCACCGCATTTTCGCTCGCCATCGCCGGCGCAAGTGTTCTCTCGGCTCAGGAGGCTCAGTATGACCACCCCGTGGGACTAAGATATATCGGCACCATAAGCGACCCGAATCCCGCCCCGGTGTGCAGCTACACCTCGGCGAACCCGATGAACGAGGGGGCCTTCCTCTGGGCGCCCGCGGGGAGCACCGTCAAGTATACCGACACCTCCACCGGCGCGCCCCGTTCCTGGAAGTGGGATGTCGAGGGGGGCGAGATAGCCAACGCCACCCTCCAGGACGCGATGGTAACCTACGCCACCCCGGGCACCTACGACTTCCCGAAGCTCACCGTCGGGTATGCCGACGGAACGAAGGAGTTCGACCCCCCTTATAAGATAAAGGTAGGGGGCGTGGCCGAGCTGTGCCTGGCCGACACCCGCTCCTGGACCGAGACGTACGCCCTCGGCGTGAATATGTATGACAGCGCCGGAGGCTCGGTAAACGGCAGCCTCGGTGGCACCAACAAACTCGACATCGTCGGGGTGGGGAACCTCTATATGCTCTCGATCGAGGATGGGTTCCTCGACGGGGTGAACGTGTATTTCCAGCACAAGCCCACCCGCTTCAAGGAGGGTGCCAAGCTCGGTATAAGGGTATGGATGGCCAACATCGGCCAGAACGAGATGCAGCTCGCCGCCGTGCCCCTGGAAGGTGACGAGGTGAAGTTCGAGAACTTCAAGACCGCCGAGGATGGCGCCTGGGTGCCCGTCAAGGGTGGCGCCGTGGCGCAGATGAAGTGCTCCTCGCCGATCGACCTTTTCGGCAAGCCCTTCATTTTCATTGACGCTTACGGCTGGAGCGACGACCCCTCGACGGAGGACCTCCAGATGCTCATGGACGTGATGCCTAACAAGGTCATGGCTCCCGAGGACGCTCAGAACCTCCTGGCCCACAACTCGTTCGTGCGCCTCAAGGGTGAGGATGACTATCTCCGCCCGGTGAGCTACTTCGGCGGCAACTACGGCAGCTTCATGATATGCCCCGTAGTGCGCGGCGGCGAGACCCCAGTGGTTTCGGTTTCCGTGGCCGAGGCCGACGGCGCGTCACGGCTCTCTTGCCGCGTTGACGGCGCGACCGTGGCTCTTGAGGGCGCCGACGGCGGCTTCACCATCGTGAGCGCCTCGGGCGCCGC
>JAMPHO010000067.1 GCA_023663385.1 Alistipes timonensis | reverse complement strand
GCCAACGGCTCGCTCACCCTTACCGACCGCGGGCGCGACGGCCTCTTCGACAGCGGCGAGCGCCCTACCGACGCCAAGGGGCGCCGCTCGACGCGCCTGGTACCCCTCTCCGGGGCCGACGCGTTTTATGGCGCTGGGGAACGGGGCCACTCGTTCAACCTCGCCGGTGACACCCTGGTGATGTACAACCGCCAGAACTACGGCTACACCGCCGGAGACCCGCGGATTTCGCAGATGAACATTACTATGCCCCTGCTGATAAGCCCCAAGGGGTACGCGCTACTGTTTGACGACTTCGCCGCCGCCGAACTCGTGGCCTCCTCGCCTATTGAGTACGCCTCGGAGAGCCCGGTGCCGGTATCGTACTACCTCATCAGCTCCCCCGACGGCTTCGAGGGAATCACCCGCGAGGTGACGGCGCTCACCGGTCGCCAGCCCCTCCCCCCGTTCTGGAGCCTGGGCTACATAACCTCGAAATACGGCTACAAGACGCGCCGCGAGGCCGAGCAGGTGGTCGATTCGCTGAAAACCGCCGGCTACCCAGTCGACGGCATGGTGCTCGACCTCTACTGGTACGGCAAGGAACAGGATATGGGGCGGCTCGACTGGGACCCGGAGCAGTGGCCCGACCACTCCCGCATGCTCCGCGACCTACGCCACAAGGGGGTGAACATGGTGGCTATCACCCAGCCATATGTGCTCCGCAACGGCCGCGGACTCGAAAACTACAATTACCTCGCCGCCAATGGTCTGCTCGCCAAGGACTCCGTCGGCAACCCCGCCGAGGTCAAGATATGGGTAGGCGAGGGTGGCATGATCGATGTCAGCAACCCCGCCGCCGCCGACTGGTACAGGGGCGTATACCGCCGCCTCACCGACCAGGGTATGGGGGGCTGGTGGGGCGACCTCGGCGAGCCGGAGGTACATCCCGAGGGGTTCCACCACGCCAACGGACTCACCACCCGCCAGTACCACAACCTCTACGGCAACGACTGGAGCCGCATCATAGCCGACCTCTACGCCGAGGAGTACCCCGACACCCGCCTTATGACCCTTATGCGCGGCGGCACCACCGGCTTGCAGCGCTACTCGGTGTTCCCCTGGAGCACCGACGTGTCGCGCTCCTGGGGGGGACTCCGCCCGCAGGTCACCATAATGCTCGGCGCCGGGCAGAGCGGCCTGGGGTATATGAGCCACGACGTCGGGGGCTTCGCCATCGACCCGGAGCACCCGGTCGACCCTGAGCTGTATGTGCGCTGGCTGCAATTAGGGCTCTTCTCCCCCGTGCTCCGCACCCACTCGCAGGCCTTCGCCGAGCCGTACCTCTATCCGGAGCAACAGGATATAATCCTCCCCCTTGTCAAGGCCCGTTACTCCTGGCTCCCCTACAACTATACCCTCGCATATGAGAACGCATCGCAGGGCGCGCCGCTCGTGCACCCGATAGGTACCTACTCGCCCGACCCCGCGGCCTACGACCATATCGACGACCAGTACCTCTGGGGGCGCGACGTCATGGTCGCCCCGGTGCTGACCAAGGGGGCCACCTCCCGCCCCGTCACCTTCCCCGAAGGGGTGTGGATCGACTATAACGACCCGCTGAAAACCTACACCGGCCCGGCCGACTCCGTGATGGTCGACGCTCCGCTCGCCACTCTGCCCCTGTTCGTCAGAGGGGGCGCGATAATACCCTCCGCGCCTTACGAAATGCGCAACGTGGGGGACTACGACCCCTCGCGCTACGCCTTCGACTACTACCCCGCACCGGGGGTGGCCGAAAGCTCGTGCGAGGTCTACGAGGATGACCGCGCCAACCCCCGCTCGCTCGCCGAAGGACGCTACAACATTATAACCGTCAAGGCTTCCGACACCCCCTCGGCCTACACCATAACCGCCGGGCAGAGCGCCGAAAACGTCTACCCGGGTCAACCCGCCAAGCGCCGACTCACATTCCGCCTGCGGGGAGTGGACGCGCCCGGGGCCATCACCCTCTCCGCGCCCGGGGCCAAGAGCCGCGCCATCAAAGGCCGCTACGATGAGGCAACCCGCACCCTCACCATCGACCTCCCCGCCTCGCGCCTACCCCTGACGCTCACCGTTGAAAAATAACGCGCCGCCAAATGGCGGCGGAGTGGGAGCTTATCCGTATAGCGTACGAATAGTGAAAATGAGCCTGTTAGGACTCCGTACGGATAGCAAACCAGCCCTATTCGGAAAGCGTTCGGATAGCGCCACCGCGCATTTTTTCGCAAAAAATATTGAAACATTGGCCGTTATGTCAAAAATTATTCCTACATTCGCGTCATGGATAAGGAATAATACCTGAAAAGCAAAAAACAGGGAAACGGCCCGGCAAGCCGGCAGCACGCCGGGCCGCCACCCTTGCTCATAACGCAAGCCATTGTAAACCGACAACCCCGCTCCGAAAAGTTACTTTCGGAGCGGGGTTTGCCTTTAGAGCTTGTTTGAGAACAAGAATTAAGATTCAGAGAGCTGAGGGCGCGGTGTCAGAGGGGCCAATGTAAAAACCCGGTCAAAGTCCCGAGTGGCCCGTGGCGAGCAGAATCACCGCCACAACGCCCAACGCTATCAGGGCGCCGAGAATCCACTTCTCAGCGGTGGTGAACACCGCCTGGCCGGGATAGTACTCGTGGCGCGCCTTCACATAGAAGAACACTCCCGGGAGGTAGAAGAGCACCGTCACAGTCATCAGCGCCCAGTTGCTCGTACATAGTATATAGGAGCAGAAAACCGTGGCGCCCACGCCTATGAACCGAAGTATGTTACGCTGATGGCTCGATTTAAAGCCGATCAGAGGGGGCTGGCGGCGCGACGCCAGCGTACACTTCCACAGGAACATGCCGCTGAACAGATAGGCCGGGAGCACCATCAAGCTCGTCAGGTCGAGCGCGGCGAGATACACCGAGTGCGACGTAACAACCAGGCACATAAACACCTGCATCACAATCGAGGAGACGAGCAGCCCGAAAGCCGGCATATTCTTCTTGTTGAGCCGCATGAACCGCTTGGGGAATATCTTCACCTTGGCGGCCTCGGCAGGTACCTGGGCACACACGAGGGTCCAGGCGATCCAGCCGCCGAGGATGGAGAACACGATGGCCGTAATCACGAAGTAGTAGGCCCAGTTGCCGCAGGTATGCTTCAGAACGTAGGCCACCGACGGGTCGGGCAGCTTCGCCAGTTCGGCCTGGTGCATGATGCCGAACGAGAGCACCGACACAAGGGCGTAGAGCAGCCAGGCGCAGATAAAGCCTATGATGCCGGCCTTGCCGACGTCGCTCGCCCGCTTGGCGCGCGACGACATCATGACGGCTCCCTCGATGCCGGTGAAGCACCAGAGCGTCACGAGCATCGTGGTGCGCAACTGCGACCCCACGGAGCCGAGGTCGGTAAGCTGCCCCCAGAAATCGTAGGTGAACATCTTCATCTTGAAGAAAATCACCAGAATGGCCACTATCAGCACCAGCGACGCCATCTGTATCACCGTGATGAGCACGTTGAGGAACGACGCCGTGCGCAGTCCACCCACCACCACGAAATACATCAGCCATATAAGCGCCGAGCCGAACACCACCGTCTGCCACCCGTGGTCGAGCAGAACGGGGCAGAACGCCGCGCAGGAGTCGTTGAGCATCACGGCGTAGGCCACGTTGCCCGTGGCCGTGCAGAGCCAGTAGCCCCACGCCACGCAGAACCCTACGAAATTGCCGTAGCCCACCTGGGCGTACTGGTAGATGCCGGCGTTGAGGTCGGAACGCTTGTCGCTCAGCACCTTGAACGTGTACACCAGGAATATCATGCCTATGGCCGTGATCACCCAGGAGATAATTACCGCGCCGAGGCCGGCCCCTGCCGCCATGTTCTGCGCGATATTGTAAATGCCGCCCCCGACGATCGAACTGAACACAATCGCCGTCAGGCCGAGCAAACCAAGTTTCTTAGTACTGTCAGACATAATCAGGAGTATTATTTGGAAACCTTGAAAAAAGAGAGGGCGGAAGAACGCGTCCTTCCGCCCTCTCGCGATGTCATTTCACACATCCTCAGGTTACTTAGCCAGCGGAGCGTAGCCGAAGTTGAGGAACCCGATGCAGGTAAGGCAGTAGCCGAAAGGCTGGTCGGGAGGGATGTTGAGGAAGTTGTGATAGAGGTCGATCTCGCCGTCCTGCTCCAGGCCGCGGATTGTGAGCTCGTGTTTGAGCGACTTCGAGAGCCACATCGTGGCCTCGGCCTTGGCGATGTCGTCGTCGATCATCGAATCGTAGTACTGGACGTACTCCGCGGCGTAACCGCCGATGAACTTGCCGTCGCGCTTGGCCCAGATGATGCCGATGCCGGTAGCGATAGCCTTGTGCTCGTTGTAGTTGGCTCCGTTGCCGGCGATGATTACCTCAAGCACGGCTCCGTGCTTGAACTGACTGGGAAGGTCGGGGCGGTACTTATGGTTGGGATACTTGTTGGCCATCTCCTCGGTGATGGTCACCAGGTTGCCGCGGCACTCGGGAGGGAGCACCGAAGTGTAGGGGATAACGTTGAAATCCTCGATGCGGGCCATTCTCAGGGCCGAGTCATAGGCGAAAGTTTCGTAGGGCTGGGGGGGAATGCCGTCGTTGAAAGCACCGGTGCCGCCGGTAATGAAGCCGAAAGTCGGGTAGCGAGTACCTCTCATTTCATCCATAAGTGTTAATGCGTTTAGTGAATTTTATGATTTGCTATCATTTATAACGCACTTTGTTTCATTATGTTCACAAATTTTCAATGATTGCAAAGAAATATGGCGGAAAAGGCCACAGACTGCCTCCTGGCGAACCATAGGCTCCGCGGAGGCGTTTTTTCAGTGTCATTCATCATTATAATAAGTGAGTCTATGATATGAAAACTTCATAACTCTTACTTAGTACTTATAACTCTTACTTAGTACTTAATTTCGTTCGGCTATGCTTATCGACTTCATCGCGGACATATTCCGGGAGAACCCCGTAATACCGATATTTCTCACCATCGGATTAGGATTCTGGCTCGGAGGGCTCAAAATTAAATCATTCTCCCTCGGACCCGTGACCGCCACCCTCATCGTCGGCGTGGTCATCGGGCAGATGGGCATACCCGTATCCGAGACACTCAAATCGGTGGCGTTCATGATGTTCCTCTTCGCCATAGGATACTCGGTAGGGCCGCAGTTTTTCCGCTCGCTAAAAGGTGACGGACTTCGCCAGATAGGCTTCGCCGCCGTGGAGGTCGCGCTCTGCATCGCGACGGTCGCTGCCGTGAGCCTCGCGATGGGCTACGACAAAGGGCAGGCCGTGGGGCTCTTCGCCGGGTCGCAGGCCTTTTCGGCGGTAATAGGCGTAGGGTCGAGCACCATAAGGTCGCTCGGACTCCCCGCCGAGCGCCAACAGGAACTAATAGGCATCATACCCGCCTGCTACGCCGTGTGCTACGTTTTCGGCACCATAGGCTCGGCCTGGGTCATAGCGAACCTCGGACCGCGCCTCTTGGGCGGACTCGGGAAAGTAAGGGAGCGCACCGCGCGCCTCGAAGCCGAAATGGATAGCGGCGACATCGTGGCCGAACCCGGAACCTTCGTGGCAAACCGCCCGATCTCCTTCCGTGCCTACCGCGCCGAGTCCGACTACTTCGACCGCCCCCGTCTCGTGGGCGAAATCGAGGAGCGCATCGGCCAGATGGGGCTGCGCCACTTCATTGAGCGCCTGAGGCTGAGAGGGGAAATCGCTGACCCGCAGCCCGACCTCAAAGTGCGCCGGGGCGACGTAATAGTGCTCAGCGGACGCCGCGAGACAATCGTGGAGGAAGCCGGATGGATAGGCCCGGAGGTCACCGACCACGAGCTCCTCAACTTCTCGGCCGAAAACCTCCCCGTGACCGTCTCCAAGTCGGGAGCCGCCGGGATGACCCTCGCCCAACTACGCTCCCAGGACTATATGCGGGGAGTGATGATACGCAAAATCATGCGCGACGACATAGCCATACCGCTCAAAGCCCGCACCAGGCTGGAGAAAGGGGACGTGCTGACACTCGTCGGCCTCCCGCAGGACGTGGCCGCCGCGACCTCCGAGATAGGCTTCTCCGACCGCCCCACCGAGGACACCGACGTGGTGTTCATCGGCCTCGGCATAGCCGTCGGATGCTTCATAGGCGCCCTAACATTCTACTACAACTCCATACCCATATCCCTGAGCACCAGCGGCGGCGCCATACTCGCCGGGCTCGTACTCGGCTGGCTCAGAAACAAACGCCCCACCTTCGGCCGCATACCCCGCCCCGTGCTCTGGTTCATGAACAACGTGGGGCTGAACCTCTTCATAGCCGTCGTAGGCCTCGGCGCCGGACCCACCTTCCTCCCCGGTTTGCGCCAGGTAGGCATCGAATTTTTCCTTGCCGGGGTAGTGTGTACCTCGCTGCCGCTGATACTCTCAACCATCATCGCCGCGCGCCTCTTCAAATTCCACCCCGCCATAGCCTTGGGATGTGTGGCCGGAAGCCGCAACGCCGTTGCCGCCCTCGGAGCCATCCAGGACAACCTCGACAGCACCGTGCCCGCGATGAACTACACCGTCACCTACGCCGTCGGCAGCATCCTCCTCATATTCGCCGGCATGCTGATTCCCCTGATAGTCTGACCCAACCACCCAATCCCGATGCAACGCCCGCATCCCGCCGCATCCCGCTGAATCCCGCTGAATCCCGCTGAACCCCTTGATATTACAGCGAAGAAGACAAGTCATCGCCAACGGTTTGCGTTGGCTACGGA
>JAMPHO010000066.1 GCA_023663385.1 Alistipes timonensis | reverse complement strand
CCAACGACCCTCTGATTAACAGTCAGATGCTCTAACCGACTGAGCTATTGAAGCAGGTAGAATTGAACTCGGATGAGATTCAATCCAAACGATAAAAAACCTTTCCGCAAAACCTCTCCCGGTTTTGCGATGCAAAATTACGCCATTCTTTTTAAATACGCAACTTTTTCGGCATTTTTCTCGCCCATCCGCGTTTTTTGCCGATTTTTGCCGATTTTTGACCCAGAAAGGTATGGCAAAGCCAGCCGGGAGCCACCCGAGAGCAACCCAAAGGCTACCCGAGAGCAGCCCGCAGGTCTCCGTCGAGCCCGCCGCGAGCCATAGCCACCACCCCGCCGCGGCGCCTCGCGGAACGCGAAATCGCTGTAGGAAAGCGGAAACGGCGGATTTTTTTCGACCGATTGTTGGGTAAATTGGGGAAAATGCGTAACTTTGCCGCGCAAAACGCCCCGCAAGGCCGCGACCGCGTGCCGAGGAGCGTGCCAGACAACGATAACAACAACAATATCAAGGAATAATAACAAAATGATCATCGTACAAGTTAAAGAAGGCGACAACATCGAAAAAGCTCTCAAAAAATTCAAGCGTAAATACGAGAAAACCGGCATCGTGAAGGAACTCCGCAGCCGCCAGGCTTTCGAGAAGCCCTCCGTTACCAACCGCAAGAAGATGATGAAGGCCGTCTACGTACAGAAACTCCGTCTGGTAGAGGAATAAATCGGTCACCTTCGCGACTCGGCCAGGCCGGAGCGGCAGGCGCGAAACAGCGCGTCCGCACCCCGCGACCGACGAATAACACGCCGCTCCGCGTAACGAACCGCGGCTCCGCGGCGGGAAAAACGCAACAAAAAGGGTGAAAACCCGAAAAACTTTTGCTTTTTCCGAAAGTATTCGTTAATTTCGCTACCGAGAGTAAACCCCTCCCGCAGCGAGCCTATGCCGATCGACGCTTTTTTAACATATCTTCGGTGTGAGCTGAACAGTTCAGCCCACACCGTTGCTACGTATAAAAACGCGCTCAACCGATTCGCGGATTTCATTACCGGCGGAAAGCCGGAGCAATTCGATCCGGAGAGCGTTACGGGCGCCGACGCGCGCGCCTGGGCCCTCTCCCTGTCATCCCGGGGCCTCAGCGGGCGCACAGTGCGCAAAATGCTGACGGCCCTGAGCAGTTTCTACACCTACCTGTCGCGTCAGGGGCTTGCGAAGTCGAATCCCGCCTCGGAGGTCCCGCTGGCGAAATTCGCCAAGGAGCTCCCCGTGTATGTGCGCCAGAAGGAAATGGAGGAGGTGCTTGAGGAAAAACCGTTCACCGACGGCGGCTTCGAAACAACGCGCGACCACCTGATAGTGTTGATGTTCTACTCCACCGGGATGAGGCGGGCCGAACTCATAGGACTTCGCGACGCCGATGTCGACACCTCGAAAGGCGAACTAAAAGTGCTCGGAAAGCGTAATAAGGAGAGAGTGATCCCCTTCGGCGAGGAGCTGAGGGAGGCGATCGAGCGCTACCGCGAGGCGAGGGCCCGCTATACCGGCCAACCGTTCACGGAGATGTTCTTCGTAAGGTGCGAGGAGGGGCTCCCGATATATCCCAGCCTTGTGGAGAGAGTGGTGAAACGGGAGCTTACCGGCCACAGCCGGGCTTCAAGGCTCAGCCCGCACACGCTGCGCCACTCGTTCGCCACCGATATGCTCAACAACGGGGCGGATCTCTCAGCCGTGCAGCAACTGCTTGGCCACCAGTCGTTGGCAACAACGCAGGTGTACACGCATATAACATACCGCGACCTCAAACAGAATTACGAACTCGCGCATCCCCGCGCACAAAAAAACTTAAGGAGGAGAAAAACCATGGACGTACGCATTCAAGCAATCAACTTCGACGCCAGCGAAAAGCTCACCGCCTTCATCAACAAGAAAGCCGAGCGCCTGCAGCGCCACTTCCCCGACATCACCACCATCGACGTCAAGCTCACCGTGGTAAAGCCCGAGACCGCCATGAACAAGGAGGCCGTGATCAAGGTTGTACAGCCCCAGGAGGAACCCGTTGCCACCAAGGTAGCCGACTCCTTCGAGGAGGCCATCGACCTCTGCCTCGAAGCCATCGACAAGCAGCTCGAAAAGAAGAAAGCACAGAAATAACGCCCCGCGCCGGCTCCCGCCGGCCCCGGGCCGCATAAACCGAGAGAGTTACCGCCAAGGCGGTAACTCTCTCGCTGTTTTTTCAATAAAAGTCAGGCATCGGCCAACCATCAGGCTCCGGCCTCGTCCGACCCGTCCGACTTGTCCGACCCGTCCGACCCGTCCGACGGAGTAGCCGAGGCCGATGCCGAAGCCGATTCCTGAGCGGCGGGCTTCAGGCCCAGCTCGGCGGCGGCGAAGCGGAGCATCAGGTCGCGGGCGGCGGAGTGGTCGTTGGGGATCTCGCCGTCGAGAATGGCGTTCTTGATGCGCTCCTTAATCACGCCCACCTCGCGGCACTCGCCCAGCCCGAAGGTCTCCATAACCTCCAGGCCGTTGACCGGGGGCTGGAAGTTGCGTATGCGGTCGCGCTCCTCAAGCTCGACCATTTTTTGCTTCACAAGCTCGTAGTTGGCCCGGAAACGCTCAACCTTCTCGCGGTTCTTCGAGGTGATGTCGGCCGAGCAGAGTATCATAAGGTCGTCAATATCGTCGCCCGCGTCGAAAAGCAGGCGGCGCACGGCGGAGTCGGTCACCTCGTCCTCAACGAGGGCTATCGGGCGCATATGCAGGTCAACGAGCTTCTGCACATACTTCATATGCTCGTTCATCGGGAGCTTCATACGGCGGAAGATGCGGGGAATCATCTTGGCGCCCACGGCGTTGTGGCCGTGGAAAGTCCAACCGAGCTGCTGGTCGAAGCGCTTGGTTACGGGCTTGGCGATGTCGTGGAGCAGCGCGCCCCAGCGGAGCCATACGTTGTCGCTCCGTTCGGCCACATTGTCGAGCACCGCCAGCGTATGGTAGAAATTATCCTTATGCCCCACCCCCTTTACCACCTCGACGCCGCGGAGGGCGGCGAGTTCGGGGAATATCAGTTTCAGCAGCCCCGATTTCAACAGGAGTTCCCAACCGCGGGATGGGCGGCGCGAGCGCATGATCTTCATAAGCTCGTCGGCGACGCGCTCGCGGGAGATAATCGAAATGCGCCCGGCGTTGCGGCAGATAGCCTTAAAAGTATCCTCGACTATGGTGAACCCGAGCTGGGTCGCGAAGCGTATGGCGCGCATCATGCGCAGGGGGTCGTCGGAGAAAGTGATGTCGGGGTCGAGCGGCGTGCGTATCAGCCCGTCGCACAGGTCGGCCATACCGTTGTACTTGTCGATGAGCTCGCCGAAGCGGCCGGCGTTGACGCAAACCGCCATAGCGTTGATTGTGAAGTCGCGGCGGGCGAGGTCGTCATCGAGCGTGCCGTCCTCCACGATCGGTTTGCGCGAATCGCGCTTGTAGGACTCCCGGCGGGCGCCCACGAACTCCAGCTCCACGCCGCGGCCCTTGACCTGGGCGGTGCCGAAATTCTTGAACACGGCCACATGGGCCCCGCGCATCCTGCGCCCCACGGCCCGGGCGACCTCGATACCGCTGCCGACGGTCACGAAGTCGATGTCCTTTGACTCGCGGCGGAGGAAGAGGTCGCGCACATAGCCCCCTACGGCATAGCACTCGCGGCCGAGTTCGTCGGCCACCTCACCTACGGTGTGGAATATGGGTTTGTCAATCTGCTCGACAATCATCTGCTGCTCAATCAAGTGAGATAATATCCTCCGGGGCGTCGGTAACGCATTCGGCGCGGTCGGAGTGTATGATGTAAGTGTTCTCAACGCCCACGGCACCAACACCGGGTATCACGAACTTGGGTTCGAGGGCGATTACGTTTCCCTCCTCCAGGATGTCGCGACTGCGGGGAGCGAGGACGGGCGACTCGTTGATTTCGATGCCCACGCCGTGGCCCACGAACCCGGCCTGCTGCCGGTGGCCCATAAAGTATTTCTCGAAACCGCGCTCGGCGACCATGCCGCGCGCCATTTCGTAGAGCGCCTTGGCCGAAGCGCCCGCCACAGCCAGACGGCGGAACTCGGCGTGGATGTCGACCGAGCACTGATGCGCGTCGAGGGCAATCTTGGGGAGGTCGCCGAGGGAGTAGACGCGGGTCATATCGGTCATATACCCGGTAAAGTTACCGTTGACGTCGACCATCACCGTGCATCCGGGGCGAATCTCCTCGCCGGAGGCCCCGACGGGGAGCGAGGGGTCCATCCCCTTGCCCCCCATCGCGAAATCGTAGGGGGAGGGCGCGTCGGCGCTTTCGCCGCAAATCACGTTGCCCATGAACAGCTCCATCGAGGAACCGCTGATGCGGAACTGCCCCAGGCACCCCTCCTTGCGCGACAGATACTCGATGGCGATCTGCAGCTCGTAGTCGGTCATGCCGGTGGTGTAGAGCGAGGGGATGCGCGAGTAAACCCCGACGTGCTTAGCGCCCGAGAGGCGCACCTGTGCCAGCTCCTCGTCGGTCTTCACCGAGCGGGCGGCGCGGAGCGCCGGGGAGGCGTTGAGCGCCTCGGCACCGGGGAACGCCCCTTTGAGGCGCTCCACCAAAGAGTAGGAGCAGAGGTCCATCTCCAGTCCGAGACGGGCGGGGAGCCCCGCGCCAAGCCCTTCGAGCGCGGAGGGGATATCCTCGGGTTTGCGGATATGGCACACGCGGTCGCCGGCGAGGTGCACCGGGCGCTTCACGAACCATACGGGGTCGGCGTCGGCGGGGATGTAGACAAACCCGTCGAACACGCGTCCGGCCAGATAGTAGACCGTCGCGAAATCGCAGGCCAGAATGGCGTCAAGGCCCGCGTCGGCCATCGCGCGGCGCGTTTTTTCGAAACGCAGGAAACTTTCCCGCGGCTGGAGGAGTGATATTGGTTCCATATAATAGTCAGAATTATAACGTCGCCCGGGGGTGCTTATAACGTCGCCCGAGGGCCCGGAAACAATTAGGCGGGAGCCCTACCGGCCCTCGGGGATGAAGAAAACACCGACACGGTCGATACCCGCGATGGTGTCGCGGCGCATTATGTGGCGCACTGTCAGCGGCGAGCCGGAGCGGTGGACCATCGGCGCGGCCACCGTTTCGGCCACCTGGAAGGAGACCCCGATGCCGTTGCCGGTCCAGCGTCCATCGCGGTCGGCCAGCGTGAGGCACACCGTGTCGCGGCGGTGAGAGCCGTCGGCCCGCTCGGATGTCACTTCGAGCCATAGGTCGGAAAAGGGGTAGCGCGCGGTATGGGTCACCCCCACCGCCAACCTACCCCGGGCCACGGAGTCGGTGTGCTCCAGCGGATACGAAAGGGTGTCGCTGAAGCACCACCCCTCGGCTGCCGGGAGCGACTCATAGCCGCTGGCGGCGTTGCCGGGCCGGGAGCAACCCGCGGCGAGCGCGAGCGGCGCGGCGAGCGCGAGGTATGTCCGTAACGCGACGCTGCGCATCACTGTGGCCGCGGGGCGTTTTGCTGGTTATCGTTTTTACCCCCCTCGGGCTTGTGGCCGCGGGGCTTGTGCTTCTTGGGTCGGTCGCGGCGAGGCTCGGCGCCGTCGGCTCCCTGGGGCTTCTCGGCCTTCGGTTTCTGCGGCTTCTGCCCTTCGGGGCGCTGCTTCCCCTTGTCGGGCGCGCCCTGGGGCTTGCCACCCTCGGGTTTGGCGCCATCCTTGGGTGCGGAGCCCCCCTTCTTCTTGCGCTTCTTCTTTTTATTGTCGAAGCGGGTAAGCGAGTCCTGCCCGATAATGTCGCCATACTCGGCGGCCTTGGCCGGAGCCTCTTCCTCCTCGCTGAGTTTCAGGGGTTTCTCGCCGGACTTGTTGAGGGCGATTACCTCGAAGGCCCGCTCGGCGGTGAGCGTCACCAGGTTGGCGGGCACGTTCTTGTCGGTGGAGTATGTGATTTCCCCCTTGAAGATGTCGGCTTTGAAGTAGAAGTAAGTGGCGTCGGCGGTTTCGAGGCGCGCGTCCTTGGGTGGGAGCTTCTTGGAAGCCTCGATGTAGGAGTCGATCTCGAAATTGAGGCAGCACTTGAGCTTGGCGCACTGCCCGGCGAGCTTCTGCGGGTTGAGCGAAATATCCTGGTAACGGGCCGCGGCGGTGCTGACACTCACGAAGTTGGTCATCCAGGTGTTGCAGCAGAGGGGTCGGCCGCAGGGACCGATACCGCCTATGCGCCCAGCCTCCTGGCGGGCGCCGATCTGCTTCATCTCGATGCGCACCTTGAAGGTTTCGGCCAGCACCTTGATGAGCTGGCGGAAGTCGACGCGCTCGTCGGCTATGTAGTAGAAGATAGCCTTGTTGCCGTCCCCCTGGTACTCTACATCGCCGATTTTCATATTCAGTTTTAGGCCCGCGGCGATCTGGCGCGAGCGTATCATAGTTTCGTTCTCGCGCCCCTTGGCCATGCGGTAGCGCTCCATATCGGAGGGCTTGGCCTTTCGGAACACGCGGCGGGTTTCGGCGTTGGGCTTGACGTTGGCCTTGCGCATCTGCAGGCGCACGAGCGCGCCGGTCATCGACACGCGGCCGATGTCGTGGCCAGGGGCGGCCTCCACGGCCACCCAGTCGCCAATCTCAAGGGGTATGTTGCCGGAGTTGAGGAAGAACCCCTTTCGGGTGTTCTTGAACTGCACCTCGACCATATCATCGTCGGCGAAGCCCCCGGGTATGTCGTCGAGGTAGTTGAAGCTGGTGAGCTTCATACGCACCTCGCCGCACCCGCCGCAGGTCGCGCATGACGCGCCGTCGGCGCGGCGGGCGCACCC
>JAMPHO010000065.1 GCA_023663385.1 Alistipes timonensis | reverse complement strand
GGGAGAGGCGGGGCCGGAGGGGGAAGGGTGAAGGGAGGCGAGGAGGCGGCCGTCGGGGGTGTAGGCGGCGAGGGAGAGGAGGGGGAGGCGGAGGGGGGTGCAGACGAGGGTGGCGCCTTCGAGGCGGAACTCGGCTGTGGGGGGCTCGGTTGTGACGGAGGTGAGGGAGGAGAGGCCCAGGACGCGGCGCAATCCGGCAAGGGCGTCGATCATGCCGGCTCCCCAACGGGGATCGGAGGAGAGGGAGTTAAGGGGTGAAGAGTGAAGGGTGAAGGAGGAGGGGGAGGTGGCGGTTTCGATGGCGATGGTTTTGAGTTCGGAGGGGGTGAGGGAGGGGTCGGCCTGGAGCCAGAGGGCGAGGACTCCGGCGGCGTAGGGGGAGGACATCGAGGTGCCGGAGGCTTCGCCCCACAGGTGGGGACGGCCAGCGGATTCGACTTTGGCGGAGTAGTCGGACTCGGGGGCTTCGGAGGCGTCGATGTAGGGCTGGGATATGGAGGAGATCACGGGGGCGCCGGGGGCGCTGATGTGGGGAAGGGAGCCGGATGGGGTGTCGCCGAAGCTGGTGAAGGAGGCGGGGGTGCCGGGGGTGGCCGAGGAGACGACGCGGAGGTAGTCGGAGCCGATTTGCGGAACAGTGGTGCGGGTGCATACGGCCCCTACGGCTATCACGCCGTCGCCGCAGCAGAAGTCGTTAATGGTTAGGGCGTTGGAGAAAGCGGGGGCGGTGGAGGAGGCACACGACATCATCATAAGCGAGGAGGAGACGTGGCAGTCGATTTCGGCGCCGTCGGGGGCCGAGAGACGGAAACCGACGTGGTAGCGCGACTTGGACGCATCGTAGGGGCCGGAATAGTGCTCGCCGTTATTGTTGAAGTAACCGATGGCCGCGGCGGCGTTGAAGCGGCCATTGTCGGGGTTAACCTCGCAGGAGAGGGTTATGGAGGCCGTGAAGCCCGGGAGGGAGGCGAGGGCCGGGGTGTTCTCGGAGCTATATACGATGTGGGGGTCGCCACCTCCGGCGGGGTCGAGGGGAGGGAGGGTGATGCAGACGCGGTGTTCGAGGTCGTCCCAGACGAAAGGTTGGAGGGAGAACGGGGTAGAGTTGCGGCTCCAGAGGTCGGCAATGCCTGAGACATCGACTGCGTCCCAGTCGGAGCCGAGCACGCGGGCCTCGACGGCGGGTTTCGCCGCGGAGGGGGAGAAGCGGAAGTAGCCCGAGTCGCGGGAGCCGTCGTTTCCGGCCGAAATACACACGGCGGCCTCGGAGGCGATCATGGCCATATACTCATTGAAGAGCGTCGAGCCGTCGCGCGGTCCGGTGAAGGAGGAAATAGACATATTTATTACCGCCGGTTTCCCCTGCGAGCGGGCGTATTCGACCACGCGGTCGCATCCGGCGAGGAGGTAGGCAGCGTCGAGCGAGGAGGTAGTGCCGACGATTTCGGCATCGGGGGCCACGCCCATATATGGCGCTTCGGGGCCGTCGTAGCTTCCGGCGAGGATACCGGCGACGTGGGTGGCGTGCCAGTTGGCCGAGTCGTCGGTGGTCCATGCGGCGATCGCGGCGTCGGAGTCAGCGATGTCGGGTAGCGGGAGGTAGCGGCCATAGTTGGCGAGCAGTTTCACGCGGGAAGCGCCGGAGCTTCGGTCGGCGAAATTGACGTGGGCGGGGTCGAAGCCCACGTCGGTGAAGCCGCATACCACCCCCTCGCCGGTGAAGGAGCGGGGGAGGTCGGCGCCGCCAGCCTGGGCTTCGGCCAGTCCGCAGTAGCGCCGCGCCATATCCATATCGGGGACGCCGCATATGCCCGCCTCCATGCGGATGATGCCCGGGGCCGACATAACCTCGGAAATGCGGTCGGCAGGGACATTGACGAGCGCGAGGTCGGCCCTCCTTCCGAGCGGAATCACGAAATCGGGGATGTCGGCATCGGAGGCGACGCGGATGATTGCCGGGATGTATTCGGGGAGCTCGGAATCGGCGGCGCCACGGCTTCGGAAGTCGGCTGAGGAGAAAAGCACCCTCGCTATGGGTGACACGGAAGCGGAGGCTCCCGCCTCTCCGGCATTAATGAGGTTAGCCGGAAAGACGAGAGCCGCGCAAAATAATAAGGAAATTTTCCTCATAGGAGAGAGAAGTTAAGCGTTATGAGCCTTTGAGGATGACTTGTTCGATCCAGGGCTCGGTGTAGGCGTAGGGGATGTAGGCGAGCGAAGGGAGGGGCTTGGTGATAATCAGCGAGGCCGGGCCGCCGGGGGTGATAGAGCCCCAGCCGTCGGCGGCGAGGCCAAGAGCCGCGGCAGTGTTGACCGTCATGGCGTTGAGCGCCTCCTCGGGGGTAAGTTTCATCTTCGCACAGGCGAGGGTCCAAACGAAACGCATATCGCCCGAGGGTGAGGAGCCCGGATTCCAGTCGGAAGCGAGCGCCACGGGGAGTCCGGCCTCGATAGCCATCCTCGCCGGGCCGTAGGGCATGCCGAGGAAGAAGGAGGCGCCTGGGAGCATTGTGGGGATGGTGCGGGAGCCGCGGAAAGCCTCGATTTCGACCTCCGTGATCCGTTCGAGATGGTCGGCTGATAGCGCGTCGCGGCTTACGGCTACCTGCACCCCGCCGGAAACGGCCAGCTCGTTGGCGTGGATTTTGCCTACCAGGCCGAAACGGGCAGCGGCATCGAGGATGCGTGCGGTCTCATCGGTGGTAAAGAACCCCTCGTCGCAGAAAACATCGACGAAGTCGCATCCGCCCTCGGCGGCGACCGCCGGGAGCATATCGTTGATGAGATGGTCGACATACTCGCCCTGCCTACCGGCGAAGGCGCGGCCCACGGCGTGGGCGCCGAGGAAGGTGGCCTTGACCTCCACGGAGGGGATAGCCTCGCGGAGGCGGCGGATGACGCGGAGCATCTTCAGCTCCCCTTCGAGAGTGAGGCCGTAGCCGGTCTTGATTTCGATGGCGCCCGTACCGCGCGAGGCGGCGAGGCGGAGGCGGTGGAGGCTCTGGGCGAAAAGCTCGTCCTCGGGGGTCGCGTTGAGGCGGTCGGCGGAGTTAAGGATGCCTCCGCCATGCGCGGCGATTTCGGCGTAGCTCAGTCCGGCGATTTTGTCGCGGAACTCCCCTTCGCGGCTTCCGGCCCACACAATGTGGGTGTGGGAGTCGCAGAAAGCGGGAATCACCATGCCCCGGCGGGCGTCGATGACCCGCTGGAAGGAGTCTTCCGAGGGGGCGGATTCCATCGGGCCGAACGCCTCGATGCGCTCGCCGTCGATGGCGAGCCAGGCGTCGTCGACCGAGGGGAGGAGGGCCATATCGGCGCCCGCTAGCGCCCCGCCGAGGGGGGCGGTGCGGGCACCGAGGATGGAGGATATGTTCTTGATGAGCGTTCGCATCGTGTCAGTCGAAATTATAGGAGGAGATGAAGCGCTCGGAGGCGTCGATGAGCGGGTACATCACCGAATCGACCTCGACGAAAGGCACCACGCCGCGGTAAGCCTCGTGGAGCTTCTCGACGATAGGTGAGCTCTTGAGAGGGCGGCGGAAGTCGAGGGCCTGGGCGGCGTTGAAAAGCTCGATGCCGAGCACGCGGCGGGTGTTGGCGGCCACGCGGCAGAGCTTCGTGGCCGAGTTGCCACCCATCGACACATGGTCCTCCTGTCCCTGCGATGAGGGGATGCTGTCGGCGCTGGTCGGGTAGCAGAGCGCCTTGCTCTGGTTGACGATAGAGGCGGCGGCGTACTGCGGAATCATGAAGCCGCTGTTGAGGCCCGGCTTCGCCACGAGGAACGAGGGGAGGCCGCGGGTGCCTGAGATGAGTTTGTAGATGCGGCGCTCCGAGATGTTGGCAAGCTCGGAGAGAGCCAGGCAGAGGTAGTCCATCGGGAGGGCGATCGGCTCGCCGTGGAAGTTACCGGCGGAAACGATGGTGTCGAGCTCGGGGAAGATGGTCGGGTTGTCGGTGGGGGCGTTGATTTCCTCCTCCATGATGCGGGTGGCGTATGCGATGGCGTCCTTCACGGCGCCGTGGACTTGCGGGATGCAGCGGAAGGAGTAGGGATCCTGGACGTGCTTCTTAGGCTGGGCGATGAGTTCGGAGCCTTCGAGGATGCGGCGCATGGCGGCGGCGGTGGCCGTCTGCCCGGCGTGGTTGCGCACCTCGTTGACCGGGGCGGCGAAGGGCTCGATGCGACCGTCGAAAGCGTCAAGCGACATAGCTGCCACGCAGTCGGCGGCGGCGCTGAGGCGCTTGGCCTGGATGAGGGCCCACACGGCGTGGGCGCTCATGAACTGGGTGCCGTTGAGGAGGGCGAGCCCCTCCTTCGACTGGAGGGTCATAGGTTCCCAGCCGTGTTCCTTGAGAACCTCGGCGGCGGGGCGGACAACGCCGTCGACCTCCACCTCGCCGAGACCGAGGAGGGGGAGGCACATATTGGCCAGGGGGGCGAGGTCGCCCGAGGCACCGAGGGAGCCCTGGCTGTAGACCACGGGGAGCACCCCGGCGTTGTAGAAGTCGAGGAGGCGGCGCACCGTGGCGAGCTGCACGCCCGAGTTGCCGTAGCTGAGCGACTGCGCTTTGAGGAGGAGCATCAGGCGCACGATTTCGGCGGGAACGCGCTCGCCGCAACCGCAGGCGTGGCTCATCACGAGGTTTTTCTGGAGCTGGGAGAGGTCGTCGGAGGAGATGGAGATGTTGCAGAGCGAGCCGAAGCCGGTAGTGATGCCGTAGATAGGTTCTTTCTGCGAGGCCATCTTGCGGTCGAGGTACTCGCGGCAGGCGGTGACCTTTGCTTCAGCCTCGGGGCTGAGGGAAACGGGGCAACCGCTGTTGAGAATCTGCTCGACCATGTCGATGGTGAGCCACTGGGAGGAAATATGATGGTGGTCCATGATTTTAGAAAGCTGAGTTAATGATAGCGTCGTCGACGATGTTGGGGAGGGTTACGCGGAGGCCCGGGGTGCGCTCCATCTCGCGGCGGATGGCGTCCATAGCGCCGGGGTTGCGACCCCAGGAGCGGCGGGCGATGCCGTTGTTGACGTCCCAGAGGAGCATTTCGGAGATGCGGCGGGATGCCTCGTCGGAGCCGTCGATCACCATGCCGAAGCCGCCGTTGATTACCTCGCCCCAGCCCACGCCGCCGCCGTTGTGGATCGAAACCCAGGTCGCACCGCGGAAGGAGTCGCCGATGACGTTGTGCACGGCCATATCGGCGGTGAACTGCGAGCCGTCGGTGATGTTGGATGTTTCGCGGTAGGGGGAGTCGGTGCCGCTGACGTCGTGGTGGTCGCGGCCGAGCACCACGGGCGCCGAAATCTCGCCGCGGCGAATGGCGTCGTTGAAAGCGAGGGCTATGCGAGTGCGCCCCTCGGAGTCGGCGTAGAGGATGCGGGCCTGCGAGCCTACGACGAGGTGGTTCTCGGCGGCCTCGCGGATCCAGTGGAGGTTGTCGGCGAGCTGCCCCTTGATGTCTTCGGGAGCCTCGTCGAGCATTTGCTGGAGCACTTCGGCGGCGAGGCGGTCGGTGACGGCCAGATCCTCGGCCTTGCCCGACGTGCATACCCAGCGGAAGGGGCCGAAACCATAGTCGAAGAACTTCGGACCCATGATGTCCTGGACATACGAGGGGTAGCGGAAGCCGTTGCCGTCGGCGGCCATAATGTCGGCCCCGGCGCGGGAGCTTTCGAGGAGGAAGGCGTTGCCATAATCGAAGAAGTACATACCCTTGTCGGCGAGGCGGTTGATGGCGGCCACCTGTCGGCGGAGCGACTCGCGCACCGCCTCGCGGAAGCGCTCGGGCTCCTCGGCCATCATGCGGCGCGACTCCTCGTAGGAGTGGCCCACGGGGTAGTAGCCGCCGGCCCAGGGGTTATGGAGCGAGGTCTGGTCGCTGCCGAGGTTCACGGGGATATTCTCGTCGGCGAGGCGCTCCCAGAGGTCGACCACGTTGCCGAGGTAGGCGAGCGAAACGACCTCCTCGGCCTCGACCGCCTCGCGGATGCGGGGGATGAGCTCGTCGAGCGAGGAGTGCACCTCGTCGACCCACCCCTGCTGGTGGCGCTTCTCGACGGCCGCGGGATTGATTTCAGCTGTCACGCTGACAACGCCCGAGATGTTGCCCGCCTTGGGCTGGGCTCCCGACATACCGCCGAGTCCGGCGGTGACGAAGAGCATGCCGCCGATGCCCGGCTTGCCGGGGCGCTGGTGGGAGCGGGCGGCGTTGAGCACGGTGATGGTGGTGCCGTGGACGATGCCCTGCGGACCGATATACATATATGATCCGGCGGTCATCTGGCCGTATTGCGACACGCCGAGGGCGTTGAAGCGCTCCCAGTCGTCGGGTTTGGAGTAGTTGGGGATAACCATACCGTTGGTGACCACGACGCGGGGCGCGCCGGGGTGGGAGGGGAAGAGGCCCAGGGGGTGGCCCGAGTACATCACGAGCGTCTGGTCGTCGGTCATCTCGCTGAGGTACTTCATGGCCAGGCGGTACTGCGCCCAGTTCTGGAACACGGCCCCGTTGCCGCCGTAGGTGATCAGCTCGTGGGGGTGCTGGGCCACGGCGGGGTCGAGGTTGTTCTGGATCATGAGCATGATGGCCGCGGCCTGGCGCGAACGGGCGGGGTAGTGGTCGATCGGGCGTGCGTACATATCGTAGGTCGGGCGGAGCCGGTACATATATATACGGCCATATTCGGCCAGCTCGCGGGCGAACTCGGGGGCGAGCTCGGCGTGCTGCTCCGCGGGGAAGTAGCGGAGGGCGTTGCGTAGGGCGAGCTTCTTTTCCTCGGGGGTGAGGATTTCCTTGCGCTTTGGGGCGTGGTTTACCGCGGGGTCATATTCCCGGGGTTCGGGCAGGCGGGCGGGGATGCCGCCGCGAATATCGTCTTGAAATTCCTGAAGGGTCATTTCCATGGCCTTATCCGATCTTAGAGTTGACAATTTCGAGAATCTGGGTTTCGCGGGCCGAAGCGTTGCAGGCTATCTCCTCGGCCTCCTCGCAGAGCGCCTCGGCCATAGAGCGGTCGGCGAGCCCGGCGGCGTTGATGCGCACGTTGAGCTGGGCGCC
>JAMPHO010000064.1 GCA_023663385.1 Alistipes timonensis | reverse complement strand
GCCCCCGGATCCGAAAGGACCCGGGGGCCTCTTCTTTTATACCCGCCCGGCTGGGCCGGGAGTAATGGGAGTTTTGGGATTTTTGGGAATTTTGGGAGGCTCGGCATTCATCTCCCAAGAATCCCATAATTCCCAAATCTTCCAAATCTCCCAAATCTCCCAAATCTTCCAAAACTCCCAAAATTGTCGTATATTTGCGGTATATGAAATTTATTGCCGCTATGGTTTTGGCGCTCTGCTCCGTGGTCGGGGCGGTGGCGGGTCCGCTGGAGGAGTTGGTCGAGAGGGTCGCTCCGGGCCGGTCGGGCGATTTTGTGTTTGAGAAATTTGTCGAGAGTGATTCGGCGATGGGTGTCAAGCCTTGGTTCGAGCTTCGCTCGACCGCTGATGGCCGCATTGCCGTCAGTGGAAGCGATTATACCTCGATGGCCTACGGCTTCCACCATTATCTGAAGAATTATTGTGACCGCCAGCTCTCTTGGGAGAATATGGTGGTGGAGTTGCCCGACACTCTCCCCGCGATAGCGGAGCCCGTCAGGCGCGAGTCGCGGGCCGACTGGCGCTATTACCTCAACTATTGCACTTTCTCCTATTCGATGGCTTTCTGGGATTGGGAGCGCTGGGAAAGGGAGATTGATTGGATGGCGCTCCACGGCATAAACCTCCCCCTGGCTTTGACGGGCACCGAGGCGGTGTGGCGTGCGGTGCTCGAAAGGTTAGGCTACCCCCCCGACAGGGTAGGGGCGTTCATTGCCGGACCCGCGTTCCAGGCATGGTGGCTTATGAACAACTTGGAGGAGTGGGGTGGTCCCAATACCGATCACTGGTACACCCGCCAGGAGGAATTGCAGAAGAGAATCCTGGCCCGTATGAAGGAGCTCGATATGAAGCCGGTGCTTCCGGGGTATTCGGGGATGCTCCCACACGACGCCGCCGAGACACTCGGGGTCGATGTTGCCGACCCGGGACTGTGGTGCTCCTACCGTCGCCCGGCCTTTCTCCAGCCATCGCATAAGGACTTCGGACGCATCGCCGACGCATATTATACCGAACTCGAACGGCTCTACGGCAAGGCCGACTTCTATTCGATGGACCCGTTTCACGAGGGGGGCAACACCCGCGGCGTCGACCTCGACGGTGCCGGAAAGGAGATACTCGCCGCGATGAAGCGCGCCAACCCCGAGGCTGTGTGGGTGGTGCAGGCGTGGGGCGAGAATCCCCGAGCCGATATGATCGCCGGGCTCCCCGAGGGGGATATGCTCGTGCTCGACCTCAGTTCGGAGTGCGTGCCGCAGTGGGGCGTGCCGGGCTCGTGGCGCCGTCCCGAGGGGTTCGGCCACCATATGTGGAGCTTCTGCATGCTCCTCAACTACGGGGGTAACCCCGGGCTCTACGGCAAGCTGCCGTATCTGTTCGAGGCTTACGGTGCGGCCTCGGAGGCCCCCGCCGGGGAGCGGATGCGCGGCATCGGCCTCACGATGGAGGGTATCGAGAACAACCCCGTGATGTACGAGCTTATGACCGACCTCCCCTGGATGGGGGCCGACGCTCCCGAGCCGGTGGAATGGCTCGCGGGCTACCTCAAGGCCCGCTACGGCGCTTCCGACCCGCGGGTGGAGGAGGCCTGGGCGCTCCTTGCCGACGGCGTTTACAACTGTCCCCCCGCCTCGACCCAGCAGGGAGCGAGGGAGTCGGTTTTCTGTGCCCGACCCTCCGCCGGGGTCGAGGATGTGTCGGCCTGGGCCAAGTCTGAGCCGTACTACGATCCCGCCTCCGTGCGCCGCGCCGCCAGGCTTATGCTCGCCGCCGCGGAGCGGTTCGAGGGGAACGCGGCGTTTGAGTACGACCTTGTCGACATCGCCCGCCAGGCCGTGGCCGAAGAGGGGCGCGCCGTGCTATCCCGCGTCCGCGAGGCGATAGCGGCCCGCGACACCGCCGCCTTCTCCGCCGCCGGAGAGCGCTTCCTAAGGCTGATCGCCGCGCAGGACAGCCTCGTCGGGTCGATTCCGCGGTGGCGCCTCGGCCACCAGATCGCTATGGCCGAGGGGTGCGCCTCCGAAGAATATGAGCGCGACCTTTACCGTTGGAACCTGCTGAAACTCGTTACCACCTGGGGCAACCGCGAGGCGTCGGAGCGGGGTAAGCTCCACGACTACGCCCACCGCGAGTGGCAGGGGCTCTTGGGAGAATACTATCTGCCCCGTTGGCGCCACTGGTTCGCCGAGGCGGGTGCCGCGCTCCGCCGCTCCGTAGCCGCCGGGACCCCCTTTGAGGAGCCGGAAATCGACTGGTACGACTTCGAGGAACCCTTCTCGCTTACCGACCGCCGTTTCGACCCGGAACCATCGTCGCGACCCGTCGACGCCGTCCGCCGGGCCCTTGAATCGCTCGGCCGCTGACCGCCCCATCGCGGGTCGGCACGCCCCGCGGCTCCATCATCCTTAGAGTTAACTGGCTTCTCCGCGAACAGCCGCGTGGGTTGCGGCGTTATAACGATACAATAACGTTTCAACTTACAATTATGGAAAGCCAGGAAAGAAAAGAACGCCGCGAGGAGATTCGCGAGGTAAAGAAAGCCAACAAGAAAAACCGCGCCAGCGTGTGGATGCTGTTCGGTGTGGGCATATTGATTCTGCTATTGCTCGTATGGCTCACGATCGCTGATTTCTGGGGCGACACCGACGTCGCCGCCATGGTCAACCTGTTCTGACAGGCGCCCTCTGCCGGAAATTAGCCCAATCGTCTCACAACAGTAAAATCAATCAGCAATGCACGCAGGTATCCTGAACCTTATTCCGCTTGTCGCGGCCCCCATGAAGTCGCCGATCGACGTCAGCCACTTCATTGGTGACCGCGACGGCGTGTCCTACGCCATAGCGCGTTTCATAATGAGTATCGTCGACTGGATACTCGGAGTATTCAACCTCGACAACAACACCACCATGGTGACGTTCCTCTACGCCGCCGTGGTGCTCGGTGTGGCCCTTGTCGCGGGTTATATCGTGCAGTGGTTGGTGCTCCGGCTGGTGTCGATGCTCGCCAAGCGGCTCAATTCCGGGGTTTACGTCGCCCTTACGAGCCAGAACTTTTTCCACAAGGTGTGCCGCATCATCACCCCGCTGGTGTTCCTCATTCTGATACAGTTCACCCTGTCGAGCCATAACAGCCTCTCCGGGGTGCTCACCAAGGTGACGCTCGTCTACATCGTGTTCGTTATCGTGGTGGCCCTCTCGGCGCTCGTCAACGCCCTCTGGCATCATATCGACGAGCGGGCCAACAAGCGCCACCTGCCCCTCAATGGTCTGGCCCAGCTGGCCAAGGGGGTGCTCTGGATTCTCGCTGCCATCATCGTTGTCGCGATCATTGTCGACAAATCGCCCGGCTCGCTCTTGGCCGGCCTGGGAGCCTTCGCCGCCGTGCTGATGTTGGTGTTCAAGGACAGCATTCTCGGCGTGGTGGCCGGGGTGCAGCTCTCGGAGAACGACTCGCTGCACGTCGGCGACTGGATCGCCGCGGGCAACGCCAACGGCACCGTGCAGGAGGTGTCGCTCACCGCCGTGAAGGTGCTCAACTGGGACAAGACAACCACCACGCTCCCCCCCTACAGCCTCATAAGCAACGGCTTCACCAATTACCGCACCATGCAGGTGAGCCACACCCGCCGCATTTGCCGCAGCTTTATGATTGACGCCGACAGCGTGCTCCCGGCCACCCCTGAGATGCTCGACGCGCTCCGCTCCGTGCCTCTGATGGACGCTTACATAGCCAAGAAGCTCGAACAGCGCGAGGCGGGCCAGGTGGCCGACGTCGACAACCCCGCCGGACTTGTCAACGGCACGATCGACACCAACCTGGGCCTCTTCAGGGCTTACTTCAAGATGTGGCTTGACGCCAACCCCAACATCTCGCACGACGACGACTGCTTCGTGACGAGCCTGGCGCAGACCTCGGCAGGCATCCCCTTCCAGGTGTATTGCTTCACGGCCACCTCGGCATGGTTCGCCTACGAGGCCATCCAGGACTCGGTGTTCGAGCACCTCGCCGCGATGCTCCGCTTCTTCCAGCTCTACACCTTCGAGAACCCCTCGGGCCGCGACACCGTGATCGACGGCTACCTCAGCCCCGGCGGCGACATCGACGACGTGTTCGGCGTGCCGTATCCCTTCTTCCAGTCACCCTCGGCCCCCGACTCCCCGGCGTCGACCCGCGTCGCTCCCAAGCGGGAGCCCCGCAACTCGGTCTACCCCGCGCAGTCGCCGGCTCCGGCGGCGCCAAAGCCTTCGGCATCCTCCGGGTCCACCCCGAAGCCCTCGGCTCCCTCCGGACCCACCCCGAACCAGCCAAACCCACAAACCCCTCCCAAATAACCGGCAGCGCCCCGCGGAATCTCCGCGGGGCGCTTGTTATCTATCGGTTACCGCCGTCAGTCGAGCGGTATGGTGAATTCGTTTTGGGAGGGGTTGGAGGCGTTGGCAATCCTTACGCGCAGGGCCTTGATGTCGCGGGCACTCCCCTCGGCGGGGCGCAGTATCGGAGCGAGGGAGAAGGCGGTGTAGAATTGCGAGGAGTAGTTGGGCACCGGGTTCACGCGGCGGTGGTAAATGTAGGCCGTCGGCACCTCGTCGGCGAGGGTCGACTCGTCGACCAGCAGCCCGAAATGGCGCGGCTCGGGGTCGGCGGTCAGTAGGCAGCGGAGTATTATCTTATCGCCGGCGCGCCATATGGCCAGCAGGTTGATCGGCTCGGCGTCCCACCCGTCGAGCTGCTCCGGGGGCACGGCGCGGGCCTCGGTGTTGAGAATAGCGGCCAGCGACTTCACCGTTATGGGGAGCTCTCCGGCGGTGGCGCCGTCGGCCGGCTCGTTTACGGTGTAGCCAAGGAAGAGGCAGTCGCCCGGTTCGAGTGACGTTGCCGACCGAGTTTTGGCCCGGAGGGTCACCGGGATGTCGCCGGGGGCCGGATAGTGGAGAAACGCGGTGCCCTCCGCATCGCGGGAGGCCAGCTCCACAATGTTGTATACGGCGGGGTCGTGGGTATCCTGCTCGGAGTCGTCGCACGCGGCGAGCATCGGTAGCAGCGCCGCCGCCGCTATGAGTAACTTTTTCATAAGATTAAGGAGGGTGAGGTTATGCGCCCGTCGGCCATGTGGATCACGCGGTCGGAGCGGTCGGCGAGGGTCTCGTCGTGGGTCACGATCACGAACGTGGTGCCGGTTTTGGCTCTGAGGTCGATGAACAGGTCGTGGAGCTCGCGGCGGTTGCGGCTGTCGAGGCTCCCCGAGGGCTCGTCGGCGAGAATCACCGAGGGGTTGTTGACCAGCGCCCTCGCCACGGCGGCCCGCTGCCGCTCGCCCCCTGAAAGCTGGGCCGGGCGGTGGGTGAGTCGGGCGCCGAGCCCCAGGTCGCGGAGCAGTTGTTCGGCCCGGGCGAACGCCTCGGCGCGGCTCTCTCCCCCTATAAGGGCCGGGAGGGCGGCGTTTTCGAGTGTGGTGAATTCGGGGAGCAGCTGGTGGAACTGGAACACGAACCCGATGTTGCGGTTGCGGAAACGCGCCAGGCGGCTGTCGGGGAGCCCGAGCACCATCTCGCCGTCGTAGCACACCGTGCCGCTGTCGGGGCGGTCGAGGGTGCCGAGAATCTGGAGCAGGGTGGTTTTACCCGCCCCGCTGGGGCCCACGACCGACACGATTTCGGCCCGGTCGATGTCAAGATCGACCGAGTCGAGCACCTTCAGGTTGCCGTAGGATTTCGAGATGCCGCGGAGCGAGATCATAGGGCGGGGCGGGGTGAGTGGGTCAGGAAAGCTGGTCGGCTATGCGCGATATGGCGTATTCGGGGCGCACGCGGCGGTAGAGTATGTCGTAGACCGCCTCGGCTATAGGCATGTACACCTCGTAGCCGAGGTTGATTTCGTGGATGCACTTGGCGCCGTAGTACCCTTCGGCGGTCTGCTCCATCTCCATCTTGGCGGCTTTCACCGAGTACCCCTTGCCGATCATCGAGCCGAAGTTGTGGTTGCGCGAGAATCGGGAGTAGGAGGTCACCAGCAGGTCGCCGAGGTAAACCGAGTCGCAGATCTGGCGCGGGCGGGGGTTGACAGCGTCGAGGAAGTGCTCCATCTCGCGGATGGCGTTGCTGACGAGCATCGCCAGGAAGTTGTCGCCGCGTTTCATGCCGTGCACGATTCCGGCGGCGATGGCGTAGATGTTCTTCATCACTCCGGCATACTCCACGCCGTTAAGGTCGGTGGTGGGTATGGCGTGGCAGTTCTTGCCGCCGCAGAGCGCCTGGCCGAACCGTTTGGCCGCCTCGATGTCGCTGCACGCGACCGTGAGGTAGGAGGGGCGTTCGAGGGCCACCTCCTCGGCGTGGCAGGGACCCGACACGGCCATCAGCTGATCGTCGGGTATGCCGAAGCGGTGCTGCATATAGTCGGTGACGAGCATGTTCTCGTCGGGCACGATACCCTTCACGGCCGACACGATGTGCTTTTTGCTTATGTCGACCGAGAGCTTTTCAAGGTGGCTCTTGAAGTAGGGTGAGGGCATCACCATCAGCAGCGTGTCGGCCTCGGAGGCCACATAGTTGATGTCCGACGAAAATTCGATGCGCTGCACGTCGAAGGGCACGTCGGTGAGGTATGCCGGGTTGTGGCCCAGGCGCTGGAACTCCTCGATGCGGTCGTCGCGCCGCATATACCAGAGTATCGTCTCGTTGGTCTTGAGCAGGAGTTTGGCCAGGGCGGTGGCCCAGGAGCCACCACCCATCACGGCCACTTTTCCGGGGAAGTTTTCGGGAAGCATAGGCTTTCGCTGTGGGGGTTAATCCTCAGTCTTTTCGGGCGCGGGCGCGGCTGCAATCCAGGCGGCGAGCTGCTCCTGCGAGGGGTTTTTCAGTCCGAGTTTGAACTTCTTGTTTATGCCGCAGAGGTCCTGGAAGAGCTTCCCGGGGTTGGCGGTGGCGAGGGCCTCGACGGTCAGGATTCCGGCCTTCTGGAGCGGGGCCACCCATTCGGCGTCGATGCCGAGGGCGGTGTATGCCTCCTCCTTGTCGCGGCGGGCGGTCTTCTCGGGGCGCATCTGGGGGAAGAAGAGCACCTCCTGGATGGTGGTCTGCCCGGTCATGAGCA
>JAMPHO010000063.1 GCA_023663385.1 Alistipes timonensis | reverse complement strand
TCGCGAGGGCGCCGAGCAGTGCCGCGAGAGTGGCCCGCTGCGGGGCGGTACGCGTGTCGGCCGGAGCGCCGTCGGGGCCGATGCCTCCCATATAGCACACCCCGATGGAGCGGGCGTTATGCCCCTTGCAATGCGCACCGGCCATATCGAGCGGCCGCCCCGTGGAGAGCGTGCCGTCGGTTTCGATCACGAAATGGTAGCCGATGTCGCGGAATCCGCGCTCGCGGGTGTGCCAGCGGCGCACGTCGGCCGCGGTGAAGCGCTGCTCCGGCCTCGTGGCCGAGCAGTGCACGATGATTTCGTCGACGCGCCTCGCGCATCGGAAGCTTGGGAAGGTGGTTCCGTCGGACGGGTCGGACAGGTCGGACGGGTCGGACGCTTTGGGCTGGTTGGGCTGATTGGTTCTGCTCACTGCTCCTTTGGTTTTGTCTGCCATAATGTTGATTTGGATAAAGGTTAGAAAAAATTGGTTGACTATGAAAAACTCTCCTCACTCGCGAAGTTACGGGGCGGAATCCCTTAGGCGGCTGCGATAATGCAACTTCAGATTGTAAAAGGCAGTGCGATAGCTATTTGCGTGCGCACAAAAAAGAAACCGCCGCGGGGATTCCGCGACGGCTTCCTGAAAGCGATTGTATGTTGGTCGGTGTTCCGGCGATTACTGCTTGCGCAGTACGTCGGGCGACTGGGGATACTTCAGGTAGAGGTACATAAGGTCACCCTTGATGCTGTAGCTGGTGTTCATCACAACATCTTTGTACTGATCGGTGGGCTGGAGGGTGATTTCAAGAGTGGTCAGGCCGTTGGTGCCCTCGGCGGAGGTGTAGGTGAAAGCGCCCTGGAACTCTTTTTCAACCAGTTCGGTTCCGTCAAATACGTTGTCGCCGTCCTCATCGTAGGGTTCCTCGACGAGAGCGGTATAGTTGAGCGAGCCGGTGCCGTCGGCGTTGAAAGTCAGCGAGACGGGAGCGGCGGGAGTTTCAGCGTCGACAAGCACGTCAGGGGTAGTGACGGCGGTGGTGATGTTAACGTTTTCGATAATCTTCCAGGTGCCGGTGAAGGAAGCGTTGGCCACAGCGTCGTCGTCATCGTCGTCGCAGGCAGTGAAGCCGAGGGCAACGAAAGCGACCGCGATCATCATCCCAATTTTGCGTAAGGTCTTCATAATTTAATAATTATGTTTTTAAATCTGTGATTGATATGCAATATTGATAAAAAACGCATAAAGCCAAAATGGCAGAAAAAGCCACCAATAGCTTACAAGAATGCTCGCAAAGTTAACGAAAAACTTCCTTTCCGCCAAACTGTTAAAGCATTTTAACAACTGGTTCTCGCGGCCCGCGGGCCGCGGGGTGAAAGGTGAAAGGTGAAGAGTGAAGGAGGAAGGGGCGCTTTCGCGCCCGGCAGCAAGCTGCCGGCACCGGGGACAAAAGCCTGCGGAGCGGAGGGGCTTTGGGGGCTTTGGGGGGAGGGAGCTACGCAGCCTTCGCTCGGCTTCCGCCTCGCGCACCAGAGGATGGGAGGCAAGGAAGGAGGAGGGGGGCTTTGGGGAAAGGTGGCTTTTGGGGGAAGGGAGGAAAAAGGGAGAGGCGGCGCCGGGATGGCGCCGCCTCTCTATGGGTTGGGTAAGCGGGCTGTTGATTAGCCGTTTACTTTCTTCATGTGGGCGATGAGGTCGAGAACCTTGTTGGAGTAGCCGATCTCATTGTCGTACCAGGATACAACCTTCACGAAGTTGGGGGTCAGGTATACACCGGCGTTTGCGTCGAAGATGGAGGTGCGGGCGTCGCCGAGGAAGTCGCTGGAAACGACTGCGTCTTCGGTGTAGCCGAGCACGCCCTTGAGTTCGCCTTCAGCGGCGGCCTTCATAGCGGCGCAGATGTCTTCCTTCGAAGCGGGCTTCTCCAGGTTGACGGTCAGGTCGACAACGGAAACGTCGAGGGTGGGGACGCGCATGGAGATGCCGGTCAGCTTGCCGTTGAGCTCGGGGATAACCTTGCCCACAGCCTTGGCGGCGCCGGTGGAGGAGGGGATGATGTTGCCGGAAGCGGCACGGCCACCACGCCAGTCCTTCATGGAGGGACCGTCGACGGTCTTCTGGGTAGCGGTGGTGGAGTGTACGGTGGTCATGAGGCCGTTAACGATGCCGAACTTGTCGTTGAGCACCTTTGCGATGGGGGCGAGGCAGTTGGTGGTGCAGGAAGCGTTGGAAACGAACTGCTGGCCAGCGTAGGTGTTCTCGTTCACGCCGCAAACGAACATGGGGGTGTCGTCCTTGGAGGGAGCGGACATAACAACGTATTTTGCGCCGGCTTCGATGTGGGCCTGAGCTTTTTCTTTGGTGAGGAAGAGACCGGTGGACTCAACTACGTATTCAGCCTCTACAGCGCCCCAAGCGATTTCTTTCGGGTCGCGGCATGCGGTAACGCGGATCTGCTTGCCGTTAACGATGAGGAGGGACTTTTCGAGATCGTAGTCGACGGTGCCGTCGAACTGGCCGTGCATGGTGTCGTACTTGAGCATGTAGGCCATGTAGTCAACGGGGAGAAGGTCGTTGATGGCAACTACTTCGATGTCGTCGCGCTTGCAGGATGCGCGGAAAACGAAGCGACCGATACGGCCGAAGCCGTTAATACCAATTTTAGTCATAGTTGATAAGTAAAAAGTATGTTGGTGTTTATTGTTTGTTTCTGTGGCTATGTCGTTTCTTTTGGTTTGGAAACCTTGTGGTCGGAGTCAGGGTCCGGAAACCGGGGAGCCTGACCCGCGTCGGCGGCGTTAACCGGGTGCAAAGATACGAAAAAATTATCAGCGCGAGCGTTCCGCGCCCGAAAAATAAGGAAAAATTTCCTTAATGAGGCTTAATTTCGCTCGCGACGGCTTCGCGGAACCGCTCGGGCTCACCGCGGAAGGGGTCAGTGCCGGCCCTCGGGAGGGTGAGCTGCCGCAGGGTGCCGACCTCCCGGTCGCCTATGGCGAAGGGGCGCAGGTAGGCCAGGGTGTCGCCCCGGGAGTTGATGTATGGGAGCGTGAAGAGTTCGCGGTATTCCTCCGAGCCGTCGGTGAAAACCACCATGGCGGTCGCCGTGCCGAGACGGGAGTACAGAGCGCCGTCGAGGGGGGCGAACAGCGCCCCTCCCGAGCGGTAAACAGCCGGGTCGGAGGCTATCCGCTCGGAATTGTCGGGCGAGGCGTCGCGGAGCGCCCCCGGGAGTACCGCCAGGGGTTTCCCGGGGTGGAGGAAACGGAACTGATGGTAGTGCAGGGCGTTAGTCCACAATAGTTTGGATGGATAGGAGAGGGTGGTCATCGGAACAACCTCGGGCATGGTGACGTCGGCAAACACCGCGCCTGTGGGGCTGGCGGCGTAGAGCGCCATGACGCGCCGTTCCTCGTTGTGGAAGCGGAGCTGCCAGCTTAGAGAGTGCGCGGCGTGGATGGCGCAGAGGGCTAACGCCGCCCCGGCTGCCACAGCGGACAGGCGCTTGGGCGCTCGCGCCGACAATGGTTTCCAAAAACTGGCAAGGGCTATTATGGCGGCGAGCTGGGGCCATAGCGCGGCCCGCTGGTTGGGCACTATTACCGAGGAGAGCAGGGCTCCCGCCAGGGCCGACACGGCGAAAACCACGAACACCACGAACACCGGGTCGGAGGTAAGTGACGCGAGCCGTCTCCGCGACCCCCTGAAGAGGAGCGCAGCGGCGAGGGTGGCCGCGAGCAGAATCGGCATCGACGCGTCGTAAATTTTGTAGAGGAGCGGGGCTGGGGAGGTGGTACCTATTTCGCGCCCCGCGCGGTCGAGCATCCCGGGGCAGTAGAGGAACGCGGCTATGGAGGCGGCGTATACGGCTATGGCGCAGAGCCATAGCGGGGAAACTCCGCGGCGAGTCGCCAGGCGTATCAGGGTATAGACCGCCATGCCGGCGATTATCGTCAAGCCGGGCCCCTCGTGCCACCCTCCGGCCAGCGCGGCGAGGAGGAGCGCCCCGGCAATCGAGCCAGGTTCGCGCGACCCGGCGTTCTCAAGGCGGATGAGCCAGCTCACGGACGCGAGCCATATGGCGGTGGCGTAGATGTAGTTAAGGGAGAAGTCGCGGAGGAACATACCCCCGCGCATCGGCAGGAAAAGCGTTATGAGCAGCCATATGGCCGCGGTGGCGCGCCATCCGGGCGCTTTGCCCGCGGCGAGAGCCGCCGACAGCCAAACTATCGCGGCGGAGGCGAGCCCGGTTAAGATCGGAAAAATCTCCCTCCAAGGGGAGAAGAGCGTTGAGAACGGGGCCAGTATGTTGGCTATGCGAAAGTTATCGTGCGCCCGGTTGTAGAGGGCCGAGTCGATGAGCGCGCGGAGCGAGAAACCGGGGTCGCCGTCGTTGCAGGCGAGGTACTGGGCCATGAACGCCAGGTCGTCGCACATAAGCGGCGTGAGGAACTGCATCAGTCCCCAGGCGATGCCGGCGCACAGTGCGACAGCGAAGCCCGGCAGCGGGCCCGCGGCGGCGCGGAGAGCTGGGCGGGGGAGTGTGGTCATTGGTTAGGAGAGGGGGCGGGAGGCGCGGAGGCCGGGGGTGTTGCGGAAGGTGAGGGCGGCGAAGGTGGAGGTGGGCTGGGAGTTGTATTTCAGGTGGTAGCGCTCCTGTCCGAGGCCGGGAAGGATGAAGGTCGCGGTGTCGATCGGGCCGTTGCCGGGGCCACCGGGGGTGACGCGCTCCTCGATGGAGATGTCGAAGCCCGAGCGGCTCACGGCGAGGGCCACGGTCGCGGCGTCGGTGAGGCCGTGGAGGCCGTAGCGGGTGATGGTGACGTTGCCGTCGGGGAGGCATTCGATATGGATCGAGGGCTCCATAGGCTCGCCTGAGCGGCTTTCGCGGAGGAATCCGGTGAGGAATCCTGTTTCGGCCGGGCCTTTGCCGCCGGGGGCGCTGAGCACGCCCACCACGAGGGCGGCGACCGTAAGGAGCACTACATAGAACTCTACCGAGTGGAATATCTGGTACATAGGGTGGAGGAGGGGTTTCAGCAGAGGGCCTGCATAAGGGCCTGGGAAATGAGCATGTAGATGAGCATGCCTATGATGTCGTTGGCGATGGAGATGAAGGGTCCGGTCGCGAGCGCGGGGTCGATTTTGAATTTCTCCAGGGTCAGGGGCACGAAGGTGCCGAATATCGAGGCGAAGAGCACCACTGCCATCAGTGAGATGGAGACGGCGAGCGTCGTGGGGTTCCAGGGGTTGAGGCTGAAGGCGTTGTAGAGGAACACGAGCAGCGAAAGGATGAGGCCGTTGATCATGCCGACGCCGACCTCCTTCACGAGCTGTTTGCCCGACTCCTTGATGTCGAGCGAGCCGTTGGCGAGGCCCTGCACGACGATGGCCGACGACTGGATGCCGACGTTGCCGCCGGTGCCTCCGATCATGGGGATGAAGAGGGCCATCGCGGGGTTGGTGGCGAAGCCCTGCTCGAAGTTTCCGAGAATCAGCGAGTTGCCTATGCCGCCGACAATGCCGATGAGGAGCCAGGGGAGGCGGGCCTTGGTCTGCTTCCACACGGTGTCGTCGGACTCGACGTCCTGCGACAGACCCGACGCCAGCTGGTAGTCGCGCTCGGATGATTCGCGGACGCTGTCCATGACGTCGTCGACGGTGATGTGACCCACCAGGCGCCCTATGGAGTCGACAACCGGCATCGCTACGAGGTTGTACTTCTCGAAGTCGATGGCCACGTCGTCGAGGGGCATATCGGTTTTGACGGCCACGGGGTCGGTCTCCATAACGTTCTTGATTTTCGAGACCGAGGGGTGGGTAATGAGTTTCTTGAGCGGGAGGGTGCCGCGGAGACGGTCGTCGTTGTCAACAACGTAAACGTTGTAGACCTCGTCCATATCCTCGGCCTGCATTCTGAGCTGCTTGATGCACTCGGGCATCGACCAGTTTTCATTGACCACGAGCATCTCGGTGCCCATAAGGCCGCCGGCGGTGTCCTCGTCGTATTTGAGGAGGTCGATGATGTCGCCGGCCTGTTCCACGTCGTCGATGTGGGAGAGCACCTCGTCGCGGTCCTCCTCGTCGAGGTCCTGGATGAGGTCGACGGCGTCGTCGGTGTCGAGGTGGTCGATGTACTGGCGGGCGATTTCCTCCGGCTCCATTCCGCTGAGGAGCTTTCGGCGGTCGTCCTCGTCGAGCTCCATGAGCACCTCGGCGGCCTTGTCGTCGTCGAGGAGGCGGTAGAGGTATTCGGCCTCTTCGAGGTTGAGGTCGTTGTAGAGCTGGGCGATGTCAGCCGGGTGTAGGTCGGCGAGTATGGAGCGCGCGGCCTCGTCGTCGCGCTGCCCGATTATATCCTTGATGTGGTCGAGCTGTTCTTCGTCAAATTCCTTCATCGCTCGATTCTCGTTAAGTCGTTAAAAACAGGGGTTCTCTCAGGAGAGGAGGTTGGTGAGCTCCACGAACTGGGCCACGGAGAGCTGTTCGGGGCGCAGGGCCATGAGCGGAGAGTCGGGCATCTGGGCTCCGGGGGGGAGGAGCGACTTGGCCGAGTTGCGTATGGTTTTGCGTCGCTGGCCGAAGGTGGTCTTCACCACGGTCTTGAACCTCGCGGGGTCGCATCCGAGGTCGGTCACTGAGTTGCGGGTGAGGCGTATGACACCCGACTTGACCTTTGGGGGCGGGTTGAAAACGTGCTCGTCGACGGTGAAGAGGTATTCTACGTCGTACCATGCCTGGAGCAGCACGCTGAGTATGCCGCGGGTCTTGGAGCCCTCTTTGGCGGCGATGCGCTCGGCCACCTCCTTCTGGAGCATCCCCGAGCAGCAGACGCACTCGTCCTTCCACTCAAGCACATGGAAGAAAATCTGTGAGGAGATGTTGTAGGGGTAATTGCCTATGACGCAGAACTTGCGGCCCGGATAGAGGGCGCCGAGGTCGAGCGTCAGGAAGTCCTTGGCGATGATGTGGTCCTGGGCCAGACGGGGAAATTCGGCGCGGAGGTATTCGACGCTCTCGCCGTCGATTTCCACCACGTCGAGCTCGTGGCCTTTGTCGAGGAGGAATTGGGTAAGCACCCCCATTCCGGGGCCTACCTCGATGACGGGTAGGCCGTTGAAGGAGTCGAGAGTCGACGCGATGCGTTCGGCTATCGACAGGTCGGTGAGGAAATGCTGGCCGAGGGCCTTCTTGGGTCTGACTTTCTGCATGCGCACATTTGTGTTTAATGCGCAAATTTACGCCTTTTCCCCGTAACGGCCAAACGGAAAATTCAGAGGGGGAGGAAGTCGCCGGCTGCGGGGGAGAAGCCCACGGGGCGGCCGGGGAAGAGCGAGGGGAGCCCTTCGGGCGAGGCGGCCAGCTCCGCCGGGGTGCCTTCGACGAGGGTCGAGAGGGGGACGGAGGCTTCGCTCGGCTTCCGCCTCGCGCACGTTGAGGACGACGGCGAGGGGAGAAGGGAGGGGGACGAGGGGAGGGAGGCGGAAGAGGACGACGGCGAGGCGGGCTTCACGAGCCAGAGGCGGGAGGCGAGGCGGAGGGCTGGGGCTATGTCGTGGGTGGAGAGGATTATGGCTTTCGAGCGGGAGGCGGCCAGATCGCGGAGGAGCGAGAGGGTTTCGATGCGGGAGGCGGCGTCGAGGAAGGCGGTAGGCTCGTCGAGGAGCATCACGGGGGTGTCCTGGGCCAGGGCGCGGGCTATCATGGCTTTCTGGCGCTCGCCGTCGGAGAGGTTGGCCGAGAGCCGTTCGGCGAAATTCTCCAGCCCCACGGCCCGGAGCGCCTCGGCCACG
>JAMPHO010000062.1 GCA_023663385.1 Alistipes timonensis | reverse complement strand
GGCGCGGGCCGACGGCTCGGGGGCGCGCCGGCAGGTGCTGGCCACCCCGGCACAGAAGCAGGCCTATCTGCCCGACGGGGGATTCCTCTACCAGGACCTCAAGGGGTTCGAGGATGAATGGCGCAAGCACCACACCTCGTCGGTGACCCGCGACCTCTGGCGCTACGACGCCAAAACCGGGCGGCACACCAACCTCACCTCCTGCGGAGGCGAGGACCGCGACCCTGTGTTCGACCCGGCCACTTCGACCGTATACTTCCTCAGCGAGCGCGACGGGGGCACGATGAACGTGTACCGCGCACCGCTTGCCGACCTCTCGAAACCATCGGCGGTGACCTCCTTCAAGACCCACCCAGTGCGCTTCCTCAGCCGCGCCAACGACGGCACCCTCGCCTTCACCTACGACGGCGAAATATACACCATTAAGAATGATGGCGCCCCGGCGAAGCTCGCCGTGAGCATCGCCGCCGACGACGCCCCGGCTGTCGAGAAAATCGCGCTGTCGCCCCGCGGGGCCGTACCCTCGCCCGACGGCAAGATGATGGCCTTCACCTCGCGCGGCGACGTGTTCGTGACCTCCGTGGAGTACCCCACCACCCGCCAGGTAACCTCCACTCCCCAGGCCGAGCGCCATATCAGCTGGGGCGCCGACAACCGCTCGCTCTACTACACCTCGGAGCGCTCGGGCCGCAAGAACATTTACCGCGCCACGCTTGACCGCGAGGCCGACCCCGACTTCCCCAACGCCACCTCCATCAAGGAGGAACCCCTCTTCGACGACGGCGCCGAGTACTCACACCCGCTGGTGTCGCCCGACGGCAAGAAGCTCGCCTTCGTGAAGAACCGCCGCGAGATATGGGTCAAGGAGCTCCCCTCGGGCAAGGCCCGCAAGCTCACCTCCGGCGAGACCTACCCGGGCCGCGACGACGGCATGGTAATGACCTGGAGCCCCGACTCCCGCTGGATGGCCCTGGAGGTGACCCCGAAGATGCATGACCCCTATTCCGACATCGCCCTGCTCAATATGGAGACCGGCGAGCTCACCAACATAACCCGCAGCGGCTACTTCGACGCCTCGCCCCGCTTCACCCAGGACGGCAACGCGATACTCTTCTTCACCGACCGCTACGGCCTCCGCGCCCACGCCTCGTGGGGCTCGCAGACCGACCTCATGATTGTGTTCCTCAACCGCGAGGCCCGCGACCGCTTCGACCTCGGCAAGGAGGACTTCGCCCTGCTGAAGGATGCTGAGAAGAAGGCCGAGAAAGCATCCAAGGCCGACGATGGCGACAAGAAGGGTAAGAAGGACAAAAAAGCCAAGAAGGAGGACTCCAAGGAGGAGAAGGCCGACAAGGTCAAACCCATCGTGGTCGAACTCGACGGCATCGACACCCGAGTGCGCCGCCTGACCCCCTACTCGGCCGACATCGTCGACGCCATCGGCTCGGCTGACGGGGAGACCATATATTATGTGGTGTCGTTCGGCGACGACTACAGCCTCTACAAGCTCCCCGTGCGCGAGATGGAGCCGGAGAAGGTGGCCGCGCTCGGCGCCTCCCCCGCCGGGCTCGCGGCATCGGCCGACGGCAAGACAATCTTCGCCTGTGGCCGGGCCATGAAGAAGCTCGACGGCAGCAAGCTCACCGAAATAAAGACCTCGGGCCGACACACCATCGACACCGCCAAGGAGCGCGAGGCGATGTTCGACTATGTTGCCGTCGAGGAGGGTGAGCGCTTCTACCGCGAGGATATGCACGGAGTCGACTGGCCCGCGATGACCGCCGCCTACCGCCGCTTCCTCCCCCACATCAACAACAACTACGACTTCGCCGAAATGCTCTCCGAGCTCCTCGGCGAGCTCAACGTGAGCCATACCGGCGGGCGCTACCGCCCCTCGCAGGGCACCAACGCCGACCGCACCGCGAACCTCGGCCTGCTCTACGACCTGACTTACTCGGGCGACGGGCTGAAGGTCGACGAGGTAATCATCGGCGGTCCCTTCGACAAAGCCGCCTCGAAGATGGTGCCCGGGGCCGTGGTCACCTCGGTCAACTGCACCGCCGTGACCCCCTCGGCTGACCTGGCCGAGCTGCTCACCGACCTCTCGGGCCGCAAGACCCTCGTTGAGTTCACCCTCCCCTCGGGCGAGAAGGTGAGCGAGGTAGTGCGCCCCGTAAGCTCCGGCGTGATCTCCGACCTGATGTACAAGCGCTGGGTGCGCGCCCGCGCCGCCGACGTCGACCGCTGGTCGAACGGGCGCCTGGGCTACGTCCACATAGAGTCGATGGCCGACGAGTCGTTCCGCCCGATGTACGCCGACCTCTTCGGCAAGTATAACAACCGCGAGGGCGTGGTGGTCGACATCCGCTGGAACGGCGGCGGCCGCATGCACGAGGATATCGAGGCGCTCCTCACCGGGCAGAAATACCTCACCCAGGTAATCCGCGGCGAGGAGACCTGCGACATGCCCTCGCGCCGCTGGAACAAGCCCTCGATCATGGTGATGGCCGAGCCCTGCTACTCCAACGCTCACGGCACCCCCTGGGTATACAAGCACCAGAAGATCGGCAAGCTGGTCGGGATGCCCGTCCCCGGCACCATGACCTCGGTCAACTGGGTTACCCTCCAGGATCCCTCGCTCGTGTTCGGCATACCCGTCATCGGCTACCGCACCGCCGAAGGCACCTATCTTGAAAATTCGCAGCTCGAACCCGACGTGAAGGTGGTGAACACCCCCGAGGCAGTCGCCGCCGGCGAGGACCTCCAGCTCCGCGCCGCCGTGGAGACCCTCCTCCGCGACATCGACTCCGCCAAGCACCCCGCTAAATGAACCATTCCCCGCGGGCCGCGCCGTTTTACGGCGCGGGCCGTTGGGCGAAAGGGTGGCGAATTTGGCCGTTTGGGGTTTTTGGCGTAAATTTGCCATAGAAAGCAACGCGAGGTTTAGTATCTTTGCGGGTTCGGGGCGCGGAGCCCGGGGGCGCCAGCCGCCCGGTCCGGGTTCGTTCCTTAACCGCGCTCCGCTTGGAAACTATGGCAAAAATGAAGTTTTACTTACCCGACGACGGGCGTCCGAGGCCGGACGTCCACCCCGAAATAAAACGCACGGTGCTCGACCGCGACGACATCATGACGCTGGTGCCGAAGCTGCAGGGGCACCCCCGGCTGGTTGACCGCCTGATTCATTTCCTGGAGCTCGACAAGGTGAACGCCCTGCACGCCCACAACGCCGACACCCCGGGTCCGGCCTTCGTGCGCGGGGCCCTCGAAGACCTCCACATCAAGCTCCGCATCGACAACGAGCGGGTGCTCGACAATCTGCCCGAGGGGCCCTTCATCACCGTGAGCAACCACCATTTCGGGGCGCTCGACGGCATAATGCTTATAGATATAATCGGCTCGCGCCGCCCCGACTTCAAGGTGATGGTCAACATGACGCTGAACTACATCAACGCCATGCGCGAGAATTTCATCGCCGTTGACCCCATGGCGTCCGACGACCCTAAGAAGCGGGCCGTGTCGATGCAGGGTATCAAGGAAGTAATCAAACGCGTGCGCGGGGGGCACCCCGTGGGGTTCTTCCCGGCGGGCGCGGTAGGGAAGGTCAACTGGCGTCTGCGCGTGCGCGACCGCGAGTGGCAGCCCAACGTCGTGCGGCTCATCGAGCAGCTTAAGGTGCCGGTGATACCGATCTTCTTCCACGGCACGCAGTCGTGGCTGTTCAACTTCTTAGGGGTGGTGTGCTGGCAGGCCCGCACGCTTATGATGCCCCACGAGGTGTTCAACAAGGTGGGCCGCGAGATGCGCATCACCGTCGGCGACCCTATACCCGTCGACGAGCAGCTCCGCCACCAGGGCTCGCTCGAAGAGTTCGGCAAGTACCTCTACGACACCACCTACGCGCTGAGAGACAAATACAAGAAATAACTACGAACGTGGATCAGGAAAAGATACAGCAGGCTAAGGCGAGGTTCGGGATAGTGGGCAACTCTCCCGAGCTGCTGCGCGCCGTTGGGCGGGCGCTACGCGTCGCGCCGATCGACCTGTCGGTGCTCGTCACGGGCGAGAGCGGCAGCGGCAAGGAGTTTTTTCCCAAGATCATCCACAACTATTCGCCCCGCAAGCACGCCAAATATATCGCTGTTAACTGCGGCGCCATACCCGAGGGGACTATCGACTCCGAGCTGTTCGGCCACGAGAAAGGGGCCTTTACCGGGGCCGTGGCCTCGCGAAAGGGGTATTTCGAGGAGGCCGACGGGGGCACTATCTTCCTCGACGAGGTGGCCGAGCTGCCGCTGACCACCCAGGCGCGTCTGCTCCGCGTGCTTGAGAGCGGCGAGTTCATGAAGGTTGGCTCGTCGCAGGTGCAGAAGACCAACATACGCGTCGTGGCCGCCACGAACGAGGATATGCGCCGCGCCGTGGCCGAGCGCCGCTTCCGCGAGGACCTCTACTACCGCCTCTCGACGGTGCAAATCGCCGTGCCGCCGCTGCGCGACCGCGGCACCGACATACTGCTGCTGGCCCGGAAATTCGCCTCGGACTTCGCAGAGCGCTACCGCACGGCCCCCGTGGAGTTCACCGAGGGTGCCCGCGAGGCGCTTCTGCGCTACCGCTGGCCGGGCAACGTGAGGCAGCTGAAGAACGTTGTCGAGCAGATGTCGGTATTCGAGGCGGGGGGTACCGTGGGGCGCGAGATGCTCGAATCATACCTCCCGCAGAGCGCCGGGAGCTATGCCCCGGTGCCGTTGGGGCACACCCGTGCCGAAGAGCGCCGCGAGGAGCGCGAGGAGGCCGGCGCCCGAAGCTACGCCTCGGAGCGCGAGATGATTCTGAACCTCATACTGCGGCTCCAGCGCGAAATCGAGGAGCTGCGCGAGGAGATACGCGGGCACCATCCGGCCCCGAAGGCCGAGCCGCTGGCCATACCGCAGACCGCCCTGGTGAAGTACCGCCCGGCGGTGAGCGACCTGCGCTCCGGCGCCGCTCCCGAGCCCCCGGCGGCTCCCGAGGCCATGACCCTCGAACAGACCGAGCGCGAAACCATCAGGCTCGCCCTCGAACGCAACCAGGGGCGCCGCAAGGCTACCGCCTCGGAGCTTAACATCTCGGAACGAACACTTTACAGAAAAATCAAAGAATACGGGCTGGAATGAGACTCTTTCACGAAATATCTCTGCCGCGGGCGCTCAGGGCGCTGCTGCTCGGCGCGATGCTGATGCTGGTGCCGCAGTCGTGCCGCATAAGCTACAAGCTCAACGGCGCGTCGATCGACTACTCGGTCTACAAGACAATCCACGTCGGGGAGTTCCCCATCCGAGCCGCGCTGGTCTACAGCCCGTTGCAGCAGACGTTCGAGAACGAGCTGCTCGACTATATAACCCGCAACACGCGCCTTTCGACCGTCGACGGTGCCTCCGACCTTACCATGGAGGGGGAGATAACGGGCTACACCCTCACCCCCCAGGCCGTCACTGAGGACGCCTACGCCTCGAAAACGAGGCTCACCATCACAGTGCGCGTCAAGTACACCGACTCCAAAAAGGACTCCAACGACATCGACCAGAGCTTCTCGGCCTACCGCGACTTCGACGCCTCGCAGATGATCAACGACGTGCAGGACGAGCTTTGCCAGCAGATCGCCAAGGAGCTTGTGGAGCTGATTTTCAACGCCACCCTCGGCAACTGGTAACCTTAATTCTGTGATACTATGAGCGATATGGAAAATACCGACGACCGGCAGCGGAAACTCGCCGGGATGCTCCGCGGCGAGGAGACCGACGGCGCCTTCGCGCAGGAGCTGCGAGGCCGTTACCCCTATTTCACGCTCCCCGACGCGCTGCTGCTGCGCCGCGCCCGCGAGGCCGGGCTCCCGATGCCCGAGGGTGAGGAGCGCCAGCGCCTGTTGTCGCGGATAGCCCTGAACTCGTGCGACCCTGCGGCCGCCGAGCGCTTCATCACCGGCGACGAGGGGTCGGTCGAGGGGTTCTATCCCCCCGAGGGTGAGGCCGCCACCCCCACCACCGAGAGCGCCATCGACACCTTCCTCAACTCCTATGGCTCGCGCTCCGACGAGGAGGACGCCCTGCTCGAACGGCTGATTTTCAACCCCGTGCCCGACTACTCGCAGGTCCTTGAGGCCGAGGAGGCCGCCGCTGGCGCGGAGGCTTCCGAGAAGGAGAGTCGTATTTCGGAGGCTCCAGCCGAGGCTCCCAATCTTCCCAATCTTCCCAATCTTCCCAAAACTCCCATTATTCCCACTCCTCCCAAGCTTCCCAAAGCCCCCGCCTCTTCCAAAGCCCCCTCTACCGCTCCCGCCGACTCCCTTCTCAGCGAGTCGCTGGCGAAAATATTCATCAAAACCAAGCGCTACGACAAAGCCTACGAAATTCTTGAACGTTTAAGTTTGGAATTTCCCGAAAAAAGTCGTTACTTTGCAGACCAATTGCGGTTTCTGCGCAAGCTGATTCTTATCGAGGAGCATCGCCGGAAGCAGCAGGGAAACACTCCCGATTAATATTTTCAAGCCAACCGATTAAGCATTTTAAGGAATACACCTGAAATATGTACACTCTTATTATCATCCTGACTGTTATCGTTTCGATTCTCCTCATCATCGTCGTGCTCGTGCAGAAGTCGAAGGGGGGAGGCCTGTCGTCGACCTTCGCCGGCTCCAACCAGATCATGGGTGTGCGCCGCACCAACGACTTCATCGAAAAGGCAACCTGGACCCTGGCCGGCATCATCTGCCTGCTGTCGATTATCTCCGTGTTCGTAATGCCCCGCAACGTAATCCAGAGCGCGGCCCGCGTAAAGCCCGTTGAGGCTCCCGTGGTGAACACCGACTTCCAGACTCCGGCCGCTCCCGCACCCGTGGCAGCACCTGCCGCCGCCGAGGAGGCTCCCGCTGCCGAAGCACCCGCCGAGGCTCCTGCCGCCGAAGCTCCCGCAGCCGAGTAAACACAGCCGCTGAAAAAATTTCTGTAACGCCATAATTTGAAGGGAGCGCCCGTATAGGTGCTCCCTTGACTGCGTTAAGGGGTGCCTCGAATGATTTCATACCCCCGACCGCGGCAAACTGCAACCACAATGTACGGAACACTCAAGAAAACGATAGCGGCGGTGCTGGCCGTCGCGATGCAACTGGTAGCCGCCCTGGTAGGGCTTACGTCGTGCGGCTCGGAGCCCGAGTTCCGCGTGCGCGGCGAGGTCGACGGCCTCGGCACCCAGAACCTGCGCGTCACGCTCTACCGCGGCGAGGCCGTGCAGCAGCAGTCGGCCCAGGCCATCGACGGCAAATTCCGCTTCGAAGCCAAGGCCGAGGAGCCGGTGGCGGGCGAGATATACACCAACGCCGGGGTGCTGATGGCGCGCTTCATAGCCGACCGCGGCGACAACCTCAACCTCAAATTCTCGGCCACCGACCCGACCCTCTTCGAGGCCGAGGGGAACGGCGCGACCGAGGAGCTCGCCGAGTTCATTGCCGACAACGCCGAGGCCATCGCATCAAACGACACCAAGGCGCTCAACGCCGCCGTGGAGAAATTCGTCGGCAAGCATGCCAAATCGTTGGCTTCAACGCTCATAATATCAGCCTACTATACTCCTGAGGGGAACGAGAAGCGCCTCAGCGAAATGCTCGAACGCCTCGACAAGCGCGCTAAGCCTATGTGGCTCGCCGAGCCCCTGCTGCAACCCCTTATGGAGGGAGCCGCCGCCGACACGGCTGTCGTTGAGCCGACGCGGTTGCTCGGCTCCGCCGGAAAGGTGGCCACCCTCACCCCCGCCGGGGCGAAGATGACGCTGATAGCGTTCACCGATGCCGCGAGCCGCGGGTCGGACTCCGTCGCGGCGTTGCTTGAAAAGCTGTCGGCCGAGCGGGCCGACGCCACCCTGCGCCTGGCCGAAGTGTCGTTCGACCCGGACACCGCCTCG
>JAMPHO010000061.1 GCA_023663385.1 Alistipes timonensis | reverse complement strand
GCACCACCTCGTCGTAGGTCAGCCCGGGGTGCTCCCGCTCGAAGTCGCGGCGGGTGGCCTCGTCGAGCCACCCCTTGAAATACTGGTTGAGCACCACCCGGCCAATCGACGCGCCGGAACCCTCATCACCGAGGATGAAACCCATAGGGCGCACGTTGCGGGTTATCGTCCCATTCTCGTAATAGCCTGAGTTGGAGCCTGTACCGAGAATACAAGCCACCCCCGAGCCGTCGCCGAACAGAGCCCGCGCGGCCCCGAGGAGGTCGGAGGCAACCTCAACAGAGGCATCGGGGAAGAGCCCCCGCAGGGCCTCCTCCATGCGCCGCGCGCCTTCGCCGGCGCACCCGGCGCCGTAGAAGCGCACCTCCCCCACCCCGCCGGTCGCGAGCGATGCCAGACCGCCGCGGAGGGCCCCGGCGACATCATCCAAACCGAGCAGCGAGGGGTTCACCCCCGGAGACGTCGCATACTCGCGCGTGCCGTCGGCCCGCAGGAGCGCCCAGGCGCATTTCGTGGAGCCGCCGTCGGCCACCAATATATCTTTCTTCATAAATTACTTACCCTTACGGCCGAACGACGGATCGACCTTTATAATATAGCACACGCCGATGGTCGCGGCGCAGCACGCCATGGTCCACAGGAAGAAGTCGAGGTAGCCGAACGAATCGACTATCCACCCCGCGGCCATCCCCGGGAGCATCATCCCAAGGGCCATGAACCCGGTGCATATCGAATAGTGGGCCGTCGAGAACCGCCCCGCCGAGAAATAGAGCAGGTAGAGCATATAGGCCGTGAAGCCGAACCCGTAGCCGAGCTGCTCGACGAACACACAGGCGTAGACCTGCCACAGCTCCTCGGGCCGCGCCGCCGCCAGATACACGAACGTCAGGCAGGTGAGCGACATACTCCAGGCCATCGGGTGCAGCCAGTGGCGCAGACCGTCGCGGGCGGCGACGAGCCCCCCGACAATCCCCCCGATAATAAGCCCGAGCACCCCGATGGTACCGTAGACCAGCCCTACCTGGTCGGCAGTCAGCCCCATACCCCCGGCCTCCGGCGCGTCGAGGAGGAAGGGTGAAATCATCTTGACCAACTGCGCCTCGGGGAGGCGGTAGAGGAGCATGAACAGGAGCGCGGCGACGAAACCCTTCTTCTTGAAGAAGGAGGCGAAAGTGCCGACGAACTCCCCGGCCACCTCGCGCCAGCCCCGCGGCTCGCGGTCGCGGTCAGCCTCCGGCCGCGGGAGCACCCGCGAATGGTAGAGGGCCGCGCCGAGGAAGAACGCCGAGAGTATGGCGAATACCGCCATCCAACCCGCTGTCTCGCTCCCCGCCCCGCGGCTTATGAGGGCGGCGAGCACCACCAGGCCCCCCTGCCCCACTATCATCGAGCAGCGGTAGAAGAGCGAGCGGATACCAACGAAGTAGCTCTGCCGATGCTCCGAGAGCCCCAGCATATAAAAACCATCGGCGGCTATGTCGTGGGTGGCCGAAGCGAAGGCCATCAGCCAGAACACGCCGAGCGTCAGCCGGAAGAACCCGGGGGCCGGGAGCGCGAAGGCAATCCCGGCCATCGCGGCGGCGATGGTCCACTGCATGGCCACCACCCACCAGCGCTTGGTGCGCAGAATATCGACGAACGGGCTCCAGAACGGCTTTATGACCCACGGCAGATAGAGCCACGCCGTGTAGAAGGCCAGCTCCGTGTTGCCGATTCCGAGACACTTGTACATAATTGTCGAAATCGTCATCACCGCCATGTAGGGGAGCCCCTCGGCGAAGTAGAGCGAGGGGACCCACCACCATGGCGAGCGCTCTCCGCAGGCCTGTATCTTATTCATAAATCTTTGTAAGCGAAGCGTTAGGGAAATAATGCGCCAGAATCTCGCGGTAGCCGTAGCCCCGGGCGCCCATCACGGCGGCCCCGATCTGGCAGAGCCCCACCCCGTGGCCCCATCCGCGCCCGCGGAGCCTCCAGCGCCCATTTTCGAGCGAGGGGGTGAAGGCCGAGCTGTAGAGGTGGCTTTCCGAGAGCGTGCGGCGTATCTCAAGCTCCTTGCCTATGACCATCTCGCGCCGCGAGCCCCTCACGCGGAGCCTCACCACGCGCCCCGAGGGGCCGGTTTCAACCGGTTCGAGGGAGAGCACCTCGCCGAAATCCACCCCGGTGCGGCGTTTGAGCAGCGCCGACAGCTCCTCGGGGGAGTAGCTCACCTCCCAGCGGTAGAAGTCGGGGGTCTCGCGGTCGTAGCTGTTGAGCACCTGCCGGAGCACGTCGGCGTCAGCGGTGTCGCAGAAGTCGCGGGCGCCGGGGGTGCCGTCGTTGTCGGCCACCGACGAGAGGTACGGGTGGGGCACAGGCTCCCAGCAGTTCTCGAACAGCTCGGAGCGCCCGCCGCAGCATTTCGAGAAACGGGTGTCGCAGATGGCGCCGTCGAAGGTGAGCACCTCGCCGCGGGTCTCGGCCACGGCCTTTGCGGCAGCGGGGTTGGTCTGTCGGCCAAGCCCCTGGTAGCGCTGGCAGTGGTCGTCGGCGCAGACGTCGAAGAGTTCGTGGTCCTCGCGGTCGTACCAGCGCACCCGCTCCCCATCGGACTCCGCCGGGCGGGGCGCCGGGGCCGGGCGTTCCTCCTTGCGTATGTTTGCCAGGAGCCAGGAGCGCGACACCACGGCGTGGGCCTTCAGCAGCGCCTCCGAGGCGTTGGCGTTCATTTCGGAGGATATTACGCTCTTGAGGTACTCCTCCAAAGGTATATCGTTGATAGCCACCTCCATAAGGCCGTCGCTAACAATCCTCAGCCGGCCCGCGAACCGCTGGCGCTCCCGGCGCTCCCAATGGAAACCGATGCCGATAGTCACATCGTCGATCTCGAAAGTGCCGTCGGGGAGCTCGCGGCTCACGATTTTCGGGGCAGAGAGCAGCCCGACGCTTATGATGGGTTCCTTGTCACAGTTCCGCATAGCAAACCTCCCTGAGAATCTCGTTTATCTTGTATACGTCGAGGCGGTCAAAGTCCTCGCGGCGCGGCGCGATCATCACTCCGGCGCACTCTATGGCGGCGGGGCTGAGGAGCATCTCCCCCTCCCCCGTGCCGTAGCACTTCGGGCGGTGGGCGCGGCGGGGAATCACGATTATCTCCACCGGGGCCTCATCCGGGGCGAGGAACGGCGACTCCTCCTCGGGCATATAGGCGTAGATGTTCATCATCGGTTCTTCGGCGCCCGGTTGCCAGCCGAGCGAGCGGCACACGCGCTCCATTTCGGCCGCGGCGCCCTCGGTGGTTGACACCCTGAATGTGAGGTATTTCACCGGGGCGTGGCGCCAGCGCCGCCAATTGTCGACCAGCGGGAGCCTGTGGGCCGGAACAGCCTGGAAATGGAAATGGTCGGGAGCCGAGGCCCCGCAACGCGGGCCGTTGTAGAACACCACCATCCCCGGCATCATCCTCGCGAACGCCATCATATCCTCCAGGCGCCGCCACGGCTCCCCCGCGCTCTCCGGCACGAAGCGTTGAGGCTCGTGGACCGCCGAGGCTATCGTGAAATGCTGGGGGAACACCGGGAACGGGTTGACGAGTATATCGTAGCCCCTCGCGCTTTCGAGGGCGTACTGCTCCGGCGGGCGGTTGGCGCCGCAGAGGAAGCAGGGGCGTGCGGCCACCGACTTGGCGTCGGTCTTGGCCGAGGCGGAGAGCGCCCTGGCGGGGTTATGCTGGGCTATGAACTTCGAGCCCATATACATAAATACCTCGCGGGTCTCCACCCCGAGCAGCGCGCCGTAGTTCTTCCGGGCCAGGGGCCACTCCTCGACCTGCCGGGTGTGGGCCTCGTTGAGGGGATAAGGCAAAACCGCGTCGCTCATCAGGGCCGGTTCATCTTTTTACGGGCCAGCAGGGCGATGGTGCGCAGCCAGTCCTTGTAGTGGTTATGCTCGACGATTGTCTTAGGCGACAGGCGGTGGTCGGTGTTCCCCTCCCATCGGCGGCAGAGGTAGAGCGACTCGAAGATGCGCGCCATCTTGTAGACGCGGGTCACCCGGATGGCCACCCCGTAGTCCTCGCCGTAGCTCACGTTGGGCACCCCCACCTCGCGTATCACCGGGGTGAAGAACGCTCTTGGCGCTCCGAAGCCGTTGATGCGCAGGGCGTTGTTGTGGCCGTTGTTCTGCGTCCATTCCGAGTGGTCAATCACGCCGGGGGGTATCGGGTTACCCTCGAAGTCGGTAAGCTCGTAGGAGCCGACCACCATCGCTACCCGCTCGCGGCGGAAGCAGTCAACTATTTTCTGGAGGGTGAGTTCGGTCTTATAGCGGTCGTCGCTGTCGAGCTGCACGCTGTAGCGCCCGCACTCGGGATGCTCCACGGCGCGGTTCCAGCATCCGCCGATCCCGAGGTCGTCGCGCTCGGGAGTGATCACGATCAGGCGGGAGTCCTCGGCGGCCAGCGCGGCGAGCACCTCGGAGGTGCCGTCGGTCGAGTGGTTGTCGACCACGATCACGTTGAACGGCTTGTCGAGCTTCTGCCCCAGGGCCGAGCGCACGGCGTCGGCGATGGTGCGCACGCGGTTTCTCACCGGGATGATTACCGACACCTCGTTGGCAAAGTCGCCGGCGTCGATGTCGACCAGCTGCGTGCGGGGTTCGAGAAACGCCCCCACCATGCGCAGGTAGGCGGTGAACGCCAGCTCCATCTCGACCTGCACCGCGCGGTTGCGGGGATCGACGTAGTCAAACTGCTCCTCACCCTCGCCGCGGGGCTTCTCGGCGATATGCGCCAGAGTTTCGGGGAGATGGAACACCTTCTCGTCGGCCGAGATTATGAGCCGGGCGGCATAGAAGGCGGCATACTGGTAGTGGGGACAAATCCAGAGTGCGTTCTTCAGCAGGGCCGTGCGGGCCAGCACCACGCCCCCGAAGTCGAAGTCGTCGCGGAACGAGCCGGGGAGGTAGTCGCAGGTCGGATGGAACTCCGTCGAGCCGTCGGCCCGCTCCACGACATAGTCGCCGTAGACCCACGCCACGCCCGAATCCTCGGCGATCTGCAGCAGGCGCTTCACCGCGTCGGGGAGGATGGTGACATCCTTGCGCTTGTTGATAATCAGGACGTACTCGTCGTCGATTCCTTCGAGAAGCTCGCGCATCTCGATGGTCGATATTATGGGGTCAATGGATATAGTCTGCATAATGAATTGGTTACTCAGGTAGTTTTTAAGGTTGTCAATTGCGGCCTTGGAGGAAATTCAGGGCCTCTTTCATAAGTTGCGCCCGCTCGGCGGCTCCCTCGACGCTCTCGAAGGGGAACCCGAGGCAGAGCGTGCGGTAGGAGCGCCCGTCGGGGTGCGGGGTGCGCCGCTCCATGGCAGTCGCGGCAGGGAATCCGTTCTCGTCGTAGCGCATGACGATGGCCGCGTCCTCCCCGGCGGGGCGGAGCGCGTCAGGGGCGGTCACGGCGTAGCTCTCCTCCGAGGGCGCGGTGCGGAACTTGTAGCGCCCCCAGCGGAACACGGGGAATTTCGAGGGGACGACGCTCACGTCGCCCCCGGTGGCCACCGCCGAGCTGTGCCAGCTGTAGCCGAGCACGTCGGCGGCGAAGCGGGCGTCGGCGTCGCGGGTTATCGAGTCCGACGCGGCGTTGTTCTCCAGGTCGGTGGCTATGTAGGAACCGCTCACCATGACGCTGCCGCCGATGGCGCAGTGGGTAAGCAGGGCGTTCTGGAGCTCGGGGGTGAAAGCCTTGTGGCGGCTCTCCCCGCCGGGGAGGCGCTTCTCCTTCTGGAGCCCGAGGGCCAGATCGACCACGCGGGGGGAGTCCGACGTCGGAATCCGCGAGGCGAAAGCCTTGGCCGAACTGCTCACGAACCCGAGCCCGGCGCTCTTCACGGCGAGCCCGTGGACGTAGGCGTAGTCGCGGGTATTGCCCGCCGTCACCCTCCGCTCGCGGTTGCCGCGCGAGGCCCCGAAGCCGGGGAAGTCGTTGTTGCGGAACTCCGAACCGGGGCGGAAGTCGAGCTGGTCGCCGGTGAGTATTATGTCGCGGCCGTCGGCCACGGCGGGTTCGCCGCGGAAATCGAAGCCTGAAAATTCCAGGGTCTCGAACCATCCGGGGGCCGAGGTGCGGGTGAAGCCGTCGACTATCTCGACCTCGGGCATGCGCCCGTCGCGGTCGTAGAGCGACAGCGCCTCCGAGGGGAACGACACGCCCCCGTCGTTACCGGCGGTCACGCGGTAGGAGTGTATGTGGTCGTCATCGATGCTCACCGTGTAGCTCTCCTCGCTGGTGAGGTCGATCTGGCGGAACCCTCCGCCGTCGACGCGCTCCTCTATTATATAATAGGTGGGCGCGGCGGTCGATTCGCGGGGGTCGGGGGTCGGGCGCCAGCTCAGGGTGTAGCGCCCCTCCCCCTCGGCGCGGATGCCGAAGGTGTTAACCGCCAACGGCTGCACCACATAGGGGGTGCCGTAGCGGTCGGCCATGAAGCGGAGTATACCCTTGTAGACCGCGCGGCTCACGATGAAACGGAACTCGGGGTCGAGGGCGCGCTTCATATCCTCGAAATTCTGATGCGAGAGGGCCTCGATAATCATGGCCGGGACCTTGGTTTCGCGCACCTCGTAGTACTTGCGGTCGCGGGTCGCGCGGGAGCTCCAGGCCGGGTCGTAGAGGGCGCGTATGTCGTCGACCACGGTGTTCACCACCCCCTGGGCGAGCTTGGCGTTGGCCGAGCGGGCGGTGCCGTTGCCAAATGGGTTGCCGTCGTCGGTGCTGTAGAGGCCGAGGGTGCCCACCGTGGTACCGTCGTCGCGAAGCCCGGCGTCGGTGTGGAATGCGAAAGCCATATCCACCGGGATTTTCAGCCCGGCGCTGTCGGGGAGCACTTCCGAGCCCCCCGAGAGGTAGTTGACCCAGAGGGCGCGCCCCATGTAGTCATCCTTGTAGTCATTAGTACCCTGGTTGGGGGTGTACACCTCGGGGGGCATCCCGGCGTACTGAAGCCAGTAGCGCGCCCCTTCGTTGGCGCGGGGTGAGCCGCTGGAGAAACTCTCGTAGCCAGCCTGGCCGCGGGCCACGCTCCCGACTCCGCCGCCGAACTTCACGGCGTCGGCCGACACCACGGCCTTCTCGTCGGCCGAGCGGTTGGTGAGCTCCACGGCGGGGAGCTCACCCTGCCCCTTGTCGAACTCATAAGTGCCGAGGTACACCCAGGTGCCGCCCCCCATGCGCTGGTTGACGGTCACCTCGGTCGAGCCCCCGAGATGGTTCACGGTGTAGAGGGCGTCGGTGGCGCTCTCCGGAGTCGAGGCGTAGGAGACGTAAACGGCGTAGCTGCCGCGCTTGGGGAAGTCGCCGCGCCACTGCGCCAGGCTTTCGTGGTCGGTATCGTCGGGTCCGACTGTCTTCACCACGTCGGAGGTGCCCGACTTGAAAGGGTTGTCGCCGTCGCGCAGGGGGCGCTTGGGGAGCGCGAAGCCGCTTCCGGCCTCCATCTCCTCCCATTTATGGCGCCCGTTGGCAATGGCGTACTCCCCGTCGTCGGTACCCTCGTAGTCGGCGATAATCTCCACCGTGCCGAGGTCGCGCTCGCGGGGCATCATGACGTAGGCCCCGGCGTTCTCAAGCATCGGGGCGATATACTGAATGGCGAAGCCGGTCGAGAGGAGGTCCTCAACCGTGCCGAACAGGCGGGGGCGCTGCCAGCGCCACTGCCCCTCGTTGTTGTCGAAATAGCGCCCGTGGCTCGGCCAGAGGGCTATGGTGCGCCCGTCGAGTCCCTTGGGTATGGCCGCGGGGCGGCTTACCGACACGAACGGGTCGGTGTCGGCGATCGGGCCGGTGGTGCCGCGGATGATCAGCGGGCCGGAGCGACGCTTGCTCCGGGTGTTGCGGCGGCGGTTGCTCTTGGAGCGCGACCGCTTTTTCTTCTTTTTCGACACATGGGTGGTGCGCGCCTTGCTCTTGGCGCGACCATAGCTCTCGACCGGGGCCGAAAAGAGGAACAGCGCGGCTACCGCCAGCGCCAATAATTTATGTATATTTCTAAAATTCAATACTTTTCAGACTTTTGGCCGCTATTTTTGCAGCCAGGTGTAATTTTTGCGCGACGAGCTGCCGCAGCGCAGGCGGTAGGAAAGCGTGCGGCGCCAGTGCCACAGCATCGGCCACCACGCGCCCCACGGCGAAACACTCACCCCCAGGGCGCGGCCGCAACGCGACCA
>JAMPHO010000060.1 GCA_023663385.1 Alistipes timonensis | reverse complement strand
AGGAGCTACTGGGCCATCGGGGGAGCCGCCACCCCCGGCATCGAGCGGCTCGCGGTGGGGCGCGTGCCCTACTTCGTGCTGGTCGATTCGGCTGGAAGCGTGATGCTCCGCACACCCTCGGCCACGGCCGCCGCCCGCAAGACGGGCGTGAAGCTCTGATTATCAGTTATACATCACATTAACCATCCATGAAAAAATACCTGCGCCTCTCTCTGCTTGTTTCCGCGATCGCGTGTGCCCCCCTCCGGGGTGGCGCGCAGGAGTTCTCCAGCGCCAACGTAATGGGGCAGTCCGAGAAGGTAGCCTCCTATTTCATAAGGAATTACCCCGATGTCGGGGCCAAAAGCTACGTCGGCGGCAAGGAGCGCAACAGCAAAATCTGGACCCGCGGCGTGTTCTACGAGGGGCTGATGAACCTCTACCGCGAGGACCCGCGGGAGGAGTGGCTCAAATACGCCCTCGACTGGGGTGAGTTCCACAAATGGGTCAGCAGCTCCAACACCGAGGCCAAGAAGCACAACGCCGACTACCAGTGCTGCGGCCAGACCTATCTCGAACTATACAAGCTCGACCCGCGCCCCGAGCGAATGGAGCATATAAAGATGCGCATCGACGCGATGATCGCCTCGGAGCGCGTGAACTACTGGACCTGGGTCGACGCCATACAGATGAGCATGCCCGTGATCGCCCTGTTGGGCGACATCACCGGCGACACCTCCTACTGGGAATATATGTACGACGCGTATATGTACACCCGCGACGAGCAGGGGGGCTCCAAGAAGGGTGGGGGCGAGCCGCTCCTCAACGAGACCACCGGCCTATGGTACCGCGATGCCGGGTTCGACCCTCCCTACCGCGACCTCACCGAGCCCGACAAGGACTGCTACTGGAGCCGCGGCAACGGCTGGGTGTATATGGCCCTGGCGAGGGTGCTCCAGTTCACCCCCGCCGACGAGCCGCACCGCGACCAATATATTAATGACTTCAAACTGATGAGCCGCGGGTTGCTCGAATGCCAGCGCCCCGACGGCTCCTGGAACGTGAGCCTCGCCGCGCCTACCAATTTCGGCTCCGCGGGGAGCGAGGGGCCGGAGATGACCGGCACGTCGCTCTTCGTTGGCGGCATGGCCTGGGGCGTTCGCGAGGGGCTCCTCGACGCCGAGACCTATATGCCGGCCATCGAGAAGGGGTGGGCGTCGATGGCGCGCGCCGTGCATCAGGACACCGGCTTCGTCGGCTACCTCCAGGGCACCGGCTCGAAGCCCGAGGATGGCGGACCAATCACCTACGACTCCGTGCCCGACTTCGAGGATTTCGGCTATGGTTGCTGGCTCTGGGGCGCTGCCGAGGCCCACGCCCTGGCAACCTCGCTGGAGAACCCCTCGGGTGTTGAGAATGTGGCGGTCGACCGCTCGGAGAGCTCCTCCGCGATATACGACCTTCAGGGTCGCCCCGTGGCCGACCCGCGGCCCGGCACCCTTTACATCCGCGACCGCCGCGTGACGCGTTTCTGACTTGATAATAGTTTTTTTAGCAACCTCATAGCCCTCCAAAAAAGTATGATTGTTAAGACCTATGCCGCAGCCCTCCAGGGGATCGACGCCATCCCCGTGACCATCGAGACCCTGCTCGACAGCGGGTTTATGCTCACCATGGTGGGGCTCCCCGACACGGCGGTCAAGGAGAGCGCCGAGCGAGTGTCGTCGGCCATCAACGTGAGCGGTTTCGGCTTCCCACGCAAGAAGGTGGTGATCAACCTCGCCCCGGCTGATGTGCGCAAGGAGGGTTCGGCCTACGACCTGCCGATCGCTGCGGGCATTGTCGCCGCCGACGGCAAAATCAAACCCGACCACTTGGGGGAGTTCCTGATGATAGGGGAGCTGTCGCTCGACGGGTCGCTGCTGCCGGTGAAGGGGGTGCTCCCTATGGCCATTATGGCACGCAAGCTGGGTTACCGGGGGATGATCGTGCCGAAAGCCAACGCGCTGGAGGCCGCGGTGGTCAACAACCTGGAGGTATACGGCTGCTCCAATTTCGCGGAGGTGGCCGGGTTTCTCAACGATTCGGTGGCACTGACCCCCACGGTGGTCAACACCCGCGAGGAGTTTTCCAAGGCTTACGCGTCGTTCCCCTACGATTTCGCCGACGTGAAAGGGCAGCAGGGGGTAAAGCGCGCCTTCGAGGTGGCTTGCGCCGGGGGGCACAACATACTGCTCGTGGGGCCTCCGGGTTCCGGCAAGTCGATGATGGCCAAGCGTCTGCCGTCGATTCTCCCGCCGCTGTCGCTGGCCGAGGCGCTGGAGACCACAAAGATTCATTCCGTGGCCGGGAAACTGAAAGGGGGCTCGATGCTGATGACCTCGCGCCCGTTCCGCTCGCCCCACCACACGATTTCGCCCGTGGCGCTCGTGGGGGGTGGCGCCAACCCCGTGCCGGGCGAGATTTCACTGGCCCACAACGGCGTGCTGTTCCTTGACGAGTTCCCCGAATTTTCGCGGTCGGTACTGGAGGTTATGCGACAGCCGCTGGAGGACCGCCATATAAATATATCGCGCGCGAAATATTCCATCGACTACCCCGCGGGCTTCATGCTCGTGGCCTCGATGAACCCCTGCCCCTGCGGCTACTATAACCACCCCACCAAAGAGTGTACCTGCTCGCAAACCCAGGTGCAGCGCTACCTCAGCCGCATTTCCGGGCCGTTGCTCGACCGCATAGACCTGCAGGTTGAGATAATGCCGGTGCCGTTCGCCGAGCTTCGCGAGCTGGAGCCGGGGGAGAGTTCGGAGTCGATACGCGAAAGGGTGGTGCGGGCCCGCGCGGCGCAGGCCGCCCGCTTCGCCGACGACGCGGCGACCCACTGCAACGCGCAGATGAGCCCCGCGCAACTGGCCCGCTATGCCCGTCCGACCAACGAGGCGATGGCGATTCTCGAAAAGGCGATGGTGAAATACGATATGAGCGCCCGCGCCTACGACCGCATACTGAAGGTGGCCCGCACGGTGGCCGACCTCGACGGCGCGGCGGAAATAGGCCCGGCGCATATCCGCGAGGCCATCTCCTACCGCACCCTCGACCGCTCTACCTGGGGGTTGAAATGACGGCGAGGGCGGCGTCGCGGTCCAGCGAGAGCTGGGCGCGGAGCGCCTCGGTGGTAGCGAAGCGGCGTTCGGAGCGGAGGCGTTCGATGAAATAAAGAGTGACTTGCGAGTTGTAGAGGTCGGTACCCTCGGGGAGGCCGATCAGATGCGCCTCGACCGAGAGTGGCGCGCCGGGCGCGTCGACCGTCGGCCGGCGCCCGATGTTGACCATCGCGGGGTAGGTGCCATCCTTTGACTCGGCGCGTGCGGCGTAGACCCCGGGGGCCGGGATAAGGGCGCCGCGGGGTATTGAGAGGTTGGCCGTCGGGAATCCGAGAGTGCGCCCCAGCGCCTTACCCTTGACCACCCAGCCCGCCATCGAGAAGGGTCGGCCGAGCATTTCCGCCGCGGCGGTCACGTCGCCGTCGGCTATGAGGGAGCGTATTTTCGAGGAGCACACACCCTTCTCCGCGGGGAGTTCGCGGGCTTGGATGAGGACGATTCCGGCCTTGTCGGCCAGCGCCTTGTACTCGTCGAAGTCGGAGGGTGCGTCGTGGCCGAAGCGGTTGTTGAACCCCATCAGGAGGGCCCGCACCCCGAAGCGGTCGCGGAGCATCGCCAGGAAGTCGGCGGCGGAGGTCTCGCGGAGCTCCCGGTCGAAATTCATAATCAGAATCTCGTCGCCGGAAAACCCTTCGTCCCTTATCGCTTTGGCCTTCTCGAAGGTGTGGTATATGAGTTTGGGGGCGCGTTCGGGGGCGATCACGCTCAGAGGGTGGTTGGCGAAGGTGATTACCAGCGGTTTAAGCGAGCGCTCGGCGGCGTGGAGCCGCAGCTGGCGCAGGAGGTAGCGGTGCCCTTCGTGCACGCCGTCGAACATCCCAACCACGGCTATGCGCTCCAATCCGGGTGTCGGGGGCATCAGTCCTACAGGCATCATTCCTTTATGGGTATGAGGTCGATGAAGCCGGAGTCCTGGGTGACGTGGGCGGTCTTGAAGCCGAGCTCGGCGGCGGCGCGGCAGTTGGCGGCTGAGTCGTCGAGGAAGAGGGTTTCGGCGGGTTCGAGGTTGAAGCGGCGGGCTGCTTCGAGGAAAATCTCGGGGCGCGGCTTGCAGCACTTCACGTCGAAGGAGGTCACGCAGCCGTCGAAATAGTAGGGCAGGTCGTGGCCGTCCTTGTCGAACTCCTTAACTATGAACTCCTCCCACATAATGGGGTTGGTGTTGGAGAGCATGTATATCGGGTAGTGGCGGTGGAGCTGTTCGAGCTGGCGGAGGCGCTCCTCGGGTATGCCGATGAGGAAGCGGAGCAGCGCCCAGTCGATTTGCTCGACGGTTACGGGCACGGGGATGAGCTTGCGGATTTCGTCGCGGAACTCGGCGGGGCTTATCGCGCCCTCTTCGAGCTTTAGGAAGGGGCCTTTCTGCGAGAAGTCGCCGAGAAACGCCTCGGGGTCCGGCATGCCGATGGCGCGGAACGCTTCGACGCAACGCTCGCGGCGGATGTCCATGATCACGCCGCCGAGGTCAAACAAAAGGGCTTTTATCATAGAGTATCTATATGCTGTTGTGGTTTCTTCTGTATAAGTGTGAGGCCGTCGCGCAGGGGGAGCATCACCGTCAGGAGCGAGGGGTCGGCGCCCACGGCGTCGTTGAAGCGGCGTATCCCCGCGGTCTGCGGGTCGGGCTTGGCTTCCGGGTCGGCCACCTTGCCGTCCCAGAGGGTGTTGTCGGCCAGGATGAAGCCTCCGGGGGCCACGAGGGGTAGCACGGCGCGGAAGGTTTCGAGGTAGCGGCGCTTGTCGGCGTCCATGAACACCAGTTGGAAGCTCTCCGGGGGGAACGAGGGGAGGAGCCGCTCGGCGTCGGCTATGTGGAGGTTGATTTTCGCCCCGAGGGGGTCGGAGTCGAAGAGGCGGCGCAGGCGGGGCTCCATCTCGTCGTCGATCTCGATGGTGTCGAGGGTCGAGCCCTCGGGGAGCCCCTCGGCGATGCAGAGGGCCGAATATCCGGCGTAGGTGCCTATTTCGAGGGCGCGGGCGGGGGCCACCATCGACGTCAGGAGCGTAAGGAGTCGCCCCTGCAGGTGGCCGGAGCACATACGGGGGTAGAGGCAGCGGAGGTTGATGTCGCGCCTCAGTGCCGCCAGTCGCCCCGGTTCGGGGCTTACGCGGGATTCGATGTAGCTTTCGAGGTCTTCTGTCATGGGTCGGTGTCTTCGCTCGGCTTTCGCCTCGCCGCTGTCGCATGGTCAGAGCAGGGCCTCGATGGCGAGGCGGTAGCTGTCGAGGCCGAATCCGGCGATGGTGCCGCGGCAGGCGGCGGCGATCATCGAGTGGTGGCGCTCAGGCTCGCGGGCGGCGGTGTTGGATATGTGTACCTCGACCACCGGGGTCTCCACGGCGCGTATGGCGTCGGCTATGGCCAGGGAGGTGTGGGTGTAGGCCCCGGCGTTGAGCACAATGCCGTTTACCTCGGGGTCGAACCCGGCGCGGTGTATGGCGTCGATGATGTCACCCTCGTGGTTGCTCTGTATGTAGTCGAGGTCGAGCGAGGGGTAGTCGGCGGCGAGGGCCTTGAGGAAGTCCTCCATGGTGACGCGCCCGTAGATGGCCGGTTCGCGCACACCGAGGAGGTTGAGGTTGGGGCCGTTGATAATCAGTATTCTGCTCATCGCTGTAGGGGGGCGGGTTATTTCTTCATCTCGACTTTGAGGGTCGGGGGGAGTGTCGCGTTGCGCTCACCCACGGCGTCGACCACTTCGCGGGCCAGGTGGATGAACTCGCGGGCGGCCACGGTCTCCTCCAGGGCGATGGGGGTTCCGGCGTCGCCGGCCTGCCCTACCGACATTACCAGCGGAATCTGGGCCAGGAGCCGCACGCCCATATCCTTGGCGAGCTTCGCGGCGCCCTCTTTGCCGAAAATGTAATACTTCTCATCGGGGTGCTCGGCGGGGGTGAACCACGCCATATTCTCCACGATGCCGAGGATGGGCACGTTCACCTTGTCGCCGGTGAACATCGCGATACCCTTGCGGGCGTCGGCCAGAGCCACCTCCTGGGGGGTGCTGACGATTACCACGCCGGTGATGGCGAGGGTCTGCACCAGGGTCAGGTGTATGTCGGAGGTGCCCGGGGGCATATCGATCACGAAGTAGTCGAGGTCGCCCCAGTCGGCGTCGGTTATGAGCTGCTTGAGGGCGTTTGAGGCCATCGAGCCGCGCCAGAGCACGGGGGCGTTCCGGTCGACCAGGAAGCCGATCGAGAGTAGCTTCACGCCGTAGCGTTCGAGGGGTATGATGAGGTCGCGGCCGTCGACTTTGTGCATATAGAGCTCGGCATCCTCCACGCCGAACATTTTGGGCATCGAGGGGCCGAAGATGTCGGCGTCGAGGAGCCCCACCTTGTAGCCCTCGCGGGCCAGGGCCACGGCCAGGTTGCTGGCAACGGTCGATTTCCCGACACCACCCTTGCCCGACGACACGCCGATGATGTTCTTGACGTTGGCCAGGGGCTTCACGGCGGGCTGGGGCGCGGCCACGCGGGTCTTCACGTTGATGTTACCCTTGATTTGCACATCGGGCGAGATGTAGGTCGCGATGGCGGTTTCGGCGGCCTTGACAATCGACTTGATGAAGGGGTCGGTGGGTCGGTCGAAAATCAGCGAGAAGGAAACCTTGTCGCCGTCGATGCGTATGTCGTCCTCGACCATTCCGGCCGAAACGATGTCTTTGCCCGAGGCCGGGTATCGCACGTTGGCCAGGGCGTCGAGTATGAGTTTGGGGTAAAGGGTCATTGGTTGGGGTTTTCGTTGGTGTTCATTGTTTCGAGCACGCCGCGCGAGAAGCTGCGGTAGGTGTCGAGGGGTATGTCGACCTCCGGCTCCTTAAGCTCGGGGGAGCTGTGGAGGGGGAACGCGAGGTATTTTATGGAGAGTCCGCGGGCGAGCCACTGCTGCTCGTAGAAGGTGCGGATCTGCATTATGTCGGGGGTGACTCCCGGGGGTAGCGCCGACCCGGCCTCCACCGATGCGTAGAGGTCGGCGGTGTCGGCCACCAGGGGTATGCCGTTGGCCAGGGCCATCTCGCGGGTGTAGGTGTAGAGGAAAGGGGAGTCGGTCTTGAGGTTCACCACGCCCCCCTCCTTCATCACCCGGCGGTAGAGGTTGAGGAAGTTGGTGCCGGTTAGGCGCTTGCGGGCCTTCTTCATCTGCGGGTCGGGGAAGGTGATCCACAGGCGGTCGACCTCGCCCGGGGCGAAGAAGCGGTCGAGCAGCTCGATGTTGGTGCGGATGAAGGCGGCGTTCGTCAGCCCCAAGTCGCGGGCCTGGCAGGCGCCGGTCCACATACGCGCCCCCTTGATGTCGATGCCGATGAAGTTGCAGTCGGGAAACCGGCGGGCCAGCCCGATGGTGTATTCTCCCTTGCCGCAGCCGAGTTCGAGCACTATCGGGTTGTCGTTATGGAAGAACCGCTCTCTCCAATGGCCCCGCATGGGGAATCCTCCGGCGGCCTGGAGCTCGCCGTAGGGTGCCTGGAAAACGCAGTCGATGGTTTCCATCTCGCGGAATTTCTTTAACTTGTTCTTTCCCATATGTCGTGTTGTACGCGGTCAGTCCCACTCGATTACCGCGGCGGCCTCGCCGACCACGCATGGCACCGGGGGGGTGACCTTGGCTACTTTTACAAAACCCTCGCCGATTTCGGGAAACCGGGCGAGTATGGCCTGGCGGATGCGCCAGGCCGCGTTTTCGAGCAGGGCCGACGGCACGGCCATCTGCCCTTGGATTATTTCTATCACTTCGGCGTAGTTGATCGCCATCGGCACCGTGTCGGTTTCGGCGACCCGTAACGAGGGATACGTCAGGCTCACCGACACTTCGAACTCGTTGCCGACGACTCTCTCCTGGTCGCCAACGCCGTGGTAGGCGTAGATTTTCAAGCGGTTGACTTCTACTTTTCCTTTGATCATACGCTGTTTGCCGCAGGTGTGTGGGGCCCCTCGGGCCGTAATGCGAACAATAAGGCAAAGTTAGTGATTTTTTCGGGTTTCATTGCAACAGCTGCCCTAATTGCCCAAGTTAATCCACTGAATTAAAAAAATAAAAGTTCCGCCTTGGTACGCATGCTAAGCCTAAGCGTGGCGGAATCTGTTGGATGCGAAGTTAGCTAAAAAAACTGGGCTTGGCAACAAATTTTTTTGTAAATTTGCCCGGAATTGCGGACAGAAAAACCGAAGAGATGTATTTTTCGTTATCAAATATATTCCCGATTGTGTGGGTGGCCCTTGCGGCGGCGGTTGCCGCCGCGGCGTGGGCGCTCTACGCGGGTCTGGGCCGTGC
>JAMPHO010000005.1 GCA_023663385.1 Alistipes timonensis | reverse complement strand
CCACCCAGGGCGCGGCCCGCGCCCTGCTCATGCGCGTGCTTCTCCAGCGCGCCGGCTACTGGCTCGGTTCCGACGGCTCCTTCAACCGCCCCTCGGCGGCTGTGCGCCGCGAATGCTACACCGGGGTGCTGGAGCAGTGGGAAGCCTTCAAGGAGAACGGCTACCACGATTTCTATCCCGGCGGCTTCGGCCAGCTCTTTAGGGATGTTTCCGCTTCGGTGCTCAACAGCAAGGAGAATCTCTGGGAAGTGGCCATGTACCACGACCAGGGTCGCCGCAGCGGCTCCGCCTGGGGCATTTACAACGGCCCCGTGGTGGCGGCGCCCACCGGCCTGGCAACTACCGAGTCGGCCAACTATATGGGCCGCGGCCAGGGGTTCTTCCTCGTGGTGCCCGAATGGTATGACTTCTACGAGGAGGTCGACCAGCGCCGCGACATAGTAGTCTGCACCTACCGCTATACCTGGGACTCCAACAAGAAGGAGCACGTCAAGCAGGAGCGCCAGCGCACATCCTGGTATCTCGGCAAGTGGCGCCGCGAATGGATGCCCGCCGGCCAGGCCAACAAGAATATCAACTACGGCGACATCAACTTCTGCCCGCTGCGCTACGCCGACGTGGTGCTGATGGCGGCCGAGGCTTACAACGAGCTGGGCGAGACCCCCGAGGCGTGGAAACTCCTGAACTCGGTGCGCGAGCGTGCCGGAGCTACCCCGCTCTCCACCTCCAACTACCAGCGCTTCATAGGCCGCAACCTTGCCAAGATGCCTGTCAACGAGTATCTCGACGACTCTTCGGAGCAGGGGAAGGTGCGCATGGCGCTCTACTTCGAGCGCGGCCTGGAGCTCGCTTTCGAGGGGCAGCGCAAGTATGACCTCATCCGCTGGGGTGTGCTCGACAAGGCTATCAAGCTCTTCGGCGAGCGTTCGAGCCTCAACAGCGGATCCAACAAGCCCTACCAGGCCTACCAGAACTTCATCCACGGCCAGCACGAGCTCTTCCCGATCCCCCTGAAGGAGATGCAGAGCAACCACGCGCTCGGCGGCATGAACAACCCCGGTTTCTAATACAACTCTACGACAACTATTTATGAATCTGATAAAAAAAGTATTGTGTGTAGCGGCCCTGCTGCCCGCGTTGGCGCTTCATGGCGCCGACGCGGCGCGGGTGCTCGACCTCCTCGACCTCTCCCGCCCCGGACTTGAAAAGGTTGCCGAACTCCACAAGCAGGGCAACGACTCGCTGGCCTCCGCGGAGCTCCTCGAATATTTCAAGAACCGCACGGGTGTGAAGAGCATCGGGGTCGATCCCGAGAAGCCCCGCCTCACGAAGGAGGAGCGCCGATGGGCCGACGAGGGGCTCGAACACAAGTTCTTCGTTCACAAAGGCTATCAGCCCTCATATTTCTACGGCGATGACATAAACTGGCAATACTGGCCCGTGAAGGACAACGAGCTCCGCTGGCAGCTCCACCGCACCAAGTGGTGGGTTCCCATGGGTAAGGCATACCGCGTTACCGGCGATGAGAAGTACGCCCGCGAGTGGGTGCTCCAGTACCGTGACTGGATCAAGAAGAACCCCCTCACCGAGTTCTCAGGCATCAAGGATAAGGATATGGAGGAGGTCGACAACGTTTACTTCGCCTGGCGCCCTCTGGAGGTTTGCGACCGCCTGGAGCACCAGATCGAGCAGTTCGAGCTTTTCCTCCCCTCCCCGGAGTTCACGCCCGAATTCCTCATTGACTTCCTCGACAACTACCACCGCCACGCTGATTTCGCCAACACCCACTACTCCAAGCAGGGCAACCACCTCCTCTTCGAGGCGCAGCGCGTTATTTTTGCCGGCTCCTTCTTCCCCGAGTTCAAGGACGCTCCCAAGTGGCGCCAGGCGGGTGTCGACATCCTCAACCGCGAAATCGTCAAGCAGGTGTACCCCGACGGGGCCCACTTCGAGCTCGACCCCGGCTACCATATGGCCTGCATAGGTATTTTCGGCAAGGCGCTCCGCATGATGGACGCCAACGGCTACCGCGGCGAGTTCCCGCAGTCGTATCTCGACACTATGGCGAAGATGATCCAGTTCACCTACAACATCGCCTTCCCCGACTACACCCTCCCCGTGTTCAGCGACAATAAGCTCCATCAGAAGCCCGGAATGCTCTCCAACTACCGCGCCTGGCGCAAGCTCTTCCCCAAGGACGAGACCCTGCGCTATCTCGCGACCGACGGCAAGAAGGGGCACCTCCCCGACTATACCTCGCGCGCTTTCCCCGACGGCGGTTTCTACGTCATGCGCAACGGCTGGGACTCCACCGCGACCGTGATGGTGCTCAAGGCCGGCCCCAAGGGTGAGTGGCACAACCAGTTTGACAACGGCACCTTCGGGCTGTGGACCCGCGGACGCGATTTCTTCCCCGACTCCGGCAGCTACATCTACGGCGGCGACGACGAGGTGCTCAAGCAGCGCGCCTGGTTCCGCCAGACCGCCGTTCACAACACCCTGACCCTCGATGACAAAAATCTCCAGACCCGCGAATCCAAACTCCTCAAGTGGGAGACTTCGCCCGAGGGTGACCTCGCCGTGGTCGAGACCCCCGGATACGACGGCCTCACCCACCGCCGCGCCGTGTTCTTCGTCGATAAGAAGTTCTTCGTGATAGCCGACGAGGCGTTCGGCGATGCCGAGGGGGATGTCGCGATCCACTACCAGCTCCTCCCCTGCGACCCGCTGGAAAACGCCGTGAAGAAGTCGGTGAGCACCTCCTTCGCCGATGGTAACAACATCACACTCCGCGTATTCGGCGCCGACAAGATGGAGGCCGAGGAGGGGTGGATGTCGCCCGCCTACCGCGTGAAGAAAGCGCGCCCCGCCTACGCCTTCCGCTCGACCAAGAAAGCCGGCAAGCCCGTTCGCTACATCACCGTGATCTACCCGACCGATGCCGCGAACCCCGCCGCGCACAACATCAGCGCCGCCTACAAGGGTAAGCCCTCGGCCGACTCCGCCACCCTCGAAGTGACCATCGACGGCAAGAAATACCCCCTCTCCTACAAGCTCTGACCCTCTCCCATTCACATTACCTGATAAACTCCCTTCGCCGGGGCGCGCCGACACTGCTCGACGCGCCCCGGCTCCCTTTATGCAACTTTTCGCCCCCCGCTGACGTCATTATTACAGAGGTCTATTCGATATGTCAGACCGAGTAAATGTAAATTCCGGCTATGAAATTTATTCTGAATATAATATGGGTGGTGTTCGGCGGACTGATGATCGCCGTGGAATACGCCATTTCGAGTCTGCTGATGATAATCACCATCATAGGCATCCCCTTCGGGCTCCAGACGATGAAGCTCGCCGTGGTGGCCCTGTGGCCGTTCGGCACCGACATCCGCTCCGACGGATGGCCCTCAGGCTGCCTCGCGGGCATAATGAACGTGATATGGTGGTTCGTCGGGGGGATCCCCATCGCCCTTACCCACCTCCTCTGGGGCATACTCTTCTGTCTGACCATCGTAGGCATCCCCTTCGGCCTCCAGCACTTCAAACTCACCCGCCTGGCCCTCCTCCCCTTCGGCAAAACCCTCTCCTGACCCCCCAACTCAAGTCCGACCCGTCCGACGGCTCTAACACCCCCGCCCGATGGGCGATATTCCGGCTTCATAAAGCGCTGCGAAAAAAATCTATAATTCGCGGTATAATTGAAAAATATCGTTAACTTTGCGGTCGGTTTCATGGTGAGGCTGGAGAGACAGCCCCGAAACCGACCCGCGGCAATGAGCCGCGGCTTAGTTGACAAAAGGTGTTATTGACATCCGATCTTTGTAATCGAACTTGGCGGTTTGAATCCACATGAAGATTTGATGAGCGGTAGCATCTGCATCGGTAGCTATACCGAGGCCCCGCACCTGATGGGCACGGGGTCTCCCCGTGTATAACTTCAATCGGTGTGGGGCTGTTGTTCTTATTCATGTGGAGGTACGCCAAGACCTGATTACGGATAAGGACGCGATACAATCCCCGCACCTTTTCTGTATCCTATCGCTAACGGCTCCCCGGGGGATTGGGCGCCAACCCAAACCCGTGGTACCCTATGAAACACAGGCACGCGCAATCCAACCCCCTTGCGGTTTTAATGGCCGCATTGGTCACACTCCTCCTGTCCATTCCCCTAAACCTTAACGCCGTATGGATCGACGGCTGGGATGGAGACTTCAGCTATACACTGAACTTCGAGGAGAAAACCGCTACGCTCACCAAGTATTTTTCGTACACCCCCAAAGACTCTATCGATGTCGTAATACCCGATAAAATATCCGATATGGAAGGGAACGAGTATAAAGTCACGGAGATAGCATATGGGGTTTTTGAGTATAATGACAAGGAAAAAATCAGATCGGTGGTACTGCCAAAATATCTTCGCAAGTTAAGCTTTGATGTGTTCTCTGCCTGTGCGAATCTAACCTCGGTTACAGTTAGATGTCCTGTTTCAGAAGAGTTTATCCTCAATTGGATGTTTAATAATAGCAATAAGCTGATGACTTTCGACGCGGGTGATGACAATGAATACTTTAAGTCTGTTGATGGAGTACTGTATGACAAAGAACTTAAGACTCTCATCGCATCGCCGTCGGCAAAAGATGTAGTGCTAATACCAAATACAGTTGACTCAATCGCTGGTTGGGCGTTTTCTCATAGTAGAATTAGAAACGTTACGTTATCGAAAGCCGTTACCAAAATAGGCATAGGTGCTTTTTCCCAATCTTACATAGAATCGGTAAAAATCGAGAGTGATAGTTTGAGAATTGGAAATAGCGTTTTCTATGATTGTCGTAAGCTTGAAAAGGTCGATTGCCGGGCACGTTTGAATAACATACCCTATGGTAGCTTTCAAGAATGTAAGATATTAAAGTCAGTGAATTGGACTGATACTGTTTATGAAGTGGGTGCAAGTGCGTTCTATAATTGTACCTCGCTCGTATCGATAGGTTCAATAGGAAAGTTATCTTATGTTGGTCATAACGCGTTCAATAACTGTAATAAACTTAAGGCAAGAATATCCTTTAGGGATGGCGTAACCATCGGGGAAAAAGCATTTTATAATTGCGAGCTAATGTCGATGTCATATCCCGACAATGCGCAAGTTGGAAAAAATGCGTTTCAACAAAGCGGGCTGGAAGGAGCTTTGTTTTTGACCAAAAGCGAAATTGAAGATGGAGCTTTCAATAAATGCGCTAAATTAGAGTCGGTAACAATATCGAGCGAAGTAACTGTGATTGGCCAGGCTGCTTTTGCGGGGTGTTCATCAATGAAGTCTTTAAAGATTGGCAGTATCGAAGAGGAGCTAAACCCTCGGCTTACAATAAGAGATTACGCATTTAGTGATTGTAAAAATTTAGAATACCTGACCATTGGAAATAATATCAAGAAAATTGGGAGCGGGTCGTTTTATTTAGGAAGTAATTTGAAGGAATTGTATCTTGGGCATAGCTTTGAAACTTACAATGAGTACAAATTGTCATATAATACAAAATATTTGGAAGTGCTATACTCGCAAGTGCCGATTAGTTACCTCTCTGGTTGCTCGAAGCTGCGGTCGTTGACGCTGCCGTTTCCGGGGATGGGAACGGCGGAGGCTTTCGGTAACTTCGGAGAATTGTTCAGTACGAGCAGCTACGAGGGCGCGAGGGCTGTGGTGCAGTACTTCGAGAATGGTCGGCAGAAGACGTACTATATACCGACTTCGCTGGAGGAACTTACGATTCTTGAGGGGTGCGGTATGATTCCCTACGGAGGTTTGTCGAACTGCAATATGCTTAAGAAACTGACGCTCCCGTCGAGTATGTATATGGTTGGCGACAAGGCTCTTTACGGGTGCGCCCAGCTGACCGATATTTATTGCCTCGGTGCGGAACCCCCGGTGGCTTTCGATAGTTCGTTTGATGGCATGCGTCTAACTTCCTGCAAGCTGCATGTGCCCTACAACAGCGGTGACCTTTACAGGAATGCCGAAGGATGGCGGCGTTTCACTTATATTCAGGAAGAGGCACCGATCGAAGTTCGTGTGGTGAAGAATATCGAGAACGGCGGCGTTGTATTCGGCATCGAGGAGTACCGCCCGGGACAGACCGCTTCGCTAAGGGCTATCGCCAATTCTGGTTATACCTTCGGCGGATGGTACGAGGGTGAAACGCTGCTAACCGATGCGGATGTATATGAGTTCTCCGTTATCGGAAGTCGCGAGCTTATAGCCGAGTTCCTCCCGGTGGTCAACGATAATCCTGTTGTCATTTCCCCGTCGGGTGGCCAGGTGTCGCTGCTGTGGCCACCTGTGGATGGCGCGGTTAGATATTTCGCCGCGGTTTATGAGGATGCCGCTATGAGCCGCGAGGTACAGTCGGCTGTCGTTGACTCCAATGGGAGCCGTGCCGCCGACTTGTCGGTGACGTTCAGCGTATTGTCGCCTGATACCACCTATTATTACAGCATCCGCGCCACAGGGGTCGGCAATGTGACACTTTCCCGCTATGATGGTTCGTTCGCTACCACTTCGGCAGGTGTTGGCGAAGTTGTCACATCGCCAGAGGGAAGGGTAGTTGTTGGTTATTATAACGCGCAGGGTGTTATGGCAGATCGCCCGTGGCAGGGGCTGAATGTCGCCGTTTACTCCGACGGCTCAACCCGCAAACTGTTGATTCAGTAATCGAAAGACACACATAGACTATCGCCCTTAAGCAGGGAGCCGGGCCGCGCGAATCCAAGCGCGGCCCGGCTGTAATTTGTATGGGCGTGAAAGTCAGGCGGGGAGGTGGGAGCGGATTAGGCGGAGGGCGGTGTCGGGGTCTTTGCAGCCGATGACGTATTTGTCGCCGTTGTCGAGGCGGAGGAGGATGCAGTCCGACGATTTGCCGTAGTAGGCCATATAGCGGCCCGTGTCACCTTCGCGGAATATGCCGAAGTAACCCATGAAGCCGCCGGAGCCGATGAGGCGTATGCTGCCCATGGTTGGCTGGTAACGCTCGGCGCTGACTATGCGCCGCATGGGTATGGTGTGGATTTTGAAGGGGGAGTTCACGCATACCTCTTCGTCGGTGATGGTTACCGACATCGGGGCGTAGAACATCGAGGGGATGAGTACGGCGAGGATGATTACCGCAAGGAGTATGAACTTGTCTGTTTCGTGGCGAGTGGCGATTAGCGCCACTATCAGCAGCCCGAGTGTCAGAATCGTGAGAATGGAGGAGAAGCGGCTGAGTTCTACTTTGAATTTCATAGAGGTAATTGGTTGGTGATACTTATTGTGAGATTGGTTAGGTCAGGTCTTGCGGCGGCGGAGCTGCCCGAGTACCTCGCGCTGTATATTGGAACCGAGGAGGCTGTTGGCGGCGAGGTATAGGGCGAGGGCCGTGGCTCCCTGGGCTAAGAGGAGCGCCCAGGGGTCGGAAATCCAGGCGCGCTCTACCCAGGCTACCGCCATTATGGCGAGTGTGAGCGCGAGGTAGGGGAGGGAATCGGCCACGAAGGGGAGGAAGCGCCGCCCGGTGATTGGCGCGGTTTTCACCGCCATCACCGCCCAGCTCAGGGCCGATGCGGCGAGCTGGCCGTAGAGCATCAGGCGGATGCCCCACACGGGGTCGCCCGGGCGGGTGTCGGCTATGAAGGGTAGGGCGGCGGCGAGGAGCGCGAAGGCCGCGCCGTCGCGGAGCGCCTCCATGGCCATGACGAGGCGGGTGCGGGCCACTGCCACCGCGTAGTTGTTGTAGAGCGAACTGAGCACGGTGAACACGCCGCGGGCCAGCAGTAGCTGGAAAAGGATTATCGAGGCATCCCATTTCTCGCCGAAAAGGCAGTGGAATATCGGCTCGGCCAGGAGGATGAGGAACCCTATGGCGGGGAAGAGGATGTAGGCGGTGAAGCGGTTCATCTTCGTGCTTACCCGGCTGAAGCGCCCGGGGTCGTCCTGTACCTCGGCGAGGGCGGGGAGAAACGAGGAGGTGAGCACCTGCGAAATCGAGGTTACCCCCATTTTGCTCCACTTGTCGGCCTGGGAGTAGTAGCCGAGTGGAGCGAGGCCGGCGCGGTTGCCTATGAAGAAGGAGTAGATGTTCTGGAAGAGGGTGTTGAGAAACGAGGTGCCCATCATGCCCCAGCCCACGGCGAAGAAGGAGCGGAGCGAGGCCGGGGAGAATTTCAGCAGGGGTTGCCAGCCGGAGGTGAGCCAGAGGGTGAGCGATTTGACTCCGTTGAGGGTGATGGTCTGCCAGACGATGGCCCACGCGCCGTGGCCTGTGACGGCGAGCGAGATTCCCACGATAGCCCCGGCGAAGAGTCCGACCGAGTTGGAGACGGCCACCATCTTCACATCCATACGCTTCATCAGGCGGTTGGTCTGCACGATGGCCGACGCGCTAAGGATGAACGACAGGAACATGACGCGGCTCATGGGTATCAGGCGCCGGTCGCCCTGGAAGCAGTCGGCGATGAGGGGCGCGGCGAAGAAGAGTACCGCGTAGGCCGCGCAGGCCACTGCCATATTGAACCACAGCACTGTGCTGTAGTCGAGCCGCGTGGGGTTCTTGCGCTGGATCAGGGCGTAGGAGAAGCCGCTGTCAACAAACAGCGAGGCGAAGGCCTGGAACACGAGCATCGCCCCTACCAGGCCGAAGTCGTCCTGACTCAGAAGCCGGGCGAGCACGACCCCGGTGACGGCGTAGAGGAGCTGCGACGACACGCGGTCGATGATGTTCCACTTCACCGAGCGCGCCGTCAGCGCTTTAAGCCGCGCGCTTTTGTCGGGTTCGGCGGCCTCGGGGGCGTTATTCCTCGGCGTCGGGTTCACTTTCCTCTTCGAGCGGTTTGCGGCTTATGGCGTCGAGGGAGTAGAGTTTCACCCCCATGGCGTAGTTCTTGAGTTTCTCGGGCTCACCCTTGTAGTAGAGCTTGCCGGGGAACATACCCTTTATTATCAGCGACTTCACGGCCCACACGCCGGTAGTGCCCGAGCCGAAGAAGCGGCAGGTGGCCTCGTTGGCCCGCAGGCGGTCGGCCTGGATGGCTCCCACGCCGGTGTTGACCAGCGAGGCTTCGTCGCACTGCCCGGAGGCCACGAGCGTGCCGTTGCCGGTTTTGATCGAGCCTTCGAATTTCACGCAGTCGATGTCGTTGACAATCAGTCGGCCGTTCCCAATCACCGCGGCCTTGAAGTTGATGGTTGGCTTCACGGTGATGACTTTCACCGTGGAGTCGCCGCTGTTGGTCACCGAGGTGAGGAAGCGGGAGTAAACCGTGATGTCGGGGAGCCCCCACACGAGGTCGTTGTCGGCGTGGAACTGCTTCTCGATGGAGAGTTTCCCCTTTTTGTTGTTTTCGAAGAGAATCTGGTCGGCTATTGCGGCAGTTGTCTCGAACACGATGGTTCCGGCCGAGTCGGGGTGGCACTTGTAGTTGACGTTCAGTCCGTCGACCACCGACAGCTCGGTGAAGTCGCCTACCGACAGTTCGTAGCGCGAGAGCACCAGCTCGTCGGCCGAGGCGGCCAGCGAGGCGGCAAGGGCGCAGAGAGAAAGTATTATTTTGCTGAGTCTCATATGATTCTTAGTTTTGTTGTTCGAGGTGAGCCGGGAGTATGCGGTGCTCCACGTCGTCGAGAATCTCCCAGAGCCGCTCCAGGTTGTCGGCCTGGAGCATCGCGATACGGGTGTCGCGGAAGTTGGGAATCCCCTTGAAGAGGGAGCATACGGCCAGGTGGCGGCGTATGTGGAGTATCCCTCGGTATTCGTCGATGCGGTCGACGCTCTCGGCGATTTGCCGCCGGAGAATGGCGAACTTGTCGGCCAGCGACAGCGGACGCTCAACCTTGCCGTGGAGGAGGGTCTGCTTCATGTCGCTGAAAATCCAGGGGTTTCCTATGGCGGCGCGCCCTACCATAACGCCGTCGACGCCGTAGCGGTCAAACGCCTCCACGAGCCGCTCGGGGGTGGTAATGTCGCCGTTGCCTATCACGGGAATCTTCAGGCGCGGATTTTCCTTTACCCGGGCTATGGTTTCCCAGTCGGCCTCGCCGGTGTAGAGTTGCGAGCGGGTGCGGCCGTGTACGGTAATGGCCTGTATGCCGCAGTCCTGGAGCTGCTCGGCCAGTTCTACGATGATTTTCGAGTTATGGTCCCATCCCAGGCGGGTTTTCACCGTGACCGGGATATTAACGGCCTTGACCACCGCCTTGGTGATTTCCAGCATCTTGGGTATGTCGCGCAGCAGCCCGGCCCCGGCGCCTTTTCCGGCCACTTTCTTCACCGGGCAGCCGAAATTGAGGTCGAGTATGTCGGGGCGCGCCTGTTCGACCATCTTCGCGGCCTCTACCATCGGCTCAACCTCGCGGCCATAAATCTGGATTGCCGCGGGGCGCTCCGCGGGGGCTATGGCGAGCTTGCGGGTTGTGGCGGCGATATTACGAATAAGGGCGTCGGCCGAAACAAACTCGGTGTACACCATGTCGGCTCCCAATTCTTTGCAAATCAGGCGGAACGACTGGTCGGTGACGTCCTCCATCGGCGCCAGCATCACCGGCCTCTCGCCCAGGTTGATGTCAGCTATCTTCATTGTTTCCTGTCAGTAAAAGTTCTCGCTAAGTTACAACATTTTTCGCAACCGCGGAAACGCCGCGCCCCTTTTGCCCTAAAACTCCAGCAAAACCGCCTCCCGTGCCATCTCCGCAGCTTCCAGAGCAAGGTCTCCAACCACGGTTGGTATTGATTTTGTTGTCCGGGAAAAGCATCAGACTTCTAAACTTGTAAGGCTTTGATTTACAAATTTGTGAGTGGCTCACTTCCAAACTTATGAGGGTTTCACTTCCAAATTTGTGAGAAGGTGGATGCCTGGTTTAGAGAGATAGCAATGTCGGAGACCTCGCGCGACGTACGCTTGCGCGGGGTCTCCGACATTGGATGATATAACGGTTGGGGGTTCGGGGGATTATTCCTCGCCGTCCCAGTCGTAGTCGAGGTCGGGGTCGAAGCCGTCGTCCTCCAGGTCCTCGGGAAGGAGGTCGTCGTCCTCCTCGGGGAGTGGCGACTGCTCGAAGATGAATTCGTCCTCCTCGCGCACGCGGTGGTGGCCGTCGAGGGGGCGGTGGGTGATGGGTATCTCCTCGATGCGGTTGGCGTCGTCGTTGATGGCCTTCCAGAGGGCGTCCTTAAGTTCGGTGAGTCCCTGGCCGGTGACTGCCGAGATGAACACATGGGGTATGTCGGCGGGAAGCGTCGGCTCGATTTCGGCTATCAGCTCGTCGTCGAGCATATCGCTTTTCGATATGGCGAGCACGCGCTCCTTATCCATAAGCTGGGGGTTGAAGCGGCGCAGTTCTTCGAGGAGCACCTCGTACTCCTTCGATATGTCGTCGGCGTCGGCTGGCACCATAAACAGGAGCACGGCATTGCGCTCAATGTGGCGCAAGAAACGGAGTCCCAGCCCTTTGCCCTCGCTGGCACCCTCGATGATGCCGGGGATGTCGGCCATAACGAATGAGCGGTTGCCGCGGTATTCTACGATACCGAGCTGCGGCTCCATGGTGGTGAAGGGGTAGTCGGCTATTTTTGGGCGAGCGGCGGAGAGCGACGACAGCAGGGTCGACTTTCCGGCGTTAGGGAACCCGACGAGGCCCACGTCGGCCAGCAGTTTGAGTTCGAGCACCACGCTCTTCTCGATCGCGGGCTGGCCGGGCTGGGCGTAGCGCGGCGCGCGGTTCGTCGGCGACTTGAAGTGCCAGTTACCCAGGCCCCCCTTGCCGCCGCGGAGAAGTTTTACCTCCTGGCCGTCCTCGGTGATTTCGCAGAGGTATTCGCCGGTTTCGGCGTCGAACACCACGGTGCCGCAGGGCACCTCTATGAGCTGGTCCTCGCCGTCCTTACCGAAGCTGCGGCCGCCCGAGCCGGCCTGGCCGTTGCCGGCGAATACGTGGCGGCGGTATTTGAGCGGCAGCAGGGTCCACATATTTTTGTTGCCGCGGAGAATGACGTGGCCGCCGCGGCCCCCGTCGCCCCCGTCGGGGCCACCCTTGGGTATATATTTGGCTCGGTAGAAGTGGCTCGAACCGGCGCCCCCCTTGCCTGAGCGGCAGAGGATTTTGACGTAGTCTATAAAGTTTGAATCAGCCATAAATAATTGTCGAATTGTCGTTTTTTTCTAATATGCCTGGCGGCTATCCGAGCCATTCGCGGTGGTGGCGCATAAGCTCCTCGGCGTGGCGGAAGTCGGCTGGCGAGCCTATGTCGATCCAGGTGCCGTTCAAGGGGAAGTGAACCACCTTGAGCCCCTCGGCTATGGCGCGTTCGATCAGGTCGGTGGCGTCGGTGCGGGAGTCGGTCGGCAGGGAGTCGAGCAGCCGGTTCGAGAAAATGTATATCCCGGCGTTGGCGAAGTGAGAGTAGGTGGGCTTCTCGCTGAGGGCGGTCACCGCGGCTCCGTCGGTCGATAGGATCGCGTATGGCACCGATACGGTGTAGGGTATCGCGGCGATGGTGACGTCGGCCTTCTCCCGCACGTGGCGGAGATACATTTCTTCAAGAGAAACGTTTGTAAGCAGGTCGGAGTTCATAACCAGGGTGTCGGAAAACGCGCTTTCGCGCTTGACGAGCCCGGCCGAGCCGATGGTGCCCAGCGGCAGCTCCTCGCGCACGCATTTTACCTTGATGCCGCAGACCGGCTCCGCGAAATGCTCCTCGATCTGCTCGGCGAGGTAGCGCGTGGTCACCGACACGTCGGTTATCCCGGCCCGGGCGAGGTTGCGTATGTTGTAGTCGATAATCGGGCACCCGTCTATTTCGAGCAGCGGCTTCGGCGTTTTTAGCGTGAGGGGGCGCAGGCGCTCCCCTTTGCCTCCGGCCATCAGGATGGCCGACAGCGGGAGCACTGTGTCCTGCTTCGTGAGGTCGAGCAGACGCTCGACGCGCCCGTCGGGCCCTGTTACCGGGAGGAGGCGCAGCCCCCTGGAGCGCGCCCGCCGTATGGCCTCCACGTCGTCGGGGCGGCTGAGCGAGGTGAACGCCCGGTTCATAGCCTCGCTCACCGGGGAGTCGGGGCGTGCGCCGCGTATGAGCGCCCGGCGTATGTCGCCGTCGGTTACGGTGCCGAGCGGCCGGCCGTCGCTGTCGGTCGCGATGAGTGTCATCACCTCGCCCGAGAGGTCGTTGAGGCGGCGCAGGGCGTCGAGCACCGGGGCGGATTCAAGTATGAAGTGTCGTTGCATCGTCAATCGTTTTGTAGGCCCATAACTGTTTCGGCTATCGCCCAGTCGAGGGGTGAGTCGATGTCGAGCGAGCGCTCACGGGGCATTTTGTAGGGTACCCGGCGGGGGAAAGCCCCCAAGGGCATACGGCGCGCCGATTCGGGATTGATCACATATACGGCGCCGTTGTATTCCCACGCCTTGGGAGCGTCCTGGCGCCGGGTGAGCAGTCCGTCACCCTTGGATATGCGGAGATAGCCGTCGGGCGCGGTCTCGAAGCAGTTGTAGTAGGGGTTTGCGGCGGTCTCCACGACGCTTACCGCCATATCGGTCTCTCCTGGAGTGAAGGCATCCATGCACCCCGCGATGTCGTCGGCGGTGCGGAATGGGGAGGTCGGTTGCAGTAGCACGGCGGTGTCGAAGGCTATGCCGCGGGCCTCGGCCCAGTCCATAGCGTCGATTATCACCTCGCGCGAGCCGGAAGTGTCGGCGGCCAGCGCCGCGGGGCGCCGGTAGGGCACGGGGAGACCGAGCCCCTCGGCCACGGCGGCAATCTCCTCGTCGTCGGTCGACAGGAGTATGTTCCTATCGGTGAGGCCGAGGCGGCGGCACGCCTCCCTGGCCGCGTCGATGGTGTAGGCGATCAGCGGTCGCCCGGCCAGGAGCTTGATGTTTTTCCGCGGAATCCCTTTGCTCCCGCCGCGGGCGGGTATTATGAACAGGGGGGTCATTCTTCTACGGGTATGTTGTGTATCGGATACGGGTCGACGAAGCGCTTTACGCCGATGTCGGCCAGGCGTACCGAGGTGAGCGTGTCTATTATGAGGCGCGGCGTGTCGGGGCGGTGGTATGGATTTTCGGCCTCTGCCGCGGCGCGTTTGCCGGCGGGGGAGAGGGCGAAGAGTATCGCGTCGCGGATGCTGTCGGCGTCGGCCTCGCAGTGTATCACCGAGTTGGCGGCAATGCGGCCGCGCTGGCGTATGCCGATGTCGACCGTCGGTATGTGGAGCGACGGCACCTCCACTATACCACTCGACGAGTTGCCCACCACGGCGGCCACATAGCGCAGCATCGAAAGGTAGCGTGCCCTCCCGAGCGACGGCACTACCGCGACGCGCTCGGGGTTCTGCCGGGCGTATTCGTTGATCATGTCGATAATCACCGCGCCCTCGGGGTCGTTGTTGGGGTAGGTGAACACGATTTTGTTGTGGTGGAAAGTGTCGAGAGCGTCCAGGAGCGCCCGGCATCGCTCGCCTACGGGCACCGTGTCGCGTGTCGCGGGGTGGAGCGTCACCAGCAGCGTCCCGGCCCCGATCGTCATGCCTATGAACTCTTCGAGCTCCTCCTTCGACACCACCGGGTCGTGCTCGATGTTGTAGACCCCCGGGGAGCCCACGTTGAACACATTCCGGCGGTCCTCGCCCATCGCTATCACGCGGTTGCGGTACGCGTCGGTCGAAGTGAAGTGGAGCGTCGACAGCTTGGTGAGCGCGTGGCGTATACTGTCGTCAATCGCCCCCTCCGAGATTTCGCCCCCGGCGATATGCGCAATCGGGATTCGGAGTATGGTCGCGGCGGTGGCCACGGCGAGCATCTCGTAGCGGTCGCCGAGTATCAGGAGAATGTCGGGCTTGAGGCGTTCCAGAGCCCGGGCCGTACCCGCGAGACACTCTGCGGTAGCGAGCGCCGTGTCGAGGGGTGAGTCCGAGGCCGTTGGCATCGGCACCCGCTCGTCGACCTCGAAACCATCATCCTCGATCTCCCTGACGGTCATGCCGTATTTCTCCTGGAGATGCATATTGGTCGCGATTATCGACAAATCGACGTCAGGGCGGTCGCGCAGCCCTTTGGCGACGCCGCTGAGCAACCCCCAGTCGGCGCGCGTGCTTGTTACGATGCAAATTTTCCTTCTATCCACGGCGCGGTTCTCCTTTCCACCCACAAAGTTAGCGCTTTCCCCCGATTTACGCAAACCCCGCCCCCGCCGCCGGATTTCTCCTATAAATGAAAATTTTACGATTATATTGCTCTGATACGAGTGACTTAATGCTGGCTTTAATTATGGCGAATTCGCCACAATTTGGCTTTCTTGTCATTATTTGACCTAAACAATTTGGCGTTTCAGTCATTTTTAAACTAAAACATTTTGGCGTTTTTGTCAAAATCGTTATCTTTGCACTTGCGATAAAAAAATTATAGCCATCATGACTAAGCGCGTGTTCAAAAGGAAGATTTACGACAAAATCCTCGAATGGAAAGACTGGTCGAAAGGTCGATATGCTTTGCTTATAGAGGGTGCGAGGCGTATCGGAAAATCTACTGTTGTAGGGGCATTTGCCCGAAATGAATATGAAGATTACCTTCTGATTGATTTCTCGAATGCCGGCAAAGATGTCCTTGACATGTTTGATGACATGAGCAATCTCAACCGTTTTTTTCTTAGGTTGCAGACCTTCTTCGGAAAGACTCTGCCAGTGAAGAAATCGGTAATAATATTTGACGAGGTGCAGTTCTGTCCCAAAGCACGTCAAGCTATCAAGCACTTGGTTAAAGATGGGCGTTTCGACTACATCGAGACCGGGTCGCTAATATCCATCAAGAAGAATGTAAAGGATATTCTGATTCCAAGCGAAGAACATGCCATCAATATGTTCCCAATGGATTTCGAGGAGTTCCTGTGGGCTATCGATCAGAAAGCAAAATTCGACTTTATTCGTTACTCTTATGAGAACATGGAGCCAATGGGCGATGTCATGAATCGGAAGTTGATGGAGGAATTTCGTCTTTACATGCTTGTGGGTGGTATGCCACAGGCTGTGAATACTTATCTCGACAACCCCTCGGATTTTTCTGAGGTAGACAAGGTCAAAAGGGAGATACTACATCTTTATGATGCAGATTTTAGGAAGCTTGACGCCACGGGACGTGCTGCGACTATCTTCAATTTCATCCCGGCAGAATTGTCGCGCAACACTATGCGTTATAAGGTCGGAAGCGTCATCGAAGGTGCACGACCCGATAGGCTCGGTGAACTTTTCACAGATATTGTAGACTCACGGACGGTGAATATGGCATATCTTGCCAGTAATCCAAGCGCGGGGTTAGCATTGCACGCCAATCAGGATTACTTCAAGATGTTCACCTGTGACACCGGACTATTCGTAACACTCGCATTCCGAGATAAGGATTTTACGGAGAATATTATCTATCGCAAGTTACTTTTAAATAAACTTTCCACTGATTTAGGATATGTGTATGAGAATGTCGTGGCTCAATTGCTTGCAAGCGCCGGACATTCATTATACTATCATGCCTTTACGGAGCGAGGGGAAGGTGTCACCAAACCCCGAACATACGAAATTGATTTTCTTATCAATCAAGGAGACAAGATATGCCCTATAGAGGTAAAATCTTCAAGTTATAAGTCACATAAATCTATCGATGAGTTTACGAAAAAGTACTCGTCAAGGATTGGCAAACGCTATCTTCTTTATACGAAAGACATCCGTAAGGATACGGATATAATATGCCTACCTGTGTATATGGCAGGGTTGCTATAGTGGGCGGAATCCTCAGCTTTGAGAAAGTAGGCTTCAAAGGTAAGCTATACTCCCACGAACATCAGCAGAGTTTCCGGACAGAAGGTTCTTGGGCAAAACTTGAAAGGAGTACCGAGGACAAGCAAGCATTTGACCTCAAGATTGACGGAGTCAGTGTTTTTCAATGGTTCAAAGACATTGCTCTGAAACTCCTTGAAAAGATGGGCTTTCGTCAACCTCAACCCAAGCAAGGTAAAGGCTTACACCATTAAGTCATAAGTATTAGTTCCGAGTTATAAGTAGGCTGACGCAAGATTTGATATGCGCTTTCCATATAACCAATTCAGCCCGGCGAAACGGATTCGTCGGGCTGAAATATTGTGAGGTTTATATGGTTGCGGTGATTACTTTACCAGAACTTTGGTTGTTTTGCCGCCCTGGCGCTTGATGTAGAGACCGTTTTCGTGGGTGAATCAGCCGATGGACTGAATTGTTAATAATAGTTAATGAATGGGCGGTTTTCAACATATGTCGAGGGTGGTTTGGCGCGGTTGGATTATATTTGCGGCAGAGTTATTTTACGAGAATAGGAATCATTAACCAAACCAATATTAAATAGCTATGAAGGTGAGGATACTGCTTATGGCATTGGCCATGTGGGCCGCGGGAGCGTTATGCGCGGCCGCCAAGTCGAACGTTGCCGCCGACATTATGATGAAGGATGGCGCTAAGTACGAGAATGTGGATTTGAAGCTCCCAAAGGGGTGGGACGACAAGGTGAAGTTCGCGGCAGGCGACAAGCAGGTGGTGCTGGACGGGAACGATGTAGAGCATATAGTGTTCTGGCACAAGGACGCGCCCGAGCGCAAGGCTCTGATAAAGTATATGTACACGGCCAAGTTCAAGCCGAAAACCAACGAGATCGACACCGTGCCCCGTAAGGATGAGCAATGGTGGCACGCGCTCGAAGCCGCCGGGAAACATTTGTCATACTGGATACGCTTCAAGCAGATCAAGCCTTCGAAGAAAATGATTTCTTTTGAAATCGTGGAGTATCCCTACTTCTTTGTTAAGCCCGAAATGCCCGACAGGGCGTTCGGAATCGCCTACAACAGTTTGAAAAGGTCAACCACCCGCGACTGGCTTTGCGGCTTCCTCGCCGACGACCCGGCGATCACCCAGGCGATAAGCGAGAAGGGTTACTTCGACAAGAGGCGCAAACATAATGGGAACGACTACAACCCCTTCTTCTTCGAGAAAATTGCGGAGGACTATAACCCGACGCGGTAGCATTTTGCAACAAGTTTTAGCAATCGCTGGAGCATAGTGCTTTTTTTTGTTGGTTTTTTGATATTTCTGTTAAGTTGACTATCTTTGCAAAAGAGACGGTTGATTTGACATAGCGCGGCAGTATCTGTATGAAGCAATGGTGAATGCCGGGTCAATCCTCCGGGATGAGAATAATAGACAAACAGAAAATCAAATTTCCGATTAATGAAAAAAGTACTCCTATTGTTAATGGTGGTTGCCGCGGCGCTTGGCGCCAAGGCCCAAGGTACGGCGCTCGCACCCCAGGCGGTGACCGACGGCAAAGTCCAGCTCCCGGTTGACGGGCTTTACGCCGTGACGGCGTATTACAGCTATACATCCTCGGATGCCGACAGGCTGGTGACCTTCACACTCCCTTCGCCGGTGGCGGGGGTAGTCGCCTCGTCGACACCCGGCGATAAGATTGACTCCGACATCCCCAATATGAAGCTGCCGGATTTCGACGCGGAGACCACCATCGTGAAGTGCCTTGCGCCCAAGGATGTGCCGGTTTACCTGAAGGTTGCCTTCCCGGCTCTATCGTTCGAGGCCGGCACGACGTCGGTCACAATCGACGTGTCGTCGGTGCTCTACGACATCAACTACGGGCTGACGTGCTCCGATGCTATCGCTCTCGGCGACGAGCCTAAGTTCTTGGCCCTCACGGCCCAGACGGAGCCTCCGTTCCAGATGGTGCCGGTATATACGTCATACACCGCCCCGGAGGCCGGCTGGCTCTATCTTAATTTCCAGCCGAGTGTGAGCCAGATTGAGTACGCGTCCGACTGCGACGGCCAGTTCAAGCGCCTGAAGCATGAGTATCTCACTCAGAACGGCGCCACAGTGGGCGCGAAAGCCATGATGGAGGTTAAGGCCGGCGACAGCTTTATATTCCGGATTTCCGGCTTCAACGCCGCGATGGTTACCGCCGCGGTCGAAAACCCCGAGGCCGGCACCTCTTGCGACTTCCCCATTGACATCACCCCTGGCGAGGTCAGCTTGCCCGCTCCTGCCGGTGATTATTATTACCGCTTTACGCCCGTCAACGAGGGGTGCGTGGAGATTACCTCCGATATGTCGCTTACCGACGGTTTCGTGGAGGTGATGATGGACTGCAACGGCACTGGCTCCTTCACAGTGTACAACTTCATGCATCTGCGCACCTGGGTGTGGGACCGTATGGAGTACCTGATTCATGTGCGCAAAGCCGCTGACACCGCCGAAGCCGAGAAATTCAACGTGGCCATCGTTGAGCCCATGCCTTACGACAACTACTCGACCGCCGAGACCCTCAAGGCCGGCGAGGTATACCGCACGCCCAACTTCGCCGGTGAATACTATTACCGCGTCGTGGCTCCCGCCGAGGCCGGAAAGGTGTTGAAACTCACCACTCTCGCCACCCCCGAGGACGCCTATACCCGTGTCAACCTCTACGCTCCTTCCGACCTCACGGCCTCTGTTGCCAAGGGGTTCGATATGAGCTACGGCGTGGCACCTTCGGCTGATTACCTGCTGAAGTGGACTGTGTTCGACGTTGACAACGCCATACCCTTCAAGATTGATTTCGCCGACGACGGTGCTTCTGTTGAGACGGCTGTCGCCGACGGCGTCGAGGTGTCAACCGAGGTTGGCGCGGTAGTGGTCCGCGGCCACGGCGAGAAGGTTGCCGTGACCGATATGGCGGGCCGCGTGGTGGCCGATACCTTCGTTAACGGCACCGTGCGTGTAGCTCTCACCCCCGGCATCTACCTTGTGAAAGCCGGGCAGTATCTCACCAAAATAATGATAAAATAAATACTATGAGGATATTAACCACTATGGCACTCGCCGTCTGGGCGCTTGCCGCGGCGGCGCAGAACGCCGAGTCCCCGAAGCCGATGGTGATGGGGTCCAACAGCTGCGCGACATCCCAGTTCGCGACGGTGTATTTCAGCTATACGGCTCCCGAGGACCAGCTCGTGACGCTTGACGGGCTGCCGTCGATAACCGTGACTCGCGACGGCCAGACTGTTCCCGCCGCTTCGAACTCCACCACGAAAATCAGCCGATTCGCCGTTGAGGGTGGCGGCGAGTATGTGATGTCGGTTTTCTCGACGAGCGACCTTGTTGAGTTCTCAGCTTCGGCTACACCGTATGCTTACACCTCCGGCACCACGTGCGGCAATCCCGTGATTACCACCGATGGTGAGAATTTCATCCCCTTCTACTCCGAGGGCTCGGGTATGTTCGGCACCACCGTACCTATCTATATGCTGTATGCGGCCGACGAAACTGGCCGACTTGAGATGACGTTCGACGGCACCGTATCGTCGATGGCTTACGCCGAGAGCTGCGACGGGGAGTTCACTCCGATTAACAACGGCGAGTACGCCGGCACCGGATGGATGGCCTCGATACAGGTTGAGGCCGGCCACCAGTATATCGTCAGAGGTCAGGCCCGCACCGCGATGATGGCCGATTTCGAGCTGGTGCTCCCGAACCCGGGGGCGAGCTGCGCCGACCCCTGGACCGCTCGCCGCGGTAAAAACGAGATTCCCGCCGCGGCCGGATCCTACTGGTACGGAATCACTTTCCCGGCGGCTCCGGCCAACGGCTTTGTGGTTCTCGAATCGGATTCCAAGCTCCCCGGCGGCGGAATCACGCTGAAATCGTCATGCACTTCGAGCTACGACGACATAAAACAGGAGGGGGAAATCGCCCTCCGTGTGGCCACCCGGGCCAACGTCTACAGGGTGCTCAATATAGTCAAGGCAGCCGACACTCCCGAGCCGGAGTCGTTCACCCTTACCTTCCAGGATTTGCAGACTTACGACAGCTTCGAGACCGCGGAGCCCCTTGAGCCGGGTGTCGCGATGACAACCCCCGCTTTCGGCGGCACTTATTACTACGCCATCGAAGCGCCCGCAAAGGGGGCCTACTTCCTCGATCTGGTGGCGGAGGCCGAGGTGGCCGAGGGCACACGCGTGAGCCTCTACGACCAGGAAAAGGATTTCCTGTCGCTCGCGAGCGGTACCGACAAGCTTCACTACGAAGTGACGCCCGGCACGACCTACGTTATCGAATGGGTTTGCCCCGACGCGACCCGCTCGCTCCCGTTCGTTGTGTCGTTCAACCCGGTAAAGCAGGGTGAAACCGAGGCTAACCCCCTGGAGGCGGTTCTCGGCGACAACGTTATGCCGGAGAGCGCCGCGGTTTATTTCACCTATACCGCCGCTGACGATTCCTGGCTGGTTGTGACCCCGTCGGACGAGTCGCTCATGCCGCGCGTTACCACAATCGGTGCCAACGGGTTCAAGACCGCCGTGGATACTTACCCCACCGACAACGGGAAGGCTGTGAAATTCGAGGCCGTGAATGGCACGGAGTATATGCTCGCGTTCACCAATGTTGGCGCCGACGCTTCGTTCGCGCTTTCGCAGCAGGCGTATGCCGCGGGCGAAACCCCGGCCAATCCGATTATTGTCGAGGGAACCTTTGTGAATATCCCGGATAGCGCCGGCAAGACGTGGTATGCCTACAGCCCCTCGGAAAACGGAATCCTCGAACTCACGACCACCTTGGAGTATTCCTACAGCAACAGCATATACGTTTATATCAACGAGGTGAATGACGCCAACCGGCAGACGATGTCGTCCGAGAGTTATGGCTCAAGCAATTACGCGATGATGTCGCTTACGGTGACCGCCGACGACGTGGTGTATGTCTGCGTCAACACCTCCGACCCGAAGGCCGGCGCGACCTTCAGCTTCAATATGCGCCAGCCCGAACCGGGCGAGACCCCGGCCAACCCCATCGTTATTGATTTCGCGACAAATCCGATGAACTACACGTTCGACAAGACCGTTGGCTATGGCGACAGCCCCGTGTGGTACTCGATTGAGCTCTCACAGGATATTTTCGATATGACTTCGGAAGGCTCGTTCGGCATGTCGATGTACGCGGCCGGTGACACGGAGAATGAGATTGCCCGAAGCGCTGGCAGTATGTTCGGTCCGAACTATATCAAGAACGTGTTCATCAGCGCCCCCGGCACCTACCTGCTCAAACTCACTTCGGCATCGGCCGCTTTTGAAGTGACCTTCTCGGAGCGCGCCGCCGGCGAGGGTGAGACTCCCGCCAACGCCATCCTGATCCAGCCCAACGAGGTGCCCTACAATATTACTTTCCCGGTGGTCAACTACGGGGAGATGCCCGTATGGTACGCTATCGACCTCGTGGCGGGCGACTTCAATATCGTGCAGTCGCAGTCGGCCACTGCTTCTTGCTTCAAGGAGGGCGATTACGTCAACTCCGTGGCGCGTCTTTCCTACAACTATGGCAGCGACAATTACTCGCTGGTCTATGATGTTCTGGAACCCGGACGATATTTCTACCGCATCGACAGCTCGTACACCGAGGGTGAAGCCACGCTCTCCGGCTCCGCGATCCGCGTGGTGTCGTCGGTTGACTCCGCTGTTGCCGAGGGTGGTTCCCTGGCAGTGGCAGTAGTGGCCGGAGGCATCGAGGTAGCCACCAGCGGAGTGGTGCGGGTTTACACCGTCGACGGGCGTCTCGCCGCGACCCGCGAAGCCGACGGCGGCGTGTGCCGCGTATCCCTCTACTCCGGAGTGTATGTCGTTGTCGCCAACGGCGATGTTACCAAAGTGGTTGTGAGGTAATCCGTCACCACCCACCCCGTATAAACGACCGGGCCATCCGCATCAGCGGATGGCCCGGTTCAGTTTATTGGTCTTGGAAACTTTTTAAAATCTTTCGGAAGAAGTTTTTAAACAGTTTCTCAGTTGGAGGTTGTTTCTTAGGGCACGAGGTCCATGCCGCGGCGGATGGCGGCCTCGTTGGCGGGGATGAGGTGGTGGTGGCGCTCCGGAAGGGCCTTCTTGAGGCCGCGGACCACGGCTTCAACGGGGAGGTCGGGGCGGGCTTTGAGCAGGGCGCCGAGCAGGATCATGTTGTACACCTTGGCCTGTCCGGCGGCGATGGTGGCCTCCATGGCGGGCACTGCGAGCACGCGGATGTCGGTGCGCGAGGGTGCGCGGTGTATGTCGTAGGGGTCGTAGATGAGCACGCCCCCGGGCTTAACCTTGCTCTCGAACTTGTCGAGACTCTGCTGGTTGAGAATCACGGCGGTGTCGTAGGTGTCGAGCACGGGCGATGAGATGGCCTCGTCGGAGAGGATCACGGTGACGTTGGCCGTGCCGCCGCGCTGCTCGGGGCCGTAGGAGGGCATCCAGGTGACTTCGAGGTCGTTCTCCAAGGCCGCGTAAGCCAGAATCTTACCCATAGAGAGCACTCCCTGGCCGCCGAATCCGGCAATGATGATTTCGTCTTTCATATGTCTGGTGTGGGGTTATGGAGCGGGGCCGGAGCCCCGTTCTACGGGTTGTTATGATTCTTTCGTTGTATCCTTGATGTCGCCGAGGGGGTAGAAGGGAATCATGTTCTCCTCCATCCATTTGTTGGACTTCTCGGGGGTGAGCTTCCAGCCCGACGAGCAGGTGCCTACGATCTCCACGAAGCTGGTGCCTTTTTTCTGCATGGCGTTGGTGAAGGCCTTCTTGATGGCGTTCTTCGCCTTGCGGGCAGCGGCGGCGGTGTGTACGGCCTGGCGGGTGACGTAGCAGGTGCCGTCGAGGAGCGATACGATGTTGGACACCTTCAGGGGGAAGCCGTTGAGGTCGTGGCGGCGTCCGTAGGGGGTGGTGGCGGTTTTGGCTCCTTCGAGGGTGCAGGGCGACATCTGTCCGCCGGTCATGCCGTAGATGCCGTTGTTGATGAGGATAATGACGATGTTTTCGCCGCGGGTGCAGGCGTGGATTGTCTCGGCGGTGCCGATGGCGGCCAGGTCGCCGTCCCCCTGGTATGTGAACACCAGTTTCGAGGGGTTGAGGCGGCTGGCGGCGGTGGCGAGCGCCGGAGCGCGGCCGTGGGCAGCCTCGATCCAGTCGATGTCGAGGTAGTTGTAGGCGAACACCGCGCACCCTACCGGGGCGATGCCGATGGCGTCGTGTTCGAGGCCCATCTCGTCGATTACCTCGGCCACGAGCTTGTGGACTACGCCGTGGCTACAGCCGGGGCAGTAGTGCATATTTTTGTCGAGCAGTAGCTTGGGCCGTGCGTGAACTTTGTTCTCGGGACGTATGATTTCTTCGCGAGTCATTGTTTCTTCCTTTAATAGTTAACAATACGGGCCTAAGCCTTTTCGATAAAGTCGCGGCGCAGGGCGTCGAGCACCTCCTGCGGGTTGGGCACGATGCCGCCCATGCGGCCGTAGTGGCACACGGGGATGTTCTGGTCGACGGCGAGGCGCACGTCCTCGACCATCTGGCCGGCGTTGAGCTCCACGCAGAGCACGCCCTTTACATTCTTCGATGCCTCGCGGATAGCCTCGTAGGGGAAGGGCCAGAGGGTGATGGGGCGGATGATGCCTACCTTCACGCCCTCCTTGCGGGCCTCGTCGATGGCCTTGCGGCATATGCGGGCTATCGAGCCGAAGGCCACGATGAGGTAGTCGGCATCCTCGGTGCCGTATGCCTCGTAGCGCACTTCGTTCTTTTCGATTTCGCGGTAGGTGGCCTGGAAGCGCTCGTTGTTTTTCTCCATCAGGGCGGAGTCGAGTTCGAGCGATGTCACCACGTTGTGGCCGCGTCCGGGAGTTTTGCCGGTGATGGCCCAGGGGCACTGGCGGCGTATCTCCTCGTCGGTGCGGCGGGGGCGCTGCTCGGGAAGGACTACCTTCTCCATCATCTGGCCCACGATGCCGTCGGCGAGAATCATCGCCGGGGTGCGGTATTTGAACGAGAGGTCGAAACCGAGCCCTACGAAGTCGGCCATCTCCTGCACGGAGGAGGGGGCCAGCACGATCAGGTGGTAGTCGCCGTGGCCGCCACCCTTGGTGGCCTGGAAGTAGTCGGCCTGCGAGGGCTGGATGGTGCCGAGGCCGGGGCCGCCGCGCATCACGTTGACGATAAGGGCGGGGAGTTCCGACGCGGCGAGGTACGAGATACCCTCCTGCATGAGGCTGACTCCGGGGGAGGAGGAGGAGGTCATCACGGCTTTGCCGGTAGCGGCGCCGCCGTAGACCATATTGATCGACGCTACCTCGCTTTCTGCCTGGAGCACTACCATGCCCGTGGTTTCCCAGGGCATTTCGGCCTCAAGGGTTTCGAGCACTTCTGACTGGGGGGTGATCGGGTAGCCGAAATAACCGTCGGCACCGTAGCGTATAGCCGCGTGGGCAATCGCCTCGTTACCCTTCATAAGTTTTACTTCTTCTTTCATAAGTCTTGCTGATTAAAGGGTTATTTGACAACCACGCGGTAAACCTCGATGCAGGCATCGGGGCATACTACGGCGCAGGCCGCGCATCCTATGCAGGCCTGTTCGTTGGCGGGGAACGCGAAATGATAGCCGCGGTCGTTCACCTCCTTTGGCTGGAGGGAGAGCACGTCGCAGGGGCAGGCTACAACGCAGAGGTCGCAACCCTTGCAGCGCTCGGAGTCGATAGTCACGGCACCGTGGATTTTACTCATCTTGCTACTGATTTAGTTATGGCTGATAGATTTAAGGTCGGTGTGGGCGGGGGGATTCCCCCGGAAGTCGCTTCGCGGCTCAGTTGAGCTGCGAGGCGACGAGGGTGTCGAATTCGGCTTCCTGGAGGAATCCGAGCGATGTGGCGGTCTGGCCGTCGGGGCGGATGAAGAGCACCATGGGGATCGACTGCACGCCGTAGCGGGCGGCGAGTTCGGGGTGCTGGTCAACGTCGACGCTGTAGAACAATGCTTTGCCGGCATACTTCTCGGCCACGGCCTCGAAGTTGGGGGCGAACTGCTTGCAGGGGCCGCACCAGGTGGCGTTGAAGTCGACCACTACGAGTTTGCCGGGGTCGGCGGGGAGGGTGGCTCCCTTTTCAAGGTCGATTACCGCGGGTTCGGCGGCGCCGACGGAGGTCATTTCGGAGGCCTGCTGGTCGGCCGCGGCGGCTTCGGCCTTGGCGTCGGCTTTCGAGCCGCAGGATGCCATAAGGGCCGTGGCGGCGAAAGCTAAGAGTGTTGATTTTACAATATTCATAGGTAAGTTTGTGTAGAGAGATATTGAAAAACGGGAGACGGCATCGGGGCGGGTGCCCCGTTGCGCGCCTCCCGTTGTCAGGTCAGTTTCTTAGAGGGCTGCTTTGAGGGCCTCGTTGGTGGCGTGAACGGCCTTGGCGCTTGCGGCGAAGAGTTCCTTCTCTTCAGCGTTGAGGTCGAATTCAACGATCTTCTCGATACCGTTGCGGCCGATGACGCAGGGAACGCCGATGCAAAGGTCCTTCTCGCCGTATTCGCCGTCGAGGAGCGCGGAGCAGGAGATGAGCTTCTTCTGGTCGTGGAGCACGGCTGCTACCATCTGGGCCGAAGCGGCGCCGGGAGCGTACCAGGCGGAGGTGCCGAGGAGGCCGGTGAGGGTGGCGCCGCCTACCATGGTGTCGGCAGCTACCTTCTTGAGCTGGTCTTCGGGGATGAGAGTGGAGGCGGGGATGCCGCGGTAAGCGGCGTAGCGGGTCAGGGGAATCATGGTCTTGTCGCCGTGGCCGCCGATCACGATGCCTTCAATCTCGGTGGAGTTGGCCTTGAGAGCCAGCGAGAGGTAGTATTTGAAGCGTGCGCTGTCGAGCGCGCCGCCCATACCGATGATGCGGTTCTTGGGGAGACCGGAAATCTTGTGGATGAGGTAGGTCATGGTGTCCATCGGGTTGGCAACGCAGATGATGATAGCGTTGGGGGAGTGCTTGAGCACGCTCTCGGTAACGCTGCGCACGATCTTTGCGTTTACGCCGATGAGTTCCTCGCGGGTCATGCCGGGCTTACGGGGAACGCCGGAGGTGATGACAACCACGTCGGAGTTCTCGGTCATAGCGTAGTCGTTTGTAACGCCGATGAGACGGTTCTGCAGGCCGAGGATGTTGGCGGTCTGCATGATGTCCATAGCCTTGCCTTCGGAAACGCCTTCCTTGATGTCGATGAGGACTACTTCGTCGGCAACCTGGGTGGTAAGCAGAACGTTAGCTGTGGTGGCGCCCACGTTACCGGCGCCTACGACTGTTACTTTTGACATAGTGTTGAGTATTTATATGGTTTTGTTTCTGTTCTTACTCTGATTACAACATTGCAAATATAACGAAATATTTTGATATGAAATCATTTTGAGAAAATTTAGTAAATATTTCGTGATTTTTTGCCCTTTAAACGCTCCCGGGGCCGGTTTCGAGGGGGTCGCCGGGGGTGAAGAGGGGGTTGCCGGAGTACCAGGCCACCCGGTTGGGGCCGATTCGAAGGTCGGCTACCTCCACTGCCCGCGGCGGCACGCCCGGCGCGGGTTTGCTCCCGGCCTCGCCGAGTATGACGGGTGAGGTTTCGACGCGGATGGCGTCCCAGATGCCGGTTTCGAGAATGTGGCTGAGGAATGTCGGCCCCGCCTCGACGAGTACCGAGGTAACGCCGTCGGCGAAGAGCGCGGCCAGGCGCTCGCGCCAGGGTTGGCGGTCGCCGTGCGGTATGACGACGCGGAGTGGCTGGTCGAGCCCGCCTTCCCACTGGCGCACGCTGAGCCGGGCGTTGTCGGCCTCGACGGTGGCTGCGGTTGATATTATCGCCTGGTTTTCGGCGCGGAGCCGCATGGTCGAGAGGGTGGTGAGCGGTGTGGAGAATCGGTAGGCCGGTTCGCCGGGGGCGCGGGTTATGTCCATAAACCCGTCGGCCGATCGCGCCCATTTGAGCGTGACGAAGGGGCGCCGTTCGCGCTGGGCGGTGAAAAACACGCGGTTGAGGCGTTCCGACTCTATGGCGAGCAGCCCGGTGTCGACCTCGATGCCGGCCTCGCGGAGTATCGCGATGCCGCGGCCGTTGACTTTCGGGTTGGGGTCGCCCGCGGCCACCACTACCCGCCTGAACCGGCAGTCGCGCAGGAGGTTGGCGCAGGGCGGGGTCTTGCCGTAGTGCGAGCATGGTTCGAGGGTCACATATATTGTGCTCTCGCTTAGGAGGTGGCGGTCGGCGGGTGCGACTGAGGCCACGGCGTTGACCTCGGCGTGGGCCTCGCCGTAGCGGCGGTGCCACCCCTCGCCGATGATTCTGCCGTCGGGGGCGGCGATCACTGCCCCCACCATCGGGTTCGAGCGGGTAAGTCCCCGCCCGTTGGCGGCGAGCCGCAGGGCGCGGCGCATATAGTCGGTATCGGTCATCGGAGTGGGTGTTACTTGATTATTTCCGGGTGCCATTCGTTGCCGTAGCGGTCGTAGGGTGCGACGGCGTACCAGTAGCCCGACGAGCGAGAGGGGGGTATGGGGTATTCGTGCCCGTAGGTCACACCCATCACGAACTCCGGGCGGAAGTTCACACCGCTCGAAGCGAGGGCGTCGAGCGGCGAGAGGTTGTCGGGCACGGCGTAAACCACATAGCGCATATCGGGGTGGGGGTACCAGTTGAGCACCCCGCCGTCGCGGCGCAGACCGCGGAGCGCGCCGGGATTCGGGGCTATTTTCCAGGTCATGGCGGGCATCAGCGCCGGGTGGGCGAACTGGTTGGCCGCCAGATAGTCGGTGAGGCCGGAGGTCTTTTTACCGGTCATATATGACACGGAGTAGAGCACATGGCCCGAGCTCGGGGCTATGTCGGCTCCGTGGGTGGCGGCGTTGTGGCGGCGGTTGGTCTCTACCTCCAGCCCCTGCTCCTTCCAGGCGGGTGTGCCGGCGGGGAGGGCGCCAATGTTCTGGCTTGAGAAGAAGTGGCGCCCGAAGCGGAACGCTATCTCGCTCCACCATTTGGCGAGCGGCTCGTAGGGGTTTGTCGAGTGGTTCGACGCCCAGTAGAGCTGCGGCGAGACGTAGTCAACCGTCCCCTCGTCAAGCCAGGGTAACGGGTCGCAGAAAATGCGGTCATACATCCAGTCGTTCCCTACCGGGGGTGGAGTGAGCCCGTACTTGACCGTGGCCTTGCCGTTGCCCCCCGCCACTCCGGCGGGAGAGATGCCGAAGCGCACATAGGGTTTCTCCTCCTGGATCATGGCGTAGATTTCGCGCACGGTCTGGTGCACGTTCTCGCGCCGCTGGTCAGCCTCTTTCTTGGGGTCGGCTCCCGGGGTGAACGGGAAGCGGTCGGGATAGAAGTAGTCGTCGAATATGAGGCCGTCGACATCGTATTTGCCTATTATCTCGCGGCAAACCTCTACGACGTGCTTCCTCGCCGCGGGGTTTCCCGGGTCGAGAATCGCCATGACGGCGGGCTGGGCCGCGGGAGCGGGGCGCCGCTTGCGGTTCTTCCCCTTTGCTTTCGACCTGGACCGGGGCGCGGGCTTGTCGCGCATGGTCAGCACCCACCCCTTTTCCATAGGGTTGAAAGTGCCCTTGCCGGAGGCTATGCGCCGGGGGCGCGGCTCCTCGTTTTTCGACACGCGGAAGGGGTTAACCCAGGCGTGGAGCTCCATGCCGCGGGCGTGGCACTCCTCGATGGCGAACGCGAGGGGATCCCAAGTAGGCTCCCCCTGGGGGTCTTTGCCGGTGAGGAACTCGCTCCAGGGTTCGAGGGTCGAGCGGTAGAAGGCGTCGGCCATCGGGCGCGTCTGGAAGAATACGGCGTTGAATCCAGCGCCTTGCAGCAGGTCGAGAATGTCGGTCAGTTCCTTTTTCTGCGCCTCGGCCACGGCCTCGCCGACGCCGGTGCGCGAGGGCCAGTCAATGCCGTAGACGGTCGCCAGCCAGGCGCCGCGCATCTCGTGTTTGGGGGTCTCCGAGTCAGAGGGAAGCCCCGCTCCGGCGGCGAGAGCCGGGAGCAGGGCGAGTAGAAGTGCGGATAATACGGTGCGTATCATTTCGTTGTATGTCGGGGTATGTCAGATTCAGTCGAGAGGCGCGATTGTTATTTTCGCGCCTGCCGAGTGGGCGGCTATGCGCGGGTTGTACTGGCTCTGCGCCTGGGCGGCGCCGGAGGTGAAGTCGCCGGCCTGGGCGGCGAAGAGTTCGTAGCTGAGGCGGTAGGTGCCCTTGGGCAGGTGGTCGATGAAGATGTTGGTCTGCGAGTCGCGGTTTTCGCGGTAGAAGCAGAGGCCTTCGGCCCAGATGGGCTCGGGGAGTTGCGACGCGGGTTCGAGCCCGGCGGCGCGCTTGTCGTTGATTACCACATAGTCCATATCCTCGCCCACTGTGAGGGTCAGCTCGACTCGCACGCGGTCACCTACCTTAAAGCGGTCGCCGGGCATCCAGGCCGAACCATTGTAGACCGAGAGGGATTTCCCAATGGCGAGCTGGTCACAAGCCGCGGGGCGCAGTTCGCTCATCGTGGCCTCGCGGAGGGTCACCACGGCGCCGAACGAGGGGTAGTCGGCCTGGCGGTCGATGGTCAGTTCGGCGGCTTTCCCCAGGAGCGGGGTGATAGGTGCGGTGAACGAGCAGGATGCCATCTCCTTAACCGGGGCCTCGACAATCTCGCCCCTTACGCGGATCACGGTGCCGGAGGGGTTGACTGTCCATTTGCTGCCGGAGGAGAGTATGGAGGCCACCACCTGCGAGGTGACTACGGAGGTCCCCCAGTCGCAATTCTGCTTCTGGAGTATGAGCCACTGGCGTATCTTGTCGATGTCGGCGGCGTCCGGCTCTACGGCGGCGAAAGCGTCGAGTATTATGGATGTGATGCCGATTTTGTCGAACGACCAGAACCACATATCGTTGAGCTGTGCCCACCACATACCCTTCTGCGGGGTCGAGGTGGCGTACTCGCGGAGCGAGGCGAGAATCTGTCGGGCGGTGGCGTTGTAGCCGTTGGAGTTGAGGATCAGGGCATCGACGGCCTTTTGGGCCACGTTGTGCTCCTTCCACGACGCGATGCATTTCTGCACCTGCGAGTCGGTGACGCGGCGGGCCGCGGCCGAGCGGCGCTCATCCTTGAAGAAGTCGCGGGTCAACACATACCGCGAGTAGTCGGCCTTGGGGTATTTGGCGAAGTCGCGGGCCACCTCGCGGTCCATATAGGCACAAGCGTCGGCGATCATTTTGGCGAGGTCCTTGTTGTCGGGGAGCCAGCCGAGGCGTTTGAGGTCGCCGAGCATACCCATTATATTATAGGTGGACCACTCGGATACGCGGGGATACTGCGCCGTCCAGTACCAGCCGCCGTCGGGGGCTGCTGTCTTGCGCAGGTCGGCGATCGCTTTCTCGATTACCTTGGCGGTGTTCTTGCTGTTGAGGAGCAGGGTGAGGCGCTGCATCCGCTCGGTGTCGGAGAGCGATGCCTGCACCCAGGGGGTTGAGCTCAGGAGCATCTGTTTGAGCTGCGAGTCCTTGTCGAGCTTCGAGATGAGCGCCGAGTCGCCGGGGTTCTCGGCCCAGCGGCGCAACGCGCGGGCAATCTCGGGGTTGTCGCGCATAAGCCCGTCGGCCACGGCGGCTGAGAGAAGCGCCGCGGCGGCTTCGTTGGAGGAGTTGATCGAGCCTTCGCGGAGTCCGGGAAGAGCCGAAACTACCTCCCATGTCGGGTTTTCGGTGAAGGAGAGCATCACCCGCGAATTTTTCCCGGCGCCGGGGAGGGGGAGGGTGAAGTTAGCCTGGTCGGGCGCGATGTAGAACATCTCCGACTCCACGACATCCTGCTCTGCTGGGAGCACGGCAATGAGGCTCTGCTCGCCGTCGGAGAAGTTGGCGGCGGTGCCCATCACTCGGAATATGACACCCGGGGCGTCGGAAGGCGCGGTCACGGGGAGTGTGAGGGCCTTGGAGGCGCGGGGTTCGAGGGTCACGGGGGTCTCCGTCTTGGTAATCAGTTGGCCGGTGCCGGATGCCGAGAGCGAGAGCGCCACGTTGACGGTCAGCGCCGAATCGGTGTTGTTCATGACCGTCGCGGCGATTTCTGCCTGGTCGCCTATGCGGAGGAAACGGGGCGCGTTGCCGTTGACCATCAGAGGCTTGGAGGCCACGATGTCGGCTTGCGCGGTGGCGAAGAGCATATCGCGGTTGTAGGCCAGGGCGCGGAGCAGCCAGGTGGTGTTAGCGTCGGGTACTGTGTATTCAGCCGTCAGTGTGCCGTCGGGGGCGGTGGTGAGCGTCGGGCGGAAGAATGCCAGGGGGATTTCTGACGGGCGGTAGGTTTCGGCCCGCTTGGAGGGCTCGTCGCCGGCCCCGGACTCCGATTCGGCTACCTCTTCTTCGGCAGCGGCGTCATAGCTTACCGTGACGGATTCCGACAGGCCGTTGTCGGCACCAGCGGCCATCGCGGGAGCGGCCATCTTGGCCTCTCTCACCACGGAACAATCCTCGATTTCCTCTACTGCCGCTTCATCTTTAACGGCTCCGGCCTTCATCATCATCCGTGAAGTGGCGATGCCTCGGATCATGATCTGGGGCCAACCGAGACGGCGCCCGTAGGTGTTGAAGTCGGGAGCGTCAAGGGTGATGGTTTTCAGATATTTGAATTGCGAGGTGTAGCTGAAATAAGAGGAGTCGAACGTGAAGCCGTTCCAGGAGGCCGACTGCGGGTAGGTGTAGAACGAGCAGAACGACAGCGGGTTGCTTTGCAGCACGTCGATAGCCTTGTTGCTCATATCGAGAATCATGGCGCTCTCGGCCTTGGCCCCGTTCTCGGGAATCACGCGGAGGGTGAGCTTCTCGGTGTCGCCGGGGGTCACCTTGTCGCGGAAGGTTTCGATTTTGACCTTTATAGCCTGTGTGGAGGCCGCGGAGGAAACTGTGACGCGGCCGTTGAAGCTCTGGCAGTCGCGCACGCAGTTGAGCTGGATGGAGCACGATGGTACGCCATGCAGAAGAATCACGCTCACGGGGTGAACGCCCCGCTTCGGGCGGAGCCATTTCTGCTCGTAGAGATGCCCGCGGTGGTCGGTGAGTGTGAGCAGCACGTTGGCGTCAGCCACATTGCTCCCTACAAGGAAGTGGGCCATACCCGACTCGTCGGCCACTACGTTGGACTCGGGAATCCACAGCGGAGCGTCGACAGGGCATATGGGTGAGTCGGAGCGGTATACGATTATTTCGAGGCCGTCGACAGGGTCGGCGGTGGCCGGGTCGGCGGTCGAGAACGCTAACTTGTAGGTGCCTACTGGGAGGTCGCTGATTATCGAGGCCACCGAGCCGGTGGGTATGGTGCCCGTGCGGGGGGTGAACGCGGCGGCTGTGTCGGCGGCGGCGATGGTGTAGCGCAGGGTGTCGGGGCGCGACTCGCCGAGAGCGTCAAGCAGCTCGACCTTCGCGGCCACGGGCTTGTCGAGGTTTATCAGGCGGGGTATGGAGGTGCTGATGGCGTAAGCCTTCCCGCGGGAGAAGGAGGCGTCGGCGGTCTGGGTCTCACCATCGGCCGAGGTCACCGCGATGTCGCACAGGAAGAGGCCCTCGGGGGCGGGGGAGCTCTGAATGGCCTCGGCGGGAACTTCTAGAGTGAAGGAGCCGTCGCGGTCGGTGACAGCCTCTACGCGGCGGAATACCGGGGAGGTGCGGCTCCAGAACCATACGCCGGTGCGCACGGTGAGGTCGGCCTTAACCTTGGCGTCGGCCACCGGGAACCCGGCGAATGTCGCGGCCTTTCCCTTGATTATGGCGGGTTTGGAGAGGTCCGCGGGGGGAGTGACGGAGGTGACCTCGACGGCGAAAGTCGGGAGCTTGTAGTCGCTGACGGTGAATGAGTTATTGCCGATATGCTCGTCGCCGGAGGTGGCGAGGAGCGAGAAGTTGCCGGTGAGCCCCTCCTCGGGGAGGTCGAATGAGCCTTCGGCGCGGCCCCAGTCGTCGGTTGTGAGGTTCAGCGTGGCGCGTTCCTGGTATCCGGCGTCGCGGAGCTTGATGGTCAAGGGGAGATTGACAGCCGGGCGGCGGTTACCCTCCTTGTCGCGCTCGAACACCACTATGCTGAACGCCGCGGTGTCGCCCGGGCGGTAAAGGGCCAGGGAGGTGTTGATGGCCGAGGTATAGCGGTTCCCTTCGCCGGGCTTATGGAATGTGGCCAGGTTGAAATCGGCGGCGTAGGTATCCTTGCCGTCGCGGATAATCACGGAGCCGTATTCGTCGGTCTTGATGTCGAGGATGCCGAGCGAGTCGGTGCGGCCCGGCTGGAGCGTGTAGCCCGAGCGGCGGCTCCAGGGGCGGAATAGGGCTTCGACCCCTTTTCGCGGCGCTCCGCTGACAACATCGACGGCTACCACGGAGCGTCGGCCGTCGGTGGCGACCGATGCCCCGGAGAGATTCGTGCAGCGCATGGCGCGCACGTTGTCGGTGTTCCGCACGCCCTTATATGTGGCTACCACGGCGTAGCGTCCCTCTTTTTTGAACGAGTGCTTCACCTTCACCTGTTGGCGGAAGGGGGTCTCCCCGTTGAAACGCACAACTATGGAGTCCTTGGGGGTGCCTAACGCTTTGTAGCTTACATAATTGTCGTCCTCTTTTCCGGCCATGGCGCGGGTCACGTCGTAGAACTTTATGGTTGCCTCGCCGAGGTTGGTGCCGTCGGCCTCGATTTCAAACTCGCGGCCTGGGGCGCATATTTCGGGGAAGCGGAGCGATATGCGGCGTCGGCTGATTTCGTTGAGGCGGTTCTTGGCGGCGTTGATGTCGTAGAAGCCCGGGTGCTCCTCTATGAAGGATTTCAGGGCGGTGTAGTATTCCCGGCTTTCCGGGGTACCGTATTCCGGGGTTGCTGCCGCGAGGAGGTACGCCCCGGCGTATTCCGCCCCGGCGTTCTCGCGGTAAAGCGCTAAGAATTTGTTGTCAAGGGGTTTGGCGGTGTCGTCGCCGAAGAGGTGGCTGCCGATGTAGCGGAGCATATCAACTTGGATCATCGCCAGCGCCGCGCCGTCATCGGCCCGGGTCTCTGCCCAGGAGCGGTAGGCGTTGAGAATGCTGTTCATAGGCGAGCCGGGGAGGTTGGGATACAGCGCCTTGTCCAGCGGGCGGTCGAGTATGGCGGGGTTGAGCACGCTCTCGCCGTTGTCGAAGGCCACGAGGTTTTCGATACCTTTGCTTACGGCGAAGTCATATACCGAGGGATAGAAGCGCGTCGCGGTCTTGCCGTATTCGAGCGCCGCCGAGTAGTCGCGCAGGGGCACGGCTCGGAGCGCGTCGCTATGGGAGAGCGCGTCGCGGGTGAGCTCCTCGACTTTGGCTTGGAACTGGTCGCGGCTCCACAGGGTGTAGTCGCCGACGGGTTCGCCGCCAAGTGTGGGGCGGCGGTTATATTTATAGGAGTTTGAGGCGTAGGCGTTTCGGTAGAGCGTGGCTTCGAGGGTTTTGATGAGACCCTTGGCCGCCGGGTCGGAGATTTCGGCAGCCGCGCTCTCCACTATGCTGATAGCCGGGGCGAGCGAGTCGGCGTCGATGGCGGTCTTGGCGAGCGCGAGGCGCACCAGGGCGTTGAGCGCCAAGGGACCGTTGTCTGCCTTCAGGGCTTTCCGAAGGTCGGCTTCGGCGTTTTTCTCGACTTTTTGCGGGAAAGCGAAGTCGGGCTTCGTGGTCTGGGAGAAAAGTGACATACCGATCAGTAGCAACAGGTTCAGTGTCAGTAACAGTTTTTTCGCCATAGTGGAGTGGGGGTGGCATTCATCAAAACTTCGCGGGGACCCCGGGGTTGGTTCCCGGAGTCCCCGCTGGTTTTGAAAGGTTTTTTGAAAAATATACTGTTTTATTATTGAGCTTTAGCGTTAAGGTGCCCGCTGGGGGCGGAATGCCGGAGTCGGTCCGACAAACTGATAACGGCCACGGGGCAGTGAAAGTTTACCGCCCGACCGCGGTTTCCGGGATTATTCCCGGGCTTTTTCCGCCGCGCGGGCGTTGCCGCGGAGGCGGTGGTGCTGGCGCATCATATCGCGGGCGAACTTGCGGTCGGCATCCTTGAGGTTGAAATACTGCTTTGCCGACAGCACCTCCTTGAATTTCGCGGCGTATTCCTTTTCGATTTCGGCCTGGCGCACCTTGGTGTCGTACATTGTGTCGGCGGCTTTCTCGTATTCGAGGTCGGTCGCGTCGCTGGCGTCGGCTATGCGTCGCTCCATGAGGCGGGTGTCCTCGTCGAGTCGGGCGCACTCATCCTCCATCGCCTCATAGAGGGGGAAGAATTTGTTCTGCTGTTCCTTGGTGAGGTCGAGCTCCTTGGCGAGGTAGGCGCGCTTGTACTGGCGCATCTCCGACATCCATTGCTGGCGCGCGTTCTTACCTTGCGCCAGGGCTGACGGCGCTACCGCGGCCATCACCATAATAGCTATGAGTATCAGCTTCTTCATATGCTGCGTTTGGTGGATACTTGTTCGTTAATCTTCGATTTCGGGCGCCGGCTCGGCGAGGAGCGCGTCGTCGGAAATCACCTCCTCGACGTCGATGGAGTCTTCGTACATCTCCTCCCACACCTCGCGGCTTGAGATGTCGTCGTTGATGTAGTCGTAGATGAAGTGCTCGTCGCTGAGGGCGCTGGAGAGCACCTTGTTGTTTTCGATCGAGAGATCGACCCCGGCCGAGGGGGTCATCATCGTGAACATCTTGAGCATGCACCATATGCCCGCGAACATCGCCGCCATATAGACGTACGGGCGCACGCGCTGCCACGTCGTTTTCGGGCGGAGCACTGCCGGGCGCTCCGCGGCGGGATTTTCGGGGAGCCGCGATGCCATCTGCTCGGCGAAGGATTCAAAGAACCCCTCCGGCACGGTCATTCCGTCGCGCCGTCCGGCCTTCTCCAGTATGTCGCTTTCTTTTCTCATCTCGTTGTTTTTGAAGCACAAAAGCCTTGTTTCGCGTAACTCGGCGTTGTATCGCGGCGTCCGCGTCGGGAGCACCCGTTCCGCGCCGTCGCACCTTTTTGACTGCGCCCCCGCGCAAAGGTTTAGCGCCCCCGCGAAAAAAAAGAGGAAAATTTTAAAGTAGATTTTCTAATAGGAGGGGATGCCGCTCGCTTAGGCTCGCTTCACCTGGCGAAGTGGTTACTGGCGGGCGGCGAAGTAGGCTTCGATTTTGCGGGTGGCCAGGTGGTAGGAGGCTTTGAGGGCGCCGACGGTGGTGCCGAGGATTTCGGAAATCTGCTCGTACTTCATATCGTCGAAGTACTTCATATTGAACACCAGGCGCTGCTTCTCGGGGAGGGTGGCGACGGCTTTGCGGAGCTCTTTGGCGAGGGCTTCGCCGTCGGTCCACTCGTCGGCCTCGATGAGGTCGGCCAATCGCCCCTCCTCATCGTCGAGGCTGACGCTCAGGCGCTTGCGCTCGCGGGCGAGGTGGGTGAGGCTTTCGTTGATGGCTATTTTATGGAGCCAGGTCGACAGGCGCGCGTCGCCGCGGAACTGGTCGATTGACTGCCAGGCTTTTAGGAATGTGTTCTGGAGGATGTCGGAGGCGTCGTCATGGCTCTGCACCATGCGGCGTATCTGCCAGTAGAGGGGCTCGGAATAGAGCTTCATAACCTCGTTGAACGCGGCGCGGCAGGTCGCGGGTTCGCGCAACCTGCCGATAAGTTCCTGGTTCTCCTGAGGCGTTTCTTTCGACATCCCTGTGTATGATAGTCTGTATGCGGGGTAGTAATCTGCTTCAAATTTAACACTTTCCCCGCTAACAGCCAAGGTGCGTCGCCTTTTTTATGTATTTTTAAATGGTTTTCGGTTGTGGCCTCAGAAATGTATCCTCTGCTTGAGCACCCGCCGCGTCCTTTAAGGGCGCAGGCGGGTGAGGGTGAGCTGGTCGATCAGGGCGTGGTTGGTCGCGCCGTTCATATTGGCGTCGAGCGGGGTGTAGCGCACGCTTATTTCGTGGCGGCCGGCGGGGATGGTTGTTTCAAGCACGTTGGTGGTGCCCCAGTCGTTCCAATTGCCTACCCCGCGCTGCGGCATGACGATGGTGCCGAGGCGCTTGCCGTCGACGTAGACCGAGCGGATGGCGCATTTGTTCTCGGTGTTGACCGGGCCGTTGCCGTTGGCGTAGCGGAAGGTAAGGGCGTAGGTGCCACCCTGCTTGATATTGACCGGGATTTTGAGCTCTCGGGTCGACTGGTCGACCTCGGCAAAACCGCTGCCGCGGAAGCCGAGCACGGGTGCGTCGGGGAGATTGCACGCCTCGGCCGACTTGATGGCGGTCCACTCCGACGGCATCTGCTCAACGATGGCGGGGCGGTTGGAGCGAGGTTCGGAGGCGAAGCTCTCCACGCCGTCGCCGCTGACGCCCACCACCATGTATTCGCCAGGAATCAGGGCGTCGTAGGAGGTTTCGCGGGTGCTGGCTATCTTTTTGCCGTCGCGGTAGATGTCGTAGTGGCCGATGTATTCAATCGGGTTCCATCGGAGCAGGTTGTTGACGGGCACGCCTTCGCCGTCGAGCGCCGGATCGTTGGCGAGCCACGCGATCGGGGTCAGGGGGGCTTTGACGTTGGGGGTCTCGTTGACGCGCGACGGGGCTATTTCGTTGTCAGCCATAACGATGCGTATATCGTTCACGCCGCTGATGTCGGAGGGTATGAACGGGGCGTGCTCTTTGCCGTTGAGCAGGAAGCGGCGTATGCGGTCGCCGTAACCCTCGACGGTGATGTTGAGCACCGCGTCGCGGTAGCGAAGGCCGGAGAGGGAGCGGGTGTCGGCCATCGCCTTGGGTATGAAGGGAGCGAAGCGGAGGCCGTCGGCCTCATAATTGACGCCGAACAGCATTTTGAGCGTGATGGCGATATTGCCCGAGAGGCACCAGAGCATATTGGAGGAGTTGAGCTCGGTCGCGATGTCGCCGTTGTCGAGCACGAAATTCTCCTTGTTGGTGGCGAAGAGAGCCGCGGGGCGGAATATCGAGCCGATACCCTGCATCACCCCCTCAGCGTTGCCCGCCTTGGCGTTGGCAAGGGTCCAATAGGCGGCCACCCAGGGCCAGAGGGAGTTGTTGTGGTACGGGGGCATATCGGCGATCTGCGGGAAGAATATGCCGGGGCCGAATGGGGTGGTGGGATTGTTAGCGGCTATAACGCGGGCGCGCTCAGGGGTGGCTACGCCGTAAAGGATGGCGAGCGCCTCGCCGAGGGTCTCGGCGCGGGGATTCATGATGGGGAAGTCACGGCCGTAGAGGTACATGGCGTAGTACCCCTTGTCGTCCATCCACAGTTCGCGGTTTATGGCTTCGGCGAGTCGGTCGGCGCGGGAGTCGAAGGTCGCGGCTTCGGCTTCGCGGCCGAGGATGCGGGCCATTTCGGCCAGTGTGCGCCAGGCCTGGGCGTGCACCACGCTGGTGCCCAGGGCCTCGCTCTGGTATATGTCGGCGGTCTGCATCCATTTGGGATAGCTCTGCTCGCGCCAGTCGATGAAGGAGGTCTCGCCGCGCACGAGCCCGGTCGACGGGTCGTAGATTGTCTGGTAGTCGTCTTCGAGCGAGTTCTTTATGACGGGGTAAATTTTTTCAAGCCATTTCTTGTCGCCGGTGCTTTTGTACACCTCGAAGGCGGCAATGCCCCAAATCTGGCGGTCGGAGCTTACGGGCCACGCTCCACCCGAGCCGGTGTCCTGGATGATGCGTCCTGCGGGCGAAATCTTGTGTTCGAGCGATATGCGTGACACCTCGGGCTGCAGCGCGGCCATGGCGAGGATGATGGAGTAGGATACGTCGCGGGTCCACACCCCGGGCCACTCCTTGCCGGTGCGCAGGGTCGAGTCCGGCTCGACGGCGTTAACCATCTCGTCGAGTCCCATAGTGTATATCGCGTTGTGGAGCGTGTTCGACGAGCTCAGGCGCGGATAGGCCGAAAGGTCATTGCGGCGCTTCCAAGTCTTGTCGACCGGCATGAAATAGCCGGGCTGGGCCGAATAGTCCGAAATAATCTCCTCGCTGTTGGGGGCGTAGGCCTTGAACGGACCTTGGAAAATAGTGTCGGCTTCCCAGCGGTAGGCCGGGGTCTCCACGATAACCCCCTCGGTCATGGATGCCGAGGCGGCGGGGAGTGTCAGCGCGATGGCGGCTGCGGACAGGAGGTCTTTACGGAAGTTTATGGGTTTGATGACGCGGTACAGGCGTTTCCAGGTATAACTTTCCATACGTTGAAAGCGGATGTTTAAGGTCGTAAGTATCTTTAAGGTATAATCTCGTGCCGCGAATATACGAAACTTTTCCGTGAAAGTAAACACTCCCCGCCAAAACGCGCTGATTCCGGGCAGTCTGCCCGGTAATCGCATAGGAGCGTGATCTATCGGTCCGACTCTTTCTCAAGGTCGGCGCGGCTCTTGCTCTTTGTGACGAGGAAGACGCCGGTGAACACCAGGGCGATGGCTGCGGCGTTGGCCAGGGTGAAGCGGCCCATACCCGAAATGATGGCCGCGATGGTGGCCACTATAGGCTGCACATAGTTGTACATCGCCGTGACGGTGGGGCGCAGGTTGGTCTGCCCCAAGGGGAGGAGCAGGTAGCTTATGAAGGTGGGGCCGACGATGAAGAACGCTATGCCCCAGAGCACTTCGGGGGCTATAGTCGGCCAGTCGGTGGAGATCCATTCGCCATAAGTGAAGGGGATTACGCATATGCTGGCGTAGGTGAACATCCACTTCATCAGAGTTACGGGACGGTATTTCGATATGAGTCCTTTGTAGAACACGAGGTAGCAACTGAAGCTTGTCTGCGCCATAATCACACGGAGGTCGCCCGCCCAGGAGCCGCCGCCACCGCCGGAGTGGCTCCCGAGTATGAGTGTCAGGGCGCCAACCGCCCCGAGAAACACGCCGCCGATTTTAAGCTTCGTCACCGGCTCGCCGAGCACCAGCGCCGCGAGCACCATGGTGATTATAGGCATGCTCGTGGTTATTATGGAGGCGTTGATGGGTGAGGTGAGGCTCAGGCCCCAAATGAAGCAGCATTGGTTGAACACTATTCCGAGCAACGACGCGAAGAACATCGAAAGCAGGTCCTTGTGGTCGACCTTTTCCGCCTTTGTGAAGAACGATAGAATCCAGAACAGAATGGCCGCGCCGATTATGCGGCAGTCGGTGAGAAGCAGCGGGGAGATGCCTCCGAGCATTATCATTTTGCCAAGTGGCGAGCTCACGCCCCACATAACCTCGGCACCGAACATGGCCGAGTGACCTTTAATTTTTGGTATGTTATTGTTGGAGTTTTCCATTATTTTAAATTTCGGCGCGAAGTTACGACTTTTCCCGCTGACGGCAACGTGTCGGCGGCGAACAAATGGCCCTCCCTGTGTGTATTAATGTTACCACCATCAATTATGGATATATGAGAGATTTCAAAAGGGATAACAGGATTTTCGGCGGCATCGCCAGGCGCGTCGCCGCTATCGGCGTGGTGTTCGCCGCGACCGTCGCGGCCTCGCCTCAGGCCCAGGCGCAGAGCTTCTCGTTCGGGGCCACGACTCCCGAGGGGTTGTCGTTCAGCATCGGTACCGGGGGAGGCGGCTGGCAGACAGCGCCGCTGTGGATGGTTCCCGCGGCCGCTCCGGCGGTGATAGCCGCGCCGGTTTACTACGGCGAGTCGCCAAAGCATTACCGCAAGCGAGTCAAGAAGATGCGCAAAGCTCTGCGCCATTCGGCCGGAGCCTGGGGCGTCGTGGAGCTGCCGGGCGGCATAGTGCTCAACGTTGGCGCTCCGATTGATGTCGACGACGACTGGTACGACGACGATGACTGGGACGACCACTACCGCCATCACCATAAGAAATACTATAAGAAGCTGCGCAAGAAGCAGAAAGAGTATTACAAGAAGCGCTTCAAAAAGCACCACAAGAAACACCATCACCACGATTGGGACGATGATGACGACGACGATTGACTTCTGAACCGGGGTCAGAAGGCCACGCCGAGGCGGAGGGTCGCGAAGTGCAGGTTGTCGAGCTGCTCGCGGGCTTCGCCGCGGAGGGCTATGCCGGTGTAGGCCAGCACGATGTGCGACGAGAACCGCTTGCTGTGGGCCAGGGTTATACCCAGGCCCACTGATGCGTATGGGTTAGCCTCGGTGGGGAGGTCGCGGAGGTTGCAAAGGGCGGCTCCGGCGCGGAGTTCGAGGAAGCAGAATCGGGGGCGCGGCGAGAAGGAGGAGCGGAAAAGGGCGTAGACGGGATAGAACCGCGAGGAGTTTTCCACCATTGTCGATATTCCGGCGCCGATGCCGAGGAAACGGACGTAGGAACCTTTGTAGCCTACGTTTATGTCGAGGTCGATGGTGCTCATCCCGGTTGCCGACATATCGATCGAGCTTCCGGCGTCGGCCCCCCAGGTGATGTGGCGGGCGTAGGCGCTCCCTTGGCTGAACGAGGGGGATTTGCCGCGGTTGTCTTCGCTGGCCGCCCGGGCTTTGCCGAGCGATGTGGAAAATTCAGCCGATGGCACGAGGATGGTCTCTTCGACAACTGTCACGGGGACCGCGTTTTCGGTCGCGGCGGGGGCGGGCTGAAGCTGTGCCCGGGCGGGCAGGATGGCCAGGACGCAAGCGGCGGCGGTAAGGAGGCGGTGGAGTGCGGTCATGGCGTTCAGGCGTTCTTGGTTAGCCGCAGGCAGGTCCAGTTGTCCCCCTTCACGGTGTGCCCGGTCTCGGCGAGGCCCAGGGGGAGCGCCGCGTCGAGCACCACGGGGATGTCGTGCTCGTAGAACCCGCTGAGGAGCATCGTGCCCCCGGGTTTGAGGTTGGCCGCGTAGGAGGGGAGGTCGGCGGTGATTATGTTGCGGTTGATGTTGGCGATGAATAGGTCGGCCATCGGAAGCCCGGGAAGGAGCGACGCGTCGCCCAGGCGCACGTCGATTTCGGGATGCCCGTTTGACCGTACGTTCTCCTCGGCGTTTATTTCCGCGGCGGGGTCGATTTCCACTGCCGATACGGGCGAGGCGCCCCGCATCGCGGCGAGTATGGCGAGTATGCCGGTGCCTGTGCCCATGTCGGTCACGGCCTTGCCGCGGAGGTCAAGTTCGAGCAATTGTTCGATGATGAGCGATGTCGTAGCGTGGTGCCCGGTGCCGAACGCCATTTTCGGGTCAATAGTGATGTCATGCTCGCACTTGGGTATGTTCGTGTGGAACGAGCTGTGGATTACGCATTTGTCGGCCACAACGATAGGCTGGAAGTAATTCTTTTCCCATTCGCTGTTCCAGTCGCGCCCCTCGATGAACTCTTCGGAGTGAGCCAAAGTGAAGCCGGGTAGCGGGAAATCGGCGAGGGCCGCTTCGAGTGCGGCCTTGTCGTAGGTTTCGGCCCGGACGTATGCCGTGAGTCCCGAGCCGGGGGCCTCGTCGGGTACGAAAGATTCAAAGCCCTCCGGGGCGAGAAGGGCGGCGATAACGTCGGCCGCGGGTTCGGAGGCGGGCGTTATGGTGATATGTATCGCTTGGTAGTCGTTCATTGCGGTGGGAAAGTTTGTTCCTCCCGCAAAATTAACGAAATCCCCCCGACTACGCAAGTTTCAAGGAGGTTATGCGCCCTTGTTTGTGGGGCGGTCAGGATTTTGGGGTGCCTTTGGCGGAGCGGAACGACTGGTAGAGGCTCATGGCGCGGCGGGCCATCTTGTAGGAGTAGAGGGCGATCTGGGCGTAGCGGAACACGTTTTCCAAGGTGTTGGTGATCGCGGGGTAGGGCGATTCGGTTGCTTCGCGGCGGGCGCTGACGGCGTTGGCGAGCTTCTGCCGTTGCAGGTCGATTTTGACTTGGTTGACGGCTTTGCGGGCGCGCATCTGGTTGAGCGTGTAGCCTTTGAAATCGGGGGCGGGCTCGCCGATGGCGTCGGTGAGTTGGCGCTGTGAGGTGGTCGGCATAAGGCGTGGGTTTTTACAGATGGGGTGTGGGGAACTTATTCCGCATGCTTTTTGTCGTCGGTGTGGCGGCGCTCGGGCTCAAGGAGCAGCTTGCTGAGGAATCGCGCTATGGGATTCATTATCAGCGGCTCGCGCAGGAGTATCAACGCTAAGATGATCACGCCGTAGATGCCGGCGAAAATCAGGTAGGAGGCCCACACGGGTATGGCGAGGGCGAGGAGCTCGATGAGGGCTACCGTGATGAACGCCAGGGCGAACAGTCCGAGTACCAAGCAGATGACACCCACGGTCGCCGCCGTGCAGAACAGCGTTAGCTTTTCGGCGGTTGTGATTTTCGCGTTCTCCAGGTATAGTTCGATAAGGCGTCGGAGCGACTGCCGGGCTGTGCGCACGCGGTCGTCGATCGAGGGCTTGTTGTGTTCGAGCAGCATAATTGACGGTAGTAGTTGGCGTGGTTCTCTTTTTTACGTCGCGGGGACGCGTCGGCAGTCGGCGCGTCCCCGCTTCGTTGCTTTATCGGGACGGGTCAGGGGGAGGCTTAGGCTTCCTTGATCTCCTCGGCGATTTCGTCGACGAGTTCCTCAAGCTCCTCTTCCTTGGAGCAGTGGCAGCAGCCGTATTTTTTGAGGAGTGTCTTGATTTGTCCGCGGAGGTCCTCACCCTTTTCGGGAGCGAAAAGGATAGCGGCTCCGGCGCCCACGATGGCGCCCCCTAAGAAGGCGTATAATATGTTCAGTGCTCTCATATCTGTTTGGTTTTTAGCGTTTGGTGTTTATCAGGCGGTAACTTCGTCCTCAAGTTTGTCGACGAGTTTTTCGAGTTTCGAGCGCTTGAGCGCTTTCTTTTTCTCCTTGAGGTATTCGAGCACGTCCTCGTAGACGTCTTCGCCCTTCTTCATGATGTCGCCGCGGACTTCCTCGCCTTTTTGGGGAGCGAAAAGCAGACCGAGAGCGGCACCGGCTACGGCGCCTCCAACAACAGCGAGTACGATGTCTAAGTTCTTCATAATTCTTCTGGTTTTTAGTTTCGTTTTAAGGTATAACAACGCGGCGTGCGTTTGGTTCCCCAAATGTAGCGATTATTTCGCATACCTGCCTCAATTTTTCGGCGACTTTTACGTTTATAAGTAGGTCGTGGAAATTATTTTATACTTCCGACGAGAGGGTTTTTAGCCGGATTTTTCTCGAAGATGAAGGAGTGTAGCGAGCTACACGACTGAAGATGAGAGATAAAGACGGCAAAAAGACTCCGTCTGAAGTATAAAAAACAAAATAATTCATAGTTTGTAATAATTTTCACGACCTACTTATGGAACATTATTCCGAAAAGCAGATGAAAAAGGCCAGCAAACAGCATATATCGGAGCCGGCGCGGACCGCCGACAGCATCGTGATTCAGGGCGCGAGGGTCAACAATCTCAAGAACGTGAGCCTTGAGATTCCGCGCGGCAAGCTGATCGTTGTTACGGGGCTTTCGGGCTCGGGCAAGTCGTCGCTCGCGTTCGACACCATTTATGCCGAGGGTCAGCGACGCTACGTCGAGAGCCTGTCGGCCTACGCCAGGCAGTTTCTCGGGAAGATGCGCAAGCCTGAGTGCGACTTCATCCGCGGGCTCCCCCCGGCAATCGCCATCGAGCAGAAGGTGAACACGCGCAACCCGCGAAGCACCGTTGGCACATCGACGGAGATTTACGACTATATGCGTCTGCTGTTCGGGCGGGTGGGCCATACGTTCTCCCCCGTGTCGGGCGCCGAGGTGCGCAAGCATTCGGTGACCGACGTTGTCGATACCGCCCGCTCATATCCCGAGGGTACGCGCCTGGCGGTCACGGCCCCGCTGCGCGTGCCCCAGGGGCGCGACTTCGCGGCGCATCTCGACATACTCCGCAAGGGGGGCTATTCGCGCCTGTTCCGCGACGGGAGCTTCGTGCCCTTCGAGGATATAACCGATGCTCCGAACCAGCCGAAGGTCAACCCGGGCTATGAGCTGCTCATAGACCGCCTGGCCGTGAGCTCCGAGGCCGACGAGGTTTCGCGCCTGGCCGACTCGGCGGAGACCGCTTTCTTCGAGGGGGGCGACGAGGCATCGCTCATCGTGTGGACGGCCGACGGCTCGACCCGCCGCCACGATTTCTCGAAACGGTTCGAGGCCGATGGCATCAAGTTTCTTGAGCCGAGCGACCTGCTGTTCAATTTCAACAACCCCTACGGGGCGTGCCCCCGCTGCGAGGGGTTCGGCAGGTGCGTCGGCATCGACGAGCGGCTCGTGGTGCCCAATCCGGCGCTGTCGGTCTACGACGACGCCGTGGCCTGCTGGAAGGGGGAGAAGATGGGCGAATGGAAGCGCGCTTTCATCCGCATGGCCGCCCAGACGGGATTCCCGATCCACCGCCCGTATGCCGACCTCACTCCCTCGGAGAAGGACCTGCTTTGGCATGGCGGCGCCGGGTTCGAGGGAATCGACGGCTTTTTCCGAATGGTCGAGAGCAACCAGTATAAGATACAGTACCGCGTGATGCTGGCCCGCTACCGCGGCAAGACGCTCTGCCCCGACTGCCGGGGTTCGCGTCTGCGCCCCGAGGCTTCGTATGTGAAGGTCGGGGGGCGCACGATTTCCGAACTCGTGGCGATGACGGTTTCCGAACTCAGGGAGTGGTTCGACAAGCTCGAACTCTCCGACCACGACTCGGCGGTGGCCGCGCGGCTGCTCACCGAGATACGCCACCGCCTGGCGTTCCTCTCCGATGTCGGACTTGACTACCTAACGCTCGACCGCCTGAGCTCCTCGCTTTCAGGCGGTGAGAGCCAGCGCATAAACCTCGCGACCTCGCTTGGCTCGGCCCTGATAGGCTCGCTCTACATCCTCGACGAGCCGAGCATCGGCCTGCATTCGCGCGATACGGAGCGGCTGATCGGTGTGTTGAAGTCGCTGAAGGACCTCGGCAACACCGTGGTGGTCGTGGAGCACGACCCGGAGATTATGGAGGCCGCCGACTGGATTATCGACGTGGGACCCGACGCGGGGCGCCTCGGAGGCGAAATCGTGTTCCAGGGACCCCTGTCGGCGCTCCCCGAGGCCGACCGCAGTTACACGGCGAAATACCTCACTGGGCGTATGGAGATTCCCGTGCCCGCCACGCGCCGCAAGTGGCGCGACTATGTCGAGGTGGTCGGCGCAAGGGAGCATAACCTGAAGGAAATTGACGTGAAGTTCCCCCTCGGGGTGCTCACCGTGGTCACCGGGGTCAGCGGCTCTGGAAAGTCGACCCTCGTGCGCGACATCCTGTACCGCGGGCTGCTGCGGCATCTGGGCGAAAGTTCCGATGCTCCCGGAGCCTCCAAGGGGCTCCGCGGCGACCTCGCGAGGGTAAAGGCCGTGGAGTTTGTCGACCAGAACCCGATCGGGCGCTCCACCCGCTCGAATCCCGCGACCTATCTCAAAGCTTACGACGAGATACGCCAGCTCTTCGCCGCCCAGCAGGGCGCCAAGCAGATGGGGTTCACCCCGGCCTATTTCTCGTTCAACGCCGAAGGTGGGCGATGCGAGGAGTGCAAGGGCGAGGGCACGATCACCATCGAGATGCAGTTTATGGCCGACATTACCATCCCCTGCGAGGCGTGCGGTGGTAAGCGGTTCAAGCGCGAGGTGCTCGAAATACGCTACCGCGACAAGTCGATTGCCGACATACTCGATATGACCGTCAACCAGGCCATAGAGTTTTTCTCGGAGAGCGACGGCGCCACCGAGGCGCGCATCGTGAAGCGCCTTATGCCGCTGCGCGACGTCGGCCTGGGCTACATCAAGCTCGGCCAGTCGTCGTCGACCCTCTCAGGAGGTGAGAACCAGCGCGTGAAGCTCGCCTACTTCCTGAGCCTCGACAAGCCGGAGCCTACAATGTTCATATTCGATGAGCCTACCACCGGACTTCACCTCCACGACATAAATCTTCTGATGGACTCCTTCTCGCGGCTGATAGCCCGTGGTCACACCGTGGTTATCATCGAGCATAACCTCGACGTGGTGAAGATGGCCGATCATGTGATTGACCTCGGTCCCGACGGCGGAGCCGCCGGAGGTACCCTGGTAGCCGCCGGCACCCCCGAGGAAGTGGCCTCGAACCCCGCGTCGCATACCGGCCGCTACCTCCGCCCGAAACTCCCCGCCCTCCGCCCCTGACATCCCGACAAGTGCATAGATAAGAATTTGTGATTTGTGTGCTTTAAAACATTGCCGTGTCCTTGAATTTAGGACAAAAATCACTATCTTTGTCCCTGAATATAGGACAGTATGGATAAACTATATATAAAATCTCAAATCGCAATGCGTCAATCGGAGTTTCCGACTGACGAGCGGATAACTCGGTGTATGGCAGGGTAATCGCTATATATGTATGGCAGGGTAATGGCTATATTTGTAATGTAACATTTGATGCGCATCCATATTGACACCATTTAGATTACAAACCTTGGAATCCGCGGATTCCAAGGTTATTGTTTGGAAATAAGAGGGGAATTGTGGTATATTTGCGGAAGTTATAACGTTGAAATTGTTGTAATGAAGGGGTCGCTGGTTTCGTTAAATCATCGGCAACTTCGTAAAACTTTAAAATTTAAGTTTATATGGATTTCAAACAAGCAGTTACGACCGTACTTAGCAAGTACGTTTGTTTCAGAGGGCGCGCCGGGCGCGCTGAGTTCTGGTATTTCGCCCTGTTCCAGTTCGTGATCATGGCGGTTCTCAGCGGCATCGGCGTTATTTTCGGCAGCAATGGACAGGCCCCCGGGTTCATCACCTTCATCGAGGGTCTCGTAAGCCTCGCGCTGTTGCTCCCCGGACTCGGCGTGTCGGTACGCCGTATGCATGACCTCGGCAAGGGTGGCGGTTGGATCTTCATCAACCTCGTGCCCGTGATTGGCTGGATTTGGTTCATCGTGCTGGCCGCTACCGCCGGCGAACCTAACGCCAACCGTTTCGGCGAACCCGCCTGATCCCCACTCGCTGATTCCGCGGCGCCATCAAGAATTAACCCCGGCCAACACCCGCTGCGGCGGTTTCAGCCGGGGTATTTTATCTCACGCTCGGCATCCGATTCCTCATGTCTTATAAGATTTGCGGAATCAATTCCTCATTTCTTATGGAATTTGTGGAATCCATTCCTCAAATTCCAAAAAATGGTATACCAGCGCTTTGTTTTGTCTCGCGATTAATTGGATCTTAACCTAGCAAAGAAAGGCTCAATCGGGGAGGGGGGTGGTGTCGGGGTTGTAGGGGGTGTAGTGGAAGTATTCGTTTTTGGGGGTGAGGCGGTCGACGCGGTAGGTTTCGCCGCAGCCGTTGAGGAGGATTTGGTCGGGGGTGAAGGAGATTAGCGACCAGTATATGCCGCCGTCGGGGCAGAAGGTGCAGCGGTCGGGTTGGAATTTAGAGTTGTCGATTTGCAGGTCGTCGCGGGCTATAGAGTTGTTGCCGTCCATCATTTGGGAGGTCACTTCGCCGGTATTGTTGTTCGCCATCATCCGTATGTTTTGGAAGAAAAGCGTCCCGCGGTCGTTGTTGCGGGTTGCCGCCGCCCTGATGTAGGTCATAGATGGATTAAGCATATACACGAACATATGCCGGTTGGTGTTGATCTCGCAGTAGGTAACATCACCTTCGCGCCCGAAGCTTGCCCCTAAGCGCCATTCCTGGAGGCGAGGGCCGATTTCGCGGGGCGATGTAGTGGTAGGAGCCTCATAAGGGGCGCGGGTTTCAAGACTCTCTACTTTGCGGAGTGTGTTACCGCCTATTGTGAGCTTTCCCTTGTCGATACTCATTTCGATGGGCGCGGTCTCGCTGGAAACGAATACGGAATCAGTAAAGACCGTGCGGCTATGGATGCTGCGCGAGGGTACGTCGAGATAGGCTATGAGCCCGGCCGGCGTGTTTTCAAAGAATATGGCGGCAGAATCGGTTACGACGGCTTCGGCGCTATCCGAGGCCCACACGCCGCGGTATTCGCTGAAGTCAACCGCTGCGGCTGTCAGCGAGCATGCGATCGCGATAAGGGTCAGTTTCTTTTTCATTGCTATTGATGATTTCCTTTTGAGTGGTTATTGATGGGAGTTACCGCGAATATACTATTTTTCCATTGCAAACTACAGTTCGCGCAAAATAAACGTGCATAAAAAAGGAGCCGGGCTTTACGGCCCGGCTCCGGTGTGTTGATAGGGGTAGTTGAGTGAACCTCGTCGGTGGTCTTCAGTTGTTAAAACATGAAGGTGAAGAGGTTGGTTGTGTCGGAAGTGGTGAGGATGGTGTTGTAAACGCAGCTGGCGATGCCGAGGGCGATGATGCCGGCCACACAGATCCAGAGGCCGAGGCGCTCGGTCCAGTGCGAGCGGAAGGTGGCGATCTGCGGCTCCTCGGGGGAGATGTACATTGCCTTTACAACCAGCAGGTAGTAGTAGAGCGAGATGATGGTGTTGATCAGGGCGATGAGCACCAGGATGTAGAGCGCTACCGAACCGCTACCCAGGGCGGAGGTGAAGATGAAGAACTTCGAGAAGAAGCCAGCGAAGGGGGGGATACCCGCAAGGGAGAACATGGCGAGCATCATGGAGCATGCGAGCCAGGGGTTGGTTTTCGACAGGCCGTTGTAGTCGGTCATCAGGAGTTTGCCGGTCTTGTTCTCGATGGCCCCGATCACGCCGAAAGCGGCGAGGTTGGAGAAGATGTAGACCAGAATGTAGAACATAAGAGCGGCCAGACCCATCTCGGTGCCACCTACGATGCCGAGCATGATGTAGCCGGCCTGTGAGATGGAGGAGAAGGCGAGGAAGCGCTTCATGTTTTTCTGACGAATCGCGAAGAGGTTACCGATGGTGATGGTCGCGATGATCAGCGCGTAGAGCATCCACTCCCAGATAGCGGAGTAGAACTGGCCGAAGCACTGGGCGAGCACCACCAGGAAGGCGAACGCGGCCGCGCCCTTGGAGATTACCGAAAGATAGGAGGTAACCGGGGTGGGGGCACCCTGGTATACGTCGGCGGTCCAGAGGTGGAAGGGCACGAGCGAGAGCTTGAAGCCGATGCCGGCGACCACGAAGGCCAGAGCCACGGCGAGCAGGGGAGAAACCCCGCCTACGAGCCCTACGGCGATTTCGCTGAAGTAGAGGCTGCCCGAGAGGCCGTAAACGAAGGAGAGACCCATCATGAACACGGCGGAGGAGAACACGGCGGTAAGCATATACTTGATTGCCGCTTCGTGGCTCTCATATTTGTTCTTCTCGAAGGCAACCATGGCGGCGAGGGGCAGCGAAGCCGACTCCAGGCCGATGATGAACAGGAGGAAGTGGCGGGCGGAAATCATGAGGTACATACCGAAGAGCGTAACCAGCAGCAGTTCGTAGAACTCGCCGCGGCGCACTGCCTGGGTGTCGCTGTTGGCCCAGGTAGCGCTCTGGATGAGCACCACGAGGACGCCGACATTAAGTATGTTCTTGATCATCGCGCAAACCGGCGAGGTGACGTACATTCCGGAGAACGCCGACACTTCGCGGCACTCGCCGCAGAAGAAGCCCAGGACGGTGAATATCGCGAACAGCACCGTGGCAAATCCGGTGATGCCGCCCAGGGCCTTGCGGGGCATAAAGGTATCGTAGAGGAACACCAGCAGGAACACGATCAGCAGACCTATTTCCTGCCCCATTGCCAAAAACTGTGAATAATCCATATCGGTTATTGAGTGCTTGGAAGATTACATTCCGATTGCGCGGAAGATTTCGGGATTAAATGTGAAGCGGATCAGCCCTTCGAAGAAGTTGGGGAAGCAGCCGATGGCGGCCACGCTCACCACGAGGGTGATCACGGAGAGACGCTCCCACCACACGGCGTCGGTGAGCTGCAGATGGTGCTCGTCCTGCACGGGGCCGAAGAGGAGCTTGCCCACGACACGGAGGATGTAGACGGCGGTGATCACAATCGAGCAGCATGCCACGATGGTGAACACGCGGTGGAACATATCGGCGTGCTCGAACGAACCTACGAAGATGGTCATTTCGGCAACGAAGCCCGAGAGGCCCGGCAGACCGAGCGATGCCATACCGGCAATCACATAGGCCACGCCGAGGAAGGGCATTATCTTCATAAGGCCACCCATCAGGCGGATGTCGCGGGTGTGGGTGCGGCCGTAAATCATACCGATCAGGGCGAAGAATAGGGCGGTCATAAGGCCGTGGGAGAGCATCTGCATGATGGCGCCGGTGAGTGCGGTGGTGTTAATCATCAGGATTGCGAAGAGCACCATGCCGCAGTGGCTCACCGAAGAGTAGGCGTTGATGTACTTGAGGTCGGTCTGCACGCAAGCCGAGAAGGCTCCGTAGACGACCGAGATGCCGGTAAGGATAAGGAATATCCAGGCCAGGTCGTTGGCGGCCTCGGGCATAAGGTACATAGCCACGCGGAAGCAGCCGTAACCGCCGAGTTTCATAAGCACGCCGGCGTGGAGCATCGACACGGCGGTGGGGGCGCAGGCGTGACCGTCGGGGCTCCAAGTGTGGAAGGGGAACATAGCGCCGAGAACGCCGAAGCCAACGAAGCACATCGGGAAGAGGAAGTACTGCCAGCCGCGGGAAATAGCGCCGTTCTGGGAGATTTCAAGGATGTTCCAGGTGAGCTGGCCACCTTCGGGAGCAGAGTGGTAGTAGATGCCGATGAGCGAGAGCATCAGGAACGCGGAGCCGCCCATAAGCATCAGTGTGAGCTTCATAGCGGAGTATTCCTTGCGGCCTGTGCCCCAAACGCCGATCAGTAGGTACATCGGGATGAGGGCCACCTCGTAGAACATAAACATTGTGAAGAGGTCGATCGAGATGAAGAAGCCGAACACGCCCGTCGACAGGAGCAGGAGCCACATAAAGAAGTGGCGTGCGTCGTCAATCTTCCAGGACGCGAACGACCCGGCGAATACGATAATCGAGGAAAGGATGAGCATGGCGATCGAAACACCGTCGACACCAACCGCGAGGTTGATGTTCAGCGGGCCGAACCACTGCCAGGAGCCTGTGAAGAGCATCTCCTCGGTGTTGCCGGCCTGGCGCAGGGCGAGATAATCGACCAGCACCCACACGCTCAGGGCCATCAGCAGCGTGGAGCCGACAACCGCGATAGTGCGGATCCCCTTAACGCCGCGGCACAGCGCGAATCCCCCCAGCATCAGCAGGGGAATGATCACGAAATAAATCAGAATATTTGAAAACATCTCTGTCACTATACTTTACTGTGTTAGCATTAAGGTTCCTCTTACATGAGGCAGATGGCGGTTACAGCGCCGAGCACTAAGGCGCCCACCAGGTAGAACCAAACGTAGAACTGCAGATTGCCCGACTGGAGGCCGCGGATGGCGTACGAAATCTTGTTGGTGACGTAGGCCATACCGTCCATGGTGCCGTCAATAATGTGGCGGTCAAACCAGGCGATCGGTTTGGAAATGCAGCCGAAGATAATCTTGTGGGTGATGAACATATAGAGTTCGTCCCAGTAGAAGCGGTGGTGGGCCCAGCGCCAGAGGGCGGGCATCGCAGCCTTCATCTTGGCGGGGAGCGGGTTCTCCTTGCGGTACATCACGGTAGCGAGGATGATTGCCAGGATGGCCACGGCAAGGGAGATGGCGGCCACGCTCCAGTCAAGAGCCTTGAGGTTGGTGAAGAAGTCAACGCTGTCGAACATCTCGTGGCCGTTCCAGGTGACGAGGTTGCCCATCGGCACGAAGCCGGCGACGCAGGAAACAACTGCCAGGATAACCAGCGGGAGGGTCATGGTCCAGGGCTGGTCGTGGGGGGCGTGGTGACCCTCATGCACCTTGTGTTCCTTCCACCAGAAAATGAGGTAGTAGAGGCGGAACATATAGAAAGCGGTGAGACCTGCCACGAGCGACATCCAGATGTACCAGAAAATCGAGTGGCCCCTGGTGGCGGTCAGGATTTCGTCCTTCGAGAAGAAGCCCGCGAAGGGGATGATGCCGGCGATAGCCAGACAGCCGATCAGGAAGGTGATATGGGTCACGGGCATATATTTGCGAAGCCCGTGCATATCGGTGTAGTCGTTGGAGCCGATGGCGTGGATCAGAGCGCCGGCGCAGAGGAAGAGCAGGGCCTTGAACATGGCGTGGGTGAAGAGGTGGAACATACCTGCCATGTAACCAAGACCATGGTGGAACTCGGGACGGGCCACGCCGAGCGAAACCATCATGAAGGCGATCTGCGAGATGGTCGAGAAGGCGAGCACGCGCTTGATGTCGATCTGCGTGCAAGCCACGATGGCGGCGTAGAGGGCGGTGAGCGCGCCTACAACCACGATGATGTTGAGGGCGGCCTCTTCCATAAGGTAGAGGGGGAACAGACGGGCCACGAGGTATACACCGGCCACAACCATGGTGGCGGCGTGGATGAGGGCCGACACGGGGGTCGGGCCTTCCATTGCGTCGGGGAGCCAGATGTGGAGCGGCATCATAGCCGACTTACCCATACCGCCCATGAAGATGAGCACCAGGGCCCAGGTCAGCACCGAGCAACCCATGAAGATGGGAGCGGCCGAAGAGGTGAAGAGCTCCTTGATGCCGGCGGCGGTGTCGAGGCTAACCTGGAAGGTGCCGTCGAGTCCGGCAACGGGCATCGAGGTGAGGTCGGTGAAGTTAAAGGTGCCGGTGTAGTAGCTCAGGATGAGGATACCGATCAGGAAGCCGAGGTCGGCGAAGCGCGTCACGATGAAGGCTTTCTTCGAAGCGGACACTGCCGAAGGCTTGGTGTAGTAGAAACCGATCAGCAGGTAGGAGGAGGCACCCACGAGCTCCCAGAAGATGTACATCTGGAAGATGTTGGTGGCCACTACCAGGCCGAGCATCGAGAAGCTGAAGAGCGACAGGAAGGCGTAGAAACGCTGGAAACCTGTCTCCCAGACTCCGTGGTGGTCGCGCATGTAGCCGTTGCTGTAGAGGTGCACCATGAAGGAGATGGTGGTGATTACCACTAAGAGCAGGGCCGAGATCGGGTCGAGAAGGAAGCCGAGGCGAATCACGAGGCTGTCGGTGAAGGCCAGCCAGTCGTAGTTGAAGATAACCGCCTGCAGACGGGTGTGGCTCTCGGCGTCGATGAAGTCGGGGCTACCCGAGAAGAAATAAGTGAAAGCCGTGATGTAGGCCAGCGTCATTGTGACGCCCATCCCCAGGGTGCCGGCGATGCCGGCCCAGCGGTGCTGCATCTTGTGGCCGGTGAGGCCGAGCAGCAGGAACATCGCCAGGGGGATTGCTAAAATCAGTATGGGAATTACGGGTTGCATAGCGGCGGTTAGTGTTTCATTTTGTTGGCGTCGCGCACGTCAATCTTTTCCGACACGCGGAACATATTGATGATAATCGCGATGGCGAGAGCGGTTTCAGCCGCTGCCAGAGCGATGGCGAAAAGCGTGAAAAACATTCCCTCAAGCTGTCCGGGGAATAGGAAGCGGTTGAATATCACGAAGTTCATATCGACCGCGTTGAGCATCAGCTCCAGGGAGATGAGCATCGCGATCATGTTGCGGCGGGTTATGAACCCGTAGATGCCGCAGCAGAACATGAAGAGGCTCGGAAGCAGGTAATAGAGGATGGTGATGTCCATGATTGTCTTTTTTCCGTCAGTGTCGATTAATCATTTTTGCGGGCGATCACCACTCCGCCTATGATGCAGGCGAGCAGCAGCACGCTTATTGCCTCGAAGGGGAGGAGGTACTGGCCGTTGCCGATGCCCATGAGGGTCTGGCCGATGAGCGCCATGTCGGGGTTGTCGCCCTGCGGGGTGGCACCCCACAGCGAGCAGCGGCTCACAAGCGAATATCCGGCGACGAGGAACGTCAGGAGCGCTCCTGTAAGCCCCAGGACGCGTTTTTTAGAAGCGAGTTTGGCACTGTTGTCGCCGGGGTGGCTCGTCAGCAGGATGGAGAAGACGAAGAGCACCACTATGCCGCCCGCGTAAACCGCGATCTGCACGGCCCCCAGGAACTCGTAGTCGAGCTGGAAGTAGAGGGCGGCGGTCGCGAAGAGGGCGAACAGCAGGTAGGTGGCGGCGCGCAGTATCTTGCGCGTTGTGACAGCAAGCACCGAGCAGACGATAATCGCCAAGGCTATTACCGCGTAGACGATGATACTTCCTACAGAATCCATATGATTGGTTTGATTTTTGTTTTAAGCGTTTGATTGGTTTCGCCCCGCCGCTATCGCGCGGCGCGGGGGAGTGGTTCATGCCTCGCCGGCTTTCTTGGCGGCGTCGCGCTCGGCCTTGGCCTTGAGCGCTGCCTGTATTTTGGCGAGCTTCTCGGGGTCGCCGGCGGCTGCGGCGAGTGCTTTGGCGGCTTTGTCGTCGGCGGGAGCGGGAGCGGCGGGAGC
>JAMPHO010000059.1 GCA_023663385.1 Alistipes timonensis | reverse complement strand
ACGCCGCCAGAGCAGGCCGCGAAAAGCCGCCGCGGCCCGCCCCGCGGAAACCGCCAGGAGCTTCGGCAACCCTTTCAAGGGCATATGGAACTTCCTTTGCGACAAGCGCACCCACGCCGTGGCCGGTGTGGCACTAATATGCCTGGCGCTCTACATAGTGGTGACCGCCATTTCCTTCATACGCTTCGGGGGGAGCGACCAGAGCGTCGTGACCTCGATGGACATCCCGGAGATCGCCGCCGGAGCCGCCAAGGTGAAGAACCATGGTGGACCGCTCGGTGCGGCTCTCGCCCAATCGGTTTTCGCCCAGGGACTCGGACTCGGCTCGCTGGCGCTGATCGTGTACCTCGCGGTCATCGGCCTCGGGCTTATGGGGCTGCGCCGGTGCCATTTCTGGTCGGCCACGTTCAAGACCCTGCTTGTTGGCATCACGGTTTCGATAGTGCTCGGGCTGGTAAGCCTCTGGCTCGGGCTCGACTCCAACCTCGGAGGCACCCACGGGCGCTACGTCAACCTCGTGGTGCAGAGCTACGCCGACTGGATCGGCGCGCTGCTGCTCAGTCTACTATTGGTGGCGGCGGTAATCTATGTGTATATCAACGACCTGGTGAAGCTCTACAATAAGTACGCCGCACTGCGCCGCGCCCGCCGCGAACGGGCCGAACAGGAGCGCCTCGAACAGGAGGAAGCCCGCCGCAGGGCACGCGAGGCCATGGAGCACTCCGAACTGAACTCGGAGCATGAGGCAGAACCTGCCGAGGAGCCCGTCGGGGAGGATGATCCCTTCGACGAGTCGCCTGTGGCCGAAGAGGTCGGTTTCGACGACTCCCCGAGCGAGGAAGCCTTCGCGGAGTCATATCCCGCGGCTCCCGCCGCCGAAGTAGCGGAAACTGATGATTACGTCCCGGCTGATGACGCGCCGGATAGCCCCTCCGAAGAATCCGATGAGGAAGAAGTGACCGTAAGGGCAGCTTACGCAACGCCCTCCGACGCGGCCTCGATCAGCCAGCGCGATGAGGAGCCGGAGGAGGCCGACACCGACGACGACCAACCCGCGGCGCAGACCCCGGCCCGCACCGCCGAAATCTCCGACCCGGGCTTCGAGGTGTACTCCACCGAGATTGAGAAGGCCGACGTGCGCGAACAAGAGCTCTACGACCCTACCGCCGAACTTTCACGGTACCGCCCGCCGTCGCTCGACCTGCTCCACGAGGCATCGAAAAAAGCCACATCGGTCGACCGCGAGGAACAGGAGGAGAACAAGGAAAAAATCACCAAGACCCTCAACGACTACGGCATACAGATTTCCCACATCGAGGCCACGGTAGGCCCGACGGTCACCCTCTACGAGATAATCCCAGCAGAGGGGGTGCGCATCGCGAAAATACGCCGCCTGGAGGACGATATCGCGATGAGCCTCGCGGCCCTCGGTATACGAATCATCGCACCGATTCCCGGCAAGGGCACAATCGGCATCGAGGTCCCCAACAAGGACCCGCAGATGGTGGCCATGCGCTCCATCCTTGAGTCGAAAGCCTACCAGGAGTGCCGCCACAAACTGCCGATGGCGCTCGGAGCCACGATTTCCAACGATGTGTACATCGCCGACCTCGCCAAGATGCCACACCTGCTGGTAGCCGGCGCGACCGGTATGGGTAAATCGGTCGGACTCAACGCCATCATCGCCTCGCTCCTCTACCGCAAGCACCCGGCCGAGCTGAAATTCGTGCTTATCGACCCCAAGATGGTTGAATTCAGCCTCTACGGCGTGCTCGAACGCCATTTCCTCGCCAAGCTCCCCGACGAGGAGGACGCCGTAGTGACAGATATGGACAAGGTGGTGCGCACGCTCAACTCCCTCTGCGTCGAGATGGACCAGCGCTATATGCTCCTCCGCGACGCCAACGTGCGCTCGATCACCGAGTACAACGAGCGCTTTGTCAAGCGTATGCTCAACCCAGAGAAGGGGCACCGCTACCTCCCCTACATCGTGATGATAGTCGACGAGTTCGCCGACCTCATAATGACCGCCGGCAAACAGGTGGAAACCCCCATTGCCCGCATCGCGCAGAAGGCCCGCGCCGTAGGCATGCACATGATCGTGGCCACACAGCGCCCCTCGACCAACGTGATCACCGGCATAATAAAGGCCAACTTCCCGGGTCGAATCGCCTTCCGCGTGGCGCAGATGGTCGACTCAAAGACCATCCTCGACCGCTCCGGGGCCAACCAGCTTATAGGCCGCGGCGATATGCTTTTCTCGCACAACGGTTCGATGGACCGCGTGCAGTGCGCCTTCATCGACACCGACGAGGTGGAAGCGATCTGCCAGCATATCGACTCCCAGGCGGGCTACGAGCACGCCTACTACCTCCCCGAGCCGATTATGGAGGACGCCGACGGAGCCGCCGCGGTGAACCTATCGGAGCGCGATTCGTTATTCGAGGAGGCGGCCCGCTTCGTGATCACCTCGGGCATCGCCTCAACTTCCTCGCTGCAACGCCGCTACTCGATCGGCTACAACCGCGCCGGGAAAATCATGGACCAGCTCGAAGCCTCGGGCGTCGTTGGACCGAGCGTCGGCGGCAAGCCGCGCCAAGTGCTCGTCGACACCATCGGGCTGGAACGCGTACTGCAAACCGAAATCTGACAACAACGCCTTATGTTCAAAAAAATAGCACTACTGCTGGCCGTACTGGCCCTGTCGCTCCCCTGCCCCATCGCCGCCTCGGCGGCCAAGAAACCGGCGGCGCAGGTGGTGGCCGCCATTGCCGACGCCGTGGCCAAGTCGCCCGCCATCGAAGCCGCATTCACCATAAGCCGCAACGGGGGGAAACCCGCCTCCGGCACGGCCCTGATACAGGGGCGGAAGTTCACCCTCGACCTCCCCGGGTTCCGCACCTGGTTCGACGGCAAAACCCAGTGGACCTACTCGGAGGACGCCGCCGAGGTCAACGTGACCGAGCCGACCCCCGACGAGCTCGCCGAGAGCAACCCGCTGACCATAGTCACCGCCAGCGCCGCACACTGCGCCGCGCGCCGACTCGAAGCCGCGGCGGGAACCGACAAGGTAGAGCTCAAACCCGAGGGCAAAAGCGCCTTCCGAAAGGCGGTGGTTACCTCCGACGCTTCAACGAACTTTCCCAAGGAGATAGTCGTTACAATGGATGACGGCTCAACCGTCGTGATTCGCTTCACCTCAATGAAAAAGGTGGCGAAAAAGCCTGATTCGCGGTTCAGATATGTCAAGACTATGATTCCGTCGGCGAGGGTCGTAGATCTTCGTTGACCGGTCCGACACCTGAGCCAGCGCGAAAAGCCCACTTGAACAAAACACTCCTCTACAATGAACGAAAAACCTATCTCATGCGCCATCATCGGCGCCGGCCCGGCGGGATACACCGCCGCCATCTACGCCTCCAGGGCCAACCTCGCCCCCGTGCTTTTCGAGGGGATGCAGCCCGGAGGACAGCTGACCACCACCACCGAGGTGGAGAACTTTCCCGGTTACCCCCAGGGGGTCAACGGCCCGGAAATGATGGGGCACCTGCGCGAACAGGCCCTGCGCTTCGGCACCGACATACGGACCAAAGTGATTGCCGACGTTGATTTCAACACACGCCCGTTCAAACTGACAACCGACTCGGGCGAGGTTGTCGAGGCGCTCACCGTGATTATCGCCACAGGCGCGTCGGCCCGCTATCTCGGCCTCCCCGACGAACAGAAATACCTCGGCATGGGCGTTTCGGCCTGCGCTACCTGCGATGGCTTCTTCTACCGCGGCCGCCGCGTGGCTGTCGTTGGCGGTGGCGACACCGCTTGCGAGGAAGCCCTCTACCTCTCGACTATCGCCAAGGAGGTGTACCTGATTGTGCGCAAGCCCTATCTCCGCGCATCCAAGGTAATGCAAAACCGCCTTACAGAGGCACCCAACATCACCATACTCTACAACACCGTTACCGAGGGACTCTACGGCGAGGAGGTGCTCGAAGGCGCCCGCCTCGTTGAGAACGCCGCGACCGACACCGAGCGCCGCTACGAGCTCCCCATCGACGGCTTTTTCCTGGCAATCGGCCACACGCCCAACACCACTCTCTTTGAGGGGAAACTCGCCCTCGACGAACAGGGGTATATCGTGGTCAACTCACCCTCGACCCGCACGAGCGTGCCCGGCGTGTTCGCCGCCGGCGATGTCGCCGACCCCTTCTACCGCCAGGCGATCAACGCCGCTGGTTCGGGTTGCCGCGCCGCCCTCGACGCCGACCGCTTCCTCCAGGAACTCCGCTGAATACAACGGCTCCAAAACAGCGATTCCGCTTTCGCCCGGCAATAACCAGCGGAAGCGGAATCGGTATTTTTTACGTTGACTGTTTACCTCTTTGGTATCGACGAGCCCTTGTTGGTGCCTTCGGAGGACTGCGGGAGAGATGTGCGTTTCGAACCAAGGCGTATATTATTGAGCTCAGCGGCTGTCAGTGGCCTCGCTCCGGGGATTGATGGTAGTTTCATAATGAGTTGTTAGGGTGTTGGCTGTTGTGTAAGGGTGTCGCTAAACTACTGATTGTCTCGAAAACGTCATTCCGACGATTCCAGGAGCGGCGACAGGCGGTTTAGGAGTAGCAGAACCACCAGATATGAGGCGCCGAGAACGAACGTCGGCATACGCAACGGGAACATATCCGAGAGGTACCCGCCGCCAAGGTAGCAGAAGAATTCAAGCCAAAGCGTGGCCTGAACGCATAGGCAAAGGGTACACCATTTACGAACGCGGAACTTCTGGTACCACACGCTCCACAGCGAGAACGGCAGGCAGCAGAGATTGCACAAGGCGAGACTACCAGCGGCGCCGGGAAACACGAGCAGGCAGATAAGCGACACGGAGAAATACGCGAAACCCACCTCGCTCCAGCTGAATATGCCGAAGAATGTAGCCGCTTTCGTGCTGAGCACGCTGTCGCACCCCCCTTCGTCGATCACGCGGCAAACGGCGTCGGCTTTGGGATTATGAATGCGCAGCGATTTCTGCATAAGCAGAAACGTCACATAAAGACCTCCGAGGTTGAGCAATGTCAGAAGCACCAAAGAGAGTCGGGAGTAAATCCCGTTGCTGATAACCAAATAGAGAAACAGGAACAGAATACCCGCCGCGAGAAATACGCGTTTGGCCGCTGAAGCCAGCTCAAGCAACCTATGTTTCCGATACCCCGGTTCGCAAGCCGCGGAAGAACTCTCGAACAGGAGGAAATCGCCAGTGCAACGGCGGGAGAACTCGTCAAGCGGCACCCTCGACACGGATTTTCCATCAACGGCTAATTCCGCGAAGCCGTCAACAAGTGAGCCCACGATCACCGTCCCCGAGGAAGTCGCCGCCAAAAACGGCACGGGGAGTCGCACGATGGCCCCTTTGTCAGCCAAACGCACCCCGGCCGCTTCCACTCCGTACTCCTCCAAGAGTTTCTTCAAGCCGAACCACGACTTAAAGCTCATCGAGGCGAAGCGGTCCCGGGAGTAAGCCGCTGTGTGGGGCACTCCGAGAATACTCAGCAGATGGTTGAATGTGTCAGGGGATTCCATATTCCTGTCGATAGGTTACGGATAAAGGGTGCCTCAACGAAGCGCCGCCTCAACCCGGGCCAGCAGAGCCTCGCCGTCAATCTCGCCGGTATGGCGCCATACCTCTTCGCCGCGACGGTAAACAATGAAGGTCGGTATTGACTGCACCTCGACCTTCGCGGCGAGTTCCTGGTCGCGGTCAATATCGTACTGCGCCACAACGGCCCTCCCCTCAAGAAGTTCGCGCACCTGCGCCACAACGGGCATCATCTTCTGGCAGTGGGGGCACCAGGTAGCGTAAAATTCAGCCAACGCGGCGGGAGCCGCTTCGATTTTGGCGGTATATGATTCGTAAGTCGTAGTCATTTCTAAGTTGATTTAAATTAAATTTCAACTTTTAAAACAACCGCGCACCCCCGGGAGTTCCCCAACCCCGCCGATTTAAACATATTTATGGCTTGGCTGAATACAAACGCAACTTCGCCGCTGTTATGCTTTATCAAAACATTTTTGTAATTTCGCAAATAAAGGAATTATGTTGAGACACTCTGTAATGACGCGATTAATAACGGTAGCCATGTTATGCGTGATGATGGCCGGATGCGGCGGCAAGTCTGTAGGCCTCAGGCTTGATGAGGCCGGGCGGATTATGGAGACCGCCCCCGATTCAGCCCTGCTGATTCTCGAAGGGATTAGCGGAGACGAGCTTCGGGGCGATGAGCTGAAAGCCCGCTACGCGTTGCTAAAATCAATGGCCCTTGACAAAAACTATATCGACGCCACCGACTTCGACATCCTACAGCCAGCAATGGAGTACTTAGCCAACCACGGCACCCCGGACGAGAAAATGCGCACGCTTTACTACCAGGGGCGCGTTTACCAAAACCGCGGCGAACCTGACGAAGCGCTGAGCTCTTTCGCGGAGGCGCTCTCTGTAAAATCCGTCACTGACTCTCTGACTCTGGCCCGCGCTTATATCGCGAGGGCAGTCATATATCTGGACGCTTACAATCCCGAGGCGCTTGCCGAGAGCGCATCGCGCGCGGCGGAAATCTATGGCCGGCTCGGCGATAAGGACCGACAGCTCGACGCCCTCGCCCGCGCTCTTACCGGCCGCGTGATTCTGAAGGAGAAAGCGCGGGCTGACAGTTTGGTGGCCGAAATGCGCCGAGTCGCGGGGAGCGATTCCGACCTGCGGAGCCGCATGTGGCCCGACATAGCCAACTTCATGGTCGCATTCGGCACCGATGCCGAACTCAAGGCGCTATTACGGGAAGCTGAGTCGCGGCAGGGCGTACTTTCCGACCTGGAGAAACTCAACATCGCCGAATGCTACCTAAGGCTCGGCAACAGCGACGAGGCGCTTCGATGGCTTGACGCTACCGACGGCAACGACGGCTCCGTGAGCCCGCTCGGCTACCTCGCCTCAAAAGTAGCCATACTCGAAAGCAACGGAAAGTACAAGGAGGCCCTCAAAGCGCATACCGCCTTCGCCGACTCAATAGAGGGGCGGGAACTGGCTACCTTCGAACGCAACCAACGCCTCAATGAAAAAAGACACCGCCTGGAAATCGCCGCATTGGAGAGCGCGGCCCGGCGGCAGACGACCCTTTTGGGCGCTCTCGGAGCCGGCGCACTCGCACTGGCGCTCATAATATGGCTCTACGGGCGAAGCCGCATAGCGCGCTCGCGCCGGGAAATAGCCGAACGAGAGCGCGACAACGCCCGGCTCGAACTGGAGACGAAGAGACTTGAAGCGGAAAACCTCGCCGCGAGGATCGACCACCTTGAAAGCGAAAGCGCCGCGCTTAAAAACATTCTCAACGAGCGTGAACAGCTCTCCGCACCCATAGAAGCCGCCATCCGCGAACGGATAGAACTGCTCAACGCCCTGCTGGCCCGCGACCTCACCGCCAACGAGGGTTATGCCAAGCCTTACAACGAATGGGTTAACCGTATGACCAACGACAGGGAGACCTTTATGAACTCCACCCGTCTGGCGTTCAAGGCATCGCATCCGCGATTCATAGAGTATCTCGAAGAGCGCGGCCTGAGCGACTCCGAAATCAACTACCTCTGCCTATACGCCATAGGTCTGCGGGGAAAAGAAGTGGGAGAATACATCCGCCTGAAGCGCCACTACAACATCAGCAGCGCAATACGCCGCAAACTCGGCATCGATGAGCACGAGACGAACATAGGCATCTACGCCCGCCGGCTGATGAAACTAATGTGAGCGCGCCACTGAATCAAGGGGCAGCGTGAAACTTTCAGCGGGCAAGCGCGGAATATCGCCTAAAGCATTCAGCTAAACATCTGATTATCTAATGAGTAAATTTCACAGCCGTTAAACTTTTCTACTTGTGCAGAAACTTTGCCCGCGCTAATTTCGCAGTATCACTAACTGATACAAATACCATATGTTATGAAAAAAGCATTATTCTTGCCCTTTATCGCCTTATCGGTAACAACAGCAGCTTCGGCGGAAGTAACGGATGCGGGCTCAGCGAACGACAGCACCGTCATCGCGGAATACGACGCTTCGAATATCCCGGTGTTCCTCGTTGATGGCATCGAGGTGCTCGACACCGACAGCCTCCCGCGCCCGGAAGAAATCGAATCAATCAAAATCATAAAAGACTCCGCCATCATCAACATATTCAGCCCGCGGCTTGGCGGAGTTGTGCTCATCACCACGAAATCGAAGGATAAGCTCAACGAGGTGCTACAAAAGGCTGCTGCCACCGACGAGCTACGCAGGCTCAGTCGCGACCCCGGCACACTTCTCATCCGTTGATTTAGTCGGGGGTTGTCGCGAAAACCGCGACAAATGGCAGGGCGAAATATTTTGAGGATTGGCGGGTTTTAGCTAACTTTGCGGTATGAATCTGCTGATCCGACATACAGAATACCTTCTTGGGCGCCGCGACTGCGTGGTGCTCCCGGGCTTGGGGGCTCTGATATGCGCCACCGACGGCGCCACCCTTGACCCGCGCCGCCCGGGCTATATGCTGCCGCCCCGCCGACGGATCACGTTCAACAGCGCCATAACGGCCGACGACGGCCTGCTCGCGGCCTCCGTG
>JAMPHO010000058.1 GCA_023663385.1 Alistipes timonensis | reverse complement strand
GCATCGAGGCCATGGGCGCCGCCCTGGGCCACACCCAGTCGCTCCACACCAACGCGCTCGACGAGGCTATCGCCCTGCCGACCGACTTCTCGGCCCGCATCGCGCGCAACACCCAGATCTACATTCAGAACGAGACATACATCACCAAGGAGATCGACCCCTGGGCCGGTTCCTACTATGTTGAGTCGCTGACCAACGAGATCGCCCACCGCGCCTGGCAGCACATCGAGGAGATCGAGAAGCTTGGCGGCATGGCCAAGGCCATCGAGACCGGTCTGCCGAAGCTCCGCATCGAGGAGGCAGCCGCCCGCACCCAGGCCCGCATCGACTCAGGCCGTCAGACCATCGTGGGTATCAACAAATACCGCCTCGACCACGAGGACCCCATCGACATCCTCGAAATCGACAACACCGAGGTGCGCAACGAGCAGATCGCCCGTCTCAACGAGCTTCGCGGCGACCGCGACGAGGCCGCTGTCAAGAAGGCCCTCGAAGCCATCACCGAATGCGTGCGCACCGGCGAGGGGAACCTCCTCGACCTGGCGGTGAAGGCCGCCGGCCTCCGCGCCTCGCTCGGCGAGATCTCCGACGCTTGCGAGGAGGTTGTGGGCCGCTACAAAGCTATAATCAGAACTATCTCAGGCGTGTACTCCAACGAAACCAAGAACGATCCCGACTTCATCCGCGCCCAGCAGATGGTTGAGGAATTTGCCAAGCGCGAGGGCCGTCAGCCCCGCATCATGATCGCGAAGATGGGCCAGGACGGCCACGACCGCGGCGCCAAGGTCGTAGCCACCGGCTACGCCGACTGCGGCTTCGACGTCGATATGGGTCCCCTCTTCCAGACTCCCGCCGAGGCAGCCCGCCAGGCAGTCGAGAACGACGTCCACATCCTCGGCGTATCCTCGCTCGCCGCCGGTCACAAGACCCTCATCCCCCAGGTGATCGAGGAGCTCAAGAAGCTCGGCCGCGACGACATCATGGTTACCGCCGGCGGTGTGATCCCCGCCCAGGATTACGACTTCCTGTACCGCGCCGGTGTCTCCGCCATCTTCGGCCCCGGCACCCGCATCCCCGCGTCCGCCATCCGCATGCTCGAAATCCTCAACGGCGCCGAATAACCCCGCCGCCATCCCCCCATACCGAAAGCCGCGACCCCTCCCGGGCCGCGGCTTTCCTTTTTCCTCCCGTTGCCACCGCCATCAATGTCAGCCTATCTCCATCAATCACTTAGTGCTGAACCCTCGAACATAGTATGTGGTTGACAAACCATAGGGCGACCGTATCCTTGTGCAAGGTCTCCGACCTTGATTTTGTTGTGTAGCGCAAGCACCCCATCAACCGCCGCCCGAGGCGGCTTATGATGGGGTTTCCAATGTGGAAGGTCTCCGACCTTCGTTATGCGATATACAAGGTGCACGACTGCGTCGTCTGCCCCTTGAACTGCGAGGCCCAAGGTCGGAGACCTTGAACATTTGAAAACCCTGCCATAAGCCGCGTCAGTCGGCGGTTGGTAGGGTTGGTGAGGCGTAATCCGTGCAAGGTCGGAGATCTTGCACAGCGATGCGGTTGCAGAGACTTTCGGTTATTTATTTCTCCGAGGGCCGAAACGATTTCGAATATAATCCTTATACACTAAATAATAGTATATTCCACAGAGGACAACGAATATAATTCCCAATATTCCGGCACAACCACGCATAATCATGACCGCTTGCCACGATAAGCTGTTCATCCATACAATTGTTGCCAATATCAAAAGAATCAAAGCGATAGCTACCCCGATTATAAGGTGTTTCCATAACCGATATTTGGGGCGCTTGAACCAGGCGTTGATGCTGTCCCGCTCATGAAAATAGTTATCCCGTTTCATTTCCCTTTTTTCTTATTCCACCAACTCGAGAAAGGTACGTAGAGGATTGAAAAAAGCAATCCCTGCACGAGCAGACTCCAGTCAAATTCTTTTATCCCGTGGTCGATGAGATACCACAGGTACAAACACGCTGTGTATATTATCGTCGTAACGATAACTTGAAAGGCGAAAGTGGCTGCTTTTTTCATTGTATACCGGGGTAGTTGTTCTTAAACACCCGCAAATTTACTGATTTTTCGTGGAATACCTCTCTTTCCCTCCGCTAATGGCATTATGTATGGTGTGGTGTTCGCTGTACAAGTTCGGAGATCTTGCATAGTGATAAAAAACGGGCGACTACGTGTGGTTAGTCGCCCGAACATAGACCCAATAAAGGGAGGAACATTCCTTTCATTATTTATAAGTGTGTTTAGGCTTTATCAGAGCCCAGTTTCTTACATAACCATGCACACACGAGGCCGCTGATTATATCTATTAATATGCTCTATAGCAATACCATAATAATATGCTTTTAGGATTATTGATATCTGTGCCACACCACAGCGCCAACACGGTCGGCCAACTCTCACCGACGCTGATGCTGGCGATTTTTAGAGAGAGGTTGTATTGTAATATGAACGTTGAAATCAGATGGAGACTTTTTTGGTCGTTCCCTCGATTTCGACGATATACATACCTGGATGAGGTAAGGTGATTTCGCTTGCGTTGGTTTCAGCCATGCGCAACCCCTGCATATTGTAAACTTTGCAAACGGATTCAGGCTGCTTATTAGCCAACTTGACGATATTGCCCTCAGTGGTGACCACCACACCATACGCACTTGCATCATTGATTGCCTCGTCAATACCGCTGGGATCCCACTCCCGGAAGTCAGAGAAGCGTTGCCAACCATTAGCGACAAAATACTTGTCGAATGAGCCCTTGGGTATGTATACCACCGCATCCGTAGGAACTCCGGAGAAAGAACTTGACGATGCGGCAGGTGGTTCTTGACTACTTGAGTAAATGGTTCGTAGTTCGGTACAGTATAAAAAAGCCTGATCACCAATTTTGGAAATATTGGCAGGAATATATAGCGTGTTTAAACGTTTGCTTCCTTCAAAGGCGTAGTCCAGTATATAATCAGTCGATTCAGGAATGTAATATTCAGCAGACTCTCTGCCTGCGGGATATTGTAAGAGCACATTATTTGCAAATAGAACGCCGTCAATTTGAGTGTAATAATGATCAGGTGAAACGTCGATTTTTTGTAACTGTGCGCAATTGGCAAATGCTCCTTGTCCAACTTGAGCTTTTTGAATGTTTACAGATGATATTGATGAGCATCCACGGAATGCGCCATATTCTATATACTGGAGTGATTCAGGAAGTTCCACGGATTCCAGCGAAGAGCAGCCATAGAAAGCGTAGTTGCATATTCTGTTCAGTGATCTGGGTAGTTTTAAGTAAGACAGCGAAGAGCAGCCGCTGAAAGTTGCTTCTTGGATCGTTGCCAACGATTCGGGTAGGTTTACAGCGGCCAGCGAAGAGCAGTCCTTGAAAGCTATAGATCCGATCCAGGTCAATGATTCAGGTAGGTTTACGGCGACCAGCGAAGAGCAGCCGCTGAAAGCACCAGTTCCGATACTGGTCAGTGATTCGGCAAAGTTTACTGAGGAGAGGGAAGAGCAGCCATAGAAAGCATAATCTTCAATACGGGTCAGTGATTCGGGTTGGCTTATTGAAGTGAGCGAAGAGCAGCGACTGAAAGCTGAACGACCGATATTGGTCAGAGATTTAGGCAGATTTACGGAAGTCAGTGAAGTACATTTATAGAAAGCAAAGGTTCCGATGTAGGTTAAAGATTCAGGAAGCGTTATAGAGGTAAGAGCATTGCAATCCGAGAATACGCCATGATAAGCTGAACCCCACTCTTTCGCATCATTAATTGAGCGAACTATGTATCGTATTCCATTATCAGTCGTGACGAACTTAGGAATATCTATCGACTGAATCGCTTTATTGGGGCAACCAGTGACTGCGACCTCGTGGTTTTCATAAGATGTTACATCGTATTCTAAGTCGCCAACTTTGAAGTCGTAAGCATAAGCTGCCGTTTGAAGTAAGCAGCTGATTGCTGTTAGTAAAATTGTGATTAATAGTCTCATTGTGTGAAGGTTTTAGTTGTGATACTGCGTTTCAATCGAATTAAAGAATCGTCCGACTGAATAACGCATTACCTGTGTGATTGGTGATTTTTACTTTGTTAGTAGTGTGGTACACGTTATCAACCTGTACCGAGAGATTTGTGCTCCGTTCGGCATATTGCTGAATATGAGAGCGAGAGATAGTCGTATTATTCCATATGATGTTTTTTTGTGGTGATTAGTTGTTTTTCTGCGTTGTCCAATTCTTGGCTGAATAAGTCCAAGAGCGTTCTTAGCCCCTTGTAGTCGCTTAAGTAATAGCCGACATTAGACCCCTTTATGCCGATTGTAGGGTGTGATTTTATTAAATAATTGATTGACGTCGCTCTATCCTCATTCAAAGAGCCGTGTACGAGATAGTTGCGAAACTCGCGGATGTGGGTGTTGATGATTTCCACAGGAGCGGGCAAATCGGCGCCATATATAACTGTGAGATAGTCATACGCCCCCATTCTTGTAGAATTCTTGGATAGTAACTCTTTTGAGAAATGCGTGCGAACTATTTCCATAAGTGACAACTCCCAAAATGCATAAATCCCCATAAATACGGAGCGCCTGATTCTGATGTGTCTTTCTTCAAGTTCTTGAAGAAAGCTTTGATATGGACGTTTTAGGTCGGACTTCTCTTCATCAGTTAAAGAAAAGTCGGTAATGATGTCGTATAACTGAGCTTTTAACGAGTTTTCCTGATTCTGCTCGGCGGCTTCCAAGATATTTAATTGTTCGGTAAATCCTTGAAGCACTAAACGTCGTTCGTCTTCACAAATTGATAAACCCTTGGCAAAAGGCATAGTATGAGGTTGTTGCCGCCGGACCCTCTCATTGGCTTTTAAGTGGTTTAGATACAGAAAACGTGAGGTCTGTACTGTTGCTCGTTCCACGTTCTGAGGCTCTGGAATGCCCGGTAAAGTTGAACGAGCAAACTTGCAGAGGCCTCACGTAGAATATGCTATATAGCCCCACGCGGCACTCTCGTGTCGTGTAGAGCGGAATATCCATATCCACTAAGACATCTACCGTTTGCTGCATTCTTGACTTTACCGATAATTTTCCAGATTTCAGAACGTCAAGAAAGAGCGTCGAGTAAACGCTTTCTTTATGTATGTCGCAGTCCCTCCCGCATAACCCGTGACCGGGCCTCTGCGAAGCGGTCTGCGTTTGCAAAGTTACAAAACATTTCGCTCAATTACAAGCGGTGTGGTTTTCGCATACGGAAAGCTGCCAAACTTGTCGGGCAGGTTTGGCAGCTTCTATGAGGGATAGTCGTGGAGTGCGGAGGTGTGAAGCGGTGGGCGGGTTGGGGGCGGGTTCAGTCGGCGGGGGAGAGGAGGGAGCCGGGGGAGACGTAGACGCGGCCGGGGCCGGTGACGGAGAGCATGGAGAAGCCTTCGCCGCCTACGAAGTTGTCGGCGGAGACGTTGGCGGCCATGCGGCTTTCGTCGATGCCGCGGAGGGCTATGATGTGGTTCTCGTCAAGCTCGATGGTCTCTCCGGGGCCGAGGTCTACGACGATGGGGGAGTCCTTGGTGTCGAGGTAGACGGTGCCGCTGCCGGAAACTCGCTGGAGGAAGAGCCCCATGCCCCCCAAGAAGCCCCGGAACGATAGTTTGGAGCTGACCTCCATGCGGCGGTCGGAGGCCACGAACACGCCGCTGTGGCAGAGGAGCGTCTCGCCGTCGATCGCCACGGGGAGGAGTCCGCACGAGCTCCCTACCACCGCCTTGCGGGGGTAGGCCGTAGGGTTGGAGAGGCGTATTATGAAGAGCGACTCGCCCGAGAGCTTGGCCCGGAGCACCCGTTTGAGGCCCGAACCATTGAGGCCGACCTCCTTGCGGAGCCCGGCCTCGGTGAAAATGATGGCGCCTCGCTGGGTGAAGAATTCCTCGCCGGGGGCGAGCGTCACCTCAAGGTGCTGTATGAAATTGCCTTTAAGAACGCATTCCATTACTTGCGGATGATGGTCTGGGTGCGGTCGGGGCCGACGGAGACGATGGTGATCGGCGTGGAGAGTTCCTTTTCGAGGAAGGCGATGTATGCCTTGAAGTTCTCGGGGAACTGCTCCTCGGAGGTGACGGCGGTGAGGGGCGACTTCCAGCCGGGGAGGGTGGTGTAGACCGGCTCGATGGTGCCGTCGGCGATGGAGTAGGGGAACTGGTCGGTCACCTTGCCGTCGATCTTGTAGGCCACGCAGGCTTTGAGCTCGTCGAAATCGTCGAGCACGTCGCTCTTCATCATGATCAGGCGGGTGACGCCGTTGACCATGATGGCGTATTTGAGGGCCACGAGGTCAATCCAGCCGCAGCGGCGTTCGCGGCCGGTGACGGCGCCGTATTCATGGCCGAGGTCGCGGATGCGCTTGCCGGTCTCGTCGAAAAGCTCGGTGGGGAAGGGGCCGCTACCAACGCGGGTGCAGTATGCCTTGAAGATACCGTAGACCTCGCCGATGCGGTTGGGGGCAATGCCGAGGCCCACGCATGCGCCGGCGCACACGGTGTTGGAGGAGGTCACGAAGGGGTACGAGCCGAAATCGACGTCGAGCATCGTGCCCTGGGCGCCCTCGCAGAGCACGCTCTTGCCCTCGCGGAGCAGACCGTTGACGAGGTACTCGCCGTCGACAATTTCGAACTCGGCGAGATACTCGATGGCTTCCATCCATTCCTTTTCGAGGCGGGCGAGCGGCTCGGGGTCAGGCGTGGCGCCGAGCGACGCCAGGCGGCTGAGATGGAGCGCCTTCAGGGTGGCGTACTTCTCCTCGAAGTTGTCGGCGATGTCGCCCACTCGGAGGCCGTTGCGGGCGGTCTTGTCGGTGTATGTGGGGCCGATACCCTTGCCGGTGGTGCCGATTTTGGCGCCCCCTTTGGCTTTTTCGCTGGCGGCGTCGATCAGGCGGTGGGTCGGGAGGATGAGGTGGGCCTTGCGCGAAATCTTGAGGTTGTCCTTGAGGGGTACCCCGGCGGTTTCGAGGTCGCGGGCCTCGGCGGCGAAGAGCACCGGGTCGAGCACCACGCCGTTGCCTATGATGTTGAGGCTGCGGTTCTGGAACACGCCCGAGGGGATGGAGCGGAGCACGAATTTCTTGCCGTCGAACTCAAGGGTGTGTCCTGCGTTGGGGCCGCCCTGGAAACGGGCCACGGCATCGTAGCGCGGGGTCAGCACGTCGACCACCTTACCTTTACCTTCGTCGCCCCATTGGAGGCCGAGCAAAACGTCAGCTTTCATAATCTGTTATAGGTTGCTTAGATCTGTTTATGTGATATTGTGATGATTCTCACGGTTGTTTTGAATGGGGTCCCGCGCCCCCCTGGCGGCGCAGCTTGCGCTGGCACCTGGAGCAGATGCCGTAGACGTAGAGCGAGAAGTGGGAGGGTTGGAAGCGGGGGAATTTGTGGGCTGTGATTTCGGGGGGGAGCGCCGGCTCGCGCTGCTCCTTCACGCTTCCGCACGAGGTGCATACCAGGTGGAGGTGGGGTTCCTTCCCCCCGAGGGTGGCCCGCTCGTACTGCGCCGGCTGGTTGCCGAACTGGTGGCGCAGCAGCAGCCCGGCGTCGACGAGCACCTGCAGCGAGGCGTAGAGCGTCGACCGGCTGACGTGGTAACCGTCGGCCTCCAGTATGTTGTACAGCTCGTCGGCGTAGAAGTGCTTGCCGGTGGAGAAAGCCTTCTCCAGAATGGCGAGCCTCTCCGGCGTGCGTCGCATTTTCTGTTTTTTCAGGTACTCCGCGAGCCGGGCCTTGGCCTGCGGGAGCTGGTGGTCGTGGTTGTTTTCGGCCATATCAGACGGATGGTTGTTTCGCCGCCCCGCCCGCGTCGGTGGGTCGGGGCCCGAGCGGGGGCTGGGGAGCCTCGCGCCCTGGCGATTCTTCCGCAAAGTTACACAAATTTTCCCACAATAGCGAGCCGCGTGCCAAAAAAGCGGTTATTTGCGGCGGGGGAGGCGCAGGGGCTCGTAGACGCGCTCGCCGATATGCTCGGCCAGCGAGGCGCAGAACGCCTGCCATTTCTGCTGGCGCCCCATCAGTTCGAGCACCTCGCGCAGGTCGTAGCCGGGGCGGCTCTGGATGTCGCTTATCTCTTGCTTGATGTCGTAGAAGTTCAGCCGCGCCACGTCGTATTTGAGCGCTATGAGCGCCTGGGGCACGATCTGGTCGAGGCGGTCCTCCTCGGTCTCCACCTTGGTGTTGTTCTTGAAATAGATTTTGCTAAGCTGGTGCTTCTCAATTACGAGATCGGTTGTGATGCGGCGCACGCTGTCGTCGGGCGACGAGGCAAGGTGCTTCTCCAGGAATGTTAGGGCGAAGCCTCTGATCTCGTCGGCGTACAGCGCGTCGGCGTTCTGCCTGAGCCGCTTCTCGCGGATGGAGATTTCGGCCATATCCTGGGCCGTGTCGCGTATTTCGCCTATTCCGGCGGCTACGAACTCCTCGCGGCGCGCCGCCGCGGTTTTCTCGAACTCAGCCGCCGCGGAGTCCCACCCGGAGCGGCGCAACTCCAGCGCCTGGTTGAAAATGGAGAGGTACACCTCGTTGGAGAACCCTATGCCGTCGGCGGCGAGGTCGTCGGCCACGAAGTCGATCACCTTCACGAACTCCCGGGGCGTGCCCTCCTCATCGAACTGCTGCCCGAGGTCGAGCATGCCGTATTTCAGCACCAGGCGCAGCAGCTCACGCTCGCGGGGGGCGAGCATGGCGGCTCGGTGGTCGGCCTGGCTAACCGGGGTAGGGGGCGCGCTCTGCCGTG
>JAMPHO010000057.1 GCA_023663385.1 Alistipes timonensis | reverse complement strand
GGGAGCCTCGGCCGCGGGTGCGGCGGGCTGCGCGGGAGCGGGTTCGGGCTTGGGCTTCACGGGGTTGCCGTGGCGGTCAAGCTCGATTTTGCCCAATATTTTGGGTTTGTTTATTTCCGATGTGAGTTTGATTTCGGCAGGCCCCTGCGGCGCGGCGGCTGACTTGGCTGTCTCCTTGTCCTTGTCTTTCTGCTGCTGCCGTTCGTTTGAGAACTGGTGGGATTTCTGCTTCTGGTCTTTGTCGGTCTTGAATTCTTTGTAGAGCACGTCTACGGCATCGTCCTCGATGCGGGCGTTGGGATTGTTGTCGTCAACGTCGATTCCTTTGCCGCGCAGGAATTCCACCACCGTGGGAAGCGCCACGTTGAGGTCCTTTGCTACTTTGCTTATTTTAGTTCTCGCCATGAATAGGGGTTAATTGTCGGAATTTGTTTAGGGAGAGGTGGGGTGGGGGGAGCCGCCGGGGGCTCCCCGCGGGAGGGGCTCAGGCCTCGGTGGTTTCCTCGGCAGACTCCTCGGGAGCATCCTCAGGGGCATCCTGGGCTGCTTCGGGGGCCTCCTGCTGGGCCGGGGCCTCGGGTTCCTCCTCGAACTCGGCGCGGAGGATAGCGATGACGTTGTCGACGGTCTCCTCTTCGAGGTCGGCGCGCTTGATGAGTTCCTCGCGGTCGGTGCGGAGCACGCTCTTGGCGGTCACGCAGCCCATGTCCTTGAGGGCGTCGATAACCCATTCGTCGATTTCGTCCTTGAACTCGTCGAGGTAGATGTCCTCCTCGCCGGGGTTCTCCTCAACGTCGCGGTAAACGTCGATCACATAGCCGGTAAGCATGGATGCCAGCTTGATGTTGAGGCCACCCTTGCCGATCGCGAGCGACACCTGGTCGGGCTTGAGGAACACCTCGGCCTTCTTCTCCTCCTCGTCGAGGCGGATGGAGGATACGCGGGCGGGCGACAGGGCGCGCTGTATGAAGAGCGACGGGTTGTTGGTGAAGGGTATCACGTCGATGTTCTCGTTGCGCAGCTCGCGCACGATACCATGGATTCGCGAGCCCTTGACGCCCACGCAGGCGCCCACGGGGTCGATGCGGTCGTCGTAGCTCTCGACGGCGATTTTGGCGCGCTCGCCCGGGATGCGGGCCACGGCGCGGATGTTGATCAGGCCGTCGTGTATTTCGGGAACCTCCAGCTCGAAGAGGCGGCGGAGGAAGTTCTCATTGGTGCGCGAAACGGTGATTTTCGGGTTGTTATTGTTGTTGTCGACGTTGGCGATCACGGCCCTCACGGTCTCCCCCTTGCGGAAGAAGTCGCCGGGGATGGCCTGGTTCTTGGGGAGGAGGAGCTCGTTCTTCTCATCGTCGAGCAGGAGGGTCTCGCGTGACCAGGTCTGGTAGACCTCGCCGGTCACGAGCTCACCTTCGAGGTCCTTGAACTTGGCGTAGATGGCCTCCTTTTGGAGTTCGAGGATTTTCGACTGGAGGGTCTGGCGCAGGGTGAGGATGGCGCGGCGGCCGAAGTCGGCGAAGATGATTTCCTTGGTGTGCTCCTCGCCGATTTCGACCTCGGGGTCGTTGTCGGCGCGGGCGTCGGTGAGGGAAATCTGGAGGTTGGGGTTCTCGACTTCTCCGTCGGGTACGACTTCGAGGTTCTGGAAGATCTGCACGTCACCCTTATCGGGGTTCATGATTACGTCGAGGTTCTCGTCGGTGCCGAACATTTTGGCGAGCACGTTGCGGAACGACTCTTCCAGTACGCTGATCATAGTGGTCTTGTCGATGTTCTTCAGTTCCTTGAACTCGGCAAAACGCTCCACCATGTTGGGGGTTTCCTCTTTGCGGGCCATATCTTAGTTTGGGTTTTTATGCTTGGGTTTAAAGTATGTGGCGTTTATTTGAAGTCGATGCAGTAGGTGACCTTCTTGGCCTGGGAGTAGGCGAAGGTCTCGGCCTTGTCGACCATCACGGGGCGCTTGGCTCCCTCGGGCTTCTCCTTGACCTTGAAGTTGATGGTGAACCCCTCGTCGGTGGTCTCCACCAGGGTTCCGCGGAGCTTGCGGCCGTCGGCGGTGAGCACCTCTACCTCGTTGCCCACGTTTTTGTCGAACTGGCCGCGCACCTTGAAGGGGGCGGTGAGTCCGGCCGAACCGACCTCCAGCTCGAAGTCCTCCTTGTCGCGGTCGAGCGCGCCCTCGATCGAGCGGCTCACGGCGGCCACGGTGTCGAGGTCCATCGCCCCGGGGGAGTCGAGCTCCACCACGATGGCGTTGCCGGCGTTCACTTTCACGTCGACTATGAAGAGGTCGGTGCCCTCGATGGCCTGCTCCGCGGCGCGGAGCACATCCTGCTTGTCTATCATCTTTTTCTGCTTGGCCGCTTCCGCCGCGGGGTCGTGCCCCGGGGTCGCGGCTTCTGTTACTAATACACAACAAAATGGAGGAAGCCGTCCAGCTTCCTCCGATAACTTAGCGCAAAGTTACGCTTTTTTTCCCATCCCGCCAACTAATCGGGGGGGCAATTACCCCCGCACCGGAGCTATGGCCTTATACTTTAACACAAATTCTTGCTTGTTTAAGCATTTTTAACCTTTTGTGGTGTCCGAGTTGGCGGGCTTGTGGTTCAAATCTGGCGCAGGGTCCAGGTGCCGGTCTCTACGTAGCGGTCCTCGTCGTCCTCTTCGATGTAGCTCTCGGACAGCTTCATCACGCCGTTGCCGGGGAACGAGATGGTAACCACGCCGCTCTCATCGGGGTCATAGAGGTGCTCATAGTCCCAGGAGTAGCGCAGAAGCCCCTTCGAGGGGTCCTCCCATCCCCAGGTCGATACGGCCAGGCTCTGGTCGGTATACTTCACCATGTATGTTCCGGCCTTGGTGAAAATTACCTGGTGGGGCATCTCGGAGAAGTCCATGTCGTCATCGTCGCCAGGTTCCCAGTCGGGGTCGGCCTTATGGAGGGCGTCATACAGCTCCTTGAGGTTGTTGATGGCCACCTCCTTGTCGAACAGCTTGCGGCCGTTGAGCTTCATGGTGAGGCGGAAACGGGAAATTTCCCAGCTGCGGCAGAGGTTGTTGGTCATCTTGCTGTCGGCATACTGGGTCTGGCGCTCGGCCTTGAGGGTGAAGTCGCGGCCATTGTCGAGCGAGAAGTCGAGGCTGGCGGCGGTCTCGCCGTCCATAGTCACCGTGATGGTGCCGAAGCCGTCAAGAACGTAGGTGTTGTCACCCTGCTTGGTGTATTTGCCTTCATAAATCTGGACTGTGCGCGAAGCGGCCTTGAGCATGGCCTTCTTAGCCGGAGCATTGTTCACATAGCCCGAGGGGGTTACGATATAGTAGCCCGCCGCGGTAAGTTCCACAGAGCCGTAGGGGCTTGAGGGGGTGTCGATCACGAACAGTGCGGCGTCCTCCTCATACTTCGGGGTCGCGAGGGTCTGGGTCGACTCCTTGTCGTCGTCGTCGCTTGAGCAGGAAGCGAAGCCTCCTCCGATAGCCAGCGCCATCAGCGCCGCGCCAATAAACTTCTTGAATTCCATATAGATGTGTTTTAATTGATTGAATTGTGTGCCTTAACTGTGCTTTATAATTGTGCTTTGGACAAGTAAACGCGAAGTTAGTGTTTTTCCGCAAACTGCAACCATCGGCCAAGAAAATTATGGCTATATTCGCGCAAACGGCGCTAATTCACAACCGCCCGACTCCGGCGGTTTGGGGTTTTCGGGGAAAAGCGCTATCTTCGCGGGAGATTGATTCTTACTTACGTTATCTTACCTTAAATTAGTATGTTTTCATTAAGGATTCCGCTTTTGGCGGCCGCGATGGCGGCTGTCGCCGTGCCGTCGGCCATTGGCCAGGGTTGGCCCGCCGACTATCAGGGGGTTATGCTACAGGGTTTCTCCTGGGACTCCTACTCCGACACCCGCTGGACCGTTCTCGAAAAGAACGCTCCCGAATATTCCGCCTATTTCAACCTCATATGGGTGCCTAACTCGGCAAAGAGCACGGGGGGCATGGGCTATATACCTATCTACTGGTTCACTAACCACAACTCAGCCTTCGGGTCGGAGGAGGAGCTCCGCTCCATGATCGCGGCTTACCGTGCGAAAGGTACCGGGATTATCGCCGACGTGGTGGTGAACCATCGCGGCGGGGTGTCGTCATGGACCGATTTCCCCGCCGAGACCTGGGACGGCCAGTCCTGGAAAATCGGCACCGACGGCATCTGCTCGACCGACGAGGTGGCCAACGCCTCGGGCCAGCCCAAGCCTACAGGCGCACTCGACACGGGCGACGACTTCGACGGCGCCCGCGACCTCGACCACACCAACGCCAATGTGCGCGAGAATGTCAAGAACTATTGCCGCTGCCTGCTGGAGGATTTCGGCTACACCGGTTTCCGCTACGACCTGGTGAAGGGTTACGCGCCGGAGTACACCAAAATATATAACCAGTATGCCAAGCCGGCTTTCTCTGTGGGCGAGTACTGGGACGGCTCCTACGACAAGTGCGCCGCCTGGATAGAGGGCACGGGGCGCGAGTCGGCGGCTTTCGACTTCCCCCTGAAGTACCAGCTCAACAAGGCTTGGAGCTCGGGCAACCTCGCCGAGCTCGTATGGAAGGCTAACGGCACCACCGACCAGCCCGCCGGACTCATCCACTACGGCTATCCCCGCTACGCGGTGACGTTCGTCGATAACCACGATACCTACCGCGACGGCTCGAAGTTCACCGGCGACGTGCCCGCCGCCAACGCCTTCATACTCTGCTCCCCCGGCACCCCCTGCGTGTTCCTGCCGCACTACAAGCTCCACAAGGGGCGCATACAGCAGCTCGTCAACATCCGCCGCTCGGTAGGCGTGAGCAACACCTCGGAGGTGAAAGTGCTCCGCACGGGCAAGAACATATATATGGCCGAGGTGACCGGCTCGAACGGCACGCTGGTGGTGCGCGTAGGCACCGCGACCGACACCCCCGCCGGGTACACCGACGCCGACGTTGTCGCCTACGGCGACCAGTACCGCGTGTGGACCAAGGTGCCCGTGACCGGCGAGGTGACTGCCCCCCTCGACACCCCCGAGGAGCCGGGCGTCGACCTTCCCGAGGCTATGTACATCATTGGTAACCTTCCCCAGGGGCACTGGGCCACTGACAAGGCCGTAGAGATGTACCGCGACGGCGACCGCTTCGCCGTGAACGCCACCATCGAGCCCGCGTCGGCATCCGCCAAGGAGGGGTACTTCTCCTTCATCACCGCTACCGGCTCCAACTGGGACTCCGTCAACGGCTCCGACCGCTACGGAGCGGCCTCGAAGGACGCTCCCCTCACCCCCGGCACCCCCGCCAAACTGGTTAAGTTCGCCGCCAACCAGAACGCCTCCTCGGCATATTCCTGGAAGATTGCCCCCGGAACCTACAGCTTCACCGTCGATCTGCGGGCCATGACCGTTACCGCCGGCGACCCCGCCGGAATCACCACCCCGGAGGCCGATGCCGCCGAGACCCCGACCGTCTACTACAACCTCCAGGGAGTCCGCGTCGACAACCCCGCCCCCGGCCTCTACATCGCCGTCAGCGGCACCAAGGTCACCAAAGTCCGCCTCAACTGATTCGGCACCTTTTTATATATGACATAAGACCCCGCGCTCAGAGCGATGCGCGGGGTCTTATGTATTATGGTTGCCGGGGTTCAGGAGGCGGGGAGGGAGCGGATTTCGGAGAGGATGGCGACGGCGGCGGCAACGGTGGGGACGGCGGTGATGGAGAAGGAGCGGCGCCCGGTGGTGGGATTGGTGCGGATTTTGACGCGCTGGGGGTTCTGCTGCAGGTAGCTGACGATGCGGCCGAAAGCTGCCGACTGGTAGTATGCCTCGTTGGTGTCGTCGACGAAGTAGAGGTACATCAGTCCACCTTTAAGCGCCACTTTCTCTATGCCGAGCTGGCGGGCCAGGCGGCGCAGACGGGGCACGCGGGTGAGCTCCATGGTTTCGGGGGGCACGGGGCCGAAGCGGTCGGTGAGCCGGTCGAGGAAGCGCTGGATTTCGTCGTCGCGCTCCATGGCGTCGAGTTCGCGGTAGAGGTTGATGCGCTCGCTCTCCTGGGGGACGTAGAGGGCCGGGAGTAGGAGCTCCATATCGCTCTCCACCACGGTGTCGGCCACGAAGTCGCTCCCCTCCTCGGGTGAGGCTCCCTCCTCTTCGGCGAAGGTCGAGGCGAACTCCTGGGTGCGGAGCTCGGTCATGGCCTCCTTGAGGATTTTCTGGTAGGTTTCGTAGCCGAGGTCGGCTATGAAGCCGCTCTGCTCGGCCCCGAGGAGGTTACCGGCGCCGCGGATGTCGAGGTCCTGCATGGCTATGTGTATGCCGGAGCCGAGGTCGGAGAAGCTCTCGATGGCCTGGAGGCGGCGACGCGCCACGGGGGTGAGGGGGTTGCCGGGGGGCACCATCAGGTAGCAGAAGGCTTTGCGCGAGGAGCGCCCCACGCGGCCGCGGAGCTGGTGGAGCTCGCTGAGGCCGAAGTTCTGGGCGTTGTTCACGATGATGGTGTTCACGTTGGGCATGTCGATGCCGCTCTCTATGATGGTGGTGGCCAGGAGGATGTCGTACTCGTGGTTGGCGAAGTCGATTATGGCCTGTTCGAGCTTGTCGGGGGGCATCTGCCCGTGGGCTATGAGCACGCGGGCGTCGGGCACCACGCGGCGCAGCATGGCTTCGAGCTGGTACAGCCCCTCGATGCGGTGGTTCACCATGAACACCTGGCCGTTGCGCGCCAGCTCGAAGTTCACGGCCTCGGCGAGGATGTCGTCGTCGAGGGTGTTCACGGAGGTGAGTATCGGGTAGCGGTTGGCGGGCGGGGTGGTGATGGAGCTGAGGTCGCGTGCCCCCATAAGGGAGAATTGCAGGGTGCGGGGGATGGGGGTGGCCGACATGGTGAGGGTATCGACGTTGACTTTCAGTTGTTTGAGCTTCTCCTTGACGGCGACGCCGAATTTCTGCTCCTCGTCGACCACCAGGAGGCCGAGGTCCTTGAACTTCACGTCCTTGCCAACGATGCGGTGGGTGCCGATGAGGATGTCGATTTTTCCCTCGGCGAGGTCTTTGAGTATCTCGCGGGCCTGTTTCGCGGTGCGGGCCCGCGAGAGGTAGTCGACCCTTACGGGGAAGTCGGCCAGGCGGTCGCGGAAGGTGTTGTAGTGCTGGTAGGCGAGCACGGTGGTCGGCACGAGCACGGCGGTCTGCTTGCCGTCGGTCGCGGCTTTGAAGGCCGCGCGGATGGCCACCTCGGTCTTGCCGAAGCCGACGTCGCCGCACACGAGGCGGTCCATCGGGCGGGGGCTCTCCATATCCTTTTTCACGGCGGCGGTGGCGGTCACCTGGTCGGGGGTGTCCTCGTAGATGAACGATGCCTCCAGCTCGTGCTGCAGGTATGAGTCGGGGGCGAACTGGTAGCCCTTTTCCTCCTTGCGGGCGGCGTAGAGCTTGATTAGGTCGCGGGCTATATCCTTGAGCTTGTTCTTGGTTTTCTCCTTGAGCTTGTTCCAGGCGCCGGAGCCGAGCTTGTTGACTGCGGGCTCCACCCCCTCCTTGCCGCGGTATTTGGCGAGTTTGTGGAGCGAGTGGATCGACACGAATATGCAGTCGTTGTTCTTGTACACGAGCTTGATCATCTCCTGGGTGGTGCCGTTGACCTGGGTGCGGAGCAGCCCGCCGAACTTCCCGACGCCGTGGTCGGAGTGCACGATGTAGTCGCCCGGCTCGATGGCTTGCAGCTCCTTCAGCGAGAGGGCGAGCTTGCCGGAGCGGGCGCGCTCGCTCTTGAGGGTGTACTTGTGGAAGCGGTCGAAAATCTGGTGGTCGGTGAAGAGGCAGAGCTTCCGGGCGTGGTCGGCGAACCCCTCGTGGAGGGTTCCGAGCACGGGCGTGAAGGGTATTTTGTCGCCCCTTTCGGCGAAAATCTCCCCGAGGCGGCGGGTCTGCTGCTCGGAGTCGGAGAGGATGTAGATTTTGTAACCGTCGTCGAGGAGCTTGGTAAGGGAGCCGCTCAGGAGGTCGAAGTTCTTGTGGTACAGCCCCTGCGGCGAGCATTTGAAATCGACTGTGTTGGCGCCGGAGGCTTTCGCATTGCCGGACTCCTCGCCATCCTCCCCTTTGGAGAGGCTCAGGCGGAGTATGGGGAACGTCGCGAGCCGGGCGGCGAAGGCCGCTGGGTCCACGAGGTTCCGCATCGCGTCGGCATCACCCTCGGCGGTGTAGGCCGCGGAGGCCGAGAAGCTCTGCGAGGCCACGGCCTCGACCCGCGAGGCCAGCCAGGCGGGGTCGGGGGTGGCTATAACGGTGTCGGCGGGCATGAAGTCGAGCACGCTCACCCCCTGCCCGTCGGCCCCCTGGGCCATGTTGGCCGTGATAACCGCGGCGGCCACCTTCTGCTCGGAGAGCTGGGTCTCGATGTTGAAGGTGCGTATCGAGTCGATCTCGTCGCCGAAGAGGTCGACGCGGTAGGGGAGCTCGTTGGAGTAGCCGAAGATGTCGAGTATCGAGCCGCGCACGGCGAAGTGGCCCGGCTCGTAAACATAGTCCTCCTCCTTGAACCCGTTGTCGCGCAACCATTTGCAGGTTTCGGTGAGGTTTATCTCCTTACCGGCGGCGAGTTGGAGGGTATGCTCTTCGAGGAGCTTGCGCGAGGCCACTTTCTCGGCCAGCGCCTCGGGGTAGCTCACGATGAAGCGGAGCGAGGCGGCGGCGTCCTTCTCGCCCCAGCGCGAAATGGTTTCGGTGCGGAGAATCTGCTGGGGCGGGTCGGGCTGGCCGTAGCGTATGTCGCGTTTGTAGCCCGAGGGGAGGAACATCACTTGCTGGGGCTCGTCGGAGCCCAGGAGCTTCACAAGGTCCTGGTAGAGATACCCCGCCTGGTCGAGGTCGGCGGCAGCGACGAGCACCGGGGCGCTCTGCCGCGGCAGCGATGCCAGGAGCATGGCCGC
>JAMPHO010000056.1 GCA_023663385.1 Alistipes timonensis | reverse complement strand
GGAAAAAGCGCTCAAAAAAGCCTCAAAATCAGAAGAAAATCACAATGAAAAAATTATTAAACAGTTTCTCAAACAGCCGCCAATAACGTTTAGCGCTGCACGCGGCCGTTGGCGTTACCGCCGGCGAGTGCCTCCACTTCGTCGATGGTGACGAGGTTAAAGTCGCCGTTGATTGTGTGCTTCAGGGCCGAAGCGGCTACGGCGAATTCGAGGGCCTCGCCCTGGTTGGGCTTGGTGAGCAGGCCGTGGATGAGGCCGCCGGAGAAGCTGTCGCCGCCGCCTACGCGGTCGATGATGGGGTTGATGTCGTAGCGCTTGCTCTGGTAGAACTCCTTGCCGTTGTAAATCATGGCCTTCCAGCCGTTGTGGGTGGCGGAGAAGGATTCGCGGAGGGTCGAAACGACGTACTTGAAGCCGAATTCCTTCATCATGGCGGCGAAGATGCCCTTGTAGCCTTCGGCGTCGGTGTTGCCGGCCTCAACGTCGGCGTCGGGCTTGAAGCCGAGGCAGAGTTCGGCGTCCTCCTCGTTGCCGATGCACACATCGACGTACTTCATGAGGGGGCGCATGATGGACTGGGCTTTCTCCTTGGTCCAGAGTTTCTTGCGGAAGTTGAGGTCAACGCTGACGGTCACGCCGTGGCGTTTTGCGGCCTCGCAGGCGAGGCGAGTGAGCTCGGCGGCCTTGTCGGAGATGGCGGGGGTGATGCCGCTCCAGTGGAACCAGTCGGCGCCTTCCATGATAGCGTCGAAGTCGAAGTCCTGGGGATCGGCCTCGGCGATTGCGGAGTCAGCGCGGTCGTAGATAACCTTGGAGGGGCGCATGGAGGCGCCGGTCTCGCAGTAGTAGATGCCTACGCGGTTGCCGCCGCGGGCAACGAAGCGGGTGTCCACGCCGTAGCGACGGAGTGCGTTGACGGCGGCCTGGCCGATTTCGTGCTTGGGGAGTTTGCTGACGAAGTAAGCGTCATGGCCGTAGTTGGCGCAGCTGACGGCCACGTTGGCTTCGCCGCCGCCCCAGATTACATCGAAGTTGTCGACCTGCACGAAGCGCTTGCAGCCGGCAGGGGAGAGGCGAAGCATGATTTCGCCGAGGGTTACAATTTTTGACATAGTTGTTGTTAAGGTAATAAAGATTGGATTATAAATGTGTGCGAAATAAGTGATAAGTCAGAGTTATGAGGTATGAGGTGAATTTGGATTTTCCATTGATTCATACCATAGGCTGACTTGTCGAGCCCCGGGCCGTTTATTCGGCGGCGGGGGCGGCGGGGAGGTTGATCGACTCCATGAGTTTCACGGCGTCGACGTACTGGGCGATACCCTCGGCAACGCGCTTGGCGTCCTGCATGGCGTGGACCACGGTCGCGGGGCGCTTGGTGACGTCGCCTCCGGCGAACACGCCCTGGCGGGTGGTCATGCCGTAGGGAACCTCGCGGGTGAGCACATACCCCTTGTCGTCAACGTCGATACCCTTGGTTGTCGACACGATGCGGGAGGCGGGCACGGAGCCTACGGCCATCACCACGTTGTCCATGGGCATTACCGTCGGGGTGCCGTCGATGTCGATGGTTACCTCCTTGAGCTTGAAGCCTTCGCCGCCAACGATGTTGGTGATCGAGGATTTCCAGAGGAATTTTACCCCCTCCTTCACGGCATCGTCATATTCGGCGCGGAGGGCGCTCATCTCGTCGATGGTGCGGTGGTAAACCACATATACCTCCGAGGCTCCCATGCGCAGGGCCGAGCGGGCGGCGTCGATGGCGGTGTTGCCGCAGCCGATGACGGCCACTTTGTCGCCGGCGCCGATCACTACCTCCTCGCGGCCGATGAGCCCGCTCTCGTAGAGCGACACGCGGCGCAGGAAGCGGATGGCCTGGCGCACGCCGGGGTGGTTGTTGCCGGGTATGTTCAGGCGGCGGGGAACGCCGGTGCCGGTACCCATGAATATGGCGTCGAACCCTTCGGCGAAGAGTTTGTCGACGGTGAAGTCCTCGCCGACGGTGGTGTTGAGGTGGAACACCACCCCGAGGTTTTCGATTTTCTTGATTTCGCGGCGCACCACTTCCTTGGGGAGGCGGTATTCGGGGATGCCGTACATAAGCACGCCCCCGGGTTCGGGCTCCATCTCGAAGATTTCGACGGCGAAGCCCAGGCGGGAGAGGTCGCCGGCGATGGTGAGCCCGGCGGGGCCGGAGCCGATCACGGCCACGCGGCCGCGCGACTTCTCGGGGATGGCCTCGTGGGTGAGGCCCGCCGACGAGTCGAAGTCGGCAACGAAGCGTTCGAGCTTGCCGATGTTGATGTGGGCTCCCTTTTTATTGAGCACGCAGTTGCCTTCGCACTGGCGTTCGTGGCCGCAGACGCGTCCGCAAACCGCGGGCAGATTGCTGCGGGCGTGGATTATCGACATGGCGTTGCCGAAGTTGCCTTTGGCGAGCTCGGCGATCCAGTCGGGGATGTCGTTGCTGATGGGACACCCTTTCTTGCACAGGGGCACTTTGCAGTGGAGGCAGCGCTGCGCTTCCTTGATGGCCTCGGGGAGGGTGTAGCTTTCAGAAACCTCTTTGAAATCTTCCATTTGAGGGTCTTTTGAAGTGTGAATCAATGGTATGCGTTTATCCCGCAGGGGGATGCGGCCAATGAAGGCCGCATCCCCTGGAGGATTTTGGTTCTATACCTGTGGTTGCCGGGTGCCGGGGCGCCGCGGCGTGATTGCCTTTAAGAAACTGTTTTAAATGGTTTCTAAGCGGGCGTTTACTTCATGTCGAGGTAGGTCACCTTGTCCATGTCGCCGTAGTCGAGGTTCTCGCCACCCATGCCCCAGATGAACATATAGTTCGAAGTGCCGGCGGCGGCGTGGATCGACCATTCGGGCGAGATGATGGCCTGCTCGTTGTGGAGCCAAACGATGCGGTTCTCGTCGGGTTCGCCCATGAAGTGGCAAACGGCGTTCCCTTCGGGCACGTTGAAGTAGAAGTAAGCCTCGACGCGGCGGTCGTGGGTGTGGGCGGGCATAGTGTTCCAAACGGAGCCGGGCATGAGCTCGGTGAGGCCCATCTGGAGCTGGCAGGGACCCTCTTCAAGCACGTTGCTCACGATCAGCTGGTTGATCACGCGGTCGTTCGACTCTTCCATCTTGCCGGCCTTGAAGCTGTTGGCCTTGATGGAGCCTTTGCGGCCGTCGATGGTGATGAGCTGGGTTTTGTAAGCCTTGTGAGCGGGGGTGGAGTTGAGGTAGAACTTGGCGGGGTTGGCGTCGTCCTTAGAGCGGAAGGTTACGTTCTTGTTGCCGCGGCCCACATAGAGGGCGTCCTTGAAGTGGAGCTCGTACTCCTTGCCGTCGACGCTGACGATGCCGTCGCCGCCGATGTTGATCACGCCGAGCTCGCGGCGCTCCAGGAAGTATTCGGCCTTGAGGGGGTCGATGGTCTCCAGGGCGATGGTCTTGCCCACGGGGATCACGCCGCCGAAGATAAGGCGGTCATACATCGTGTAGGTGAGGTTCACTTTGTTCTGCTCCATGACTTTGGGCATTGTGAAACGCGAGCGGAGCTGCTCGGTGTCGTAATGCTTGACGTCGTCGGGGTGGCAGGCGCGGAGTGTCTTGTACTCGGTTTGCGCCGAAGCCGAGAAGAGGGTGGCTGCGAGCATAAGGCCGGTGAGGATATTTTTCATTGTTGGGTTGATTTTTTGCGTTATTCAGTTTTCTGGAGTTCGTCGGACCCCTTGGCCACCATGGCTTTCTGGTTGCGCACGATGAGCACGCGGTTCCATACCATCATACCCATGGTGATGATCACCAGGATACCGGCGCCGACCCACTTGAGGTTCTGGGCGCACTGGTAGATGATCCAGGCCAGGGGTGAGGAGGCGAAGTCGAGGCTGCCCCCTTCGAAACCGGCGGGGATGGCCACGGCGGCGTCGCCGGTGGCGGCGTATACGTCCTTGGCGGCCAGCGAGAAGGCGGGTGCCAGGGAGGTCACCAGGTAGAGGCCGATGGTCAGCGACACGAGGCCGATGATGAAGGTCTTGACCACGTTGCCCTTGGTGTAGGGGAGCACCAGGGGGAAGAGGTAGAACATGCCCGCGAGCGACGCCAGGGGGAGGAACTGGTTGCCGGGGAGGGCGACGGCCAGCACGAGCGTCACGGGGATGAGCAGGATCGACACAACGAGGGTGGTCGGGTGGCCGATTACCAGGGCGGGGCTCATGCCGATGTTGAGGCCGTCGGCACCCTTGAACTTGCGCGCGATCAGCGAGCGGGTGGCGTCGGAAATCGGCTTGAGGCCTTCGATGAAGAGAACGGTCACGCGGGGGATGAGTTCCATTACGGCGCCCATCTTGATGCCGAGCCCCAGGATGTAGGGGATGGCGTCGACCAGTTCGGCGCCGCTGCGGCAGGTGAGGCAGCCGATGCCCACGCCTACCACCACGCCTAAGAAGAGGGGCTCGCCCAGGAGACCGAACTTCTTCTTAAGACCTTCGGCGTCGATTTCCAGGCGGTTCATGCCGGGTATGCGGTCAAGCAGCCAGTTGAGGCCGATGGCGTAGGGCACGAAGCCGGCGCAGAAGGGCTGGGGGATCGAGATGCCGTCCATATCCTTGTAGAAGGTCTGGAATTTGCGGGCGGTCATATCGGCGATCACCAGGGTGATTACGTAGCAGATGATGGCTCCGAAGAAACCCCAGGCGAGCGACTCGCTCGCGAAGTAAATCACGGCCCCGATGAAGGCGAAGTGCCAGTAGTTCCAGAGGTCGATGTTTACGGTGCGGGTTGTCTTGGTGAAGAGCATCAGGAGGTTGACGCCCAGGCAGACGGGGATGATGAACGCGCCCACGGCGGTGTTGTAGGCCACGGAGGCGGCGGCGGGCCACCCCATGTCGAACACCTTGAGCTGGAGGTCGTAGATGTCGACCACGGTGTTGAGCGCCGGGCCCAGGGCCGACGTCAGCAGGGCGGTGACAATCGACAGGCCGATGAAGCCCACGCCGACCTTGAGGCCGGCCTTTAGGGCGTCGCCGAACTTGATGCCGATGCAGAGGCCGAGGATGGTGAAGATGATAGGCATCATCACCGCCGCCCCGAGCCCGATTATGTAGCTGAATACCTGTTCCATGTTTTAAAGTTGATAGTGAAGGGTCTAAAGTGAAGGGAATGCACTTTTCACCATTCACCTTTAACCCCTGTTATTTGGGCTGCTTGCCGATGTAGGCCAGGATGCCGCCGTCGACGTAGAGGACGTGGCCGTTAACGAAGTCGGAAGCGTCGGACGCCAGGAATACGGCGGGGCCCATGAGGTCCTCGGGGGTGCCCCAGCGGGCGGCGGGGGTCTTCGAGATGATGAACTGGTCGAAGGGGTGGCGCGAGCCGTCGGGCTGGAGTTCGCGCAGGGGGGCGGTCTGCTCGGTGGCGATGTAGCCCGGGCCGATGCCGTTGCACTGGATGTTGTGCTCGCCGTATTCCGAGCAGATGTTGCGGGTGAGCATCTTCAGGCCACCCTTGGCGGCGGCGTAGGCGCTCACGGTCTCGCGGCCGAGCTCGCTCATCATCGAGCAGATGTTGATGATTTTGCCGTGTCCCTTCTTGATCATGCCGGGGATTACGGCCTTGGCGCAGATGTAGGGGGCTACGAGGTCAACGTCGATCACGCGGCGGAAGTCCTCGACCTCCATCTGTTCCATGGGGATGCGCTTGATGATGCCGGCGTTGTTCACCAGGATGTCGATGGTGCCCACGGTGGCCTCGATGTCGGCAACCATTGCCTTTACGGCGGCCTCGTCGGTCACGTCGCAGAGGTAGCCTTTGGCGTCGATGCCGAGTTCCTTGTATGCTTTGAGTCCGCGGTCAACGGTTTCCTGACGCGAGCAGTTGAAAACGATTTTCGCGCCTGCTTCGGCGTATGCCTGGGCGATGGCCAGGCCGATGCCGTAGGCGGCTCCGGTTACGAGGGCTACTTTGCCTTCGAGTGAGAAATTTACCATCTGATGTTTTTTGTTTGGTTTGTTAATTCAAGGTCTGGGGCGAATGCCGGCGCGGCGCCGGCTTCGGTAACGCGAAGTTACGAAAAAAAGAACACGGAGCGCCCCCGCGTAAGCGTAAATGCGTTCAGTTTGCTTGTAATCCTGTGCAAAAATGCCTTTTATATGGTGAAACTCCGGTCGCGAGGGGTGGAAAAGCGGCGGTTTTTCACCCCGCGGGCGTTAGTTTTTCATCCTTGGGTGTCAGCTCCCGGCGGGTTTGTTGGTCAGCACGAAGGGCGACATGTGGTATTCGTAGGCCGCGGGGTCGTCGGGCCTGGCGGGGTCGAACCCCTCGACCGTCCCCTTCACGGCGCGGCCCAGCGGGAGGCCGGAGCGGCGCACCGCCTCGGCGAATATTTTGGCGATTTCGCGGGCGCCGAAGTTGCTGAAGTGGGTGTTGTCGGCTATGTCGGCCTCCTGCCCCTCGTATGTGCCGGCGGGGCAGTGGACGAACAGGGCCTTCGACCCCTCGACCCCGAGGGCCTCGATGAGTTTCTTCGTCTCCTCCTGGAAGTCGACCAGCGCCACCCCCTCGCGGGCTGCGATTTCGCGCATCGCGGCGGGGTAGTCGCCGTGGGTGTCGCGCACGCGCCCATCGGCGTCGAAGTCGCGGCGGCGGGTGGGGGTCACCAGTATCGGGGTGGCGCCTTTGCGGCGGGCGTTGTCGATGAACTGCTTCAGCGAGTAGGCGTAGTTGTAGTAGGCGCCGCATCCGGGGCCTTTCTGCTTCTGGTCGTTATGGCCGAACTCCACTACGACGTAGTCCCCCTCCTTCATCTGTGTGAGGGCTTTCTTAAGCCTCCCCTGGCTGAGGAACACGCTGGCTGTCAGGCCCGACTCGGCGTAGTTGGCCACGGCGACGCTGTCGTTGAAGAACTGCGGAAGCATCTGCCCCCAGCCGGTGTAAGGCTCGGCCTGGTTGTCGACCACCGTGGAGTTGCCGCAGAGAAACACCGTGGGCACCTCGGGCGCGGGTTCGATTTCGATGTAGCTCACCCTCGGGGCCGAGCCGTTGAATTCGAGCGTCAGCTTGTCGTCCCAGTTGATGCAGCCTATCTCGCGTTTTTTGAGCTTGACGCTCTCCTTGTCGTTGATGCGCGAGTCGCGTTTGTTCACTATGAAGGTTTCCTGGCGGGTCTCCCCCTTGCGGGTCTTCACGTTCTCGGCCATCATGCGCCGTGCTTCGGCCCTTAGGGTGGTGCTTCCGGCTGAGCGCTTGCTCCCAAGGGTGACGCGCACGCGGTAGTTGCCGTCGGGCACCGCCACTGAGAAGAACCCGGGCGCGTCGGAGTCGGCGCTCCGGCCCGGCATGAAGTCGTAGCCGTAGCCTGTCGAATCGGTGTAGATGGTGTTGGCTCCCACCTGGGTGTACCCCTCTTTGGGGTGCTTGGCGCCCGTAAGGTCGAAGCGGAGTGTTTGGGCCGACGGCGCTATGGCGGCGCACGCGGCGATGAAGGTCAATGCTATGGTTCTCATGGGTTAAGGTTTTTCTGTTTCATTTTGCGGAACACGCGCCGCTGTACGATCAGGGCGGCGGTGAAAACGGCGGCCCCGGTCGCGGCCCAGGTTATGGGATAGATGGTCAGCAGGGTGTGGAACGTGTTGTCGATCGAGGGGAATATGTAGCACCACCCCAGCCTCAGCACGCAGGTGCCGAAGATGGTCAGCACCATCGGGGTCAGCGAGTACCCCAGGCCGCGCATGTAGGAGCCGGGCACCTCGTAGGTGGCGGCTACGCACTGGAAGGCGAGCACCGTGTGGTAGCGCTCGATGGCGTAGGCGGCTACGGCGGGGTCTTTGGTGAACAGCCCTATGACCGACTCTCCCTGCCAGATTACCAGCCAGTTGGCCGCTCCGCAGAGCACCACGGCGTAGAGCAGGCATATGCGTGCCACCCGGCGGCAGCGTTCCGGCTCCCCGGCCCCGAAGTTCTGCCCGGTGAACGCGATCGCGGCGGCGCAGAATCCGCTCACTATGTAGTAGCAGTATGCCTCGAAGGTGAGGGCGGCGGCCGACCCGGCTATGGCGTCGGAACCGAAGCGGTTGATGGCCGACTGTATGAAGATGTTCGAGAAGGAGAACACCATGCCCTGCAGCCCGGCGGGGACGCCGATCTGGAGCATCTTCCGAAGGTCGGGCAGGGAGACGCTCCAGCGCCTGAGCGTCAGCGTTATGGGTTCGGGTTCTCGGGTGAGGTACCACACGATTATGGCGGCGTTCACGCCGTTGGCTATTACCGTGGCCCACGCGACACCGTCGACCCCGGCGCCCATCGGCCCGGCGAAGAGCCAGTCGAGCGCGAAGTTGCACACCGTGGCCGCGAGCAGCGAGTAGAAGGGGCGCTTCGTGTCGCCGACGCTGCGCATGATCGCCGAGCCGAAGTTGTAGACCATCAGGAACGGCATGCCGCAGAAGTAAATGCGCAGGTAGCGCTCCGCGAGGTCTATCACGTCGGGCGGGGCGCTCATCGCCTCAAGTATGGGGCGGGCCAGCGCCGTGCCGAGCGCCGTCAGCAGCAGGCCCGACACCAGCGCTACGACGGCCACCGTGGCTACCGAGCGCTTCACCGCCTCGAAATGCCGCTGCCCGAGGTAGGTCGCGATCACGACGTTGGCGCCCACGGCTATCCCTAAGAAGAGGTTCACCAGGATGCTTATGATCGGGCCGTTGCTACCGACGGCGGCGATCGCCTGGCTCGTGGCGTAATGGCCCACCACGGCCACGTCGACCGCGTTGAACGATTGTTGCAGGATGCCGCTCGCGATAAGCGGCAGCGAGAACACTAATATTTTTTTCGCGAGGGGGCCGTGGGTCATGTCGACCTGCCGCCCCCTTGTGTTTCTCTTTTCCATATTTCTTTCTCCCCGCGAAATTACAAATTCGGGCGCTAACGGCCAAGCCGACGCTCCCCTTATATTATATAATATGGTGTGGGGCGATTGTGGCGGGCGATGTGCCGGAGAATTATGCCGAAAAACATAAA
>JAMPHO010000055.1 GCA_023663385.1 Alistipes timonensis | reverse complement strand
GGTAACCGCGGCCGCGCGGCGCGGAACCGCGACGGACGCCGCCGCTATCGCGGCGGCTACGGCTGTGAAAATCAGTTCGCGGCGCATATACTATCGGTTATTTCTTGGATTTCTTTTTGAACATCGCGAACGAGTCGTAGGGATCCATCACCTCATCCTTGTGGGCGAATTTCTCCTTGCGGCGTTCGCGGCGGTTGGCCGGAGCCGGGGCGGCGTCGGCCTTCTCGCGGGAGCGGCGCGACGCGGCGCGGGTGTAGTCCTTTTCGGCCTCGGCCACCTCGCTGTAGACCCTCTTGCCCATAAATTCCAGCCCCTTGAGGGAGTTCACCACCCTCTTGGCGTCGGCCTTCTTGACATCGAAGAGCGAGTAGGCGGGGAGCAGGTCGATGCGCCCCACGTCGACACGCGGCCCGTCGACACCCTTGTTGAGCATGTCGATGAGGTTGCCGGCGAAAAAGCCGTCGCGCTTGCCGAGGTTGACGTAGATGCGGGCCATCCCCTTCGAGGCGGTGCGGCGGTCCTTTTCCTTATCGGAGCGGGGACCCTCGATGGCGCGTTCCTTCTCGGTCTTTTTCCGGGCGGGTTTTTCGTCAATGAGGTCGATTTTCGGCGCGTCCTTGTAGTAGTTGAGCAGTCGGCGCAGCTCCAGGGAGAGCACGCGCTTGGTGAGGTCCTCGGCCGAGAGCCAGCCGAGCTTCTTCATGACGCCGGGCATGTAACGCTCCATTTCGGCATCGTCGACCTCGGCGCGCTCGATGCGGTCGGCCAGGCAGTAGAGCTGCTTCTCGACGATGTGCTCGGGGGTGGGAACCTCCTTGCGTTCGAAGGTCTTGCCTATGATGCGCTCGATTTCGCGCAGGCGCCCCTTCTCGCGCGAGTGGATGATGGCCACGCTGACGCCGGTCTTTCCGGCACGGCCAGTGCGGCCCGAGCGGTGGGTGTACACCGCCGCCTCGTCAGGCAGACCGTAGTTTATTACGTGCGTGAGGTTGTCAACGTCGAGGCCGCGGGCGGCCACGTCTGTGGCCACGAGCATCGTAACCACCCGGTCGCGGAACTTCTTCATAACCATGTCGCGCTGCTGCTGCGATAGGTCGCCGTGGAGCGAGTCGGCGTTATAGCCGTCGCGGATAAGGTTTTCGGCCACCTCCTGGGTGTCGCGGCGGGTACGGCAGAACACGATGCCGTAGATGTCGGGGTTATCGTCGGCGACGCGCTTCAGGGCGAGATATTTGTCGCGGGCGTTGACCATATAATATATGTGGCGCACGTTGGCGGCCCCCTCGTTGCGGGTGCCGATCACGAACTCCACGGGGTCCTTCATATATTTTTTGGCGATTTTAGCGATCTCCTTGGGCATAGTGGCCGAGAACATCAGCATCTTGCGCTCCTGGGGAACATGCTCCAGAATCTCGTTTATCGAGTCGAGGAAGCCCATGTTGAGCATCTCGTCGGCCTCATCGAGGATCACCGTGTGTACATCGCCGAGTTTCACCACCCCTCGCTTGATGAGGTCGATGAGACGGCCGGGAGTCGCCACGATAATTTGCGCGCCCTCGCGTAGCGAGCGTATCTGGCTCTGGATGCTCGACCCGCCGTAGACCGGGATCACCTTGATGTCGGGCATATGCTTGGAAAAGTCGGCCAGGTCGGAAGCTATCTGCAGGCAGAGTTCGCGGGTGGGCGAGAGGATGAGCGCCTGGGGCACCAGCCTGTCGGGGTCGACCCTCTGGAGCACCGGGAGGCCGAAGGCGGCTGTCTTGCCGGTGCCTGTCTGCGCGAGGGCTACCACGTCGCCCTCCTGGGTAAGCAGGTGGGGTATCACCTTTTCCTGCACGGGCATAGGGTTCTCGAAACCCATTTCCTCTATGGCGCGGCGCAGCGGTTCGCTCACGCCTAATTCTTCAAATGTCATATAAAATAATTGCTGTTAGCGGGAGGCACGGGCGGCTAAGGACCGCCGCCACCCAATGTAGATAAAAACGGAAACGAGATCTACAGGGGGCTATTTCCTCAGCGCCGCTACTTATTCCCGCCGACCAGTATGCGCAAACGCGGCGTATTCGGCGAAATCCGATATATCTCATTCCGGGATGTATGTTGGAAACCACAAAGGTACAACAAACCCGCCGACTTTACGCCCTACCCGCCCCTTTTTATTTAATTTTTTTTAGTTCGACAGGCAAATCCGACAAGCATTACCAAGGTCGGAGACCTTGAACATTGGAAGCCCCGCCATAAGCCGCGTCAGCGGCGGTTGGTGGGGGGGAGGCGCGGAGAGAAAGCAAGGTCGGAGATCTTGCACAGGGAGCGAAATGGCTGGTTCTCGATTCATTTTTAGCAAATTCGTATAACTCGACGGCGAAGCAGACTTTTTTTCATTATATTCGCGGGAGAATGGGACACAGACTGACTTTGCAGCTCGCCGTGCCGACGCACAAGCCCGAGGGGATAGCCCGGGTGGAACGTATGCTCCCCCCCGAACGCGAGGGGGTGGGCTACGTCGTATCGTGGCAGGACCACCGCGGGGCGCCCATCCCCGAAGCGATAGCCGGGCGACGCGACACGACCGTGCTACGGTTCGATGGCAACGGACTGTCATCCAATCGGAACAACGCCCTCGAACACTGCGACGCCGACATCATTCTCATCGGCGACGACGACCTCGTTTACCGCCCGGAGGCGTTCGACACGGTAAGGCGCGTTTTCGAGCGCGACCCTGAGCTGGAATACGCCTCATTCCGCTACGACAGCCCCGACCGCAAGCCGTACCCCGGGGCCGAAACCCCGTTGCGCCCCATACCGAAAGGTTTTTACCAGACAACCTTCGAGATAGCGCTCAGGCGCGACAGCCGCGCCGGGAGGCTCAGGTTCAGCCCCCTGTTCGGCCCCGGAGCCCCCTACCTCACCGCCGGGGAGGATGAATTTTTCCTACTGACGGCTGTAAAGCGCGGCCTCAACTGCCGTTTCTTCCCCGCGACTATAGCCGAGCACCCCACCCTCACCTCCGGGGCGCTGCCGAAAAGCCCTCCGGGACTGCTGCGCACCACCGGCGCGCTGACGGCCCTGCGCCACCGCGTGATGTGGGTGCCGCGGATTCCGCTCACCGCCTGGAGGCTCCTCCGGGCCGGGAAAGCCACCTTCGGAGGCGCCCTGCGCCATTTGACCGAAGGGGCGCTGTACGCCCTGCGCGAATTCCCCCGCGATTTTGCGGCCGAACCGGGCGGAGGTTAGCGATTTTTTTTCTAACTTTGTCGCGCAAACAACACAAGCATCCGACACATAGTGGAAACTAAGTATATTTTTGTCACAGGCGGCGTGGTGTCATCTCTCGGAAAAGGGATTATCTCCTCATCGCTCGCCCGCTTGTTGATAGCCCGCGGCTACAGGGTGACCATCCAGAAGTTCGACCCCTACATCAACGTTGATCCCGGGACGCTCAACCCCTACGAGCACGGCGAGTGCTACGTCACCGTCGACGGCCACGAGGCCGACCTCGACCTGGGGCACTACGAACGGTTCACCAACATCCACACCACCAAGGCCAACAGCATCACCACGGGACGCATCTACCAGAACGTAATCGACAAGGAGCGCCGCGGCGACTACCTTGGCAAGACGGTACAGATCGTGCCCCACATCACCGACGAAATCAAACGCAACGTGAAGCAGCTCGGCCTGACGGGCGACTACGACTTCGTAATCACCGAGATCGGAGGCGTGGTGGGCGACATCGAGTCGCTCCCCTTCCTGGAGGCCGTGCGCCAGCTGCGCTGGGAATTAGGTGAGAACAGCCTCTGCGTGCACCTGACCTACGTTCCCTACATCGCTGCCGCCAAAGAGCTGAAAACCAAGCCGACGCAGCACTCGGTGAAGAAGCTCCAGGAGCTCGGCATACAGCCCGACATACTGGTGCTCCGCACCGAGCACGACATCAACGCTGACATGCGGCGCAAAATCGCACTCTTCTGCAACGTGGCCCCCGACGCCGTAATCCAGTCGATCGACTGCCCCTCGATCTACGAGGTCCCCCTGGCGATGCACGCCCAGCACCTCGACGAAATCGTGCTCCGCAAAACCGGCATCACCCCCGAGGGTGAGCCCCATATGGCACCCTGGCTCAACTTCCTGGAGAAGATGCGCGGCGCCGAAAAGCCGGTGCGCATAGGGCTGGTAGGGAAATACGTCGAGCTTCAGGACGCCTACAAGTCGATCAACGAGGCCCTCTTCCAGGCAGCCACCTACAACGACCGCAAGCTCGACCTCCGCTTCATCCACTCCGAGAAAATCAACGACTCCAACGCCGGGGAGCTCCTCGCCCCGCTCGACGGCATAGTGATAGCCCCCGGCTTCGGCCACCGCGGCATCGACGGCAAGTTCGCCGCCCTGAAGTGGGCCCGCGAGCACGACGTGCCCACCTTCGGCATATGCCTGGGCATGCAGTGCATGGTCATCGAGTTCGCCCGCGACGTGCTCGGCCTCCCCGAAGCGAACTCCTCGGAAATGAACCCGCTCACCCCCGACAAGGTGATCGACATCATGGAAGAGCAGAAAAACATATCGAACCTCGGGGGCACTATGCGCCTCGGCGCGTATGACTGCGCCATCAAGCCGGGCTCGCTGGCCGCCGAAGCTTACGGCTCGACCCTCGTGAGCGAGCGCCACCGCCACCGCTTCGAATTCAACGACAGCTACCGCCGCCGCTTCGAGGAAGCCGGCATGGAGTGCGTGGGCGAAAACCCGCTCACCCGCCTGGTGGAAATCGTCGAGATTCCCGGCAAGCGCTGGTTCCTTGGCACGCAGTACCACCCCGAATACTCCTCGACGGTGCTCTCGCCCCACCCGCTTTTCATGAGTTTCATCGGCGCCGCCATCAGGTATGCCGACGAAAAAGCCGGGGCCTGACACCCCGCGCCATCCGCGAAGAATACAACGTTAATTAATTACGATAACCCCCACACATCACTCCTCCTCACAAAGCAGAAATGGACAAAAACACCCTTTTAGGATTCCTTCTGATGGGCATGGTGATCTTCGGATTCATGTACATCAACAAAGGACAACAGGAGCGACGCATCCAGGAGATGGAGCAGCAAGCCGAGGCCCAGCAGGCCGAGGCCGCCAAAAACGAAAAGAAATCATTCGCCGTTGACACCCTGACAGCCGCCGAGGCCGCCGCCGTGCCCTCGGTTGTGCGCATGGCCGCCGCGGGCGACACCACCTCGGCACCCCGCTACAAAACCTCGAAAGTCGACCTCGTGTGCGAGAACGGCGCCGTGAGCGGCACCGTGCAGGCGCTCGACACCGTGCTCGACTACGCCGCCGTGGCCTCGGGCCGCTTCGGCGACGACATCAGCCTCGACAACCGCCGCGAAGCGCTGAAAAACCTGCGCGGCGCGCTTGAGGACGCCGACCGCTACCGCGGATTCGCCCGCCACCTCTCGGGCACCGACCGCACCGTAAGCCTCCGCAACGACGTGGTCGACCTCGAACTCCAGGCACTCGGAGGCCGTATAGCCCGCGCCACCCTGCTCGACTACGACACCTACCTGCCGAAATCGGCCAAGGACGACGCCATCGACACCGCGCGAGTGCAGGTAATGCGCCCGGCCGACTCCTCGTACAGCTTCATACTCACCTCCGCCACCCAGCGCTTCAACACCGCCGACTTCTACTTCACCCCCGAGCAGGTCAACGACTCGACGGTGATGATGAAGCTCGACCTCGGAGGGGGCGCCTTCTGGGGGCTCCGCTACACCCTTCCCAAGGGTAGCTACGTCGTGCGCATGGACATCGTGCAGAAAGGCATGGAGAGCATCATCCCCCCCAGCGTGGCCACCGCCGACTTCCACTGGAGCCAGCGCATGCACCGCAACGAGGTAGGCCGCACCTTCGAGGAACGCAACTCGGGCCTCTACTACAAATTCATCGGCGACTCGCCCGACAACCTCAACGCCCAGGGCGAAGAGGAGGAGCAGCTCGACCAGCGCCTGAAGTGGATTGCCTTCAAAAACCAGTTCTTCTCGTCGGTAATGATACCCCGCTCGGCCTTCCTCTCGGCCGAAGTGTCGTCGAAGGACCTCAAGGGTGACCCCCACTTCGTGAAGGACCTCAGCGCCAAAGCCACCATCGACTATAACTCGACGAGCGAGAACCCCGCCAGCTTCGATATTTTCCTCGGCCCCAACCTCTACCCCCTGCTCGACAAACTCAGCGACGAGCTCAAGGCCGACAAGGACGACCCCTCGCTCGACCTCACCGACCTCATACCCCTCGGCTGGCCGATATTCCGCTGGATCAACACGCTCATCATCATACCCGTGTTCACCTTCCTCAGCAAGTTCATCAGCTCCTACGGCCTGATTATCTTCCTGCTGACGGTATTCATCAAGGTAATCCTCTTCCCCCTGACCTACAAGAGCTTCACCTCGCAGGCCAAGATGCGAGTGCTCGCTCCCGAAATCAAGGCCATCAACGACAAGTATCCCGGCCAGGAGAATGCCATGACCCGCAGTCAGAAAACCATGCAGCTCTACTCACAGGCCGGAGCGAGCCCGATGGCCGGCTGCCTGCCGATGCTGCTCCAGATGCCTATCCTGATCGCCATGTTCTGGTTCTTCCCCTCGGCCATCGAACTCCGAGGCGAAAGCTTCCTCTGGGCTAAGGACCTCTCGGCCCCCGACTACATATTCACCCTCCCCTTCACAATACCCTGGTACGGCAACCATGTGAGCCTCTTCTGCTTGCTGATGACCGTGACCAACGTGGGCTACACCTACATTAATATGCAGAACCAGCCCAGCTCCGCCTCGATGCCGGGCATGAAGTGGATGATGTATATGATGCCGGTGATGTTCCTGTTCTTCTTCAACGACTACGCCTCCGGCCTGAGCTACTACTACTTCCTGTCGCTGCTGATCACCATCGTGCAGACCTGGATTTTCCGCCTCTGCACCAACGATGAGAAGGTGCGCGCCCGCATGAAGGCCAACGCCGCCAAGCCCAAAAAGAAATCGGGCTTCATGGCGCGCCTTGAAGAGGCCCAGCGCCAGCAGCAGGCAATGCTCCGCGAGCAGCAGAAGAAAAACCGCCGCTGAGCCCCCAAATTAGCAAAAGCCGCTAACACCAAACATCCCCAAACGAGATGAACTACTCAATACTTGACTTTCTCGGACTCTTAGGAGCCGTGGGCCTCTTCCTCTACGGAATGAAGGTAATGAGCGAAGGGTTGCAGAAAGCCGCCGGCGACCGCCTGCGCAACATCCTTTCGGCAATGACGCGCAACCGCTTCACCGGCACGGTCACCGGCTTCTTCATCACCGCGCTCATCCAGAGCTCCTCGGCCTCGACCGTTATGGTGGTGAGCTTCGTGAACGCCGGCCTTATGACCCTCGCGCAGTCGATGGCCGTGATTATGGGCGCCAACGTCGGCACGACGTTCACCGCCTGGATCATAGCCCTGTTCGGGTTCAAGGTCGACATTTCGGCCTTCGCCCTACCCCTGATCGGCCTGGCAATCCCCCTGCTCTTCTCCAGCAAGAGCCGCACCAAGTCAATAGGTGAGTTCACCATCGGCTTCGCGTTCCTCTTCATGGGTCTGGACATGATCAGCAACTATGTGCCCGACCTGCAGAGCAACCCGGAGATGTTCGCGTTCCTCCAGCGCTACGCCTCGATGGGCTTCGGTTCGGTGCTGGTGTTCTGCCTGGTGGGCCTCATAGTGACAATGGTCATCCAGTCGTCAGCCGCCACCTTCGCCATCACGCTCATAATGTGCTCAAAGGGGTGGATTACCTTCGACCTGGCGTGCGCCCTGGTACTCGGCTCCAATATCGGAACCACCATCACCCCGCTCCTGGCCTCGATGAGCGGTAACGTGGCCGCCAAGCGCACGGCGATGGGCCACCTGCTCTTCAACCTCCTCGGCACCGTTTGGGTGCTGGCGGTGTTCTTCCCCTTCGTCGACCTCAACTCCTGGATCACCGAGGAGATCGGGCAGGGCAACCCCGCTGCGCTCTACCAGTATGTGACCAACCTGCAGGCCAACAATCCTGACATCTACAACCAACTCTACTCCGCATCGCTCCCGACCGACGACGGCGTGATACTCCACCACCGCTCGATGATCGCGACGATGCAGGTGAGCGTGTCGTTCGGCCTCTCGATGTTCCACACGGTGTTCAACCTCATCAACCTGTCGATAATGATATGGCTGACCAACGTGTATGTGAAAATCGTCGAATGGCTCGTGCCCGCCAAGCACCACGGCGACGACGAGTTCCAGCTCAAGTTCATCCAGGGCGGTATCCTCTCGGCCTCCGAGCTCAACATAAGCCAGGCAGAGAAGGAAATCCACGTGTTCGCCGAGCGAGTCGCGAGGATGCTCCCGATGGCCCGCGAACTGGTACACACCAAGGAGAACTCCGACGACTTCAACAAGACCTATTCGCGGCTTGAGAAGTACGAGGAGATTTCGGACCGCATGGAAATCGAAATCGCCAACTACCTCAACCGATGCGCCGAGGGTCGCCTCTCCAACGAGTCGAAGCGCCGCATCGCCTCGATGCTCTCCATCGACTCCGAAATCGAGAGCATTGCCGACTGCGCGCTCGGCATAGGCAAAATCCTTCTGCGCAAGCAGCAGAGCGGCGTGAAGTTCAACGAGGAAATCTACCAGAACGTCGACTCGATGTTCAACTACGTAGGCAAGGCCATGGACAATATGATACTGCTCCTGAGCGACATCGAGAAGCAGACCGAGCCCGACATACTGCGCTCCTACAACCGCGAACGCGAAATCAACAACCTGCGCAATCAGCTGCGCACGGCCAACGTCGAGAACATCAACGAGCGCCACTACGAGTACCAGAGCGGTATCTACTACATGGATATAATCTCGACCCTCGAAAAGACCGGCGACTACATAATCAACGTTGTTGACACCCTGCGCGACGAATTTAAGCGCTCACATGCCCGCGGCTGACAGCATACAGGCATCGCCGCGCCCGGCGGCCGCCACGGCGGCACCGGCACCGGCTGAAGAGTGGGGAGCGGC
>JAMPHO010000054.1 GCA_023663385.1 Alistipes timonensis | reverse complement strand
GGCGATGCCCGGCGCTGCCGCCGAGAGCGCCCGAGGGGGCGCCGAGGCTGATTCCCTGGGTGTGGACCTCCGCGAAGTGGAGGTAGTGGCAAACCGCGCGTCGGCCAAGTCGCCGATAGCCTACACCAATGTGCTGAAATCGGAAATCGAGAAGTCAAACACCGGGCGCGACATCCCCTACCTGCTCGGCATGACCCCGTCGGTGGTATCGGCGAGCGACGCCGGGGGCGGCATCGGCTACACCTATATGCGCGTCCGCGGCTCCGACGCCTCGCGTATCAACGTCACCACCAACGGCATCCCCATCAACGACGCGGAAAGCCACCGTGTCTACTGGGTGAACATGCCCGACCTGGCCTCATCGGTGCGCGACATCCAGGTGCAGCGCGGCGTGGGCACATCCACCAACGGCGCGGGCGCTTTCGGCGCGAGCATCAACATGGTGACCGACGCGCCCGCCTACGACCCTTACGCCGAACTCAGCGCCTCCTACGGTTCTTACAACACCAACAAGCAGACACTCCGCGTAGGGTCGGGACTGCTGGGCGACCGATGGTCGGTCGACGCCCGCCTGAGCCACCTCGGCTCCGACGGGTACATCGACCGCGCGTCCTCGAAACTATGGAGCTACTTCGGCCAGGCGGCCTACAACCACGGGGGCACGCAGCTGCGCCTCGTGGCGTTCGGGGGCAAGGAGCAAACATATATGGCCTGGGACTACGCCTCGAAGGAGGAGATGGAGAAGTACGGCCGGCGCTATAACCCCTGCGGCAAATACACCGCCGACGACGGCTCGACTGCCTTCTACCCCGACCAGCACGACAACTTCACCCAGCATCATTTCCAACTGATTCTCAGCCAACGGCTCACCGACGAGTGGCACCTCTCGGCCGCCCTGCACTACACCGACGACAACGGATACTACGAACAGTACAAAACCGAACGCGACCTGGCGGAGTACGGGCTGAACCCCTTCACGCTCGCCGACGGCACCGAGGTGACTGAGAGCGACCTTGTGCGTCTGAAATTCAACCGCAACCACTTCGGCGGGGGTCTCGCCTCGCTCCGTTTCCGCAAGGGGCGGGTCGACGCGACACTCGGTGGCGCCGTCAACCAGTTCCAGGGCAACCACTTCGGACAGGTCTCCTGGGTGCGCAACTATGTAGGGCCGATCGACCCCCTGCAGGAGTACTACCGCAACCGGGGCGAGAAGTTCGACGCCAACGTATACGCCCGCGCCACGGTTGACTTCGGCGCCGGATTCTCGGCCTACGCCGACCTACAGTACCGCCACATCCACTACACCATCAGCGGCGTGAGCGACAACTTCGACTGGAACAGCGGGGCGATGGGGAAACTCGACGTCGATGAGCGCTATGATTTCTTCAACCCGAAAGTGGGTCTCAGCTGGAGCCGCCGCGGCCACCGCGCCTACGCCTCCTGGAGCGTGGCCCACAAGGAACCGGTGCGCGACAACTTCACCGACGGCGACCCGGGCCGCTACCCCTCGCCCGAGCGCCTGTACGACTACGAGGCGGGCTACTCCTACGACTGCCGCCTTTTCAGCCTCGGCGCCAACCTCTATTATATGGACTACAAGGACCAGCTCGTGACCACCGGCCAGCTCTCCGACACGGGTAACGCTCTAAGCGTCAACGTGCCCCGCAGTTACCGCCTCGGCATCGAGCTGCAAGGCGCCCTGCGCCCCCTGAGCTGGTTCGACTGGCAGATAAACGCCACCCTGTCGCGTAACCGCATCAAGGACTTCACCGAGTACATCTACGAGGACGAGTGGAAGAACCCCATAGCCATCGACCGCGGCGACACCCCGATAGCCTTCTCCCCCTCGTTCACCCTCAACAACGCGTTCAACTTCAACATCGCCGGATTCGACGCCCAGCTCGTTTCGCGCTACGTCTCCAAGCAGTACCTCAACAACGCCGCGAGCGAGGAGACGGTGCTCGACGCCTATTTCGTCACCGACCTGCACGCGGGCTACACCTTCCGCCGCCTGCCTGGCATAAAGAGTCTGCGCGTAGGAGTGTCGGTCTACAATCTGTTCAACGAGGACTACTTCGCCAACGGATACTCCGGCGCCGGATACACCGTGGCTCCCGACGGCACGAAGAAGATATACCGCTACGCCGGTTACGCCGCCCAGGCCCCGACCAACGTGATGGGTATGGTGACCTTGAATTTCTGAAACCCCGAAAAAGAATGTTTGATATAGCCTTACAGATACTCGGGCTGACCGTCGGCCTGGTATACCTCTATTATGAATACAACGCGAGCCACAAGGTTTGGATCGCGGGCCTGATCATGCCGATGATCTCAATGTTCGTCTACTTCCGCAAGGGGCTCTACGCCGACTTCGCGATGAACATTTACTATCTGCTGATGGCCGTCTACGGCTACCTCGCCTGGACGGGCAAACTGCGCTTCGGCAAGAAAAAGGAGGCCGCGGCCCCGCTCCCCATCAGCCATATGCCCTGGAAGACTTATCTCTGGCTGGTACCCGCCACCGGGGCCATATGGGTAGCCATAGCCCTCTTCCTTATCAACGCCACCGACAGCACCGTGCCCTGGGCCGACGCGTTCACTACCGCGATGAGCATAACTGGCACCTGGATGCTCGCCCGCAAATATCTGGAGCAGTGGTTCGCCTGGATCATGGTCGACATCGTTTGCGTCGGGCTCTACCTCTACAAGGACATCTACCCCTACACGGCGCTCTACGCGGTTTACACCATAGTGGCCGTGCTCGGTTACCTCAAATGGGTGCGGTTGTCGTGCGAGACCCCGGAAGCCTGACCATCGGGCCGCGATCAACAATCCCATCAAAACAGCACAAAACAACGGCGCCGCGTCAAAACAGTTTTGACGCGGCGCTGTTGTTTTCGGGCTGAGACCGGGGCATCAGAAGTTGTAGCCGAGGGTGATGGTGAAGAGGTCGCGGCGAAGGTCTCGGATGAGGTAGTCGGCCTGGTCCTTCATACGGGTCATGCCGAGCGAGCCTTCGAGGGCCACATAATAGTCGTCATACTGGAGGCCGAGACCGAAATTCCACTGGAAATCGACGTGCTTGAAACCGCCGGTGCCGAAGATGCTCTCCGAGAAGGAGGCAACACGGTGGCCCGAGGGGGTTATGTAGGCACCCTGGTGGTAGCGCGCCATAAGGCTCAGATTGACCTGCGGCCCGGTGAACACGTGCACTTTGAGATTCTCGGCGAAGTCGAAATGGTAGCCGAACTTCAGCGGCACGCGGAAGCCGAGGTTACGCATCGACCCGTCGACCTTATAGAACACCTCCTCCGGCTCAACGGGTTCGGTAGGCGCCTGGGTGAGCGCGCCACCATCGGGAGCCGGAACAATCTCCTCCGACTGGAAGTGCATCGTGCCGAAAGTGTCGTAGAACAGCGACAATCCCGGTTCGAAGTAGAAATTGGCCACAATCGGGAGGTTGTAGACCCCGCCGACACTGAAACCGGCCTTGCTGCTGTAGTAGGCACCACCGTTGGCGGCGGAACTGATGTCGACCGCGGCGCGCACGCCGAGGTAAGCGTGGTTGTCGGGGTTATCGACCGCGAGCGACGCGGCCGCGGCCCCCGCGGGAGCGAACCCAGCCAAGGCCGCGAGCGCTATATTTCTGAGCATTTTCATCTTATTTGTCTAATTGGAATTAATAATCATACAATAGTTCGAAGTCGTCGAGCCACAAAGTCGAGCCCTCGCCACCCACGAAATAGTCGCCGTACTTGCTCGCCGAGCCTACCACGAGGATATACTTCGGCACTCGCTGCGTCGAGCGGTAGTCGAGTTCGAACTCGAAGGGGATGAACTGCGGCACTGTCTGCGCGCACTCCATCTTGCCGTAGGCTATCACATAGGAGCCCTCAGGGTCGAACAGATGGCGGTCAGAGGGTTTCGTGCGTATCTCAAACGGATCGGGCGAATCGATCAGCGCGCACCACACGGTGCAGGTATCCGGCTGTCCCTTCATATACGCGAAATCCCCCTTGGCCTGGTTGATTACGGCGCAATTGTACTTGAAATAGCCGCGAAGCTTAGTCGGACGCAAGTCATACGGGCGTCCGAAACTCAACACGCCGTCAGTGATGTCGGTGCGCACATATGTCCCGGCAAATATACTGCCTGCGGCCAGTTTAATGGTCTTGTACACAGTCTGCAATTCCGCGGAATAGCCTGTGCCGGTCGAAGTCTGGTCGGAGCGGACCACGTTGCCGGGGCCGAAGGTCGCGGCACCTTTGTTGCCCGTGTCCCAGTAGGGAGTCTGCCCCTCGCCCCAGGGAGCCCAATAACTGTTATTGATCCACGTCCACTCGTCGAAGCTGCTGTTGGGGAGCTGGCGGGTCTCCCCGGTGGTGAACTTAACGGGTGTGGCGTATTCGGGCTCGCCGCCGTTGTCGGAGGTAAGCGCGCGGGCCTCGTATTCGGTTTCAGGTTCGAGGTTTCTCAACGTGGCCGAGAAGGTGTTGCCCGTCTGCGTGATCCAGGAGTCCGGGGCCTTGCGCCACTGGGCCGTGCCCGCCACGCGGTATTCGAAACCGCCCTTTGTTCCGGCGAGTCCCGAACCGAATACCCAAGCCACCTGCGACCCGGCGTCGGCTCGGAGAGTGTATACGTTGAAAGTCGCGATTTCGCAGAAAAGCTCCCACTTCTCCTCCCTGCCGTGTACGTTTACCGTTATTTCGAGCGGCATCGAGAGGTCGTAGGTGTTGCCCGCTGGATCGGGGGTCATGGTGGAACCCTCCGGGCCGAGTTTGGCGGTGAGCACCTTCACGGCCTTGCGGCCCATGGTTTCCGAAACGGTTACCACCGCGCGCTTGCCGGCCACGTCGATCACCGTCTCGCCTATCTGCCCCTCGACCGTGAGGTAGCGCTCGATGGGCTGCGACCCGCGGATCACCCAGTCGTACTCCTGGTACATACGCAACCGCAATATCAGGTAGCGGGTGAGGTTGACCGGCTCAGAGAGGTCGGTGCCGAGAAGCTCCACCCCCTTGGGCGAGAGGGTATACGAGGTTACTTTAACCTGCTCCATATCGACCGTCTCCTCGAACACCAGGTCGATAATGCGGTTCGCGGAGTCAATTTGCGCCGGGGATTTCAGCCCCTCGGCTTCAAAGGATGAAAAGTTGGCCTGTATGCGGGGGTAAGGGATGTCGTTCTTTATGCATGACTGCGACATGACGGCCAGGAACGCCGCCGCCATCAGCGCCGCGGCGATCATGACCCACCGCTGCCTGCGCGCCATCGCGAGAGATTCCTTCTGTTTGCGTTTCTTATCGCTCATAACCCTTTAGATATATACGGCCATGCCGAAGTTGATGTTGAAGATGTTGAAGCGGAAGTTGGCCCCCGACGTGAAGCGCGAACCCTCCTCCTTGCCGTCGGTCCACTGGCGCTCGTTGCGCACATTGAGGCCGAATACGCCGAACGATACGTTGAAACTTATGTAGTCCATGATGAAGACGCAAACGCCGGGCGAGAAGTTGAGCGAAGCCGTGACGAAGTTGGTGCGCGTATCCTTCATCTTGCCGCCATAGTAACGGCGGAAGCGCGACGAGCCGCTGCCGAAAGCGAGGTCAACCTCGTTGAACACGGCGAAGCGCCGAGTGCTCCCCAGGCCGATGTAGTTGCGGTAGGTGAGCGAGGTCGAGAAGCTCTGCTGGTAGTAGCTCACATCCTTTAGCGAGAAGTCGAGGTCGTCGCCGAAATCGACCGACACGCTCGGAAGGTCGCCTGTCATACGCACATAGTTGAACTTCAGACCCATCGACTGGTTGTGGGAGAAGAAGTACGAAATCGACGGCTGTATGGAGTAGGCTTTCAACTTTATGTCGAGGTCCTTGATCATGCCGAGAATCTGAATGTCGTCGGTGTTGAACTCGCCGTAGGAGGCCATCAGGCCGAACGACCACTGCCCCTTGGGTATGAAGAGGTAGTTGAAGAGTCCGCGGTCATAGCGCCCGTAGTTCTTCTGCGGCAGAATCACGCTGATGGTGTCGGAGCCAACAATCACCCTCTCCTTGAGCGAGGGGTCCTTCAACGCCGCCGAGTCGAGCAGCACCTTGGGCGAGTTGGCCATATTCCTCAGAATCGGCAGACGGTCGAGCGAGAGAATCTCCTGGGCCGGAGCGCGGAACGAGGCCGCCCCGAACATCGCCCCGAGGGCGAGCAAAACGGATAATATTCTGTACTTCATACCGGCTCAGAGATAAAAGGCGACGCCAAAGGTTATCGAAAAGAGGTTCACCCGGAAGTTGGCCGACTTCGAGTCGCGCTCGGCGCGGTAAATCTGGTCGGTCTTGGCCGTGGTGTGGCTGTAGGAGAAGCCGAGCACCCCGACGTTCACCTCGATCGCCGAATAGTTGTTGAGGAACATCACCATGCCCGGCGCGAGTCCCACGTTAATATCCCAGGAGGTCTCGAAAGTGCCGGTGAGGTCGTCGCCCCGCCCGTTGGCCACCTTCGACTGCGAGCCGCCCACCTGGAGCTGCACCTCGTTGAAGAAGCCGAAGCGGCGGCTGTGGCCCAGGCTGATGTAGTTGCGGAACGCGGCCATCGCCGAGTAGCTGTGCGAAATCTGGTAGAGGTTGTCGAGCGAGAAACTCGTGCCCTCCCCTACCACGAAGTCGGCCTGGTCGAGTCGGGTGCGAGTGCGGGAGTAAGCCATCTTACCCCCTGCGGCGAGGTTGTCCTTGAAGCTATACATAACCATCGGGCTCACCTTGAACGAATAGGAGTCGCCCGTGAGGTTCTCCACGATGACAAACTGATAGTTGCCCTGGTCCGACTGCGAAAAACCGACACTCACGCCGGTAATCCACTGGCCCTTCGGTATGAAGGAGATTTGTTCCAGTCCGCGCTTGAACTCAACCTGCGCCGAGGCCGGGGCCGACCCCGCCGCGAGCGCCAGCAGCAAGCCCGCCAACCGGATTATGAAAAGTCGTTTCTTCATTACGGTTCTTTGCGTAATAAGCACTATAAGTGTCTCGAATAAATCCATCGGGAATAAACACTAATTCATTTATTCGAGCCACTTTATCGCAAAATGCGAAAATTTCCGTAAAGTTACGATTTTTTAACCAAAACAACCTGTCTTTCATCCGAAAAACTCACCGCCCCGCCCCCAACAACCCCCAAAAAAGGTCAGTCGACCCTGACGGGGCGTGCAGAAACACCTTGTACGGTCCAGACACCAAATCCACCCTCGATATTCCCCGGCAATGAGCCGGGAACGCCGACAAATACCGATCCGGCCACCAAGGCGGCGTTATCGAAAGCGTGCCAGAAGCAGTATGCCGGATAGTCGACCCGGGCCAGCTGCACGGTAACGATTTCTCCTACAGGGAAATCGGCCGCGTAATCGGTTCCAGAGGTGGTCCTGTTGGCCCTGTAGACCGGGAGTGTGACCGCCGCCCCGGCTTCCGTCACGGCGTGGGTGCCAACCATGCAGGGGTACATCCGCCCCTCGGCGGAATGAACCTGGGCCGACAAATGATAGTAGGCGGGTACGTCAGCCGGGGCCGTGAACCGCACGGCGAGATGCCGGAGGGTGTCGCAACCCTCAACATGGCTCACCTCTATCTCCTCGATAGGCGTGGGTTGGTGCATATAGCCGGAGGAGACAACTTCCCTACCCTTGTAGGACGCGCGGAGGGTGTAGCGGCGTCCGGGCTCCCCCCGCATCTCATAGGAGTAATAATGATATGGCGGGAAAAACTTGTCGGAGGGCCCGCCAGTGAGCACGACCTCCCGCTCACCATCGCTAATTGTGACGACTCCCCACCGCACAATGCTCTCGCCGATGCTGCCACCCTCTTCCGAGGCTACCAACGACATATTGAGCAGCACCTCGGGATACCCGTCGCTGTCGAAGTACCCCTCGACTACAAGCCGCGGCTCGGCGACCTCGGGTCCATCGGCGACGCACGCCGAGGCAATCATGGCGGGCACACAAATCTTTATGACATCAGCGAAAGTCATTGTTAAAAATAAAGTGAGTAACTGAGTGATGGGAGAAAGCGGTAGAGCGAGGTTATGTCGCGGCGGTAGAAGGTGCCGTCGTCATAATCGACCGCGAACGTGCGTATCTCGACGTTGCGCCTGCCGTAGGCGTTGACAAGCGAGAGATTCAACTCGTGGCGCAGCGGCACCCGTCCGCCCGTATGGAAGCTGTAGGTTGCCCCGAGGTCGAGCCGGTGATAGTCGGGGAGCCTCGCCGAGTTGCGCGGCCCGTACTCCATCATCAGTTGCTCGCCGATGAAATAAACCGCCGCGACAGGCGTGTAGGGGTGGCCCGTGGTATAGTTGAAGGCGGCGGAAAGGAGCCAGTGGGCGCCGGGGCGCCAGCTGGCCGACACACGGACTACGTCGCGCAACTCAGCCGCGGAACTGAACTCCGACACCTCGCCCGCCATACGCCGACGAGTGTGGGTGTAGGCGTAGGAAGCCGAGGCCGAGAAGGGACCGCGCACCAGGCGGAGGCTCAGAGAGCCCCCCGCGTTCCATCCACGGGTGCTTCGTATATAATTCTCGGCGACATAGCCGGGCACGATCACGTCGAGCACACCTCCGAGATACTCCGGCTCGTCGATGACCCGCTTATAGAACGCCTCAGCCCCGGCCACGAGCCCATCGGCCAAATTCACATTGGCGCCCAACGCGAAAGAATAGCAGTCGGAGGGCGCGAGGCGCCTACCGGCGGCGATTTTGAAGTTCGACGACAAACCGAGGTCTGAGAATCCAACCGTGTGGAGATACTGCCGCGAACGGGAGGCGTGGAACGACACCGCCCCACCCCTCCAGCGCTTGGTGATGCCGACCCGCGGGTTGGCAGAGAAAGCGGTGTAGCCGTCAGCGCCATACGCGTCGAGCGACACCCCGGCCTCGGCCATCCACCTCCCCGGCAAATCCACCTCAGCGTCGGCATACACCGAGCCATAGGCCGAACGCTCGGCACTACGCCGCCCGCCGCTCCCCTGGCCGATGCCCGTGAGCGCCGCGTACTGTGGCGTGATGTGAAACATCCTGGCGTTGTAACCTGCGGAAAGCCGCCAAGGCCCCGGCAGGGAGGTGAAACGGATAGAGCCCCGCGCCCCTGCCTCGTCAATGCCGGTGGGAGCCGAGAGCCCGACCCCGACCATATCGAGCGTCAGGCGGTTGTGGAAACGGGTATAATATAACTGGTGGGACATTTCAAGCCTCTCGGCGTCGTGGCGCCACCTCGCTCCGGCGATTACGTTATGCCATTTCAAACCGGTTGCCAGAGCGTAGTTCGAGTCGTCGTACCGTATGCGGTCGCCGTTGTAATGCGCAGTGATTTCGACGCGGTCGGCCTGAGTCGGGGTGTAGTTTACCACGAGGTCGCAGTCGGCGAGGTCATACTTGGCCGCGGTGTTCCCGCCCCGCAGTAGACTCCCGTACAGGGCGTCGATATAGCTCACTCGCCCCGAGAGAGCGACCGACACCTTCCCCCCGAACGGCACCGAGGCGTACAGCGACGACGCAAGCATGCCCGCGTTGACTTCGGCTGACACCTTTTCGGGTATCGCCGACCGCGACTCCAGAGAGGCCACCGCCCCCGCGACATCGGAGAAACCGCTCCCCTTGGAAGTCTTTTCAAACCTGACGGAAGGGTATAACGGCGACGACACCGTGGAGAACATGCCTCCGAAATGGTAAGGGAAATGCAGCGGTATGCCGTTAAGCCGGAAGGAGGTGCCGGAATAACCCATGCCATCGGCCGACACGCCCGACGCGTAATCGCTGGCAACCGACACCCCGGGAAGAGTCGCCAGATAACGGAGCGGGTCGGCCTCCCCCAGCAACCTCGGCACCGACGCGACAGCCCGTCGGTCGAACGCCGCGGCACCATCCGCCCCGACGCGC
>JAMPHO010000053.1 GCA_023663385.1 Alistipes timonensis | reverse complement strand
GGGGGGGGGGGGGGGGGGGGGGGGGGGGGGAGGGGGGGGGGGGGGGGGGGGGGGGAAGGGAGGAAAAGGAGGAGGGGGAGGGGAGCTCCCAGAGGTGGAGGAGGCCGCGGGTGTCGGGGGTGAAGCGGAGGGAGAGGAGGGAGTGGGGGCCGGTGATGTGGCCGGTGGCGGAGTCGATTTCGCCGATGGCGAGGGGCGGGCGGCAGTGGGCGCGGAGGCGGTCGACGGCTTCGGCGGAGAATACGTTGGCGCCGGTGTTGGTGAAGGCTTCGGCGGGTGTGGTGGGGAATTCGGCCATCATCTGGAAGTGGTCGGGGTACTCGCGGCGCTTGCAGTGGTACCAGTTGACGCGTTCGAGGGTTAGGCCGCGGGCGTGCCAGAGTTCGCGCTCGTAGGCATCGAGGCTTTTCCAGAGGGAGGCGGGGTCGAGGACGGGTTTTGTGTAGAGGTCGATTTCGTACCAGGGGACGAATACGGCGGCTTTGTCGGACTTTCCGGCCTCGGAGCGGAGCCATTCCTTATGGAAGAATGAGCCGACGCCGTTGGCGGTTGACTCCATGGCTACGAGAGTCATGGGGGAGGCGTTGACGGCTCCGTAGATGGAGCGGATGAAGTCGGCGGCTGAAGCCTGGGGTGTGTCCTTCCAGAACCCGACTTCGGAGAGGTGGGCCATGGCGTAGTCGGAGCCTCGGACGGAGTTGACGCTCTCGGCGGTGCCGAGGGTGATGTGGCAGTCGCGGCCCGGGATTTCGCGGATGTCGGAGCGGCCCTGGTAAGGCTTGAGGTCGGCGGGTTTGCCGTCGCCGTCCCAGAGCTCCTCGGGGTAGTTGAGGAGGAGTGTTGAGAGGGTTCCTCGGATGTCGGCGGCGGTTTTGGCGCAGTGGGCGGTGAGGAGGGAGTGCCAGTTGCGGGTCTGGGTGAGCTGAATCCAGGCGATGTAGAGGGCTATGACGGTTGAGGCCCCCCACTGGCGGGCTTTGAGGACTATGACGCGCATGGGTAGCCCGGCGCGACGCTGGCTTTCGAGTTCGGCCACGACGCGACGCTGGCCCCGGTTGAGGATGAGCTTAACCAGGCGGGGGCTCTCCTTATCCTTGACGGAGGCGCATTTGGCGCACCAGTATTCGAAGTCGTAGCGGCAGCGGAGGCGTGCCCACTCCTCGCGGGTGCGCACGCCGCGGAGCCCCTTGTCGTCGAGCATTTCGGCGGGTACCATCTCCACCCCCTCGGTGAAGAATTCGGGACCGTAGGGGATGCGGCTTCCCGAGCATCCGATGCCTCTGACGGGGTCGAATACGTCGCGGTCGGCGTCGCGGAGTCGGCGACGGTTGTTTTCGGCTATGATTTCGGCTATTTCCATAGTATTCAGTGTTTGAAATCGAGATAAAGGGAACGGATGGCGAGGTCGGGGGAGGCCCGGCCCTCGGCGGAGAGGCGGAGGTAGCGCCGACGGGGCGCGACGAGCGGGAGGCGCAGGGGCGCGTTGACCTGGCCGCGGAATTTGAGGGCGGCGAGATGTCCGAATCGCTCCGAGCCGTTGTGGCCCGCGAGGGTAATGGCGCCGTCGATGTCGGAATCGAAGATGGCGGCACGGAGAATTTTGGGTGGGGAGGAGGCTTCGCGGTGGATGGCGTAGCGGAAGGGGAGCGACGGGGTCGGGGTCTCGTCGGAGGCGTCGCGGAGCGCGCCGCCGTCGGCGATGAGGAGCGCGCCGCGCCACAGGCGGCAGCGGGCGCGGGAGGATATGCCGGGGAGGTCGGAGCGGAGGATTTCGCCATCGGTGGAGAGCCGGCGCACGGGGGAGTCGGCTCCGAAGAGCCATATTTCGCGCCATCGGGGTGACCAGCCGGGGCGCTCGGCCCCGCAGTCGCGGAGCAGGGTCGCGACGGATGAGCCGGAGAAGCGCACGAGGTCGCCCCCGGCGACGGCGAGGAGCATGGCCCCGTCGGGGCCGTCGGCACTGGTGACGGCTTCGGGGGTGGCCACGGGGCGGTGGTCAATGATGGTGGATGAGCGGAGGGCGCCCTTGGAGTCGAAAGTGAGGAGACGGGTACCCTCGGAGCCGAGGCAAAGGACCCGTCGGCGGGCGACATCCCAGGAGTTTCTCGCCCGGGGAGCCTCGGCGAGCGCCTCGACCGAGCCGGAGAGGGGTATGCGGGTGACGGGCGCGGCGGGGTCGTCGCGCCCCTGGTCGTCGCGGAGGAACACCTCCACCACCTGCCGGGGGATTGGCGCGGAGCGGACTTCGAGCGGGACCTCGAAGCCGAAGGGTGATGTCGGGAGGGGAACGCGGGCGATTTCCGGCTCGATCCAGTAGGAGAGCCCCGCCTCGGGGAGGGGTGTGAGGTGGAAGGAGCGGGCCACGGCGGTGCCGTCGGGGCGGATGGCGTTGATTGATAGCTCGGTAGCGTGGGGGTCGGGGTAGACCACGAGCGGGCCGAGGGCGAGGGGCGCGTCGCGGTAGGCGGATGACTCGCGGACGATGGTTTCGGCAGATCCGGCGCGGGAGATGCTGACCGCCACGGCGCTTTTCCAGAGGCCGTCGCCCTGGGCCACGACCCCACCGAAGCCGTCGGCGGCCATAGGCGCGGGGAGAGGGGTGGCGGGGAGCGCGCGGAGGGAGAGGGAGTCGGCGGTGAGGCGCGCGGCGTAGGTGGCGCCCGGGATGGAGAGAGGGGTCACGGGGGTGTTATCCAGCTCTTTCTCAGTGGTGAAGGCCCGGGGAGAGCGGAAATATTTCCGGGAGCCAGCGGAGCCGAGAGTGCCGTCGAAGGGGAAGGAGAGCTTGCCCACCGGGGCCATCAGCGCCTCGGCGCGCTCAAGCGCCTTGACGACGAAGGCGCGGAGGTAGGCGATGCGGGCCGACTTGACGGAGGGGACTCCGGGGAGGTAGACCTCGGCGGCGGCGACGGAGCTTTTGGAGCCTTGGCATAGCGCCTCGGGGTCGACGGGGTCGAGCTGCGGGGTTGCTTCGATTTCGACGGAGGCCACGATGGAATCCCAGGGCGCGGGGAGAGTCTCGGGGACGGTGAAAGAGAGGCGGTAGGTTTTGACGGGGAATGAGCCTCCGTTGACCGAGGCGAGCTGGTCGGATGAGGTGAGGCGCAGGGGGCTGACGGCTTGGAAGCCGTCGTCGGGCGCGATCAGTGCCGGGGTTGAGAGGAATACCGTGTGGCCGAAGATGTCGCGGAGTCGGTAGCGGGCGAGCACGGGCTGGAGGGAGGCGTAGGAGTTAGAGGTGGTGCATTTCAGGAGTTTGTAGGTTTCGAGGAAGCGAGCGGAGAGGAGGTCGAAGTCGACGGGGTCGATGGCCGAGCCGGAGAGGGATTTCGAGCGGCCGGAGAGTTTTACGGGGGAGTAGTCGGTGTAGACGGTGTTTTCGATGTCGGGCCTGATGGACAGGGAGGGGAGGGCCGGGAGGGGCCCGCGGAGGGTGAAGGCGCCGGAGGCGTCGAAGGTGAGGTATTCGGCGGGGGTGCGTCGGCAGTGGACTTTGACAACTCCGCGGGTGGAGTGCTCGATTTCGAGGGGCTCGCCGCCGAGCATGCCGAGGAACACGCGGGGGGCGCGGAGGGGGTCGGTCGCGGAGCCGTTGACTCCGGGGAGGCCGGCGACGGAGACGTAGAGGGCCCTCCCGGCGGCGAGGAGTAGCACGCGGGCGTTGCCTCCGAAGGGGTTGAACTCGGCGAAGGGGAGGGCTTCGGTGGCGGAGATTTCGGCGGGGGTGCCGACACGGCGCCATATGGCGGGGTCGTTGATGTCGCGGCGGATGTTGATTGCCTCGGATGGGGTGTCGTTTTTCATAGATGATATTTTTTGATGGCAAAGTTACGGCGGGGAAGGGGGGAGACGGCTGCGATAATGCAACTCAGGCGATAATTATTTACTAAATTCGCGGTATGGAAAGAGTTATGGCATTAGTGATGGCGGCCGCGGTGGCGATAGGCGCGGCGGCGGAGAGCGCGATGACGAAGGCAGAGCGCGAGGTGAGACGCGACACGACGTTCGCGCTGTGGTCGACGTATGTGAAGACGCTGAAGAAGCACCCGGAGGTGCGGATTCTGCCGGAGGCTGAGATCAAGGGTGTGAGGAGCGAGGAGGGGGTGGCGTACACGACGCTGCAGACGGAGGGGGGTGAACGGCCTCTGCGGTGCGATGTGTACCGACCTGACGACGACGGGGTTTATCCGGCGGTAATCATGATCCACGGGGGCGGGTGGAACTCGGGAAACCGGGGCTTGCAGCGGCCCTTGGCGCAGCGGTTGGCGGCGGCGGGGTTCGTGGCGGTTCCGGTGGAGTACCGGCTGATACCCGAGGCGCTGTATCCGGCGGGGCTGCACGATATTAAGACGGCTGTGCGGTGGGCGCGGGCCAACGCGGGGCGCTACGGGATAGACCCGGAGCATATCGCGGTGTGGGGTTGCTCGGCGGGGGCGCAGTTGGCGACTCTGACGGGGGTGACGAATGGTTCGGAGCGGCACGAGGGGAGCGGTGAATACGGGGAGTATTCGAGCGATGTGCAGGGGGTGGTGAGTATCGACGGGATCGCGACGTTCGTGACCGACAGCAACCTGCAGTCGGTGGATGAGCATATCGCGAAGCGGGGGACGATGCCGGTGAACGCGCAGTGGCTGGGCGGGGTGTACGAGGAGGCGCCGGAGCATTGGGAGGAGGCTTCGGCGCTGAACTGGATCACGGGGCGTTCGGCCCCGGTGTGCTTTATAAATTCGGAGCTTCCGCGGTACTGCGAGGGGCGTGATGTGCTGCGGAAGCGGTACGCGGCGCTCGGGATCGCGACGGAGGCGCATAGGGTGGGGGCGCCGTTTCACCCGTTCTGGCTTTTCCAGCCTTACGCGGCGGGGACGCTGGGGGCGGCGATTCCTTTTCTGACGCGGACGCTGAAAGGGAGCGCCAAAGGCGCCCCGGCAGCAAGCTGCCGGCACTGAGGACAAAAGCCATGCGGGGGGAGCTCGGCTTTCGCCTCGCCACAGTGGCGAGGTGGAAGGGGGAGGGGGGCCGCGCTGCCTTCGCTCGGCTTCCGCCTCGCGCACCTCGCGGATGGAAAGCGGGGGGATTGGGAATAATGGGAGATTTGGGAGGATTGGGAATAATGGGAGAATGGGGGGAATTTGCTAAATTCGCGGGTATGTTTTATGTGAAGAAAAAGATGGAAATCGCGGGGAGCCACTCGCTGAGGCTTTCGTATGAGAGCAAGTGCGCTAATGTGCACGGGCATAACTGGGTCGTGACGGTGTACTGCCGGGCGGCGGTGTTGAACGAGGACGGGATGGTGTGCGACTTTACGCGGATCAAGGAGAGGATTCACGGGGCGCTGGACCACCGACACCTTAATGATGTGCTGCCGTTTAACCCGACGGCGGAGAACCTGGCGCGGTGGATCACGGAGCAGGTGCCGCAGTGCTATATGGCGAAGGTGATGGAGAGCGAGGGGAATACGGCGGTGTATTCGGTTGATGATGTGCCTTTTGAGTTTTGAGCTATGAGGGTTAAGGAGATTTTTTACTCGCTTCAGGGTGAGGGGTTCTTTACGGGGACGCCGGCGGTTTTCGTGCGTTTCAGTGGTTGCAATCTGCGGTGCGGGTTCTGCGATACGGACCACGCGGGGGGTAGGGAGATGAGTGTGGGGGAGGTTGTGGCGGAGGTGTCGCGGTATCCGGCGCGGCATGTGGTGGTGACGGGGGGTGAGCCGTCGCTGCAGCTGACGTGGGAGCTGGTGGAGGCGCTGCACGGGGCGGGGCGGTTCGTGCAGGTTGAGACGAACGGTACTGGGCGGCTGCCGGGGAATGTCGATTGGGTGACTTGCTCGCCGAAGGGGGCGCCGCTGGCGCTGGAGGGGGCTGACGAGCTGAAGGTGGTGTTCGAGGGGGCGGCGCCGCGGAACTGGGGGGAACTGGAGGGGTTCGAGGCGGGGGCGCGGTTTCTGCAGCCGTGCGATACGGGGGACGCGGGGCGGAACAGGGAGATTTTAGGGGCGTGCGTGGAGTTTCTGAAGGAGCACCCGGGGTGGAGGCTTTCGCTTCAGACGCATAAGCTGATAGGGATTGAATAGGGGGGTCGGCAGCTTGCTGCCGGGGCGGTGAAGGGTGAAGAGGTGAAGGGTGAAGAGGGAAGCTTTTTGGGGAAGGAGGGGAAGAGGGGAAGCTCGGCTTTCGCCTCGCCACAGTGGCGAGGCGGGAGGGGGAAGGGGGCTGCGCTGCCTTCGCTCGGCTTCCGCCTCGCGCACCTCGCGGACGGGAGGCGGGGGCTTCGGGCTTCGCCCTCACACGGAACGACAAGGAGGGGGAAGAGGGGGAAAGGGGAGGGGGAAGGGGGAAAGCCGGGGTTAGCGGCGGGAGGTGAAGAAGGAGGTCATGAGGGAGGCGCAGTCGGGGGCGAGGAGGCCGGTGATGACTTCGCAGCGGGGGTGGAAGGGGGAGCGGCTGACTTGGACGGAGTAGCCGCGCTTGGGGTCGGGGGCGCCGATGACGAGGCGGCGGATCTGGGCCCAGGCGATGGCTCCGGCGCACATGAGGCAGGGTTCGACGGTGACGTAGAGGGTGCAGTCGGTGAGGTATTTGCCGCCGAGGGTTCCGGCGGCGGCTGTGATGGCCTGGATTTCGGCGTGGGCTGTGACGTCGTTGAGGGTTTCGGTGAGGTTGTGTCCGCGGCCGACGATTTGGTTTTTGCTTACGATGATGGCTCCGACGGGTACTTCGCCGAGGGTGGCGGCTCGGCGCGCTTCGTCGAGGGCGAGGCGCATGTATTTTATATCTTGTTCGTTGGCGGGCATAGGGTGGCGGGGTTTATGGGGAGGGCGAGGCCTTCGCGGGCGATTATTACGCGGGGGAAGATGGCGGAAGCTTCGGCGAGGTGGCGGTCTTCGTTGTTGTAGGCTTTCGAGAAGTGGCCGAGGAGGAGGGTGCCGACGTCGGCGTCGCGGGCTATGAGGGCTGCCTGTGAGGCGGTTGAGTGGAAGCGGTCGGCGGCTTTTGGGAGGTTGTCGTCGGCGTATGTGGCTTCGTGGTAGAGGAGTGTTACGCCGCGGACGGAGTCGGCGAGGGAGGGGAAGTAGAGGGTGTCGGAGCAGTAGGCGTAGGACGCGGAGGGGTCGGGGGGGAGTGTGAGGAGGTGGTTGGGGATGATGGTGCCGTCGGGTTTGGTGAAGTCGGCGCCTTGCTTTATGGCGAGGCGGAGGTAGGGGGGTATGCCGTGGAAGTTGGCGACGTCGCCGCGGAGGTGGCGTAGTTTTGGTTTCTCGTCGAAGCGGAAGCCGACGCAGGGTACGCGGTGGCGTAGGGGAAAGGTGGTGACGGTGAGGGAGTCGGTTTCTTTGATGGTCTGGCCTCCGCGGGGTGATATTTCGTTGAAGCGGAGGTCGTAGGTGAGACGGGGGGCGAAGAAGTCGACGAGCTGGCGGAAGAGGGCTGCTCCTTCAGGGAAGGTGTGGATGGTGAGGGTTCCGCCGGTTTGCTGGAGGGAGAGGGTTGAGAGGAGGCCGGGGAGGCCGAGGCAGTGGTCGCCGTGGAGGTGGGAGATGAAGATGTCGGAGAGGCGGTTCATATGGAGCCCGGCGCGGCGCATTGAGAGCTGGGCTCCCTCGCCGCAGTCGATCATCATGAGTCGGCCGCGGTATTCGATTACCTGGCAGGCGGGGAGGTGGCGGAGGGAGGGAGTGGCTGATCCGCAACCGAGTATGTGGAGGGTCATTTGGTCCATAGGGGAGGAGGGTTATTTACCGGTGAGGATGCCTCGGAGGGTGGAGAGTTTGTTGAGGGCCTGAAGGGGGGACAGGTTGTCGATGTCGAGGCCGAGGAGCTCGTCGCGGATTTGGGCCAGGACGGGGTCGTCGAGCTGGAAGAAGGACATTTGGAAGCCTTCGGGGGAGGGGGAGGGCTGGGATCCGAGGGCTTTGCCCTCGGCACGGAACGGCAAGGAGGAGGGGGTGCTTTGGGGGGAGGGGGAGATTTGGGAAGATTGGGAATTTTGGGAGGATTGGGAGCTTTGGGCGGCGGCTTCGAGGTGGTGGAGGATGTGGGTGGCGCGGTCGAGGATGGGGCGGGGCATTCCGGCGAGGCGGGCGACGTGGATGCCGAAGCTGTGCTCGGAGCCGCCGGGGGTGAGTTTGCGCATGAATACTACTTTGCCGTCGATTTCCTTTACGGAGACGTTGAAGTTGCGCACGGAAGGGTAGGAGGCTTCGAGTTCGTTGAGCTCGTGGTAGTGGGTCGCGAAGAGGGTTTTGGGTCGCTCGGGGGAGTCGGCGAGGTGCTCGACGATGGCGCGGGCGATTGAGATGCCGTCGTAGGTGGAGGTGCCTCGGCCGAGCTCGTCGAAGAGGATGAGGGAGCGGGCGCTCATGTTGTTGAGGATGGAGGCTGCCTCGTTCATCTCGACCATGAAGGTTGATTCGCCGAGGGAGATGTTGTCGGAGGCTCCGACGCGGGTGAAGATTTTGTCGACGACGCCGACGCGGGCTGAGTCGGCGGCGACGAAGGAGCCGATCTGGGCCAGGAGGACGTTGAGGGCGACGGAGCGGAGGAGGGCCGATTTTCCGGCCATGTTGGGGCCGGTGATCATCATAATCTGGGTGGAGTCGTTGGAGAGGAGGACGTCGTTGGCGATGTAGGGGGTGCCGATGGGAAGCTGGCGCTCGATGACGGGGTGTCGGGCGGCGCGGAGGTCGAGGGTGAGGGAGTCGTCGACCACGGGTCGGTTGTAGTGGTTTTCGGCGGCGACGCGGGTTAGGGAGATGTGGCAGTCGAGGCGTGCGAGAACGCGGGCGTCGAGCTGGATGGCGGCGACGTACTCGGCGAGGTGGTTTACGAGCTCGGTGTAGAGGCGCGACTCGATGATGGCGACGCGCTCTTCGGCGGTAAGGATTTTTTCCTCGTATTCCTTGAGTTCCTGGGTGATGTATCGCTCGGCGTTGACGAGGGTCTGCTTGCGGGTCCAGGAGGGGGGTACTTTGTCCTTGTGGGTGTTTGTTACTTCGATGAAGTAGCCGAAGACGTTGTTGTAGCCGACTTTGAGGGATGTGATGCCTGTGGCCTCGCTTTCGCGGCGCTGGATGGCGAGGAGGGTTTCCTTGCCGTGGGCGGAGATGTCGCGGAGCTCGTCGAGCTCGGGGTCGACGCCGGGTTTTATGACGGCGGCGCCTCGGTTGAGGGCGTTAGGGGCGTCGTCGGTGATGGTGTCGGCGATGCGTTTGGCCAGGGCGGGGCAGGGGTTGAGCTGCTCGGCCATCATGCGGAGGGGCTCGGAGCCGGTGGCTTCGAGTTCGCGTTTTACGTCGGCGGCGGCTTCGAGGGAGCGGCGTATCTGGAGCACTTCGCGGGGGGTGACGCGGCCGACGGAGACTTTGGAGATGAGGCGTTCGAGGTCGCCGACCTGTTCGAGGAGTGCGCGGAGGTTTTCGCGGCTTTCGGGGAATCGGAAGAAGTGGTCGACGGCGTCGAGGCGGCGGTTTATGGCGGCGGGGTCCTTGAGGGGGAAGGAGACCCATCGGCGTAGCATGCGGGCGCCCATGGGGCTTACGGTGCGGTCGATGATGTCGAGGAGGCTTTTGCCGTCGTCGGAGAGGGGCTGGAGGAGTTCGAGGTTGCGGGCGGTGAAGCGGTCGAGGCGCACGAACTGCTCCTCCTCGATGCGTGCCAGGCGGGTGATGTGGCCCGTGCGGTCGTGCTTTGTGATGTCGAGGTAGTGGAGAATGGCTCCGGCGGCGGTGATGGCGGCGTGCATTTTGCCGAGCCCGAAGCCTTTGAGGGATGTGGTCTGGAATTGTTTGAGGAGACGGTCGTTGGCGGCCTGGTCGGTGAAGATCCAGTCGTCGAGCTCGAAGGCGAGGTATCGGGCCTGGAAGGCTTCTTCGAGGCGGGGCTTGCGGCCGCGCTCGACGAGGATTTCCTTGGGGGCGAAGTTGGAGAGGAGTTTCTCGACGTAGGGGGCGGGGCCTTCTCCGGCGAGGAATTCGCCGGTGGAGATGTCGAGGAAGGCGACGCCGAGGGTGTCGCGGGTGAAGTGTATGGCGGCGAGGAAGTTGTTCTCGCGGTGGGAGAGGACGTTGTCGTTGAGGGCCACGCCGGGGGTCACGAGCTCGGTTATGCCGCGCTTGACGAGTTTGTTCTTGACGGTTTTGGGGTCTTCGAGCTGCTCGCAGATGGCGACGCGCTTGCCGGCTCGGATGAGGCGGGGGAGGTAGGTGTCGAGGGCGTGATGGGGGAATCCGGCGAGCTCGATTGAGGAGGCGGAGCCGTTGGCTCGGCGGGTTAGGGTTATGCCGAGGATCTCGGAGGCGGTAATGGCGTCGTCGCAGAAGGTTTCGTAGAAATCGCCGACGCGAAACAGAAGCACCGCGTCGGGGTGCTTCTGTTTCATTTCGGCATATTGCTTCATTAATGGGGTCTCGGCGACTTTTTTTGCCATTTTGGGGGGATGAAGGGGATTAAGGGTGAAGAGGGGAGGGCTTCGCTGCCTTCGCTCGGCTTCCGCCTCGCGCACCTCGCGGATGGAGGGCGGGGATTTCGGGCTTCGCCCTCACACGGGGCCGCTTTCGCGCCCGGCAGCAAGCTGCCGGC
>JAMPHO010000052.1 GCA_023663385.1 Alistipes timonensis | reverse complement strand
CCCCTTCCGAGGCCCCCGGATCCGAAAGGACCCGGGGGCCTCTTCTTTTATACCCACCCGGCCGGGGTTGGGTGGGAGTAATGGGAAATTTGGGAATAGTGGGAGATTTGGGAGATTTGGGAAATATGGGAAATATGGGATTCTTGGGAGATAAATGACTAGCCTCCCATAATTCCCAAAAATCCCAAATTTCCCACCCTCTCAAAGAGAGTGTGGGAAATCGGAGGCTTAGAAGTCGGGGATTTCGGAGGGGTGAAAGGTGATTGTGGCTGTCGAAAGGGGGGCGGCGAGGAAGTAGCCGAGGGCCATGGGGCCAGCAAACATTCTCGGGCCGGAACTATCGGCCCCGATGGCTTCGAGGTAGTCGTGCATGGCGCGGGATATGGGGGCCACGGTTACCGTTAGTTCGTCGCCATCGACGAGCACCGTGTCATCCTCTTCCTCTGAAATATCCTGTCGGGAGGTCATAAATACTTCGGTGACCTCGCCGTTGATTACGGCACTCTCCGACACCGCGCGCCACATATACGCTTCGCCATCGCGGTAGACGCGTACCCAATAGCATTGTCCTGTTGTTGCCTCAAAGCGTGTTTGCAGCACGGCCACGCGGTCGTAGGGCATCTTGATCCAGGCCAGCGATAGCTCGGGTGTGCCAGCGGCGGGCGGCATCACGCACTCGGCGGTGTTTGGTTCGGTGCTTCCCGGCAGCAATACCTCAAGGCGGTAGTTGTGGCCGACGACCCCCTCGGTATCGGCCCTGTACGGGGCGTCGGGATTGTCCGTCGTGGGTAAGAGGGTGACTGTGGTTCCGGCAGTGAGGTCGGTGAGGGTGACCGAAGCTCCCTTTACCTGCGAGAGGTCGGTAGGCTCGTCCATCGGTGTCGTCATCGTTAGGCTAACAGAGGCACCTTCCCCGGTGAGCGCACCTTCGATCACGAGTATCGGCTCTATGTCGAGGTATTTGAAGTCGATTTCTTTCTCGCAGGAGCCAAGTAGTGTGCCCGCGAGCGGAAATAATACTTTGTAGCGGTTTTTCATACCCGGCTGTCAGAATTTGAGGGTGTACGATACCGACGGCACCAGGCCGAAGAGAGCGCGTTGCATGGCGCGGGTGCCCGAAGGCTTGTCGGGGTCGTCGGTGAAGTAAACGATGTAGGGGTTATAACGGCAATACGCGTTGAAGATGCCGAAGGACCATTGCGTGGTGAAGCGCTTTCCGCGTCGCGTCCAGGTGGCCGAAAGGTCGAGGCGGTGTGTCGGGGGTACGCGGTAGCCGTTGCGCCGCGAATAGTAGTAGACGGTGGTGCCGTCGAGCTCGTATTTCACGTCGGGAGCGGTAATCGGGTTGCCTGACGAGAAAATCCAGGAGGCCGAAGCGCTCCAGCGTTCATTGAACTTGTAAATCGCGGCCACCGCGACGTCGTGCCGACGGTCGTTGCCGGCGTCGTACCACCGGCCACCATTGATGCCGGGTATGCGGGTTTCGGTGCGCGACAGCGTGTAGGCGACCCAGCCTGTGAGCGAGCCGGAGTTCTTGCGGGCCATCAGCTCTAGGCCGTAGCCGCGCCCGTGTCCGCGCAGTATGATGCTTTCGAGGTTTATCCGGGAGTACATCGTCTGGCCGTCGGCGTAGTCGTATACATTGTCGGAATGTTTGTAATACAGCTCCGCCGACCAGTCGAAATCCGCGTCGGCTGTCATGCCTGCGTAGCCTATCCCGGCTTGCGCTGTGCGCTCGGGGCGCACGTTGGCCGAAGTCAGGGCGTAGCGGTCGAAAGGGAAACTGGAGGCCGAGGAGCGCACGGCGTGAAGGTTCTGGGTGGCGCTGCCGCCGCCGATTTTCACGTTGTGGAGCGGGGTGATGTTGAATTTGACGCTAATCCTCGGCTCGACGTCGATATATGTGCGCGATGAGAAGTCGGGAGCCACCTCGCCAACTGCTGTGAACTCGTTGAAGCGGCTCCCGGAGAGGGCGCTGAACACCGACAGGCGAACCCCCGCCGACACGCCCCAGCGCTCGCCCAAGGTGCCGTCGTAGCTCGCCCAAAGAGCGTTCTGCCACCCCGAGCGAATCTCTTTCAAGTCGGTGCCTCGCTGTCGCATTTCGGCCGATTTCACTCGCAGAAGCTGCGAGCGCAGTCCGAATTCCAGTTCGTGCCTTTCGGCGGGGCGCCAGCGGGCGTTCTCAGTGATGGAGAAGTCGCGGATATACTCAGTGAGCTCCTGGTCGATGTTCATCATGGTCATCGACATACGGGGCGCGTAGTCGGTTACCGCGCCGGAGGTGGTGAACGTCAGGTTGTCGGAGGCGCGGGCAGTCCATACCGCCGACCCTCCGAGATTACCCCAGTACATCCCCATCAGGCGGTCGAGGGCCATATTGTCGCGGCTCATGATGAAGGAGATGTCGAGCAGGTCGCCCCGGCGGGGCACGCAGCGCACCTTTGCCGTGATGTCGTAGAAGTTCATCACCGTTCCGCGGTATTGCGGCACCATCTGCAAGAACGCGTCGACATACGAGCGGCGGGCGGCCACGGCTACCGAAAGCCTGTCCTTTACAACGGGGCCGTCGGCCTCGGCCTTGGCGGCGAGAATCCCTATGGTGCCCGACGCGTGCCATCGCTCCATATCCCCCGGTGCGAGCGCCGTTTCCAGCACCGAGGCCGTGGCACCCCCGAAGCGGGCGGGAAACGGCCCCTTGAAGAGTGTGGCGCGGCCCAGGGCGTTATCGTTGAAGGTCGAGAAAATGCCCATAACGTGCGACGGATTGTAGAGCGTGATGCCGTCGAGGGTGATTAAGTTCTGCGAGGCGGTGCCGCCGCGCACTTCGAAGCCTCCGCCCCCGTCCCCCTCGGAGCGCACTCCGGGCATAAGGGCTATGGACTTTATTATGTCGTTCTCGCCGAAGAGCTGGGGCACCTGGGCGAGCTTCGAGAGTTCGAGTTCCTCGACGCCGAGTCGGAGCGTCTCCAGTCGGCGGCGGGCCGACTGGCCGGTGACTACCACCTCGTCGAGCTTCCCGGAGAGCTGTTCCAGGGCTTCCGCTGCGGCCACGGAGTCGGCAGTGGCTGGGGTGGACTCCGCCGCGGTAGAGAATGTACCCGCGGCGGCAAATAGCGCGGCGAGCGCCCTTCCGCGCGTGCCCGATGTTAATTTTGGAAATCTCATTGACCTATGGAACTCAATCACAACGCGAAATTACGAAAATCCCCGCTATTTCCCCTCCCGATCGGCCGCCAAGGTTTGATGGTTTGGAATTTTGTTGTTAGATTCGCGGCGCCTGGCCGATAGTAGCCTGGCCTGTTACGGATATGAAGGAAGTTAAGATAGAGTTTTCCCCGGAAATAGCGCTCGCCGCGCCGGGGTTGCGCGTGGTGCGAATCTCCGCCGAAGTGGTAAATGGTCCGACTGACGCCGCCCTGCGTGCCGAGCTGGAGGCGCTGGCCGGGCGCGTGGAGGCCTCCTACGAGATTGCCGACATCAACCATCGGCCCGGTATCGCCGCCACCCGTGCCGCCTACAAGGCCCTCGGAAAGGAGCCGAACCGCTACCGCCCCGCGCAGGAGCAGCTTATGCGCCGCATAGTGAGCGGCAAAGGGCTGTATTTTATTGACAACCTGGTGGATGTGTGCAACTATGTGTCGATCGCCAGCGGTTACGCCATCGGGGCGTTCGACTCCGATAAAATCAACGGCGACTTGCTGACCCTCGGGGTGGGGCGCGCGGGTGAGCCCTACGAGGGGATAGGCCGCGGGGCGCTCAACATAGAGTGTATGCCGGTTTACCGCGACCTTACGGGCGGGGTGGGGACCCCTACGAGCGACAACGAGCGTACGAAGATTACCCCGTCGACCACCAGCTTGACCGCGTGCGTCAATATCTACGGCGAGGAGATGCCCGCCGACGATGTCGCCGAGCTTTACGCCTCGCTCCTTCGCCGCTACTGCGGCGCCGGCGCTGTGGCTGTGGAGCTGTTCAGCCCACGCTGAACAGCCGCATAGGAGTCTAGCGTTTAAGCGGTTACTTTGAATGACAAAGCCCCCGCGCCTGGTTTGATAGGGCGCGGGGGCTTCGTTGTATGTAGCGGGGATTACCAGTCGAACGAGAAGCGCTCGATGTCCTCCTCGACGAGGTTCGAGCCGTGCTGCACTTCGATGAAGGTGAGCGCGGTAGTGGCGCGCATAGTGTGCATCTGTCCGCGGGGTATCGTGATCACGTCGCCGCGGCCCACAGGCTTGCGCTCGCCGTCGAGCACGATTTCGCCGGTGCCGTCGATGATGGTCCACACCTCGTCGCGGCAGCTGTGGCGCTGGTAGCTAAGGGCGCATCCGGCGTTGATGGTCAACTGTTTGGTGAGGGCGCAGAAACCGTCGGGGAACTCGATCATGTCAATCACGCGGTATTTGCCCCAGCGGCGTTTCTCGTACATCGGGCGCATGCCGAGGTCGCCGACGAGGTTCTTGATGTTCTCGCTGAGCTTGCGCTCCGACACCAGGATGCCGTCGGGCGAGGCCGCCACCACGAAATCCTTGGCGCCGATACACACCACCGGGATTTCCAGCTCGTTGATGACGTAGGTCGAGGAGCAGGAGTCGGTGATAACGTTGCCGTGGGTGAGGTCGCGGAGCTCGTCGGTGAGGGTGTTCCAGGTGCCGAGGTCGCGCCAGTCGCCCGAGTAGGGTATCACGGCCACGGAGTCGGCCTTCTCGACCACCTCGTAGTCAAAGCTGATTTTGGGGAGCTTGCCGTATGAGGCCCGGAGAGTATCGAAGTCGGCGCCGGGGAAATAGCGGTCGGCTATGGCGGTGAGGTAGCCCAGGCGGAATGCGAACACGCCTCCGTTCCAGAGGGCGCCCTCGGCGATGAGCTCCTCGGCCTTGGCAACGTCGGGCTTCTCGGTGAAGCGGGCCACTGGGGCGGGCTGTCCGTCGACCGGGGCCGCGGAGGGCACGATGTAGCCGTACTTGGCCGAGGGGTAGGTGGGGCGCACGCCCATCAGCACCAGGTCGGCTACGCGGTTGGTCACTGCCTCGGCCATTTTGCCGATTGTCGCGAAGTATGTGTTCTCAGTATACGAGTCGCAGGGCATCACGATTACAGGCTCGTCGGGCGAAGTGCCCTGCGAGCGGAGGTATGAGCAGGCCAGGGCGATAGCCGGGAAGGTGTCGCGGCGCTCGGGCTCGGTGACCACGGAGGTCTCCTTGCCGAGCTGAAGCCCGATGGCGTCAATCTGGTTGGCGCCCGTGGCCACTACGATGTCGTCGGTAAGTCCGGCCTCGCGGATCTGGCGCGCCACGCGCTGTATCATCGACTCCTTGCCTCCGTCGGGCGTTGTCAGCACGCGGAGAAACTGCTTGGAGCGGGCGTTGTTCGACAGGGGCCAGAGCCTTTGGCCGGAGCCGCCGGATAAGAGAATGATTTTCATTATTTACAATCAGTTGTTGGAGAGGGTTCAGCGCTCGGCGCGCATAGGGTTGTTGAGGAAGTCGTCGTAGCTCAGGCGTATGCCGTCGGCCAGTTCGGTGGAGTAGGTCCAGCCCAGAGCCTTGGCCTTGCTTACGTCGAGCAGCTTGCGGGGGGTGCCGTTGGGGCGAGAAGCGTCCCAGAGGATTTCGCCCTCGTAGCCTACGGTCGCGGCAACCAGCTCGGCGAGCTCCTTGATGGTGAGTTCCTTGCCGGTGCCGGCGTTGACGGTCTCGTTGCCGGAGTAGTTGTTCATCAGGAACACGCAGAGGTTCGCAAGGTCGTCGACGTAGAGGAATTCGCGGAGGGGCGATCCGTCGCCCCAGCAGGTGACCGAGGGCTCCCCGGCCATCTTGGCCTCGTGGAAGCGGCGGATCAGGGCCGGGAGCACATGGGAGTGCTCGGGGTGGTAGTTATCGTTGGGGCCGTAGAGGTTCGTTGGCATCACGGAGATATAGTCCGTGCCGTACTGGCGGTTGAGAAACTCGCAGTACTTCAGGCCGGAGATTTTGGCCAGGGCGTAAGCCTCGTTGGTCTTCTCAAGCTCGGAGGTGAGCAGGCACGACTCGGGCATGGGCTGGGGGGCCAGGCGCGGGTAGATGCACGACGAGCCGAGGAACTCCAGCTTGCGGCACCCGTTTTTCCAAGCGGCGTGGATCACGTTCATCTCCAGCATCATGTTCTCATACATGAAGTCGGCCAGGGCGGCGGAGTTGGCGGCGATACCCCCCACCTTGGCGGCGGCGAGGAACACATACTCCGGGCGCTCGGCGGCGAAGAAGTCGTTGACGGCCCGCTGGTCGGTGAGGTCGAGTTCGGCGTGGGTGCGGGTTATGATGTTCTCATACCCCTGGCGGCGCAGTTCGCGCACGATGGCCGAGCCCACCATGCCGCGGTGGCCGGCGACGTATATTTTCGCTTCTTTACGCATCATTTCACGATACCTTTTTCGAGATATTCGGCCAGGTTGGTGCGAACGTGCTCTCCGGCGCGCTCAACGGCCACCTTCGCCATATCGGCGTCGACCATGAGGTTCACGAGCTGCTCGAACGAAGTTTTCTTCGAGGGGTCCCAGCCGAGTTTGGCCTTTGCCTTTGTGGGGTCGCCCCAGAGGTTCACCACGTCGGTCGGGCGGTAGAAGTCGGGCGAAACCTCGACGAGCACCTTGCCGGTGGCCTTGTCGATGCCCTTCTCGTTCTCGTTCTCACCCTCCCAGCGCAGCTCTATGCCGGCGCGGCGGAAAGCGAGCTCGCAGAACTCGCGCACGGAGTGCTGCTCGCCGGTGGCGATCACGAAGTCCTCGGGCTTGTCGTTCTGAAGGATGAGCCACATACACTCGACGTAGTCCTTGGCGTAGCCCCAGTCGCGGAGGCTCGAAAGGTTGCCGAGGTAGAGTTTGTCCTGCTTGCCCTGGGCGATGCGGGCGGCGGCGAGGGTGATTTTGCGTGTCACGAAGGTTTCGCCGCGGCGCTCCGACTCGTGGTTGAACAGGATGCCCGAGCAGCAGAACATATTGTATGCCTCGCGGTATTCCTTGATAATCCAGAAGCCGTAGAGTTTGGCTACGGCGTAGGGGCTGTAGGGGTGGAAGGGGGTGTTCTCGTTCTGGGGAACCTCCTCGACCTTGCCGTAGAGCTCCGAGGTGGAGGCCTGGTAGATGCGGCAGGTATCGGTAAGGCCGCAGAGGCGCACTGCCTCCAGGATGCGGAGCACGCCGGTAGCGTCGACGTCGGCGGTGAACTCCGGCGAGTCAAACGACACCTGCACATGGCTCTGCGCCGCGAGGTTGTAGATTTCGTCGGGGCGCACCTTCGACACAACCTGCATTATCGACATCGAGTCGCCGAGGTCGGCGTAGTGGAGGTGGAATTTGGGGTGCCCTTCGAGGTGGGCGATGCGCTCGCGGTAGTCGACCGACGAGCGGCGGATGGTTCCGTGGACGTCGTAGCCCTTTTCGAGGAGAAGCTCGGCGAGGTAGGAGCCGTCCTGGCCCGTGATGCCGGTAATCAATGCGGTTTTCATATTATCTTTTACGTTAGAGAATTGTATGGAATTGTGTCATAGTTTGATGTAAGCCGCGAATATACGAAAAAAATCCCGCACCGCCATATCTTTCCCCGCCGTTAACCAACCCTTAACCAACCTCAGTGGCTCGCGGGGGAGGTTTGTGGGTCGAATGGGGGGATTGGTTGAACGGCGGCGGGTGGTTTGGCGGTTTTTGGCTATATTCGCGGTGTGTGGCGGGGATGCCGGGCTGAAGGCGCCGCCACCCGTTTTGCCGACACTGCCTTATGAGTGATTTCCGAAACCGACGACTTGAGAGCTGGATTTACGCCGGGCTGTGGATTCTCGCGGCCGGGCTTTACCTGCTCGATGTGATGAGCAACAGGGCGCGGCTGTCGATGCCACTGTTTGACGCCGCCGTGGCGGCCCGGATGGCCGGCACGCTGCTGCCGTTCATGGCGCTGTTCGCGGTAAACAATTTTCTGCTTATTCCGAGGCTTCTGTTGAAAAACCGCACGGCGCTCTACGTCCTGGCGGTGGCCTGCGCGCTCGCTCTGATGTGGGTCTACCAGTATTTCGACTTCCAGCAATTGGAGGCAGTACGCCACCGGCTCCACCCGGGAGGTAGTCCGCGGCCGCACCCCTTTTTGAGGCCGCTTATTCCGCTCCCCCTGTTTCTGGACTTCACCTACTCGCTCCTGGTGGTCGGGGGGAACCTGGCCGTGGCCCTGATGTTCCAGCGGTTCGACGACACGCTTGAGCGCGAGAGCCTTATGAAAACCAACGCCGAGGCGCGGCTTGAGTATCTGAAGGCCCAGATCAATCCGCACTTCTACATGAACATGCTCAACAACATCCACGGCATGATCGAGATTGACGCCGAGCGGGCGCAGTCGATGGTGATCGATATGTCGAGGCTTATGCGCTATATGCTCTACGACAGCTCCAAACCGCTAATATCCCTCTCCGACGAGGTGGCCTTTCTTCAGAACTATCTGAGGCTGATGAGGCAGCGCTTCCCGGAGAACCGCGTCAGCATAACCTCGGAGTTTCCCCCGGAAGAGCGGATGAGGGGCATATCCGTGCCCCCGCTGCTGTCGCTGGTGTTCGTCGAGAACGCCTTCAAGCACGGCGTGAGCTACCGCGAGAGCTCCTTCGTGGGGGTCTCGGTCGAAATCGGGGACAGATATGTGCGCTTCACCTGTGTCAACAGCAACCACGCCCGCCCCGAGGATCATCCCGGGCGCGTGGGTATAGGGCTGCGCAACGCCGAGCAGCGACTGGCGCTCCTCTACGGCGACCGGGCCAGCCTCGATATAAACAGCACCGAGTCAGCCTATACGGTTAACCTTACGATACCACGCTATGAAACTGAGAACACTGATAATTGACGACGAGCCGATAGCCCTCGCCAAACTGAAATCCTACGTCGGCAAGACCCCCTTCCTGGAGCTTGCCGCCGAGTGCCAGAGCGCTTTCGAGGCCATCGACTTCCTGGCCGCGGAGGAGGTCGACCTCGTGGTGACCGACATAAACATGCCCGACCTCAACGGGCTCGACTTCATACGCTCACTACCCAAGGCCCCGATGGTGGTGTTCACCACGGCCCATCCGCAGTACGCCGTCGACAGCTACCGGGTGTCTGCGGTCGACTACCTGCTGAAACCCTACGGCTTCGCCGACTTCCACCGCGCTGTGTCGAAGGCCCTCGACCAGGCCACCGCCCGCCGCGAGCCCGCCGTGGCCGAGCAGCCCGCCGCAGTGCATTCGGCGCCCGCGCCCTCCGGCTCGCTCTTCGTCAAGGTCGACTACCGCTACATAAGGGTATCGCTCGCCGACATCCGCTACATCAAAGGCTATGGCGAGTACCTGCAAATCTACGTCGACGGCTCGCCCAACCCGCTGCTCACCCTCAGCTCATTCGCCAGCATCAAGGAGCGGCTTTCCGACAACTTTCTGCAGGTCCACCGCTCCTACATCGTCAACATGGACCACGTCGCCCAGATCGAGCGCAACCGCGTCGTCATGTCGCCCGACCTCTACATCCCCGTCGGCGACAGCTTCAAAGCCCCCTTCCAGGCCTACCTCGCCTCCCACGCCGTCGGCAAAACCAAGTAGCCCGCGGGCGTACACCGACGGCGATTTAGTGCTTGTTTTTTAACAAGCGCTTAGTGTTTTATTTCCAAAGCGGCTGTTCCTGCCAATCCGATTGGAATCCCATGGCGTTCAAGTCTATCTCAGGGTAGTCCGACATCAAATCAAGAATGTTGCGCTTCAGAGAATTATTTAGCTGAATAGATTGTCCCAAATAAGCGAGACAACAAAGTTGTCCGTATAGTTTTTCAGGTCTGTGCAGTGGTGTAGCTATCCATTGCCTCGGAAGGTTGGCTGGATATTTTGGTATCACGGAAAAACGCCTGTTCCACAAGCGAGCATGGTGGGCGCAGCAGTTGCGGAGCACGGCGGCACATTTCATCCAATTTTCAAGGAACAGATATGACGGTAACTCAAAACTACGCGATATAATCTTTTTTATCTCGTTGTCCGCGATATTGCTGTATAGCTTTGATAAAGTGCCGAATGATGCGACCTCCATAGTCTTCCAAGAAGGAGGACAATTCGGCTCATCATATTTATCATTATGCTCTTTTATGAATTCTTCATGAGACCGTGCTATTTCTTCCTTTAATTTCTCTATACAGGCTTGGTGTATTTCCGCATCTTTGAATAACGCCGAATCAAGGAACCAGAATGCCCCATACTTCATTGAAAGAAAATGGCTGACACGTGTTCTGAACGCTATCTCTATATTTTGAATTGCAGAGAATATAATATTACGCAGATGTTGGTCAAAAGTATATAGCGTAAGAACGTCATCAAATTTCGTATCAGCTTTGAATTGACGAGACTTGCGATTTTCACGATGTCTCCAGTAACTAGCAAGGCGAAAATAACTGATGGAGAACAAGCCTTGAAGTGCTTTGTCTTCATCGGAGAATGCCATTCCTCTATCTTTTAGCAACGCAATCTGAGCTGGGAAATCGATCGGATGCTTGTCGTATCTCATATGTATATAAAAACCGAAGTCCCACCGTGGTACGCATCAGAGAGAGGCGTGGTG
>JAMPHO010000051.1 GCA_023663385.1 Alistipes timonensis | reverse complement strand
GCCGTGGCGCGTCTGCGGCGGGAAGGGGCACCCGAGGTTGAGGTCGAGGCGGTCGCGCCCCGCTTCCTCGACCGCGGCGGCTATGAGGCGGAACTCGGCGGCGTCGCGGAACAAGGCCTGGGGCACGATGTCGATGCCGGGATTATTTTCCGGTGCTATGTCGGCCCGGTCGCGGCGGCGCGTCTCCCCCTTTTCGACCCTCATGAAGGGGGTGTAGTAGGAGTCGATTCCGCCGAATATGGCGGCGTGGTGGCGGCGCCATACGGCCTGGGTATGCCCCTGGAGCGGGGCGGCGTATATTTTCATGAGTGGCTCGATTTTGAGCGCGAAGTTAAGGATTTTTTCCGGCCGAGGTTTGGTTAATTGACGTGAAAACGCCCCCGGCGGTTTGCGCGGAAGTCGCCGAATGGCTAATTTCGCGTGGAATACACATAATTATATAGAATATATACCATACAGGGGAGCGGACTCCCCGGCCAATCATGTCAATGTTTAAAATTTCAATACGGCGCTCCCTGCTTGCCGCCGCGGCGGCGCTCGGGGCGGTACTCTTCTCCGCCACTGTCGAATCCTGCAAGGAAACCGACCTCAGCGGCATCGAATCCGACATCAAGGACCTCCAGGGGAGGGTCGACGCGCTTGAGGCGGCTGTCGACGCGCTCCGAGCGGCCTACGAGGATGGCAAGATTATTTCCGCCGTGGCCCCGCACCCGACCAAGGATGGGTGGCTCGTGACGTTCTCCGACAATTCGACCATCTCGCTCACCAACGGCCGCGACGGCGCGACCGGCGCCACGGGTGCCGACGGCTCTGACGGCCTCGACGCCATAACCCCGCTGCTGATGGTCGATACCTCGGGCTATTGGATGGTGAGCTACGACGACGGCGCCTCCTACGAGCACCTGCTCGGCGCCGACGGCGCGAAAATAAAGGCGCTCGGCATCGACGGCGCCCCTGGCAACGACGGCGCTGACGGTTCTGACGGTTCTGACGGAGCCGACGGCGCTCCGGGAGCCGACGGCCGAGACGGCCTCTGCGTGCGCGTGGTGGTCGACGACCGCGGGCTCTACCGCTTCGAAATCTACGATCCGGCCGACCCATCGACCGTGGTCGACAGCGTCGACACCCCCTACGACTCCGACCCCGCCGCCGTGGTGAGGGCCATCCGCAAGGACCCCGCCAACGGCGTGATTTCCATAGAGATGGCCGACGGCTCGGTGTTCGCCTTCAACCTCGATGTGTGCTACCCCACGGGCATCGTGCTCCTGGCCGACGCCGTCGCGATCGGTAACGGGGGCGAAGCGAGTTTCGAGTTCCGCGTTAACCCCTCGAACGCCTTCATCGACTTCGACCCCGAGCGGGGCATGGTGCGGCTCGACCTCGTGAACAGCGCCCTGCTGAGCCGCGGCGTGGCCGACAGCTATGTGACCGAGCCGGAAAACTTCCGCCTGGAGAAAATCGAGGCGGCGCTCACCCCCTCGGGCGACGTAAAGGCCGGGCAGTACCGGGCCACCATCCGCGACCTCTCCGCGGCCCGCGACTACGCCCAGGGTGTCGCCCTGGTGGTCAACACGGTCGACGGCAACGGCTCGCCGGTGCAGATTTCCTCCGATATGATGCGGGTTGAGTGGGGCGCCGGGTCGTCAATCCAGAGCTTCGCCGTCAACGGCTACGAGGCTCAGGGCGTAGGCACCGACCGCCTGTTGGTGATGCTCCCCTACGGCACCGACGCGAAAAAGTGTGTGCCGACTTTCACCACCTCGGCCGCCGGACTGTATGCCGACGGCCAGGAAATCGTTAGCGGCCAGACTGAAATCGACCTCTCCATGCCCCGCGACTTTACGGTGCGCTCCCGCTCCGGCGTGGAGAGCAAGGTGCGCGTGGCCCTCTGCCACTCCTCCCTCCCGATGCTCTACCTCTCGACCCCCGGCCCGGTAGAGAGCAAGGAGGTATGGGTCGAGGGTTCGCGTATGGAGCTGCTGAACACCGCCGACGGCCAGTGGGATATGGACGCGGCCCTGAGCGTCAAAGGGCGCGGCAACTCTACCTGGAACTACCCCAAGAAGCCCTACGCCCTGAAGCTCGGCAAGAAAAACCAGGTGCTCGGCATGCCCCGCCACAAGCGGTGGGTGCTCCTGGCCAACTATATCGACCCTTCGAGGATTCGCAACGCCTTCGCCTTCGAGGTGGCCCGCCAGACGGAGTCGCTCCCCTGGACGCCCCGGGGCGAGTTCGTCGACCTGGTGGTCAACGGCGAGTTCATGGGCAACTACTACCTCTGCGAACAGATCCGCGTCGACCCCGAGCGCGTCGCGATCACCGAGATGGGGGCCTCCGACAACCAGGGTGACGCCATCACCGGCGGATACCTCCTGGAGCTGGACGTGGCCATGGACGAGGTGAACACTTTCTACACCCCCCGTCGGCGCCTCCCGGTGATGGTGAAGTCGCCCGACGACGATGTCATGACCCCGGAGCAGCTCGCCTACATCGGCGCGTACTTCGACCGCATTGAGAACACCATCTACACCACCCACTACCTTGACGACGGTGAGTACCGCGAACTCATCGACCTCGAATCGTTCGCCGACTGGTGGCTCGTGCACGAAATCTGCGGCAACGGCGAGCCGACCCACCCAAAGAGCTGCTATATGACCAAGGACCGCGGCGGCAAGCTCTGCGCCGGCCCGGTGTGGGACTTCGACTGGGGCACTTTCACCTCGGCCACCGCCGAGAAGTTCGTGGCCAACAACGCGTTGTGGTACTACCGCCTGCTCCGCGACCCGGTGTTCATCGACATTGTCAAGCGCAAATGGGCCGCGCTCCTACCCAAGCTCGAAGCCCTCCCCGACGGTTTCCTCTTCCCGACCGCCGACCGCATGGCCGCGTCCCTCTCCTACGACCGCGCCATCTGGCCCCGCTTCATCGACCCCGACCTGGAGGCCGACGTCAACGAGGACAATTCCCTGACCGCCGCGGAGGCCACCCGTCGCCTGGCCGACAACTACCGCCGCCACCTGCTCTGGCTCGACAAAGCCATCGCCGACCTCCGCCCTCCCCAATAACCCCCTCCTCACCCCTCCTCACCCCTTCACCCTTCCCCCCTCACCCCTTTCCCCCTTTCACCCCTCGAAGTTGAACTTCAGCCGACTGTGATGCGTTAATAAAGCATAAATCGCCCCTCGGGGGCCGCTTATTAATTCATTACACGCATCATGGCATTTCGCAAAACCGCGCTCTGCGCCCTCATAGCCCTGATAGCCGCGCCGGTGGCACTGGCGCGCCGGGAGAGCCTCGTCGACCAGCAGACCGACTCGCTGATCGGCTCACACAAAATCGTTTACATCGACGGCCGCCACGCCGATGCCGGCACCCAGGCGTATGTCGACTCCATACGCCAGCGCATATCCGTGTTCTACTACGACCAGTTCCGCCACTTCTCTGACCCCGCCGCCCCCTACTTCCTCTTCATGAGCAAGGACGCGCAGTTGGCAATGGGTATCGGCGGATGCGTGCGCATGCGCGGCTACTACGACTGGGGGGGCGCCATCCCCGCCTCCGGCTTCGCCCCATACCTCATACCCATGACTCCCGACCCCGCCAACGAGCGCCAGCTCGGCACCACCCCCGCCGGAACCGCCCTCTTCTTCCGGGTGCTGGGGCGCAACAAGGCCCTGGGCGACTACCAGCTCTACATCGAGTGTAACTTCAACGGCTACGGAGGCCGCGACTTCCACCTCAAGAAAGCCTACGCCATCGTCAACAAGGTGACCATCGGCTACGCCAACTCCACCTTCTCCGACCCCGCTGCCCTACCCCCGACGGTCGACGCCCAGGGACCCAACAACAAAATCTCGCCCACCGCCGTGCTCGTGCGCTATATGCCCACCTTCGGTAAGCACTGGGTCGCCGCCGTGTCGGCCGAGAGCCCACAGCCCTCGATCTCCGTCGACGGGCGGCAGACCTCGAAAGTGAGCGCCTGGATGCCCGACTTCGCCGCCTTCGGCCAGTACCAGTGGGGCAGGGGGGAGCACGTGCGCCTCGCGGGCATACTCCGCACCCTCTCATACCGCGACCTCATCCAGGGTAAGAACCACAACAAACTCGGCTGGGGCCTGCTGCTCAGCTCCGTGGCCCACCCCGCGCCGATGCTCACCACCTACGTCAACCTCTGCTACGGCCACGGCTACCAGAGCCTCGGCGGCGACCTCCTAATAGGCAGCTACGACCTCGTGGGCGACCCCGACGCCCCGGGCCGACTCTACGCCCCCGCCTCCTTCGGGTGGAACGTGGGCGTTCAGTACAACATCCTCCCCAACCTCTTCCTTGGCGTCCAGGCCAGCCAGACCCGCTATCTCCCCGCCAAGGACGTTCCCCCCTCGGAATACAGATACGGCCTCTTCGGAGCCGTAAACCTCTTCTGGAACCTCACCCCCCGCATCCAGTTCGGCGCCGAGTTTGACCTCGGCCGGCGCTGCGACTTCAGCGGCGACAGCGCCTGGGCCCGCCGCCTCGGCCTCATGGCCCAGTTCTCCTTCTGACAGCCCCCGCGCAGTGCCCCCTGCGGTGCCCACCCTCCCCTGCGGTGGCCGCCACTTTTCGTTAAGCGTTGGCTTAAGTCGTTTGTTGCCAACAAAATAAACCCCGCTGGGCCTCGCGGCCCGGCGGGGTGGCTTATGAAGAAAAGGTTTATTGCTTTGGGTATTACGTCAAATTATGGCGTTACTCAAGTTTGAGTCCATTGATAGGTTTCGCATATCGGCAGGTTTGGATTTGATTATCAGCAATGAACCTTGAATACGCGGGTGCCAACCTGGACGATATAGAAAGCGTTATGCGCCACGCTTATAGTCATACTCTCTCCGTCCGCGGTCTCGGCGTGTATAAGATTGCCGTCAATAGTGTAGACGCGCGCTATAGTTCCCGCGGTAGCTCCATCAACATAAATAACCCCATTGCGTGCCGAGCATATGATTTCTGAGTTATCATTGATAGTCACATTGTGAATTCCCGTCGGATCCTTCACTACAAGCTTGCCCGGTCGCAATATGAGGGTGTAATTTCTGGCATAGCCACCTTCGGGAATAAGCATATATTCCCCTGGAACCGACGTGTCAGATACCTCGCACCTTACTCTGGGTCGAATTCGTAGTATGCTAATGTCTTCATCATAACGGAAGCCTTTGACTGCAATCCCGAAGTCGGGCAATGGATCATTCTGAAGAACCTCGTAGCTCTGTGCTGTGATTTCGAGTTCGGCCTCATTTACCTTGAATTTGCGCTGCGGCCTATAAATTCTGGTTGAGGTCTCTCCATCGGCAAGTTCGGCATCTATAGTTACTTCGCCGACTCCAACAATGCGCATCTTAGACCCTGAAATCTCCACAACGGGATAAAAAGAAGTTTTATGAGATACCGTATAAGTTAGTGCCACATCTGCTGGTGCGTACTGTGAGAGGTCGATTTCGCCATCGCCGTATGTGGCGGAGGGTATTTGTTCAAGGCGGATTAAGTCATCTTCAGAAGTTATGTTCAGTCGCCACTCATTCCACACCGGGTCATGCCGGTAGTAATCTATGGATTCCTTTGGTACATACAGCTTGCCATACCTTTCAGTGGCAGCATCGAATGTCGTTGAGTCAATATATGGTGGCACGGGGTTAAGAGAGACTACTATTGTAAGCTTGTCGGTTTCGGCAAAAGCCTTAGCGCCAATCTCGCCAATCCCGGCTGGAAGCACAATCTCCGTGAGTGCCGTTCCTCGAAATGCTTCAGCCGATATTTTAGTTAGAGAGGACGGAATATGTACAGACCTTAGAGATTTGCAGAAACGAAAGGCGTTATTTCCAAGATAACTAAGATTTTCAGGAAGTTCGACCGACTCCAACCCCGAGTTACTGAAGGCACTTTCTCCGATGGAAGTTACCGATTGCGGTATCGTCACCGACCTTAGAGACCCGCAGTAAGCAAAGGCGCCATTTCCAAGATAACTAAGATTTTCAGGAAGTTCGACCGACTCCAACCCCGAGTTACTGAAGGCACTTTCTCCGATGGAAGTTACCGATTGCGGTATCGTCACCGACCTTAGAGACCCGCAGTAAGCAAAGGCGCCATTTCCAAGATAACTAAGATTTTCAGGAAGTTCGACCGACTCCAACCCCGAGTTACTGAAGGCACTTTCTCCGATGGAAGTTACCGATTGCGGTATCGTCACCGACTGCAATCCATAGCACAGCCAGAATGTATAACTATTGATTGTAGACACTGAATCTCCGATAGTTAAATTCCTTAGTGCGTTTGTGTATCGGGATCCTTGAGGCTCATTGCCACCATTAGAGATATTCCTGCCAAGATGCAGTGTGTATATAGGAGAATCGGCAAACATTTTCGGTATGTTATTACAGTTCAGGGTGTTTTTACCATCTTCAAGTATTAATTCATTAAGACTTGAGCACTCCTCGAAAGCATCGTTGCCGATCTCTGTTACGCTGTTCGGAATGGTTAGCGATTTCAGGCTTTTGCAGCCGTAGAAAGCATTTTTACCTATAAAAGTTACGCTGTTCGGAATCGTCACGTTGGTCAGTCCAGAGCAGCTTGAGAAAGTGGAGTTACTGATAGTAGTTACGCTGTCCGGGATGGCCATAAAGGTCAGGCCCGAGCAGCCTGAGAAAGCGGACTCGCCTATAGAGGTTACGCTGTCCGGGAGGGTTACCGAAGTCAGGCTGGAGCAGCCATTGAAGGCATAATCGCCGATGGTCGTTGCGGAATTAGGGATGCTGATTGATATCAAGGAGGTCAAGTCCTCAAATGCTTTCCTTGCAATGGTCTTTGCCGATTCGGGTAACCACAAATATTCTAAAGCTACATCCTTGAAGAAATAGCTGCCCACAACATCCGTTTGAGTTTTCAGATTGTCGCGATAGGTTGTGCCACCTGCCACGATATTAGCGTTCGTAAGGTCAAGCACTCGTAATGAGGTCATTTTGTTGATTGTCATCACGTCGGTACCATTGATGTCTCCCGAAATTCTTAACCACACAATTTTTTCTATATTTTGCAATCCGATTTCATCAAATAATGTGCCGGCTTTTTTCAATGCAACTTCCCGGAAGCTTGCCTTATCTGCCGGGGTATACGCGTTGAACACATTCTCCTTATGCTTCTCGGATGGAACAAAGCCATACTCATTGCCTGGTGTTAGGCTATTTGATACGTCAATGCCATTGTGCCTCGCTATTATGTTAGAAAATTCACACGACACACACTCTCTGTCGCCATATCGCACAAGACGGAACTTATCAGAAACATTTATAGAATTTGTGAACTTCAGAAACTCAGGGGTTTCTACCACGGCATATTCCAATCCATCCTTTTCAGCAAGAACGTCGGTGAAATAATTAAGAACTGATTCATTTATGTCGCTGAATTCATTGTTGTTATCCGGCAGTAATCGCACTTTTTGATAGCGATTAAAGCCAGCTGATTTGAAATTTAGATCAGCCAAACTGCTGATCTTGACATATTCTAAGTTATCACATTTGGAAAACTGAGAATCTGAAAGCTCTGTTACAAACCTACCAATGGTCAAGTTGGTCAATGAACTATAGGGCTTTGGCTCGTAGCCCTTTTCATATGACAATGTTCTGCCAAGATACAATGATGTTATTGGGCAGCTATAGAAAGCACTATAAGAGAAGCCATCACTATGACCTTCACCCTCTAAGAATAGTGTGTTTTCTCCATCTTCAAACCTTAACTCCCTTAATGCGCTGCAACCCTTGAATGCCTTGTAAGGTATTCGATTAACGTACGGAGGTATAGTAAACGACGTCAAGTTATAGCATCCTTCAAATGCGGATTCGCCAATAGATGTCACTGAATCGCCAATATCTACGGATGTCAGGCTTGTGCAGCCTGTGAATGCCAAATCGCCGATACCCTTTACCGAAGAGGGTATCTTTACAGATGTTAATCCTGTGCAGTTTGCAAACGCAACACTTGGAATATAAGATACGGAGTTGCCTATGGTTAGATCTGTCAACGTTCTCATATCATAAAAAGGGGATATCCTTCCTTTAGTATGATATGAATAGTAAGCTAAATTTCGGCCAAGATACAATGTTGTCAGAGGTGATCCCGAAAATGTAGTACTTACGCTCGTTCTCCCCAAAGAAAGTTTTTGTTTGCCATCTTCGATTATTAGATTAGAGATAGCGTTGCCTCCGAAAGCCCAATCGCCAATGCTTGTTACTGTGTTAGGTATAGTCAGCGATGTCAGCTCGCAGCCGCGGAACGCACTGTCTCCGATGGTACTCACTGAAGGCGGTATTGATAATGATGTTAAGCCTGAGCCGCTGAATGCTCTGTCTCCTATGGTCGTCATAGAAGCGGGTATAGTCACCGAAGTCAAAGACGAGCACCCGGTGAATGCAGAAGGGCCGATTGTCGTCACAGAATCTCCCATTATTAACGACTTTAAGCCAGTACATTTATAGAACGCCTCTTTGCGGATACTTCTCACTGATTTTCCTATCTTAATAGATGTCAATTCAGCATGATATCCGAATGCGAACTCGTCTATAATAGTCACTGGATATTTTTCACCTTCGTAAGTTACGGAGTCTGGTATATTAACAAAGTTGAATCCCTGAGACCCCGTAACTATAGCTTCTTTGTGAGTTCGGTCTATGTCGTATCCTAAGCCGTCAATATAATATCCCAAGGATATAATGTCGGCGAATACGGATTGTGATGCGAGCAGCATAATGCTGAGGAGGATAAAGCGGTAAGGTACCGCCATTTGCCTCATTTTGGTTAAGATATTCATATGATTGGTTTGTTAGTTAGATTCGTTAGTTCTGTTTGTCTCCTACGGCATATAGTGCGACCTGTAGTAGGATTTTAAGGGTTCCTACAACGGAGAATAGTGTGGTCGCAATCCATGCGACAGCTACTATGATGTTGTCGATCATTGCGGGACAATAACAGTTATCACCGCAATTCAACGGAGTCGCGGAAGGCAGCATAATAGTTAGGAAGAAGCTGACAGTTAGCAATGCGAGTTGAAGCATTATTAGCAGGCTGGATGTGCTAAGCACCTCTTTTCGTTCCCGGAAGCCATGTCCCTTAGCACTCTCTATAACTCGATTTTCACCTTTGAAGAAATTGAGAATCAGGGTGTATGCCATTATAGAGGCCGCAATGATGATGGTTGCGAACTGCGGAGCCGAGTTGTTAACGGCAGTTATGATTTGACTAAGTGACACGGGATACCAAAGCTTAATCAAGGAGAACAATCCTGCAAAAAGGGCAAACAGGAAGCACGTATGCAGGAATGTCCGTTTGATTGTGCGTTTCGTGCGTGGTTCAGATTTCAATTGGTGTTGTCGATGTTGGTTTTTGCGGTGTCCTTCATTCCAGAGCACATTCAGCCCTTGCCAAAAGTTAAAGGAGGCACGACCAAATTTGCGATTGTCAGTTCCCATAGTAGGATGTATGCCAACGGCCCCACTTAGTTGGCGATTGATTGGTGTAAAAACGAAAGCGCGGGACCATCCTTGGTGCCGTCCCACATCTTGAGGCTCTCGCATTGCCTTTCTCAACAGGACGGCAACGACGGAAGCCCCACGCAAATATGAATATACACCTGAACTGGCCTCACGCTCGGGGCGTGCGGCCGGACCAGGGAGGTGTATCCATATCCATGCGGCGTTTCCTTCGTTGCTAAGTCTCGGTTGATATGAAATTTGCGAGATTTCAAGATGTCGAGGACTAAGCGCGAAGTGACGCTTTCGGTAAACATGTCTGCCGTACCCTCCCGCTACCCCACGACCGGGGGCTTCCGCAGGACGGTCGGCACCGCGAAAATAATAAGTTTCTCTTTAATTGCCAAATAATTCGGGGCGCCCTATACGTTTTTTTAAGCGTTGTTTTTTAGTGGTTGGCGATAGTTTTTTAGTGGTTGGCGATAGTGGCTTGCGAAATTTCTGCCTAAAAGTTGCATTATCGCATACGGCGGAGGGGCGCGACGCGCTATCTTCGCGTCACGGGAGTCGGAAACGGACTCCCGGCGGTTGGTGGCCGGGCGGGGAGGCCCGGCAAACGACCGCGGAGAGACCAAGCGGTTTGTGAAAATTATTACAAACTAAGAATCTATTGTTAAACGATTAACTATGTGAGGAACTATGGAGAAGATTATGGATGTGATGGAGGCGATGAGGGGGCGGCGGTCGGTGCGCGGCTTCAACGGGGAGCCGCTCGCTGCGGAGTGTCTGCGGGAGCTGGAACGGGTGGCGGCTGAGTCCGCGGACCCGTTCGGTGGCTCGGTGACGGTGAGGGCGCGGCGGTTTCCGCCGCGGGGCGAGTCGCGGCCCGGCACCTACGGGGTGATTTCGGGGGCGAGGGATTTCTTTCTGCTGGCCTACGGGGCTGACGCGGCCTCGGCGCTCTCGGCGGGATTCCGTTTCGAGGGGGTGGTGTTGGAGGCGTGGCGCCTGGGGCTGGGCACCTGCTGGCTCGGGGGCACGTTCCGCGGCTCGGACTTCGACGGCGGGGAGGAGTGGCCCGCTGGCGAGGAGCTGCGGGTGGTGTGCCCGGTGGGTGTTCCCGCTAAGCTGTCGCTGAGGGAGCGGCTGATGCGCGCGGCCCTCGGCAGCAAGCACCGCGAGCTGTTCGGCAAGCTGTTTTTCGACGGGAGCTTCGGCGTGCCGCTCTCCGCTGGGTCGCGCTTCGGCGAGGCGCTGGAGATGGCGCGGTTGGCGCCGTCGGCCCGCAA
>JAMPHO010000050.1 GCA_023663385.1 Alistipes timonensis | reverse complement strand
CTACGGGAGCCGCCGCGCGGCCCGGAGGCGGCGCGGCGGCGCGGTCGGTTTGTTGCCAAATCCTATTGTGTGAATCGGTTTGGAAAATCTTAGAACAATTCCTTAGAGGATCGCGCTGAGGTTGAAGTTCTGGAACTCAAGGTCCTTGGCGGCCTTCGCGGCGAGCGAGCGGTCGAGCTTCACTGCCTGGCGGAGGTTGTTGTTGACCATGGTGTCGTTGTTGGTGCGGGCGCCCAGGATGGCGGTGATGTAGTAGGTCATCGCGTTGGGGGCGGTGATGCCTGCGAGGGTCGACTTAGCCTTGCTGTAGTCCTTGGTGAGAATCTGGGCCAGGGCGGCGTTGTTGGTCTTCGCGTTGCCGAAAGCCTTCACAGCGGCGGCGGGATCGCCGGTCATCAGGTAGTAGGTACCCATCGCGTCGTTGAGCTCGGGCTGTCCGGCGGCGGCGCCAAACTTCTGGTTGGCCTGGCGGTAGTCCTTGTTCATCAGCGACACGAGGCCCATGTTCATCTGGGGCTCGGTAGCGGCGGGGGCGATGCGCTGGGCGTGGGCGAAGTTCTGCTTGGCGGCGTCGTAGTCGCCGGCGGCAAACTGGGTCATGCCAAGGTCGTTGAACGCGCGATAATCGTTCGGGTAGAGCTGGGCGGCGGTGTCGTACACCTTCATCTTGTCGGCGTTGTTATCAAACAGCGTGGCGGTGTAGAGCAGCTCGTCGATGGTCAGGCTCTTGGGGTTCGATGCGAAAGCGTCCATCAACTCCTTGTCGCTCTTGCCGATCACGTTGATCGAGGCGGTGATGCGGCTCTTGCGGAGCTGGGGGAGCACCTGCTCGGCCAGCTGGTCGAAAATCGAGGAGAGGTTGCGAATCTCCTTCTCACGCTGCTCGGGATCCTTGTACATCGAAAGAACGCTGAGAATAAGCTCCTTGTCCTGAATCGAGCTTGCGGCCACGAGTTTCTGGAAGCCTTCCCAGTCCTCGGGGGTGAAGTTGGCGGTCAGTTCGCCGAACTCGGTGATGTTGTCCTTTTTGAGTTTCTTGTCGAGATAGGCGGTGGTGTTCTTTTCGCGGCTCTCGGCCAGGCGGGTGTTGAGGTCGAGCGAGCCTTCGGGCGAAGCGTAGGACGACACGTTGATTTCCTCAATCTTGCGCGAGGGGTCGTTTGCGGCGTTGCGGAGCTGCTCGTTGAGCGAGAGCATCTCGGTGGTGGTCAGCTGCCCTTCGCGGATATTGGCCTGGTTGATCAGGAAGTGGATGTCGGCGTCATATTTCTCGTTAATCACGCGCTGGAACTTGTCCTGGGCCAGGGCCGGGGTGACGGTCGACGCGTCGGCGAGGGTCGAGGTGGCTACCACGCCGTTGGCGACCTTCACGCGGGGAAGCACATACTGCTTGCTCCCCTGGCGCACATCGAACGCCAGCTGCAGCTCGCTGCGCATCATCTCGGGCTGGTACTCGTACATCACGGGGATGGTCACCGTGCCGCCGTTCTCGTAGTTCACCACCGGGGCGTTGCCGCGCACCTTCTCGCCCTGGAACGAGTAGGGCTGCGAAGCCACTTCCTGCCCTTCGAAGCAGAGGTAGGGGGTTACGGTCACCTCGGCGTTCTTCACGAAGAATTTCGCCGGGATGCGGGCCGTCACGGTGGCGGGCACGCGGTCGGCAACCACTTCCAGCGGATTGGGGTTCACGTTGAAGTAGTCGGCTTGAAACTGGTTAAGTTTTTTCCCGCAGCCTGTCAGGAGCACTGTCCCGGTCGCGGCGAGCGCGATAACTGATTTTGCGTTCATAATGCGTATAAAGTGTGATAAATTTTTGGCTCGTTATTTTCTTAACCGCAAAATTACTCAATCCCCGCCGCATTCCCTCGGCGCAAACATTAAAGTTTGCTAAAAATACGCCGCCCGTCCCGGTTTCAGAATTCGTATCCGAGTCCGACCATCAGCGATACCGAAGCGTCGGAAAAGTCGGTGTCGACGAAGCAGCCGGCGTTTATGCGCACGCGGTTCAGCGAGAACGCGAAATGGGGTATCACCACGCACCCCCAGTTGGTCTTGTCGCCGTCGCTGGCAAGCCCTACGCATACAGGCAGATAGATGCCCGCTGATTTAGTGTCGCCGAAGGCCACGGCTATAGTGGGGCCTAAAAAGCCGTTGAGCCCGCCGTAGCCTTTCGGGACGAGTCCGTAGTTAGCTCTGAATCCGAACGACATACCGACGCCTAAGTTCTGAGACAGTTCCGAGCATCCCTCGGCCATGATTCCGTATTGGCTTCTGAGCTTGAAGTCACCTCCGTCCATAGAGAGGTTGTACTGCCACGATACCAGCGCCGCCATTGAGAACACATTGTGCTCGTTGCCGGAAATCTTGTCCTCCGGGTAGCTGTTGCGGGCGTATTGTTCCGACGGATAATATGTCGTAGTGGTTGTTGTGGAAGTTGTTGTGGTTGTGGCGGCTGGAGCCGTTTGTGGAGTCGCGGTCTGTATTTGTGTCGGCGTTGGCGCTGTTTGGGTGATAGTCGCGTTTTGTCCAGTGGAAGTCGCGGTGGCTGTTGAGGTAAATGGAGCGCCGACGTTGGTTTCGGGAATGGTCAGTTCCATCCCGATATAAGTGAATGTGGCGACCTCGGGGTTGAGTTCGATGATCTGCTGCGTTGTGACCCCGTATTTTTTCGCTATGGATTCGAGGGTTTCCCCGCGTTCGAGTACGTGTTTTGTCTGTGCCTCGGCTGGCGATGTGAGACACGCCGCCAACGAGGCGGCAAGAATGATTTTGGAGATTGACCGTGTGAGTCGGAGCATATCGGATGTGTTTATGTATTATCGAGTTAGTCGCGTTTCCTGACAGTGCCCTTGCCCTGGCACGACGGGCATTGTATATGCCTGTGGCTCAAGTCAACATATCGCCCGCAGTCTGAGCAATATTTCGAGCCGGATTGGCCGAATGTGGTGGCCCCAGAGTCGGCGATTGTGCCTTTGCCACCGCACAGGTTGCATGAGTGGTCGGAAAAAGTGATAGGGTCGCGCGGGTTGCCGGAGCCTGTCGAGAAGTCTCCCCCGTCAAGCGGGGCGCTGAAAGATGCTCCGGCATTCATCGGCATTGAGTTCCAGTCAATCGGGACGTTGCCCCAGCTTGGTGAGGTTATGGTTTGGAATGACGGCGTTGGCATCGGCATCGGCGCGGGCATCGGCGGCAAAGGCACCGGGGCGCTCCATCCGAACGATGGCACTCCCCATCCGCCGAACGGCCATCCCCATCCGCCGCCTCCGCCGCTGCCGGAGGTCGTGGTGGTTTGGCGTTCAGCCGCGGCGCGGCGGCGGGCGGCGCTTCTTTCAGCTTCTCTTGCCGCCTCTCTTTCAGCCTCTTCCCTGCGCCGCCGGGCTTCCTCTTCGCGTTTGAGGCGTTCTTTAGCCGCGAGCACTCCGATTTCGTCGGCCTTGGCTGTCAGCGCGGCATATTGCTCGCCGGTCATGGTGGGGTCGCCTTCCGAGCCCTTGGCGAGGGCTTTTTTGTACAGAGAGTGGGCGTCCTCGAACGACTTGGTTCCCTCCTTGACCCGGCCGCGCAGGTAAAGCAACTCTGCCGACGGGCGCCCCATTCCATATTCCACCAATGTGAAATATGTTTCCGCCAACGAGTATTCTTTCCGTTCAAGCAGTTCTTTCCCCTTGTCGAGGTTTCTGCCGGCCGATTCGAGCCGCGCTATGGCGCGCGTGTCCAGGGGCTCTTTAGCGCTTTGTTCCGGCAGTTCTATTTCCAGCCCGGTAAACAACTCGGGGAAAATGCTGTTGGCCGCTTTCAGCTCCTCGGTATAGAGGCCCCATTTCCGGGCTACCGATTCCCAAGTATCGCCCCTTTCGGCGATATAGGTGCGTCCGTTGGCGGAAAACGCCATTGTCAAGGCGACCAGCGCGGCGGAGAGTGTCGTGCGTTTCATGATGCGGTGTGTTTGTTTGGCGGGCTCGCTTTGAGGGTGTCAGCGGGTCTGTATCACCAGGAAATTTGAAATGGACCAAAACTCCGCCACATTGTTGATGTGCAGTGTGAATTTGCCATTGCCGTCGGTGGTGAGGGTGTAGGTGCTTTGCGGCGCGGCGGTGATGATTTTGGGCTTCTTGGCCTCGAAAGTAATCTCGGTGAATTTGCGGATGTCCACCTGGTTGAACTTACTTCGGTCAAGGGCGTCTTTTGTCTGGATTTTTCCTTTGTGTATTATGCCGTTGGCCTCCAGTTCTTTCTTGGTGCCCATCGCGACGAACCCGCGGTTAGCCATATCGGTCGAACGGGTCAGCGCTTCGGTATACCGTTTGTTCTGTTCGCCCAGGTTGGAAATCTGTGTTTTCTGTTTGTCGACAATCGCCTGTAGGTTGGCTATATCCACATCCTTGGACTCCAATTGCTCGCGCAACTGGGCGATCAGATCGTCCTTTTGCCGTAGCTGTTGCCGCATATTCGCGATGAGGTTGGCCGTGCCGGGGTCGGGGGCCTGCTCTTCGGTGTCATCTTTGGCCTTTTGCTCGGCAAGGTCTTTTTCGAGCCGGTCGATATGTCCCTGTTGGGCTTTGAGCACGGCCTCGAAGCGGTTGAGGTTGTTGAGCGCGTCGGTTTTCGAGGCTTTCCCTTCGCCGGTCGGGTCGAGAAACAGTATGTCCTCCTGACGCTGTACGGAGTCCAGCGCCTCCGATAGGGTATATATCACGTTGTTTATTTTCGCGAGCTGGCGGTCCTGGCGCTCGGCCACCCGTTGCAGCGAGTCGCGTTCCGTCACTACGCGGATTACCTCCTTGTGTCCTGTTCGGTCGCATCCGATGGTGAGGAATGCCGCGGCGGCAACGGGAAATAGAAAGTGAAGTGTCTTTCTCATCGGTCTGTGGGGTTAATTCGCGTTCTTGACGTAGAGCATAAGCTGTTGGCCCGGTTTCAGCGGGGTAGTGTCTTTTGTCTTGGCCCCGATCTCGTTCCACTCGCGTATCTCCGCCGCGGTTACAGCGTAGCGCTCGGCGAGCGAGTTGAGGGTGTCGCCCTGTTTCACGTTGTGGAATACCACTTTGAGCTCCTCCTTTGGTTCTTCCGGCTGAGCCGTCTGTTCAGTGGCGCTCGACGGGGTGTAGGTTTGGTCCTTGGTCATATCGTTGAAGATGTCCGATGTCCCATCGGGATATACGATCATGAACAGCAAGCTTTGCGGAAGTACCTTTTTCAGCGGCTGGGGATTTTTCCTATCGGCCTTGGAGGTCTGGTATATGACCTTGTCCTCGTCAAATTCGAGGGAGAATATGGGTATCTCCCGATAGTCGGTCGTGTAAAGAACGGTAGCCTTAGGGTCGATTTCCAGCTGGTCGCCGGTTTTGCGTTTGCCCCCTTGAGTGAAGAACAGATTCCCGCGTTTCCCTGATTTTATAAGGTAAATGTCGGTGAGGGGCAGTTCGTCTAACTTAATTCCCCTGGTCAGATTGTTGAAGCGCACCGAGGATTGGGTTATCTGCTGTATTTGGGCGTCTAAGAAGTTGCCGTCGCGGAGCAGGATTTTATCGCCCCCTTTGCGGTTCGACGACATCGCATAAGGATTTTTCCCGACTACGGTTGCCGTAGTCAGAACGATTAGGAGCAGGGCAAGGATTTTTCTCATAAAGGTTATGCGGCGCGGGGTCAGCGCGCGTGATAATGGATATGTGAATTGTGTAACTAACTGACTACAAAGTTACACATTCTTTAACATACAATTCAGCCGCTTTTGTTAATAAAATATAACGGAAGGCGCCCCGACATATCGCGGAGCGCCTCCAGAGTGTTTCTTTCGAGTGTTTCTTCCGAGTGCTAACGCGGGGCGGGGATCACTGGATGGCGGCGAGGCCACCCTTGGCGGTTTCTTTGTAGAGGGAGGGGAGGTCGTGGCCGGTCTGCTTCATCACCTCCACGATGCGGTCGAAGTCGACGCGGTGGCGCCCGTCGGAGAAGGCGGCGTAGAGATTGGCGTCGAGGGCGCGGGCGGCGGCGTAGGCGTTGCGCTCGATGCAGGGTATCTGGACCAGGCCGCACACCGGGTCGCACGTCAGCCCTAAGTGGTGCTCAAGCCCCATCTCGGCTGAGTACTCGATTTGCGCCGGAGTGCCTCCGAACAGTTGCGAGGCGGCGGCAGCGGCCATGGCGCACGCCACTCCGACCTCGCCTTGGCACCCCACCTCGGCCCCGGAGACCGACGCGTTGTGCTTCACCACGTTGCCGAACAGGCCGGCGGTGGCCAGCGCGCGCAGTATCCTCTTTTCAGAGAACCCTTTGGAGGTGTAGAGGTGGTACAGAACAGCCGGCACTATGCCGCACGAGCCGCAGGTCGGGGCGGTCACTATCTCGCCACCGGCGGCGTTCTCCTCGCTGACCGCCAGGGCGTAGGCGTACACCAGGCCGCGGCTCTTGAGCGACGAGTTGTAGCCCGCGGCGTGCACATGGTAGCTTACCGCCTTGCGCCTAACCCCGAGACCGCCGGGCAGAATCCCCTCGGCCTCGATGCCGCGCTCAACGGCGCTCTTCATCACCTGCCACACCTCGCGCAGATAGTCCCAGATTTCGGGACCCTCGGTCTGCTCGACGTATTCCCAATAGCTCAGGCCGGTGCGCTCGCACCACGCGAGAATCTCCTTGATTTTCGTCATCGGATAGATGCTTTCGGCGGCCTGGCGGCTCTCCCCCTCGCGCACTATGTCGCCGCCCCCTATCGAGTAGAAGGTCTCGGAGCCGAGCGACGCTCCGTCGGCGCCGAACGATTCAAACCTTATGCCGTTGGTGTGGAACGGGAGCACCGTGTCGGGGAGCCACTCTATCTCCGTCGGGATGGAGGGGGTGAGCACGTCGAGCACCGCCTTGTCGGTAAGGTGCCCTTTGCCCGTGGCGGCCAGCGCCCCGTAGAGCGTGACTACCACTTTCGCTGTGCCCTCGGGGAGTTCCGAGAGGTAAATCTGCGCGGCCTTGCGCGGCCCCATCGTGTGGGAGCTCGACGGCCCGTTGCCTATCTTGAAAAGCTGGCGTAATGATTCCATGGCGCTGGCTGGGGTATGGTTGGATTTGAATGGTTATCTGAGTATCTTCCGCGCTTTGCCGCCTCTCTTTTCGATGAAGATTCCGTGAGAGGGCGCGCGGTCGAGTTTTGTGCCGTCGATGCCGAAGTAGCTGGTTGCCGAATTGCTGTCGTCGTCGGCCTCGACCGATTCGACTCCGGCTGACGGGGCTATGGTGAAGTCAACGCTGAAGGACTCGTTGGCGAACTTTGACCAGCCGTATGACTTGAATGTTCCCTCGGGTACCCGTAAGGTGTACCGCCCCGGCTCGGTTATCTCCTCCGCGAAGGATATGTCGAGCGCGTTGGCGAAAGTTTTTTCATAACTGCCCCCGACCTGGTAGGTCTTGTTCGTATCGTTGTTGGTAAGGGTGATTTTGTTCGAACCCTTGTAAACCACCTCGGCTACATCATCGGGGAATATCAACATTAATTTCTTGAAACCGCCAATCGTGCTCCCTTGCGCCGGAAGCGTCCTGATGACGTCGAAAGGATTGCCGCCTACGCTGAGGTACATCTCAATACGCTCGTTATATACGGGCTTGTTCTCGTCGCCGAGTTCATAATGAGTGATGTACATATTTTCGGGTATCACCATCTTGTAGATACCCCGGTCCTCCAGTACGGATGAAAACGTCAAGTTGCCGTTATTGAGCCCGGTAGCCCGTGCGACAATGGAGTTGCCGTCGGAAATTGTGATGTTCGACAAATTCCCCTTGACCTCGTAGTCGCCAAAGCCGTATTTGTCGAAAGCCTGATAGGTCATCGCCGGGCCGTTCACATATCTATATGTCAAGTCAATGGCTGGGCTCTCCTCGGTTATCGCGGCGCCCCCGGCAGTCTGGGTGTTCTTTACGACCACCCCTTTGTCAATATGCAACGTTACCGTTTCATTTTTTTCAAAGTCGCCTGACATCGACATTTCGAGGTTCGATCCGTAAAGGACGACGCGCTTTACGCGCACGCTCGACCCGTTTGCCGCCGTGATGCGTATTTTCCCGTTCCAGTCGTCGGGACAGGTCAGGGTGTAGGCCCCGGAAAACCCGGAATTCAACGAGCAGAATTTTACCGATAACTTCTCCGGGGTACTGCTGTCGCCCCACGCCTCAACGGTGGGTGGATAGGCGTAATAGCCCAATTCCTGGGCCTTGGCATTCGTCGCGGCGGCGGTTATGATTATGGCGGTCGCTATCAGCGAGCGGGATTTCTCTTTCAGACCAAGCATGGTGTATCGGTTTTGATTCTGGTTGCGATTGACGTATGGGGTGGTCGCGCTTTGCCAAACGGCTGGCCGTTGACGCGGTCTGTCGCCGTCGCGCGGCTGTGTGATATGGCGGTTCGTTCTGACTGGGGCGGGTATGCGGCCATCTCAGTGGTCGCGCTCGATGATGAAGTCGATGAGCGACTTCAGGGCGTCAAGGGCGGGGGAGGGGGCGAAAGTGGCGTCGAGGAGCTCGGAGGCGCGGTCGCGGAACCCCCTCATCACGCTGTAGGCGTAGTCGATGCCGCCGTTGTCGATGGCGTAGGTTATGAGTGTCGCGATTTCATCGGCTGAGAGCGATTCCTTGCGGGCGAGTTCGCGCATATCGGCGCATCCGGCGATGGTCTCGTCGCGGAGTGTGTGCAGCAGCGGGAGCGTTATCTTACCCTCGCGGAGGTCGTTGCCGGTCGGTTTGCCTATTGCGGCGTCGGCGTAATAGTCGAAAATATCGTCCTTGATCTGGAAGCAGAGGCCCAGCAGGCGGCTGTATTCCACGAGCGCGGCGCCCCTGGGGTCCTCCTTGTCTATTCCGGCGGCGAAAACGCCGACCTCGGCGCACGCCACGAACAGCGATGCCGTCTTGCGGAAAATAATCTGGAAATAAGCCTCCTCGTCGAGATTGTTGAAGCGGGCGGTGTAAATCTCGTCAAGCTCGCCGATTGAAAGTAGTCGCCCGAGCTCGGAAATCGAGTTCACGATGCGTATGTCGTCGGTGGCGGCGGCCTGGAGCAGCGCGTTCGAGAGGAAGAAGTCCCCGATGAGCACGGCCAGGTGGTTGTCCCACAGGGCGTTGATTGTCTGCTCGCCGCGGCGGGTGGTGGTGTCGTCGACCACGTCGTCGTGAATCAGCGAGGCGTTGTGGAGCAGCTCCACGGCGGCGGCGCCTTTGAGCGCCTTTTCCGAAACCTCGCCGAACAACTTCGCGCAGAGCATCACCAGGATCGGGCGCACCTGTTTCCCCTCCTTGCGCAGGTAGGTGGCTATCACTCGGTTCATCAGCTCGTTGGGGGAGTCGAGGGTCTGCCTGATAAGGCTGTTGAGCCTGGTCAGTTCCGGCGCGAGTGATTGCTGTATGGATTTAAAGTTGCCCATTTCCGATAATTCGGGTGCAAAATTAACGAAATTTCCCTCTTCCCGCAACAATTCTCTGAAATTTCCTCGAATTGCTTTTGGCGCCGCTCGTCGGCTCGGGGTCGGGGAGGCAATATTATTTTGAGGTGGCGGGGAAGTTTCGTATATTTGCGGGGTAATAGCAGACCGGGCTTTTCCGCGGGGCTGACCCCCGGGTGCCGCGGGTCGGCTTTTTGTTGAAAAGCTTACTTTTAGGTTAGTTAAATGAACAAGATTCTTTCCAAGGAATATTTCTCGGAGAAAGTGGTCAAGCTCGTGGTCGAGGCCCCGCTGATCGCCAAGGCGCGCCGCCCGGGTCACTTCGTGATCGTGATCTGCGACGAGAAAGGTGAACGCATCCCGCTGACGATCGCCGACGCCGACGTCAAGAAAGGCACCATCACCCTGGTAGTGCAGGCCATCGGCGCCTCCACGGCCCAAATCTGCGCCAAGGAGGCCGGAGAGTACCTCCACGACGTTGTCGGCCCCCTCGGCCGCGCCACCGACATCCGCGACTACGGCACGGTGGTGTGCTGCGGCGGAGGTGTCGGGGTGGCACCGCTGCTCCCTATTCTCGCCGCCATGAAGCAGGCCGGCAACCGCGTGGTGGCCGTGCTCGCCGCCCGCACCCGCGACCTCATAATCCTTGAGGATGAGGTGCGCCGCCACGCCGACGAGGTGATAATCATGACCGACGACGGCTCCTACGGTCGCAAGGGCCTCGTTACCGACGGCGTCGAGGAGGTGATCAAGCGCGAGAAAGTCGACCTCGTGTGCACCATCGGCCCGGCCATCATGATGAAGTTCGTCAGCCTCCTGACCAAGAAATACGAGGTGCCCACCATATGCTCGCTCAACACCATAATGGTCGACGGCACGGGTATGTGTGGAGCTTGCCGCGTAACCGTCGGCGGCAAGATGCGCTTCGTATGCGTCGACGGCCCCGAGTTCGACGCCCACCAGGTCGATTTCGACGAGATGCTCACCCGACTCCGTTCATTTAACTAAAGCCCCATTAACCTGTAGACCCTATGAACCAGGATACAATATCGCCTCGCGACGCCCAGTGGCGCGAGGAACTGCGCAAGGCCCACACTCCCAAGCAGCGCCGCGAGATTCCCCGCGTCAAGATGGCCGAGCTCTCCCCTTCGTACCGCGTAAGCTGCAACGAGGAGGTTAACCAGGGGCTCTCCGCCGAACAGGCCGTGCTGGAGGCCACACGTTGCCTCGACTGCCCCAACCCGACGTGTGTCGAGGGGTGCCCCGTGGGCATCAACATCCCCGGGTTTGTAAAGAACATCGAGCGGGGCGACTTCCCCGCCGCCGCCGCGACGCTCCGCGAAACCTCGGCGCTCCCCGCCGTGTGTGGCCGCGTGTGCCCCCAGGAGCGCCAGTGCGAGTCGAAGTGCATATATAATAAGATGAACCTCCCCGCGGTGGCCATCGGCTACCTGGAACGTTTCGCCGCCGACACGGCCAACGAGGCCGCTTCCCGGGGCGAGGCTCCGCTTCCCCCCCGCGCCGCCGCCAACGGCAAGC
>JAMPHO010000004.1 GCA_023663385.1 Alistipes timonensis | reverse complement strand
CACTTCGTGCACCCCGCGGAGCGGGTGGGGGTGCTGTCGGTGGTTTCCGATTCAGCGGGTAGGCGTGGCGGCGCGGGGCGCAGGGGCGCGTCGGTAACTATCTCGGCGAGGAAGAAGTAGCTGCCGAGGCCGGGTATGGATAGCTGGCGGTTGAGGCCCGGATGGCCCAGGCCGGCCTTTTCGGCCCAGTAGCGCTCCAGGATGGGAGCCGAGTCGACGCACACGCGGGCCTGGTATCCGGCGTCGCGGAGCAGTGCCGCCACGGGCTTCAGCCGCTTGCGGAGAGCCTCGTGGTAGTCGTCGCCGAGGGCGTAGCGGGCCACTCGGTCGGCTCCCGGAGCGGGGTGGTATTCCGAAGCGTAGGGGAAGGCACCGACTATCACCGCCCCGCTTTCCGGCTCCCCTTCGAGCAGTCGGAGCGGGTTGAGGCGTATCTCGCGGTAACGTTCGAGGTATTCCATCGAGGCGTGGCGCCCTTCGGCTATGAAGCGGTCGTAGCGCTCCATGGTCAGGCCGTCGACCTCTCCGGCCTCGGCTATCCCCCAGGCGGCGGCCCCGGCGGCATCCATGGCGTCGGCGAGCGAGGCGTAAAGCGGCGTGCCGCCCGGTTGCCGGGCGGCACGGGCGCCGTTGTCGTCACATCGGGAGGACTTCGAACTCATATCCTCTCGCTCTTAGCCATTCGATAGCCTGGGGTAGCACGGCCTTCATATTGCGCTCGGCCTTCAGGGAGTCGTGGAACACGATTATGGAGCCGTTGCGGGCGTAGCGCCTCACGTTGGCGAACACTTTGTCGGGGGTGAGCTTCTTGGAGTAGTCGCGGGTCACCAGGTCGTACATCACAATGTTGTAGTGGTCCTTGATGATTTTCGACTGCTTCCATTTCAGCAGGCCGTGGGGCGGGCGGAACAGGGGGCTGTCAATCAGGTCGTTGGCCTCGGTGATGTCGTGCACATATCGGTAGGCCGACACCTTCATCCCCTGGAGGTGGTGCATGGTGTGGTTGCCGTAGGAGTGGCCCCGGCGCTTGATTTCCTCGAAAATATGGGGGTTGCGGGCCACGTTGTCGCCCACCATGAAGAATGTGGCTTTCACGCCGTAGCGGTCGAGGGTGTCGAGCACCCAGGGGGTTACCTCGGGCACCGGCCCGTCGTCGAAGGTCAGGTATACTACCTTGCGTTTCTTACGCTTGAAGCGCCACAGCCCCTCGGGGAAGAGGAGGCGGTAGATCAGAGGCGGTCTTTCGATAAGCATTGGCTGGCGGGTGGATGGGCCCGGCCCGCTTACTGCTTTTTAGGCAGGAAGCGGGTCAGGTCGTTGATGTTCACCCCTTCGGCGAGGAGCTTCTCCTGCAGGGAGGCGTTGTCGCCACCCTCCGAGGAGTAGGCGTCGAGGAGCACATAGAGGTATGTCGGTATGTAGCGGTCGGCGTAGGTGAGGCCCGAGAAGCCGCTGCCGGGGAGGGTGCGCTGCAGTTCCATGAAGTAGGGTATGTACTGGCCGTAGCGCAGAATCTCCTTTTCAAGGATGGCGAGCCCCTTGGCCTTGAGGTTCGAGTCGCCGGTGGCCTGGGCCAGGCGCAGGTAGGTGTCGGCTATCTGGTAGCCCACCTGGATGCTGTAGGGCGAAACCTTGGTGGGGAGCTTCTCCTCGATGAGGTCGAGGATGTGGGCTGCCTTTGTGAAGCGGTCGGCGGCGTACACGGCGTCGGGCTTGCCGTTGACGGAGTCAGCGGGGTGCATCGCGTCGTACCCTTCGAGGAAGAGCGAGTAGGCGAGTTCCGACATAGCCGAGCGGTGGGTGGTCACCATGCGGCGCACGGTCTCGTCGAGGTAGATTTCCTCGCCATCCTTAAGCTGGTCGAGGCCGCCCCAGCGGAACTTGGTGGTGATGTTGTCGTACATCTTGTCGGTGGCTATCCAGGTCGACTGGCCGTCCTCGGGGTTGCGGAGGGGGGTCACCTGGTAGGCCAGGCCGGTGTTGCGCATATAGGGCGACAGCGAGAGGTAGTACTCGTCGGGCACCGTCATCGCGAAGTATGCCGGGCGGTTCCATCCGTCGCGGGCCTGGGTGGCGATCGCGTCGAGGCTGATGGCCTGGCTGAGGGTCACGCCCCCGGCGGGGTTTTTGGGGTCCTTGTAGAGCGATACCTCGATGGCGTCCTCGGCGGCGGGGAGCTCCGAGGGGAGTATCACCCCGGCCTCGGCGGCGGCCTTGGCGTTGGAGGGGATGTACATATTGGGGTAGCGCATCACGCGCGATCCCTGCCACATTGCCTTGGGGTTATGGTAGAGGTCGTCGAGCGAGTTGAGGGCGTTGACGCGCTCCTGGCTCATGTTCTCTTGGTCGAAGTAGCTGTACTGGAGGCGGTCCTGGGCGTAGTCGGCGGGCTGTGCGAGGGTTTTGAGACCGGCGGCGCCGTCGGTGGCCACGCGCATCTGGTTGGCGTACCAGTCGGTAGTAAGGTATGAGAGGTTGACCACGCGCACGTCGGTGCGGTACCCCTCGACCTCCTGGGCGTACCACAGGGGGAAGGTGTCGTTGTCGCCGTTGGTGAATATCACACCGTTGGGGTCGACCGACGAGAGGTAGTTCATACCGAAGTCGCGGGTGGTGTAGCGGCCCGAGCGGTCGTGGTCGTCCCAGGTTTGCGACACCATCTGCAGGGGAACGGCCAGCCCTACGGCGCACGCTCCGCAAGCCACCCAGAGGGCCTTGCGGCGGTCGGCGGCGGGGTTGATGCCGTTGTTGTCGTCACCCACGGGGCCTACGGAGTTCTTCATCAGGCGGTTCACCAGGGCCCAGAGGGCGGGAACCCCCATGCCCACCCATATCGAGAAGGCGTAGAACGAGCCGGCGAAGGCGTAGTCGCGCTCGCGGGGCTGCAGCGGGGGCTGGTTGAGGTAGAGCACGATGGCCACACCCGTCATGAAGAAAAAGAAGAATATCACCCAGAACTGCTCGATGCCCCGCTTGGAGTGGAAGGCCTGCCAGGTGAGGCCCAGGATGCCGAGCAGCAGCGGGAGCATATAGAACACGTTGTGCCCCTTGTTGTTCTTGCCGATGTCGTCGGGCAGGAGGCTCTGGTCGCCCAGGCGGTGGTTGTCGATGAAGGGGATGCCTGAAATCCAGTTGCCGTGGTTGGCCTCGCCCTGTCCGGCGATGTCGTTCTGGCGCCCGGCGAAGTTCCACATAAAGTAGCGCCAGTACATATAGTTCCACTGGTAGTTGAAGAAGTAGCGCAGGTTCTGGACGAACGTGGGCTTCTGCATCATCATGGTGCGCACGGTGTTCCCATCCTTGTCGACGATCACCGGGGCCTCGACGTTGTCGAGGTCAGCCTCGGTGGCCCCGATCCACTCCATATAGGCGTTGGGGTGGGAGGGTGAGGTGGAGTACATGCGGGGGAAGAGCATCTTCGGGGTCATCTCGTAGGAGAACGACTTCTTGGCGACGTAGCGGTCGGGCTCCGAGGGGTCGCTCTTCACGGCCTTGCTGTAGACGTCCTTCTCCCCCTTCTTCTTGAAGCCGTAGTTGCCATACTCGTCGGCCTCGTAGAGCACCGACGATTTGAAGGTGTGGCCGTAGAGGAGCGGGGTGTCGCCATACTGCTCGCGGTTGAGGTACGAGGAGAGGGCGAACACGTTGTCGGGCGCGTTCTGGTTCATCGGGGGGTTGGCGTGCGAGCGTATCAGCAGCAGGGCGTAGCTCGAATATCCGGCGAAAATCACCAGCACGCTCAGGGCGCACACGGTGAGAATCCTCACCGGGAGTTTCTTGGCCATCCACAGGAACGCGCCGAGGGCACCGATGAGCACAACCGGGATGAGCCACCCGGAGCCGATGAACGGCATGCCCGAGAGTATCACGGCCAACAGGAACGACACGCGGATTTCCGCGGCCGACTTCTGGCGGTAGAGCGCGGCCACGGCCCATACGGCGGCGGCTATGAAGAGTATCGTGTAGGCGAGCACGCCGGTGTTGTAGCCCATGCCGAAGGTGTTGACAAACAGCAGCTCGAACGACTGGGCCACCTCGATGAAGCCCGGCACCAGGCCGAACAGTATCAGGGCCACTATGGCGGCGGCCACTGCCAGGGCTATGAGCGACCCGGTAGCTGTGGTGTTCTTGAACTTGCGGTAGTAGAACACCAGCACGATAGCCGGGATGCAGAGCAGGTTGAGCAGGTGCACGGCGATCGACACACCTATAATATAGGCTATCAGCACCAGGTAGCGGTCGGAGTGGGGCTGGTCGGCGCGGTTCTCCCATTTGAGAATCAGCCAGAACACCAGCGCCGTGCAGAACGACGAGAAGGCGTAAACCTCACCCTCGACAGCCGAGAACCAGAAAGTGTCGCTCCAGGTGTAGACCAGCGAGCCGCACACGCCGGCCCCGAAGATCACGAGCATCTCCAGGAGGCTCACCTCCCGGGCGTCGTCCTTCACGATCAGGCGCTTCACCAGGTGCGTTATGGTCCAGAAAAGCAGCAGTATGGTGCCAGCCGAAAGGAGCGCCGACATGGAGTTGACCATCAGCGCGGCCTTGCTCATATCCCCTCCGGCGAAGTTCACGAAGAAGCGGGCGGCGAGCATGAAGATAGGGTTGCCCGGCGGGTGGCCCACTTCGAGTTTGGTGCCTTGGGCGATGAATTCGGGGCAGTCCCAGAAGGAGGCGGTGGGCTCGACCGTCAGCAGGTAGGTTACCGCGGCTACGGCGAAACACACCCATCCGAGGATGTTGTTTAGCAGGTTGTACTTTTTCATTGCGAACATTGGTTGGCGCTTCGGCGCCCGGGTGGAATACGCGAAATTACGCCAACTTCGCCTATCCACCAATAATTTAAGATTTCTTAGAAATTTCTTAGAAGTTCAGGGCCATCGAGAAGCCTACGGCGCCCCCTCCGGCAAACGGCGCCCCGAAGCCGGTGACGCCCCCCGAGCGGCGCTTCGGCAGGTCGATGCCGGCGCACTCGCGGGCCAGGCGTGCTTCGCGCTCCTTGATGTGGCGCTCGTAGCGCTTGCGGAAAATCTTGGGATAGAGCCAGTAGGCGAGGGTGGTTGAGAAATAGCCCACCGCGGCGCCCCCGACCACGTCGTTGATCCAGTGGCGGTCGTTGTGGATGCGCAGGTAGGCCGTCGTGAGGGCCACGGCGTAGCCCGCCACGCCGATCCAGGGGGAGGTCGACCAGTATTCGCGGCGGAGGAACTCGGCGCCGGTGACGGCGGTGCCAGTGTGGCCCGAGGGGAACGAGTTGTGGGCGTTGCTGTCGGGGCGCTTCTCGCCGAAGGCGAACTTCATGCCAGCGTTGACGGCCACGAAAATCGTGTAGCTCATAGCCGCGATAATCGTGCGGTCGAGCAGCCCGTTCTCACCCTTCAGCCCGCAGGCGAAGAGGCCGTAGGAGGCCACGATGGGGGCGTACTGGAGGTAGTTGTCGACGGTGGTCTTGTGCTTGCCGTGCTGCGAGAGGTGCTTCTGGACATATTCGCGGGCCTGCACCAGCTTCGGGGTCCTCACGAAGAGCGACGCCACGGCGCCCACGGCCACCGGGGTGCCGAGCTGCCAGTAGTTCACCGCCATACCGTCGCGGTACTTGCGGCAGGGGAGCGCCGGGGTCTCGTCGAAGATAAGCTCCTCCTCGGTGAATCGGAGCACCCTCACGGTGTCCGTCGGGTTGAACCCGGTGAAGTCGAGCGGCACCTCCACCGAGGTCGCCGGAGCGTCGGCCGCTTCAACGTCGGCTACCACCGCCGCGGTCTCGCCGACCGGGGTCTCCGCCCCGTCGGGTGTCGCCGCGTCAACATTTCCGGCGTACGCGCCAAACCAGGCCGTCGCGGCCACCATTATAATCAGTAATTTTTTCATCGCTTAATTATATCGACCGCGAATTTACGGCTTTTTATGTGTTAAACCGCCAAAACCACAAGTTTTTCCCGGTTTCGGCGCATACCGAATAAACACCCGCAAGCATTTATTAGTTTTTGTTAGCCAAAAACTCCCCCGCTCCTCCCGAACCAAATTTACCACCGCCGCGGTGGTAAATTTGCATAGTGGTGGTAAATTTGTTTGGCAAAAGAAGTAAATTCGCGGGCGTTATGGTACTGAATTATATTTGGGCGGCGTTCTTCCTGGTGGCGTTCGCTGTGGCGCTCGGGCGCACGGTTTTCTGCGGCGACGCGGGTGTGTGGGGCGAGATGATGCAGGGCTCGTTCTCGGCGGCGGCGCTTGCGTTCGAGGTGTCGCTGGGCCTCACGGGCATCCTGGCCATGTGGCTGGGGCTGATGAGGATCGGTGAGCGCGCCGGGGTGATCGGTTTTTTCGGCCGACTGGTGTCGCCGCTGTTCTGCCGCCTGTTCCCGGGGGTGCCGAAGGGGCATCCGGCCATGGGCTCGATTTTCATGAATGTGTCGGCCAATATGCTTGGGCTCGACAACGCCGCGACCCCTATGGGTCTGAAGGCCATGCAGGAGCTTCAGTCGCTCAACAAGGAGAAGGACACGGCTACCGACGCGATGATTATGTTTCTGATTCTCAACGCGTCGGGACTCTGCTTCATACCTATATCCATTATGATGTACAGGGCGCAGGCCGGGGCGGCGAACCCTACCGACGTGTTTCTGCCGATATTGCTGGCCACTTTCGTGTCGACGCTGGTCGGTATCGTGGCCCTCTGCGTCAAGCAGCGCATCCGCCTGGCCGACCCGGTGCTGCTCGGATGGCTCGGGGGGATGATGGCGGTGATAGCCGCGATGGTGTGGGTGTTCTCCGGGATGGACGGGGAGCGCGTCGAGCGCTATTCGGGATTTATCGCGAACTTTCTGCTTTTCAGCGTGATAGTCGGCTTTCTGTTGGCCGGGATGCGCAAGCGCCTCAATATGTATGAGACTTTTATCGAGGGGGCGCGCGACGGGTTCAAGACGGCGGTGACGATTATCCCATACCTGGTGGCAATACTGGTGGGTATCGCGGTGTTCCGCGCCTCCGGGGCGATGGATATGCTTACCTCCTGGACCCGCGACGCGGTGGCGTGGCTCGGGTGCGACACCTCCTGGGTGGAGGCGCTCCCCACGGCGCTGATGAAGCCGCTGAGCGGCAGCGGTTCGCGCGGACTGATGATCGACCTGATGAACACCTACGGGGCCGATGCCTTCGTGAGCCGCGTTTCGGCAGCGATACAGGGTTCGACCGACACGATGTTCTATGTGCTGGCGGTGTATTTCGGTTCGGTTGGTGTGCGGAAGACGCGCTACGCGGTGGGGTACGCCCTGCTGGCCGACGTCAGCGGCTCGGTTGCCGGGGTGCTCGCGGCCTATCTGTTTTTCGGCTGACGACTCAGAAGGGTAGCGCGGGATGCGCGGCGGGGGCATTCGCCGGTTGCCCGTCGGCTCCGGCGATGGATCGGGATAGCAGCCTCCGGCCGAAGCGGCAGTAGATGCACTTCTTTTTCTCGCAGTATTCGCGGCGCAGCTCCACCAGGGCCTGCGACGCGAAAGCGTCGGCGCACGGAATCCCAGCGCCGGTGAAGAGGCGCACCGGCGAATTGTCCTCCGGGGGTAGCGCCGCGAGGAGGTCGAGGGCGCGCTCCATGGCCGCGTCGTCGCCCCGGGAGCATGCCCGGGCGTGGAGCAGCGGTACCGCGACGTTGATTATAAGCGAGTCGACGGCCTGGCGCCCGAGCACCGTCGGGAACACCCTTGACCGTGTGGGGGCGAAAGTGAAGTGCGTGGCCCAGAACCCTTCGGGGGTGACGCTGAAGAGGTCGCGCACGCGGTCGGCCGACCCCGCGGCGGCCAGGTCGCCCATCAGTCCGAAGCCGTCGGCCACCTTCCTCGCCAGCAGGGCGAGCCTGCGGTGGGGGAGGTTCTGCGGACGGGTGCGGGCGAGTTTCCACTGCGGCTTGGGGGAGTGGAGCGAGAATTTCGCGGCCATGAAGCGGTACTCCTGTCGGAGCGCCTCGACGTAGGGGTCCTCGTCTATTGCCGGGTCGGGAATCAGTCCCGCCTGGCCGAAAATCATGGCCTCGACGGCGAGGGGGTTGTCGCGGTGTTTTAGCAGAATGTTCAGCGGCAGCGAGCGGGCTGTCAGCTCGAAAGGCTCGCTGTTGAGGCCGAACCCCAGCGCGCGGGCGAAGGTGATGTAGGCGGCCTCCTCCCAGTTGCCCCCGGTTGCTTCGGCGATCGCGGCGGCGCGCTCGCTCTTGGTGAAGACGCGCTCCACGGCGAGGGCCGTCAGCCAGTCGGTCACATAGATACCCGGGATGTCGCGGAGCCCGGCGGCGCAGGGGAGGCCCGTGTCGGCGCCGCGCCCCATGGACTCGTAGCGCTCGCGGGCGCCTGAACCTATCTCCATTACGGCCTGGGGGATGACGGAGCCGTCGGGGCGCGTCACGCTGTCGTCGTCGACGGCCACGATGTGGAGCACCACCGAGTCGTAGGCTCGGTCGTCGGAGTGTCCGTGGCGGTGCCAGTCGGAGGCCCTGACGTGCATCTCGACGTTTCCGTGCCAGGTTTCGTCGCCGATTTTCACCGAGGCGTTGAAGAAGTCGGGCCCCGCGTCGGTGTTCAGCCTCCCTGGGTCGACCACCCTCAGTGGCCGGCCGTCGGTAGTCGCGGCCCCTTTGATGAGGCCGAGCCGGTGCTGCCAGACGAAGTGCATGAGCTTCTCCATACGGCAAAATTACAAAAAAATCTTAAACTCGCTAAGGGAAAGCTTGCGGAAAACGCGGAAAATCAGTAACTTTGTGGGCTTTTTGGCCGAAACGGGCTTTCCAAGCAGCCGCTCAAGGCTCGCCCGACGGCATAACCTTATACAAATCAATAGTTTAATGTACGCTATCGTAGAAATCCAGGGACAGCAGTTCAAGGCCGAGGCCGGCAAGTTCCTGTATGTACACTATCTCGGCGACGAGCGCAAAGAAGGCGAGACCCTCGAATTTGACCGCGTCCTGCTCGTTGACGCCGACGGTGCCGTGAAGGTCGGCGCGCCCACCGTAGAAGGGGCAAAAGTTGTTTGCGAGGTTAAACGTCCCCTCGTGAAAGGCGACAAGGTGATCGTGTTCAAGAAGAAGCGCCGCAAGGGCTATCGTCGCAAGAACGGCCATCGCCAGATGTTCTCCCAGGTAGTGATCAAAGACGTAATCGCATAACCCATTAAAAATCTAAGACAGCAACATGGCACATAAGAAAGGTGTAGGCTCGTCGAAGAACGGCCGTGAGTCGGAAAGCAAACGACTCGGTGTTAAGATTTTTGGTGGCCAGTACGCCAAAGCAGGCAACATCCTCAAACGTCAGCGCGGAACCGTGCACCACCCGGGCCTCAACGTAGGCATGGGCAAGGACCACACCCTCTACGCGCTCATCGACGGCACCGTGGTGTTCACCAAGGGCAAGGAAGGCCGCCGTTTCATCAGCGTGACCCCCATCGCCGAGGCATAAACCCCTCCGCGAATCCGCTCCGCATTCAGGCGGCCGCCTCTGAGCGCTTGGCGCGCAGGCGCGGCCGCCTTACTTTTACCCGAGGGCCCGCCCCCGGGCGAAAACAACGAATCCATTTCACGCCGGACACCCCGGCTTAACCCCAAAAAACTGAAATTCCAATGGCAGACAATAACAACAAGCAGCAGGAACTCAAAATCGAGCTCACCCCCGAAATCGCGGGCGGCAACTACGCCAACCTCGCGGTGATTTCCCACACCCCCGGCGAATTCTTCCTCGACTTCATCGCCGTGGCTCCCAACATGCCCCAGGCACGCGTGCAGAGCCGCATCATCATGAACCCCGAGAACGCCAAGAACCTCCTGTTCGCCCTCCGCGACAACATCCAGAAGTACGAGTCGACCTTCGGCGAAATCACCCGCAAGGCCCCCAAGAACGGCAACCCCGGCAACGGCGGCATCCCCAACCCCTTCCAGGCTTAACCACGAACAGCACCCGCCGATGGATCTGCAAATCTATAACTCGCTGTCGCGCACCAAGGAGTATTTCCGCCCGCTCCACGAGGGGAGGGTAGGCATGTACGTCTGCGGCCCGACCGTCTATGGCGACGGCCACCTGGGCCACGCCCGCCCGGCCATCACCTTCGACGTAGTGTTCCGCTACCTCACTCACCTGGGGCTGAAGGTGCGCTATGTGCGCAACATCACCGACGTAGGCCACCTGGAGCATGACGCCGACGAAGGGGAGGACAAGATAGCCAAGAAAGCGCGCCTGGAGCGTCTGGAGCCCATGGAGGTGGTGCAGCACTACCTCAACAGCTACCACCGCGACATGGAGCGCCTCAACGTGCTCCCCCCCTCGATCGAGCCCCACGCATCGGGCCACATCATCGAGCAGCAGCAGTATATACAGGCGATTCTCGACGCGGGCTACGCCTACGTCAGCGACGGCTCGGTGTACTTCGACGTGCGCAAGTATAACGCCGACCACCACTACGGCAAGCTCTCGGGGCGCAACATCGACGAGCTCCTCTCCGAGACCCGCGCCCTCGACGGCCAGCAGGAGAAACGCGAGGCGGCCGACTTCGCCCTCTGGAAGAAGGCGGCTCCCGAGCATATAATGCGCTGGCCCTCACCCTGGAGCGACGGCTTCCCCGGGTGGCACCTCGAATGCTCCGTGATGAGCGAGAAGTACCTGGGCGAGCAGTTCGACATCCACGGCGGCGGCATGGACCTCAAGTTCCCCCACCACGAGTGCGAAATCGCGCAGAGCGTGGCCCATAACGGCCGCGACAGCGTGCGCTACTGGATGCACAACAATATGCTGACCATCAACGGCGAGAAGATGAGCAAGTCGAAGGGGAACTTCATAACCCTCGATGAGTTCTTCACCGGGCGCCACGAGCTGCTCCAGCAGCCCTATTCGCCTATGACGATCCGCTTCTTCCTCCTCCAGGCCCACTACCGCTCGACGGTTGACTTCTCCAACGAGGCCCTTCAGGCTTCCGAGAAGGCATATGCCCGCATGATGGAGGGGTGGAAGCGCCTGGCCGACCTCAAGCCCGCCGCCGAGAGCGACATGGCCGGGGAGATCGCCAAGATACGCCAGGCGTGCTACGACGCGATGAACGACGACTTCAACACCCCGGTGGTTATAGCCCACCTGTTCGAGGCGCTGTCGCTCATCAACAAGGCACGCGACGGCCATATGCGCGCCACCCAGGCCGACATAGACGCCCTCAGGGAACTCTTCGACACCTTCCTTTTCGAGATTCTCGGAATGCTCCCCGCCGACGGGGCCGAGGGTGGCGAGGGGGCATTGGCACCTTATCAGGAGGCCGTGAACCTGCTGCTCGAAGTGCGCGCGCAGGCCAAGGCCGCCAAGGACTGGGCCACCTCCGACCTGATCCGCGACCGCCTGGCCGCGATAGGCTTCGCCGTGAAGGATACGCGCGACGGCTCGTTCGAGTGGTCGCTCAACAAGTGAACCGAGGCGGCTCCGGGCTATGGACCTGCAGGGATTCGGCGAGCTGATGCTCGGTAATCTGCCGTTTGAGCCTACCGACCAGCAAATCAAGCTGGTGGCGGCTCTCTCGCGCTACTGCTCGGCCTATACCGCCGGGCAGGACCGGGTGTTTATCCTCAACGGCTACGCCGGCACCGGCAAGACCTCGGTGATGGGCGCCCTGGTGCGCTCGCTCCGCGCCGTGGCCATGCCCACCGTGCTGCTGGCCTCCACCGGCCGCGCCGCCAAAGTGCTGTCGTCGTTCACCGGCCAGCCCGCGTTCACCATACACCGATACGTCTACAACGCGCCCGCGGTTTCCCCCGACGGGCGCGTTCACGCTTCCGTCAAGCACAACCCTCACCGCAACACGGTGTTCATCGTCGACGAGGCATCCATGATAGGCGACGACGAGGGTCCCGGGCGCTCCAGCCTGCTCCAAGACCTGCTGATGTATGTGTTCTCGGGCATCAACTGCCGCCTGATTCTCGTTGGTGACACCGCCCAGCTCCCCCCGGTGGGGTTCGAGGAGTCGCCCGCCATGACTCCCGAGGCTTACAAGCGGCTGGGAATCAGCGTTACCCGCGCCACGATGACGCGCACCGTGCGTCAGAAGGCTCGCTCGGGCATCCTGTACAACGCGACCGCCCTGCGCCGCTCCATGCAGGAGGTGCCGATCCCGGTGCCCTCGCTGCGTACCCGTGGGTTCGACGACGTCGCCGTCGTCGAGCCGGAATCGCTCCAGGAGGTGCTTGAGGACGCTCTCCGCGAGGTGGGGGCCGACCAGGTGCTGTTGGTGACCCGCTCGAACCGCCGGGCGGTCGACTTCAACCTCGCCATACGCGGCATTATCTACGAGCACGAGGAGATGCTCGCCCCGGGCGAGCGCCTCATGATCGCCAAAAACAACTATTACTGGACCCGCGGCCACGCGCAGATCGACTTTATCGCCAACGGCGAGGTGGCCGTGGTCGAGAAAATCTACGGCACCGAGGAGCGCGACGGGTGCCTCTTCGCCAACGTCGAGCTGAACCTCCCCGAAAAGGGGTTCACGATCGACGCCAAGCTCTCGCTCGACTGCCTCACCTCCGACCAGGCGGCGCTCGGCCGCGAGAAGCTCCAGACCATCGCCACCCGGGCGCTGGCCGACGACGGCCGGTTGGACGCTTCAGCCGCGGCGCAGCGCGACACGCTCCGCAAGGACCCGTACTACAACGCTTTGCAGGTGAAGTATGCCTACGCCGTCACCTGCCATAAGGCCCAGGGTGGCCAGTGGGATTCAGTATTCATCGACATGGGCTACATACCAGCCGACGCCTACCGCACCCTCGACCTCCACCGCTGGCTCTACACCGCCGTTACCCGCGCCACACGCAGGCTCTACCTCATAAACCCCACCATCCCCATCACGGAGTAGGGGCATAGCGCGGCAACAATTCCGCAAGGTCGGAGATTTCGCATAACTTGCGACCGGGGCTTCATTCGCGAGAAATCTCCGACCTTGCTTTATAACTAACTGTTCAAAATAATTTCGCCAGTTACTTAACATACGAACGCCTCACCAACCGCGGCTATTTGCCGCTGAAGGTGAGGCGTTCTATGTGTTATGGGGTCAATCGGGAATCAGAGGCGGGCCTTGATGGCGGCGGAAGCTTCCTCGTAGCCGGGCTTGTCGAGGAGGGCGAACATATTGCGCTTGTAAGCCTCCACGCCGGGCTGGTTGAAGGGGTTCACGTCGAGGATGTAGCCAGAGATGCCGCAGGCCTTCTCGAAGAAGTAAATCAGCTCGCCGAAGTACTCCTCGGTGAGGGCGGGCACGGTGATGCGGATGTTGGGTACACCGCCGTCGACGTGGGCCAGGCGGGTGCCGAGCTCGGCCATCTTGTTCACCTCATCGACGCGCTTGCCGGCCAGGAAGTTGAGGCCGTCGAGGTTGGCTTCGTCGGTGGGGATGACGGTCTTGTGGGCGGTAGATTCAACGGAGAGCACGGTTTCGAAGATGGTGCGCTCGCCTTCCTGGATCCACTGGCCCATGGAGTGGAGGTCGGTGGTGAAGTCGACCGACGCGGGGAATATGCCCTTGCCGTCCTTACCCTCCGACTCGCCGTAGAGCTGCTTCCACCATTCGGCAAGGAAGTGGAGCTTGGGGTTGTAGTTCACGAGAATCTCGATCTTCTTGCCGGCGCCGTAGAGGGCGTTGCGGGTGGTGGCGTAGAGGGCGGCGGGGTTGTTCTCGACACCTTCGGCGGTAGCTGCCTGCATGCGGCGGGCGCCGGCCACGAGGGCGCGGATGTCGAACCCGGCCACGGCGATGGGGAGGAGACCCACGGGGGTGAGCACCGAGAAGCGGCCACCAACGTTGTCGGGGATGACGAATGTCTTGTAGCCCTCTTCGGTGGCGAGCTGGCGCAGGGCGCCGCGGGCGGCGTCGGTGATGGCCACGATACGCTTCGAGGCTTCGGCCTTGCCGAGCTGGCTTTCGAGCTGCTCCTTGAGGAGGCGGAAGGCGATGGCGGGCTCGGTGGTGGTGCCCGACTTGGAAATCACGATGATGCCGAACTTATGCCCTTTGAGGAGGTCCTGGAGTTCGTAGAGATAGTCCTCGCCGATGTTCTGTCCGGCGAAAATCACGCGGCAGCGGCGGGCGTCACCTTCGGGGCGGAGCTGGGAGAAGGAGTCGCTGAGACCCTCGATCACGGCCTTGGCGCCCAGGTAGGAGCCGCCGATGCCGATGGCCACGACGTAGTCGCAGTTTTCGCGGAGGTTCTTGGCGGCCTCTTCGATGTCGGCCAGATGGGCGTCGGTGATTTCGGAGGGGAGGTTGACCCATCCGAGGAAGTCGGCGCCGGCGCCGGTGCCGTCGGCGAGCATCTTCATAGCCTTTTCGGCTGCGGGGTTGAGGGCCTTGATCTGCTCGGCGGAAACGGCGCTGAGTGTGTCTTTAACGTTTACTTCGATGGTATTCATTGGTTTATGTTGTTGAGTTTGATTCTTTCAAGTGTCATAGTTCACCCTGCTCTACTCCGACGCACACGCGTTCGATAATGGCGTCGTCGGCGTTTTTCTCGGGGCGGTATTCCCCTTTGAGGCTCACGCCGAACAGCTTGCCGAACCCTTGCCAGAAGCTTGCACGGAACGAGCCTAAGAAGGCTTTCACGATGTCGTAGCCGCTCTGGTTGGTCTCCCTCTGGATCAGCTTCACCAGCATCCGGGCCTGCCCCTTGGTGAAGCGCTTCAGGGCGGGCTTGTACTGGCGGAAAATCGCGCCCTCCATCTCCTTGAGATACGCCTCGCGCTCCTTCTGGGTGGGGAAGGTTTCGAGGTACTCGTAGGTTTCCAGGAGCGTCGCGCTGATGAGTTTGGCGTAGGGGAGCGCCTTTTTCACGTCGCGCACGGTGCGCCAGTAGAATTCCTCCTGCTTGCGGTTCTTGAAGCGGAGCTTCGGGAAAACGGTGATGTCGTTGAAAATCACCACGAGCACGGTGTCCCCCTCCGGGGTTACCGTGTGGTACTTCCCTCGGTACACGGGCTTGCGGCCGCTTCCGGGGTTGTCGATTGAGGGTGTCTGCGCCTCAAGCTCCTGGAAGTCGGCCCCGGAGGCTCCGGCGGCAGCGACAAGGAAAGCGAGCGATAGCAGAATATGTCGGATCGATAGGTTTCGCAATCTGGAGAGAGTTTTTTCTTTTTTCGGGGCTGTATATAAGCGTTATATATGGAAAACGGAGAAAGCGGGTGTTTTATTTCGCGGCCGAGGGGGGAGTGTGGTCGGTCGGGGGGTAGTCGATGGTGTAGTGCAGTCCGCGCGACTCCTTGCGCTCCTTAGCCTGGCGCATGATGAGGTAGCCGACGTTGATGATGTTGCGCAGCTCGCAAATCTGCCGCGAGGCGGTCGACGACTTGAACAGGCGCTCGGTCTCCTCGTAGAGGATGTCGAGGCGGTTCCATGCGCGGTCGAGGCGCAGGTCGGAGCGCACGATGCCGACGTAGGTGCCCATGATCTGGTTCACCTCGCGGATGCTCTGGGTTATGAGCACCATCTCCTCGGGGTGACGCGTGCCCTCGTCGTTCCAGTCGGGTATGTCGGAGCGGAGCTCGTAGTGGGGCGCGTTCTCAACGGCGTGGCGCGCCGCGGCGTCGGCGTAGACCACCGCCTCGATCAGCGAGTTGGAGGCCAGGCGGTTGCCGCCGTGGAGCCCGGTGCGCGAGCACTCGCCGACGGCGTAGAGCCGCTTGATCGACGACTCGGCGTTCTGGTCGACGCTGATGCCGCCGCAGAGATAGTGGGCCGCCGGGGCCACGGGTATCGGCTCCTTGGTGATGTCGATGCCGAGCTCCAGGCAGTGGGCGTAGATGTTGGGGAAGTGTCGGCGGGTCTCCTCGGGGTCCTTGTGGGTCACGTCGAGGAACACATGGTCCTCGCCGCGCTGCTTCATCTCGGAGTCGATCGCGCGGGCCACCACGTCGCGCGGGGCCAGCTCCATGCGCTCCGGGTCGTAGCGCTCCATGAAGCGCTCACCCGCCAGGTTGCGCAGTATGCCGCCGTAGCCGCGCATGGCCTCCGTGATGAGGAAGCTGGGGCGGTCGCCGGGGTGGAAAAGGGCCGTCGGGTGGAACTGGATGAACTCCATATCCTTCACGGTGCCCTTTGCGCGGTACACCATCGCGATGCCGTCGCCGGTGGCCACAAGCGGGTTGGTGGTGGTCTGGTAAACGGCCCCGACGCCGCCGGTGGCCATCAGGGTCACGCGGGCCAGGAACTTGTCGACCCGCCCGTCGGGGGCGAGGACGTAGGCTCCGTAGCAGGTGATGTCGGGGGTGCGGCGCGTCACTACCTTCCCAAGGTGGTGCTGGGTGATGATTTCGATCGCGAAGTGGTCCTCGTAGATGTCGATGTTCGGGTTGGCCTTCACCGCCTCGATGAGGCCCCGCTGTATCTCGAAGCCGGTATTGTCGGCGTGGTGGAGGATGCGGAATTCCGAGTGGCCCCCCTCGCGGTGGAGGTCGAATGAGCCGTCGGGGCGGCGGTCGAAGTTCACGCCCCACTCAAGGAGCTGGCGTATCTGTCCGGGGGCCCCGGTGACCACCTTCCTCACGGCCTCCGGGTCGGAGAGCCAGTCGCCCGCCACCATGGTGTCGCGGATATGCTTTTCGAAATCGTCGACTTCGAGGTTCGTAACCGAGGCCACGCCCCCCTGGGCGAGGGCCGTGTTGGCCTCTTCGAGCTTGGTTTTGCACACAAGCGCGACCCTTCCGGCGTGAGCCACCTTCAGGGCGAAGCTCATTCCGGCGATGCCGCTGCCGATCACTAAATAGTCGTATTCCCTGGTCATTGCTTCGATATGTTCACGAGGGTGGCCCCCGGAGGGGGAGCCGGGCCGGAGCGCGCCCAAAAATCTCAAAATCTGACGAACAGAGATGTCGAAATAATTTTGGACAGGCTCGCAGATGCAAAATTAGCGTTTTCCGCTCTGAATCGCAAAAAAATGTCGCCCCGCCCCCCGTTTTTCCCCCACCGCCCCCTTCCGGATGTCGACAAAATATCGACAAATCGCTTTGATTTCGACGGATTAATCGCTAACTTCGCCGATGTTATGTGCAAGATAGGAACCACTACCCCCCCCATATGTGTGAAATTAGCGCCAAAAGTTTTGCTGTGGCGAGTTTGTATAAGCTGATGGCCGCGGCGCTCTTGCTGATTGTCAGCGGGGATTGCTTCGCGCGAAACTCACTGAATGGTTATGTGAGAGACTCGCGCAACCAGCCGCTTGAATTCGTGGCCGTGAGGTTTTTGAAGGCTGATTCGAGTTTCGTCAAATCCGCGGTTACCGACTCAGTGGGTCGGTATGAGCTTACGGGCATAGAGGAGAATGCCGGATTTGTAGGTTTTTCGTCCTTGGGCTTCGAGCCCGCTATCGCCGAGGTGTCATTCTCCGGCAATGAAAGCCTAACGGTTGATATGGTTATGAGGGATGCCTCCTACGCCTTGGGCGAGGTAGTGGTCGAGGGTGAGCCGGTGATAAGGAGCGAGAAGGGGCACATAGTCGCGATACCCGGCGCCGAGGAGAAGCGCCACGCCTTCGGTGGTTACGACCTGCTCAACAGCCTTAAGATACCCGGAGTGACGGTCGACAAGGCGACGGGCGAGGTTTCGGCCCTGTTTGGCAACGCGACCCTCTACATAAACGGCATCAAGGCTACGGCCCGCGAAGTGAGGGCTATCCGCTCCAAGGACGTGCTGAGGGTGGAGTATTACGACGCGCCAACGGGGCAGTACGTCGGGGAAAACGCCGTGGTGAACTTCATCGTGCGCAAATACGAGACAGGTGGGTACGCGGAGGTCAACGGCGAGCAGAAAATCGGCTTTCTCGACGGCGCGTACAACCTCGCCGGAAGAATCTCGCGCAAGAACACGACGTGGCAGGTCTACGGCGGTTACGCCCTGGGCGAGCATGACACGGACCGCACGGACGGTGACGCTCGGTACAACCTTGGCAACGCTGTGGTGAGGCAGCGGTCACGCACGGCGTCGGGCCGCGTGAGGAACGACAAGGCTTATGCGCAGGTCGATGTCACCAACGCCAACAAGAAGCGCGTGATCCAGGCCTCAGCCGCTTACAACCGCGACAACACGCCTTTCAGCCGTTCGACCGAGAACATAGACTATACTTACGGCTACGACGCGCGGGCGCTCTCCGAAAGGCGCGGTGAGACCGCGAGCCGCGGGCAGAAAGGGAGCGCGAAACTCCACACGCGGTTCAATCTCCCGGCGCACCAGTTTTTCGAGTTCACGGCGCAGGGAGCGTATACGAGGAACGACTATTCCTACGACCTTACCGAGCGGTGGGTCGGGAGCGGGGAATCCCGCATCGACAACAGCTCGGTGGAGCATCGGTGGGACGCCGATGTAACGCTGGCCTACGGCAAAACCTTCAAGCGGGGCAACTCGATAGCGGTCAAACTTATAGACCTCTTCAAGGATAGCCGCGCCGACTACCGCGGCACGAATGTTTCCAACTCGGCGCTGTGGAGCAACGAGGAGTTGCTGTTCGTGCAATATGACCAGCCGATAGGGAAACGCACGAGGCTGATGCTGCGCCCCGGCGTGTCGGCCTTGCAGTATAGGCAGCGGGGGAGGGATCAGATTAACCTCTTCGCGCCGCGCCTCAACCTCAGGTTGACGTCGGCTATTGCCGACCGCCAGTTCCTGATGTTGTCGTGCAACATCGGCAACTCCTTCCCGAGCCTCGCGAGCCTGTCGACCGCCGAGCAGGCCGTCAACTCCCTGCACATCATAAAGGGTAACCCAGACATCGACAACACCAAGCTCTATCAGGCGTTGGTGGTGTACGGCTACAATTCCCAGCGCGTCGGCATACAGGCCATGGCCCAGTACCAGTTCAACCACAAGTTGCCGGTAAGCTGCTATGTGGCCGAGGCCGACAGGATTGTGGAGAGCTGGCGCACCGACGAGAACTCCCACTATCTGAACACCAACCTATCGCTGACATACCGCCCACTCAAGGCCCTGAGTCTGCAACTGAGCGGCGGCTACAACCTGTACGCCTACCGCGGCTACCAGGACGCGAGTGTCGGAAGCTGGGAAGGGAAGTTCAACGGCTCGTACTACATCGGCAATTTCGGCGCCAATCTCTGGGTGTCGACCCCTCAGAACGCCATGGGGATGGACCTGGCCAAAGTTTCCACCCCGTGGAAGTACGGCCTGTCGGTATCCTACGCGCTGAGCCATTGGCGCTTTGAGGCGGGCACGGAGGCGCCGTTCACCAAGAACGCGAGCTACAGGTTCGTCACCTATAATCCCGTCTACAACTACGCCAACACGCTCGTGTCGCGTACGGCGAGCCGCCACGGCTTCGTCAAGGTCGCCTACAGCTTCGACTTCGGCAAAAAAATCAAAAAGGACGCCTTGAAACCCGCCGAAACCCAACTCGAAAACTCGATTCTGAAAGCCAAATAGCTCTCCGCGGGAAACTTTGTCCTCTCCGTTGTTGTATATATTGTATACATTATATATCTTTGTCGGGAAATATAATCGGGAAATATAATAAAGACTATGGCAACAGCGGTAAATGTAAAGCGTAAGAATATCGACCTTCCAGTTGAGACGCTGCGTAAACTGTCGATAATGGCGGTGGCGCAGGGTAAGAGCTTGAAGAACTACATCGAAACGATACTGATTTCCAAGGCGGATTCCATCGCGGTTGAAGTGAAGGAGAATCCATCGCCTTCCGGTGACAAGTGGTTTGACGACGCGGAGAATATGGAATCGGTCAAACGCGGCATCGCTGAAAAAAAAGCGGGCAAAGGCCGTGCCTACACAATGGATGAAATCAAGGCTATGCTGGGCGTATGACTTATGAGCTGATATTGCTGCCGGAGGCTGAAAAGCATCTGAAAGAGTGGCAAAAATCCGGGCAGAAGAAAATCCTCAAAAAGATTGTTGGGCTGTTTGCCGAACTCCGTGAACATCCGACTTACGGTACGGGCCAGGTAGAGCAGCTTAAAGGGGATTTGGCGGGATATTGGAGCCGACGGATTGATAAGGGCTCACGAATGATTTATGCGATTGAAGACGAAGCTGTCGTTGTCTCAGTAGTATCGCTTAAAGGCCACTACGGCGATAAGTAGCGCGACATTTCTCTACCGGCTGGCGCATGGAGGAGTGCCGCGCGTTTTTGCGATTTTTTGGGGCTGGGGGCGGAAAAATTTTCAAACAGTTTCTTAATCGGAAATTTGTTGTTAACTTTGTAGTTTGATAACTGAAACCCCTCTGAAACCGAGCATAAAACTGAAATGAGAGTAAAGATACACCGCGAGGGCACCCATGTGCTCACCGTTCTTGCCGCGGGGCTGCTGCTTGTAAACCTGCCGCTGTGGATCTGGCTGCCGCATATGCGTTGGCTGGCCGTGTCGGTCAGCGTTCTGTCATTGGTGTTCTTCCTGTTGGTTGTCAACTTCTACCGCTCGCCGCGCCGCCATTTCCCCGGCAACCCGGTCAACGCCGTGGTGTCGGCCGCCGACGGCAAGGTGGTGGCCCTTGAGGAGACCTACGAGGGGGAGTACCTGAAGTGCCGCTGCATACAGCTCTCCGTGTTTATGTCGCCCCTCAACGTGCACGCCAACTGGTTCCCGGTTGACGGCGAGGTGGTTTACTCAACGCACCACAATGGCCGCTGCCGCGCCGCCTACCTCCCGAAGTCGAGCACCGAGAACGAGCGCTCGACCGTGGTGATCCGCACCCCCCAGGGGCAGCTCGTGCTCATGCGCCAGGTGGCCGGGGCTATGGCCCGCCGCATCGTCACTTACGCCCAGCCGGGCGTCGAGGCTTCGATTGAGGACCACATGGGCTTCATCAAGCTCGGGTCGCGCATCGACCTCTACCTGCCCCTCTCGACCGAGATTTTCGTGAAAATCGGCGACCCGACCGTCGGAGGCATCACCCAGGTGGGGCTCCTCCGCCCCGACGCCGCCCCCGCGGAGGCTTAAGCGCGGCCGAGCCAGTTTCCCAACAAAACGCTTTTTACGATGAACGTAATCACCCGCTCCATACCCAACACAATCACCTGCTGCAACCTCATAAGCGGCGCGGTGGCAATCACCTTCGCCTTCAGCCCGTTCGAGCAGTTCGGCCCCCTGGCGGGGTACCAGTGGGTGTGGGTGTGCATAGGGCTCGCCGCCGTTTTCGACTTCTGCGACGGCCTCTCGGCCCGCCTTTTGAAGGCTTACTCGGCCATGGGTAAGGAGCTTGACTCCCTCTCCGACCTGGTGAGCTTCGGCGTGGCCCCCGCGATGCTCCTTTTCAACCTCCTGCGCGCCTACAGCCCGGTGGGCTGGCTCCCGTATGCCGCGCTGCTGATACCCGTGATGGGGCAGCTCCGTCTGGCCAAGTTCAATATCGACGAGTCGCAGGCAACAGTGTTCCGCGGCCTCCCCATCCCCGCCGAGGCCATCTTCTGGATCGGCGCGACGGCCTGGATCGCCTCCGAACCCTCGCTGGTGTCGTTCGGGGCCGCCTGGCTTTCGGCCCTCTGCTGGTGCGCTCTGATAGCCGCGGCCTCGCTGATGATGGTCGCCCCGGCGCGTATGTTCTCCCTGAAGCTCAAGAACTTCTCGCTGAGCGAGAATTTTCCCCGCTATCTGCTAATCCTCGGGAGCGCCGCGTTTGTTGTATTCTTCGGGGTAGCCGGTTTCGCTCCGGCCATCCTCCTCTACATCGTCCTGGCCCTGCTGTTCAAGTAATCCCGGCCCGGCGGGGTTTGTACCCCCTGCCGCACTCTTTCCCCACACCATCCGGCCCGCGATGACTTCGGGCCGTTAACCCTATGAATGCGATGATTTGGATAATACTTATAGTAATTCTTTTCTATTTCGTGGCGCGTCCCGCGTGGCGCGTCTATAAGGCCTACCGCGACCCGCAGAAGGCCATGGAGGACTTCCTCCGCCGCAACGGCTTCACAACCGCCGCTGACAGCGCCTCCGGCGAGGCTCCCCGCCGCGAAAAAGGGCGCAAGGGTGGATGGAGCGCCCCCGCTCCCCGCCGCAAGAAAATCGACCCCGCCTCGGGCGACTACGCCCGTTTCACCGAGCTTCCCGCCGACCCCTCGGCTCCCTCGGCCACAACCACCGAGACCACCATCGAAATCGAGTCGCAGACCATCGACGTCACCTGGGAGGAACTTCCCCCCTCCGGCAACTGAACCCGGGCTCGGGCCTCGCTATGCGTCGGCATTAGACGCGGGCGGCAATAGCCCACTTCATATCCCCGGAACTATCAGCCAGCTGACATAGCTAAGCAGCGGCAGTCCGACGAAAAAGAGGACGGCGCTGAGGATGAGTTGCGACCTTGACTCTCGGGCTACGGCTTTGTAGAATGCCCGCGCCGTGGCGCCAAGGGCGAAAATCCATAGGACTATAAAGGAGATGAGCGCGGCGCAATTGGCGACCGTGAGGGTGACACCTTGTCCGTTCGCGGCTATTTTGGCAAACAGGTTCTCGACGCCCGTAAGTATCACCGCGGCGAAACAGATGAAAATCAGGGAAAACACGACGCTTCCGGCGATTGACCACCCATCTTTCGTGATTATCGAGCGCCGGATAAATCGAATTATGCTTACGATTAAGCCGATGAGCAACAAGGCGCGCAAAACCTGCCCCGCGGTGATTACGAAGCCGCTCCAGGTGCCTTCCATCGCGATGTCACTTACGGAGAATGCCTTAAACAGGCTGTCGGCCGACCAACTGATTCCAAGTTTCTCAAACGGCAGTATGAACCACGACAGAAGGGCCGCGGCGACAAACAGCGCGGCGTATCGCAGAGCCGATCCATACTCCCGCCGCCGCAGCGACTCGCAGGCGAAAAATGACAGTTGGCCGAGCGCGACCAGGCAGTAAAGCGTTATGAACACGCTCCAGCCGATAACAAAGTAGCTTATAATAGCCGAACTTGATATATCCATTTGACATAAGAGTTGGTTAAACGGCTGTAACCAGCCTTCAATGGTTGACTATCCGCAAAACTACCTATTTCGCGGTGAACGCCCAACTCTTCAGCGGATTTTTATTCTAACCGGCCAACGAGATTCGGGGCGCTCCGATGTCGCAAAGTTAGGGAAAGGAGGGGGTTGGCAGCGGGGTGTTCTTTGGCGGGAAAAAGGGATGGATGATGATAATTCGACTTTTGACGGGAATTGCCGCGGCTTCCGTTTGAGACTACCGCCTCACAGGGCTGAGAAACAGGTGGAAAATGGCTTGCAGGGGGTGGAAAATCGCCAAAAAGGTGGAATTTACCCCTGTCGCGAGCGAAAAATCCACCAAGAGGAAGCTGTGAGGAAGGTGGAAAACGCGGTTTTGGGAGCGGTTTTCCACCTATGGCAAGGGGAATCGGGGTATTGAGCGGGGTATTGAGCGAGCTGTTGAGCGAAGTGCTGATGCGTGTGTTGGCGAAACTGCGATACAAAACAGCTATACAATAGCGGCACCGCGCCAGTCCTCGGGGACGGGGTGGCGCGGTGCCTTGTACTTTGTGTGGGAGTTGTTTATGGCGGGAGTCCTTTGGATGTGGTGGCTGGTGCCTCCAAAGGATGGAGGGGGATTAGTGCTTTTTGGCGGGGTCGCAGGTGAGGCCGACGCCGAGCTTGCTGAAGATTTTGTGGTCGACTTCGCCGAGCATCACGGTGCTGTGTACCTGACAGCCGTTGAGCTCGGGGAGCTTCTCCAGGGCGCGGCGGCAGAGCTCGTCGCGGGGTGAGAGCACGGAGAGAGCCACGAGGACCTCGTCGGTGTGCAGCCGCGGGTTGCGCCCTCCGAGGTAGGTGAGCTTGGTGTGCTGTATCGGCTCGATAAGGGCCTGGGGTATAAGCTTCACTGAGTGGTCGATGCCGGCGAGGTGCTTCACGGCGTTGAGTATCAGCGCGGCGCTGGGGCCGAGGAGCGCCGAGGTCTCGGCGGTGATGATGGTGCCGTCGGCCAGTTCGATGGCCGAGCAGGGGACCCCGCTGCGCTCGGCGCGGGCGCGGGCCGCCCCTACCGGCTTGCGGTACTCGGGGGTGATTTCGGCCTGGCGGAACAGGAGCGCGATCTTGTTGACCTCGGCCTCGTTGCCGTCACCCTGGGCCATATGGTTGAGGGCGGCGAAGTAGCGGCGGATGATTTCCTGGCGGGATGCCTCGCGGCACACGGCGTCGTCGCTGATGCAGAACCCCACCATGTTGACCCCCATATCGGTTGGCGACTTGTAGGGGTTCTTGCCGTAGATACCCTCGAAGAGAGCGTCGAGCACGGGGAAGATTTCGATGTCGCGGTTGTAGTTGATGGCCGTCTTGCCGTAGGCTTCGAGATGGAAGGGGTCGATCATGTTCACGTCGTTGAGGTCGGCGGTGGCGGCCTCGTAGGCGATGTTGACGGGGTGCTTCAGGGGGAGACTCCACACGGGGAAGGTCTCGAACTTGGCGTAACCGGCCTCGACTCCGCGCTTGTTCTCGTTGTAGAGCTGGCTGAGGCATACGGCCATCTTGCCGCTGCCGGGGCCGGGGGCGGTGACAATCACCAGCGGGCGGGTGGTTTCGATGTAGTCGTTGCGGCCAAACCCTTCGTCGGAGTCAATCAGGGCCACGTTGGTGGGGTACCCCTCGATGGTGTAGTGGCAGTAGGTGCGTATGCCCATGCGGTCGAGGCGTGCGCGGAAGGCGTCGGCGCTGCTCTGGCCGTTGTAGTGGGTTATTACCACGGAGCTTACGAGGAATCCGCGGTTGCGGAACTCGGTGCGCAGGCGCAGCACGTCCATATCGTAGGTGATGCCCAGGTCGGAGCGCACCTTGTTCTTCTCGATGTCGCGGGCCGAGATGACGATTACGATTTCGGCCTTGTCGCTGAGCTGCTGGAGCATACGCAGCTTGCTGTCGGGCTGGAAGCCGGGGAGCACGCGCGAGGCGTGGTGGTCGTCGAAGAGCTTCCCGCCGAGTTCGAGGTAGAGCTTGTTGCCGAACTGGGCTATGCGTTCCTTGATGTGCTCCGATTGTATTCGGAGGTATTTCTCGTTGTCGAAACCTTGTTTCATATATCTTCTTTTCCCTTAGAATTATGTCTTTTTCGATTGAGGCGGCGGCGCAGGGCGCGGACGGCGATGCGGCCGCGGGAGCGAAGCGAGTGCCACAGGCCGCTTACGGGGGCGTCGAGGTCGGCCTGCAGGGGGTCGGTGAACGAGGGTAGCTGCGGCGCGTCGCCGAACTGCTCGGGGTAGACCACCAGGAGGTTGTTGCGCTCGCAGTGCTGCTGCAGAAGCATCGGTATCTCGGCCAGGTCGGCCGAGTGGCTCACCGAGTTGGCGCGGGCGCCCACGACCACCATCAGGTCGTCGTCGAGCACGCGGTTGGCCAGGAGTATGAAGTCGTCGAGGCCCTCCATCGGGCGGTATTCGCGGCGCACGCCGATGTCGGCCGCGGCTATCACCCCCTTTATCAGAGGCTGCTGGGAACTCTTGCAGCAGAATATCAGACGGCACCCGATTTCGCGGGCGAGCGAGCTTATGGTGAGCACCCAGCGGGAGAATCCGGTTTCGTACTCGGCCTTTTCGGGCACGAACACGGTTATGCGGGTCACGGTGTTCAGGGGGATGTAGCAGCGCGACACGAGCACCATCCTGTTGGTCTGGCGGAGCAGCTGCTCGATTTTCGAGCCGAGGAAGGTGTCGATTACCGTTGCCTTGCGGTGCATGCCGAGCACCACCTCGTTGATGTCGCGCTCCTCTATGACGTTCAGCAGCCCGGTGACGGTGTTGAGGTCGTAGCGCTCAATGGTGTCGAGGCTCGCGGCCGCGGCCGCGGCGGCTTCCTGGGCCAGGCGCAGGGCGTTGCGCCCCAGGGCGCGGGAGGCGGGAGTGGTGTCGTTGCGGACGTGCAGGGCGTACATCAGGTCGGGCGAGGCGCCTCCGCGGTTGACCCGCGACAGGAGCGCCAACTCGACGAGCGACGCGGCGGTGATCGGGTTGGCCACACCCACCAGGGTGCGGTAGCGGCGGTTGGCGGCGGCTTGCTCCTGGGCCGACTCGGGGCCTATGGCGTTGAGCACCCGCACCTTGATTTTGGCCGCCGCGGCCGAGGCCACCACCGGGGCTATGGCGCAGGTGACGAGGATCACGAGCACCGTGCCGTTGAGTATCGTCTCGTCCATCATCCTCGACCCGTCGGGGAGTATCATATTGTAGCCGATGGTGACCACGGCCAGGGCCACGGCGGTGTGGGCCGTCGTGAGGCCGAACATCATGCGTCGGTCTGCCCCCTCCATGCCGTAGAGCTTCTGCGCCCCCCATGCGGCTATCCATTTGCTCGCCAGGGCAACGGCCATCATCACCGAGGCCACCCACAGGGTGTTGCCCTTCACAATCACCCCGACGTTGATCATCATGCCCACCCCGATCAGGAAGTAGGGGATGAACAGGGCGTTGCCGACGAACTCAATGGAGCTCATCAGCGCCGAGTTGGCGGGTATGTAGCGGTTGAGCACCAGTCCGGCGAAGAAGGCCCCGAGCACAGGCTCCAGGCCGATCGCCCCGGAGAGCCATGCCGAGAAGAACACCATCGCGAGCACGAATACGTATTGCGTCACGCGGTCGCTGTAACTCTTGAAGAACCAGCGCGCCACCCGCGGATAGGCGTAAAGCACGCCGCCGCAGTAAAGCGCCAACTTCCCCACGAGCCAACCCATCGACGACAGCTGGAACTCGCCCGTCGCGTGGATGTTGACGCACGCCGCCAACACCAAGAGGGCACCGATCACGGCTATTATGGTGCCTACCACGGAGATAAGCACCGCCGGGCTCTTGGTGACCCCGAAACGGGCCGCGACGGGATAGGCTATCAGGGTGTGCGAAGCGTACATCGACGCCAGGAGGAAGGCCGTGAGCCACCCCGTGTGGAGTATGTAGACGCTCGCCACAACCCCCATCACCATCGGTATGAAGAATGTGAGCAGCCCGAAGCCGAGCCCGCGGCGCAGGTTTAGCCGCAGATGGAACATATCGATTTCCAGCCCCGCCAAGAACATAAGGTAGAGCAGCCCCACCTGGCCGAAAATGGCGAACGAGCTGTCGCTGTCGAGGATGTTGAGTCCGTAGGGACCCACGATGATGCCCGCCACGATCATCCCGACTATATGGGGTATCTTCAGGCGGTTCAGCAGCACCGGCGCGAGTAGGATAATCACCATCACGATAAGGAATATCGTGACGGGACCAGTGACCAATGGCGCCGATAGGAGATGCATGCTTGAACGGTTAAGTCGTGGCCGGATTGCGGGCCGGAGGGGTTATTTCTTATTGATGAGGAGCTCGGCGATCTGCACGGCGTTGAGGGCCGCGCCCTTGCGTATCTGGTCGCTGACGGTCCAGAAGGTCAGGGCGTTGTCGTCGGCGAGGTCCTGGCGCAGGCGACCGACGTACACCGGGTCGCATCCGGCCAGGGTGTAGGGCATCGGGTAGACGCGGTTGGCCGGGTCGTCCATCAGCTCCACGCCGGGGGCCGAGCGGAACGCCTCGCGGGCCTGTTCGAGGGTCACCGGGCCCTCGGTCTCAACCCAGATGGCCTCGGAGTGGGCGCGCATCACCGGCACGCGCACGCAGGTCGCGCTGACGCGGAGCCCCGGGGCGTGCATGATTTTGCGGGTCTCGTTGACCATCTTCATCTCTTCCTTAGTGTAGCCGTTGTCGGTGAAGACGTCGATGTGGGGTATGAGGTTGAAGGCGAGCTGGGCCGAGAACTTCTCGACTGTGGGCTCCTCGCCGCGGAGGAGCTGGCCGGTCTGCTCGCGGAGCTCGTCCATCGCGGCCGCGCCGGCGCCGGAGGCTGCCTGGTAGGTTGCCACGCGCACCCGGCGCAGCGGCGAGAGGTCGTTGATAGGCTTGAGGGCCACCACCATCTGTATGGTGGTGCAGTTGGGGTTGCCGATGATGCGGCGCGGCGCGTTGAAAGCGTCGTCGCCGTTGACTTCCGGCACCACCAGGGGCACATCCTCGTCCATGCGGAAGGCCGACGAGTTGTCGATCATCACCGCGCCGCGCGAGGTGATTACCTCGGCGAATCGGCGCGAGGTGCCCGCGCCGGCCGAGGTGAAAGCTATGTCGATACCGCTGAAATCGTCGGGATTCTCCGTGAGCTCCTTGACGGTCAGCTCCTGACCGCGGAACGCGTATTTGCGCCCGGCGCTGCGGCTCGAACCGAACAGGGTTACCTTTTCAGCGGGGAAATGGCGCTCTTCGAGCACCTTCATAAGCTCCTGGCCGACGGCCCCGGAGGCTCCAACGATAGCTATATTCATCCTTTAATATCGCGCTTAATTCACTAATTACATTTTCCACCGCGAATTTAGCAAAAAATCCCCAAAAACAGCGGCCTCAGCCCGCATAGCGATCTGCGGGCTGGGGCATTGAGTGGAACGGATTTTTATAATGCGTTAATGTGCTGGTATTGTGGGCGGTGCCGTTTTTCTATGGCAAAAATAGGGCGTTTTTGCCGTTTTTCCAAGGGTTTTTGCGGTGTTTTTGCCGTTTTTCTAAGGGATTTTGGCGGGATTTTGCCGTTTTTCCAGGATTGGAGGGGTCAGAGTCCCATGCCGATGCCGAAGAGGGCGTAGTCGTAGAGCACGGGGTCGGCGGGGTTGAAGCGGCGGAGGGCGGCGGTGAGTTCGACGGTCGAGCGGCGGTCGTCGGCCCGGCGGGTCAGTAGTCCGAGCTCGCGGGCGGTGTCGCCGACGTGCACGTCGAGGGGTATGTAGAGCTGCGAGGGCTTGATGGAGCGCCAGAGGCCGAGGTCCACGATACCGTCGTCGCGCACGAGCCAGCGGAGGGCCATGTTGACGCGTTTGAGGGCGGTGGTCGCGAGGTTCTGCGGCAGGCAGCGCGAGAGGTTGGCCTCGGGGTGGTCGCGGTTCTCTTCGCGGAGGATGGCGTTGAGGGCCTCGACGAGCGCCCACGACGGGGTTTCCGACTCGCCGGCGCGGATGGAGGCGGCGAAGGCGTCGAGGTTTTCGTGGCGCGAGTACACGGCGCGCAGGCCGCGGAGGAAGGCGCGGAGGTCGCGGGCGAAGAACGTGCGGTGGATGTTCATATCGGGGAGCTCCTCGTAGCCGCGGTCCATCATATACGCGTAGGGCTGGTTGTCCATCAGGGCGAGCATCTTCTCGCAGTTGGCGCATATCATCTTGCGGTTGCCCCAGGCTATGGAGGAGCATAGGAGCGAGGCTATCTCGACATCCTCCTGCCGCTCGAAGCGGCGGGGGAACTGCACGGGGTCGCCGAGGGCGAACTCGGGGTTGTTGATTCGGGCGGCCTCGCGGTCGAGCAGGTCGCGGAGGTCGTTTTCGCTGATTGTTTCCAAGGGTGGAGGGTGTTTTGGATGTGTGCCCTCGCCGCCGCGGCGGCTCGCGCCAGGAACAGGGCCTGTGCGGAGCCGCCGCGAGGGGGGTATGTGGTTATCGGACCGGGATCACTTCTTTTTGGCGCGGGGTTTGCGGGGTGCTTTGGGGCGGTTGAGACGGAGCACCATCGCGGAGCGGGCCGGGATGTAGAGTTTGAGCCATCCCTTGCCGTCGGGGGCGTAGAGTTGGTCAAACTGGGTGAGGTGCTCTACGGTCTCGTCGATGTTGCCGAAGCCGCCGAAGGCGGGGTTGTCGGTCGAGAGCACCGTGGAGTAGCTACCCTGCGGGGCGAGGAAGCCGTAGTCGGAGTAGCTTTCGGTGGGGGAGAAGTTGAACACGAACACGAGGTCGCCGCGCATGAAGGCGAGCACCTGGTCGGAGTCCTTGTCCCAGAGCTTCACCACGGGGAGGGCCTGGAAGTCGCGCACGGCGCTCACGGTCTCAATCATCGCGTTGTCGAAGGCGTTGAGGAACTTGTACTGGAGGTCTTCGCGGTCTACGAGGTCCCACTGGCGGCGGGCGTACTTGTAGCTCCAGCCGTTACCTTCGCGGGGGAAGTCAATCCATTCGGGGTGGCCCCACTCGTTGCCCATGAAGTTGAGGTAGCCGCCGTTGATGGTCGCGCAGGTCACGAGGCGTATCATCTTGTGGAGGGCCATGCCGCGGGTCACCACGGCGTTAGTGTCGCCCACCATCATATGCCAGTACATCTCCTTGTCGATGAGGCGGAAAATCACGGTTTTGTCCCCCACGAGGGCCTGGTCGTGGCTCTCGACGTAGGATATGGTCTTTTCGTCGGCGCGGCGGTTGGTGAGCTCCCAGATAATGGAGGTCGGGTGCCAGTCCTCGTCCTTCTTCTCCTTGATGGTCTTGATCCAGTAGTCGGGGATACCCATGGCCATGCGGTAGTCGAACCCTATGCCCCCTTTCTTGAAGGGGAGGGCGAGTCCGGGCATGCCGCTCATCTCCTCGGCAATGGTGATTGCGCGGGGATTGATTTCGTGAATCAGCTTGTTGGCCAGCGAGAGGTAGGTGATGGCGTTTACGTCCTGGCCCCCGTCGTAGTAGTCGCCGTATGAGCCGAAGGCTTTACCGAGGCCGTGGTCGTAGTAGAGCATCGAGGTTACTCCGTCGAAGCGGAAGCCGTCGAAGCGGAACTCCTCGATCCAGTATTTGCAGTTTGAGAGGAGGAAGTGGAGCACCTCGTTCTTGCCGTAGTCGAAGCAGTAGGAGTCCCACGCGGGGTGCTCGCCGCGGGCCCCGGGGTAGAAGTAGAGGTCGCGGGTGCCGTCGAGTCCCCCGAGCCCCTCGTTGACGTTCTTCACGGCGTGGGAGTGCACTATGTCCATGATCACGGCAATGCCAAGCTCGTGGGCGCGGTCTATGAGGCTTTTAAGCTCCTCGGGGGTGCCGAAGCGCGACGAGGGGGCGAAGAAGCTGCTAACGTGGTAACCGAACGAGCCGTAGTAGGGGTGTTCCTGGATGGCCATGATCTGTATGGCGTTGTATCCGTCCTTGGCAATGCGGGGGAGGATTTTTTCGCTGAACTCGGCGTAGGAGCCTACCCCCTCGGTCTGCTGGGCCATACCTATGTGGCATTCGTAGATGAGCAGCGGGCGGGTGTCGGGCTTGAAGTTGTCGACGCGCCATTTGTAGGCTTTCGGGTGCCATACCTGGGCGGAGAAGATTTTGGTCTCGGGGTCCTGCACCACGCGGGTGGCGTAGGCGGGTATGCGGTCACCCTCGCCGCCGGGCCAGTGGACGCGCATCTTGAAGAGCTGTCCGTGGCTGAGGGCCGCGGCGGGGAAAATCCCCTCCCACACGCCTCCACCCACGGGGCGCAGGGCGTAGGCCGGGTCCTCCTGCCAGCCGGAGAAATCGCCTATAAGGGTGATGGCTGTGGCGTTGGGGGCCCACTCGCGGAACGCCCATCCGCCGCGCACGCGGTGGAGTCCGAAATATTTGTGGGCGTTGGCGAAGTCGTTGAGCGAGCCGGAGGCCTGGGTGAGGTCGGCTTCTTTCGCCAGGGCGTCGGCGTGGCGCCCGTCGATAGCCTCGGCGTAGGGCTGGAGCCAGGGGTCATTCTTATATATGGCTAATTTCTTCATGGCAGTGTGTTGGTTGAGGGGGGTGTATAATGTTGGGAAAGAGTTTTGGAAAGAGGCTGACCCCGCCACTGTGCGGGAAGTTCCGTGATGGCGGGGTCAGCGATATGGTGTATGTGTCAGGGGCCCTCCGGCCCCGATGTGGCGCGGATTATTCGGGGTTTACGTCGAGCACTTCGATGTCGAACACGAGGGTCTCGTTGGGAGCGATCACGCTGCCGGCGCCGTCAGCGCCGTAGGCCAGATCGGTGGGGATAACCACGGTTACCTTGCCACCCTTGCCGACGAGCTGCAGGGCCTCGGTGAAGCCGGGCACGAAGCTGTTGGCGGCCGAGGTGTAGGGGTGCTCGGGCTGGGTCTGGTCGAATACCTCGCCGTCGATGTGCTTACCAACGTAGTTGATTTTAACCTTGTCGGTGGCTTTCACCTTGTCGCCGGTGCCGGGGTTCTCGATTTTGTAAACGAGGCCGGAAGCGGAGCGGGTGTAACCCTCCTTGGTCATCTTTTCGGCGTAAGCCTTACCCTTGGAGAGGGTTTCCTGGGCCTCGGGGGAGCCGGAGCGCTCGGCTGCTTGGCGTGCCTTCATGCGGGTTTCAGCCTCCTGGAAGAGAGTGGAGTAGGCCATGTAGAATTCCTGGCCCTTGGCCTGCACGGAGTCGGCGGGCATGTCGAACACCTTCTGGAAGGCTTTGATAACCACGTCCTTGTCAACGGGGAAGCCGTACTGGTTGGTCATGCCGTTGATGGGCTGGATGAGCTGCAGGCCGAACATAAGGCCCTGGTAGTAGGCGAGCTTGGAGGTGTCGGCGGCCATCACGGTCTTGAGGCCGCGCATGAAGTCGTCGCGTGAGTATTTGGCTGCCTCGGCGGAGTCGAGCTGGGTCTGCATGCGGTTGAACTGGCTGTTCTGCTGCGCGCCGGCGAATTCGCCGAGAGCCACGGCGATCGAGTCGCCGAAAGCCTTGTCTTCGGCGGAAACCTTGCTGTCGGTACCCTTGTCGCAGGATACGAAGGAAGCGCCGACAAGAGCGGCGGCGCCGAGAGTAAGAAGAATCTTTTTCATATCTGGGGTTTGTTTAATGTGATTAGCGGTTGTGTGGTAGTTTTTGTGGCTGGGGTTCAGCGGGGGAGGATTTCCAGGAGCTGCACCTGGAAGTCGATGGCGGCGTTGGGGGGTATGGCTCCGGCCGCGCCCTCTTCGCCGTAGCCGAGCGAGGGGGGTATGAAGAGGCGGTAGGTGCCTCCGGGCTTCATCAGGCTCAGCCCCTCGGCGAAGCCGGGCACGAGTCCCCGCAGGGGGAAATCGACGGGGCGCTCCGTGCGGTCAAACACGGTGCCGTCGGCCAGCGAGCCGGTGTAGAGGAGCCGCACGCGGTCGTCCATCGTCGGGTGCTCCCCCTCACCCTCGGTGATTACCTCGAACACGAGGCCGGAGGGGAGGCGCTGCACCCCCTCGCGGGTGAGTTGCGCGTCGATAAACGCCTGCTGCGATTCGTCGCTGAGCCGCTCGGGCGCCGGATACATCCTGTTCATGAACGAGTGGAGGTATTCGTCGGCCTCGCGGTTGGTGAACCCGGTGGCGGTCGAGTCGGCCAGGGCCGCGCGGAGCGACGCGAGGTACTTCTCGGGGGTCACGGGGAACCCCATGTCGCGCATCTGCTCCAGGCGGTCGATCATGAATGCGAACCCGGCGCGCACCCCCTGGTAGTAGGGGGCGTCGAGGTTCTTGATGTCGAACGCGTGGGCCATGCCGTCGACAAACTCGCCGACCGCCTTTGGGTCGCCGGGGAAGCGTTTCGCCAGGTCGGGGGCGAGGTAGTGGGCCATCGTGGCCGCGAAAGCGGCGTTCACCGAGTCGGTTTCGGCCTGGGTGGGCACATACGGCTCCGCGGCGCCGCACACCAGGGGCGCGGCGGCCGCGGCGCAGCCTAATATCGCTTTGGCAACGGTATTCATCGCTTCGGCGCGCTGGTTCTTACTTGCCCAGCACCTTGATCAGTTCGACGTCGAAGAGCAGGGTGCTGTTAGGGCCGATCGGGCCGCCGGGGGTGCCGGTGGGGCCGTATGCGAGGTTCGAGGGGATGTAGAGGCGCCATTTCGAGCCGGCCTTCATCATCTGCAGGGCTTCGACCCATCCGGGGATTACCTGGTTGACGCCGAAGGTGGCGGGCATGCCGCGGTCAACGGAGGAGTCGAACACGGTGCCGTCGATGAGCTTGCCGGTGTAGTGTACCTCAACCTGGTCGGTAGCGGCGGGCATGGGGCCGTCACCCTCGGTGAGCACCTCGTACTGGAGTCCGGAGGGGGTGGTCTTCACCTCGGCGCGCTTGCCGTTTTCGAGGAGGAAAGCCTCGCCGGCCTGGCGGTTGGCCTCGCCGGCGGCTGCGGCGGCTTCCTGCTGCTTCTTCTCCATCTCGGTGAAGAAAGCCTGGATTTCGGCCTTGGCTTCGTCGTAGGTCATCTTGGGCTGAGAGCCGTAGAACACGGCGGCCACGCCGTCGGCGAAGTCCTGCACGTTGAGTTCCGAGATGCCGGACGCGCGGAAGTTATTGCCCATGCTCAGTCCGAGAGCATAGGAGATGCGGTCTAATTTATTTTCTTCCATAGTTTTATGAGTCGTATCTTATGATTGCTATATTCTAAAACGCAAATGTACGCATTAATTCCTTGCCGCCACCATCATTTTTAACAAAAAATATTAAAAAGGGGGAGGGGAGTTAAGGGTGAAGGGTGAATAGTGAAGGGGGAAGGGTAAAGGGGGCTTCGGGCTCCGCCCTCACACGGAACGACAGGAGGGGAGGGGCCGGCGCGCTGGCAGGGGGCGGGGCAAAAGAAAGGCGCGCCCGGGGTGGGCGCGCCTTTTATCGCGGGGCGCTGGCGGCGGAGCCGCGAGCGCCGAGTTAGCGGGAGGGGGTTACTTGGGGGTGACGGTCAGCGCGGGGGCGTTGCCGGCGAAGGAGAGGGTAACGGTGGAGTTGCCGCTGAAGCCTTCGATGTTGCCGGTGTCGAAGGTGAGTTCGCCGTCGCCGTTGTAGCCGTAGTTGGAGGCCCAGTCGTGGTTGATCAGGATCTTGAACCCGGCGGTGATGTCGACGTCGACGGTCCAGGTGAGGTAGTCGGCCGAGGGGGTCATCTCGATCACATTGTTATCGGCATCCCAGCCATTGATGCCAATCAGGCCCAGGGAGGTTACCTCCTTGATGGTGTAGGAGAGGCCTTCGGTATCGACGGTGAACCAGTAGAGGCGGGTGTCGTCAACGGGGGCCTTGATGTTCTGTGCATCGTCGGCGGTGCTGAAGTCAACGCCATGCCATTTGTCGTCGTAGACGAACTTGAAGCCGCCGTTGGCGTTATTGGCAACAGCCGCGCCGCAGAAGTATTGCTTGTCCTTGTCCTCCTTGTTGGACCAGGTGAGGCGCGACTTGCCGTCGGTCTTGCTCCAGCCGTTGGCCTCGCTGGCCACCACGATGAAGTCGGGACGGGTTTTCTTGACGATCTCGTAGGTCATCTTCTCCATGTCGATGGTGATGGTGTACTCGCCGGCCTCGGTGATCTGCCCGGCCTGTCCGGCCACGATCAGATTGCCGCTGATGCTCTTGTCGCCGTTGATGGAGGGGCCGTATACGGCGTCCCAGCTCTTGGTGTCGACGGCGGTCTGCGAAGCGACCTTCCAGTAAGCGCCTTTGGCGGCCTTGTCGGCGGGCACTTCGAACTTGAAGGTGAACACGGGGTTCTCGTATACGTTGTCGCCGTCGTGGTCAAACTTGTAGGGAGCGCATTCGGCGAAATCCCAGGTGGTGCAGTCGCCGAGGAAGTAGTAGGCCGAGTCGATAAACAGCTCGAAGGGCACCTCCTCGTACTCGCCCTGGGCGAACACCTTCTCCACCATAGCCGTGGGGTTGGCGGGGTCGGCCTCGCCGATGGCGTAGCGGGTTTCGTCGAGGCTCACATAGCCGTAAACCTGGTAGTAGAACTTGCGGGGAGTCATCGACTTGCCGGCCAGGAAGTAGTGTGCGTCGTTCCAGTCGACGGTGAGGATCGTTGCCTGCCCCTGCTCGTTGGTCGAGGCGGTGAGGATGGTGGTCTGCTCTTTGTCGAATCCGGCGTCGGTCGAGAGCTTGAGGTCGAACACGACTTCGGAGCCGGCGGGCACGTTGATGGCCGAAACGTTGTCCATCAGTGTGATGAGGCCCGCTTCGCGGTATTCCTGGAGCTTGAGGGGCTCGGCGCCGGGAGTGGAAGCCTGTGCCAGGGGCGCGGCGAGCTGGGCGCTGACGTCGGCGTTGGTGAAGATAGCCGGCTGGGGGTTCTTCTGAGGCTTGGGGGCCTCGGGCGCTTCATCGCAGGCGGTGAAGGCCGCGAGGGCGAGAACGCCGGTCAGTAGTATGCTGAGTTTTTTCATTTCTGTAGTCTGGGAAAGTTGTGATTATCAGAACTTGGGGAGGACGTTGGGGTCGAATTTGCCGTCTTGCTCAAGGATTGCCTTCCACTGGCCACCCTTGTTGCTGAGCACCACGCGGCCCTCGAAATCTTGCGAGAGGGTGAGGTTGCCGCTGCCGCCGGAGTTGTCGAGGCGGAACGCGGAGCCTACTTTGGCGCTAGCGCCGGCACCGAGGTTGATGGGGTTCCACTTGTCGGAGGCGAATTTGAAGGCCGAGTTCTTGGGAATCTTCACATGGGGGAGCACATAGATGCCGCGCTTGGCGGTGGTGAAGAACTCGTCATCGACGGGGAGCCCGCTGTCGGCCCAGGTGCCGAAGGCGTCGCCGCGGATGCACAGGCGCGGTTCGAGGCTGAGGCCGGGCACGGAGGCGGCGTAGTAGGTCACACGGATGTGCTCGAACGACTGGGGCTGCGACCATATGGTGGTCAGCTCCTCAGCCTCGGGGATGTAGGCGCGGAGGCGCACATACACCTTCGAGTATTCGTCGGCTACGACTTCTTCGTCGGCGGTCCACCCTTTGAGCTTGCACACGCACTCGGCGATTTCGTCGGCGATGGGGTTGATCTGGGCGCAGTCGGTGAACACGGTCTCGGTCGAGTAGTAGTCGCCCTGCACGGGTGTTTCGCCGTCGACGTATGCCTTGGTGAAGTCGGGGGAGAGGCAGACCTCGACCACATAGTTGGCAACGGCGGCGAAGCCGAAGTCGGGCTGCGAGCAGGTCATATGGAGGGCGGCGTTCTTGTCGGCGCCCTCTTTGGTGATGGTAATCCAGGTTTCGCGGAGTTCCGGCTCGTTGAGGAAGTCGGTGTACTCCTTGTTGGGGGCCTTCACGACGGGGTTGTCATCCCAGGTTTCGTCGCAAGCCGAGAACCCGAGGGCTACTGTCGCGGCCAGGCCGAGCGTTAAAGCTATCTTATTCATTGAGTTTTAGTCTTAAACGGTGAGGATTAGTCCTTGGCTTAGTAGCCGGGGTTCTGCTTGAATTCGGGCTGCGCGGCCAGGGTGTTGGTGGGGATAGGCATCAGGTCGTAGCGGTCGGCGATGCGGGCGCCGGCGGCGACGTTGCCCTTCCACGACCAGAGGGCCTGGTTGGGGCCGGTGAACTTGTGGTGGCGCACCAGGTCGGAGCGGCGGGTGAGCTCCCAGTAGAGTTCGCGGCAGCGCTCGTCGAGGATGTTGTCGGCGGTGAGGTCGGCCGAGCCCCATTCGGAGTTGTCGGAGCGGGAGCGCACGATGTTGACGTACTTGCGGGCCTTTTCGGAGTCAGCGGCCTGACCGCCGCCAAGGATGTAGCTCTCGGTGTAGTTGAGGTACATTTCGGCCAGACGGATCATGGGGAGGTCGGTGTCGGCGAAGGCGCTGGCATAGCCGTCGGCGAACGATGCGGCGTCCCAGAAGGTGCCGGAGAGGTCTTTGGGATCACCCTGGCCGTCACCCTTGAGGAGGTTGGTGAATTTGATCACGGCGTAGCCGTTGGTCCACTCGGAGAACTCGGTGTTCTCGGCGATGTAGTCGGCGGTGGTATACTTGTCGGTGCCGTCGTCGTTGGTGCCGTCCTTGTATTCTACCTTGCCCTTGACCCACATGGCGTCGCGCGCGTCACCTTCGTCAAAGCGGTTGGAGAACTGGGTGCGGGCGTGCATGCACTTCCAGGCCGAGGAGAGGCCGTAGTTGGTCTGGCTCATGCCCAGCTCGTTGGCGATGGAGGCGGCGATGAGGAAGGTGGTGCCGCCATAGCTCTGGATGGCGTCCTTCTCGTAGGGGATGGCCCAGAGGATTTCGCCGTTGGCACCCTGGTAGTCGCGGTTGGAGGCGCAGAAGAGGTAGAGGTAGTCCTCGGCCAGGCCGGAACCCTGGAAGCCGCCGCTGTGGCGCGAGATTACCAGGTCGCTCACCTGGGCGCACTTGCGGTACTGGGGTGTGCCGGTGTAGACTTCGGCGTTGAGGTAGAGGCGGCTCAGGAGGCCGAGCGCGGCGTCGCGGTTGAGGCGGCCATAGAAGTTGTCGTTGGGAATGAGCGACTGACCTTCCTGGATGTAACCGGCCTCGTCGAACGATACGCCGGCTACCTCGCAGAGTTCGCGTTCAACGAAGTCGAAGAGCTCGGTGCGGGTGGCCTGGCGGGGGGAGGAGCCGATTTCGTCGGCCTCGGTCACATAGGAGCCGTTGCCGAAGATGTCGATCACCCAGTAGTAGCTCATGGCGCGGAGGGCGCGGGCCTCGGCGCGCATCTGCTCCATGTCGTTACCGGCGGCGTCGGCGGTCATCGTCAGGAAGTCGTTGCAGGTCGAGATGTGGGTGTAGAGGCGCGAGTAGGTGCCGTAGATGTTGCCGTTGGAGGCGTCCCAGGTGTTGGTCACCAGGTCGACCACTCCGGCGTCGGGCCATATCCAGAGGGCCTCGTCGGTGGGGAACACGTTCATCATGAACAGCGCGCGGGAGTAGCAGCCCGTGCCGTTGTCGAGGCCGGAGATGTCGGAGCTTCCGGCGCCGTTCTGGCCGGAAACCGCCATGCCGGAGTAGCATTTGGCCAGCGCTCCCAGGTAGAACTGGGTGGTATGGGCCTGGCCGGTCTGGTTGGGGTCGTTGGGTTCGAGGTCGAGGTCGCCCACGCAGGAGGTAGTGATGCCCATGCCGAGAGCCACGCCGCCCAACAGTAGATATTTTTTGAGATTCATGTTGATTCTTTGCTAAATGGTTCGGAACAAGGGTTTAGAAGGTCGCTACGAGGCCCAGCGAGTAGGTGACGGCCTTGGGGTATACGCTGTTGTCGATACCGCCGTCGACTTCGGGGTCGAGGCCCTTGTACTTGGTGATCACGAAGGGGTTCTGCACACCGGCGAAGATGCGGAGGCGGAGCTTGTCGCGCAGGAGGTTCTCGAAGGTGTAGCCCAGGGTGATGTTGTCGCAGCGGAGGAATGAGCCGTTGCGGAGGTAGTAGTCGCTCATGAGCTGTGCCTGCTCGAAGTACACGTCGTTGACCACGAGGTTGTTCAGGCCGTAGCCGAAGAGGTCGTTATACACGGCCTTGGTGGAGAGCACGTTGTTGTAAACGTAGTTGCCCAGCGAGGCGCGGAGGTTGAAGCCGAGGTCCCACTGCTTGTAGCGGAACTGCGAGCCGAATGTCATAGTCACCTTCGGGGCGGCCGAGTGGTTGAGCACGCGGTCCGACTCGTCGATCTTGCCGTCCTGGTTCTGGTCGACGTAGCAACCTTCGAGGGGCTTGCCGTCGGCGTCGTAAACCTGCTGCAGGAGGTAGAAGGAGTAGGCGGGGTAGCCTACGGCGTGGGCCTGCACGGTGTTGCCGGTACCGCCCGAGATGCCGCCTACCTTGTAGATGGCAGCGTTGTCGTTGAGCTTGGTGATTTCGTTGTGGTTCCAGCCTACGTTGTAGGTGAGGGTCCAGGTGAAGTCCTTGGTCACCACGGGCTTGGCCGAGATGTTGAACTCGACGCCGTAGTTCTTCATATCACCGATGTTGCGGTTGAGCATGTTGGTGGTCGAGGAACCGGCGGGCACCGTCACGAACGACAGCAGGTCCTTGGTCTTGCGGTAGTAGTAGTCGATGCTACCGTTGACGCGGTTGTTGAGGAACCCGAAGTCGAGTCCGGCGTTCCAGGTAACGGTCTGCTCCCATTTGAGGTCGGGGTTGTAGCCGATCAGGAAGTAGGTGCTCTGGTAGCCGTTGCCGCCGAGCATATCGGGGTAGAGGGAGCCGGGGGCGGCTATGGAGTACATCGGCAGGTAGTTGCAGGTCGAGCCTACTTCCTGCTGGCCGGTGACACCCCAGCCCAGGCGGAGCTTCAGGTCGCTGAGCCAGCCGGAGGCGGGCTGCATGAAGGCTTCGTCGTTAATCTTCCAGCCCAGGGCCACGGAGGGGAACACACCCCAGCGGTTGTCCTTCGAGAAGCGCGAGGTGGCGTCGCCGCGGACGGTGACGGTAAGGAGGTAGCGCTCGTAGAGCGAGTAGTTCACGCGGCCGAAGAACGAGAGGAGCTGCAGGCGGTTTTTCCAGTGGTAGTTCCCTTCGGCGTTGATCACGTCGTCGGCGAAGTTCTTGCCTACGAGGTTGGTGGTGCCTTCATTCACGTTGAGGTTCCAGCCGGTGCCGTTGACGGTCGGGGTGAGGTAGCCCACGCCGGTGCGGTAGCCCGAGTTGGAGTCGGCGCCGCGCTTCCAGCCGGAGTCCTCGAAACGCTGCCAGGAGTAACCGGCGGTGACGTCGAACACCGAGTAGATGCTCTCGACCTCCTTCTTGTAGTTGAGGTAGAAGTCGAGGAGGTAGTTGTTGCGTTCCTGATGGAGGCGGTCCTCGAAGGAGCCGGCGTAGTGGTCGTGGCCGCGCCATGCCATGATGGAGTTGGACTCGACGGCGTTCCATTCGTCGCCGCGCTGAACGTCGAGGCCGAGGTTGATGTTGGCGTGGAGGTCTTCGAATCCGTGGATGGCGTAGTCGAGCTGGAGGTTGCCGTTGAAGCGGTTGAGCTTGGCGTGCCAGTCGCGGTCCTTGAGCATCTGCACGGGGTTCTGGGTGGCGTTGTCGTTAACGGCGGTCTCACCCTTGTCGTTGGTGTTGTCCCAGTTGAAGTAACCGTTGTAGAGGTACTTGTGCTGGTCCATGGCGGTGCCGCCTACGATTTCGCGGTTGTCCTTCACGGGGTGCGTGGGGTCGAAGTTCATCGCGGCGTTCATGGCGCCTTCCTCGACGCGCTTATTGTAGATATAGGTGTAGTTGCCGTTGAGGTTAACGGAGAGGTGGTCGTTGAAGAACTTGGGGTTGAGCGAGAGCCCGGCGGTCACGCGGTCCATCTTCGAGTCGAGGAGGATGCCGTTGGAGCCGGTGTAGCCCACGTTGACGCGGTAGGGGAGTATCCCGGCGGTACCGGCCACGGAGAGGTTGTAGTCGTGCGACACGGTGGTGCGCAGAACCTCGTCCTGCCAGTCGGTGTCGGCGTTGCCCATTGCCTTGTAGGCGCCGGAGTCCTCGCCGTATTTCTCGCCGATGAGCGAGCGGAACTCGCCGGCCGAGAGCACGTCCCAGGTCTTGCGGGCGTGGTTCACATACATATTGGCGGCGAAGTTCACCTGGGGCTTGCCGGCCTTGCCCTTCTTGGTGGTGACGATGATTACGCCGTTCGAAGCGCGCGAACCGTAGATGGCGGTTGCCGAAGCGTCCTTGAGCACGGTCATCGACTCGATGTTCTCCGGGGAGATGAGCGCCAGGGGGTTGGTCATACCTACCGAGGCGGAGCTCTCGATGGGCACGCCGTCGATCACAATCAGGGGGTTGTTGGAGGCCGAGAGGGAGGAGCCGCCGCGGATGCGGATGGTCGCGTTACCCTCGGGGCCGCCGGCGGTGGTCACCACCACGCCCGGGGTCTGGCCCACGAGCATGTCCTGCACGGAGGTGGCGAGGCCGGCCTCGATTTCGTCGGGTTTGATCACGGCCACGGAGCCGGTGGCGTCGCTTTTCTTCACAACGCCGTAACCGATGGCCACGACTTCGTTAAGCATCACGGAGTTTTCCTGCATGGTGACGTTGATCACCGAGCGGCCGTCGACGGGCACGTTCTGCGCGTCGTAGCCGACGTAGGAGAACACGAGCACGGCGTTGGCCGGCACTGAGATCGTGTAGCGGCCGTCGATGTCGGTTGCGGCGCCGGCCGATGAGCCCTGCGCTATAACACTCGCGCCGATCAGCGGCTCACCCGAGGGGTCGGTGACTGTGCCGCTGACGGAGATTGACTGCGCGTTGGCGCCTACGGCGCAAAGCAGCCCCACCAGTAGAAACAGAAGTTTCTTGGCGATTCCTGTTTGTGAATGTTTCATTTATTAAGTGTTTGGGATTGATGTTTCGCTTTCACGGATGATGTAGGTAGAATCGGCTTTCGATTTTTCGCGCCGTGCCCCCGGGGGCACGTTAGTAAGCGCGGCCGCGCTTACTAATAACAATTAATCGCTTAAAAGTTTAGTTAAATCAGATAATCTCTAAGGCGCTCGGAGAGGCGGGGCCGGCTCGCGGAGAGAGGGGCTGGGGTTGGCCTGGTGGCCGTTTTCCATGGTTTGGTAGTTGAGAGGTCGCGGTGTCGCTCCCTCCGGCGCTAAATCGTTTTTTTAGAATCAGCCGCAAAATTATCGAAAATCCCTAACAATGCAATTTTTTCAAGTTCCAAAACACCCTTTAACAATGTTAATAAACGTCAATCGCCGCAAGCACAGCGACTTGCGGCGATATGTTATAAAACATAAAATCGGTTTTGGCCCCGAAAAGCCCCGTTTTTGCAGGGGGTCAGAAACTGTTTAAAATTTTTTCCGAAAGATTTTTAAACAGTTTCTCAGACGGCGGGGAGGGTCTGGCCGTTGAGTTTGCGGTAGAGGTTGAGGGCGTAGACGTCCGTCATGGCCGAGACGTGGTCGACCACGGCCTGGAGCTTGCCGAAGAGGGTGGGGGCCTCGACGTCGTACTGCTTCGGCACCTGCGAAAGGAGCAGCCGCGAGTAGTTGAGCGAGGGGTTGCGCACGGCGTGCACCAGTTTTTCGAGAAGGAAGGTGAGGATGCGGTTGCCCGCCAGCTCGATGTCGACCACCTCGGGGGCGCGGTAAAGGCGGTCCCACGACAGGGCGACGCACGCCTCGTATGCCTCGCGCTCCAGCGGGGGCATATGGTCGATGAGCGAGCCCTCGAACGTGCCCGCGAGTATGGCCTCCTCGTTGTCGGCGAAGGCGGCGGCGCAGCGGCTCACCAGGGTGCCGATCACCGACGACCGCAGGTAGGCCACCTGCTCGTTGGGGTCGTCGATCGAGGCCATCACCCCGAGCGCCCGCTCGCGGCGCGCCTGGTCGAGGAACCCTAAGAAGAGGCTCTTGACCCGCTCGGTGGGGAGGATTTTGAGTTTGTGGGCGTCCTCGATGTCCATCACCTCGTAGCATATGTCGTCGGCGGCCTCCACGATGTAGACCAGCGGGTGGCGGGCGTAGCGCAGGGTACCTTCGGGAGAGGGGAGGCGGAGCATACCCAGCTCGTCGGCCACGCGGCGGAAGCTCTCCTCCTCGGAGGTGAAGAAGCCGAATTTGCCCCGCTCTCCGGCCAGGGTCGAGGAGTAGGGATATTTGACGATGGAGGCGAGCATCGGGTAGGTCATCGCGAAGCCCCCCTCGCGGCGTCCGTGGAACTGGTGCGTGAGCAGCCTGAAGGCGTTGGCGTTACCCTCGAAGCATACCAGGTCGGCCCACTCACCCTCGGTGAGGGAGTCGCGGAGGTCGGCCCCGGCCCCTTCGGAGAAGAAGGTCGAGATCGACTTCTCGCCCGAGTGGCCGAACGGGGGGTTCCCAAGGTCGTGGGCCAGGCACGCGGCGGCCACTATCTCGCCGATGGAATCGAGGGCCTGGCGGTCGGCCTCGTCGGCGTGGCGCGGGGTGAGCAGTATGGCGATTTCGCGGGCAAGCGAGCGCCCCACCGACGCCACCTCGATGGAGTGGGTCAGGCGGTTGTGCACGAAGATGCTCCCCGGCAGGGGGAACACCTGCGTCTTGTTCTGAAGCCGCCGGAAGGGCGACGAGAACACCAGCCGGTCGAAGTCGCGCTGGAATTCCGACCGGTTGCCCCGCTTGGGGTCGTGGTAATGTTCGAGTCCGAACCGCTTGTCGCTCACCAGGCGGCTCCATCGCATCTTAGTCATTGTTCCGCGGAGGTGTCATCGGAGGAGGGGGTGTCCTCCTCGTAGTGGTTGAAGAGGAAGTCGTTGTAGGGGAAGCGCTCGGTGTGTATCTCCTTGGCGCGCTGGTATATCTTCTCCTTGAGCTCGTCGATGTTGATACCTTTCTTGGCCGAGATGAACACGCAGTTGTCGGGTTCGAGGCGGTTCATCCAGGTTTGCTTGAGCTCTTCGAGGGGTATGTTCTCGCGGGTGCGGGGTGTGAGGTCGTCCTCATCCTTGGGGGTGTGGGAGTAGGCGTCGATTTTGTTGAACACCACGATTACCGGCTTGTCGGCCGAGCCGCATACCTCGGCGAGGGTCTTGTTGACCACCTCGATCTGCTCCTCGAAGCCGGGGTGGGAGACATCGACGACGTGGACCAGCAGGTCGGCGTCGCGCACCTCGTCGAGGGTCGATTTGAACGACTCCACCAGGTGCGGGGGGAGCTTGCGTATGAACCCCACGGTGTCGGTGAGCAGGAAGGGGAGGTTGTCGATGATAACCTTGCGCACTGTGGTGTCGAGGGTGGCGAAAAGCTTGTTTTCGGCGAACACCTCACTCTTGCTCAGGAGGTTCATCAGGGTCGACTTGCCAACGTTGGTGTACCCCACGAGTGCCACTCGGGTGAGCTTGCCGCGGTTCTTGCGCTGGAGGGTTTTCTGGCGGTCGATGTCGGCGAGTTCTTGTTTGAGCAGCGATATGCGGCGCTGGATTATGCGTCGGTCGGTCTCGATCTGGGTTTCGCCCGGGCCGCGCATACCGATACCACCCTTCTGGCGTTCGAGGTGGGTCCACATACGGGTCAGTCGGGGGAGGAGGTACTGGTATTGGGCCAGCTCCACCTGGGTTTTGGCCGTGGCGGTCTGGGCGCGCTTGGCGAATATGTCGAGGATGAGGCTCGAACGGTCGAGAATCTTCACCTGCAGGGCCTTTTCGATGTTGGCCACCTGCTTGGTCGAGAGGTCGTCGTCGAAAATCACCATGCCGATTTCGTTTTTCTCGACATACTGGCGTATCTCTTCGAGCTTACCCTGCCCTACGAAGGTGCGGGGATTGGGGTATTCGAGTTTCTGTGTGAAGCGGCCGACGACTTCCGCCCCGGCGGTCTGGGCCAGGAAGGCGAGCTCATCGAGGTATTCGTTGACTTTGGCCTCACCCTGGCGGGGTGTGACGAGCCCCACGAGGAGCGCCCGCTCGGTGGTTTCGCGGCTTATAACGAGGTCTTTCATAAAGTTCTTGATGGTTGCGTACGCGAATATAACAAATTTCGCGTTAAAAAAGCGCGCCCGGGGGTGCCGGGCGCGCTTCAATCGTATATCGGGGTGATATTATTCGTTGACGGTGCAGACTGCCACGCGGTTCCAGGAGTTCTCGGAGAAGAGGTCGCCGATACCCTGGCCTTCGGCCTTGACGCGGTCGGAGGCGATGCCGTAGCGCTTCACGAGCTCCTTCTTGACGGAGTCGGCGCGGCGCTGGGCGAGCTTCTTGTTGAAGGCGAGCGAGCCGTCCTTGGAGGCGTAGCCCTTGACGGTGCAGGTGGCGTTGGAGTTCGCCTTGAGGGCGTCGGCCACCATGGCGATGTTGGGCTGCTGGTTGGCCTGAACGGTAGCGCTGCTGAGGTTGAAGAAGACGTAGCGGATGTTGTTGAGGTCCTTCACAACCTTCTCAACTGCCACGGGGCGGCGGTTGCAAGCGTCGAGCTGGGCCTGGAGGTCGGCGAGCTGTGCCATGAGGGCCGCGGAGCCGGCGCCGCAAGCTTCGAGTTCGCCGCGGAGGTCGTTGATCTGCGCGTTGAGGGCGTCGATTTCAGCCTGGTCGTAGGGGCGCACGATCGAGAAGTGGTGGGTGCCGTTGGAGTTGCCGAAGTGGTAGGTTACGCCGGCCTGGAGCTGGAACACGCATGCGTTGCCGTTGTAGGTGGCGTCCATGCCCATGGCGCTGAAGTCGCCGTTGGTGTTCATCGCCCAGAGGAACGCGGGCTTCAGGGAGATGGTCCAAGCCTTGGCCTGGCCGAGGTTGAAGTTGAAGTTCAGGCCAGCCTTGGTGCCCCAGGTGTTGGAGTCGCCACCCTCGGTGTGGGGGTAGTAGGCGTGGAGCCAGCCGGTGCCGGCCACGACTTCCATTTCGAATACGCGGGGAGCGCCCTTGTATCCGGCGAAGGCGTTCATCAGGTTAAGGGTACCGAACACGCCTACATACTGGTGGTCGAAGGCGTTGCTGGACTTGTAGCCGGTCCAGGCGGAGGTGTTCACAGTCCACTCGCCTTCAACGCCGAGGCCGAAGCAGGGAGTGATCTGTTTGCGGAGTTCGGCGCCGGCGATGCCGCGGGCCGACTTTATGAAGTCGTGGTTCTTGAGGGGTGTAACAGCGCCACCTTTGAGGGTGAACGACCAGTTGTCGGTGAATTTGCTACCTGCTACGGTTACCTGCGCGGAGGCTCCGATTGTCCCGGCAGCGAGGGCTGCTATGAGTAATAACTTCTTCATAACTGAAAAATTTTAAAGTATTCGTTGAAACGTTGGTCGGCAAAGTTAACACTATTTTAACAAACGTCAAAAGGTTTTGGTTTATTTCAATATTATTTCGTCTAAATTAAGTAACTTCGCGGATAAGAGAAGACCTTATATAATCTGAAAAGTTTAAAGGAATGATCAATTTCACAGTGGGCCCGGTGCAGTCGTCCGACGGCGTGCGCGCCGTCGGGGCCGAGCAGGTGCCCTATTTCCGCACCCCGGAGTTTTCCGAGGTGATGCTGGAGAACGAGCGCCTGATGCTCCGCTTCGCCAACGCTCCCGCCGGGAGCCGGGCGGTGTTCATCACCGGCTCGGGCACGGCCTCGATGGAGGCGGCGGTGATGAACCTCCTCACCCCGGCCGACAAGGTGCTGGCCGTCAACGGCGGCAGCTTCGGCCACCGCTTCGTCGAGCTTCTGGAGCTCCACGGCATACCTTTCGAGGAGATACGCCTCGCCCCCGGCAAGGCCCTGCGGCCCGAGCGGCTCGGGGAGTATGCCGGGCAGGGGTTCACCGCCCTGGTGGTCAACGCCGGGGAGACCTCGACCGGGGTGCTCTACGACCTGGAGATGATCGCCGGGTTCTGCCGCCGCGAGGGGATGTTCCTCATAGTCGACGCCATAAGCTCGTTCCTCACCGACGATTTCGACATGGAGGCGCTCGGGGCCGGGGCTATGATTACCGGTTCGCAGAAGGCGCTGGCATGCCCGCCCGGGGTGTCGATAATAGTGCTCTCCCCCTCCGGGGTGGAGCGTGCGCTGAAGGCCGAGCGCAAATGTATGTACCTCGACCTGCGCGACGCGCTGAAGAACGGCGAGCGGGGGCAGACCCCCTTCACCCCCGCCGTAGGTATTCTGCGCCAAATCAATACCCGTCTGCGCGAAATCGAGGCTGCCGGAGGGGCGCGTGCCGAGCATGACGCCATCGCCGCCATCGCCGCCGACTTCCGCGCCAAAATCGGCAACCTCCCGTTCGAGATTGTCTCCGAAAGCCTCTCGAACTGCGTAACCCCGCTCCACCCGACCACGGCCTCGGCCTACGACATATTTACCACCCTCAAGGACGAGTACGGCATATGGGTGTGCCCCAACGGCGGCGAGCTGCGCGACAGCGTGTTCCGCGTGGGGCATATCGGGGCCCTCACCCCCGCCGACAACGACGCCCTCATCGACGCCCTCCGCGATATGCGCCGCCGGGGCCTCATCTGAACCATCAACCCGCCCCCCTCCGACGTGAAGAAAGTAATTACATACGGCACCTACGACCTGCTCCACCGGGGCCACCTGCGCCTGCTTGAGCGCGCCAAGGCCCTGGGCGACTACTTGGTGGTAGGGGTGACCTCGGACGACTTCGACCGCGCCCGCGGCAAAATAAACGTGCGCCAGAGCTTTATGGAGCGCGTCGAGGCCCTCCGCGCCACCGGCATCGCCGACGAGATTATCGCCGAGGAGTACGAGGGGCAGAAAATCGACGACATCCGCGACCGCGGCATCGACGTGTTCGCCATCGGCAGCGACTGGGAGGGGAAGTTCGACTATCTCAAGCCCTACTGCGAGGTGGTGTACCTCGAACGCACCGCCGGGGTGTCGAGCACCGAAATCCGTTCGGCCCGCGCCAAGGTGCGCCTCGGCATCGTAGGGCAGAGTTCCGTCACCGACAAGTTCGCCGCCGAATGCGGCTACGTCGACGGCGCCGAGCCCATCCTCCCCGACCCTGGGGAGGATTTCGACGCCTTCGCAGCCCGGGTTGACGCATTATATATATACTCGCATCCGCGCGACCACTACCGCCAGGCCCGCCGCGCCCTCGAACTGGGGCGCCATGTGCTGCTGGAGCTCCCTATGACCCTCAGCGAGGCGCAGACCGCCGAGCTTTTCCGCCTGGCCGACGAGAGGGGACTGGTGCTGATGGCCGGGTGCAAGACGGCCTATGCGACGGCCTACCGCCGCCTGGTGCTCCTCGCCTTGGGGGGCGCGATAGGTGATGTGGTGTCGGTCGACGCCACCTGCACCTCGCTCCGCCCGGTCGACTACTCCGACGCCGCCTCGCTTGGGCGCGAATGGAGCTCGCTGGCCGACTGGGGCCCCATAGCCCTCCTTCCCGCCATGCAGATACTCGGCACCGGCTACAGCTCGAAGCAGATTGTGGCCCGACGGGTGGGCGACTACGACGAGTTTGCCCGCGTGTCGCTGGTGTACCCCTCGGCATGCGCCTCGGCAAAGGCAGCCAAGGGGGTCAAGAGCGAGGGTGAGCTGGTGGTGGCCGGCACCAAGGGGTACCTCTATGTGCCCGCCCCCTGGTGGAAAACTGACTATTTCGAGGCTCGGTTCGAGAACCCTCAGGACAACCGCCGCTACTTCTACCAGCTCGACGGCGAGGGGATCCGCTACCAGATTCTCGCCTTCCTCAGGGCCATCGGCGGGGCGCCCGCCGACTCCGGGGCCGTGAGCCGCGACATTTGCCTGGCCATAAGCCGGGTGATGGGCGACTTCGCCGCCGGTACCGACACCGTGAACCTCTCCGTTAAGTAATCTCTCCCAAATAATCTCTCCGCTATCCACACTCTTCACCTTTCAACCTGATGAAAGAACTGACCCTACGCGAAATACAGCTGTTGTCGCTCGATATGATGAAGGAAATCCACGCCTGGTGCGAGGCCAACGGCGTCCGATACTCCATGGCCTACGGCTCGCTCATCGGTGTCGTGCGCCACAAGGGTTTCATACCCTGGGACGACGACATCGACATCGTGATGCCCCGCCCCGACTACGAGCGCTTCATACGCGGTTTCCGCTCCGACCGCGCCAAGGTAGCCATTCCCGGCGAGGACTCGTGCCAGCCGATAGCCCGCGTGTACGACACGCGCGACACCGTGGCCTACACCAAGTACCCCTTCAAGAAGGGGGGCGAGAGGGCCGGGCTCTGGATCGACGTGTACCCGATTGATAATGTGCCCGACGACCCCGCCGAGTTCGACCGCCACGCCGAGGAGTGCCGCCGGCTATACCGCCGCATGGTGCGCCGCCGCAAAATGATGGCCACCGCCGCCGACCTGCGCAACGTGCCACCCCGCTGGCACTTCCCCTGGCGCTGGGTGCGCGCCCAGTGGTGGAAGCTCCGCGCCGGGTTCCCCGACCTCATGGAGGAGAACCGCGAGCAGACGCGCCTGATGGAGAAATACCCCTGGGGCTCCACCGGCCATGTGTCGCAGCTCGGAATCCGCGCCTGGGTCTACCATGACCATCTCCCCGCCGACCTTTTCGACGACACGATACTGATGCCCTTCGAGGATATGGAGGTGCGCGTGCCCCGCGACTACCACACTTTCCTCATACCGCAGTATCCCGACTATATGACCCTCCCTCCCGAGAACAAGCGCGAGCAGCACACCCTCTCCGCGACCAAATTCTACTGGAAAGACAAGAAATGAAGGAACTGACCCTACGCGAACTGCAATTATTCTCACTCGGCATCCTCAAGGAGATTCACGCCTTCTGCGAGGAGCGCGGCCTGCGCTACGCCGTGGCCTACGGCACCCTGATCGGGGCTGTGCGCCACAAGGGGTTCATCCCCTGGGACGACGACGTCGACATCGTGATGCCCCGCCCCGACTATGAGCGCTTCCTCCGCGAGTTCCGCTCGGACCGACTGAAGGTTGCCGTGCCCGGCGAGGACTCCTACCAGCCCCTGGCGAGGGTCTACGACACCCGCGACACGCTGGCCTTCACCAAATACGGGTGGAAGAAGGGTGAGCGCGGCGGCGTGTGGGTCGACGTGTTCCCCCTCGACGCCGTCTCCGACGACCCGGTGGTGTTCGACCGCCAGGCCGAGGAGTGCCGCGTGCTGTTCGACAAGGTGAACCATCTGCGCAAACGGCTGGCAAAGTTCGCCGACCTCCGCGCCCTCTCCGGGGGGTGGAAGCTCTGGCAGCGCTGGATACGCGTGCTGGCAAAGCGCGCCCGCGTCAGCGATGAGGAGGTTATGGAGGCCAACCGCGGGCAGCTCCGCGTGATGGCCCGCCACCTCTGGGGCTCCACCGGCCATGTGTCGCAGCTCGGGGCCCGCGGGTGGGTCTACCGCGACCATCTCCCCGCCGACATCCTCGACCGTACGGCGCTGATGCCCTTCGAGGACACCGAGGTGCGCGTGCCCGCCGACTACCATACGTTCCTCATACCCCAGTACCCCGACTATATGACCATCCCCCCGGAAGAAAAACGCGTGCAGCACACCTCCAGCAAATTCTTCTGGAAAAACAAGTGATATGAGCCGACCATTGATACAGATAGCGCCCGAGTTTGAGCGCCTCCGCCCCTACCTGGAGAATATCGAGGAGCATTTCGCCTCGGGGCGCGTCATACACTCGGGGCGCAACGAAATCCGGGCCGTGACCCCTCCGGGAGGCCCCGAGCTCAACGTCAAGCGCTACCGCCGCCCGATATGGATAAACCGCGTGGCCTACACCTTCCTGCGCAAGCCCAAGGGGGTCCGCGCCTTCGAGTACCCCCGGGTGCTCATCGAGCGGGGCTTCGAAACCCCCGCGCCCGTGGCCTACATCGAACGCCGCGAGGGGGGGCTCATAGCTTACTCCTACTTCGTGAGCGTGCAGAGCGCGCTCAGTCGCCGCTTCTTCGAGTTCGGCGACGCGACCGAGGAGCAGTTTGCCCCGGTGATGCGCCCGTTCGCCCGCCTGACGGCCCGCCTCCACGAGGCCGGAATCATACACCGCGACTACTCGCCGGGCAACATCCTCTTCGACTCCGACGGCAAGGGGGGCTGGCGCTTCTCGCTGGTCGACATCAACCGCATGCAGTTCCGCGAGGTCCCCTTCCGCGAGGGGCTCTACGGCTTTGTGCGCCTATGGGGGCAGCCCGAGATGTTCGCCCTGCTGGCCGAGGAGTATGCCAAGGCCCGCGGCGAGGACCCCGACCGATCCCGCCGCGACCTCCTGGCCTACCGCGAGCGCTTCTGGAAGCGCTGGGCCAAAAACCACAAAATCAAATACACCCTCCGCTTCTGACGCGGATTTCTTTCGCGACTCCCTGTTAAAATTCGCGAAAAAGGCGTAACTTCGCGGTCGGAAAACCGAGGCTTCCACCGAATTAGCTCCGAGGTTTCCGCCGAACTATCTCCAAGGTACTGTTTTTTAAGGCACTATAATTTCTATGGATTTCTTTTATGACCTGCTCATGCCGGGGAACACGTCGCTGGCCAGCACGCTGGTGCTGCTGTCGTTCGTGATCGCCGCGGGCATCTATCTCGGCAAGCTCCGCGTCGCGGGGATTTCGCTGGGCGTGACTTTCGTATTGTTTGTCGGCATCCTCATGGGCCATTTCGGCTATACCGTGCAGCCCGACGTGCTGAAGTTCGTGCGCGAGTTCGGCCTTATTCTGTTTATTTTCGCGATCGGCCTCCAGGTGGGCCCGGCCTTCTTCTCCTCGTTCAAGGAGGGTGGCATACGCCTCAATATGCTGGCAGTGCTCGGCATAGCGCTCAACGTGGCTATCGTGCTCGCGATTTACTATATCGACGGCAACACCTCGATCGAGGCCCTGGTGGGCGTGATGTCTGGCGCCGTCACCAACACCCCGGGTCTGGCAGCCGCCCAGCAGGCCGCCGGTAACCCCGAAGCTGTCAACGTGATGTCGATGGGCTACGCCGCCGCATACCCCTTGGGCGTGCTCGGCATCATTATGGCGATGCTCATCATCAAGGCCCTGTTCGGCATCAAGACCGAGAAGGAGATCGAGAAGATGAACGCCGAGGCCGAGGATGGCCAGGGGAAACCGTTCCTCGCCTCGTTCGAGGTGACCAACGCCCTTATCAACGGCCGCACCCTGGTACAGCTCCACCAGATTATCCACTGCGAGTTCGTGGTGTCGCGTCTGATGCAGCAGGACGGCTCGACGATTATCCCCAAATCGACCACCCAGATCCGCGTCGGCGACAAGCTCTACGTTGTGATGAACGCCTCCGACCTCCCCAGCTTCGAGGCCGTCGTAGGTCCCTCGATCGAGATGGACGACGAGGATTGGAACGAGGTTGCTCCCGAGCACGTCGTGAGCCGCCGCATACTCATCACCAACAACGACTACAACGGCGTGGCTCTCGGCAAGCTCCGCCTCCACAAGGGTTACAACCTCAACTGCACCCGCGTGAACCGCGCCGGTGTCGACCTCCTCGCTACCCCCGGCCTGCGACTCCAGATCGGCGACCGCATAACCATCGTGGGTGACCTCAACGACATCGACCGCCTCTCGGCCAAGCTCGGCAACTCGATGAAGCGTCTCGACCACCCCAACCTGATCACCATCTTCGTAGGCATCCTCTTCGGTATCATCGTCGGCTCGATCAACGTCGGGTTCGGCATGAAGCTCGGTCTGGCCGGCGGCCCGCTGGTTGTGGCCATCCTTCTGAGCCGCTTCGGCTATAAGTTCAAGCTCGTCACCTACACCTCTTCGTCGGCGTCTCTGATGCTCCGCGAGCTCGGCATATGTATGTTCCTCGCCGCCGTAGGTATCGGCGCGGGCGCCAACTTCGCCTCCACCGTGTTCAACAACACAGGTATGTGGTGGGTTATCTGGGGCTTCATCATCACCTTCCTCCCCCTGCTGATCGTGGGGCTCATCGGCCGCGGCATTTTCAAAATCAACTACCTCACCCTTATGGGTCTGATGTCGGGCGGTTATACCGATCCCCCCGCCCTGGCCTATGCCGGCAACTCCACCGGCAACGACGCTCCGGCGGTGGCGTATTCGACGGTTTACCCGCTCACAATGTTCCTCCGCGTGGTGGCGGCCCAGGCGCTCATACTCTGCTTCGCGTAGCGCCGGGTAGGATAAGATAAACACAGCGAGGGCTCCGCGGTTTCCGCGGGGCCCTCGTCGCGTATGTAGTGGTGTCAAAGTCAGGTATGCTTATACTTGCCGTGGTCGGCGACTGCCCTATCCTCGGCGGCTTCTACCTGCTCCTCGGTGGGTTCGTAGCCGGACTCCCATTTGGAAACCTCCCCGGGCTTGCGCCCCTCGATCTGCCAGTCGAAGGGGTAGAAGTGGGCGTTCGGGTCACGCCACGATGGCTTGCGCTTCGAGTAGACCACTAACGGCAGGGCGATGAACACGGCCACGCCGATGAAGATTATGCCGACGTAGACAACCGGGCTACCCGTCGAAATCTGCGACGGGGGGAGGAAGCTCAGCACCATGGCCAGCAGCGCTCCGGCTATGCCGAGGCCGCACACGGCCCATTCGCCGAACTTGCCGCCCGGCACCTTGAAGCCGCGCTTACGCCCGGGGGAGGTGCGCCGCAGACGTATGAATGCGCCGTAGATGAGCACCACCATCACCAGGTAGATAATCGTGGCCATCTGCGAGAGTATCTGGTAGGCCGACTCCACGGTGGGGAGCACGATCAGCACCAGGCTGATGAGGCTCACGAAGCCACCTTCGATGAGGAGGATGCGCTTGTTGACCCCCTTTGCGTTGACTTTTTGCAGACTCCGCGGGAGGTAGCCCGACTGGGCCACGGCCATAAGGCCGGTGGCGGGACCGGTGACGAGGGCGCTGATCTGGCCCACGACGCCGAACATTATCAGCAGGGCCATGACGTTACCCAGCCAGCTCAGGCCGAAGCTCGCCCACAGCGCGCGGTAGGCCACCAATAGCGACTGGAGCAGGTTGATGTTCTCGGTCGGAATCACCAGCCCGATCACCAGCGTGCCCAGAGCATAGAGGGCTATGATCACGATGATGGCCGCGAACACCGCTTTGGGGAAGTCGCGGGCCGGGTTACGCATATCGTTGATATGCACGGCCTGAATCTCCATGCCGGCGTAGAAGAGGAATATCGAGGCCGCCAGCACTATGGTGCCCATATTGGTGAAGTCGGGGAAGAAAGGCACGTCGGCCAGGTATATATGCTTGCCGCAGAGGAAGTATATGATGCCGAGCACGATCAGCGCCGCGCCGGGGATGATGGTGCCCACCATACCGCCGTAGGTGCTGAGCACGTTGGCCGACTTCTGCCCTCGGAAGGCGTTGAGCGTCGCAAGCCAGTACATCAGCATCGCGACGGCGAGGGTGTACAGCTTGTTGGATGCGAGCGCCCGGTCGAAGCTCTCGGGCCAGAAAATGTAGGCCAGCGAGGCGGCGCCGAACATCAGCACCGTCGGGAACCAGAACACGATTGTCTGCCATTCGAGGTACATGGCCGTCCACCCCCATTTCGGGCCGAACGCTTCGGCCACCCAGCGGTAAAGTCCCCCCGGCTTGGTGTAGGTGGAGGCCAGCTCGGCGCACACCAGCGAGAAGGGGAGCAGGAACACTATGGCCGCGAAAACGTAGTAGAATATCGACTGAATGCCGTATTTCGCCTCGGAGGGGAGTCCTCGCAGGCTCAGAATCGAAGTGACGATCATAATCGCCATGGCGGCCATTGTGAGGGTGCCGCGGGCGGTTGAAACGTGCTTCTTGCGCCCCGACGCGGTAAGTTCGGGCGCGGGTGCCTTGTTGGATGTTGTTTTACCCATCTCGAAAAATAGTTTTGACGTGGAAAAACACAGGCGGGACCCGCTGGCCCCGCCTGTAAAATATTATTTTCTCGTTAGCGCCCCTGATGGGGCCGGGCGGCAAGAGAGGTTATTCGCCTACGGGGTAAGCCTCGGCAATCTTGGTGCCTACCTTGTAGTGTACGCCGGGCTGGGCGGTGATGTTGACGTTCGATGCGCGCTCGAACACCATCACGATGTCGGAGCCGCCGAACTGGAAGTAGGAAATCTCCTCGCCCTTGCGCAGGGTTACCCCCTTCTGAGCGGTGACAACGATCGACGATACCTGGGCCATACCCATAGGGAGGATGGCAACCTTGCCGATTTTCGACTGGATTACAACCAGGCCGCGGGTCTGGAGGAACTGGTAGCCGGCTTCGTCGAGGGCCGACAGTTTGCGGCGCACGATGCGCACTCGGCCCTTTTCGTCACCCTCGATAGGTTCGGTGGTTACTCCGAGCCAGGTAGCGCCCTGGAGCACGCGGGCTTCGAGCACCTTGCCCCCTACGGGAGCGTGTTCGCGGTGGTAGTCAACGGTGTTGAGGAACTGGTGAATCCAGAGGCCACCCTTGAAGTCGTCCTTGTAGTCGCTACCCTGGAGCAGCTCCTCGATGCTCCATTCGAGCCCCTTGATGTTGACCTGCGAGTCGGAGTTGATTTCCCACTGGCCGTCGTTGGTGGAGTCGGCCGGCGACACGATGATATGGTCGTCGTTGATGGCGGCGATGGGGCGGTAGCCGGGCTTGCAGCTGCGGGCGAAGAACTGGTTGAAGGTCTTCCAGCCACCCTCGGGCATATCGTAGTCGCTCATATTGTAGCGGGGGGAGTCGTAGTACGACTTCACTGCCTCGTCGGTGAGCGATTCGGGCTGGTCCATCCAGGCGCCGAAGGAGATGACGTACTTGCGGATCCACTGCGAGAAGGGGGTGAGCTCCGGCATTACGTTGTCCTTGAGCTTGCTGGGGATGATCGGGGTCTGAAGCTCCTTCACAGGGCTTTGGTCAATCAGGAAGTAGAACATGGTGACGTGCTGGTACACGACATCCCCTTCGGGATCCTCCTTCGGAACCCAGTGGAGGTTCGATTCGAGCCAGTCGAAGTAGTCTTCGAGGGTCTTTATGTTCTCATATTCGATGGTGTTGAGGGCGTGGCAGTTGTCAAGCGCTTTCTGGAATTTGTCGCGCCAGCCGTTGGTTTCGATCATGTCGATGAGTTCCTGTACGACGGGCGAGTAAGTTTTAGTTGCCATATTGAGGGTATATTTTTATGAGTTGGTTTGTTTTTCAGTCGGTATTGTCCGGCGCCCCGGTGGTAGGCGGGGGGGAGGTGTGGCGGAATTGTCACTCGTTCCACTGATAGAACGCCCCCGAGGGGCTTTGGTTCGCGCATAAAAAGTTAAATCCGCCAAAACCCTCGGGCTTGGCGGATTCAATATGGGTGGATGAGATGTAGCTTATTCTTCGGCTTCGGGCACCGTCTGGTAGGCGCCCAGGTCGGGGTCAGGCAGGCGCGGGGTGCCGTTGATGTCGATGGAGGCCGCGGGGTCGGTCAGCGCCGCGTAGGCAGCCGCGGCTGCGGGTGAGCCGGGGCGGAGCCGGTAGTCGAATATGTACTTGGGTCGGTCGGTGTAATAGTCGGGGTCGGTGTCCCAGAGGCATTCGATGAAGTTATCGTCGTCGGATCCGGCCGATTTCAGCAGGCAGCGGTTGAAGGTGATGGCGGTGCCAGAGAGGTCGGGGTGCGACAGCTCCGTGCCGTTGCCGTAGATGATGCAGTTGGCGAAGTCTGCCGTCATCATCGGGCGCTCCGGGTCGACCGGCTCCTCGTCGGCGAACCCGGTCTGTGCCAACTGCACCGCGGGTCCCCCTAAGGCGGTGAATAGGTAGTAGTTGGCTATGGTGCAGTGGTTGAACCGATGGTTACCCCCGGTGAGCGACATTATGCCGGACGAGGCTTCGGCCAGCTCGCACCCTATGGCGGTGACGTCGGTGAAGAGTGTTTCGAGCACATACCCCTGCGAGTTGCGAACCACGCTGTTGAGCAGGTAAAGCCCCGGGGCGTCCCCCTCAGATCGCGCGTTGTCGGCGGCGATGCCCCACTTCGTGTTGCGTATCGAGGCGTGGACTATGCGGTTGGCCGCGGAGGTGGGGCGGAAGAGAATCCCCTCCCACTGCCCGGCCATAATCTCGTAAGGGATTTGCGCGGCCACGAACCCCTTTCGGTCGCCGGTGAGTTCGACGGTTTTTCCGGCCTCGCCGCGGATGTCGAGTGTGCCGTCGACTATGAGGCTCGCCCCGTCGTGGAAGTAGAGCCTCGCGCCCGCCTCGATTGTCAGCGTGGCCCCTTCGGCCACCACTATGGAGTCGCGCACCAGGTAAGGCTTTTCGGCGGTGAGGCGGGTGTCAGTGTCGATTATTGTGCCTTCGTAGAGGCGCACGGCGTCCTGCCCGGTGACCTTCACGGGCATTTTCGACGACACGCCGTTGGTAATGAACTCGATATGGGCCAGAATGTCGGCGGGGGCGCCGTTGCCGTTCTCGGGGAGGGTCGCCTCCACGAATACGAAAATCGAGTCGTTGGCGCGGATTTCGACATTCGCGAAGTCGCTCCCCGCCATACCGTCGACGTTGAGACGGAAAAGCCCCCGGGGGTCGTCAATGAAGCGTATCGAGCTTATGTTTAGGCCCTTGTCGTGTCGGTTGTACACGATGAAGCGGTTCGTCGGCGAAGGTTCGAGCGTGAAGAGGTCGGCCATTCTCAGTGTGTCGGTCGAGAACGCCGGCTGGTCGGAGGGTGAGGAGGTGAAACCATCCTCGATGCACGAGCTCAGCGCCCCGGCAAGCCCTATGGCCGCCGCGGCGGCAAAGAACAACCGGCGCGTCTTGGAGGCTACTCTGCCTCGGGAAAGAGATTTACACATGCCTTATTAACGTAACACCCCCGCCCGATATTGCCTTCCGCCGATTTAACGCCGGGCGGGGCAATAAACGGGGCGTTTCTTAGTTATTAAGGTGTGAAATTGTGCAATAACCACTATATGCGATACCTCTTACCCCTTGCCATAGCCGCCGCGGCATCTCTCCAGGCCGCGGCTCTCGACGTCACTTCCGAGGCCGGACAGCTCCGCGGAGCGGTCGGTACTTCGACCGACGCCGCGGAGCTGCGAGTTAGCGGCTCGGTTGACGCCGCCGACCTTATGTTCATCCACTCGGAGATGACTTCACTGAAGTCGCTTGACCTTTCGGGCGCCACGCTCGCGGCCTACGAGGGTGAGGCGCTCCTCAACTCCGTGTCAAGCTCTCCGGCGGGTGTTATCCCCCCGGCGGCGTTCTTGGGTATGAAGATCGCGGAGTTCTCTTTCCCGAAGAACACCACCGCGATTGGGGAGGGGGCTTTCGCCGCCACGTCGCTCGCGTCGGTGGCTGTTCCCGAAGGTGTGACCTCCATAGGCAACTCGGCGTTTGCCGACTCGCCGGAGCTATCAGCGGTGTCGCTCCCCGCTTCCGCCGTGAAACTCGGCACCGGGCTGTTCCGCGGATGCGGCAAACTCGCTTCTGTATCCTTCAAGGGGAATATCGCCGAAATCCCGCCCCTCGCGTTCAGCGGTTGCCGTTCGCTGGAGTCGTTCGCGATACCCTCCTCCGTGAGGGTGATCGGCGAGAAGGCTTTCGCCGGGAGCGGCCTGAAAGTGGTGGCTGTAAACGATATTGACTCCATAGCCCCCTGGGCGTTCACGGGGTGCGCCTCGCTCGGCGAGGTGACCTTCTCCGGGTCGATGCCCCGCGCGATAGGGGAGGGCGCCTTCTTCCGCGACGCCGCGGCCGAAGTTGCCGCGGGGGAGCTGCTTAAATCGCTGGAGACCATACCCGCCCACGCCTTTACCGGGGTGAAGAGCGTCAGCGGTCTCGCCGACGGCACCGCCGCCGCGTTCAGCGAGGTGGGCGACTACGCCCTGGCCTACACTTCGGTAGGCCCCTCGGTCGCGTTCCCCTCGACTATGCGCGAGGTCGGCAAATCGGCTTTCGCCAACTGGACCGGCACCCGCTATATCGACGCCGCCGACCTCACGGAACTCCCGGAGATAGGCGACGATATTTTCGGCACCCTCGACAAGGGGAACACCACCCTGTATGTGAGCCGCGATATGCTCGACGCGTTCCGCGATGCCCCGCAGTGGAAGGATTTCAACATCGAGGCCCGCACCAGCGGCGAAACCGGGGTAGCGCTCCCCGACACCCCCTCCGGGGCCGAGGTCCGCGGATGGTTCGAGGGCGCGGTGCTCCGCGTAAGCGCCACCTCAGAGATTTCCGCCGTGGAGCTCTTCGATATAGGCGGGTTGCGCCTCGCGTTCCTCCCGGCGTCCGGGACGCTTGACTTCTCGGTTGACACGGCGCCGTTCGCCTCGCGCGCCTACATCGTTCGCGTCAACCTCGGCCCCGACACGGTGAAGCTGCTCAAGGTGGCTCGCTAAGGGCTCCCGCGGGGCGCGGTTTCTCCCGGAAGTGTGAAGATTGGTTAATCCGGGTGGTTTTTATGCGAACTTTTGGCCATAAGTGCCAAATTAGGGCTAACTTCGCGGCCACTCATCAGCTCTTTATTTATGGCTAACGTACTAAATGACCTGGTCGGTAACCAGGCGGCCAAATATGGCCGACGACCCGCGTTTTACCATCGCGAAGATGGCGGACGCTGGATTCCGACCTCCTGGCAAGCCTTTGAATGCCAGGTTGAAAATGCCGCGAGGGCGCTCGCCTCGCTCGGACTGGGCGAGCGGGAGACCGTCGCTGTTTTCTCCCCCAACAATGTGAAGATTCTCGTCACCGATTTCGCGGCGTTCGCCAACCGCGCCGTCCCGGTGTCGATTTACGCCACCTCCTCGGCCGAACAGGTCGAATACATCGTGCGCGACTCCGGCGCCAAGATTCTCTTCGCCGGCACTGCAGAGCAGTATCTCATAGCGCGCCGCGTGGCTGCCTCGGTGGAGTCGCTGAAGCAGATCGTGGTTTACGACGACATTCACCTCGACCGGGCCGACGACACTACCCTGCGGTTCAGCGACTTCCTCGCGCTCGGCGAGGAGGCTTCCGCGGATGTCGCCGCCGAAGTGGCCCGCCGCCGCTCCGCCGCGCTCCCTTCCGACACCGCGACGCTCCTCTACACCTCCGGCACCACCGGCGAGCCAAAGGGCGCCATACTGACCCACGCTAATTTCTCAGCCGCCCTCGACATTCACGTTGAGGCGCTCACATCGCTGAGCGACAACGACACCTCGCTGAGTTTCCTCCCGCTGTGCCATATTTTCGAGAAGGCGTGGACCTACCTCTGCCTCTACATAGGCATAAGGGTGTACGTCAACCGCGACCCGCGCGACATTCAGGAAGCGCTTAAGGAGGTGCGCCCCACCTGTATGTGTTCCGTGCCGCGTTTTTGGGAGAAGGCCTACGCCACCATCCAGGACAAGATGACGCGTATGTCGCGCTTCAACCGCTGGCTCTGCGCCCGGGCTCTCAACGTGGGGCGCAAGCGCAACCTCCATTACGTCCGCCTGGGGCTGAAGGTACCCTTCTTCCTGGAGCAGGGCTACCGCTTCTACCATGCCCGCGTGTTCAAGATGGTGAAGCGCGTGATGGGTGTCGAGAACGGCAATATCTTCCCCACCGCCGGGGCCCCGCTGAGTGGCACCATCGTGGAGTTCTTCCGCTCGATGGGCGTGCCCATCGTCATCGGCTACGGCCTATCGGAAACCACCGCAACTGTAAGTTTCCTCCCCTATACCGGCTACGAGGTCGGCACCGTCGGCAAGCCGCTCCCCGGCCTGGAGGTGAAGATTGGCGAGGAGAACGAGATTCTCGTCAAGGGGCCCAACGTTATGAGCGGCTACTTCAACAAACCCGCCGAGAGCGCCGCGGCGTTCACCCCCGACGGCTTCTTCCGCACGGGCGACGCCGGGTACATCGACGAGCGGGGCGCCATCGTGCTCACCGACCGCATCAAGGACCTCTTCAAAACCTCCAACGGCAAGTACATCGCCCCGCAGGTGCTGGAGACCCGCCTGGGCGAGGACCGCTTCATCGAGCAGGTGGCCGTGATTGGCGACCAGCGCAAATATGTGTCGGCCCTGATCGTGCCCTCGTTCGAGGCGCTGAAGGAGTATGCCGCCAAGAATAACATCCCCTGCGACGACGTTGCCGCGCTGGTGGCCGACCCCGGGATTTACGATATGATGGAGCGCCGCATCGGAAAGCTCCAATACGGTCTGGCAAGTTTCGAGAAGATTAAGAAGTTCACCCTGCTCCCCCGCGAGTTCACAATGGAGTCGGGCGAGCTGACCAACACATTGAAAATCCGCCGCCCGGTAATCAACAAGCACTACGCCTCCGAAATCGAGGCCATGTACAGCTGATTTTGAGCTTTTTTTGAGCGCTTTTCCCAATTCTTATCTCAAAAAGCCTCAAAAATCGTACGGGAAATCTTGTCAGATGGCGCAGAGCCGCAGAATCCCCGACGGGGCCTCGATGATGTTGTCGGCGCGGTATTCGCGCAGTTCGGCCACTGGCCGGAAACCCCAAGTAACGCCCGCTGAGTCTACACAGGCTCGGCGGGCGGTTTCCATATCCACCCCCGAGTCGCCGACGTAGAGCACGTCGGCCTTCGGTGTCGGGTGTTTCCCGAGGATTTCAAACACGATCGAGGGGTCGGGCTTTACGGGCACCCCCTCCTTCTGCCCCTCGACAGCCGCCCAGGGGATGTCGGGGAAGTAGTGGCCGATGAGCTTTTCGACCGCGGCCTGGTACTTGTTGGAGGCCACGGCCACGGCGATGCCGCGCTGGGTGAGCTGCGCGAGCAGTTCGGGTATGCCGCTGTAGGGCTTGGTCTCCTCGGTCATATGCGCGTCGTAGTATTCGCGGAAATGCGCGAGCATCTGCTCGGTAAGGGCCGCGGAGCGCGCGCTTTCGGGGAGCACCCGCTCCATAAGTTTCCGCACCCCGTTCCCCACGAACCTGGGGTAGGCCGAGAGGGGGTGGGTCGGGTAGCCGCACTGTTCCAGGGCGTGGTTGGTGGCGTTCCCGAGGTCGGCGATGGTGTTGAGCAGGGTGCCGTCGAGGTCGAATATCACGAGTTTCTTCATAACCGAAAGTTTCTAATACCGCGAAAGTAGCGAATTTTTTTGAAACGGCGTTATCGGTCGGCGGGGCGCAGTATCGAGGCCACGACGTAGGACACCGCGGAGGCTATGGCCGCGGGGAGGAGCGCCGACGGGGTGGCCGTCATCTCCGTTACGATGAACATCGCCATCAGCGGCGCCTTGACCGCCCCGGCCATCACCGCCGCCATACCGTACACGGCGAATTCCCCCTCGGGGAGGTCGATGCCGAAAAGTACCCCTGCCATACGGGCGAAAAAGTAACCGCACACGGCGCCCGCGAAGAGGGTGGGGGCGAAGTCGCCCGCCACACCGCCGCCGCTGTTGGTGGCCGAGGTGGCGAAAGCTTTCACAGCCATCACCCCGAAGCATACCGCCAAAAGCGTCACTCCCGGGTCGAGGCCGAGCGCCGGGAGCGCCAGCGGCGAGCGGAACACGGCGGCCTCGGGATGGCCGTTGATTATCCCCCCTACCACGCCGTAACCCTCGCCGAAGAGGGCCGGGAAGATGAAAAGGAGCGCGCCCACAATCAGGCCGCTGACTATGTTGCGCCGCCAGGGGGAGCGCATCCCCTCGAACCAGGAGGTCATGCGGGCCATTATCCGCGAGTAGTAGGCCGAATATACGCCGCAGAAGAGGGCAAGGGCCAGCAGCGGCAGCGTCAGGTGCCAGTCGAACGGTGCGAGGGTGTCAACGGCTATGTCGGGCGTGAAGCCCGAGAGGGCCAGGGCGGTGAGTCCGGCGCACACACACCCCGCGAAGAGGGCGATCGCCGTAAATGGTCCCGACCCTATGCCGAGGCATTCGAGGGTGAAGAGCGCGCCCCCAACCGGGGCCTTGAAAATCCCGGCGATACCGGCCCCGGCCCCGATGGCCATCATGGCGCGGAGCCCGCAGTCGGTAGTGCCGAAGAGGCGCCCCACGTTGTTCCCTATCGCGGCCCCGGCGTAGGCTATAGGTCCTTCGGAACCCGCGGACCCCCCGAAGCCGAGGGTCATGGCGCACGCCAGCACCGGCGAGAAGGTGAGCACCACCGGGAGCCGCGACTGCCCGCGGGCGAAATCGGCCTGCAGGCGGTCTACCCCGTGGTAAATCTCGCGGTGGAGTATGTAGCGCTGGAAGATGCCCGTCAGCAGTATGCCGACGAGCGGTAGCAGGAGCATCGTCCACCACCCGAAATGGTCGGCGCACCCGACCGAGAGGCGCGACACTAAGGCGATGAGGCGCTTCAGCCCCCAGGCCGCCCCCCCGATGAGGCTCCCCGCCACCATGGCGAGGACTATGATCCACACATCCTCGCCCATACGTCCCCGCAGTCGCCCCACAAGGGTCTCGGGGAGCGGTGAAAACCGCCTCCCGGCGCCCCCGTTGCTTTCCGTCGCGGGGGCCGGCTGCTGAAACGTCCTGTATGCCATCTTCATATTTTATTATAGAACGCCGCCGGAGGGCAAAGGGTTCCGCCGTCGGAGCGCGGGATGCTTTTGCCCTGCGAAATTCTGTTTTCTAACATACGGCGGAGTTTGGCCGTGAGGCAAAAACGGCGTAACTTAGGGGGCCTGAATTTTCAAGCCATAAACGGAGAATCAGCTTACACAATGGAAGAAATCAAGAAAACCTGCCTTCATGACCTGCACGTCGCCCTCGGCGCGCGGATGAGCCCCTTCGCGGGCTGGGATATGCCGATCCAGTATGCCGGAATCGAAGAGGAGCACCGGGCCGTGCGCGAGGCGTGCGGCGTGTTCGACGTCTCCCACATGGGTGAGGTCAACATCTCGGGCCCCGATGCCGAGCGGTTGGTCAACCGCCTGTTCACCAACGATGTGTCCGGCGCCCCCGCGGGGCAGTGTTTCTACGGTATGATGCTCCACCCCGACGGGGGAGTGGTCGACGACCTGCTGGTGTACAAGCGCGCCGCCAACAGCTTCCTGCTGGTAATCAACGCGGCCAACATCGCCAAGGACGAGGCGTGGATTCTCGCCAACGCCGAGGGGTTCGACGCTAAAATCGACCTCCTCTCCGACTCCACCGCCGAGCTGGCCATCCAGGGTCCGAAGGCTGAGGAGGTTGTGGAGCGGGTGCTCGGCATCCCCTGCGCCGACCTCGCGTTCTATACCTTCAAGGAGCTTGAAATCGACGGCGAGCACGCCATAATAAGCCGCACCGGCTATACCGGCGAGGACGGCTTCGAGCTCTACGCCCCCGCCGCGGTGATACGCCGGGCCTGGCAGGCGCTGATTGACTCGGGCGAGTGCGCCCCCTGCGGCCTCGGCTGCCGCGACACGCTCCGCTTCGAAGTCGGGCTACCCCTCTACGGCGACGAGCTGGCCGACGACATCACCCCCCTGGAGGCGGGCCTCTCGATGTTCGTCAAACTCGACAAGACCGATATGATAGGGCGCGACGCCATCGCCGCCCAGAAGGCCGAGGGCCCCCGCCGCAAGTCGGTAGGGCTGGAGCTGCTCGACCGCGCGGTGCCACGCCACGGCTACGAGGTGCTCGACCCCGAAGGCAACGTAATAGGGCACGTCACCACCGGCTACCGCGGCATCTCGGTCGACAAGAGCGTGGCCATGGCGCTGATTGACAGCCGCTACGCCAAGCAGGGCACCGAACTGAAGGTGCGCGTGCGCCGCAAGGAGTTCCCCGCCCTGGTCGTTCCCCGCAAATTCTATAAGAAATCCTATAAAAACTAACCCCACACATACCCGTCAGTTATGATTTACTACTCTGAATCCCACGAATATATCCGCGTAGAAGGCAACGAAGGCTACATCGGCATCTCCGATTACGCCCAGAAGCAGCTCGGCAACGTTGTCTACGTCGATATGCCCGAGGAGGGCGACACCATCGAGGCCGGCGACGACTTCGGCGCCATCGAGAGCGTAAAGGCTGCTTCCGACCTCATCGCGCCCGTCAGCGGCGAGGTGCTGGAGGTCAACACCGCCCTGGAGGAGAACCCCCGCCTGGTCAACGAGGACGCCATGGCCAACTGGATCATCAAGGTAAGCATCGACGACCCCTCCCAGCTCGACTCCCTGATGGACGAGGAGCGCTACGCCGCCTTCTGCGCCGCCCACTGATCCCCCCTTCACCTTTCACCCCCTTCACTCTTCACCCTCCACCCCCGAACCAAAATGCACCGCTATTTTCCGCATACCGAGGAGGATATACGCCTGATGCTCGACCGCTGCGGCGTCGCCGAGCTCAAAGAGCTTTTCTCCGACGTCCCCCCCGAGCTCACCCTCAAGGCCCCCTATGACCTCCCGGAAGAGATGAGCGAGACCGACGTGCGCCGCCATTTCGACGAACTCGCTTCGCGCGACATACCCCTGACGGCCTGTTTCGCCGGGGGTGGTTTCTACGACCACGCCGTGCCAGCCGCCGCGGCGTCGCTGATTGGCCGCTCCGAGTTCCTGACGGCCTACACCCCCTACCAGCCGGAAATCTCACAGGGTACGTTACAGTATATATTTGAATACCAGTCAATGATGTGCCGCCTCACTGGCATGGAGGTCTCCAACGCGTCGATGTACGACGGGGCGACCGCCACTGCCGAGGCGGCACTTATGGCCGTTGCCGCGGCGCGCAAGAAGCGCCGCGTGCTCCTGTCGGCCACCATCGCCCCGGCGGTGCGCCGAGTGGTGGCCACCTACGCCCGCTTCCACGGCATCGACCTGGAAGAGGTGCGCGAGGAGGGGAGTGTGACATCCCGGGCCCATCTCGAAGAGCTCCTCGCGAGCCGCTCCGACGTGGCGGCGGTCATCATGCCCATACCTAATTATTATGGGATCGTGGAGGACCTCTCCGGGGTGGCCGACCTATGCCACTCGAAGAAGGCGCTCCTGATCACCCAGTGCGTGGCCGCCGACCTGGCGGTGCTCCGCACCCCCGGCGAGTGGGGGGCCGACATTGCCTGCGGCGACGCCCAGAGCCTCGGCATACCACTGAGTTTCGGCGGACCCTACCTCGGGTTCCTCTGCGCGACCAAGGCCCTGATGCGCAAGATGCCGGGGCGCATCGTCGGCGCGACCACCGACAGCGAGGGGCGCCGCTCGTTCGTGCTCACCCTCCAGGCCCGCGAGCAGCACATACGCCGCGAGAAAGCCACCTCCAACATCTGCTCCAACCAGGGGCTTATGACCCTCTACGCCGCGATCTATATGAGTCTGACCGGCGCCAAGGGTTTGCGCGAAATCGCGATGGCGGGGCACAACGCCGCCCTCTACCTGCTCGGCAAGATGACCGAGGGGGGCCGCGCCCGGCTCGCGTACCCCGACCGCCCCTTCCTCAACGAATTTCTGCTGGAAACCGACTACCCGGCCCAGGCGCTCATCGACGCCGCACTCGCCCGGGGCATCCTCGCCGGCATACGCGTGGCCGAAAACCGCCTGTTGATGGCCGCCACCGAGATGCAGACCCGCGCGCAGATCGACCTCCTGGCCGAAATAGCCTCGAAACTCTAACCCTCAAAAACTTAGGATATGAATAGAGAATTATACGGAAAACTGGTTTTTGAGATTTCGCGCCCGGGGCGCTCGGCTTTCAGGCTCCCGAAGTCGGGGGTGCCGGTGGTCGGCGATACCGCCGCCGCGCCCATCCCCGCCGGACTGCTCAGGGAGACGCCCCTCGACCTCCCCGAATGCGACGAGCCGAGCCTGGTGCGCCACTACAACAATATGTCGACCAACAACTTCGGGGTCGACACGGGGTTCTACCCCCTCGGGTCGTGCACTATGAAGCACAACCCGAAAATCAACGAGGAGATAGCCTCGCACCGCTCCTTCGCCCGTCTGCACCCCGCGACCCCGGCGAAAGCCGCCCAGGGGGCGCTGGCGATCTACTGGGAGCTGCAACGGGCCCTCTCGGAAATCGGCGGCATGGCCGAGTTCACCCTCAACCCCTTCGCCGGGGCCCACGGCGAGCTCACCGGCCTGATGGTGATCCGTGCCTACCATGACAGCCGCTCCGACTCGGCGCGCCGCAAGGTGATCGTGCCCGACTCGGCCCACGGCACCAACCCCGCCTCGGCGGCGGTGTGCGGCCTGGAGGTGGTGGAGGTCAAGAGCCGCCCCGACGGCACGGTCGATGTCGAGGACCTGCGCCCGCTGCTCGACGATACGGTGGCCGCGGTAATGATGACCAACCCCAACACCCTCGGCATCTTCGAGAAAAACATCCCCGAAATCGCGCGGCTGGCCCACGAGGCGGGCGCGCTGATGTACTACGACGGCGCCAACCTCAACCCGATGCTCGGCATTGCCCGCCCGGGCGACATGGGGTTCGACGTGATGCACATCAACCTCCACAAGACTTTCTCCACGCCCCACGGCGGCGGTGGTCCCGGAAGCGGCCCGGTAGGGGTGCGCGCCGGGCTGGAGCGGTTCCTCCCCTCGCCGCGCGTTACGCGGCGCCCCGACGGCACTTTCGCCATCGAGGCCCCCGAGGAGGCCCTCGGCTCCATTTCGGCCACCCTCGGCAACTTCGCCGTGCAGGCCCGCGCCCTGAGCTATATACTGTCGCTCGGCGCCGAAGGGCTTATGGAGGTCGGCCCTCTCGCGACGCTCAACGCCAACTATATCAAGGAGTCGCTCAAAGACTGCTACCTCCTCCCGATCGAGGGGGCGTGCAAGCACGAGTTCGTGTTCGACGGGCTCCGCGACAAATCGACCGGCGTCACCACCCTCAACATCGCCAAGCGTCTGCTCGACCGCGGCTACCACGCCCCGACCATCTACTTCCCACTCCTTTTCCACGAGTCGCTGATGATCGAGCCTACGGAGACCGAGAGCCGCGAGACGCTCGACGACTTCATCGCCGCGATGCGCGACATTGCCCGCGAGGCCGCCGAGACCCCCGACGTGGTTAAGAACGCTCCCCACAACACCCCCATCACCCACCCCGACGACACGGAGGCCGCCCTCCATCCCATCGTAACCTACTGATTATGACGTGAGGTGTCCATAAATTTACTTCATAACTCATAACTCTGACTTATGACTTCTTACGATCTTATCGTTGTCGGCGCCGGACCGGGGGGCTACGAAGCCGCCGCCATCGGCGCTGCCCAGGGCCTGAAAACCCTCCTCATTGAGCGCGACCGCCTGGGTGGCACCTGCCTCAACCGCGGGTGCATACCTACCAAGTGCCTCTGCCGCTCGGCCGAGGTGATTCAGACCACACGCCTGGCCGCCGAGTTCGGCATCGCCGTCGACGACTCCCCGAAGGCCGACCTCGCCGCCATCATCGGGCGCAAGAACCGGGTGGTCGACGAGTTGCGCGAAGGGGTTGCCATGACCGTCGCCAAGGCGGATGTCATTACCGGCGAAGCCTCATTCGCGGGCAAGAACCTGCTGACAGTCAACGGCGAGGAATACACCGCCCCGAAAATCATAATCGCGACCGGCTCCCTCCCGGCCCGCCTCCCGATTCCGGGGGCGGAGTTGGCGATGGACTCTACCGACCTGCTCGACATCGCCTCGCTCCCCCCGCGGCTCGCCATTATCGGCGGCGGGGTGATAGGGCTGGAATTCGCCTCGGTGTTCGAGGCTTTCGGCTCGGAAGTCACGGTGGTGGAGTACTGCAAGGAGGTGCTCCCGCCGTTCGACCGCGAGGTTGCCAAGCGGCTCCGCATGGCCCTGCAGAAGCGGGGCATCAAGTTCCACACCTCCGCCGAAGTGACTGCGCTCGAACGCCGCGACGGCGCTATCGCCGTGAAGTTCGGCAAGAAGGGGAAACCCGACGAGGTGGAGGCCGACGCCGTGCTGATGGCCGTCGGGCGTCGCCCGGCGCTCCCCGCCGGACTGGACTTGGCGGGGGTGGAGCACACCCCGCGGGGCATCACCGTCGACGACCGTTTCGCGACCTCCGCCCCGGGCATCTACGCCATTGGTGACTGCAACGGGCGCTGCCTCCTGGCCCACGCCGCCTCGGCCCAGGCCCGCGCCGTCATGGGTGAGGAGGTTAACCTCTCGGTCATCCCCTCGGCGGTGTTCACCATGCCGGAGGCCGCGATGGCCGGGGAGACCCAGGAAGTGCTCGAAGAGCGCGGAGCGGAGTTCAAGACCGCCAAGGCGCTGTTCCGCGCCAACGGCAAAGCCGCCGCCATGGGTGAGGCCGACGGGCTGGTGAAACTGATCGCCGACCCCGACGGGCGCCTCATAGGTTGCCACATCTGCGGCCCCCACGCCGCCGACCTCGCCGCCGAAGCTTCGCTCGCCATCGCCTCCGGGCTCCGTGCCGCCGACATCGCCTCGGCCATCCACGCCCACCCGACCCTTTCGGAAGTGCTCGCCGCTGCCGCCGCCAACCTCTGCCCTCCAACCTCATAACTCATAACTCTGCCCTCTAACCTCATAACTCTGCCTTCTGACTTCCAACCTCATAACTCTGACCTCCGCCCTCCTGCTCGCTCTCCCGCTCGCTCTTTCCGCCTCCGTCAACACCCTGGAGGTGGGGCCTGTGACGGGAGCCGAGGCGTGCCGCGCCATCCGCGATGCCGTTGCCGACAAAGCTCCCGGCGACACTTTGGTTATAAAGTTGGCGCCATCCGCCCTCTACGAGTTCACCCCCGACTCCGCCCTGACCCGCGAGCTGTACATCTCGAACCACGACCAGGTGAACCCCAAGGCGGTCGGAATCCTTATCGAAAACGCCTCCGACGTGATTCTAGATGGCGGAGGCGCCGAGCTGAGCTTTGCCGGGAGTATGCTCCCCGTGGCGCTCATAGGGAGCTCCCGGTGTCAACTCCGCGACTTCTCAATCGACTTTCCCAACCCCCACATCACCCAGGTGGTGGTCGAGCGCAACGACTCCGCCGCGGGGCGGATTACCTACCGCCCGGAGCCGTGGGTCGACTGGGTGGTGCGCGACAGCGTGTTCGTCGCTCGGGGGCTCGACTGGGAGCGGACCCCCAAGACGGCGATCGCTTTTGAGGAGGGTACCCGACGGGTGGCCTACCGCACGGGCGACATCAACGTCGGGGTGCGCGGCGCGACCGACAACGGCGACGGCACCGTCACCGCCCCCTGGCGCGACCCGCGCCTCAAGCCGGGCATGCGTCTGGCGATGCGAGGCTATGGCCGGCCCGCTCCCGGGGTGTTCCTCGACGAGGATACCGCGACGGTGCTCCGCGGCGTCACCATCCATTACGCCGAGGGGATGGGGCTCCTGGCTCAGAACTGCCTCGGGGTGACGCTCGACAGCTGCGCCGTGGCGCTCCGAGGCCCTCAGGACTCCCGCTATTTCACCACCCAGGCCGACGCCACACACTTCTCCGCCTGCTCGGGGCTGATTGAGTCGGTCGGTGGACTCTACGAGGGGATGATGGACGACGCCATCAACGTTCACGGCACCTACCTGAAAGTCACCGACGCGCCCGGCCCCGCGACCCTCCGCGGGCGATATATGCACCATCAGTCGTGGGGCTTCACCTGGGGCGCCCCCGGCGACTCTGTGTCGGTGGTGGCCTCAGCGACCATGGACACCGTCGGCGCGCCATATATTATTAAGGAGATACGCCCCGCCGACACCCCCACTGACCGCGGCGCCCGCGAATTTCTCATTACCCTCGACCGCCCCCTCTCTCCGCCCCTCGACCCCGCCGACGGCTACGGCATCGAGAACCTCAGCCGCGCCCCCGAGGTACACTTCGCCCGCAACACCGTCCGCCACAACCGCGCACGCGGCGCCCTCTTCAGCACGCCCCGCCGCGTGGTGTGCGAGGACAACCTTTTCGACCACACCTCCGGCGCCGCCATCCTCCTCTGCGGCGACTGCAACGGCTGGTACGAGACCGGCGCCTGCCGCGACGTCACCATACGCCGCAACACCTTCGTCAACGCCCTCACCACCCCCTACCAGTTCACCGAGGCCGTAATCTCCATCTACCCCGTCATCCCCGACCTGGAGCGCCAGCGCCGCCCCTTCCACAGCGGCGTCACCATCACCGACAACACCTTCCACACCTTCGGCACCCCCCTCCTCTACGCCAAATCCACCTCCCGCCTCCTCTTCCACCGCAACAGCGTCATCCCCAACACCGCCTACCCCCCGTACCACCCCCCCGCCACCCCACCCATCACCCTCATCGCCTGCCCCTCCCCCTCCCTCCACCCGTAGTGCCCCTCCCTTCCCCCGTTCCCCCCCCTTCCCCCGTAGGGTCGCGGCATGCCGCGGCCTCCCCGCGCGAAGCCGTCGGGCGGAGCGAGCCTAAGCGAGCGGCTTCCCATCGCGAAGCTGTCCTCTCCCGTCCCTTGGTTTCGCCTCGCCACTGTGGCGAGGCGAAAGCCGAGCGTCTCCCCCTTCCCCTCAAAAAAGCCTCCCCCTTCCCCCCCTTTCTCCCTTTTCCCCCGCCTTGTCGTTCCGTGTGAGGGCGAAGCCCGAAGTCCCCTCCTTCCGTCCTCTGGTGCGCGAGGCGGAAGTCTAGATAAGGAAGTGCGGCCTTTCCTTCTACCCTCCACCCCTCCTCCCGTCCGACGGGATTGGTTTGGGAGACTCCGGTGTGTATAGCGCCCGGAGGGTGCGGGTTCGTGCGCAAACCCCACGAGTAGGCACCCTCGGGTGCCGTAGCGTGGGGGATGCTGTAGCCTCGCCTCCTCTCGGGAGCGCCCGGAGGGCGTGAGTTCGTGGTATCCTCATCCGCATGGTCGTCCGACTTGTCCGACCCGTCTGACCCGTCCGACGGGATTGGGTGGGGGAGACTCCGATGAGTATAGCGCCCGGAGGGTGCGGGTTCGTGCGCAAACCCCACGAGTAGGCGCCGCCAGGCGCCGGAGCGTGGGGCCGCGGTATGGCATCGCTCTCGCGAGCGCCCGGAGGGCGTGAGTCCATGGTATCCGCCCCCCCAGCTTCCCCCCGCCCCCCGCAATAGTTAAATACCACCGCCAGCATCATTCCATTAACGTAGTTTAACAATTAGGGGGGGGTAAAATGTGAAGATTTGTTTAATTTTGCAGATTGAATTTTAAAATTCATAATACCACAAAATCAACCAATCTAACTATCTAAGTATGAAGAAACTTCTACTCTTCTTCGCCCTCCTGCTCTCCCTACTCCCCGCAGCGGCGGAAACCTATACCTATACCTGGACCATATCTGGCACGGATAAAACAAGCCAATCCGCTTCCTTCAATCAGGTACTGGGAAGTATAACTTGGTCCGCTACATGCGAATCTTTCGGCAGCAGTTTTTATGCGCAAAGAGAAGGTACTAATGGTCTGCTCTTTGGTTCTAAAAGCAATAAATTCAAGAGCTTGTCTCTTACGACTGCCGATCCGTTCAAGGGTAAAATCATTAACTCAATCTCGGTCACTGCGTTTGCGAAAACAGGCGGAAGCGTGAGCGTGGAAGCATTCGTTGATGGTAAAAGCGTAGGGGAATCGCAAAAACTCAATACAAGCAGCACTGAATGCATATTTGGCAATATCAACACTTCTTGTGTCGATAACGTAAATATATTAATTTCTCAGGCTTCGGCCACAAGCAACAGTATGACCTTGTCCTCGATAACAATAGTTTACGAGGATGCTCACGTTGGCCCCGTTGACTTCGAGTTCGCTCTTCCTGAGAAAAAGCAGCTCGAAGTGAACGAAATGCTCGACCTCGAACTGCCGGAAGTAAAGCCTGAAACTATCAATTGGGCCTCTTCCGATGAATCTGTGGCAGAGGTTATTGATGGCACACTCTGCGCTTACAAGGCCGGAAGTACCACCATTTCGATGACCTGGGATGCCGACACCAAGTTCAACGCCCGCACTGAACCCCTTACTATGGAGGTTGTCGTGACCGCTCCCCTCGTTGAACTCGTGGCTGAGTTCGCCCCGACCTCGATTGTCAAGGCTATCGACCCCGCGAATCCCGAAACCGAGAACGTGGCTTTCACCGCTCTCAACGACCTCGCAGACATCGTCAGCCTCGACAACTTCTCGTTCGCTTCCTCCAATGAGTCTGTAGCCACCTTCGACCCCGAAACCGGCGTTGTAACCCTCAAAGGCATCGGCACCGCTACCATTTCCGCCTCCCTTACCGAAGCCGCTGCTCTCCTCTACAAGTTCAGCGAGGATTCCAAGACCGAACTCACCGTCACCCTTTCCGACATCAACGGCCCCATCGGCTACGAACTCGTCACCTCCCTCGACCAGATTGTAGAAGAGGACTACTACACCATCGCCGCTACCAACGCAGGCGTAACCTATGCTATGAGTGCGGTCGCCGCATCATATTCCAAGCAAATTGACTGCGTTGAGGCAATTGTATCTGATGGAATGATTTCAGCTTCTGACGATATTCTAAAGCTTAAGTTGGTCGCTGGTGACGCTGCCGGCAAATACTCTTTAACTACTGTGAATCTCAAAGATAATGGTGTTGTTCATGGCACCTCTTCCAGTACTGACTTAAAGGTAGGAAATTATACCACTGCTGGCACATTCTCGTTCTCCGGCAATTATGTAAAAATTAACTTGGCTGGCACTCGACAGATTCTGATGAGTACTAGCTCCAAGATGTTTAAGAATTATGCTTCCTCAAACGCCACTGCGGATGGTTATGCGCAGGTATCGCTCTACAAGCTGAACTACGTTGCAGCCGAAGCTCCTATCTATGGCGATTTCGAGGGCAAGGTTGAGGGTGATGTGGTAGACTTCACTGCTCGCCACAGCAGCCACAAGCTCCAGTACCGCGAGTGGTTTGTTCGCAACGCCGCTTCCCGTGCCGCCGACAATATGGAGTTTGGTGAGTGGACCGATGCCGAAGGCCCCACTTACACCCACAACATTATCGCTCTTCCCGAAGGCGTTACCGAGCACGGCATCCAGGTTCGCGCCGTCGATAGCCGCGGCAAGGTTTCTGACGCCGTAGGTTTCCACTACAATGGCAAGAGCACCGTTACCGCCATCGACTCCATTGCCGCCGAAGCAGCCGGCGAGGTTGAGCTTTACAACCTGCAGGGTGTCCGCGTCGACCGTCGGTCCGCGGCTCCGGGCCTCTACATCGAGCGTCGCGGCGGCAAGGTCGCCAAGGTGGTGCTCTGAGCCCCGAAGCAACGCTAAAAATTTGAACTGACCTGATCAAACGATATACCGGCGCGGCCGCGTGAGCAGCCGCGCCGGGGTATCTCTCTCCGGATTTTTTGGTTAAAGTTCGTCGTCCGGCGCCCCGCGGTGCCGGACGACCTTTTTATTTTATACCTCCCATAGCGCGATGAACCAACGGCGGGGTGGGGGCGTTATGAGGGTATAAGACAGATTTACGGCCGGGGGCCGGATAGGAAATCACAAGGCGATGTTGGAAGCGACATCGGACCACCCGCCGGGCGCCACCAAGGCGCGAGACAGATTATTTTCAACGCACCGCGACGAGCCTCCCGGAGGCCGGGCGCGGTGTGGCGTTTTTTATAATGCGGCGAGGCATCTTTTTAAGATGAAGTGTCGGTCGCATAGACTGTTGTAGGGACGCTTTTCAAAGCGTCCGCATAGACGTGTCGCAATTCCGCACCGATGTCTGGTTCTGGCGGGCCGCGGCTCAGCGGCCGCCCGGGCGGCGCCCCTCTATCACGGGCCAGCCGAAGAGGCCGGTTTCGAGGGGGAGTTCGATGGTTGAGCCCTGGCGCAGGGTGTTGTAGCGCTTCAAGGGCACTTCGAGCGTCTTCACGCGGCCGTCGGCGAAGCGGGCCTCAAACTTGTATTTGTAGTAAGGTTCCCCCTTGGCGTAGCGGTTGCGCCCCACGCGGCGGCTTCGGTGGTGCTTGGTGCGGTATTTCCGCAGAACCTCCACCGACTCGTCGTGGAGGGTCGAGTCGTCGGCTGCGGCGAAGTTCACCCCCAAGACGAGCGCCCCGGAGATCACCGTCGCGTAGAGGAAGTGTAGGGCGCATCGGAGCCATCCGTAAGTGTCGGGCCAGCGCCGGGCCCATTTATCCTTCAGAAGCACCCACAGCAGCAGGGCCGCGCAGAGCGCTATTGTCAGCGGCAACCACCATTCAACCAGAGTGCGCCCGTAGAAGAAAGCGGCGCCACCGCCGGCGACCATCAGCGCTAACACGGCACCCATTATGGCGAGGGTGCCCTTAACCTCGTTCCATTTCATATGTCAAACAGCATTTTTTATTGAATATATACCGCGAATTTAGTAATTTTGCGCGCTATTCGCATAAAGCCAAATCTAAACCAATCTATCTCCCGATATGAAAAAGAACGTTTTAAAGGCGCTCGGCCTCGCGCTCTGCCTGGCCGCCGCCGCTCCCGCCGCCCAGGCGCAGTTCAACCTCAAGAAGGCCATCAGCGCCGGCGCCAAAGCCGCCAAGGCCCTCACACTCACCGACAAGCAGATGGCTGAGTACGTCAAGGAGTCGGTCGACTGGATGGACACCCACAACCCCGTGCCCGGTGCCGACAACCCCTACACCATCCGCCTAAACAAGCTCACCGAGGGCCTCACCGACGTCGACGGCATTCCCCTGAACTTCAAGGTTTACGACGTGATCGACGTTAACGCCTTCGCGTGCGCCGACGGCTCGGTGCGCGTGTTCTCCTCCCTGATGGACATCATGAGCGACGACGAGCTCCTCGGCATCATCGGCCACGAAATCGGCCACGTCGGGCTCCACCACTCCAAGAACGGCTTCAAACAGGAGCTCCTCACCGGCGCGTTGAAGGACGCCGTCGCATCCTCCGGCGGCAAGGCAGCCGCCCTCACCGAGTCGCAGCTCGGCACCCTGGGCGAGTCGCTGCTCAACGCCAAGTACTCCCAGAAGCAGGAGAAGGAAGCCGACGACTACGGCTACGACTTCCTCAAAAAGAACGGCAAGAACCCCTGGGGCATGGTGCAGGCCTTCGAGAAGTTCCAGGCCATGGAGGAGCAGCAGGGCGCCAAGTCGAGCTACATCAACAAGATGTTCTCCTCTCACCCCGAGACAGTTGAGCGCATCAAGCGCATGACCGCCCGCTGCCAGAAGGACGGCATCGCCCGCCCCGAGGCCGCCAAGTAAAGGCCAAAAAACGCTAACGGCGAAAAAAAGCGGTGCGAAAACGCTTGTATTACGGGCAAAAAGAGTAAATTTGCAGCGCATTGCGCCCTCTGCCGGGGGCGCGCTGCCCGCCCATAGGTGGAAAACGAACCGAATACTAACAAATAATTACTTTTACTACAATGGCTTACGTAATTACCGACTCCTGCGTGGCTTGCGGCACCTGCCTGCCCAACTGCCCCGTTGAAGCTATCTCCGAAGGCGACATCTACAAGATCGACCCCGACACCTGCATCGACTGCGGCACCTGCGCCAGCGTGTGCCCCTCCGAGGCCATCATCCCCGGCGAATAAGCCCCGGCCTGATACCGAAAAAAGCCGCCCTCTGCCGAGGCGGCTTTTTTTGTGCCCCGGCACCCCCTTCACCCCGTCGCCCCGTCACCCTCCCAATCTTCCCAAAATTCCCAATCTTCCCAAATCTCCCACCTCATAACTCTGCCCTCTTTCCTCTGCCCTTTCCCCGCCTTGTCGTTCCGTGTGAGGGCGAAGCCCGACCCTCAACCTGCGAATTTCGCGGCCGCGGGGGCAATTTACCTCGCCTCCGTGCGTTATGTTAAAATAGGGCGGCGCCCTCTTCCCCGCCCCGAAGAACCAACTGAATACGATGCGAACCACTAAGATAACAAGGGCGCTCCTGGCGCTGGTGGCGGTCCTGACCGTCGGCCTGCTCCCCGCGTGCCGTTCGGCCAAACTCTCTACGGCCAACGAGCAGCGCCTCCGGGGCGAGTACTTCGAAGCCTCCAAAACCTATCGTAAGGTCTACAACAAGCTCACCAAGAAGGAGCAGCGCGCACAGCGAGGCGAGGTGGCCTACCTTATGGGGCTCTGCTACGACAAGCTGTCGATGAGCGCCCGAGCCTCGTCGGCCTTCGGCAACGCCCTGCGCTACGGCTACCCCGACTCGACGGCCATACTGCTTATGGCCCGGTCGCTCCAGGCCGAGGGTAAGTACCCCCAGGCTCGCAAAGCCTACAACGACTACCTGGCCAAGGTGCCCGGGTCGAAGGAGGCGCTCGACGGCCTCGCCGGGTGCGAGCTGGCAATGCGCCAGCGCGAAACCCCGACGCGCTACGTCGTGAAGCCCGCCAAGCTCTTCAACTCGCGCCGCGCCGACTACGCCCCTATGTACCTCGACCCCGCGACCGAGGAGCAGCTCTACTTCACCACCACCAACGAGAAGGTCACCGGCGACAAGCGCTCCGAGATCACCGGCATGAAGAAGGGCGACATCTGGTTCGCCAAAAAGGACGAGAAGGGCAACTGGCAGCGCCCCGAGCCGGTCGAGGGTGAGCTCAACACCGACCTCGACGAGGGCACCCCATCCTTCACCCCCGACGGCTCCACGATGTACCTCAGCAAGGCGCGCCGCGAGCCCAACGCCAACACCGGGGTGGAAATCTACACCTCGCAGCGCTCCGACGCCAAATGGAGCGCCCCGGTGAAGTTCGAAATCACCTCCGACACCATATCCTCCTACGGCCACCCCGCCGTGTCGCCCGACGGCAACTGGCTCTATTTCACCTCCGATATGCCGGGAGGGAGCGGGGGCAAGGACATATGGCGCGTCAACCTCAAGGAGCGCGCCGGGTCGCTTGAGAACCTCGGCGAGTTCATCAACACCCCGGGCGACGAGGTGTTCCCCTACGTCCGCACCGACTCGGTGCTCTACTTCGCCTCCGACGGCCACCCCGGCCTGGGGGGGCTCGACATCTTCAAGGCCACCCTCACCAAGTCGGGGGGCTGGAAGGTCGAGAACATGGGTCGCCCGGTCAACTCCTCGGCCGACGATTTCGGCATAACCTTCGGCGCCGGCGAGCGCGGTTTCTTCAGCTCCAACCGCGACGACGGCCGCGGCTACGACCATATATTCTCCTTCGAGCTCCCCGACCTCCAGATCTGGATCGCCGGGTGGGTGCTCGACAAGGATGAGGAGCCGGTGCCCGACGCCGTGATACGCATCGTGGGCAACGACGGCTCCAACCAGAAGGCCGTCGCCAAGCCCGACGGCTCGTTCCGCTTCCCGCTGGAGCGGGGCGTGAGCTATGTGATGCTCGCCGGGGCCCGCGGCTACCTCAACGCCAAGCAGGAATTTACCTCCGACACCGCCGAGGAGGATGCCGAGTACGGCGTCGACTTCATCCTCGCGTCGATCCACAAGCCCGTGGTGGTCGACAATATCTTCTACGACTTCGACCGGGCCACGCTCCGCCCCGAGTCGAAGGACGCACTCGACGAGATGGTGCGCATCATGGAGGATAACCCCAACATCACCATCGAGATGGCCTCGCACACCGACCGCTGGGGCTCGGAGGAGTACAACGTTGACCTCTCCTCGCGCCGCGCCAAGTCGGTGATCGACTACCTGATAGCCGCCGGGGTGGCCCCCGACCGCCTCCAGAGCCAGGGCTACGGCAAGAGCCGCCCAAAGACCATCACCAAGAAGCTGGCCCGCCTCTATCCACAGTTCAAGGAGGGCGACACCCTCACCCCCGAGTTCATCGAGACCCTCTCGGAGGAGGATGCCGAGGTGGCCGACCAGATCAACCGACGCACCGAGTTCCAGGTGCTCTCGACCGACTATCAGATGTTCTGAACACTCTCTGACCGAATATCCTGACTGAATAAAATGCGCTTCCGCACCGAAACCGAGCCCCCCGCCGGATACGAGGGGATGATTGTCCACGGCGAACCCGTGTGGACCATCGGCTCATGCTTCGCCGACAACATCGGGCAGCGGCTCGCCGCCGACCTCTTCGAGGTCCGCGCCAACCCGTTCGGCCCCCTGTTCAACCCCGCGAGCATAGCCGCGGCGCTGCTTCGGGTGGCCCGTCGCGGGGAGGTGGCCCCGGAGAGCTTTTTCGAGCACGAAGGGGTGTGGCGCTCGTTCGACTTCCATTCGCGGGTCTCCGGCCCCACCGCCGCCGAGGCCGCCCACCGGGCCAACACCCTGATCGCCGCGATGAGCGACGAGCTACCCCGGCTCCGCTGCCTGGCGGTGACGCTCGGTTCGGCATTCACCTTCACCCACTCGGCTACAGGCCGCGTGGTGGCCAACTGCCATAAGCAGCCCGCCGCGCTCTTCAGCCGCGGCACGCTCGGGGTGGGGGAGATGACCACCCTCCTCGGGGAGGCGTTCGCCGCCCTGCGTAGCGTGAACCCCGGGCTGAGAATCATGCTGACCGTCAGCCCCGTGCGCCATTCGGCCTACGGCCAGCACCCCGACAAGCTCTCGAAAGCCGCCTGCCTGCTCGCCACAGCCGAGCTGGAGCGGGAGGCCGGCGCGGTCTACTTCCCCGCCTACGAAATCATGATGGACGACCTGCGCGACTACCGCTTCTACGCGCCCGACATGGCGCACCCAACCGACCAGGCCGCCGACTACATATATGAAATATTCGCCCGCTGCTTCTTCTCGGAGGAGACCCGCCGGATGGCCGACGCCGCCCGGGGGCTGACCCGCCTGGCGGCCCACCGTCCCGCCGACCCCGAGCGCCACAGGGCGGCCCTCGAAGCCGCCCGAGCCAAGCTCCTGGCGAAATATCCGCAACTCAACAACGCTCTTGCTCAACAACGCTCTTGCTTACAATGGACTCTGTAGCATTTGACCCCGCGCTGGTCGATGAGGGGCTCGACCTCCTCACCGACAGCCGCTCGCTGGCCGACCCGGCCCGCACCCTCTTTTTCGCTTTGCAGACCGCCGTTGCCGACGGCCACCGATACATACCCGAACTTTACGCCCGCGGGGTGCGCCGCTTCGTGGTCCGCCCCTCGTTCGAGGGTGACTTCCCCGGCGCCACATTCTACACCGCCGAACCGCTGGAGGCGCTCCAGGCCCTCGGGCGGCGCAAACGCGACTCCTTCGCCGGGCCCGTGGTGGCCGTCACCGGGAGCCGCGGCAAGACCAAGGTCAAGGAGATGCTCAACTCGGTGCTTCGGGCCGACCGCGACATTGCCCGCTCACCCCGCAGCTACAACTCGCAGATCGGGGTGCCCCTCTCGCTGTGGGGCATCACCCCGGCGACAACCCTTGGCATCTTCGAGGCGGGAATCTCCCGCCCGGGCGAGATGGAGCGGCTCCGCGGCATGCTTCGCCCCGACGTGGCGGTGATCACCAACGTGCTCTCCGACCATGCCGAGGGGTTCGCCTCCCGCTCCGAGAAGCTCGCCGAGAAGATGAAGCTCGCCGAGGGAGCCTCCGCCGTGGTGTTCCCCTGGGACGACGCCGAAATCCGCGCCGCCGCCGAGGCGCTCCCCGGCTCCCCGAAGCTCTACGGGTGGTCGCTCACCGACCCCGGGGCGCCGGTGTACCGCCCCGCCTCGCTCTTCCCCCTCGCCGACCCTCGGGAGGTGGAGAACGCCGCGTCGACCCTCGCCGCGATGCTCGCCCTGGGTATCCAGGCTGACGAGGCCGACCGCCGCGTCGGGGGCGTGCGTAGCGTGGGCACCCGCCTCGAAGTGGGGGAGGGGGTCAACCGCTGCCTGGTGCTCAACGACGATTACACCTGCGACCTCCACTCGCTTCGCCCCGCCTTGGAGTTCATGGCCAGGCGCCGCTCGCCGGGGCTCCGCTCCACGGTGGTGCTCTCCGACGTGAGCCACGAGTCGCTCGCGCCAGCCGAGGCTTACGCGGCCATAGCCCGGCTGCTTCGGCAGTTCGGCGTCACCCGGCTCATCGGCGCCGGGAGCGAGATTTCGGCCCACGCCGCGGCTTTCGACGGACTCGACTGCCGTTTCTACCCCTCCGCCGAGGCCATGGAGGAGGGGCTCACCCCCTCCGACTTCAACAACGAGTTCGTGCTCCTCAAGGGGCGCGACGGCGCCGGGTTCCCCGAGCTGCTCCGCAAGCTGGAGGCCCGCACCCACGAGACGGTGCTGGAGGTTAACCTCGACGCCCTGGTGAATAATTTCAACGTTTACCGCTCGAAGTTGCGCCCCGGCACGGGGCTGGTGGCCATGGTCAAGGCTTCGGGCTACGGAGCCGGGGCCTACGAGGTGGCCCGCACGCTCCAGACCCACGGCGCGGCCTACTTCGCCGTGGCCGTGCTCGACGAGGGGGTCGACCTCCGCGCCGCCGGAATCACCGTGCCCATCATGGTGCTCAACCCCAAGGTGCTCAACTACCCCCTCCTCTTCGCCAACCGCCTGGAGCCGGAGATATTCAGCTTCGAGATTCTCGACGAAATCATAGCCGAGGCCGCGAAGTTGGGCGTCACCGACTACCCGGTACACATCAAGCTCGACACCGGCATGCACCGCCTGGGATTCTTCGAGGAGGAGCTTCCCCGGCTCATCGAGCGGCTGAAGGGGCAGAACCGCGTCAGGGTGGCCTCGGTGTTCTCGCACCTCGCGACCGCCGACTGCCTCGATATGGACGAGTACACCGAGGCGCAGTTGCGCCTGTTCGACCGCTGCTCGAAGCTCATCGTCGACGCCTTCCCCGGCCAAAAGGTGCTCCGCCATGTGCTCAACACCGCCGGAATAGCGCGCTTCCCCCAGTACCAGTATGACCTCTGCCGCCTGGGCATCGGCCTCTACGGCATCCCCTCGGTGGGACGCGGGCTGGAGGAGGGGCTTCGCCCCGTGTCGGCGCTGAAGTCGGTGGTCATAGCGCTCCGCGACTACCCCGCGGGCACCGCCATCGGCTACGGCCGCCGCACCATCCTCGACCGCGACACCACCATCGCGACCATACCCGTCGGGTACGCCGACGGGGTCGACCGCCATATGGGGCGCGGCAACAGCTCCTTCATTGTCAACGGGGTGGCGTGCCCCACCGCCGGAAACATCTGCATGGACCTCTGCATGCTCGACGTCGGCCCCCTGCTCCGCGCCGGGGGTAGCGTCAAGGTGGGCGACCAGGTGGAGATTTTCGGCCCGGAGAACCCCGCCGCCACCCTCGCCGAGGTCTGCGACACGATACCCTACGAAATACTTACGTCGGTGAGCCCCCGCGTGCGCCGCATCTATTTCCGAGAATCATGATTATTAAAAAGATACGCCTAATATGCGCCCTGGTGTGCGCCGCCGCCGCCCTCGCCGCCGCCGGGGCCGCGAGGGTGAGCCTGCTCACCGCCGACCCGGGAGCCGACATCTACCAGCTCGAAGGGCACACCGCCCTGCGCGTCACCGTGCCGGGCGAGTACGACCTGGCGGTCAACTGGGGGGTGTTCGACTTCAAGGCCCCCAACTTCGTGTACCGCTTCGTGAATGGGGAGACCGACTATATGTGCGCCGCCTACCCCGTGGAGCTCTTCTTCGACGAGTATGCCCGCGAGGGGAGGAGGGTCACCGAGCAGGTGCTCGACCTCACCCCGGAGCAGGCCGCGAGGGTCGACGAGCTGGTGAGGGAGAACCTCCTGCCCGAGAACCGTGTGTACCGCTACAACTATGTGCTCGACAACTGCGCTACCCGCCCCCTGGCGATTATTGAGAAAGCATTGGGCGACACCCTCGCGTTCAGCGCCCCGGCCGACTTCCCCTACGGTGAGACGGGGCGCTCCGAGGCCGACTACGCCGACGACGCCCCCGACACGTTCCGCCGCGAGATGACGCGCTACCACCGCGCCTACCCCTGGTACCAGTTCGGCATCGACCTGGCCCTCGGCTCGGGTATCGACCGCCCGGTAACCACCAGGGAGCGCGGCTTCGCCCCGGTTTATCTCCGCGAGCTGATGGCGGGGGCAACCCTCCCCCCCGACTCCGCGGGGAGGCGCCACCCGGCGGTCAGTTCCGAGTGGGTGATTCTTGAAGGGCGCCCCGGGGGAGTTTGCGCCGCGCCCACCCCCTGGCCTCTGACCCCGGTGGCGGTGTCGGTGGTGGTGTTCGCCGCGGCCGCCGCCCTGAGCTGGCGCGACGTGCGCCGCGGCAGGGTGAGCCGGTGGTTCGACAGCGCCTTGTTCGGGCTGTTCGGCCTTACGGGGTGCGTGCTGGCGTTCCTGATATTCGTCAGCAGCCACGAGGCCACCTCCCCCAACTACCTCTTCCTGTGGCTGAACCCGCTCTGCCTCATCGCCGCGGTCGGGGCGTGGATAAAATGTTGCCAACGTGCGGTTTATTGCTATCATTTTTGTAACTTCGCGGCTGTGCTTCTGCTCCTGGCGGGGCACCATTTCTTCGGGCAGGTCTTCAACGCGGCCTTCCCGTGGCTAATCCTGGCCGATTTAACGCGGTCAGCCACTTATATTTACATCAACCGTGCGCGACGCTAAGAAGAAAAGAATATCGACTTCGGTAGCGGCCATTCTCGTGGCCGCGGCCTCTGTCGCGCAAATCGCCGTGGCCCAGGCTACGGCGCCCCGCCGCCCGCAGCTCGTGGTGGGCATCCTCGTCGAGGGGCTCAACGACGACTACCTGCGGCTGCTCCGCGACCACTTCACCGACGGCGGTTTCCGCCGCCTGATGGCCGAGGGGGTTACCATCAACGCCCTCGACTACGGCGCGCCGCTCGACGGCGCGGCCTCAGCCGCCGTGGTGTTCACCGGGGCCGAGCCGTATGTGAGCGGCATCCCCGCTTCGAAGGTGTTCGACTCCTCGACCCGCCGGGCGCGCTCGGTGCTCTTCGACGCCGAAACCATAGGCAACTACACCTCCGAGACCCTTTCGCCGAAGAATCTCGCCGTCAGCACCCTGGCCGACGAGCTCCGCATCGACACCGGGGGGCTCGGCTATGCCTACGCCATAGCCGCCGAGCCTGAGCAGGCCGTGATTATGGCCGGGCACGCCGGCAACAGCGCCTTCTGGGTGACCGACGACACCGGGAAGTGGGCCACAACCACCCACTACAAGGACCTCCCCGCGCCCCCGCAGAACATCAACCACCGCGCGGCGCTCGAATACCGCCTCGACACCCTGGCGTGGACCCCGGTGGTGCCCACCGACAAGCTCCCCGACCTCCCATCCTACAAGAAGCTTTACCCCTTCCGCCAGATTTTCCCCCGCGGCAACGCCAACCGCTTCAAGGCTTACAAGGCGTCGCCGATGGCGAACGCCGACATAACCGCGCTGGCCGAAGAGTACATAAAGACCCTCACCCTCGGGCGCCGCGAGGCCACCGACATGCTCTCGCTGGGCTACACGCTCAACCCCTACAACTACGGGCGCGAGGCCGATTCGCGCGCCGAGCTGATGGACGGCTACCTGCGCCTCGACCGCGACCTCTCGGCCCTCTTCGCGACCATAGAGCGCCAGGGCCCGGGCATGGACAAGACGCTGGTGTTCCTGGCCGGGACACCCGCCGCGAGGCGCCAGCGCCGCGACGACGACCGCTGGAACCTGCCCGGCGGCGAATTTTCGTCGCGCAAGGCGGTGTCGCTGCTGAATATGTACCTGATGGCCCTCCACGGCAACGGCGACTGGGTCGACGGCTACCACGACGGCCAGCTTTACCTCAACCGCAAACTCATCAAGGAGCGAGACAAGGACCTTGAGGCGCTCCGCAAAGAGGCCGCGCGCTTCCTCACCCGCATGAGCGGGGTCCGCGAGGCGTGGACCATCGACGAAATCCTCGACAATACCGCCGGGGGTAACGCCGAGGCCCTGCGCCGCAACATCGCTCTCCCGGTGGCCGGCGACGTGTTCGTCACCATCGCCCCCGGATGGCAGGAACTTGACGACGACAACGATACCGAACGCCCTGTGACCACTGTGCGCTCGGTGCTCCCCACCGCTCCGGCCTTCATACTGGCCCCCGGAGTCGCCCCGCGGGAAATCGACACCCCGGTCGACGCCCGGGCGCTCGCCCCCTCGGTGGCCGGCATACTGCGCATCCGCGCCCCCAACGCCGCCGCCACCCCCAGGCTGAAGCTCTGAGGCACCTGTTTGAAAATTCAAACAGTTTACGGGACCCGCCCCGCCGCGAACAATTCCGCCGCGAACGGCGTTTTTCATCCCGGTTAAGCCTCTTTTCAGTGCCGCGGGAAGGTATCCCCCCGGCGAGTGTGAATAAAAATGTGCGCGGTGCGCCGCGTCGCCAATCAAGTAATTTCAACCATTCCACAAATATGTCTCTGACCAGTTTTTTAGGTAAGATTTTCGGCAATAAGTCGCAGCGCGACCTCCGCGAAATCAAACCCATCGTAGATAAAATCAACGCTCTCGGCCCCGGCCTCAAGGAGCTCTCCAACGACGAGCTCCGCCATAAGATCGACGAGGTGCGCGCCGACATCGCCGCCGCCATCAAGCCCGACGAGGACGCCGTGGCCGAAATCCGCGGCCGCGTCGAGGACCTCCCCTTCGACCAGCGCCAGCCCCTCTGGGACGACATCGACCGCCACGAGAAAAACATACTCGACACCCTCGAAACCGAGCTGGAGAAGCATCTCCCCGTGGTGTTCGCCACCATGCGCGAAACCGCGGCCCGCTTCGCCGCCAACGAGACCGTCGAGGTGACCGCCACCGACATGGACCGCGAGCTCGCCGCCCAGGGGCGCGACTTCGTGACCATCGAGGGTGACAAGGCCCTCTGGAAAAACCACTGGCTCGCCGGCGGCAACGAAATCCACTGGGACATGGTGCACTACGACGTGCAGCTCATCGGCGGCACGGTGCTCACCCAGGGCAAGATCGCCGAGATGGCCACCGGTGAGGGTAAGACCCTCGTGGCCACCCTCCCGGTGTTCCTCCGCTCGCTCTCGAAGCGCGGCGTGCACGTCGTTACCGTCAACGACTACCTCTCAAAGCGCGACTCCGAGTGGATGGGCCCGCTCTATATGTTCCACGGCTCGACCGTCGACTGCATCGACAAGCACCGCCCCAATACCCCCGCCCGCCGCAAGGCTTACGAGTGCGACATCACCTTCGGCACCAACAACGAGTTCGGCTTCGACTACCTCCGCGACAATATGGCTATGTCGCCCGCCGACATGGTGCAGCGCAAGCACTACTACGCGATTGTCGACGAGGTCGACTCCGTGCTTATCGACGACGCCCGCACGCCGCTCATCATCTCCGGCCCCGTGCCCAAGGGTGACGACCAGATGTTCAACGAGTACAAGGGGAACGTCGAGAAGGTGTTCCAGGCCCAGCGCCGCCTCGTGACCCAGATTCTCTCCGAGGCCAAGGAGAAAATCAAGTCGGACGACAAGGAGGTGCGCAAGGAGGGCGAGCTCCTGCTGTTCCGCGCCTACAAGGGTCTACCCAAGTACGGTCCCCTGATCAAGTTCCTCAGCGAGGAGGGTATGAAGAACGCCCTGCTCAAAACCGAGGCCTACTACCTCCAGGACAACTCCCGCGAGATGCCCAAGGTGACCGACCCCCTCTACTTCGTGATCGACGAGAAGAACCGCTCCGTGGAGCTTACCGACAAGGGGTTCGACGTGCTCACCGACCGCAACCAGGACCCCCAGTTCTTTGTGCTCCCCGACATCGCCGCCAAGCTCTCCGAGCTGGAGAACGTGGCCGACCTCGCCGAGCGCCAGGAGAAGAAGGACGCCGCGATGGCCGACTACGCCGTTAAGGCCGAGCGCGTGCACACCGTGAACCAGCTCCTGAAGGCTTACGCCCTCTTCGAGAAGGATAACGAATATGTGATCGACGACAACAAAATCAAAATCGTCGACGAGCAGACCGGCCGTATCATGGAGGGTCGCCGCTACTCCGACGGCCTCCACCAGGCCATCGAGGCCAAGGAGGGGGTGAAGGTAGAGGCCGCCACCCAGACCTTCGCGACCATCACCCTGCAGAACTACTTCCGTATGTACCACAAGCTCTCCGGCATGACCGGTACCGCCGAAACCGAGGCGGGCGAGCTCTGGGACATCTACAAGCTCGACGTGGTGACCATCCCCACCAACCGCCCCGTGGCGCGCAAGGATATGGACGACCGCGTTTACAAGACCAAGAAGGAGAAGTACGCCGCCGTGATCGACGAAATCGTGCGCCTGCGCGACGCCGGGCGCCCCGTGCTCGTCGGCACCACCTCGGTCGAAATCTCCGAGCTCCTTTACCGCATGCTCCAGATGCGCCATATCGACGCCCAGGTGCTCAACGCCAAGCTCCACCAGAAGGAGGCGCAGGTGGTGGCCCTCGCCGGCCGCCCCGGCACCGTGACCATCGCCACCAACATGGCCGGCCGCGGTACCGACATCAAGCTCACCCCCGAGGTCAAGGAGGCGGGTGGCCTGGCCATCATCGGCACCGAGCGCCATGAGAGCCGCCGCGTCGACCGCCAGCTCCGAGGCCGTTCGGGCCGTCAGGGTGACCCGGGCTCGTCGGTGTTCTACGTTTCGTTCGAGGACCAGCTGATGCGCCTCTTCGCGACCGACCGCGTGATGAAGATGCTCGACACCCTCGGCCTGAAGGAAGGTGAGATGATCGAGAGCAAGATGGTGACCCGCGCCATCGAGAACGCCCAGAAGCGCGTCGAGGAGAACAACTTCGGCATCCGCAAGCGCCTGCTCGAATACGACGACGTGATGAACAAGCAGCGCACATATATATATAACCGCCGCCACCACGCGCTGCTCGGCGAACGAGTGGGTATCGACATCGCCAATATGATGTACGACCTCATCGAGAACCTCGTGCAGCAGTACGACCAGCCGACCGACTTCGAGGAGCTCCAGCTCGAACTGATGCGCTCCATGACCCTCGAAGCCCCCTTTACCGCCGAGCAGTTCGCCTCGATGAGCATGGAGGAGAAGGTCGAGAAGCTGTATGCCGCGGCCAACGAGACTCTCGACCGCCGCTCGCAGCGCATCACCGAGGTGGCTATGCCCGTAATCAAAGAGTGGGTCGAGAACCGCGGCGCCACCGGCCTGATCATGGTGCCCGTGACCGACGGCAAGCGCATCTTCAACCTCCGCGCCGACATCAACGAGGCTTACAACACCCAGTGCCGCTCGATCGTCAAGGAATGGCACAAGGCGGTGCTCCTGGTGACCATCGACGAGCTTTGGAAGGAACACCTCCGCGAGCTCGACGACCTGCGCCAGAGCGTGCAGAACGCCTCCTACGAGCAGAAGGACCCGCTGGTAATCTACAAGGTAGAGTCGTTCCACCTCTTCGAGCGCATGCTCAACGCCCTGAACTCCAAGACCCTCGCCGCCCTGATGCGCGGCCACATATTCGTGCAGGAGGCACCCCGCGCCTCCGACGCCACCCTCGAATCGGAGCAGAAAGCCGCCGCTGAAGCTTCCGAGGAGCAGCCCGCCGAAAAGCCCGCGGCTCCCGCCCCGAAGCCCCAGCCCGAGGTGCGCCGCGCCATGCCCGAGCGCCCCAACGACTACTCGCAGTACACCGCTTCGAAGGAGGGGCTCCCCGGCGAG
>JAMPHO010000049.1 GCA_023663385.1 Alistipes timonensis | reverse complement strand
GCGGAATCGCCCGCCCAGCTTATATATGACCACGGCGAGATGGCCGCGGCCAAACCCCCCGCCGCTCCCACACCCCCCGCGCAGACTCCGGCGCTCACGCCCCCCGACCGCCAGGCACCATCGGTCGCCGCGTCGGAAATCGGGTCGCTGCTCGCCTCATCGGCCACCCCGGCGCAGGCCCCCCGGACCGACGCGCCGAAAGAGCCGGTCAGCGAGATCGACCTCCTCGACAGAATCATCACCGAGAAAACCGACTCGATATTCTCCTCGCAGTTCCTCGACTGACGCGGGGCCTTCTTATCGGGTATCACTTAGCGCTTTAACGATTGTTTTGATTTGACCGCGGAATTTAGTAACTTTGCGGGCAAAATTCACGCGTGCCCCCGGCACCGACTCAAAACTCTAAAACCCGATGAAATTCGCCGAACATAGCAAGTTCAACCTCTCTGAAATCAACAAAGAGGTGCTCGCCCGCTGGAACGAAGAGAACCTCTTCAACCGCAGCATGGAAGTGCGCGAGGGGTGCCCCTCGTTTGTGTTTTACGAAGGCCCCCCTTCGGCCAACGGAATGCCCGGCATACACCATGTGATGGCCCGCACCATCAAGGACATTTTCTGCCGCTACAAAACCATGAAGGGGTTCCACGTCAAGCGCAAAGCTGGATGGGACACCCACGGCCTCCCCGTGGAGCTCGGAGTGGAGAAAGCGCTCGGCATCAAGAAGGAGGACATCGGCAAGAAAATCTCGGTTGACGAATACAACGCCGCGTGCCGCGCCGAGGTGATGAAGTACACCAAGGAGTGGTCGACCCTGACCGATATGATGGGCTACTGGGTTGACCTCGAAAACCCCTACATCACCTACGACAACCGCTACATCGAGTCGATCTGGTGGCTCCTGCGCCAGCTCTACGACAAGGGGTACCTCTACAAGGGGTACACCATACAGCCCTACTCCCCCGCCGCCGGTACCGGACTCAGCTCCCACGAGCTCAACCAGCCCGGCTGCTACCGCGACGTGAAGGACACCACCGCCACAGCTATTTTCGAAATACTCGAACCCCGCCCGGAGATGAGCGGATGGGGCAAACCCTGCTTCCTGGCGTGGACCACAACCCCCTGGACCCTCCCCTCGAACACCGCGCTCTGCGTTGGACCGAAAATCGAATACGTCTGCCTGCGCACTTTCAACCCCTACACCGGCGAGAAAATCTCCGCCGTGATGGCCCGCGAATGCGTGCGCAACTACTTCAAGCCCGAAGGGGCCGAGGCTTCGATGGACGACTTCAAGCCCGGCGACAAGGTGCTCCCCTACCGCGAAGTAGGGAGCTGGACCGGCCCCGAGCTCGTCGGCACCCGCTACCGCCAGCTCATGCCCTGGGTGAAACCCGTCGCCAAAGTCGACGACCTCGCTCCGGAGAACGTCACCGCCTACGCCTCCGCCAATCCCGCGAAATGCTTCGAGGTCGGCAAGGATAAGTTCGTCGAAATCGCCGACGAGGCGTTCCGCGTGATCCCCGGCGACTACGTCACCACCGAGGACGGCACCGGCATCGTGCACATCGCGCCCACTTTCGGCGCCGACGACGCCAAGGTGGCCCGCCTGGCCGGAATCCCCTCGCTCTTCATGATCAACCTCCGCGGCGAGACCCGCCCGATGGTCGACCTCCAAGGCAAATACTACCCCCTCGACGAGCTCGCACCCGAATTCGTGGAGCGCTGCGTCAACACGACACTTTACGACCGCTACGCCGGAGCATACGTCAAGCCCCAGTACGAGCGCTGGTTCAAGCCCGAAATGGCCGAGGAGCCCGAGGACCTCAACGTGACCCTCTCGGTGGAGATGAAGCGCGACGGCCAGGCGTTCAAGGTCGAGAAGCACACCCACAATTATCCCCACTGCTGGCGCACCGACCAGCCAGTGCTCTACTACCCGCTCGACAGCTGGTTCATCCGCACCACCGCCGCCCGCGAGCGCCTCATGGAGCTCAACGACACGATTAAGTGGAAACCCGCCTCGACCGGCTCGGGCCGTTTCGGCAAATGGCTTGAGAACCTCCAGGACTGGAACCTCTCGCGCAGCCGCTACTGGGGCACCCCCCTCCCCATATGGCGCACCGACGATGGCCGCGAGGAGCTCTGCATCGACTCCGTGGAGCACCTCTACAACGAAATCGAGCGCGCCGTGGAGGCAGGGCTGATGAAGGAGAACCCCTACAAGACCAAGGGCTTCAAACCCGGCGACTTCTCGAAGGAGAACTACGAGAAGATCGACCTCCACCGCCCCTACGTCGACGACATCGTGCTCCTCTCCCCCTCGGGCCGCCCGATGCGCCGCGAAACCGACCTCATCGACGTGTGGTTCGACTCCGGCTCCATGCCCTACGCCCAGATACACTACCCCTTCGAAAACAAGGAGGGGCTCGACTCGGGCGAGCTCTACCCCGCCAACTTCATCGCCGAAGGTGTCGACCAGACCCGCGGCTGGTTCTTCACCCTCCACGCCATCGCGACGATGATTTTCGACTCCGTGGCCTACAAGGCGGTGATTTCCAACGGCCTGGTACTCGACAAGGACGGCAACAAGATGTCGAAGCGCCTGGGCAACGCCGTGAACCCCTTCACCACCATCGAGAAGTACGGCTCCGACCCCCTGCGCTGGTATATGATTTCCAACTCGTCGCCCTGGGACAATCTCAAGTTCGACGAGGCCGGAGTGCAGGAAACCGCGCGCAAGCTCTTTGCCACACTCCACAACACATACTCCTTCCTGGCGCTCTACGCCAACGTCGACGGCTTCTCGGGCAACGAGCCCCAGGTGCCCTTCGGCGAGCGCCCGGAAATCGACCGCTGGATACTCTCGCTCCTCAACACCCTGATCAAGAATGTCGACGAGGCTCTCGACGACTACGAGCCCACCCGCGCGGCACGCGCCATCGCCGACTTCGTGAACAACGACCTCTCCAACTGGTATGTGCGCCTCAACCGCAAGCGTTTCTGGGCCGGGGAGATGGACGCCGACAAGCTCTCGGCCTACCAGACGCTCCACACCTGCCTCGAAACCGTGGCCAGGCTGATGGCCCCCTTCGCGCCCTTCTACGCCGACAGCCTCTACCGCGACCTCACCGCCCCCGCGGCCGAAGCCCGCGGCGAGGAGCCCCTGTCGGTCCACCTCGCCCTCTTCCCCGAAGCCGACGAGGCCCTGATCGACAAGAAGCTCGAAGAGCGCATGAACCTCGCCCAGGTAGTTACCTCGCTGGGGCTCTCGCTCCGCCGCAAGGTATCAATCAAGGTGCGCCAGCCGCTGCGCCAGCTCATGCTCCCGGTCGACTCGGCCGAGCGCCGCGCCGACATCGACGCGATAGCCCCGCTGCTCCTTTCCGAACTAAACGTCAAGGATCTGCGTTTTGTAGGTAGCGACGAGGGAGTGCTCGTGAAACGCATCAAGCCCGAATTCAAGAAGCTCGGCCCGAAATTCGGCAAGCAGATGAAGGCCGTGGCCAAGGCGGTAAGCGAGATGACCCAGCAGGAAATCAACGCTCTGGAACGCGACGGACAGGCTACGCTCACCATCGACGGCGCGCCCGCGACCATCGAACTCGCCGACGTCGAGATCCACAACGAGGATATACCCGGATGGCTCGTGGCCAACGAGGGCTCGGTGACCGTGGCGCTCGACGTGACCCTCACCGACGAACTCCGCAACGAGGGTATCGCACGCGAGCTGGTCAACCGCATCCAGAATATCCGCAAGAGCCGCGGCTACAACATCACCGACCGCGTGAGCGTCGACATCGCCCCGGGTGAATTCACCGACAAGGCGGTGGCCGAATTCGCCGACTATATTTCGCGCCAGGTGCTCGCCTCCTCGCTCCGGGTTGCCCCGGTAGAGAGCCCCGCCGACGACGAGGTGCTCGACATCGACGGCAACCGGGTGGTAATCAACGTCAAACCCGCTTAACTTGTGCTACAATGAGTGAAAAGACCCGCTACACCGACGAGGAACTGGAAGAGTTCAAAGCCATCATCGAGGAGAAACTCGCCAAGGCCCGCAGCGACTACGAGATGCTCCGCGCCAACGTGATGAACTCCGACGGCAACGACACCGACGACACCTCCCCGACGTTCAAAGTGCTCGAAGAGGGCGCCTCGACCTTCTCCAAGGAGGAGGCCGGCCGCCAGGCTCTCCGCCTGGGCCAGTACATTCAGAAACTCCAGAACGCCCTTCTGCGCATCAAGAACAAAACCTACGGCATCGACCGCATCACCGGCAAGCTCATCCCCAAGGAGCGCCTCCGCGTGGTGCCCCACGCCACCCTCAGCGTCGAGTCGAAGCAGTAAGCTGCCCGACAAGGCATTTCGCACCCATCCGTCAGACATCCTTTTGGAAGACACCATATTGGAAACACCCTCGAAATCTGGCCGCGGCATCCTGGCCGCGGCCATCATAATCCTGCTGGTTATCCTTGACCAGGCTATTAAATTCAAGGTAAAAACCAGCTTCTACCTCGGCGAGAGCCTCCCGGTGACATCCTGGTTCCAGCTCGTGTTCATCGAGAACAACGGCATGGCCTTCGGATGGGAAATCGGCAGCAAGCTCCTGCTGACGCTCGGCCGCATCGCTGTCGTGGCGTTCCTCATATATTATATATGCCGCATCCATCGTCAGGCCAAAGCGCTGACGGGCTATATCGTATGCCTGGCGCTGATCGTTGCCGGAGCGGCCGGCAACATCATTGACTGCGTGTTCTACGGCCTGGTGTTCAACAACCCGCTTCCGCCCGAGACAGCCACCTTCCTCCCCGCTTCGGGGGGCTACGCGCCGGTGTTCTTCGGCAAGGTGGTGGATATGTTCTACTTCCCCCTCGCCTCGTGGTACTGGCCCGACTGGATGCCGTGGGTCGGCGGTGAGCACTTCATCTTCTTCCGCCCGATATTCAACCTGGCCGACGCCGCGATTTCGGTAGGCATTATCGCGCTGATACTATTCTACTCGCGCCAGATTTCCGAAGTGCCTTTCTCGTTCAGGCGCGGAGCCTCGGCTGGCGCGTCCCAAAACAGCAAGGAGGGGGGCGAATGAGACAGGCGGCGGCGTTAATGGTGTCGGCAGTGCTCCTCACGATCGCGCTCGGAGGTTGCCGCAAGCAGCCCGAGGGGGTACTGTCGGAGGAGGATATGGCCCTCGTGGTGGCCGACCTGCACATAGCCGACGGCGTCACCTCGCTGAGCTACGGCGACTACCCCACCGACTCATCGCGCCAGGCGCTCAAACAGAGCGTGCTCGCCGCCCATGGAGTGAGCCAGCGGCAGCTCGACACCTCTTTTATGTGGTACGGCGCCCACCTCGACAAGTATATGGACGTTTGCGACCGCGTGCTTGAAATTCTCCAGGAGCGCCAGAGCAACATCGCCGCCGGAGCGAGCGCCCAAATCGCGATGGCGGGCGACTCGGTTGACCTATGGCCCAACGCCCCCCATATAATAGGCTCGCCGAGAATGCTGTCGCGCATCCTCACCTTCACCATCGAGCCAGACAGCAACTGGCGACCCGGCGACATCTACACCCTCAACTATAAGGTTATAAACGCCCGCAACAGGGTTGCCTCCCGCATTCTGGCCGACTACACCGACGGCACAACCACATTCCGCGACGAGGCCGGAGTGAGCCAGGGGTGGACCAACGCCAAGCTCCAGCTCGACACCACCCGCACGCCCAACCGCGTCTACGGCTACATAATCCTCGACCCCGACAGCCGCGACTACTTCCACATCGACAGTATGTCGCTCGTGCGTACCCGCCTCGAATCGAAACCCAACGCCTTCTTCCCCCACAGGACTTTCCGCTTCGGCGACTCCCCCGAGGAGGAAGCCGACTCCGTTGCCGAAACAGCGGAGAACGACGGGCGAGCGGCTACTGACTCATCATCCGACCACAGCGCCCCCGGCAACGCAACCCCGAAAACCGACGCTCTGCAGCCGGTCAACCCCTCGCAGCGCGCCATCCCATCGAAGAGCGCCCGCCGCATCTGACGCGCCAACCGTCAGCGCCAACTAATTTCGGAGCAATGCCCCTGATAATCACCGACCGCCGAGTACTCGCACGCACCCTCCGCCACAACGGCCGCGAGGAGCGCCTCATCGTGGTCGACCGCCTCGGCCCCACCCTCCGCCTATACCCCTTCACCGGCGAAATCCACTCCACAACCTACATCGAAACACCCCTCCTCCTCATCGCCTCCCCCGACACCCCCTCAGCCACCACCCTCCTCCTCCCCCTCGCCTGACAGCCACTCCTCGCCTAACAACCTCCCCCCCTGCCTGACAGGCAGCCACCCACCATCCCATAATGCCACTTCCCTAAGCATCTGCACTTTATGGCATTACCAAGGTCGGAGACCTTGCACATTGGAAACCCCATCATAAGCCGCGTCAAGCGGCGGTTGATGGGGACTCTTGCCTGACCCTCTAAAGCAAGGTCGGAGATCTTGCACAGCGCTAATACCACCCGAATACACACATTTTTCTCTCGACTGACACAATTATTTCGGAAACCAAAACAAATTCCCAAGTGTTATTTGTAAATAACAACCATATTCATTAGTTTTGCGACAGATAGTCAATTCCATTCAATAATTCATACCACACCCCACCCTCTAACAATCGCCAATCCCCATGACAGCCAGGCTTCACCACAACAAAATTGTCCTCGCGTTAGCCGCGATCTGCGGCTTGTTGGCACACGCGCAAGGCCACGCTCAGGATGCTCCCGAGACTTCTGCCTCCGAGAAACATCTTCAGGAGATTACCGTTATGGCCGACCGCGGCTGGGTGGAGGACGGCAAAATCGTTTTCCTCCCCTCGAAAAGCGAGAAAAACCTCTCCAACAGCCCCGCCTCGCTCATCGAGTCGATGCATCTGCCGATGCTGAAAGTAAAGGATGAGAAAATTTCCACACTGTCGGGTGAATCAGTAGCCATATTCATCAACGGAATCAAAGCCGACAACATTGATTTGTCGACCTTTTGGCCGAAGCTCGCCAAAAGGGTCGAATATATTGAGAATCCCGCCGACGCGAAATTCAGAGGGAACGCCTATGTGGTGAATTTCATAATGACCGAATACGCCGTTGGCGGAGTAACGCAGGCAAACACGTGTTTGGCGACCCCTCGTTACGGCAATTTCGGGGTGGCGTCAAAATTGGTCTACAAAAAGATGACATTCGGAGCCACCATCTCAGGCAACTCGGACAAAGAGAACTGGGACAGCCACCAAACCGAACATTTCGACAATCTGTATTACCAGGGTACACATTACGACCGCATCTCCAGAGAATTCAACGAATCATCGACTTCCCGCAGACGCTACCTCGACGCCGCCATAAACGCCCGTTATACCAACGGAGACTTCACTATGACACACACCGCGGCATTGGCATTTGGGAAAACCCCATATGAACGCGGTGAAAGCCATAATCGATGGTCGCCCGAATTATTTACCGGCGAACAATCATACCACGAACAATCCTCTAAAACCTTCACGCCTCAGATAAGCGGCGATTACCATGCCAAACTGAATGAAAAGTGGAGCATTATGGGGGAATGGAGCTACGCCCACGGCCACAACAACGGCAGTTCGCTTAACAAAATGGGAGACACCGCCCCGATTACCAACAGCAACATCGAGGATGTTAACTCACTGCGGTTTAATGTAACACCCGTATTCCGACCCAATGACAAATGGTTTCTGCACCTGAATGTAAGCGGATCGCTCGCGTGGTACGACACGCGTTACTCCGGGTCGACCGACAGCCGCAGCGATATGCGGCGCGACGAATGGTCGGCCCAATTCCGCGCGTATTGGAAACCCCGAGCGAATTTATCGTTAGCATTGCTGCCCGGAATAGCGATAACCCGATGGAAAGTCGGAAATGTCCAGGAAAAGATAATAAAGCCCTTATTGGAAGCTCAAATTTCCTGGTCGGCCACTCGGAAACTATTCGTGGGAGGGCGGTTAAAGATTTACGACTTCCCTCCACCAACGTCAGAAACCAACCCCGTTTTAACCCGCCAATCACAACTGGTATGGGTCAAAGGCAACCCGCACCTGAAAGAAGAACGGGAGATATCCTCATATTTAACAACAAGTTATATCGCGAACAACTGGCTCCAACTGGCTTTAATGGCGATGCATGATAGGGTTACCGACAATGCGATATTCGACTACCGCGCTATGCCTGATATGCTTGACGGCTTGCTGAAGACTCCATACAACGCCGGAACCAGCGACATATTCATCCTGAATCTTCAATGCGGTCTGGGATTCTTCAACAACACACTGAATGTTGACCTGGGACCCACCTATAATTTTTACAACTGCGATGGCCGCTACGCCCGCTCGCTGCACACGTTCTATCTTAACGGCGGCGTTTCGTACTCGCTGCGCAACTGCCGATTCTCGCTCAACTATTCGACCCCGTACGAGTCATATGGCGAAGCCGGGACTGAGAAATCGTGGAGACGCGACGCGATGAACTTCTCATTCACATACGGCAACGGCAACCTTTTCCTAAAAGCATCGGTTGAAGACATTCTAAACACCCGCACCAAGAGTCGCACCACGCTCCATTCGGGGGAATACTCGTCCTTCGTCAACAAATATGAGACCGGGCGCGTGTTCAAGATATACCTTTCCTACACCTTCGGCTACGGCAAGAAAGTCGACCAGTCAATCGACATCTCCGGGCCGCAGTCGGTCGACTCCAGCGTGCTCCGATAAATTTGGAAAAATAAATTTGAACGAAAACCAAGGTCGGAGACCTTGCACATTGGAAACCCCATCATAAGCCGCTACAAGCGGCGGTTGATGGGGATTCTTGCCTAACCCTCTAAAGCAAGGTCGGAGATCTTGCACAGCGCCATTACCTCCAGAACACACACATTTTTCTCACTACTGACACAATTATTTCAGAAACTAAAACAAATTCTTTAGCTTTTTTTGGAAATAACAACCATATTCATTAGTTTTGCGACAGATAGTCAATCTCAACCAACATTTAGTTTCTCACCCCAATACCTAACAATCGCCAATCCCTATGACAGCCAGGCTTCACCACCCCCAAATTGCCCTCGCTTTAGCCGCGATCTGTGCCCCGCTGTCACAAGCGCAAGCCCAGACCCAGGATGCCCCCGAGACTTCTGCCTCCGAGAAACATCTTCAGGAGATTACCGTTATGGCCGAGCGTGGCTGGGTGGAGGACGGCAAAATCGTGTTCCTTCCCTCGAAAAGCGAGAAAAACCTCTCCAACAGCCCCGCCTCGCTTATCGAGTCGATGCATCTGCCGATGCTGAGAGTAAAGAATGAAACCATAACGAGTATGTCGGGCGAAAGTGTCGCGATCTTCATAAACGGAGTAAGAGCCAATCAGAACGACCTCGCGACCTTTTGGCCGAAGCTCGCAAAAAGAGTTGAGTATATTGAGAACTCGCCTGACCCGAAATACCAAGGTAATACCTATGTGGTAAACTTCATTATGACCGAATACGAGGCCGGCGGCATAACAAGAGGCAACATCGACCTTACCACTCCAAGCGAGGGGAGCATCTCCATAGCCTCCAAACTGGTTTACAAGAAAATGACCTTTGGAGCGACTTTTAATGGCGGCATGAGCAAAGACGACAAAACGGAGAAACGCGGCAAGGAAACTTATAAAAATCTATTTTACAACGGCATATATTTCGACGAAATCACCCGCGATTTTCACGAGGAAAACATACAGAAGGAACGGAATCTTAACGCCGCTTTGAACGCCAGGTACACCAACGGCTCGTTTATCGCGACGCACACCGTTTCGCTCGGGTTCCGAAACAAACCCGAGGAAAGCCAGCATAGCCGCGACAGCTGGACACCATCGTTATTCACTGAGGACAACTCTTTCTTCAACTCCAAAGCCAAATCTTTCTCTCCTCAGATCAGGGGAGAGTATCAAGGTAACCTTTCGGAAAAATGGGTGATGTGGGGTGGCTGGAGCTACGCCCACTCCCACAACACGAACAACTCCCTTAGCAAAATCGCCGACACCGAAGCGATTGAAAGCGGTAGTGTGGAAGACGCGAACTCGCTGAATTTCGATTACTCCGTCTCGTTCCGGGCCTCGCCCAAATGGATATTCCAAATCAACACAGACGGCTCAATCAACTGGTTCGACACTCATTATTCCGGGTATTCGAGTCAGAATTCCACTATGACGCGCGGCGACTTCTCAGGCAAGATCCGCGCCGTTTGGAAACCGACAAAACGCATCACCGCCACGCTTTTGCCTGGCATCAATATCTCGGAATGGTCAACAGGTGATTTGAGAGAAAGACTTGTGAGACCCACACTCAAGGCGTGGTTATCGATGGCCGCGAGCAACAAGCTGTCACTGGCCCTTGTTGCCGACCTTACGAGCAACCCGCCAAACAGCGCCTATACGAACCCCGTCCTCACCCGACAGTCTGAAATCCTGTGGGTAAAGGGCAACCCGTATCTGAAAGGCGATTACAGATTTGACAGCTACTTTTCGGCAAGCTATATTCCAAAAAACTGGATAGACATTTCCGCATTCGTATCTTACTCCCGTACAACAGATTTCAAAACATTTGATTACACCGCTATGCCACAAGAGTATGGCGGAATCTTGAAAACGCCATACAACGCGAGCCCAGAGGAGCAAGCCCAAATAGACATAAACGCACGTTTCAGTCTATTAGACAACTCGTTATCGTTTACACTCGGACCTCAATACAACTACTACAGAGCCTTTGGAAAGTATGCCGGCTCACTGCGCACTTTTTCATTTTATGCCAATGCCGCATACACTTTGAAGAACTGCCGGTTCTCCCTTACATACCATCACCCGCGCGAACAACTTTATAATGCGGGTATGGAGCGGTTCAACTATCGCAACAATTGCGACTTCTATTTCACTTACGGTAACGGCAATCTCTATCTTTCGGCTTACGTTCTTGACATATTTAACACACGTTCGAAATCCTGGACTAAATTTCATTCCGGCAGCTATGACATATTCTCAAACCAATATGGCACCGGGCGCAAATTCGGTGTGAGCCTCACCTACACCTTCGGCTACGGCAAGAAGGTCGACCAGTCAATCGACATCTCCGGGCCGCAGTCGGTCGACTCCAGCGTGCTCC
>JAMPHO010000048.1 GCA_023663385.1 Alistipes timonensis | reverse complement strand
GGCTGCCGCCTGATCGACAAGGCTCCCCGCAAGGGCGCCGAAGGCCTCAACATTGCCTTCCTCCACCCCAAATCGACCGTGGGCACCCTCGTCGAACTCTGCGAGGACCCCAACAAATAAGCACCACCCAAAACCCTAATAACTGAGACCATACAGCAATGAGCACCCAGCTTGAAAAGATACAGGAGCTTATCGAAAACCGCGAGAAAGCCCGCCTGGGCGGCGGCGAGAAAGCCATCCAGAAACAGCACGAACGCGGCAAATACACCGCCCGCGAACGCATCGCCCAGCTCCTCGACGAAGGCTCGTTTGAGGAAATGGATATGTTCGTGACCCACCGCTGCCACAACTTCGGCCAGGACAAGAAATCGTACCTCGGCGACGGCGTCGTTACCGGCTACGGCACAATCGAGGGCCGCCTCGTTTACGTTTTCGCCCAGGACTTCACCGTGTTCGGCGGCTCCCTGTCGGAAACTATGGCGCTGAAAATCTGCAAGGTGATGGACCAGGCCATGAAGATGGGCGCGCCCGTCATCGGCCTTAACGACTCCGGCGGCGCCCGCATCCAGGAAGGCATCAACGCCCTGGCCGGCTACGCCGAAATTTTCCAGCGCAACATCCTCGCCTCCGGCGTCATCCCCCAGATTTCGGCAATCCTCGGCCCCTGCGCCGGCGGTGCCGTTTACTCGCCCGCCCTCACCGACTTCACCATCATGGCCAAGGGTATCAGCTACATGTTCCTCACCGGCCCGAAGGTTGTGAAGACCGTTACCGGCGAGGACGTGAGCCAGGAGGACCTCGGCGGCGCCACCGTGCACTCCCAGAAGAGCGGCGTGAGCCACTTCGCCGCCGAAGACGGCGAGCACGCCATCCAGATCATCCGCAAGCTCATGAGCTACATCCCCCAGAACAACCTGGAGGACGCGCCGCTGGTTGAATGCACCGACCCCATCGACCGCATGGAGGACTCGCTCAACGAAATCGTGCCCGAAAGCCCCAACCGCCCCTACGATATGTACCAGGTGATCGGCGCCATCGTCGACAACGGCGAATTCCTTGAAATCCAGCGCGACTACGCCAAGAACATCATCATCGGCTTCGCACGCTTCAACGGCCGCTCGGTAGGTATCGTGGCCAACCAGCCCAAGTTCCTCGCCGGCGTGCTCGACAGCAACGCCTCCCGCAAGGCCGCACGCTTCGTGCGCTTCTGCGACGCCTTCAACATCCCCATCGTGTCGCTCGTCGACGTTCCGGGCTTCCTCCCCGGCACCGGCCAGGAGTACAACGGCGTAATCCTCCACGGCGCGAAGCTCCTCTACGCCTACGGCGAGGCCACCGTGCCCAAGGTTACCGTGACCCTGCGCAAGAGCTACGGCGGCTCACACATCGTGATGAGCTGCAAGCAGCTCCGCGGCGATATGAACTACGCATGGCCCTCGGCTGAAATCGCCGTTATGGGCGGCGACGGCGCTGTCGAGGTGCTCTACGCCAAGGAAGCAAAGGCTTCGGAAGACCCCAAGGCCCTCCTGGCCGAGAAGAAGAAGGAATACGAGGACCTCTTCTGCAACCCCTACAACGCGGCCAAGTACGGCTACATCGACGACGTGATCGAGCCCCGCAACACCCGCTTCCGCATTATCCGCGCGCTCCAGCAGCTCGCCACTAAACGAGTTACCAACCCCGCCAAGAAGCACGGCAACATACCCCTGTAATCCGGGGCCACTGTCCGCAGCATCAAAAGCGTTTAACAACCCAACGTGACTCACAAATGATCCGCAAACTAACATTCATAGCCCTGGCGCTGCTCCTCTGCGGCGCCACGGGCTTTGCCCAAGCCAGAAAGGGCCTTAAAATCAACGAGGTGATGGTTGTCAACGACAGCAACCTCGTCGACGACTACGGCCGCCACTCGGCATGGATCGAGCTCTTCAACTCGAACTTCGCCCCGATGGAGATTTCCAGCGTGTTCCTCACGACCGACCCCTCGGTGCCCAAGATGTACCCCGTGCCCCTGGGCGACGTCAACACCAAAATCCCCAAGCGCCAGCACATCGTGTTCTTCGCCGACGGCAAGCCCACCGACGGAACTTTCCACACCAACTTCGTGCTCACCCCCGGCCAGGACAACTGGGTCGGCATCTATGACGCCGACGGCCTGACGCTCATCGACTCGATCACAGTGCCCGCCAGCCTCCCCGCCAACACCTCCTTCGCCCGCAAAATCGACGGCGAGGGCGACGGCATCGAAGCCTGGGAAGTGCGCGTCGGCAAGGGCGACCTCTACATCACCCCGTCGAGCAACAACAAAATCAAGGACACCAACAACAAGGTTGACAAGTTCAGCGAAATCGACGCCAACGGCTTCGGTATGACCATCACCGCGATGGGCATCGTGTTCGGCGCCCTGCTGCTGCTGAGCATCTGCTTCTACATCATCTCGCGTATCGGAGCCGTGCGCTTCCGCAACCGCAAGATGACCGCCCAGGGCATCAACCCCGCCGAGGTTCGCCCCACAGAGCGTGCCGAAGGTGACTCCGGCGAGGAAATCGCGGCCATAGCAATGGCGCTCTACGAGCACCTCAACGCCCACGACCAGGAGTCGGCCATCCTCACCATCAACAAGGTGCGCAAGGCTTACTCACCCTGGAACTCCCACATCTACTCAATGCGCCAGCTCCCCCGCAAATAACCCCCAGGAGCCAGTTCGAACCACACATTAAGTAACTGGTCGAAATTATTTTAATATTTATCCGAGGAAAATTTTTAGAAGATTTTTCTCGATGAAGAAGGAGTGTAGCGAGCTACACGACTGATGAAGAGAGGAAAAGATTCAAAAATTTTGCCGGAGAAATATTGAAATAATCAGACCCGTTAGTATAAAATAATTTTGAACAGTTACTTATTTTATTACCTGACCAATCATGAAATACAAGGAATATAAATACAAAATCAACGGCACTGACTACAAGGTAGGCATCGGCGACATCGACAACGGCAAGGTCGACGTGCTCGTCAACGGCACCCCCTACCACGTCGAAATCGAGCAGAAAGCCGCCGCCACCGTTGCCGTTTCCGCTCCCAAACCCGCCGCCGCTCCCCGCACCGCCTCCGGCGAGAAGGTCGTGGCCGCCCCCGCGCCCAAGGCAGCCGGAGCCGGCAAGGCAGTGGTTGCCCCCCTCCCCGGCACCGTGCTCGACATCAACGTCACCGTCGGCCAGGAAGTTAAGGCAGCCGACACCGTCATGATTCTCGAAGCGATGAAGATGGAGAACACCATCCGCGCTGGAGTCGACGGCAAAGTGCTCTCGATCAACGTAGCCAAGGGCGACGCTGTCGCCGACGGCGCCACCCTTCTCACTATCGGTTAAAGCCCTCGGCTATCAATTCAGCTGACAACAATGAACGAATTCAGTAGTTTCTTAGCAGACAACGTCGCGCAGTTCTGGCACCTCACCGGCTTCTATAACGCGACCTGGCAGCACCTCGTGATGCTCGCCGTCGGCCTCTTCTTCATATGGCTCGCCATCAAGAAGAACTTCGAACCGATGCTCCTGGTGCCCATCGGCTTCGGTATCCTCATCGGCAACATCCCCTTCAACGCCGAAGCCGGCCTCGAAATCGGTATCTACGAAGAAGGCTCCGTGCTCAACATCCTCTATAACGGCGTTTCGGCCGGATGGTACCCCCCGCTGATTTTCCTCGGCATCGGCGCCATGACCGACTTCACCGCCCTGATCGCCAACCCCAAGCTGATGCTCGTGGGCGCGGCCGCCCAGTTCGGCATCTTCGGTGCCTACATGGTGGCCCTCCTCCTGGGCTTCATGCCCGACCAGGCCGGCGCCATCGCCATCATCGGCGGCGCCGACGGCCCGACGGCAATCTTCCTCTCCTCGAAGCTCGCGCCCAACCTCATGGGAGCCATCGCCGTTTCGGCCTACTCCTATATGGCACTCGTGCCGGTGATCCAGCCCCCCATCATGCGCCTGCTCACCACCAAGAGCGAGCGAGTGATCCGCATGAAACCCGCGCGCGCCGTGTCGCAGAACGAGAAGATCATCTTCCCCATCGTGGGCCTGCTCCTCACCTGCTTCGTGGTGCCCTCCGGCATACCCCTGCTCGGCATGCTCTTCTTCGGCAACCTGCTCCGCGAATGCGGCGTTACCAACCGTCTGGCTAAAACAGCCTCCAACGCCCTCACCGACATCGTCACCATCCTGCTCGGCATGACCGTCGGCGCCTCCACCCAGGCATCGACCTTCCTCACCCAGCAGACCATCTTCATCTTCGCCCTCGGCTTCATGGCCTTCATCATCGCCTCCGCCTCCGGCGTAATCTTCGTGAAGATCTTCAACCTCTTCCTGCCGCAGCAGAAGAAGCTCAACCCGCTCATCGGCAACGCCGGTGTGTCGGCAGTGCCTATGTCGGCCCGCATCTCCAACAACCTCGGCCTCGAATACGACCCCTCCAACTACCTGCTCATGCACGCCATGGGTCCGAACGTGGCCGGAGTTATCGGCTCGGCGGTGGCCGCCGGTGTCCTCCTCGGCTTCCTCGCCTGACGACACCCCCACCCCTCCCCACCACGCGCGTCCGCGGCAGCCACCTGCCGCGGACGCGTCGCGTTTATCCCTGCTTCGCAACTCCGCGACTAAAGTTTTTTCGTATATTTGCAGAAAACTGACACTTATGAAAATATCATTGACCAACGTTGGTAAAATCGGGCAGGCCGAGGTCAAACTCAACGGCCTTACCGTAATCGCCGGACCGAACGACAGCGGCAAAAGCACGCTCGGACGGGCATTGTACTCCACATTGAGAGCCAACGGTATGGCCATTGACTCAGAGCGCGACTCCGGGCGCGAAATAGTGTACAATCTCTTCAGCCGCCTCTACAGCCTTGTAGGACTGAAACGATTCACCTCGCCGGAGCTCTCGCTGCTTCTACCTACTACTGTCGAACTGGCCACCGACCGATGGACCGAGCTGGCGACCGAGAACGAAAGGGCTATTTTCGTAAACAAAATCATACAGGCGGTTTCTGAAACCGACCTCACACCGCGAATCAAGAGCCTCTGCTACGCCTCGCTTAACGAACTCCCTGTAAAAGGGGAAGGGGGCGACACCGACAGCGGTTTCGCCAACGCCTTCCAGGAACTGATAACGACCGAGTTCAGCGGAAGCTTTACCTCCTATGGTGCCGACGGCTCGACTGTCATAATAACAAATGATGCCGACGACAAATCCATAAGCGTTGAAGTCAAGGAAAACCTATGCCGCTCCGCACGGATGTCAAAAGCGCTTGATTTCCCCCTCGACGCCACCCTGATTGACTCTCCGCTGTACCTGAATCTCTCCCGGACCATACAGAACGGGATGAGAAACCCCGAGAATATGATTCAATCGCACATCGCCGACTTCATTGACAAAGCCTCGATGCCCGCGCTGCTCGACAAAGGGGGCGACGACAAGATGGAGGATGTGCTCCGCGAAGGCAGGTTCGTGTTTGACAGCACCTCGCGACAACTCGTGTTCGAACGGGGCGGCGCGCGTTTCCCGATAAGCAACGTCGCATCCGGCTTGAAAACATTCGGCATACTGCAATTATTCCTTTCCAACGGGGTGGCCTCACCAGAGAAAATGCTCATATGGGATGAGCCTGAAAACCATCTGCACCCCAAATGGCAGCTGAATTTCGCCGAAATCCTGGTAACTATGGCCAAGGAGGGTTACCCGCTGCTCGTATCGACCCACAGCCCGTACTTTCTGCAAGCCGTGAGATATTACGCCGCATCGACAGGTATGGAGGCAAACGTCGATTACTACAGCTCCGATTGCGACGAGTCAACCGGGCTTAACCGGCTGCGCCACGTCAACGGGTGCCTCAATGATGTATTCATAACCCTCGCCGAGCCGCTTAACAGCATTATGAATGTCGACCTGGCCCGCGACAAATACTCGGCGCGATGACTCCCGCGAAAATGCTCGCGCTTCTCGACGCGCCCGCCCATATGTCAACCGTATGCGGCATTGAGAAGAGCTGTTCGCCAACTCCGCGCTGCTCCATTGGATCGACATACCCGGTGGTTGATTTCGACACCATAAAGGATGAGTTCTACAAAGCGCGGAAACAGCGGTCCAAATCGTCGGTCGACGCCCTCGCCACCAACCCAGCCGGCGACAAGCTCCTCCTGGTTGAAATCAAGAGCTGGCAGCTCGCCATAAAGCACCCGGTGACCAATGAATTTATCGACCCGGAGGCAATCGCGCCTATAGCCACCAAATTCATTACGAAACTCGCGAAAAAAGTCAGGGAATCGTACGAGATATTCATCGAAGTCGCGGGCGACCCGAATGTTATGGACACTCTGCCTACCGCTGTCATTTTCGTTTCCGACCTGCCTACCGACCCGGTCGCGATGCTGGCGGGCAACCTTAATATGCTCGCGGCCTTCCCCACGGATTATACCCGGCGGTGCAACGACCTAACGCGCCTCGAACTCGACAAGCTCCCCGATATGAAAACCTATTACGCCGCTTGCCACGAATTTGACGGCCTTATAGCCCAACTATGACCGCCCTCCGCGGAAATTTATATCAAAACGCCATTATGCCACAAAACGCCACAATACATTTTTCCGAACTGCTGGAAGCTCTCACTCCGCACGGTAACGAGCGGCGCGAATTAATGTTGACCGACCGCGACGACCCGTCATTCAGCTTCCTTGTACCTGATAAGCAGAAAATATACATAGAGCCATCCCTGCAGAGCCAGCAGACCTCGGTTGGCTATACCGATATTAATGACGCCCGCGTCATACTGATTTCCGCCCCAGCGGCAACAGGCAAGAGCATGATGACCAAGCAATTGTCCGAAAGGTTGAATATCCCCTGCTTTGACCTCGCCAAAAACGAGCCCGTGGGCAAGGATTCACTTATTGGGAAAATATACCGCAGTCTGCAACCTCTTGATATGGCGTGGTATATCGGCGCGCTACACTCAGGGAATGCCTCCATGCTTATCGACGCGCTCGATGAAGGTTATATAGCGACCGGCCAGGGGGCGTTCGATAGTTTTTTGAATGATATTGCCCAGATGGCCAAGGGAGCCGCCGGAATCCCGTTCATCATATTGGGCCGCACGGCCATACTCGAATACGCGACTCTGTTCTTTGAGGAAGCGGGGGTGCCGGTGACGTGGCTACAGATACAACCATTCGACCGGTCCAAAGCGCTGGAATTCATTTTCACCTCGTTCGGCGCGAAGGGGATTCCTTCGGCCGACGACCCTGTGCGCGTCGTGGTCGACCATATTTTCGACTCTTTGGGCAGCTGCTTCGCCGAAAGCGATGAGGCCACTTCAGCTATCGACCGTTTCCTCGGCTACGCCCCCGTGCTTGAATCAATCGTTTCCCTACTCAAAGATAATCAGAACCCGAAGTCGCTGCTTCAGGAACTGTCGACTGACCGCAAGCACAAAATCGACCTCTTGATCGACATTGTCAGGCGTATCCTTGAACGCGAGCAAACCAAATTTATCGGCGCGTTCGACCATAGTCTCGAACCATCGCTGAAGCAGTATGTGGGTAAGCACCGCGACAATCTGTATTCACCCGGCGACCAGATAGCCCGCATTCTTCACAAGGCTGTCGGCCAAACTGCCAACTTCGTGCCTACAGGCGATGACGCGTTCGACAGAGCCTACAACCAGTATGCCGAGGAATGGCTCGGGCAGCACCCGTTCCTCTCCAACGGCAAGATGGTCAATCCCGTTTTCGAAGGGTACGTTTTGGCCAGGCTCGCCAATCGGGAAGAATATACAGCGCTCGCCGACCTCTATATGCGGCATTCGGAACCTTCATTCCTGTTCTACGAGTTTTTCACCCATTCCCACAACCCGGAGGAAACAATCAATCCCGGCATAGCGCGCTATCTCATAGCGGCCTATCAGGCCAACGACACCCCGGCGACCAGAAGCTCGGTAAGCATCATCGCCGATTATGAATCCAACACCGCGGAGAGCGCCGTAAGATGCGCGATGGAGCTAAGCCGAACCGCCGGCGGCGACTCCGCTACCTTCATTTTCGATATGGAGGAGGACGAGATGCTCCCGCTTGGGCGCAACTTGTCGAACATCACGGTTGACGCCCCCATCGGGGTTACTCTCGGCGAGGCAAGAACCGAGTTCTGCCCCCCGGTCGACATCGATGTGGACCGCCTCTCCATAACCTCCCGCGAACTCGTGTTCACACCCGGCCTGAACAACAAGAGCGCGGAAATCACGCTGGAGAGCCCTCAAATTGAAGCCCGGCTCGAATCAGGCATACAGCAGTGCGTGGTGCGCGGCAATGTGAAAATACGAGTAATCACCGACAGCACACTTTTCTACCCGCTCGTGCAATACCGCCTCGCGGGCGAGAACGCCGACAGGGAATCGGACCTCAACATTCACGACCTGTGGTCGAAATTCAGGCGCATCATACTGCACTTCCGGGCCAACGGCAACGGCGAGCTGGGAAAATGCAAGGCCAAGATTGACAGCCGTATCGGTGTGAAGCCATCCGGAAAGGCTGTGCTTGACGCGCTGCTTCGCGACAAAATCATAACAGCCTCGGGAAATATGTATTATCTCGATTCCGACAAGCTGGCCGAGCGCTTGGGCGTAAGCTTCAGTTCCCTGAGAGACACGGAGATGAACAACCGAGTCAGGGAGTTCTTGAGCTCGCTTGACGCGTGAATTGGGCCGAACAACAACGAAGCCGCGGATTGTTTTCCGCGGCTTCGCCATATTCAAAACGAAAGACTTTTTCGATCAGAAGATTACCTGGAGGCGGGCTTCGAGGATGTTGACGTGGCGGGTGCCGGAGACGGTGTTGAACATCGCGCCCGTGTCGGGGTCGGTGCCGGGGAAATAGCGGTCGCTCACGCGGGTGTAGCTGTAACGCAGGCGGGCTATCATATACTTGTTTATATAATAGTTGAACGTGCAGTTGATGTCGTGCATCTTGCCGCCGTAAATGCCGGCCGCGCTGTTGGTCGCGTTGGTGTAGTTATAGCCCAGGCAGAATTCGAGGGTCTTCGGAGCCGGGGTCGCGAGTCCGGCGTCACCGTGATTATAGGTGTAGCCGGTGCCGATGAGCTGGGCGCGGAACAGGCCGTAGGCACCCTGCGCGCGGTAGTTGCGCAACCCGTTCTTGCGCGCGGCGTTGAGGTAGTAGTACTGCGACTCAAGCGCCAGCCTCCCCTTTGAGATAAGGAACTCCGGGCTCATCTTGAACAGCCCCTTGGCATCGGTGATTTTGGCGTCGAGAGCCTGGATTTTCGACACTCGGCTGGGGAAATTCACCTTGTACTCGAAGCCCGTATGGTCGTCGGCCGTCGGCGAGGAGTAGTTGAACGAACATCCGATCTGCAACACCGTGCCGTTCTCGTAGAACGGGCGGTAAACAAGTCTCGTCTGCGCACCCCAGGCCTGCTTCCCCATCTCGTTGGCGGTATGCGTGATCGCGTTGCTCTCAACGAACGCGGTCGTGGCGGCGAAATATTTACCCTTGTCGTAGACGTGCATCAGCGCTATCAGTCGCGGATTGGAGTAGAAGAAATCGTTCGACTCCTCCTCCTCGTAGGAGGGCTTCATCGAGGAGCTCGTGCACGAGTTGAGGCCGAACTGCGGCACGAAGTAGCCCAGGCGGAAAAGGTTGCTCTTGTTGAGGTCGTACTCGAAGAATATATCCTTGAGCCCCACCTTGCCGTTGCTGAAACCGATGTCGATTTTGGCCTTCCACTTGCCGTAGGTCGCCTTCAACCCTAAGCGGGCGTCGGGTATGGCAACGCCGTTGACAAACTTCGATTCGTCGGGCTGGAGGTCATTGTTGCCGTCGAAGTAGAACGCCCCGTCCATCAGGATGCGCCCCGTAGGTGTAAGTTTCAGTTTGGCGGGTTCGTCGTCGGCCTGAGCGCCGGCGAATGAGAACACGAGAGCCGCGAAGGCTAAATATTTAGCTTTCATAGTGGTAATCTTTAAGAAATTGAAAGGTGGAGTGAGTGAACTCTGGGGAGTTTGGAAAGCTGCCTAAGCCTCGTGCCAGCGTTATTCCGTCGGGGTCGGCACGGGGGTACCGGCGGCTACCTTGCCGGCCTTTTTCAAGGCGCGGAACTCGGCCTTGGCCTTGGCGAGCTGCTTGTTGAAGCCCGGGTCGGCGTGGAGGCGGGCAACAGTCACAGCACCCGTCAGACGACCAGCGTCAACATCGCTCTGGAAATGGTAGCCACAGATTACGCGGCTCTCGCCCATATCGTAGCCGCGCTTGAGAATCTCGTTCTGACGCTCCGGGTTAAGCTCGGCCAGCACCAGCGCCGTGGCCCATCCGATCGAAGTATGGCCCGAGGGATATGAGCCGTTGGTCGAGAGTTCGGCCTGTTGCTCGGGGTTGCAGGTGTTCTCGCCGTAGAAACTGAACGGGCGCTTGCGGTTATAGTAATTCTTGGCCTCGCGGGTGCCAAGGTCGCCGGCATCCTCGCGCATCCCTACCACGAGCTTGTAGATTTCCGGCGTGCCGTCCTGCGTAATGTCGATGCCGAACGCCTCCGAGAAAGCCATAGGCACCCCGTCACCCTCGATATGCGCGTCGGAGAACGCCTGGTCGCCGCGCGGAGTGTCGCGCTGCATCTTGCCCCACTTGTAGCGGGCCTCGTCGTTGAGGAACGTTATCGAGCCACCGTCAGGCGGGGCCGGCAGCAACAGGAAACTGTTAGGCACATCCCCCTCCTGGAGGAAGAAAAGGTCAGGATTCGTCCTATGGTCCTTAACCTTCTTGGCGGCAGGTTCCTGGGCCGAGATTCCGAAAGCGAAAACTGAAAGAGCCACCGCGGCGAAGAGGCGCGAAGCATGACGGGCAAAGTTTTTCATCATTATCAAATTTAAGTTAACGCATATGTTAAAAATAAACAAACCGGGGCTTGTTACTCTTACTTAACAAGCCCCGGTTCCTTATAGTTTCTCGCCGTCATATGTTCTTCAGCAGGTCATCCCCGCGCATCATCAATTATCTGCCCCAACCTTTCTGTCAAATTGAAATTATCCCTACTCGGTGGGGGCGGAGGCGCCATCGGTGGGTTTGGGGCCGCGCTTGCCGTGGTGGTGGTTGTAGCGGCGTTTCTTGCGGGACTGGCCGTTCCCGGTATCGCCGGAAGCGGCGGGGTTTGCGCCTTCAGCGGGTTTCGGCGAAGGAGCTGGACCGTCGGCAGAGGCTTGGGCGGGAGCGGATTTGCGGGTGTCGGCGGCGGTGCGGGGGCCTTGCGGTTTGCGGGGGCCTTTGGAGCGGTTGCCGTTGCGGTTGTCGCGGCCGCGGTTGTCGGCTCGGCCACCTCCT
>JAMPHO010000047.1 GCA_023663385.1 Alistipes timonensis | reverse complement strand
GCACACCCGCAACGCCGCGGCCTACCGCCGCGCGCTCGACGCGAGGGGCATCCGCTGACCCCCTCCCGCTCCCCGCACCGCTCGTCGATTTATGGTTTTTTAACGTTTTGCGGAACCCGTTTTTTTTCGTATATTTGCACTCATACCGCGGAATGTCGCGGCAGGTTCATCCGTCTCTCTCCGATGCTTACACGGAAACCTTTGTCGCTCAACGCTTAATCCGCCACCCCGCGACGGCCCCGCGCCGACGCCTCCTCACTCTCCGCCGGGCGCTACCTGTCCGGCCCGCCATCCGCAATAAAAAAAACGACATAAATGACCGGTAAATGGAATTATTTACCCCTAACACCCGAAGAGCGAAAAACCGAGGCAGCCTTGGCAAAAAGATACGCCGACTGTCCTCCCATCAGCGAGCTGCTGGTCCGTCGCGAGATTCCCTCGGTGGAAGAGGCTGAGCGCTTTTTCCACCCCTCTCTGAGGAATCTTCACGACCCGTTCCTAATGCCCGGCATGGATAAAGCTGTTCAAAGGCTTAACAAGGCCATGGGGTCAAAGGAGAAAATCATGGTATACGGCGACTACGACGTCGACGGCACTACGGCCGTGGCGCTGGTCTACAAGTACCTTAGGAATTTTTACTCCAACATCGACTATTTCATACCCACCCGCTACGAGGAGGGGTACGGAATCTCATCGGAAACCATCGACGAGTTCGCCTCCCAGGGGGTGAAGCTCGTGATTATTCTTGATTGCGGAATCAAGGCCAACGAAGAGGTAGCCCACGCCCGCGAGCACGGCATCGACTTCATCATCTGCGACCACCACGTCCCCGACGCCGAGTTGCCGCAGGCCGCCGCCATCCTCAACCCGAAAATGCCCGGAAGCACCTACCCCTTCGAGCACCTCTCGGGGTGCGGGGTCGGCTACAAGCTGATGCAGGCTTTCTCGATCAGCAACGGCATCCCGCAGAACGACCTCGAAGGGATGCTCGACCTGGTCGCGGTGTCAATCGCCGCCGACATAGTGCCGATGACGGGCGAGAACCGAGTGATGACCTATTTCGGTCTGCGTCGCATCAACGCGAACCCGAATCTCGGCCTCCGCGCGATAATCCGCATTTGCGGCCTAAGCGGTAAGGAGATTTCCATCTCCGACGTGATTTTCAAAATCGGCCCGCGCATTAACGCCTCGGGACGCATGCAGAGCGGTCGCGAGGCGGTCGAGCTGCTGGTGTCGCGCGACTTTAACGACGCGCTCCGCTGTGCCCGCAACATCGACCAGTACAACAAGGACCGCAAGGAGCTCGACAAGCGCATCACCGACGAGGCTAACGCCATCCTCGCCGAGGATCCCGGGAAGGTGGCAGGTAAGAAGTCCATCGTTATCTTCAACAAGGACTGGCACAAGGGTATCATCGGCATCGTGGCATCCCGCATAACGGAGCTGTACTACAAGCCCGCCGTTGTGTTAACCCTCTCCAACGGGCTGGCCACCGGGTCGTCGCGCTCCGTCCAGGGGTTCGACATCTACAAGGCGGTGGAGTCGGCCCGCGACATCCTGGAGACGTTCGGCGGCCACCCCTACGCCGTAGGGCTCTCCCTCCGCGAGGAGAACATACCCGAGTTCCGCCGCCGGTTCGAGGATTACGTCGCCGCCAACATTCTCCCCTCGCAGCTCAACCCGAGCTTCGACATCGACGCCAACCTCAGCTTCGCCGAAATCACCCCCGACTTCATAGCCATGCTGCGCCGTTTCCAGCCGTTCGGGCCCAAGAACCCGAGGCCGGTGTTCCGCAGCAGGGGCGTTGTGGATTTCGGCACCAGCAAACTCGTCGGCCGCCAGCTTGAGCACATCAAGCTCGAACTGGTCGACGACACTTGCGGAAAGGTGTTCAACGGCATCGCGTTCAATATGGCTCCGCTCTTCGAGGGTATCCACAGCGGACGCAAGTTCGACATCTGCTACACCATCGAGGACAACAAGCACAAGGGTGCCTCCGGCGCGATCCAGCTCCAAATCAAGGAAATCGTGTTTTGCGACTGACCGAGCCTGACATTCTGGCGATTCTGGGGCGATACTGGGGCTACGGCTCCTTCCGCCCCATGCAGCGGGAAATCATCGAATCGGTGCTCGCCGGGCGCGACACGCTCGGGCTGCTCCCCACCGGGGGGGGCAAGTCAATCACGTTCCAGGTTCCGGCGATGGCTATCGACGGGCTGACCATCGTGGTTACCCCGCTCATATCCCTTATGAAGGACCAGGCCGACAATCTCGCCGGCAGGGGCATAAAAGCCTACTACCTCCACAGCGGTATGTCGGCCCGCGAGAGCCGCCTGGCTTTCGACAAATGCCGCCTCGGCAAGGCCAAAATCCTGTACCTGTCGCCCGAGAGGCTACAGAACCAGCGGTTCAGGGCGCAGCTTCGGCACCTCCCGGTGGCGCTCATCGTGGTCGACGAGGCGCACTGCATCTCGCAGTGGGGCCACGACTTCCGTCCATCCTACCTCCGCATCGCCGAGCTCCGAGACTCGTTTCCCGACGCCCCGGTGCTCGCCCTCACGGCATCGGCCACGCCGCAGGTGGTGGCCGACATCAAGCGGTCGCTCCGTTTCCGCGGCGAGGGGGGCGAGTTCCGCCTGAGCTTCACCCGCGGCAATATCTCTTACATCGTCAGGCACTGCGACTTCAAGGAGCCGCAGCTGCTGCGCGTGCTGGCCGGAGTGCCGGGCACGGCCATCGTATACACCCGTTCGAGAAAGCGCACCCGCGAGGTGGCCGATTTCCTGAAAACCAACGGCGTGAGCGCCGACTACTACCATGCCGGACTCCTCCCCGAGGAGAAGGAGGCCAGGCAGGACAGCTGGAAGTGTGGGCGTACCCGCGTAATGGTGGCCACCAACGCCTTCGGTATGGGTATCGACAAGCCCGACGTCAGGGTGGTGGTCCACGTCGACCTCCCCTCGTCGCTTGAGGAGTATTACCAGGAGGCGGGGCGTGCCGGGCGCGACGGGCTCCCTTCGTTCGCAGTGGTGCTCGCGACCAAGGGCGACCGCCGCGTGCTTTCAAAAAGGGTCACCGACTCCTTCCCCCCGAAGGAGTTCATACGCGACACCTACCATAACCTGTGCGTTTGGTTCGATGTGGCCATGGGCGAGGGCGCGGGGCTCGTGCGCGATTTCGACCTGGCGGCCTACTGCGAGCGCTTCAAGACCTCGGCGGCTATGACCCGCAGCGCCCTTACCATACTCAGCCGCGCCGGGTATATCGAATATGAGGAGGACCCCAACACCCGCTCGCGGCTTATGATGACCGTCGACCGCCGGGCCCTCTACGACCTCGAACTCGACCGCGCCGCCGATGACCTCCTCCAGGCCATACTGCGGATGTACACTGGCATTTTCGCCGACTACGAGTACATCGACGAAATCAGCCTCGCGGCCAGGCTCGCCGTGGGGCCGCGGCAGATCTACGAGACGCTGCTCCGCCTCAGCCGCATGCATGTGATACATTATGTTCCCCGCCGCTCGACCCCCATCGTTGTGTTCGCGCAGAGCCGGCAGCCACGGGCCGACATTCTGCTCCCTAAGGATGTGTATGAGAATCGGCGCGCCCAGATGGAGCGGCGCGTGGAGGCTATGAAGCGCTTCGTGTTCAACGACGGGGAGTGCCGCGTAGAGGGGATGCTCCGCTACTTCGGCGAGGATGACGCCGGAGAATGCGGCTCGTGCGACGTGTGCCGCTCGGCGAGACAGGCGCCACCCCCCGCGCTCACGCCCGAAGAGGCTGACCGCGTGATACTGCACATCGTTTCGCAGCTCCCCGAGGGGCGCCCCATCAGCTATATCAACCGCGTCGGGGCCATCCCCCGCGACCTCCTGCTCGAACGGCTCCGCGAGCTGGCCGACGCGGGCCGCGTCACCCTTACTCCCGACTTCCGCGTCGTAGCTGTGCGGCTCGGCTCCTGACCCTTGGCAAACCGATGATTCCCAGGTGTCAAACACCCCAAGCTTAAAGCGCGGCTGTAACTCTCGTGCATAAAACGCCCCGGCATTTAACTTAAAATGTCGGGACTTTTAATAATTAAAGCGTTTGATAAACAATAATTAAACTCTTTTAGCGGCCAACGCTTTATCTTTTGCCGCCCGACGTTGTTATAGTAATAAAACAAAACAATAGACCCCACTGATATGGTATCGGGGCCATCGACATAACGACTAAGATTCAACACATAAGGTTATTTAGGAGACAACCCTCAAAGAGACATCCCTCGTCCTTTTTACCGGGTAGTGATACCAGGTACTGAGGCTCTCATAAATAAATAGTTGAAACGTCGGGGAGGCAGCGCCACGCAAGGTGTTGCCTCCCTCTGTTTTGTCCGCTGGGCCCGTGGGTCAGCGGAGCTTGTTGAGGGCGTCGAGCATCTCGACCAGGGAGGCGCGCACGGAGCGGAGGCGCTCGACGGCGCGGGCCTGGCGTTCGAGCCCCTCGCGGTTAGTGCGCAGGGCCTCGCGGGCCGCCTCGATGTGCAGCCCCTTGTCTTTCAGCAGGTAGTGGATCATGCGCAGCCGTTCGAGGTCGCGCGGGGTGTAGAAGCGGGTGCCTTTGGCGTTGCGTTTTGGCGACACCATGGGGAACTGCGTTTCCCAGAAGCGGAGCGTCGATTGCGCGACGCCTATCAGCTCCGCGACCTCGCTTATTTTATAATACTTCTTGTCAATGTTTTCGGTTGCCATCTGCTTGCAAAAGTAGCTAAATTTCCGTAATTTCGCGCATTCAAACGGGCGCTTTTTGGCACCCCGGCCCGCGTTTGGCGCGGCGCTACCTGAGGCAAACAATAAACTTACATCATTATATGAGCAACAAACCGATGACTGCCAAGGAGATTCGCGAATCTTTCAAGCAGTTTTTCAAAGGGAAGGGGCACCAGATCGTGCCCTCGGCCCCTATGGTAATCAAAGATGATCCGACGCTGATGTTCACCAACGCCGGGATGAACCAGTTCAAAGATATTATCCTGGGCAACAAGGCCCCCAAGTGGACCCGCGTAACCGACAGCCAGAAGTGCCTCCGAGTTTCCGGCAAGCACAACGACCTCGAAGAGGTGGGCCATGACACATACCACCACACTATGTTCGAGATGCTCGGCAACTGGTCGTTCGGCGATTATTTCAAGGCCGAGGCTATCGACTGGGCCTGGGAGTTTCTCGTTGACGTGCTCGGCCTGAACCCCGAGCGCCTCTACGCTACCGTGTTCGAGGGTTCGGAGGCCGAAGGGCTCACCCGCGACGACGAGGCTGCCGCCATCTGGGAGAAGCATCTCCCCAAGGACCACATAATCAACGGCAACAAGCACGACAACTTCTGGGAAATGGGCGACACGGGTCCCTGCGGCCCCTGCTCGGAAATCCACATCGACCTCCGCTCCGACGAGGAGCGCGCCAAGATTTCCGGCGCCGAGATGGTCAACAAGGACCACCCCCAGGTAATCGAAATCTGGAACCTGGTGTTTATGCAGTTCAACCGCAAGGCCGACCACTCGCTCGAACCCCTCCCCGCCAAGGTTATCGACACTGGCATGGGCTTCGAACGCCTCTGCATGGCTCTTCAGGGCAAAACCTCCAACTACGATACCGACGTATTCACCCCGCTGATTGCTAAAATCGCCGAACTGTCGGGCAAGAAATACGGCGAGGACGAGAAAGTCGACGTCGCCATGCGCGTGATCGCCGACCATGTGCGCACCATCGCCTTCTCCATCGCCGACTCCCAGCTCCCCTCCAACGCCAAGGCCGGATATGTGATCCGCCGCATTCTGCGCCGCGCCGTGCGTTACGCCTACACCTTCCTCGGTGCCCGCGAGGCGTTCCTCTACCGCCTGGTCGACACCCTCATCGAGTCGATGGGCGAGGCTTATCCCGAGCTCGTTTCGCAGCGCGACCTCATCATGAAGGTCACCAAGGAGGAGGAGGACTCATTCCTCCGCACCCTCGACAACGGCATTACCCTGCTGGAGCGCGCCATTGCCGCCGCCCGCAAGGAGGGTAAGACCGAAATCACCGGCAAGGAGGCGTTCGTGCTCTACGACACCTACGGCTTCCCCCTCGACCTCACCGAGCTCATTCTCCGCGAAAATGGTATGACCCTCGACCAGAAGGGGTTCGACAGCGAGATGGCCGCGCAGAAGGACCGCGCCCGCAAGGCCGCGGCCGTCGAGGCTACCGATTGGGTGGTGCTCGCCGAAGGTGAACAGGAGTTCGTCGGCTACGACGAGACCTCTTGCGCCGCCCGCATCCTCCGCTACCGCCGCGTGAAGCAGAAAAACAAGGAGTACTACCAGATAATCCTGTCGCGCACACCCTTCTACGCCGAAATGGGCGGCCAGGTAGGTGACCGCGGCACCCTCACCGCCCCCGACGGCGAGGTGGTGGAAATCTTCGACACCAAGCGCGAGAACGGCATCGGCGTTCACCTCTCCTCGAAACTCCCCGCCGATCCCTCGGCCGAGTTCATCGCCGCGATCGACGCCAAGGCCCGTATGGCAACTTCTTGCAACCACTCCGCGACACACCTCCTCCACGAGGCGCTCCGCGAGGTGCTCGGCACCCACGTCGAGCAGAAAGGCTCATTCGTTTCGCCCGAACTGCTCCGCTTCGACTTCTCGCACTTCCAGAAGGTTACCCCCGAGGAGCTCCGCAAGGTCGAGCACCTGGCCAACAGCCGCGTGCGCGCCGCCTATCCCCTCGACGAGCACCGCAGCGTGCCTATCGCCGAGGCCCGCGCCATGGGCGCTATGGCCCTCTTCGGCGAGAAGTACGGCGACGAGGTACGCGTTATCCGCTACGGCAGCTCCGTCGAGCTGTGCGGCGGCACCCACGTTGCCAACACCGGCAACATCGGCATGATTAAAATCATCTCGGAAAGCAGCATCGCCGCCGGCATCCGCCGCATCGAGGCCATTACCGGCGAGGCCGTTGAAAACGCCATCGACAAGATGACCGACACCCTCCGCGACGTCGGCTCGCTGCTCCACAACGCACCCGACGTTACCGCCGCCATACGCAAGTATGTTGAGGAGAACGCGCAGCTCCGCCAGGAGGCCGAGGAGATGATGAAGGAGCGCACCCGCAACCTCGCCAAGCAGCTCGTTGCCGCTGCCGAGGAAATCAACGGCGTGAAGGTCGTTTCCGTATCCGGCACCAATATGCCCGACATGGTCAAGAACCTGGCTTTCGCCGTGCGCGAAATCTCGCCCGAGAACACCGCCGTGATCGCCGCCACCTGCGACCCCTCCGGCAAGCCGCTTCTCACCGTGATGTTCACCAACGACCTCGTTGCCGCCGGCAAGAACGCCTCCGCCCTCGTGCGCGAGGCCGCGAAGGCCATCAAGGGTGGCGGTGGAGGCCAGCCCGGCTTCGCCCAGGCTGGCGGTAAGGATGGTGCCGGCATTGCCGACGCTCTCCACACTCTCCGCGCCGCTTTCTGACCCCCTATCGGCCTGTGATATAGCGGGGGTGTGTCGGGCACGGCCTGACGCGCCCCCGCAATATTTTATCCCATAAGCCGTTATATGAATACATATATGGATATAATTGGAAAATTCAGGTATTTGGCGCGCATAGTCGCGCTGATGGTTGTGGCGGCCGTGCTTTTCACGGCCTGCGGCGCTGACGACGACCCTGAGCCGGTAGTATGCCCCGAGCCGGAACCCTCGGAGGTGAGTCGCGTCGTGCTGGTATATATGTCGGCCAACAACAACCTCGGAGGCTACTTCGACGAGCGCGACATCGAAGAGATGAAGCAGGCGGCTCTCGCCGGCGACCTCGCAGGTGGGCGTTTGCTCGTGTTCCGCCACGGCACTAACAATGATACCAAGGCCGTAGAGCAGCGCCTTTTCGAAATCCTCCCCGACGGTTCGGAGAGGACGCTCGTTGAATACGACTCGTCGCTCTCCTCCGTCTCGATGGAGCGCATGGGCCAGGTGCTCGACGACGCCGAGCGGCTCGCTCCCGCCGAAAGCCGCGGACTTATGCTTTGGAGCCACGCCGACGGCTGGCTCAACACCGGCTTCGAGAACCCCGAGACCCTTCCCGCCGCCGCTCCCCGCGGTTTCGGCCAGGACGGCGCAAAGAAAATGAGCATCAGCGCCCTGGGACATGTGCTCGAAGGGCGTTACTTCGACTTCATTTACTTCGATTGCTGCTATATGGCGTCGGTCGAGGTGATGTACGAGCTCCGCGAGTCAGCCGGACTGTTTGCCGCCTCCGCCGCCGAGCTCCCCGCCGATGGTGCCCGTTACCACGAGGCGCTGCGCCATATGTTCGCCCCGGAGCTCGACCTCGTTTCGGCTGTCAAGGCATCGTTTGACTTCTATTACAAGCAGAACACGAGCGGTTGCACCCTCTCGGTGGTCCGCTCCGCCGAGCTCGAACCCCTTGCCGCCGCCACTGCCGAAATCTACTCCACCCGACCCGCGCAGCCGCAGAAAGGCTCGGTTCAGCAGTTCCAGAACTCGGGCAACAACTATTTCGACTTCGACGACTATATGGAGCAGCTCCTGGTCGATAACCCCGCCGCGTACAGTAGCTGGAAAAGTGTTCTCGACGGGGCTGTCAGTTTCCAAGGCGCCACGGAGCGCATCTATATGGTCAACCGCTTCCACGTACGCCGCCACTGCGGCCTCACAACCTACATCCTCTTTACCGAGCAGGATGCCTCGCGCCAGAGCTACCGCCAGTTGAAGTGGTACCGCGACGTGGCCTCCCGCCTGTATGAGTAAAGGCTTGCCCCCGTTCAACTATTCCACATAATTACCTCATACCTCATAACTCAGCCTTAGTACATATAATTTAATTATGTTTTTTTTGCAAGACGTGTTCCCCGGGCTGACACCCGCCACCCCCGCGCCTGAGAACCTCCCCGACGTGAAGGCCGACCTGGCTATGCTCAAGGACCTTTCGTTCAACGATCTTCTGAGCCGTCTGGCCGAAACGATGGTTAACTTCGCTATCAATGTCGCCATAGCGATCCTTGTTTTCTATGTAGGTCGGTTCATAATCCGCAAGATTTTCAAAATCGTATCGGCCATATTCATTCGCCGCAAGGTCGATACCTCTCTGAGTACCTTCGTTCTGTCGCTGATCAATATAGTGCTGTACTTCATATTGATAGTGACGGTGATCGGTATTATCGGCATCGAAACCACCTCGTTCCTCGCGATCTTCGCCTCCGCCGGTGTCGCTATCGGTATGGCGCTCAGCGGCACGCTCCAGAATTTCGCCGGAGGGGTGCTAATCCTGCTCCTAAAGCCGTATAAGATAGGCGACTATATCGAGGTGCAGGGGTACGCCGGAACCGTGAGGGAGATTCAGATTTTCTCCACCATAATCACCACCTACGACAATAAGTCGATCTCAATCCCCAACGGCTCCCTTTCTACCGGGAGCGTCAACAACTGGTCGCGCGAGGCTTACCGCCGAGTCACCTGGACCATATCCATCTCCTACGGCGACGATGTGAACGCCGTGCGCGAGGCCATCCTGAATATGTTCCGTGCCGACAGCCGCATCGAGCAGGGCGACGACCTCGGCGATGAGAAGGATTTCCAGGTTGTTGGCACCGCCGCTGAAAACGCCGCCGCGGCTTCGGCAGCCGCGACGCTCGCCGCCGAAATCCCGGCGTCGGAGGAGGCTCCGGCTCCCGAGCGTAAACGCACGTTCTGGGACAAAGTGCTCTTCCGCCACCGCAAGACAAAGGAAAAAATATCGCAGTGGGAGCAAGAGCGCGAAACGGAGCTGCTCGCCATGCTCCCCAAGCCCAATTTCGCCCCGGCGGTGTATCTCAGCGAGCTGGCGGCATCGTCGGTCGACATCCAGGTGCGCGCCTGGACAAAGACCAGCGACTACTGGGCCGTATTCTACTATTACAATGAGAAGTTCTACAACGAGCTTCCGGCCGTCGGGGCCCACTTCCCCTTCCCGCAGCTCGATGTGCATATGGCCTGACGGGCGGGGTTTACCCCCCGTCAGATGTTGATTTCCAGTCCGTCGTAGGCGAGGAACACCCCTTCGGGGAGCGTTTCCGACACCTCTTTGTGGAGGCCCAGTCCGTGGGAAATGTGCGTCAGGTAGGCCCGCTCGGGAGCTATCTTGCGCACTAAGTCGAGCGCCTCCGACAGCGACATATGCGAGCGGTGCGTCTCGATTCGCAACGCGTTTACAACCAACACTTTCACGCCTCGGAGCGCCTCTACGGCCTCCGGGGCTATTGTTTTCACATCGGTGAGGTAGGCGAGTTCGCCGAATCGGAATCCCGTCACCGGCAGATGGTAGTCTACCGAATGCGTCGCGGGCACCGGGAGCACCTCCACCCCGGCGGCGGTGAACGGGCGGTATGGCTCTATGATATGCAGCTCGTAGGTAGGCACGCCGGGATATTTCTCCGTCGCGAAGCTGTAGGGGATGCTCGTCCGCAGGGCGTCGGCCACCGCCCGGGTGCAGTACACCGGGAAGTCGCGCGGCTCGCGGTGGTAGTAGCAGTAGGGGCGCAGGTCGTCAACTCCCCCCACATGGTCGTAGTGCTGGTGGGTCAGCAGCAGCGCGTCCAGGTTCCCCTCGCGGTGGTAGCGGAGCATCTGCTCGCGGAAGTCGGGCCCGCAGTCAATCAGTATCTGCTTCCCGCCGGTCTCCAGCAGGGCCGAGCAGCGCAGACGGCTGTCGATCGGGTCGGTCGAGCGGCACACCCGGCAGTCGCAACGCAGTTGCGGCACCCCCGTGGAGGTGCCGCTACCGAGTATCGTCAGTTTCATATTCATGGGTTAGCGTTGGGCGCCGGGTCACACATTGAAGCGGAAGTGCATGATGTCGCCGTCCTGGGCCACATACTCCTTGCCCTCCACGGCGAGCTTGCCGGCCTCCTTCACGGCGGTCTCGCCGCCGAGGGTCACATAGTCGTCGTACTTGATAACTTCGGCGCGGATGAATCCCTTCTCGAAGTCGGTGTGGATTATTCCGGCGCACTGCGGTGCCTTGGAGCCGCGGATGAAGGTCCAGGCGCGCACCTCGTCGGCTCCGGCGGTGAAGAACGTCTGGAGGTTGAGCAGAGCGTAGGCGGCGCGGATCAGGCGCGACACGCCCGACTCCTCAAGCCCGATCTCGTTGAGGAACTCCTGGCGTTCCTCGTAGGTGTCGAGTTCGGCTATTTCGCTCTCGGTCTGGGCGGCAACGATCAGTATCTGCGCGTTCTCATCCTTCACGGCTTCGCGTACGGCGTCGACATACTTGTTGCCATTGACAGCCGAGGAGTCGTCGACGTTGCAGACGTACAGCACCGGCTTGTTGGTGAGCAGGAAGAGCTCGCGGGCGAACTTCTGCTCGTCGGGTGTTTCGAGGGTCACGGTGCGCGCCGCCTTGCCCTGGTCGAGCGCCTCCTTGAAGCGGAGTAGCACCTCGTACTGCATCTTGGCCACTTTGTCGCCCCCGGTCTGTGCCTGTTTCTGGGTTTTGGCTATGCGGCTCTCAACGGTTTCGAGGTCCTTGAGCTGGAGCTCGTAGTCGATAATCTCCTTGTCGCGCACGGGGTCCACGGTGCCGTCGACGTGGGTGATGTTGTCATCGTCGAAGCAGCGCAGAACGTGCAGTATGGCGTCGGTCTCGCGGATGTTGGCCAGGAACTTGTTCCCCAGGCCCTCGCCCTTGCTCGCGCCTTTCACGAGTCCGGCGATGTCGACGATTTCAACCGTGGCGGGCACCACGCTCTTGGGCTGGCACATCTCCACGAGTTTGTTGAGTCGGTCGTCGGGCACGGTGATCACACCCACGTTAGGCTCGATGGTGCAGAACGGGAAATTGGCCGACTGGGCCTTGGCGTTGGAGAGACAGTTGAAAAGCGTGGACTTGCCTACGTTGGGAAGCCCCACGATGCCGCATTGAAGTGACATATATATCTATATCGTTATTTTGTTGTGTTACAAATGATTGGTTTCGGTTAGGCAGGAGGCGCCCCCTGGTGGCGCGCCGCGGTGGCGGGCGCCGTGCCGGGGCCGGGGGCGCC
>JAMPHO010000046.1 GCA_023663385.1 Alistipes timonensis | reverse complement strand
CATACACACCCTGAGGCAGGGAGATGTTCTCATTTCCGCTGACAGTGCGGTTGTAAGCCAGCGCTCCACTCATGGATGCTATGCGGAGATGTGCGGGCGAATGACCGTCGGCCACACTCACAGCGAGATTGCCTCGGCTGATGTCGAGGGAGAAGATATTTTCATTTTCTGTTGAAATTTCGGCTATGCCTGACTGACCGGGCATAAGCCCCATGCGTCGCAGCCAACCCTCTACCTGACTGGCACGGTTGGGCACGTCGATACCTTCATCATCGTCCTGCGGTTCGCGGATATTGTCGGGATCAATATCTTCGGGCAGAGTGGCGGGAACATGGATTGAGTTTGGTGTGCATTTGAAAAGTTTCTGCATACCCTCATTAAGATATGTGGTGGCTCCGTAAGTCATGAACGGAACAATTACCTTGTCGCTCAGATCGTATGCGTCAAGGAACGTACATACAACCATTGCCGGCTGGTGCCACCATAGGGGCGAGCCCACGAAAATAGTGTCATACTGGGCAATCATTTCCTCGGAGGGAAGATTTGCCACTGCCGGGCGCAGGTCATTGTATGCCTCGTTCTGGATAAGCTGGCTGTCATCGTATGGGTTGGCCGCATACGGACGCGAGGGTTCGATGCTGTAGATATCGGCCCCGGTAACTTCTGCGATTTTCTCGGCAACGGCCTTTGTGTTGCCGGTTGCCGAGAAGTAAGCGACTAATGTCCTCGTATTGCCTGAGGGTTCGAGTGGCGCGTACTCCGCCTGATAGGCCGGGGTATCGGATGAACAGGATGCCATCAATGGCATCGTGGCGACCAGGAATGAAAGTAAAAGTGCGAATCGGTTCATATCTGTAGGTATTTTGATTTGTTTCTGACCGCGAAATTATAGTCCTTTTGTCGATCGTGTTAACTCGTTTTACAGATTGATTATCCAAAATCACGGATTCTAATATCCACGTTTCAAGGAGATAACACATATTACGGATTGCGCAACCATAATTACGGATTCGGCCCCGCGCCATATGCGCGATTGAATTAAAATGAGTATTTTCGCGGTGAGGAATCGTATGGTTTCCAGCTTAAAAAAGCCGCTCACTTGATCAAAGAGTTATGAATGAAATAATCAAACTGGATAACGTACAGGATTATAACCGCATTCTCGGTGCGGAGACTCTGCATCCGCTTGTAAGCGTGATTGATATGTCGATGCTGCGGGCGATACCGCATTGCCGCAAGCTGTTTGGTTTTTATTGCGTGTTTTTCAAGGAACTTGACTGCGGCACAGTGCTGTACGGGCGGAGCCGTTACGACTATCAGGAGGGTACGATGCTTTTCATCTCACCGGGCCAGATCGCCGGGGTTGACGATGGAGGCGAGACTCCCGATCCCAAAGGGTGGGTGCTGATGTTCCATCCCGACCTGCTGTATGGCACATCGCTGGCGCGGCGAATGAAAGATTACACCTTCTTCTCGTATTCAAGCAATGAGGCTCTGCATATGTCGGAGCGTGAAAAGCATATAATACTGAATTGCTTCAGGGAAATACGCGACGAGCTGGACCACCCCGTTGACAAGCATACCAAGCAGATTGTGGCATCAAACATCGAGACGATGCTAAACCACTGCACGCGCTTCTACGAACGCCAGTTTGTGACCCGCGAAATCGCGAACCACAGTGTAATCGACCGTTTCCAATCAACATTGACGGAGTATCTTGATTCCGAGCTGCCTAAGACGAAAGGTTTGCCGACGGTTCAGTATTGCGCTGACAAAGCGTGCCTTTCGCCAAACTATTTCGGCGACCTCATAAAAAAGGAAACAGGCAAGACCGCCTCGGAGCATATTCAGCTCGCGGTGATGGCGAAAGTCAAGGAGCAGCTTGCCGAAACCGACAAGACCATCAGCGAGATAGCCTACGATCTCGGCTTCAATTATCCCCATCATCTCAGCCGCACATTCAAAAAGATTGTCGGTATGACGCCCGGCGAGTTCCGACTGAAAGCGGTGTAGGCTTATATAGTTAGATGGGAGTTGGGGGCGGTTTCGGTGACTGGCCGGAGGTCAGTCGTTTTTATAGAGGTCGTGCATTTTTGAGATCCACGATTTCATGGTTTGGCGAAGCGACGCGGGCTCGATAACCTCGACCATAGGGCCGACATGGAGCAGTTTCATCACGAAGTCGTAGGTCGGCGCGAGATACAGCTCGAAGTCGGCATACCCGCCATTTTCCCCGATAAGCCGCTGGCTGTGGTGCAGGGGGAGTGACTTCATATAGGGTGTGTGGTCGGCGTTGGCACGCAGCACGATTCTCTCGGGCTTTATCCTTTCGTCGGCAACGATGCCGAAGTAATTGGCAAAGTATTCCGAGGCTGAAAAGACTTTCGGCAGCGAGTATTCCGCATCGGTGATTTCGACTGACTCAATGCGGTCGAGCCCGTAGATGCGTATGGTATCCTTGCTGAGATTATGCCCGAGCACATACCAGCGGTTCTCATAAAGCTTCACGCAGTAGGGCTCTACTGGGACCTTGAAGGAGTATGGGGTGTTGAAGGCTTTGTATTCGATGTCGACGACCCGGTTCTCCTTCATAGCCTCCAATATGGTGGTGAGGTGGTCGCGTCCCGACGGAATCTGGTCGGTAAGAATCCGGTCCTTAAGCGATAGGTTCTCACCGATGAGGTTTCCGACGGCGAATGAGTCGAGCATCCATTTTTTGAGTTCGTCCTCGTCGATATCCTCGGGATTCGCGATATAATAAAGGTAGCCGCCAACCAGCCGGCATTTTATAATGATGCCGAATTGCGATAGAATCGCGTCGCGCCATCGGTTGAACGTGGCCCGGGGGAGCGGCTTGCCGTCGCTGAGATCCTTGCTACGTTCCCATTTGTCCGATAGTTCGCGGTGCGATATATTTCCGGCCCGGCGGATGGTCTCTATCAGCCAGGTGTATTTTTGCAGTTGGGTCATGGCGTGTCTCCTTCAATGGTTGGGACGCTAATTTACTCAAAAAAAGTCGCTTTTAGTGGGATAGCCTGAAAAAAATAGCGGTTTGTTCAAAGGTGTATCGCTGATTGGGACACCGCGGCTCTAACTTCGCGGTATGAACTTCGAGGGAGTGATTTTTGAAACAACCTCTTAAAATACCGCAAACTTATGAGAAACTTCCATCTACACAACGAGAACGGCGCCAAAGACCGCAGCCAACAGAAGGAAATCGCGCAGAAATCAAGGTCGAAGTCGGTGCTCGAAGCGTTTGAGTACATCGTCGAGCTGGCCGAGGATTCCAATCTGGGCGATGAGTTTTTCGAGAAGGCGGGAAACCATATCCGTTATGCCGGCAGGAAGTTGAAACTAACGCCTATGCAGGCCGTCATGCTGGCACTCTTTGTTGATCGAAGCGAGGATTGCCGCATACAGCTTTCGGACTTAGCGCGCTATTTAGGTTGCCGCACCACCAAGATACTCCGGCTTTCAAAGGATATCGACGCGTTGGTGGAGAAGCGCTATCTCGTGGCGTCGCGTTCAGGCAAGCAGCATTCGTACCGCGTGCCGACTGACGTACTGAAGGCCGTAAAGGAGAACAGACCTTATGTATTCGAGGCGACGCGGGTCGACACTCTGCAGTCGTTTTTCGAATACTTCAACGAGCTTATGGATCAGAAGGACGATGACGAGCTTTCGCACGACAAGTTGCTGGCCCTGACCAAGGAGGCTCTCGAATCGATAGCCGATACAGTATTCGCCAAGACACTCAGACGTTTCGGCCTCTGCGACGAGGACAGCCTGCTTTTCATCTTCATGGCCCATCTGTATGTCGAGAATAATGACGACCGGATCGGGTTTAGCGACATCGAGGATATATTCGACAACGACAAGATACCCTACTGGTGCAAGGGTGAGCTCCGCCGCCGCGATTCCGAACTCTTCACCCGCGACCTCATCGAGAATGTCAACGAGGATGGTATGGCTCGCTCTGACTCCTTCAAACTCACTGACTTCGCTAAAAACGAGCTGCTCGGCGAGTTGAATCTTACCAACAACGGGAAATCGCGCAAGGACCTGCTTAAACACGAGTCGTTCGCCGAGAAGAAGCTCATATACAACCCCAAAGAGCGTGAGCAGATAGGCGAGTTGTCGTCAATCCTCTCCGAGGACCGCTTCAGAGGCGTTCAGGAGCGGCTGGAGAAGGCCGGGATGCGCAATGGGTTCTGTTGCCTCTTCTACGGCGCGCCGGGCACGGGCAAAACCGAGACCGTGTACCAGCTCGCCCGCCGGACCGGGCGCGACATAATGCGCGTCGATGTCGACAAGATAAAAAGCTGCTGGGTAGGGGAGAGCGAGAAAAACATAAAGGCGCTCTTCGACCGCTACCGCAATATCTGCCGCGACTCGGCACTGGCTCCGATTCTGCTCTTCAACGAGGCCGACGCGGTGCTCGGCGTGCGCATGGAGGGTGCGGCGAGAGCCGTTGACAAAATGGAGAATTCGATCCAGAACATAATCCTTCAGGAGATGGAGTCGCTGGAGGGGATCATGATCGCCACCACCAATCTCACCACGAATCTCGACAAGGCGTTCGAGCGCCGCTTCCTGTATAAGGTGCGTTATGAAAAGCCCACCGTCGAGGCCCGCGCCGAGATTTGGAAGGCCATGCTGCCCGACCTTGGCGACAGCGATGCCCGCCAGCTCGCGGCTGAAATCGACCTCTCCGGGGGCGAAATCGAGAACATAGTGCGCAAGCAATCAGTGGAGGCCATCCTGTCAGGCCGCGAAATAGTTGACCTCCCGGCGCTCCGCAAGCTCTGCCAGGCCGAGCGCATCAGCGCCTCGCGCGCCCGCATTGGCTTCTGAGGCATCCTACTGGTTTCGTGCCAATGAAGGTGTGGCTAAGAATCAACGGCCTACGCCGCGATTATATGGCAAAGCGGGTGGCTCCGCATGATGGAGTCGCCCGCCCATTTTCCCAATTAATCGGTAATCCCGATGAAACCCTTATGCCGGCTTTATCTGATCAATGGGAGTCGCGCCAGCATATCCTTTAGTCTTATCGCGAGTCGGGGCATGGATTCGGCGATAGTCAGGGCCACGAGCTCCTTGGATGACGCGATATCATTTATTAAGCGAACCACCTCATTCAGTTTCAAACCTCCAGCCGGGCCGTCTGCGACGGCCGCGAGTATATCGGCCGGATCCATCACGTCCATATCAAAGTGTACCATCACTTTGGATTTGCCTGACTTTTTCAGCCAGTCAATCACGGGTTGACTCGTCCCGGCAAGTTGCTGTGGAGAATAATGGGACAATCCAAGTTCTCCCACGCGTTTTTCGATATATGGGTATTCACATTCCCTCAATCCGGCAATGCACACGGCTTCGGGTGGCACGTTGGCCGGAAGTTGGCCTATGATGTCCATATCGCCCATGCCCATGCAGGCTGTGAGTGCCATCGCGTGATAACCATTGTAATCGTCGCCGGGAAGCGTTATGTCGGGGTGTGCGTCAATCCACACAATAGCCACATCCCCGTTGTATTTATCAGCGAGATAGGCGAAAACCGGGACGCTTACCGAACATTCGCCCCCAAGAGTCACAACCTTGTCGGGATTCGCTATGTGAAGGGTTTCAAGAGCCGCCTTCGTCTGTACCGCGATAATATCACGGTCGAGGACTCCGTTCTTTTCAATCCTTTCAGAAATGTCGGCGGAAACAGGCACTGTAAAAGTCTCATTGTCCGTTGCCGGAGCAAGGAAATTCAGCAGCATAGAACCGAGGAAATATCCGCGCGACGCGTCTTCAGCGGGTATATTCGGAATCCACCTGGCAATGTTTCCGCCTTGCCATTGTGGGTAAATCAGTCGTATCGTTATCATTCAGTATGTTTTCTGTAAAGTTAATAAAATTATTCGTCATTGTATGTATAACGCTTGAATAATATACTTTGATAAGCAACTGGATGAGATTATTTTAATTTTATCCCAGGGGAATTTTTAGGAAATCTTTCTCGATTAAGAATGTATCATAACGACTCTGGGCGGCGCAGATCGCGCCGCCCAGAGTGTCAAATTCACGAGGAGCCTGAATAATCAGAATTTGTCGGCGAGGGCGGCGGCTCGCGCGCGGCCATCGGTTTTGTCAATATCTCCCTCGACAAACACGCCCGGAACGAGGACCTCGCCTACGACATCCCATTTCAAGAGTGCGGCGGTACGTTCCATAGGGATTCGCACTCCGTCCATCACTGTGGGGTCGTGCTCCTCGCAGCAGCATATCAACCCCATCTTTTTTCCGGCAATTTCCTTGCCGCCGACAACAAGCGAGAACACGCGGTCAATCACCCCCTTGATCTGAGCTGGGATGGAGTACCAGTAGACGGGCATCGCGTAGACCACCGCGTCAGCTTCGAGAATGTGTGGCGCTATGAGGTTGAAATCATCATCGAACGAGCATGCCTTGCCGGTCTTGAAACAGGTCATGCAGGCACGGCACCCCGCGATGTTCATCATAGCGGCATCGAAGCGGGTTACCTCATGGCCTTTAGCCTCGGCGGCCTTTATGAACGCGTCCACCATGGCGAACGTGTTTCCGTTCTTGCGCGGCGACCCGGTAATGACTGTTATCTTCATTTCTTGATTGTGTCGGAGTTCTGGTTGTAGGCTTTCGCGACGCATTTCCACTCGCCGTCGAGCTTGAGCAGGAGCAGGAAGTCGGTGAAGTCGATGCGGCCACCCCAGCCCTCTTCGAGCACGCGGACCACGGCCACGGTTTCCTCCACGGCAAGCACGTCGATGCGCGCCTTGAAGTTGTCGCCAGCGCCCACGGAGTCGACATTTCGGTAGAACTGCTCGATGGAGCCATGTTCCAGCACGCCGTCGAGCATACCGAAAAGCACGGCGTCATCGGTAAAGAGGGTCTTGGCATACTCGCTGTTGCCCTCGGCCACGCTCTTTACAAATTTCTCAGCGGCTTTTGCCACTGCCTCGTATTCTTTGATTTCGTTTCTCATATCGTGTTGATTTTAAGTCTTGTTTTCAGTCGCGAAATTACTATGGTATCTTGTGCTTGTCAAGTACCGAAAAATTTTTCATATACCGAAAAATTTTTCGGTATTCTGATTATCAGCATTATTGACTAACTTCGCGGTATGAACCAAGCTCTAAAACTATATGGCTTACGAAAAGAAAATTCCCGTTGACCTGGATTGCCCGCTCCGGCTGACAATGAGTCTGATAGAGTCGAAGTGGAAATCGTGCATTCTCGACGAGCTCCGAAGCGGCTCGCCGATGCGCCCGAGCGAAATCCATAAATGTCTGCCCGAGGCCGCTCCGCGCGTGCTCGACATCCAGCTGAAAGAGATGGTTGAGGATGGGTTGGTTGCGAAAACCATATTCCCGGAACTGCCGCCGCGCTCGGAGTACCAGATAACCGGGCTCGGAGAAACGCTGCTCCCGATAATCGACGCGATGCTAAAATGGGGCGAGGACCACTTTGACTTCTTCGAAAAGAAATATGGCGGCAAAAAGTAAATTCACTGCGTTCATAATCAGCGTTATGATGTTTTCAACGTCATACGCCCAATCCGACGTTATGGTAGAAAAAGAAAAGATGGCGGGCGACGGCATCGTGCGCTTGTCTAAAATCGAGGTATACCCTCAATACATCGACGAATACCTGGCCTACGCGGTGGAGGTGGGAACCAAATCATTGCTAACCGAACCGGGGGTGCTGACTATGTACGCTATGCGTGACAAGGAGAACCCCTGCCTGGTTACGATACTGGAAACCTATTCCTCCCAGGACGCATATAAGTCGCACATCGCGTCGGAGCATTTTCAGAAATACAAGCAGGGTACCCTCCATATGGTCAAGAGCCTGGAACTGTGCGACCAAACCCCGCTGAACCCGAACAACGTAATCAGCAATACGGTTACACCATAGCGGCATATTCCCCGTCAGTAGTTGAGTAGGCGGCCAAAGTCGTGCCAGTCGCCGATCATCTCGCCCCGGGCACTCGCTTCTATTAGCTTCGCGAGGCGGCTGTTGAAGAGTTCGGGTTTCGATTTTACCCTGTGGATGTTGTCGATCCTCACGCGTTGGTAGAGCGGGGGCATCGTCTGGAAGTTTTCCCAGGCGGAAGGTGTTTGCTTGAAAGCCCTCACTATCTCCGGCATAATTTCAAATTCAGCCCTGAGATCGGGACAAGCCTCGCGCCCGCTTTGGGTCATAAGTCCGAGTTTCTCCAGCCGGCGGCAGCGTTCCTTGTTGAGTTCGGTCCATTTGCCGGATTTGGTACGCGGCCCGAAGCGTTGCAGCGGTTCGCCGTTGACGCTTTTCAATGTGGAGTCAATCCAACCGAAACAGAGCGCCTCCTCCACAGCGTCAAGATACCAAAGCGCGTCCTCCGGTGGAGTCTTGCCCCGCTTTGCCACTACCCAGCACTCACGCTCAGTGGCGTGATTCTCAGCAAGCCACAGCCGGAACCGCGCCCGGTCTTTGATGTCAAGGATATTAACGGGTGTCATTTACTGCAAACAGATTAATCGTGTGAACGGGGATATTCAGTCGTCTGGCGTTTCAGTATTCCTTTGGCTTTATGGGAGTTTTATCGTGATTTCGTCAAACGGGGTGGGGCGGCCGATGCTCACTCGGAATGTGTCGCCGTCCCAGCCGGTTTTGTTGATGGCCGACTTGCGACTATAGGCGCAACGGGGCAAATCTTCGTCCCATTTTGTCGCGACAACCTCGCCGGTGGCCGTGCTGACAATCTCCACTTTCAGCGCGTCGCCTACCTTTTGGCTGAAGCAGTTATAGACCATGGCGCGGTGTTTCCTGTCGCGGCTGAGTTTGGAGTGGCGGTCGAGAAGGACTTTCTTCTCGAAGCCGCGGTCGCGCAGGTTCCGCATAATCTCGCCGCGCCGTCGCGCCAACTGATTGCTGCCGCCATTTGCCTCATCAACCTCCGTCAAGACATCAAGCACGAGATTGGCTACATATTCCGCGAACTCCTCGCCGAACTCTTTGAACTCATAGAGTCGGCGGGAGGTGTCGCGGTCTAAATCGTAGGTTGACACGCCGAACGTCCCGGCCCAATTCTTATATCCGGGAGTCACATTTGGTTTCTCGACATTCGCGCAGATGGTGAGACGCCCGTTTCCATCGAGGTCTATCGGCGACAATTCCTGAAGAATAACCTGGCAGATACCATAAGTGGCGACATACAGATGAGCCACATCGCGGTAATTCGATTCCACCTTGATGCGTCGTGCGATAATAACGTCGTCCTCAAAGGAGAGCATTTGCAGTTTCGCCATAATCTTCTATATCATTTGAAGTCGCGGAATTTTTTGTTGTTGAGGGCGTTTTCGGCGGCGCGGTTATCGCGGGCGGCGGCGCGCTTGAAATAATCGTATGCCTTGCGAAGGTCGACTTCGACGCCAAGTCCCTTAAGGTACATATTCCCGATTTCATACTCTGCCACATCAGCGAAAGAATCCCTTTTCATACTCTTGTCAGAGGCCAGCTGCTGATACAATGCCATGGCCGCCGCGTAATCCCTTTCGCATCCAGCGCCGCGTTTGTAGCACTCCGCCAATTTCAGCTTGGCGTAAGTGTCTCCGCTGTCGGCACCCTTTCGGAACCACTCAAACGCCTTGTCGAAATCTCTTTCCACTCCTTCGCCGTCGAGATACGCCGCCGCCACATTGTAGTAGGCCGGAGTATAGCCCATCTCAGCCGCTTTCAAATAACATTCAAAGGCTTTTTCTTCGTTCCCTTCACCGCTGTAAGTTTGTGCCAAATCGACGTATGACGCGCCATCTTTCTTCTCCGAGGAGATTTCCTCATAGAGCCGTGTAGCCTCAGCAGTAGGATCCGGCAGATAGCTGACAATTTCCTCGGGTACGCCCAGTTCATAATACAGGGTATCGGCAAGATTCTTCTTGTCCTTGGCAGTTCCCCGTTCGGCTTTTGCTCTCAATATCTCTATAAGGCGCTCGTACCACGCCAGGGCGGCTTCCCGTCCTTCCTTTTCCGTCATATCGTCGGGACGATCGCGCACATAAAGATTCATCAGGGATCTTGCCGCGCTCACCACACCCTTGTCCGCTTTCTTCGTCAGAACCTCAATCATTCGGTAAAGCCATTTCCGGCCCAATGGCTTGCGCCGCTCCGAATCAATGTCGTCGCAGATATAGCGGTAATAGTCAGCAAGAAACTTTATCGCCTTAAGATTGTCGGCCTCAGCGGCTTTCTCCATCCAAGGCAGAAAGCGGGAGGAATCCTCGCTATGGAACGTATAGTAATACATTCCGAGCCAATATCGCGCTTGTGAATTGCCCTGTTCGGCAGCGGGTGTTATCGCCTCGACCGCCGACAGGGCCTGCTTCGGGTCGTCAAAATCAGTGACACTCTGCCTTATGATTTTGAGATACTCGGATAGTTCTTTGCTGTTCATATGTCTTCAGTCAAAAATAACATTCCTGTTTTCCCATACGAATCTTTTTCAGTCATAGTGCTAAAGTAATTCGTTTAATTTGTTTTCAGCCTGAGTATTGCCGCATTTCTTCGCCGAGAGCGTGAAATAGCGGATCGCCTTTTTCGCATCGGGCCGCACGCCGAGCCCGTCGAGGTACATATGGCCGAGTTCGTACAGCGCGGTTCCGATCTGGGCGGTCTGATGCTTGAATCCGCGACCATTGGCACGCTCGGCTATGTGCTGATATTCAAGCGCGGCCTTTTCATAATCCCGTTCGCCTCCGATACCATTCTTGTAGCACTCGGCAAGTTTCAAGGTCGTCTCGACTTCGCCCACATCCGCGCCTTTCCTATACCATTTGCGAGCCATCGTATCATCTTGTTCGACGCCATAGCCATAGCGGTAAGCATCACCTATTCGCGCAAACGCCTCATGGCAATTCAGTCTGGCAGCTTTCTTAAAACAGGTAAGGGCTTTTTTCCCCTCGCCTAAATCGTGATAAGCGATTCCCATTTTATAATAGGCTTCTGACTTAAAATACTCCTCACAGTCGCTTACGGCAATTTCGTCATATAGCTTTATCGCTTGCAAAAGACTCCGCGCATCATCTTCGTCAGTAGAGCAATCCAACAAGTCCTCCGGCACGCCCTCGGCATACAGAAGTATGTCGGCAAGATTCATCTTATCCACCAAGTCACCCTTTGCTGCCTTTGCGGTTAATAATCCAATCCAGAGATTATACCACTTTCTGGCGGACGCGAGGCCATCTTCCGGGGTCATATCCTCAGGACACTCTTCGATATAGAGGGTCATCAACTCTTTGGCGGCACCAGCCGCGCCTCTGTCGGCTTTCGTTGCCAATATGTCGAACCACCGTCTGTGCCATTCCAGAATCAACGCCTTTCGTCGCTCCGCGTCTATTCCGTCGGGGCAATCGTAGCGGTATATCTCCATTATGAGCATGGCGGCTTCGGCATTGCCGTTGTCGGCCGCCTTTTCAAACCAATGAATTGCGTTCCGATTGTCGCACTCATTGTGGTAACCCCATGAATAATATTGTCCAAGAAGGAATTGAGCCGTCGCATCTCCATGCTCGGCAGCGGGAGTTATCGCGTCGACAGCTTGCCGTGCGGCGACGGCATCACCCTCTCCGGCATAGCATTTGATGTATTGGCGGATGATTTTGAAATATTCTGTCAAGCCTTTGTTTGTCGCGTTCATAATATGGCAGACTCTCAGTGAGCGGTTTAATCGCTTATGATTACGTTTTATCTCGTCAATGGATTTGCCGCCGATGCCGAAATTCTCATCGGGAAGTTCATTGATGGTTACAGTGAAGAACTGCTCCGGGATTGTCTCACCACAAAGTTAATGAAAATCGTTGATATGCATACCCGACAAAATCGATGCTGTGCTCAGGCATAACTCGCAGCCCCGCAACCTCGCCAAATCCGTAACCGTAGAATAACCGATGGTGCGTAAGCCGTCCCCGTAATCGGCGCTTTCGGCGCCGATTGTGTGCGAAGTCCCCCAAAAAAAGGGGTTTTAACATTTGCGTTAGCATAAATTAACAAATTGGGGGGGGTGAATGTGAATTTGTGTTTAAATTTGCAGACTATTACACTTAATAAACCAATTATATATTATATGAAGCGTATTTTACTCTCTGCCGCCCTCTTGGCAGTAGCAGGTCTGTCTTCGTTCGCGGAATACATCGATACCAATGGTAAGGTGGAATTTTTCGGCGAGTACGACCAGGCTTACTACCCGGGCATTGTCTATTACATCCTCGACGACGAGGCTAAGACTGTAGCCATTGCCGGCACAAATCAGTCGGACAGCAACCCCAACTGCCCCCATGGCGACTTCGTTGTGCCTTCCATCGTTGAGGCCGACTTCGTATGGTACAACCCCACCACTGGGCAGAATGAAGTGCACCCCAAAAGTTAGACACAAAACTTTTGGGGTGCCTTATGTACAGAC
>JAMPHO010000045.1 GCA_023663385.1 Alistipes timonensis | reverse complement strand
AGCACGGCGGAGCGGGCGGCGAGCGCGCCGACTCCGGCGTCGGAGACCGACGCGGGGTTACCCTCGCGTGCCATCGCCTCCAGGAGGTCGAAAGCCTCTGCGGCGGTCTTCATGGTGCGGAGGGGCACCTCGGTGGCGTATAACGTAGCTTCCTGGAGGGCCTTGTCGCGGGCTTCCTTCTCTTCGGGAGTGCCCTTGGGCATTGCGAACACGCCCATAATGCGGTTGAAGGCGGCGGTGTCCTCGTCGACCAGTCCGATGAGGCGGTCGAGGATGTCGCGGCCCCGCTCGGCATAGTCGGAGAACTCTTCCCAGCGCTCGTCCCACCCGGCCTTGTGGGCCGAAAGGTTGGCCACCATGGCGCCGAGCGCGGCACCGAGGGCGCCCATATATGCAGCGATCGAGCCGCCGCCGGGGGCGGGCGATTCGGAAGCGGTCTCGTCGGCGAACGCTTCGAGGGTCATATCGACCAGCTTGCGTCCGGCATTCTTTTTCTGTTCGGCTTCGAGGAGGTACTCGATGACTTTTTCCTCGGGTTTGAAGGGCTTGAGCTCGTCGAGACCCATCGACTTCACCGCCATGCGGATGATTTCGGCCTCGGGGATGCCGAGAGAGCGCTGCTGCTTGCGGAGGAAGTATTTACCGGCCTCAATGAGGGCGCGCTTGGGTATGAGGCCCACGATTTCGGTGCCGGTAACGCGGATGCCGCGTTCGCGGGCCGTGCGGCACACCTCGTCGAAGGCTATGTGGAGCGGGGTGGTGTTGATGTCGGTGATGTTCATCGACACCTGGGCGATGCCGTATTCGTCGATGAACCAGCCGATGGCCTTGGTGCCTTTGAGGGTGCCGGGAATCATGATGGTTTTGCCGTTCTCATCCTTCATAGGCTTGCCGTTGACCTTGCCCCCCTCGCGCATCGGGCGCCCCTTTTCGCGCACGTCGAATGCTATGGCGTTGGCGCGGCGGGTGGAGGTGGTGTTGAGGTTGTAGTTGACGGCTATCAGGAAGTCGCGTGCGCCGATGGTTGTGGCTCCGGTGCGTGCGGCGGCCTCGTCGAAGGGGCGGTCGCCGAAGTCGGGGCCCTTGCCCGGGTAGTTCATCTTTTCGGGGAGCGCCTCGTACTCGCCGGCGCGGCAAACCGCCAGGTTCTTGCGCTCGGGGGTGAAGGCTGCGGCCTCATAGCAGTACACGGGTATGTTTAGCTCGTCGGCAACGCGCTTGGCGAGCTTCCGCGACAGCTCGGCGCACTCTTCGAGAGTTACGCCGCTGACGGGTATCAGGGGGCAGACGTCGGTGGCTCCCATGCGGGGGTGCGCGCCGTGGTGTTTGCGCATATCAATCAGCTCGGCGGCGCGCTTGATGCCGGCGAAGGCGGCTTCAACCACATCGTCGGGGGAGCCGACGAAGGTAACGACCGTACGGTTGGTGGCTTCCCCCGGATCAACGTCGAGGAGCGCCACGGGAGCGGCGGCGGTGATAGCCGAGGTAATCGCGGAGATGGTTTCCTTGTCGCGCCCCTCGCTGAAGTTGGGCACGCATTCGATAATTTTTTTCATGGCTGGTAAGTAAGAGGGTGTTTCAAAATAATTGTTAATTCCCGGTCGAAATCCTACCAAGATTTTTGCACTAAGGTGCTATTCTTATTAAGGTGCTATTCTTATTGAGTTGGTGGAGGGCGTTTCTATAAATTACCATTGCTTCGGTGTCTCTTTGGCTAAATATCGGTTTTTCATCAGTCACGATGCCCGCATCGCTCCTTCTTCAAAACCAGATATTTATCTCAAAGATACACCGCCGGGAATTTAACAATTCTTTTGAAACACCCTCTTAGAGGTTGAAGCCGTCCCTTACTTGGTAAGGGGGGAGTAGTCTGTGGAATAGCGGAACATCTGGGGGAGGTAGTTCTCCTCGTAGGTCACCTTGACGTCGGTGATGTTGCCCTCGCTGTCGGTCACCGGGGTGTAAACCGGGTTCACGAAGCCCTTGTAGGGGGCGATGTCGAGGGTGGCGTAGCGGTCGAGCACCTCCTTGTGGAGCTTGGGGTCGACCTTCACGGCGTAACGCTCGACGAGAGCCTCGCCGGCCTGGTAGTCGCCTTCGCTCTTGATGCGCTGGATTTCGGCGAGCAGTTTGCCGAAGAGTGAGCGGAGCGCCTTGTAGTCGTTGATTTTCACGAACGTCTTGCCGTCGCGGGTAACCATTTCCACAACATTGTCGGGCGCGCCCTTTTCAAGCACCCAGCGGGCAATGAGGGCGCGGTTGCGCATATGGGCTTCCTCGATGTCCTTGCCCGGCTCGATGCGCATGAGCTGGGTCATGAGGCCGTTGAGCATATACTTGTAGTATTCGGCCTTGTAGGCGTCGGGATTGTCGAGCAGACCGAGTTCGAGGAGTTTCGGGTCGGCGAGATAGTAGAGAGCGAAGAGGTCGGCGCGGGTTTCTTCGAGGGTTGAGCCGTGGGCTTTGAGGGCGTCGGGGTCGACACCGGGGAGCAGACGGCCCGAGCCGTGGCCGAGGCACTCGTGGAGGTCGGTGTGGAGGTTGTCGGTGATGAAGAGGTATTTGTCGAGCAGGTCGCGGGTAGGCTGGTCGATTACGAACTCCTCGTTAAAGCCGTCGCCGTGCGAGGCGTCGTCATATGCCTGGGTGATGTTCTCGATGGTTACCGACTTCGAGCCGTGGGCGGCGCGGATCCAGTTGGCGTTGGGGAGGTTGATGCCGATAGGGGTGGCGGGGTAGGCGTCGCCGGCGAGCACCGCGGCGTTGATTACTTTCGCGGATACACCCTTGACCTCCGGCTTGCGGAAGCGGGGATCGACGGGGGAGTTGTTCTCGAACCACTGCGCGTTGTTGGAAATAACCTCGGTGCGGTGCGAGGCGGCGTCGTTCTTGAAGTTGACGATTGACTCCCAGCTGCCGGTCATGCCCAGGGGGTCGCCGTAGCTTTCGATGAAGCCGTTGATGAAGTCGACCTTGGGGGCGGTGTCCTCGGTCCACATTATAGAATATGTGTCGAAGGTGGCGAGGTCGCCCGTCTCGTAGAACTTGATGAGTTCGCGTATTACGGCGGCCTGCGATTCGGACTCGGCATAGGGGAGCGCCTTGCGGAGGTTCTCGACGATGCGCTCGATGGCGGCGGAGTAGAGACCGCCCACCTTGTAGGCGTTCTCGAACAGCTTGCCGTCGGCACCCTTTTCAAGGCGCGAGTTGAGGCCGTATGAAATCGGGGTGAGGTCGGTGGTGTCCTTCACGGCGGCATAGTAAGCCTCTACCTCGGGCTGGCTGACGCCGGGGCCGTAGAGGTTGTTGGCGGAGGTGAGGATGAGGTCCTCGCCCGCGGCCTGGTTGGTGCGTTTGGCCATAAACGCCGGGTCGAAAATCAGGCGCGACACCTCGTCGGAGGGTTTGGGGAGCCCGGCCTCGGCGAGAGCGCTCTCGAACCACTTGCTGGAGAATCCGGGAGTGAACTTGTCGGCGGAATAGTGGTGGTGCGGGCCGTTGCCGAACTCGACCTGCTTGAGGTACTTCTCGAAAGCGAGGAACTCGGCCGAGGAGCGGTCACCCTTGTAGTTCTGATAGAGCCCTTCGAGCGTGCGGCGGAGCTGGAGGTTGTAGCGGCCATTCTGGTCCCAGAGGATGTCGCGGCCCTGGAGGGCGGCTTCTGTGAGGTAGTAAACGAGGAGCTTCTGCTTGGGAGATAGCTCGTTGAAGCCGGGCACGGTGTAGCGGAGCACTTCGATGTCGGCGAAGCGGTCGACAACGTTGCCGGAGGGGTTGTTAGGGTCGAGGTTGTTTGCCATAGCTGAAGCGGAGGCTAATATTGCGGCGGAAGCCGCTGCGAGGATTGCTTTCATCTGATTTAATGGTAGTTTAAGGTGGAGAGTGGATGGTTAATGTGTTACTCGACGTAGAGGATGAGGCCCTTGAGGTATTCCCCCTCGGGGTGGTAGATGTTCACGGGGTGGTCGGCGGGCTGTGTCAGCTGGTGGAGGATGCGTATCTTGCGCCCGCTCTGCGCCGCTGCCGAGAACACCGCCAGGCGGAACTGCTCGCGGCTCACGGCCTGGGAGCAGGAGAATGTGAAGAGGATGCCTCCGGGGGCAATGCGCTCCATGGCGCGGAAGTTGAGGCGCTGGTAGCCGCGGAGCGCGTTTCGGAGCGCGCTGCGGTGCTTGGCGAAGGCCGGGGGGTCGAGCACAATGAGGTCGTAGAAGCCCGGCTCGGTCTGGTCGAGAAACTTGAAGGCGTCGCGGGCGAATGACTGGTGGCGGTTGTCGCCCGGGAAGTTCAGGGCCACGTTGGCGTCGGTGAGGGTGATGGCCTTCTCGGAAGAGTCGACCGAATGAACCCGTTCGGCGCCGCCGCGCATGGCGTAGACTGAGAAACCGCCCGTGTAGCAGAACATATTGAGCACATTGCGCCCGCGCGAATAGTGTTCGAGCAGCGAGCGGTTGTCGCGCTGGTCAACGAAGAAGCCGGTTTTCTGGCCGCGTAGCCAGTCGATGTTGAACTTCAGCCCGTTCTCAGTGGCCACCGCGGTTTCAAAGCCGCCGATGAGGTAGTCGTTCTGCGGGTCGAGGCTCGCCTTGTAGGGGAGGGTGGTCTCACTCTTGTAGTAGACGTTGCGCACGTCGAGCCCTTCGAGCGCGACGAGCTGCGAGGCTATGGTCTCGCGGGCGTAGTGTATGCCCGGTGAGTGGGCCTGTACCACCGCGGTAGGGCCGTAGATGTCGACCACGAGGCCCGAGAGGAAGTCACCCTCGCCGTGTACGAGGCGGTACGCGTCGTTGTCGGGGCGCGCGAGCCCGAGGGCCTTGCGGAGCTTCAGGGCCTGGCCGAGCCGCTCGCGGTAGAAGAGCGCGTTGATTTCGCGGTCGGAAAAATCGAGGATGCGCACGGCTATGGAGCCGATCTGGTAGTGGCCCACGCCGATGACGCGGCCATCGTTGGCTTCGACTTTCACGGTGTCACCCTCTTCGAGCCCGTCGGGCAGGGGGAGCATCAGCGCCCCGGAGAACACCCAGGGGTGGAAACGGTCGACACTCTCCTCCTTGCCTCGTTTGAGGCGGAGCACCGGGAGGTCGTTATGGCGGGAAGTTTCTGTCATTTTATGAGGAAACGGTAAATATCGTTAGAGTTAGCGTAGATCAGCAGGGCGAGGAGGAAAATCATACCGGCCACCTGGGCGCGTTCGAGGAGCTTCTGCGACACCGGTTTGCGCGTCACCACCTCCCAGAGGAGGAACATAACGTGGCCGCCGTCGAGCGCCGGGATGGGTATGATGTTCATGAATGCCAGAATGATCGAGAGGAAGGCCGTAAGCTCCCAAAAGGTGCGCCAGTTCCATTTCTCGGGGAACATGCTGCCGATGGCTCCGAAGCCGCCGATGCTTTCGGCGCCCTCCTTGGAGAAGAGGTGCTTGAGCGAGCCGACGTAGGTAACGAGAGTGTTCGTGCCGTTGGAGATGCCCACGGGAATCGACTGGAGGAACCCGTACTCCTTGGTCTGGAATTCGAAGAGTTCGGTGGGGGGAGTGAGTTCGAAGCCGAGTTTGCCGGACTCCGTCGGGGTAGCCTTTACGGTTATGGTGTCGTTGCCGCGGAGCAAGCGCAGGTCGACCGGCTTGCCGCCGTAGAGCGCGAGGGCCGGGGCGAACTCCGAGTAGGCGGGGGTCGCGATGGTGTCGACCCCGATGAAGCGGTCGCCGGGGAGCACTCCGGCCTCGGCGGCGGGAGAGCCGTTCATCAGCTTCTTGACGACTACCGGGATGCGGAACGCCATAAAGCCCTGTTCGGGGTCGAGGAGGGTCACGGCGTCGTCAGGGAGGTTGACAATCACCGTGTCGCGGTGGTCGCGCAGAACGGTCACCGACTCGGCCTCAAGCATTTTGTAGAGGTGGGTTCGGTCGGTCTGGTCGATCGGTTCGCCGTCGGCGGCGAGGATTATGTCGCCGTTTCTGAAGCCCATCTCCATGGCGGCGGGAGCGAAGTCCATGCCTTCGTAGGCGTTGGGGTAGGGTATCGACCGGTCGCCCCAGTAGAAGGCTATTCCGGCGTAGATAATCAGGGCGAGGATGAAGTTGTTGAGCACTCCGCCGGTCATCACCAGCAGACGCTGCCAGGCCGGCTTGGCGCGGAACTCGTAGGGTTGGGCGGGCTGGGCCATCTGTTCGGTGTCCATCGACTCGTCGACCATTCCGGCTATTTTCACATAGCCGCCGAGCGGGAGCCAGCCGATGCCGTACTCGGTTTCACTACCTTTCGGTTTCCACTTCGCGAGGGAGAACCAGGGGTTGAAGAACAGGTAGAACTTCTCCACGCGGATTTTGAACACCCTGGCCCAAAGGAAGTGACCAAATTCGTGGATTATGACCAGCAGGGATAGCGCGAGTATGAGCTGCGCCGCTTTTATGAGGATTGCTTCCAAGATTAATGCGAATTAGTAGCCTGATTTGTGGAAATCGTTTTGAATTGTTGCCGAGTTGCTGATTCGGGGATTTGATTCAAACCTATTTCCCGCACAGGCAGATGATTGAAAAGGTAGAGCCAGCGCTCAGAGCGCCAGCTGGGGCTGGCGGAGGAGCGAGGCCGCGACGGCGCGGGCCTCGGCGTTGCACGCCACATACTCGTCGTAGCCGGGGCGGGCGATGAAGGGAACCTTCGCGAGAGTTTCTGAGATAGTGTCGTAAATGCCGGGGAAGGAGAGCTCGCCGCGGAGGAATGCCGCGACGGCGATTTCGTTGGCGGCGTTGATCACGCAGGCCGTGTTGCCCCCCCGGTTGAGCGCGTAGTGCCCCAGTGAGAAGCAGGGGAAACGCTCCGGGTCGGGCTCCTCGAAAGTGAGGTTGGCCATATCGGCGATGGATAGCCCCGGGCGCTCGGTCGCGAAACGGCGGGCGTCGGCCAGGGCGTAGGCTATCGGGAGGCGCATATCGGGCACCCCGAGCTGGGCCTTTATGGCCCCGTCGGTGAACTCAACCATAGAATGAATGATCGACTGCGGATGCACCACCGCCGAAATCTGCTCGGGCTTCACGCCGAAGAGCCAGCGGGCCTCGATAATCTCGAAAGCCTTGTTCATCATCGAGGCGGAGTCGATGGTGATTTTGGCGCCCATGTCCCAATTGGGGTGCCGGAGGGCGTCGGCGGGGGTGGCGAGGGCTATCCGCTCCTTCGACCAGGTGCGGAACGGGCCCCCCGAGGCGGTGATGATAAGGCGCTTCACCGATTCCGGGGCCTCGCCGCGGAGGCACTGGAAGATGGCCGAGTGCTCCGAGTCGACCGGGTATATAACCGAGCGCGACGACGCGAGGCGCTCCGTGACCAGGTCGCCGGCCACCACGAGAGTCTCCTTGTTGGCCAGGGCGATTTCCTTTCCGGCGGCGATGGCGCGGAGGGTGGGGGCGAGGCCGCTGTAGCCCACCGTGGCGGTCACCACGGTGTCGAAGCAGTCGGCCTCCATAATGTCGTCGACGGCCTTCTGTCCCGAAGCGGTGCGGATGCCGAGGGGTTCAAGGGCTTCCTTGAGGGCCGGGTATTTGGACTCGTCGACGATGATAGCCCAGGAGGGGCGTACGCGCCGGGCCTGTTCGATAAGGTTGTCGACCCGGCTTCCGGCAATGAGCACCTCGGCCTTGAACAGGCCGGGGTATTCGGCAATCACGTCGAGAGTCTGCACCCCGATGGATCCGGTGGAGCCGAGGACCGCCACCCTCTTGGGGCGGACTATTTGATTTTCAGCTGTATTCACGCTTTGCTGTTGTTCGTTATTTCCAATGCGCGCCGATGTGTCGTAACCCGGGCGCTTCAAAGCGCAAAATTAGCAAAAAAACCGAATATACGCAAGTTAAACACCCTTGTCGGCGCCCGATTCCGGAGCGGTTTCCGAAGCGGGGGATTCCGGGGTCTTGGCGGGGAGTATCGCGGGGTTGCCGGAGTTGTCGCTGCCGTCGAAAAGTTTCGAGAGATAGCGCTCGCGGAACTTCTCGAACAGCTCCCAGAAGTTTGGCACGAAGAGGGTGCCCACGATGGCGTTCACCGCCATGCCGAACACCACCGCGGTGCCGAGGCTGACGCGGCTCTCCGCCCCCGCGCCGGTCGCGAAGAGCATAGGCATGACGCCGAACACGAAGGCCAGGGCCGTCATCATAATCGGGCGGAAGCGCACCACGCCACCCTTCAGGGCCGCCTCCCTCACGGGGAGACCCGATTTGCGGTAGTCGACGGCGTACTCCACGATGAGGATGGCGTTTTTGGCCGACAGTCCCAGCAGAAGTATTATGCCGATCTGGGTGTATATGCTGATACTCTGGCTCATAATCCAGCATCCGAGGATGGTGCCGAGAATCGCCGTAGGCATCGAAATCACGACCGCGAGCGGGTCGGTCCAGCTCTCATACTGGGCGGCGAGCACCAGAATGGTAATTATGATCGCGAAGAGGAGCACGGTGGTAATCGTGGTGCCGGCCTGGGTCTCCTGGTAAGCCTCGCCGGTCCAGGCGTAGGCGTAGTTTCCGGCGCCCGCCTGTTCGACAATCTCCTCCATCGCCTTGATGCCCTCCGAGGAGGACACGCCGTCGGCCGGGGTGGCGGTCATAGATGCTGACTGGTACATATTGTAGCGGCTCACCGTCGGGGAGCCCATCACAGGCTCGACAGTAGCGAACGACGCGAAGGGGACCATCGCGCCAGAGGCGTTGCGCACGCTCAGGCGGAGCACGTCGGCCACATTGGCGCGGGCGTCGCCGCTGGCCGCCACGTTTACCTCGTAGACATTGCCGAACTCAACGAAATCGTTGACGTAACTGCCACCCATGAAGGAGGATAGAGAGGAGTAAACGTCGTTGAGCGAGAGGCCCATCATCTCGACCTTGTCGCGGTTGACGCGCACCTTGTACTGCGGCACCTCACCCTCGTAGAGCGACCTTACCGACTTGATACGCGGGTCCTTGGCGGCGGCCTCCTCGATGTCGGCGAGCGCCTGGGCCATCTCCTTCGGGCCGCGGGCGTCGATGTCGAGCAGCTGCATCTCCAGGCCCGAGCTCATACCGAGACCGGGCACCGCCGGCGGGTTGATAGCGAACACGAGCGCCTCCTGGATCGAGGCCGCGTCGGCGTTGAAGCGGTCGATCACGCTGAATATGCTGTGGTCGCTCCCCTTGCGCTCGTTCCAAGGTTTGAGCATCACGAAGAACGAGCCCAGGTTGCTGCCGTTGCCCCCCGCGAGGAACGAGAAGCCCGACATCTCAATGACATCCTCGACCTCCGGCATGGCCAGGAGCCGCTCGGTGACCTCCGACACAATTTTGTCGGTGCGGTCGAGCGAAGCGCCGGCGGGGAGCTGCACGGAGCCCATGAAGTAGCCCATATCCTCCTGCGGAATGTAGCTCGACGGCCATTTGGCGAAACCCCAGAACGCCGCCCCGCAGAGGAGCAGGTAGCAGCCGATAGCCACCGCCGGGCGTTTCAGGAACTTGCCTATAATCCGCGTGTAGGCGTCGAGGGTCTTGGCCCATCCGGCGTTGAACCAGCGGTAGAGGAAGAACTTGCCCGGCTTGCTCTTGCGGAGGAAGAGGGCGCACATGGCCGGGGTGAACGTGAGCGCGTTGAAGCCGGAGAAAGCCGTCGACACGGCGATGGTGAGCGCGAACTGCTTGTAGAGCTCGCCGGTGATGCCCGAAATGAAGGCCGTAGGTATGAACACCGACAGGAGCACCAGAACCTCGCCTATAACCGGGCCTTGCAGCTCCTTCATAGCCTTCTCAGCCGCCTGGCGGGGCGAGAGTTTCCCCTCGTCGACAAGTCGGGAGCAGTCCTCCACGACCACTATCGCGTCGTCGACCACTATCGCGATGGCGAGCACCAGCCCGAAGAGGGTGAGCGTGTTGAGGGTGAACCCGAGCATCCTCATCACCGCGAATGTGGCTATAAGCGACACTGGTATGGTGATCATAGGGATAATCACCGCGCGCCAGCTCTGGAGGAAGAACAGAATCACGATCATCACGATGAGGGTAGTCTCGCAGAAGGTCACGAGTACCTCGTCGATTGATGCCGACACGAAGTTGGTCGTGTTCATCAATATGCGGTAGTTGACACCCGGCGGGAAGTACTGGCGCAGGCTTTCAAGCTCCTTCTCCACGGCGTTGGCAACGTCGATGGCGTTGGCCCCCGGGAGCTGGTTGATGCCGATAAGGCCGGCCGGTTTGCCGCTGACGCGCGACATGGAGCCGTAGCTGTTGCTGCCGAGCTCGATTTTCGCGATGTCGCCTAAGTGGAGCAGGGCGCCGTTGTCGCCGGTGCGGAGAATGATTCCGGCAAACTGCTCTGGGGTGGTGAGCCTGCCCTGCGATTTGAGCGTGAACTGGAACGGGGTGGCCGAGGGGGAAGGCTGCGCTCCGGCTGATCCGGCGCTGACCTCCATATTCTGCGCCTCGATGGCCGCCACTACGTCGGCGGGGGTTATGCCGCGTGCCTGCATGCGGTCGGGGTCGAGCCATACGCGCATACTGTACTCGCCGGATCCGAACGCTGAAGCCTCGCCCACGCCGTCAACTCGCGACAGCGGGTCGATGATGTGGAGCTGGGCGTAGTTCGTGAGGTAGAGCGCGTCGTAGCGGTCGGGGTCGTCGCTCTCCAAGGCCACGAAGAGCAGGATGCTCGACGAGCGGGAGCTTACGTCGACCCCCTGGCGGGTTACCGCCGAGGGGAGCTGCGGCTCAGCTCGGTCAACGAGGTTCTGCACCTTCACGGTGGCGTCGTCGAGGTCGATGCCGTTCTCGAAGGTGACCGTCAGATTGTAAGAGCCGTCGGAGCCCGAGGAGCTGCTCATATACATCATCCCCTCGACCCCGTTGACGGCCTGCTCGATAGGCACGCCAACGGTTTCGGCCACGGTCTGCGCGTCGGCTCCGGGGTAGGTGGCCGACACGTTGACGGTCGGCGGGGTGATGTCGGGGTACTGGGCCACCGGGAGCGATTTCACGGTGACAAGCCCCACGAGTATCATGATGATAGCCAATACGGTGGCGAAAATCGGGCGGTCAATAAAGAACTTCGAGAACATATCTTTGCCAATTTATTTCGTTGAGGGAACGGGTTTCACAGCCATGCCGTCGCGCACTTTCAAGAGCGCCTTGGTGACGTAGCGGTCGGATGGAGAAATCCCTTTGTTGACGATTCGGAGCGAGTCGCGCACGAGTTCGCCGACCTCGATCGGCGTGTAGACGACCTTGTTGGAATCGTTGACCACATAGAGGTATTTGCCGAGCTGGTCGGTGCCGATGGCGGCGTCGAGTACGAGCACGGCTTTAGGGTCGATGGCCACCGGGAGGTGCACCGAGCAGTACATACCCTGGCGGAGTTCGCGAGCGCTGTTGTCGATTTCGAGGCGCATGCGGATCGTTCCGGTCGAGGTGTCGACCTCCAGGCCGGAGTAGTTGAAGCGGCCATAGTATGTTTTTGCTATGGAGTCGCCGAAGGTCACGGGCACGCTGTCGAGCCTGACGCGTCGCCCCTCGGGGGTCTCGGTGAGTTGCAGGAAGCGGTTGTCGGTAACCGAGAAGTTGGCTCGGACTATCGAGTCGTTGACGATAGTGGCCACCGCTACGGGTGAGCCCTCGCCGCCAACATAGGCTCCGATGGTGTAGTTGGGCGCGGAAATCTGACCCGGGAACGGGGCGCGGACCGTACACCAGCCGAGCATCTGGCGGGCGTTGTCGACCGCTGCGCGGCAACTCTGAATCTGCGCCTTGGCCTCGCGCCAGGAGCTTTCGGCCTGGATTACGTCCATCTTGCTCACGGCGTCGCTTTCGAGCGCCTTCTTCATGGCCTCGTACTGGCGGGAGGCGAACTCCTCCGAGGCTATGGCGCTGGCGAGCTGGGCCTCGGCCTGCTGGAGCTTGTTGCGGTAGGTGGTGGGGTCGATGGAGAGGAGCGGCTGGCCCTGGCGGGCGTACTCGCCGTCGGTGTAATGCTTGGCGATGATGTTGCCGTTTACGCGTACAACCACGTCGGTCGAGCGCGAGCTTTTGAGATACGCGGGGTACGTCTGGTGGATTACCACCGAGTCAACGGCGGGGTAGGCCACGGAGACCTCCATCGGGCCGTCGCCCGCGGCGGCCGATTTCTTATCGGAGCAACCGGCTCCGAGCGCGAGGAGCGCCAGTGCCGTCAAGGGGAAATATGCTTTCATAACCAAAGTGTTTGTAAACGAGGGTTTAATCGGCGTTGTAGCCCCCGCCGAGGGCTTCGTAGAGCGACACGAGCGCCTGGAGCGACGCGGCTCGGGCGGCCACGAGGTTGTTTTCGGATGAGAGGGCGTTGAGCTGGGCGGTGATCACGTCGCTCATCGGTGAGAGTGAATGTTTGTAGCGGTCGAGGGCGAGGGCGAGGGCCTCGGTGTTCTGCTCGATTACCTGCTTGAATACCCCCTCCTGTTCAAGCGATGAGTAGTAGGCCGAAATCGCGTTGTCGGCCTCCTGGATAGCCGTCATTACGGTGAGCTGGTAGGAGGCTGCCGAGGCTTCGAGATTCTCGCGGGCGCTTTGCAGGGCGTATTTTCGGTCGAGACCGTCGAAGAGGGTCCAGCTGAGGGTGGGCGCTATCGAATATGTGAACGAGTCGGAGGAGAACAGGTTGGAAATATCGCGGGCCGAGGTGCCTATCGAGCCGTTGAGGGTCAGGGTGGGGAGGAAGTCCTTTTTAGCCAACCCCGCGGCGGCCGCGGCGGCTGCCAGGTCGGCTTCGGCCTTGGCGATGTCGGGTCGGCGGCGGAGCAGGTCGGCGGGAACCCCCATGGCCACCTCCTCGTTGTCGGCGGGG
>JAMPHO010000044.1 GCA_023663385.1 Alistipes timonensis | reverse complement strand
ATCCGGGCGGCGTCGGCGGCGCTGTTGCCCTCGCCGAGGTAGAAGGCGGCGAGCGCCTCCAGTGCGCGGGCGTGGGCGTAGTCGAACTCCTCCCCGGCGAGCGGGTCGCTCCCGGCTTCCTCGACCTCCGATTCCGCGCGGCGCAGATATTCATCGTACGCTGTGGCGTACTCCTCGATGGCGGCGTTGGCCGCGGCGTAAGCCTCCGCGTTTTCCGCTGGTGCTTCCTCCGAGTCAAAGAGGCTCGCCATCATATTGAACGCGCCCTTGCGCGAGCGGTGGCGGTACCTTCCCGACGGCTCGCTTGCCGAGGTTGCGCCGCTGCCGCGCTCCATCTCCTCCTCGGTCTTGCCAGCCAGTCGCGCGCACAGCCGCTTGAGCTCGCGGTAAACCTCGGCCTCAGCCTCGTTTCCACGCCGCTCCGCGTTTCCTTCCCAACGGGTGTATTCCGCGTGTTTTTCCCGCATTCCGGTCTCAAGCGCCTCGGCGGAAGGATAGTTCCAGTTCAGTGTCTCCCACACGCCGCGACCTTTCACCCGGATGTTGTCGCTTCCGACCTGTACATCCGTCACTCCCTTTATGGTGCGGACAGACCTCGCCACCGGCAATGCCTTCTTGCGCAGACGCGCCAGTGTGTCGATGGTGCGGGGCGGCATCTCTATGCCGCTTATTTCGTCAAAGAACTCTTCTATTTTGGCGTAGTTTCTGCCTGAAAGGTCAATGTGGCGGGCGCTTGCCCCGGCGCGGGCCGCGAGCTCCCGGTCGCCCACCTTGTCAATCACTACCACGCGGCAACGCACGGATGTTCCGGCGCGCTCGAACGTGATGTCGGGAAGGTTCACCTCGCCTGTGAGCACCGCGGACTTCTCGCCGGAATACCATCGTTCGAACTTTGAGTCAGCGCTGCCGCGCGGTATTACGGCCACGATGCGGCCTCCTTCCTCCAGATGCCCGAACGCTTTTGCCAAATGGTCGATGGCGAGTCTGCCGCCGCTGCCGAACGGCGGGTTCATAAGGATGGCGTCGTGCTTGTTTACGATGTTGTAATCCTCGAACACGCCGTTCTCGAACTTCCGGCCCACGCCCCCGGCCTTGATCTGGAGACGGCTGAACAGCGTGGCGGACGGCTCGATGGCGGTCAGAACGTTGGATGCCGGCACATAGCGGGCGATGGCCCCGTGGCCTGCCGACGGCTCAAGCACGCTCTCCCCCTCCGACAATCCGGCCCACACGCTCATCATGTAGCCGAGCGGTTCGGGAGTGGGATAATAGTCCTTTCCCTCGCGGTTGTCTCTTGAAGAGCTTATTTTGTGGTTGGTGTAGTAGTCAAGGACGGCGCGTTCGAACGGCGACACGTCCGACGATCCCGAACTGGCGTCCATCTCTTTGCCGCCCACGCCCTGGCGCTCTATGTCAACCTCGCCGCTGCGGGTCTCTATGCCGCGGGCGAAGCTCTCGCGCAGGTCGCGGGCCAGACTCCCGAGGGCGAGGTTCTCGGTAGTGCCAACCTGGGCGTTGAACTTCTGCCCGAACAGCACCATCTCAGAATCCAGGCCGAGCAGCGGGTACTCGAAAACAGCGTTGCTGCGGTTGCCGATACGGAAGATGCGCCCCTCGATCTGGAGCGCGGTTATGGGACTCTGCGGGAGCCCCAGCGTCATTATCACGCGCTGGTGTCGCCCGGTGCGGTCGTGAAGAGAAATGCCCTCTTTGCCGCTCGCTTCCTGTATAACTATTATGTCCTTACCTCCTTCGTCGGCGTTGAAGTCCTCGACTGCCCGGCTTTTCTCTCGCTGGCTCTCCCTGCCGCTGAAAAACGCGATGGCATCCCTGCCGAACGCATCGGCCAGCTGCTCGCGGGGCATGCGCAGATCGAGTGTCCTTTCCCATTCCAGCAGGTCGGCGTAGCGGCGGCGCAGACGGCGCACTTCCGCGGCAGCCTCTTTGGACTTGGCCTGGTCGGATATATCCCGCGCCATGGCGGCGGCGCGGGCGAACAGGGTGGCGAAGGGTGGGGCGAGCGGTTCTTTCGTCTCAACGCGGCGGTGGAACACGGCGACCTTGCGCCCGGCGGCTATATGCGCCCGTATGCGGGGTATGACCTGGGACACCTTCATGCTTTCGAACAGGGCGCCTCCGTAGTTGTAGTCTCCGATTGTCTCACGATAGGCATCGCGCGTGTGTTCGTTAAGGGCCAGCTCGGAGGTCGCCTCGTTGAAGCGGGCGGCGTACTCGCCCGTGACCGTTGGGAAATCACGCGAGTAGTCGTACTCGCTGTCTATCACGCGCCCGCTCATCGTGCGCAGGTCGTTGCGAAGCCAGTCGCTGAACTCGACCTCCTGACGCGCCAGCGCCTGGGCGTTCTCCGTGGAGCTTTCCAGTCGGTGGTAACGCCACTTGTATCCGGCACCGAAGTGGTCGAGGAAGAAGCGGCTGCGTCCGCGCGGGGACATATAGTTCCCACCCTCATCTGAAGGGTAGGAGAATATGTACCCCTCGGCATAGTCGATATTCTCACGGGTGTTGAACGGGGTAGCGCTCAGGAAAACGACCTTTGTACGGGCCGCGTCTGCCCTGGCCTGTTCTTCAAGCGCCGGACGCACATCCGCGTCAAACTTTGCGCGGAGCTCGCGCTCGCGTTTTCGCAGGGCCGACAGCTCTGGAAACTTCTCCTCGGCGGCGGGAGTCCATTCGTCGGCACCGGCAGGCGGTATGTGGCCGTTGACAATGAGGGTGAACATATTGTCAATCCCGGTGGCGGACTTTGCGTTGTTGACGGTCTTGGCGTACAGGTCGTCATAATCCTCGCGCGTCTTTAGCATCTCCCGGTACACGGGATTGGTGTCGCGCAGACGGGCGAAGGCGTGTCCCTCGTCCTTGTTGCTTAAGCGGTAGTGGGCCGACAGTCCGTTGGTGGCGATTCCTTTTTTGTTTTCGAGAATGCGGTGGCTCTCGTCGTATACGACAAGGTCGAAACAGCCTTCCTCCAGTGCTTTGTTCTGCCTGAAATTCGCATAGGTGGTGATAATCACCCCGTCTCCATTCTCGGTAGTGGCGGTGGTGCCGCGCTCGCGAGCCCAGCTGTCGAGGTCGCGTATCGCGAGACCGAGATTCTCCCCGTCCTTTATCCAGTCGCTGACCTTGGTCTGCGACGGGGTGAGTATCAGCACGCGGCCTTTGCCCTGCTTCACGAAGCGTTTGACGATTCCCAGCCCGGTGTAGGTCTTTCCCGTGCCTGTGCCGTTGGTAAACATAAAGCCCTTGCCGTAGGCGTGCGCCTCGTCTGCGTGAGACGGATCGAAGAACTGCGTCTCGGCCAGCAGCACGTCCTGTCGCTGTTGCGGAAGAAGGAACGGGAGCGTGTCGCGTATGTTATCCGCGTCGGCCACGCGCACCGGGATGTCCTCTGCGGCAGCCTGGGCGGCGCGTTTGTCTTCAAGTGTGGCGCGGGCCTTCGAGCGCAGCTCTTCCCTCGATAGTATGGAGGCCCACTCGCTGATGCGGCGCGTAACGCCGTCGGCTGTGTAGTCGCAGTCCCACATCTCGGTTATCCATCCGTCCACTTCGGTATCAGTCAGACCGCTCGCCCGAAGCGGCCCACCGATGTGCGTCCGCATGGCCGAGGACCACGCCGCGAGCGTGGTGAGACCTTTCTTTATCAGCTCGTACCCGACACGGGCCCCGGCGGCTATCACGCGCGGGAGCATCTCCATCTGCCGGGCGTTCATCCCAGCGACTGACAGGCTCATCTCGCCGCGGCCGGCGCGGGCAAATTCACCAAGGATGTCTTTGAAGTCGGCAATGGCACTTCCCAGGGGGTCGGCTTTAGCGGTGTCTACAGCGACATCAGCCTCGCCGCCAGCAGCGGGTCGGGACGCAGTGTCCCATCCAGCAGACGCGCCAGCAACGTCGCCGCCGCCTTCTCGTCCTCCGGCCCGGCCATCGCTTCCGACGCCCCCAGCGAGGCCGCTTCCTCCGGCAGGTAGATTTCCGGCAGATACCCCAGCCACCGCGGATTTTTCCGCAGGTACGCCGTTACCGCCTCGCTCTCCAGCAGCAGCCCCGCCGTCTCCCGCGCTATCCGCCCGGCCAGCGGGTGCCCCGGGAAGAGCTCCGCCGCCGTCTTCTCGATCCATTCGCTCAGGGCGTCCTCCGCCTCTGTCTCCTTTTCCTCGCTGTCCAGCCGCGCCAGTATCGGCGCCAGCCAGCTGTGCCTGGTCGGCATCGACGCTATTTCCGCCGCTATTTCCGTCGGTATTCCTAACATGTCCGTATGCTTGTAAGTATGATAATGTCTGTATGGTGCCGCGGCGTCCGTCAAGGTAGGCGAGCGCGTTGGCCTTTATGATGTCGTCTATATCCGCGCTCTCTATCTCGTCGCGGGTAAGCGGTGACTTCGATGCGGCGGCTTCCCGCTCGCTTCCGTCCATCTCGGCCCACGGCTTCACATCCGCGAAGTTAGCGTTATTCCCGGATTCCCGTTTGTTTCCGCCGTCAGCGTCGCTGAATTTCTTCGCGAAAGCCTCCGCGTCCTCTTTGCCGCGGAGCATAAAGCCGCCGGTCTCTTTGTCGTACCAGCCTTTGTTGAAGTCGGCGCGCGCCGCCGCCGCCATTGCCCGCTTTTCTTCTTTGGAGAGTTCGCGGTCAAAGGTCACAAGGTAGGTGTCGAGCGTCTCCTTGTTCTTGTTGGTATAGGGCTTGGCGACGATAGCATAGCCGCGGTTAGGAGCTTTTTCTACTGTTGTGGGCGTTTCTACTTCGAATGTCTCCCCCTTGGCGGCTATGGAGTAGTCGGCGAAGGGCTTGGTCTTGCGGTGGCCGCTGTCGACCCATTTCCTGAAGTCCTCGACGCTGACCTCGCTGATGCGGATTCCGGGGTGCGTCCGCTGCCAATCGGCATCGTAGTTGGCAAGATATGCCCGCATGGCATCGTAGTCGTCATTGAAGCCGAGCATCACCTTGTGCTCGTCGAACGAGCCGTCCGGGTTGGTCTGGTCAACGACGAAAACCCCGCGGCCATCCCACCGGTCCATGTCCTCGTGGAGAAACACGTCGATGTGGTCGCCGTCGGCGCTCTCGGTGCCGCGGATGTAGCCGTAGGCGTTGGCCATTTTTGTCTCCCAGGCGGGTTTGCCCGTGGCGGGGTCTACCGGGCCGCGGCGCACGCTCCCCCTGGGCTGCTCGATGGTGATGTCGAAGTCGCAGATTGTGACATGGCCCTTCCTGTAGTTGCCGGCTTCTTTCTGCGCCTCGGTGGGGTCGGTGTCGGTCTGAGCCTCGGCTACGGCCACCTTTTCGGCGTAACCCCGTTTGTTTCCGATGTTTTGGGCCGAACTTTCCCCGCTCCCGATTTGTTTTTCTGTCGGCGAAGCGTTAACTTTGCCGTCGGAAGTCTCGGAAGAATTTCCCGCTGGCACGGTTGCACCCCCTGTATGGCCGCTATTAACTTCGGTGGTATCGGTGCCTTTACCATCACCTACTGCGGGTCGGTCGGAAGCTTCCAAAGAAAAAGCCTCGTTTTGCGGAGTAGCCGTGCCATTCCGCTTGCCTCCGGGTTCCGTTTCAATGTCACTACTGCTGGCGGAGACGGGCTTTTTCTTTTTTTCATAAGCGGTCAGCAGCCAGTTGTCAGTAGGAGTCGCGCCTTTCATTTTGCTGACGATCACCTTGTGGGTGTCGCTTTCAAGCACGACGCGGTTGTCCGACTGCTCAATGATTTCACACGAGTCAAGGATGGATTGGAGTTTGCCTACCACCTCGGGGTGTTTGATGACGATCTTCATGTACCCAGCCTTCATATCGCCCCACGCGAGGTCGATGGGGGACAGGCCGGGATATGTGAGCGCCCCCTTGGCTATCCCGTCGCATTTGTCGCGCAGATGTTCCTCCGCCTCCACCGGCCTTCCCTCAAACCCGGTGTATACCGGACCGAACCATTCGTCTACGGCTCGATTCCCAGTTCCCGCCACGGAATTGGCTTGGGCCTGGGCCTCCGTTCCGCGAAGTCCTTCCGAGCCAGCGCCGTCCGCGCCAGCGACAGGGGGTTCTCCCTGCCGAGTCTCCGCACCTCTTCCGCGGTCATCAGCCCGTTGTCCAGGCAGTAGCGCACCGCCTCCTCCGTTTTCCGGCGCAGTTCCGCCTGTGAGATTTTGTTGTTGTTTCTTTCTTCTGTCATATTCGTCAGCTATTTCTCCGGCTAAGTTACGCAAAAATCCCTCATATTCCGAGTCGGCCATCATGATCAGTTCGGCCGCGGCGTGGTGGGAGGCCGCGTATTCGGCGTATTCCTCCCTCGTCACCCCGAATCGGTCATAGAAGTCGAGCGCCGCCTGTACCTCGGCGTCGTCCATGCCCGGGAAGTACTGTTCCCGCTCCTGGGGCGTGAACCCGAACATATCGAGCCCGGAGCCGGTGTTGGCCCGTCGTTCCTCCAGCGCCGTCGCCCACATCCCCGCGGGGCCTTTCTGCGAGACCAGCATGTCGAGCAGGGCGGCGAACACCTCGGAATAATGGTCGGTGTCGTTCTCGTAGTCCCCGTAATACGCCTGGGCGATTTCCTCGGCAGCGGCCTCGGGGCTGATGCCCGCCCTGTCGTCAACGAGCCACATGAACTTGCCGTACTCGTTGCGGGTGTTGCGTCCGGCGGACTTCCCGCCGAAGAGGTGGTGCCCCAGGCCGCGGGTTGAGCCCTTGTCCACCCAGCGCAGCCTCACGCCCGACAGCAGGTAGCGGGCGATGTGCTCCCTGAGGCTCGCGGGCGCGTCCCACGCGTCCATCAGTCTGCGGTACTGTGCCGGACGTGCGGCCCTGTCCTCGGAGGCCCGCGCCTCCTCCTCCCTCTGCCGGGCTGCCTCCTCGGCGAGCTCCCTGCGGCGTGCGGCCTCCGCCTCCTGCGCGGCGGCGACTTCGGCCATATCCCTTTCAGCCGACACCCTGAGCTGCTCGCGGCGCACCTCCTCCCAGTAATCGAGGGTTCGGCGCGCATCCTTAACGTCGGCGTCCCATCGTGCTTTGGCGCGGTCGTATTCCGCCAGGTCGGTGCCGATCTCGGGTTCGGTGCCCGCGAGCTTCGAGAGGTCCTTGCGCGCCTTCTCGATCGTCTTGGCCACGAAGGCGTCGGCAACCGACTCGGAGTAACCGCGCTCCTCGTAGAGGTGTCGCCGTCCGCGGGCGGGGGAAACGGCGAGGAAGTCGGGCACGAGGGCCGGGGCCTCGCCCCGTTTGCCCTTAACCTCCACCATGGGCATCGCGTCAGCCTCCGCAGCGGAGGCTTCCCGTGCGTTTTCCACGGAAGAATCGGTTTCGGGGGCGGTTTCACTCCCTGAAACGGCGTTTTCGGTGGGGGCGGGAACCATTTCCCCGGCTTCGGGAATGTGCCCTTCGGCGGGGCCGAGTATCTCCGCGGCGGGCTTCTTGAAGTCGATCACCGGGTCGATGAAGTATACTTTGCCGTCGGCGCCAACTATGGCGTTGTCGCCGGTGACGTCGGTGACGCTTATCTCGTCGTTGCCGTAGCGGTACCCGCCCTCGGGGAGCAGCCCCCTCTCGGCGAGCGCGGCCTCGACCTCCTCCTTGGTGGCCTGGCGTGAGGATTTAACGTAATCCTGTGACAGCACAAGTCGCAGGTCGCCGTATTCGTCGCTCACACCCTCGAAACCGTAGGCGGTCTCGGGGAAGTACTTGTTGTGCACCAGGTGCTCGTATACCGCGTCCTCGGGCGCGACGCCGGGCTTCATCGGCGACTTTGCGTACGGGTCCTTTACCTTGTAGACCTTTCCGTCTGTATTGTGGTTGTCGTATACGTCGCTTTCTCCCGAACGCTTTGAAACCTTGTCGCCAAGAGCGGCTTTGCGCTCCTTGTCAAAATATTCGCCGTTGGTTTTGGCGACGCCTACCAGCCTTTCGGATTCCGCGTCGCGTCGATCTCTCTCGCTATCATTAATATGTGCATTTCGTGAAGATCCCAGCCCCTCCTCATACACTCGTATATGGCCTCGGTCTCTATTGGTCGCCACTCCTCGGGCTGGGTCTGTAGCCATTGAGCCGCCGTCATTCCCGGATATGAACGCTGGCTCATCATTATCTTGCTGAGGTCTGTTTCCATCGTCATCGTTGTTTTCTACCCGCGAAGATACGGATTCCGCGGGGGGAGTCAAAGCCTCGTCGGCGCTTTTCTTCGCGGCGTTGGCGGCGGCGAGCTCTTCGGCGGTCATATTCGCCACTCGGGTGGAGCCGTCGGGTGTCTCGTACTCCACGACGTAGCGCGGAGCGGAGGGATCGGAGCGGTCAACCTCGGCGATACGGGCCTCCGCGCCGGCGAGGGGGCCGTCAATGTCATCGGGGAACGCGAGGGCATCGCCCGCCGCTAAATCGGCGGGAGCATCCGCGCTCTCCGCCTCCCGCGGGGTTCCCTCCTCCATTTCGGCCCGGAACGCGGCCATCCGCGCCCGGTCGGAAAGCGCCTGTATTTCCCGAAGGGGGAATGAGGCCTCGGAGCCGTCGGGGAGCGCCACAGTGACGTTAGCGCCGTTGTTGGCCCTCACCTCGGCCTCCACCACCTGTCCGCCAGTCGAAACAGGCACGATGTCGCCCGGCTCCGCCTTGATGGTGCCGTTCATCTGAGCGAGGAGTTCCGCGGTCAGCGCGGCCCGCGCCTCCGCGGCGACCTCCGCCTTCACGTCGGCGGCGCTCCGCGGCTCCTCCAGCCTCAGTATGTCGGCCGCGTCGGCGGTCTCCACCGAGCCGTCCTCCTTTCTGATTATGACGAAGCGGTCGGAGTTGGCGATGTCTACCATCGTCCCGTCGGGTAGCATGGCGACGCTGCCGCCGAGGATGTACACCCGCTCGTCGCCGAGCTTCATCACCGCCGGACGCACCGCGGGGTTGGCGGGGTCGGAGCGGTCGCTTCGCTCATCGACCTCGCCCGCCTTCGCGGCGGCCTCGGACTCGACGGCATCCCGCGCCGCCTGAGCCATGCCGTTGTAGCGGTTGGAGGCGATGAGGTAATCCTCTATCGCCGTGCGGGCAGCGTCGGTCAGGTCGGTGTCGGCATACGCCGCCGTGATTATGGAGTCGATGTCGTCGGTCCCGTATATGGCGGCGAGGGTGCGGACAGGGTTGGCGTTATCGGCCAGCCCGAGGGCCTCGCACAGCTTCTCGCCGCGGTATCTCAGTCCGAGCAGCGCCCGGTTCCTGTCCTCGGCGGTGTCTATGGCCATGCCCTCGGTGTAGGCGTCGGCCATCTTCCCGCGCCCGGCATGCTCCGCCTCCGGCATACGGGAGACGAAGTCGCGCAGGTTGCGCCCGCGCATAATCATCTCCGCCTCCATATAGTCCAGCACGGCTGCTTTCTGAGCGTCGGTCATTGACCGGTCTTTCCACACCTGTTCGGCCAGAGCTCCAATATTGGCATTGTCGGTAGCGTCGATTATCGTCCTCATCGGGTCCCATACCCCGGCGGTCAGAGCTGTTCCGGCCAGACGGTCGGCACGGTCGACGGCGTGGCGGGCCGCATAGTAATCCACAGCCTTGCCGCCGTATCTGAGTCCGCTGTTGACGACCATCGCGCCCCCGCCGGTCATACCGACTGACAGGGCCATGCCGCCCCAAATGTCCCCGTGGAACTGCCACGACTTGAAAAGGTTCTCCCCTGTATCGGGGTCGTAGGCGGAGGAAAGGCCGAGCCACGTGCGCCACAGTTGGCCGTAATACTCCTCGCCGACCTCGCCGAAATATCCGTTGACACCAGCCCGGCGTAGGAAAGTGGCGGCCATCGACATCGCCGTGCCGGCACCCTCGCGGGTTGAGCGGAGCACGGCGGCGGTGAGGTTGCGCGCGCCGAACGCCTTTGAGACTTCGGTGAGGCCGGGCAGGTGCGCGCCCCACATCTCGGAGAAGTTCTCGATTACCTGGTCGGCGCCCGCCTCCCAGGCGGCGCGGCTCCAGGAGCTCCCGTCCGCGAACCTGTAAGTCTCGGTGGCGGGGTCGTATTTCACCCCGCCGAGCTTCTCGTCGGCAATCTTGGAGGCAGTGGACATTCCCTGCACGGTGGAGGCCATCATCGGGGCGCGTAGCAGCAGGTCGTCCGCCGTGGTGCCGAGCACCTTTGCCGTCCACGGCGCGGCCTGTTCCCTGACGAGGGCGCCGACCCCCGCCATACCCTCCTTCTTTACGAAGGAGATAAGGCCGCGCCTGGCCGCGCGCTTGGCGACCTCCGCGGACATCGAGGCCCCGGCCTTGGTGGCTGCCTTTGTGGCAATCCCGGTGAGGCCGCGCGTGAACAGGGCCGGCACTTCCCCGGGCAATCCGAAGATAAAGAAGTCCTTCATAAAGGAGAGCGACGTGCCGGCGATGTCGCCCCATCGGTAGCCGGTTCCGAGGTCGCCGAACTGCGCCATCACCGCCTGGTTGAGCGCGATGTCCTCCATGGCTGACCGCTCGGCATCGGTAAGTTCCTGGCCGCTTTCGGCCTTCCGGGCGATGGCGAGGGAGGTCATCGAGTCGCGCAAGTCGCCGTAACCGAAGTCCCAGGCGCGCGTGTCGGTCACGGCCTGCCACGTCCCCCGGGCGAAGTCCTCGGTGAACTCTGAGCCGCTGGCGGCATCCGCGACACGCAAGCCGGTCGCCACGGGTGCGAGCACCGGGGATAGCGAGGCGGTGACTCTGGCGGCTTTCACGAGCGGCGAATCCCAGAAGCGGGAGCCTTCGCCGCCGCGTGTCTGCTGGTGGCGGGCGTTCTCCATCTGCCGCAGGGATTCCTCGGTCTGCCGCAGGGAGAGCCGCAGGGCGTTGAGCTCCCTGTCGGTCTTGACGCTTTCGGCGAAGCCGCCGTCGTCAGGGGTGGCTCCCTCGGCGCTCATCACGCCCCCGACCACCCGGCTCATCAGACCGCGGTCGCCGTCGCGCCCGGCCGCCTCGGCGGAAAGCGCCTTTATCCTTTCCCGTATGGACCGCTCAAGTTCCGACGCCCTGCGACGCGCTGCCTGTATGCGTCCCGGAAGCGACACGGCGAAGCGCTCGGCGCGGTAGCCGCGGGCGGCTTCCTCGGCTCCGAGGCGGTTGGTCGTCTCGATCCCGTCGGGTGTTATATAGGTCTGCTCGACCTTTCCAGTGGCTGGGTCGAACGCCATACGCCCCTTGGCGGGCTTCCCGAGAATGGCGGCGGAACCGGCGTTGTATTCCGTGAGATTCCGCGAACGTTCCGCGATCTCGTCGGAAGCGGCCTGGTAGGCCCGCCGCGATGCCTCCACCCGGGCGTTCATCACGGCGCGCTGCGCCGGGGTGGGTTCCCAGTTCCCGTCCGCCTCCTCACCACCCTCGGTTACGGGAGTTCCGGCACCCGGCATAAGCGGGGCGGATTCCCAGTCGTCGGTGTCGGATGGCGTGGGCACGGCGGTCGGCGCGGTTTCGGCGCGTTTCGGCGTTTTCGCTTCCTCGGCCAGGCCGTTCGTCGCGTGGAGCCCCAGCCGCTTGCTCCAATCCTCGTAGGTCGGGCTGTCGATGTAGCCGTCCTCCCTCAGGTTTTCGTAGAGGGCCTTGCGGTTGCGGTACCCCTCATCGCCGGGGGCGTAGACGAACGCCTTGAAGTGCTCTCGGCTCCGCTCCACATAGCCGTCCTCTTTCAGATTGTCGTATAGCTCGTCGAACTTGTCGTATTCCATATATGGGCTTGCTTGTCGTTGCTGGAATGGTTCCGACCCGGGTGTCAGAGGCCCAGGCGGTTCTTCTTTTTGTTTGTCCCGTTTCCGGGTTTTGGGGCCGCTTCGTTGGCGGGTGTCGACGGGTCGCGGGAGGACTTCGTCTCGCTCTTGGATTTCCTCCCTCGGCGGTCGGTGCTTTCGCGGGAAGTGGTCACCTCTACGGGATTCGTGCTGTAGTTCCAGCCATCTTTGGCGTAGGTGGTGGCGTAGTTTCGGGCGGCGGCCTCGGCCTTGAAGCCGCTTTTGTACTCGACCTCCCCGCTGTCGGGGTTCACGCGCCACACGGTGTACTGCCCGGGCGTGCCGCCCCCTCCGCCGCCCCGGTTGGAGCGGTTCTTGCTGTTGATTTCGGCGATCACTTTCTCGTCGGCGTGGTCGGCGTAGGCCTTGGCGAGCTTGGCGTCGGCTTTCGCTTTCTCGGCTCTGGCCTGTTCGTAATCCAGCTTGCCCATACCGATCTGCAGGTCGATGTCGGCCATGGCGGCGTCGTGGGCGGCCTTGGCCTGTCGCCGCGCGTCCTCGTTGAGTTTGAGCTGCAGCGTCACGTTCTGCTGCTGCCGCTTTTCGCGGGCCGCGTCTCGCCTGTCCCGCAGCTTGCCGAGCTGCAGGGCGTAGTTCATGTATCGGTCGTTGTCGGCGTCGTGTCGGGCCTTCTCCCTGTCGAACCGTTCGCGGGCCTTGGCCGACATCCCGGCTTTCGGGTCGAACATATCCGGGGCGTAGTTGGAGGTGAAGCCGAGATTGGCGACCGCCTGGGCGGCGTCCGAGATTCCGGCGATTATCCCCTGCGTTCGCTGGCGGCGGCGGAGCGCCTCCTCTTCCTCCTTCGTCAGCGGCCTGGAGGCCTCCATGCGCCTCTTCAGCTGCTCGATCAGCTCGCCGTAGTTCTCAGCGTCGTATCCCTCGAACTCGTCGTCTTCTTTTGAAGGGGGCGTGAATGCCGCGTTGACGGCATCGGCCGGGGTGGACGGGTTCCTCGGCATCCCCGCGTCGGCCGACACCTCGTGTCGTACGTTCTCGACCCCGGTGGGTTCCCACGGCTCGGCGGCGGGGGCTTTGTCGGCCTTGGGCGCTGGTTCTGCTTTTTGTCGCGGCTCTGGCTCGGTTTTGTTCTCCCCGCTGTTGTACGCGAACGGGTTTTCAGGCGCGGTCGGCCAGCCCGCTCCTTTTTTTTCGTTCTCTGTGCTCATAGCGCTGTCTCCTTTTTCGCCTTGGCGGGCATATCTTCGAAGGCGTCGGCGAGACTCGCTCCGGCGGCTGACACCCCCTTGACGGCCTGGGCGATGTTCGCCGCCCTCCCGGCTTCGAGGTTCTGCAGCTGGCCTTCGAGCTGCGCGTCCCGCTGGCGGTACTGCTGTTCTATGCTGTCCTTGCGGGCCTCGCCGTCGGCGGCTATGCGCGACACGGTGTCGGCCATCAGCTCGTTGTTGGCCTCGCGGGTGGCCGCGGCGGCCTCCTCGGTGCCGCCCATCACGGCCTGTGTTC
>JAMPHO010000043.1 GCA_023663385.1 Alistipes timonensis | reverse complement strand
GGCCACGTTGGCCCTCGCTCCGGCCTCCGACCCTCCGGGGAGTATGAAGGCGCGCAGGGGCGGGAGCTCCTCGTCGGCGCGGTCCATGGCCTCTTCGAGGCGGGCGGCTGCCTCGGGGGGGAGTCCGGCGGGGCTGAGTTCCGGGTCGGCGCTGTTGTCGGTCGCGAGGTATGCCCCGATGTTGAACAGTTTGTTCTGCACATATTCCAGGAGCGAGTCGGCCTCGGGGGGGAGTCCGGGAGCGGCTCTGAGCAGCCCGATGTGGGAGTTGAGTTCGTCGATGGTGCCGTAGGCTTCGAGGCGTTCCGAGGCTTTGCTGACACGTTTGCCCCCTACGAGCGAGGTCGCGCCGCGGTCGCCTGTGCGGGTGTATATTTTCATTTCTCGGTCGGGGTTTCGTTGTTTTCGGCCAGTTTTCGAGCCTCCGCTTCGAGGAATGCTATGAGGGCGTCGGCGTCAGGCAGGAAGCTTACGGCCTCGGTAGCCGGGGGCCCGGCGAGGCGGTGCTCGGCGAGGGTGTCGAAGAGCTGCTTGAGCGAGGTGTAGATTCCGTCGCGGTTGAGCATGGCTATCGGCTGGAAGGAGCGGAAGAAGGTCATCGACACCAGTGCCGACACGATTTCGTCGATGGTTCCGAGACCCCCTTCGAGGGCCACGAACACGTCGGCGTTCTCCTCCATGGTTTGTTTGCGCTCGTGGAGGGTCGACACGCCGATGCTCAGCGTGTTGGCCGGGTGCTGGTCGCGGAGGCGGCTCTGGGGCACCACTCCGACCACTTTCGCCCCGGCTTCGGAGGCTGCGCGGGCCACCTCGTCCATCAGCCCGTACTCCAGGCCGCCGTACACCAGCGTGTGGCCGTTCTCTCCGATCCACCGGCCCAGCCGGCGGGCGTCGTCGGCATACGCCGGGTCGATGTTGCGGCGCGCCGAGCAGTATACTGCTATTCTCATAATACACCAAGTTTAATGCCGCGAATATACCGATTTTTATTCGTAACTTCGCGTTAAAGACAATGAAGAATATGCAACGCAAGGATTTTGAGGTAATGGCCCCGGTGGGGAGCTACGAGTCGCTGCGCTCGGCCATCCAGGCCGGGGCCGACGCCGTTTATTTCGGGGTCGAGGGGTTGAACATGCGCGCCCGTTCGAGCGTCAACTTCACCCTCGACGACCTGCGGCAGATCGCTGCCGAGTGCCGCGAGGCCGGTGTCAACAGCTACCTGACGGTCAACACTATAATCTACGACGCCGATATGCCGAAGCTGCGCGACATCCTGGCGGCGGCCAAGGAGGCGGGCATCACGGCCATCATCGCCTCCGACATGGCCGCCATCCTCGAAGCCCGTGCGATCGGTCTCGAAGTCCACATATCCACCCAGCAGAGCGTAGGCAACACGGCCACTCTGCGCCACTTCGCCCAGTGGGCCGACGTGGTGGTGCTTGCCCGCGAGCTTTCGCTCGACCAGGTGGCCGAAATCCACAGCGCCATCGAGCGCGAGCAGATCCGCGGCCCGCGCGGCGAGCTGGTGCGCATCGAGATGTTCTGCCACGGCGCTCTCTGCATGGCCGTCTCGGGGAAGTGCTACCTCTCGCTCCACGAGATGAACTCCTCGGCCAACCGCGGCGCCTGCACCCAGATATGCCGCCGTGGCTACACCGTGACCGACCGCGAGACCGGCGACCAGCTCGACATCGAGAACAAGTACATAATGTCGCCCAAGGACCTGCGCACCATCCACTTCCTCAACAAGATGGTCGACGCCGGGGTGCGAGTGTTCAAAATCGAGGGGCGCGCCCGCGGCCCCGAGTACGTCTACCTCGCCACGAAGGCCTACTCCGAGGCACTCCAGGCGCTTTGCGACGGCACCTACACCCCCGAGCGCGTGGCCGCCTGGGAGGAGGACCTGCGCAAAATCTTCAACCGCGGTTTCTGGGACGGCTATTACCTGGGCCAGCGCCTGGGCGAGTGGTCAATGAAGTACGGCTCTTCGGCCACGCGCGTCAAGCAATATGCCGCCAAGGGTGTGCGCTACTTCTCGAAGCTTGGGGTGGCCGAGTTCCTCATGGAGGCCGGCGAGCTCCGCATCGGCGACGAGATCGTGATCGTCGGCCCGACCACCGGCACCGTCATACGCCGCGTCGAGGAGATGCGCGTGGGGCTCCGCCCCGTCGAGGTGGCCCGCAAGGGGGACAGCGTCTCCATCCCCGTCGATGTGAAAATCCGCCCCTCCGACCGCCTCTACATCTGGCAACCGCTTCCCGACCGCGACTGAGCAAAGGTGAAAGTTGGTTAAACGCTGTGTCGGGCTCCCCCGCCGATTGTTATTAGGGGAAAAGAAAGGACACTTATGTACAAGAAAATACTTGCGGCGGCAGTCGCGACGGTAATGTCCGTGACGGCCGCGAACGCGTTTATCGACAGCTACACCATCAAGCGCGAAAACCTCCCGGAGGAGGCCCGCGAGATGCTCGACGAGCATTTCCCCAAGGCCAAGGTGAGCCTGATCAAGGTTGACCGGCACCTGTTAAAAAAGACCGACTACGACGTGCGTCTCACCAACGGGGCCACGATCGAGTTCTCCAACAAGGGCAAGTGGACCTCGGTCGACTGCGGCAAGCGCACCGTGCCCGACGCCCTCGTGCCCAAGACGATACAGAAGTACGTCGCTAAGAATTACCCCGACACTAAGATTGTGAGCATACGCAAGCGCAATGCCGGATATGACATTGGTCTGTCGGACAACGTGGAGCTCCGCTTCAACCTCCTCGGGCAGTTCAAGGGGGTGAATATGGAGAACGACTGACGCGTAGTGCGTCCCCCATATCTAAGGGCGGCTCAGTAGGCCGCCCTTGACTTTTTAGCGAAAAGCACAGCCACGGCCAGGCAGACTATAAGCATCTGCGGGTAAAATAGATACGGCCAGGGAGCGACGGGCGATATGCCCGCCAGCGAAGCCGCCATAAGGGTCTGGGCGCCGTAGGGTATTAGCGCCTGCACCACGCAGGAGCCCGTGTCGAGCAGCGACGCCGCCTCGCGCGGGGCTATCGAGTAGCGCCCGGCGATACGTTTGGCGAGTGACCCTACGGTGATGATCGCGACGGTGTTGTTGGCCGTGCAGAGGTTCACGATTCCCACAAGGAGCAGTATGCTGACCCGCGCTCCGCGCGCGGTGCCAACATTGCGCCCCACGATTTTCAGAATGAAATCAATGCCCCCGGTCGCCTTGATTACCCCTAACATCCCCGCCGCTAACAGGGTGACCACTATCAGCCCTCCGACCTGGTCGATGCCGCCCCCGGCGATTTGGAAAAGGTCGATGAGCGCGTAGCTCCGAATCAGTCCGGCGGCGAAGGCGGTGGCGATTCCGGCCAGCAGCACGAGCGTGACGTTCATTCCGGCCAACGCCAGCGCTATCACCGCGGCGTAGGGGATGACCAGCCATCCCGGGGCCGCGGAGGGAATATCTGACGCCGAAGCCTCGGGCGCCGCGAGCGTGTAGAGCGCTAATGAGATCACCGCCGCCGGGAGCACGATGCGGATGTTTGCCAGGAACTTATGGCGCATATCGCACCCCTGCGTGCGTGTGGCCGCTATCGTTGTGTCCGAGATAAACGAGAGATTGTCACCGAAGAACGCGCCTCCGAGCACTATCGCGACATAGAATGCTACCGGTGCGTCGGTACACTCCGCCATATCCACCGCCAAAGGGGTGAGGGCCACCACCGTGCCCACCGACGAGCCTATCGCCATCGACACGAAGCAGGTGGCCGCGAAAAGCCCCGGCACCACCAGCCCCGGAGGTAGGAAACCGAGTGTGAGCCCCACGGCCGCGTCGACCGCCCCGATTTCCTTGGCCACGGCGGCAAACGACCCCGCGAGGATGAAAATCCATATCATATAGAGCACGTTGGCCGAACCGGCGCCCCGCGAAAACGCGTCGACGCGCTCCTGGAGCGGGCGCCCGCTCATAGTGAACGCGCCCCACACCGACGACACCAACAGCGCCATACTCAAGGGCATCTTGTAGAAATCGCCGATTACCAGCGAGGTGGCGAGGTAAACGAGCAGAAACACCGCGATCGGCGACACCGCGAGCAGTCCGCGGCCCATCGACACCGGCCTGTCAGCCACCTCCGGGGCGCCCGCCCGTGCGGCATCGCGTCTATGTTGTTTATCAGACATATCTGAGGCAGTCAATATGAGGTTAAAAACGAACCGCGAAGTTACTCATTCGCCCCCAAAAACGCAATCGGCCCGCGGGTCGCGCGGGCCGATTGTATTTTGGGCGGGTGATTAGAAGGTGAACAGCAGCCCTTTACGTTGGCTGAGGGCGTACTCGTAGAGGGCGAGCAGGTCGTCGTAGGCTTCCATCCATTCCTCCGGGTCGGCCTCATAGAGCATCTCCTCAGGGTCGGGCTCAGCGTCTTCCGCGGCCTCCCGGTTGTTAGTCAATACGTTAAGTATCCCCTCAACCTCGTCGCGGTCGATCAGCCCCGTGCCTTCCATGCCCGGGTCGACGGTAACGCCGTTGGCCTCGAAGCTCCGGCCTGTGACCGGCACCGAACCATCATCGAAAATGTCAAGCGATTTTATGACTTCGTTCACCGCGTCCCACATATCCACCAGGCCGCGGTCGTCGTCGACGTCGTAGCAGGCGGTGAGAAGTATGTCAAAGTAAACCTGGAGTGTCAGTTCGTCGAACTCCTCTTCCCAGTCCTCCTCCAGCGGCTCGCCGGAGTAGGGCGACTGGAACTCGTCGAGGTGCTCGTTGATATACTCTCGCGCGGCCTCGATGTTTTCCACACTCTCGTCCATTACGGGTTTGATTTCGGCGTAAAACTTGTCAGTGTCAAACAGAAACGCCTTATGCTCCATGCTCATTATTATATGGTTTTAGGGTTAAATTCACAATGGTTCCGGCCCGGGAGCCCGCCCTGGTTGATTATTCGCGGATTCGCACCGCGTGGAAGTGGGCGTTCCCTCTAAAATCGGAAACGCGCGGCTTGCCGTTGGCGCCCGGGTCGTAGCCGTGCTCCGCCGGGATGTAATGCTCGCCACTGAGCAGAAACTGAACGTTGGGCAGTTGGGGCGTTACGAAGGCGAACATACCGTCCTTGCCGATATATCGTATTTTTATGTCGGGGTATATGTGAGCCAAATCCTCTAAGGATGAGATCGGTCCGACTCCGTTGTCGGTGAGGAAGAGGTCGGAATATATGTATATCTCGCCAGTTTTGTCGCTTACGCGGCCTGTGGCCGGGTCAAATTGGGGCGAGACTCTTACCCATCCCTCGTTGCCAATGTGGTAAGTGTTTACGCGTATTTCCACCTCGACACCTCCCGGCAAGGTTTCGCGTTCGGTCGACGTTTCGACTTCGAAACCCGCAATTGTGTCGCGAATTACCTCGCCGAGGCGAAACGGCCCCGCGCTGACGTTGGTTAGCCTGTAAGCCCTGCCCGCGATGCCGGGATCGACGCGCTCCATGACGGAGGGCCGAGAGGGTGCGGCATTGTCGGCCCGCTCATTAGGCGGATTGCCGCCACCAGCATAGCCTGCTGACAAAAGGCATATCGCGAATATGGCGGCACCCCGACCGACGCTCCAAAGTCGCCGACCGGGAGTGAATGACAGACTCTTCATAAATCGAAATATCGCCTTACTTTCGTGGGGAGACCGAAGTCTTTGAACACCTCCTGATACGTCAGTACCTCGGGAAATATCTCTATTCGGTCGGTATGGTTGTTGTCCAAATCCTGAACGGCATCAATGGCCTTTCCCAACTTTTCAGCGTTAAGCGAGCCGATGGTTTTGGAATAAAGGTTACTATAACATTTGAACTCGTCGCCGGGAAAGCGATAAAGAATTTCCGCGAAGCGGATTTTGCCATCGCTGTCACCCCATCGCGATGAGTCCTTGCCGTAAGGACCCTGGCAAAGTCCGATCAGGTGTGAGAAACATTGCTTGATGCCGTCCATATAAACTTTTTTCTCCGATGAGCATTTCAAACCCATGCCATCCTCTTGATTATACGGCCGGGGGTATACCATCTGGAGAGGGAAGCCATCGATCATCGGGAGTATATTCTTATAAAAATTGAAATACTTTTTCGCGAAAGCTTTGTTCGCGGGAGTCAGGTACTCCGTGAATTTCGACTCGATGAACAGGAAATCCGAGCCGCCGTTTCCCAATACTATATCAATGTTTGAAGGGTTGTCGAACACCCTGTTTTTTACCTCGAACCACACTTTTGTGTATTTGGTTCCGGCAATATGCAGCGGATTCTCTTCAGTGATGTTTGAAAAGCATAGGAGCGCGAGGAGCGAAGATGAGTGCAAGGTGGTTATTTTATCCTCTTCTTTCCCGCTCCCCGATACGGCTTGCCTGTATAGTTCGCCCCAATTAGGATTTGAAATGCCGAAAACGTATTTTAGATAATCGCCGGTGGATACTTCTTCGGGAATCGCGATTTGGCGCGACCATTCTGATTCTCTTTCAATCCCGTTATAAGTTCCCACCGATGGAATCGTTGTCGCTTCCGGGCATATTTCACTCAATCTTGATTGAAATTGAAGTAGGTGGCTGATTCGCTTTTTCATCAAATGTCGTGCTTTGCGGAGGGTGAAAAAAGTGGGCGCGAAAATCCGGGGGCCGTATCTCGCGGTTCCTTCTGCGAATATAGCGAAAATATTCTTAGAGTCCTATCGCGGCAAGCCAATTTCGGCGCGTGTTTTTTTCGGCAGTTTTGCAACGACCAGTTCATAGCCTTCTTTCAGCAGTGAGTGGATTACGGAATCCGGGATGTCGGATTCCAGCTTTACTCCCAGCCAGTGCTCCTTGTTCATATGCCACGCGGGAAACGCGCCATCATATTTGCTCCGCATTTCGGCGATCATATCCGGGGTACATTTCACATCAATGAATTTATTATCCAGATCGACGAGGCAGAACCATTTATCGGCGATGGTGAATGTGGCGAGCATGCTGTACCGGGGCTCGGTCCAGGGCATGTTTTCCCGGGTGTGAGGGAGCGACAGACAATACTCTCTGAGTTCTTCTACATTCATATTACTTGGTGATTTCGTACGTTTGACTATAGAACGCATGGCGGGGGGATTGGATTGCGCGATGTGGCGGGTAGTCCTGTTGTGTACTATTTTTGGAATGTTTCATACTATCCGGCGATACTCCCGAAACGCGTTATCTCTGAAATAATTCGTAATTTCGCGTCACGACTTTTACGGAGTGGCAATGAAAGGGATAAAGCTATATAAATTTCATCGGAACAAGTATGGTGTCGAGCAGCTTTGCGACGCGATGGAGTTTGACTACATCAAACCCGGCATAGAGCGCTTCCCGACGCACCGAGAGTCGTTTTACTGCGTTATTTTGGTTGAGGAGGGCGCTACGCGGGTGAAAATCAACGGAGTTGAAAGGGTTGTCGGCCCCGCTGACATCGTATGCGGGCTTCCGGGAGATGTTTGGGAATGGGAGCCGGATCCGGGGATAAAGGGCAAGGTAGTGATCTTCGAGCCTGATTTTCTTCTGTCGGCGGTAAAGGACCCGCTGCTGCTTCAGCGGCCGGCATTCCTTAACCCGGAGCGACGAATTCCGTTCATTAAGACTTCCGAAAAGGGGGTCCTGTGGATTAAGGATATAATGGCCGAAATGATGGAAGAGGTGACTGCCCCGGTGAGGTTCCACGACCTGCTAAGGGCGCAGCTCTGGCACCTTTTGTTGTTGGTCGAGAAGGAGTGCCGGCAATGGAACCCCGCGGAAGCCGGGCCACCGGCGCGCAATTACGCTTCAAGGTTCATAAACCTCGTAGGCAACGAGTTATACCGTCACCACGATGTTGACTACTATGCGGACCGTCTGTGCGTTACCGCCAATTATCTGAATAAGATCGCGCATGCCTCGCTCGGGGTAAGCGCGCGTGAATACATCCAGCGACGAATAATAGCCGAGGCCAAAACCCTGCTGGAAATCACCGAGATGAATGTCACCCAGGTGTCATATGCCCTCGGGTTCGAAACCGCGAACTACTTCATCCGCTTTTTCAGGAAACGGACCGGCACGACCCCCGGGATGTACCGATCGGGTAAAAAGGTGGCAAAACCCCTGAAATAGGGGCGGAAAGCGGAGGTTTCCCAAAACGTACTGCGAGAGTCACGTTTTGTGCTATCGTCGATTGGCCGGATCTCGCTATTTTCGCGCCTCGGATATTGCCGTGATAGCCGACTGCGTGGTTTTGAGGATTTAAACCGGGGCGGAAGTCGCGGGTCAGTGATAATGAACGATGCGAAGCCAATGCGGCCTACCGCGTCGCTTGCATCCATCACGAGGAAGTTCCGAACTCGGAAGCCGGAAAAATCTTGCTAAAAACCAAAAAAAACGGAGAGATATGACGAAAAACATCCTGCCGCTGTTGATAGGCATTTCGTTGGCCACCGCGGGACACGCGCGGCGAATGGTGTGCGATGAAACCTGCAAAGTGGAATTTCAGCATCCGGCGGGAGAGGCCGAACAGCTGAAAGCCTCCGAGCCCGACGGCGTGAATTACGCCGTGGTCTCCCCCGTGGGCCGCGGCACGGTGGAGATGATTGAGATGGCGCCGCGCCTGTCGACCCTCGACGGCAAAACCATCGCCGTTGTGGGTGGCAGTTTCATGGCGTCGATAACGCATCCCGAAATCAAGAAACTTATTCTTGAGCACTATCCGACCGCCAAGGTGCTTCTGCTCGACGAAATAGGGTCGGCCGGGGTTTATCCGGCTCCGGGCATCACGCGCCGCGGCAAGGACGAGTTTCAGAAAAGGCTGCGCGACTTGGGCGTTGACGCCGTTATTTCGGGAAACTGCGGCTGCGGACTGTGTACCCCCAAGGAGGTCGGGTCATGCATCGCCGCCGAGTATGCGGGAGTGCCCTCGGTGGCCATCGCCGCCCCCGGCTTCGTGAACGAGGTTTATTACACCGAGATCAACAACGGAGTCCCCGCGCCACGCGTTGCCGAATATCCCGGAGCTTTCGCGGCGCATACGAGGGATGAGTTGATAAGGAACACGCGCGAGGTGCTATGGCCGAGGATTCTCGACGGGCTTACTAGGCCCGTGAGCGATGAGGAGGTCGGCGCCAACGCGGCCCGCGACAGCGGCGACCCGCGCGACGATGTGTTTTACGGCACACTGCGGGAGGTCAACGAGCATTTCCGCGAGATGAAGTGGTCCGACGGGCTGCCCATCGTGCCCCCGACCTATGCCGCGGTGGAGGAGTTCCTGAAATACACCGATATGAGGTGGGACGAAACGGTGGCCGTGCTCCCGGTGGCACATCGCAACACTTTGGTTTGGCACGTCGCCGTAAACGGTGTCATGGCCGGGTGCAAGCCGGAGTTTATGCCGATTCTTATCGCCGTTACCAAGGCGCTCGGAGCGCCCGAATTCCGCCGCACGCTGGCGAGCACCCACGGGTGGATACCATACGGCTGGCTGAACGGCCCCGTGGCGCGGCAGCTGGGTATATCGTCGGGGCAGGGTGAGATCTCGGACGACGCCAATATGATGCTCGGGCGCTTCTTGAACCTCGCGCTGATGAATCTCGCCGGATATTACGCGGGCGACAACCGGATGGGCACATTCGGCTACCCGCAGTCGTGGTTCTTGGCCGAGGATGACCGCGCCTGCGCGGAGTTGGGGTGGCAGCCTTACCATGTGTCGCTGGGATACGATGCCGACGACAACACGGTCACATTGTCGTCGACCCTTATGTGGGGCAACAATATGGCTCCGTCGACCACCGACCCCCGAAAGATTATGGAGCTGATCGCTTGGGATATAGCCGAGAGGTGCCAGTTCGCGCTCGGGAGCGGCAAGCAATACACCAACCGGGTGATACTGATAACCGCGCCCGTGGCCAGCAACCTCGCCGTGGAATACGAATCGCGGACCGCCTTGGAAAAAGACCTCATCGCGGCCTCCCGCCGTCCGTTGAAAGAGCGCGTGTTTGCCAACTACTATGCCAATCCCGGCAGTAATCCCGCGGAAAAGCACCCGATAAACCATTGGCGGGGGCACCTCTCGCGCTCCGAGAACGCGGAATACACCGCGGTGCCCCCCTGGTATGACTCCGACGCGGAAACCATGATGACACTTCCGACTATGAAGGAGGGGATGACCGTTTTCCTGGTGACGGGCGACGACAGCCGCAACAAGGTGCAGACAATGCCGGGCGGTGGATGCGCCACAGTGTGGATCGAACTGCCCCGCGACTGGGACACCCTCACCCGCAACCTCGGATACAAACCCCTTACCGAATATAATATCAAATGAATAATATGGAAACATCAAAGACCGCCGTATGGCGCTATCGCGACGAGGCTCAGGAAGCGCTCGCGCGACACATCATAGAGCTTGAGAAGTCGGCTCTCGACAAATGGTTCAACGGCGACACCTCGGGCTACGACCAACTATGGTCGCACCGCGACTTCTCATACTTTGACGCCGTAGTGACCCGGCGCGTCGATTCGCACGAGGAAATAGAGCCGCTGTTGGCCTCGATCGAAGGGAAACTCTTCGCCGACAGCTATGATTTCCGCGACCCCCGCGTGCAGTTCTCCGACGATATGTCGATGGGGGTGCTCACCTACCAGCTCTATGCCAAGACCACGCTTATCGACATGGCCTACAACTGCATCGAGGTGTACCGCAAGGAGGCTGACGGCAGCTGGCATGTCGCGCACTCCACCTGGTCGTTCATCCGCCCGATGGATATGGACTTCGGCAAGCCCGAGGACGTCGTCTGACCGGCCACCCCCGCCGCCTCGCCGCCTCGCCCCTCCGCCCCACCGCTCCCTTACTCCTCCGTCCCCCCTTGTCCCCGCAAATCGGGAGGTGAGCTTCCCGCTCGACCCTGCCAGCCCCGCGCCCCGAAAGCTTGACAAGAAGCTTTCGGGGCGCAGAGTAGAACCAAAATCGCTAACTAATTAAGCAATAATTTTAAGCAATCAGCAGATACCGGCTCCCATTTCTTCAATCATCGTACTCCATAGTCCTTCCGGGTCTTCGATGGCTGTTGAATCTATTTTATCAACTTTCCGGCGGAGTTCGGCTTCCGCTTTCTCCCAATCCAACTCAACACCATTGCAAATGATAGATTCTTGTTTTCTCACCCCACGGATGATAGCAAAAGCCGATGAAATCGAAACCGAATCGCTCGTAGAACCCAATATGGTCGGTACATAGATACAGGTTTTTGAAACCGAGCAATCCCACCTCCTTTACCGCATGTTCAATCAACATTTTGCCGCAACCCTTGCCTCGGCAATCCTCCTCGACATACAGTGCTGCCAACCATGGGTAAAGATCCATACGGGAGTTGAAATCATTTGTCACCAGTCCGGCACAACCGATTGTTCGGTCGCCATCGAACAATAGATACCATTGCGGAAGAGGATTGGCGGCATCTATGCAATGACGCATACAATCGTCATAGACAGCCATTGAGTCTTCCGTGGCCCATTTCTCTTGAAAGTAGGCTATCGCGCGTTCGAGGCATTCCGGGTTCTTTCGCAGAGATAATATTTCCATGTCAGTTATCGGTTTGCGCGCCACACTGTTTAATGAATACGGCGGAACCAATATATGGAGCTGTGAGTACGAGAGTGTCACTATGGTATGTAGCATAGGCTGTGGAGTCGTTGAGCAGACGCAGCATATTCTGCTCAACGACCATATTGTCGCAAGCCATCTCGGTAACAAGCATGTTTTTGAAACGGATGGTGTCGTTAGCGATTCCAAACTCGCCATTAATCACATTGCAGTCCGTAGACAGGCTGAATGTGTTATCCTGCTCATTGAATGACAGTTTGTAACTTGACGCGGCATCAAATCGCGTTGACTCGCAGTCTATGCGATATGAATCAAGACGCCATTCTGCCCGCAAATCCGCAACGGGTTCTCCGTTGGTTTCGGATTTATTGGTCGCGGTACACGCATATAGAGCGACCGATGCTATGGCGATTACAGATAATCTGAATTTTTTCATATGCTTGTATTTTTTCTTTTCGTTTTACTTTTGGGGAACGGCAAAACCTCCCATAGTTCAGCCACAACTTTCAATGCCGTTGAACGGTCGGATAAATCGAGTATATATGCTTCCTTAGCTCCCGGATAGGGTGTCCCGGTTTCCGCGTCTCCCATCAAAGGCTCTATACACGGCAGTTTTTTGACGTAAGCCAGATTGTCGCAGGCGGTAATCACGCATTTCTCATTGACATATATAACGTAATCGCCCATCATTTTCCGGCTTCTAACTTCACCCAAAGGAGAAAGTATCATACAAAGTTCCTCGATAAAATCTATTGAACAGGCCATAACTCTCAATTGAATAATGCGCAGAACCCCTGCTTGTTGAACTGATAGTACATCTCGATTCGCTCCGGGGTGTCGTTTTCAAGAAGCAACAACAGCTCTTTGGCAAATTCAAGTGTGGCCGAGCCGTTGGCCGTCACGATATTGGCGTCAGAGACAGCTTGCGCGTTGACATACCCGTTCGCGTTAGTGTAGTTATCTCCGCCCCATATCCTCAACTGGTCCAGTCCGTTGCCGGTGTGCTTGATATCGTTGAGGAAACCGTGCTTCGCCATAAAAGAGGAGGCGTTGCAGATGGCTCCGACAATTTTCCCTTTTTCGATGGCGCGCTTAACAAAGGGCACAACTTTGTCGGCAACTGGTGTGGCCCATCCGAAACCGCCGATAAGGACGAGAGCGGCGTAGTCTTCCGGCCTCGTGTCAAACGAATAATCAGGCAGCATGCGGAAACCGCCGATTGATTTGATTGGATCCATCGTCGGAGCGACAACCTTGTTGACATACTTCGGATTCTCTTTCAAGGCATACTCGTCCGAAGCAATCGCCTGGGCGAGATATACCAACTCATGCTCCGCGAAATCCGGAAGCAGGATATATAAGATTTCGTTATTCATAAGTAGGCTTGTTCTTAAAACGCGGTAGCGTAGACAACTAACGCGACATTCCCAAGTCGATGACTTGCGTTTTCGACTCACAAGAGAGCATACGGCTTCATATTTGCCAAAATGTCGCTATAGACTTGCGCCCGTCCACGTGCAAAGCTACGAAATTTTCTGATGATTTCAACGATTGGATGTACCGCCCCAACTGATTTTCGGTTGAGGACACCACATTTTTATCCGCAGATTATAGTTGAAACCTATTAAACTGGGGCTGTGAGGCTGTGGCGTGGTGTTGAATGATGATGAAAGACTATGAATTATATGCTAAGTTATATCGATTATCGGCAAGTTATATCGATTATCGGCGAGTTATGCATTAAGGTGAGTCGATATGCGCTCACTGCGACACCCATCAACACCAATATTTCAGCGATTTGCTGTGGGTGTGTTGACTCGGAGGGGTATGGGTGAAAGAAGGGAGGCTGTGTCAAAATCGGAACTGAACCTGTTCATCGCCTCGGAAATGAAAAAGGTGCGTGATGTGAAAATGTATCATGTCACGGCAAACGCTCCTGAAAATAAACAGGAAATTCCGAAACGCAAACGTGGTATGCGCCTATGAACATCGACGCTATCCGACAAATCCCATTGGTGGATTTTCTCAACCACCTCGGCTATCAGCCGACCGGACGCGACAGCAAAG
>JAMPHO010000042.1 GCA_023663385.1 Alistipes timonensis | reverse complement strand
AGGTCACCCTCCGCCTCGGCCGCGGCGCCGTGCTCGCGCACGGTCGAGGCCAGCGAGGCGCTTATGTCGATGTCGCCCGCGAGGAGCATGTTCTTGGCCAGGGGGAACAGGGCGAGCTCGGCGGCCATGGCCACCTCCGAGGGGAGCGACGCGCGGGTGGCGCCCCTCACCAGTGCCTTGCGGTTGTGCTCGGTAAGCCCGTAGACCATCCCCTCCGACCCGTCGCGGAACGCGCCCGTGAGGTCGATCACCCTCAGTTCGTGGGCCCCCCCGGCGAGTTCCATGAAGCGCCGGGCCTCCCAGGGCTCGCCGCAGAGGAATACGGCGTCGAGCCCCGCGGCGTCGTCGGCCGTCGGCTCGCCTATGAAGCGCGCGTCGGTGTCACCTTCGAGTCCGCGGTGTACGGCGGTGAGTTCCCGGCCCGTCTCCTGGGGCGACGAAACCCACATTATTGTCACGTCGGGATGGTTTACCAATATCCTTATCAGCTCTCCGGCGGCCATCGTGTGCCCGCCAATGATGCCAGTCTTTATCATTATTATAGTGTATGCGCTATATTTTAAACGGTTTCTTGAAAAAACGCTCCCGACAAAATTAGCAATAATTCCGCCAATAGCCAAACGGGCGCTGGGCGCTTTGAACTCGTGCGAAATGGCGCTTTTGAGCGGTGTGAAATGGCGCTTCTGCTAATCTTTTGAAAAATAGGGAGATATGTTTCGGCGTGAAAAATTTGATGAAAAAATATTGAAAAAAATGGTCCGAAAATTTGCGCGGTTCGCGAAAAGTCCCTACCTTTGCATCGCTTTTGGGAAACAACCCCCGCCCAATCAAAAGCAACAACACCATCGGGGTGTAGCTCAGCCCGGTTAGAGTACGCGTCTGGGGGGCGTGTGGTCGCTAGTTCGAATCTAGTCACCCCGACTAAGTTATGGAAGCCAAAGGCTTCCATAACTTTTTTTGTGCCTTTTTGGTGGCGCGTGATAGCGGCGCGTCTGGTTCGTCGCCGGAGACACTCGGCCTCGGTCACGACCGCCAGGTCGCTCCCATCGGCACTCGGACTCCGGCTCCTGCCATCCGCACCACTCTGACGCGCCACCAACCATCCGGGCGCAAACTCGGTTCACCTCGATTCAACTGGATTCAACTTGATGCAACGGGGTGCAACGGGATGCAACAGGTTGCGGCTCGATGCGGGATGCAACGCGATGCGGTGCGATGGGGGGATATAATGGACCGCCCCCGGATTCCGATGGGATTCCGGGGGCGGTCGGGTTGTGTAGCCGAAGTGGGACTCGAACCCACACAGCCGTAATGGCCAAAGGATTTTAAGTCCTTCGTGTCTACCATTCCACCATTCGGCCACTGGTTTGGCGGTAGCGGGGGCGCGACTCCGTTTGTGCGGGGTGTCGCCGCCTCAGGCGTTCCGCCTGGATGGCGCCGCGGACTTTGCCCGAGGGGCTTACGTCAGCAGCGGTGCAAAATTACGCTTTTTTTCACTCCCTTACAAGTTTTGGCCTCTTTTTCGGGATTTTTTGTCGCATTCTGACCCAAACTGGTAGGGCGCGGGGAGCGTTCTGTCAGGTTCTTATGTCTTGGAGAAGAGCGGATTGGTGCAAAGTCGGGCGCGCTGTCAGACTTTGCGGACCACGCCGATCCCTTTCTTGCCGTCGATGCCGATGAGGGGGGGCGAGGGGAGGCGCACGGCCCTCAGCGATGGGGACTCGTAGAAGGCTTCGAGGGAGTCGAGCCACTCGGTGTCGAGCAGGTCGGGTGCGCCCGAGGGTGTGTCGTCGCGCCGGGCCACGGTGTCGACCGTGAAGTAGCCCACGCCGAACGAGGTGAGGTTCTGGAAGAAGTGGGTGCCCTGCGAGGGCTCGATGCGGTAGCCGGGGAGGGCGGTCTCGACGATGAGCCGCGCCCCGGAGATGTCGGACCACTTCACCGGGATGCCGAGCGCGTGGTCCGAGGAGCCCCAGCGCCCGGGGCCGATAAGTATGTACCCCTCCTCGGCGGCGAGGAGTTCGCGGTTCAGCTTCCCGACCTCGGCGGCGAGCTCCGGGTTGCGGCGGGCCGAGAAGTTTTCGGGGCGCACATAAACCACCACCCGGGCGTTGTCGGTCGTGCCGTGGCCGAGGGCCGAGTTGCTTCGCAGTATCAGCTCGCTGTCGTCGGCCTGGAGCACGGCGGGGTCAACATCGTCCTTGCGGTCGATAATCGGGCGTATCTGTAGCCAGTAGATGCGTCCGGCCAACTCGCCGTCGGGCTGTATGTTGCCGGCGAACTCGATTTCTACGGGGCGCTGCATAGCGTCCTGGCCGCGGGTGAGCATGAAGTTAACGGCATCGGCCAGGGGGAATGCCTCGTCGCGGAGGATGTTGGCGAAGGTCACCACCTTGCGCCCCGGGCCGCGGTGCGAGTCGCGGAGCATCTGGTCCTGCATATCGAAGGTCGACACTAACAGCCTGAGCGCGTCGGGGTTCGAGGCGAAGTCCTGCACGTTTTTCTTCACGAGGTTGAAGGAGTCGTCGACCTCGAAGGTCGTGTCGGCCTGCTCCTTTACCTCTAAGGCGTAGAGCTGGCGCTGCGTGTCGCGGAGGGCCAGGTCGAGCGTCGAGGTCTGGAGAACCTTGCCGGGGTGCAGGGGGGAGAAGCGGAGCGCGAGTCCCCCGTCGACTATGTATTTGCCGAGTCCTATGGCCACTTCGGCCACTCCGTCCTCGGCGCGTTCGTCGTTGATGGGGTAGTAGTTGAGCGAACGCCCCACGCCGGAGAACGACGGGAAGTAGTAGCCGTCGATCTCGCGGCCCACTACCTCCTGGAGTATCACCGCCATCTTCTCCTGGTCGATTACGTTGGCCGTGGCGGTCATATAAGCCTTGCTCTCGGCGAAGAACACCGAGGCGTAGACCCCCTTTATCGCGTCGGAGAGGAGCCGGAGCATACGCTCGCGGTCGTCGAGGCGGGGGATCATATAGGTGGAGTATACGCCGGCGAACGGCTGGTAGTGCGAGTCCTCAAGCAGCGACGAGCTGCGCACGGCCAGGGGCCTGTCGACCACTTCGAGTAGGGCCAGGAGGTCCTCCCGCACCCTCTCGGGCAGCTTGGCGGCGAGGAAGGCGCTGAGAATCTCCTCGTCGGGCAGCTCGCTGAGCGCCAGCGGGTAGAGGTCGTTCTCGGCCATGAACTCGTCGAATATGTCGGTGCAGAGCACCACCGTGCGGGGTATGGATATGGATACCCCCTTGAAGTTGTCGCACTCGGGGTGCTTCTTTATTATGGAGTCGATGAACGCCAGGCCGCGCCCTTTGCCCCCGAGCGAACCCTGCCCGATGCGGGCGAAGTTGGAGTAATGGTCGAAGCGGTCCTTGCGGAACTCGGCCACCACGCCGCGGTTCTTCATCCGGCGGTACTTCACTATGAGGTCGAAGAAGAGGCGCTTTACCGCCGGGGCCTCGTCGAGCGAGTTGGTGCGGTGGTGGCGTATTATGTCAGCAATTGGGAACATCGCGCGGGAGTAGAGCCAGCGCGAAATGTCGTTGCGTCGGGCGTGGTACACGAGGGTCTCGTCGGGAATCTCGAAAAGGCGGCGCTGCATCTCGTTGATCGAGTGGAGGCGCATGATCTCGCGGCCGGTCGACGGCTCGCGCATCACGAAGTCGCCGAAGCCGAAGTTGGCCATAATCTCCTTGCCGAGGTCCACGGGGAGCTTCTTGGAGGTCTTGTCGAGGAATATTCCGTTGAAGTCGCCCACCCGGTCGCGGTTGGCGGCCTCGGTCGACTCCACGATGATGGGCAGATAGGGGTCGCGGCAGCGCACCTCGCGGGCCAGGCGGAGTCCGGCCTGGGGGTCCTTGACCCCGCCGCGGGCGAACGACACGTCGGTTATCAGCCCGAGCATGCGGTCGGCGTATTTGTTGTAGAGCGCGATGGCCTCCTCGTAGTCGCGGGCGAGGATCACCTTGGGGCGGCCGCGCATGCGCAGCATCTTCTCGTGCTCGTTGAGGGCCTCGGTTGAGAACAGGAGGCTCTGTTTGAGCAGGAACTTGTAGATGTGGGGCAGGATCGAGGAGTAGAACCTCACGGAGTCCTCCACCAGCAGTATCACCTGCACCCCGACCTCCAGCACGTCGTTTTCGGCGTTCATCTTGTCCTCCAGGAGCTTGATGATGGCCAGCAGCAGATCGACGTTGCCCAGCCAGGAGAACACATAGTCGATGCCGCCGAAATCCTCGTCGGCCAGGCGGCGCGACACCTCCTTGGAGAAGGGGGTCAGCACCACGATGGGTATGTCGGGGTATATGGCCTTGATGTCCTTGGCCCCGGTGAAGGTCTGGGATATGTCCATACCGGGCATTGCGATCACCAGGTCGAAGTTCTTGAGCCGCATCTGCTCCAGCGCCTCGCTTATATGGTTCACGCGGGTTATGCGGGGGGGCGACGAGAGGTTCAGGGCGACGTATTCGTTGTAGAGCTGCTCCTCTACGCGGCCGTCCTCCTCCATCATGAAGGCGTCGTAGGGCGAGGCCACGAGCAGCACGTTGAACACGCGTCGCTGCATCAGGTTCTGGAAAGCGGTGTCCTTTAGGTAAAGCTGGCTAAGCGACTGCTCGTTCATATTCAGTGGGTGTGCTGTTTTGGGGAGAAGTGTTAAGTCAGAGGCGTTTCAGCGAGGCTATCGCTTCCGAGGGGTCCGGCGCGCTGAAAACGTAGCTTCCGGCCACGAGGGCGTCGGCCCCGGCCGCGGCGGCGAGTGCCCCGGTCGCGGCGTTTATGCCGCCGTCGACCTCGATTATGGCCCGGGAGCCGGAGCGGTCGATCAGTTCCCGGAGGCGCTTGATTTTGGCGACGGTGCCGGGTATGAAGCCCTGCCCCCCGAAGCCGGGGTTCACCGACATCAGCAGCACCATGTCGAGCTCGCCGATCACATCCTCAAGCATCACCACCGGAGTGGAGGGGTTGAGGGTCACGGCGGCTTTCATGCCGGCGCTCTTTATGGCGTTGATGGCGCGGTCGAGGTGGACGCACGCCTCCTGGTGGATGTTCATGAGCGTCGCGCCGCAGTCGCGCACCTGGCTGACGTAGTTCTGCGGGTTCTGGATCATCAGGTGCACGTCCATCGGTTTGCGGAGCACGCGCCCCACGGCTTTCATCACCGGGAACCCGAAGGAGATGTTGGGCACGAACACGCCGTCCATCACGTCGATATGGAGCCAGTCGGCCTCGGAGGCGTTGATCATCTCGACCTCGCGGCCCAGGTTGGCGAAGTCGGCCGAGAGCAGGGAGGGGGCCACTATCATACGGCGCCCCCTTTCTTGGTGCGGAACGCGTTCCACAGCAGATATATCACGCAGAGTACCAGCAGCACTATGCCACCGATGGTGAAGTAGCCGTTGTATTTCTCAATGGTGGCGAACAGGGCGTCGGAGGGCACCGATTTACCTAACCAGTAGCCGAGTCCGGCGAGGATGCAGTTCCACACCCCGGCGCCGAGGGCGGTGAATATGGTAAAGGTGCCGAGGTTCATGCGCGACAGTCCGGCGGGTATCGAAATGAGCTGGCGTACGGCGGGGATGAGGCGCCCTATGAAGGTCGACACGGCCCCGTGCTCGTCGAAATACTTCTCGGCTTTCTCAACCTTGGCCTGGTCGATGAGGCAGGCGTGGCCCAGGCGGCTGTTGGCGAAGGCGTAGACTATCGGGCGCCCGAGCCAGAGCGACAGGAAGTAGTTGACCAGCGCGCCTACCACGGCTCCGGCCGTCGCCACCAGCACGATCAGGAATATGTTCATATCGCCCCTCTGCACAGCGATGTAGGCCGCGGGGGGCACCACCACTTCCGAGGGGAAGGGGAGGAAGGAGCTTTCGATCACCATGAACCAGAACACGAGCCAGTAGCCGGCGTTTTCGTAGAAGTACTGGAAGAGATAGTGGGCCGAAAACCAGTCGGACACCGAGAGATTGATCAGATCTAATAACATATTCAGTGTTCAGTATTCAGTGTTTTGTTGACGCTTGAAGCTGTTTGTGCTGACGCTTCGCGAAGATACGAAACTTTTTCGGGCTTCGCTCGGGTGGCGCCGCGGTTTTTGTTTTTTCGCGGATAATTACATCGCTCATAAAACAATTCTCGGTGGCCGAACGTTCATATTTAGTTGTAATGTTTACCCGCGGTGCGGGCTTTTTTCATCAAGCGCAGCTTACATGGAATCGGTTTCACAAAGCAAGTTTTCGCCGCGGAGCCTCACGATGGTTGGGCTCCTGGTGACCCTCGGGATTGTTTTCGGCGACATAGGCACGTCGCCGCTCTACGTCATGCGCGCCGTGGTGGGCGCCAACCCGGAGTTCGACCCGGCTTATATAATAGGCGCGGTTTCGTGCGTCATATGGACCCTCACGTTGCAGACCACGCTGAAATACGTCGTGATAGCCCTCCGGGCCGACAACAAGGGGGAGGGGGGTATCCTGGCCCTCTACTCGCTGCTGAGGCGCAAGGGGCCGAAATGGCTCGGCATTGTGGCGGCGGTAGGCGCGGCGACGCTGGTGGCCGACGGGGTGATTACCCCGGCCGTCACCGTTACCTCGGCCATCGAGGGGTTGCGGGGCGTCAGCCCGGGGCTCCCGGTGGTGCCGATTGTGGTTGTCATTATCTCGTTGATTTTCATAATGCAGCGTGCCGGCACGGGCAAAATCGGCAAGCTCTTCGGCCCCTGTATGCTGGCTTGGTTCCTGATGCTCGGGGTGATGGGCTCCTGTTCGCTCCATCATTACCCGGCGATATTCAAGGCGTTCAACCCGTGGTACGCCGCGAGGCTGCTCATCGACTATCCGGCGTGGTTCCTGGTGCTCGGCGCGGTGTTCCTCTGCACCACGGGCGCCGAGGCTCTCTACTCCGATTTAGGGCATTGCGGGCGCCGCAACATCGCCGCGAGCTGGCTCTTCGTCAAGGCGATGCTCATCCTCAACTATCTCGGGCAGGGGGCCTGGATTATCGCCTTCCCCGAGGCGGCGGCCTCCGGCAACCCGTTCTACGGCATTATGCCGGGGTGGTTCCTGATACCCGGGGTGGCTATGTCGGCCATGGCCGCGATTATCGCGAGCCAGGCGTTGCTCAGCGGCTCGTTCACGATTTTCAGCGAGGCAATGGGTCTCGATTTCTGGCCCCGCATGCGCATCCGCCACACCTCCGAGCACCGGGGGCAGCTCTATGTGCCGTCGGTCAACTGGTCGCTATACCTCGGTTGCCTGCTCACGGTGCTCCTGTTCCGCTCGTCGGAGCATATGGAGGCGGCCTACGGGCTGGCCATCACCATAACGATGCTGATGACCACCATACTGCTTGCCTTCTATCTCCGCTACAAGGGGGCGCCGCGGTGGGCCGTGGCTCTGTTCCTGATTGTCTACGCGGCGCTCGAAGGGTGCTTCTTCGTGGCCAACCTGTTTAAATTTCTCCACGGCGGATGGTTCACGATTCTCATTGCCGGGGCGGTATGCTTCGTGATGGTCGGCTGGCGCAAGGCGATTGATGTGCGCAAGTCGCTGCTCGAATACAAGCGGCTCGACGACTTCGCGGGGGTTATTTCCGACCTCAAGCGCGACGAGGGGATTCCGAAATACGCCTCGAACCTCATATATCTGTCGATGGCGCCCGACGACGGCACCGTGGAGAGCAAGATTCTGTACTCCATAATAAATAAGCGCCCCAAGCGCGCCGACCACTACTGGATGCTGCATATCGACTATACCGACGAACCCGACACGCTGGAGTACCGGGTGAGGGAAGTGGTGCCCGGCACTCTCTTCGATGTGCGTCTGAAGGTGGGGTTCAGGGTCGATCCGCAGGTTACGGTTTATCTGCGTCAGATCGTGGAGGATATGGTGGCCGAAGGGGGCTTCGACCTCACCAGTACCTACGAGTCGCTCCGCAAGCGAGGCATCCCGGGCGACTTCCACTTCATCGTGATCCACAGGGTGTTCTCCCCGTCGAGCAACTGCCCGCCGTCGACAACGCGCCTGATGAATCTCCACAACGCCCTGCGCCGCATAGGTGTGAAACCCGCCTCGGCCTACGGGCTCGACACGAGCGTGGTCAGCACCGAGGTGGTGCCCCTGATTATCAATACCGCGCCCGGGCGACGCATAGCCCGCGAGGCTCCCGCTCCCGCGGGCCGGGGGTGACTACCCCCGGCCCCGGGAAAGGGAATATGATGAATGACAAAGGTTGTTCGAAGCGTGTTTGTCGGGAGGTGTTCATACTGCCAGCGAGCCGACCCTTTCGGTGTCGCGCTCGATGTACTGGCGGATAATGGAGTAGATCACCTTCTCCATCGGGGAGAGCCCCTCGTCGCGCTTGATGCCTAAGAGCATCTCCCCGGCGAGGGTGCATACGATCGAGAGGCGTTCCTGCTCGGGGAGCGAGTTGATGGTGTTCAGGACGTGCGGGGTGATTACGAATCCGTTTGACATAGCGTTGGAGGTTTAGAGGTTGTTGAAAGATTACACGGCAAATTTACGCCGCCGCTTGGGCAGAAACTTTGCCCAGCCGTCTTTAAAAATGTCAACGCCGACAGATTCCCCACCGCCCCGGGCGGAATGTTCAGGAAAAAATCTCTAACTTTGTAATCGTTAAAGGCGAATGTCTCCGTAGTTCAATGGATAGAATATTGGATTCCGGTTCCAACGATTGGGGTTCGACTCCCCACGGGGATACCAAAGCGAAAGGCGGCTGGTCAGCTTGTGCTGACCAGCCGCTTTCATTTCATTCATAAGGAACAGAAGAACAAAGACCATTCCTCCGAAAGCATCGCCCGTAAGGATGTTAAATGCCCGAAAATCAGCGATTCTCGGGCATTCGTATCGTTTTGGATTATTTGAGAGGCGGGTTACTTCACCAGCACCTTGGTGGCGTTGCCATCCTGGCGCTTGATGTAGAGTCCGGGAGTAAGCGCCTCGCCGTTGACGCGCACGCCGTTGAGGTTGAAGAACTCAGCCTGAAGGTCGCTGCCGTCAGCCTCGATACCCTCGATGCCGGATTGGGGTGCCAGATCCGCAAGGATTAAGAAGTCTTTCCATACATCAGCTTCTTTATATGCCGCTTCCGCTCCTTTTACGACGTGAAGAATCACATCGCTTGTGTTGACATAGTCAAACGCTTTGACGTGGATAGTCGGAGGAATGAGGGCGTAGCAATAAACAGAAGTTAATGCTTTGCAATCAGCGAATGCACAATAACCGATTTCAGCAACGGAGTTAGGGATGGTTACGGATGTCAGGCCACTACAACCATTGAATGCGGTATTGCCGATCACGGTCATCGAGTTAGGAATTGTTACGGACGTCAGGCCGCTGCAATTGTAGAATGCTCCACTTCCGATTGTGATTACGGACTCAGGGATAGTTACGGAGGTTAGGCCGATGCAGTCATCGAATGCGTATTCGTCGATTGTGATTACGGACTCAGGGATAGTTACGGAGGTTAGGCCGATGCATCCTTCGAATGCGTATTCGCCGATTGTTGTCACCGAGCTAGGGATCTCGTAGGAGGACCCTTTGGCTATGGGGTAAATAATGATAGAGGTTTTAGCTTTATTAAACAGCACGCCATCTACCGAAATATAATTTGTATTTCCTTCCGCTACACTTATTTCTTTCAGGTTCGAACACTGTCGGAACGCAACGGGGCTTATTGAAGTAACCGAGCTAGGGATTGTTACGGCTGTCAGGCCGTCGCAGTTATGGAATGCATGTTCGACGATTTTAGTCACCGTGTTGGGGATGGTTACGGCTGTCATGTCGCTGCAGCCATTGAATGCGCCAAAACCGATTGTAGTCACAGCATAGCGCGAGGATCCGTTCTTAACGAGTTGGGGGATGACTAATTCTCCCGTAGGTTCGACTTCATAGCCAACGAGCGAGGCTGTTTGGTCCTCTTCGGAGAGGACTTTGTACTTGAGGTTGTCGACGGTGAACTCGTCGCCGTCGGCAGCGCGGGTGGTGAGGCCGAGCGTGAGCGTCACCGCCATGAGAAGTAGAAATTTCTTCATACTTTGATTGGTTTGTAATTAATTATTGATTGGTTGTTTATGAAGGTCAAAGGGTTTTGTCGTCGAAGTATTTTACGGGGTTTGCCGCTCCGGGCTTTGAGTCGGGGATGTAGCGGTTTATAAACCTGTTCCAATCATCCTCGTTGGCCGGCTCAAGCAATACGGTGTGGCGGTAGGGGGCGTCATCGTCGGCTTGGGAGACGCGGAATTGGTCGACGGGCTTGACACCGTCTCCGCCGCGGCTGAACACGAACACGCCTACCACTTTTCGCTTGTGCCCGGTGGAGTGGATGGCCCATACGTATTCGCAGGCGTTAGCCCGCCGCGGATTGAGTTTCCATGACCGCTGGGTGAACGCCATAATGTGGGCCGGCCCCGGTTCGAGGCCGCGGTTCGTTTCGATAAAATGGTTGATGGAGCGGGTGATGTTCAGGGCCAAAACGTTTTCGGCAAGGCTTTGAAGGTCGATGTAACCTCTGTCGAACGAGGGTGGTATGTAGGCCATAGCGGTGGTTGCCGTTGCCGAAGGTCCCTCTCTTTGGCTATGATTGGTTTATAAACGCGGAAAGCGTAGGAATCTGTATCTGTTGCCGTCCTACGTTCTGAGGCTTCTCGCATTGCCTTGTCTATGTCGGACGGCAACGCAGAAGCCCACGCTTGTATATGCGATAGTCGCGTCCGGCCATACCCTTCACAGGGCATACTGCCGGATGCTTGGCATCACATATCCACGGGCATCCATCGTTGCTCAATCCTTGACATAGACGAGAAATTTTGCGAGAATTTCAGAACGTCAAGAATCAGCGCGGATAAACGCTTTCTTATAATGTTTTGCAACAACCCGCCCCGCTATATCCCACGACCGGGGCTTCTGCTAAGGCGGTCTGCACCCGCAAAGTTACAAATTTTTTTGTCTCCGCAAAAATTCCACCCGAATAAATCCAAAACTTAAAGCCAAAGTGGAGTGGAGCGGAGGGGAGTGGAGCGATTCACAAGAAACCGAAGTACAAGGAACATTCCTCCGAAAATATCACCAGTTGAGATGTCAAATGCCCGAAAATCACTGATTTTCGGGCATTTATAGCGTTTTGGCTTATTTGGGAGCGGGTTATTTCACCAGCACTTTGGTGGAGTTGCCATCCTGGCGCTTGATGTAGAGGCCGGGGGTGAGTGCCTCGCCGTTGACGCGCAAGCCGTTGAGGTTGAAGAACTCAGCCGGGAGGTCACTGCCGCCAGCCTCGATCCCCTCGATGCCGGCTTCGGCATCAAGATCCTCAACGATGGTAAAGTCTTTCCAGTATTCAGCTCCCTTATACGCCTCGGCGGCTCCTTTTACAACGTGCAGGGTCACTTTGCTCGTGTCTATTCCATAAAACCCTTCTCGGTGAAGAGTGGGAGGGTTAGCAGCGTAACAATAAACATTGGTTATAGCGGTGCATTTATAGAATGCCCATAACCCGATCTCTGTCACCGAGCCCGGGATTGTCACTGAGGTCAGGCCACTGCATTCATAGAATGCCGACCAGTGGATAGCGGTCACCGAATTTGGAATTGTTATGGACGGGAGGCTGGTGCAATTAGCGAATGAGAAACTGCTGATTTCAGTCACAGTATTGGGGATGTCGATGGATGTAAGACCGACGCACCAACGGAATGCGTCACCGCCTATTACGGTCACCGAATTAGGTATGGTTAAGGATGTCAGGCCGCTACACTCAACGAAAGCTGAGGGGCCGATTTCGGTCACTGAATTAGGAATTGTGATGGAGGTCAGGCCGCTGCAATTCGAGAATACTTTTTCGCCGATTACCGTAATCGAGTTGGGGATGTCTATTGTTGTCATGCCACTGCAACGATAGAATGCTGACGCTCCGATTTCGGTCACCGAATTGGGTATGGTTAAGGATGTCAGGTGGCTGCAATTTTTGAATGCCTCCCTGCCGATTGTTGTCACCGAATTGGGGATGGTTACCGATGTCAGGCCACTACAGCCATAGAATGCTGTCGGGCCGATCACGGTCACCGAACCGGGTATTGTTATGGAGGTGATTAGAATGCAGCCGTTGAGCGCGGAGTTGCCGATCTCGGTCACGGAGTATTGCGAGGAGCCGTTGTTGACGGTTTTCGGGATAGTCACTTCTCCTTTAGGGTTAGCGTCGGTGCCGATAAGCGATGCCGAATGGTTGGCTTCGGAGAGTACTTTGTACTTGAAGTTGTCGACGGTGAACTCATCGCCGTCGGCAGCGCGGGCCGTGAGGCCGAGCGATAAAGTCGCCGCGAAAAGCAGTAGGAATTTCTTCATACCTATTAGATTAGTTAATGTATTCAGATTAGCTAATGTGTTTAGATTAGTTAATGTGCTTAGATTAGTTAATGTGTTTAGATTAGTTAATGTGTGGATTGTCGTATTATTTGTTTGGCCGGACTGAGTAAGCCGGGGTAGGCTTCGGGAAGTCTTGGTTTAGGGCCTTGACGGCAAGCAATGTGCGTTTCTGTAATAAGCAATGTGCGTTTCTGTAATAGGGTTGCCGATGCGGCGGTTACTACTGTCAGCCTCGGCAAAATTAGCAAAAATATTTAATTCGGGCTACATTTACTGCCGTACAAAAACTCACGATTAAGAGGTCGCAGAGGTACAAATTTTTGCGATTATAACCTCGGATTTTACAAAAAAACTGAGTTTAGGACCGTGTGCTGTGCTATATTCAAATTATTGTACGGTCAATGATTTGCAGTTTTGCTTGCGAGGGTTCTTCGTAAGCGTTGCAGGCGGCGAGGTAGTCTTTCAGCTCGGAGAAGTCGGTGCCGTAAAGATTGTCGCTGAACTGGTGGAGTTTGGTCATTACGCTGATGTATGCCAACGGGTCTTTGTGACGGGTGAGCTTGCGAAGTGCCAGGATGTAATCCTCGCGGAACACTGTCGGAACAATGATGCGGGACTGGTCGGCTCGCACAAGTTCAGCGTTCATCATCACGCGGGCGATACGTCCGTTGCCGTCGTTGAACGGGTGGACTTCGCTAATCATGAACATCATGAAGATGGCCCGCGCAAATGGATCTGTCAAGGCAGCGTAATACTTGAAACCCTGCGAAAGCGTGCCTTTCACAAGCTGATGATCCACAAATTCAGTTTGACCGGCACGATTGTTCTTCATTTTGAAGACACCGGGATTCATATGCGGTCTGCCCTCAAGCAAAATTGTGTGGCGATGGCTTAGTATTGCAAACAGCTCTTTCGGAGAGGTCGGCGTGCGCGTCATCTCGGCACGGTTTGAAAGGACTTTGAATGTTCCGAGGATGTCGTGAGAATCTTCATCACGACGCGGCATCGGAATACCTGAATCTACAATAGCCTTTGCTTCATCAATCTCAAATTCAGTTCCTTCGATGTAATTGGAGAAATAACTCTCAAAGAAAGAAAACAGGCGGAATGACTCCTCATCAGTATTCCGATTATTGCGGATAACGAAATATCGGTCTTTGATTGCCTCGAACAGGATTTCAAACAATTCAACTCTCGCCGGGTCAAACGGATTACCGGCTGCAAGAGCTTTGGCGGAGTCTGTTGACAGTACTTTCGCGTCATGAGTTGACAACAACGCGGAAATGATGCTGTTGATTTTTGCGAACTCTGTCGGCATTTCCAATTCTTCCGCCA
>JAMPHO010000041.1 GCA_023663385.1 Alistipes timonensis | reverse complement strand
GCCGTTAGCGTTTTTTTTGCTTTCGGCGGGATTCGATGGGTACGCGCGGGGCGGGGTTATCTCACGTCAATGGTGATTTCGGCGGGTTTCACCCCGGGGGCGGTTACTTTGAGGGTGGCGGTGCCGGGGGTCGACGCCGCGCGGAGTATGCAGGTCGCGGCGCCCGAGAATAGTGCCATGCGCGGCTGGTCAAAGGGTAGCAGGCAGGTGGGGTCGCCGTTGGCCGCGGCGAGGAACTCCGCGGCCCCGCTGACGGTGAATTTCACCATTCGGTCGTCGGTCGGGACCGGGGTACCATCCTTGTCGGTCACTCTCACGGTGACGTACACCAGGTCGTTGCCGTCGGCGGTGATTTCGCTCCTGTTGGCCGAGAGCACTATCTGGCGAGGTTTCCCGGCGGTGCGCTCAAAGGCTTCGGCGGCTGGTTTGCCGTTTTCGTCGAGGGCAACGACGCGGATCTCGCCCGGTTCATAAACAACGTCGTCCCACACAAGTCGGTAGCGGTCCATCGCCTTTCGGTCGTTGGCGCGCGATATGTGCTCCACGTCGCCCCGTTCCCAGTATGGTTTGGAGGCTACCTCGGTGTAGTCGAGTTTCTCGGGGAGGGACTTGCGGCGCACCCCCATCGACTTGCCGTTGACAAACAGCTCGGCGGCGGGGTAGGAGGTGTAGGCCACCACCGGCGTAACCTTACCCTCGCGGCCGGGCCAGGTCCAGTGGGGGAGTATGTAGAGGGTGTTGTCGCGGTCGTTCCACCGCGAGCGGTAGAGATAGTAGCGGTCTTTGGGGAGCGACGCGAGGTCGATGATGCCGAACACGCTCGAATGGTTGGGCCACGCGTCGGTGTCGTAGGGCGAGGGCTCGCCGAGATAGTCAAACCCGGTCCACACGAACTGGCCTATCATCCAGGGGTAGTCATCGTCCATGGCGAAGTCAATGTCGGGTATGTTGCTCCAGTAGCAGAACTCGGTATCGTAGCTCGACGACTGGTGGCTGTCATGAACGGCGTTGGCCTTAAGCTCCATAGGGAACACATAGCAGCCGCGCGACGACACGGTCGAGGCGGTCTCCGTGCCCAGCACGAGCTTCTGCGGCAGTGTCTCGTAGGCCCGCAGGTAGTACTGCGGCTTATAGTTGAAGCCGGGTATGTCGAGAGCGGCGGCAAAGCCGTTGTCGAGTACCGAGCCTATCTGGTCCATACCGCAGGTTACAGGGCGGGTGGGGTCCTCGCGGTGGCATATGTCCATCAGCATCTGCAATTCGCTGACACCATCGGGCCCCCACTGGCTGGGAACCTCGTTGCCGATACTCCACATCACCACCGAGGGGTTGTTGCGGTAGTGGCGAAGCATATTCTCCATATCCCTCGCGGCCCACTCCTTGAATATCGAGCCGTAGCCGTTGAGGCTTTTCGGACGGAACCCCCAGTCGTCAAACGGCTCCACCATAAGCATCATGCCCATCTCGTCGCAGAGTTCTACGAGTTCGGGGGCCGGCATATTGTGGGAGGTGCGTATGGCGTTGGCGCCCATATCCTTCAGCATTTCAATCTGGTGGCGCAGCGCGGCGCGGTTCACCGCCGCTCCGAGCGGGCCGAGGTCGTGGTGGTTGCACACACCCTTGAACTTGGTGTACTCCCCGTTGAGGAAGAATCCTTTTTCGGGTATATATTCCAGCGAGCGTATGCCGAAGCGGGTGGTGTAGGTGTCGACCACTTTGCCGTCGACCTGCAGCGTGGTGCGCGCCTCGTAGAGCGCCGGAGTGTCTGGCGACCAGCGTTCGGGGCTTTTCACGAGGAAGTTCTGGGTGAATGGTTGCCCCTGGGCGTAGTAGGCCGAGTTGTTGGTGGCAACGACTTTGCCCTCCGGGTCAACGATGTCGGTAAGCACCATCACTTTCTCACCCTTGCGGGCACCTTCGATGTTGGTGGTGAGTTTCACCGATGCCTCTTCCGCGGTGACGTAAGGGGTGGTTATGTAAGTGCCCCATACAGGGACGCGTATCCCGGAGGTCTCTATCAGGCTCACCCCGCGGTACAGCCCGGCGCCGGGATACCATCGCGAGCTTTGGGGCTTGTTTTCAAGCTCCACGGTGATGGTGTTGGCGCCCGGTTTTATGACTCCGGCTGGGAGGTCGATGTAGAATGAGTTGTAGCCGTAGGCCCAGCGCCCCACCTCGCGCCCGTTGACCGATACGCGGGGATTCGACATGGCGCCGTCGAAAACGAGCGTGAAGCGCTCGCCCGCGGTGTCGGCCACCTCGAAACTGCGCCTGTATTCCCCCCGCCCCATGTAGGGGAGACCGCCGGTGCGCCCGGTTTTTACGGTTTTCTCAGTTTCGCCGTTCTGCTCGACGGCTACCTCCTGGAGGTCGTTGTCGCGCGAGAAAGGCTCGTGTATCGCCCAGTCGTGCGGCACCCTCACGGTCTGCCACTTCCCGGCGACTCCCGCGGAATCGATTTTGGCAAACTCCCAGTCGCCCGACAGGGAAATCTCCCTCCTCGCCGCGGCGGGTAGCGCGGCAAGCAGGGCAGCCATTGCCAGTGTTGTTGTCTTTTTCATATATCTGAGGTTGATTTGATTTTGTAAGTTTGGAGGCGCGCTACTCCAGCCACGCGCCGATGATTGTCACGCGGCCCCCGTTGTAGTCGAAGGGCACGTCGAATTGCAGTTTTTCGATACGCCGCGGGTCGAGCGCGTGTTCCCCCTCCGGGATGAACTCGCGCGGCAGGAAGCCGGGGTAGGGGGCCGGCACGAGCAGTGTGGGTACCAGTGACATCGAGTCAAGGGGAATTTCCACGACCGCGCCCGCTGTTGGCCTGACTGTCGCGCCGAAGGTAATCCCGTCGCGGTCGACTAAAGAGACGTGCAGCGAGTCAACGCCGTCAGCCTCTCCGAAACGCGCTTTCAGCACCCGCTTGCCGCGGGTGAGCGCCTCGGGGTAGGAGGGGAGGTGCTTGGTAAGCACGCCCCGGATGTCGTCCGAGGGCTTGGCGGCTATCTCCAAGGAATTATCGCCAAGCGGAGAGTCGTGCCGCGGGGTGAGCCACGCCTGCCCCCAGGAGTCGGGAATCGTGGCGAACTCGGCACCATCCGTTCCGAAAGCGGCGTCGAGAAGCACCAGTGGCGAGTCGGGTGCGAGAATTTCCACTCTGTATGCGGGTGTGCCCTCGGGCGCGTCCCAGTCAAGCGGTGTACCGCTATGGCCGTCGGGGAATGTGCGTGCTTCTCCGCCGGAGAAAACCGCGACGCGGTATCCGAAATCACTTTTGCCCGAGAGGTCGGCTGCCGGGATGGTCGCCTGATAGTTGTAAGGTGTGGTTTGAGCGGCTCGGTAAAGGGTGTTCTCGTTGTTCCAGAACGAGGCGGTCGTCGGGTAGACAACAACCGAGTCGACCCCCTCGCCGCCGAATGCCTCTATGTTAAGCCGGAGGTCTTCCCCTTTAACAGCGGCGGCGGGCGCCGTATGGTTCGCGTGTAGTGGTACGGGGGTCGGATTCGCGGGCATGACGAACTCCGTCAGTCCAATATTTCCAACGCGGGCAGGGAGGCGCGACGGGTCAAGCGACTCGGCGTTCTTGCCGAGCAGGTATACGCCGGGCGTCACATTTATGGTGGCTTCGTCGGCTGTTTGCCTCTCCGACGGATTGTCGACCCGGATGGCGGTGTATGAGTCGCCGAGTCCCGGGAGCCTGATGGTCATGGGGCGGTTGTCGGGGTAATCGACCCAAGCCATCGGCCTTGAAAGTGATGGCTTTCCGAATGGGTCGGCGGTGAAATGGTGGTCGGGCATCACCTCAAGCCTCCAGACTCCGGGCGCCGCCAAGTCGAGGAAATAAGCGCCTGACCCATCGTAGCCCACAACCGCCGATGTGCCGTAGCCCGCTACCTGCCGCAGCCGATTCGGCGCTTTGGGCCGCAGGTCGTTTGAATTGGTGTACAGGAACTTCTCCCCGGAATTAAGCGCGGCGAGATTTCGATTGTGGCTTACCAGGAAGTCGCCGAAAACAGTGTCGGCGGGGTATTTGCCGTAGTCGGCCCCCTCGGGTACCGAACGCATTGCCTCTCCGGCGATCATCATACCCAACGCCTTGCGGGGCGTGTAGGCCAGGTTGAGGTAGTGGGTCTGATATTCGGTGTTGTAAGGGGCGAGAAACAACGGGTCGTAGGCAAACTGGGTTGCCCATCGGAATCCCTCGCGCGCGAAAGTGCGGGCGATGGCCGGGTACATATATCCGTCGAGACGGTCGGCGGGGTCAAACTCATAGATTACCTTGAACTTGTCCTTGAATCCGGGGAGGGTGTCGAAGGGAATCTCATAGCTGTCGACATACGGCAGGTAGTTGCCGCGGCGCTCGCGGCCCGAAACGAGCCCGACAGGGTACCACTGATAGGTGGTGCCGTCGACCTTTGAATCGAAGTACGCCGCGGCCACATCCCCGTTATGGCTGGCGTTGTACAGAATCGGTTTCTCCCACCCGGCTCCCCTCAGGGCGTCGGCCATTCGGTCGATATATCGGCGGACTTCCGTCGCGGGGGCCGTATGGCACGGCTCGTTGTTGATTTCCATAGCCAGGATGGCGGGGTCGTCGGCATATCGCTCCCCGGTGTAGGGATTTTTGTGCGATGCAAGTTGGCGCAAGTATCTCTCCTGTGCCGCCACGGCGTCAGGGTCGGAGTGAATGGCACATTTGTCGTAGTCGTAGGTAAAAGCCCCGGTGTCGATGTTCTTCTCCGGGTACCCGTTGCCGAAATTGGTTTGCGCGGTAATAATAATCGGTATGCCGCGCTCCTCTAGACGGGCGAAAAGGTAGTCGAGCAGGTCGAGGTGGCCGTTCTCCAGCAGGTTGCCGGCGGAGTCGGCCAGCTCGGCTTCCCAGAGGTGTATTCTGAATCCGTTGAGACCCAGGCGCGCCATATGGTACACATCGCGGTCAATCTCCGCTTTCGGGTCCGCGCCGAGGGCGGAGGCCGCGCGGTAGCCGTGGGCGAATGGCAGTGTGTAGTTGGTGCCGAAATACCGCCCCTGAAGGTCGGCGGCACCCGACACGGCCGCGGTAGCCATCAGCAGGGTTCCCGCGAGCAATAAATTTTTCAAGGCAATGGATTTTAAATTATGCAAAATTAAGCAAATTTTCAACCCGTGCGAGTTAAAAACAGGATTTTATTTGTTAGATTTGCAAAGCTATCCACCAAAGTCGGGCCCCGCGGACGGTGCCCTAATGTACAATTTCTTGAGTTTAACTTGTAAACAACAGTAAGATAATGAAAGTTTCTAACAACATACTCGCCTTCGCGGGAGCCGCCGTGCTCCTGGCCGCGACCTCTTCGTGCTCTCTTTTCAAAGGTTCGTCGGACAACAAGGTTGCCGGATCCTCCGGCCAGATTACCTCGCAGCGCACAACCGAGTCTTCTGGCAAAACACTGACACCTCCCAAGAACGGTGGCGCCAAAACCACCCCCTCGACGGCCACCGAGCCCAAGGGGGTAAAGAAAGGACGCGCCGAGGCGTCGGCACCCGCCGCCAAGGATAACAAGGGTAAGACCCCCGCCGTGCCCGCGCAGGCCGACAACCGCCGCCCTCTCACCGAGGAGCAGGCCGCCAGTGCCGCCGCCAACCGCACCCCGGTGTACAATCCCAACCTCGACAAGGATTTCACCATCGAGGGTGAATGGACTATTTACTCCGTGCGCGGCAACGTGGTAACCGGCGAGGAGCGCCCCTACATCACGTTTGACCTCGCCGCGAAGCGCTTCTACGGCAACAATGGCTGCAACTACATCAACGGCGACCTCGTGGAGGGTGCCGACCACTCGCTGCGTCTCGACAATATGATCTCTACGATGAAGATGTGCCAGGACGCGCAGTTTGAATATCTTATAAATCTTGCCGTGAGCGACGTTACCTCTTATAGCGCCCGCGTCGAGGGGCCGATTACCTTCCTTGACCTTCTCGACGGAAAGAGCACCCAGCCGGTGCTGGTGCTCCGTCGCCACAATATGGATTTCCTCAACGGCGCCTGGAAGGTTGACACCCTCAACGGCACGCCCCTGGTGACCTCCGACGGCGATCCCGCCTCACTCACCATCAACATCACCGACCTTCAGCTCCACGGCACCACGGGATGCAACCTCTTGAACGGCAAAATATTCATCGATCCCGACAAGAAGCACTCCCTGCAGTTCGTCGATGTGGCCACCACCCGTATGATGTGTCCTCCCGACAGCCGCGAAACCGAGTTCCTGCTCGCTCTTGAATCGGTTGAGAGCGCCAAGCCGACCTCGCTTGACACTGTTGAGCTGACCTCCCCCGATGGAAAACAGCTCTTCACCCTGACTCGCATCCAGCTCCCCGCCGACAACTGATAGCGACTTAACGATAGATATAAACCGCCCCGGCTTTTAGGAACCTTTCACAGGAACCGATGAGCCGGGGCGGTATTGTTTTTTTTATTGTCGTTATTTGTAAAGCGCGAGCAGTTCGAGTATGGCGGGTAGAAGGGGTGTGGACCCGTCGTTGGAGATAACGCGGCAGCTTAACCCCTCGTCGGGATTGGCCGAGGCGCGGAGGGAGGGGGATTCGGCCTTTTGGCTCGCTATCCGGCTCCTAACGGCTTCCTCGGTGGAGTTGTCGCGGCTGACAGCCCGGGCCACGCGCACCTCTTCCGGGGCGGTCACCTCCCAAATGTCGTCGACCAGTCTGTAGAGGCCGCTTTTGATGGGTATGGCTGTTTCGACAAACAGCAGGTCGGCAGCGGGGGTGGCGGCGATGGCGTTGTCGCGCCAGCGGAGGATGTCGGCAGTCACCGCCGAGTGTACGGCGCTGTCAAGTATGGCGAGTTTCCCCGGGTCGGAGAACACCACGTCGGCAATGGCGCGGCGGTTTATCGATCCGTCGGGATTTACGGCCTCGGGGGTTATTTCCCGCTTTAGCGTTTCCTTGATGGCGTCCGACTCCTCCATGAGTTTCTTCGCCCGGGAATCGCAGTCATAAATCTGATAGCCGAGCGAGGATAGTATGCGGCAAACTACCGATTTGCCGCTCCCGATCCCCCCGGTGACCGCTATCAATAGCGGTTTTGAGGGAGCCGCGGTCGCGCCTGTTTTGTTGTCGTTCATAATCGTCGGGCTATTTCGTCGGTTGAAATGGTGAACATCACGGGATGGCCGTCGGGTGTGTAGCGGGGGTCGCGGAGCGAGAACAGGTCGCTTAACAGGCGCTCGCATTCCACCGCCGAGAGGGGTTGTCCGGGACGTATCGCGGCGGAGCGTGCCATCGACAGCGACGCGGCTTTGTGGAGCTCCTCGCCGGTGTCGCGGCCCGTGTCGGTCACGTTCTCTATGATTCCGAGCAGGGCGTCCACCGGGTTCCCCTGCGAGAGCGCCGATGGTACGCCGTTGATGCTCCAGGAATTGTCGCCTATGAAGCTGAGGTCGAAGCCGAGAGCCGCGACCTCCTCGGTAAGACTAAGGAATATGGCGTTCTGTGAGGCTGTTAGAGTGAGCACCTCGGGGAAGATAACCCGCTGGGTGTCGCCGAGGTTGCCGCCCGACATCGCGGCGAAGCGCTCGTAGAGCACCCGCAGATGGGCCCTATAGCGATCGACCACGAGGAGTCCCTCCCTCGACGGGGTTATAATGTATTTGTTGCGGATCTGCATTATGCTCGCCCCCGACGGGGTGTTGTCGATTTCAGGCAATCCTTTCAGCGGGGTCGCTCCCGAAGTCAGCGCTTCCTCGTCGGGGAGGAAGTCGTTGAGGGCGGAGGCGCTGATTCCACCCTCCTCCTCGGGGAGCGCCGCGGCGGGAGCCTGTGCGTCGGGGGCGAAGGGGTTGTATGCCTCTACCGCGGGGAGGGCGTCGGTCTGGCTCGCGAGCCCCTGGTATAGCTTGTCCCAGTCAGCGGTGGCCCTCCCGGCGGTGTGCCTCCAGGTGTCGGTTCCCCCTCCGCCGGAGTTCAGGGCCGAGGCCTTCCCCTTGGAGGGCGTTTCGAAGGGGTTGTAGGTGTCGGTCACGATGCCGTGCTCGGCTGTGGCGTCGGGGTTGAACACGGGTATGTCGGGGGCATCAGCCGAGTCGAAGTCGATGGCCGGCCCCACGTTGAACTTCCCGAGGCACTCTTTGATGGCCGCGACGAGTATCTGCCAGATGGGCTGCTCGTTCTCGAACTTGATTTCGTTCTTTGTCGGGTGGATGTTTACGTCGATGGTCTGCGGGTCGACTTCGAAGTTCAGGAAGTAGTTGGGTTGCGAATCGGCCGAGATGAGGTCTTCGTAGCAGGAGGTCACCGCCTTGTGGAAGTAGGGGTGGCGCATATTGCGGCCGTTTACGAAGAAGTATTGCAGCGGGTTGCGCTTGCGGGCGTTCTCGGGCAGGCACACGAACCCGGTGATTTTCACCAGCGGTGTGGTGGTCTCGACGGGAATGAGCTGCCGGTCGAGCGATTTGCCGAACAGTCCGGCGATGCGCTGTTTGAGCGAGCCGGGGAGCAGCTGGTGGAGTGTCACGTCATTATGCGCCAGCAGGAACTCCAGTGATGGGTTCACCAGGGCGAGCCGTTCGAACTCGTGTATTATGTGCGAGAGCTCCACCGAGTCGCGCTTAAGGAATTTGCGTCGGGCCGGAACGTTGAAGAAGAGGTTTTTGACCATAATGTTGGTGCCCGGGGCGCACGCTTCGGGACGCTGCCCCTCGAACTTCGATCCCGAGATTTCGAGATAGGTGCCGACGCTGTCGCCCCGCCGCATGGTGCGCAGCTCGATCTGGGCCACGGCGGCTACCGACGGGAGCGCCTCGCCGCGGAACCCCATTGTGTGGAGCTCGAAAAGGTCGGCGGCATCGCGTATTTTCGATGTCGCGTGGCGCTCGAACGCCAGGCGGGCGTCGGTGTCGGTCATGCCGCACCCGTCATCGATTACCTGAATGAGGGTTTTTCCCGCGTCGCGGAGAATTATCTTGATTGACTTGCCTCCGGCGTCGACGGCGTTCTCAACCAATTCCTTGATTACCGACGCCGGGCGCTGGATTACTTCTCCGGCGGCTATCTGGTTTGCCACCGAGTCGGGCAATAGCTTGATTACGTCACTCATAGTTCTGTTGACAAACTTAGAAACCTCAAAATCTTTCGGAAAAATTTTTAAACAGTTTCTTGTAGCGGAAGTTTTCGCCGCTTCTTTTTTTGAAGATGTAAAGTTAGCGCTTTTTTGCTAATTTCGCGCCCGGATTATGTAATTTCGCGCCCGAATCTGATTCGGTAGCTTGTTAAAAAAACTTTCAATGGGTTGTCTCTACTGGTTTAATCCTGAAAACGATATAGCGCTGGCATCGGGGAATCCCGGATTCACGCCCCCGAAAAACGCCGCCGAGCTCGGGCTGAGGGGGGCGATGCTCCCCTGGTGGCTTGGCGGTGAGGGTGATTTCGTGCTCGTCGCGGAGGAAGAGCTTTCCGTGTCGCGTGCTTTCGCCGCGGAACTGGCGGCGGTGTTCGGCCCCGGGCCCGAGGTGGTGTCTTCGGCAAAGGGGATCGGGCGCGCCGTGCCGACGCCTTGGGGGTGGAGCCCGTATGCCTTGCGGAAGTTTGAGCGGGTAGGCGCGGAAGTGTCACCCGCCGACGGGGATCGTGTCGGGCGGTTGCGGTGGTTGTCGCACAGGAGGATTACGATAGAGCTGAACCGCCGTCTGCGCTACGCTGGGCTTGGCGAGTTCCCGCCGCTCCCGGTGGAGGTGTCCGACGCGTCGGAGATCGAGCGGCTCACGGAGGAGTGGGGCACGGTTTATGTGAAGTCACCATGGTCGTCGACCGGGCGCGGGGTGGCCTGTTCGGTCGACACGTCTGTTGCCGAACTGGCGAGGCGGTGCGAGGGCACGATACGTCGCCAGGGTTCGGTGCTGGTCGAGAAAGGACTTGACAAGGTTGAGGATTTCGCGATGCTCTTCCAATCGGACGGTGCGGAGGTCAGTTTCGGAGGTTACTCGCTGTTTTTCAACGCGAGGGGCGCGTCTTATGGGGGCAACCTGCTTCTGCCTGATGATGAGATTGAGCGTCGTCTGTCACTGTATGTGCCCCGGGAGTTGTTGCGCGGTGTGGCCTCCGCGCTTGCCGGGGCGCTGACGGAACTTGTGGCCGCCGATTACCGGGGCTGGTTCGGGGTGGATATGATGGTGTGTGCCGATGGCCGCGGGGGCTATACGCTCGCACCCTGCGTGGAACTCAATCTGCGTTTTACGATGGGGGTTGTGGCCCATCGGTTGGTAAGCCGTTTGTGGCCCGAGTCTCCTTTCGGCAGATTGTTGGTGGCACCCGCTTCAGCGGCCTCGGAGGGCGCTCTCTGGCTCGTGCCCCGCAACGACAGCTATTTTATAGGATTGGTGTGACGATATTATGGTGGATTGGCGTGACGCTGCCGGAACGCGGCATCAGAGTTCGGCCAAAGGCATTTTCACGGGAGGCCGGGCGGTAATTTTCACGAGATTTTCATACAGCGCCCTGAGGGGGAGCCCCATCACATTGTAGAAATCGCCTCGGATTCCACTTACGCCGATGTAGCCGATCCACTCCTGTATGCCGTAGGCTCCGGCTTTGTCAAGGGGTCGGAAATTATCGACGTAATAAGCGATCTCTCTGTCGGTCAGTTCGGCAAATTCCACGATAGTCTCCTCGGCGAATGTCTGTTGCGACCGAGTAGTGGCGAGTGTCACCCCGGTTACGACTTTGTGGGCGTGGCCCGAGAGGCGGCGCAGCATCGAGGCCGCCTCGTTGATGTCGCGGGGCTTTCCTACCACTTCGCCCCGGTTTATCACCACGGTGTCGGCGGTGAGAAGTATCTGGTTGTGGGCCAAGGAGGAAAGATACGCATGGGCTTTCTTGCGCGATAGGTATGCCGGTACCTCCTCGGGACGCATTGTGCCGGGGTACGACTCGTCAACCTCGATAGGTTTGGCAACAGAGCAGGGGAGGTGGAGATTGCCTACGAGTTCGCGGCGTCGGGGCGAAGCTGATGCCAGGAGAAGTTCCCAGCCGTTGAGTATGTCGAATGTGCTGATTTGTTCTTCCATCTGATTCATCGATTGACGAAATCGGTTGTCCGATAGACTGTTGTATAGTGGCTGTAAACCGTTGCTTTAACTCCCGAGGGCCGTGCGGCGGTTTACCATCCGAAAGCCTTGGCCGAGTCGAGCCACTGGCCGCGGGCCTTTAGTATCTCTTCGAGCAGGTCGCGGGCCACCCCTTGGCCTCCGTCGCGGGGGGAGACGTAGCCCGCTATGCGTATGATGTCGGATGCGGCGTCGGCCGGAGCCACTGAGAGCCCCGCTACTTTCATGCATTCGAAGTCGGGTATGTCGTCGCCGACGTACGCGATCTGTTCAGCCGTGAGTCCGTTTTCCTCAAGCCATCGGCCGAGCACCGGGAGCTTGTGCCCGGCTTTCATGTATATATCCTTGATGCCGAGCCCTTCGAAGCGCTCGCGCACCCCTGGGGAGTCGGCGCCGGATATGATAGCCATCTTGAGCCCGAGTTTGGCGGCGAGCTGTATGGCGTAGCCGTCTTTGATGTTCACCATGCGGCGGGGGATGCCGTCGGTGTCGAGGGGGATGGTCGAAGGGGAGAGCACTCCGTCGACGTCGAACACGACGCCTTCGATAGTTGTGAGGTCATAGCATATCTTGCTCATACTCGGGTGTTGGTTTTTATCGGTGGTTGTTTTCCGCCTCTATCAGCGGTTCGTTTCCGGCTCGCCGCTCCCGGCAATGGAGAGCCCCGGGTGGTAGATGTCGAGGATGCGTTGCGACAGCAGCGAGTAAGTTTCCTTGAGCTCGGAGGGGAGCGTTTCGAGTTGCGAGCGTATCACTCCGAGGTCGCCGCGACGTGCCGGACCTGTCATCGCGTCGCGGGGCGAGGCATCGCCGAGTTTTTGAAGTGTCACTTCAAGGAGCGGCATCAAGTAGTTTACAGTCAGTCCCTCGCGGCGCATAAGCGTGTCGGAGTCGAGCCACATCAGGTTGGCGAAGTTACAGGCGAACACGGCGGCGAGGTGCAGCGCCTTGCGGCGGTCGCTGTCGGCGGTATCGACCACTCCCGAAATGCTTCGGGCGAGGTCGAGGAGTTTGTCGCGGGTGGATTCATCGGAGCCTTCGATGAACATCGGCACCCTGCCGAAATCGACTTCGACATTCTTCGAGAAGGTTTGGAGCGGATAGAAGCTGCCGTAGCGTTCTTTGAGCCCTTGGAATACCGATGCCGGGACGCTCCCCGAGGTGTGGGCCCATATTCCGGGATATGGCGGAGTGGCCGCGGCTATCCGGGCCACGGCGTCGTCATTGGCGGCTATGATGTAGAAATCGGCATCGGGTATGAGGCTGTCGATGGTGCCGTGCGAAGCGGTTCCCCCGAGGCGGGCGGCGAGTGCTGCGGCGTTTTCGGGGTGACGGGCGCATACCTGCGCAATGTCGCACATGCGGCTCAGGGCCTTACCCATATGGGTGGCCACATTGCCGGCCCCGATGAGGCATACCCTGGGGCGCCCGGCGCTCAAGCCTCCGATTCGGGGCTCTTGAATCGCCCGACACTCACCTTCTCCCATTGCAGTCTTTCGGGGTTAATCGGTTTGCGTTCCTCGTCTTTGTGGCCGAAGGATATGATGGCCACCACGGCGTACTGTTCGGGTATGCCGAGCAGTTCCCTTACATACTCTTCCGAGGGGGTGCCGTCCTCGCGGTAGCGGTCGCGCACCTCCACCCAGCAGCTTCCGAGTCCGAGGTCGGCGGCCTGGAGCTGCATTACGATGGCCGCCACGGAAGCGTCTTCGATCCAGGCGTCGGACTTCGTCATATCGGCGCATACGGCCACCGCCAGCGGGGCGTTGGCAATTGATATGGCGTAGTTGGGTTTGCATTCGCCAAGGGCGCGGAGTGTCTCCTTATCCTCGACGGCGATGAAGTGCCAGCTGCGTCCGTTTTTGGAAGTGGGGCAGGCGAGGGCCGCTTCGAGAATCATGCGTACCTGTTCTGAGTCAATCGGCTCCGGCGTATAGCGGCGTATGGAACGCCTGTTGAGCAGAAGTTCGCGGAAATTTTCCATCGTGAGGTGGTGTGTTAGGGGGTGAGAGTCAGCGGCGGCATATCCAGGCATCGGCTACCCCGCAGTTGCCGCGGAGTTTGTCGGCCTCGGCGTAAGTAGCCGCGGTAGCCGCGTAAACGCGGCATTTGCCATCTTTTTCGAGCACTTCGAGCTCTTTGCCCGAGGATGCTATGTAGGTGCGTGCCTGTGCCATAGTAGGGAAGGAGGCCACGATCACGCAGAAACGGCCTCCGAGGTCGGCCTTGGCCGCCGTAGGTTTGGCATCGCTGGCCGCGACGTGCATTGCGTTGGCTTTTTTCGCTTCGGCGATAAGGTTTTCTCGAACCGATACCTCCTCGGGGGTGAGGGTCACATAGCCATTGCCGTCGGGCAGACCGATGGTGAGGCGGCGGGGTGTCGACGCGGCTGGAGCGGCGGTCGCCGCGGACTCGGTGGCCGCGGGTATGGGCGCTATGGAAGCCTTTTGAGGCTCGGTGGCCATGCGAATCGGGTTGAGGGCGAAGAGGGTCAGGGTCACCAACACGGCCAGTGAGGCGGCAACGCCGGCGGCGCCATTGCGCATCTTGCGCCAGCGCGACACCTTTACAGGAGTCGGAAGCGCTGTTCGCGGTGCGGCGGGTTCATCCGTCAAGGCGGGCTTCACGACCGGGATTGACGGGGTCGCGGAGCGACGCTCGGTGGCGGTGTCAACCGCCACCGCCGCGAGGGCGGCGAAGCGGTCGTTGACGGGTGCGTCTGCCGCGGGTGCGAACGCCAGTGCCCCATCACCGGTGGTGCGGAAGTAACCGAGGCGTCCGAAGGGGGACGAACCGTCGGCCAGCGCGAGGCGGCGAAGGTCGCTCACAGCCGAGGCCACCATGCGGCGGGCCTCGTCAGGGGTAACCCCGGCGGCG
>JAMPHO010000040.1 GCA_023663385.1 Alistipes timonensis | reverse complement strand
GGCCTCCCCGCGGCTTCCGGCAGCGGGGTGGGGGAGGGGGGATAGCTCCGCGGCGTGCAGCCGCGCTCCGTCGCGCTCGTAAATAAGCATTATCGGCTATGTTGCAGGGGTTTATTGCTGCGGTTCGGGCATCACCTTCACCCTCACCGACGCAATTCTGTGATGGTCGATGTCGAGTATCAGGAAGCGGCAGCGACCGTAAACAAGCGGCTCCTTCTCCTTCGGGAAGTCCCCCTTGATCGACAGCAGCATACCCGCCAATGTCTCGCAGTCGGCGGCAACCGGGGCGTACTCCTCCTCGTCGAGGCCCGTGATGCGGAAAAAGTCCGTCAGCACCGTCTTTCCCTCGAAGATATAGGTGTCGTCGCGCAGGCGCTTGTATGTCTTCTCGTCCTCGTCGTACTCGTCATTGATGTCCCCTACGATCTCCTCAAGCACATCCTCAAGAGCCACAAGCCCCTGCGTGCCCCCGAACTCGTCGATCACGACCGCGATATGTATTTTCAGCTTGCGGAAATCCTCAAGCAGGTCGTCGATCATCCTCGACTCCGGCACGAAGTACGGCTTGCGCATCAGCGACTTCCAGTCGAAATCCTCTCCCGGAGGCGTGTCGACAAACGGCAGAAGGTCCCTCGAATAGAGCACACCCCGTATGTCGTCCTGCGAGTCGCCGAACACCGGCAGACGCGAGTAGCCGCTCTCTACAACGACACGCATAACCTCCTCGAACGTCATGTCCGAGTCAAGGCCCGTGATGTCGACCCTCGGGGTCATGATTTCCCCCGCCGTCGTGTCGCCGAACTTCAGGATACCCTGCAGCATCTCCTTGTCCTGGGCAACGTCCGTAATCTCAAGCGCCTGCCCGAGCTCGTCCGCGGTGATATTGCGGCTCTGGCGCGTAACAACCTTGTTGACGAACTTCGTGCTGTGTACCATTATCGACGACAGCGGCCAGAACAGCTTCTGCAAGAACCCGATCCCACCCGTCGCGAAACGAGCCCATGGCAGCGGGTTGGTGTTCGCCACCAACTTCGGCAGAATCTCCCCGAAGAGAAGAATCAGGAACGTCAGTATTACCGTCTGTAGCAGGAAGTCAAGCCACCCCGGCATCGACGCGAAAACCTCCGAAAGAGCGAACGACGTCAGCACCACGATCGTCACATTCACCAGATTGTTAGTGATCAGGATCGTGGCCAGCAAGCGCTCCGGCGACTCAAGAAGCCGCCGTATCGACATCGACGAAGGAGACTCGTCGAGTTCCTCCGCCTGTTGCGGAGTAATTGAGAAATACGCGATTTCGCTTCCGCTCACGAAGCCCGAAACGCAAAGCGCCAGCAACGCGAGTGCCAGCGCGACTATCTGCGGCGCGCCGAACGCCGCCGGGTCGGCCTGAAGCCCGACCAGCCCCAAAAGCTCCGGGGCAAAAATATTCGGCAAAGGGTCTGTATCCATTGAATTTAAATTCTCCCGCAAAGTTACTAATTTCCCCCGACATTCCCAAACCGCCCCCTTCCCCCCCTCCCTCCTTCCCCCCTTTCCCCGTCCTCCTTCCCGCCCCCTCCTTTCCCCTCCCGCCGTTTCTCCCCTCTTTCGCCTCGCCACTGTGGCGAGGCGAAAGCCGAGCTTCCCCGAGCTTCCCAGCGCGAAGCCGTCGGGTGGAGCGAGCCTAAGCGAGCGGCTTCCCATCGCGAAGCTGTCCCTCCCCACCTTGTCGTTCCGTGTGAGGGCGAAGCCCGAAGTCCCCGACCCCCTCCCGCATGGCTTTTGTCCCCCGTGCTGGCAGCTTGCTGCCGGGGCGCCGAAGCGCCCCATTAAACCTTTCCCCCCTTCCCGGGTCATAGAAAAAATAACCAATCCTTATAACCTTAAATTCCATGTACCCCATCAAGCCAAAATCCCTCCTTTCCCTCCCCCTTCTCTGCCCCCTGGCCCTCCAGGCGGCCCCCGCTGAAAAGCCCAACGTGATCCTCATCTACGCCGACGACCTCGGCTACGGCGACCTCGAACCCTACGGCGCCAAAGGCGTCCCGACCCCGGCCGTCAATCGCCTCGCCGACGAAGGAACCCGATTCACAAACGCCTACGCCACCGCTGCCACGAGCACCCCCTCCCGCTACTCCCTCCTCACAGGCCGCTACGCCTGGCGCGACCCCGGTACCGACGTCGCCGCCGGAAACGCCGCCATGATTATCAAGCCCGGCCAGTACACAATGGCCGACATGTTCCGCTCCGCGGGCTACTCCACCGCCGCCCTCGGCAAATGGCACCTCGGCCTCGGCAACGAAACCGGAGCCCAGGACTGGAACGCGCCCCTCCCCGCCGCCCTCGGCGACCTCGGCTTCGACTACTCCTACATCATGGCCGCCACCGCCGACCGCGTACCCTGCGTATTCATCGAAAACGGACAGGTAGCCAACTGGGACCCCTCCGCCCCAATCGAAGTCAGCTATAAGGAAAACTTCCCCGGCGAGCCAACCGGCCGCGACAACCCCGAGCTCCTCTACAACCTCCGACCCAGCCACGGCCACGACCAGTCGATTGTCAACGGCATCTCCCGTATCGGGTATATGAAAGGGGGAGGCAAAGCCCTCTGGAAAGACGAGGACATCGCCGACTCCATCACCTCTCACGCCGTCGGCTTCATCAAGGACCACGCCGACGAACCCTTCTTCATGTACCTCGCCACCAACGACGTCCACGTCCCCCGCTTCCCCCATCCCCGCCACCGCGGCAAATCCTCCATGGGCCTCCGGGGTGACGCCATCGTGCAGTTCGACGCCACCGTCGAAACCGTCCTCAACCTCCTCGACTCCCTCGGCATCGCCGACAACACCATCGTCATGCTCTCCTCCGACAACGGCCCCGTGGTTGACGACGGCTACATCGACCAAGCCGAGGAACTCCTCGGCGATCACTCACCCACGGGCGGACTCCGCGGCGGCAAATACAGCTGCTTCGAAGGGGGCACCCGCGTACCCTTCATCGTCCGCTGGCCCGGCAAAGTAAAAGCCGGGGCCACCTCCGAGGCCCTCATCTCCCAGGTCGACCTCCTCGCCTCCCTCGCCACCCTCACCGGTGCCCGCATACCCCGCGGAGCCGCCAACGACAGCCGACCCCACCTCCCCGCCATCCTCGGCCAGGACCCCGTCGGCGCCCCCTACGTCATCGAGCAGGCCAACAACAAAGCCCTCTCCGTCCGCACCCCCCGTTGGAAATTCATCGAGCCCTCCAAAGGCAAACCCATGATCCCCTGGGGTCCCAAGATCGAGACCGGCTACCTCCTCCAGCCCCAGCTCTTCGACCTCACCACCCCCGACGGCCGCCTCGAACGCGCCAACCTCGCCCCCGCCCATCCCACCGAAGTCACCACCTTCACCACCCTCCTCACCACCCTCCGCGCCCCCGCCCCCATCCCCTGATCCCCCGTCCCCCGTCCCTCCTCCCCCCTGCTCCCCCCTTGGTTTCGCCTCGCCACAGTGGCGAGGCGAAAGCCGAGCTTCCCCCCCTCTTTCCCCCTCTTTCCCTCCCAAGGCCGCCTCCTTCGCTCTTCCCCTTTTCCCCTCTTCCCCCCCCTCGCTTTCCCCGCCTTGTCGTTCCGTGTGAGGGCGAAGCCCGAAGCCCCCGCCTTTCATCCGCGAGGTGCGCGAGGCGGAAGCCGAGCGAAGTCAGCGCGGCCTCTCCTCCTCCCTCTCGCCGCGCCTTCCTTCGCTCCCCCTCCTTATTTCCCTTTCCTCTTCCTCCCTGCTCCCTTCGCTCCGGCTTCTTTCCCTCTTTCCCTTCCTCCCGCATGGCTTTTGTCCCGGTGCCGGCGGCTTGCCGCCGGGTCCTAAAGCGCCTCCTTCACCCTTCACTTTTTCACTCTCCCTTAACAATCCCTCCCTTTAATAAAATTAACCAAAAAGTTATTAATTGGAATCAAACATTGCAAACCATTTCCCCGCTTGTTTGTTTATCCCGATTATTTTCCGTAACTTTGCATAAGATTTGAGAATGCGCCTTCCCTCCCCGCCGGGGAGCACCGAAGCGGGCATTGGTCAATTCCGGTTTGTGTTTGATGTATGTTGAGTGAAACCGAGTTCGAAGAGTCGAACATTTCCGGCAGCGCTGGTCGGAGAGACCGGCGGCCTGCCGTCCCCCAGTCCCCCGCGATGGGGACCGAAACCGCCGCGACGGAGGTTTCAAAGCTTTTCCATGAACTTTCATAATTTTTTGATGATGTGAAAAAATGGAATTGACCTCGCCGGCCCCGGAGCCGAACGCCCGGGAGAGCATCGGCGGCGCCGTCTCGCGAGAAACACCGCAATGCCGCGCATTCCAGATCGTCGGGCTGGCCTCTCTCCGGCTCTCTCTCCCGCCGCCCGACGGGGACCCCATACTCCCCACCCGAAGCCGCCCCACCCGGGGCGGCTTCCTTTTTTCCGCCCCCGCCTCCCCCCTCCCTCCTCCCGGCGGCCCCTCCCCCCGCTCTCTCCCCGCCTCCCAATCTTACCAAATCTCCCATTATTCTCAATCTTCCCAAAGCTCTCCCCTTAGCCTTCCATCCGCGAGGTGCGCGAGGCGGAAGCCGAGCGAAGGCAGCGCAGCCCTTTCCTTCCCTCTAAAAGGCGCCCCCCTCTCCCTCCCGCATGGCTTTTGTCTCGGTGCCGGCGGCTTGCCGCCGGGCGCTCCAGCGCTCGCGAAAGCTCCCGCGCCAGCGCCCGCCCCGTATTTTATGAAATTTAATACACTATTATATTGTTATCCCCCGAAATTTTTGTTACCTTTGCCGCGTACAATTGCGTTTGCAGGTATTTCGCTAAATTTCTAAGAAACAAACCCAAACCAACCAACTGTTTTATTTTCATTTTTTTCAACCTTGGGTGCGTCGCGCCCCATCGAGCCGAGAGGCCTGACAGCTCCGCGTATCGCCCCATTGGAAAACAACTGATTAGTTCTACACATCCCCATCATTTTTAATCATGGAAGCTAACGAACCGCGCAAGCCTCGCCGTCCGCGAATCGGACAATCGAGCGCTCCCGAGAACTCGGAAAACAATTCTTACGAGAAGAACTTCAACGCCGCCGCCACCGACGCGCCCCGCCGCGTGAACCCCGCCGAGGGTGACAACGCCTCCGAGGGTGGTTACCGTCCCCGTCCGCAGGGCTACCAGCCCCGCTACAACAACCAGGAGGGCGGCTACAAACCCCGCTACAACAACCAGGAGGGCGGCTACAAACCCCGCTACAACAACCAGGAGGGGGGCTACAAACCCCGCTACAACAACCAGGAAGGCGGCTACAAACCCCGCTACAACAACCAGGAGGGCGGTTACAAACCCCGCTACAACAACCAGGAGGGCGGCTACAAACCCCGCTACAACAACCAGGAAGGCGGCTATCAGCCCCGCCAGAACGGTTACAACCGATATAACAACCAGGGCTACAAGCCCCGCTACAACTCCGACCCCGCCGCTCCCCAGCAGGAGGGTGCCGAGAACGCCCAGGGCCAGAACCCCCAGGAGGGCGGCTACCAGCCCCGCCAGCACAACGGCTACAACAACAACCGTCAGGGCGGCTACGGCAACAACCGTCAGGGTGGCTATAACAACAACCGCCAGGGTGGCTACAACAACAACCGCCAGGGCGGCTACGGCAACAACCGCCAGGGTGGCTACAACAACAACCGGCAGGGCGGCTACAACAACAACCGTCCCGGCGGCTACGGCAACAACCGCCCCAACAACCGCTACGGCAACAACGGCCCCGTGCGCCAGGGCAAGAGCTTCACGCCCCGTCCCAAGCGCATCGAGTACGAACTCCCCCTGCCCGATCCCAACGAGCAGATCCGCCTCAACAAGTTCATGGCCAACGCCGGAATCTGCTCCCGCCGCGAGGCCGACGAATTCATCCAGCAGGGCCTCGTGAAAGTCAACGGACAGGTTGTCACCGAGCTCGGCACCAAAATCTCCCACGACGACACCGTCGAATACGATGAGAAGGTAGTCGCCCTGGAGAGCAAGTGCTACATCCTCCTCAACAAGCCCAAGGACTGCGTAACCACCTCCGACGACCCCAACGGCCGCACCACCGTCCTCGACCTCGTCAAGGGCGCCTGCAACGAGCGCATCTACCCCGTAGGGCGCCTCGACCGCAACACCACCGGCGTGCTCCTGCTCACCAACGACGGCGACCTCGCCTCCAAGCTCACCCACCCCAAGTACGTCAAGAAGAAAATCTACCACGTCTGGACCGATAAGGACATCGCCGAGGAGGATATGCAGCGCATCGCCGACGGCATCGAGCTGGAGGACGGACCCATCCACGCCGACGCCATCTCCTACGCCACCGACACCGACCGCAACCAGGCCGGCATCGAAATCCACTCCGGCCGCAACCGCATCGTGCGCCGCATCTTCGAGTCGCTCGGCTACCACGTCACCAAGCTCGACCGCGTGTACTTCGCCGGCCTCACCAAGAAGAACCTCCCCCGCGGCCGCTGGCGCTACCTCACCCAGGAAGAGGTCAACTTCCTCAAAATGGGCTCTTTCGAGTAATCTCCGAACCTCAAAATCAAGAATCTTTTATGAAAAGAATCAAGATAACCGACCTTCTCCAGGGGGCTCCCTCCCTGGTCGGACAGAAGGTTTGCGTAAAAGGCTGGGTTCGCACCCGCCGAGGCAACAAACACGTCCAGTTCATAGCCCTCAACGACGGCTCCACGATCAAGAACATACAGATCGTGGCCGACATGGAGCGCTTCTCCGACGAACAGCTCAAACCCATCACCACCGGCGCCGCCCTCTGCGTCGAAGGGCTCCTCGTCGAGAGCCAGGGCAAAGGGCAGTCCGTTGAAATCCAGGCCGAAAGCATCGAGGTTTACGGCACCGCCGACCCCGAGCAGTACCCCCTACAGAAAAAGGGGCACTCCCTGGAGTTCCTCCGCGAAATAGCCCACCTGCGCCCCCGCACCAACACCTTCTCAGCCGTGCTCCGCGTGCGCTCAACCCTGGCCTTCGCCATCCACCGCTACTTCCAGGAACGCGGCTTCTTCTACCTCAACACCCCCCTCATCACAGCCAGCGACTGCGAGGGGGCCGGGGCCATGTTCCAGGTGACCACCATGGACCTCCGCGACATCAAGAAAACCGACGACGGGGCAGTCGACTACTCCGCCGACTTCTTCGGCAAGCCCACCGCCCTCACCGTCAGCGGCCAGCTCGAAGGTGAGCTCGGAGCCACCGCCCTCGGCGCCATCTACACATTCGGCCCCACCTTCCGCGCCGAAAACTCCAACACTCCCCGCCACCTGGCCGAGTTCTGGATGATCGAGCCGGAGGTCGCCTTCATCGACATCGACGAGAACATGGACCTCGCCGAGGACTTCCTCAAGTACTGCATCCGCTACGCCCTCGACAACTGCCGCGACGACATCGAATTCCTCGCCGAGCACTTCGACAAGGAGCTCATCTCCCGCCTCGAAGGCGTAATCGCCGAAGACTTCCAGCGCCTCACCTACACCGAGGCCATCGACATCCTCGAAAAGTCGGGCCGCAAGTTCGAATTCCCCGTCAAGTGGGGCATCGACCTCCAGAGCGAGCACGAGCGCTACCTCGTCGAGCAGCACTTCAAGCGCCCCGTCATCCTCACCGGCTACCCCAAGGAAATCAAAGCCTTCTACATGAAGCAGAACCCCGACGGCAAGACCGTCCGCGCCATGGACGTCCTCTTCCCCGCCATCGGCGAGATCATCGGGGGTTCCGAGCGCGAGGAGAACTACGACAAGCTCATGACCCGCATCGAAGAGCTCGACATCCCCATGAAGGACATGTGGTGGTACCTCGACACCCGCCGTTTCGGCACCGTGCCCCACAGCGGCTTCGGCCTCGGCTTCGAGCGCCTGGTGCTCTTCGTTACCGGCATGACCAACATCCGCGACGTCATCCCCTTCCCCCGCACCCCCAAGTCCGCCGAATTCTAACCCCGCCCCCTCCGTCCCTCCCGGGCGGCCCCGATAAACCAGCAGCCGCGACCCCCCTCCCGGGAGGCCGCGGCTGCCGCTTTATATCCGAATTGGAAGTTGTCGGGGGGATTAGCGGCGGTGGTAGTGGCGGGCGGAGAGGTAGGCGAGGAGGGTGTAGAGGAGGAAGAGGCCCCAGAGGGCGAGGTAGGGGGTGGCCTGCTGGGCGAGGGTGGCGCCGTTGTTGTTGATGCGGAGGAAGCCTTCGACGCCCCAGGTGGCGGGCACGAGGCTGCCGAGGGAGTACCAGAGGGGGCTCATGGCGAAGCGGGGCCAGGTGAGGCCGGAGAGGAAGAGGAATACCACTGATGTGAACACCACTATGATGAAGGCGCTCTCGCGCTCGGAGGCCATGAAGCGTATGGCCTGGCCGAGCATGGCGGTGGCCAGCAGCAGGGGTATCATCAGGAGCCAGCCGTCGGTGATCCGCCCGAGGTGGGGGAAGTTGAATATCTCGGGTATGAAGTGGAGGATGTAGATTACGGCGGGGAGGTAGATGAAGGTGTAGCTGAGGGTGCGGCCTGTGATGAGGGCGGAGGGGTCGATGTCGCGTAGCTCGGGTAGGCCGTAGGCGGAGCGGCCGAGGCGTCGCTCGCGCTCGGTGCCGTCGAGGAGCACGATGCCTAAGAGCATGGACTGCTGGAGTATGAGCACGACGATGCCGATGAGGATGAAGGAGGCGAAGCCTTGCTGGGGGTCGCCGAGGAAGTAGGCTTCGGTCTGGACGTTGGAGGGGGCTTCGGAGACCATGCCGACGGTGTTGAGGAGCTCGGTGCGGAGGCGGGTGTCGGTGGCCATCTGCAGCTCGGTGAACGAGGAGAGGAATGTGCGGTAGCGGAGGAGGAGTCCGAGGTCGTAGTAGATGGAGATGACGCCCTGCTCACCTCGCCCGAGGCGCTGGGAGTAGTCGGCGGGGATGTGTATTATGGCGTAGCAGCGGTGGTCGGCCATCCATCGGCGCGCCTCGGCCATGTCGGCGGCGTAGCCGCAGACTTCGGCGGCCTCGGTGGCGTCGGCTTCGCGGGCGAAGCGTCGCGACTCGGCAGTGCGGCATTCATCGACCACGGCGACGGGCATGTCGCGGGTGACTTCGGGGTTGTAGATTGCCGAGTAGACGAGGGGGTAGAGGAATGGGAGCACGAAGAAGAAGATGAGCACTCCGGGGTCCGACAGGGCGCGGGCGGTCTCGCGGCGGAATACTCTCGCCGTGTCGACAAACCAATGCTTTATGTCGCTGAATATGTTCATTGCTGCTATTTATCAAGTATTTAGGGGACGTATACCGGCTTCCGCAGGGCTCGCTTGAGCAGGGGGGCGCCGAGGGTGGCGACGATGGGGAACACGAGCAGGGCGGCGTAGTAGAGTCGGGAGTAGTAGAGGGGTATGCCGTTGAGGGCCTGGTCGATGTAGATGAGGAAGTACCAGCGCACGGGGAGTATGTTGGCGAAGATGGCGATGGCGCCGTACATTGCCTGCACGGGGTAGGAGAAGGCGGCCACGGAGAAGGCGAGGATGCCTATGAGTGAGGCCACCGAGAGGGCGAGGCGGGGGTTGGGTATGACGGAGCATACGAAGACTCCGAAGCTCTGGCAAGCTACCACGAAGAGGAGCATGGCCAGGGCCATGTGCCACATGGGGCAGTTGTGGGGGAAGTGGTGGAAGTCGAACATCAGGGCGTTGATTCCCAGGCCGAGGATTAGGAATATGACGGTCTGGGGGAGGAGTTTGCCGAGGAGGGCTGTGCCGATGCGTCCGCGGGCTTCGGCGAGCCAACGGGTCGAGGATCCGGTTTTGATTTCCTGGGTGATGGAGAACACGGTCATGAGGAATATCATGAGCTGGAGCACTCCGGGGAGGAAGGAGGTGGAGAGGTAGTAGGAGTAGTTGAGGTAGGGGTTACCCATGGGGTGGTTGTCGAGGACCATGGGCTGCAGGATGAGCCCGGCGGCTCGGTTTGAGGCTCCTTTCGACACGAGGTCCTGCTGTACGAGCTGGCCGGAGGTTGTGACGGCCAGGGTCTTGAACCCTTTGTAGATGAGGGTTCCGGGGACGTAATAGGTGAGGTTGGAGTAGAAGGTGAGTGTCGGGGCTCGTCCGGCGAGGGCTTTGCGCTCGAAGTCGGAGGGGATTACGAAGAAGCCGTAGATTTCGCCTCGCTGGACGGCGTCCATGGCGTGGTTGTAGCTTTCTTTCTCGCAGGTGATGTCGCAGAGCTCGGTGGCGTTGAGCTGCCGGGTGATGCGGCGGGAGATCTGTGAGTGGTCGAGGTCGACGATCGCTACGGGTACTTTCCTGGGGAGCCCCTCGCCGAGGAGCGAGAGGAAGAAGAACGCCATAAACAGGGGCACCAGGAGCATCCCGACCAGGTAGATTGGCCGGGAGGTGAGCCTGCGGAGTTCGCGGCGCGCGACTTCTATTATTGCTTTCATTAGTGAAAGGGGAAAGTTAAAGGGGTGAAGGGTGAAGGGGGGAGGGGGGAGGGGCGCTTGGGGCCCCTTGGCGCCCCGGCAGCAAGCTGCCGGCACTGGGGACAAAAGCCATGCGGGAGGAGCTCGGCTTTCGCCTCGCCACAGTGGCGAGGGGGAGGGGGAGGGGGCTTCGCTGCCTTCGCTCGGCTTCCGCCTCGCGCACCTCGCGGATGGAAGGCGGGGAAAGAGGAGTGAAGGGTGAAAAGGTGAAGGGTGAAGGAGGCGGCTTTTAGAGGGGAAGGGGGGAAGCGCGGGGAGCTCGGCTTTCGCCTCGCCACGGTGGCGAGGTGGAAGAGGGAGGCCCGAGGAGGAGGGGGAGCGGGGGGAGGGAGGCGGGGTTAGTCCTTGTAGATGACGGTCATGCCGGGGCGGAGGTCGGGGAGGTCTTCGAGGGGGCGGGCCTTGATTTCGAAGGTTTTGGAGTCCCAGTCGCCGGTGGTTTTGGTGGCGTGCCAGGTGGCGTAGGCGCCCATGTCGCGGAGGTAGTAGATTTTGACTTTGATTTCCTTGCGGTCAAGGGCGGGTACCATTACGGTGATTTCGTCGCCGATTTTGAGCTTGGAGAGGTATTCCTCGCGGACGTTGAAGGTGACCCATTTGTCGGAGATTTTGAGCACGTTCATGATGGGGGCTCCCATAACTACGAGCTCTCCTTCGTGGGGGAAGATTACGTCGATCTGGCCGTCGCAGGGGGCGGTGAGGTACTGGTCCTCAAGGATTGCCTCGACTTCGGAAACGCCGCCCTTAGCGACGCTGACCATGGCGGATGCCTGGGTCTTGTCCTCGCTCTGGGGGCCTTGCTTGGCGAGCTCGTACTGGCTCTTGGCGGCGTTGGTTCCGGCGGTGGCGGCGTCGAAGGCTGCTTTGGCCTCGTCGCGTTTCTGCTCGGAGATCACCCCTTCGGAGTAGAGTTTCTCCATGCGGTCGTAGGTTTTCTTGGCGATGCTCTGGGCGGCGAGGGCCTGCTGGTAGACGGAGTAGGCGCTCTGAACGATTTGCGAGCGGGTTCCTGCGTCGACTTTTTTGTCGACGGCCTTGGCGGCGGTCTCCATTGCCTGGGCCTGTTCCATTTTGGCCTCTACGAGGGAGGAGTGGATGTGTACGAGGGTGTCCCCTTTGTGTACCATATCGCCTTCGCGGACGTAGAATTCGGCCACTCGACCGGGGAGCTTGCCGCTGACGCGCACCGAGGTGGCTTCGGCCTGGCCTTCGAGGAGCTCTTCGGGCTTGTTGAGGAAGAGGAAGCCGATGATGGCGAGTGCTGCGACGGCGATGATGACGCCACCGAGTGCTCCGATGAGGAGTCGGTTCTCCTTTTTCTGCTGGGGGGTGAGTGTATCTGACATTTTATGCGGATGTTAAATGTTGGTTATCAATATTTGAGAGTGCCGAGGGATTTGGCGAGGTAGGTTTTGCAGAGCTGGACGTCGATTTCGGCGTCGATTTCCTCGGAGTTGGCTTTGAGCCAGGCGGTTTGCGCGCCGAGGACGTCGTCGGCGGTGAGCACTCCCTCCTTGAAGCCGATTTGCGCGGTGCGGAGGTTCTCCTCGGCTTTGGCGAGGTTGGAGCGGGTGGCGGTGTAGGTTTTGAGAGCTTCCTGTGCCTTGAAGGCGGCCTGGCTGACCTGGAGGTTTACCATCTCCTTGGCATCCTGGAGCTGGAGCTCGCGGATTGTGCGGTCGGTTTTGGCGGCGCGGTATTTGTTGTAGTTGCCGCCCCAGTGCCAGATGGGGATTTTGAGCATTACGCCAACGGAGAACGCGCCGTCGAATTTCTTGCGGAAGCCGTCGAAGAGGTTGGGGTTGGAGAATGAGTACATACCCATCAGGGCGAGCTGGGGCATCATATCGGCGCGGGCCACGCGGGCTTGCTGCTCGGCGGCGTTGCCGGCGAGGCGGAGTGCTTCGAGGTCGGGACGGTTGGCGTAGACGCTCTCCATGTCGTAGGCGGCGGGCACCTGCTCGGCGGCGTCGATGCCGAGAGGTCCTTCGTCGGCGACTTCCATATTGGCGTCGACGGGGAGGCCGCAAACCTGGGCGAGGGCCATGCGGCTGAGCGAGAGGCCGTTCTCAACCTTCAGGAGGTCGACGTTGGCTTCGTTGAGCTTGACTTCGACGCTGAGGAGGTCGGAGCGGGTGGCGACGCCCTGGTCGAGCATCAGCCGGACGTTGCGGGTGAGGGAGTCGAGGAGGCTGACGTAGCTTGTGGCGAGCTCGTGTTTGGCGTGGAGTGAAACGACGGTCCAGTAGGCGGCGTCGACGGCGTAGACCACGTTCTGGGCTTCGGCGAGCTGCTGCTTTTTGGCGATTTGCTCGGCGTAGCCGGTGAGGCGGTTCATTGCGACGATCTTACCCCCCATGAAGAGGGGCTGGGTGAGGGTGACGGCACCGAAGAACACGTTGTGGATGTCGTATTCGAGGGCTTCCTTGGGGAGGAGGGCCGTCTGCTCGGGGATGTACTGGCCGCCGGGACCTTTGATGGGCTCGCCGGTGATGGGGTTCTTAACCACAGAGAACTCGTACTTCTGAGTCTGGAGGTTGAAGTTCTGCACGGGCAGGTGCTGGTCCTCGCTGAGGATGGAGAGGCCCTTCTGGTTGTAGAAGTAGGCTCCCTGGAAGTCGAAGGCGGGGAGGTACGCGGCGAAAGCCTCTTTTTTCTGATAGGAGGCTTTTTTGACGCGCTCGGCGCTGATCATCAGCTGCTTGTTGTGGTCGAGGGCGAGGGCCCGGCAGGAGTCGAGCGAGAAGACCTCGGCGTTGGCGCTCCCCCCGGCGAGGGCGAGCGCCGCTAAAGCGGCCCCGGCCGCCCTGATATTAAAAAAACTTCTCATAAATGATAGCCGAAAATGCTGGAATGGGATTGGAAGCGGACTGGTGCCCGCTATTCCTTGGCAAAGGTACTTAATTCAAGTATTTTAACAAACAAAAGGCTCCGAAAGTTCCAATTATGGGTGAAAAGGGTGAAAGGAGGCGGGGTTTTTAAGTGAAAGGAGTGAAGGGTGAAAAGGTGAAGGGGGAGGGGGCTTCGCTGCCTTCGCTCGGCTTCCGCCTCGCGCACCTCGCGGATGGGGGGCGGGGACTTCGGGCTTCGCCCTCACACGGAACGGCAAGGAGGGGGAAGCGAGGGAAGCTCGGCTTTCGCCTCGCCACTGTGGCGAGGCGAAAGGATGGGGAGGGGCTTTGGGAGGGGGTTGGAGGGGGTTAGTAGGGGCGGAGGAAGGTGAGGAGGTCGGGGTCGGGGGGAAGGGAGGGGCGGGGGCGGAGGTCGCGGCAGGCGTGGAGGCCGATGGCGCGGGTCATGAGGATGTCGTCGTGGTTGCCGGAGGTGGCGGCGTAGGCGCCGTTGGGGAGCTGCTCGTAGGTTGAGAGCTCGTCGCAGGCGCGGGTGTCGCGTTCTTCGTAGAGGGTGTCGCGGACTGCGGCGACGAGCTCGTTGATGATCATTTGCTTGGTGGCGCGGTTGGTGTGGAAGCCGGGGACGGGTGAGGCTCCGGTGGCGTCGAGGCGGTAGTAGAGGTTGTCGTAGTGGTCGTAGAGCTCGTTGAGGATGTAGGCTCCGTGGGCTGAGCCATCGGGGTGGGTGGCGGCTTCGAGGGAGTTGCTCTCGAATACGAGGAGGGCGCGGTTGTAGAAGGCGGCGATGCGGGCGGCTTTCCAGGTGAGGTGGTCGTGGTCGATGTGGCCGCGCCACTGGGCTACGACGCGGGGGGGCAGGGCGGGGTCGCGGGGTACGGCGAAGACGGCGATCACTGACCAATCGGCTCGGGCTGAACGGCCCCCGACATCGACGGCGACGACATAGGAGGAGGGGGAGGAAAGGGGCTGCGCTTCCTTCGCTCGGCTTCCGCCTCGCGCACCAGAGGACGGAACGAGGGGACTTCGGGCTTCGCCCTCACACGGGGCCGCTTTCGCGCCCGGCAGCAAGCTGCCGGC
>JAMPHO010000003.1 GCA_023663385.1 Alistipes timonensis | reverse complement strand
CGCGGGACCGACTGCTTAGAAGGCAGTTGCTCTATCCAGCTGAGCTACCGGACCATACTGCTGAGAACATCCGCGCCATATTCCTTTATAATACTCGCAGATGGTTCTTGCGGGTGCAAAGTTACCGAATTTCGGTCAACTTTGCAATTTGTTTGGCGAGAATTTCAACAACCTTCGACTATAGTGGGTAAACAATTGCATAAACAATCTCGTCATTAACGCTTCAAAAACAACGAATACGGCACCTCTCAGGCAACACCCCGCGACTATCCTAAGGAGCTCTTCGACGCTTCGGAGGCAACGCACGCGGCGTCCTAAATGAGGATTTTCGTAAAATGATAAGAATGTCAGTGGCGGAGTGAATCCGGAAGCTGCGCGAGGTGGTCGGCCATCAGGGCGCGGGTAGCGGCGCTCACCGGCACGAGGGGGAGGCGCAGCGTCTCCCCTATCAGGCCCATTACGTTGAGCAATCCCTTGATGCCCGACGGGTTGCCTTCGAGGAAAATGTCGCGGTAGAGAGGCTGCATAGACCGATCAATGGCCGCGGCCTTGTCGAAATTATGGCTTACGGCCTGGCGCGTCATCTCCGAGAAGGAACCGGGAAGGGCGTTGCCGATTACCGAAATCACACCTTCGGCCCCCATGGCCGCGAGTGGGAGGCAAAGCGCGTCGTCGCCGCTCACAACCCTGAACCCGGCGGGTTTGCGTTCAATAATATCTCGTATCTGGCCGATGCGGCCCGATGCTTCCTTCACCCCGATTACCTTGCCGGGAAATTCTTCGGCGAGCCGGAGCGTAGTTGCGGCCTCCATATTGGTGCCGGTGCGCGAAGGCACGTTGTAGAGCACCACAGGGAGGGGCGACGCTTCGGCCACGGCCTTGAAATGGCGATAAATACCCTCCTGCGAGGGGCGGTTGTAGTAAGGAACCACCGAAAGTATCGCGCCGTAGCCGCGAAGGTCGGCCTCGCGGAGCGAGCGGCAGAGGGGAGCGGTCGCATTGGAACTCATACCGACGACCAGGGGCACGCGGCCCGCGGCATGCCCGGCCACGAAGCGGATTACCTCGGCCCGCTCGGCCTCGGAGAGGGTCACGGCCTCGCCAGTGGTGCCGAGGACGACGATATACTCCACTCCCCCGTCGATCTGATAATCGACAAGACGCGCAAGCGCCTCATAATCGACACTGTAATCTTCTTTAAACGGGGTCACGAGCGCCACGCCGGTTCCTTTAATATCCATCGTCAGTATTTATTGGGTGAAATGTTAGCGCAAAGTTACAAATTTCCCCCGAACAACAATGCCATTATCGCCTCAATCAACATCACGTTCTATATTAAATAAAAATGTTAAAGAAAAACGGGCTATGCCGAACTAAACCGCCCCGAATTCCGTTATAAGGTCAGATGGCGGAAGAGCCTGGCGCGCTTCCGCCCCACTGACAACAAAAACTCAACAAGATATGAACGACTTTCAGGAAATAATCAATTCAGCAAAACCCACTCTCGTAGATTTCTTCGCAACCTGGTGCGGCCCCTGCAAAATGCAGGCCCCCATCCTCGACAAAGTTAAGCAGAACGTTGGCGACAAGGGCACTATCGTCAAAGTCGACATCGACAAGAACGCCGAGCTGGCCGCCCGTTTCCGCGTGCAGTCGGTTCCGACCCTTATGCTCTTCAAGAACGGCGAACCCGTATGGCGCGCCGTGGGAGTCCAGCAGGAACAGCTCCTGACCGACAAGATTCTGGAGCACGCCGGCAACTAAAGCGAGAAATCGACTTAATTCGCGAAAAAGATACATCTGATATCGACTTACATACATCAAAACGCACATCAAGTACTTACCGCGCCGGGCATCTCACTCCCGACGCGGTAATGCCATAGACGCATATGCGTTTTGCGAGTAAAACCGTCTTCGGCTGATAAAATCATCCCCGCGATGCGACTGAAGCGATTTTTTTGCGTAACTTTGCGAAGCGACACGATCGTCCACTCCCACTGACACCAACAACCGCCGGCCCACTCCCCATTCCCTCGGCCGGCGATCATCCAATCAGGTACCTTATGTTCAACTTCTTCAAGAAAAAGAAATCCGAGCCGGTTGAGCTCTTTTTCCATACTGACATCCACTGCCATCTGGTGCCCGGAATCGACGACGGCCAGAAAGAAGCGGTGCCCGCCGCCGAACTCGTGGCCCGCGAATACGCCTGGGGAATACGCCGCATCATAACTACCCCCCATGTTACCCAGGATACTTTCGAGAACACCCCTGAGACGATAGGTAACGCTTTCGAGAAACTCCGCGTCGCCGTCGAGGCCAAAGGAACCGACATCGAGCTGCTCCATTCGGCCGAATACCGTATCGACGGGTTTTTCCAGGCACAACTCGAAGCGGGCAACGTCAATCCTATGCCCAACAACTACCTTCTGGTGGAGAACTCCTTTGTGCAGGAAGCCTGGCACCTCGACGAATTTCTTTTCGACCTGAAACTTAAAGGGTACCGCCCTATCCTCGCCCACCCCGAGCGCTATACATACTACCACGGCAAACGCCAGCGCTACGAGCATCTCCACAATGCCGGAACGCTCTTCCAGGTGAACCTCCTCAGCCTCGCCGGACACTACGGCAAGGATGTAAAACATATGGCCGAATATCTCGTTGACAACAATATGGTAGACTTCCTCGGCTCCGATATGCACAACCTGAACCATTGCGAGGCCATAGAGGCTTACATCGGCTCGAAGGACTACAAGCGCCACGCCGCCCATCTGGCGCCGCGCATCCTCAACGACACCGCCTTCCTCCCCAACCCCTGACCCGTATTTCTCCCAACGTATAGAAAATGCCGGAGATTCCGCCCAGTTCAAGCTGGTTAGGAATCTCCGGCATTTTATATCGGTTGATACGCCCTAAGGGGGCATAACGCAGAATCAATAGTTGTGGTCGGTGGAGCGCATCTCGGCGTCGGTTACGGGCGGGTTGGTCATCTTATGCCATACATAGGCGATGTAGCCGATTACCACAGGGAGGAGCAGCGTAACCCACGACATAACCGTGAGGGTGAACTCGGTCGACGAGCTGTTGGCGATAGTCAGTGAGCAGTCGGGGTTCGAAACCGAGGGGAGGTAGGCGGTATTGTTGTAGCCGCTGACACAGAAGAGGCAGGTAACCACCACCACTACTCCAATCCCGGCCCACCAAAAGGCCGCTCCTCGGAAACGGGGATCGAGCGCGCCGCGAACAACGCCGTAGAGTACCGCGAGCACACCGATAAGGAACAGGGCGCCGACCCACCACATCTCAACCATATTGAGGAGATACTTGTATGGAACCTCCACGAAATGGCCGGTAGCGGCGTCGTAGCAGTAACCGTTGGCGGTGAAAAGCACGCCGAGGAAAGCCAGGAACAGAACCACGAAGATAACGCCGTTGACAAGCACGCGCTTGCGGCAGAGCTTGCCGAAAGCCTCGTCCGAGGGGTCCTTCACATTGCGGTAGAGGAAGAGCACGCCGAGCGTACGGGCCAGGAAGTACACGGCGAAACCGAGCACCAGGGGGCGCCAGGAGCATATCTGTTCAAGGCCGTGGCTGTCGTTCCATACCGAAATCACCGGCGACCCGGCATCGAGGATGCTGTGGCGCGAAATAAAGAACTCAGCGCCGAAAAACTGCATCGCGACGGCCACACCCAACAGCACGCATCCAACGAATCCGTTGATCCAAAGGAACATATCGTAGGTACGGCGACCGAACACATTGGCCGGTTTCGAGCGGAACTCATAGCTAACCGCCTGAAGGATAAAACTGAACAGAATCAGCATCCAGAGCCAGTAGGCACCGCCAAAACTTGTTGAATAGTAGAGGGGGAACGAGGCGAAGAAGGCTCCGCCAAACGTTACGAGTGTGGTGAACGTGAGCTCCCACTTACGACCGAGAACGTTTACATACAGGCGCTTGCGCTCCTCATTCTCCGCCGACCAAATCATTGTCTGCCCCCCCTGCACAAAGAGAAGGAACACCAGGAGTCCGCCAAGCAGCGAGATGACGAACCACCAATAAATCTGTAATGCTTCCATAATGGTTTATGCTTTGGGAGGATTAATGTTTGTCGTCGGAAAGGATGTCGCGCTTCGAAGCCTTCCTGATCTCCTTGCAGAGAATCGACACCTCGGCGGTGAGAAGACAGGCGAACACTATCGCGAACAGCCAGAAAGTGAGCTTCACCGATCCGGCTGAAATCGAGCTGACGGCGGCGCGGGTGGGGAGAAGCCCTTCGATCACCCAAGGCTGACGGCCAACCTCAGCCACAACCCATCCGGCCTCGGATGCGAGCCAAACGAGGGGAATTGTCAGCACGCCGAAGAAGAGTACCCAGCGGTTTTCAAGATGCTCGGGCTTGCAGTAGCTCAGGAAAAGCATCACCAGGAAGAAGAGCAGGAAGTAACCACCGCAAATCACCATGACGCGGAAAGCGTAGAAAGTGACAGCAACCGGGGGCACAGCCTCGTCGGGGCTTTCGAGATAGCCGTAACCGAAATACTGGAAATCAGCTTTGAGGCGCTTCACAGCCTCATCCATAGCGGCATTGTCGCCGGCTTTCGATGCGGCGTCGTAGTCGCGGAGCGCCTGCTGGGCGGCCTGGCCGCGTTCGATGCGCTCGTAGTAGCTCACGGTGCGTATGGTGTCGCCGTTCTCGTCAAGCTCGATGCCGTCGATAAGGTCATTGATACCGGGGATAAACGCGTCCATATCATGCTTGGCAAGAATGGAGAGCGCTTTGGGAATCTCGATTTCGAAAAGCATCGCGTCCTTGCCGTCGGTACGCTCCTTCGAGGGATCGAGCACGCCGATGCCGACGAGCCCCTGCCCCTTCGAGCCGTTGTAAAGCCCCTCCATAGCGGCGAGCTTCATAGGCTGCACGCGCGAAACCTCCACAGCGGAGCCGTCGCCGGTCCACATAGTCAGCACGATGCCGACCAAGCCAACCCAGGAAGCGATTTTCAACGAATCCTTGGCGAATTCAACGTTGCTCTTCTTGAAGAGGAACCAGCAGCTCACGCCAACTACGAATCCGGCGCCGAGCACCCACCCGCTGAGCACGGTGTGGAAGAACTTGTTCAGCGCCACGGGCGACAGAGCGACATCGGCGAACGACACCATAACGTTGCGCATCTGGGCCGGGTCAAATTCCATACCCGCGGGATACTGCATCCATGCGTTGGCCACGAGAATCCAGAAGGCAGAAAGGCAGATACCGATGGAGGTGAGCCACGTCGATGCCAGGTGGAAGCCGGGGCTCACCCTCTTCCAGCCGAAGAACATTACGGCGATAAAAGTAGATTCGAGGAAGAACGCGGCAATACCCTCGATCGCGAGAGGCGCTCCGAAAATATCGCCTACAAACCAGGAGTAATTCGACCAGTTAGTGCCGAACTCAAACTCAAGAATGATGCCCGTGGCCACGCCGCAGGCGAAATTGATACCGAACAGAAGCATCCAGAACTTGGCAAGACGCTTCCAGCGTTCGTTTTTGGTTTTGTAATAAATTGTCTCCATAATGCCCACGATAAGCGACAAGCCTATCGAAAGCGGCACGAAGAGCCAGTGGACTATGGCGGTGAGGGCGAACTGCCATCGCGACCAGTCGACGGTACTCAGTAAGTCATCCATCGGTGTTAAGGTTATAAGGTAAGAACGTTAGTGAAACATCTCGGCAGGCAAGTAACCATATGACCCGGAGTCGGCCGACAGGTTACATATTGAAAAACAAAGGCGCCCCGCTCTTGGGGGCGGGGCGCCTCGTTAAAAAAGCATAATCTGCGATTATTCGAACTCAATCAGAGGCTGGTCGGTGTTGACGGTTTCGTCGGGCTGCACGAAGACGCGCTTAACCGTGAGGTCGCGCTCGGCTTCGAGGTCGTTCTCCATCTTCATAGCCTCGTAGACCATCATGATCTGGCCTTTCTTGACCTTGTCGCCGGCCTTCACGTTGATTTCAACGATGCGGCCACCCATCGGCGCGCGGAACACCTCGCCGGTGATCGGCTCTTCGGGAGCGGCAGCGGCGGCGGGAGCGGCAGCTTCCTTGGCGGGAGCGGGAGCGGCGGGAGCCTTGGCTGCGTATTCCTCCTTGCGGCGGTTGTTCAGGAAGGTCTTGGCAACGTTGGGAAGCAGTTCGAGCAGCAGCTCTTCTTCCTTGTTGGAAGCGAGCTTCACGCCGCCGAGCTCGGCAACGGTGGGGTTCTCGGGCTTCTTGTATTTGGAAACGTCGTAGGGGGTCTCGACGGGCGAGCCGGTCAGCTTCTCGCGGAAAGCGGGGTCAACGGGCACGGGGGTGTGACCGTATTCACCCTTCACGAGAGAGATGAACTGGTTGTTGGCCTGTGAGTAGTCGGGGTTACCCTTGCGGCGGTCGATGGCGAGGAGCACTGCCTGCGAGCCTACAATCTGGCTGGTAGGTGTAACCAGGGGCACCAGACCGGCGTCGCGGCGTACCTTCGGGATGAGCTTCATAGCGTCCTCAAGCAGGTCGGAAGCCTGGAGTGCCTTGAGCTGGGCAACCATGTTGGAGTACATGCCGCCGGGAACCTCGGCCTCTTTGACCAGCAGGTTGGGTTTCGGGAAGCCGAAGTAAGCCTCGATAGCGTGGCATGCGTCGAGAAGTTCCTCCTCGTTGGAAGCCTTGGCGGCCGCGATAGCCTTGTCGAACAGGGCATCGATTTCGGCGGGGAGCTTGTCGGTGAGGGGGTCGAACTCGTTGGGGAAGCGGTCTTTGTTGAGGTCGAAGTCGGCCATGCGCTTGCGCACGTCCTTGAGCTGCTTGCGTATTTCGCCGACCTTCTTCATATCGCACTCAACCTCGATGCCGAGCTTCTGACAGAAGATGTAAACCAGCTCGATAGCGGGAGCCGCGGAGCCTTCGCCGAACCACCAGATGTTGGTGTCGAGTATGTCGACGCCGTTCATGATGGCCATCAGCGAGGAAGCCAGGCCGTAGCCGGGGGTGCAGTGGGTGTGGAAGTCGACGGGCACCTTCACGGCGGCCTTCAGCTTCGAGATGATCGAAGCGGCGCGGAGCGGGTTCACCAGGCCGGCCATATCCTTGAGGGTGATGATCTTCGCGCCCAGGCGCTCCATCTCGCGGGCCTTGTTCACGAAGTATTCGTCGGTGAAAATCTTTTCGGGAGCGGCGGGAGCCTCCTCCTTCTTGCCGAAGAGACGGCCGAAGAAGCCCTGTTTCTTGGGAGCCTCGGCGGGTTCCTCCTTGGGATCGACCGTGTAGCATACGGCGGCGTCGGCTATGCCGCCAAGCTCGTTGATGAGGCGGATCGACTCCTTGACGTTGTCGATGTCGTTGAGGGCGTCAAAGATACGCATCACATTGAGGCCGTTCTTGATAGCCTCTTTATAGAAGCCCTCCAGCACGGTGTCGGGGTAAGGCACATAGCCGAAGAGGTTGCGGCCGCGAGAAAGGGCCGAAAGCAGCGAGCGGCCTTCGATAGCCTTGGAGACTTTGCGAAGACGCTCCCAGGGAGATTCGTCGAGGTAGCGCATCACCGAGTCGGGAACGGCGCCGCCCCAAACCTCCATGATGTAGAAGCCCGCGTCCTTGTAGAGGGGAAGCAGCGGATCGATGTCGGACTGCTTGAGGCGGGTTGCGAAGAGCGACTGCTGACCGTCGCGCAGGGTGAGGTCCCTGATTCTTAACTTCTTCTCCATATCTGATAATCTGTTAGATGTGAATGTTGTCTGAAACGTACTCGGTCAGTGGCCGCGAGGCGCGCCGACCTATTAGAATGCAAACTTACTAAATATTTTCGATTCTCAAAGCATCCGCGACCCTTTTTCGACACGATTCCCGCGGCACCGCGCAGGCTTGACGCGAGTAACCGCGGGAGTGCCGCGCCGAGGTCGTTCAATCGCAGGTTGTAGGGGCGTGGTGGTGATGGGCGTGGCATTCGGTCAGTACTCGGTCAACGATGCAGTGGCGCGTCGTTATCCCGGCCAGTACGCTCATCTGGTGCGACACGATTATCACCGTGGTATCCTCCGGCAGTGAGGATATTATGTCGTAGGTGCGTTGCTCGAATCGGGTGTCGAGGTAGCTCAGGGGTTCGTCGAAAACGAGCACGTCGGGCTTCGACACCAGCGCCCGCCCCATAAGGGCGCGCTGCAGTTGCCCCCCGGAGAGTGCGCCGATGGGGTGCTCTGAATGGCTCCGCAGCTCCATCAGTTCAAGCATATCGGCTATGCGGCGTTCGCGCTCATCGGCGCCAATGGCGCTCGACGATAGCAGCCCCGAAGCGATAACCTCGCGGGTTGTTATCGGGAAATGCGAGTCTATGGAGTTCTTCTGCGGCAGATAACCGAAGCTCGGGCTCTTTGAAGGTGCACCATCGGTATCGAAATATTCCACCGTACCCCGGTCGGGTTTCAAAAGCCCGAGTATCACCCTGAGCAACGTTGTCTTGCCGCCGCCGTTGGGGCCGGTGATGGCGAGGAGGTCGCCCCGGCGCACGTCGAGGTTGACGCCGCTCAATATCCGGCGCTCGCCGCGGTCGATGCAGACATCGCGGAGCGAAATCAGCGGCATTCCCGGGTTATTGACGCAAGGCATCGGCAACTTTTATGATTTCCGACTCCCAGTCGGGAGCCATAAGGTTGATTGACACTTTTTTTGTGGCATCCCCCACGGGGAGCGTCGAGGCGGCTCGGGGGTCTTCGTCGGCCTGCAGGAAATACACCTTTGGCGATTCGGCCAGGGCGGCGTCGATGCGGTCGCGCGTGCCGACGGCCGATCCCTCCTTACCCTCGAACCCCACGGAAATCTGCCTCAGTCCGTAATCCCGGGCGAAATAGCTCAACGACGGGTGCCAGACCAGGAACGAGGGGTTTCCGGCTTCGGCCAGCCCGGCAGCTACCGCGCGGTCCATGGAGTCGAGCCTCGCGTCGAGCGCTTTCCAATTGGCGTCGAACGTTCCGGCCGCCGAAGGGCGGGCCCGCCGCATAGCCTCCAAAAGCACGCCCGACATGGCCCTTAGGTTGCGCACCGACACCCAGACGTGCGGGTCCGGCTCCCCACCGCCGTGTGTGCCCGTTATGAGGTCAAGCCCGTCGGCGAGCCTCACGACCTCCACCCCGGCGCTTTCACCGGCAGACTCGGCAACGCGCCCCTCGAACGGGAGAAGCCCCGTGGCCACAAAGAGCGACGAGCCTTCGAGGTCGCGCAACTTGCCCAACTGCGGTTCGAAGCTCTCGGCGTCGCTCCCCTGGGGAAGGAACACGCTCACCTCTACGCTGTCGCCACCGATCTGGTCGACGAGCCACGCCACGGGCGCTATCCCGGCGGTGACCTTCATAGGCCCGGCCGCGGAGTCGCCCCGGCCGCGGCCACCGCACGAAAGCAGCAACGCCGCTATAGGGAGCAATAATAGGAATTTCTTAATCACGGCTGTTCGCGCTATTGGTTATAGACTCTACTGGTTGTAAACTATTGTATGAAGAATCATGGCCGCGGCCACAGGGTCGGCCGGGCGCTCCGAAGCCATAAGCATCATAGGAACGTCGGGCAACCCATCGGCATACGGCGGCTGGAAATAGGGCACGTCGTCGAGCGACAGCAGGCCGTTCCTCTCATAAAAGCCGACTCGGCGCGCCGCGAGCTCCGAGCTCTCCGGCAGCTCAACTTCGAGAAGCACCGGCTTGGCGGGGAGTCCGGCGGGGCGCGACGCGTCGTCAGCGGCCAGACGCCTTACCACCTCGGCACCCAACCCGCCCCCGCGACAATTGTCAAAAATGGCGAAATGCTCCACATAAATGTTGCCCGGGAGGTTCCAAATTGTTAAAAACCCGATATTTGCGCCTTTATGTTGTAAAACATAAAAATTGAAAAACGGGTCGGCGGCGTCAATGCGGCGCTCGATGTCGGCCCACGGCCTACGCTCCTCCTCGGGGAACGAGTCGAAGTACAGCCCTTTGATTTCCAGCGGAATATCTTTCGAGTTCGCTATTTTTAGAAAGTTGATATTGTACATTGATTTCTTCATTTTAATGCAAATTTAATAATTTCCCGCGAATCGCCATAGGTTTGTAATTTGTTTTGAACCCACTTCGTGACAAAAATTATTTTCATTATTAGAATATTTATCTTAACTTTGTGCTCACCAACAGGGAATATTAAAGTAAAATCCTATCATTATGTCACGTTCACAAATTGACAACCTCGACACCAAAATTCTCCAGATGCTCGTCGACAACGGACGCAAGCCATTTCTGGAAATTGCACGCGAATGCGGCGTAAGCGGCGCGGCGATTCATCAGCGTATCGCCAAGTTACAGGCTACTAACATTCTCGAAGGCTCCCGCGCACTTATCAAGCCCGCGACGCTCGGCTATGACACCTGCGCCTTTATCGGCGTGTTCCTCAAGGAACCCGACAAGTTCGACCAGGTTCTCGAAAGAATCAAAGAGATCCCCGAAGTTGTCGAATGCCACTACACCACCGGGCAGTACGACATGCTCCTCAAGGTCTACGCCCGCGACAACGAACACCTCCTGCACCTCATCCACGAGAAGCTGCAGCCGATGGGTCTGCTCCGCACCGAAACCATCGTTTCGTTCCGCGAGGTATTCTCCCGCGCTCTTCCCGTGGCTCCCCAGCACTGATAAGCGGCTGTTCCTGTTAATCTATTAATAAGAACAGACTCCTTACTCGTCTCTCTCGATTTTAAGCACGCACCAACAAGCGCCAAGGGCGCGTCCGTTCACCGGGCGCGCCCTTGGCGCTATCCGTCGGTCGTGACCGCCGCCTCCCCGCCCGGCAACGCTGGGGGCCTCTTTAGCGTTTTTTTTTGGATTTTCCATTGTTGCAGTTGTTGTAAATTATATTTACCTTTGCGGCGAAGATGAAGCCGCCGCGCGGCGGAGGCACACTTCCCCCTTCAACGACTCAACACTTTCTTATGATATTTACATTCCGAATAGTTTCCGACGAGGTCGACAACTTCAAGCGCGAAATCAAAATCGACGCCGATGCCACTTTCCTCGACCTGAAAAACGCCATATGCGACGCTGTCGGATATGACAAGAACGAAATGTGCTCTTTCTTCCTCTGCGACGACCGCTGGGAGAAAGAAAAAGAAATCACGCTCGAAGACATGGGCTCCGACTCCTCGCAGGAAGTGTACCTCATGGACGACTCCGTGCTGGCCGACTTCATCGACGACGAGGGGCAGCGCCTGATGTTCACATTCGACTACCTCACCGACCGCTCGCTGTTCATCGAGATGAAAGAGTTGAAAACCGGGCAGAACCTGCTTGACCCCGTGTGCACCCTCTCGCTGGGCAAAGCTCCGGCGCAGCACGTCGATTTCGAGGAGTTCGAAGCCAAAACCGACGCCAAAGCCGCCGCTGCCGCGGCTGCCGCCGCCGAAGACTTAGGCGAGGATTTCTACGGTTCCGACGATTACAACTCCGACGAGTTCGACATCGAAGGTTTCGACGAACTCACGATGGACGACAACCTTTAATCCCCTCTAACTCCCCCGAAGGTTGGCCAAAAAGGAACAAGCCATAAAGACTAACGCGGCGAGGCTGCTCGACAGGGCCAAGGTGCCCTATCGGATAATACCTTACGAGGTCGACGAGAACGACCTCGCCGCCCAACACGTTGCCGACTCATTAGGCGAGGACATCCGTCAGGTGTTCAAGACCCTCGTGCTCCACGGCGAACCGGCCGGACAAAAAGGGCAGGGCGCGGGAGCCAACAAGGGCACATACTTCGTTTGCGTCGTGCCCGGCAACTGTGAGGTCGACCTTAAAAAAGCCGCCGCGGCGGCAGGTATGAAGAAAGCCGACCTCATACCGATGAAGGAGCTGCTCCCGCTCACCGGGTATATCCGTGGCGGGTGCTCCCCTATCGGTATGAAGAAACCTTTTCCCACATTTTTCCATTCAACCGCGCTCGACTTCGACCATATATATGTGAGCGCGGGCATAAGGGGAGCCCAACTTGAAATGTCGCCCGCTGACCTTATAAAGTTTGTGGGCGCCGAGGTAGCCGACCTTGTAAAAGAGTCAGAGGAATGAACTCGTTCGGCACCACTCTCAGGCTCACCACATTCGGCGAATCGCACGGCCCCGCGATCGGGGGCGTGCTCGATGGTTTACCTCCGGGCATAGAGGTTTCACTGGCCGAAGTAGGCCGCCAGATGGAGCGCCGCCGTCCGGGCCGCTCCAAACTCACCTCACCCCGATCCGAGACCGATAGAGTGGAGTTCCTTTCGGGACTTATGCGGGTCGGCACCGACGGGCCGGAGGCGCTGACCCCGGACACTGATATGGCCGTGACGCTCGGTACCCCCATAGGATTCATTATTAGAAATAACGACTCGCGACCCGCCGACTACGACGCGCTGCGCGACGCATATCGCCCGTCGCATGCCGACTTCGCCTGGGAACAGCGCTATGGCGGCGTGCGCGACTGGCGCGGCGGCGGACGCTCCTCGGGGCGCGAAACGGCGTGCCGCGTAGCCGCAGGGGCCATAACCCGCCAGCTGCTCGAAGCCAAAGGAGTGACTATCCGCGCATCGCTGACCGCGGTCGGTGGTGAAACCGACGCCTCTAAGTTCGGCGAAGCCATTTCCCGGGCCTCGGCTGAAAACGACAGCGTCGGGGGTGTAGTTGAATGCCGCGTGGCGGGCTTCTTCCGCGGCGTTGGCGACCCGGTTTTTGGCAAGCTGCAGCAAAGGCTCGCCGCCGCCATGCTCTCGATCGGAGGCGCCAAGGGTTTCGAATACGGCGACGGCTTCGCCATCGCCGGGCTCCGAGGCTCCGCCGCGGCCGACCGTATGCGCGTCCGCGATGGCGAAACCATCTTCCTCAGCAACCATTCAGGGGGCATACAGGGGGGCGTTTCCAACGGAGAGGAGATAGTGTTCCGCGTGCCATTCAAACCTACCCCCACCATCGGCCAACCCCTCGAAACCATTAACCGAAACGGCGACAATATCGTGCTGGAAGCCAAAGGGCGCCATGACCCCTGCATAGCGCTCCGCGCGGTCCCGGTAGTCGAAGCCATGGCCGCGCTCACGCTGCTCGACGCCGCCCTCGCCGACAACATATCATTTGGCCGATGACCCCCTACCGCGACTACGCCTCGCTTCTTGCCGAACTGTTTCCGGGGCGCAAGATGCAGAAACTCACAATCAACGCCGGATTCTCCTGCCCAAACCGCGACGGTACCATCGGACGCGGCGGATGCGCTTACTGCGATAACCGCAGTTTCTCCCCCGCCCTACCCTCTCCCGGCAATATAGCCGCGCAACTTGAGGCGGGCAAGCGTTTTTTCGCCCACAAATATCCCGATACGCGCTATCTGGCATATTTTCAAAGCTACACCAACACCCACGGCGACCCCGGGAAGCTGATCGGGATGTACCGCGAGGCCCTGTCGGTCGACGGGGTCGACGGACTAATCATCGGCACGCGCCCCGACTGCGTGCCGCAACCGTTGCTCGAACAGATTGCCTCGCTCGACGCACCCGTTATGATGGAGTACGGGGCGGAGTCGTCGCACGACACCACTCTTGACCGCGTAAACCGCTGCCACACCTGGGCGCAGACCGTTGACGCGGTTGAGCGCTCGGCGGCGCTCGGGCTGCACGTCGGGCTGCATTTCATAATGGGACTTCCCGGCGACACCCGCGAGATGATGCTCGAAACGGTGCGACGCGCCTGCGCTTTGCCCGTAAGCTCACTGAAATTCCATCAGTTGCAACTGATAAAGGGTACGCCGCTGGCATCAAATCCGCCCGACGACCTAACCCTCTTCACCGTCGACGACTACCTCGACCTGTGCGTTGAAATAGTAGGCATAGTCAGCAGCCTCGCGCCTGAAATAGCCATCGAGCGGTTCACATCCTCCGCGCCCCCAGACCTGCTCGAAGCACCGAAATGGGGGTTGAAGAACTACCAGTTCACTAATCTGCTGAGGAACCGGCTCGCCGACGCTTGCCGACATTCGTGAGCACCATACCCCCGACGATAACCGCCATCGCGACAACCTGTATCCATTTCAACTTGTCGAGCCCCATAATCACTGCCGACAGGGTGGCGAACACCGGGAGCAGGTACTGATATAGCGACACCAGTTCCGAGCCGATTTTCTTTATGGCAGGTTGAACCAGGAAATAGGCAATGAATGTCGGACAAAGCAGTATGAAACCTATCTCAAGCCATGGAGCAGCCTCGGCGGTACGCAATATCGGCATTTTTTCCATTCCCGGTATAAGGAACAAGGCCGGAACCGAGGCGAAAAGGAACACCCATCGCAGCATATTCACAGGCCGATACCTCTTGGTCGGCCCCACCAGTATCACGAGATAAAACGCGTAGCAGAGCGTCGAGGCGACCGCTAAAAGGTCGCCCAAAAGATTGTCGCTCCCGTTCTTTCCCGCGCCCCCGGCCACGATTACTATCACCGCCCCGGCCATCGACACAATTACTCCGGCATACTCCAGCAACGACGGCCTCCGCTTTAGGAATATCACCCCGATCAGAATAACGAAAACGGGGGGCAAGGTCATAATAATGGATATGTCGATAGGGTTGCCGTAGCGCAGCGAGGTAACAAAAAGATAAATGAACAGGAATAACCCGATACCTCCGCCGAGCAGGAGCTTCAACCAATCGTGCCGCGCGATGGGCTGACATTTGAGAAACAGCGACGCGATCCACATCAACAGACACCCGCCGACGAGCCTGACCACTATTATACCTTCGGCGGTCATCCATTCAGGGATAAGCGCCTTGGTAAACGACACGTTAATACCCCAGAAAATAGTGGCGATAAGTATGCAAGCGTTGCCGACGAGCGCGGCTCCCGCTTTGAATTTGTTATTTGGCATAAATGGATAGTAAGAAGTTACTACCCTAACAAATTTGACCCGCTGTAAGTTTTAAGCGAGAAAATACCGCAGTGACGCGGCGGCGAGGCAGAAAAGGAACACACCAGCCGCAAGCGCCACAGTCTTACCTCCGACCCGCAAACCATATCGCCTACGGGCCACGACATCAACAACAACGGCATAAAAGGCATACCATACTATATACGCGAGGCCGAGCCCCACCCAGCCAAGGAGGGTATACCCGGCGATATTCAGCAGCAACGAGACAGCAGCCGACAGAGCCTCGGTCCACAGGTATGTGGCACCGTCACCCTTGGCGAGTATCGAGAAACTAACACACCAGCCGTAGGCACGGAACACCGTACCGACAGCCCCGAAGCCGACAAACGGCAGCATCCCTATAAACTCGGAGGAATACAGGAGCCTCACTACCAGTCCGTCAGCGAAAACAAACACAGGTATCACCGGTAGCAATATCCACAGTATCAGCCGCATCTCATGCCCGGCGAAAAGCGACATCCGCCGGGGCGAATGGGCCACACCCGAAAGCCGGGGGAAATATTCAACCGCGATGGCGGTGAAAATCAGCCCCACATACTTGTTGACCAAAGTGAACCCGGCCTGATAGAGCCCCACGACGCTTTCGCCGCCACGATGGTTAAGCCACGCGATGAAGAGGTAGCTCGCGAGAGTTGTGAGAAACATCGAGGCCGTCATAAATATGCCGAGCACCACGAAGCTACGGCCAATGGCGAAGCCCTGCCCGATAGTCAAAGGTTCCTCGGGGGGAGCCACTTTCTCGCGGTACAGCCCGAGCGCCATCCAGGTCACCACGGTATAAGCGATAATCGAGGGCACAATGCTGTCGATGCCGAGAAAGTAAAACAGCGGAAGCGACACGGCCAAGCCACCCACAGCGCCCCATATCGAGGCCCGGGCCAGCTTGCGGAAACGCCGGAAACCGCGGAACACGGCACCCTCGGCCGACGACAGCGAACTGAAAAGCACACACACCGACAGAAGCATGAACTCCGTCTGATGGTCCGAGTCGCCAAAAGTCGCTTCGCTCAGAAACCCCGAGAGGGCCAGCATCAGCGCCGACCCCGCCACACCGAGCGCCCAGCTCCAGCCGCGGAGCGACCTAACCACGGCTCCGACCTTTCCGGCCGGAGAGCCGGAGATGTCGCGCACGGCGCTCTCTCCGATACCGAGCTGAGCCACGGAGCGCACGATGTCGAGTGCGGAATTATATATGCCGAACAGACCGACGCCCGCCGGACCTATCCACAGGGCCACGAACTTCGTACGCGCTATCGCGCAGAGAATCGTCAGCACCTGCACGCCGCCGAACACCCCCATTACTTTGAGGACGGCGGCGGTGAGGCCCGACCGCTTGCCTGTAGTCAGCGGCGCAGCCATAGCTCGGGATTCTCTTTCTGGCGCCCGTTGCGAACCTCGAAATGCAGTACGGAGCGGCCATTGTCGTTGGGGTCGGCGTAAACCGATCCGATGGCCTGCCCGGCCTTGATTTTCTGCCCGGTTGACACGGATAGCGACCCGAGGTTGGCGTAAACGGTCATAAACCTGCCGTGGCGCACCACCACTACGTTGTTGTAGCCGTCGGGGCGGAACACTGCCGAAATTTCACCATCGCAAACGGCCTTGGCCTGCGTGCCGGAAACGGTCTCTATGTCGATGCCTGAATTGTTAGTCTCGACATGGGGGAGCGTCGGGTGTTTCTGCCGTCCGAAACGCTTCACGATAGTGTAGCGCCCGGCAACGGGGAATGGCAACCTGCCGCGAAGCGACTCGAAATCGCTGCCGACAGCGACAGCCGCGTCAGCCGCGACACCGCTCGGCCCCGCCGCGGAAGGTCGGTTGAGTGTCGGAGCGACACCCTCCGTTTTAGCCGATGTCTCGGCGGCGAGTTCTCGCCCGTTATTCTTACCCTTGTGCTTGACCCCTTTGCCACGCTCAGTGCGGGCTTTGGCGAGCTCGCGCTCCTGGCGTTCCTGGGCCTTCTTTGCTTCCTTGGCCTCCTTCTCGCGGCGCTGCTGCTCCTTCTTAGCCTCGCGGGCCTCTTTTTCAAGACGCTGCTTCTCGGCCTTATCCTTGGCAGCGGCTTCCGCCTTGGCCAGAGCATCGGCCTTGGCCTTAGCCTCCGCTGCGGCTTTCTCCTTGGCCACGGCCTCCTCAGCGGCCAACTTCGCGGCTTCGGCCTCGGCACGTTCGCGAGCCTCGGCTTCAGCCTTCAGGCGGGCCTCCTCGCGCTCGCGGGCAGCCGCTTCTTCCTTGCGGCGCTTCTCGGCGGCGATACGCTCCTGACGCTCGCGCTCCTTGCGGGCCTCTTCGGCTATGATGCGGTCGAGTTCCGCGTCGAGAGCCGCGGCTTCGCGGCTCTTGCGGGCCATAAGCTGCTGGAGTTCGGCACCCTGCTCCTGGAGGCGGTCAACGAGGGCCGATGTCTCGGTCTGCTTTCGCTGGAGCACCATCTGCTCGTTCTGAATCTGAGCGAGCGAGCGGTTGGCCTTACCCTGAAGCGCCGAAAGCTCCTTGCGCCGCTCGTCGAGTTTCCCCTTCACGGCATGAATCTCCTCACCCTTGCGGCGGCGCCACTTGTCGAACTGGCGCAGCGACTGCATACGGCGGTAGGCCTGGGCGAAGGAGTTTGACGAGAATATGAAGGCCAGGTCGGAGGTCTGCTCGCGGCGCCCCTGCGACTTGCGGAGTTGGCGGGCATAAGTTTTTGTGATGTTGTTGAGATGGTTGTCGAGCGACGCTATGGAGTCGTTGACAACCCCCATCTGCCGGGTCAGGGAGTCAACCCTCGTGTTGAGCCCCTTGATGCGCGTCTCGCACTGGCCTATTTCCGATTCCACGAGGTTGAGCTGGTTGAGCTGCTTCTCGGTTTCGCGGGTGTTGAGCTGAATCTGCTGGCGCGCCTCGCGGATTTCGCGGGCATTCTGCTGCTTCTGCTTCTTGATTTCAGCCGAGGTTTTCGGCTTCTGCGACTTAGCCGCGCTCTTCTTCTTGGCGCTTGAGCCCGTCTTTCCCGAGCTTTTTTGGGCACCTTTGGCTGAGGTTTTACCCTTTTTAGCCGAAGAGGACTTTCGCGAAGTCTGTTCGACCTTTGTATTCTTTTTACGTTGCTGGGCCGGAACCTGTCCGAAAGCGAGCACGGCGCAAAGCAACATCACTATGAACCTGTTCATCGCCCGTCAGAGTTTGTTTAGAATCGACAAAAGCGAACTGAGACTGATTTTGGTGTAGCCGCGTCCGGGCGCCTGCCACTTCTGGCGGTCCCCCCGATTCCACTTAGCCGAGCCGAGGTTCCAGGTAAGTTCGGCCGATATTTTTTTCGGCGATGTAGATGAAAGCTCCACACTTCGGGCGAGCGTGCCGGCCTCGGTAACATCGTGGTCAGAATAGCGGGCCACCGCGTTGAACTTCCCCGACTCAATCAGCAGATAATTGAGCAGCGGAGCCTCGCCGCCGGATACGACGAATCCGTAATCGACCGTCGCGGGGCGGGGTTCGGGACGCATAAGGTAGAGATTCTCATACTCCGTTGGCTCACAGGAGAATCCGAGCGCCTCAACAGGGCGGTCGCCGGCGTTGAACACCCGCCCTAAGAGTATATCCTGAATGTCGGAAATATCAAGGCCGAGATCAGTGGTAACGCGGCTAACGCTCTCGCTGACGTAGCGTTTCCCCACCTTGTCGATAGCGTGAACCGAATCGGTGTCGATCCAGGCCGAAGCCACCTCGAAGCCGAGCATCCTCACAGAGAATTTAATATATTCGCCGCGGCGCATATAGGCGGTGGCGTTAAGGTTGACGTTGGCGGGCTGCCTCAACTTCACGTTGAGCGGCATCTGCACATCGGTCCAGGCGCTACGGGCTTCGGATAGTAGGCGCTCAACCGCGGGAGCCTCCGCCGCGGGGGCCGATACCGACCGGGATGGCGCCGGAGTTTCGGCCACTGAGGCGGCTTTCTTCGAGCTATGACATCCGGCCAAAGCGATGGTGGCCCCGATGGCAAGCAATATGTTGGTTATTCTCATTGCTGATCAGTGTGATAATATACTCAATATTAATGCGTCACTCTTCTACGTAGCGGCGCGACTTCACTTTCTTCTTAAGCAACTGGTCGTCAGGCGTGAGTTTCAACGCCTGTTGCCAGAATTCGAGTGCCTGCTGGCGGTCGCCATAGAAATAATATATGTCGCCCGCATGGGAAAGCACGTCGGCGGCGGGATTATCACCCTCGACGGCGAGAGCCCGGTCGATAAACTCCTTGGCCCTCCCGTAATCCTTCTTTCGGAAGAAAATCCAGGCGTAAGTGTCGAGTGCCGTATCGTTTTCAGGGTTGGCCCGCACACATATGGCGCTCATAGTCTCGGCGCGGTCGAGGTCGCGCCCCTCCTCGGCAAGATAGTACGCGCAGTTATTCAAGGCCAAAAGATTGTCCGGGTCCATCTCGATGGCCCGGTCGTAATACACGAAAGCCGAGTCCTTGAGATTCAGCTTATAATAGCTGTCGCCGATGGAGGCGAGAATCTGCGAGCGGGTCTCTATGTCGAGCGAGTCGGCCATACGTTCCGACTTTTCGAAATAGCGTATGGCCTCGCGCTGGTTGTCGAGTTGCTGGTAACTGGCCCCGAGCATCAGGTTGATGATGGCGCTCTGGGGCAGATAGCGCAGGGCGCGCTCACCTACCTGAATGGCCTTGGCCTCGTTCTTGCTCTGTGAGTAAAGGCTCATTGCCATGCGCCAGCGCTGCTCGGCCGAGGGGTCTATGTCGAGGGCGAGCTCTTGCTGCTCGGCGGCTCCGGGCAGGTCGTTTATAGCGTAGAGGTACGACGCGTAGAGGTCGCGGATGTCGGCCTCGTGAGGATGATGGGTGAGCACCACCTCGAAAAGTTTCTGTATGCGCGGCTGCTGGAGGGTATCGGTGTAGAGCTGGCGTATGTAGCTCGTAAGCATATCGAGCTTCACGGGGAGCTCAAGGCTCTCCTGCCTCAGCGCCTGGAAAACCTCGCGGTCGAAAGCCGCCGAGTCGCCGTGCTCCTTGTAGAACTCGGCCCGTTTCATATAGGCCAGACCGTTGGCCGAGTCGATGGCGCAAGCCCGGTCGTAGTACCTGATTGCCGAATCGGGCATATGCATCGCGGTGAAAACGTCACCGGCGTATATGTTGAACGTGGCGTTGCGGGGTGAGCGGGCCAGCAGTCCGCGCAGTTCTTCGAGCGTCGCGGCGGTGTCGCGGAGGGCGAGCATCGCCCTGACCTTGTGCGAGGTAAGTCCGAGGTCGGGACCTTCGGAGCGCTGAATGCGGGCTATCACGTCGATAGATCGCCGCAGGTTGGTGGTGTCGAACGTGGCCTGCAGGGCGTCGGCATAGCGAAGGGCCACGTCGGGTTTCGAGGGATTGAGCGAGTCGAGCGTCTGCCATACGCGCACGGCCTCGGCAGCGTTGCCGAGCTGGTTGTTGACCATGCCGTAGAAGATAGCCGAGTAATAGTCCTCGGGGTGCGCGTCGAAGTGGCGGCGCATCATATCGAACCCCTTGCGCGCCATCGCGGAGTCGTTCTGGCCGAGCGCCATATAGTAATAGCCCAGGGTCGAGGCCGGAGCGGTGTCCGCGCTATCGAGCGAGCAAGAGCGGTCGAGCAACTCGAAAAAAGCCGCGTCGTTGTCGAGAGCGTTCTGCCTGAGCGCCTCCATATAGAGGTAATCGGCTTTACGGGAGTCGGCCCCAGACTGCCAATCGCCGGAGCCCCCCTTACCGCGGGCATAGCCCGGGAGGATTATCGAAAGCCCCAGTGCGGCAACCGCCAACACGGCTGAAAATTTTCGTAGTCTGCCCATAATCAGAAATCAGAGGGTGTTTCAGTTGACGCCGGAATGGCCGAATGCCCCGTCGCCGCGCTCGGTGGTGTCGATGCGGTCGACCGCCTCCCACTCCACGCGCTCGTAGGAGGAAATCACCATCTGGCATACGCGCTCGCCGTCGTTTACCACGAACGGCTCGTTGGAGAGGTTAATGAGTATCACGCCGATCTCGCCGCGGTAGTCGCAATCGACCGTGCCGGGGGTGTTCACGAGCGATATGCCGTGCTTGATGGCGAGCCCGCTGCGCGGACGTATCTGGCACTCATAGCCCTGCGGTAGCTGCATATACAGCCCGGTGGGTATCAGCGCCCTTTCAAGGGGGCCGAGCGTGACGGGTTCCTTAAGGAATGCCCTCACATCCATTCCGGCCGAGCCGGGGGTAGCGTAGGCGGGCATCGGGTGATGCGATTTATTTATAATCTTTACCTTGAGCATTATAGTCTAAGTTGGTTTCAGGGATTGGGAAAGAGCCTTTTGTCAGGCCGCTGGGGCTCAGATACTCATTTCTCCAACAATCGGGTGCAACATTCGGTTCGCCACCTGCTTGGGTGTACACCCCATACCGAAGAGGAACATCAGTTTGGTGAGGGCGGCCTCGGTGGTGAGGTCGTGACCAGAGATTACGCCGGCACGGGCGAGGCAGTCGCCCGTGAAATATTTGCGCTGGTTAACGCCTCCGTTGACACACTGGGTAACGTTGACAACGACCACGCCGCGGTCAACCGCCTCCTTTATGGCCCGGTTAAACCATTCCTCGGTGGTCGCGTTGCCGGCGCCGTAGGTTTTGAGCACCACGCCCTTGGTTCCGGGGGTGTCAAGCTGCTGGCGCAGCGAGGTTTCGGTCATTCCGGGGAATATATGAATCACAATCACGTCGGACGACATACCCTTGTGCACCCTCAGAGGCATACGCTGGTTCACGCGCCACAGGGCGTCGTGGTTGAACTGAATCGAAAGCCCGATTTTGGCAAGCGAAGGGTAGTTGTTGCTCTTGAAGGCGTTGAAGTTGTCGGCGCTCATCTTGGTCGACCTGTTGCCGCGCCAAAGGTAGTTCTCGAAAAGGATGGCCACCTCCTGCACCATAGGCTCGCCGTTGACAGGGTCGGTCGCGGCGGCTATCTGCAACGCGGTTATCAGGTTCTCCTCGCCGTCGGTGCGCACCTCCCCTATCGGGAGCTGCGAGCCGGTGATAATCACCGGCTTGCGCAGGTTCTCAAGCATGAACGACAGCGCCGAGGCGGTATACGCCATGGTGTCGGTCCCGTGGAGCACCACGAAACCGTCGTAGCGGTCGTAATCCTTCCCGATGGCCGACGCGATTTGCTGCCAATGGGATACGTTCATATTGCTCGAATCAATCGGCGGATTGAACTGTATGTGGTCAATCTCGTAATCGAGCATCTTTACCTTTGGCACGTTGTCGATCAGATGGTTGAAGTTGAACGGACGCAGCGTGCGAGTGGCCGGGTCCTCGATCATCCCTATCGTGCCCCCGGTGTAGACTATGAGAATGCGGGGTTTGCTTGAATGCTCCATTATCAGAAACGAGAATTAACGAGCTTTATGACTGGATTTAAGAAACTGGCGGCGGGGACGCGGCCCCCGGAGGCGTCAGCCTACCGAGGAACCGGGTGCCACGGGTGCCGACGGACTGATTACCGTCAGCGAGCCGTCGGCGTTGACCGCCGAGAGTATCATGCCTTGCGACAGGATACCCATCATCTTGCGGGGAGGGAAGTTCGCCACGAAGCACACCTGCTTGCCCAGAAGCTGTTCAGGCTGGTAGTACTTGGCTATGCCGGAGCAGATTACGCGCTTTTCCATACCGTCGTCGATAAGGAAGCGGAGCAGCTTGTCGCTCTTCTTCACTTTCTCGCATTCGAGCACGGTGCCGACGCGGATATCCATCTTCATAAAGTCGTCAAACGAGGTGTCGGCCTTTATGGGTTCCGGCTTCCAGGCAGCGGCCTCGTTCTCCTTCTTGATGCGTGCCAGTCGGTCGAGTTGGGCCTGGATGGCGTCGTCCTCGATTTTTTCGAACAGGAGTTCGGGGGTGCCGAGGCGCGTGCCTGCTGCCACGAGGTTTTCGGAGCCGAGCATATCCCACGACAGGGTGTCGAGGGCGAGCATTTTCTTGAGTTTCTCCACCGAGAAGGGTAGGAACGGCTCGAAGGCCACAGCGAGGTTGGCGCAAATCTGCACGGCGCAGTTGAGGATGGTCTTCACGCGCTCCATATCGGTCTTGGCCACTTTCCAAGGCTCGGTCTCCTGGAGGTAGCGGTTGCCCACGCGGGCTATCTGCATAGCCTCGCGGAGCGCTTCGCGGAAGTGGAAGCCATCGAGGTCGGCGGTGAGGTTGGCAGCCGCCTGGCGGATTTCGGCGAAAGCCTTATCCTCGGCCTCGGTGTAGGCTCCGGCTTCCGGCACAACGCCGTCGAAATATTTTTGCATCAGCACCATGGCGCGGTTCACGAAGTTGCCAAGGATCGCCACGAGCTCCGAGTTGTTCCGTTCCTGGAAATCGCGCCAGGTGAAATCGTTATCCTTGGTTTCGGGGGCGTTGGCGGTCAGTACGTAGCGGAGCACGTCGGGCTTGCCGGGGAAGTCGCGCAGATACTCGTGGAGCCAGATAGCCCAGTTGCGCGAGGTCGAGATCTTGTCACCTTCGAGGTTGAGGAACTCGTTGGCGGGCACGTTGTCGGGGAGCTGGAAACCATCGCCGTAGGCCATGAGCATGGCCGGGAATATGATGCAGTGGAACACGATGTTGTCCTTGCCGATGAAGTTGACCACGCGGGTCTCGGGATCCTTCCAGTAAGTTTCCCAACTGTCGGGCAGCAGCTCCTTGGTGTTGGAGATGTAGCCGATAGGCGCGTCGAACCAAACGTAGAGCACCTTGCCGTCGGCCCCTTCGACCGGCACGGGGATGCCCCAGTCGAGGTCGCGCGTCACGGCGCGGGGCTGGAGGCCGAGTTCGAGCCACGACTTGCACTGGCCGTAAACGTTGGGGCGCCATTCCTTGTGCCCTTCGAGTATCCACCGCGAGAGTTTCTCCTGCCAGCGGTCGAGGGGGAGGTACCAGTGGGTAGTCTCGCGGAGCACGGGGGTGTTGCCCGTCTCGGCGCATCGGGGGTTGATCAGCTCGGTGGGGCTGAGCGAGGAGCCGCACTTCTCGCACTGGTCGCCATAAGCGCCCTGAGCGTGGCACACGGGGCATTCGCCAACCACATAGCGGTCGGCCACGAAGCGGCCGGCCCCCTCGTCGTAGAGCTGCTGCGACTTGATTTCGACAAACTCACCCTTGTCGTAGAGGCGCTTGAAGAATTCCGAGGCCGTGGCGGCATGGGTCTTCGAGGTGGTGCGCGAATATACGTCGAACGAGATGCCGAGCCCCTCGAACGAATCCTTGATCAGGGCGTGGTAGCGGTCGACCACATCCTGCGGGGTGACCCCCTCCTTGCGGGCGCGTATGGTGATGGGCACGCCGTGCTCGTCGGAGCCCCCGATCATTACCACGTCGCTACCCTTGAGCCGCAGGTAGCGGGCGTAGATGTCGGCCGGGACATAAACCCCGGCGAGGTGGCCGATATGCACCGGGCCGTTGGCATACGGGAGAGCGGTAGTGATGAGTGTTCGCTTAAACGCCATAATATATTCTTATTCAGTGATTTTAAGTAACATAACAACAAGAGTGAACGGCCCGAGGGGTTCGCCTCTGGGCCATTCTTGCTCTATATTACCGCAAAATTACTCAATTATATCGGTTATTCCAATACCGCCGCCCTCGTCCGGGGCTATTTTAGCGTGATTTTTGGCGAGCGCACGTCAGGGCACGGCCACTTTCACGCGGCTTGCCGGGGTGGCAACGATGTAGATGCCGGGGGAGAGGGGTATCTCGACGGTGACGGAACCCGCGCGGCCCGAGGCGATAAGTCGCCCGGCCACGTTGTAAACCGAGTAGGCGGAGTCTCCCGCCATAGTGCCGCCGGTGAGCGCCACGCGCCCGGGAAGCGCCTCGACCAGCATTTCGCCACGGTCAGCCGCGGCCTCCCCTATTCCCGCCTCGGGGAACTCGTCCAATTCAACGAAGTTGGTGAAGTAGTTCCACCCCGGAGCCGACTCATAACGCTCCTTCGCCCCCGCGGGTACATACACCGGGATATCCTTCGGCGTTTCCCACAGCGCGTCATTGACGTCCCCTCGCGCTCCGAACGGAGTCGCTTCGAAGCCCTCGAACTGACTGACAGCGCATGATGGCGGATTAGCAGCCGGAGAATATACGCGGCGCAGCCCGGGCATTCCGCTAAAAACATCGGTGTCGAGGCTGGCACCCTCCTTCGGCAGGAATATCTCCTCTACGCCGCCGCAACCTTTGAACGCGTTGGCGTTGATTGCCTTAACCGTCCCGTCAAGTTTAACCGAGGTGAGTGACTCGCACTGACTGAACGCGCCTTCACCGATTTCTACCAATCCCTCCGGCAGCATATTTTCACCGCCAAAGGCACCTAACCGCTCGCATTTGCCAAACGCGTATTCTCCAATCTTGGCGAGGCCCGACGGCATAACCACCTCCTCCAGCTTATAGGAACGATAGAACGCATAGTCGCCAATCTCCTCCAAATCGACCGGCAAGACAATGCGCCTGAGGCCGCTGGAATAAGCGTAAAGCCTGTAGTTACACTTCAGCCTGCTTTGGAACGCGTTGGCAGGCAGCATCTTCCCTTCAACCGCGGCACCACCGAGGTCAAGGTTTTCAAGCAGCCCGAAGAACGACGCGTCCCACAGGGTATCGAAATCCGACCCGTCAATTGGCCCCGTAATCCGTAGCGACCTGACACGACGGGCCTTGTCGCCCAACGAGGCCGCGAGTCCCCCGCTGTCGGCCATATTGAGTTCCAAATGATCAATTACCTCAACCGGGGCGGCCATATCCCGGAAATCATCGGTTTCAACTATATTGGCGAAATAGTTCCATCCCGGAGCGGCTCGATATGCCTCGGCGCACCCCGTCGGGACGTAAAGCGTAAGGTTTTTGGGGGTGCTGATAAGCGTCTCCCCCTCGACCATCTCAAACGGACCCGCCACGGGGTATGACGAGCAGATATACTCCGGCGGAGTCGTAGCCTTAACGCTCACGCTTTGCAAAGAGGCCAAGCCGCCAAGCGACTGGTCCCAAATAGTTTTCAACGTCGAGGGGAGCGTGATCGACCTCACGCGGCTGCAACCTTTAAATGCCCCGGCGCACAGCAACTCCACCCCTTCGGAAAGCGCGATGGATTCCAGCCTTACGCAACTGTTAAACGCGCCCTCTCCGATGGTGCTCACCGTCGGCGGCAGCTCGACTTCCCTAAGGGCGCAATTACCACTCAACATATAGGGACTCATAAATTTGACGCCCGGAGTGATTACGAACCGCTCCAACGAACGGCTTTCGTAAAACGCGCTCTCGCCCAAGAATCGCAACGAACCGGGCAGCACGACCTCCTTGAGCGACGAGCACTCGCTGAACGCGCTATTTCGAATCTCCTCAAGCCCCTCCGCGAAAGAGACCTGGGCAATCCCCGAGCCGATAAACGCCGAATCGCCAATCACCTTCAGCGACGGCGGGAAGGACACCTCATTGATACGGGAGCAATACTGGAACGCCCTATTTCCAATAGTTCTCAATGAGCCGGGCATATTTACCCCGGCCAACCGGCGCAAACCTAAAAACGCGCCCGAACCTAACTCCTCTATGTTTTCCGGGAGCACGATACCACGCAAGGAGCATACTGACTCACTTCCCGCCGACTGAAACGCACCGTCGGGAATCTTTCGGTCAATCACATCCGCCTCTGAGAGGTCTATCTCGGCCAGGCTACCACCGTAAGCCGCGTCGCACAACGTGGCGAAGTCGGCCTCGTTGAGCGGCCCCACAACTTTCAGTGTCTCCAGCCTGCGGAACTCCGCCCCCGACCTCTCCACGAGCTCACCCGCCCGCGTCACCCGTACCGTCAGCGCCTCACCCGCCGGGCACGCAAGCGCCGACATAATGGATATGAGCGTGATAAATAAACGTCCAAAGGTTTTCATAGGCATAAAGGGCTTAGTGATTAGATTGGTACCTCGATGGGAGATGATTTCGCAATTTACAAACTATTTTTCACATCGGCAAGCTATTTTTTACCTATTTTTATTAAGGCGGGCGGGGTGGGTGTTATTAGGGGATTTTTTTGTAATTTCGCGGCGTACTATATGGGCGCCGACGGAGGCGCCAGCGCAATGACTACACTCGACATCATCATACTCATCGTATTCGCCGGATCGGTGCTCATAGGATTCCGCAGCGGCCTGCTGAAGCAGGTTGGGTCGCTGGGGGGACTTGTAGCCGGGGTGGTGCTCTGCCGCCTTGGCTCGGCGTGGCTCACGGCCATCATAGCGGGCCCCGACGCTCCTACCTACACCGACATCGTTCTGGCCCACCTGATTCTCTTCATTGCCGGATTCTGCTGCGTGAAGACCGTGGCCCATTTCTGCCGCCAGCTCACCCACGCCCTGTCGCTCGGCATAGTCGACCGCCTCGGCGGGGTGGTGTTCTGCCTCTTTGAATGGATGCTGGTGCTGAGTCTGATTCTGAACCTGTGGCTGCTCATCAAGCCGCAAACCTCCATAGCCTCCCTCTCGACCCTTGCCAACGGCCACGCCGCCCCGGCCATAGTGGCCCTCGCCCCGAAACTCCTCGGCTGGGCGCTCGGGGGCTCCTGAGCGCCCCTGAACCTATACTGGGCGCCGTGTGTTAACACCTTGTGAAACTACAATTTTGCTAAATGAAAAGCGAAAACGACAACATAATTGACGACATCACCTCCGGCGATTACAAATACGGATTCGTGACCGACGTGGAGACCGACATCATACCCGTCGGGCTCAGCGAGGAGGTGGTGCGCCTGATTTCCCGGAAAAAGGGGGAGCCGGAGTGGCTCCTCGACTTCCGCCTGAAAGCCTACCGCCACTGGCTCACGATGACCCCGCCGAAGTGGGCCCATCTCGATATGCCCGACATTGATTTCCAGGCCATAAGCTACTATGCCGCGCCCGGAAAGAAGCAGGGTCCCAAGAGTCTCGACGAGGTTGACCCCGACATCCTGAAAACTTTCGACAAGCTGGGCATACCCCTTGAGGAGCAGAAGCAGCTCTCGGGTATGGCGGTCGACGCCGTAATGGACTCCGTGTCGGTGAAGACCACCCACAAGGAGGCCCTGGCCGAAAAGGGAATCATATTCTGCTCTATTTCCGAGGCGGTGCGCGACTATCCCGAACTGATCAAGAAATACCTCGGGTCGGTGGTGTCGTACCGCGACAACTTCTACGCCGCCCTCAACTCGGCGGTGTTCTCCGACGGCTCCTTCGTGTACATCCCCAAAGGGGTACGCTGCCCGATGGAGCTTTCGACCTACTTCCGCATCAACGCCGCCGGTACCGGCCAGTTTGAGCGCACGCTCATCGTGGCCGACGACGACTCCTACGTCAGCTACCTCGAAGGGTGTACCGCCCCGCGGCGCGACGAGAACCAGCTCCACGCCGCCATTGTGGAAATCATCGTCGAGGACCGCGCCGAGGTCAAATACTCGACGGTGCAGAACTGGTATGCCGGCGACGCCCAGGGGCGCGGCGGCGTATACAACCTCGTGACCAAGCGCGGACTCTGCCGCGGCGACTACTCGAAGCTCTCCTGGACCCAGGTTGAAACCGGGTCGGCCATCACCTGGAAGTACCCCTCGTGCGTGCTCGCCGGACGCGGCGCGACGGGCGAGTTCTATTCCGTGGCCGTGACCCGCAACCGCCAGCAGGCCGACACCGGCACGAAGATGATACACCTCGCCCCCGACACCCGCTCGACCATCGTGTCGAAAGGTATCTCCGCCGGCGAGAGCGAAAACTCCTACCGCGGCCTGGTGAAGGTGACTCCCGCCGCCGAAGGGGCCCGAAACCACACCCAGTGCGACTCGCTGCTGCTCGGCTCGCGGTGCGGGGCCCACACTTTCCCCTACATCGACTGCCAGAACCCCTCGGCTGTGGTCGAGCACGAGGCGACCACCTCGAAAATCTCCGAGGACCAGCTTTTCTACTGCAACCAGCGCGGCATCCCCACCGAGGAGGCCGTCGGCCTTATCGTCAACGGCTACGCCAAGGAGGTCATGAACAAGCTCCCCATGGAGTTCGCCGTCGAGGCCCAGCGCCTGCTGCAGATCACCCTGGAAGGCTCCGTAGGATAACCATCCGGCAAACAAACAACAACGAAACCACACTCAAGCGATGAGCAAAGATATTTTACTGGAGGTCAAAGGCCTCCGCGCCAAAGTCGAAGACAAGGAAATACTCAAGGGGGTCGACCTGACGATCCGCGCCGGAGAGGTACACGCCATAATGGGGCCCAACGGCTCGGGCAAGTCGACCCTCTCGGGCGTGCTCACCGGCAATCCCGCCTACACCGTCACCGGCGGCTCGGCCACATTCCACGGCCTCGACCTGCTGGCCCTCTCGCCCGAGGACCGCAGCCACGAGGGGCTCTTCCTCTCGTTCCAGTACCCGGTAGAGATTCCCGGGGTGTCGATGGTCAACTTCATGCGCGCCGCCGTAAACGCCAAGCGCAAATACTTCAACGAGGCACCCCTCTCGGCCAGCGACTTCCTTAAACTCATGCGCCAGAAGCGCGCCATAGTCGAGCTGGATAACAAGCTCGCATCGCGCTCGGTCAACGAGGGTTTCTCCGGCGGTGAGAAAAAGCGCAACGAGATTTTCCAGATGGCGATGCTCGAACCCCGCCTGTCGATTCTCGACGAGACTGACTCGGGCCTCGACATCGACGCCCTGAGGGTAGTGGCCGGAGGCGTGAACCAGCTTAAGAGCCAGGACAACGCCACGATAGTCATAACCCACTACCAGCGTCTGCTCGACTACATCAAGCCCGACTTCGTGCATGTGCTCTACAAGGGGCGCATCGTGCGCAGCGGAGGCCCCGAGCTCGCCCTCGAACTCGAAGAGCGCGGCTACGACTGGATTAAGGAAGAAAATCTCTGAACTGATGAGCGCTATTGACCAATACATAAACCTCTACCGCGAGAACCGCGCGGCGGTCGAAGCCCATTCGGCTCCGGCGCTCAACGCCCTGCGCCCCGCGGCGCTCGCCGCGCTGGAGAAGGCCGGGCGCCTCCCCGAAAAGGGTGACGAGGGGTTTGAGAAAACCTCCGTCGAGAAGATGTTCGCGCCCGACTACGGGGTGAACATCAACCGCGTGAACATCCCGGTTGACATCGCCGCCGCGTTCCGCTGCGACGTGCCCAACCTGTCGACGCTGATGGGCATCATAGTCAACGACCGCTTCGTGCCCACCGCGACGCTGCTCAAAAACCTGCCGGAGGAGATCACCGTGTGCTCCTTCTCGGAAGCGGCCTCAGGCCCAATGGCCGAGGTTCTCGCCCGCCATCTCGGCACCGCGGCGCCGATGGATAAACCCGGAGTGGCCCTCAACACCCTGCTCGCCCAGGACGGAGTGCTGATCCACGCCGCCCGCGGCGCGAGATCCGACAAGCCCGTGCAGCTCGTGAGCATCTTCAACTCCCCCACCCCGCTGCTGGCTCCGCGCCGCGTGCTGGTGGTGGCCGAGGAGGGTTCGGCCATTTCGGTGCTGAAATGCGACCACTCGCAGGCCGGTTCGAGCTACCTCTCGTCGGAGGTGGTGGAGATTATCGCCGGGAAGAACGCCGAGGTCAACTGGTACGACCTTGAGGAGTCGAACCCCGACACCACCCGCTACTCCCAGCTCTTTGCCCGCCAGGAGGCCGACTCGCGCTTCCAGGGGGTAGCCGCCACCCTCACCAACGGTATGACGCGCAACGAGTTCAACCTCTCGCTCGACGGCGAGAACGCCGACTGCCACCTGGCCGGAATGGCCATCGGCTCCGGCTCGCAGCATATCGACAACACCTCCGAGGTGGTACACCGCTCGACCCGCGGCCGCTCGGAGCAGCTCTTCAAATACTCGCTCGACGACAGCGCCCAGGGGGCTTTCGAGGGTGGTATCGAGGTGTGCCCCGGCGCCCGCTTCACCGAAGCCTACCAGACCAACCGCAACATCCTGGCATCCGACACCGCCCGGATGCACTCCAAGCCCCAGCTCCTTATCTATAACGACGACGTGAAGTGCTCCCACGGCGCGGCCACCGGCCAGCTCGACCAGCGCGCCATGTTCTATATGCGCCAGCGAGGCATACCCGAGCGGGAGGCCCGCACGATGCTCATGCAGGCCTTCATGGTCGACGTTATCGACTCCATACGCCTCGAATCGCTCCGCGACCGTCTGCGCCACCTCGTTGAATGCCGCTTCTCGGGCCACCCCTCGGGATGCGCCGACTGCCAGAAATAACCCCTCGCCATGAATATCGAAGAACTGCGGAAAGATTTCCCGATGCTCGGGCGCGAGGTCTACGGCAAACCCCTCGTGTACCTCGACAACACCGCCACCTCGCAGACACCCCGCGAGGTGGTGGAGGCCATCGAGCGGATGTACTACGGCCACAAGGCCAACGTGCACCGCGGCGTGTTCTCCATATCCCAGGAGGCCACCGAGATGCAGGAGGCGACGCGCGAGAGCGTCAGGGAGTATGTCAACGCCGCCTCGTCCCGCGAAATCATCTTCACCCGCGGCACCACCGAGGCCATCAACCTCGTGGCCTCGTCGTTCGGGTCAATGCTTGAGGATGGCGACGAGATTATCCTCACCGTAATGGAGCACCACGCCAACATCGTGCCCTGGCAGCTACTTCAGTCGCGCAAGGCGTTAAAGCTCAGGGTGGTGCCCATCCACCCCGACGGCTCGCTCGACCTCGAAGCCTTCCGCTCGCTCTTCAACGAGCGGACGCGCCTGGCCTCGTTCTGCCACATCTCCAACGTGCTCGGCACGGTCAATCCCGTCAAGGAGATGACCGCCTACGCCCACAGCCAGGGGGTGCCCGTGCTGATCGACGGCGCCCAGGCCGCCCCGCATCTGGCGATCGACGTGCGCGACATCGATTGCGACTTCTACGCCTTCTCCTCCCACAAGATGTACGGTCCCTGCGGCGTGGGAGTGCTCTACGGCAAGGAGCGGTGGCTTGAAAAGATGCCCCCCTACCAGGGTGGCGGCGAGATGATAGGCCACGTCAGCTTCTCGGGAACCACGTTCGCCGACCTGCCGTTCAAGTTCGAGGCCGGCACGCCCGACTTCGTCGATATAGCCGCGTTCAGGACCGCCCTCGACTACATACGCTGCGTCGGCATCGACAAAATCGCCGCCCACGAGCACGAACTGCTCGAATGGACCACCGGGGAGATGATTAAGATTCCCGGAATGCGAATTTTCGGCATCGCGCCCGGCAAGGCGGCGGTTATCTCGTTCCTCATAGGCGACGCCCACCACTACGACACCGGGATGCTGCTCGACAAGCTCGGCATTGCCGTTCGCACCGGCCACCACTGCGCCCAGCCCCTTATGGAGTCGCTCGGAATCGAGGGGACAGTGCGCGCCTCCTTCGGCCTTTACAACACTATGGACGAGGCCCGCGCCTTCATAGCCGCGCTCCACCGCATTCTCCCCCTGATAGGATGAGGGAGTGGAGAGTGAAGGGTGAAAGGTGAAAGGTGGAGGGTGAAACGGGGTGAAATAAGGCTGTAAAAAATTTTTTCAAGGAAAAGTTTGCAATCCGTGAACTTTTCCTTTACTTTTGCGTTTATACAAAAACATCAGGGATTCGCATTCCCACTTACGTCACATTACTTTTAAGGCTCATAACCTAACATCTATTAACCCTACTATTTAAACTACCGCAATGAACACCTCCTACGTTTTTCTGGCTACAGGCTTCGAGGAAATCGAGGCGCTCACCGTTGTTGACGTCATGCGCCGCGCCGGCATGGATGTCAAAACTATCTCCATAACAGGCGAACTCTCGGTGCGCGGCGCCCACGGCATAGCCGTCGAAGCTGACGCCCTCTACGAGAAAACCGACTTCATCACCCCGGAATGGCTCATCATCCCCGGCGGTATGCCCGGTGCGACAAACCTCTCGCAGTACGCTCCGCTTAACTCCCTGCTGAAAGTGCAGGCCCAGAGCGGTAAAATCGCCGCCATCTGCGCCGCGCCCGCCGTGGTGCTCGGCCCGCTCGGCATCCTCGAAGGCAAGGAAGCCACCTGCTACCCCGGCTTCGAGAAAGATATGACAGGCGCAGTGCGCCGCGACGCCCCCGTAATCGCCCTCGACCGCCTCATCACCGCCAACGGCCCCTCGGCAGCCATGCGCTTCGCGCTTGCCATCGTGGCCAACTCGATGGGCGAAAGCGTTGCCCAGGAAGTCGGCAGCGGCATGCTCTTCTACCCCAAGCGCGCCAACTTCTACTTCTAAAGCATTTGTCCGCAGAACTTAGGAGGCATTTAATATAACAATAACGTAATAACGGGGGCAGACAGCTCCCAGCGACAAAATCACCCCGCCATTGGCCGTTTTTTACGGCTAATAGCGGGGTGCGTCGTCGTATGGCGATAGGCGTTTGGCAACGCCTATCGCCAATTTAATCTTATTTAACAATTGGGGGGGGTAAATAGTTAAGTTTTGTTTAACTTTGCGTGCGAATTGCTATGACATCACAACGTCATAGCGCTAAAACAGGCTGCGGCCGACCTTGACAAATATGCTACGGACCTTATTATCACACATAACTCAGGCAAACGCCAAACATATCGCCATGCTGGCGGCTATAGCGGCTCCATCGGCCCTGACGGCCCAAAATGTCGACTACTCGGTAGTATCCGTGCCCGAAGAAGCGGGAACCGAGTTCCGAAAAGTATCATCAACAAGCGACTATGTGTGCATGCCCGAGGTGCGTCGCTCTAACCGGGGCATCGACTGGTTCTCAAACCGCGTGCTCGCGCCGCTGACCAACGGCACCGAAATCGGCTACCTCTCGTTTCGCAACAACACCACCAACATCTTTATAAAGGACCTCTTCAAACAAGGAGGGTCGCGGCAGCGCACCAACCGCTCGGGCGTGATTGACTTCTCGTTCTCCCCCGACGGCAAAAGTCTCTATTTCTCCGAGGCGCGCGGCAAAAACACGCAGATATTCCGCACCGATGCCACCAACGGGTATGTATGCCGCCAGATAACCTCAGCGGCCAACGACTACTCGCCGGTGGAGATACCAGGCTCGGGTCAAATTTTCTTCGCCCGCCTTGAAAACAACGGCTGCGGCATATGGAGCTACTCCCTGAAGGATAATTTCCTTTCGAGCTACACCTCGGGGCTGAATCCGGCCCCGGTGCCCGGGCAGAAGGCCATAGTAGTGTCGCGCCCGTCGGCCATGGGCCGCTCGGAAATATGGAAAATCAACTATGATACCGGGGTCGAGGAGTGCATCGTATCCGACGCCGAGCGCAGCTTCACCACCCCGATGGTGTCGCCCGACGGCCACTGGTTAGTATTCGTGGGGAGCTCGATGCTCGAAGGCCCGGGCTTCGTGTACCCCAACACCGACATTTTCACCTGCCGCATCGACGGCACCGACCTGCGCCAGCTCACCCACCACGCGGCCGACGACCTCAGCCCCGTGTGGAGCACCGACGGCGGGTACATATACTTCGTTTCGCAGCGCGGCGACGCCGACGCTACCGCCAACATATGGCGCATGAAGTTCATCCCCTAATCCCACCTGAAATCAAAAACAATCATATCCATAACAAACAAAACCAACGGAATGAAAGCTGTAAAAATTCTGATGATGGCAGGAGCACTGGCAATCGCGACTCCCGCGTTTGCCCAGTTCTCCAACGCCTCGGCCGGCGCCCGCTCGACCGGCGGCTCCTCAATGGTTAAGGACACCAACCCCTACGACCGCCTCTCCATCTCGTATCAAAACGAAAAATACAGTATCGACCGCAAGAATGCCGACGATTACTCGACAAATGGTATCGCTATAGACTATCTGCATGGCTTCAGCGTGTCCAAAACACTCCCCATATTCATCGAGACTGGTATCGGGGCCAACTTCGGGTTCTACAACGACAGCGAAACATTCGACGAGGGTTCAACATACGAATACGAGCATAAAATATCCACAAAGACCATCAACCTCGCAATCCCCGTGAATGTCGCCTACAAATTCGGCATCAACAACGACTTCGCGATAACTCCATACTTAGGTCTCAACTTCAAGCTCAACGTGTTTAGCGAGACCACCAACAAAAGAGAATATGCCGACGAGGACGTGCAGGAGGACTATGGCTCAACTCACACCAACAACAACTTCGACAAAAAAGATGTTGGCAAGGACTACACCTGGAACCGCTTCCAGCTCGGCTGGCACATCGGAGTAGGCATCGACTACAAGGCCCTGTATGTCGGGCTCACCTACGGCACCGACTTTATGGAGATCGCCAAGAAGGTCAACACTTCGACATTCAAAATCGGAGTGGGATTCAACTTCTAAAACACACACTAAAAATCCAAAACTTACAACTGTGACTTCACATTAGAATCAATGTGAATTGTGTAACTTCGACAGTCCCTGTATGCGAATATCGGGACTGTTTTCTTAAGCAACTATTAACCAACCCATAAAACCAACAAATATGAAGAAGAACAAACTCTGGTGGAGCCTGCTGATAGCGCTGATGCTCCCCCTCTCGTTCGCCCTCACCTCTTGCGGCGACGATGACGATGACGACGACAAAAACTCCGGTGGCTCCAACAAGCTCTCCTACACCGCCTGGTTCGGAACCGACTCGGAAGGAACTAACTACGAAATTATATTTCTCGACGACAAGTTCTACGCCGATGCCGAATCGCCGACAACCTACCTCGGATGCTATGGCAGCTTCTCAGTATCGGGCGACAACATACGCCTTCGCAACGTGAAAACGGAATCTGACAGCGACGGTCGTTTGTTCCGCAACGGCACCTACGAATTTGAACTCACCGGGCGCAAGGGCTCGCGCGAACTCGCCATAGGCGATATACTTCCCGACGGTGAGGACCTGCTGCTTGAGGAGGTTCCGTTTGACGACGACGGCTCCGATGACGACTGGGACGATGAGTGGTAAGACACTTAAAAAGAAACGCTGCCGGGGAATCACTTCCTCGGCAGCGCTTTTATTATAAAGGGTCAGTATTAGTCGCGGCGGGGTTCGCGGGGACGGTCGTCGCGGCGGGGACGGCGGTCGCCATCGTGGTCGCGGCGGGGACGACGGTCGCCACCATCTTCGCGGCGGGGGCGGCGGGGACGCTCGGCGGGTTCAACCCAGCCTTCGGGTTTTTCCTGAAGAGCGCGGAGCGACAGACGGTACTTGCCGGTCTTCTTGTCGATTTCGATGAGTTTCACGGTAAGCTCGTCGCCTTCCTTGATGCCGGATGCCTCCATGTCGGGCAGACGGTCCCAAGAGATTTCAGAGATGTGGAGCAGACCGTCGCGGTTGGGCATGAACTGCACGAACGCGCCGAAGTCCTGGATGGTCTGCACGCGGCCGGTGTAAACCTTGCCCTCCTCGGGAAGCTCTACAATGGCGTTAATCATTTCGAGAGCCTTGTCGATAGCGGCCTTGTTGGCAGCGGCAACCTCGATGTGGCCACCCTCGGGAATCTCGTCGATCGAAACGGTAGCGCCGGAAGCCTCCTGGATACCCTGGATAACCTTTCCGCCCGGGCCGATAACGGCACCGATGAGGTCTTTGGGGATGAGCATGGTGACGATGCGCGGAACGTGGGGCTTGTAGTCCTCGCGGGGCGCGGGTATGGTCTGCTCGATGATGTCGAGGATGTGGAGACGTCCGTCGCGGGCCTGGTTGAGGGCGCGTTCGAGAATCTCGTAGCTGAGGCCGTCGCACTTGATGTCCATCTGGGTGGCGGTGATACCCTCGCGGGTGCCGGTCACCTTGAAGTCCATGTCGCCGAGGTGGTCCTCGTCGCCGAGGATGTCGCTGAGCACGGCATACTTCTCACCATCGGAGATAAGACCCATCGCGATACCGCTGACGGGGCGCTTAAGCTTCACGCCGGCGTCGAGCAGGGCGAGGGTACCGGCGCACACGGTTGCCATCGACGACGAGCCGTTGCTCTCCAGGATGTCGGAAACCACGCGGCAAACGTAGGGGAAATCATCGGGGAACATACCCTTGATGGCGCGGTGGGCGAGGTTGCCGTGGCCGATTTCGCGACGGCCAACGCCTCGCTGAGCCTTGGCTTCGCCGGTCGAGAAGGGGGGGAAGTTGTAGTGGAGGAGGAAGCGCTCGCGACCCTGGTTGAGCACGTCGTCGAGAATCTTCTCGTCGAGCTTGGTGCCGAGGGTCACGGTCGAGAGGCTCTGGGTCTCACCGCGGGTGAACACGGCCGATCCGTGAGGGCCGGGGATATAGTCAACCTCGCACCAGATGGGGCGGATCTGAGTGGTCTTACGGCCATCGAGACGGATGCCCTCGTCGAGGATGCAGCGGCGCACGGCCTCGCGCTCAACGTCGTGGTAGTAACGCTTAACGAGCGGGGTCTTGGCCTCGCGCTCCTCTTCGGGGAGCGATTCGATGTATTCCTTGCAAACGGCGTCGAAAGCGTCCTGGCGCCAGTGCTTGTCGGGGGTGCCGGTCTTGGCGATGGCGTAAGCCTTGTCGTAGCACTTCTCGCGCACGTCCTTGCGGAGCTCTTCGTCGTTGACCTCGTGGCAGTATTCGCGCTTCTGGGTCTTGCCGGCGGCCACGGCGAGTTCTTCCTGGGCCTTGCACTGCACCTTGATGGCCTCGTGGGCGGTCTTGAGGGCTTCGAGGAGCTCAGCCTCGGAAACCTCCTTCATCTCGCCTTCAACCATCATGATGTTGTCGTAGGTGGCGCCTACCATCAGTTCCATATCGGCCTTTTCGAGCTGCTCGAAAGTGGGGTTGATCACGAACTTGCCGTCGACGCGGGCTACGCGCACTTCGGAAATCGGGCCGTGGAAGGGGATGTCGCTGACAGCGATAGCGGCTGAGGCGGCGAGGCCGGCCAGAGCGTCGGGCATATCCTGGCCGTCGGCCGAGAACATGGTGATCTGAACGAAGGTGTCAGCGTGGTAATTATCGGGGAAAAGGGGGCGGAGCACGCGGTCAACCAGACGGGAGGTGAGCACCTCGTAGTCCGACGCACGGCCTTCGCGCTTGAGGAAACCGCCGGGGAAACGGCCCGCGGATGAGAATTTCTCCTTGTAGTCAACCTGGAGGGGCATGAAATCGACTCCCTCGCCTGCTTCTTTGGCGGAAACTACCGTCGCGAGGAGCATGGTGTTGCCCATTCGCAGTTCAACGGCGCCATCGGCCTGCTTGGCCAGTTTACCTGTTTCCAGGGTGATGGTGCGGCCGTCGGGCAGTTCGATGGTCTTTTTAATAGGGTTCAGCATTATATAAGATAGATTTTAAACTTCTGATAAATCGCGCAAAGGTAATAAATTTTAGTCAAATTAACTAATAAACCGCCGAAAAACACATAAATAACGGGCGTTCAAAGGTTCTGAACGCCCGTTGTAGATATTTTCGCCTCGTCGCGGTCTGTAGGGTTGTTTTTCACCACAGCTTACGAAGAGGTTGTAGTCGGGGGATGATTTTATTCGAGGATGATGAGGAAGAGGTTGCAGGCATTGGCCTTGGTGAGCGTCACCTGTCCGGCGGCGATGTCGGTCGAGAGCTGGCTCGTGGCCGATGTGAGCTTGGTGCCGTTTACCTTGATGGAACCGGTCTCTGTGTCGCCGAACACGAGGGTCATCTTCATATCCTTGGAGGCGGTGAAGGAGATTGATGTGGCCGACTCCATTTTCAGGCAGGTGCCGTAGGTTTTGCCATCGAAAGTTGCTGAACCCTTGCTTGTCGAGTAGTTGCCGCTGATTGTGAACATACTGTTGCTCGGGGCCTTTGCGAGGAAGTCGCAAACCACTTTGCCACCGTCGGGAACGGGGTCCGGGTCGGGAGTCGGATCGGGGTCGGGAGTCGGATCAGGATCCGGGGTGGGATCGGGAGTCACAACCTCGTCGGTAAAGAACCCTACGAGCGAGGGGGTGTAGGCCGAGAGAATCTTGTCGAGCCCTGCGTTGCGTCCATAGTCGGCGTCATCGGTCTCATTGTTGAACGTGTAGTGGATGTCGCCGTGGTTGAGTCGGCCCGCGCCGCGGCGGTAGCCGGTCACGATTCCGGGCACTGCCGAAGCCTCGTCGGGAGTGTAGTCGAACATCGAGGCCGAAGTGTCGAAGTTGTTGTAGGAAGTGCCCCCTACGAGCGCCTTCACCTCGGCGGGCACCTGCTCGTCGCGGGTAGCGGCCTCATAGGCGTCGAACGATGTGTTGTTCTCCTGGTAGGTGACGTAGCTGAAGTGTTTCGGACGCTCCACATAGAGGTTGCCGAAGCTCTTGATCACGCCGCCGTTCTCGCCGGAGAAGGTGCCGTCGCCCATGGCGTCGGTGCCCTGGCGGGAGCTCATCATCGGGCGGTTGGTGCCGCGGAAATAGTTGCGCTCAACGAAGATGCTCGACCCGGAGGTGGCGCCGATGCCGTACTTCGCGATACCGTCGTAGTAGTTGTTGTAGACGTGTACGGTGGAGGTTCTCACGCGGGGATGGCGCGAGTCACTGTGGTCAAACCAGTTGTGGTGGTACACGAGCATATTCTCGACGTGCTCGCTCTTCATGCCGCAGAGATTCGACTTGCCCGAATCAAAGAAGTGGTTGTAGGAGAAAGTGGCGAAGGTGCAGTCGTCCTTAGCGTCGAGCGAGCCGTCACCCTTGTCGTGGTCGCCCCCACCCTTCTGGCCGTAGAAGAAGTCGTTGTTGTGGACCCAGATGTGGTTGGTACCCTTGATTTCGAGGTTGTCGTTGCTGGAGCCGTGGAGCATGATAGCGAGGTTGCGAACCTCGGCACCCATGCCGTCGACAAAGCCGAGGCCGAACCCTTTGAGTGTGGCGTCGTCGCCGATACCCTCGATGGTCACCTGGAAGTCAATCGAGGTGTTGTTCCCTTTGAGGAGAAGCCCCTTCTGGTCGGAAAGGAGTTGCGCGGTGCCGATTTTGGCAACGTCGAGCAGACCGATTACGCGCACGGCGATCGGAGTGTTGTCGTACCCCTTCTGCTTGGCCTTGAAGATTTCGCCGAGGCCGACATAGGTTTCCTTGCCACCCTTGGCGTCCTTGGCCATTTCAAGGCTTACTGTGTTGAAGTTGTCGTTGGTGATATAGAGCACCTTGGCGCCGGTTTTGAGGGAGCCGTCGTTGTTGTAGGCACCCACGCCACCCGTCATCGACTGGTGGGCGAACCCTGAGCGGTCAAACTCGGTAACGGTAAGCGACGTGGCCTCGTTGGCTCCGGCAATCTCGGCCTTCTCCTTCACGGGCACCACCTTGATAGTGTAGCTACCGGCAACGAGTCCGGGTATGTCGGCGCGCCCGTAAGTGGGGTAGCGGCGCACAAGCTGGGAGTCGATTTTGGTGAAGTCGGCGTAGCGGCCACCCTTCACATACACATTATAATTGTCGGCACCCTCGAAGAGCGACCATTTGGCGTAGGCATACTCCTGCCAGCCGCGGGCCTCGATGATTTTGACAGCGCCGGCGGGGTTCTCATATACCCCCTCGCCGTCGTTGACGGCGGCTTTGTGGAATTCGACGTGGTCGATAGAGTTCTCGTAGGCATCATCGGCGAGAGCCTTGTTGGCGTGGCGCACAACCATGTTGGCACCCTCGAAAAGGAGGCGCTCCAGATCCTCAGTGTTGTAATACTTCACATCGCCGTTTTTCAGGAACACATGGGCCTGGTGCTTGTCGGTGCGGAGCGACACGGCGCCGGAGGTCACGTCGCCGAGCCCCGGCTCGGGGGTCTCACCCGCGTCGGTAACCGCTAATTCGAACACATAGAGGCCGCCGGTATTGGTGAGGGTCACGTCGCCATCGGCGGTAACCGTCGCCACGTTGGTCTGCCTGTCGAGCGAGGTGCTGTTGAAGAAGCCTGAAACCGGGGTGAGGTTGGTGACGTTCACACCGCGTTCGGCGGTCTTGCTGGAGGTCTGGCATACCATCTTCACGGTCTGCCCGGCGGTAAGCCCCTTGATGGTCACGGTGAGGGCCTTGTTGAACGCCATACGCGCTCCCTTGGGGTCGACGCGCACAGCGTCGGTAACGGTGGTGGTGAAGAGCAGCCCCGAGGTAGCTTCAAGCTCGGCGCCGTTGGCTTTGAGGGGCTCAGCGTTGTAGAGCGAGAGGCTCTTGAAGCGGTTGTTGCTGGTGGTATTCTCGTGCTCCCAATTGGCGGGATCGGCTTCGAGATTGGCTATGTCGGTCGCGCTGAACGATGCGAAGTTCCAGGTACGCGCCGATACTCCGAACACCGAGGCCGCAGCCAGGAGCGCCGGAAGCATATATTTGGCGAATGATTTTTTCATTGGTAAGAAGTGGTTAATGTTTCGTGAACTTCACAACATTCTTTCCGGCGCGGAGCACATACACCCCGGGGCGGAGACTTGAAACGTTTATTTTCATTTCGCTCTTCGCTGCGACCGGCCCGAGGACGGTTTTACCGGCAACGTCGTGTATGGCGAGAGTTGAGTTTTCCGAGAGGCCGCGCACAGTCAGAACGTCGCCTACGATGCCGTCGTAGCAGAACACGTCCATAGCGCCCGCGATATTGCCGACAGCGGAAGTGCCGTCGTCAACGAAGGAGAGCGACACGTTGCCCATATCGGCATCCATACGGTCAGAGTCGGCGAAGTGGATTGTTAGCTGGTCGCCATCGAAGGAAATTTCGGTTACGGCTTTCCTGACAGGTTCGCCGTTGACGGTGACCTGCGCCACGTCGGCGGCTTGGCAGCATAAAAATCCGGCCAGGGCCACACCGACGGAAATAAGGAATCGGTACATGATTTAAGTTGGTTTATTATTGTGGTATTATATTTCAGACTTAAGGTGGAGTGTGAGGCGCGAGAATGGAGGGCTTCAGCGCTTGAGACGGTAGACGGGGAGCACGGCTTTGGCGGCATCGGGGTCGGCAACCGCCTCGGAGGTGGTCATGGGGAGCCGGAAGGTATCGCTTACCCGGGCCCCGGGGATTATGGCCTCACGCAGCTCGGCAATGGTTGGGGCGGTTTTCAGCGCGCGGTATTCGGCATAGGTGTAGCGGGTGAACACGCTGTTGTCCGACACACCCCGGCGGTCGAGCCACCATCCGCCACCCAGGTCGATCGGCTCGCTGTCGGGTGCGAGGTCGGAAGGCGCCGGGTACGACACGATTTCCCCGGCGGCATTGACCGTAACCGGCACATTGGCAGCGTAAGGGCCGCTCATACGGTAAGCCACAGCCTTGGGAATCAGCGCGGGGGCACTGCCACGCTCATTGGGAGCCGACATCGGACGCGACTCCACGGCGAGAGTCGGCGCGTCGGTTCCTGCGCCCAGGGCCGCCTCTGAGCCGCCTTGCTTGGCGGCGTTGCAGCCGGAGGCCAAAATGGCACCGGCCGCGGCGAATGTTATTGAAGAGAGTTTCATCGAACTACTATTTTTTTGGTGACTCTGCGCCCGGCGAGGTCAGCAACACTCACGGCGTAAATGCCGGGCGAAACACTTTGAAGGCTGAAATTGGCGGAGCTGTCTCCAGCCGTCACCGCGAAGGGGCGGTGCGTGCCGTCGATGCCGTACAGGTCGGCCGAGGCGATTCCCGCCGGAGCCGAAACGATAAGTGAACCACCCTCCTCGACAATCACTATGCCGCTTTCGGCGCTCATACTCTCAATGCCCGAGGTACCGACGGTGAAGGTCAGATACGACAGCATATTACTCGTGTCGTACGGGTCAAAGAGTCCGGCGGTATACGTCTTGCCCACCTGGCCGAGGGTGAAATTGTAAGTGGTCGCGAGGTCGGCGCTCTGCCCGGCTCCGAGATAGGCAACAGGGAAATAATCCGTAGCTATCGACTGGTCGCTCTCACTGCCGAAGAGTGCTATAACCAAGGGTTTATCGAGGAATCCGGCGGTCACTCCGACGTTGGCCTTGAACTTAATGGCGGAAGCATTAACCCCCTGGGTGCCACCCTCGATGGTGAACGAGGAGCAGCTTAGCGCGGGGTTGCCGGGGTTAGCCTGGACGGGGAATATGGCGTAGAAAAGCACCTCGTAGCGGTCGCGGTCGTAGATCACGAAGTAGTAATCATCGGCGGCCTGGGCCGGGGCGGTACCTGAGAAGGTGTAATTCCGAGTAGCGCCGACAGTGAGATCGACACAGACCACATCGCCAGCCGACTTGATGTTAAGTTTGCCATCGGCCATAGTCGCGATACCGCCGGAAACAGGCATAAACATCTCCATATCGGCAATGTTGGTGAGGTCAGCGGTGAACTGGTAGGCCCTTCCGGCATAAACGCCCGTAACAGCCTTGACATTCGAAGCCTTGGGAAGCTCGACAGCCGGAGCGGCTACCGAATAAGAGCCGCCAGTGGCCGTAAGAACCACATAGCCGGGGTATTGAACGCTTTGGTAAACGTCGAGCCATTCAGCCGAAGCACCGTTGCCGGTCGGGCGGCATACGGGATATACCTTGTAGGTGCCCTCCTTGACCGACGTCAGGCTCACGGTATACTCTGTGGCCCCGTATCCGGGCTGCACGCCGGAGGCCGCCGGGCCCTGGATGTAAGAAACCTGGCCAGAAGCGTTAACGAGCTTCACTCCGAGTTCCACCCCGAAAGTGCGGTCGGTCATATTGATGAACGCCCCACCCTTCCCGGCATCGAGCGTGAGAGTAGCCCCACTCACCGAGGCACCGAGCACTCCGTAGAGCGACAGGCGGTTGTCATATTTGACCGTCTGCCCGGTAGGACGGCGGATGCCGAAAATCGCGTCCTGCGAGAAGTTGAACCCGCCTCCGAGGCCACCGCCTATTCCGAGTCCGGCGGGATTCAGCGCGGTGAGGAGGAAGTAGCCGTCGTAGTTACCGCCCCATCCCCAGTTGAAATGGAAATAGCCGTCGGCACTGTAGCCGTCGCACACGAACTCGTGTCCCGAGGTGCGGGTATAGTCGGTACCACCATAAAGCACAGGCCCGCAGTCGCGCAGGTTCTCATACACCATCTCCTCCCAGCGGTCGAGCGGATAGAAGTCGCGGTTTTTGAGATCGAGCGCCGCGTCATATCCGAAATACGTTTTCAGCGCCTTGGCGGCGAGGTCGGAGGTTGTCCCCGACTCCGAGGCGGTGTACTTCATCTGGGTCGCGTAGCCGCACGCCTTCATAAGGGTGGCCACCGCGGCGGACTGCGCCTCGGAATAACCGCCAGCGTAAGAGTCGAGCATATTGCCCCAGTCAAACGTCGTCTCGGCGAAATTCATCGACAGAGTCTCGCCGTTGAGCTTGTAGGAAATCGAGGAGAAACCCTTGGCGGGATAAGCGTGGTATTTCATGACCTGCGCCATAGCCGTGGCCACGCACCCGGTCACCGCCCTCTTACCGCCGATTTCGGGGCAGAGGTCGTTGTAGGGAGCGTCCTGGTTCCAATAAGTAGTGAGCAACGGCGCGATCGGGGCGCGGTCGGCCCGCGAGTCGGGCATACTGATCGCGGGGGCCGAAGCGGGAGCCTTCGAGCGGGCATAGTCAATCTGCCGCCCGTACTCTCCCAGCCACCACGCCAGTTGCGGGGGCATCTGCCCGTCGGCAGCGAGGGAGGTGTCGGAATAACCAAGGAGCGGGGTCGCCACATCGTCGGCGGCAACTACGAGGAAGCCGCTTTCGCGACCATAAATATAAGCCGCGGGGACTCCGGCCGGGGTATCCACGGTTTTCAATAGACGCGGAGCGGCAGAGAGCGCGGCGAAAGATTTTACAACGGGGTTAGTCCGGCCGGCCCCGAGAGCGCGACCGAGCGCCTCGGCGGGGGTAAGAGTGGCAGCGGAAGCGCCCGCGGCGGCAGCCGCCATGGCGGCTGCGGCCATAATGTGAAGTATTCGCATAGTTGAAAGCGCCGTCGGGTGTACGGCTACGGCAAAGTTACGCAATTAATCCCTATAATCGTTCCGCCGAGGCAACCAATTATGCGCGGAGCGAGGTTACAATTTGTCGGAAAAGGGGGCGTGAATTGTCACGAAGGGTTCTTGACCATAAATATCGGGCATCCGCGCGAGGGGTAGGCAATCTCGCCCTGGCGGTATGAGAACACCAGGTTGTCACCCATCACGGCGCACTGGCCCAGGGGGAAGTTCTCAACAGTGAACGGCTTCGAAGCGCCCGGATTGATGAAGTCGCTGAGCCACTTCAGGTAGTTGCCGACCGAGCGTCCGGCATCGGCAGCCATCAGTCCGAGAAGCTCCCCGCGCACTTCCTTCCTCTTGTCGGCAGGCACGAGTTGCTCGTAGCCGAGGGGCTCTCCACCAGGGAGTGAGAAACTGACGTAGGATGCGTCGGTGTCGCACGCCCCGCCGCCGCAAGATTCGTTGTAGGCCATATAGGTCACGGCGCTCTTGCCGTCGGTCCAGGCCGGGCGGAGCTCCATAATCACATAATAGCCGTAGCGCACCGATTCCTTGAGCGCAGGAAGGATGTCGTAGGTGAAAATATTGCCATAATAGTCGATTTCGCGCTCGACAGCGGTGGCGGAGCCGTTCTCGCGGTCAAACTCAACCTCGCCCCCCGCCACCTCGGCGAAATTCTCGGCCACGATACGGGCGAGCTGCACGTTGACCCCGGAGGTCTCCGAAAGGGCGAAAACCCTTATCGACATATACACATCCTCGTGCTCGGTGGGATAGACGCGGGCGTACTCGCGGGTGGGGAGCTCGACGCGTCCGAACGTGAAAGTACTGTCGCGGGTGAAGTCCTCCGTTACCGCCGCGACCGTCTCGGCGATTTCCTCGCTGTCGGGAATCTCCGGCGAACGGTCAACTGTATCGGTATGATGGCATGAGGTGGCGGCAAGCAACGCTGCCAGGCCGAGTGCGGGGATAATAGAGGTTTTCATCAGCAAAACGAGTATATGTCTTATGATTATGAAACGGCAAGATGGGGCGGCGGGTTCACGCCGTAACAAAAAAATAACGCGTCTGACGCACCTTTTTATGTTAAAAACGTTACCTTTGTAGTGGAGTAATCCAGCCATACCGTTTTTTGGAACAAAACAAGCCGAATGAGCGAATACAGCATACTATGGGCCGACGATGAGATCGACCTGCTCAAACCCCACATAATGTTTCTCAAATCGAAAGGCTACGAGCCCGTGACGGTCAACAATGGCCGCGACGCGCTCGACCTTGTCGAGAAGCAGCATTTCGACCTGGTGATCCTCGACGAGAATATGCCGGGGCTCACCGGCCTCGAAACTCTCCAGCGCATAAAGGAGGTGGCCCCGCAGACCCCGGTAATCATGATCACCAAAAGCGAGGAGGAGAACATCATGGACCAGGCCGTCGGCAACAAAATCGCCGACTACCTGATAAAGCCTGTAAACCCGATGCAGATCCTGATGTCTATCAAGAAGAACCTCCACAGCGACCAGCTCGTGAGCGAGACCGCCGCGGCCGACTACCGCCAGGAGTTCGCACGGATTTCCCAGGCCATAGCCGAAGCAGCCGACATAGACGACTGGTACCGGCTCTACGAGAAACTCACTGCCTGGGAACTGCGCCTCGCCGCCGCGGACACCAATATGGACGAGATGCTGAAAATGCAGAAAAGCGAGGCCGATTCCGCGTTCTACAAGTTCGTAAAGCGTAACTACGAAGGGTGGATACTCTCCGACACCGACCGCCCCCTGATGAGTCCCCGGATTTTTCCCGACACCGTTTTCCCCCTACTCGACAAGGAGGAACAGGTGTTCTTCGTGCTGATCGACAACTTCCGCCTCGACCTCTGGCTCTCGATAAAACCCGCCCTCGCCGAATATTTCACTTTCGACGAGCGCCTCTATACCTCCATACTCCCAACAGCGACACAGTATGCCCGAAACGCTATATTCTCGGGACTGATGCCGCTCGACATCGCCAAAATGTTTCCCAACCTCTGGGTCGACGAGGACGAGGAGGAGGGTAAGAACCTCAACGAGAGCGAGCTGATCGCGACGATGCTCGACCGATACCGCCGCCCGTGCAAGTTCTCATACAACAAGGTCAACGACTCGGCCGGAGGGGAGAAACTGCTCCGTGAGTTCGCCAACCTGAAGCAGAACAAGCTCAACGTGGTGGTGCTCAACTTCATCGACATGCTGTCGCACGCCCGCACCGAGAGCCGAATGATACGCGAACTCGCCGGAAGCGACGCGGCCTACCGCTCGCTGGCCGCGTCATGGTTCAAGCACTCGCCGGCCCTCGACCTGTTCAGGCGCATCGCCGCGAGCGGGGCGAAAGTGGTGCTCACCACCGACCACGGCACTATCCGGGTCGACAACCCGGTGAAAGTCGTAGGCGACAAGAACACCAACACCAACCTGCGCTACAAGGTAGGCAAAAACCTCGGATACAACGGCAAGCAGGTGTTCGAAATCAAACGCCCCTCGGAGATGGGGCTCCCCTCACCCAACATTTCGTCGGCCTACATCTTCGTCGGGAACAACGACTTTTTCGCCTACCCGAACAACTATAACTATTATGTGCAGTATTACGACGGCACCTTCCAGCACGGAGGCATCTCGCTCGAAGAGATGCTCGTGCCGCTGGTGACGCTCACTCCGCGATAAACCATAAGAAACAGCATTATGACTACCGAAATACTGATCAAGACCCCCGATAACCTGCCTGAGGCAGCCCGGGAATTCGCCTCGCTTATGGGCGACGAGACCGTATACGCTTTCCGCGGCGAAATGGGCGCGGGCAAAACCACTTTCATCGCCGCCCTCGTGCGCGAGCTCGGCGTGAGCGACGATATGGCCAACTCACCCTCGTTCGCCATCATCAACGAATACCGCTCCGACACAACGGCGGAACTCATCTACCACTTCGACCTCTACCGCCTGGAATCGGTCGAGGAGGCGCTCGAAATCGGCATCGAGGACTACTTCGACTCCGGCGCTCTATGCCTGCTCGAATGGCCCGAACGCATCGAAGCGCTCCTCCCCGACGACACCGTAGAGGTAGAGGTGCGCGTTAACCCCGACGAATCGCGCACGCTCGTAGTGCGCCAGCCGGAACTCTGACCCCGGCTATGGCTCTACCGTTTCTCATAAGGCTCCCCGAGGTCAACTCAACGAGTACCTGGCTCAAGGAGCACGCCGAAGAGGTTCCTCTCCCCGCGCTCGCGATTACCGACCGCCAGACCGGGGGAAGGGGCCAGAGAGGCAACTCCTGGGAAGCCGAGCCTGGCAAGAACCTCACATTCTCGGTAATATTCAGGCCCGAGGGGATAACCCCGGCCCGGCAGTTCTTCATCTCCGAGGCGGTATGCCTCGGGGTGGTCGACGCGCTGCGCCGCCACCTGCCGCGCCCCGAGGAGGTAAGGGTGAAGTGGCCCAACGACGTTTACGCCGGCGACAAAAAAATATGCGGCATACTAATCGAGCACTCACTCGAATCAGCCACCGCCATACGCCACACCATAGCCGGAATCGGGGTGAACGTTAACCAGGAACGGTTCACCTCGCCAGCCCCCAACCCGGTGTCGGTAATCAACATCACCGGGAAGCCGACCGACAAAGAGCTCCTGCTCGAACAGATAATAGACGCCATGTTCGCCAACCTGGATGCCGACCCCGCGGAGCTTCACAGCCGCTATATCGACACCTTGTGGCGAGGTAACGGCCTACACCCGTTCGCCACTCCCGACGGCAACGTGTTCAGCGCCTCAATCGAGGCAATCGACCCCGCCGGGGCGCTCTCGCTCCGACACGACGACGGAAGCCTCACGACCCACCTCTTCAAAGAGGTCCAATTCATACTCTGAATCATCAAAGCGATGCCAACAAAATCCAAAGCCGACCAACCGGCACCACTTTTTTCGATAATAACCGTAACCTACAACGCCCAGGAAGCGATAAAGCCGACGCTCGAAAGTGTCGACGAGCAGACTTGCACCCACTACGAGCACCTGATTATCGACGGGGCGTCGACCGACGGCACCCTCGACGCGGCCCGGGAACACCCCAATTCGCGCCGCAGGGTATTCTCATCACCTGATACGGGCATTTACGACGCGATGAACAAGGGGCTGGCTATGGCCGGGGGTGAATACCTCATATTCCTCAACGCCGGCGACTCGCTTCACTCGCCCGACACACTACAACGGATTGCCGACACCATAATTAATAACGGTTTCCCGGGGGTGGTATACGGACAGACGAGTATCGTGGGGAGGGACCGCACGGAACTGGCCGAGCGTCACCTTACCGCGCCCGACAACCTCACATATGAGAGTTTCGCCGAAGGGATGGTGGTTTGCCACCAGGCATTCGTGGCGCTGCGGCGCATCTGCGACGAGTTTGACCTCCGCTACAAGTTTTCGGCTGACTACGAGTGGTGCATAAGGGTGCTCCAGCATTCGCGGCGCAATGTCGCCGTGCAGGGGGATGCTATTGTCGATTTCCTCGGCGGCGGAGTGTCGGCCAAAAACCGCCGCGCGTCGCTGGTGGAGCGCTTCAAAATCATGAGCTACTACTACGGCTTCTTCCCCACCCTGCTGAGGCATTTCCGCTTCATACCCCGCTACCTGCGTCGCCGCAGACTCGAAAAGAGCTTCGCATCGAAACTTTGACACCCTCCAAGAAACCGCCATGGTAATCCAGAATACCACATTCGTAATAAGCGACGATATAGAAAAAGAGTTTTTCCACTGGCTCCGCACGGAACTGGTGCCTGCCGTCAAGGGTTCGGGCGTTTACGCGGCCGACCCTTCGCTAATGCTCATACTCGCCAGCGCCGAACCCGGCACCAAGAACTTCGCTTTCCAGACGCGGACCGACAATCTCGACGCGGCGCAGGCGTGGCTCTGCGAGGGTGAGGGTGCGAGGCTTCTCGGCGAGATAACCCGAAAGATGGAGGGGCGGATGGCGCACTTCTCAACATTCATGGCTGAAATCGAACTCTGATGGCCGAAAAGGAACCGATTGATTTCCGTCACCCCGACGACGACCTCCGCGCCCCGCTGAAAACCAGCGAGAACGCCGAGGCGCTACGCAAGGAATGGAACCGCGTAATCATTGGCATCGACCCCGGCACCAACGTGATGGGCTACGGCATACTCGGCGTGAATGGTAAAACGCCCGCTATGATAGCCATGGGGGTTGTGAAACTGAGCAAGTTCGAGAGCCACTACCTGCGCCTGAGGCGAATACATTCGCGCGTTTTGGGCCTGGTAGAGCAGTATCTGCCCGACGAAATGGCAATCGAGGCCCCCTTCTTCGGCAAAAACGTGCAGTCGATGCTCAAATTAGGGCGCGCGCAGGGGGTCGCGATGGCAGCGGCACTCGAACGCGACATACCTATCGCCGAATACGAGCCCCGAAAAATCAAAATGGCGATTACCGGGAGCGGAGCGGCATCGAAAGAACAGGTACAGGAAATGCTGCGCCGCATCCTGAAAATCGACCGCGACCAACTCCTCCCCGAGCTCGATGCGACCGACGCCCTGGCCGCCGCCCTGTGCCACTTCTACGAGACCTCGCGCCCGACCATGGCCGCCGGTCCCAAATCCTGGAAGGAATTCATCGCCAAGAACCCCTCCCGCATCAAATCGTAAACGAATCAATACCCTAATAAAAAGTCGGAGGCCCAATGCGAACAGTAGCGCTGGGTCTCCGACTGTTTAATCTTATTTGGGAGGAGGCTTTTATGCGGTCTTATACATCAGTCGAATACGTTGGATATGGACTCCTCGACAACTGGCTCCTCTTCGTAGCTTTCGTAGAACTCCTTGTCGCAGAGGCCGGAGAAGTCCACATCGAATTTGGCATCCTGGCTGTAGGGGAGAGTCGGGTCGGCGTACACCTTAGCCATATACAGGCCGTAAACCGGGAGGGCCATCGCCGCGCCCTGTCCGTGGGCCATAGTGTTGAAATGGATGTAACGCTCGTCGCCACCGACCCAAACGCCCGACACGAGTTCCGGGGTAAAGCCCATGAACCAACCGTCGGCGTTATAGTTGGTGGTGCCGGTCTTGCCACCCATCTGGGCGGTGATGTGGTATGGAGCGCGGCGCACGCGGTTACCGGTGCCGCCATCGACCACGTTGAGGAGCATCGACAGAATCTTGGCGTAGGCTTTTTCAGATATTACCTCGGTATGGTTGGTGGTAAATTCCGAAATCACGTTGCCGTTGGCGTCGCTTATCGAGGAGACGAAGAGCGGTTCGGCTCGCATACCATTGTTGGCGTACGCCGTGTAGGCCCCGACCATCTCTTTGACCGATACCTCGCAGGAACCGAGGCAGAGCGACATCACGGGGTCAATATGGTTAGTGATACCGAAGTTGTGCATATTGCGCACAAGCGTCGTCGGCGACAGCTGGGCCATCAGACGTGCCGAAATCCAGTTGTTTGAGTTGGTCAGCGCCCAACGGAGGTCGACCATCTCACCGACGCGGGCCGAGCCGGAGTTGCGGGGAGCCCAGGTGCGGCCACTCTCGTCGGTGAACACCGGCTGGGTGTTCGACATCATATCGCAAGGGGTGAACCCCTCCTCCATCGCGTAGGTGTAAAGGAACGGCTTGATTGTCGAACCGATCTGGCGGCGCCCGGTCGACACCATGTCATATTGGAAGAATTTAAAGCTCGGTCCGCCGACATAGGCTTTCACATAGCCGTTGCGCGGATCCATCGACATAAAGCCGGTGCGGAGGAAATGCTTCTCATAGAGCAGCGAGTCGCGGGGTGTCATCACCGTGTCGACCACCCCGGCGTAGGAGAACACGTTCATCTCTCGGGGGGTGTTGAACGCCTCCTTGATTTCCGCGTCGGTCGCGCCCTGCTGCTTCATCACGCGGTAACGCTCGGTCTGCCGTATGGCGTGGTCGATGAGCGACTGCACCTTTACCCTGCCGAGCTCCTCGCCGTTGCTTGTGTAGGGGGCGTTGGCGCGCCCCTTCTTCTCGTTGAAGAAAGCTCGCTGGAGCTGCGACATATGGGTGCGCACTGCCTCCTCGGCATAACGCTGCATGCGCGAGTCGATAGTAGTATGAATTTTCAGGCCGTCGGCGTAAATATCGTACTTAGACCCGTCGGGTTTGGGGTTCTTCTCGATCCACCCGTAGAGCGGATTGTTCTCGTAGGCTATCGAGTCGTCGATGAATTTCTGCTTTTCCCATCCGCGGTAATCGGAGCGCACTGGTTTCTTGGCGGTAAGGATGCGGCGCAGTTCCTCGCGGAAATAAGGTGCCATACCATCCTTATGGTCAACGCGATGGAAGTCGAGGGTCAGAGGGAGCTGCTTGAGCGAGTCGGCGGCTTCATCGGAGAGCATCCCCTCCTTGTTCATCTGCTCAAGCACCGTGTTGCGACGCAGACGGGTGCGCTCGTTGTGGCGCACGGGGTTATAATACGCCGGATTCTTCACCATACCGACCAGCGTGGCCGCCTCCTCGATGGTGAGCTCGTTGGGCTGCTTTCCGAAATAAACGTAGGCGGCCGACTTGATGCCGACGGCGTTATAGAGGAAGTCGAACTGGTTGAGATACATCTTAATAATCTCATCCTTCGAGTAGTACCGTTCGAGCTTCACCGCGATCATCCACTCGATAGGCTTTTGCAGAGCGCGGTCGAGCAGGTTGCGCGTCTGTGGCGAATAAAGCTGCTTGGCGAGCTGCTGGGTGATGGTGGAACCGCCACCCGCGTTCTTGTTCTGGAGAATGAGCGTCTTAACCAACACGCGCATAAAGGCACGCATATCTATGCCCGAATGGTCCTCGAAGCGGGAATCCTCAGTGGCGATAAGCGCGTCAATCACATGCTGCGAAATCTCGTCGTAGTCGGCATACACGCGGTTGCCCGAGTTTCGGTAATAACGCCCCATCTCCTCGCCGTCGGCCGAGTAAATTACCGTCGCGAACTTATCGTTGGGGTTTTTAAGCTCCTCGATGGGGGGCATATAGCCGATCCAGCCGTTGTAAATAAGCACGAACAGCAGTATCACGGCGGCGAAACCGAGAAAGAACAATTTCCACATCCAGCCGATTATCAATCGGTTGCGACGTTGTTTGTCAGTTATATCTTTTGCCATTGGGGGTGGTCGATGGAATGGTAGGTGTATATATGGCGCGAATTTACGAAATTCCGACCAATTTTTGCTAATTTCGCGCCGTTGTCGCGGCCATAAGACTCCCGCGACAACGGGTTTAATCCACACCAACGAGCTATGAACCAGAGTTTCAATATGATGCAAGCGGTAAAACGCCGCTTTTTCGCTATGCGCAACGGCTTGCTGGCCGACCAGATGAAGAGCGCCGGGGCACCATACCGCATAAATTTCGGACTTTTGCAGGCCCAAGTGGCCGACATCGCCGCGCAGGTTATGGAGGGCACCCTCGACGAGCGTCCTGAGAAACTCGGCGCTGAGGCTACTGCCGAACTCGCCCGCTCACTGCGCGACAACACCACCACCCGTGAAAGCCAGCTCATAGCGCCCATGCTGATGCCGTTGGAATACGTCGGCGCTGAGGAGGCCAGCCAATGGCTCCTCACCTGCCCCACCACCGAGGTTGCCGACACACTCTGCCTGAAACTGCTCCGCCGCCATCCGTCGGCCCCGGCCATAGCCGCCGATACCCTGGAGCGGGCCGACGCCACTCCCATCCAACTTTACGCCGCGCTCCGGCTACTCCTAAACCTGCTGATACTCCGCGCGGTCACCCCCGACAAAGCGCGAAGCCTCGCCGCCCCTCATTCAGGCAGCGAGGCTCCGATGGTGAGCCGCCTCGCATCAGCCATCCTCGCCCGCTGCGACGAGGCCTGACCCGACTAATGTTTTTGTAGTTAGAGGCTGAGGGTGACTCCGGCGGTCACGCAGCGCGGGAGCGCCGGGCCGTAGATGTAGCCGGAGTCGCGGGTGGGACCGAGGTCGAAATCTTTCTGATAGGAGTTGAAGATGTTGGTCACTCCGGCGCTCACGATGAGGTTAACGCGGTTAAATACCTTGAACTCGTAGGAGAGCTTGACAGACGCGTCGAAAAACGACTGCGTGACCACAGCCATATCCACATCGGTGCCCGAACCCACCATATGCTGCACGAGCATCGGCCCGGTGCCGGTGCCGGTGAAAGTGGCGCGCAGGTGGTGGATTATCTCCCAGTTGGCCGTGAAGTAGCCGTACACGTCGGGGGTGCGGAACATACGCTTCTCGGCGGGCACCGCGAGGTCGTCGCTCCACTGCTCGGCTTTCTTATACCGGCTACGCTGGAGGGTCACGCCACCCTGTATGTCGAAATGACTCGAAAAGAATGCTTTAGCCTCAAGGTTCAGCCCCATCACCCTCGCGCCCGAGCCATTATAGCGTTCGAGCACGGTGTTGCCGTTGGCATCAGTGCCTTCGAGCTGTCGCAACGCGAACACGTCGCGGAGGTCGGTGAAGAACCCTTCGATGAGCAGATTGGTCTGCACGTTGCCGAACCGATGGTAAAGGTCGGCCGAGAGGCTCACGCTCTGCGAACTCTCCTGTTTGAGGCCGGGTGCGAGCACCGTCACCACGCGCTCGCCACCGACAATAGCCACATGGAAATCCTCGTCGTAGGCCTGCGGCGAGCGGAAGCCGGTAGAGTAAGACGCACGGAAATTATAATTGCTCGAAGGATTGAAACGGATGTTGACGCGCGGCGACACGATAGGGTTGTCGATGAGAGAATGCTTGTCGACGCGGGCTCCGATAAGGAAGCCCCATTTGTCGTCGCGCCACTCGTTCTGAAGGTAACCGCTGTAAATGTTGACCCGCTGGAGCACGTCGTGGTCATAGCCGATCGACACATCGTGGAGCTTATTGTAGGAGTATTCGAGCCCGGCCACCAGCTCGGCGGGCATGAATAGGAACCGCTTCATGGGGTGGGTCCACTGCGTTCCGGCCACTACCACTATGTCAGAAGTGCGGCCATAAGCGTCGGGATCCTTATCGGAACCATAGTAACTCTTGCGGCGGGTGTTCTGCGTGGCAGCGAACGCCGACAGGTGGTCGCCACGTCCGCGGAACCAAAGGTCAAACGTGGCCTCGCCCGAGTGGATATTGTGGTCGGCCTGCTCGGCAATAAGAGCCTGGTGGGGCTGGAGGTCGAGCTGGTCGCCGCCGCGGCGGTACTCGTGGGTGTTGTGGTATTCAAGGGTGAGCTTCGAATCCTCCGTTGTGCGGAAGAACGCCCTCGCTCCAATAGTCTGCGTTTTCAGCTGGGCCACCTCGGTAAAGCCGTCGCCGTTGTGGTCGTAACCGTCGCGGTAGCGGCTCTGCCCGTAGATGAAAGCCCCGGCCTTGTTGTTGTCGGTAACTACGGAGGCGTTGAGTGTCGTATTGTTGTCAAGTGCTCCCGAGGGGCCGATAGAGGTAAGCGTGTGGGCGATCTGGGCCGAATTGCTCATAGGGTCCTTGGTGATGATGTTAATGGTGCCCCCAACGGCCGACGAACCAAACAGCGCCGAACCGCCGCCGCGCATCACCTCGACGCGCTCAATCATATTGGCGGGTATCTGTTCCAACCCGTACACGCCGGTAAGGGCTGAGAACACCGGCCTTGAATTCATAAGTATCTGGGAATAATGGCCGTCGAGCCCGTTGATGCGTACCTGGGTGAAACCGCAGTTCTGGCAATCGTTCTCAACGCGCACACCCGGCTGGAAGTCAAGGCCGTCGGCAAGCGAACAGGCTCCCACGCGGCTGAGGAGGTCGGAGGAGACCACGTTGACCAGCGAAGCGCTCTCGCGCCGCTTGGTCTCGCTCTTCGAGGAAGTTACAACCACCTGGTCGAGCATAAACGCGTCGGGGGTGATGTCAAAATTGACCTCCACGGTCTGCGAAGCGTTTACCTTGACGGTTTGCCGCACAGGCGAGTAGCCTATCATAGACGCCTCAAGGGAATACTCGCCGGGGCGCAGGTCGCGGAAAACGTAGTGGCCCGACGCGTCGGTGAGCGTGGCGTTGTTCGTGCCGACAATCTTCACGAGACAGGCTGGAAGATGGTCGCCGTTTTCTGTATCGACTACATGGCCGGCAATGTTGGCGTCGGTAGTCTTCTGTCGTTGGGCATATAACTGGAAGCAGGTCACGACAATGGCCGTGACCGCTATGATGAATTTCTTAATCATTGCGGGATAATGAGTAAATGAGTCAGCGAACTCCGCTTCAGGGCGGAGCACCGGACGAGAGAGGCTTCAAAAAGGAGAGAAGCTAATAGGAGAGAAGCTAAAACATTATCCCGCATAAGGCGGACCGCGGAGAGCGGCGGCAGCGGGGCTCGTTGTGGCCATTTCGGCACAAATCTCGGTCCCGAGAGTCATCGTGATGCTCCGGGCGACATCGAGAACAGGCGTCAAGCCCCCCTCGAACGAGGCCGACGCGGCATTGAACGCCGCGATCTGGTCGAGCGACTGGGAGGAATGGCCGTGGTGTCCCGCCGGGTTATAGGGGTGGGAGTGCGTCACAAGACTGCCCGTAACCCCCTGGTGTGTATGCGAGAAGACCGTGTTGGCGAATATAAAATTCACAAACACCGCTATAAGGATACAGCCTAATATCTTTACGGCCCTCTCTTTCACGCCGCGAAGTTACAAATTAATTCCCTAACGCGGAAACAGGGAATAGAAGAAGTCGTAATAATCGCCATACCATGAGGGATTTACCCAATGGCCATTGACGGGATTAATTACATATCGCTTATTATCTGTATTAAACAAATTGTGGGATGCGAAATTCGTATGGGGCGGACAAGTGGCATCCTGGAGGCTGTAGGAACCGAAAACAGGGCATGTGACCCAGGGTGCGAGGTTCTTGGTGTCGAAATATGAAAGGAAAGCGTACATATCCTCGTCAGCGAGCCCAAGCTCTCTCTGGCGGCGCTTGGCAACATTACCGGGCCAATATTCAACACGGAAATAGTCGGGATAGTCGCCCAGGAACGTCACAGCCGGAGCTATGCCCTTGACGCGGCCTCCACCGAGAGCCGCAGACGCGACCGTGAAAGCACCGCCCTGGCTCTGCCCGCAGGCATAAACCCGGGTGGTGTCGGTAGTTTCGCGCGAGGTAATGAAATCGACCGCGCGCACTACGTCCATAAACGCGCCACGATAATAATAATGGTCCTTGTCGCCGAAGTTCCAGGCAAACCAGTCGCCGTAGGTGTTTTTGTTTTCACCTCGGTTGTTGAGCATCTGGCCGCGGCTCGACAGGTGGAACTCCGCCCAGTCAGGATTAATGTCACCTGGCCCCCAGTATGGGCCCTGGCCACCATCGTACCCCTCGAAACAGAGGAGCGCCGGGTGCTTTCCACCATCTTTGGGGGCTGAATAATACCCCCTGATGGTCACCGGCTCGGCACCGACACTGTCGGGGACCGACTTCATTTCCACCAGGTAGACGTCGCGGGCGCTCCCCGACTTTTCCTTGTCGAGCGTGAGCTTGTACTCGGGCGCCGTGGCGGCCAACTCCTTAAGGGCATTATGCCAGAATGCCTCGAAATCAGGCTGGCGGTCAGCGGCTGAAACTATCGAAGTTGGGTCGTAACCGATATTGAACCGGCGCACCAGATGGTCACCTACCCTGACCTCAACCCGGTAGAACCCCGGGGCGAGGGTCAAAGCGTCAAACTTGACGCCGGCAGTGCTGCCCGCGTCAAGTTTGATTTCCTTGGTCCATTCGTCAACAAAACTCCAGTCGTCTTTCATAAGCTTCGAGCTTACCGAGGCGGAACCGTCAACGCCTGTGTCGTTGCGGAGATTGACTCCCACTTCGGGCTTCTCACCCGGCTCCCAGCAACGGAGCCACTCGTCAGGCACACTCCCCACTATTTTTTCTTCGACAAGGGAGAAGCTCGCCGGTTTCCCCGAGGCTGAGTTAGAGGCGGTCCACACACGGAACTCGCCCGGTTCGAGAAGCCTCTCGCCATCAAGGCCGCTGAAAGATAGCTGGGATGGGTAGATCGAGAAGCTAACCTCCTTGCTTTCGCCGGGCTTTAAGGTAACCTTCTTGAAATCTTTTAGCTCCTTAACTGGTCGGGCGAGGCTCGCGAACATATCGCGCACATAGAATTGCACTACCTCGGCTCCCTCCCGATTGCCGGTGTTCTTAACGGTGCAGGTAACTGTAAGCGGCTTCTCGCTCGCCATAGAGAGCGCGTTGGCCGACAGGCGGGGCTCGCTGATTTCAAAAGTAGTGTAGCTCAGTCCGTAGCCGAAGGGGTATAGCGGATCCTTACCCGCATCGAGGAAATATGAGGTGCACCCCGTGGATGTCTGCGGAGCCTCAACCGGAATAGCGTCAAGGTCGATGGTCCATTCAGGCGGACGACCGGTCTGCTTATGGGCGTAATAAATCGGATATTGGCCTGTCATACGGGCCATTGTCGCCGGAAGTTTACCCGAAGGGTTTGCTTTACCGGTGAGCAGGTTGGCCAGCGCCGGACCGGCCATCGTGCCCCCGTGGAAGGAATAGAGCACGGCGTCGGCCAGGGCGATTTCTTTCTCAACAGTAAGAGGACGCCCCGCCATAAACACAACGGCGAGTGGTTTGCCAGTTTCCTTCAATGCCTCAATAAGAGCGGACTGCGCTCCTTTCAGGTCAAGGTCGGCCATGCAGTGGGCCTCGCCCGACATAACCGCCTCTTCTCCGACGAAGCACACTACAGCATCAGCCCCGCGCGCGGCTTCGACCGCCGCGGCGATTCCGTCGAGAGAGCGGTCGCGCGTATACTTAAGTCCCGGGGCGTACAGGATATTTTTGGTGCCGAAAGCGTCGCGGAGAGCGGTCAAAGGGGTCACCGAACGGCTCTTGTCGATGTCAGGAGCCCATGTACCGCACTGGTCATAGGCCGCGTCGGCCATCGGTCCTACCACGGCAAGCTTCTTAACAGATTTTCCAAACGGGAGCAATCCGTTGTTTTTCAAAAGCACCGCGCCCTCCTCGGCCGTTCGGCGCGCCGCGTCGAGATGGGAGGGGAGGTAGGCGGGCGAAGGTTTCGAAGTATCGACATACGGATTCTCAAACAGGCCGAGGCGCATCTTGAGACGAAGCACATCGCGCACGAGGCCGTCGACGACCTTCTCGTCAATCCTTCCGGCTTTCACGAGCGCCTCAAGCGCCTGGGAATAAGCGTGTCCCTCCATATCGACATCCACACCCGCGGCGGCGGCGAGCGCGGCGGCGGCACGCTTGTCGGGCGCTACCCCGTGGGAAATCATCTCGGTTATGGCATTCCAGTCACTCACGAGCACCCCGTCGAAGCCCCAACGGTCGCGGAGCACGTCGCGCATAAGCCATCGGTTGCCCGATGATGGTACGCCGTTTATATCATTGAACGAAGTCATAAATGTCGCCGCGCCTGCCTTGGCCGCGGCCTCGAACGGCGGAAGCACCACATCGTTGAGCAGCGGCAACGGTAGCCAGGTGGTATTATAGTCCTTCCCAGACTCCGAAAAGCCGTATCCGGCGAAATGCTTGGCGCACGCGGCCATAGCGGTCGGGTCAGTGAGATCGTCGGTCTGATAACCTCGGATCATCGCGAGCCCCATACGCTCGTTGAGCAGGGGATCCTCACCCGCTGATTCAGCGATGCGTCCCCAACGGGCGTCGCGCGATACATCCATCATCGGTGAAAAAGTCCAGCGCACGCCGCACGCCGAAGCTTCGACAGCGGCGATTCTCGCTCCGAGCTCCACAAGCTCGGGGTTCCAGGTCGCGGCCTGCCCCAGCGGTATGGGGAAAATGGTATTAAACCCGTGAATTACATCGCGGGCGAATACCAGGGGTATCCCCAACCGCGACTCCTCAACGGCCTTGCGCTGCAGCGCGTTGACTACCTCCGGGTTGACCTCGTTGAGTATCGACCCCACCCTACCTTCTGCCACCGCCGTTGAAAGAGTGTCGAAGCTGGCCGTGTTAAGCTGGTTGAGCTGCCCGACTTTCTCCTGGAGGGTCATTTTCGACAACAGGGAGTCGATCCGAGCCTCCATAGAGGCATCGGAAGCGATTGCGGCAGCGCCGCCCCCGAAAGGTACGAGCGCCGCCGCAAAAGCGAATACAAACTTTCTTACAATCTTATACATCTATGCCACAAAATGTTTCTGCGTGGTAAGTTCCTCTGTTTATTTCACAATCTTGACAGCCGTCTTGTGGGCACGGAGCACATAAGCCCCGGCGGGAAGGCCGCCCAGATCGAGAGTGTTCGACGTAGTCGATGCCACCATACGCCCGGCGAGGTCATACAGCTCGGCGCCTTCAACCGAAAGGCTGAGGATGTCGCCGCGGCGGGTAACAATGGCGGCGGGAGCCTCGACGGACTCAACGCCGGTTTGAAGGTCGGTCTTGCCGATTTCAACGAACAGCGGGCGCATACCCGGAGTTACGTTCACGGGAACGGAAATCGTGCGCTTGAGGCTCTGCGACAGGTTGGTACAGGTGTAAAGCAGGTCGGGATCGATCTCCTCGCCGGCTTCCTCCGACGCATCACCTTCGGTTTCGCCATCCTCGGCGTACGCTTCGGCTGTCGGAGCCCAACGGATCTCCTTCACATAGGCAAAGAAGTCGGCATCGTCGGTAAACGAGATTTCAAGGTGCCCCTCTCCTTCGGGAACAGCCCCAAAGGTAGTATGCTCAGCCTGGAAGCCGGGGAAATGCTCATCAAATTCCTCATAGTCGGCGGGCTTGTCGGCGATGAACTTCACAACGACGTGTTCCGGCAGAATGCCGTCGGCGTAAAGCATCTGGGGAGCGGCGACCTCAGTTGTCAGCAGCTCGATGTTCATGGAGCTGTAGGGCGCGGTGGTCTTGAAGCTCTTAGCCGCGGAAGCGAGCACTCTGAAAGTAGTGTTGGGATTCTTCGCCACCTGGCTGAACGAGCCGGACCAGGCTCCTGAGCCTATATTAACTGTCGCTTTAGGAGCTGAGGGCGCACGGCAAACAAACGCACGCACAGCATCGTCGGTCTGAACAAAGAAGCAGCCATCAGGAATCTTGGTCCATAAATTCGCCTGATCGGGGATGATGAATTCTGGCATCGTCTTAACACTTTGGAAAGCATAAGTCCCGACAGAGGTAATATTAGGCGACAATGTTTTGAAAGCTACTTTTGTGGCAGAAAACACAGACGAAGGCAAAGTGGTGAGGTTTTCAGGCCATTCCGAGAAAGTGCAACTGGTGCGGCGGAACGCACGTTCGCCAAGCTTCTCAAGATCGCGAGGGAGCTTTGAGAATGCCACTCCTGTCAAAGGAAGCTTATTGGAAGCTACCTCATCATCGTTGAACGCATCGCCTCCAATGCTTTTTACCGTTTCCGGTAGTTCGGTCAACTCCAGAGATACACAACCGCGAAACGCGTCAGCCGAGATAGTCGTCAGATTAGGAGGCAGAGAGGTAAGCTTCAACTTCTCGCAACCTGAAAAGCAATATTGGCTTATAACTTTGACACCATCAGGCAAATTTATAGTTTCAAGTGACTTACACATATAGAACGCGCCACCTGATAACCCTGTAAGGGTAGAGGGAAGTTTTACCTCCTTGACATTCATAGTCTGGAGAATGCCCTGTTTGTCATAGTCACCCCCGGGCAACTTGTTGTTGGCGAATTTAGCGCCGGAGAGATCCAGGTATAGCAGCGATGGGCGCAGATGCGTGCGAATCTTTGCGAAATCGGTGGCGGTCATCTGAGCTTCACCGACGATTGTCAACTCGGTGATGTCGGCCATCGATGTGAGGGTCTCGGATGCGGCGATAGCGGCGTTAAGCTCGCTTTCGAGCGCTCCGGCGGTCTCGTGTTTGATGGTGACGCTCTCGGCGTTGGCAGCCGAAGCTGCCAGCGCGAAAGCTGTCGCCAATATCGTGAACTTTTTCATGATTTCGGTTTTCGGATTGGATTATCTTGGTTTAGAGGCGCACTTTCGTAGCCTTATTGCCCTGGCGACGGATGAAGATGCCGTTTGCGGGGTTGGCCACGCGCATACCCTGGAGATTGTAGTATTCAACGGGAGCGTCGACAGTCTCGGTAGCCACAACCTCTACAGCGGTGTCATCGTCGGGGTTGACGCCGTCATACTCGTAAGCGCCTACATCCTTGCCGCCATTGTTCTTGTAACCGCGGCAGTCAGTGGCAGGGATAACGTTGTCCTTGGTCCACTCGGCGGAGTTCTCGATACCGGCGTTAACCAGGGGGGAGTTGTCGCGCAGGATGGAGAGGAAGGGAACGAAGCCCTCGTCGCGGGTGCCGAGCGTGGTGCTCACACCGAGAGCGGTCATAGTGACATCCTTGCAGAGGCCGAGGGTGTTGTGGGCCGAAGCCGCGTTGGCGTTGAAATCCTTGTCGTCCATATTCTCGTTCACACCGCGCTCAGCGCCATAGAGGATGTTGTTGCGGGCGATTACCTGGGCGCGGTCGGCATCGGCGATCGAAAGCTCGGAAAGCACGCATGCCCGGTTGCAGTAAGCGAAGTTATTGAACATATACACCGGTTCCAGTTGGAAGTAGAGGCGGAGAGCGCCGTCGTTGTTATAGAAAGTGTTATTGGCGAGGATGGTCTCGCAGTCAGAGGAGTCGGAGATGTCGATGCACGCCTGATAGTTATCCTTCGAGGTATTCTCCACGAAAGTAGAGTTGGTAACCACGAGTTTCTTGCAACCTGCGAAGTTGACACCGGGCTGGTTAGAGGGGTCGTAAATGCCGATGCAAGTGCCCTGGCCTCCCTGGTTTTCTGAGTTTTTGTAGAAAGTGCAGTTGTCGACATAGAGCTCACCGTCGAGGGTCTCGGGACCGCGCTGCATGATGGCGGGACCGCGGGAGCCGCCGCCGATGGTGTAGTTGTGCTCGAAGTAAGAATTGGTGACGCGCACGATATGGCCGCGGGAGCCGATGGCAGCGCCGGCCGAACCGGCCTCGTTGTCGATGAAGCGGCATTTGTCGATATTGAGTTCTTCACCGGCGAAGTAGATGGCGCCTCCGAGAACGTACTCGACCTGGCGACCGTTGACGAAGTTTATGCCGCGAAGGGTTACCTTCGAATTGTCGGCAGCGCGGAAAATACGCACAGCCTCGCCCCCCTCGTAACCGGGTTTCTCGGCACCTTTGAGCGTGGTGTTGTCACCCTCGATAGTGCAGATCTTATTCTTGTCGAGGTTAAGCTGGCCGGCCATCATGAAGGTGGCGTCCTTTTCGAGATGGATGATTGTCTCGGTGTTGTCCTTGACCATCAGGATGGCCATTTCGGGTGTGGCGAACGGCTTGGCCTCGGTTCCGGGATTCTCATCGGAGCCGTTGGAGGCAACCCAGTATTCAACCGCGGCGAACGATTGCGACGCACCGAGGATGGCGGCAGCAGCGAGGGAGAGTAACTGTTTCTTATTCATGGTTTTGTATGTTAAGTTTTTTTCGACTGGTTAAAATAATGATTGTGTTTTTGTAAACTGATATTTAATTATTACTGGAATATTCTGACGTAGTCAACCTCGTAGGTAACCGGGAGTTTCTCCGACTCGATACCCTGCTGGCCTCCCCAGCTACCGCCCCAGGCGAGATTCAGAATGAGGTAGAAGTCGCGGTCGAACGGCCACCCGGTCCAGAGGGCCGAGTTTTTCACCATAGTGAAACCGCGCTTGCCGTCGACGAGCCAGGTAAGCTTGTTTTCCGACCATTCAAGCGAGTACACATGGAAGTCGTCCGAGGGGGTGGGATTCATAACCCTCATTGACATATGGTGCTTGTTGTTGTCACCTCCGTGCTGGAGATAGGTGTGGGCAGTGAAGTGTACCACATTGGGGTCGTAGCCTACATTCTCCATGATGTCAATCTCACCCGAACGGGGCCACATACCGTAATAGCTATCATTGGGCATCAGCCATATGGCGGGCCATGTGCCTTTGATTGCCGGGAGCTTGGCGCGGACATCGACGCGTCCGTAAGTGAACTTCACGGTATTCTGAGTGGTAACGCTCGCCGAGGTGTATTGGGCGGTTTGACCTGTCTCCGGGTCGGTGTAATCCTCCTTGATGGTTGTAAAGCGGAGCACTCCGTCGGCCTGGCAGCAGTTCTCAAGACGGTTTTTGGTATAATATTGGTATTCACCATTGCGTACATTGCCGTGCTCGAAACTCCAAATTGTCGGGTCGGGAAGTCCCTCACCGTCGAACTCGTCATGGAATATCAGGCGGGTGTAGCCCACGGGGATGGCGATGGACGTATCCTTCTCAAATACGGTGGAAAGATTGCCCGCATCGTCGACAGCCAGGCGATAACGCCCTTCGGCGGTAGCGGGGCCGACGAGCGCCGAAGCGCTTTTCGCGTAAATCGCCGCCGGAGTGTAACCGAGATTGGCAACGTCGGCTATCTCCGAACCATCGGCCCGGGTAATCACAACCCCGAGATTCGCGGCTGACTCCCAGTTCGCGTCGTTAAACTCACCTTCGGTCGCGGAACCAGAGCCGACCATGGCTCGGAGCTGACCGAGAGCGTCGGATGTCACCGAATGGGTCTCGGCGTAGAGCTGGCGCCCCTCCGCGTCGAGCAGGGTCAGGCGCAAGGTCACCTCCTCGTTTGCCGAGGGTGTGCCGTAGCGGTCGGTCAGCGAAGCCTCGTAGAGCACCGGCTCGGCGCTCGCCGCGAACAATGCCGCGAGCGATATTATTGATGTTACTAACGATTTCATAAATCAGCCTCTCTTCAAAAAGTTATACACCACGGGCGCGGAACCCTCGTTGGCGATTCGGAGCAGGTACTGGCCGGCCTGGAGCCGCGATATGTCGATCGCCGTCGAAGCGACCCTGCCCGACGCGAGGCGGCGTCCGTCGATAGCGATAATATCATACGCCGCGCCAAGGGAAAGCCCATCGACAAGCAGCGAGCACCCGTCGGCGGATACAGACACTGACAAAGCGGCACCTTCGGCGGCGATTTCCTCTACCCCGCTCGTGTGAGTCGAAGCGACAGGCAGGGACCCGTGCGACAGAACCGCGTCGCCCTCGGACGCGAAGCCCGAAGCCAGCGTCTCTACAGCGTAATGCTCCCCGGCGGCATATCCACCATAAGGCAGAAACCCGTCGGCCGACGCCGCGAAGGGAGTCGCGGCCGCGAGCAATAGGATGGATTTGATAACGTCGCGCATCGTGTTATTCGATTGGTGTTGCTGAAAGGGTGCCGTCGTCGGAGATGGTCACCTTGAAGAGCTTTCCCGAGGGGGACGCGAGGGTGAGCGACGAAGCTGTCGCTGCGTGCACAGCGCGGGGCACTTCGAGTATCTGCTGGCACACGGCGTCGCCGTAGCCATCGCCGCAGTCTACCGCGGTCTCCATATAATATGCCGTGTTTCCCCAGTCGAGGGCGTCGAGAGTGACATTGGTGTTTTGTGAGCCGACCGCCACATAAGCCACCCCGGCGGGCGACGTGGTGACCTCGTGCTCCTCGCCGAAAGCCACGGGACCGTCGGGCGCTCCTGCGTGGACCGCCACCTTGACTTTTACCGGCAGATTGGCCTTCGGCAGACCGTCGGAGGTACGCACCGAGCGGGAGAAATTCATAACCGGGGCGGCCGAAGCGGTTATTACCGCGCAAGCGAGCGCCGCCATGGTAAGTATCTTTTTCATCGGGTTGAAGTTTGAAGATTCTGAAAAGTGGAGAGCGAGGGAGTGGCCGATAATATCCAAGTCGGCCATATTATGAAAACTATTGGAAAACTCTGACGTAATCAATCTCGTAGCGCTGCGGGAGAGTCGAGAGGTCGACCCCCTCGGAGCCGCCCCAACCACCGCCGAAAGCGAGATTCAGTATAAGATAATAATCAATGTCAAATGGCCAGGTGGTCCAGTCGCTGTCGGCCTCGCGGTCAATCGCATACTGCTCCTTGCCGTCGTAGTACCACGTCAGCCTGTCGGGCGTCCACTTCAAAGCGTAAAGGTGGAAATCGCCTACCGCCTCGGGCGCGTGGGTCACATGGGTTCGCTGAGTGCCGCGCATATGGTTGAAGCGCTCAGTGTGGGCCGAGAAATGGATGTTTTCGGGATTGTAACCCACATGCTCCATTATATCAATCTCGCCCGAGCGGGGCCACTTGCCGTAATTGTTCTCCTCAGGCATCATCCATATCGCGGGCCAGGTGCCGAGCGAGGCAGGGAGTTTCGCCCGCACCTCGACGTAGCCATACTTCCACGCGTTAAGTCCTTTCGTAGTGAGGCTCGCGGAGGTAACGGGGCAGACTTCGCCATTTATAACGGCACTGTCGTTGCGTGCCTCGATAACGAGTACGCCATCCTTGCACACCGCGTTCTGGCCGGGCGTATAATACTGCATCTCCCCGTTTCGGATGTATCCTGTCTCGAAATTCCACTTAGAGGCGTCGGGGGCACCATCGGTGTCAAACTCGTCGGAGAACACGAGACGCGAGTAGCCGTCGGGCACCGCGACCGCGCCTTCGGCCGGATTACCCTCCGCGAGAGCGCTCGCGGCCGTAACCCCGACAATCGCCACAGCGATTATAGATGTCATTAATTTGGTAGTTTTTTTCATCGGGCGATAATGTTTGGTTTTACCGAGACCTCGTGCCGGGTGGCGGCTTCAGCCTCAATGCCGGCCAAGAAATCTTGAAATCCGACAATGCAAAATTATACATTATGTCGCCCAAGGCTTTGTGAAAATGGCTTCGATACTCTCCAAGTTGCGCTGACGTTGCCGAAAATGTCGCAGGTATTTGCGAAAATGTGCATCAAATGACCGCGCATACCCGGAAATCACGTTTCCGACACCCCGTCAGACGCGACCGCGTCGGCCGTCGCAGAGGCTTGGTTCAGCGACACATAGCGTGTCGGCGACATACCATAATGTTCCTTGAAGCAGGTCGAGAAGTGCGACAAAGTGGAAAATCCCGTAGCGTAGGCGACTTCCGATACCGCGACACTCTTGGTTGAGAGCATCAAGGCCGCGTGGCGCATACGTTCGCGCTTGATGTACTCGCTCGGATTCATATTGGCCGACACTTTCAGGCGGCGTTGCAGATGGGAGCGGCTCACGCCTATCTCCTTCGCGATAAACTCGACCGAAAGGTCGGGACTCGCGAGATTGTCGAGAACGACCTTGCGCACGCGCTCAAAGAGGCGCTCGTCGTTCGACTTGATTTTTGTCACCTCCTCGTTGACAACCGTCTCGCCCGAATACTTCTCCTTGAGCATTCTGCGCTGCATTATGAGCATATTCACCCTGTTGAGCAGATGGCCTATGTTGAACGGCTTGGTAATATAGGCGTCGGCTCCGGCCAGAATCCCCTCGTTGCGCTGCGCTTGGGTAACCTTGGCGGTAAGGAGCACTATCGGAATCTCGCAGGTATCGGCGTTTGCCCTGATTTTGCGGCAAAGCTCCAACCCGTCGATTCCCTCCATCATTATATCTGACAGGATGAGGTCGGGTCGGCGTGTCAAGGCTAGTTCAAGCCCGGCAGCGCCGTTCGCGGCGGTAAGCACATCATAGTGCTCGGAGAGCTCTCCCGCGACATAGTCGAGAATAGAAGCGTCGTCCTCGATCACAAGCACCGTGGCATGGTGCCGCTGAACCTCGTCGGCCACGTCTCCGCGACCAGAAGCCTGTGGCACTTTCACCTCCGCGTGAGGCGCGGGATCCTTCCTCACCGCCGGGGCGGACTCCTCGGCGGAGTAAGCATCCTCCCCTATCGGTATAAGAATCAGCATCACGGTGCCATCGCCGGAGCTGCTCTCGACCATAATCTCGCCATGATGAAGTTCCATCATCTCCCGTGCGAGGTGAAGTCCGATGCCCGTGCCCGGAGCCGCGTCATGAGCCTCACCCTTAACCCTGTAGAATCGGTTGAACACCCGGTCGCGGCTCGATTCGGGTATGCCGGGCCCCGTATCTGACACCCTGATGGCGAGCGAATCACCTTCGGGGCGGCAGTCAAGCGTTATCACGCCACCCGCCGGAGTGAACTTGAAGGCGTTGGAAAGCACGTTGAACACAACCTTGTCGACCTTGTCGCCGTCAAGCATGGCGGTTTCCGGCACTTCTTCCGCGATTTCAACCCGGAAAACGATGTTTTTCTGCTCCGCGAGATTCTCAAAAGCGCCGGCCACGCCTGAGAGGAACCGGCGTATGTCGGTGCGGCTCACCGAGAGGCTCATCTGATTGTTGTCCAAACGCCTGAGATCCATTATCTGGTCAATCAGCCTCAATATGCGGTCGCCGTTGTAACGCATCACCTCTATTGTGCGCAGTGTCTGCTTGTCGCGGATTTTCTCGCGCAGGGAGTCAAGCGGCGAAAGCACCATCGTGAGCGGCGTGCGTATTTCGTGGGATATGTCGGTGAAAAACTGGAGCTTATGCTCGGCAGTCTGTGCCTGCATCAGCTGGCGGTTGCGGCGCTGCTCCTCGCGTATTCTCCATTTCACGGCTTTCACGCCGAACAGCACCAGCAGCGCGAACAGACACGCATACAGAGCCTTGGCCCAGGCGGTGAGGTACAGCGGGGGCGCTATCGAGAGCGCCATGGAAGCCTCTTTAGGCTTGAAATCGTCAATCGACGCCCTGACTCTTAGGGTGTAATCGCCGGGGGGAAGACTCGAATATGTGGCCGTGCGCGCTCCGGCGGGGAGTTGGATCCATCCGTTGTCGTGCCCTTCGAGCATAACTGAATACACCACGTTCTCGGGGTGCGAGAACTCGACAGCCCCGAATGAAACGGTGAAACTGTTTTGGTCATATGTGAGATCCACGGCGTCGCGGTTTGAAAGAGTCATGACACCGTCGGATGGTATGCCCACTGACGCGGCGTCGCCTTCGTCAATAAGGGTCAGTTCATTGAATGCCACCCTGAGCAGTTCCCGCGGCGAGCGTCCGCGGCCAGGCATGAATGACACCAGGCCCCCAACACCTCCGAAATAAACCCTCCCGTCAAGGCCGAGACAGGCGGAATTGCGCTTGAACTCGCTGCAGACGAGATGCTCCATCGGCATGAAATCGTCGAAGCGCATTGTTTTAGGGTCAAGCCGGCATATACCCGCTCCGGTGCTCAGCCAAAGATTGCTGTCACGGTCAACCAGTATGGAATATATGAGATTGTTCAGAAGCCCGTGGGTCTCGTTAATCACCTGGGTCCTGCCACCTTGTATGCGGTTCAAGCCCATACGCGTGCCTGCCCAAACCGCGCCCGACGAATCCTGGCAAAGAGAGAATACGCAATTGTTGCTCAGACGCATATTCGTAGAGTTGTAATGCTCGAAGCGCCAGGTGCGGGTGTCAAGGCAAGATAGGCCGGAGTCGCTCGTGCCTATCCACACTTTCCCGTCGCCCGTGAAGAGGATGGAGTGCACAGCGTTGCCCAACAGTTGCCCGGAGTCAGGCTTCGAGGGGCTGTGCGACAAGAATTTGGCCGAGCCAGAGCGAGGATTGTATATACACACCCCGTCGCCGTTGGTGCCGATCCAAAGGTTGCCATCCGCATCCTCAGCGATAGCGTTAACCTCCTTGACACGCCCACCGGGAGTGTCGGGCAGGGGTATCGTCACCGGGACGAAAGCGCTGGTTGCCGAATCGTAGCGCGACAACCCGTTGAGGTAGTTTCCCGCCCAGACGGTGCCACGGCTATCCTGAAACATAGTCAGCACGGTCGACGCTCCAGCCGCGGCATCGGCCAGATGCCGCATCGGCGCGCCTGGGGAATCGGCGCGGTAAACGCCGTCGCCATCCGTTCCGATCCAAAGCGAGCCATCGGAACTCCGCAACGCGCACAGCACCGGCTCCGTACCGATGTTGAGCGACGGAGAGAATGGCGAATAGGAGTAGCTCACCAACGAATCGTCGGCATCACGCGACACCATAAGAGCCCCTTTTTGGAAAACTCCGAGCCAGAGGTTCCCCTGACGGTCGGTCAGTATGTCATGGATTTTGGCTCTCGAAGGATTGAACTCCTTCACCGCGATGCTCACATCCGACAATGCTCCCGTGGCCACGTCGTACTTCTTCAGTCCGTTTCCGTCGGTACCTATATACATGGCGTTTTCCTCCGGCGAGTTGCGGAGTATGTAAACATTGCCTCCGACCTTCACCACGTCGCGGGTCACCCGGTTCGAACGGTAGTCATACGCATCGATGCCGCCGTCGAGCGAGCCGATGAACAGTCGCCCGTCGTTGGTCTGCCCGATGGTGAAAATCATATTGCTCGACAGCGAGGTGGGGTCGCCCGGCACATGGCTGAGGGTAGTCATCGTGTTGGTCGAGCCGTTGAAAATGGATATGCCGGCATCCATCGACCCGATCCAGATATTTCCGAAACTATCCTCGTAGAGCACGGTGGTCTTGTTGGAGCATATCCGCGAATTGGTTGTCATGTAGCAAACGGGGTCGCGCTCACCCTTTTTCATACACACCGCGCCGGAACGCGAGGTGGTGAACCATATGTTACCCTTACGATCCTCGATTATCGAGTTCACATAGCTGAAATCGGGAACGTCGGGATACGTCTGCCGCGGGGTGACGAATGTCTGTGTGCCGCGGTCAAACTTCTGAATGCCGTCGGTGGTACCGACCCACAGATTCTTCTCACTGTCCTCCATGACGGTGAGCACGGTGTTGCTGAGGAGCGATCCGGCCTCGGCCGTGCTGGTAAAGGTGGTTGCCTCGGAGCCGTCGAACCGCGTCAGCCCGTAGTCGGTGGCGAGCCAAATGTAGCCGAGATGGTCCTGGCAGATTTTGTTGATATGGGTGTTGGATACCGTGAACAGACGGCCTACGGGAGCCGCCTCGCTAACAGGCGCCGCCTCGCTATCGGTCGCGGCAAGCAGAAGCAAAGCCGCCGCACAGCGCGCCAGCGACCGCGCCGTTTTCGACAACGGCTTGATGAAAGAGCGTATCGCGCTACTCATTTCCTTATTCAATGATGTATATTGTTTCAATGGTGATTTAAGGTCATTTTTCACGATTCAAAGTTAATATACATCCACGAAACATAGGTTCTGCGACATATAGAAAAATCAATGAGGCTACATTTTCGCAATTAATCACCCCATTTTCGCAACAAGTCCGACAATCAGCTAAGATTAGCGCGCATATCAGGCAGCGCCGCCACACCTATTATTACTAACTTTGCCAATGAAAATCCGGCGCCCCCGCGCCGCGTTTTCGAAGCCATACTGAATAATCATAAACCAATCATAACACCATGAATCCAGAATCCAGACCAGCCCCGATGAGCTCGCTCCGCGGATGGGCGCGCAGGCTGCTCGCGGCCGCGCTCGTAGCGCCGGCCATCTCCCTTTCGGCAACGGCAGCCGACATCACCGTCCGCGGCACAGTGAGCGGCGACGGGGAACCGCTGCCCGGTGCCACGGTGGCCGAAACCGGCAATCCCGGCAACGGCACAACCACTGACGCTGACGGACGTTTCTCCCTTACCCTTTCCGACAAGTCGCGGCTCTCGGCAAGCTTCATCGGCTTCAAGACTTCGACGGTCAAAGTCGCCGGACGGAATGTGATTGACTTCACTCTCGAAGCCGACGACAACGTGCTCGACGAAGTAATCGCCATAGGCTACGGTGTGCAACAGAAGAAACTCGTCACCGGAGCGACCCTACAGGTTAAAGGTGACGAAATCGCGAAACAGAACACTATGAGCGCCTACGGCGCGCTCCAAAGCCAGGCTCCGGGCGTTAACATTGTGAAAAACACCGGCAAGGCCGGCGACGGATTCAAGGTGAACATCCGCGGTTTGGGAACCATACACAATTCCTCGCCCCTGGTGGTAATCGACGGCGTGAGCGGCGGCGACCTCAACCTGCTCGACCCGAACGACATCGAGAGCATTGACGTACTCAAGGACGCGGCTTCCGCAGCGATCTACGGCGCGCGCGCCGCCAACGGCGTCATCCTCGTCACCACGAAAAAGGGTGGCAAGGAGCGCGTCAACGCCCACTTCAATATGTATCTCGGATGGCAGGAAATACCCAAGACAGTAACTCCGCTCAACGCCAAGCAGTATATAATGCTTATGAAAGAGGGGGGACTCACCGACGCTGACCTCGCGGCCAATGTGCCTATGTGGGACAAAATCCAAAGCGGAGAGTTCAACGGCACTAACTGGCTCGACGAAATACAGAAGAAGGACGGATTCAAGCAGGGCTACAACTTCGGACTCGACGGAGGCGGCGAACGGTCGACCTACTCGCTCGGAATCAGCTACTCGTCGGAGACACCGACTATCGGTGTGAAAGCCGACGACGTAAAACAGCGCTACGAGCGTTACACCTTGCGTTTCAACTCGGAGCACATAGTCGTCAAGCGCCCCGACCGCGACCTGCTGAAATTCGGCCAGACCCTCACCATGGCTCATATTAATTCAAAAGGTATGACCCAGGGCACCGGCAATATGTATTGGAACGACGTTCGCAACGCCCTCTGCGCCTCCCCTCTGTTCCCTGTCTGGGAAATTCCGGGTGAGAAATACGCGTGGCCCGTACTGCTCGACACCGATGAGACAAACCCGCTCGCCGAGATGTACTACCTGCGCTCGTTCTCCCAAAGCAAGAACTATAACGCCCGTGGCAACCTCTACCTCGTGCTCGAACCAATCAAAGGGCTTACGTTCAAAAGCGCGTTCGGCTTCGCGTACAACGGCTGGAACTCGCGTGAATACGTTCCTGTATACCAAATCAACGAAAAGACTTACTCCAAAACCGACCGCGTCAGCCAGGGCTCGGGCAACGGGCTGCAGTGGTCGTGGGACAACACCCTGAGCTATGACTTCACCATTAAAGGCCATCACCTCAACGTGCTCGTTGGCAACTCGGTTGAGAAGTGGGGCCTCGGCCAGGACATCAACGGGTCAAACCGCGACAGCGAGTTCGACAGCTTCGACTACGCCTGGCTGAGCAATGTGAAGTCCATCGCTTCCGGGTCAACCACCCTCTCGGGCTCACCCTGGAGCCGCGGCCAGCTTGTCAGCTGGTTCGGCCGAGTGAACTACGACTATGACCGCCGCTATATGGCCTCGGTAACGATGCGCGCCGACGGCTCATCGAACTTCGCCCGCGGCCACCGCTGGGGCTACTTCCCCTCAGTTTCAGCCGGATGGAACATCGCCGCCGAAAAATTTATGGAGGGACAGTCCCATTGGCTCGATATGCTGAAAATCCGCGCCTCCTGGGGTGAGAACGGCAACTGCAACATCCCCACATTCCGCTATCTCTCAACAATCGCTTTCGGCAACGCCAGCAACGCCGCCTGGTACTACTTCGGCGACGACAAGGCCCATCCCACCATCGGCGCGTACCCCGACATCATGAGCAACCCCGACCTCAAATGGGAAACCTCGCGTCAGACCGACATCGGCCTCGACGCACGATTCCTCAACAACCGCCTCGGCTTCACTTTCGACTGGTACGAGAAAAAGACTCTTGACTGGCTCGTGCAGCCAACCGCTCTCGGCATCTGGGGCACCGGCGCTCCATGGGTCAACGGCGGCGACATCAAAAACACCGGCGTGGAAGTGGCCGTTTCGTGGAACGACCGGGTAGGCGACTTCACCTACAGCATATCGGCCAACCTGGCCCACAACCGCAACGAAGTGATACGCATCGCCAACGGCAACGGCCTGATAGAAGGCACAGCCGCGGTGCTCGCGCAGAACACCACCGCCTTCTACAGAGCTGAAGAGGGACACCCCCTCGGCTACTTCTACGGCTACAAGACCGCCGGCATTTTCCAGAACCAGGAGCAAATCGACAACTACATCTCGCCCGCGACCGGCCAGCCAATCATGCCGACAGCCAAACCCGGCGACGTGATTTTCGTTGACCGCGACGGCGACGGCACCATCACTCCCGAGGACCGCACTTCGATAGGCAACCCCTACCCCGACCTCACTTTCGGCCTCAACATAATGCTCGGCTGGAAGGGACTCGACCTCTCGCTCACCGGCTACGGAATCGCAGGCAACCAGATAGCCCGCTCCTACCGCTCGGGAACCGACAAACCTTACGACAATTACACCACCGAGATGCTCGGACGCTGGCACGGCGAGGGCACGTCGAACCGACTCCCCGCCGTTGGAGGATCCGCCATCAACTGGCAATACGTCAGCGACCTGTACATAGAGGATGGTGACTACTTCCGAATCACAAACATAACTCTCGGATACGACTTCAAGCGCCTGTTCCCCCGCCTCCCGCTGAGCAAGCTCCGCGTCTACGGAGCCGTGCAGAACCCATTCACATTCACCAAGTACTCCGGAATGGATCCTGAAATAGGATATGGCGGCGGCGACAGCTGGGCCAGCGGCATTGACCTCGGATACTATCCCGGCTCGCGAAGCTATATGGTCGGCCTTAACATAGAGTACTAAACCGCTTTCCATACCAAAGCAAAACACAACTGACACAATGAAAAAACTCTTTTCAATACTCGCTGTAATCTTCTGCATGGTAGCGGTCAGCGGATGCGAGGATTTCCTCGACACCGAGAACCTCACCAAGAAGGACACATCAAACTACCCCAAGTCGCCCGACGACATGGACCAGCTCCTTGTAGGCGTCTACTCGATGGTAGGCCGTTGCGAACCGCTCGGATTCTCCTACTTCATTTCCGAACTGATGAGCGACAATTGCTTCGGCGGTGGAGACAACGCCGACAAATCGTGCAAGGCTATGGACCAGTTCAAGAAATCGAGCGAGGATATGTTCCGCTGGAGCTGGCGAGCCAGATATATGGGCATATACCGCGCCAATTTCCTCCTTAGCAAAATCGACGAAATCGAATGGGACTCAATGGAACACCGCGACGCGGTCGAGGGTGAAACCCGCATGATGCGCGCGTTCTTCTACTTCGACCTTTCGAGAATGTTCGGCGAGGTACCTTTGGTGACTACCCCCGATGCCGTGAACATCCCCAAGAATCCAGCGGCTGAAACCTACGCGTTCATCGCCTCCGACCTCGTCGCCGCCATCGAGAAAATGCCCGCGACAAAAGTAACCGATATGCCCCGCGAGGACAACGGCCGCATGACCCGCTGGGCCGCGCAAGCCCTCCTTGCCCGCGTATGGCTGTTCTACACCGGCTATTACCGCGCCAACTCGCTCCCTACTGCCGACGGTGGCGAGGTTACCAAGGCGATGGTCCAGGCGTACATCGCCGACTGCATAGACAACAGCGGACACGACCTGCTCTCCGATTTCCGCAACCTCTGGCCATACAGCCATGTGCAGGATTACAAATACACCTCCGAAAACGGCCTTTCCTGGGCCGGCGACGGCAATATCGAGGAGGTTATGGCCATCAAATATTCCACAATCGGCACTTGGGACGTGATTTCGCAGAAATGCAACCAGGTGTGCCTCTACTACGGCGTGCGCGGCCAGAGCAACTACGTCTACACCTTCCCCTTCGGACAAGGTTGGGGCTTCGGCACGGTCAATCCCAAACTTTGGGAGGACTGGGATGACGCCGACCCCCGCAAAAAAGGCTCGGTGATCGACTGCAACGACCGCTCCGAGATGCGTCTCTACCTCAAGGGAGGCGGCAACGCTTCGGAGGAAACCTACTACATCAACAAGAAGCACTGCCCCATCAACGTTTACGCCGACGACGCGAAACAGAGCGTGGTGAACTACAGCGTGCCCCTTTACAGTATGACGGAAACCAACTTCCAGCTCAACAATACCCAGGACATCATACTGATACGCTTCGCCGACGTGCTACTGATGGGTGCCGAGCTTGAATGCCCCGAAGCGCAAGCCTATTTCGACCGGGTGCGCGGCCGCGTAAATCTGCCGAGCTTACCCGCCACTCTCGACAACATCAAGGCTGAGCGACGATTCGAACTGGCATTCGAGGGGGAGCGCTACTACGACCTTCTGCGCTGGCACGACGAGCGGCTCATCACCGAAAACCAGACCAACATCCAAATTTACGACCGCAAGGTGCCTCGCAAGAAGAGCGTGACCTACCGCCCCGAAACCAGAGGCTTCCTACCCATACCGCTCACCGAGATACAGCTCTCAGAGGGGGTTCTCACACAGAACCCCGGATGGGAGGGTAGCGACTGCTACCTCGAATAAAGCGGCAGAGATAATCCACCAGATAGTTAGATAGTTTAAGATAGGTATGTCAACATTCAGCCGTAGAGGCTTTTTGAAGACCGCGGCACTCCTTGCCACCGCCGCCGCCATTCCGCAAGGTCTGGCGGCGCGGGGCGGGAACCCGCGTGAAAAGGTATCCGGCAGCGGTAACCGCCCAGTGAAGGTCAACGACAGCTACGAAGTAATCGTGGCCGGAGGTGGCCCGGCCGGGTGCGCCGCCGCCATCGCCGCCGCGTCGGAAGGGCGTTCCACCCTGCTCATCGAAGCCGCGGGAAATCTCGGCGGCCTCGGCACATCAGGCATGGTGCCCGCGTGGTGCCCCTTTACCGACGGAGAGAAAATCATTTACCGCGGTATCGCGGAGAAGGTGTTCCGGCAGGCTAAAGTCGGCGTGCCTCACGAACCGGCCGACAAGTTCGACTGGGTCACTATCAATCCCGAATATCTCATCAGCGTTTACGACCGCTTGGTCGAGGAGTCGGGGGCCGACGTTCTATTCTTCTCCCGGGTAGCGGCTGTCGAAAAGAGCGCCGACGATACCGTCGATGCCATCATAGTGGCCAACAAAGACGGACTTACCGCCTACCGGGCCAAATTATTTATCGACGCCACCGGCGACGGCGACATCGCCGCATGGGCAGGAGCCGAGTATCTGAAGGGGGACTCCGACGGAGTGCTCCAAAAGAGCACCCTCTGCTTCTCAGTGGCCAACGTCGACACCGCGGCATACCTCGGCGGCCCCGAGCTTCACTCGGGTCACAACCCAGACAGCCCTTCGGCCAGGGCGTACCGCACAGGCCGTTTCCCCCTGCTCGACACCCATTGCTGCCACAACCTTGTAGGTCCGGGCGTGGTGCAGTTCAACGCCAACCACATCGAAATAAAGGACACCACCGATCCGGCTCAGCTTTCGGCGGCGATGCGTCTCGGACGCCGCACGGCCGAGCAGCATCTCGAAATGCTGCGCGAGTACCGCCCTGACGCGTTCAAGGACGCGTTCATCGTTAAAACCGCTATCATACCCGGCATACGCGACAGCCGCAGAATCGTGGGCGACTACCTTTTCACCGGCGACGACTGGCGAGCCCGCAAGAGTTTCGACGACGAAATCGGGCGCAACTGCTACTTCATCGACATCCACAAAAGCGGGGTACCCCACGTTCACTACGGACGCGGCGAAAGCCACGGAATACCTTATCGTTGCCTTACCCCAAAAGGGCTGAGAAACGTATTAACCGCCGGGCGGTGCGTCTCTGCTGACGACGAGGCCTACGGCTCGCTACGGGTAATGCCTCCCTGCCTCGTGACAGGCGAGGCAGCCGGTGTCGCCGCCGCGTTGGCCGCCGCCTCAGCCACCCCAGACGTACACTCGGTTGACACCACTGACCTTCGACGGATTCTTAAATCCAGAGGCCAGTATTTCCTATAATAGCCACTTTTCATTCCCATGATTCTCACCCGAAAGATTATAGTTTACCTCGCCTTATTCGCCGCCTCCGCCGCGAACAGCTCCGGCGTGCCGCCATACCTCGACGACTCGCTCCCCGCCGAGCAACGCGTCGAGGACGCGCTCAGCCGTATGACTCTCGACGAAAAAATAGCACTGATACACGCCCAATCCAAATTCAGCACCCCGGGATGCCCAAGGCTGGGGATACCCGAACTTTGGATGAGCGACGGCCCCCACGGCGTCAGGGTTGAGTTTGACTGGGACGAATGGAAATGGGCTGGTTGGACCAACGATTCGTGCACGGCAATGCCGGCTCTTACCTGCCTGGCCGCGACATTCAATCCGGCGCTCGCCGAGCGTTACGGCAACGTTGTCGGCGAGGAAGCCCGCTTCCGCAAGAAAGACGTAATACTCGGCCCCGGGGTGAACATATACCGCACCCCCTTGAGCGGCCGCAACTTCGAGTATATGGGCGAGGATCCGCTGCTCGCCTCCCGCATGGTAGTGCCCTACATCCGCGGGGTGCAGCGCAACGGAGTAAGCGCCTGCCTGAAACACTTTGCCCTCAACAATCAGGAAAACAACCGCGACGCGGTAAACGTGGCCGTAGGAGAGCGAGCCCTTAACGAAATCTATCTCCCGGCGTTCCGCGCGGGGGTGGTCGAAGGGGGCGTATGGACCGTTATGGGTTCCTACAACAAATATAAAGGCACCTATTGCACGCACAACGACACCCTTGTCAATCAAATCCTTAAGAAGCAGTGGGGCTTCGACGGCGCTTTCATAACCGACTGGGGATCGGCCCACGACACGCGCGAGGCGGCTCTCAACGGCCTCGACATCGAGATGGGTTCTTGGACCAACGGCCTCACCTGGGGTAAAAGCAATGCCTACGACGACTATTATATGGCCGAACCGCTTAAAGCGCTCGTTAAAGCCGGCGAAATCGATGAGAAACTTGTCGACGACAAGGCGCGGCGCGTCTTACGCCTATGCCTGCGCACGAATATGGACCGCTCGCGGCCTTGGGGCTCGATGCACACCCCCGAGCACCTCGCCACCGCGCGCGAAGTCGGACGCGAAGGGATTGTGCTCCTTAAAAACCAGCACGGCGCGCTTCCCCTCCGGGAACACCGCCGGATAGCGGTAATCGGGGAAAACGCCGTAAAATCGCTAACCATGGGGGGCGGGAGCTCGGAGCTTAAACCACGCGTGGAAATAACTCCGCTGGATGGCCTGCGGCAAAGGTTCGGAGCCGACAACATCGACTTCTCACTCGGCTACGCCTCGGGAGAACCGAACTACTCCAGGGAACTTCCATCGCCATATGACGCCGACTCACTTCTACGGGCCGCGATTGAAACCGCCCGCCGGGCCGACGAGGTCATATTCATCGGTGGCCTTAACAAAAACTATCGTCAGGATTGTGAGGGAGAGGACCGGCTCACTTACGACCTCCCATTCGGGCAGAACGAGCTGATTGAAGCCATAGTGAGCGTGAACCCGCGGACCACGGTGGTCATAGTGAGCGGCAACGCCGTGGCGATGCCCTGGGAAAGCAAGGTTCCGGCAATCGTGCAAAGCTGGTATCTTGGCAGTATGGGGGGCGCGGCGCTGGCCGACATATTATCGGGCGACGCGAACCCCAGCGGCAAACTCCCCTTCTCAATACCCGTGAAACTCAGCGACTGCGCGGCACACTCTTTCGGCCAGCGCGGCTATCCGGGTGTCAACGGAGAGGTCAGCTACGACGAAGGATTACTTGTCGGTTACCGCTGGCACGATACCCGGCGCATACCGGCGAGGTACCCCTTCGGCCACGGATTAAGCTACACCACGTTTAAATATTCCGCCCTTGCCACCGACCGCGGGGAATATCTGCCGACTGATACCGTGACTGTCACCATGCGGCTGGAGAATAACGGAAATTTGGCCGGGGCTGAGTGCGTGCAGTTTTACGCCTCCCAAAAATCACCGCGTCTGGAACGTCCGGCAAAAGAGCTGAAGGCGTTCTCAAAAACGATGGTTCTCCCTGGAGAAAAAACCATCGTGACAGCCCGCATCCCTGTAGCCTCGCTCGCATATTACGACGATTCGCTCCACCGATGGGTTGTCGACCGCGACGAGTTCACTATCCTCGCCGGCTCGTCGAGCACCGACATCCGTGCGAAAGTTTCATTCCGCACAACCGATTCCGAATCTTTAGCCGATGCGAGATAACTCAAAAAATCCATGAATATGAATACATTTGCGAAATACATTCTGGGAGTGGCCGCCTTAACCGCGCCACTGGCCACCATAGCAGCCGAACAGACCGGCGATGAAAAAATAACGTTTCTGCTGACGGGAGCGTCGTTCTCCGTGCCCGAAAACGGATGGTTTGAAATCGGATGTGAGGATCTCGGGGCCGAAGCTATCAACAAGGCCGTCAGCGGCGAAGCCATTTACCACACCGCCCGCCGTATGAACCTCGGCACATTCTACACCCTTGAAGAGCTCGACAAAACCGATGTGTTCGTGATTGGCCACGTCCACAACCAAAACGTCGCCAACGAGCAATGGCTCAAGGATAAATGGGAAGACTACACCAACATCGCCTCCACAACCGACTACTCCGTGGCTTACGACTATGTGATAAAGCGGTACATAGCCGACTGCGAGGGGCTAAAGGATAATCCCGAATCGAAATATTACGGCACTGAGCACGGGAAACCGGCCAAAATAATGCTTTGCACCCACTGGCACGACGCGCGCACCACCTACAATCCGGCAATCCGCAAACTTGCCGAGAAATGGAACCTGCCATTGGTGAAATTCGACGAGAACATCGGCTTCTCACGCCTCGATGCCGAAACCCAGGCCGATCAGCCCAGTCTCGGCTTCGCCCACGACACGGAAACTATAGGTGGCGTGAAATACGGCTGGCACCCCTTGCGCGGAAGCAACAGCTACATCCAGCGGCGTATGGCGCAGATCTTCGTGGAGGAGGCGTGCGACTATCTCGGCCTCGAAGTCCCTTTTGACTATGCCCTTGCCCCTGCTTCGCCCCTGGTGGCCAAGGGCGAGACAGCGAGAATGATGGTGACCTTCACGGCCGGACACTATCCATTCACCCTCAACGGCGCGGAAGTTACGGAATGCCCATATTTTTGGGAAGTGGCCGACGCGGAGTCCGATGTCACATTCCACGCGGTAGGAGTTACCGACGCACGGGGAACACAAGCTCTCCGAGGCGAGTCAAAAGCCACAATTCACATCGCCGATAAGGTAATCAGTGCCTCGTATGACAGTTTCGTGCACCAGGCGGAACAAAGCAAGGGGCATGCCGACGCGCAGACCCTCGACCTTAAGAACGGCGACGGATGGTCGCGCCGCATCTACATCACCTTCCCCCTCGACGAGGTGCCCGACGATGCGGCCCGCATTGGAGTGCGACTCTATTATGAAAGCGTGGTGCCAGGCAAACTCAACAACGAGAACCGCCCGCTCGACGGCATCGAGACACTCGAACTCGGCGGCAACACCTCCACTTACACAGCCAACCTCACCTGGGACAACCACCACAACCATGTGTTCGAACCAGTTGCTACCACACTGCTCACTCAGAATATGCTCGAATCATATGTTGGCTGGGACGTGACCGACTTCGTGAAAGCCAGAATAAAAGAGGGAGCCGTATATGTGACATTCCGTGTGTCGACTCCTTACCGATGGCGCGCGTTAAGCCGCTTCACATCCACTGAATCGACCACCAACCAAGGCAAGGGACCTCAGATGCTCGTGGCTATGCCGCGGGGCACAACTTCAGCGCTAACCCCGGAAAAAACTGACCCCGAGTTTACAATTATCGGTGGCAAACTGATGAATCCCTTTGGCAAGAGAATATCCATAAATACAATGGCCGGCCAGATCGTAAGTGTCACCGACGCCGCTACGGCTGATTTCTCTTCGTTAGCGCCAGGCGTTTACATCGCCGCTTCCAACGACCAGGTCGTAAAATTCGTTAATCACTGACCATCATGCGCCAGCGCCTTCTTTCCTTAGCAGCCTCCACAATCGCCGCGATAACATTCTGCGCCGCGCATGCGGCTTCCCTGCTCATTGAGGCGGAACAATTTGACAATCACGGCGGGTGGACCGCCGACTCGCAATTTATCGACGAGATGGGGTCCGCCTATCTTCTCGCCCACGGACTCGGAAAGCCGGTAGCTGACGCTGAAACCGCTGTTGAAATCCCGGAAGCAGGTACCTACCACGTATTCGCCCGCACATACAACTGGACATCACCCTGGCATTCAGGCAAAGGGGCCGGAGCATTCAAAATCGCCGTTAACGGGAAGGCTCTACCCAACGAACTTGGCAACAAAGGGGAAAGCTGGGAATGGCAGTACGCCGGCAGTTTCAAATCACGCCCCGGGCAAACGTGTGAGATAGCACTCCGCGACCTCTCAGGGTTCGACGGGCGATGCGATGCCGTATATCTTACCTCGGATAAGGATGACATCCCGCCGACCGACGCGGAGACACTCGCTTACTGGAGGCGCGGCTACTCAGATAACTCGGAGCCATCCGATGCGGGCACCTACGATCTGGTTGTGGTCGGAGGGGGGATCGCCGGAATGCACGCGGCGGTAAGCGCTGCCCGCCTCGGGCTCAAGGTGGCCCTGGTGCAGAACCGCCCCGTGCTCGGAGGCAACAACAGTTCGGAGGTAAGGGTACACCTCGGAGGCGCTCTCGATCTCGGCAAATACCCGGCGCTCGGCACCATGCTCAAGGAGTACGCGCCGACCATCGAAGGGAACGCCCAGCCGGCAGCTAATTATGGCGACGCAGCCAAACTCCGATGGGTTATGGCGGAGCCAAACATTTCGCTGTTTCTCAACACGCATATCAACAATGCGGAAACTTCACCCGACGGAGCGATCAAGTCGGTAACCGGCATCGAGACTCTTACGGGCAAACGACTGCGTTTCACAGCGCCCCTGTTTTGCGACGCGACTGGCGACGGCATGGTAGGATTTCTCGCCGGGGCGGACTTCCTTATAGGTCGCGAGAGCCGCCTGGAATTCGGCGAACCTTCGGCACCCAAGCAAGCTGACGCCATGACGATGGGTGCTTCGGTTCAATGGCGTTCGCGTGAAGCGGATGGTGGCAAGGGGAGCTTCCCTAAATTCAACTACGGACTCGTTTTCAGCGATTCCACTTGCCATCGGACCCCGGTTGGCGAATGGACCTGGGAGACCGGGATGCACTCCGACCAACTGAACGCTTTCGAACGTGTGCGCGACTACGGTATGCTCGTGGCTTATTCCAACTGGAGCTACCTTGTAAACGATCTGAAGCTATACACCGACCGCGAGCTTAACTGGGTGGCCCACGTTGGCGGGAAGCGCGAAACACGCCGACTCCTTGGCGATTACATTTTGAAAGAGGATGACCTCGTAAAACGGGTGAGTCATGAGGACGCTTCGTTCACTGCCACATGGAGCATCGACCTGCACTTTCCCGATCCGGAGAACAGCCGGCACTTTCCCGACGGTCCGTTCATCGCGTCGAACCGACACGTGTTCATCCATCCTTACGGCGTGCCCTACCGATGCCTGTATTCTCGCAACGTTAAGAACCTCTTTATGGCTGGACGCGACATCAGTTGCACCCACGTAGCCCTCGGCACCGTACGCGTGATGCGCACCACGGCCATGATGGGCGAGGTTGTAGGGATGGCCGCGAGCCTTTGCGCACGCCACAATGCATTGCCCCGCGATATTTACCAGCACCACCTGCCAGAGTTGAAGGAATTGATGGCAACCGGGACAGCCCGCGGCGACTTGCCCGACAACCAGCGGTACAACGAGGGGCATCATCTCACAGAGTAGCGCCAAATTGTTTTAACATTATTTTTTAACATAGCGGGAAAATGTGGGGGTGATTTTTGGGGTAGTTTGGGCTGAGTTTTGTAACTTTGTGCGTGATTCGAGAAATTGAGTTAGTCTTATTATGAAATTCATTGGAGCACATGTATCTGTTGAAGGCGGCGTGAGCAACGCGCCGGTCAACGCGGCGAAGCTCGGGATGGGCGCGTTCGCGCTTTTTACCCGCAACCCGTCGAGATGGAAGGCCGCGGCCATATCCGCCGCCGAAGCCGGCCGTTTCCGGGAAAACTGCGAGAAACTCGGCTTCAGCTCGGAGGTCATACTCCCCCACGATAGTTTCCTCATCAACCTCGGCGCTCCCGACCCTGAAAAACTGCGCCTGAGCCGCGACGCGTTTCTCGACGAGATGCGCCGCTGCGAGCAACTGGGCCTAACGATGCTGAACTTCCACCCCGGATCGCACCTAAACCTGATGGAGGAGGCCGACTGCCTTGCCCGCATAGCCGAGTCGGTCAACATCACATTGAGCCAGACCAGCGGGGTAACGGCTGTGATAGAGTCGACCGCCGGGCAGGGATCAAACCTCGGATTCCGCTTCGAGCATCTCGCCGAGATAATCGACCGGGTGGAGGATAAGGAGCGCGTGGGCGTATGCGTCGATACCTGCCACACGTTCGCCGCCGGCTACGACCTGAAATCAGAGGAGGGTTATGCGGCCGCATGGGAAGAGTTCGACCGGGTGATCGGGTTCCGCTATCTCCGCGGCATGCACCTCAACGACTCGAAGAAAGGGCTTGGATCGCGGGTTGACCGCCACGCGCCTATCGGCACCGGCGAACTCGGCAGCGAATTTTTCGCCCGTCTTATGAAGGACCCGCGCTTCGACAATATCCCCCTGATTCTGGAGACCCCCGACGAGGCAATATGGGGCGAGGAGATCGCCTGGCTGAAAGAACAGGCGGGACAAGCCTGACGCCTCAGCCTCCTCCCGCTACCGACACGCGGCTGCCAACAACCCCAGGAGCCGCCATCAATTCGCTTATTTTTTATCTGCTTACATATCATATTCTTATCCATGAAAACCAAACCTGATTTAAGTTTCTGGAAGCTGTGGAACCTGTCGTTCGGGTTCTTCGGCGTGCAGATTGCTTACGCCCTTCAAAGCGCCAACGTGAGCCGCATTTTCGCGACTCTCGGCGCCGACCCCCACGACTTAAGCTATTTCTGGATTCTTCCGCCTCTGATGGGACTCGTGGTGCAGCCTCTCGTGGGTACCGCCTCCGATAAGACCTGGACCCGCATCGGGCGCCGCCTCCCCTACCTAATTGTCGGAGCTGTGGTGGCCGTGCTGGTAATGTGCCTTCTCCCCAACGCCGGATCGTTCGGCCTGGCCGTATCGTCGGCCATCCTCATAGGGCTGGTGGCGCTAATGCTGCTCGACACCTCTATAAATATGGCCATGCAGCCTTTCAAGATGCTTGTGGGCGATATGGTCAACGAGAAGCAGAAAGGACTCGCCTACTCCATACAGAGCTTCCTCTGCAACGCCGGATCGATCGTCGGATATGTGTTCCCCTTCCTCCTCACCTGGATAGGGTTCAAAAACACCGCGGCCGCCGGGGTTATTCCGCAAACGGTGGTGTTCTCGTTCTATTTCGGCGCGGCCATACTGCTTGGCTGCGTGCTTTACACACTTGGCAAAGTCAAGGAGTGGCCTCCGCAACTCTACCGCGAATACAACGGCGGAGCCGAGGAGAGCGCCGACGGTACGAAAGAGAAAACCAACCTTTTCAAGCTCCTCGTAAAGGCCCCGAAAACCTTCTGGACCGTCGGACTGGTGCAGTTCTTCTGCTGGTTCGCGTTCCTGTTTATGTGGACCTATACCAACGGCACCATCGCGAAAAACGCTTTTGACTGCCCGGAGACCACTACCATACAGGGGATAGCGCAGACCGACGCGGCCGGGAACACCGTCAACGATATTTCGGCCAAATACATCCTCGTCAACGGCAAGGACATCGTTGTTGACCACGGCAAAGCCACAGTGGCCGGTATCGAAACCGCCGACGGACGTTTCATCCCCGCCACATCGGTCGCCATACTCCGCGACGACATTGAGTCGGTTGAAATCAAGAGCGGCGGCATCGACATTTCGGTACCCGCCAAAGGCATAGCCATCGCCACTCCAGTTGTTACCGACGATATGATACACACCGTTGGTGGCATCAGTCCCTACGCGCTCGGCACAATGATCCCCACCGACGGCAGCCCCCTGCTCGTCAACGGCTCTGAGATAGTGAGCACGCCCGAGTTCAAACTCATTGACTACCTCTCGCGTATGAGCGGTCCGACCACCCTCACCACGGCTGACATATGCGCCCGCGACCCCAAGACGGGTGAACTCGTAATCGACGGCGCCTCGGAGGTTGTGCTCGAAAATCCCGAGAACGCGTCGTTCCGCACATCTGTGGTGCTCAACACCGAGTCGGCCCAGTATAACGACGCCGGCAACTGGGTGGGCATCCTGTTCGCCGTGCAGGCCATCGGCTCCGTGCTCTGGGCCGTGGTTCTCCCGATGTTCCGCTCGCGCAAATTCTCCTACGCCCTGAGCCTACTGCTCGGTGCCGCAGGCTTTATAAGCGCCGGACTGCTCCACGACCAGTACCTGCTCTTCGTGTCGTTCTTCCTGATCGGATGCGCCTGGGCCGCCATGCTCGCCTGGCCCTTCACGATACTCACCAACTCGCTCAAGGGGGGGAATATCGGCGCTTATCTCGGGCTTTTCAACTGCTCGATATGCATACCGCAGATTGTAGGCGCTCTTCTCGGGGGCTGGATTCTCAGCTTCTTCGGCGGAGCCGACACCCTCGCCCCGCAGCATATGATGATGATTATCGCGGGCATCTCGCTCTGCCTCGGCGCCATAGCCGTGGCGTTCATCAAGGAACACCAGTCTGAAACAACTAACGCCTGACCACCATGAAGAAACTATATATCGCGGCCACTGCGGCGCTCGTACTGAGCGCCTGCGGCGGCACCAAGGAATACGATGCCTATGTGGCCACCCTCGAAGCCCAGCCGGCCATAATCGACACCCTGTCGTCGACCGCCTCTTACGGCGCGTACATCGACTCGCTCAAAGCCATCACCGAGGGATTCGAGGTGTCAGGCGTGAAGCTCGATGAGACCCAGCAGGCCGAAATAACCACCCTCGGAATGAAGATTTCCGAGGCTATGGACAAGCGCTACCGGGAACTTACCGCGGCAAATGCCGACACCGCGGCGCTCCCGACCGAGCTTCCCGCGGCACCCGCCCCGACCGATTGAGGGGCTTATTATCGCATTTATTGACTAAAATTGACACGGGGTAGCCGATTTTTAAGGTTTTTTGTAATTTTGCCGTCAGCAAACACAGCCGTTAGTATGACACAACTTAACGAAAAAATCTATGGCCTGATCGGCTACCCGCTCGTACACTCTTTCTCGAAGAACTACTTCAACAAAAAGTTTGAAGCGGAGCACATTAACGCGCAATACATCAACTTCGAGATTCCCGACATAGGCGACCTTACCGAGCTGATAGCCGAAACCCCCAACCTGCGGGGGCTGAACGTGACCATCCCCTACAAGGAGCAGGTACTCCCCTATCTCAACGATATTGACCCCGCGGCCAAACGAATCGGGGCGGTAAACGTTATAAAGTTTGTGGAGGGGAAGAGCCCCAACGAGTTCAAACTTATCGGCTACAACAGCGACTATATAGGGTTCGGCGACTCGCTCAGACCGTTGCTCAAACCCTATATGAAACGTGCCCTGGTGCTCGGCACCGGGGGCGCGTCGAAAGCCGTGGCAGTCGCGCTGGAGGACCTCGGAGTAAAGCCGCAGCTGGTTTCGCGCACGAAAAAGCCGGGCGTGCTGACCTATGGCGAGCTCACCCCGGAGGTTATGGCCGAACATAAGATAATCGTGAACACGACGCCGCTGGGTTTGTACCCCCATGTGGATACCTGCCCCGACATACCGTATGACCTGCTCGATGACTCATTCCTCTGCTACGACCTGCTGTACAACCCCGACACGACCCTCTTTATGAAGAAAGCCGCCGAACAGGGCGCCGAGGTCAAGAACGGCCTTGAGATGCTGCTTCTCCAGGCATTCGTGTCGTGGGAGATATGGAACTCGAAACGGCGCCGCTTCCTTTCCGACGATACCTTATAATCAGATTGTCAACAAAATAACATAGTAGATTAAAAAAACGCAATCGTGAAGTTGAACAACAATCAACCCGCCGTCAACGATTACTCGAAATGGGTGTACATACTCGCCGTCGTGATAATCGCTTTCCCGTTCGGCGCCATCGGTGTCGGCGATTTCATATCGCCGGCCATCGCACTTTTCGCCGGACTCGTATTCGCCTTCATATTCCCGATGCCCTACCCGACGTTCAACAAAAAAGCGTCGAAGTATCTGCTCCAAGCCTCGGTTGTAGGTCTCGGCTTCGGTATGAACCTCACCCAGGCCCTCAAAAGCGGTGCCGACGGCATGATGTTCACCGTGGTATCCGTGATCGGCGTAATGGTGTTCGGTATCCTGCTCGGCTACTGGATGCACCTGCAGCGCAAGACCTCCTACCTCATCGCCTCCGGCACCGCGATATGCGGCGGTAGCGCCATCGCGGCCGTGGGCCCCGTGCTCAAGGCCGACGACCACGAGATGGCCGTTTCGCTCGGCGTGATATTCATTCTCAACGCCATAGCCCTCTTCATATTTCCGCCGCTGGGCCACGCTTTCGATATGTCGCAGGCACAGTTCGGCACCTGGGCGGCCATCGCCATCCACGACACCTCGTCGGTTGTCGGCGCGGGCGACGCTTACGGACCCGAGTCTTGCCAGATCGCGACACTCATAAAGTGTACCCGCGCGTTGTGGATCATTCCTCTGGCGTTCGTCACCATGTTTATCTTCCGCGACAAGAGCTCCAAGAGCATATCAATACCCTGGTTCATATTCCTGTTCGTGATAGCCATGGTGATCAACACCTACTGCGGGCTCCCCGAGGCGCTCTGCTCCGGCATCGTGTATGTGGCCAAAAAGGCACTCGTGGTAACCCTTTTCTTCATCGGGGCCGGACTCTCGCTCTCGATGATTAAGAAGGTAGGCGTGAAGCCTCTGCTGCTCGCCGTGCTTCTGTGGATTATCATCGGGGTGTCGTCGTTCTTCGTGGTCATGAACACCATCGACTGACGTCGTTTCAGCCCAATCCAGCCAGACAATGAACGGCGGACTCCGCTCCATCCCGCTACTATACCCCGCCGCGGTTTTCGCGGCGGGTATTGTTTTATCCGTCACCGCGTCGCCGGCCCAATGGTACGCGGTGGCCGGACTCATCGCATTGGGAATCGCACTGCTCGCCGCCGGACGAAGCTATGCCGCCGCGCTCTCCCTTACAGCCGCCATAGGCTGTACCACAATGGGGCTGTATCTAAAACCGACGCCTGAACTATCGGGGCTGACGCCCCTGACCGAGGTTGAAGCCATAGTGGCCGAGGCCCGCGAAAGCGACAGCGGCAGCCGCCTGGTGATCGAGACCCTCGCCCCCGAGCGATTCAAGGCTATAGCCTACATCAAATCGGGCGAAGCCCTGTTCCACCCCGGCGACAGAATCCGCCTCAATGGGCTGTGGCGCTCACCGTTCGCCCCGCCGGAGGTGCCATATGAATTTTCGATGGCGCCATATTGCTTCAGAAACAACATAGGGGCGATTTGCGACGCTGACCGATTCGAGATACTCGCCGAGGGAAGCGCCAAACCGAGCGCTGCCGAGCGTGCCCGCGAAAGGATTTCAAGTGTCATCAGGGGGTCAGGGGTTAACAATAGCACCGCCGATATGCTCGACGGCATCCTCCTGGGGGAAGCGTCATATATCGACGCGGATACCCGCGGACGGTTTGCCGACGCCGGACTCGCCCATATGCTCGCCATAAGCGGAACACATCTCGCAGTAATAGCCACCTTCCTTTCGCTGGTATTCTTTCCGCTGCGCCTCGGGGGTGCCCGCCGATGGGCGTTGGTAGCCACTTTGGCCGCTACCTGGGGTTATGTGGCGCTAACGGGAGCTCCGGCCTCCGTTGTAAGGGCGGCGGTTATGGCGAGCTTCGTCATCGCCGGGCGGACTCTGAAACTCCCCACCTCCGGGTTCAACTCACTATGCGGCGCCGCCATAGCCATATTGTTGTTCTCCCCGATGTCGCTTTACTCGCCCGGATTCCAAATGTCGTTCCTCGCCGTAGCGGGAATATTGGCGTTCGCCGACAAATGGGTGCTTCGACGCTCGAAATACGCCGCGGTGAGAGTGGCCTGCTCCTGGGTCGCGGTATGCGTTTCGGCTGTAGCGGCCACGGCCGGAGTAAGCGCCTGGCTGTTCCACAAGTTCCCGCTGGCGTTCCTTATAGCCAACATCCCGGCGGCGGTACTGCTCCCGGCGCTAATGGGGTGCGGCATACTGCTGATTCTGCTCGGGATGGCCGGACTCGGCACAGGGTGGCTGGCGCACGCTGCCGATTGGCTCTGCGGCGCGCTCGACACCATAGCCCGGCTCACCAACAACCTCGAATGGAATATGCTCGACGGGCTTTGGTTCCCGGCTTGGACACTTCTGTTTTACTACGGCTCTCTCGCACTGCTGTACGTCGCCCTGGAACGGCGGAAATGGATTTTCGGGGTGTCGGCGACTATCGCGATGGCTACCTTTCTGGCGCTCTGCTCACTATGCGCGCCGCGACCGAGAAACGAGGAGTTCTACCGACTGTCGGATCCCTTCTGCACCGCATGGTTGGTTTTTGAACGGGGTAACGCCTGGCTGCTCACCGACGCACCCGAGCGGCACCACCAGTCGCTGCTCAACAGAACCGGCTGGAGAATGAGGGAACCACTCGCCATAAGGGGTATTGACTCGCTGAGGATTGCGCCCGACACGATAACGACGCCATTCTTCATCCGCGAAGGGATTCGGGCATCAGTCTCGACCACCGACATCGTGTTCATCGACCGTCCGGCCGATGTTAAAGAACTGACGGCGAAACCCATCTACGCCGTTGTCGGAGGCCATTACCGCCACGATATAGAGCGCGTAGTCGAAGTGCTACGGCCCGACACAATACTTCTTTCACCAAGCCTCGACTTCGCCATCGAGGAGAAATTCGCCGCCCGACTCGACTCCATGGGTACCCCCTACGCGAGGTCGGCGTACAGATACTGGAAATAGGGTGTGTCAAAAGTGCCCTTACGGACTATTTCCCCATCGAATATGACAATGTCGAGGTCAATAGCCACCTCTCCGGCAACGTCTGCCCGCCCGCAGTCGCGCTCATACCCTTTAAGAGCCTCGTTTAGCGCCCCGTAGCCGGGGCAATCGCACCATCCGGCGCATAACCGGTTGGCGTATCTCGAATCGGTATGGCCGCTGCTGTCGCGGGATTCCATCGTACGGGAAAAGCGGCAATCGGAGAGAATCGCCGCCAGCATCGAGCACGCCTCGCTGATGCGTCGTTCCCTGTCGGGAGCGTTACTCCCGACACACACAACCACCGAATGCCGACCGCCGGACTCCATATGCGACACCTCCGTCAGTCGATACCGCTCTGGTCGACACCGCGCATCGACAACCCGATACGGCGTCGGTCAAGGTCGACCGATATAACTTTCACAAATACATGCTGGTGCAGCGAGAGGACCTCCGAAGCGGAGCGCACGCGCCTGTCGGCCACCTGGCTTATGTGCACCAACCCGCTCTCGTGCAGACCAATATCTACGAACGCGCCGAAGTCGGTGATGTTGTTGACAATACCCGGAAGAATCATCCCTTCGCGTAGGTCCTCGATCTCCCTCACATTGTCATCGAAATGAAATTCAGCGGCCTTCTGGCGAGGGTCTCGACCGGGCTTGCGCAGCTCGCTTATGATGTCGTTGAGAGTCGGCAAACCGATGCCGTCGCTCTCGTAACGCGACAGGTCGATGCCGTTGAGCAGTTCGGGATCGGCCACAAGCTCTCCGACATTGCGGCCATTGTCAGCCGCCATCCGCTCGACGAGCGCATACCGCTCGGGGTGTACCGCGGTATTGTCGAGTATGTTGTCGCTCTCGGGCACACGGATAAAGCCGGCGCACTGCTCGAAAGCCTTCGCTCCGAGGCGGGGCACTTTCAGCAACTCCTTGCGCGAGGAGAATTTACCATTGTCTTCGCGGTAGGCCACTATGTTTCCGGCCAGGGCGTCGCCGATGCCCGAAACGTAGGATAGGAGTCGACGCGACGCGGTGTTGAGATTCACCCCGACGGAGTTCACGCAGCTCTCGACCGTCATATCGAGCGAGCGCTTGAGCTTCGCCTGGTCAACATCGTGCTGGTACTGCCCCACCCCGATTGATTTGGGGTCGATCTTCACCAGTTCGGCCAAAGGATCCATCAATCGGCGCCCGATTGACACCGCGCCGCGCACCGTCACATCGTGGTCGGGGAACTCGTCGCGGGCGATCTGCGAGGCGGAATACACCGACGCGCCATTCTCGCTCACAACGAAAATCTCAACCTTGCCGGGGAACTTTAGCGAGCGCACGAAGCGCTCGGTCTCGCGGCTCGCCGTGCCGTTGCCGATGGCTATGGCCTCGATTTTGTGGGTTCCCACAAGTTTGAGAATGCGCTTCTCGGCATCAACCGTATAGTTGCGCGGCGGCGTGGGATACACAACATCGTGGCACAGCAGGGCACCTGCCTCGTCGAGGCAAACAACCTTGCACCCCGTGCGATAGCCGGGGTCAATGCCCATGGTGCGCTTAGGCCCGAGGGGAGCACCCAGCAGCAGCTGGTGGAGCGAGTCGGCAAAGATGCGTATAGCGCCCTCGTCGGCCTTGGCTTTCGCCTCCGCCGCGATTTCGGTCTCAATGGATGGAAGAATCAGACGTTTATAGGCATCGCGCACCGCGGCCTCCACAATTTCAGCCGAAGGGCGGGTGGCCTCCCGCCTGATAAAGAGCCTCAGCAAGCGGTCGATTATCGCGTCGTTGTCTATACCGATCGACACCTTCAGAAGTCCGTCGGCCTCCCCTCGGCGCATCGCGAGATAGCGGTGCGAAGAGCAGCGGTTCAACGGCTCGCTTACCTTGAAATATGTGCGGTAATTGGCGGCTTCCTCTTCCTTACCTTTGACAACCTTGCAGGTAAGCGTGGCCGAACGGCGGAAAGTGGTTCTCACCCTGTCGCGGGCAGTCTCGTTCTCGCTAACCCACTCCGCGATGATGTCCGACGCGCCGGCTATAGCGGCCTCAGCGTCGGCCACATTTTCGCCAAGGAATTTGGCAGCCGAAGTCTCGGGGTTGACGCATTTCTGCGACATTATAATCTTGGCGAGGGGCTCCAGCCCGTTCTCCCTGGCTACCTGGGCGCGGGTGCGCCGCTTCGCCTTAAACGGCAGATAAAGATCCTCCAGCACGGCAAACTCCTTCGCCGCCTCGATGCGCGAGCGCAGCTCATCAGTCAGCTTGCCCTGGGCCTCGATAGTCTGGAGAATGTATTCCTTGCGCTTGAAAAGCTCCTGCAGGGCGTCGAAACGCTGCTGTATGGCGAATATCTCGACTTCGTCGAGGCCGCCGGTTGCCTCCTTGCGGTAGCGGCTTATGAAAGGTATAGTGGAGCCCTCGGCAAGGAGGCCGAGAGCCGCCGCCACATGTTTCTCAGGAAGGTTGAGTTCTCCCGCGATAATCGCGGTTGCGGAAAGTGACATGGATTCGTTGGGGGTGGTTAGAAGAGAGTTGGTTAAATACAAGGGCTCGCTAAAGCCCCGATGATGGCCGCGTCAGAGGTTAGCGGCGGAGAGTGTGCAGAGTTATTTCAGGGTTGGCGCCTACGCGCATAGGCACGCCGACCTCGCCGGCGCCGATGTTGACATAGAGCTTGCGCTTCCCCTCGGGGTCGGCATACATTCCGCCCCAGGTATCGTAGCGCATCGCGGCGGGAGAGACCCCGAAGAGTTCAAACTGCATCGCGTGAGTGTGTCCGGCCAGCGACAGAGCGACGTTGGCCCCGTTGTCGTCGCGGATCGAATCGGTCCAGTGGGCTGGGTTATGAGTGAGCAGTATCTTGGTAACCGAATCGCCAAGCGCCGGGTATGCCTTAGCGAGCGAGCCATAGACGGGGAAAGGCTTATCGCCGATATTCTCCACCCCGATCAGAGCTATGGAATCGTTGCCCCGGCGCAGCCACACGGTTTCGTTTAAGAGCAGTTTGATGCCGGCGCGGCGGTAGGCGTCGTAAAGCGCCTCCATATTGGCAATCTTAGCCTCGGGGGAGTCCCATTCGCGGTAATCACCATAGTCGTGGTTGCCAAGGATGGCGTACACGCCGTCGGGGGCGCTGAGGCGGGAAAGGACGGGGATAAACGGCTCTATCTCGTCGGACTGACGGTTGACGATGTCGCCTGTGAACACAATCGCGTCGGGGCGCAATGAGTTTATATGGTCCACAATTTCCGACACGAAAGCCGTATCGGAACCGAAAGTGCCGACGTGCATATCGGAAAATTGCGCCACACGATAGCCGTCAAACGACTCGGGAAGCCCGGTAATCTCCACGTCGACCTCCTTGGTGTCGATATTGTAGCGATTGATGAGCGCGCCCCACCAAAAACAGAGGAACACAATGACTCCAATTATGGTCCCGGCCCATGCCATACCCGGCACGCGCCCCTTATGCCACAGACGCGGCAAGCCGCCGATGAAATCAAACAGGACGGCTACGTATTTGGGAATGTAGATCGAGAAATAGCTGAACAGAAGCCACATCTTAAACACCAACTCGTCGGAACTACCCGAGCGGGCGGGTGTGATGATGGCGGCGAGTAAGAGTACGCACAGGGCTAAAGCAGTCCATTTCTGAACGCGGGCCAGCCATCGCGAAGCGCGCCGCTGCAACTGGCGGTAGATATACCAATCGACCAACCCGTTGAACACCAACAGGGTCAGCAGAAGTACAAGGGAGACACGCATAATCGTATTGACGCGGTACCGGGGGCACGCATACCGACAGGCTCCCGGCGTATGTTAGTGCTTGTGAAAATCCTTGATTAGGTTATTCCCCCTCGGCAGCGAGCTTGTTGCGCAGGGGGTTGGCGTACATGTCGAGAATCGCGTGACGCATAAACGCCCGCTCATCATCGGTAACGTCAGGAAGATCGACCTTCGCGATCTGTCCGTCGAGGTAAACGTTGAACTTCTCCACGTCCTCAGCCGTATAGCAATCCTTGAAACGGTCAGTCGAGTTCACCGTGTCGTAAGCTATATAGTTGAGGGGGAATATCTTGTAACCGCGGTGGATGTGCTCGTCAATAAGGGCGCACACCTTGCGCACCACCTCAACCTTATCGGTGCAGTCGGTGAGTTTCTCAAGCTCGGAATTAATGCAGGGGCCGACGGAGAAATTCACGCTGCCTTTGTATTGCAGAATCCCGGTCTCCATGCTGAAGAGGTCGTCGCGCTGCGATTTCTTGAACTCGGGGTCGCGACGGCGTGCGAGGAACTCGCGGGCCTTGAGGTAGTCGTTGGGGTCGTACTCGTAGGAAATGGAGGTGGGGGTGATGTTGAGCTCCATCAGACGCCCGGCGAGCGAAGGAGCGTCGCCGGCGAGCGCGAGCATTTTCAGCACGCTCTCCTGGGTAACGTCGTTGGAGTCCTTGGCGCGCCCTTCGCGCTGGGCGATCCAAACCGACTCCCCTTTCTTCTGAATGCAGTAATGGATATATCCCGAAAGCTGCTTAGCGGCCTCAAGAGCTTTGGTGAGGCGCAGGTTGCGCTTCACTATAATACCCTTGTTGAGACGCACGAGGTCGGAAATCCAATCATAAATCAGCAGATTGTCGCCCAGGGCAACCTCCTGGGCGGGGAGCCCGTGGCGAAGCATGGCGAGCCCAAGGAACGACGCGTCGAGCACGATGTCGCGGTGGTTGGTGATAAACAGGCGGCTCTTAGACAGGTCAAGGCTGTCGATGCCCGTATCCGTGACGCCAGAAGTAGTAGCCCTTTCAAGCATCAGGAGGATGTCGAGCATAATATATCGCTGGAAATCATTCTTATTGTTGATTTTCAGCAACTTTTCCGACAACGCTTTGAAGTCGGTGTCGGGCATCACATATTTTATGGCGCGCTCAAATCCAGGGTCGGCAAGCAAATGGGCCATTCGTTGCTGGAATTGGTCGTCGTCATGCGGAGCTATTTCCTTATATTCTTCCGGAGTATGAGTCATGGCATTGAAATGACAGAATAGGGCGCGAAGCCCTGTACATACTTATAAACCGTTCAAAATAAGTTTGTCAACAAATCTAATTCAAACAGTTCAGCAGAGGTAGTAACCCCCATATGAGCCGCAAAATTAAACAATAAAACAGAATTTTTAAAAATAAACGTCCAAAAGCCGCGTTTTTTAGCTTAATTTAAGGTTACGGAGCCTCGTGGCGAGCACTCACTGAGCCGCGTATTTCAGCACCGTCGGACTCTCGACATCGACCCCGTACTCGCGGGCGCGGGCCAGAATGGCACGGGCGAGTTTCGGCCTCAACTCCTCGGGGCAGTAGCGGAAATAGGCTTCGGCCGCGCGCACATGGGCGGCGTCTGGCATGGGGTACTCCCGCCGTTCGGGGAGTCCGAAAACACTGTCGGGGAGCTCTTTCTTCGCTTCGTAGGATAATCTGTCAGTCATGGGTAACTCAATTTTGAAATAATTATTAGAATTATGACTCCGGCACGCTTACGAGCCGACCTGCAATATGAACAAGCCACGACCCCGTAAAGTTGGGAGCCGCGGCTTATCGGTTATGAGCAATTATTCAGTAGTTTCAATAATTTAAATAGTTCTGCTCTCAGCAGTTCGTTGTGGCGCCGACGCGGTTCAGAACGAAAGGAACAGCGACTCAACCCATATGCACGCCATACCCGCTACATATCCGGCGAAGGCGAGAAGGGTTATGCGCTTGACATACCACATAAACTGGATTTTCTCGATACCCATGGCGACCACACCAGCGGCCGAGCCGATAATCAGCAGCGACCCGCCGACTCCGGCGCAGAACGTAAGCAGATGCCAGAACAGTCCGTCGGAAACAAAGAACTGGGTGTAGGCCGGATCGGCCGATGCCTGAATCATCGCGTCGGTTGCCACCGGGTACATATTCATACAGGCCGCCACCAGGGGCACATTGTCGACTATCGAGGAGAGCACCCCGATGATGCCGTTGATTATATACGGCTGGTGGAACTGATCGTTGAGCCACGAAGCGAGTTCGGCGAGAATGCCAGCCTGCTGGAGGGCGGCGACCGACATCAATATGCCGAGGAAGAAGAGGATGGTCGACATATCAATGCTTTTGACCACCTGCGATATGCGCCCCTCCATCTTGGAGTCGAGATTGTAATGGCGCACAATAAGCTCAGTAGCGAGCCACAAAGCTCCGAGCGAGAAGAGGATGCCCATATAGGGGGGCAGATGGGTGACCGACTTGAACACCGGCACGAACAGGAGCCCGGCCACGCCGCATATCAGAATCCACACCGAAAGATGGTAATGGTGGTCGGAAAGGACGTACCCCACGCGTCGGTCGTTCTCGTTGAGCTGCTCCACCGGACCGCTCGACACATAACGGCTCGCGATCCAGGTAGGCACGATCATAGCCACGAGCGACGGCAGAAGGAGGTTCACGATAAGGTCAACCGAGGAAACGTAGTTCTTCATCCACAGCATTATGGTGGTGATGTCGCCAATGGGCGACCAAGCGCCCCCCGCATTGGCGGCGAGAACTATCACGGAGGCGAACAGCCAGCGCTCCTTCTGGTCGGAAAGCATGCGCCGCAGCATCATCACCATGATAATGGTGGTGGTCATATTGTCCAATATGCTCGAAAGGAAGAACGCCACGAAGGCGAGCACCCAGAGGAGCCCGCGCTTGTTCTTGGCGTGGATGCGACGCACTATAATGTTGAAACCGCCGTAACGGTCGATGAGCTCCACGATGGTCATCGCGCCGATAAGGAACACCACGATCTCGCAGGTATCACCGAGCGACTCCACAATGTCGTTTGATAGATTGGGATCGTGCCCCATCAGGCCGTAAACGGCCCAGAGGACTCCGCACATCAGAAGCGCGAATGTGGCCTTATTGATGTGCAACACGTGTTCCAGGGCTATACCGACGTAGCCGAGCACGAAAAGAATAATTAAAGCAGTGACCATCACCTTGTCAACTAAAAACATAAAAGCTCACCAACAGAAAAAACCGCTGACAAACTTGAATAAAAAAACTCTGATTCACAATGCCCTCCGACCCTCTGCCAAAGGTCTGCGGACCATCCATGATTATGCGAACCAAAGGTATGAAATAATTGCGGAAAAATTTCCGTAATTATCCAAATATGCCAATCTTTCGACTTTTATGCCAACAAATAAAAGAGGCCGGAAATTTCGCCCGCTTGGCGGCAATGCGAAATTTCCGGCCTTAAGTTGGTCCTTATGTTATGGCTCGGCTCAATCAGTATGTCAAGAGCCTGCATTCAGTATGTTAAGAGCCTGTATTACCTTGGAGCCTCGCCGTCAGTCGACGCGGGCGATGGAGGCCCCGAGACGGTTGAGGCGTTCGTCGATACGCTCATATCCGCGGTCGATCTGCTCGATGTTGCCTATCACGCTGGTCCCCTTGGCAGACATGGCGGCGAGAAGCATGGCGATGCCGGCGCGGATGTCGGGCGAGCTCATATTGTTTCCGCGGAGTGTGAACTTGTGGTCGTGGCCGATTACTACGGCTCTATGCGGGTCGCAGAGTATTATCTGCGCGCCCATTTCGATAAGACCGTCGGTGAAGTACAGGCGGCTCTCGAACATCTTCTGGTGTATCAGCACGCTGCCGCGGCACTGGGTCGCCACCACGAGCATCACGCTCAGGAGGTCAGGGGTCAAGCCGGGCCAGGGAGCGTCGGCAATATTCATAATAGAGCCGTCGAGCGCCGTGTCGATAACATAGCTCTCCTGGGCGGGCACGAATATGTCGTCGCCGCGCTGTTCGAGGAGGATACCAAGGCGGCGGAAACTTTCGGGAATGATACCGAGATTATCGTAACTTACATTTTTGATTGTCAGCGAGCTGCGCGTAATAGCCGCCATACCTATGAAGCTGCCGACCTCGATCATATCGGGCAGAATACCGTGGGTAGCGCCACCCGGCTCGCCAGCGAAGCCTTTAACTTTCAGCAGGTTGGAACCGATGCCCGAGATTTCGCACCCCATTGCGGTCATCAGTTTGCAGAGCTGCTGGACGTAGGGCTCGCAAGCGGCGTTGTAGATGGTGGTCTCCCCCTCGGCATACGAAGCGGCCATTAGGATATTGGCGGTGCCGGTCACGGACGCCTCGTCAAGCAGCATATATGTGCCGCGCAAACGCCGCCCCTCGGGAACCGTCAGCAGGTAAGCGTGCTTCTTGGGCTCGTAGGTGTACTCGGCCCCGAGGTTGATGAAACCCTGGATATGGGTGTCGACCTTGCGGCGACCGATCTTGTCGCCTCCGGGTTTCGGGAAATAGACGCTGCCGAAACGGCCGAGCAGCGGCCCGACTACGAGTACCGAGCCCCGGAGTTGCGAAGCGCGGGTGATGAAGTCGTCCGACAGGATGTACGAAGGGTCAACGTCGTCGGCCTGGAACGTATAACGCCCCCTTTCGTGGCGAGTCACCTTCACACCCATCTGGCGCAGGAGCTCGATAAGGTTCTTGACGTCGCGGATTTCCGGGATATTGGAAATCTCAACAGGCCGGGAGGTAAGCAGTGTAGCGCTGATTACCTGCAGTGCTTCGTTTTTGGCGCCGGCGGGAACGATGTCGCCGCTGAGGGTGCGCCCTCCCTCGATTACAAAAGAGCTCATCTACACAAATGATAGATAGGTGTATACTAAAATATTTGAAACGCCCGGGAGGATGCGGCCTGAGGACGCCGCCACCCGTTCAAAAATAGAACGTACAAATCTTAAATATTGTTGCGGGAAATGGAGCGTTAGTCGGAAAATAACTGACAGAGGCGCCGACTGCCGGGGCTATAGCCTGACAACCTCCGGCTCCAGACGAACGCCGAAAGCCTCCTCCACGCGGTCCTGCACCATCCGCTGCAGCGCGAGCACATCGGCCGCGGTGGCACTACCGCTCCGGTTCACAATCACGAGGGGTTGGGTGGGCCATAGCGCGGCCCCTCCGCTGGATAGCTCCTTGCAACCCGATTTGTCAATCATCCAGGCAGCGGATAATTTGGCGGTGCCGTCGGCACCCTCGTGATATTGGAGCGGCATATGGGCGACTGAACGCCGGTCGCAAAAGCGCTTCCAGGAATCCTCGATACCGGGCAGCTCCGACGCCGCTACCACAGGGTTCTTGAAATAGCTCCCGGCGCTACCCACCTCCGAGGGGTCGGGCAATTTGGCCGAGCGCACTTTCCGTATGGCTTCCGCGATCATCGCCGGGGTTATGTTCTCCGGGGCGATAGCGCCGAGTGCCTCCCTCACCCCTGCGTATCCGAGCCTTGGGTTGGACACACGGCTGAGCCGGAGCACTACCTCGAAAATAGCGAGACGCGGCGATGCGGGAGTCTTGAAGTAGGACTGGCGGTAGCCATACGCGCACTCATCCGCGGAGTACTCCACAACTCTGAGTCGGTCAAGGTCGAATGCCCTCACAAGCTCCACGCACTGCGAGAACTCGGCGCCATAGGCTCCGACGTTCTGCACCGCGGCGCCTCCGACGCATCCCGGGATGGCCGCGAGATTCTCCAGCCCCCAGTATCCGCGGGCCGCGGCGTAGTCAACGAGATTGTCGAGCACGACACCCGCCCCAACACACAGACGTACCGAAGCAGCGCGGTCAGTACCATCGGCCGAAGGAAGCTCCTCAATGGCCTCCGCGGCGCAATGGAGCACCGTGCCGCGATAGAAGCCATCGGCAAAGAGCACGTTGCTTCCACCGCCAAGGCAGAAAACCTCGCCTGAAAGGAGTCCGGGGTGCTCGTCGGCAAGCTGGCGGAGGTCGTCAGGCCCGTCATATTCCACTAAACAGCCACATTCGGCATAGATGCCGAATGTGGTCAGTCGAGTAAGGTCAGCGTTATGTGTGATCCTCAACATCATCCACCGAAATTATCGTAGTGTATGCTTTCAGGCTCGACACCGATGGAGTAGAGCATCTTGTTGACGGCGTTGCTCATCGGGCCGGGACCGCACATATAGTATTCGATATCCTCGGGTGACTCGTGGTCCTTGAGATAAGTGTCGTACATCACCTGGTGCACGAATCCCGGAGTGTACTTCACCCCGGCCTTGTCGGCCGCGGGATCGGGGCGGTCGAGCGCCAGATGGAAGTGGAAGTTGGGGAACTCCTTCTCCAATTCGAGGAAGTCGTTGAGATAGAACACCTCGTTGAGAGCGCGGGCGCCGTAGAAATAGTGCATCTCGCGATCGGTAGTCTTGAGGGTCTTTGTCATATGCATGATCTGGGCGCGGAGGGGGGCCATACCGGCGCCGCCACCTACCCATATCATCTCGTTCTTCGAGTCGAAAATCGGGTGGAAGTCGCCGTAAGGGCCACTCATCATCACCTTGTCGCCGGGTTTGAGGGTGAATATATAGCTCGAAGCTATACCGGGGTTCACATCCATAAAGCCAACCTCGGGTTTCGGCTTGAAGGGGGGAGTCGCGATACGCACGGTGAGCATGAAGCGGTCACCCTCGGCGGGATAGTTGGCCATCGAGTAGGCGCGCACGGTGGTCTCGGTGTTGACACACTTGAGGCCGAAGAGGCCGAACTTCTCCCAGGCGGGGAGGTACTCGGCGCCAATCGAAGCCTTGTCAATATCCTTGTCGTAGTCGATATTGAAGGGGGGAATCTTAATCTGGGCGTAGGAACCGGGTATGAAGTCCATATGCGCGCCCTCGGGGAGAGCCACGATGAACTCCTTGATGAAGGTCGCCACATTGTTGTTCGACACCACGGTGCACTCGTACTCCTTGATGTCGAGCACCGAGGCGGGCACCTTTATGTCGATGTCGTTCTTCACCTTCACCTGGCAAGCCAGGCGCCAGTTGTCCTTGATTTCCTTGCGGGTGAAATGCACGGCCTCGGTAGGGAGGATTTCGCCTCCTCCCTCGGGAACGCGCACCTTACACTGGCCGCAGCTACCTTTGCCGCCGCAGGCCGAGGGGAGGAACACATTCTTGGTGGCGAGGGCCGAAAGGAGCGGCACACCGGCGGCTACCTCCACCTTACGGTCGAAGTTGATGGTTACGGTCACGTTGCCGGAGCTTACGAGGTACTTCTTCGCCACGAGAAGCACCGCGACGAGAACCAGCGTGATGACCAGGAAGATTGCAACACCCGAGAGCACTGTGGGCCAAAGGGTTGAAGTTTCCAGCAGTATCATAGTCGAATGTCGGGGGGATTAGATTTTTATGCCAAGGAAGCTCATAAAGGCGATGCCCATAAGAGCGCATAGAATGAAAGTGATGCCGATGCCGCGGAGCGGGGCGGGCACGTTGGAATACGAGGCCACGCGTTCGCGTATGGCGGCTATGGCGGTGATGGCGAGCAGCCATCCCAGGCCCCAGCCGGCTCCGGCGCAGGTGGCGGTCCATACGCTGGTCCATTCGCGCTGCTGCATGAAGAGGGAGCCGCCGAGGATCGCGCAGTTCACAGCGATCAGGGGGAGGAAGATGCCGAGCGACGCGTAGAGGCTCGGGGAGAACTTCTCGACCGTCATCTCTACGAGCTGCGTCATAGAGGCGATAACGGCAATGAACATTATAAGCGACAGGAAGCTCAGGTCGACAGCGGCGAAATCCTCACCAAGCCAGGAGAGCGCCCCCGCTTTCAACACATAGTTTTCAAGAAGGTAGTTGATCGGGAGGGTCACGACGAGCATGAACGTCACAGCCACACCCAGGCCGAAGGCGGTCTTCACGTTCTTCGACACGGCCAGGAAGGAGCACATGCCGAGGAAGTATGCGAACACCATATTGTCGACGAAAATCGACCGTATGAACAGGTTGAAATTTTCCATTTCTAAAATAGTCGTGCGGTTAGCAATTCACGGCCTCAGGCCTTTTCTTGAAGTTCTGGGTTGCGGGCGCGGTGAACCCATATCACGCAGGCCACCACGATCAGGGCCATCGGGGGGAGAATCATCAGGCCGTTGTTTGCGTAACCGGCCTCATACCACGAGTCGGGAACCACCTGGTAACCGAACAGGGTGCCGCTGCCGAGCAGTTCGCGGAAGAACCCAACTACCACGAGAATCCAGGCGTAACCCAGCCCGTTGCCGATACCGTCGAGGAAGGAGGGCCAGGGCTTGTTGCCCATGGCGAACGCTTCCAGGCGCCCCATCAGTATGCAGTTGGTGATTATCAGACCGATGAACACCGACAACTGCTTGCTGACATCGTAGGCGTAGGCCAGCAACAGCTGGTTGACGATGATTACCAGCGCGGCAACCACCACGAGCTGCACGATGATGCGGATGTTGGTCGGTATTGTGTTGCGTATAAGCGAGATAATCACGTTGGAGAACGCGAGGACCGCGAGAACCGAGAGGCCCATTACCAGCGCCGGTTCGAGCTTGGCGGTGACGGCCAGGCAGGAGCAGATGCCGAGCACCTGCACAATCACCGGGTTATCCTTCGACAGAGGGTTGAAGAACACCTCTTTATAGTTAATCTTATCAGCCATAGCCGTTTATTTTTCGCTAAGAGATTCGAGAAATGCCTTGTAGGGGGTCAGACAGCCGTCAAGCATCGAGGCCACCCCCATAGAGGTGATGGTGCCGCCCGAAATTCCGTCGACATAGTCCTGGTCGCCGTCGGGCTTCAGGCCCTTCTTGACCACGGTGACGGGGACGAACTCATCGTTCTTCACAACAGTGAGCCCGCGGAACTGGTCGGAAAAGAGGGGCTTGGCTATTTCAGCGCCAAGGCCCGGGGTCTCCCCCTGATGGTCGAAGAACGCGCCGTAGATAGTCGCGCCGTCGGCATCGAAGGAAACATATCCCCAAATCGGCCCCCACAGACCCATACCGGCCAGCGGGAGTATGTATTTTGTGCCGGCGTCGGGAAGGGAGCACACATATACCGGGAGCAGACGCTCGGCAGCGGGCTTTTTGGCCTCGGCAGCCACATTGACGTTGAAGGCCTCCACGCCTTCGACTTTAGCGCCTTCGGAGTTGACGACATATTGCTCGGTGATGTATTTGCCGAAGTCGGCAATCACCTGGTCGCGGGGGGAAGTGAGGCGCACCGCCTGGAGAATCTGGCCCATCTTGTCGGCTCGGGCGTTATCCTCCTGCTTATCCTTGAGCGACATCGCCGTGAGCGCTAGGGCCGCGCCCACTACCACGACGAGCACCGTGATATAGACAATCGTGTAAACGTTGCTTTGCTTGTTAATCATCTTATTATCGCTCTAATGGTTAGGATTTGGCGCGTGCCAGGCGGCGGCGCACGTTAGCCTCGACAACGCAATAGTCGATCAGCGGGGCGAGGGCGTTCATCAGCAGCACCGCGAGCATGGCCCCTTCGGGGTAGCCGTTATTATAGGTGCGTATCAGTATGGCGACCACGCCCACCAGGAAACCGTAGATATACTTGCCCACATTCGTGCGGCACGAGGTCACAGGGTCGGGAGCCATGAACACCGCGGCGAAAGCGAAACCGCCGAGGCAGAGCTGGTCGGCTACAGAGAGGAACGAGGCCGGGTAGGTAGGTGTGGCGAAGCAGTTGGCCACGAAAGCCATCAACGCACCTCCGGCGAACACCGACAGCACGATGCGCCACGATGCGATGCCCGCGAGGAGCAGCACGAGCCCGCCGATAAGTATGCAGAGCGTCGAAGTCTCGCCGAACGAGCCGGGAATCAGTCCGAGGAACATATCCCACAGCCCTATAGGGTTGCCGGCCACATCGGTAAACGACGCGGCGAGGTCGGCCTGCGACTGCGCGCCGCTGACGGCGATCTGCCCCAGGGGGGTCGCGCCGGTAAACCCATCGGGAGCCTCACCCCCGAGGCCGAACATCGAACCGAGGGATACGAACACCCCGTCGCCGCTCATCTTGGCCGGATAGGCGAAGAACAGGAACGCGCGGGTCACAAGCGCCACATTGAAGATGTTATAGCCAGTGCCGCCGAACACCTCCTTGACGAATATCACGGAGAAGGCGGTCGCCACGGCGATCATCCACAGCGGGGTCTCGATCGGGCAAATCATCGGAATCAGTATGCCGGTCACGAGGAAACCCTCCTGAATCTCTTCGCCGCGCATCTGGGCGACGGTAAACTCGATGCCGAGCCCCACGAGATAGGTGACCACGATAGAAGGGAGGATGGCAAGGAAGCCGTAGAGCAGAAGGTCCCAGAACGGAAACTCGGTGGCCCCGCTGGCGAGCCAGTGCTGGTAGCCGCAGTTGTACATTCCGAAAATCAGACACGGCAGGAGCGAGAGCACCACTATAATCATGGTGCGCTTTGAATCCATGCTGTCATGGATGTGGACACCCGACTTCGAGGTCTCGCGGGGGGTGAACAGGAACGTGTCCATACCGTCGTACACCGAACGGAAAGCGTGCAGCTTGCCGCCCGGCTCGAAAGCAGGCTTCGCCTTGTCCATCAGTTTTTTTAAAGCTTTCAAAACTTGAGCGTTATATGGTTATATGAACGTTGTGTTAAAGAGTGGGGTTGCTGATTATGACAGCTCTTTGCGGAGATAGTCGAGCCCGTCGCGCACTATTTTCTGAAGTTCCAGCTTCGAAGTGTCGGCAAACTCGGCCAGGGCGAAGTCCTCGGGAGCCACTTCGTAAATGCCGAGCTGCTCCATGCGGTCGATATCCTTGGCGAGGATGGCCTTAATAAGGTATTCGGGGAGAATATCCATAGGCATCACCTTGTCGTACTCACCGCTCATGATCATAGCGCGGCGACCGCCGTTGAGGCGGGCGTCGGGGTTGAAGGCCTTTTTAAAGAGGAAATGGCCGGGGAACGAGCGGCTGGTGCTCAGTTTCTTGGGCGAGAGGGAGGCCCATCCCATGAACTCGTCTACATCGTCACCCTCAGGGATGACCGTCACCTGGCGGTAGGGCCAGCGGAGATAACCGTCGAAGTGAACACGGGTGCCGGTGAGCACGTTGCCAGAAATCAGGCGGTGGTGGCGGCCATCGTCGGCCACATCACCCTTGACGAGCGACGCGATTTCAGCGCCGACCACGGTTTTTATGAGTTTCGGCTCCTTTACCTCTGAGCCGGTGAGCGCCACGACGGTATCCATCGGCACTACCCCGTAGAGCGCGGCCGCGCCGATGCGGCGGAGCGTGGCAAGGTCGAGGCACATCACGGTCTCGCCTTTGTTTACGGGTTTGATGGCGGCGATCATGGTGCCGCAGTTGCCCGAGGGGTGCGGGCCGCTTATGTCAACCATTTCCGCGCCAGACAGCTCGGGGAGCGCCTCGCCGGAGCGGCGGCTGACGTATACCTTGCCGGAGGTGAGGAGCCGGAGCACCTTCACTCCCGCCTCCATAGCCTTTACCTCGTCGGCGGGAAAAGCCGTCGGGTTGACGGCGAGGGGAGCCGAGTCGAAACCGCTTACGAAGATATCGCGGAACGAGGCGTCGCCGAGGGGCACGATGTCGTAGGGACGCTGGCGCGTGAGCGCCCACAGACCCGACTCCTGGAGGAAAGCCCTCGCGGCGGAGGCATCGTACAAAACTTTGGCAGTGTCAAGCGCGAGCGGGGCGCCTTCGGAGGCTTCGACCACCACGCGCTCGATTTTTCTACGTTCGCCTCTCACGACGGCTTTCACGGTGCCGGAAACCGGCGACACGAGTTTGACCGAGGGGAAATTCTTGTCGCGAAGCAGGGGCGACCCGGCCTTCACCTGGTCCCCCTCGCGCACTTCGACCTTGGGGACGAAGCCGGGGAAGTCGTCGGGACACACGGCGGCGGTAGCCGAAGTACGCGCTGCCGGTTCGCAGGAACTGGGCACGGCACCTTCGATGTTGATGTCGAGACCCTTCTTGATTTTGATTCCGATGCTCATAAAAAGTTATGTGTGGCGGATGATTCCGTTAGACGGGAGCCGCATAGCCGCTCCAAAAGAGGAGATTACAATCTTTAAGTTTGTAGCGAAACTTGCCGAAGCGGATATGCCGGCCGCTTGTCACGCTTAATTAATTGCGCGAAGTTAGTGAAATTTTTCATTTCGCACATTAATTAACACAACTAATTTTTCCGCGGTTCGCCGTGGTAGTGAAAATTAGTTAATCTTAAACATGAATCGGCCCGATATTTTCCAAATAAGAGAAAAATACTTAATTTTGTAAAACATCAATCAATCCGCGACAAATACCACTTAAATAAAGTCACCCGACTAATCAATCAAATAACCATAGCTTATGAAGAAACTCTTAACGAATTTCGCGACAGCGGCGCTGCTGTCGTTAGCGTTGGCGCCCGCCGCCAACGCCGAGCTGCTTTTCTCCGACAATTTCGACTACGCCGTCGGAAATCTCAAAGGACAGGGAGAATGGCTCCAATACGGCGCTAAGACCGCCGCCCCGGTGCAGGTTGTCGCACAGAGCCTCACCTATCCCGGCTACCAGACCTCCGCGGTCGGCGGCGCGGCGCGCCTCGCTGGGGACCTCAACGCCCAGGACCAGTCAGTGTTCCACGACATAACCGGGACCGACACCCCGAGAGACCTCTATGTTGGTATGCTGGTGTGCGTCAACGCCGTTCCCGAGAATTGCAAAGCCGCTTCAATCGCATTCCTCAGCAACAATTACAAGGGGTACGTCGACACCTCAAGCCCCACCGCCAAGGGGAATCTGTTCATACTCAACGGGTCTGACGCCTCGCACTTCAAACTCGGGCTTAGCAAATCCACGACCGCCGTCAAGATTTCGACCGAAACCGAATTCGAGCTCGGCAAAACTTATTGCCTGATAATGAAATACGCCTACGGAGATGGCTCCAACGACGACGTCATATCCGTATGGGTCAACGCCGCCAGCGAATCAGACACCCCCGCGCTGACGACTTCCGATGGCACCGACTACTCAGGCACTTACGGAGCCGCCAGAGGCATCCTGCTCCAGCAAGGTGGCTCCTCGGTGAAGGCCGCTCCGACAATGATGGTTGACGCCGTGCGCGGCGCGACCGACTGGGCCTCGCTCTTCACCGACGATGAAGGGGAAGGCGACAAGGGTGACCCCGCGGTAAGCATGTCGGCCACCGAGTTTAACGACGACCCCCTCTCGGCTTTCGTGACCGGAACCGCCACCAAGCAGTTCACCATCCGCGCCACAGGCATCACCGACGACATCACCCTGAGTGTTAGCGGGACCGACGGCCTCACCGTGGAGCCCGCGACCATAGCCAAGAGCGACGCGCTCTCCGCCGCCGGCGCCGTGGCAACGGTAACCTACAACCCCGCCACTGACGGCACTTTCGAAGGCACGCTAACCCTCGCGAGCGGCGAGAGCACCGCGTCGACGACTTTCACCGCCGTGGCCTACCCGGTAAAAACGCTAACCAACTCGCTGCAAATCGCGCAGCAGAACCCCGAAGCGTTCGAGTCGCTCGTGCTCAACAGCACCGTCACGATTTCCTACATCGACGAAAAGACTGGCACCATTTATGGCTACGACATAGCCGGAGGCGTCGCGTTCAAGAACGATTTCGTCGATTTCGAAGGGGTGAAGGTAGGCGACAAGGTGAAGAAAATCTTCGGTTATATGACCTCGGAGCTCGACGTGCCCTACTTCCTCCCGCTCTACCCCACCCTCGGCACCATCGTCTCCAGCGGCAATAACGTCAACGCGATCGATGTAAACCTCGGCGATATAGCCACGAGCCCCGAGCTGTACATCCACCGACTCGTGAAAGTAAACGAGGTAACCTTCAACGCCGAGGCCGGCGCGACGTTCGGCACCTCGACTGTCGACATTACCGCAGGCCCCACCAATGCGCCCGGCAAAATCCTCCCCTTCGCGGCGAGCGACCTCGTTGGCACCGCCATCCCCGCGTCGGCCAACTCAGTCACCGGCATCTCCCGCTCGATGAGCATCGCCTCGATCTCACCCAGAAACCTGGCCGACATCGAACTCGCCCCCGTTGGCGAGCCTGAGCTCGAAATCGCTTCCGAGCAGCTCTTCACCGACGAGGCCGCGGAGATAGGCAAAGCTACCGCCGTGCTCCGCTTCACCGTCGCCGCCAAGGACCTCACCAACCCGGTAAGCGTGTACCTCACCGGGGCCAACCGCGGCATGTTCACCGTCGACACCGAGGAAATCGCGGCAGGGAGCGGCACGACAACCGTCACCGTAAGCTACAGCCCGACCGCCATAGGCAAACACACTGCGCGCCTGAACTTCGACACCACACCCTCGGAGCTCGCCAAGGGCTTCAACTTCACCTTCCTGGCCTTCGACCCGCAGAATATGCCCGAAGCTACCGCCGACACCGCGTCCCTTACACCGTTTGAAGTGGCAGCCGCGGGCGAAACCCAGGTGCAGACCGTCAACATCACCTCGGCCAACCTCCCCGACTACGGAACAATCAAGGTGCTCGGCGACGCCAATGGCGCTTTCATCATCAACAGCACGATGCTGATGAAGAGCGGCCAGACCACCCTGCGCGTCACCTTCGCACCCAAGAGCGAGGGCACTTTCACCGAACGCATCGAGATTTCAGGCGTGAAACTTCCCGCGCAGACCTTCACTGTGACCGGCACCTGTGGCGCCTCGCTCCCCGAGCAGCCCGCCGAGGGTGACGAGCTCAAGTTCGACACCTCCGCACCCCTGCGCCTCCTCAACGAGAACTTCGACGGCGCCGAACGCAACAAGCCCCTGCAGCTCCAGGGGTGGGTCAACAACGCCGCCATCGGCAAGCGCGCCTGGTGGGGCTTCGACTTCACCGACGGCAATAAGGCGGCCAAAGTCACCGCCTACGACTCCAACGCCGCCATCGGCGCCGAGGACCCCTGCCAGATGCTACTGCTGACCCCGGCGCTCGACTTCGCCAACTCCGAGTCGAAGCTGCTCACATTCCGCGTCATGGGTCAGTACATGGCCGACGGCATGACCGACCTGCTCCGCGTGGTTTACTGCGACGTGGCCGACGGCGAGCCCTACTACCAGACAATCCAGGGCCTCAACATTCCGGCATCGGCCGACTATAACGGCGAGTGGATCGACTACGTTGTCGACTTCGAGGGCCAGGACCTTGCCGACACCTTCTTCGTCGGGTTCCTCTTCGACTCGAACCGCGGGCGCGACAACTCGGCAGTGTACTACATCGACGACGTGACCTATGGCCGCACCGACGTGCCCCAGATCAAATCGGACCTCCGCACTATCGAAGCCGAGGTTGAGCCTTTCGCGCCCCACAAGACCACCATCAATGTGACCGGCCACAACCTCACCGGCGACATCACACTGGCAATGGGCGGCTCCAACCCCTCGAACTTCACCCTCAGCAAGGAGAAACTCCCCGCCCAGGGTGGCAGCTTCGACCTCACATTCCTTACCGACCTCGAAGGTGTGCACGAGGCATATGTCGAGCTGAAATCCCCCGGCGCGCCCACCCATTTCATTCTGTTGGCCTATAACGCCAAGGCATCGTCGGGCATCTCAGCCATAGCCTCCGACGCCGATGGGCGCTTCACCGTTTACAATGCCTTGGGCATACGGGTGCTCGTAACCGCCGACCCCGCCGCGATCTCGGCACTCCCCGCCGGCCTCTATATTGTAAACGGCAAAAAACACATTGTAAAATAACGACCCACCCCCTCCGCGGCGCCTGGCGCCCGGAAGCGCACCGACAACCAAGCCCCGGCCGCTCACGCTGCCGGGGCTTGCCATTTTCCGCCCTTGGCGCACTTTTGCCACCCCCGCGGAGGCATTGAAGTTAAAATTAATGGCGGAAAATTTTGTCAGTTGGAAATATAGTCATAATTTTGCAGATAGCTTTAGAAGACTATACCTTAACATGCCTGAAAACTTATACGTTTCAATCCGAAAAACCTACGAACCCCTCGCCTGACAATGATTGGGTAACAAACTTTAACCCTCCCGGAGCGGCATAACCAGCTTCCGGAGGGTAATAAACACGGAAACTATTCGTTTTTCACAATGTAAGGCGTAGAAACTGCCGTAAAGCCGCGGACCGGCGTCCGCGAAAAGGAGCGGAAGGGAAGAGCCCGAACCCCGCGACACAGAGAGAATCAAAAATCAATTAAATCAATTATTAACAATAACTTACAATCTAAAAAGTAACATTTCAAGTTATGGAAGCTCAAAAGCCCAATCCCGCAAAGCAGCCCGCAGCTGTAAAACCCGGTAGCAACGTACGCGGCATCAAGAACGCCTTCCTGGTGATCATCGCCTGCTTCGTAGTGGCAGTATGCCTGTTCCTCTTCGTGTTCGGCCACCCCTCCCACTTCGACGCTGAAGGCTACAACGGCGTATCTATGTGGTTCGCTCCCGAAGAATTCGAGAAAGCCCATCCCCTCGACCTCATCGGCACCGTGTTCAAAGGCGGCATCATCGTGCCTATCCTCCAGACCCTCTTCCTCACCGTTATCGTTCTCTCCGTTGAGCGCGCCATCGCTCTTAAGAGCGCCAAGGGCACCGGCTCCATCGCCAAGTTCGTTTCCGAAGTGAAGAAGTGCCTCGCCAAGAACGACATCCAGGCCGCCCAGGCTCTCTGCAAGAAGCAGAAAGGCTCTGTAGCAGCTGTTGTTTCCGCAGCCCTCAACCGCTACGAGGAAATGGACAAGAACACCGTCCTGACCAAGGAGCAGAAGATCGCCACCCTCCAGAAGGAAGTTGAAGAGGCTACCGCCATCGAGATGCCCTCGCTTCAGCAGAACCTCCCCATCGTGGCAACCCTCACCACCCTCGGTACTCTCGTCGGCCTTCTCGGTACCGTGCTCGGTATGATCAAATCGTTCCAGGCCCTCTCCGCTTCCGGCGCTCCTGACTCGTCCGAGCTGTCGACCGGTATCTCCGAGGCCCTTGTGAACACCGCCTTCGGTATCGCCACCGGTGCTTTCGCTGTAATCTCCTACAACTTCTACACCAACAAGATCGACAACCTCACCTACGCTATCGACGAAATCGGCTTCTCGATCGTTCAGTCGTTCGCAGCAACCCACTGATCCCGCGGTTTACAAATAAATAATAACACAAAAGTTTATAAAACGTAAATCATGGGAAAAGTAAAACCAAAAAGAAAGAGTACCCTCATCGACATGACCGCGATGAGTGACGTTACCGTTCTTTTGCTTACTTTCTTCATGCTGACCTCGACCTTCCTCCAGAAAGAGCCGGTGACCGTGATCACCCCCTCGTCTGTTTCTGAGATCAAGGTTCCCACAGCCAACGTGGCACAGGTGCTCGTGGCGCCCCAGGGAAAGGTGTTCCTTTCGCTGCTCGGCGACGCCGACCCCGACCACGCCGAGGAGTGGGGTTCAGAAGCGCTTCGCAAGGAGGCCCTCAAGACCGCGGCCGCCAACTACGAAGCCTACACCGGGAAGAAGACCGGCCTGACGCCCCTCGACCTGGAAAAGTTTGCAAAGAACGCTTCATTCGGCGTCCCCCTGTCGAAGATGCACGAATTCCTGATGCTCGACCAGACCAAGCAGGATGAGTGGCTCGGCGACATGGAGCGCAAGGACACCGGAATCCCCTTTGATGATATCCGCTACACCGACCAGAACGGAAACCAGCTCACCACGAACGAGTTCCAGATCTGGATGCGCGCTATCTACAATTCGTCGAACTCCAACATTCATGACGCCATCCAGAAGGGCGAAGGCATCGCTGTCAAGTCTGACCGCGGCACTAAGTTCGAGACCATCCACAAGGTGCTCGACAACCTTCAGACCATCAAGATGAACAAATTCTCCGTCATGACTGCCCTTAAAACTGAAGCAGACTAAGTATGGCACAGATAGAACAATCCGATGGGGGCAAGAAAAAGAAAGGCGCCCAGAAAAAAATGTCAATTCACGTCGACTTCACCCCGATGGTCGACATGAATATGCTTCTGATCACGTTCTTCATGCTGTGTACCACCATGATCAAGTCTCAGACCCTGTCAATCGCGCTTCCCACCAACGAGAAGCTCGAACAGACAGAGCTTCAGAAGGCTAAGGAATCCGAAGCAATCACCATGATCCTCGACACCGTCTACGACGACAACGGCGGAGTGAAGGGCAACACCGTTTACTACTATTTCGGTAAGCCCGTAACTGAGTTCAACGGCGACCAGCTCGTGAGCTCCAACATCGAGGTTACCCACTTCGAAGGCAACGAGGGCATCACCCCCCGCGGCATCCGCAAAATCCTCAACGAGCGCAACAAAGACGTGCTCAAGCAGGTTGAGGAGCAGAAACAGCTCTGGCGCGACAAGAAAATCACCGAGGAGCAGTTCCAGGAAGCAGCCAAGAAGATCCGTAACAACGATCAGCTGACCCGTCCCGTAGTCATCATCAAGCCCATGCCGGAAGCATCGTGGGAGAGCGTAATCTCCGCTCTCGACGAGATGCAGATCAACCAGATCTCGCGCTACCAGCTCGGCAACATGACCGACGTCGACAAGGCTATGGTGTTCAACACCGACGAGTTCAAGAAGACCCACAAGGAGTAATCGATGACAGTCTATATTAACTAACCGCAAAAAGAAGAATCAACATGGCAAAAGATGTAGATCTTTCATCGAAAGAATGGACCGACTTAATCTTCGAAGGGAAGAATAAGGAATTCGGCGCCTACCAGCTCCGAAACCAGAGCGACCGCCGCCACAACCGCGCCGTGATCATCGTTATCATCGGCCTGATTCTGGTACTCATCGGCGGTTACTTCTGGGGTATGTACAATGACTACCGCCGCGAACAGAAGGAACTCGAACTCCAGGCACAGCTCGAACAGCAGCTCGCCGCTATGGAAGAGCAGGTTGAAGAGGCCCCCGAGGAAGAAATCCAGCAGGCGGTTGAAGAACCCGTTCAGGAAGAGGCCCTCCCCGAGGAGATCCTCAACACCATCAAGGATACCGAAATCGCTATCGCCGAGGACAACGAAGTGACCGAGGACATCACCTCCAAGGACGAAGTTCAGGAATCGACAGCCGCTGCCGGCGCCTCGACCTTCGACCAGGGTACCGACGACCTCAACGTCGTTCGCGAACACAAGGAGGAAATCATCGTCGAGGAGAAGAAAGAACCCGTCAAGGAGGAAGTCTTCACCGCCGTCGAGCAGATGCCCCAGTTCCCCGGTGGCGACGCCGAGCTCCTGAAGTACATCGCTACCCACATCAAATATCCTACTATGGCCGCTGAAAACAACATCCAGGGCCGCGTTGTAGTGAAGTTCGTTGTGAAGAAGGATGGCCAGGTAGGCGACGTGGTAGTGCTCCGCGGCCGCGACCCGGACCTCGACAAAGAGGCCCAGCGCGTGGTCAAGACCCTGCCCAAGTTTATCCCCGGCAAGATGAATGGCCAGGCTGTAGCCGTATGGTACACCCTCCCCATCAACTTCAAGCTCCAGCAGTAATACCAGCACAACCCCAACCGACAATAGCGCGGCTCCGGCATCCCCGGGGCCGCGCCTGTCATTTATATACTCAACCAATCATTTATACATATCTATTACAGTGTAGCGATAAGACTTTCCATCGCCACAAAAGTTAAAGAACTAAGCACGTCGCGACAACTCTACGGATACAGCTCATCCAATATATGATCGGTCAGAGCGTCCAGTCCTCTTCCAGTCATTCTATATCCGCAATAATGATACTAAAATAGAGCTGATTAAATTCGCACGGAAATATTTTTTCGCCGTGATATTGCGGCATAATGATTTTTTACATAACTTTGCCATACTAAAGCAGAAGCCCATGGGCGGGTTCTGCAGAGGGATATGTGATAGAGATCGCATAAAAATATGAATATAAGACGTTTACTGCGTTATATCCTTACAGCTTAGAATCTCGCAAATTCTTAATCTCAGTATAGGGTTGACAACAGTAGATGTTCATGGCGTTATATATCCGCCAGCCGTCGCGCTATACGCGTGACGGTTTGGCATATATACATGCGTGGGCTTCTGCTTTGTCTGTTCCGCTGAGATGGGCATGCGAGAGCCTTAAGCTGTGGAGCAGACAATGTAAGTTCCACGCTTTTTTTGTATACATCCCACACCTTAAGCTCACGCCATATTTAACCATTAACTATATTCAAAACACATCCCCCTGCTATGACTACGCGAGCATTAATCACAGCGTTACTTATCGCGATCGCATCCATCGCGGCTAACGCGCAGAACATTGTCACCACATACGATGACGGCGATATGCTCACCGCTCAGGTAACCATCTTCGGTGTGAAAGAGAAGCAAGCTATGGCTCAAGCGGAATCAATACTCCGCTACGCGTTGTTCTTCCGAGGTTTGCCGGACTCACAAACCTGCAAGAACCCGTTAGTCGGCACAGACGAGCAAGTAGCGGCCAAACACCCCGAGTACTTTAAGCAAATGTTTGAGCAAGACCGATTTGCCTCATTCCTACCCAGCTCCGAGTTCTTAAGCTACACCAAGAAAAACAAAATCTCCGTAATCCAATTTACCGTAAACGTAAAAGCCCTCCGCCTTGACCTTGAGCAGCAGGGCGTCAAACGCCGTTTTGGATTCTGAACAAGTTCACAAATTCAAAAACTCCATATTATTATGAGATTAATTACCATTCTATCGTCATTATTGCTCGCTGCGATTTCAGCCTTCTCCCAGACAACGGTCCAGCCCACGATTATGGTCGTTCCTTTCACGAAAGAGGGCGAGGACATCAGGCAGGTGCTCGAATCCGACTTCAACAAACGCGCCGTGCTCACAAGCATCAAGGAAGAGTTCGACAACCGCGGATTCACCACAATCGACTTCCTTGGCAAGTTCCGCGCTATGTCGACCATGGCCGCGACAAACGAAAACAACCAATCGGACTTAGTATCTGAAATTATCAATACCTCCGGCTCCGACATCTTCATCACCGCGGAAATCAACATTCTCACCCGCGCCGACGGTGCAAAAAGCGTGAACATAATCCTCAACGCCTACGATACCAGTACCGGCCAATCGTTGGCCAACAAACAGGCTCAAGCCGGCCCCTTCCGCACCGACAACATCTCCAAGCTGGCCGACGTAGCCATCAAGAAGGACATGGACACCTTCCTCAATAATATGCAGGGCAAGTTCAACGACATTATCGCCAACGGCCGCTCCATCATCATCAACATCGGTGTCGATGAAGGCTCATCTGTCACCCTCGCTGATGAAGTAGGTTCGGAAGGGAACCTTCTATCCGACGAAATCGAACTTTGGGTGGAGGACCACGCTTTCAAGAAATACTACCACATTTCCGGCACATCCGACAAAACAATGATTTTTGACGATGTCCGCATACCCGTCGATACAAAAATAAACCGCTTCGCCATAGAACTTGGCAAACTGTTCCGAAGCCTCGGTATAACCATCAAGCGTACCACTACAGGAAACCAACTCCATATCTCTATCCAATAATCACGCCAAATGAAAAAAACACTTCTTTCATTATTACTATGCGCTGCCACTTTCTGCGCCAGCTTCGCTCAGACGATTCCAATCGGAATAGCCATACCGACATCCGACACTTCGATGGATGCCGCTACAAGCAAAGCTTTGGTGAATAAAGTCCAGGCAATCCTCACCAAAAACGGGATGGGCGATTCCGGATCCGACTTCGTACTCGTACCGTCCATCCAAATCGATGAGGACGACATAATCGAAAGCGGTATGGTCAACCTGTTCAAAGTGGCCGGAAGCCTGAACCTCGCGCTCACACAGATCTCAACCGACAAAGTTTTCGGTTCTGTGTCAATACCTATCAGAGGGACAGGCAAGCGCTCAAAAGCTACAGCTATGAAGTCTGCCGCATCGTCGGTAAATGTCAATAATCCCGACATCACCCGATTCCTGGAGCAGTCGAAACAGAACGTTATTGACTACTACACAAAAAACCATAGCTCCATTATCGGTAAAGCCCGAACAGCAGCTTCCACCGGCGATTATGACCAAGCTCTCGCGATACTCGCCTCCTTCCCCGACGGGATGCCCCGCGAAAAAGAAATCAATGCGGAAATCGAGAAGACTTACAAGCTTTACCTCACGCACAACTGCCGGGAAATCATCCTCCAGGCAAAAGGCGCGCTCGCGAAGAAGGAGTACGACTATGCCAATTCGCTCCTTGCCGACATTGACCCAAACAGCCCCTGCTACTCCGACGCTGTCGCCATGACAAACTCTATGAGCAAGGAAATAAGGCAGACCGAAGCGCAGGAACGCGCCGCGCAGGAACGCCGGGAACAGCGCGCACTCGACCTTCAGAAAACAAGGATAAACGCGGTCCGCGACGTCGCCAAAGCTTACTATCAGAGAACATATCCGAAATACACCGTAGTATTCAGATAACTCGAAAGAACCATTAAACCAATTATATCATGCTTAAAAAAATCTTCACCATCATCACAGTAGCAGTTGCCTCATCGGCATTCGCTCAAACCACCAAGCCGGTACTCACGGTAGAGAACTTCACAGGCAATGTTGGCCCCCAGGCCATCGAGATGCTGCGCAACAACGTGATTGCCGGCGTTCAGCAGGCCGGACGCGTCGAAGTGGTCGACATCAAGAACGAAACCGCGCTCAAGGCTGAGCAGGCCCGCCGCGAACGCGAAGAAGCCATGGCCGATGCCGGACGCGTCGAGGATATGACCGCCCTTATGTCAAACGCCATCCTCAAAGGCAACATCGACAACCTCGTAGTCTCACAGCGCGAATCGAAGAACGCTAAGACCGGCAAAATAAGCATCTACTTCGCGGCCGAAATCAAATACACACTCTCCATCATCAACGCATCCAACGGAACTCTCGTGGTGTCCAAGACTTTTGAAAATATGGCTTCCGCCGACACCCAGGAACTCGCCGCAACAGAATGCCTTAGCATCAAGCAGAAGCCCCTCGAACGCTTCATCAACAACGCTTACAAGGTTGAGGGCAAAATCCTCGCCATCGACGAAGCTGACGCCAAAAAGGTTAAGACGCTCTACATCAACCTGGGCTCTAACGACGGCATCCAGAAAGGTCAGAAACTTGAAGTGTTCAAAGAAGTAGACATCGCTGGCGAAATCTCCAAAAAGCTCATTGGCGAGCTCAAAATACTGGAAGTAATGGGAGCGAGCCGCAGCCTGTGCAAGGTTGACAAGGGTGGCGACGCTATCCTCGTTGAACACGGCAAAGGCACAAACATGCCTATCCGCACTAAAGAACAGAAATCCAACTTCTTCTCAAGTATGATTGAGAATTGATAATCTCGCATCCGTGCGACGCACTCGGAAACTCTTCCAATAAATAGAAATCATACACCTTAATGACAAAAGAGGCTGCGCGTGGGCAGCCTCTTTTGTTTCTTATGTCCTTGACACATTACACACATCGCCGCAACGATATGGCCATACGCCGCGGCCATACGGGGATTGTCGGGGATTTTTAGTAAATTCGCGTATATAATCATAAATTAGACGAGCACGTTCATTAAAGCATCAACTGGTATGGCGACAAAGACCACAAACGATTCAACTCCCGCCACAAACGATTCAACTCCCGCTACGGTCGGGGCGGGCGCCGGAAACATCCGAGAAGTCACCATCATTGTGGCCGCCGGAAGCGGCACGCGGTTCGGTTCCGACGTACCGAAGCAGTTCCTTCCGCTGGAGGGGTTGCCGGTGGTATGCCACAGCGTGCGCTCGTTTAGCGACACATTCCCCGACGGCGTGGTAATCGTGGTTCTGCCTGCAGCCGACTTCGACCACTGGCGCGGCGTTGTCGCCGAGGCTTGCGAGCGGTCCGGCATCCGCCTCCCGCTGTTCGCCAAGGGTGGCGCGACCCGCTGGGAGTCGGTCAAGAACGGGCTTTCGGCCATCCCCGAGGGGGTAGCCGCGGGCGCCGCCGTGCTCGTCCATGACGGCGCGCGCCCCTTGATTCCCGTCGATGTGATAAACCGTGTGCGGTCGGCCACCCGTAATACCGACGCGGCCATCCCCGCTATCGAGGTCACCGACTCGCTGCGCCGCTTGGAGGATGGCACGGGCCCGATGTCGGAACCCGTGAACCGGGCCGAATACCGCGCCGTGCAGACCCCGCAGGGTGCGAGCCTCTGGCGTATGCGCGAGGCATACTCCCTCCCCTACTCCGATGCGTTCACTGACGACGCCTCCGTTCTGGCCGAGGCGGGGTTCGTTAACCAGGTACTCGTCAAGGGGTCGCCCGAGAACATCAAAATCACCAACCCGTTTGACCTCGAAGTGGCCCGGCTGCTGCTGTCGCGCCGCGGATAAGCAATCGGCTCAAGTATTTACCCACGGGGCTGTTTACGATGAAGAATCTGCGCGAAATAGAGCTGATGTATGTCAAGGGGGTCGGACCGGCCAGGGCGAAGCTGCTCGCCGAGGAGCTCAACCTGAAATCGGTCCACGACCTTCTGCGCTACTTCCCGTCGCACTACCTTGACCGCAGCAACGTTTACAAAATCCGCGACTTCGCCGGCGATATGCCCTCGGTTCAGCTTCGGGGCAGGTTCATCAGTTTCAACGTTATAGGCGAAGGTGCCAAGATGAGGCTCGTGGGCCTGTTTACCGACGGCACCTCGACCATGGAGGTCGTATGGTTCAAGCGCGTAAAGCAACTCCGCGAGCTCTACAAAACAGGCAACGAGTATATCGTGTTCGGAAAGCCGCAGGAGTTCAACGGGCGCTGGAGTATGGCTCACCCCGAGGTCGACCCGGTCAACTCCTCGCAGGCCCAAGCCGAGTTCCGCGGCATATACCCCCTGACCGAGAAACTCCGCAACCGCGGGGTCACTTCCCGCCTCCTGTATCAATGGATCCAGAACGCCCTGGCCCTCTACGCCCCGTCAATCCCGGAGACACTCCCCGCGGAGATTCTCGCCCAATACCGCTTCATGGATGCCAGGGAGGCGATACTGACCGTTCACAAGCCGACTGAGGCCGAGACACTGCGGCGCGCCCGCGAGAGGCTGAAGTTCGAGGAACTGTTCTACCTTCAACTCAACATACGGCGCTACTCAACCCGCCGCGGCGGAGCCGTGAGGGGGATACCGTTTCCGCGGATAGGGCGGTTTTTCAACAGCTTCTACTCCGAGATGCTCCCCTTCCCCCTGACCGGCGCGCAGAAACGCGTACTGAAAGAAATCCGGGCCGACCTCGGCTCGGGCCGTCAGATGAACCGCCTGCTGCAGGGCGACGTAGGCTCGGGAAAGACCATCGTGGCCCTTATGACGATGCTCATAGCGCTCGACAACGGCACCCAGGCATGCATCATGGCCCCCACGGAGATTCTCGCGACCCAGCACTACGAGAGCATACGCTCAATGGCCGCGCCGCTTGGCGTTAACGTGCGGCTCCTCACCGGCTCCACCAAGAAGAAGGAGCGCGACGTGATAGCCGCCGAACTGGCCGACGGCTCGCTGCACATCCTCATCGGCACCCACGCCGTGATCGAGGAGAACGTGGCGTTTAGCAACCTCGGCCTGGCGGTGATCGACGAGCAGCATCGCTTCGGAGTGGTGCAGCGCGCCCGCCTGTGGGGCAAAAACGCCTCCACCCCGCCCCATGTGCTCGTAATGACCGCCACCCCTATCCCCCGAACGCTCGCCATGACCGTCTACGGCGACCTCGACGTGTCGGTAATCGACGAGCTACCCCCCGGGCGCAAACCGATCACCACCCTGCTGCGATTCGACGACCAGCGACAGGCCGTATACCGCTCAATCGGGAAGCAGCTGGCCATGGGGCACCAGGTTTACATCGTGTACCCCCTCATCACCGAGAGCGAGAAACTCGACCTGCGGAGCCTCGAAGAGGGGTATGAGCTGATACGCGACACATTCCCCTCGTACCGCGTGACTTACGTCCACGGTAAGATGAAGCCCGCCGAAAAGGACTACCAGATGAAGCTCTTCGCCGAAAACGAGGCGCAGATACTCGTGTCGACCACCGTCATAGAGGTGGGCGTCAACGTGCCCAACGCGTCGACCATGGTGATTGAGAACGCCGAGCGGTTCGGCCTCTCGCAGCTCCACCAATTGCGCGGGCGCGTGGGGCGCGGCGCCGCGCAGAGCTACTGCGTGCTCATGAGCAAACGGAAAATCGGAGCCGACACGCGCAAACGCCTCGAACTTATGACCCGCACGACCGACGGCTTCGAGATAGCCGAGGCCGACCTAAAGACCCGCGGTCCCGGCGACCTGGAGGGGACCATGCAGAGCGGCATCCCCTTCGACCTGCGCATAGCCAACCTGGCTACCGACGGCCAGCTCGTGCAGCTCGCCCGCGACTGCGCCGAGCGGCTCCTC
>JAMPHO010000039.1 GCA_023663385.1 Alistipes timonensis | reverse complement strand
CGGAAGTTGGGTCGGCGGGGTGGTGGCGGTGGCAAAAGGTGCGGAAACGGGTTCGCGGGGCGGCAAAATGACGGCGAAAGGCGGAAATTCACAGAAGTTATGAAAAATACATTTATTTTAACTGAATTTTTTGAATATTATACGGTTTATTTAGTTTATATTTGCATATCTTTAGTTTGTTTATACAACGGGAGACTTAAAAGTATCAGTTATTAAGCAATTTTATTAAAAACCATTTTAATCACACACAAATCTGATGAGGAAACAATTTTTACTCTTCGCTCTGTTGGTGGCGGCGGTCTTCTCGGCCGGCGCGGCCGAGGTCGCGCTCCGCGTGACGGGCATCGACGGCGGCGAGTCGGTGTTCCTGCTCGACAGGCAACCCGAGGTGGCGTTTCTCGCCGGTAAGTTGCAGGTGACTACGGCGGGTGAGCAGACCGTGGAGTTCGAGCTTGACAACGTGGCCTCCATTGACTTCCCAGGCGCGCAGTCGGGGGTAGGCGGGACCGACGCCCCCGCGGCGGGAATCACTGTCGCGGTCGAGGGCTCGACGGTGACGTTCGGCAACATCCCCGATGGTAGCGCGGTCGAGGTGTACAGCGCCTCGGGCGCGGCGGTTAAGGCCCTCAGGGCCTCCGGGAGCCTGACGCTCGACCGCTCGGAACTCCCCTCCGGGGTCTACATCGTGAGAATCAACAATTTCGTGACCAAGGTAGCGTTTTAGTAAGTATTAAGGCAGAGTTATGAGGTAAATTCATAGCATTGACTCTTTTACCATAGACTCTCTGACTTAATTTTCGCGACCTGTTTAATAATCCAGTCGATAATATTCAATATGAAAAACTTTACATTGCTTTCGCTCCTCGCCCTCGGCACTCTGACTGTCGGCGCGCAGGAGAAACTCATGCGCTTCCACTACGCTAACGGCGACACGGAGGTGAAGAGGGTTTCCGACATCAGCAAAATCACTTTCGAGACGCAGGGGGAGAGCCCCTTCGACCCCTCGACCGACGCCAAAATGGTCGACCTGGGCCTTTCGGTGCCCTGGGCCGCGTTCAACGTCGGCGCTACCGCTCCCGAGGAGTATGGCGGCTACTACGCCTACGGCGAGATCAATCAGAAGGAAACGTACACCGAGGAGTCCTACAAATGGATGTACTGGGACTACAGCGATTGGGACTGCGACGAGTGGGAGAAGTATCTCAAGCTCGGGGCCGACATCTCCGGCACCTGCTACGACGCCGCCGCGATGAAGTGGGGCGACCAGTGGCGCATGCCCTCGCAGAAGGAGTGGTTGGAGCTGATTAACAACTGCACCTGGACCTGGACCTCGATTAACGGCGTGGCCGGCGCGCAGGGCACCTCGAAAATCAACGGCAACACCATCTTCCTCCCCGCTGCCGGCAATATGGTAGGCTCGACTCTCAGCCACACCGAGACCACCTGCTTCTTCTGGACTTCCAACGAGGCCACGACCACCGACGTAACCGCCGATGTGCGCAACTACCGAGCCAACTTCACCGCGACCAGCCGCGACTGCGGCGAGAACAGCGTTGAATATCCCGACGTTGGTTTCTCGATCCGCGCCGTCTACGGCCCGAAGGCTCCCGAGGTGGCTCCCGATATGACGGTGCCCTCGGCAAGCGAGATGGTCGACCTCGGCCTCTCGGTGAAGTGGGCCCCCTACAACCTCGGCGCGAGCGGCCCGAACACCGACGGCGACTACATCTGCTGGGGCGAACTGGTAGAGAAATACTACTCGCACACCTACAACTACAAGTTCCTCGAAATACCCGAATCGGAGTGGGGCCTCCGCTGGCCCGAGCCGAAAATCAAGCAGATTGTCGACCAGATTTCCAACACCGACGAGTATGACGCCGCCAAGTTCCTCTGGGGCGACGGCTGGCGCATCCCCACCAAGGCCGAGATGCAGGAACTCGTCGACAAATGCACCTGGAAGTGGACCGGCAGCGGCTACACCGTAACCGGCCCCAACGGCAACTCGATTTTCCTGAAAGCCTCCGGCTTCATGACCTACAAGAGCTATCCCCGCGGCACGCAGACCGACGGTTACTACTGGTGCGGCGACGCCGAGGCGTACTACGCCAACGGCAACCGCGACCTCACCGGCGCCTCGGCCCTGCGCATCAGCGCCAGCCAGCACGCCGTGGGTAGCTGGAGCCGCGCCGGCGGTATCTCGATCCGCCCCGTGCACGACTGACGCGAGCCTTCTCCTCTCTCCAACCCCCGGGAGAACTCGTTTGACCCAATTATCGTAATTATATGAATGGAGGGGGCGCGCCGCGCGGCCATACCCGCGGTGCGCCCTTTTTCACAACCTCCGATATTCGCGACTGAAAAACACGCTTCAATCATCCAATCGAAAAAAACAGTCATCTATGAAACATATCTACCTCGCTTTAGCCTTGATGGCACCCGCGGCATACGCCGCCGACGCGCCCCTGGCGCTCCCGCTGGCCGACTCGTTTGCCGACGCCTCATTCGCCCCGTTCTGGACCAACGAGCGCGTCGCGGGCAACTTCGACTGGGAGGCGGTTGCCACGTCGCCCGATCTCCCCAAACCCGAGCCTTACGATGCCGACGGCGGTTTCCTCCTCTACCAGGCATACCGCTCGATGAAGGGGAACTCGGCGCGGCTCGCCACCGCCCCGATTGATGCCGCGACGGCCACTGCCCCGGTGCTGCAGTTCTTTATGTACCACCATACGGTCGGGCAGGACGTGGTGAAGGCGCAGGTGTCGGCCGACGGCGGCGAGTGGACCGACGTCGAAGGCTCCGAGGTGACAGTCGGGGGCGCCGAGGTCGGATGGAAGGAGTACATAGTGCCCCTCTCGGGGAGCATCCCCGCCGGGGCGTCGACCTTCCGCGTGGCCCTCACTGCGGTGTCGAACTACGGCTTCAACATCGTGATCGACAACGTGCGCCTCTTCAATATGGCCGGGAAGGACATAGGCGTGGAACTCACCTCGGCCGGACCGATGGTGGCCGGGCTCGATCATGAGCTGACGCTGACGCTGTCGAACAACGGACCCGTTGCCATCGCCCCCTCCGATTACAAATTAAGTGTCGCCGGTGGGGAGTGCCTGGGCGTTTACCCGGGTGCGAATGTCGAAATTCCGGCGCTCGGCAAGGCCACCATCCCGGTGTTCGTGAATATGGCCGAGGCGGGCAAAATCCACAAGCACGACGAGTATCCCTTCGGCGCGATGGTGGAGATGGCGGGCGATGAGGACGCCTCCAATAACAAATCCTTCATAAAGCTGCCGCTCACTTACTGCGATGCGCCCGTTGTCACAGGGGTAGGCGTCGAGCGGTTGGACAATGGATATTTGATTTCGTGGAACCACGCCGTCGACCCCGGATTCACCCCCGTGAACATCTCGGAAGGGTTCGAGGCGTATGACGAAGGCTTCACCGGCCCCTTCGGCGGCTGGGAGGCGCTCGACCTCGACCGCAAGGACGGCGGCTCGGTGTACAACGCCAAGGGCTCGGCCCTCAACGTCGGGGTGATTCCCGAAGGCTCCACCTGGCGCAACCTCGTGCGCGGCTTCGAGGGGAGTAAGATGCTCTGCGTCACCGTTCCCTCGGCGGCCCAGCAGGACGACTGGCTGATTTCGCCCCCGCTTGACGCCAGCCCCAACACCACCTTGACCCTCGCGTTCAAAATCGGGTACAAGAACTTCTCGGTGTCGCAGATAAATAATTTCGAGATACGCTACACCAATTCCGACGGCGAGCTCGACCCGGCGCATCCCGAGCGGCTGCTCGACGCCCTCTACGAGGATGTGCGCGTCAACATCCCGGCGGCATCCTCCGGCACCACCGACCCGGTTGACATGCAGGATATGGTATACGAGGGTATCCCCGGCTCGGCAAAGCGCGTCGCCATCCACTTCAAGTCGAAAATGACCAGCTATATAGCCAACGCGATGTGGATCGACTGCCTGACCCTCCGCGAGGAGAATCCGCGGACGCTCGTATCCTATGTGGTTAACGGCGCCGACGGGTGCCGACTGAACAGCGAAGACCTCCCCGCGGGTGTCAACAGCTATCTGCTCCCCGAAACTGAGTCCAACTCCGAGGGAGGCACATATATCTACGTCACCGCCCTGTACAACGACGGTGAGTCGGCCCCATCGGAGAAGGTGCTGCTCCCCGGCGCGCAGTCGGCCATTGAGGAGGTCGGCGCCGACAGCGACGCGCCCGCCGAGTACTACAACCTCCAGGGTCACCGCGTTTCGCGCCCCGTCGCGGGCCAGCCCGTGATCGTACGCCGCGGCGCGACCGTCAGCAAGGAGGTCCGCTGAACCAGGCCGCCAGCCCGGATCGGGCTGGTGGGAATAATGGGAGTAGTGGGAATTATGGGTTTCAATTGTCCCATAATTCCCACTACTCCCATTGGCCGGGATTCAAAGAATGGGCGCGAAGAGGCGCATAAAGCTTTCGAGGGCTTTCTCGGGGAGGGGGCGGTGGCGCCAGCGGTTGGGGTTCACGCGGCGGCATCCGCGCTGGTCGCGGAGAAACTGCTTCTTGATTCGCTCATTGAACTCCTGGCTGTAGACCAGCATATTGGCTTCGAAATTGTGCTCGAAACTGCGGAAGTCGAAGTTGGCCGAGCCCACGGTCGCGAATTCGTCGTCGACGATGAGCACCTTGCTGTGGAGCATCCCTTTCTCGTAGAAATACACCTTGATGCCCGCTTTAAGGCACTCGCTGACGTAGGAGTTGGAGGCCCAGCGGAGCATATCGCTGTCGGAGCGGGCCGGGAGCATCACGCGCACGTCGATTTTTGCCAACGCCGCCATTTGCAGCGAGTGGAGCAGACCCTCGGTGGGGAGGAAATAGGGGGTCTGGATGTAGACGCATTTCCGGGCCACCGATATGGCTTTCTGGAACACGAGCGTGATGTTGAGCCAGTGGCTCGTCGGGCCCCCGGTGATGAGCTGCATCCCCATGGTGGAACCCTCGATGGGGCGCGGAGCGGGGTGGGGGTCGTCGATCAGCGGATGGCCGGTGAAGGTCCAGTCGATGGCGAAGGCCTTCTCCAGCGACAGCACCGCCGGACCCGTCACGCGGATATGGGTGTCGCGCCAGGAGGCGAACTTGCCTCCGTCGACGTAGCGGTCGGCGATGTTCATACCACCGATGTAACCGATTTCGCCGTCGATCACGCATATTTTGCGGTGGTTGCGCCAGTTGATGCGTGTGCCGAACGGGGGGAACACGACCTTGAAGAAGGGTGTCGACTCGACCCCAGCCTCCTCCAGGCGGCGGAAAAAGCGGCGGCGAACCTTGAAGGACCCCACATGGTCGTAGAGGAGGCGCACCTTCACCCCGGCGCGGGCGCGCTCGATCAGCGCGTCGGCCACGCGGGTGCCTATGCGGTCGTCGGCCACGATATAATACTCCATATTGATGAAGCTGCGGGCCGAGGCGATGTCGCGGAGCAGGGAGTCGAATTTGTCGGCGCCGTTGTCGAAGATTTCGGCGGCGTTGGCCGGGTAGAAGTCCGAGCCGCAGAGCGAGCTGGCGAGGCGTATCTGCTGTAACGCGTGGCGCGAGCGGGGGAGGTCGGCGCTGCTTACGCGCCCCGAGCCGTCGAGCCGCCGGAGCTTGCGCCGGTTTTTGCGGGATATGACCCTCATCCCCTGTATGTTGCGCCCGAAAAAAATGTAAAGCACAAGCCCGACCACCGGGGCCACCAGGAGCACGGTGACCCAGGCCAGAGTCTTCACCGGGTTGCGGTTTTCGGAAACCACCACGCAGATGATGCTCAGGATAATCAGGGCGTAGAGCGTAGACACGCTGTACCACACCCACGGATTGCTTATTACTTCTTCGAACCAGTTCATATTAACGAGGCAAATATACGGATTTTCCGTTATAACGAGCGGTTCGCGACCGAAACTTTTCGTGCTCCTTAGCGGCGCGAGGCTTTGCGGAGTATGAAGGGGTAGGGGGCGCGCAGGGGTATCGGCGACTTTTCGCGCAGGGTGTCGAGCGCGGCGACGGCGCTGTCGAGCGACGCGGTGGTGCGGGCGGCAACGATGAAGTTTTTCTCGGCATCAATCAGGAGGAACGCGCCGGGGTAGCCCCCATCTCGGAGCCGCTTCATGGCCGAAGTGGCGTTGAACTGCTGGCGAAACGAGCCTGTCACCACGTTGTACTCCTTGGCGGCGGAGGTCGAGGTTTCGGCCACGGTGTTGACCCACATGGCTTTCAGCGGTATGGAGTCGCCGCGGTAGACGCTCTTGGGCGTCGCGCGCTCGCGTTCGAGGGCGAGGCGCTCCTCGGCGGTAAGCCCCTCGTCGCGCTTTTCGAGCGCTTTCTCGTAGGCTTCGCGGTAGTTTTTCTCAGTGGTGCGGCACCCGGCGGCGAGCAAGCCGAGCGCGGCTATGGCGAAAAATATTTTCTTCATTATTCAGGAGTTTTGATTTGTCGGGCGGCGGGGCGGTCAGCAGTTACCCGCCAGTTCGATTACTTCGAGGTCGGAGGGCACCCCCTGGTCGAGCGTGAAGCGCACAAGGGTGCGTTTCTTGTGCCATCCGTGGTGCCCGGCGGCTCCGGGGTTTATGTGGAGGCATTTGAGCCCCTCGTCGTACATCACTTTGAGTATGTGGCTGTGGCCGCTCACGAAGATGTTGGTCTGCGAGCGGAGCAGCCTCCCCTGTATGCCGGGCGCGTAGCGGCCCGGGTACCCCCCGATATGGGTAAGGAGCACACGGCACCCTTCCACCTCGAACTCCAGCAGCTCGGGGAAGGCGCGGCGCACCTCGCCCGAGTCGATGTTGCCCCGCACGGCGCGCACCACCGGGGCCACCTCCTCCAGGCGGCGTATCACGTCGATCCAGCCGATGTCGCCCGCGTGCCATATCTCGTCGCATCCGGCGAAATGCGCCGCGAAGCGGTCGTCCCAGCAGGAGTGGGTGTCGGAAAGTATACCAATGCGTTTCATAATCAAGTATGAAGTCAGAGTTATGAGGTGCGAAGTGAATTAGAAGTTTTGCAGAATCATCACCTGGCGGGGCTCGAAGCTCATTTCCGGCTCGATGGTGACCTCCTTGCCGCTCACGATGTCGCGGAGCTGGGCGCCATAGGGGAGGATTTCGAGGGTGCGCTCCATGGTCACCTTATGGTGTTTGTCGGTGCCGTTGAGGAGCACCGTCACCTCGCGGTCGCCGAGTTTGCGGCGGTAGGCGTAGATTCCGTTCTGGGGCATGAAGTGCTTCAGCGAGCCGCGGGCAATGACGTCGTTGGCCTCGCCGCGGCGCCATTGCAGCAGCCGCTGGAGATAGGTCCAGGCCTCGGTCTGCATCGCGTCGCGCCCCTCGGGGGTGAAGGCGTCGATGGTGTCGCCGGGGAATCCGCCCGGCATATCGCGGCGCACGAAGCCGTCGCTCCCCTCCTTCGAGCCGTTCATCAGCAGCTCGGTGCCGTAGTAGAGCTGGGGTATGCCGCGCGAAGTCAGCAGGAAGGCTATAGCCTGCTTCCAGGAGCCGAGGTCCTCAGGCTCCTTGAGGAGGAAGCGGTCGGTGTCGTGGTTGTCAAGGAAGGTGAGCACCCGCTGCGGGTCGGGGTAGAGGTAGTCGAGCGCAAGGTGGTCGTAGAGGTGGTTGAGGCCGTTCCAGGGGTCGGTCTCCTCGTCGAAATACTTATGGCCGTCGATGGAGATTTTGAAGTCCATCACGGTAGGTAGCTCGGTGTTGACCGGGTTCATGCGGTTGCCGCGCTGCCAGAAGGCGCTGCCGGCCTCGTTGCCGTACCAGCACTCCCCCACGATGTTGAAGTTCGGGTACTCGCGGAGCACCTCGGCTGCCCACGAAGCCATCCCCTTCATATCGGCGTAGGGGTAGGTGTCCATCCTTATGCCGTTGATTTTCGACGATTCGATCCACCATATAGAGTTCTGCGTGAGATACTTCATGAGGTGGGGGTTGCGCTGGTTGAGGTCGGGCATATCGGGCACGAACCATCCGTTCACGGTGTGGTCGAGGTCGTAGTCGGAGACGTATGGGTCGTGGACGGTCGAGAGGCGGAAGTTGGTCAGCACGTCGCCCTTCGGATGGTTGAACCAGTCGTCGGCGGGCGCGTCCTTCATCCAGGGGTGTGCCGAGCCGCAGTGGTTGAAAATCATATCCATCACCACCTTCATGCCGCGCTTGTGGGCCTGGGCTATCATCTCGTTCCAGTCGTCGTTGGTACCGAAGCGGGGGTCAACGCGGTAGTAGTCGGTGGTGGCGTAGCCGTGGTATGATCCCCCCGGCATATCGTTTTCCAGCACCGGGCAGCTCCATATGGCGGTCACGCCGAGGGTGTCGAGGTAGTCGAGGTGGTCGGTAATACCGCGGAGGTTGCCGCCGTGGCGCCCGTTGGGGTCGTCGCGGTCAGGCTTCACGGGGTGGTTGAGCGATTCGTAAGCCTTGGCCTCCTCTTCGGCCGACACCTCGCCGCGGGCGAAGCGGTCGGGCATCAGCAGGTAGAGCACGTCGGAGGCGTCAAAGCCCCCGTAGGCTTCCGCTTCGCGGTCGCGCGCCCGTAGCTCGTAGGCCACGGTCTGCTTGTTGCGCCCGAGGGTGAATTTTATATCCATAGTGCCCGGTTTGGCTTTCGGTGAGATCACGAAGTAGAGGAAGCGGTAGTTGGGGCTGTCGAGGGTGACGTTCTCCGCCAGGCGCACCCCGGGGTAGTTGACCGACACGCTTGCTTTCGCGATGTCCGGTCCAGTGACCATCACCTGAAGGGTGTCGTTGCCCATGCCGGTCCACCAGTAGGGGGGCTCGACTTTATCGACAATCGGTGCTTTCATCGCGCCGAACATCGACGCGGCGCCGGCCAGAAGGCCGCAGGAAAATAACGGTAGGCGTTTCATTGGTATGCTTGAGATGAAAGTAAGTTCGTAGTAATAATGTCGGGCTATTCGAGGCGCCTAATCCTGACGGCGTCGAACAGCAGGGTGTTGGCGAGCGGGTCGATATACACCGGCGATGGCTGGAAGTAAAGCAGCTCCAGACGGTTGGTTCCCGCGGGTAGCTCTATGGCGAGCTGCGAGGAGTAGGTCGAGGGGAGCTGCCAGTCGGTGCCCGTGTCGCGGTTCCACCACGCGGGGGAGAACTGCGGGAACACGAGTATGCCCGCCTCGACGTTGTTCACTTTGAGTCTGCGCAGGGCGGTGCGGCGGTGGGGGTTCACAATGCCGAGTCCGCCGGAGTAACGCACGTCGACAAGGTAGCGCCCCGCCGCCGGAGCGTCGAAGTCGAAGCTCACCGAGCGGTTTTTCCATCGGTTCGACTCCACAACCCTCGCCGCCGTGCTCTTGTCGCTTATCAGTCGCGTGCCTGCCCGTGCTATGTCGGATGCCTTTATTATGGTTTCCCATCCGCGGGGTGCTATTATGTGGGGGCTGGTGGCGAATCCGGGCACCCCTTCTCCCGCGGCGGCGAATTGCGCGGCGGTAAGGCGCCGTGGCGCGGCGACGGTGTAGTCAGGGTTGATGCTTACCTGCTCCAGAACGCCGTCGACGTATATCTCGAAGGCGTCGGCGACGTTGTCGCCCGGCATCGCAAGGCGTGCTTTCAGCCGCGAAGTCCAGTCGGCTTTCGGGGTGGGGGGGAGCACGGTCTCCCCTTCGGCCTCAGCGACCTTCCCCGGGTCGGCCGCGGCTCCTGCGAGCGTTATGGCTATTTCGTGCCGCCCCGTCAGCCCGGCGGGAATGAAGGGGGTGGCCGGTTTGCCGTCGATGGTGAAAGTGGCGAGCGCCCGGCCGGTGCCCGTTATGGTTATGTCGAGCGTGGCGCCGCGGTAGCGGAGTCCGCGAATGGTTTTGTCGGCGGGGAGCCAGGATGGTACCGCCGGGTTGAGGTATAGCCCCTCTGGTGTGAATTTCGCTCCGAGGAATCCTCTGAGAATCAGCGAAGCCACGGGTCGGGCGGCTTCGCCCCCGGGTCGCGGTGCTGAGCCCGGCACCTGGTCCAATAGCTCTCTCGCGCGGCCGGCGATCAGCGCCGACGCCGCGGCTGAGTAGGCCGTCTCGTTGCCGGTGGCGGCCATAGCCGCCATCCACATAACCCGCTGCAGCGTCGGCGGCATCTCCGTGGCCGACACGCTGTCGCCCGGCCATGCCGGGGAGAGGGTGGTGGGGCCGAATGGCGCGGCGGGGGTATTGGCGGCTATGGAGGCCGCCATCGCTTCCGAGGCGGTCCCTCCGAGTATGGCCACGGCCTGTGCGGCGTTGTCGGCGCCCTGGAGCCTCACGGGGAAGGCCGGGTTTCCGTAGAGCAGTGCGCCGTAGCGCCCCGTGCGCGGGTTCCACAGCTCCCGGTTGACGGCCTCGCGGAGCGCCGCCGCCGGGTAGGCTATGCCCGACTCGCGTCCGCTCGCCGAGGCTATCTGCTCCAGCCGGAGGAGCGCGGCGTGGTAGGCGGCGTTTTCGGCGAGTGTGAGTGCCTGGTAGAGCTCCACGGGCCCCATCCAGTCGGGAAACCGCGAGCCGGGGTTGGCGAGGTAGCGCGGCACCCCCTTGAAGAGACCGAGACCGCGATCAAGGGCCATGCGGGTGTCAAGTTCGAGTATCTGCCGGGCGGAGGAGAGTACCTGGCGCGACCAGCGCTCGTCGCCCCCGGCGACGGCTGTTTCCGCAGCCGCCATGAGCCATTGGGCGTTACCCCTGACCACCGGCCAGCTGTAGCGCGACAGCTCGGGGGGCACCGGCAGACCGTTGCGCGTCGCTGCTTCGAGCAGTGCGGCGCCCCGCTCTGTCGGGAGCGGGTTTATGAACAGGGCGTAGGGTGTGTAGGGCCTCCATTTGGCCGGGGCGGAGTCGGAGGCCGCTTCGAGGCGGTAAAGGAACGGGAGGAGAGGCGCGTCGCTCTCGAAGGTCGCTCCCGCGGGGCGCGGCGCCCTGAGTTCCCCCACTACCTTCCCTCCGCGGCGGAGCTCGGCGGTTGAGTAGGAGGTCACAAACAAAACGTCACCGCCGGCAAAGCTCGCGCTCCCGGCGGTGATGCTGTAGCTGTCGGTGTGCCATCCATCGGCGGCGGGCGAGGCGGTCCGCTCCCCGCGGCAGGCGGGAAGAATCGCGAGCGCCGCGGCGCCCAGTGCCGCAGATATGACTGCCGTGACTCTTATGGCTCTTTACTTTTTGATTTTCTTAGCGATAACGCCGGGGATGGCCTCTTTGTTGACGTAGATGTTAACGGTTTTGGCCAGGAAGTAAGGCTCTGAAACGTAGATGTAGCCGTCGTAAACCTGGTTGGTGTCCCAGGAGTTCTTCACCTTGTAATAGCGCTTGCCGTTCTGGTCGGTGGCCACTCCTACGATCTCCATTCCGTGATCGTCGGTGGTTTCCTGGCGGTCGAACATCTCCTGGCGCGACTCCTGGGTTACCTCGATTTCGTCAACCGGGCCCTTGAAGTCGAACTGCGACTCGGAGCGCTCCTTGTCGCTGAGGTGTACCCAGCGCGAGAGCTCGGTGCCCTCCATGTCGGCGGCTGTGCGCTCCTTGGGCATCACGGCGAAACCCTCCTTCCATTTGAAGCCACCCTCGCTGACGTCGGCGGCCCACACCACGGGATACCCCTTCTCGATGGCGTTGTCGACCACCTGCTTCATCTCCTCCATGGGGAGGTTGACCGACGGGTACCAGAGCCAGTTGTCGGGCACCTCGATGGCGAAGCTCTCATAGAAGGGGTGGTGGGTGAAGGATGTTATCGACACATAGTCAGAGGGCTTGATGGGGAGCGCGTCGGCATACGAGCGTGGGGTGTAGGTTTTCCCGCCGACGGTGAACGTCTCGGGCACCTCGCCCAGGTACGCGTCGAGGATGGCCTCGTACCCGCGGCGCCACGCTGTAGAGACGCGTTTGTTGGGTTTCGCGACCACGGCGCGGAGGTAGGCCGAGAGGACGGCGTCGAGCTCGCCGTGGACGTGCTTGTCCTCGCCGTAGGCTATGCCGGGATATGCCTCCTCGGGCATTGCTCCGTACATGCGCCACACATAGGGCACGTCGGCCGTCGAGCCTCCGGCGGCGAAATTGGTCTGGCCGTAGAGGCGCATGAAGCGGTCAGCCTTGTCGAGATAGCACTGGCGCACGGTGTACATCTCGCTGAGGTCGAGCGAGTCGCCTCCCTGGCGCAGGATCTCGTCCTCGAAGAACGATGTGCTGGCGAAGCACCAGCAGGTGCCGCTCTTGTTTTGGTCCTTGACGGAAGTATGGGGGAGCACTTTCACATCGGTGAACACGAACACCGAGTCAGCCTTCGCCGAGGCGGAGTCGGCCGGAGCCGGGTCGGCGGCGAAAGCCGCCGAAGCGGAAGCCGCCATGAGGGCGAGCGCCGCGAGGCGCTGGTTTTTGTTGTATGCCATGTTATGGAAATGTGGTTTGGCTTATATTATATATTGAGTGGCTTGCGGCGGGGAGGGCCTTTCGCGGGCCGCGCCCCGGGGCGTCGGCGGACAGGTTCCGCCGGGTCGCACTGCAAAATTACTAAAAAATATTGGATATTAGGCTGAAAATGCGTAACTTTGCCGCTCGATTGCCGTAGCAGGCAGTCGCGGCATATGCCCGGCCGGGGCCTTTGGCCTGGCCCCTGTTGAGGCCGCCGTTAGCTATTTATTTATTAACCAACTTATTAGAAGTGGATACTTTAAGCTACAAAACCATTACCCCCAACGCCCAGAGCGTTAAGAAAGAATGGGTGGTGATCGACGCTACCGACCAGGTGCTCGGTCGTCTCTGCTCGAAGGTCGCCAAGATTCTTCGCGGCAAGAACAAGCCGAGCTACTCCCCCTTCGTGGAGTGCGGCGACAACGTAATCATCATCAACGCCGACAAGGTCGTCCTCACCGGCAAGAAATGGACCGACCGCATTTACTACACTTACACCGGCTACCCCGGCGGTCAGCGCGAGCTCACCCCCGAAGTGCTCATGAAGAAGTCCTACAACAAGCACCTCAAGCCCGGTATGCACCCCCTGTACCTCCGCGTGGTTAAGGGCATGCTCCCCAAGAACCGTCTTGGCCGCAAGCTCATCAAGAACCTCCACGTTTACAACGGCCCCGACTACCCCCAGAACGGTATCGAGGTGAAGGTGCTCGACATCAACACCGTTAAGTAAGTGAAACGCCAAATCTTCTGAACATCATCTTATGGAAACAGTAAATGCAGTAGGCCGCCGCAAAGCCGCCGTAGCCCGCGTTATCGTTAAGGAAGGCACCGGCGTCATCAACGTTACCTGCCACCACAAAAACCGTCCCCTGGACGTTTACTTCCCCTCCTCGATCCTTCAGTACATCGTAAAGCAGCCCCTGAAGACTCTCGACTGCGAAGAGAAGTACGACATCGCCGTTAACCTCGACGGCGGCGGCTACAAGGGTCAGGCCGAGGCTCTCCGCCTGGCTATCGCCCGCGCCCTCGTGAAAATCAACCCCGACGACAAGAAGGCCCTCCGCGCCGAAGGCTTCATGACCCGCGACCCGCGCGTCGTTGAACGTAAGAAGCCCGGTCGCCCCAAGGCTCGCAAGCGCTTCCAGTTCTCCAAGCGTTAATCGCCTCCCTCTACCCAGGCCCGCGGCCATGGCGGCATGACCCGCCCGCGGCGGCGTGAGCCGACCCTCAAAAACAACATTGAGTTTAGTATCTAAATCCCGCGGATGGATCGCGTTCCCTACCCCGGGGTTGTAATCGAAAGAACGTAAACAACTCGAAAAGAATAATGTCAACACCCACATTTGACCAGCTCCTTGAAGCAGGTTGCCACTTCGGCCACCTCAAGCGCAAATGGAACCCCGCGATGGCTCCCTACATCTTCATGGAGCGCAACGGTATCCACATTCTCGACCTCTACAAGACCGCTGCCAAGCTCGACGAGGCAGCCGCAGCTCTCAAATCAATAGCTAAAGCAGGCAAGAAGGTCCTCTTCGTTGCCACCAAAAAACAGGCCAAACAAGTTACTGCCGAAAAGGCCCAGAGCGTAGGCATGCCTTACGTTATCGAGCGCTGGCCCGGCGGTATGCTCACCAACTTCCCCACCATCCGCAAGGCTGTCAAGAAGATGGCTACCATCGACAAGATGACCAAGGACGGCACTTTCGACAACCTCTCCAAGCGCGAGAAACTCCAGATCTCCCGCCAGCGCGCAAAGCTTGAGAAGACCCTCGGCTCCATCGCCGACCTCAACCGTCTTCCCTCGGCTCTGTTCGTTGTCGACGTTCTCAAGGAGCGCATCGCCGTTGCCGAGGCCGTTCGTCTGGGCATCCCCGTCTTCGCCATGGTTGACACCAACTCCGATCCTTCCGACATCGACTTCGTGATCCCCGCCAACGACGACGCTTCCAAGTCGATCGAGCTCATCCTCGACACCGTTTGCGCCGCTATGGCCGAAGGTCTCGAAGAGCGCAAGGCCGAGAAGGTTGACGCTCCCGCCGAGGAAGGCGCCGCAGCTCCCCGCCGCGAACGCCGCCGCGCCG
>JAMPHO010000038.1 GCA_023663385.1 Alistipes timonensis | reverse complement strand
CCAAGGCTGAGACCCGCGCCGCCGAGGCCCCGAAGGCCGCTCCCGCCAAGGCCCCCGCCCCCAAGAAGGAGCAGCCCAAGAAGGCCCGCGCCGAGAAAAAGCAGTCGACCTACACCGTGCGCTCCGGCGACACCCTCTACGCCATCGCCAAAAAGCACAAGACCACCATACAGGCCCTCCAGAAGGCCAACGGGCTGAAAAAGAACGCCAAGCTCCGCCCCGGCCAGAAGCTGAAACTCAAATGACCGATACCGCCACGCGCGTAAGTATATGAGCAACACCGAACTGATCCTTATCAACATATCCGGCTACGACCGTCCGGGCGTAACCGCGGCACTCACCGAAATCCTCGCCCGCTACGACGCCATGGTGCTCGACATCGGCCAGGCCGACATCCACCACACCCTCTCGCTCGGCATCCTGTTCCAGACAACCTCCGACCGCTCCGGCGACATAATGAAGGACCTCCTTTTCAAGGCTTACGACCTCCAGGTCAAAATCCGCTTCACCCCGGTGACGGTCGAGGAGTATGAGCAGTGGGTAGGGCGCCAGGGCAAGAACCGCTGGATTATCACCCTCTTGGGGCGCCAGCTCACCGCCCGCCACATATCGCTCGTGGCCGAGGTCGTGGCCAACCAGGGGCTCAACATCGACGCCATACAGCGCCTCACCGGGCGCCAGCCGCTGGGCGAGGGGACCCTCCCCCAGGCAAAGGCATGCATCGAGTTTTCGGTGCGCGGCACCCCGGCCAACCGCTCCGAGATGCAGAAACAGTTTATCGACATCTCCGCCGCCGAGGGGTTCGACGTGTCGCTCCAGGAGGACACCATGTTCCGCCGCTGCCGCCGCCTGATATGCTTCGATATGGACTCCACCCTGATCCAGACCGAGTGCATCGACCAACTCGCCGAGCGCGCCGGGGTGGGCGACCAGGTGGCCGCCATCACGGAGCGCGCCATGCGGGGCGAGATTGACTTCATAGAGAGCTTCCGCGAGCGCGTGGCCCTGCTCAAAGGGCTCGACGCGTCGGTCATGCGCGACATCGCCGAGAAACTCCCCGTGACCGAGGGGGTCGACCGCCTTATGGCGGTGCTCAAGCGCGCCGGATTCAAAACGGCCATCCTTTCGGGCGGTTTCACCTTCTTCGGCGATTACCTCAAGCAGAAGTACGGCTTCGACTACGTTTACGCCAACGAGCTCGAAGTGGAGGACGGCAAGCTCACCGGGCGCTACGTTGGCGACGTGGTCGACGGCAAGCGTAAGGCCGAGCTCCTCAGGCTTATAGCCCAGGTCGAAAACGTGAACATCGCGCAGACCATCGCCGTGGGCGACGGGGCCAACGACCTCCCTATGCTCTCGGCCGCCGGACTCGGAATCGCTTTCCACGCCAAGCCTAAAGTCAAGGCCACGGCCAAGCAGTCGATTTCGACCATCGGCATCGACGGCGTGCTCTACTTCCTGGGATTCAAGGACTCATACATCACCGAAACGAAATAACGCCCCGGGCAACCGATGATCGACAACTCTACCTTCGGCTCGCTTACGGCCATATACCACACCTTCGGGTGCAAGCTCAACTTCGCCGAGACCTCGGCGATTGCCGCTGAATTCGCTGCGCGGGGCATCAACCGCGCCGAGGCGGGGCAGGCGCCCGACATCATTCTTATAAACTCATGCAGCGTAACCGAGGAGGCCGACAAGAAGTGCCGCCAGACGGTGCGCTCGCTCCACCGCCGCTACCCCTCGGCGGCGATTATCCTCACCGGGTGCTACGCCCAGCTCAAACCCGACGAGGCCGCGTCGCTCGACGGCGTGGCAGTCGTGGCCGGAAACGATAAGAAGGGGCTCATCCTCGAATACCTCGACCGCTGGCTCTCCGACCGGGCCCCGCGCCGGGAGGTGATAGCCACCAAGGATATAAGGGTGTTCACCCCCTCGTGCTCCCGCGGCGACCGCACCCGCTATTTCCTAAAAGTCCAGGACGGATGCGACTGCTGGTGTACCTACTGCACCATACCCGCGGCCCGCGGCCGCTCGCGCTCGGCCACCATCGCCGACCTTGTCGGGCAGGCCCGCGCCGTTGCCGCCGAAGGGGGCAGGGAAATCGTGATTACCGGGGTGAACATCGGCGACTTCGGCAAGCGCGGCCCCGACGGCCTCGCCCCCGCCGCCCGCGAGGATTTCCTCGGACTCATCCGGGCCCTCGACGCCGTTGAGGGTATCGAGCGCTACCGCATCTCCTCGATCGAGCCGGACCTGCTCACCGACGAAATCATTGACTTCGCCGCGTCGTCGAGGGCTTTCATGCCCCATTTCCACATACCGCTGCAGTGCGGGTCCGACGCGGTGCTCAAACTGATGCGCCGCCGCTACGACACCTCCCTCTTCGCCGACAAGATAGCCCGCGTGCGCCGCGCCATGCCCGACGCCTTCATCGGCATCGACATCATAGCCGGGGCCCGCGGCGAGACCGACGAGGAGTTTGAGCGCTCGTTCCGCTTCGTGGAGGGGCTCGACATCACCCGCCTCCATGTGTTCCCCTATTCCGAACGCCCCGGCACCAAGGCCCTTGAGATACCCCATCAGGTGTCGCGCGAGGAGAAGCAGCGGCGCGTGGCCCGGCTGATGCGTCTTTCCGAGGAGAAGCTCGGCGATTTCTCTGCGCGGTTCCTGGGGCAGACCCGCCTCGTGCTGCTCGAACACCCCAAGCCGGGGCACCCGATGGCCGGATTCACCGACAACTACCTGCGCGTCAGCGTTGAGAACGCACCCGTCGAGCTTGACAACGAAATCGTGCCCGTGAGGCTCGACCGCGTTGTCACCGGCTCCGGCGGCGAGCCCGAATTCATTGGCACCATACTCCCCGATCTCCGATGAAGAAGCTCCGCGACATACTCGACGCCCTTTGGCAGGGAGCCGCGATGGGCGCCCTGCGCCTCGCGGCCATGCTCCCGCTGTGGGCGCTCTACCGCGTGAGCGACGTTATATGCCTCGCGGTAAGGGCCGTCGGTTACCGCCGTAAAGTGGTGCGCGCCAACCTCGCCGCCTCCTTCCCCGAAAAGTCTGCCTCGGAGCTGCGGAAAATCGAGCGACGCTTCTACCGCAACTTCTCCGACTACATCGTCGAAACCATCAAGCTCCTGCATATCAGCGATGAGGAGATGCGCCGCCGCATGGTGTTCGACGGCGTGGAAATCATCGACGGCTACCTGCGGCAGGGGCGTACCGTGGTGGCCTACTTCTCGCATATGGGCAACTGGGAGTGGGCCTCCTCCTTCCCCCTGTGGAGCGCCTTGCGCGACGACCCCTCCACCGCCTTCTGCCAGATTTACCGCCCGCTGCGCAACCAGTGGTTCGACCACCTTATGCTACGCCTCCGTTCGCGCTTCGGCGCACGGTCGATACCCAAGCAGATCGCCTTCCTCGACCTGCTCCGCCTACGCAAGCAGGGCATAGCCACGGTGACGGGCTTTATGAGCGACCAAAAACCGAGCCACGGCGACCCGGGCTACATCACCATGTTTCTAAACCACCCGACGGCCTTCATTACCGGCACCGCCACCGTGGCCACCCGCATGGCCTCCCCGGTGGTCTATTGGAGCCTCACCAAGCCCTCCCGCGGCCACTACCGCGTCGAAATCCGCCTCCTCTCGCCCGACGCCTCGCGAACCACCCCCGACGCCCTTACCGCCGCCTACGCCTCCAGCCTCGAAGCCGACATCACCGCCGACCCCTCGCTCTGGCTCTGGACCCACAAGCGCTGGAAGCGCCGCGTCACCCTCCCCGCGCCCACCCCGTAGGCCACCCTCCCCGTAAACATCACATCATCTGCCTGACGCTCTGCGTTAGAGCCGGGTGTAACCATTTTGCTGACGTCAGCAAAATGGTCTGAGACTACCTCTCCGGCATTATCCGCAGAGTTTATGGCTACTTTAATGATTGACTGGAGGTTCTGCTGCTGTACATAGCCTGTGACCGGGGCAATAAATCGCTAATTTTTAACTTGTAGGTTGCTCTTATGCGCGATTTTCCGCGATTTTTAGTGAAAAAACGGCCCAAAGATTTGCCCCGCCCAAACTAATTCACTACCTTTGCACCCGGAAAGCCCGCCAAGTGCGGACTTGTTCTTCGAAATTTCTCAAGGAGCGATGCTCGAGTGGCTGAAGAGGCACGCCTGGAAAGCGTGTATACGCCAAAAGCGTATCCCGAGTTCGAATCTCGGTCGCTCCGCTCAACTGGAAAATCCCGCAAGCAGCAATGCCTGCGGGATTTTTTGACATAACGACAAGTGGACCAAAAGACTCTATATATCATAGCTGGGTGCAACGGGGCCGGGAAAACCACGGCCTCTTACTCCGTGTTGCCTGATTTGCTTGAATGCCGGGAATTTGTCAACGCTGATGAAATCGCGAAAGGACTTTCCCCATTCAATCCTGAGTCAGTTGCCATTGAGGCCGGCAAGCTGATGCTGGGTCGAATTGATGCGCTGCTTGAACAGGGGGCGACGTTCGCCATCGAGACTACTTTGGCCACAAGGAGTTATGCCGGACTCATCAGGCGGGCTAAATCCCGCGGCTACCGCGTAGTGCTGCTCTTCTTTTGGCTCGCTTCGCCCGATATGGCCAAAGAGCGTGTCGCGAAACGGGTCAGCGAGGGTGGCCACAACATTCCCGCAGAGGTAATCGAGCGCAGATACTGGTTGGGATTGCGGAATTTCTTCGATATTTTCGCGCCGATTGTGGATTGCTGGATGTTTTTTGATAATGAGGATGACACAGTCACGCTTGGTACCAGCAAGGGAATCAATAATGTAGAATTATTTAATGCGATAAAGGAACTATGTCGGAACAAGAAGAATTAAAGCTGTTTGATAAGATTACCGCGGGCTTGAAGGTGTCTTATGAGAACCTTCTCCGGCGAAAGGCCGCTCTTGGGCAGGATATGGTTTTCGCCGATGAGAATGGCCAGCCGCGCGTAGTCCCGGCCAAGGAAGCGCTCGCTGAATATGAGCGGGCCCGTAAGGCAGAGTGACGACATTGTCCTTGATGCGGTAATCGGGGGCGTTTGGTGGCAACCAATGCCGCCCGCGGGGTGTTAGGATAGTATGATTAAGTTTTATTCGTGCGAGGAAGAGGGATTTGTCGAGCGGCAGAGCTGGGACCCGCGGTACTGGATTAACGTAGAGCTGCCCGACGAGGCCGACCGAGAGGCGCTCGGGCGCCTCGGCGTGCCACGTTCCTTTATGGAGAATCTTTCGGATATGGACGAGCGGCCCCGTTTCGAGCGCGAGGACGGCTGGCTGCTCACCATAGTGCGCATTCCGCAACCCCTCGGCGCCGGGAAGCTCGGATTCTCGACCATGCCACTCGGCATTATGACCAAGGGCGACATTATAATCACCTATTGCGCGACCTCAACCGAACTGATTCCCGACTTCATTGACCACTGCAACCGCCGCCATATCGCGGTTGACAACCAGCCCGATTTCGTGCTGAGAATCATATTCGCGTCGACCTACTGGTTTCTCGCCTACCTGAAGGACATCAACGACACGATGACCGACTACACTGCCAGCCTCACCCGCGGCGTGAGCAACGACATACTCCTGAACCTCATGGAGTTGCAGAAGTCGCTCGTGTACTTCAACACCTCCCTTCAGGGCAACAGTATGCTTATCCAGCGGCTCGACAAGGTGTTCGAGGCCGACTGCGACGCCGACCTCGTGGAGGACGTCGAAATCGAGCTTTCGCAGGCCGCGAACACCGTCAACGTGTATATGCAGATTCTCTCCAATAGTATGGACACCTACGCCTCGGTGATTTCCAACAACGTCAACAACGTCATGAAAACCATGACCAGCGTCTCCCTCATACTGATGATACCGACCCTGGTGGCGAGTTTCTACGGCATGAACGTCGACGTATGGTTCGGCACCGCCCCCCAGGCCTTTCTCTTCATCATCCTCTTCTCCTTCGGCGTCAGCACCCTCGCCTGGTATCTCCTCCACCGCAAAGGGTGGCTGTAACCCCCGCCGCTAATACCTCCACGCCAAGTCACCGCGCCAAGTCACGCCGAGTCAGTCGAAACAGCGGGAACTTTATTGCCCTCAAATTTGTAAGAGATTATATATTGTATTAACTTCGTAATCTCAATGATATCACTATGGATATAGCCCTTGAAAAGAAAGCCCATGTATTCCGACTGCCGGTCTACCTGCTTGACAAACTGAAAGAACTTGCCGCGAAAGACCGCCGCAGCCTCAACAACTATGTCGAGGGGCTGTTGCTCGATGCGGTCTACCACGAGCCTAACGCCCTGACACGTCAGGCAATGGAGGACGCCAAAGCCGGGCGCACCGAAGGGCCTATCGACACCTCCAGCGTCGACGCGATGCTAAAGTCGATCGGTGTATGAAGGAACTTCGATTCACCAAGCAGTTCAAGAAGGATTTCAAACGTTATTTGAACCAACCCAAAAAAACTGGAGGCTCTTAATGAAGTGCTTGATTTGCTTAGGCGCGAAGTTGACCTGCCCGCGAAATACCGGGCACATAAGCTTATTGGCGACTATGCCGGGTGTATGGAGTGCCACATTGAGGGGGATTTCCTCCTTGTGTGGTATGACGAGGAAACTGACATTATCACCGTTTATCGCCTCGGCTCTCATTCCGAACTTTTCAAATAGAACTCTGCTTCAAGCGGAAGCCTAATAAAAGTTGGCAAGCGATATATCAAGGTCGGACACATTGCACGAGGCTTATGTGGCGATTCTCTGAAATCAGCAGAGATGGAATAAATAAGTGGCTACCTCGGTTGTTATTCCGAAATAGCCACTTATTTCTTTAGGTTGTAATTTATAGGCGGATTTTAGCTGTTACTGAACCTGCCTTAATGATATAAGTATTATTGTCTTTTAGAGGTATAAAAATATCGTCGTTATCTGCTTTCAACGACTTGGCAATACGTCCGTCGGATGTGTAAATGTTTATCTCGTCACCATTACCAGCTCCGATTATGTTGATGCCTCCGTCACATCCCAAAACCTTGATTGATGGCATTGAGAAATTATTGATGCCGGAGTCTGAATTAGTGTAAGATATTACTATGTTTGTATTTTGGGTGATAGTCGGAGTTGTGAATATACCATTTTCATCCAGTAAATTCGTATAGTCAATGCCATTTATTGAAATTGAATTGACCATCCAGTCGGGCTCGGGATCGATAGTGAACGAATAAATGGCCCCGTGGTCAACCATTGTCGATATAGCTCCGATTGGAAGTTGCTTTATGGTCAATATCGGTCTTTCGCCGGATGAGGCTTTTACGCTTGCTTCTTTCGATACGCGGGGAGAGGAATGGTAATTCTCATTTCCGGCTTGCGTGGCTCGGATATTGATTGTTCCCGCTCCGATGCAATCAAGGTATTTCTTGTTCCCGACAGAATAAAGTTCGCATACGCCATCGCGCTCAAGACTGTAGCTTATAGGAAGCCCTGACGTTGAATATGCGGCTAATTCAATTTGCTGGCCGACTGTAAGGTCTGATAAGTCTTGGTCCCAAACAATCTCTTGCTCGGCTTTTACTACCCTAAGTTGGCCTTTGGAATAGTTGAATGTGTAGTTTTCGGCTTCTCCCCCCGAAATAGTAATCGGGTACGTCCCTACATTCGAATCTTTAGTCGCATTCGTTTCAGCGATTGGTGCCTTGATTAAATTATCAACGCTCTCTTGTGGTGCGAATCCGTCGTATGACAATTCAAATGAAGGATTCTCTTCGCCATAGGCTCGTTCGTAATTATCTGTAACGACAGAAAGAGTGCGGGGTTTTATATTGAGAACCCCGGGCTGATAGTGAACCTCATAATTTGGTGCGGCAGCCCCGGATATTGATATTTTGTATTCGCCGGAATTGCTTTCCAATGTGGCATCTGTTGTCAAAGAGGGTGGTGTGGAAATTACGGCATCGGTTTCCCCATTTCTAAAGCCGTTATACATATAAGTCAGCTCCGGGTTCTCCTCATAATAAAGTTTGGATTTATTATGCGCTGTTGCGATTAGTTTGGCTGGATTAATAGTGTATATGCCATTTGTAATAGCTGATAAATCATAATTTGTAGGTACGGCTGTGGCAGAGACCGGGTATTCGCCGATCGGACTCGCTTTTGTCGCGTTTGTCTGGAAGGATGGGGCCTGGTCCCATGCCGGCTCTGTTTCACCATTTTTCAAGCCTGTGTACTTTAATGTGAATGATGGTATAGCTGAACCATAGTCACAGGATACAGATTGCACCTCTGCCGACAAGGGCGCGGGGACGACCGTCAGTTCGCCAGGGATGTATTTGAATGTATAATTTTGTGCCTTCGCTTCGGTGATGTCAATTTGATACTTGCCTACACTGCTTGTCGGGGATGCTGTTGTTATTGCCGTGGGTGCGGTTTCAAATACATCGGCGGTTTCATTGCCAACCAGTCCGTCATATATGCAGGTTAAAGAGGGATTTGGGTCGCCATATTCTCGCGACACATCTGCGGTTGAAACCACGACTTCGGTGGGTTTAATCGTATATTGTATTGGAACCTTGAAATCATAGGTTATGTATTTATTGGATAGCTTGGCATCGAGAGATATTTTATGCGTCCCGACGTTTTTATCAAGCTGAGAATAATCAATTGTCAATTTGTAGTCGGCCACGCTGTCGGGAAATATAGAGGGCGGAATATCTCCACGGTAGATTAGTTCTTGTTCTATCGCAGGGATTATCGGCAAGATTTTTGCGCCCGCAATTGAAATATATGGTGAGCTATACTTTTCCATATTAGGAACGTAGGTGTTTCTGCCGGCCATCCATCGTGTAGGAGCTTTACTGGATAGATATATCAGAGCCTTAAGTTTAGGGGTATTATAAAACGTATATTTATTATCCAAAAAACCTGTCACATTTGAGGGGATCACCATAGTTGATAAATTGGTGCAATTAGCAAATGCGGCACTCCCAATATATTGAATTGTTGACGGCAGGATTATTTCTTTAGCTGGAGAGCCTGTGGCTCCTTGATATGAATATGAAGATTCGGCTGTTCGGCCTGAGAATGCATATTCGTCAATTCTGGTAACTTCATATTCCATATCATCGTAAGTGATATACGATGGTATGACATAGGTTTCTTTAGTGTATTTGCTCGGGAAATCACCCTCGGTTGAGTTGCCGTAGTCGTCATTAGGTACGACCCACGCTGTCGCACCAATGAGGGAGTATTTCAGGTCGCCGACTGTTACGGTTCTTGTTTGTGCCCCGCACAGCATATAGCCGCACAGGATGGCAAGAAAGATTAGGAATTGTTTCATAAGTATGTTAGTTTAGATAAGTAGGTCGTGAAAATTATTACAAACTATGATTTATTTTGTTTTTTATACTTCAGACGGAGTCTTTTTGCCGTCTTTATCTCTCATCTTCAGTCTTTCTCGTCAAGCTCGAAAGCGCTTCGCGATGACGTGTAGCTCGCTACACTCCTTCATCTTCGAGAAAAAACCGGCTAAAAACACTCTCGTCGGAAGTATAAAATAATTTCCACGACCTACTTATTCATTTAACTTGCCATATCTGTTTGATGTTTTGAAGATTGAGCCAGAGAGCCTGAGGATTAAGAGGATTCCCATTCTCGTCAGAAACGGAAATCGAGTAGGCGCCTACATTCGTGTTGATTTCTTCCAGCACGTTGCGAGCCAATTGTTCTGCTTCTTGGTCGGAACAATTGACTTTGAGTGCGACGATTTCTGAGGTTGGTTTCCCGCATAGCATGATAGGAGTATGCAACTCGATTCCTAACGCGTGATGGTGCAGATTGCACTCTCTAAAGAGGTATTCAATAGAATACATAATTATTTCGGCGCCGCGGGGCCCACCTCGTTGGCGATTGATTGGTTTATAAAGAAAAAGCGTGAGAGCCGTACTGTTTGCTCGTCCTACAAACGGAGGCTCTGGAATGCCCATCTTCGTTGAACGAGCAAACGTGCAGAAGCCTCACGCAGAATATGCTATACGCCCATACCCAGCGCTCACGCGCCAAGTTGGACGGAATAAACATATCCACAAGGCATCTACCGTTTGCTACATTCTTGACGAAGATTGAAATTTTCCAGATTTCCGTTTGCCAAGAAAGAGCGCCGAGTAAACGCTTTTCATCATGTCTGTCGGTATGCCGTTAGGCGGCAAACCGATGCCGACCCTCCCGCGTTGCCCTTGACCGGGTTGGCTCAGCGGCGCTGAGCCTCCGCCTTTCGGCTATCTGCGTGAAGAGGTCTGCGGTCGCAAAGTTAAAAACAAATTTCCACGTTTGCAATAGTTTTGTGGAAATCGTAATATCAGGTAAATATCATCTAATGGAGTGTATTGCGCAAACCAAGGTCGGAGACCCCGGTGCGGCGATTTGCGGCGCGGGGTCTCCGACCCTGGTGGCGAGTTTCTACGGCATGAACGTCGACGTATGGTTCGGCACCGCCCCACAGGCCTTCCTCTTCATCATCCTCTTCTCCTTCGGCGTCAGCACCCTCGCCTGGTACCTCCTCCACCGCAAAGGCTGGCTGTAACCCCCGCCGCTAATACCTCCACGCCAAGGCAGTCGAAACCGCGGGAACTTTATTGCCCTCAAATTTGTAAGAGATTATATATTGTATTAACTTCGTAATCTCAATGATATCACTATGGATATAGCCCTTGAAAAGAAAGCCCATGTATTCCGACTGCCGGTCTACCTGCTTGACAAACTGAAAGAACTTGCCGCGAAGGACCGCCGCAGCCTCAATAACTATGTCGAAGGGCTGTTGCTCGATGCTGTCTACCACGAGCCTAACGACCTGACACGTCAGGCGATGGAGGACGCCAAAGCCGGGCGCACCGAGGGGCCGATTGACACCTCCAGCGTCGACGCGATGCTAAAGTCAATCGGTGTATGATTAACCCAGCCTGAAATCGAAACGCAGACCTCCGTCGTTAGTCACCCGGATGTCGCCGCCGTGGATGTCGACCGCGTTTTTCACAATGGAGAGCCCGAGCCCGGTGCCACCCTTATGGCGCGAGCGCCCCTCGTCGACACGGTAGAATCGTTCAAACAGCCGCCGCAAGTGCCGCTCATCCACCCCGCGCCCGTTGTCGCGTACTGTGAAATTGCCGTCATTGTCAGCCGTGATGCTGATTTCGGTGCCCCCGCTGTAGGCTATGGCGTTGTCGATGAGATTTCGGAACACCGATTCCAGCAGCCGGCGGTTGCCCTGTATCTCCAATGGCGGAACGTCACACAGGATCGCCATATCAGTTTTCATCCGTTCGCTTTCGACGACTCCGCGGATTAATTCGGCCAGATTGACTCTCTCCTTCTCGATGACGCCAGCGCCGTCGTCCATTCTCGTCACCGAGGCTACGTCGTCGAGCAGGGTCGCCAGGCGGTCGGCGTCAGCGCGGATGAGGTTTACGAACTCCTGTTTCTTTTCCTCGGGCAGTTCGGGGTGGTCGCGCAGCAGCTCGGCGCATACCTTTATTGACGCTACGGGCGTTTTCAACTCATGGTTGATATTGTTGGTAAGCTGTTTCTTCAGGCGCGTCTTGTCGCGCTCCAGCTCCAGGGCTTCATGGTGCATCTGATCCTTTTGCACATAGAGCCGCACTATATTCGCGGCGATACGGCCAAGCTCGTCATGCGGAAACGACCAGTCCTCGTAAATCCGTTCGCCCTTTCCCGCTTTCTCCGCGAAATTGTCGAGGTTGGAAATGCTTGTCGATATTCGGCGGGCTATGAAATAGCCCGCGAGGCTGACCGCGCACGTCAGCAGGAGCATAATCCATAGGAACGACCTGTCGGCCCGGAGGAAGTCGCGCAGTGTGTGGTCGTAGGGCGCGGCGCTCCTTACCACGGCCCCGTCGGCCGCCAGTGTGGCCGAGTAGAAGTATTCGGTGTCGTCGCTTATTGATTTCCGGCCGACGGCGTGCCCCATTCCATAACTCCGGGCCCCCATCACTTCGGGTCGGTTGTTATGGTTCGATTCCGGGAAAGGCGTTTTGTCGTTGTTGTCGAATAAGACCTTGCCCGACTTGTCGATCATGGTCAGGCGCAACCCTTCCATAGGCGGTCTTATGCGGCGCTCTATGGAAGTTATGTCCTCTCCCTTCCCCATATCGTCGATCACTCTGCCGTTGTGGGCTTGCAGCTCCATATCCAACAGCTCGGCGCGGAAGGTTTTTTCCCGCTGGTACTGGAATATGGCGAAAACGGCCACGAGAGCCCAGCAGAGCGAGAGGAGCGAGAACAGTACTTTGTGGTGAAAGGATAGTTTAATCTTGCCAGCCATAGCCGTAACCCGAGCGGTTTACAATGTTTTTACCGTACGGCGCTATCTTGCCTCGCAACCTGGCTATGTGCGCGTCGACCGTTCGGTCGACAACCACGCTGTTGCCGGGCCATACGCGGTCGAGTAGCTCCTCGCGGGAGAATATGCGCCCGCGGTGTTCAAGGAAGAGCGCGAGCAGCTCGAATTCCTTTTTCGGCAGTCGGATGGGCGCTCCGTCGACCTCGCATATGAGGGTTGCCCGGTCGCAGTGTATGCCGCCCGGCCTGCGGGGATTGGCGCGCCGGAGAACCGCTCCGATTCGGGCGAGCACGTTTTTGACTGAATATGGCTTTGCTATATAGTCGTCGGCTCCGAGATTCAATCCGGCGACCATGTCGTCGTCAGAGTCTTTCGCCGTAAGGAATATTACAGGGATGGCCGCGGTCGCGGGATTCCTCTTCATTGTCTCCGCCATATCAATGCCGCTCACGCCCTCCATCATAATGTCAAGCAAAACGAGGTCGTACCTCGCCAGGTCAAGGGCGAGGGCTTCCTCGGCGCTCCGCGCTGTGTCGGCATCATAACCTTCAAGTTCCAGATATGTCTGGAGCCCTTTGCGGAGGGCTTCCTCGTCGTCGACGATGAGTATCCTGTATTTATCCATCGCGGGTTGTTGTTTGGCGTGGGCCGGATTTCGGTCAGTGAGCGCCGCGGGATGGCGGGTCAGTTGTCGGCGGGCGCGGTGTCGGCCTTGGCGCGGCGGCGGTAGTCGCGGTAGTTGCTGAGGCAGAGGCCGGTGAGGAGTATTATGCCGCACAGCTTGAACCAGGCTTTGCCTGACGAGGGGTCGAGGGCGACATCCCAGCCGCGGGCAATCACGCACGCTATGCCTATGAGGCATAGCGCGGCGTGGATATTGCTTTTTATTCTGTTGCTAACCATTGTGTTCGGCAGGTTATGCTTTCGTTTATTCCATGAGCTTGCGGTAGCAGCGGCGCGGGGGCTCCTTGCCGCCGTTCTGGGCTTTCTTGTAGGCTTCGTAGTCGGAGTAGCTCCCCTGGTAGAAGACCACTTTGCCGTCGCCCTCGAAGGAGAGGATGTGGGTGCATATGCGGTCGAGGAACCAGCGGTCGTGGCTTACCACCACGGCGCATCCGGCGAAGTTCTCCAGGCCCTCCTCAAGGGCGCGGAGGGTGTTCACGTCGATGTCGTTGGTGGGCTCGTCGAGCAGCAGCACGTTCCCCTCCTCCTTGAGCGCCATCGCGAGGTGGAGGCGGTTACGCTCGCCGCCGGAGAGCACGCCGATTTTCTTTTCCTGGTCGGCTCCGGCGAAGTTGAACTTCGAGAGGTAGGCGCGGGCGTTGACGTCGCGGCCACCCATGCGGAAGCTCTCCACGCCCTGCGAAATCACCTGGTAGACGGTGCTTTCGGGTATGAGGTCGTGGTGGGTCTGGTCAACGTAGGCCACCTTCACCGTCTCGCCGACCTCGAAGGACCCGGCGTCGGGCTCCATCTGCTTCATGATGAGGCGGAAGAGGGTGGTTTTGCCGGCGCCGTTGGGGCCGATCACGCCCACGATGCCGTTGGGGGGGAGGGCGAACTCCAGGTCCTTGAAGAGCTGCTTCTTGCCGAAGGCTTTGGCCAGCCCGGTGGCCTCGATCACCTTGTTGCCCAGGCGCGGACCGTTGGGTATGAAGATTTCGAGCTTCTCCTCGCGCTCCTTCTGGTCCTGGTTGAGGAGCCGGTCGTAGCTTGAGAGGCGGGCCTTACCCTTGGCCTGGCGCGCTTTGGGGGCCATGCGCACCCATTCGAGCTCGCGTTCGAGGGTCTTGCGGCGCTTGCTGGCCTGCTTCTCCTCCTGGGCCATGCGCTTGGTTTTCTGGTCGAGCCACGAGGAGTAGTTACCCTTCCAGGGTATACCCTCGCCGCGGTCGAGTTCGAGAATCCATCCGGCCACATGGTCAAGGAAGTAGCGGTCGTGGGTGATGGCGATCACCGTGCCGGGATACTGCTGGAGGTGCTGTTCGAGCCAGTCGATCGACTCGGCGTCGAGGTGGTTAGTGGGCTCGTCGAGCAGCAGCACGTCGGGCTGCTGGAGGAGCAGGCGGCAGAGGGCCACGCGGCGGCGCTCGCCGCCCGAGAGGGTGTCGACCGGCTGGTCGTCGGGGGGGCACTGGAGGGCATCCATGGC
>JAMPHO010000037.1 GCA_023663385.1 Alistipes timonensis | reverse complement strand
GCTCCCATCGGCACTCGGACTCCGGCTCCTGCCATCCGCACCACTCTGACGCGCCGCCCCATCCGGGCGCACCGCTGCCGTCATCCGGCCGCATCGCCGCCCCATCCGGGCGGAAGCCTGACAAAAACAAGGTCGGAGACCTTGCACAAATATCTGCTGTGCAAGGTCTCCGACCTTGATTTTAAGGGGGCTGACCGGTGCGATGTGCAAGGTCTCCGACCTTGGGTTTTTAAATGATTAAAGTATTGAATATGGATAAAATGATTGATGAGAGAGGCGGGAACGCGGCCCGCGAGGGGGTTGAGAATATGGAGAAGAGGGATATGGCGGGTATGGAGAAGGTGTTCGGGCAGGGGTATTTCCTGACGCCGGCGGAGTGCAACCCGCAGGGACGGATGCCGATCACGCTGTTGATTAACCGGCTGATCGAGGTGGCGACGCTCCACGCTAACCAGCTTGGGATCGGGTTCGCGTCGCTGGTCGATCGGGAGGAGACGTGGGTGCTGTCGCGCGTGGCGGTGGAGATGCGCCGCTACCCGCGGTGGAATGAGCATTACCGGGTGCGGACGTGGGTGAGCTCTATAAACCGCCTTTTCTCGGAGCGTGACTTCGAGATTCTCGACGGCGAGGGGGAGGTGCTGGGCCACGCGCGCACGGTGTGGGCGGTGATGAACACGCGCACGCGCCAGGTGGCCGATATTAGCCGCATGGAGTGGATTCGCGAGATGATACCCGATAAGGAGTGCCCGGTGGCGAAACCGAGCCGTCTGCGGCCTCTGACGGCGTTTGAGAGCTCGCCCTACCGCTTTACCTACTGCGACCTTGACTGCAACCGCCATGTCAATTCGTCGCGCTATATCGAGCTTCTGCTGAACCAGTGGGGGCTGGAGTTTCATGACCGCCACCGGCTGACGCGCTTCGAAATCGCCTACCTGCGGGAGGCGGTTTACGGCGAGACGGTGGAGGTGCGCATGCAGCGCGCCGGGGAGACGTATCTGGCGGAGCTGGCGCACGAGGGGGAGGGGCTCTGTCGCTCGCTGCTCCGATTTGCAGAAATTTAGGCGGCGCGTGATAGCGGCGCGCCTGGTTCGTCGCCGAAGCCTCTCGGCCTCGGTCACGACCCTTAGGTCGCTCCCATCGGCACTCGGACTCCGGCTCCTGCCATCCGCACCACTCTGACGCGCCGCCCCATCCGGGCGGAAGGCTATTAACAAGGTCGGAGACCTTGCACAACACACCTGTGCAAGGTCTCCGACCTTGGGATTTTTGGGAGGGGTAGGAGGATTGGGTGGGTTGGGGATTGGGAGGATTGGGGGATGGATGGGGGGTTAGGGGGTGGTGACGAGGCGGATGGGGAGGGCGTCGGAGCCGGTGTCCTCGGTGGACATGGTTTTGACGCGGAAGAGGCAGTTGGCGGTGTAGGGGCCGAAGTCGAAGTTGAAGTAGTTCATATCCCAGGCGGCACAGGCGGTTTTTTTGCCGGCCTCGATGTGGCCCGTGGGGTTGATTTTGCGCAGCCAGTAGAGTGCCCCGGCGTTGTTGGGGAGGTTGTAGGGGATGGGGCGGTAAATGTTGGATGCGTGGCGGTCCTGGGAGAGGACGTAGTCGACGTCGCCGTAAAGGAGGCGCCCCATTTTCGACACCGTTTTTTGAATGGCGATGTTGCGTCGCCCCTGTCCCGACTTGGAGATGGGGAAGAAAATCTGATGGGCGTTCTGCTTGTTGTAGACCACCACGCCGCGCATGCCGTAGGAGGCGTTTTTGCCGTCGTAGCCGGTGGCGGCGGCGAAGGAGGTCTGTGTGGTGGAGGCCCCGTCGCCGTAGAGTATGCCGAAGCCGAACTCGGCGTGGGTGGTCAGGGTGTTGAAATGGTTGTAAGTGGGGAGATAATAGGTGTTTTTTGAGTCGCCTTTCACCTTTACCGGGGTCCATTCGAGTTTGTCGTTAGTCGAGCCTGTATCTTCCCCTTTTGAACCGCTATCATACAGCCATTTGCCTCGAATTTCCCGCCAAGTTAGTGATATGCCGCAACTTAGGCTGAGGCTTTTTTCCTTTCCGTTTGTGTTGATGCTGACCATATGGCCCCATTTGTCGTTGTTCTCTTCGAGGATGCCGTGCACGAAGTTTCGGCGCTTGAACATCGAGCCGAAGCGGAGGGGGGAATTAACGAAGCTGCCGCCAGTGGATGTGGTTTCTACGTTAATGCCGCCGTTATCGTTTTTATGGTTCTTATAGGCGTCGCGGCCTCCGTGGTGGAGGTTGTAGGCGGCCCAGGTGGCGCCCCCCGGGTCGACCTGCATGGGGTCGTAGCCCTGGCGAAGGAACACGCGGTGGGCGCATTTCTCGCCGTTGTACTTCACGAGCACCACGGCGCAGTCCTTCTTGCCGCTGAACTTGACTTTGAAGCGCACGGCCGACTTGGTGCGGCCGTAGAGCACGCCGTTGACCATAGTGGTGGTGTGGTCACCTTCGAGGGAGAAGTTCCCTTTGGTGTTGCCCGACTCGATTTCGGCGCTCCAGGAGCCTTCGTTGGCCATTACGATGTAGTCGGCATCGCGGCGGGGGCCGGAGCGCCCCATGAGGGTCACTTCGAACTCGCTGGGGGTGCCTGTAGCGTCGCGCCACACGGCCTTGGGGTTGGTGATGCGGGGCACCTGGAGGATGCTGGAGTACTCGGTGAGCACGGTGCCGTCGGCGAAGGTGGCGGTAACCTTTAGTTTCGCCTTGCGGTGGTGGTACTCGTAGGGGTTGTTGCCTGAGTAGCCCGAGTTGAGAATCATGGTTTTGGCGCGGGTGAAGAGGGGGAGCATAAGGGTGCGGGCGCCCGCCTCCTCGTTCACGAGGTAGTTCTCCTCCAGGTTGTCGTATTCAACGCCCGGCTCCCAGGCGCGTGCCTGGAGCTGCTCCTTGGTAAATTCGCGGTAGTTCTGCGGGCCGCGGGTGCGGGTAATGCCGTCGGTGCAGACCATCGTCGTGGTGTTGTAGTAGCAGTTCTTAAGGTCGGTGAGGGCGTGGTTCACGCTGCCGGAGATATGGCTGTTGTAGGTTTTGTCGGGCACGAGGTTGGTCGGGGAGTTCTTCACCAGTCGGAGGGCGAGGAATCCGAGGTAGGGGTGTGCCGAGCGGTCGGCTGTCTCCTGTCCGGCGGGGATGAGGCCGTTGTAGGTGTTCCAGGCGGGTCGGTTCCACAGGAAGTCGTTGGTGGAGACACCCGCGGCGGGCACGGCACCCGCGCCGGGGAAGTTGCTGGCGGCCTTGTCGTAGGGGCCCCAGTCGTTCTCCACGATTTCGACGCGGAGTTTCTGAATGTCGCCTATGTAGCGTATCGGCATATCGACGCGCTGGTTGTAGAGGTAAGGCATATAGTAGGGCTCGGGGACGTAGAGGGCGGGTTTCTCCTCGACGTACTCGATGTGCCATTCGGGCTGGTTGGCCCATCCCTTGAAGCGGAGGGTGAGCTTGTAGTGGTGGTTGCGCTGGGCGTTATAGTTGTAGGTGGTGTTTTTGCCGAGCATGAAGCGGTATTTGATGGGTCCGCTGGTGGTGTTGAGGTCGTTAGTCGATTCGTAGAACCCCTCGACCTCGATGTAGGTGCCGGTGGCTATTTTGTCCTTGGTGTCGTAGTCCCAGGGGCGTTTGTGCCAGTCGGCGTCGGGGCGGTTTAGATATTCGTGGACCCACCCGGCTTTCGGCTCCTTGTTGAAGCGCTCGTCCCCCTGATAGTCGCCCTGCATATTCTCGTAGAAGAAGAGCGCGGGGGCGGTGGCCGAGTGGTCGGAGCCGAGCACCGGGGTGCCGTTGTGTATGGCGAGCCAGCGGTCGCGGCTCTGCTCGCCGTCGCCGGGGTTGGTGTCGGTGGTGCCGTTGTTGTCGAAATAGATGGTTTCGCCGTCGAGGTGGAGCACGTCGGAGCGGTCGGCCAGTGAGGATGAGGGGGTGTTGTCCTCGCCTAAGGGGCACGAGCGGGGTATATCCTTGACGGTCACCTTGTGGATGAAGATGCTGACGTTCTTGTGGAGGCCCGAGCCGTCGAAGGCCACGGTGACTTTCGAGGCCAGGCGCTTGATCCAGGCGTGGAGCGAGGCGTTGGCGCGGTCGATGCGGAGGGTGGGGGCCTGGTGTCCGGCCACGGGGCGGTCGGCGTTCTTGTCGGAGGCCGAGGTGAAGTATCCGAACATCTGCGGGTTGGCCGACGCGGCGGAGGTGTTCCAGTCGACGGTGATGGCGCGGAGGCGCTCCTCGGCGGTCATATCGTCGTCGGAGAAGAGCTGTGAGTCGCTTACGCGGTGGTTGGCGATGGCGTAGAAGCGGTATTTGCCGTAGGGGAGGCCCGAGAGGTAGAACGACGCCTTGGCCTGGGCCCCCTCGGTCCAAGAGCCGCCGTTGGCGGCGTCCTCGGGGCTCATCGAGGGGGTGTCGGTGTGCGTGAGGTCCTTGTCGAGGCCGTAGAGCTCGTTTTCGTTGAAGAGACGGGCCAGGGAGCCATCCTCGTTAAAGGCGGCCACCTGGAGGGTTTTAATGGCCTCTATGGCGTTGCCGGCGGCTCGCGAGCCGCCGAGGTCGTTGGCGACGTTGGGGAAGAAGGATACGGTCATGGCTACGTCGGCCTGGCCGGGGCCCACGGGGCGGTCGTCGAGGAGGGGGTCGTCGACGCACGAGGGGAGTATGAGGAGGGCGAAAAGGAAGGGGAGTATATACTTGACTGGCATGATCAGGGGGGAAGGGGGGAGAGAGTTAAGGGTGAAGGGTGAAGGGTGAAGGGAAGAGGGGGGAGCTCGGCTTTCGCCTCGCCACAGTGGCGAGGGGGGAAGGGCGGGGAGTGAAGGAGGGGTTAGCGGGAAGGGAGGTCGGGGTCGGGGAGGGGGTCGGTGTCGGGGAGGGAGTCCCAGCCGAATTCGGGGTGGAGGTCGACGGCGACGTAGGGGAGGACGCGGACCTCGGTTATTACTTTGGTCTGGTGGATTTCGAGGAGTACGCGGACGTGGGTGTTGCGGAAGAGGGCGCGGAGGTTGGGGAGGGGCATCGCTGAGAAGGTTTTGAGGCCCCCCTGGGAGGAGCGGAAGGTGATGTCGTAGGTGTAGCTCTGCTCCTGGCCGTCGGCGGCTCCGAGGCCGAATGAGGAGTCGGCTATGAGGCCTGAGCGGCTCTCGGCGAAGTAGCGGGCGGGGAGCCGGGCGGTGCCTCCGCGGGGTATCTCTATCGGGGTGAAATCGAAGGGGCGGGGTGAGTGCGCGGCGGCGTCGGGCACGCCGTAGAGCATGATCCATCCGCGGCGGTCGGCCAGGAGCTCGTCGTCAGGGGCGGCCTGCGACTCATCGACGGCCAGGCGGAGCCAGTCGCTCCAGTGGAGGTCGGCGGCGTTGCCGAAGTCGAATCCTTTGAGACCCTGGGTGTTCACGATGTGGCGCCCGTCGGAGCCGGTGAAGCGGGGCATGAGGTACTGGCGCGAGGCGAGCGAGCTGATGGCGAAGGATTCGAGGGTAACCGGCTCGTCGCGGCGGTTTACGACCTCGACGGTGAATTTCGCGGCCACGCGCACGATGTTGAGGCTCACGTCGGAGCGCTCGCCGGGGAGGAGCCGCGCGGCATCGACCTCGCGGGAGTCGGTCATGGCTATCGGGAGCGCGGGGTCGAAGTCGTACTCGTAGGTGTCGAGGGCCTCGGCCAGTCCGCGGGAACCGACGGGGTAGGAGTCGAAGGGGAAACGGGTTGAGGAGGGGTTGGCGATGGCGTAGACGGTTTTGTCCTCGGAGGGCGCGAGGCGGAACACGCCGAGATATTCGGCGGGGGCTTCGTCGCCGAAGTCGGCGAGGTAGTTGACCTCCACTTCGCCGTCGGGGCGGAGCACGATGACCCGCAGTTGCCGCATGGCTTCGACCGAGGAGGCTTCGGGAGCGCGGGAAACGGCGTCGGCTATGGCCACGCGGAGCGCCAGCACGGCCTCGCCCCCCTCGGGGTCCGAGGGGATGGCGGGAGCGTCGGGGGCGCTATCGCCGGAGCAAGCTGTGAGCGCGAGCGCCAGCGTTATGAGGTAATGTCGTATAGCTTTCAATATATTCGGAGAGAGGTTAAGGAGAGAGGTAATTAACTGGTCGCGTTTTGGTTAAGGCACATCCTCAACGCAGCGTATAAAGCAGGCCGATGTGTTGTTTTGGTTATTCGCATTATCGGGAGCGAGGGGCTCGTTACCTCCCACAGAGAAGTCAAAAGAGAAATAATTTATATCGAGATAAGCGTGTGAGTCGCTACCGGAATTTCCTTCTTTATTACGCGAAAATGACTGAGTCCAATAGGTCGCGCCCGGGCGACGGTAGACATCATTGAACATCGGGCGCAACAGAACCTGGGTTCTATCGGCATACAATTCGTAGCGCCACGCGTATTGGAGTACCCCGGTAGGGGGTGTCACGCCATACCATGCTTGATTGCTGGCGCGTCTGCCGTGGCCTGTGGCTCCAATCGGGAAGAACAGATTGTTGCCGTTCTTGGTGTTGTAAACGAAGCATCCGCGCATTCCGAGCGACTCGTCGCCACCACGAGTGAAAGTGTGAGCCGTGGTTGTGGATGTCTTCACGGAGGTAGCGCCGTCGGCATAGAGCACTCCATAGGCGAACTCGCGGTCGGCAGAGTTTATAAGATTCTTATAGTCAGTGCTGGATGCGACTCGTGCCTTGATGTTGTTTCCGCGGCCACGGACATAACTGATAGTCAAGTCGGAAAAACTCGGGTTAGCGTTGGCGGTTCCGAACTTCTTGTGGGCTGACTTTATTTCGCCCCATGATTTTGAGCCGCCGCCAGCGAGAGTGAGCTTCGAGGAGCCGGGGCCGACCCTGTTGCCAAACTGCTGGTTGTTGCTTGCGGCAATAGCGTCGTCCACATTTCCGAATTTGAAGAGCGAACCCTCTTCGGTAGGCGTAATAGCCTCCTTGTCTTTGGAATACAGGTTGAACGTGTGCCAACGCACTTTCGCGTCGTTAAGCTTGATGGGGGCATAGCCCTGACGGACGAAAATTCGGTGGTGGCAGGTATAGTTGTTATATTCGATATAGATAATGCCACAACGAACCTGAGTGGAGTCGGTAAGAACCCCATTAGGCTGATAGGTGAACGCGATTTGGGTGTCATGGTCGCCGCTGGCGGTGCCGTTGACTGAGCCATTGATTTTAACCCAGTCCTGACCTGATTCGACGGATACACGCCACGGCCCCTCGGAAATCACAGGGGTGAAAAGGTCGGAATTTTCAGTTTTACGCTCATGGAGCACGACGTTGAATTGCTCGTCGTTGTTGTAACGGCGCCATATCCCCTTGGGGTTTTCAATACGGCGCACCTGATAGACGGTAAGTGTGTCGCGGCGCGGCTTTCCGGCATTGTTGGTTATCACCTTGCCTGTAGTCTTGTCGTAAAGGGTAATCTCGACCAAAGCCTTACGCTGGTATGCCTCAAAGGGATTGTTGCCTGTATATCCCGAGGTCGTGATCATATTTTTGGCACGAGTGTAGAACGGGATATTCACCACAATGTTTCCGCTGTCGTTAAGCGCGACATTGTAGGGGTCGCCGTAAGCGGTCGTGTAACTTCCTGGCACGAGATTAGGATATTCCATACGCCCCTGGCCGGGATATTTACCTTCGATAAACTTGCCCGACGAGTCGGTATACCCCCAGTCCTGGCTGAACCATTCGGGATTGTTGTAATTGACGGGATTGTTATTGATTTTATCTCCGTCACCGATAATTTTGGCTTCGCGGCTTCTGAGGGAGAGGAAACCATGCCAAGGGCCGGGATTCTTTTCGGTGCCCGGGGTCACGATGTCGATGTCGGCATTGTCGGGGTACCAGTTGTTCTCGATGATTCGCGCTACAATCTTCACGTTGCCATAGTCGGAGCCTTGGAGGGTAACGGGAAGCATCACATCCTGTTTGTAGAGGTAGGATATGAAGTAGGGGTCAGGGAAAACCATATCTTTTTCCTGACGGTACTCGATGTGCCAGTCGGCATCGTTGGCGTTGCCGTTGAACACGAGGGTGAGTTTGTAATGGAAATTACGCTCGGCGTTGTAGTCCTTGATAACGTCCTTGCCGAGCATGAAGCGGTAGATTATTTTGCCCTCCGAGCCCATACCGCGGTAGTAGCCGGTGACTTCGATGTAGGTGCCGTAGGGTTTGCCGTCCTTGAGGTAGTAGGTGTTGTCGCCGGGGTAGCCGGGGTGGGTGAGGGAGCCGGAGTCGTTGGGGTCCTGGCGCTTGTCGTCGCCGGTGCCCTGGAGATTTTCAAAGAAGTAGAGGGCGGGGGTGAGCTCGTCGTGGTATTCGGGGATGTCGAGGCGGTTGTCGTCGTCGTGCTTCTTGCCGGGGGCGAGGAGTCCGAAGGTTTTGCTTCGGCCGCGGGTCACGGCGGGCCACTGGTGGTAGTCGGCGGCGTCGGAGTACATTATTTTCTCACCCTGGGTTACCTGGGTGGCGTCGAAGGTTTCTCCCTCCTTGCCTTTGCCGGGGGTGTTGTCGTGGCCGAGGAGGCACGAGGTGGGTATGTCCTTGATTTCGACGGACTGGAGGTATATGGTGATGTTCTGGTTGAGTTTGGAGCCGTCGAAGGCCACGGTGACTTTCGACACGGCGCGGCGGAGCCAGCAGAAGAGGGTCTGCTTGCGGTTGAGGGGCACTTTGGGGGCGTCGAAGCGGTCGTGGATTTCGCCGTCGGTCGTGAAGTAGCCGAGCATGGCGTGGTTGGTGTTGGTGGCCATGGCGTTACCGGCGTCGGCGCCGGTGTCGACCCAGTTGAGGCGTATGCCGCGGAGGCCTTCGATGGTCTGCACGGCGTCGTGGTACTGATGGCCCGCTTTGGTGACGTCGCCCAAATTGGCGAGGGCGTATATTTTGTAGTAGTCGTTTTCGACTCCGGCGAAGCGCACGGAGGCCGATGGGGTGCGCTGCTCGGCTGAGGTGTTGCCGTCGTTGGGGCGGTCGGTGTTCCCTTCCTGGTCGATGGAGAGGGCCTCGAAGGTGCCGCGGTCGGAGGCGGTGCCATATAAGGAGCGGCGGAGGGTGCCGTTTTCATCGTAGAGGAGCACGGCGATGTTTTCGACCTGCTTCACGGCGTCGCCCGCCGAGCGGCTGCCGAGGCGCGCCGAGCCGAAGTCCTCGAAGAATATGGTGGCGTCGACGATGGCCTCGCCGTCGACGATGGGGGTTCCGTTGTCATATACCAGCTCGTCCTGACACGCCGAGAGGAGCGCCAGGATGCTGAGCGAGATGAATATGCGTGAGAGAAGATGCTTCATAGTCAGTAGGTTTCCTTTCGGGTGAGACCGAAAATGGGGTCGAGCTTACACTCGGCGTAGGGTATGACTTTGATTATAATCTCGGAACTGAATTCGACGTCGACCAGGACGTGGGTGTTACGGAATAGCGCTTCGAGGTTGGGGAAGTCGCGGGTGAGGGTCACCTGCTGTTTCCCCTGGGTGAGGTGGAAGGTCATCCGATAGGTCTGTGTGCCGTCGGAGGTCGCGGCGCTGCGGCTCTCGTTGAAGTAGAAGGCGTGGGAAACCACGGGGAGGTCCGCCTTCTTCATCAGCTTGGGCACGGGGAGCCCGGCGAGGTCGATGGCGCGGGAGCGATGGGTCGCGGCGGCGGGGAGGTCGTATGCCTTGATCCAGCCGCGGAGGTTGGTGAGGGTGTAGTCGGCGGGGGAGTATCGGAGGTCGGCCTGCGACTCTTCGGCCACGAGGCGTAGCCATTCGGCCCAGTGGAGGGGGGTGCCGTCGAAGGTTTTTACGAGGTCGGGCTCCCCGACGCGGGGCATGAGGTACATCGCGGAGGCGAGGGCGCTGACTTTGACGGAGTTGACGCGCACGGTGTCGGAGCGGTAGTTCTTGAATCGGAACTGGAACTTTGTGGCGGCCCTGACGAGGTTGAACCGCTTTTCGACGCGCTTTCCGCGGTCGGCCTCGGCGATGTCGAACTCGTATTTTGCCGACGCGGGGAGCGCCTCGGCTGAGCCTTCGTTGGAGAAAGAGTAGGCTTCGAGGGCCTTGGCGTCGAAGGGGTTGAGCGCGGGGGCGAGTGAGACCCCGGCTCCGGCCTCGTTGGCCAGGAGGTAGATGGTTTTATGGCCGGGGGTGGTGCGGAACACGCGGTACACCCCGGCGCGGGGCTGGTTGGCGTAGTCGGCCAGCTCGTTGTACTCGACATTGCCGCCGTCGCCCACGAGGATCACACGGAGGGTGTTGATGAGCTCGCGGGAGGGCACCGCCCCGGCGGTCTCGGCGTCGGCGCGCTCTATGATGCCGGTGTTGAGCAGCAGGTAGGTGTTGCCGTCGGGGGTGGTGGTGTTGTTGTCGCGGGGCTCGGAGAAATCATCGCGCGAGGAGCACCCGCACAGGGCCGCGGCTCCCGCCAGCATTACCGGCGCGAGAATCAGCGGGGCGAGTATGTCGCGAAATGATTTCATCAAGGTGTTGGGTTATCGTTCGGGTAGAAGGGGGATCAGTCGATTGTGACGTGGTTGAAAACCTGGCGCCAGGAGAGGATCTGGAGGCTTACGGCCTGCCAGTTCTTGTTGCGGTCGAGGAAGAAGGTGAGGGTGTGGGAGTCCTCGCGGTCGAGGTACTCCTGGTCGCCCATGGGGTATGGTTTGCCGTCCTTGTAGAAGATTTCCGTGGCGGCGGCGAGGATGGCGTAGTCCACCAGGGGTATGCGGGCCGACACAGAGCCGTCGGGGGCGTAGACGGTGAGGGTGGTCGGGTGGTCCTTGACCATGCGGGGTATGGTAAGGTCGGCGATGGCCACCTTCACCGGGGTGAAGGCGGGGTCGGAGTCGCCGTCGCGGGAGTCGGCCACCGAGGTGCGGCCGTTGAGGTCCACACCCGCCATACCGAAGCCCTGGCTGTGGGGGTGGAAGGTGATTTTCTCGTCGGCGAGGAGCTCGTTGTCGTGGGCCATGAGGCCGTTTGAAGCCTCGATGGTGTAGGAGAAGTTTTCGGCGTCGATGTCCTGACCGCCGAGCTGCTGGAGGATTACGCGCACGCGGTTGGTGTCCTTTTTGAGCTTGGCGACGTAGGTGATGGTCTGGCCGTCGGCCTCCAGGGAGTTCGGGTCGATGATTTCCATGTCGATGGGGTCGAGCGAGAGTGGGTCGACCACCATGCCGTGGTAGAGGCTCCAGAGGTCGGCGGAGGAGTGGGCGGCGTCGGCGGCGTCGCGCTCGCGCTCCATGCGGCAGGTGAGGTCGGCCATGGTGGAGACTCCGGGGGTGAGGGTTGGGAGGATGAACGACTCGGGTCGGGTCGGGTCGAGGCGCTCGTTGTCGAGGCCGCACCATGCGATCACGCGGTACTTGCCGGGGGCCACGCCGTCGAGGTTCATGAGGTATCCGTCGCGGTCGAGCTGCTCGCCGCTCTCCTCGCGCTGCCAGGCGAAGAGGCCGGTTTCGGCGTCGAAGGCGTAGACGCCGACGGAGTGCACCTGCGATGTGAAGGCGTCGGTGAAGAGCAAGTTGTAGTCGAAGGCGAACTTCAGGCGGTAGTGTATGTCGCAGTCCCCCTCCTCGTCGTAGATGGCCGAGTCGCAGGCCCCGAGCAGGGGCGCTACCAGGCAGATGGGGAGGGCTAACCTGAGGTATTTCAGAAGCGTGTTCAACATAATCGCTGGTTGGGTATATATATCGAGCCTCGGGGATGAGGCGGTTGATTTCGGAGTTAAAAAAAGAGGGAGAGGTTGATTATTGGATGGGAGAGGTTGGGGGGCTTCGCTTTCTTCGCTCGGCTTCCGCCTCGCGCACATCGCGGGTGGAAGGGGGGAAGGTTAAAGAGTGAAGAGTGAAGGAAAAAGGGGAGCGGCGGGGGATGGGGCGGGGCCTTGGCCCCCGCCGCTCTTTATGGGAACTGTGAAAAAACAGTTTCTGAGGGGTTGGGAACCCGGAGCCGACGGGCGGCTCCGGGGGGATCGGTTTCGGGTTGGGTGGGGTTTACCAGTCGAGGGTGACGTGGTTGGGAACTACGCGCCAGGAGAGGATGTTGATCTGAGCACCGATGAAGGTGTCCTCTTCTTTGGGCTTTTCAGGATAAACGTCCTCAGTGGGATCGTAAACGGGGGTACCGAGGCCGGTGATGGATTCGATTACGCAATCGTAGATGTGGTTGCGGACAACGCCGTAGTAGCCAATCTTGCCCTCTTCGCCGAGGTGCTGGATGGGGAAGTAGAAGTAGGTGAGTCCAGTCTTCCAGAGCATGGCGTAGCCGAGCTGGTTCTTGAGGTACTTGTCGACGGCGGCGGCGTCTGCGAGGTTTTTGTCAGCGGCGTCGTTCTTGGGGTCGGCTGAGAAGTTCCAGGTAACGTCCTGCTTAACGGAGGAAGAGAGCTGGATGTAGACGTAGTAGCGGCCGGTTTCCTTCTCGGTTTCGATTTCGGAGCCGATGATGTCGGTAGCGGTCTTGAAGCAGATGTCCTTCATATCGAGAGAAGCGACTTTCTTTTCATCGCCTTCGGTCCAGTGCATGTATACCATGCCGTTCTGCTGGAGCTGCTGAAGCATAGCTTTCTGAAGTTCGGACTCACCAACGACGGTGATACCTGCGTACTTGCCGAGTTCGATGGGGTCGCCATTCTCGTCGACGAGCTGGCCGGAGAGAACAACCTTGGTGAACTGTTCGAGGTCCTTGCCGGTGGTAGCCTTGGAAGCGGCGTACTGGGGAGCGTTCTCGTTGAGGTAGATTATGTTGGAGTTGTTAGTGCTACCGAACTTTTTGCCGCCTTTGGCAGTGATGTCGTTGAAAGAGTGCCATGCCTGTGCGAACTCAGGGTCGGTGGGGTTGATAGCCCAGTAGGAGCGGAAGTAGGGGCTAAAGTTCCACTGCTCGGCGCCGAAGAGGGCATTTTCCCAGTTGGTGTCGATGCGCTTGCTGAGGTAGCCCATATTGGTTTCGGCGGTCACGTTCCAACCCGGGAAGCGGATGAGGATCTGCTTGCCGTCGGGGGTAGTGATATATTTGCCGTCCTTATCCTTGGCTTTGATGGCGTTGAAACCGGGGTTCATATCGCCGTCGCTGCCAACGTTGGTTTGGAAGTCGTTGCCGAACTTGGAGCTGTCAACTTTCACGCGCACCTTGGCCACGTTGCGCTCAACGTAGATGTTGATGGGGTTCTTCTTTGCGAGGTCCTCGGAAGTCTGATAGTAGGACTGGGGAACCTGGTTGGCGATGATTTCGCTGGAGCCGTTTTTGTAAACGGAGTTGATCATCACGAAGGAACCGGCCTTTTCGGTGGAGTTCTTCGCGGTGGCAACGTAGTCGTTGACGATAGCGCGGAGGTCAGAAAGGCTCTTAGCGGCATCGCCGATTTTTTCGTCGGGGTTGACAATGGCAACCATCTGTTCGGGCAGACCGTGATTGTCGGGAGTGCCGGTGTGGATCACAAGGGTAGCTTCAAGCTGCTTCTCTACGTTGGGCATATCCTGGCCGGAGTTGCCGGGGTTGGCCCAGTCATAATAGTTCACGCCATTGGGGGTGTTGCGAACGTTGACGGCGTTGCCGTTGCCGTCGAAGAAGTAGAAGCGCACTTTCTGCACGGCGTTCTCGTTGGCGTAGCCTTCCTCGTAGTCAGCACCGTCGGGGTCGCCGGTAGCGGGGTCGCCAGCTGCCTTGGATACGGGGGTGGAGGCGGGGGTCGAAACGATGTTCACGGAGAGGTAGTGGGTACTACCGTCGCCGGTGTTGCCGTTGTCGGCGCCGTTGTTGATAGGCTCGTCGCTGGAGCAGGAGGCGAGGGCCATGGCTCCGAGGATGCCTAAGAAGAGATGTTTTTTCATCTGGTTAATGATTTGATAATGATTATTTTGTTTTTTGTTTCTTTTCAGATTGGGGGCTTTCGGGCTTCGCCCTCGCACGGAACGACAGGAGGGGAAGAGCGGGGGGAGGGGCCGCGCTTTCTTCGCTCGGCTTCCGCCTCGCGCACTTCGCGGGGGGACGGAAGGAGGGGGAAGCTCGGCTTTCGCCTCGCCGCGGTGGCGTGGGGAGGGAGCGAGGAGCGGGGGGAACGGGGCGGAGAGGGGACAGGCGGGGTCAGTCCTGGCGGATGCGGAGGTTGACGTAGCCGCGGTTGGCGGAGTTGTCGAGCTGGGCGAGGGCGTCGAGGGCCTGGGGGATGCCGGCCTCGGCGGCGCGGGTCAGCAGGGGTCGGGCGGCGGTGTAGTCGCCCTGGAGGGCGAGGAGTATGCCGCGGTCGTAGAGAGCCTGGGGGTCGTCGCCGGCCTTTTCAAGGTAGCGTGCGGCCAGGGGGTAGTCGCCTTTCTCCATGGCCGTTGTGGCGGCGTTGAGGTTGGCGACGGGGTCGTCGGGGTACATGCGCACCGCTGTGGCGAATACCTCGTTGAAGGGTTCGGAGCCGGGTTCGTAGCTGTTGGCGAGCACGAAGAGCTCGTTGAGCGAGAGTTTGGAGGGTTCGGTGGCGAATACGCGTCGAATCTCCTCGATGTCGTTGAACTGGCGTATGTTGTAGTCGATACGGTAGTCGGTGTGGCGGAGCGCGGGGTAGTACTGGGTGAGCATGAACTTATACTCGGCGGGGTAGAGCTTCTTGATGCGCGCTTCCTTGGGGTCGGGGGCCATGTCGGAGTCGATGAGGGCGAGGATTTCGGCCTTGTGTTCGAGGTTTGAGCCCTCGACGAATCGGCGGAGCCCTTCCCAGTCCTCCGGCTCGTTGTCGGTTTCGATGATGCCGGGGGCGAAGTGGTAGAGGCGCTGTATGTGCTCCTTGAGGGCGCGCACGCGGCCTATGGAGAGGTCGGTGTTATGGCTGTAGGGCGACTCGGGCGAGGCGAAGCCTTTGAGCCACACGCGGGTGATGGTCACGTCCTTATCGCCGCGCACGGAGTCGATCGTGGCCTGGATTTTGCCTAACTCGGTGGTGTTGCGGCGGTAGTCGGGGTAGATTATGGTCTGGTCGACGGGGAAGTCGATGTAGGCACGGCCCGAGAGGGCGCGTGTCTTGGGCCCCTCCTCCTTGGGGCGCACGAAGAGCCACTGGGGGTTGAAGCGGAACTCGCGGAAGAGGCCGAGGGTGTCGACCTGCTGGTTGACAAGCGAGTGGCAGCAGCCGTATTCGCAGGTGGTGAGGGTGAGCGAGGCGCCGTTCATCCACTCCTTCCAGGGGAGCACGGCGCGGTAGGCCACGGTGTCGGGGGCTTCGGCGCGGCGGTAAACGCGTTCCTCGGGCCCGGCGATCATGGTGTTGGGGAAGTTGCGCTCGTAGTAGTAGAAGCGGCGTCGGCCGTAGAGGCCGAGGGGGCGGAGCTCGACGGAGTCCTCGCCGTTGACGAGGCGGGGGGTTATCACCTTGGCGCGGTTCGAGTTAACCTTAAGGTCTTCGAGGTTGAGGTCGAGGTCGACGGTGAGGTATCCCCCGTCGCGGTCGATCGCGAGGGAGTCGGCCCGGAGCCCGCGCGCGG
>JAMPHO010000036.1 GCA_023663385.1 Alistipes timonensis | reverse complement strand
GCCGCGCGGCCGCGGTTACCGCCGCCGAGGCTTTCGCCAAGGCCCCGGCCGCGGTGTTCCCCACGGTCGACTCCCTGACGAGGCTCGATATGATCGACTACTTCAACAGCGGGTCGGCCAAGGCGTCGCGCAATCTCCTACGGGGCGACTGCCGCGTGACGGCGGTCAGCGACGCGCGGCTCGACTTCGAGTCGTCCGACATCTCGACCCATTCGATCCAGCTGCTCCCCGCCGCCAAGGGTGACACCATAGTGATGCTGATTTCGACCATGCGCACCCCCGCCGAGGATTCTCGTGTGCGCTTCTTCACTACCTCCTGGCACGAGCTGCCGGGGGTGATGGATTCCGCCGGGCTCGCCGACTGGCTCTCGCCAGAAGGGGGTCGGGAGCGGGCCGACGTGGAGAACGCCGTGCCGTTCATCCTCGCGACTGCCGCCTATGACCCCGCGACCTCGATTCTGACCCTGGCGTGCGACCCCGCGGCCTACCTCCCGAAGGAGGGTGCCGAGGTGGCCGAAAAGGGGCTGAAGCGCACGCTCAGTTACCGCTGGGACGGCAAACGTATGAAACTGATGAAATGAACGGGCGCAAGAATGTGATGTCCCTCCGGGGGCTTATGAACGTTGTCGGGCAGCTCGTGCAGGGGCGCCCCGAGACGAGCGGCGTGTGGGTTACCGCCGAGCTGGCCGATGTGGCCGTTCGGGGGGGCCACTGCTATATGGAGCTCCTCGAAAAAGATGACGGAGGGAGGCAGATAGCCCGCGTGCGCGGCTGCGTGTGGGCCAACGTCTACAGTCGCCTCGCCCCGTATTTCTTCCAGCAGACGGGCCAGCAGTTCGCCTCGGGGCTCAAAGTGATGCTCCGCGGGTCGGTTTCGATGCACCCGGTGTTCGGCATGTCGTTCGTGATTGATTCCGTTAACCCGGAGTACACTATGGGCGACCTTCTGCGCCGCCGCCGCGAGATTCTCGAACGCCTTAAGCGCGAGGGAATTTTAGAGATGAACCGCGGGCTGGAGTGGCCTATGGTGCCGCAGCGCGTCGCTGTGATTTCGTCGGCTGGCGCCGCCGGGTATGGCGACTTTATGGACCAGCTTATGGGGAATCCCGCCGGAATACGCTTCCATACGCGGCTCTACGAGGCTGTGATGCAGGGGGCTTCGGCTCCGGCGTCGATTATAGCCGCGCTCGACCGCGTGGCCGCCGACGCCCATCTCTGGGACGGCGTGGTGATTATCCGCGGCGGTGGCGCGACGGCCGACCTACAGGCATACGAGGACTATGAGCTCGCGGCCAGTGTCGCCCAGTTCCCCCTGCCGGTAGCCATCGGCATCGGCCACGAGCGCGATATCACCGTTCTCGACTATATAGCCAACAAGCGTCTCAAAACCCCGACCGCCGTGGCCGAATGGCTCGTGGGGCTGGGGGAGGAGTTGCTCGGATTCCTCATCTCCGCTGGGCAGCGAGTGCTGCAGATCGCGACCGACCGCCTGGCGGGCCACAAGCAGCAGCTCGCCCAGGCCGAGGCCCTGCTCCCGGCCGCCGCGATGAACGCCGTAGAGCGCGCCAGGGCGCGGCTCCGCTCTGCTACCTCGATGCTCTCTGGCGTCTCCGGGAGGAGGGTGCAGTCGCAGCTGGCCCGGCTTGATATGACGCTGGAGGCCGTGGGGCGCGCCGCGTCGACCGTCACCAGCCGCGAGGCCGACCGACTGAAGGCACGCGAGGAGCTCCTCGCCGTGCTGTCGCCGATGGCCACCCTCCACCGCGGCTACTCGATCACGAGGGTGGGGGGAAAGGCTGTCAGTTCCGTCGCGGCGATAGCCCCGGGAGCGACGGTCGAGACCACCCTGGCCGACGGCACCTTCCTCAGTACCTCCCATTAACTCAACCCTTTCACCCTTTACCCTTCACCCTTCACTCTCAACCTTTCACTCTATCGAAATGGAAACAAAACCTATGGCCGAGCTGACCTACAACGAGGCGGCGGCCGAACTGGAAAAGATACTCCGCCTGATGCAGAGCGACAACTGCGACATCGACCGGCTCGCCGAGCTCACCCGCCGGGCAACCGCCCTGATAGCCGAGTGCCGGCGCCGACTCACGGCGACCGACCAGGAGCTGAGAGCGATACTGGCCGAGGGTGACGCGGAAAAATAATCGGCGCAAATGTTGGTAAAACTGAATTATTTACCTAACTTTGCACAGTTTTTTCAGCTCCTCTGACCCGCGGTGCCCAGGCCCCGCGAGCCGAGCGGGCGCAAAACTTATTGATTATCAATCATATCACCACAGTGGGAAAGTTTAGCAAATACGCAGTTCCTTTGAAGAGCATGCCCCAGGGGGAGAGAGACTATGATTTCCACCTCGACAAGCAGTTCTTCGACGATATGGAATGCGCCGACGTGCGCGGCGCCAATCTCGACGCCGCCCTCAAGGTGGTCCACCGCAACGGTGTGTACGAGCTTGACTTCACCCTCACCGGCGATGTGACCGTGGCGTGCGACCGTTGTCTCGACGACCTCCAGCTCCCCGTGGAATCAGGCTACCACATCGTGGTAAAGTACGGCGACGAGTTCCGCCAGGATTCCGACGAGCTTCTGGAGATTCCCGAGAGCGACGACTCGGTGAACGTGGCCTACATGATCTACGACACCGCGATGCTCGCCATCCCCATCAAGCACGTCCACCCTCTTGGTAAGTGCAACCGCGCGATGAGCGCCCTGCTGAAGAAACACCGCGCCGTGCGCCCCGACGACCCCGACGCCGAGCTTGAGGACGAGCTCCTCGACGGCATCGATGACGCCCAGGACGGCGGCTCCGCCTCCGCTCCCTCCGATCCCCGCTGGGACGCCCTCAAGGGGCTGAACAGCTCTGAAAACGAGTAAAAAATACAACAAAAACTGATATAGACCAATGGCACATCCTAAAAGAAGACAATCCAAGACCCGTACCGCGAAGCGCCGTACCCACGACAAGGCCGCAATGCCCACCCTGGCTATCTGCCCCAACTGCGGAGCCTGGCACGTTTACCACTGTGTCTGCCCCGAATGCGGCTACTACCGCGGGAAAATCGCCATCGAGAAAGGCGCTGCCGTCTAACCGGCTCCCGGCCTTGGAGACCGCGCTCCCCGCTCTAAGGGCGTGACGCGGTTTCCGGCCTCTCTCCTCCCTCCCCTACACACCGACAACAAGGATCACACCTCTCTCTTGCCCCACTCTCACTTTTCGCGACGGCGGGGCTTCAATCTACATTACAGCAACATATGCTCAACGCACGAATCTCAGGCATAGCATCGTACCTCCCCGACGACATCCTCGACAACGAAATGCTGTCGAAAATGGTCGATACCAACGATGAATGGATCACAACCCGCGTGGGTATCAAGGAACGCCGCATCCTCAAGCGCCCCGAAGGCTCATCATGGATGGGCATCCAGGCCGTCAACAAACTCCTGGCCGAAAAAGGCATCAACCCCGAGGAAATCGAGCTCCTCATCTGCGCGACCTCTAACCCCGACTACCGTTTCCCCTCGACCGCTTCGGTCATCTGCCAGGGTACAGGCCTGAAGAATGCCTATGGCTACGACATACAGGCCGCCTGCGCCGGTTTCATCGTGGCCCTGGAGGACGCCGCAGCCTACATCAAGAGCGGCCTCCGAAAGAAGGTACTGGTAGTGTGCACTGAGAAGATGTCGTCGATGGTCAACTACCAGGACCGCGCGACCTGCCCCCTGTTCGGCGACGGCGCCGCCTGCGTGCTCGTTGAGCCTACCGAGGAGGAGGGCATGGGTGTCCGCGACGCGGTGTTCCACGTCGATGGCCGCGGCCTTGAGCACCTAGTTATGTGGGGTGGCGGCTCGGCCGAGCCCACCACGCAGGAGACTCTCGACGCCGGCAAGCACTTCCTCTTCCAGGACGGCAAGAACGTATACAAGAACGCGGTCACCGATATGTACACCGCGACTATCGACGTAATGAACCGAAACGGCCTCACCGCCGAAACCATCGACTGGATGATTCCCCACCAGGCCAACCTCCGCATCATCGAGGCCGTTGGCTCCCGCGCCGGAATCCCCACCGAGAAGGTGATGGTGAACATCCAGCACACCGGCAATACCTCGGCCGCCTCGATTCCCATCTGCCTCGACGAGTTCAAGGACAAGCTCCACAAGGGCGACAAGCTGATCCTCACCGCCTTCGGCGCCGGATTCACCTGGGGCGCCATGTACCTCGTGTGGGATATGTAATCGGGCTTCCGCCGGCTTTTTAACCGACATTCTCTCTCAGCTCCGACACAAAAAGTTACGGAAATAGCATCTTTTCGGGTGCTATTTTTGTTTTATATGAAAAACACGGACTAACAACAAAAAACGTTATGACAGAAGAATTGAACAACGACATAGAGAACCGCGCAGCCGGAACCACCCCCCTCAACCTTCCCGAGGTGCTCCCCGAAGTGAAGGAGGGGCACCGCTCGGGCTTCGTGAACATCGTCGGCAACCCCAACGTGGGCAAGTCGACGCTGATGAACGACCTCGTGGGCGAGCGCGTCAGCATAATCACCTCAAAGGCGCAGACCACGCGCCACCGCATCATGGGTATCGTGAACACCCCTGATTACCAGATCGTGTTCTCCGACACCCCCGGCGTGCTCAAACCTAACTACAAGCTCCAGGAGTCGATGCGCAACTTCGCCGACGGGGCGCTGACCGATGCCGACGTGCTCCTCTACGTCACCGACGTGGTTGAGGACCCCACCAAGAACGCCGACTACCTGGCCCGCGTGGCCAAGGAGAAAGTGCCCGTGCTGCTGGTGATCAATAAAATCGACCTCCTCAAAAGCAACGGCGAGCTGGAGGTTATCGTGGCCCGCTGGCGCGAGCTCCTCCCCAACGCCGAAATCTTCCCCCTCTCGGCGAAGGAGCACTTCAACACCTCCAACCTTATGAGCCGCATTGTGGAGCTCCTCCCGGTGGCTCCCCCGTACTTCGGCAAGGATGCGCTGACCGACAAGCCCGCCCGTTTCTTCGTCACCGAGATTATCCGCGAGAAAATCCTCCTGCACTACGATAAGGAGGTGCCTTACTCCGTAGAGGTAATCGTGGAGAAGTTCGACGAGAACGAGACCGGCATCCACATCATGGCCACCATCTTCGTCGAGCGCGACTCCCAGAAGGGGATCCTCATCGGCAAGGGGGGCTCGATGCTGAAGAAGGTGGGCACCGAGGCCCGAAAGGACATCGAGCGCTTCTTCGACAAGCGCGTCTACCTGGAGCTCTTCGTCAAGGTCGAGCCCAACTGGCGCAACCGCGAGAACAAGCTCAAGGCGTTCGGCTACGTCGAATAAACATCGGAACGTTTTTCCGGGCGCGCTCCCCGCGCGGGGTGGCGCGCCCGCTTATTTGCGGAATTAGGAAAATTAACTTAACTTCGCGTATATATCTTTAGAATTTATTCCCTATGGGACAATTAGTAGCAATAGTCGGACGCCCCAATGTGGGTAAGTCCACCCTTTTCAACCGTCTTACCGAGTCGCGGAGCGCGATTGTCGACGAGACCGCCGGCACCACCCGCGACCGCCAGTACGGCAAAGTGGAGTGGGGGGGCCGCGAGTTCTCGATCGTCGACACCGGCGGCTGGGTAGTCAACTCCGAGGATATTTTCGAGGGGGAGATCAACAAGCAGGTGCAGGTGGCCATCGAGCAGGCCGACGAGGTGCTCTTCGTGGTTGACGCGATGAACGGCGTCACCGACCTCGACGACCGTGTGGCCGAGATTCTGCGCCGCTCGCGCAAGCCCGTGATCCTTGTGGCCAACAAGGTTGACTCCAACGACTGGCTTTACAACGTGCCCGAGTTCTACAGCCTCGGCCTCGGCGAGCCGTACCCCGTGTCGGCAATGACCGGCTACGGTACCGGCGACCTCCTCGACGAGGTCGTAAAGAAACTCCCCGAACAGGAGAAGGAGGAAGAGCTCGAAGACCTCCCGAAATTCGCCATCGTAGGCCGACCCAACGCCGGAAAGTCGTCGCTCATCAACGCCTTCATCGGTGAGGACCGCCACATCGTGACCGACATCGCCGGAACCACCCGCGACAGCATCTACACCCGCTACAACAAGTTCGGCTTCGACTTCTACCTCGTTGACACCGCCGGTATCCGCAAGAAGCAGAAGGTAAACGAGGACATCGAGTATTACTCCGTAATCCGCTCCATCCGCGCCATCGAGGCGTCGGATGTGTGCATCCTCATGATCGACGCTACCCGCGGCTTCGAGGGCCAGGACGCCAACATCTTCTCGCTGATCGACCGTAACAAGAAGGGCCTGGTGGTGTGCGTCAACAAGTGGGACATCGCCGAGGATAAGTCGCTCGACGCGCAGAAGCATTACGAGGCTGCCATACGCCAGCGCCTCGCCCCCTTCACCGACTTCCCGATCATCTTCTGCTCGGCCCTCACCAAGCAGCGCATCTTCAAGGTGATAGAGACGGCGGTCGACGTCTACAAGAACCGCCGCCGCGAGGTGCCCACCTCGCAGCTCAACAAGGTGATGCTTGAGGCCATCGCCGCCTACCCGCCACCAGCCAACAAGGGCAAGTACGTCAAAATCAAGTACGTCACCCAGCTCAAGGGGGCGCCGGTGCCCACCTTCATCTTCTTCTGCAACCTCCCGCAGTGGGTCAAGGAGCCCTACCGCCGCTACCTCGAAAACAAGATACGCGACAACTGGGACTTCAACGGCACCCCGGTGCAGGTGTTCATGCGCGAGAAGTAAAAAAAGGACTTTTGACGCAAAGAATCCACCGTAACAAAGATTAACTAAGGTGGGCGGCTTCGCTGCCCACCTTTTTTCGTAACTTTGCAGTATAATAAGAAACAAACAGAAACACCGTATACAATAATGGACAAACCCGCTAAGACAACCAAGAAAACCACCATAAAGAAGGTTGGCAAGGACGTAGATCCCAAGGAGGCCAAATTCAACGCCCTCCAGCAGGCCCTCGGCAACATCGAGAAGGACTTTGGCCGCGGCGCCATCATGAAGCTCGGCGACGAGGCCATCGAGAAGGTCGAGGTCGTATCCTCCGGCTCCATCGGCCTGAACTTCGCCCTCGGCGTTGGGGGCTTCCCCCGCGGCCGAATCATCGAGATTTACGGCCCGGAGTCGTCGGGTAAGACCACCCTCGCGCTCCACGCCATCGCCGAGGCGCAGAAGCTCGGCGGCATCGCCGCCATGATCGACGCGGAGCACGCCTTTGACCGCTTCTATGCCGAGAAGCTCGGGGTCGACGTCACCAACCTCCTCATCGCCCAGCCCGACAACGGCGAGCAGGCCCTCGAAATCGCCGAGCAGCTCATCCGCTCGTCGGCCATCGACATCCTCGTGGTCGACTCCGTGGCGGCCCTTACCCCCAAGAGCGAGATCGAGGGTGATATGGGTGACCGCAACGTGGGCCTCCAGGCCCGCCTTATGTCGCAGGCCATGCGCAAACTCACCGGCACCATCTCCCGCACCAACACCGTGTGCATCTTCATCAACCAGCTCCGCGAGAAAATCGGCGTGATGTTCGGCCCCTCGGAGACCACCACCGGCGGCAACGCCCTGAAGTTCTACGCGTCGGTGCGCGTCGATATCCGTCCGGGCAACTCCATCAAGGACGGCGACAACGTGTTCGGCAAGCGCGCCAAGGTGAAAATCGTCAAGAACAAGGTCGCTCCCCCTTTCAAGCGCTGCGAGTTCGACATAATGTTCGGCGAGGGCATCTCCAAGGCCGGCGAGATCGTTGACCTCGGCGTTGAGCTGGGTATCATCCAGAAGAGCGGCTCCTGGTTCAGCTACAACGGCTCGAAGCTCGCCCAGGGGCGCGACGCCGCCAAGGCCGTGATACTCGACAACCCCGAACTGGCCGACGAGCTGGAGGAGAAAATCATGGAGGGCCTCCGCGAACAGGCCAAGAGTCCCGCCAAGAAGGGGAAGGCAGCCAAGAGCTCCAAGGATAAGGACGAGGCCGCCGACGCTCCCGACGCTCCCGACACCGCCGCTGACGATGACGAGAACCTCGACGACGTCGACTTCGACACCGAACTCAACGAAGACTTCACCCTCGAAGAGGACTGACCCCGCACCCCCGCCCGGGTATAGAAACAACGACCCCGTCACTACAATCGAGTTAGTGACGGGGTCGCTTTGTGTCTTTACAGGTTTTGGGCCCGGTTTACAGGTAGCGGGCTACGGCGGAGGCCAGGCGGTTGGGCTGGTCGACGCGCTCGACCAGTTCGCCCTGGCGGTTGATGATGAAGGTCGCGGGGAGCGCGCCTACGTTGTAGTCGCGCAGGGCCGCGGCACCGTCCGACGGCGTGTTGTAAACCGTGATCCAGGGGAGGTTGGCCGCCGATTCGCGCCACTGGAACTCGTCGGCGTCGAGCGCCACCTGGTATATCTCCAGCCCGCGGTCGCGGTACTGGTCGTAGATCTTGGCCAGTTCAAGGTTGAAGGCGGGCGACTCCTGGGCGGTGTAGGCCGTGAAGTTCAGTATCAGCACCTTACCCTTCGATGCCTCGGCGTTGAGCGAGCGGCGCTCACCCTTGAGGTCGAGCAGCGCGATTTCAGGGAGCGAGATCTCGCGGGCCTCGATCGTGTCGGTCGGGATGTAGTTCTGCCCCCGGTGGTTCACCAGGTACACCTGTTTGAGGAGCTTCGTGCGCGGGTCGTCGGGGCGCTGGCGGTCGTAGGCGTTGGCCACGGCGCCGATTATGCGGAGGTCCGAGCGGTCCGAGGGGTCGAACACGGCTACGTCGCCCACGCGGCGGAACACTGTGTAGTAGGCCACGATTCCCGCCGGGTCGCGGAGCACCTGCTGCGCAAGCTGGCGTTTGAGCGCCGGGTCGTAGCCAGCGGCCGCGGAGCCGCTCCGGGCCACCACTTCGGCTATCAGCGAGTTCACCGCCTGCATCTGTTCGGCGGCGGGCGAGCCCGATAGGGTGGCCGTCGAGGCTATGTCGGGAGCCTGGGCCGAGAGGCCGACGGTCTCCAGCGAGTCAACCGGGAAGTAGGCCGAGCTCCCCCCGAGCGTCAGTCGGTACACCTCGGGGTGCCCCGCCGGGGCGAGGCTGAAGCTGTATCGCCCGTCGGCGTCGAGGGTCACGGTGTCAACTGGGTACCACCCATTGTTGTCCGGCGCTTCGAGCACGAGGTCCTTCCCCTCGGCTCCGGCTATCGAGCCCTCCACCGTCCATTTCTTTTCCGAGCAGCCGGCGAGCAGCAGCGCCGCTCCGGCCGCGAAAGCGAGTCTGTAGGCTTTCATCTTGATATTATTCGAAGTTGGCGGCGATTGAGGCGGCTATCTCGCGCATGCGCTCCTCGGGAAGCGAGAGCTTCGGGGCGCCGAAGTCCATCTCCCGGCCCGTCTGGAGCGGAAGCAGGTGTATATGGGCGTGGGGCACGTCGAGCCCTATAACGGCCATCCCCACCTTCTTGCAGGGAATGGCGCGCTTTATGGCCGCGGCCACCCGCTTGGCGAAGAGCGTCAGAGCGACGTAATCCTCGTCGGCTATGTCGAATATGTAGTCGGTTTCCCGGCGGGGTATCACCAGTACGTGACCCTCGGCAGCGGGATTGATGTCGAGGAATGCGAAGTGGCGCTCATCCTCGGCCACCTTGAAGGAGGGGATCTCCCCGGCGGCTATTCTTGAAAAAATCGAAGGCATGGCGGCGCGGTTTAGAAGGCTATTTCTTGGATCTCGAACTTCATCACCCCGGCGGGCACGGTGATTTCCACCACGTCGCCCACCTTGTGGCCCAGCAGACCCTTGGCGATGGGGGTCGATACCCCGATCTTCTTCTCGCGGAGGTTGGCTTCGGAGTCGGCCACGATGGTGTACTCCGTCACCATGCCGTTGGCTGCGTTGCGCATCTTCACGCGCGAAAGTATGGCCACCTCGTCGGTCTGCAGCTTGCTCTCGTCGATGATGCGCGCGTTGGCCACGAGGTCCTTGAGCTTCGCGATTTTCATTTCGAGCATACCCTGCGCCTCCTTGGCGGCGTCGTATTCCGAGTTTTCCGAGAGGTCACCCTTGTCGCGGGCCTCGGCGATGGCGGCCGACACGCGGGGGCGTTCGACGCTTTCGAGATAGGCTATCTCCTGCATTTTCTTCTGATAGCCGTCCTTTGTCATGTAAGTCAGAGCCATGATATTTCTTTTTTTATATAATTATTTAGCGGTAATGAGGCCTCAAAATAAAGTTAGATTTGAGGTACTTAAGTTTTAGCGGGCACGCAATAAAGAAAGCGCCTCGCCCCGGTTGCCGCCGGGGGAGACCCTGTCTCCGTTACTGCCATTTTCAAAGTCGCCGCGTGCGGGAGTCCCCCTCTTGGGCGCACCGTCGCCCGCGGTAACGCGAAGTTAACACTTTTCCCCCGTTCCGCCAAATCCCGCGCCCCTTTCCACCCCTTTCCCACCGCTATCCCCGCCATCACCCTCCCCATTGTCGTAGTATCCCCACCTCTTTCCCCTCTGCTTTCCCTGTAATTTGGGGGGAAATTTGGGAGCGCCCGGGTGGCGCGGGGTACTGTGGCCGTGAGGGGATGATAGAGCGCCCGGAGGGTGCGGGTCTATGCGTGAACCCCACGAGCAGGCGCGAAGCGCCGTAGCGTGGGGCAGCTGTAGTCGTATGGGGGCAGCGAGCGCCCGGAGGGCGTGGGTCCGTGGTATCAACCCGGTTTTTGCGCGTAGTTTATCAAAATATTATTTTTGCGAAAAATATTTTAACAAAAGCTTGCAAATGCGAAAACTATTTTATATATTTGCGAAAACTCATCATACCGCCAATTATCTCCATCCGCACACGCCATCTGACAATCTATCCCGCGCCTAAGGCCGCGAAGATTACGAGAATATCAATCCCAATCACTAACCAATCATCTAATCATCATGAAAAGACTTTTACTACTGTTGCTAACCATCGCGGAAGCTTTAGCGATGTTGGCTGGGCCGGGCATTATAGTTGGCCCAGGACTGGGACCATCGACGGTCACCAAATTTGACGCGCTCGACATAACCAAGCGTTACTTCTCCAATAACGAGAGTTATACTTACTATCTCGTTGATGAACAAGCCGAAAGTGGGGTGTGGACCTTGTTCGTCGATGCTGTGCCTGGTGCGGCATGGGAGCATGAATGCTACTTGTCGCAAGTGCCGAAATCCACCTTCGGGTATGTGCCGAATCTTTTGCCTGACACGGTCATACAGATGTCCGCGCCACCTGATGCAACTATCAAGCAATATGGATTTATCGCAGGTCTTACACCCGAAATTGCCGAAAAGCTTCCCACGGTTGCCACAGGGTCGCCTACGAACAAGCAACTTGCCGCCGCCAAGCGTACTTACGCGATAATCCTTAACGGCGGCATTAACAAAAGCGCCAACCACAGAAGATACTACAATGATTGTGCCTACATATATGCCACGCTTGTGAAAAAACTTCGCGTACCGAAAGAAAACCTGCGTGTGATTATGGCCGACGGTACAAACCCATCATCAGATATGCGCGTTTTTATGAATGGTCAATACCAGTCATCCAACCCAGACCTCGACGGCGATGGGATTGACGACATTCAGTTCTCAGCGACAAGAGCGCATCTCAAAGCCGCAATAACGCAACTGCAAGGCAAAATCGGGGCAGACGACCAATTGCTGTTCTTCGTTGTGGGCCATAGCGGATGCGACTCTGCGAGCGGAGTTAAGTACCTGTGCCTTTGGGGTGATGAAAAAATTATGGACTTCGAACTCGCCCAATGGTTATCACCCATAGTTGATAAGGGAGCGGCGGTCAATGTGGTTCTCTCAGTCAATTATGCGGGCAGCTTTATCGGCCCGTTATCGAAGTCGGGTTGCGTGGTTACTGCCGGAGCCGAAGGGTTAATGTATCCGGCAAGTGTGGAATGTTACAGCGAATTTCCTTATTGGTGGACAACGGCTATTAATGGAGCCGACCATGATGGCAACCCTGTTAAGTCCGACTTGAATGGCGACGGCGTTGTGTCTATGCAAGAGGCGTTCAATTTCGTACGGCAAAATGCGAAGAGACCTAACGAATGTTCCTTCGCCTCCTATCCCGCCCACCTCGGGGAGGAGCTGGCCGTAGGGGCTTTGGTTGAGTCAGCCGGGTTGTATATAAAGGATACTCCGGGCGATGTTGGCAAGCCGACTAAACCTTACGAGTCGGCATTTTGGGACTCTCCGTCGATATGCGTGCGAAACCAGGACGATGGCCTGATGGAGCATGAGAATCCCTGGTACTCCGCCGACCACACCTCGGCATACGTCAACGTGAAAATCCACAACCGCGGCTGGCGCACGTTCGATGGCTCGGGAAAATACCTCGATGTGTATTGGGCCACCTCGACCCCATACGCCAACGACCGCATTTGGGAGGGGAGCGAGAAGTATGACTGGTATAACACCGGGGGACATATCGCCCGCGTCGCGATCGGTCGCATCGAGGCTGGCGACTCCGCCATCGTGCGTGTGCCGTGGACGCTGCCTACATACTTGCAATACTCCACTGTGCCCCGGTGCGCCATCGCCGCTAAAATATCAGGCGATTCAAAAGAAATCGACATAGACCAATTTTATGACGGCAACAGGATGTTTGACTTCCCGGGAAAGAGGGAACACGCGCTAAAAAGTATGACGATCGCGCCTATGCCAAATAAGTCGACCGAAGTCAAGTTGCTTGTGAGGAACACGAGTCTTTACCAAAAGTCGTACACCTTTATGCTCGTCCCGCGGACGGAAAGCGACGCCAAGTTGTTTGACCGAGCCATAATCGAGTTAACCCCGGCTCTGAGACTGTTCGATGCCTGGGTACGCGGAGGCAAGCATTCAACCGATATGTGGGAAATCCTCAAGACCGACGGTACCCCTTCGACGCTGCGCCTAACGTCAACGGACAACAGCATCGACAACGTGCTCCTTGATGGCCGGGAGGTTTCCGACATACGAGTGAAATTTGATTTTAAATTAGCTTTCGGGAGTAGCGGTAAAAAGTACTATGTGTGCGACCTCGTGCAGAGAGATGAGAATTGGAATCTTTTAGGCGCTACATCAATCGTTGTTTATGAGCCCCAAAACCAATCCGCAGCCGCTTCCGGCCAGATCGCGTCAACCGCCTCCGACGGCGAGAGGCTCACGGTGGGGCTCAGCGAGCCGGCGCCCGAGGGCGCGGCGGTGGCTGTCTCCAACGTTCTCGACGGCTCGGGCCACACCACCCTCGATGTCGAAGAGGGGGCTGATTCCGCTACCCTGGAGGTCGGCAACCTCAAGCCGGGCATCTACGTCGTGGCCTACAGCGTCGGCGGCGAACTGGTCGACACGGCCAAGTTCACCAAATAAAGGCTCCTCGTCCTCATCCAAAATTCACACCTCACTATAGCCGTGCGCCCCGAGGCTTGATGCCTCGGGGCGCACCACGCTTATGCGGTTTGGGGTCGCGGCTCGGGCAAAAAATCTTTACGCCGAGCGATTTTTCGTGTTTTTTCGGGGAAAAGTTTTGCGGATAGGGGAAAATAACATACATTTGCAGATGTTTCGTTATCGGATGAAAGTCCGAAAAGCGATTTCAGGCATTCCGAAGTGCGGAATCTTACGTTTTGGCTTGCATTTTGCTCGCCCATCCGCGCTAACTTTCAGTTTTTGCCACCAGTCAAAGAAGAGAATCACTAATCGTTTTACCAACCAACATTCGCTTTATGAAAAAAAGCTTTACTCTTAAAGCAGCGGCGCTCGGCCTCGCGGTCGTAACCGCGTTTGGTGCGTCCGCAGCCCGTCCGCAGCTCACTACGGCTGTCGCTATGGATGCCAAAGGAGCGGCTCCTTTCGCAATCAGCAAAGCAACTCCCCAAAATGCGATGCATTCATCGAAAACCGTTACGGAGTTTGCTGCAGCCGCAGGGAGCGTTATCCGCCCTGCCGTAGACAAACTCGATCTAACTGCTCAGGCCGCCAGCCGCGCTTTCGACTTCTACGGGACGTGGGAGGATGCCGGCACACTTGAGTTCACCTTTACCCAGCTCTATAAAAACGGGTTCATCACTGAGAGCGCGATGGTAAAGACATATCCGTACCAGAAGCGCGTTCATCGACAGAACGATCAGCAGTTCCAAATCAAAGTTGCTGATTGGGGCGCTTTTACAGCAGCAGAGGGTGACGGATTCGAGTTCCCTGGTAGCGAGTTAATCCTCACAGTTTCTCCGGCTCAGACTGAAAGCGGGAAAGTAGTAGGTGTTGTAACAACTGAAAGTGAGGGTGTGAATCTTGGCTGGCAGGTTAATTTCGGATCCCAAGCCGCTCCTAATCTTATCGATATGTACTATTATGACGCATATACTTACGTATCGAACCTTGCCAAGGTTAATCCTGCAAATGCTCCCTATGTACAGAACTACTATGGTTCTTCTGTTTACGACTATGGCACTGGGAAATTTGAGATTTTTTCCAGTTATGCCGGCAAGAGTGGTTGTGCAGACATTGAGAAAGGCTTGGAATGGGGTGAGTTTGATACCACCACAAACAAGTATAAGGAGATGTGGGACGACTATATCCAGCTGTCAGGCAAGTTCTATAACTACGATGCGGAAGTAGACGCTGATGCCGGATATTTCTATCGCAATGCCGGTGAGACAAACGGCCACTTCAAAGCTGAATACGCGATTAACGATAACGCTTTAGCTGTTGTTAAAATCGTTAATAAGGCTATCGCCAACCAGGCCGAATTCTCTCCCGAATTCCAGACAATGCTCAATGAAATCAACAATCCTTCAGCCAATATGGCCATTCTTACTTCCAAGAATGGATGGTTTGAGCTGGATGTAACGCCTTATCAGGATGGCCAATACAGCCTTCTGTTCGGTGTTACCGATGGCGTTGAAAACGATAAAGGTGAGCTTTCTTTCAATGGCGTTTGGTATGATTTGTACCTTGATGGTGCGGAGTTTGTCCTTGACGGATTCGCAAAATATAAAGACGCGTTTATACCCGGATGGCTCAAAATGTTTGGTTTGACCACGGATAAGTTAGGACTTCCCTCTGTGTATGAAACTACCTGCCAAGTAGAGAAATCTGATAAAACCGCCGGACTTTATCGTCTTCGCGCCCCGTTTGCCGAATATCCATTTAACGGCACATTCGATTATATGCAGTCAATGGACTACCTCTTTTACAATGTCGCTGATCCCGCCAAAGCGCTTGTTGAGCCGTCCTACTTAGGTGTGTATACTAAGGCGCAAGACACTCAGGGCAATGTTAATACCCTTATGATGGGTTGCGCAACAACAAGTATCGCAACTGGTGTTGACGTAAAGGATGGCTTTGCGGTTCTTACAGGCAATGCTCTTACTTGTCCCGGGGCGAATTACACTGTTGTGGAGAATGGCAAAGAAAAAGAATACGGCCCGCTGGCAACTTTGTTCTGGGTAATGTCAGAAGGGGGCGGCGCTATGTACACAGTTGCTCCGTCTCCCGCCGACTTCCTCATCGAGACTGGCGCTGTTGACGCTATCGAGAACGTTGAGGCCGAAGGCGCCGCTGACGCCAACGCTCCCGTTGAGTACTTCAACCTCCAGGGTCAGAAGGTGCTCAACCCCGCCGCCGGTCAGCTCGTAATCAAGAAACAGGGCAGCAAGGTTACCAAAATCATCGCCCAGTAAAATCCCCGGCCAGTAAGGCCGACACCACCCATAACGAAGCCGCGCTCCCATCCCGGGGGTGCGGCTTCACGCATTATATATGCGCACGAACGCCTCCCGAGATACCACGAACCCACGCCCTCCGGGCGCTCCCTGCCACCATACGACTACAACGGCCCCACGCTACGGCGCTTCGCGCCTTCTCGTGGGGTTCACGCACGGGCCCGCACCCTCCGGGCGCTCGGACGGGTTGTGGGGGATAGTAACGAAAATGGGCGGGTGCGAGGGAGGGGTGGGCGCGGCTTCCAGCGTATATATGTACACGAGTGTCTCCCGAGATACCACGAACCCACGCCCTCCGGGCGCTCCCTGCCCACCATACGACTACTGCGGCCCCACGCTACGGCGCTTCGCACCTTCTCGCCGGCCCCACGCTCCGGCGCTCCGCGCCTCCTCGTGGGGTTCACGCATAGACCCGCACCCTCCGGGCGCTCGGACGGATTGTGTGGGGATAAGCGAGAAAAGGGACGGGGAGCATGGGCGGGGCATGGGCGGGGCATTGGTGGGGCATTGGTGGGGCGCGGGTGGGGCGATGGAGGGGGGCTGACTTGGGGCTGCGGCAGAGGCTGGCCGCGCTCGGTCGCTCCC
>JAMPHO010000035.1 GCA_023663385.1 Alistipes timonensis | reverse complement strand
CCAAGGCGCGGGTGTCGGTGCAGTCGGCCAGCACGGCGGGGCCAGGTGCCCCCGGCGTAAGCGCGGCGAGCACCAGGGCGCGGTTCGATATGCTTTTTGAGAGGGGGAGCTCAACGGTCCCCTCCTCGATCAGTTCCTCGGGAGGAAATACGCGGTAATCCATTGCGTTGTATCGTGTTATAAAGAGTTTAGCGGGCCACTAACTCGCCGACCACGGCTTCGAGGCGCTCCAGGGCGCCGCGGAGGCAGCGGCGGGGCGTCGCGATGTTGACGCGCATAAAGCCGTGACCCTCCGGGCCGAACATTTCGCCGTCGTTAAGGGCGAGCCCGGCGCGGTTAACCACTAAGTCGACAAGCTCCTCGTGGCTCAGGTCGAGTTCCGTGAAGTCCATCCAAATGAGGAAGGAGGCCTCCGGCTCCACCATCTTAACGCCCGGCAGACGCTCTTCGAGAAAAGCCTTCGTGAAGCGGATATTCTCCTCGATGTAGGCCACCGCGGCGGCGAGCCACGGCTCGCCATGGGTGTAGGCGGCCTCGGTGCCGATGGTGGCGGTAAATGTCGGCGCGTCGAACTCGTTGGCGGCGAGCCATTTGAAGAACGGGCGGCGGAGCTCCTCGTTCTTAACCACGCACCAGGAGCTTACCAGGCCGGGTATGTTGAATGTCTTTGATGGGGCGCCGAACGTCACGGCTACGGCCTCCGCGTCGTCGCCAGCCATCGCGAACGGTATGTGGGGGCGCCCGCCGAGCATCAGGTCGCCGTGGATTTCGTCGGATACCACAGTCACCCCGGCGGCGCGGCATATGCGGCCAACCTCGGCCAGCGTCTCGCGGCTCCATTGCAGCCCGATCGGGTTGTGGGGGTTGCAGAGTATCATCATCGCGGGGCGCTCGCGGCTTATGACCTCGCGGAGTCCGTCAAGGTCCATCTCGTAACCTCCGTCGGGGGTGCGGCGAAGGGGGTTGGGGGCCACCACGCGGCCGTTACCCTCGATCACCATCTTGAAGGGGTGGTACACGGGGGGCTGGATCACCACCCGGTCGCCGGGACGCGAGAAGAAGTTGATGGCGAAGGCGATACCTTTCACCACTCCTGGAACGTAGGTAATCTCCTCGCGGCCAACCTCGAAGCCGTGGCGGCGGCTGAGCCATGAGGTAATCGACCGCCAGTAGCTTTCGGGTGGTATGGAATAGCCGTAGATCGGGTGCTCGAAGCGCCGCTGGAGGGCGCTGGTGATTTCCGGGCACACGGGGAAGTCCATGTCGGCGATCCAGAGGGGCAGGAGGTCGCGGCGGCCGAACATGGCGTCGAGCTCCTCGAATTTGGCGCAACCGCTTCCCCGGCGGTCAATTTCCTGGTCGAAATCGTAGGTTTTCATGGTGGTATAGGTTTGAGAGGTGTGGTGTGTCGGGCGTGGGGTGGGGTGGCGCTCACTCGAAGCGCCAGGTGATTGTGCCGGAGGCTTCGGGCGAGCCTTCGAGCACCGAGAAACGGCTCTCGCGTGATGCCGCGGCGCAAAGCTGGCGCATGCGGGTGTCGGCTGCCGCCGCTCCCGAGGAGCGCGAGGGGTCGTAGGTGGCCGAGGTGACGCGTCCCTGCGAGTTTACGCGCACGCGGATGGCGATGGTGCCGGTTTTGGTCGATTTCACGCTCCCCCAGTGCTCGGCGGTGCGCCCTCTTAGGCCGTTGCCGGGCTTTCCGGCGAATGCTCCGGCGGCATTGTTGCCGTCGGCCTGGCCGGGGGTACCTTTCCCCTTGCCGCCGAACGCTTTGGCGGTCGCGGCTTCGGCCTCTTTCTTAGCCTTTTGGCGTGCGGCTGCTTCCTGGCGTTTCTTCTCGGCTTCGAGCTGCTCCTTGGTGGGGCCTTTCGGTTTGGCCTTCTCTTTGGCAGGGGAGGGTTTGGTGGATGTCAGGGTGGGGGACGGATCGGCCTTCACGCCAGCGTCGGCGGCGTCGGGGCCGGGCGAGGGCTCCGGGGCGGTTTCGGCCTGCGAGGGAGCAGCCTCGGTGGGTTCGGGCAAGGGTAGGGGGATGTCGCCGGTGCGCACGAAGTCGCCCGCGGCGTAGAGGTCCTCAAGCTCCTGGAGCTCTACGGCACCCTCGTCGTCGGGGGGCCATTTGTCGACCCCCTTCGGCGGGAAGCGCAACACGGTGAGCAGCAGCGCCGTGATCACGAAGGCGTGAAACAGCGCGGCCACTACCACTGCTATTATTTTCTCACGGGAGCGCATTGGTGTTGACGGGCTTGGTTGCCAGAATCATTTTGGCGTTTTGGCGGGCGCCGGCGTTGAGCACCTCAACGATGCGCCCGTAGCGCACCTCCTCGTCGGCGTAGAGGGCTATGAAGCCGGTGGTGTCCTGCTCATGCGCAAGCTGGAGGAACACCGGGAGGTTCTGCAGCGTCATGGGCTGCGGCTCCTCGTCGGCGGTGGCGGCGAAGATGGAGTCGTTGGCGGCGATGTACACGCGGGTCGAAGGCTTCAGGGCGCTCTGCTCGTGGCTCTGCGGGAGGTTCACCTCGATGCCCGTGGGGAACACGAAGGTGGAGGTGACCATGAAGAATATGAGCAGGAGGAAGATGACATCGGTCATTGACGCCATCGAGAACTCCGCCATCATACGGTTGGGACGTTTCAGCATAGGTCAGGCAGGCTCGTTGAGCAGGTCCATAAATTCCATCGACTTCTGTTCCAGAAGGTTCATCACCGAGTTGACCCGGGCCACGAGGTAGTTGTAGGCGAAGAGCGCGATAACGCCCACCACGAGTCCGGCAACGGTGGTAACCAGGGCGGTGTAGATGCCCGACGAGAAGGTGGCGATGTTGGCCGAGTTTCCGGCCGAGGCGATGTCGTAGAACGCCTGCACCATGCCGATCACCGTGCCGAGGAACCCGAGCATCGGCGCTCCGGCGGCGGTGGTGGCCAGCCAGGGGAGCCCTTTGGAGAGGGTCGCCACCTCGATGTTGCCGGTGTTCTCCACGGCGGCGAGGATGTCGTTGACGGGCCGCCCTATGCGGCTCAATCCGCGGTCGATGAGGCGGGCGTAGGGTGAGCCGTTCTTCTTGCAGAGGTTGTGGGCGCTCTCAAGCTCCCCCTCGTGCACATAGTCGCGGATGCGGCGCATGAAGGTCGCGTCCTCGCGGCTGGCCCGGTTGATCACCAGGGCGCGCTCCACGAAAACGTAGACGCACACCAGCGACAGCAGGGCGATGGGTATCATCAGCGGGCCTCCGCGGAGGCAGAGGTCCCAGAGCGAGAGTTCCTGGGTGGCGGTAGCCGCGGCCTGTGCCGCGGCGGGGGTGCCGGTGAGGGCGGCGTCGATAAGTAGCATGGCGTAATGGGGTTGGGCGGCGTGTATGGTGCGCCGTTATTCGTTGGTTAATTGTTCTTTATACTGCCGTATGGTCTCCTCGATGCCGAGGTAGAGGGCGTCGCAGATGAGCGCGTGGCCTATCGACACCTCGTCGAGCCGCGGCATGCGGCGGCGGAAGTATGCGAGGTTCTCCAGCGAGAGGTCGTGCCCGGCGTTGAGCCCGAGCCCCGCCTCGATCGCGGCCTTGGCGGCGGCTACGAAGGGGGCCACCGCACCCTCGCGGTCGGCGGCGTAGCCGTCGGCGTAAGGCTTGGTGTACAGCTCCACGCGGTCGGCTCCGGCCTCAGCGGCCAGGCGGGCCTGCTCCGGGTCGGCGTCGATGAACACCGACACCCTTATACCCCTCTCCTTCAGGCGGCCGATCACGCCGCGGAGGAAGTCGAGGTTTGCTTTAACGTCCCAGCCGGCCGACGATGTCAGGGCACCGGGAGCGTCGGGCACCAGCGTCACCTGGTCGGGGAGCACTTCGAGCGCCAGGTTGAGGAACACCTCGTCGGGGTACCCCTCCATGTTGAACTCGCGCCCGAGCAGGGGACGGATCTCCCTGACGTCGGCGCGGCGTATGTGGCGCTCGTCGGGCCGGGGGTGAACCGTTATGCCGTCGGCGCCGAAACGCTCGCAGTCAAGGGCGAAGCGGGCCACGTCGGGGTTGTTCTCCCCGCGGGCGTTGCGCAGGGTCGCCACCTTGTTGATGTTAACGCTGAGGTTTGTCTTCATCTTCAATAGTAAGCAGTCAGCCAAATTAATCATTTTTGGCATCCTTTTTGTTTTAATATAAAGAGCTCCCGGGGGCCGCGTTGCGGTTTAGGCGAAAATTCGCTATCTTCGCGCCGTTGCCGCGCCGGGTGGCGCCAGAGTCCGTTACGGAGCACAAAATTACTTAGAAAAATCCAAAACAAAAAGCATTTGGCAGCTAATAACAGCATATTGACCAAATTTATGGCGGGGCAGCTTTCGAGGCTCGAACGCCTGGAGGCGCTGCTGGCCCCCGACAACGGGGCGGCCGAGCTCCTCGTGGCCGTCGCGCCGGGCGACTACAGCGCCTCGCTGATAGCCCGCGCCGTCGAGGACTGCGACTCGCAGCTGCTGGCCCTCTCGGTCACCCCGATGCGCGACTCGCTGGGGCGCCTGGTGGTGATGCTCCGGGTTGAATCCTCCTCCGGCTCGGCGGTGGCCCGCTCCCTGGAGCGCTACGGCTACGAGGTGGTCCACACCCTCTTCCCCGAGGACGACCTCTCCCGCTCCCGCGCCATGGAGCGCGCCAACGAGCTCCTCCGCTACCTCTCCGTCTGAGGCCCCGGCCCCCCGCCGCCCTCCCGCCCCTCCATCCCCCGCTTTCCCCTCCTTGTCGTTCCGTGTGAGGGCGAAGCCCGAAATCCCCTCGTTTCGTCCTCTGGTGCGCGAGGCGGAAGCCGAGCGAAGGCAGCGCGCCCCTTCACTCTTCACCCCTTTCACTTATCACCCCCCCCTCACCCCCCCTCCTTGGAAAAATGAGAATCGCAATCAACGGAAACAAGCGCCAGGACGGCCACCTCGACCAGATCGCCCGCCTGGTTGACTCCTTTGTCGCCGCCGACCACGAGGTCGTGGTCGCCCGCCCGTTTCTCGACTACCTCGCCGACCGCCTCGGCCACCGTTTCCCGATCGGCCTGATACCCATGGAGCTTTCGCAGAAGCCCTGCGCCGACCTCGCGGTGAGCATCGGGGGTGACGGCGCGTTCCTCAAAACCGCCCGCTGGGTGGCCGACGGCGGCGAGCCCGTCGCCGGAATCAACACCGGCCACCTCGGCTTCCTCTCGGCCTTCACATTCGACCGCCCCGAGGAGATACGCTCCTGCTTGCTCCAGGGGCGCTTCGACACCGACGAGCGCACCCTTATGGAGGTATCCTGGAGCGGCGCCCTCCCCGGCGAGACACCCCGCCCCGAAACGCTCACGGCCCTCAACGAGGTAGCCATCACGCGGTCCGACACGGCCTCCATGGCCCGCCTCCCGACCCGCGTCGACGGCCGCGACTCGCTGACATACTCCGGCGACGGCCTCATAATATCCACCCCCACCGGCTCCACGGCCTACAACCTTTCGGTCGGCGGACCGATCCTCGACCCGCGGTTGGGGGGCTTCGTGCTCTCCCCCATCGCGGCCCACTCGCTCAACATCCGCCCCGTGGTGGTCAGCGACTCCTCGGTAATCGAGGTGGTGTGCGAGGGGAGGGCCCCGACGCTCCGCGTGGCGGTCGACGGCAAGGCGTTCCCGGTGCCAACCGGCACCCGCGTGACCGTGCGCAAGGCCCCCTACAAACTCCGCATCGTGCAGAACCCGGGGCACTGCTTCTCCGACACGCTGCTCAACAAACTCGGGCTCGGGGGGCTCGTCTGACCATGGTACTCGGCGAGCTTACCCACGAGAAGCTGGGCCGGGTGGTGGTAACCATCCGGCGCAACTCCACCCACGCCTCGGCCCGATGGCGCGGCGGGGTGGTGCGCCTCAACGTGCCCGCCGGCATCCGCGGCTCGCGCATCACGCCGATTCTCGACGAGCTGGCCCCGCGGCTCCTCGCCACACGCCCCGAGGTGGCCTACCATGAGGGGCAGGTGCTCTCATTCCCCGGACTGAGGGTCGAGATCGGGCGCCAGCGCCTGGTGCCCGGCAAGGTCATAGGGCGCGCCTCCCTCCCGATGTCCTCCGTCGGGGTAGGGGCCGGGCTCAACTTCGACCTCGAAAGCACCACCGCCGCCATCAGCGACATGCTCCTGCGCATCGCCCGTAAACTCGCCCCGGAGGTGCTCCTCCCCCAGGCCCGCGCCTGCGCCGAGAGGGTGGGGCGCCGCCCCCAGGCCTGGACCATCTCAACCGGCCACCGCGTGCTCGGCACCTGCGACTCCCGGGGCACCATCGCCCTGAGCTATGTGCTGGTGTTCCTCCCCGGGGAGCTCCGCGAGTACGTCATATGCCACGAGCTGGCCCACCTCTCCGAGCTCAACCACTCCCCCCGCTTCCACGCCCTGCTCGACTCCTATCTCGATGGGAAGGAAGGTGTTCTGACCGAACGCCTCCGCGCCTACCGATGGCCTGTTTATCGCCGTTAATGAGATTTTGGCAACACAATAGCTACACTTCGGTCGCGTTGTGTTACAAAATGTGACGCGTGCGAAACTTGGTTAAATTCCCGACACAATGCCGCGACAATACAGTTTTCGCTGACCGCCTTACCCGCTCGGCGCATTACCTTTGAGCCGTTGAAACTCTTCGCCGGAACCCCCGACAGTTACCAGTCAAGATTATTCTCCACTCCGCCGGCTTCCTGTTTCCCTATCGAATCACATTATGCCGCTATCGCGCGGCGCGGCCCCTGCCGGGCCAAATAACAGACCAATGAGCATCAACGGAGCTAAATCCATCAAATATTCCGAGGCAGAGGGCCCCAGCGGGCGCATCCTTGTCGTGGACACCGACGACGCCGTCGTGGAGATGGTCCGCGCGCATTTCGCCCTCAACGGCTTCGCCGTGGACTCCTGCGACACCAGCGACGCCCTTTACAACGCCGAGCTTGAGGAGTACCGTCTCTTCATCATCGACCTCGGCATCGACGACAACGGAGGCCTCAGCGTGATCTCGCAAATCAAGCAGTCCGACAACACCTGCGACATCCCCGTGATCGCGTGCTCCACCCGCATGTCACCCACCACAATCATCAACGCCCTCAACAACGGCGCCGACGACTACCTCCTCAAACCCTTCTCCCTCCGCGAGCTCCTCGCCCGCGCCAACTCCCTCCTCCGCCGCCTCGGCTGACCCCCTCCCTCCATCCCTCTCCCGCCTTTTCCCCTCCTGTCGTTCCGTGTGAGGGCGCACCCCGAAGCCCCCTCCCTTCCCCCTTCCGTCCTCTGGTGCGCGAGGCGGAAGCCGAGTGAGGAAAGCGAAGCCCTCCCATCAACATATCACCTCCCGCCGGTTTGGTGGGCGAATGGCTCGGCCTCCACAAGCCGGGCCATCGTTATGTCGCCCCGTCCGGCGGTGGCGTGGCGCAGGCCGTCGGCGATGATGTAGACCATAGGGGTGCCGTCGGGGAGGGGGAATCGGAAGGCGCGGTGGCGCGCGGTGGTCGCGAAGCCGTCGCTGAAGTGGTACTCTATTGTGAGCCAGGCCTCGGAGTAGCCTCCGGCCGAATACCCCCTTTCGAAGGCTTCGGGGATGGTGTCGGCGAGCAGGTGGCGCCCGTATTCGAGCAGCCGGGCGTTACCCGCTATGCGGCGGGCTTTGTCGGCGCTGAAATCCTTGATGTCGGCGGGTACGGCTATGTAGACTTTCCCCTCGGGGGCGTTGAGGTTTAGCGGGCCGTAGGACACGCTGAGGTTCCCCTCATCGTTGGCCATCCGCGCCAGCGAGAGGCGGGGGAGGTCGGAGGCGTTCAGGCGGTCAACGTACGCCGTGCCGGTGGGGGAGGCGTGGAGCGCCGCAAGCGTCGCGGCGTCATTTTCGGCCACCGTATGCTGCCACTTCGCGACGTATAGCGCCACGCCGCACGCCGCGGCTGTGAGCGCGGCGCCCACCGCGAGGTTGGCGGTCGAGGGTAAGCGCCGCAGGGGTTCGCGCGCCCATATCATAAGCAGCCCTATCGCGGCGCACCCGGGGAGCCAACCCTGCCGCGGTTCGAGCCCGAAGGGGAGGAACAGCGCTAAGGAGAACACCCACAGGAGAGCCAATAATGGCGCGGCCGGGGTGGAGAATCGCCCCCTCGCGCCTTTGCTCAGTAGCGCCGCGATGGCTGCTAATGGCGCGAGGAACAGAGCCGGGGCGAATTTAATCATCGCGGCGAGGCTGGCGGCGAGGTTCGCGCCCCCTAACGACCCGGCGGCTCGGCTCCATTCGGCGGGGGCCGTAACTGGAACTAACGCGCCCAATAGGAGCGCCGCGCCCATTGCCCAGCAGCGCCCCGGGAGGCGCAGCTTCCGCCCGAAGAGGGCGTAGCACCCCGCGGCGGCGAGCAGGGGTAGGGCGAATCCGTCGTGGTTGGCCCCGGCGAGGAGTCCCGCAAGGCACACAATGGCGGTCTCACCCCATCCGCGGGGCTTTTCGAGCGCCCGGCAAGCCCCAAGGAGGAACCCGAATGATAGCGCCGCCGACAATATATAGTTGAGGGCGTAGTCGAATACCACCATGTTGTCGCGGAAGGGGAGCAGGAAGAATCCGGCCAACGCCGCGCACCCGTACAGGAGGGTGTCGGCAGGGGAGGGGCGACCGCTTCCCCGGGCTATCAGCACGAGGAAGAGCGGCGTCGCGGCGAGCGACAACCCCGCGATCGCGCCCCTCAGTAAGGCGCCCCCGTAGAGTGTCGCGAGGGGTGAGATGATGTTGGCCAGGCGTCCGTTGTCGACCTCGCGCTGGCACTGGATGTAGTCACTCAGTCCCCGGAGGGAGAACGCGTCGCTCCCGCCGTTGAAGTGGCGCAGCATCTCGCGAAAAGCCACATCCTCCTTCATCACCGGGGCGCAGGCCCATATCGCGGCCGCGCACACGGCGAAGAGCGCCGCCGCGCCGAAAAGCCACAGGTTCCATCGGTCCGTATTCCTCATAATCCGCGAAAATAGCGATTTTATCCGGCAGGGCGCGACCATCTGCCCAAAAATCACTAATTTTGCCTGTTAAAACAGCTAATTACAGATACATCATATTTACAGATATGGATAAAATCAAGGAGCGGTTAGCCGCGGCGGTGAAGAATCCGCAATTCTGGGGTTTCTTAGTGTCGATGGCGGTAGCCGCCATACTGGCCATAGCATTTTTCTATCCCGACGCGTCGATGGGGAACCAGCTGCGCCAGCACGATATGCAGCAGGGTGCCGCCATCTCCCACGAGGTCAAGACGTTCGCCGAGGCCAACGGCGGCGAGGAGCCCCGCTGGACCAACGCCCTCTTCTCGGGGATGCCTACCTTCCAGATTTCGCCCAACTACCCTTCCGACGACCTGTTCTCCTGGATCACGAAGGTCTACGGGCTGGGGCTCCCCGCTCCCTCGAATCTGCTGTTCATGATGATGTTCGGCTTCCTGATTCTGATGGCCTGCATGCGCGTGCGCTGGTACTACGGGCTGATCGGGGCCGTGGCCTGGTGCTTCTCGACCTATTTCATAATAATCATAGGCGCGGGGCATATATGGAAGTTCGTCACCCTGGCCTACATACCCCCGACGATCGGCGGCGTGATGCTCGCCTACCGGGGGCGCTACCTGGCGGGTTCGGCCATCGCCGCCCTCTTCGCCATGATGCAGATCGCGAGCAACCATGTGCAGATGAGCTACTACTTCCTGTTCGTGATTCTCGCGCTGTCGGTCGCCTGTCTCGTCAGCGCCGTCAGGGAGAAGCGCGTGCGCCGCTGGCTCGCCGCCACGGGGGCGCTCGCCGTGGCCGCCCTGCTGGCCGTCGGGGCCAATATGCCCAACCTCTACAACACCTATAAATACTCCAAGGAGAGTATGCGCGGGGCGCATTCCGAGCTTACCGCCGACCCCTCGAAGGCCGCGGAGAAGACCGCCGGACTCGACCGCGACTACATCACCCAGTACTCCTACGGCAAGGCCGAGACCTTCTCGCTGCTGATACCGAACATCAAGGGTGGCGCTTCGGCCAAGCCCGTCGCGGGGCAGATGGTGGCCACCTCTGTTATGGATGTGGACGGGGCCGACGAGGCCGCGACCCGAATAGGGCTCAACGAAGCCGAGCGGCAGTATGTCGCCGGCTACGTCGGGCAGTATTTCGGCGAACCGGAGGGTACCAACGGCCCGGTGTACGTCGGGGCTATTATCTTCACCCTCTTCGTACTCGGGTGCTTCATAGTGCGCGGTCCGGTGAAGTGGGCACTCTTGGGGGCCACCATCCTGTCGGTGCTCCTGGCGCTTGGGCGCAACCTGCAGTGGTTCACCGACCTTTTCATCGACTATGTGCCTATGTACTCCCGCTTCCGCACCGTCGAGAGCATACTCGTCATAGCGGAATTCACCATACCCCTGCTCGCCATCCTGGCCCTGCAGAAGCTGCTCACCACCCCCGGCGCGTTCGCGAAATACCGCCGGGCCATCTACGGCTCATTCGGCGCCGCCGCGCTGCTGTGCCTCCTCGGGTGGCTCTTCCCGCAGGTCTACGGCCCGGCCATCAGCGAGGGTGACCAGCAGTTGTCGCAGATGATCGGCTACCAGCTCCAGCAGGGTGGTTACCCCGCCGACGCCATAGCCATGTTCTCTATCGACAACCCCGCGATCGCGTCGGTGGTCGAGAACCTGCGCTACTCGCTCGTTAAGGCCGACTCGCTCCGCTCGCTCCTGTTTATACTGCTCGCTTTCGGGGCCGTGGCGCTCACTCTCACCGACAAGGTCAAGCCCTGGATGGGGGTGACCATGGTCGCGCTCCTGGTGGGTGCCGACCTCTACACGGTCAATAAGCGCTACCTCTCGCACGAGAGCTTCTGCTCCCCCGAGTTGTCGGCTTCCGACCCGTTCCCCCTCACCCCGAACGACCGCCAGATTCTGGCCGACACCACTCAGAATTTCCGCGTGATGGATATTCCGGGCTTCTACCAGGCGGCTCCCTCCTACCACCACAAGACCATCGGCGGCTACCACGCCGCGAAGCTCACCCGCTACCAGGACCTCATTGACCGCCATCTCGGCAACTTCTCCCGCGGCGCCGCGACGGAGGCCGATATGCGCGTGCTCGATATGCTCAACGCCCGCTACATCATTACCCCCGACGGGCAGCTCGCCTTCAACGACCAAGCGCTCGGCAACGCCTGGTTTGTCGACTCCGTGGCCTATGTCGGAGGTGCCGATGCCGAGATGGACGCCCTCTCGACAATCGACCCCGCGGTTATCGCCGCGGCCGACGCTAAGTTCCGCCCCGTGCTCGGCGAGTCGGCCCCCGCCGCGCCCGGCGACACAATCTACGAGACCACCTACGCGCCCGACCGCCTGACCTACTTCTCGCGCTCCTCGGCGCCCCGCGTCGCGGTGTTCTCCGAGGTGTATTTCCCCTGGGGATGGGAGGCTGAAATCGACGGCAAACCCGTCGAACTCGGCCGCGTCGACTATTTGCTGAGAGCGCTGAAGATACCCGCGGGCGAGCACCGCGTGGTGATGCGTTTCGCCCCGAAGTCCGTCTCGACCACAGTCACCGCGGCCCGGGTTTGCGTGTCGCTCATCTACCTGCTCGCGCTCGCCGCCCTTGCCTACTGGCTCATCGGAGCGGCTCCCAAAGACATTAAGAATAAGAAATGAACTACTGGCTTGAGGGGATACTGAAATGGCCGGCCCGGGCGCGACACGCGTTTGGGTTCGGGCTGCATTCCCCTTTCGCTTTCAAACTGGTAACATCCACCATCCGCGACACCGACAGCGGGTATTACGCCTACGAGGAGCTGCGGGAACTTGCCCGCCGCCATGGCCGCTCCGAGCGCGAGGCGCGGGCGCTCTACAGGCTTCTGCTCGCGTTGAGGGTCGAGGGGTTTCGCCCCGCCGTGGCCGACGACTCCCCCTTCCTCGCGGAGATAGCCGCGATGGCTTTCCCCGGCATCGAGGTGGTTGCTCCCGGCTATGACGCTGAGGCTGTCAGAGGCCATTTGAAGGGGGCTCCCGCCCTGTTTCTGCTCGCCGGGATAAACCGCTCGGGCCGAGCCCGCGAACTGCGCCGCGCCCTCCTTGCCGACTCCGGCGGGGCTATGGTGTTTGACGGTTGGCACGCGCTGCTCGCCGTGTCGCGCCGCGGCCTCCCCCCGCAGCGTTTCGCGACCCTCTTCCCCCGCTGACCGCTCTTTTCACTTTCCACTTTAAAGATGCGTCCGCTGCCCGACATTGACCGCCTCAGAGAGTTTTATTCGGCCTTTCTGCGATTGCAGAAGGGGCTTTCGCCGTTGACGGTCGAAGGGTACGGGTTCGACCTCGACAAGCTCCTCCGCTACCTCGACGACGAGGGGCTCGGACTGCTCGACGTGACCTACGACCATCTCCAGAGCTTCCTGGCCGACCTCCACGACTTGGGTATCTCCTCCGCCTCGCAGTCGCGCATCATTTCGGGCATAAAGAGTTTCTTCCACTTTCTGAAGCTCGAATCGTTCATCGAGGAGGACCCGACTTTTCTGCTCCAGACACCCCGCAGGGGACGCAAGCTGCCCGAGGTGCTGACGGTGGAGGAGATTGATGTGATGATCGAGTCAATCGACCTCGACGACCCGCTGGGCCGACGCAACCGCGCCATGATCGAGACGATGTACGGGTGCGGTCTCCGCGTGAGCGAGCTGGTGGACCTCCAGCTCTCGCAGTTGTTTTTGGAGGAGGGTTACATCATCGTCCGGGGCAAGGGGGAGAAGGAGCGCGTGGTGCCGGTGTCGCCGCTCGCCTCGCGGCTGGTCACCGAATATGTCGCGACCGACCGCGGCGACGTCGAGCCGAAGCCCGGCGACGAAAATACCGTTTTCCTCAACCGCCGCGGCAAGCGGCTCACCCGGCAGATGGTGTTCATCATAATCCGCGACCTCGCGGCGCTCGCCGGAATACGCAAGACAATCTCGCCCCACACGCTCCGCCACTCTTTCGCGACCCATCTGCTCGAAGGTGGGGCGAACCTCCGCGCCATCCAGCAGATGCTCGGTCACGAGTCGATCGCCACCACCGAAATCTATCTGCACCTCGACCGCACGGCGCTCCGTGCGCAGATTCTCCAACATCATCCTCGCAACAAGCGGTAGGGTAGGGGAGGGGCTGAGGCACTCCGCCTTTTTGGGCGTTTTCCTTGAAAAAATGACGGGCAGCGGGGCGCTTTTTTCTGAAAATCGCGGCCATTTCGACTTAAAACGGGGCTTTTGTGGGCTTAATATGCTGTAATTCAGAAGTTAGTGGCTAAAAATGGCGTACCTCCTGTTTTCTCGCGAAAAAATCGCCGCGGAGCGAATTCGGGCTTCGGCGGCGAGTTTCGCGCCCGATTGACATTAAGGAAAAATTTTATACCTTTGTAGGTATTTTTCGATTCTGCATGGCTACGAATTTCCAATGGATCACACAGGGGCGCGCCGAGATGCCGCCGCTGAATTTCCAGCTCATTGAGCGATGGGTGCGCGAGGTGGCCGCCGGCCGCGGGCGCATCCTCGGACCGCTGACGTATATCTTCTGCGACGACGAGCGCATTCTCGAAGTGAACCGCCAGTTTCTCAACCACGACTACTACACCGACATCATCACCTTCGACGACTGCCGGGGGAAACTCCTCCGGGGTGATATGTTCATATCGCTCGACACCGTGGAGACCAACGCGGCCATCCAGGGCGCGACCTGCCGCCAGGAGCTTCTTAGGGTGATAATCCACGGCGTGCTCCACCTCTGCGGTATCAACGATAAGGGCCCGGGCGAGCGTGAAATTATGGAAACTGCTGAAAATCAGTCTATTGAACTGCTAACCTCGCTTTGCGCCGAACTCAGGGAAGAACCCTTCACCGCGCCCGGCGACACCCGCGTCTCGGAAGAAACGTTTATGGAGCGGGGCGAGAAAGAGGCTTCAGCCGAGGTACGCAGCACCGCGAAAGTGGCCGACAAGGAGGTTTGGCACACCGCCACCGAAGCCGACCGCGATTTAAAGGATACTGAAAAGCATTTTTGAACCGATGACTTTTGACTATGACGTTATAGTGGTCGGGGCCGGACACGCCGGATGCGAGGCGGCCCACGCCGCCGCGAGGCTCGGCGCCTCGACGCTCCTGATCACGATGGACCTCAACAAAATCGCCCAGATGAGCTGCAACCCCGCTGTGGGTGGCATCGCGAAGGGGCAGATTGTGAGGGAAATCGACGCGCTCGGGGGGATGATGGGTATCGTCACCGACCGCACCGCCATCCAGTTCCGTCTGCTGAACCGCTCGAAAGGGCCCGCTATGTGGAGCCCGCGCGCGCAGAGCGACCGCATGCGCTTCTCCGAAATGTGGCGACATATTCTAGAGAATACCGAGGGGTTGTACCTTTGGCAGGACTCCGTGTTGTCGCTCGTTTTCGATGAGGAAAACAAGCGCGTGGCGGGTGTTAAAACCGCTCTCGGGGTGGAATTCCGGGCGAAGGCCGTGGTGCTCACCAACGGTACCTTCCTGAACGGCCTGATGCACATAGGGCGCACCCAGATTCCGGGTGGGCGCTGCTCCGAACCCGCATCGTCGGGCATCACAGAGCAGCTCCGAGCTATGGGGTTCGCCACCGACCGAATGAAGACCGGCACCCCCGTGCGCATCGACGGGCGCTCGGTGAAATGGGAGCTCACCACGCCCCAGGAACTGGAGGAGGATTTCCACAAGTTCTCTTATCTCCCCTCGGCGCGACGCGAGCTGAAACAGCGCCGCTGCTTCACCGTATACACCAACGAGCGCACCCACGAGGTGCTACGCAGAGGCCTCCCTGACTCGCCCCTCTACAACGGGCAGATCCAGAGTATCGGGCCCCGCTACTGCCCCTCGATCGAGACCAAGATAGTTACTTTCGCCGACAAGACGGAGCACCAGCTCTTCCTGGAGCCGGAGGGGGAGGAGACTCAGGAATTCTACCTAAACGGCTTCTCATCGTCGCTTCCGATCGACATACAGCTCGAAGCTCTGAAGACCATCCCGGCGTTTGCCGACGTGCGCGTTTACCGACCCGGTTACGCCATAGAATACGACTTTTTCGACCCCACGCAGCTGCTCCACACGCTGGAGACTAAGCTCGTCGGCGGCCTCTTTTTCGCCGGTCAGATTAATGGTACCACCGGCTACGAGGAGGCGGCGGGACAGGGGCTCGTGGCGGGAGCCAACGCCGCCCTCCGCGCCCTCGGACGCGGCAAAGAGCTTCGCCTCTCGCGCGACCAGGCTTATATCGGGGTGCTGATTGACGACCTCGTCACGAAGGGGGTCGACGAGCCGTACCGTATGTTTACCTCCCGAGCCGAATACCGCATACTGCTGCGCCAGGACGATGCCGACGCCCGCCTTACCCCGATGGCCGCGGAACTCGGACTCGCCACTCCCGAACGGCTCGCGCTGTTGCGCTCGAAACTGGAGCAGCGCGACGCGCTGATCGAGTTCATAAAGACCCACAGCGTGAAGGCCGCGGTGATGAACCCGCTGCTCGAACGCGTCAACGAGGAGCTCGGAATCGCCGGTACTGAGATGGCCGTGATGCCCCTCCGCGAGGGGTGCAAACTGGAGTCGCTCGTGCTTCGACCCCAGCTTTCGATAACACTGCTTGCTCGTGTTTACGAGCCTCTCCGCGCCGAGCTGGACCGGATCGAGGAGTGCCGCCGCGCCGAGATAATCGAGTCGGCGGAGGTGCTCATCAAGTACGACGGCTATATCAAGCGCGAGCGCATGACCGCCGAGAAACTGCAGCGCCTCGATGGCATACGCATCCGCGGCAAGTTTGACTACGCCTCGCTCACCGCGCTGTCAACTGAGGCCCGGCAGAAGCTCCAACGCGTCGACCCCGAGACCATCGGACAGGCGTCGAGAATCCCCGGCGTCTCACCCGCCGACATAAACATACTGCTCCTTTTGAGCGGGCGTTGAACGGGAGGGTTGTTCCACGTGGAACACACCCAACCGCCGCGCTCTTAGCGCTTTGCGCCGCGCCGCTCCTCCGCGGAGTCCGCGCTCCCAAATAAACCGAAACAACTAAATTTGTAAGATATGGAATACATCAAATCGAAAATCCGCGACGTCTACGACTTCCCCAAGAAGGGTATCGTTTTCAAAGACCTCACCACGGTGTTCAAGGACCCCCGCGCCCTCCACATCATCGGCTGGGACCTCAGCCAGCTCTACCGCGACAAGGGTGTCACCAAGGTGGTGGGCATCGAGAGCCGCGGCTTCATCGGCGGCTCCATCCTGGCCTTCGAGCTGGGGGCCGGATTCGTGCCCGTGCGCAAGCCCGGCAAGCTCCCCGCCGACACCCTCACCGCCTCCTACGATAAGGAGTACGGCAAGGACGTTATCGAAATCCACCGCGACGCCATCACCGAGGACGACATTGTGGTGATCCACGACGACGTGCTCGCCACCGGGGGCACCATGGCCGCCGCCGTCGAGCTGGTGAAGCGCATGAACCCCCGCAAGATCTACGTCAACTTCATCATCGAGCTCTCCGCCCTCGAAGGGCGCAAGCTCCTCCCCGAGGACGTCGAAGTCACTTCCCTGATCAAGTACTGACCCCCGGCAGCCGGCGGCCCGCGGGCCCCGGCCCGCGACCCCCGGCCCG
>JAMPHO010000034.1 GCA_023663385.1 Alistipes timonensis | reverse complement strand
CCGCGGCCAGGGACATAGACACCGCCGCCACCGTCACCGCCTCGGGTGACGCGGTCGCCTTCCGGCGCCTTGGCGCCGCCCCGGCGCTGCCGAAGCTGGAGGACGGCGAGTTCATCCGGCTGGAGCGTGTTTTCGAGGAGTCGGGGATGTTCAGTTTCACGGGGAGCGGAAGCGTGACGAGCGCCGACGACGTGGCCTACATATTCCGATCGCTGGAGGACTATTCGGTCGAGCACGCGTTCGTGGCGCTTGTAAAGGACGGACAGGCACGCGTTGTGCATCTCGGCATGGGCACGGCCACCGCCTCGCTGGTCAACGAGGCCGCCATCCGCGCCGCCGTCGACACGTTCGGGGCCGACAAGGTGTACTTCGTGCACAACCATCCCAGCGGGATCCTCGCGGCCTCGCGGCAGGACCGACAGTGCCTCGCACGGCTTGAGAAGATGCTTGAGGGGGAGGCCGCGGTGGAAGCCATCATCATAGACACGACTTCGGGAAGATACTCGACATTCGGAAACCGCCTCGGTGACACGGAGGGAGAAATCAAGGGCGACGCGGCGGAAAGCGTGCCCACGTTAAGCTTCACCAGGCAGCGATACACGGACGACTACCGGAAGGAGGAGCTCAGAACCATGGGAGACTCGCGGGCGATCGCCGGGTTCGTCTCATCGCAGCGCCTCGGGAGCCGCGGCAAGGTGTCGTACCTGATTCTCGACCGCCGATTGAGGGTGGTCGGGAACCTGCACACCCCCTATGGGAATCTCTCGGATGCCTCGGGACTCGCCCGCGAGATGGCGGGTGCCGCCGTGCGCTTCGGAGGCGAAGCCGTGATACCCTACGGCAACTTCGACCTCGCCGGGGTCTCGACGGTCGTCAGCGAGGTCAAACGCGTCAGCGGGGGCCAGATAAGGATGCTTGACGCCATAAGCGTCCGCAACGGACTCTCCTCACTGAGCGCTTATGACGAGGGCCTTATCGGCGAGCCCTCGGAAGCCTATGGCGCCGGGCGCAACGATGCCCGCTACCGTATGGGAGATGTGTCAGCGAGATTCCAGGAACGGCTGGCTACGGCAGTCGCAAACCGCGGCACCGTTATGCCGGGGCTGAAAGAGGCCACCGTGAAAGTGGTGAATGTGCCAAAACATACATATGAGGGGCACAATATTATGAACCAAGCAGTTGACTCGGCCTCAAAAAGATACGCGGGTAAGGTGCTGACGTATGATAATTTCGGAACGCAATTTGAATATATAGTAAAGCCGCGGGCATTAAAGTACGCTGCCAACCATTCTGGAAAAAGCTCTAATATGGGTGTACATGCTGCCGTAATGGATAAACTATCTGATGTTATCGGAGAGAGTATCGAGGTTATGGAGCACGCGGATGTGAATAAGGTTGATGGCAAGCGAAACGAAGATAATGGTTACAGTCCCAACTCATTAATGCACCGCTTTGTCGGGGCTGTCAATATTGACGGCACAGTCTATCGAGTTATTACAACTCTCAAAGAGCTCTCCGATGACCAATCGTCACGATTACACACATACGAGGTGACAAAAATCGAAGTGCTCGACGCGGATACGCCAAGCACTTCAAATGCTACCACTAACAGCACACATACGCTGTTAGGGGTTGCAAATTTACTCAATGGTGCTGAGATACACAATAAATCAGGCGAAAAAATTCTTGACGAGTCGGGACAAAATTCCCCGCGCGTCGTCGGCGAGGCGCTCGCAGGACGTCTGCATACCCCGGTGCGCTTCATCGAGGACGTGTCGGAGATAACCGACCGCGACAGGGAGACCGAGCGCAAGATGCGCGGCGCCAATGGCTGGTACGACACCGCCACCGGCGAGGTCGTCGTCGTGCTTCCCAACTGCGGGAACGTCGCCGATGTCGAAGCGACCATATTCCACGAGGTCGTCGGCCACAAGGGTCTCCGGGAACTGATCGGGGAGAACGACTTCCGGCGCTTCCTTGGCGAGGTGTACGACCACGCCGCCCCGGAGACAAAGGCCCGCATACACGCCCTTATGTCGCGCAACGGCTGGGATGCCGAACTGGCCACCGAGGAATATATCGCCCAACTGGCCGAGAAAGGCTTCGACGATATGGAGGCCTCCGAGAAGTCGCTGTGGTTCAAAATCAGGGAGAAGGTGCTGGAGTTCCTGGCCCGCCTGTTCGATGGCCGCGGACTGCCCGCAAGCGTGAGCGTCGGCGACAACGAGATACGCTATATGCTGTGGCGAGCCTACCAAAGGTTGACCGACGGCTCGCTCATCGGCGAGGCCGAGAACGCGCTTATGCGCGAACGGCTGGGCCTCGACTGCTTCCGCTTCAGCAGCAGTTCGGACCACGTCGAGCGCGGTCGGGCGCTGGCGCGCCACCATTATGAGTTCGGAGTATCGACGGGAGCTTTCCAGTTCACAGAGGCATTCCAGGATTCGATGCTCGGGCTGAAACGGCTCTACGAAGCGATAGAACGAGGCACCGGCGAAAAGCGGCGCATAGAGGACATTCCCTCGTTTGAGAACGCCTACCTCGCTGAAAACGCCCTGAGCAGCCTCAACCAGGCGGAGATGGACGCGTACGAGAGGCTCGTGATGCGCCCGCTGCTTGACGCTATAGCCCGACTCGCGTGGAATGACCGGGAACGGGAACGGCTCACAGGCTATATGATGGCCAAGCACGGCCTGGAACGCAACGCCTATATGCGCCAGGAGGCGGCCAACAAACACGAGGATACAAACCGGGACTTCGCCGGCCTTGTCGGACTGACGGGAGAACCCGACTGGACCGCGGCCGAAACCGCGGCACAGCGGATGGTCGATGAATACGAGCGCCTACACGACAAGGACGATATCGACAAGCTGTGGGCGAGGGTGAACGACGCCACCAAGGCGACCCTCTCGAAAGTATACGAGAGCGGCATTCTCGGCAAGGAGCAGTTTGACAAAATCTCGCGGATGTATGAATACTACATACCCCTGCGAGGGTGGGACGAGACCACGAGCGACGATGTCTATGGTTATCTCACATCCCGCGACGGAGCTTTCAGCAGCCCCGTTAAGAAAGCCGGAGGCCGAAGCTCCAAAGCGGACGACCCCATAGCCACGATAGCGAACATGGCCGAGAACGCCATAATCCAGGGTAACCGCAACAGGATGAAACAGCGTTTCCTCAACTATGTGCTGAACCATCCCAGCGACCTTGTAAGCGTCAACAAGCTGTGGGTGAAATATGACGAGGTCGCCGACGAATGGATTCCGGTGTTCGCCGACATCGACCCCTCGGACACCCCCGAGACCATAGAGCGGACCATAGCCGACTTCGAGCAGAAGATGGAGGCGCTTCGCCAGGCCGAGTCCGACAAGTACAAGTGCGGCCGCGACGCCGCCGCCGTCCCGTACAAAATCGTCAATGGCAAACTGCGCGAACACCAGGTTTTGGTCAAGCGCGGCGGTATGGACTATGTGCTGACAATCAACGGAAACCCGAGAGCCGCGCAGGCCGTGAACGGCATGACCAATCCCGACAACGAGATGAAAGGCGGTATCGGCGACGCCTTGAAAGGCGCGCAATGGGTTAACCGCCAATTGAGCAACCTCTACACGACCCGCAACCCGGACTTCGTCGTGTCCAACTTCATTCGCGACGCCTTCTACTCCAATTCGATGGTGTGGATAAAGGAGTCGCCGCGCTACGCCCTGAGATTCCACAGGAATTTCGCCAAGGTCAATCCGGCCATGATGTTGCGGCTGCTCTCGATGTACCGCGAGGACAGCCTCGACCTGACGAATCCCACGCACAGGATGTTCCACGAGTTCATGATGAACGGCGGCGAGACCGGCTACACCATGCAGAAGGACGTGGAGGAACAAAAGAAAGCGATCAGGAAGGCTCTCAAAAAATCGCGGAGAGGCCGCGTTTCCGCGGCTACCGCCTGGGACTGGCTCGGTGAGAAGCTTGACGATATGAACCGGGGCGTTGAGAACTGCGCGCGTTTCGCAGCTTACGCGACCTCGCGCGAATCAGGCCGCGACGTGCAGAGAGCCGTGTTCGACGCGAAGGAGATCTCGGTCAATTTCAACAAGAAAGGGGCCGGCGCCAAATTCCTCGACAAGGAAAAACAGTCATGGGCCATGCGCCAGCTGCTGAGGTCGTCGGACTTCGGCCGAGTGGGCTTCGTGTTCTGGAACGCCGCCATCCAGGGTACCTTCAACTTCGCGAAGAACGCCGGGCGCCATCCGGCCAAGACTCTGGCGGCGTGCGCCTCGTTGTTCTTGCTCGGCGCCCTTGCCGCGGCGATGGGCGGAAGCGGCGACGACGACAATCCGAACGCCTACTTCAACCAGCCCGACTATGTGCGACGCAGCAACCTTATGTTCAGGTTCGGCAACCAATGGGTGGCGATACCGCTGCCGGTGGAATACCGCGCCATCTACGGGATGGGGGAACTGTTCGCGAGTGTCGCCACCGGGAAGGAGGAAATGACGGACGGAGAACTCGCCAAGAAGATCACCGCCCAAATGTCACAGGTGATGCCCCTTGACTTTATGGAAGGGGGCGGAGGCTGGCATGCCTTCATCCCGAGCGCGGTCAAATCGGTATGGGAGGCCTACGTTTCCGAGAAAGGCTGGACCGGGATGCCGCTGTACAAGGACACGCCATATAATAAGAACATGCCCGAGTGGACCAAGGCGTACAAAAGCGCCAACAGCCAGCTCGTGGCGCTGTCGGCCTGGTGTAACGAGTCCAGCGGGGGCAATGACTACCTTAAAGGCTGGGCGGACTTAAATCCGGCCAAGGTGGAGTATCTGCTCAAAGGTTATTTCGGCGGCTATGCCAACGTGGCTGACAAGCTGGTAAAGACCGGCGAGACCATCTTCGGGGACCGCGAATACGACCCGCGGAACGTGCTGCTGCTGAACCGCGTGCTCAAGCGCGGCGATGAGCGCACCGCCGGCAAGAAGCTCAACGAGGACTTCTACCGCTTCAAGGGGGAGTTTGAGGACACGCGCCACCTGCTAAAGAGTTACGAGAAAGAGCGTGACAACGGCTCTGACAGGTACGGTCTGTTACTGGAGGCGCTGAACCTTAGCGAGCAGAAAAGGCGGCACGACATCTTCGACCTCTACCAGTCCGACATCCGCGACATAGAGACCGACCTCAAGCAGGCCGGGGAGGCCGGAAAGACGGAGAAGGTCGCCGAGTACGAGAAGGAGCTGGCGGCGACGAAGCGGAAGATTGTGAACCACCTTAAAGCCGTGGGCACGGATGGCGAGATGACCGTTGAGGAAATCATCCGGGCCGAGGCCGCGGAAGCGGACAATTCCAATAGTTAAAACACGTTTGGCGGCGGCATCGCTTATCTTTGCCGCCGCCAACGAATAACGCCAGTGATATATGAAGCTTAACAGAATGAGCCGGGTCAGCCCCCGCGGCGCGGAAAGCGCCGACAGCCTGGAGCGGAGCGCCGCGCGAAACGCCGGATGCGACCGGGCCCGCGGTGTCGAGGTTCTCATGGAGGCGCAGAACCACTACTTCAACATGGAGCGCTTCCGGCGCGACCGCGAGCGAAACAAGCGGTACAACTACGGGGACCAGTGGAGCGACACCATATGCGTCGACGGGAAACGTATGTCCGAGGAGGAGTACATAATGAGCCAGGGGAACGTGCCCCTGAAAAACAATATGATCCGGCGGTTGACGCGAAACGTCATAGGCGTTTTCAGGAGCCAGAACACCGAGCCGACCTGCTACGCCCGGGACCGCGACGAGCAGGGTCTCGCCGAAACGATGTCGACCGTGCTCCAGTACAATATGCAGCTCAACCGCATGGGCGAGCTCTACGCGCGGACAATGGAGGAGTTCCTTATCTCGGGTATGGTCGTGCACCGCAAATGGTACGGACGCCGCGGCGACAAGGAGGACTGCTGGACGGACTATGTGCAGCCCAACAATTTCTTTATCGACAGCGATATGCGCGACTTCCGAGGATGGGACTGCGCCTGTGTCGGAGAGATACACGACGTGAGCTTCGAGGAAGTGTGCGCCCAGTTCGCCCGCTCCCCGTCGGACTACCGCAGGCTTTCCGAGATATACGCCGCGGCCAAAGACCGCCCGCGCCTGCTACAGGCGTGGGGCGAGTTCGGCTACGCGCAGGATTACGACAACGACTTCCTCGTTCCCCGTGACCATACCCGCTGCCGGGTGATCGAGGTATGGCGCAAGGAGAGCAAGCCCAGGTACTGGTGCCACGACTACAACAACGGGGACGTCTTCAAAATCGAGAGCGGCGACTACCGCGCGATGGTGGAGGAAGAGAACGCCAGGCGTCTGCGGATGGGCGCGGAGGCCGGGCTCCCTCAAGAGGAGGTGCCGCTGATACGCGCCGAATGGTTCATGGACGATTACTGGTACTTCTACTGCCTTTCCCCGATGGGTGACATCCTTGCCGAGGGGGAGACCCCTTACGAGCACAAAAGCCATCCATATGTGTTCAAGGCATACCCGTTCATCGACGGCGAGATCCACTCGTTCGTCAGCGACGTTATTGACCAGCAGCGCTACACCAACCGTCTCGTGACGCTTTACGACTGGATTATGCGCGCCTCCGCCAAGGGCGTGCTCCTCATCCCCGAGGACTGTGTCCCCAAGACCATGACGCCGGAGGAGTTCGCCGATTCCTGGGCGCGGTTCAACGGCGTGGTGGTATACACCCCCAGCAAGACCGGCGACATACCCCGCCAGGTGGCCAGCAACTCAACCAACATAGGCATAAACGAGCTGCTTCAGCTGCAACTGAAATTCTTCGAGGACATATCAGGCGTGAACGGCGCCCTGCAGGGGAAGCCGGGCTACTCGGGGATGAGCGCCGCCCTGTACAACCAGCAGACGCAGAACGCCACCACGTCGCTGCTCGATATGCTTGAGGTATTCAACAGCTTCATGACCGAGGCGGCGTACAAGGATGTGAAGAACATCCAGCAGTTCTATGACCAGAAGCGCGTGTTCCACATAGCCGGACGAGCGGGTTCCGGCATAGTCTACGACCCCCGCAAGATACACGACGTGGAGTTCGACCTGTCGATCGTCCCCAGCACCGCCACCCCGGCGTACCGCGCCATGGCGAACGACTTCCTCATGGAGATATGGAAGGCCGGGCAGATCACGCTGGAGCAGATGCTGCAGACCGGCGATTTCCCGTTCGCGGACGCCCTGCTGCAGTCATTGCAGAACCAGCGGGAGCGGATGGAGATGGGGCAGACGCCCGGCGGAATCCCGTCAGAACTGGCGGCACAGGCCGGCGCCGGGGCGAATATGGAAGCGGTCAACCGTCTCCACGGCGCCATCTCCCCGTTCGGGAGAACGAGCGCCGCGGCCTAAATCGTCGCTTCCGAGACAACCTTCGGCCTCATGGCCCTTCCGAGAGCGCCCCGGATCACCACCCGCGGGCGCTCCATCTCGTTGAGTGTTGGACTCGATGACCAGCAACGACTCGTCATAATACGCGGCGATCTGCGCCGCCTTCCAAGCGAGCAGGTCGATGTCGGTGTGCCCGTACCATTGCGCCACCAACGAGGGCTTTCCGCCGTCAGTCATAAACAGCCGGTCGAACACCGCTATCACGGACCAGTCGGCTTTGGCAGAACGACCGCCCACGTCGACGACCGTCAGGTAGCGGTCGGTGACCGTTTCCGTGTCTTCGGGGTCATACGGGTCGGGGTGTGACCACACCCACAGCATCCCCTGCCCGTCCTCGCGGAAGCGGAGGTCGCGGAAGGCGTCGGAGCCGCAGTCGCCCATGCCGTAGACATCCCCGACCTGCCGGGGCGGACGGCAGGTGGCTTTCAGCTTTTCCACCTGGTATTTGTCAAACACCGCCGCGCCCGAGTTCACGAACGCCTCCACGTCGTCAGACGGACACTCGGCGGCCATGGAACCGTGCTGCCGGTGCTTGGTGCGTTCGATGACATACCATTTGATCGCCTCAAGAGTGGCACCTTTCTCCCACAGCCACCACAGATACCGCCCCGGCTCCTCGCGGTCGGACATCGCGTTGTCGCTCTCCCTGTTCTGGTACAGCGTCCGCGCGAACTTCCGAAGCTCATCCTCTGAATCGAACGGCGCCCGGTTCCAGTCGATCTGGAACCATGATATGAACAGCGCCTGGAACTGGGTCCTGCCTCCCCTCGCCCCCTCGTATTCCTTGTGGAAGAAATTGCCGGTTCCGTTTGCCGTGCTTTCATAAACGATCATGGTGTTTGGCTTGTAGAGCACACCTCCGCAAGCCGAGCGGACTATGTCCTCGGGCTTTTTCCCCTCCGTGGCCTTCCAAAGCCCCACCTCGGAGAGATGCACCAGGGCGTAGTCGCCGCCTCGGCAAGAGTCGGGGCGCTCCGCGGTGCCGATTTTGATTTTGCACGCCCGCTGTGGCACACGGAAGATCGACCCGGACTTTCCAACGCCGACCAGCTTCGGCTCGTTCGCCGCGTACGTCTCCCCTATCTCGTGGAGCATGCAGGTCGGATAGGAATTGATCATGCGGTCGAACATATCCTTTATCTCGTCAGAGGCGGTGCCTTGGTGGGCTATGATGAGTGAGTTCAGACCCCGCCGGTGGCACAGCTGCAGCCACGCCATATATAGCTGGGATGTCGTGGAGCCTCCCCACTGGCGGGCCTTGAGCAACACGACGCGGATAGGCTTTCCGGCAAGCCGCGACTTTTCGAGCGTCTCCACGAAAATACGCTGGGGGTATGAGAGACGGAACAGTATCTCGGGGTCGCCATCGACACGCTTGTTCTTGATATAGACGTAAGTGGCGGCCCAAAAAGGGAAGTCGTGGCGGCAGCGCGTCCTCGCGAACTGCTCGACGACCCGCTCCCGCTCGTCATCCGTGGCGGGGCGGCCAAGCTCAGTCTCCAGGAACGCACCCACGGAGCCGGCCGCCGCGAGCGCCCGCACCAGCGGCACCTTGAGCATCGATGCCGGGAGCCATTGGACAGGAATCGGAAAATCGGGAAGCTCGAATCTGGCCCTCTCTCCGACCGAGCCCTCCCCCGTGACAGGATTGAACTTGGCGAAAATAACGCCGTTACGCCTCGCGTTTTCCTTTATCAGCCGCTCCGTGACGGTATCGCTCATAATACCCTTTTTTGATTTTGTAGATTGTCTCGGTCGCTGTCTCCGGAGCCATATAGAATTTTGGCGCCGGGCTGTTCACCACCGCGCATATGATGTCGTGCGGCGACGTTCCCGGAGGCATCCTATCGCGACACCCATGGGTCATTTTTGCGAGCTTCGGCTTCTGCTTTCTTCTGACTACGCCTTGTCAAAAGCGAGCCGATTGACTCTTCTGTAAGAAATCTCCACCATTCAGGTTTCGTTTTCTTCAGTTTATGGCGGACTGCGATGCGTTTGCCAACTTCCATAGAACCATAGTCATCATTTAACATATGACTTGGCTGCTCAACGACCTCATTGCGTTCATTCATTGATTTTTGTCGCCTGATCGATTCTTCTATCTCCTTGCGCTTTCGTTCGAATTCCTCACGACGCTTTCGGTGCTCTCGTGTATCTTTTTCAACCCAATGTAAGAATGCGACCGTGACAACAACCACGATCGCGATGCAGCTATATGCAACAAAACTTTCGTAATCCATTTCTCAATCGTTCTCGCTAAAAATTTCATGGTAGCCGTCCTCGTATTCTTGTTCGGTTAATCCATACTTTTTGAGGGCTTCTTTCTTTGATAGACCTCGAACCATCGCGCCATACACTCCCATAACTTTTGCATCAAGTTTGCCAAAATCGTCTGTTAGCAAATCCATTGCGGCATCTTCATCGCCATTTCCTTCAGTTGGCTCGTCTCCGCAACCGGCCAACAAATCCTGGAAAATGTCATCGAGCGAATGGTTTGGGATAGACTTCTTATATCCCTGGTGGCAATCACTGCAGACCATGTCGGGCTGATCATCTTCGATGCAACAGCCTCCAAGAGCAATCTCGCCACGCTCAGCCATCTTGAATGTTTCTCGGCTCGGATAGCCATAGACCATCTCCAATACCTTGCCGCCTCATTTCTTGCAGACTTTCGGGCGTTGGGAATAGATTATGTAGCGCATATTCGCATTCCACTCATCGTGCCGGTCCTTATAAGCCTGGCCGCAAGTCGGGCATGCCCAATCGGGATAGTCCTTGCCCATACAACAGCCATAATCAATTAACTGTCCGCGCCCTATCTTGCCCCGTGTTTCGGACGTAGGCTCGCCGATTAGCTTCACTTTTGAGTGACAAATCACGCATCTCGACGGCTTGCTGTCTACTGCCAGGGGTATTCGCACGGTATTCATTAATGCTTTCAGATACCGCTTTATATCTCGCTCAGTAAAAATCGGACGCTCGAAATATCCCTCGTTGATGACATTCAGCATCACCGAGTAGCCCGATGTATGCCTTGTGTCGTAATTGGCTGTGATATGCCACAAGCCATCTTTCTTCTTCTCATACTTGAACTTGAAAAGCCAAAATCCCGACCGTGTGATATAGAACCAACCGTCCATATAGACTGGTTCAAACCGACAATCCCAGTCGGGCGAATAGCCTTTCTTGAATATTTCATATTGCTCGTCGGTCAGCGGAAAATCAACTGTTGCACGTTTGAACCAAAGTTTGTTATGCTTTACTTTAGCTATATCTTTGTCGGTTTTTGTGAAAATCGCATCCATGCCAGTTAGAAGTTTATGCGCAAAGTTACGTCAAAAATCCGTAACGTTGCTCACACAGACTATCTTAATACATACCCATATGGGCGTAAGAAACAAAAAATATTGATGTGGGAGGATTTTATCTATACTCGACATTATTTACTCCATTAGTGAATCATTTTAACACAATACACAAATATGAGGGACCTTATACCATAACGACCTGAGAGATTGCACATACCTATCTTCTTTATACAGATTTAGGCGTGGCATACTTCTATAGCGTATGGATATGACATAAAAAAACGGCTTATGTTCAGCGAAGTTACATAAGCCGTTATAAGTCAGAAAAGGCGTTAAAGCATTATTCGCCCGTCTTGACCATATCTGTTGGGACAGGATATAAGATAGGAAGACTATATGTTACCGTTTTAGGTGTTCCATTCATTTTACCCGGCTCAAATTTGCCCAAACCTTTGATTGCCTCAATGGCGGCGTTCATATAATCGTCGGGCACGGACCGATTTCTGATTACCTTTATGGAATTGGGATCAATCATACCTTTTTTGGTAATTTTGAAACTAACGGCTGCTCGTCTTTTAACGCTGTCGTTTGCCTCCGGCGCAGTACGCGATATGGCGGTGTACAAATCACTCAGCATCCCTTGGCTCCCACCGTTCAAATAGTAAGGTTGCTGCTCCGGTTCGAAAAATATTTCGGACTCATCAACATTGTCCTGAAATGTTGAAGTATGTTTTTGCGCGCGGCAAGATATTGAGAACAATGCGACGCACAATACTGTCATAATGTGAAATAAAGTTTTCATTGCGCGAATATAATGATAATTCAACTATTTATCAACATAATTCAACTATTTATCAACCCTCAAATCCGAGCGGCCGCTCTAAGCGACGGCAACCCAAGTCGCTTGAGAAAAAGACTCTAACGTTAAGCTTAACAGCTCTGACGACATAACACCCACGAAAATTACGCTTATTCTTGCAATAATGCGTCGATTATATTCTCTTTTGTAAGCTCAGTAGACCGATGGCCGAACCACAGCCAACGCGCGTTTTCCATACCCAACACCTTTGCCCTGCGCCGCATTTCAGCTACAAATTCATCGGTGAATATTTCGGTCAACGGAGTGGCTTTTAGCTCATTGTTCAATGGAGCTAAGAATAGATACCCGTCGAAATTATCCGCGTAAGTTCCTGTCGCGGTATTATATTTAAGCTCATAAATGCCGTCAAAAGGCTCATTGCCAAATGGGGAACCAGCCAACTTAAAGCCAATCGGTCGGTTTCCGTTTTTTTCAAATGCGAGGTCAAAGACCCCGCCGCGAATCGCGGTCTTATTACCTCCGCGGTTATCACCGGGGAGAACATGCTGGAAAACGGTAAATACGTTGTCGTTTCCGAGTCGTTCCGCGATTTGGGCGCCGGCCGTTAGCGCGGCCTGCTTTCCGTGCGCGGCAGAAGCGATGCCGAACTGCTCAGACTTATACGCGTGCGCGCAACCGACAAGGAATAAGTTACTTCTCGCATCTTTGGACCTTGTTATAGCATTCACGACTACGTCGGCCATATGCGTATTCCTGTCTTCCGCCTCATGCGCTTCTTCCCGCTTCGTGATTGTTGAATAAGGTATTTGATAATCCGCTAACACCACTCGGATATTCTTCTCCTTGGGCAAAGAATGGTTTAGTTTCCAAAGTTCGCATAGAAATTCAAACTCGCCTCTATCCCACCATCCATTTAATTGTTCATCTTGGAAAATCCGTATGATAATATCTGTGTCAAGAGCTTCTAAGTTAAAGAATTTATCCATCAATGGTTGATGATATGACGGCAGCTCCATAAACACGCAGCCTGTAAATTCGGGAAATTCCGGGCGAGATACGAGACTTTTCAACATATCCCACGACACTTTTCTGCGATGATATTCACCATTGATTACAAGCTTATGAGAAGCTAACATATCGAGCATAAAAGTCTCAGGAGAAGTATCCAGTTCTTTAAGGAAATCGACAAATGGCGTCACATCTTTTGGGACATCGTTTATAATATCAATTCTCGGCAGATTATACAGGGCCATCGGTAGTTGTTCCAACAATTTTTCTTGCGCCTCTTTAATATCATCCGCCATTCCTTGGCCCGCGTTGACCCATCGCCCGTTTTCCAACCAACAATTATTAAGGAGGACGAGGTCTTCTCCATCAGTATGGGTCACAACACAGCCTACGGAATCGCGATATGTCACGACGAAGTCGATTTTCTCGTTCAGAACATAATAACGCAACGCATCGTCAACAACCTCGTCAGGTATATTTTCGTTATATAATTTTGACGTGGAAATTTTATTCCAGTTATCGCCTTTACCTGATAGCCGCACCCATGCCCTCGATAAATAATAATTGAGAGGTGCGGAAAGATTGATCGAGTCAAGTTGAAATTCGTTGATCCGCTTGCCAATTTTCTCGACTTTGAAATCTTGTATGGACTGGGAATAACACTCGCTCCAAGACATAGTGAATAGCAACAGAAAAGAGAAAAGGCTGAATTTCATAGCTATTGGAGATTTATTTACGCGATATTACGATTTTTCAGCGAAAAACGCAAGCGCTAAAGAAAATCGCTAAAGAAATAGAGACCGCCTAACTTTTGTGAGTCAGGCAGTCTCGCTGTATTTCGTTGATTGAGGATTGAGCCCCCTACCCTTATCGGAGGACGGCTTTGAGCGTCTCGCTGCCGCACTTAACGATGTAGAAGCCGGGGGCGAGCTTGTCAAGGTGTGTCTCTGTTTCAGCCGGGAACGCCGCGACCGAACGGCCATCGGCGTCATATACAAGCACTGAGTTCTTTCCATCGGTAGTAAGGACGCGCCCTTCAAGCGAGATGCCCGCATCCGATTCAGCGGTCGCTATACCCGTATATATCAGGTCTGTCTCGGTGGTGATGGTGTGCCTCGCCAGGGACGCGCCCGGAGCGTAGGTATAGAACACGGTGTTCACATTGTAATCGTTCTCCCGGGAAACGGTACCCGCACCGGCTTGCACAGCCAATTGGCGCACACCCTTGTCGTAAATAATCTTCGTATCAAGCTCTCCAGGAACCTTGATACGGCCAAGAAGTTTCATATTGCTGAACGACGATGGGTCATCCCACAGCGCCACATTGTAGACGACCTTGCCAACGTAGGATTTGGCGTACACTACGAAACGGTGCCCGTCGTGTTGAATCACATTCATACCGAAACAGAGACCAGCCTGCCCCGGATCGACAGCGAGTCCGGAATTACCAGCATCCCAATTCTCGTGATGGTTGAAGGATCCACTGCCCGCATGCTTGAACAACGCTACGCGACCGATACCCTCGTCAGGCGCATCGGTGAAATGGGTAATCAGAATATACTCTTCACCCAACTTGACAACCTCGGACTTGTAGCAGTCAGTTATGCAACTTTTGTAATTATAGGCATAATCAGAGTTTTCAGCGGTAATTGCGTTGCTGCCCGTAGACTTAACACTAACAGGCGTGCAAAGAGTTGTGTATGTCGTGTTTGTTTTTTCATCATCGCCAAGAAGTAAGAATTCAGCAACAAACTCACCATTCACACTTCCTGATAGGGATCCCTTGGAGAAAGATATGCCTGATAACTGCATATTCATCCTTTCTCCGTACACTCCAGAAATAGGAACCACCTGATCATAAAGAATCCTGTCCGCGTCAAAATCATATGCGACTAACACCAGGCCTTCGTTAACACCTTTTCTGCCAAAGATGAATAGAAATTTCCCGTCATCGTCAAGTAAAACAAGGTGGTTTAAGAGAGAGTATCCATTCCATAATGCTTCCAAATCGGAAAAGTTCGGCTCCTTCTCCTCTGGCGATGATTCGGGATTGTTCGCATCGTACCGTCGCAGAATTGGATTAGCGTTGACACTGCCTCTATAACGATTGAGGTAAGTATACACATACCCGCCATGGCATAGCAACGCATGTCCGTTCTCATTAGCCTCCGAACTTGCCATAGGGATTTCCCAGTCGGTCTTGATACAGGTCATCAGCGTGGGGTCCACATCGATTTTAAGTCGCTCTATCTCAGTAATACCGCTCGATGTTTCAATCATCGGCGGTTCAGCCTCTGCCTCATTGGCGCTTACTGGCGAGCCAACCGACAGCATACCTACGCTAAAAATCCCACATAGGCATTTGTTAATAAAATGTTTCATATCGCAAAAGTAAGTTAATGGCATTTAACCGCCAAATAATCACCTGCCAAATTTCAAAATTTAACAAAAAAAGCATCCTTAAGGCGGTCATATGCCGTACAAAGTGGCTTTGGTTCAAAAAAAGCATGCCCTAAAGCATCTAAAATCCAACTTACCCATTGAATCCGTTGCGGATGTAGCCCCTGTCGCTTCCGCGGAAATCGGAAACGGATAAGGCGAATTCTATCAGCTTTTCCAAAATACTTCCTTCGGGTACATTATAGAATCAGGACACATCGGGATAGCACCAAGAGAATTTAAACAAAAGAGCCATGGATATATGTTATAAAACACTTATTAATGCGCATCTATGTCGCGATTAATCAGTAAATTTGCTTTATCAAAAAAGAATCATCCCAATGTATAAGATAAAACCAGAAAATGTAAAGGCGTTTATAACAGACCGAGGAATTCGGTTACCACGTTTCCAACGGAAACAGACATGGGATGAAAAGAAAAATTTTCAACTCTGCATTAGTGTCTTCAAGCATTACCCTATCGGCGTTTGCATATTAAGCAGAGAATCTGGAAAAAACAGCAGTTTCAGATGGCTTCTTGACGGACGTCAGCGCAAAAATGCGCTGACACTGATGTATAAAGATCCTGAAAACATCTATAATTGGGCTCGAAAATTTATCAAATTCAAGAATTCCGACCAACCGGATGAACTCAGCGAGAAATTTTGGAACAAAATTAATGAGTATCTTGAGGAAGACTCGTTGATGAAAGACGAAGTGTCGGAAGAAGATGAGCCCATTGAGCTGGAAGACCCTGCTGAGATATCATTAAACGAAAGCGAGGAGAATTATAGCTCAAGCAAGGATGGATTGGAATTCTTGCTGGAGATCATCAAAATAATACACAACAAAAAATCTAACGGCACAGGCTTTACCGTTCCTTTTGATTTTGGATCCAGCATTGAGGGCATACCTTATCTCGAAAATGGCGAAAACCAGCTTTCATCAGCTAAATTAAAGACTTTCATTGATGAATACCGTACATTCTGCGATGACAATGATTTAAACTACGCGGAATATGAAAGCTTCTATCGCTTCTTAGATGATCGACGTGTGTTGATCAAGGATGCCACCGCTCTAAGAAAAACCCTTAAAGACAGATGGACGGCCATTCTGGACAGAATAAACATCTTGAACAAGATCGACTCTCTCCTCACAAGATGCGAGATCGGTGTAATCGAGGTGGAAAATCTGTCGGCCTCTGATTCTCAAAAAATATTCGAGATAATAAACTCTGAGGGCGAAAAACTAACCGCTGTTGAAATATTGTCGGCCAAACCAAGCTGGAACAGCCGTATCGTCAATGTTTCAGGCAAGATGGAAGAAGCCGTGAAGTCGCTATATGGCCAAATGGGCATCATCCGTCCCGATCATATAGTCAAATGGGATCTGCCCGCGACTCTTTTGCGACGAGTTGACTTCAGTATGATTCTCAAACCGTTTTCCAAAGACAAGAAAACTGACTTTGAGAAAGAATTGACGATTGGATTTCAGATCATGGCCGGCATTTACGAAGGCGCCATTACCAAGAATTCAATCGAAAGTCTTAGTCGCAATAAAAGCATCAAATGGGAAACAGATTACGAAAGCCTGATCGAGGATCTCTCCCAGATGTTCAAGCTGATTCGTTCAAGCGACTTCTTTCAGTATCTGAAATCTTGGAAAACTTCGATTCACGAGCTGACATCGTTAGGCTGCGCATTGAATTTCATATTGGTTTGTTACACGCTTTGGCAGAATTCAGGAAAACCCATCGGATCCGATAGCGCCGCGAAGAAATTCATCAAAAGATGCTTTATCCTTTGGGACAAACTGATTTATGAATACGTGAATCGCCAATGGTCCGGATCGATGGACTCCAAAATATCCAAATATCTTGAACTTGTTCGTCACAACGAACAAGTATTTGATCCTATTGCCAATGATCGATGGGCACAGCTGCTCTCGGATATTTATGAGAATGCCAAAATAGGCGATTCCGACATAAAATATGACTTGATGAGACCTTTGCTCTATCACTTCTATTGCCTAAGCCATATCTCAGGGCCGGATAGCAATTATGCGATAGAGGTAGATCACATTATACCTCAGACGAAGTTTGACCTCTCACAATTCCCGAGAAAAAACATCTTGAAGGATAGCCTGTTCAATTTGGGATTACTCCCGAAAAATGAGAACGTGAGCAAGAGCGATAAGACTCTGCGCCAGATCGAGTCAGAATGGCTTAAAGGCCAAATTGAAAAATACGAGCAGATCCCGGCAGATAAATTCGATACTTACTCAAACATAAACAACTATAAGGATTTATTCGCCCTACGAAAGGAATACTTTGACCATGCTTACGGGCTGTTGCGCCAAGATCTTTTAAATAATTAGCGCACAATATTCAGCGTGGCTTCAGCCTTAAAATCGCAGTAAGAATATTATCTTAACAGCATTCAAACTAACAGCCTAGAATCAATAATCCATAATTTGCGAACAGTTATAGAGGAATCCTTCTATCTATTACCAAACCGATTTCCAAGTAGGTGAATATTACCGGCTATTTCATTATTGAGTAAGTAGATGTTTACAAACCATATGGGCTTATAAAAGCACCTTAGCAGCGATTTCGTTAGCTTCTACGTAACGTGTATGGATTTGATGACGACATATCCTTCCTAGTTACTTGAGACGAGGCTGTGGAGGCTTCGGCTTCTGTATAAGCACTACGCAGTACATTTTGTATGTGCCGCAACAATCCGTTCTTTAAAGGAGGGAGCGAGGTAATTGGGATTTTTGGGAAATATGGGAGGCTTGTCATTTATCTCCCAAGAATCCCCCAATTCCCATTATTCCCAAATCTCCCAAAATTCCCAAAAATCCCATTATTCCCAATTTTCCCAAATTTCCCAAATTTCCCAGCCAGGGGGTATAAAAGAAGAGGCCCCCGGGTCCTTTCGGATCCGGGGGCCTCGGAAGGGG
>JAMPHO010000033.1 GCA_023663385.1 Alistipes timonensis | reverse complement strand
AAAAGCCTCAAAATCAGAAGAAAATCACAATGAAAAAATTTTTAAACAGTTTCTTAGCGGGCCACCAGGCCCCCGTCGGCCAGGAAATGCCCCCCGGTGCAGAAGCTGGAGGCGTCGGAGGCCAGGAAGTACACCACTTCGGCAATCTCCTCCGGCTCTCCCACGCGGCCGCGTGGGTATAGCGCGTTCTCCTCGGCCCATAGCCGCTCGGCGCTGACGTGCTCCGGGTCGGCGGCTTCGAGGCGCTGGAAGAGGCTGTCGACCAGCGGGGTGCGCACCGTGCCGGCGCATACGGCGTTAACCCTGATTCCGTACTGCCCTAAGTCGATCGAGAGGCCGCGGGTAATCTGCCCGAGGGCCCCTTTGGTGAGGCCGTAGCCGAAGCTGTTGGCCTTCCCGATGAACCATTGGTCGGAAGCGTTGATGACAACCGTGCCCCCTCCGGCCTCGATGAGGCGGGGCACCGCCACGCGCAGGGTGTTGAAGGTGCCGTAGATGTTGGTCTGTATCATCAGGTCGAGCTCCTCGTCGGTGATATCGAGCAGGGAGTTTCGGCGGTGGATTCCGGCGTTGGCAAACACGCTGTCGATCCCCCCGAACCGCTCGGCGGCGGCATCGACGGCCCGCTTCACGGCCTCGCGGTCGCGGGTGTCGGCCACGCTGAACATCAGGCGCTCAGGCTCGCCGATCTCCTCGGCCAGCGTCCGGGCGGCTTCCTCGTTGATGTCGACGAAAGCCGCGTTCCACCCTTCGGCTATGAATTTCTTAACCGAGGCGGCTCCGATGCCTGTCGCGCCCCCGGTTATAAACACTGTCTTCTTCCTTTCTGCCATCGCTCGTTAAAGTTATTTAGAGAATCTCTTAGCGCGAATTTACGCATTTTGTCGTAATTTTGCACTCTCACATCCAAACCTACTATATGAACATGATATACGCTCTTGTACCCCTGTTTTTAGGCGGCCTCCGCGGCTGGGAATGGCTCATCATCGCCCTGCTTGTACTGCTCCTGTTCGGAGGTAAGAAGATTCCCGAACTGATGCGCGGCCTCGGCAAAGGTATTCGCGGCTTCAAGGAAGGGCTCAACGATATGAGCGAGGAAATCAACAAGCCGGTCGGGAAGAAGGGCGACTCCGGCGCCGACAAGAACGCGAAGGCTGAGTGATAGCGAGCGGCCGCTATGTCGGATAATGTCGGAAACTCCCCCGCCCAGGCCGGGGAGATGACTTTCTGGGACCATCTTGACGCCCTCCGGGGCGTGCTGCTGAAGGCAATCGCCGTGTTCGCGGTGGTTGCCGCGGCGCTTTTTGCCTTTATGCCGGAGATTTTCAACGGCGTGATACTCGCTCCCTGTACCCCCGGATTCCCCACCTACCGCGCGCTGGAGTGGCTGTCGGCCAAGTGGCCGGGCGCTATCGACGCTCCGGCCGGCGACTTCTCCGTAGAACTGGTCAACTACCAGCTTGCGTCGCAGTTCTTCATCCATATGTCGATGACGTGCTGGCTCGCGCTGGAGCTGTCGTTCCCGGTGGTAATCTACCTTTTCTGGACCTTCATCAAGCCGGGGCTCTATCCGCGCGAACGGCGGGGCGCCTCGGCGGCGTTTATGTTCGGTGTGGTGATGTTCTACCTCGGAGTTAGCGTGGGCTACTTCCTGGTGTTCCCCCTCACGGTGCGCTTCCTGGCCGACTACCAGTTGAGCGACCTGGTGCCGAACGTGATTTCGCTCGACAGCTATACCGACACATTCATCACCATAGTGTTCCTGATGGGCGTGGTCTTCGAGCTTCCGCTGCTGGCCTGGCTGTTGGGGCGTATGGGGCTGCTCACCCGGCGCTTCTTCTCGCTTTACCGCCGCCACGCCATAGTGGCCCTGATGGTGCTCGCCGCCGTGATTACCCCCACGGGCGACCCCTTCACGCTCTTCGCCGTATTCATCCCGATTTATCTGCTATGGGAGTTCAGCGCGACCCTCGTGCCGAAGCAGGCTCCCGAAGAGGATTGACATTATAAGAAAATGAAAAAAATAGCGGTAATCATCCTTAACTGGAACGGGGCGAAGCTGCTTCGCGAGTTTCTTCCCTCAGTGGTTGCCAATACCGATGCCGGGTTGGCCGACGTGATAGTGGCCGACAACGGCAGTACTGATGAATCGCTCGCGGTGCTCCGGGAGGAGTTTCCGGGAATAAAAGTGCTTGAGTTCGACGAGAACTACGGTTTTGCCGAGGGATATAACCGTGCCATCGCGGCCACGCGCTACCCCCTGACGCTGCTGCTCAACTCCGACGTTGAGGTGCCTCCGGGGTGGTTGGAGCCCCTCGCCGCCTATATGGACGAGCACACCGAGTGCGGGGCTTGCCAGCCGAAAATATTGAGCTACAAGGATAAAGGCTCGTTTGAATACGCCGGGGCGGCGGGAGGGCTGCTCGACCGCGACGGTTACCCCTATTGCCGCGGACGTATTTTCGACACCACCGAGGCCGACCGCGGGCAGTACGACACGCCTATGAAGGTTATGTGGGCCTCCGGGGCGGCGCTGCTGACGCGCTCCGACCTTTACGAGAGGGTAGGGGGGCTCGATAAGGAATTCTTCGCCCATATGGAGGAAATCGACCTCTGCTGGCGCATACAGCTCGCGGGCTACACCGTCGACGCCGTGCCCGCCTCGCGGGTATACCATCTCGGCGGCGGCTCGCTCCCAGCCTCCAACCCGCGGAAAACCTACCTCAATTTCCGTAACAACCTCCTGTTGCTGCATAAAAACATACCCCGCCGCGACCTCTTCGGCACCCTTCTGCGCCGTCGGCTCCTCGACACCCTCGCTTGGTGCAAGTTCATGGCCTCCCTGGATTTCGCCAACGCCCGCGCCATCCTCAGGGCCCACCGCGACTTCCGCCGCATGCGCCGCCTCTACACCACCCACCCCGACCGCAACCTCCTCCGCGAACCCCTCCAGCGCCGCAACATCATCCTCTCCTACTACCTCCTCCGCCGCAAAACCTTCAGCTCCCTCCCATCCCCCCCCCTCCTCCCTTTAGCTCGGCTTTCATCTCGCCACAGCGCTATGAATCAAAGAAATTACGAAGATTGAACCTAATGATGTGGCTATGTGGATTAAAAGTGCTATCTTTGCGGAACAAACGATATGGCCAGTCGTTTTATATTTGAGTACTCACAAATAATAATTTTTTGTTATGGCACGTCCGATAGCAGAAACCCCTGTGCTATACGGTGCAGACGCGCGGCGGTTTGAAACAATAATACAAAGCACCAAGCCTTACTCCAAGGAGAAAAAAGAACAGCTCCGCAAGACTTACGAGGATTTTAAACGCAAAGTAAGAATCCGCTTGTAACTATGCTTCAATTAGTAAGGCTGACCGATGATTACCCAGTCAAATCATTTGATTGCGGTGACGAGGATTTGAACGATTTTCTTTTGAATGATGCCAAGGCATTTCAAAAGAAGCAAATCGCATATACTTATATTCTTGAGGATGATGGAAAAATCCTGGCGTATTTTTGCTTGTTGAATGACAAAATCTCGCGTCAGGATTCTTCCAATTTAATGTGGAAACGTATCAAGAAAGAATTCCCTATTGAGAAGCAGTTCAGCAGCTACCCCGCTGTTAAGATAGGACGATTCGCGGTTGATAAGTCAACACACGGCACTGGCCTTGGTTCAGAACTGATGACTTCTTTGAAATTCCTGCTTCAGGAAAAGCATGTCGTATCGGCATTCAGATTTATAACCGTTGATGCATACATCAACGCCATACCATTTTATGAAAAGAATGATTTTAGACTGCTGATGCCAAACGACCCCAACGAACATACAAAGACAATGTTCTTCGATATGTTCTCTCTTGCTGAGTAGATTAAAGCTTGTTTAATAACAGCTCTAAAACAGCCGGCACGCGCTGAGCCGAGGGGCGGGGCGCGTGCCGGGGTGTTTTTTGTCCGTGCCGGGGTTCAGGCCGGGATGGGAGGGGAGATTAGAGGCGGATTTTGCCGATGACTTTGCGGATGGTCGAGGTGCCGATGTTGGGGGCGTGGGGGTCTTCGGGGTAGACGATCACGAAATCCCCCTTCTTGAGGGTGACGTAGATTTCGGCGGGGTCGTCGACGAGGGCGCAGTCCTTGGCCTCGTTGTATTCGCCCTGCTTGCTGAGGTTCTCGATTGGCTTCCAGCCGAATACTTCGCCGTCTTCGAGGGCGATGTGCACGTCGATGTAGTCGCGGTGCATCTCCAGGGGCTGGTTCTCGGCCTTTTTGGGCTCGATGGTGGCGTTGTTCACGAACACGTCCTTGCCCTGGAGGTAGATTTTCCCGGCGGGAAGTTTGTCGAAGTCGTTCCCTTTGACAAATTCAAAGAGGGGCTTGAAGCCGGGGTGGAGCGGATAGTAACGCTCGGCGTTTTCCAGTGTTCCGATAATCATTGCGGTATAGTTTAGAAGTTAGGTTGTTCTTTGTCAGGGGGCTGCCACGGCGAGGCGGCGCGCGGCTGTCGACGACTTCTCGCCGGAGCTGTCGTCGGTGATCGTGGCCCGGTATATGTAGAGGCCGCGGGGCACTCTGTGGCCTGCCGAGTTGCGAAGGTCCCAGGCGATGGGGGCCGACTCAAACATATCGCTGCGGCCGGTGCGGGTGCTGCTCCATACCGGGCGCCCCATCATATCGTACACCTCGATGGTGACGGTGGTCGACTGGTCGGGGCGGTCGTGGGTCACGAAGAAGTTGGCGTGGTCGCGGGCGGGATTGGCGTCGGTGTAAACCTCGTGGATCGAGGGTGCGAGGTCGCTCTCGACCACGAACGACAGTTCGGCCTCGGCGGAGTTCGGAGCCGTGTCCCAAACCCTGAGTTTGAGCGTGTGCAGCCCCGGTGCGAGGTTGTCGAACTGGTATGCGATGTCGCCGCCGGGGGCGCCGTCGGCAAACGGGGTGTAGAAGTTGGCCACATCGGTGTAGGTGCGGCTCCCGTCGAGGATGAGGCACATCTGGTGCCCCACGCCGGAGGTCGAGAGGTTGATGGCGCGGTTGTCGCTGACGCGGGCCAGGAGCATCGGCGACTGGTTGACGGTCTTGCCGTCGCGGAACGACGGGTGGTTGAGGTACATGCTCTCAATCACCGGGGGGAGCTTGTCTTCCTCCGCGTCGGGGTCGGAGCCGTAGACGTAGAAGCGGCGGTCGACACCGGCACCCTCGCGGCCGTCGGTCGAGCGGGCGTAGATGTTGAGGGTCGCGGTGCGGAAATTGTCGGCCACCTCGGCGGGCATCGGTATGTTTATGGTGAACACGCCGTTGACTATCGAGTCGCTACCCATGTGGAGTCGTCCGCCATGGGTGTCGAAGGCGTAGGGTTCGCCCTTCTCGCCGTTGCCGAGGGTTGTTATCGAGCGGTCGGCGTCGTAGAGCACCGAGTTCACCTGGCCGGTGAAGTCGGTAAGCGTTTCGCCCAGCACGTTCTCGACGTGCCCCTTGACCGTCACCTGCTGGCGCGCCATTATTATGGTGGGGTCTTTCGAGTCGTCGTCGGGGTCGGTGACCTCCGCGCCGTTGATTTCGTCGACAACGAGCCGCAGGGCCGGCATCGCGAGCCTCATCGCAGGGTCGCCGAGGAGCACATAGCGGAGCTTGTTTGTGTCGGAAACGGGTTTATCCTTGGAGAAGTTGTTTTTGGCCTGGCGGTATATTTCGCCCAGCGGGCGGAGCTTGCCGCTGTCGTCGCGGAGCATTATCTCGCGGCCCATCGCCTCGGAGAGGTAGCCGTTTTCGGTGATGAACACCGGGCGGGTGGCGCTGATGGCGCCGATTACGCCGCCATCGGAGTTTCTGAACAGGATTTCGGCGCCGGAAACCGTGCCGGAGTCCCAGCGCATGAAGTCGCAGGTCGCGGCGTAGATTACCGGGAGATGGCGCAGGTAGAGGCCGTTAAGGTCGGTGTAGGTTACCACCCCCTCGGCTGTGAGCGAGGTGGGGGAGGCGTGACCTATGTAGTTCCACCAGAGGATACCCTCGTCGAGGGCGCGGTAAAATTCGGTACGGGCCTGGGTGTAGACGTTCGACACCAGCTCGTACTGGTCGGTGTAGATCTTGCGGTAGAAGGCATCGCCGCCGTGCTCGGACTTGAGAAGGGCCTGCCACATGGCGTCGGACTGCTTCATATGCACCGCCGAGTCCTGGTCGTCGGCCAGGGTGAGCATATTGTTTTTCCAGGTGCCGGAGGGGGCCGCGGTCTCGTAGTCTATGATTTTGGTGACGGCTTGCTCGGCATCGGCGCGTGAGGTCACCGGGAGGCGCCCCAGCGCGAGCGACAGCTTGTCGTTGCCCATATTCGAGCCGGAGCCGTCTTCGAGGAAGGCGAGCATGTCGTCGGTGGTGTAGCTCTCGGTGTCGCTAAGTCCGCGCTCCGAGAACCAGCCGGGGAGTATAGGGTAGCCCAGCGAGCGCCCGGTCGCGGTGAGGAGGCGGTTGTCGTAGAACACGCGGCCCATCATCAGGGCGAAGCGCGGCGCTTTCCCCGCGGCCTTCCCGCGGTCGTAGAACATCTTCAAGCACTTGCGCAGACCCTGCACATGGGGCGTGCCCGAGGAGAACTCGTTGTAGATTTCATCAGCGTCAAGCACGAGCACTTTGAGCGAGTCGGCGCTCTGGCGGCGGTATTCGGCCAGGCGCTCGGCCTGGTCGCTCCACTGGCGCGGAGCGATGATGATCATATCGGGGGTATCGGCAATTGCGTGGAGGTTCTGGTTGGCCACCGTGCCCTTGAGTTTCGGCGCGGGGAATTTGCCGGCCGAGGGGTTGAAGGCTATGTACTGGCGGGTGTCGGTGTTGCGAGCGGTCCATACCAGGGAGCCGTCGGCAGCGGCGGCGTCGACCAGTGTTACCGCCGCGGGCGAGGTAACGTCCCACACCCTTGTCGAGGCCGTTGCCCCGGCGAGGCGCACTCCGCGGTGGGCCCGCTTTATCTCAAACGGGAGCTGGGCGGCGTTGCTCCCCAAGGAGAGACGCCGCTCGTATCGAAGCCCTATGTAGTCGAGGTTGGCCAGCAGGAGCGACGAGGCCGATTTCACGCTCAGGCGCAGGTTGAGCTGCTTGTTGCCGTCGATTTTGAAAGTGGCCTGCGCGGTTTCCTGTCGGGCGTGGGAGTGTTCGGCGGTTACAGCCGAGAATGTCTTGCTGCTCACGCTCTTGCCGTTGGCGGTTATGCCGAGTGTGACCGAGCCGGAGCCCGTGCGGGCCAGGAACGTCACCTCCATATACGCGTCGGAGTCGGCAACCGGGTCGGTGAGGGTGAGGGTGAACTGCTGGTCGCGGGTAAACTTGAAGTCCTCCCCGACGAGCTGCAGCCCCGCCTCGCCCGGCGAGTAAAGTTCCTGCTCGTGGTATACGAAATCGAGGAAAGTATCGTAGGGGGTGGTCACCGAGCCGGGTGTCGTGTTCCCCTTCTGCGGCACCCGCACTTCGTCGGGGCGGCTGTCGGAGAGATAGTAGAAACCCTCGGTGGTGTAGTAGTTCTGTACGGGTTTGGTATAGCTGCCCGAGGTGGTCTGCATCCCCACCGGGCCTTCGGCGTAGAAAAACAGACCCTTGCCGTCGACCCATTCCGAGAATGCCTGCGGCAGGTCGTCGTAGTAGGTCGAGGCGGTAAGCTGGTCGGAGAGCTTGCGGGCGCCGTAGCCGTAGACCCTCACCTTCGAGGGGTTGGCGAAGCCCCAGCCGCGGAGCGTCTGCTCGCTTATGAGGTGTATGCCTGACTGCTCAACGGATACTTTGACCCACTTGCCTTCGGCCAGAACCGAGGAGGAGGCGTATTTGTCGAGCGTGAACGCGTCAGCGCGGGTGCCCCCCGCGATGGCGAGGACCCCGAGAATGAGCGTCAGTAATATTTTTTTGAGAGATTGGTCGCACATAACTGACTTTATAACGCAGTTTTCCGGCTTTTATTGTGGCCGACGCGGCGGCGAGCCGTGGCTTTAACATTGTCGGTTTCCCGCTATGGGTCAGCGAATAATGGCGCGTCCGGCGCACACGAGCATAAAGCCTCCGGCGACGCTTGCCGCGAGGTAGAGGGCGAGTGTCATCCAGTCACCCTTGTCGGAGAGCTTCCACATATCGTTGGCGAAGGTGGAGAATGTGGTGAATCCGCCGCAGAAGCCGGTGACCAGCAGCGCGGCGGTGGCCGCCGACATCGCTTCCGACTTTTCGGCCAGGCCGAAGAGGAGTCCGGCCGCGAAACATCCTATGAGGTTCACAGCCAGCGTTCCCGAGGGGAACACCCCGGGTATGGCCGCGGCGCAGAGGCGGTTCACGAGGTATCTGCCGCAAGTCCCGGCGAAGCCGCCGGCGCCAGCGATAAGCATTTCCTTGATCATAAGGCGTTTGTTTGGGTTGACTCAGCGTACTTCGGAGCGGAGGTTGTAGCTGTCGCGCAGGTGTTCGAACGCTTTGGCGGCGGCTTCGGTGTCGGCAGCGTCGGCGAAAGCCTCGCGGAGCTCCGCGGTGTCGGCCGCCGGGTCGTAGCTTGCGGTAATGGCCTCGGCGGTCACCGTTTCGGCCGCTCCGGGAGCGATGCCGAGGTCGACGCGGCGGTCGGATCCAAAATGGGCGAGCAGGGCGTTGGCGGTCATTTGCGTGGCCCGCTTTTTACCTTCGAGCGAATACCCCGCGATGTGCGGCGTGGCGAACAGCGAAGCGCCGAGCAACGGGAGCGAGATACGCGGTTCCCCCTCCCAGCAATCGGTAATCACGCCCCCAACCAGCCCCCAGTCAATCGCGTCGAGCATCGCCTCGGTATCGACTACCGGGCCGCGCGCCGAGTTTATTACCAGCGGCTTGCGGCGGAGCGAGGCGAAAAAGGCCTGGTCGGCGAGATGGTGCGTCGGGTGCGCGCCCGACTTGGTATGTGGCGTGTGGAAGGTTATTATGTCGGCCTTTTCGGCTATAGCGGCGAGAGTTTCCGAGTGGTAGCCTGACTCGCGTTCGGCCCGCGGCGGGTCGCATTCGAGCACATTGAAACCGAGCTGGCGACCCCATCGCGCCACGATCGCGCCTACATGGCCGGTGCCGACCACGCCGAGGGTGAGGCTTTCGGGCTTGGTTGCGCCGATGGCGCGGAGCGCGGTGGCGAAAACGTATTGCGCCACCGCCGGGGCGTTGCACCCCGGGGCGTTGATTACCTTTATCCCATTCGCCTCGCAGTAGGGTATGTCGATATGGTCGGTGCCTATGGTGGCGGTGGCAGCGGCGGTCACGGCGGTGCCTTCAAGCAGGGTGGCGTCGCAGCGGGTGCGGGTGCGCACGAGGATGGCATCGGCGCCCTCCTCTATGAGCCGCTCGCGGGTGAACTCCTCCGGGCGGAGCACGGCTACGTCGGCCACGCCGTCGAAGAGCCCTTCGGTGAAGGGCACATGGCTTTCAATCAGTATCTTGTGTTTCATACAATGTCGATAAGTGACCACGCGTAAAAGCCGCAGTAGGTGAGAATCAGAATAAGTATCGGTATGTAGCTTCGCCGAGACCTTCGGTAGGTGAAGAAGTGGGCCGCCTGGTAGGCGGTCAGGCAGTTGAGCAGGGGGAGGTAGAATCGGAAGCTGCCGAAGTCGAAGAGGGTGTACAGCGCCGTGGCTATCAGCGTCATGGTGAGGAATCCGTTGTAGGCTCTCACCCGCGAGTTGTAGCTCAGAATCTTCATCAGGTTGGTGGTGATGAAGAAAGCGCCGATGAAGAGGGTGAAGCCGGTGACTATGAGCGACCGCGCCAGATGGGGGTCGCCCCATTGCGACCACGCCATAAGCCACCTTGGCATATCAATCTCCTCGACCCGCACTATACCGAAGCCGATGAGGAGCCAGGGGGGAGTGAGCACCCCGAGGAGGGCGGCTACGAGAGTGCGCCCGTTGAATATCCTCATCTGGGCGCAACCTACGAGCAGCACGGGGAGGTAGAGCGCGAACGACACGTTGGTGAACGCCGCCAGGGTCGTGAGGCAGAACGCAAGGAACACCCGCCGCTGGCCGGCCCCGCTCCCGTAGGCCGAGAACAGCAGGGCCGTGCACACCAGCACCAACAGGGTCAGCAGGGTGCCGCTGTAGAACTGGCACAGCAGCGACGGAAGGCCGAGCTGCATGACGAAGAAGAGTCCGGCTACGAGCGTCGTGAGGGAGCGGAGCACGTTGAACGTGCGGTTGATGGTGAGCGTCAGCAGTCCGATGCCGACGTTGGCCGCGAGTCCCGCCGCTAACGACGGCCACCCTTGCGGAATCCACCGCCCGGGAGCCGTCAGCCCCAGCCCGAGGTCGAACCAAATGGGCACCACGGCCTGACGCGTATAAGCCACTATGGCTCCCGCGATAGCGAGAGCCATAAGCAGTCCCGCGCCCCAGCGCGAGTGCAGAAGCGCGGTTATGTCGCGTTCACTCATTGGTAGTGTGCGGGGCAGGGGGATTATTTCGGCAGGAACTCGTTGCCGATGTCGCGGCGGAAGTACTTGCCGTCGAAGTTCACTTTGGCTGCCGAGCGGTAGCTCTTGGCCAGCGCGTCGGCCAGGTCGGTGCCGTAGCTGGAGGCGGCGATCACGCGTCCTCCGGCGGTCACGAGGCGGCCATCCTTTTCGGCTGTTCCGGCGTGGAATAGTATCGACTCGTCGACGTCGCCGGTCCCGGTGATTTCGATACCCTTGGCGTATGCACCGGGGTAACCGCCCGAAACGAGCATCACCGTGGAGGCGGCGCGGGGGTCCTCCTTCAGGGGGAGGTCGCCGAGGTCACCCTTGGCTGCGGCGGCGAGCAGGGGCACCAGGTCGGACTCCACGCGAAGCATCACAACCTCTGTCTCGGGGTCGCCCATACGCACGTTGTACTCGATGACCATAGGCTCGCCATCGACGTTGATGAGGCCCAGGAAGATGAACCCGCGGTAGTCGATGCCGCGGCGTATGAGTCCTTCGACGGTGGGGCGCACGATGCGCTCCTCGACCTTTTTCATCCAGGCTTCGTCGGCAAAGGGTACGGGGCTCACGGCACCCATGCCGCCGGTGTTGAGGCCGGTGTCACCCTCGCCGATACGCTTGTAGTCCTTGGCGACGGGGAGGATGCGGTAGCCGCCGTGGCCGTCGGTGAGCACGAACACCGAGCATTCGATGCCCGAGAGGAACTCCTCTATAACCACCGTTGCAGAAGAGGCGCCGAACATGCCGCCAAGCATCTCGGCCAGCTCTTTCTTCGCTTCAGCGAGGTCGTTGATGATGAGCACGCCCTTACCAGCCGCGAGGCCGTCGGCTTTGAGTACATAGGGGGCTTTGAGGGTTTCGAGGAAGCGCTCCCCCTCGGTCAGGGTTTCGGCGGTGAAGCTCTTGTAGCGGGCGGTGGGGATCCCCTCCTCGGTCATGAACAGTTTGGCGAAGTCCTTGCTCCCTTCGAGCATGGCACCGGCCTTGCGTGGGCCTACCACTAACAGCTCAGGACGTGTCTCGGCCATAAAGTCGGTGATTCCAGCCACGAGCGGATCCTCGTTGCCTACCACGAGCAGGTCGATGCCGTTTTCGTCGACGAAGGAGCCTACCGCCTCGAAATCAGTCGGTTTCAAGGGCACGTTGGTGCCGTAGTTCCCTGTGCCGCCGTTGCCGGGCGCGATGAAAAGTTTCTCGGTCTCAGGGCTTTGGGCCATTTTCCAGGCCAGAGCCGCCTCGCGGCCACCTGACCCAAGCAGAAGGATCTTCATAAGGGGGTATGTGATGAGTGGAGATTAGTTTTTTGGTTTGCGGAAACGCATATTGGGCTGGTTGAGCTTGGGGCCTTCGCCGGTGATGCGGTTCAGAAGGTCCTCGTTGCGGCGCTTTGCCAGCGGGTTTTCCGACTGCGGCTCGTCGAAATCGCGGTCGAAAGGCTTACGGTCGCGGTCGAAAGGCTTGCGGTCGCGGTCGAAGGGCTTGCGGTCGCGGTCGAAGGGCTTGCGGTCTCGGTCGAAAGGCTTACGGTCTCGGTCGAAGGGTTTGCGGTCGCGGTCGAAGGGCTTGCGGTCGCGGTCGAAGGGCTTGCGGTCTCGGTCGAAGGGCTTGCGTTCTCCATCGAACGGTTTGCGGTCTCGGTCGAAAGGCTTGCGGTCTCGGTCGAAGGGCTTGCGGTCGCGGTCGAAGGGCTTGCGGTCTCGGTCGAAGGGTTTGCGGTCTCGGTCGAAGGGTTTGCGGTCGCGGTCGAAAGGTTTGCGGTCGCGGTTGGGGGAGTAGCGGCGCTCACCCTCGTTGCGGGGCTCGCCGGCGCGGGTGCCGCGGTTTTCGCGGCGTTTCTCGCGGAAGGGGCGCTCCTCATCGTCGTCGAAGCGTCGGCGGTTGCCCGCCATGCGGCGTTCGTTGCGCTCGCGCACGCGGTCCATCTCCTCGTCCTTCCGTTCCTCGATGGAGCGCAGACGGCCACCCTCGGCGCGGAAATGCTTGTAGTCACCCTCGAATATGATGTATTCGCGGAGTTCGCACTCGATGGCCCCGTTGAGGATGGGGATTTTCACCGACGGCGCGAGTCCGATTTCGTTGACGAACTCGTTCTTGGCGGCGATAATCCAGGCGTGGTACCCCTTGAACACGTTTTTGAGCTTCTGGCCGATCAGGCGGTAGAGCCCCTCCATGTCGTCGGAGCTGATGCGCTCGCCGTAGGGGGGATTGGTCACCAGGATGCCACCCTCGGGGGCCTCGTTCCACTCAGAGAGGGGACGGGTGTGGAGCTCGACCATGCGGCCCACACCGGCGCTGCGGATGTTCTGCGCGGCGATGTCTACGGCGCGGGGCGACATATCGGCACCGATAATCTTATGGGTGAACTCGCGTTCGCCGGAGTCGTCGTTGTAGAGGCGGTCGAAAAGCTCGGGGTCGAAGTCCTTCCAGTTCTCGAAGGAGAAGTGGCGGCGGTAGACACCCGGGTTGATGTTGGCGGCGATGAGGGCGGCCTCGATGAGGAACGTGCCGGAGCCGCACATCGGGTCGACCAGCGGGCAGTCGCCCCTCCAGCCGCTTTTGAGGATGATGCCGGCGGCGAGCACCTCGTTGATCGGGGCCTCGGTCTGCGCGACGCGGTAGCCGCGCTTATGAAGCGACTCGCCGGAGGAGTCGAGCGAGAGGGTCACGCGGTCGCCGGAAATGTGCACGTTGATCATCACGTCGGCGTCCTGGAGGCGCACCCCGGGGCGCTTGTCGTCGCCGTAGCGGTCCTTGAACCAGTCGACGATGGCGTCCTTCACGCGGTAGGTTACGAACCGCGAGTGGGTGAACTCGTCGCTGAAGGCCACGGTGTCGATTGAGAACGTGGAGCCTACCGACATCAGCGAGCCCCAGTCGAATTCCTTGGCGCGGTCATACAGCTCGTCGGTGTTGACGGCTGTGAATTTGAAAATCGGTTTGAGGATGCGCAGGGCGGTGCGGCAGCATAGGTTGGCTTTGTAGAGCATCTCCAGGTCCCCCTCGAAGGAGACCATGCGTCGCCCTGGTTCTACGTTTTCGGCTCCGAGGTCGCGGAGCTCTTCGGCCAGTACGTCTTCCAGTCCCTGGAATGTTTTGGCCACCATTTCAAATTTTTCGGTCATCACCTGTCGCTATATATTATATGGTGTTGATTGTTTCGTTTTGTTTTGACGGGAGGCGGCGGAGTTCGCGCATCGCGAACCATATGAGCGCCACGGTCACCAGCGTCGAGAAAATATCGCTTATGTAGAATGAGCTCCACACGCCGTCAATCCCCATACGCCCTGGGAGCCACATAAGCAGGGGGATGAAGAAGATTACCTGGCGTATGAGGCTGAGGAATATCGAGAGGCCGATTTTGCCGGTCGACTGGAAGTAGGTGGTGCTCACAATCTGGAACCCCACCACCCAGAAGAAGAGCATCGACGAGCGGAGGGCGTGCCCGGTGAAGCGGGCCAGCTCCCAGTCGGACACGAAGGCGCGGGCTATGTACTCTGGCACGGTGAGTCCGCCGACCCATCCGGCGAATGTGATCACCGACCCGGCGCCGACGGCGAGCCAGAAGGTGCGGCGCACGCGCGGAGCGTTCCCGGCGCCGTAGTTGTAGCCCACGATCGGCTGCATCCCCTGGCATATGCCGAGCACCACGCAGCAGAGCATCGCGGTGTAGGTCACGAATATGCCGGAGGCGGCTATCGCGTCGACCCCGCCGTAGCGCATCAGGGCGTGGTTGAGCTGGATGTTGATCAGGCAGGAGGCCACGTTGATGATGAACGGGGCGGCACCGATGCCGAGCATACCCCACACGATGTCGGCCTTCAGCCCGTAGATACCCTTGCGGAAGGTCACCGGGCCGTTGGCGGGGCGGAGGAAGTGGCGCATCACGAACACCATCGACACCGCCATCGCTATGTCGGTGGCTATGGCCGCTCCCTTGATTCCGAGATCGAGGAAGTAGATGAACACCGGCGCCAGCACTATGTTGAGCCCGGCTCCGATGAACATGGTCACCATGGCGCGTATCGGGTAGCCCGAGGCGCGCATTATGTTGTTGAACGAGAATGTGAGGTTGGTCAGGAACAGGCCCGGCAGGATGAACATCATGAAGTCGCGGGCGTATGGGAGGGTCTGCTCGTTGGCTCCGAAGAGTTCGAGCACCCGGTCCATGCCCCAGGCGAAGAGCGAGATGTAAACCAGGCCGATGACGATGGTCAGCGTAAGGGCGTTGCCGAGCACCTTGCGGGCGCGGTTCTCGTCGCCCGAGCCTAAGAAGAGGCTGACGCGGGCGGCGGCACCGGCACCCACGAGGGTACCCAGGGCGGTCGCGATGTTCATCACCGGGAAGGTGATGGCGAGTCCGGCGATCGCCTCCTTGCCGACGACCTGTCCGATGAAGATGCGGTCGACGACGTTGTATGCCTGCATGACCAGCATCCCCGCCACGGCCGGCAGGGAGTATTTCCAAAGGAGGCGGCCGACGCTCATTGTCGACAGCTCCCGGAGTCTTTCGAGATTCGATGCTGGAGTCTGTTGGGTTGGCATATTCCTTTTTTACGGGAAGTAGTTCGGTCGTGGATGCTTCCGGCGGCTCAGGGCTTCACGGCGGTGTAGATGGTGCACACGCCGAAAGTCATGCGGCGCAGGCGCGGCTCGGCGAGCCCGGCGCCGGTCATAAGCCGGAGCATATCCTCCCCCTGCGGCATGGCCGCGATGGAGGCGGGGAGGTAGGTGTAGGCGCTTTTGTCGGAGGTCACGAGCCGTCCGAGCGTCGGAATCACTTTGAGAGTGTAGAGGTCGTAGAGGGGGCGTGTGAGGCGCCCGCGGGGGGTGGAGAGCTCGATGACGCAGAGCGTGCCTCCCGGGCGGAGCACTCGCGCCATCTCGGCGTAGCCGCGGTCGAGGTGCTCGAAGTTGCGCACCCCGTAGGCAACCGTCACCGCGTCGAACGACGCGTCGGGGTAGGGGAGGGCGAGACAGTCGGCCTTCTCGAAGCTCACCCGGTCGGCGAGCCCGGCGTCGGCCACTTTGCGGCGCCCGATTTCCAGCATCCCCTCGGAGAGGTCGATACCCTTCACGCGTGCCTCCCGGGCGGCGCGGGCCAGGCGTATTGCCAGGTCGCCGGTGCCGGTCGCGACGTCGAGAATCTCGCGGGGTTGCCCGGCGGCCACCATCCTCACGGCCTTGGCGCGCCAGAGGTGGTCGATGCCCATGGTCATGGCCCGGTTCATCAGGTCGTAGGAGGGCGCGATGCTGTCAAACATACGTTCCACCTGCCCCGTCTTGGGGGCAGATGGATCGTACGGCTTTATTTTCTCTGCCTTTATTTCCACGGTGGTGTGTCAGGGGGGCGGAGGCTCAGTTGGCGAGCTCCTGGAGGCAGTTGGTAACGTTGGAGGCGATGCGCTCCTCAAGGTTGGCGGCGGGTGCGGCCTCGAATCGGCGCCCGGTCACGTGCTCGTAGAGCTCGATGTAGCGCTGCGAAACCTCCCGGCAGAACTCGGGGGTCATTTCGGGCACCTGCTGCCCCTCGCGGCCCATGAAGCCGTGGTCGATGAGCCACTGGCGCACGAATTCCTTGCTGAGCTGCTTCTGGGGCTCCCCCTTGGCGAAACGCTCCTCGAAGCCCTCGGCGTAGAAGTAGCGCGAGGAGTCGGGGGTGTGGATTTCGTCGATGAGGATCACCTTGCCGTCGCGCTTGCCGAACTCGTATTTGGTGTCGACCAGGATAAGCCCCTTCTCGGCGGCCATCTTGGTGCCGCGCTCGAACAGGGCGCGGGTGTAGCGCTCCATAACCTCGTAGTCGGCCTCGCTTACCAGCCCCTGGGCTATGATTTCCTCGCGGGAGATGTTTTCGTCGTGCCCTTCGGCGGCCTTGGTGGTGGGGGTGATGATGGGCTCGGGGAAGCGCTCGTTCTCGCGCATCCCGTCGGGGAGCTTTACGCCGCAGAGCTCGCGGCATCCGGCGGCGTATTCGCGCCACGCCGAGCCGGTGAGATAGCCGCGGATAATCATTTCAACGGGGAAACCCTCGCAGCGGTACCCTACGGTGGCCATCGGGTCGGGGGTTGCCAGGCGCCAGTTGGGCACGATGTCGGCAGTCGCCTCCAGGAAGTAGGTGGCGAGCTGGTTGAGCACTTGCCCCTTGTAGGGGATACCCTCGGGGAGGATCACGTCGAAGGCCGAGATGCGGTCGGTGGCGACCATTACCAGGATGTCGTTGTTAACGGTGTAGACGTCGCGGACCTTGCCGTGGTACACGGCGGTCTGGCCGGGGAAGTTGTAGTTGGTTTTGGTGAGAGTTTCCACTGTCGGAAGTATGTTGGTGGTTGATAATGAATTGGCTTGTGGCGGTGGACTATTCTTCGGGCCGGGGGTCGGTTTCGGCCCCCTCGCCTAAGAGCTTGCGCTGCTCGTCGTCGCGCTCGTAAGCCTCGACGATGCGCTGCACCAGCTGGTGGCGCACGATGTCCTTCTTGCCGAACTCCACTTTCCCGATGCCGGGGATGTCGCGGAGCACGCGCAGGGCCTGGATCAGGCCGGAGGTGGTGGAGCGGGGGAGGTCGATCTGGGTGACGTCGCCGGTTACCACCATCTTGGCGTTCACGCCCAAGCGGGTGAGGAACATCTTGATCTGGTGGGTGGTGGTGTTCTGGGCCTCGTCGAGCACGATCACGGCGTCGTTGAGCGTGCGGCCGCGCATAAACGCCAGGGGGGCTATCTGGATCACCTTCGTCTCCATGTACTCCTTCAGCTTCGCCGCCGGAATCATATCCTCAAGGGCGTCGTAGAGGGGCTGGAGATAGGGGTCGATTTTGTCCTTCATATCGCCGGGTAGGAAGCCGAGCTTCTCGCCGGCCTCGACGGCGGGGCGCGAGAGTATGATTTTCTTGACTTCGCGGTTTTTGAGGGCGCGCACTGCCAGGGCTATGGCCACATAGGTTTTGCCCGTACCGGCGGGGCCGAGGGCGAAAGTGAGGTCGTTTTTCTGGAATGCGGCGACGAGGCGCTGCTGGGTGGGGGTGCGGCCCGAGATGGGGCGGCCGTTCACGCCGTATATTATCACGTCGTCGGCCTTCATGTCGCGGGGCTGGTCACCCTTTACGATGTCGAGGATCACCTCTTCGGTGAGTTTGTTGTATTTGGCGCAGTACGCTTCGAGCTCCTTGACTTTCTTCTCGAAGTCGGCGGTCTCGGCGTCGTCGCCCATGACCTTTATCACGGAGCCGCGCGCCGTCATGCGGAGTTTGGGAAAGAGGTTGCGGATAAGCTGCATATTGGAGTTGTTCACGCCATAGAAGCTCACCGGGTCCGCCTGGTCTATTATTACAATCCTTTCAATCATAATCGTCGCTGCAAAGTTACAAAAAATCCCTCGTTTATCGGGAAAAAGCCCCGATGAAAAAACGCTATATATAAATAATGTGGGGAGCGGGCGGATTGTTCGGGCCTCAGTCGAGGAACAGCACCACGCGCGAGGCCCGCGAGGGGGCCACGGGTATGGTGCGCTTCACCGGGAGCGGGTTGGTGTCGCCGGGGGTGATGTCGCCGGCGTAGTCGGTGTCGGCCACGCGGCCCGAGGTGTCGTAGACGGCGTAGCGGGCCACGGCCACCGAGGCGCGCCCCGCGCGGTGGCGCTCCAGCTCGAAGGTGATGGTGAAGGAGTCGCGGTCGGCCAGCACGCAGGCGGGGTTGGTTATGCGGGCCCCGCGCCGAGCTTCGTTGTCGCGGCGTATCTCTATGGCGCTCTCTATCGCGGCGAGCACCGCCGGGTCGGTCACCGGGTCGGCGCTGTTGAGCCCGTCGTAGGGCACCATCGGCTCGGCGGCTTCCCGCGCCTCGGAGTCGAGGGGGTGGTAGGAGCGGGGGCTGAGGTCCGAGTCGAGCGCGGTGGGTTTGCCGAGGGCTTCGAGCGCGGCTTCGAGCACGCTGGCCACCATGTCGCTCCGCAGTCCGG
>JAMPHO010000032.1 GCA_023663385.1 Alistipes timonensis | reverse complement strand
GTCTGTACATAAGGCACCCCAAAAGTTTTGTGTCTAACTTTTGGGGTGCACTTCAGGCTTTCGCTCGGCGGGGGCGGCAATCGGCAAGTTTTTTATGGTATTAATGCGGACTCTTATCAGTCGGCCACGATTTTAACGCGGGCCGAGGCGAACACGGAGAGGTCGAGGCGGCGGGCTATCTCCATAATGGCGCGGGCGGCCTTCACGCTCACGCCCACCTGGTTAAGCTCCGGGGCGTAGGCGGCGATGGCCATCACGCCGGGGATAATGGCAAGCATAGTGCCGCCGAACGAGTTCTTGGCGGGGATGCCGGCCTTTACCAGCCAGGGGGTGTTCATCTTGTGGGGACCCTTGGCGGCCATGAGGCCCACGAGGCTCTGCGAGAGTTCGCCGTCGTAGACAATCTTACGGGTCGAGGGGTTCACGCCGTCGGCGGCGATGGTGGCGCCCATCATCGCGAGCTGCTCGGTCGAGGCACCCATCGAGAGGGCCTTCAGATAGAGGTCGAGCGCGAGGTCAGTATCGTCGTAGAGGGTATAGTCGCTGTTCTTGAGCGTTTCGGCGGTTTTGGTGTCGGCGGCTTCCTTGCGCAGACATTCAAGCACATTGTCGGCCAGCTCGGGAGCGGAGCCCATGAGGTCGATCATACGGTTCTCGTAGAGGTTCCATTTCGATTCGGGGTCGCCGACCGGCTCAACAGCCGAGAAGGCGCGGATGCCGTGGGCCCCGAAGGCGAGCCCCTTCGGCTTCTGGCCGTGGGCGCAGCGAGGGCATTTGCCCGATTTCTCGACTACCTTGTCGACACCGAACTGCGAGAAGAGCACCGAGTGGAGGGGCACCTGGGCTATGGAGCCCATAGGCACCTTCACGGAAGTGTCGCCCTTGTTGATTGTGATACCGTCGGCGAGGGTAACCGAGATGCCGAACTGGCCGGCGGCGGCGTTAAGGTTTCTGGGGTTGATTTCCCCCTCTTTCATAGGTTCGACCGCGGCATAGGCTTCATCTACGGCCCGGCGCAGGTCTGACATTGAGATTTTACGTTCCATATGTTTTTAATATTGTCAGCGTGTTAATAAATATCAAGGCGTGTCGGCATATCGCTTGTCTTGACACGCAATATACTAACACGCCTCGGAGCAGGCTTGTTTTGCCCGTTAATGTTTAGAAAGAATATTTAAGCATGGCGTTAAGTCGGTTCGCCTCGCCGTGGGCGTTGTCGATGTTCTTACGCGAGCCGTGGATATACTCAACACCGATCATAAGGTCGGGAAGCGGCGAGTAGAAAGCGTTGACAATGGCGTAGTTGCCCCGTTTGTAGGTATCGTCGGGGAGGCGACCCTGGTCGTAGAGGCGACAGAAGCTGTACCCCCCGGAGACAAACAGGCGGTCGGTAAGGTTGACCCTCGCTCCGGCGAGCACCCCGAGCGACGCCGGGGCGCGCATCTTGCCCGCGTCGTCGGCTGAGGGCACGAGGTCGAACCCGAAGCCCGAGAGGTCGTTGAGCCAGGTGCCGACCCCGCGGCCATAGAGTCCTTGGTAATAGAATGTCAGGTACTTGGTAGCGTTGGCAACGCCGCTGAGCTGCACGCCCCAACCTGGAGTGTAGCGGTTCTTGCCGCTTATGAGGTCGCGGTAGGCCATATCGCGGAAAACGGCTGAAAAACGGACGTGGCTCGCCCCGTTGTCCCATCCGTACTGTATGAAGGCGGGGATGTCGGGCACCCTGGGGCTAACCGAGGCCGTTACCGGCACACCCATACCGTAAACGTCGCTATAGGTTCCGCTCACCGACGGCATCTCGGCCGATACGGCCCACGACAACCCATTGGGGCGCAGACGCTTGTAGCGCAGCATCATCGGTTTGCCGCCGGTAGCGCCCGAGGGACCCTGGTAGTCGATGGTAGGCATGCAGGCCGTAGCGTCGACAAACGTGCTGCGGGTCTTGCCGACGGTGACATTACCCAGCGACACATACGCCTGCTGCACGGTGAAACCGTAGCCGTGGCTCGACCCGGTGAAGTTAGCCTCGGCGTAGGCCACCAACGGGCCTAATTTCGTGGCCTTCACGAACTTCACGAAGAGCGACGAGTGGTTGGCAGTGCCCTGCATACGCTCCCGCTCGGCCTTGTCGGCAGGGATGGGGATGCTGTATGTTGTGAACCCGGCGTCGTCAATCGAGCCCCTGAAATCATAGGAGAACACACCCTCGACTGCGCCACCGATACCGAGCGCCGCCGAACCCTCACGGTCGATCAACAGAAAGCGCGGAATGCCGGGATCCTGGAAATGGAGCTCCTGGGTGTCGTACATCACGGCCATGACATCGCGGTGCACATTGGCCGAGTCGCCCGAGAGGATGATCGCCCTGCCGGGCGACCGCATGAAAATATAGTTGTCGGTCGCGGGCGCCGGCTCAGCCGCCGCCCAGAGAGGTATTATGATCGCCGCGGCCACCGACCCCAGCAGAATAAGATTGCGCCCGAACCTCGCGCGGCGCACCAGCGAAACGGCCTTGGAAAACTGACCCATAAGAGTAATAGTTGAATCGTTAGAGCAAAGTATTAATATATGTTATAACTTCCCGAACCCCGTTAAAGTTCGCCCCCCGCCCGATAAAACTACGCTCACTGATGATACAACCCACCCGATAAAACTACGCGAACCTCCGAAAACATAAAAAGGCGCTCATCACGAGCGCCTTTTTATTGGTTTCCAATAGGTACAATTTCTAAGGTAAAAAAGATTGTTTTAGGTTTGCGATACAAAGGTCGGGGTTTTCTGATAAGTGGCAAAATTTCGGCGTATGTTACATAACATAATTTTGCGACCACCCCCGCCATTCGTGAGAAAACATAAGTTTTAAACCTCTGAAAAGTACCCCTTTATGAATCCATGGCGATAGCCGCCGCACCCGTTCGCTAAAGATTATTTAACACTTATATCCGCTAATTTCCACCCTCCCGAGGCGAAAAAATGTCAAGCCGGAACTCCTCGCCGTCGAAAATTCCGTAAGAAAAATGCGTAATCCAGTCGCCGAGTATAACCATGCGCGAACTGGTCCCCGGCAGGGGATAGTCGACCAGCGTGTGGCGGTGTCCGAACACGAAATAATCGACCTCCGGGTCGGTCGAGCGCAGGTAGTCGAGACAGTAGTCGACAAACGGCTCGTCAGCCGGGTCGAACCGCTTTTCGGTGTACCCCTCGAAGTCGCGCGAAGAGGCCGACCACCGATGGGCGAACGCTATGGTCCACCGCGGATGTATGGCCGAATAAAGAATCTGGCAGAAACGGTTGCGGAATATCGAGCGTATGAGGCGGAACGAGGGCTTGAGCCGCCCCACCCCGTCGCCGTGGGTCAGCAGGAACCGCTTGCCGAGAATCTCGCGCACGAGCACTCCGTCGACCACCTCCAGACCTATCTCGTCGCGCAGGTAGTCAAAGAGCCATATGTCGTGGTTCCCTATGAACCAGGTGATTTTCACCCCCGAATCGGCCAGCCGGGCCAGCGCCCCGAAAAAGCGCAGGTAGCCCCGCGGGGCCACGTTGCGGTACTCATACCAGTAGTCGAGCACGTCGCCGAGCATGATCAGTTCGGAGGCGCGCCCTATGAGCGACTCCACGAATGCCGCGGCGCGCCGCTCGTGGGCCTTCGGGTCGGGTATGTAGCTCGCCCCTAAGTGCAGGTCCGAGATAAAGTACACCGGGAGCTTCCGGCCTTCAACCCTGGCGTTTTCGGTTTTCATCGCGGTCGGAGGTTGGATGATGGGTTAGAGGAATCCGAGTTCGAGCTTGGCCTCCTCGCTCATCATATCCTTGGTCCACTCCGGCTCGAACACGATGTTGATCGCCACGGAGCGTATACCCTCGATGGATTCGAGCTTTATGCGGGCGTCCTCAACGATGAAGTCGGCCATCGGGCAGGAGGGCGCCGTCATTGTCATGTCGATCGCGAGGTCCCCCTCGTCCGAGAGGTCGATGCGGTAAATCAGCCCGAGGCTGTATATGTCAACCGGGATTTCGGGGTCGAAAACCGTCTTCAGCATTTCGACGACTTTCTCTTCGAGCCGGAGGTGTTTCTCTGCGTCCATATGGTTGTAGCTTGGATTGAACGTGGGTGTTTTGTATTGTTCTAAACACAAAGTTAGGCAATTTTGCCGAAAGCGTGGGGAAATTTCGTAACTTTGAGGAAATTTTTCGCTAACGCGGCGGGGCCTCTCCCCTCGGACCCGCGGCTTATAATATATGGAATCCAGATGGATAACGATATGATAAAGGTGGGAATCACCCACGGAGACTACAACGGCATCGGTTACGAGGTGATACTCAAGATGCTCGACGACCCGAGGATGCTCGAACTCTGCACCCCGGTAATTTACGGCTCGGCAAAAATCGCAGCCTTCTACCGCAAGGGCATGGAGCTGCAGCAACCCCAGCAGCTTTGCCAGATAGCCGACGCGGCCGACGCCAAGGCCGGAGCGTGCAACATCGTGAACGTCATCGGCGAGGACGCCCGCATCGAGCCGGGCCAGTCGACAAAGGAGGCCGGACAGGCAGCCTTCGCCGCCCTGGAGCGCGCCGTGGCCGACCTCCGCGACGGCAAAATCGACGCCCTGCTCACTGCCCCAATCAACAAGCACAACATCCAGAGCGAGCTCTTCCATTTCCCGGGACACACCGAATACCTTGAGGCTTCGGCCGCCGACGGCTCGAAGTCGCTCATGATTCTCTGCGACGAGTCGGTAAGGGTGGCGCTGGTTACCACCCACCTCCCCCTGGCCAAGATTTCCGAGGCCATAACCAAGGAGGCCGTGCTGGAGAAACTCCGCCTCTTCGACCAGTCGCTGGTGAAGGATTTCGGAGTCCACAAACCCCGCATCGCCGTGCTCGCCCTCAACCCCCACTCGGGCGACAACGGCCTGATAGGCACCGAGGAGCAAGAAGTGATAATCCCCGCAATCGAACAGGCCCAGAAGGAGCGGATCCACGCTTTCGGCCCCTACGCCGCCGACGGCTTCTTCGGCAGCGGCCTCTTCAAGCGCTTCGACGGCGTGCTGGCCATGTACCACGACCAGGGCCTCGCCCCCTTCAAGGCGATCGCGATGGACAACGGCGTGAACTTCACCGCCGGACTCCCCTGGGTGCGCACCTCGCCCGACCACGGCACCGGCTACGACATCGCCGGGACCGACAAGGCTTCGGAGGCTTCGATGAGGAGCGCGCTGTACATGGCACTCGACGTGCTGCGCCACCGCCGCGACCACGCCGAGGCCACCGAGAACCCCCTCAAGCCCCAGACACCCGAAAAACCTTCGCGCGGAGGAGGCGACGGCGCCGACCGCCGCCAGCGAACCGACCGCAAGCCCAAACCGGGCAAGGACTCCGGCAAGGACTCCGGCAAGGACTCCAAGGACTCCAAGGAGGGCCGCGAACCCGCCGAAGCCCCCCAGGACAAACCCGCGCCTACAGCTGAACCCGCTCCGGCTCCCGCCGCGGAAACCGCCCCCGAGTCCCAGCCCGCGCCGACCGCCGACGCGGCACCGGCCACAGCAGACACCGCGAAACAAGATAATCCAGAATAAGCGATTATGTTCCAACTGAATACTCTCCGGCGCGCCGCGGCGTGCGCCTTACTGCTGGCCGCGGCTTCGACCTACGCCTCGGCCGGGCTCAACGACCTCCCCACCGCGAAAATCAACGGTCGCGAGATGTACTACTACGAAGTGTCGCGCGGCGAGTCGATCTACGGCGTGGCCCACAAACTCGGTATCGACCGCGAGGAGCTTCTGAAATTCAACCCATCGGCAGCCGACGGCCTAAAGCCCCGCATGAGGCTCTACTTCCCGGTTTCCGACCGCCCCGTAGCCGCCGTTGACGAGCCCAAGGCCGCCACCGCGGCCCCGGCGCCGATGACCCACGTCGTAAAGAAAGGTGAGACCCTCTACGGCATAGCCCGCTCCTACGACCTCCCCATCGAGCAACTCATAATCCTCAACCCCGGATGCGACGCCGGGGTCAAGGCCGGGCAGCGCCTCGTGCTCGCCAAAGCAGAAACCCCTGCCTCGCCCACTGCCGGAACTTCAGCCGAGCCCCCCGTTGAAGAGCCTCGCTACGAGGTGTACAACCCCGTCGACGACCATGTGGCTGAGGCGCCCGCGCCAGCCGACTCGCTGCTCCTCTACGGCGGCGACGCGGCTGCTTCCGAAGCGCCCGCCGAGCGTAAAGAGATGAACGTGGCCGTGGTGCTCCCCTTCATGCTCGAATCAGAGCAGCCGGGGCGCGCGAGCCAGCTCTACACCGAATTTTACAAGGGTCTGCTCCTCGCCGCCGACGAGCTCCGCGAAAGCTCCGATGCCAAAATCAACTTCAAAGCCTACGATTCGGCGAACTCCTCCGACTCCACCCGGGCCATAATGAACCGCCCGGAGATGGCCGAGGCCGACCTCATCATAGCCCCCGACGGATACTCGCAACTCGCCGCGGTGGTTGACGGCGCTCCCGACGACGCCCTGGTGCTCAACCTGTTCAACGTCAAGGACGACTCATACCTCCTACACCCCAACGTGATTCAGACCAACATCCCCCACGACCCGATGTACGACACGGCCATACGCGGATTCCTCTACCGCTACGAGGACCGCCTGCCGGTGTTCCTCAGCCGCGCCGGGGGCCCGGCCGACAAGGAGTCGTTCGTGTCAGAACTTAAAAAACGCCTCACCGAGGAGGGTCGCGACTACCGCGAAATCAACTTCGACACCATACTGCGCGACGAGGACCTCGCCTCGATTGACGCCGACCTCCAGGCCGTGGTGTTCGTGCCCAACTCCGGGTCGGCCTCCGAGTTCGCGAAAATCGAAAACGCCGTCACCGGCAAGCGCCAGGACGCCCTCCGGCCCGAAAACGTGGTCATCTGGGGCTACCCCGAGTGGATCACATTCCGCGACGAGAGCTTCCGCGGCATCTGCGACCTCGACGCGACAATCTACTCGCGCTTCTTCTCCGACACCCGCGACTTCCGCTCCAAAGAGCTCGCCGAGCGTTTCCGCAAGGAGTTCGGCACCGATATGGTAGAGGCCGTACCCACCCAGGGCATACTCGGCTACGACACAGGCCGCTTCATCATACGCGGACTCCGCGAGAAAGCCGCCACCGGCGTGTTCCCCACCGAGTTCTCCGGGCTCCAGAGCGAAACGCGCCTCGTGCGCGCCGAGGGTCCCGAGAGCGGCGACCGCGGAGGTCTCTACAACGAGGCCCTGCTGCTCATACACTTCCTCCCGGGGGGCACCATCGAGAAAATATGCCTCTGACGGCCCCATACGTTGTTGACAATCATATAGAAGAATGCCCCGCCGAATAATACTGATCATAGCAGCGGTATGCGCCTTGATGTCATCGCAGGCGCAGACTCACTATCTGTCGCACGTCCACGTCGGTGGCCATGCGGGCATGACGCTCTCCTCCATGTCGTTCTACCCCTCAGTGAAACAGGAGATGATCCAGGGCATGGCCGCGGGCGTCAGCTTCCGCTATGCCGAGGAGCGCCACGTCGGGCTTCAGGCCGAGCTCAACGTAGAGCAGAGCGGCTGGAAGGAGGACTACGAAGGGCTACCCTTCAAATATGAGCGCCGCCTCACCTACCTCCGGCTCCCGGTTATGACCCACATATTTTTCGGAAGCCGCGTGGTGAAATTCTTCTTCAACCTCGGCCCGGAAGTCAGCTATATGCTCGGCGAGAAAATCAACTCCAACTTCGACTATGCCCACGCCTCGACCAACCCCGAGTTCCCCGCCAGCCGCCGCTACGAGCAGCTCGACCTGCCGATTTCAAACCGCTTCGACTACGGCATAACGGGCGGTTTCGGCGTAGAGTTCGTAATCATGCGCCGCCACTGCATAGGTATAGAGGGGCGCTACTACTTCGGCCTGGGCAACATCTTCCCCTCCTCGAAGAAGGACTACTTCTCGGCCTCCCGCGCCACCTCCATCCTCGTCGCCCTCTCCTACAAATTCCGCCTGAAGTAACGGCCACAGCGGCAGCTAACGCACTCCATCAGAGCAAATTCCCAAATCTCACCCCCGCGTCCGGCCCGTCCGACCTGTCCGACCCGTCTGACCTGTCCGACTCGTCCGACCCTGCCTCAGCAAACCTCTATGATGCGCGCCGCGAGCGGGAACCACAGATACCCCTTGACCCCGCACCCGAGGGTCGAGGACAGGAACGACGCGTAATCGCGCACCTGCTCGAAGTACGCCGGGTGCTCGTGCGACCCGAACTTATAGTCGATCACCGCCACCGTGCCGTCGGCCATCCACACAATTCGGTCGGGGCGCCGAATGGAGCCGGGGGTCGTCAGAGGCCGCTCATTGATCACCCTGCGGCAATCCTCGAACCAAGGTTTCACGCGGTCGTCAGCGAGGGCGGCGGAAAGTATCTCCGCGGCCAGAGCTTTCTGACTCGGTTTGAGCCTATAGCGGTGCGCTGCCCGGTCGAGCGCCAGAGTGAGGTCGGAGGCCACCCTCACCCGGCTGAGCACATTGTGCAGAAAAATGCCGCGGTGGCGTTCCTGTTCGAAGTCGAAACCGCTGAGCTCGTCATAGTCCGACGTAATGGTGAACTCATCGCGCTCGTGCACGGTGTACCCCTCATCGAGGAACCGTCGGCAGTCGGCCTGTACCTTGGTAAGCTTCGGTTCGGGGGCCGGGCGCGGCTCCTGGGCGGCCTCCCCGCGGGCGTTGTCGAGCTGGCGCTTGTCGACCGGCTCCCCAAGCTGGAAGAGCTCGAAACCTTCGTCGAGGGGAGTGACGAGGTCGGCCAGCGGAACGAGCCAGCGCCTATTCTCCTCGCTGATGCCATCGCCGTTGACAAACGCCTTGTCGCAAAGACCTATTGCCTCGCGGAGCAGCGGCCCCACGCGTTCCGACTCGACGCTGGGGTCGGAGTATACGCATAATTCATAGCGGGCGCGCGTGAAGGCGACGTAGGTGACGTTGAGCGCGTCGACCCGCTGCTCGTGGGCGTAGCGGGCCGTGTCCTTGACAAAGGCGCTGATCGGGCGCACCGACTGATTGGAGACCGGGATATAGGGGGGAATCAGCTCGGGGTCTATTCCCGGGAGGTTCGACGGGTCGAGCGAATACCAGTCGTGGCCGTCATAATTCACGATTTTCTCCCAGCAGAACGGCACGTGCACGCAAGCGTACTCCAGTCCTTTCGATTTGTGTATGGTGGTTACGGTTATAGCGTTAAGCCCCGAGGGGGAGTCGAGGGTCGACTTCTTACCTACGGCGTCCCACCACTGCAGAAATTCCTGTATGGAGGTGGTGCCGCGCTCCTGGAAGTCGAGCACGAGGTCCATAAACGTCGCAAGATAAGGGAGTTCCACCCGGCGGCAGTCGTCGGGGAGCATTACGCGTATGATCCGCTCCACGAGCGCGTCGATACTCGGGCAGTCCATTATCTTCATTTCCAGAGCCTGGGCGTCGATGCTGGCCTGCAGCGGGTCGGGAGCCTGGCCCGGCGCCGGGTCGGCTGTCGCGGCGATTGCCTTTTCGAGCGCCTCGGAGTTGGTGAGGCGCCGCATCAGGGGGGTGCCGTCGTCGTTGAACACCGGGTGCCCCTCCTCGTCGGTGACCTGCACCTGGTCGAAGAGGCAGAGATTGTAGCGGTGCACCATCCGCGCACGGCGGTAGGCCGCGTTGCGCACTCGCCGCGGCTTCCCCTTGCGGTCGCGCGAACTGTCGTCGAGCACGTATTCCGGGGTGATAGCCAGGCGCAACACCCCGATTATCAGCTTCACGGCGAGCGACGAATCGACCCGCAGGGCCTGGGCCGAAACTATGGGTATCTTGCCCATACGCCAGTCAGGCTCCTCCATGCGCCGGAGAAGATGCATGATCACCTTCTGGCCGTATTTATTGGAGCGCACCAGCACGGCGATGTCGCGGGGCTCGAATCCGGCGGCGAGCTGACGCTCGATTTCGTCGCACAGCTTGTCAAGTACCCATTGCGGGTCGCGCGGACTGGGATACTTCGCGGCCTCCTCGGGGGGCATCTTCTTCAGATCCCAGTGCGAGGGCACCAGCGGCGCGAAATACATCCTCGTCATACCCGGCAGTGAGAGGTTCCGGGGGGCAACCGACTGTATGAGACCCGCATACGATTTCGACGCGAGGCTGAGGTAGGGACGGGCCTCCGGCTCGACCCGCTCGTCAATGAGCCGCGCCAACGGGCCGAAAAGCGAATTGTTGAAGGTAACGACCGCCGGGGCGCTTCGCCAGTTGGTGTTCTCCTCGACGCGCTCACCCTTGACATCGACCGCCTTCTCGCCAAGCCGCGGCACGATGGCGCGCTGCACCCCGGTGCCGAGTATCTCGGGCGAGGAGTTGCGGAAGCGGTAGATCGACTGCTTCTCGTCGCCTATTATAAGGTTGTCCTCCCCGCGGGAGAGGCTTTCGAGCACGAGGGGCTTCATATTGGACCACTGCATTTCCGACGTGTCCTGGAACTCGTCGATCAGGAAATGCTCCAGCCTCGTGCCGAGCCGCTCGTAGATGAACGGAGCGTCCTCCTCGCGTATGAGGTCGCGGAGGAAGTCGTTGGTATCGGAGAGTATGAATGCGTCGTTCTCCTCGCAGTAGCGTTCGAGCTGCTCGCTCACGCCGCTGAAAAGCCCGAGTATGTACAGGTTCGAGGTCAGGAAATCAAGCAGGGGGGCCCGCTCGATGTATTCGAGCGCGGCGTTGAGGGCGGTGTCGAGGGCGGCCTCGTCGCGGGGCCCGACCGACTTGCAGTAGGCCGCGCGGTAGCGCTCCTTCACTCCCCCCTCAGCATCCGAAGCCTTTACCACCGAGGTATAGGATGAGGGTATGTAGGGTTTTTCAGCCATGCCGGCCAGAACCTTGCCCACATTGGAGTTGATGTTCTCCTGTCCGATCACGGTCAGTGCGGCCGTGGCGGCTTCCGAGGCTCTGCGGGCGAGCTCCTTCTTCGCCTCGGCCAGCGCGGCGTGGAAGCGCTCGATGCGCCCGGTGTCGGCCAGGTAGCCGTCGATTTCTTCGCGGTGCAGCCGATACGATTCGCCGAGGAGGTGCCCGATGGTCTTCACCAGCTCACGGTGCGAGCCCGACGAGCGGGCGAACAGAAGGATGCTTTTCCCCGATTCGTTGAGCACGTTGAGGTACCTCTCCAGCCAGCCGGCGAGGAAGTTCCTGTGGCGCCGCGACCGTTGGTAATCCTCCTCCGACTGCCCGGGCATACGGCTCAGCGGGGTGTTGACCGACTCCAGCATATTGGCCACGGCCACCTGCACCGGGTATTTGTCGTCGATTTCCAAATTGAAATTACCCGAAAGGTCGAGCTCGCGGGCGAAGGTGCGGAGCACGTTCTGGAAAAACGAGTCGAGAGTGCTTACGTTGAAGGTCGAGAAGTTCAACAGCAGGTCGTTGAGCGCCCGGCGCGAATGGCGCGCCAGCGTCGGGCCGTCGGTGTGGAAAAGTTGGCAGAAATACTCTTTGTAGGGGCTGGGCGACGCGGGGTCGTCGTCGGCCAGCGCCCCGAGCTCCTTGATAATGCGCGACATCATCTCCTCGGTGGCCTTGTTGGTGAACGTCACGGCCAAAATCGAGCCCTGGGCCTTGACCTTGCCGAACCCGTAGTGTACGGCGTGGCGCAGCGTGTAGCGCTCACCCCCGCCGGGGAGATGAACTTTCCTGCCCAACAGCAGTTTTATATATTCACGGGTGAGGGTGAAAGTCTTGCCGGAGCCGGCCGAGGCTTTATGTATCTGGAGCATAAGATGTCGGGGATTTACTGCAAATTTCGCAAAAATCCGGGCAAGTTCCAATAAATACGTCGAATTTTATTAACTTTGCGATAAACAACACGAACTCACAGAATCATGAAGAAATTCCTTTCAGAATTCAAACAGTTTGCCATGAAGGGCAACGTGATTGATATGGCTGTCGGTGTGATCATCGGCGGCGCCTTCGGCAAAATCGTAAGCTCGCTTGTCAACGACATCATCATGCCGGTGATGTCAATTATCACCGGTGGCGACGGCTACAAGAACCTCAAGTACGTTATCACCCAGGGCCAGGCAGCGACCGACACCCAGGCCGCCATCGAGGAGGTAGCGGTGAACTACGGCATGTTCATCCAGAACATCGTCGACTTCGTGATCATCGCCTTCAGCATCTTCGTTGCTCTCCGCGTCATCATGAAGTTCAAGAAGAAAGAGGAGGAAGCCCCCGCGCCCGCGCCCGAACCGAGCAAGGAAGAGGTGCTCCTCACCGAAATCCGCGACCTCCTCAAGCAGCAGGCCGACAAAAAGTGACCCCCTCCAGCATTATGCCGGATACCGCCACCCACATCCCCGGGCCCGTTTACCTCATAGGGTTTATGGGCTCGGGCAAAACCACGCTCGGGCGGGCGCTCGCCGCGGCCAACCCCGCACTCCGCTACGTCGACCTCGATGAGGAGGTGGAGCGCCGCGCCGGGATGAGCGTGCGCGAAATCTTCGCGCGCCACGGCGAGCGGCGCTTCCGCCAGCTCGAATCGGAGGCTCTCAGGGATTTCGCCTCGGAGAGGAATCTGATTGTTGGCTGCGGCGGGGGCACACCCTGCCAGCCCGGCAATATGGGGTTTATGAACGCCCGCGGGCTCACGGTGCTGCTCCGCGCCTCCGACGAGGCGCTGCTGCGGCGCCTCACCGAGGCCCAGGCCCGGCGCCCGCTGCTCGACGGCATGGACTCCGACGCCCTGCTCGCGTTCATCCGCTCCGAACAGGCTCGCCGCGAGCCCCACTACTCACGGGCCAGGCTCGAATTCCCCTCCGACCGGCTCGAAACGACCGAGGAGATTGCCGACTCCTGCCGGGAGTTCCTCAGCCTCATACAAAGGCAATAATCAACCAATCTAACCAACATAACTGATGATGGACAACAGTGTCGGACTCACTCCGATGCCCTCGCCGCTGGAGACTGCCACCTGCCGCCGAAGGCTCACTATCGGACTGCCGAAATGCCTCACGCGGTCGGAACGCCGCTTCCCCCTCACCCCCGAGGCGGCGCGCAACCTCACCGAGCGCGGGTTCTGCCTACTTATGGAGGCCGGGGCCGCCGAGTCGATCCACTACCCCGACGGTGCCTATTCCAAGGGGGGTGTTCGGTTCGTAAGCCGCCGCGAAACCCTCCAGGCCGACATTGTGATACATCTCGCCCCGCTGTCGGTGCCCGACATAGGGCAGCTGCGCAAGGGCGCCCTGCTGCTCACGCTTGCCAATTTCGGGCGCCGCGAGGGGCCCGAGGTGGTACACCGGCTCCTTGAGCGCCGGGTGATCAACATCGCTCTCGACCTCGTGGTCGACAGCTACGGCCACCGCCCCTTTGCCGACGTGATAGCCGAGGTGTCGGGCCGCGCCGCAGTGACAATAGCCTCTGGTCTGATGGCCGACTCCGAGCATGGCAAGGGGATACTCCTAGGGGGTATCGCCGGGGTCTCACCCTGCGAGGTGGTGATCCTCGGCTCCGACCTCGCAGCCGGAGCTGCCGCACGCTCTGCCATAGGGTTGGGGGCGGTGGTGAGAATGTTCGATAGCGATGTCTACCGCCTCCGCGCCTCGCTGCGCCAGATCGGCGGGGGCGTTATAGGGTCGAGCATCCACCCCCGGGCGCTGGAAAACGCCCTGCGCACCGCCGACGTGGTGATTTCGACCGACCTCGACTGCCCGGTGGTGGTCGAAGCCTCCGGCGAGACGCTGCTCAAGAAAGGCGCCCTCGTGTTCGACCTGTCGAGCGAGCCGGGGAAGGCTTTCCCAACAATGCCGCTCCGCGACCTCGGCGACCGGGGCGCCAAGGAGACCGCCGACTTGTACCGCCCCGGCGAACCGACCTCTTGCCACATCTGCTACTGCAACGCCGGGAGCGCCGTGCCGCGCACCGCGGCAATGGCCCTGAGCGACACGTTCATCACGATGCTCGACGACATCGCCGGGTGCGAGGGCGCGTCGTCGGCCATACAGCTCACACCCGGACTTCAGGACGCAGCGCTCACCTTCCTGGGGAAGGCCGTGAACCCGCGCGTGGCCCGCATTGCCGGAGTCCGTCACTACGATATTCGCCTGCTCCTCTCGCTCAGCTGATTACAAGGGAGATTTTATGGGAGATAAGAAAAGAAAATTCTATGTGGTCTGGGTCGGACGCGTCCCGGGCATCTACGATAACTGGGACGACTGCCAGGAGCAGGTCGCGATGTTCCCGGGCGCCAAATTCAAAGCCTTCGACAGCCAGACCGCCGCGACCATAGCCTTCCGAGGCGACGGCGAGGACGAGTCGGCCATCATACGCGCCATAGCCGACAATCGACCGGCCACCCCGTCGTCACCGGGCGACTACGCCCTGATTCCCGAAATTAACCTATCGGCGATCGCAGTCGACGGCGCTTGCTCGCGCAACCCCGGCCCGATGGAGTACCGGGGGGTGGAGGTGGCCACCGGCAAGGAGGTTTTCCACTTCGGCCCGGTGCCCGACGGCACGAACAACGTGGCCGAATACCTGGCCCTGGTGCACGCCCTGGCGCTGCTATTCCGCAAAGGCGACGGCACCACCCCGATCTACAGCGACTCGCGCAACGCCCGCGCATGGGTGCGCAACCGCCGAAACCGCACAACGTTGAAGCGTACTCCGGCCAACGGCAAGATTATAGAAATGCTTGCGAGGGCCGACGCCTGGCTCCAGACCCACAACTTCACCAACCCGATACTCTGCTGGGACACAGCCCGCTGGGGCGAGATTCCCGCCGACTTCGACCGCAAATAAGAAAGTACGGAAACGCCACTCCCGACGGCGTTGGTGAGCACCGACCGCGAACACCGCTTAAAAAGCGTCCGTTAGTTGCGGTTGGTGAAATTGTTTCGTAACTTCGCGTAAACGAATTTCAGCTCAAAATGGAACAGTCAAGAATCTCCCGCAGGGTTGAATCCCTGTCGCCGTCGGCGACACTCGCGATGTCGGCCAAGAGCAGCGAGCTCCGCGCCAAGGGTGTCGACGTGATCAACCTTTCGGTCGGCGAGCCCGACTTCAACACTCCCGAACACATAAAGGAGGCCGCCAAGCGCGCCATCGACGAGAATTTCACCCACTATCCCCCGGTGCCCGGCTATATGGACCTCCGCCGCGCCATCGCCGAAAAGCTGCGCCGCGACAACGGGCTGGAGTTCGCTCCCGAGCAGATCGTGGTGTCGGCCGGTGCCAAGCACTCCCTCTCCAACGCCGTGCTCGCCCTGGTGAACCCCGGCGACGAGGTGGTGATCCCCACCCCGGCTTGGGTAAGCTACGTCGAGATGGTGAAGCTCGCCGAGGGTGTTCCCGTGTGCGTTCCCGCCGGAATCGACCAGGACTTCAAGATTCTTCCGGCCCAGCTTGAGGCCGCCATCAACGAGCGCACCCGCCTGGTGATGCTCTGCTCCCCCTCCAATCCCTCGGGCAGTATCTACTCACGCGAGGAGTACGCCGGCCTGGTGGAGGTACTCGCCCGTCACCCCGAGGTGGCCGTGATTTCCGACGAAATCTACGAGCACATCAACTATACCGGCGAGTTCACCTCGCTGGCCTCGTTCCCAGAAATCGCCGACAGAGTGGTGGTGATCAACGGCGTCTCCAAAGCATACGCTATGACTGGATGGCGCGTCGGCTTCCTCGCCGCCCCGCTCCCCATAGCCAAGGCTTGCTCGAAACTCCAGGGGCAGACTACCTCGGGCATCTCCTCCATTGCCCAAAAGGCCGCGGAAGAGGCTTACACCGGGCCACAGGAATGCGTCGAGGAGATGCGCCGTGCCTTTGAGCGCCGCCGCGACCTCGTGGTGAAGCTCGCCCGCGAGATTCCCGGACTGAAAGTCAACAACCCCCAGGGCGCGTTCTACCTCTTCCCCGAAGTAACCACTTACCTCGGCGGCAAGGTGAAGACCGACAAGGAACTGGCGATGTACCTGCTCGAAGAGGGGCATGTGGCAACCGTCGCCGGATCCGACTTCGGCCTCCCCGGCTACATCCGCCTGAGCTACGCCGCGGCCGACGAGCTCCTCGTCGAGGCTATGGGACGCATCAAAACAGCTCTCGCCAAACTCCTTTGACCATAACAGGCGCGACCCCGGTCCCGCCCATTCAATAACCGCAACAACACTCCGCAAATGGACTTTATACAGGAACTTACCTGGCGCGGCATGATTCACCAGATGATGCCCGGCACCGACGAACAACTCAAAAAGGGGATGACCGCCGCTTACCTCGGCATCGACCCCACGGCAGACTCGCTCCACATCGGCCACCTCGTAGGCGTGATGATGCTCAAGCACTTCCAGCGCTCGGGCCACAAACCCATCGCCCTGATTGGAGGCGCCACCGGCATGATCGGCGACCCATCGATGAAGAGCCAGGAGCGCAAGCTCCTCGACGTGGCCACCCTGCGCCATAACCAGGAAGCCATCAAGAAGCAGCTCTCCAAATTCCTCGATTTCGACAGCGACGCGCCCAACGCCGCCATACTCGTAAACAATTACGACTGGATGAAGGACTACGGCTTCCTCGACTTCATCCGCGACATCGGCAAGTGTATCACCGTCAACTATATGATGGCGAAGGACTCGGTTAAGAAACGCCTCTCGGGCGACGCCGGCCAGGGTATGTCGTTCACCGAATTCTCCTACCAGCTCCTCCAGGGCTACGACTTCCTGCACCTCTACCAGAACGAGGGTTGCCGCCTGCAGCTCGGCGGTTCCGACCAGTGGGGCAACATCACCACCGGCACCGAGCTTATCCGTCGCATCGCCGGAGCCGACGACGCGTTCGCTCTCACCTGTCCCCTGATCACCAAGGCCGACGGAGGCAAGTTCGGCAAGACCGAGAGCGGCAACGTATGGCTCGACCCCGCCCGTACCACCCCCTATCAGTTCTACCAGTTCTGGCTCAACGTTTCCGACGACGACGCGCAGAAGTACATCAAAATCTTCACCGTGCTCTCCAAGGATGAAATCGACGCCCTCGTCGAGGAGCAGAAGGCCGACCCGGGCCTCCGTCCCCTGCAGAAGCGCCTGGCAAAGGAAATCACCTGCATGGTGCACTCCGAGAAGGACTACGAAATGGCCGTCGAGGCTTCGCAGATCCTCTTCAGCAACAAGGCGGCCGCTACACTCCGCAAAATCGACGAGGCAACGCTCCTCTCCGTGTTCGACGGCGTGCCCCAGTTCGAAGTGTCGCGCAAGGACCTCGAAGATGGCGTTTCGATAGCCGACCTGCTCACCGACCGCGCCCCGGTGTTCCCCTCCAAGGGTGAGCTCCGTAAACTCGCCCAGGGTGGCGGCTTCGCGATCAACAAGGAGAAGGTGGCCGACCCCTACGCCCCCACCTCCACCGATATGCTGCTCAACGACAAGTACATCCTCGTTCAGAAGGGCAAAAAGAACTATTTCCTGCTCCGCGCCGTCTGAGCGGCATCAACAACCAATCTCTCCCCAACTCCGATGAGTGCCGCCGAGGCCATACTTACAATCGTTATCCCGGTCCATAACCGGGAGGCTATGGTCAGGCAGACGCTCGACAGCGTGGCCGCGCAGACCCTGCGCCCGCTCAGGGTGATATTGGTCGATAACAACTCGACCGACTCGACACCCGAAGTTCTCGCCGCCTGGAAGCGCGAGGTTGAGACCCCGGCCTTCAGCGTCGAGATACTCAGTGAGCCCACCCCCGGAGCCGCGGCGGCGCGCGAGCGCGGACTGCGACACGTCACAACCGAATACACAATGTTCTTCGACAGCGATGACCTCATGGCACCAGTCCATGCGGCCATCGCTGTCGATGCTTTCTATCATTACCCCGAAGCCGACCTTGTCGGATGGGACATAGCCGTGGGCAACGCCGATTGCCGCCTCACAGGCGCTGTAAGGCGCTTCTACGCCACCGACACGCAATGGCACAACATCATGCACGGCTCGCTTTCAACGCAGCGCTACGCCGCCCGCACCGAGCTATTCCGCCGGGCCGGAGGGTGGAACCCCGCCGTTCGCGGCTGGGACGACATCGAGCTCGGAGCCCGCATCCTCTCCCTTAATCCCAAAATAATAAAACTAACCGGCGAGCCAACCGTGATATGGCGCGGCCACGCCGACTCAATCTCACGGCTCGAATACGCCTCTCAGGCACCAAAATGGGAGTACGCCCTACGGGCGCTCCGCGCCGACTTCGCCGACGCTCCACGCTTACTGCACTACGTCGGCCTCAAAGGCGCTATCCTTGCCGGCGACTACCATAAAGAAGGCGCCAAAGCCGAAGCCCGCCGTCTGCTCTCAGAACTGCTCACCGAAGAACACAACGCCGCCTACCGCGCCCTTCTGCGCCTGGCCTACACCCTCCAGCGCTCCGGCCTCCGCGGCGTAGCCCGCCTCCTCCGCCCCCTCTACTGATCCCAAACACCAATCCACACCCATCCCCAGCCCCGCCTCGGAATGGGAAATTTGGGAGTTTTGGGAATTTTTGGGAGGCTTTGGCATTTTCTCCCAAGATTCCCATAATTCCCAAGATTCTCACAATTCCCATTAATCCCAAATCTCATAAAACTCCCATTATTCCCAAATCTCCCATTAATCCCATCCCCCCACCCAGCCGGGCGGGTATAAAAGAAGAGGCCCCCGGGTCCTTTCGGATCCGGGGGC
>JAMPHO010000031.1 GCA_023663385.1 Alistipes timonensis | reverse complement strand
GGATGGCGCCGAAGCCCCCGCTGCCGAAGCCGCTGAGGCTCCCGCCGCCGAGGCCGAGGCTCCCGCCGCTGAATAATCGGTCGGACCGCTTCTCCCGTTTAGGCCCGTGCCGGACCTCCGGCACGGCGCCCTAACAAACTCTCTCAAGTTAACCTCTTTACACAAAAACATCCTAACTGTTATCATATTATGGCAGTAACAATGGCAGAAATCACCAAGCTGCGCCACCTCACCTCGGCCGGCCTGATGGACTGCAAAAAAGCACTCGCTGAAACCAACGGCGACATCGAGGCTGCTGTGGAGATCCTCCGCAAGAAGGGCCAGGCCGTAGCCGCCAAGCGCGAAGACCGCGTAGCCGCCGAAGGCTGCGTGCTCGCCAAGAACGAAGGCAACTTCGCCGCCATCGTTTCGCTCCAGTGCGAAACCGACTTCGTGGCCAAGAACGCTGGTTTCGTCGAACTCACCCAGAAGCTCCTCGACCTCGCCGTTGAGAACCGCTGCAAGAGCATCGACGAGCTCAAGGCCGTCAAGGTTGGAAACCTTACCGTTGCCGACCTCGTTGTAGAGGAAGGCGGCAAGACCGGCGAAAAGACCGAGCTCGGCGCTTACGAGTACGTCGAGGCTCCCGCCACCACCTCCTACAACCACCTCGGCAACAAGCTCGCCACCATCGTGGGCTTCAATGTCGAAGGCGTTGACTACCAGGTGGGCCGCGACGTTGCCATGCAGGTCGCTTCGATGAACCCCGTAGCCGTTGACCGCGACAGCGTGCCCCAGGCTACCATCGACTCCGAGTACAACGTTGCCGTTGAGAAGACCAAGGAAGAGCAGGTTAAGAAGGCCGTAGAGGTAGCCCTCAAGAAGGCTGGCATCAACCCCAACCTGGTTGACTCCGAGGACCACATCAACTCCAACATCGCCAAGGGCTGGCTCACCGAAGAGGAGGCCGAAAAGGCTCGCGCTATCTCCAAGGAGACCGCCGAGGCCAAGGCTGCCAACCTCCCCGAGGCCATGATCAAGAACATCGCCCAGGGCCGCCTCAACAAGTTCTTCAAGGAGAACTGCCTGATGGAGCAGGAGTTCATCAAGGACGGCAACCTGACCATCGGCAAGTACCTCGAAGAGACCCAGAAGGGCCTCGCCGTTGTCGAGTTCAAGCGCGTTAACCTCAACGAGGACTAATCAGCCGCTCCGGCGTGCGAGCCTCCGGGCCGCGTGTCTCTGAAATAATTACGGGCGCCCGACGCAGCCATGCGCCGGGCGCCCTCTTTTTCCCTTATTCCGAATTCATATGAGTATCAACCGCTTCTTCCCTTTGCGGCGCGTCGCCGGGGCTTTGCTCTGCGCCGCGGCGTTGGCGCTCGGCTCCTGCGGGGGCGCCGACCGCTGGCAGACCTGCGAAGGCTCGGTGTGGAACACCACTTTCAGTATCAAATACCGATTTGACCGCGACCTGTCTGATTCCATCGCCGCCGTTATGCGCGAGGTCGAGCTGTCGCTCTCGCCGTTCAACCCCGGCTCGCGCATCTCGAAAATCAACCGCGGGGAGGCGATGCGGGCCGATTCGCTTATCCTCCGTGTTTTCGATATTTCGACCCGCGTCTGCGAGGCTTCGGAGGGGCGGTTTGACCCCACGGTCTCCCCGCTGGTGAATCTCTGGGGCTTCGGCTACGAAAAGCGGGGTCGCAGGGATGATTTCGCCGCGCCCTCGCGCGAGAGCGTTGATTCGGCCCTGGCCCTTGTGGGGCTTCTCGACTGCCGTATCGACTCCTCGCTGAACATGGTCAAAAAATCGGCGGGCACCACATTTAATTTCAGCGCCGTTACCAAGGGGTTCGGATGCGACAGGGTGGGGGAGATGCTCCGTCGCAACGGAGTTGAGGACTATCTCGTGGAAATCGGGGGGGAGCTCGCGCTCGCAGGTCGCAACCAGAGGGGAGGGGAGTGGCGCGTGCAGATTGACGCTCCCGTGGTCGACGCGGGTGCCGGGCACACGCCGATGCTCACCATCGCGCTCACCGACCGCGGGGTAGCCTCGTCGGGCAACTACCGCAACTTCCGCACCGACTCGCTCGGCAATCGCTACGGCCACACCATCGACCCGGTTAGCGGGTTCCCCTGCCAAAGCGACGTGGTGGCCGCCACGGTTGTGGCGCCCGACTGCGCGACGGCCGACGCGCTCGCGACCGCCTGTATGGCCTCGGGGCGCGAAGGGGCCTTGCGCGCCGTGGGCTCCATCGCCGGGGCCGAGGCACTCCTGGTGGTGGCCTCCGGCGATTCGCTCGCTATAGAGCGCACCGCCGGGTTCCCCGAACCGAGGTGACGCGTATTAGCGCGAAGCGACCCGATATGAAACTTCAAACGTTCAGCGTCGACGCATATGAACGCCAAAAGGGGCTGTCTCACGACAGCCCCTTCCGTTTATCTTTAACCTTAAATCTAATACCATGAAAAAACACAGTGCAAATATAGTGCTTATATCCTTTAAACGCCGGGCGGGGTAAATGGTTCGCCGAGGGTGTTTGTTTAACATACATTAACTTTTTATTTCCCCGCTATGGCATTATAATGTCGCCATAATGTCGTAACTTTATATCGCAAATCAATTATTGAATCAATGCCATATTCCGCGCGTCTCATGACCTGCCCGCGGAGGTGGTGTATCTATCTTTAAATAATGTTACCAATGAGAGTACGCATCCTTGTGATTGACGACGAAGAAAGCTTCTGCGAAATCCTTAAATACAATCTGCAAAAGGAGGGCTACGATGTCGATACGGCCGACAGCGCCGAAACCGCGCTCGGCTACGATCTTTCGCTGTATCATCTTATGATCGTCGACATAATGATGGAGCGTCTCAGCGGATTTGATTTCGCGAAACGGGTTCGCATGAATCCCGCCACCGAGGACACGCCGATTATTTTCTGCTCGGCTCTCAACGGCGAGGACGATACCGTAATGGGGCTGAACATCGGCGCCGACGACTATATTACCAAACCTTTCTCAATCGACGAGGTGAAGGCCCGCGTGCGCGCCGTGCTCCGCCGCACCCAGGCCGCCAAGCAGGTGAGCTACAACGCCCCCAAGGCCCACTACGAGCCGGACATCACCTACAAGACCCTCCGCATCGACCGCAACGGCAAATCGCTCTACATCGACGGCGAGAAGGTGGTGCTCACCCCCCGCGAGTTCGACCTGCTGATCTTCTTCCTCACCTACCGCGAGCGCATCCACTCGCGCGAGGAGATTCTCAGGCAGGTTTGGGGAGGGCAGACCGTCACCTCCCGCACGGTCGACACGAACGTGACTCGCCTGAAGCAGAAGCTCGGCCCGTACCGCGACAACATAGTCAGCCGCCTCGGATTCGGCTACGGATTCAAGGCTGAAATCTGACACCGCGCCGCGGCGTTCCGGCACCCCCCTGCGGCGGGAACGGAGCGCCGCGGTCGGGATATGCGCGTCAAGGCCCTCTAAAGCTTTTATTTGCCGAAGTTACTTATGTTCAACAAACTTCTGAAAAGACGTACGTTTCGCTACCGCCTGAAGCTCTTCGCGACGGCGTTTGTGTGCATATGGTCGCTCATCGGGGTTTTCGCCTGGTTGCAGTACAACCGCGACCGCTACTCGAAGAAACGGGAAATAATGGCCCGCGTCGATATGGCCGCCGGGCGTATCATTGACTCGTGGACGCAGGACAACCTCGCCCAGATCGACTCGTACATCGACTTCCTCGGCCGATATTACGAGAAAACGGCGCTGGGCCGTATGTCGCTCGCCGTATATGACCAGAACAGCGGCGAGCTCCTCAACTCCATAGGCACCATCAACAGCGACCGCCCCCTCGGGTTCGACAAGGCCGACGTCGATTCGATCCGCGACGGCTCTACGGCGATTTTCCTCGACGACACCCGTTTCCCGTCAGGCGAGAAGGTGTTCTACTACTACAGCCGCGTTTCACCCGGGAAGGGGCTCGAAGTGCGGGCCTACCTGCCGTTCTCCCCCGAAATCGAGGGGTACCTCGCCTCTGGCGACTGGATGCTGTGGCTTATGATTCTCGCCATCGGCATCATCGGCACTTTCTTCGTGTACCTGATTACGGCCCACCAGGCCAAGAACATCAGTCTGCTCCACGAGTTCGCCCACAGGGCGGCCAATGACCGCGACTTCATTCCGATGGGCGAGTTCCCCTCCGACGAGCTCGGCGACATCTCGCGCCAGATAATATCGATCTACAACTCGCGCATGCAGGCCAACCAGCGCCGCGAGCGCGAGCACATCATCGCCCTCAAGGCCAACGAGGAGAAGAACCGTGTGAAGCGCGCCCTCACCAACAACATATCCCACGAGCTGAAAACCCCCATCGGCATAGTCCGTGCCTACCTTGAGATGCTCGTTACCCAGCAGGATATGCCGGAGGAGGACCGCCGCCACTTCCTGCTCAAGGCACAGGAAAATATCGAGCGCATAACGACGATGCTCAACGACCTCTCGACCATGACCCGTCTTGAGGAGTCGGGCCAGAAAATCCCCCTGAAGGATGTCGACTTCCATGAGATGGTGACGAACTTCGCCGAAGAGGTGCGCGCCACAAACCTTATCGGCGATATGGAGTTCATTGTCGACATTCCCGACGACTGCGTGGTGCGCGGCAACGAGGGGCTCCTTATGTCGGTGCTCAACAACCTGTTGAAGAACGCCAAAGCCTACTCGCAGGGCACCGCTATGGGCATCGAACTGCTCGGACGCAAGGAAAAGAGCTACACCTTCGTGTTCTACGACAACGGCACCGGCGTGGCTCCCGAGCATCTGCCTCACCTCTTCGACCGCTTCTACCGCATCGACTCGGGCCGTTCGCGCAAGTCGGGCGGCACGGGGCTGGGCCTCCCGATCGTTAAGAGCGCCATAAACTCGATGGGAGGCGGCGTGTCGGTTCGCAACCGCCGCGGCGGGGGCCTGGAGTTCCTCTTCACCCTTATGCGCGTGGTTCCCGGCCAGCACCCCAAGGAGGAGCATCCGGGCGACGAAGCGACCCCCGGCGCACCAGGCCACGCCGGGTGACGCACCCGCCGAACCCCTCGGAACAATATCGCCCGGAGGGGCGTTATTAGTGGGGAATGCCGCAATGGCGGCAATTACGGAAATTTTTCTGCAATTATTCGCGGATTTTTCGTAAATTTGCCTGTCGTTAATCGGCAATCAATCGAAAATATAAGTGGCTGTCCAAAATTATTTGGTTTTAGGCAGCTGGTTTTTCCGACATTTTTGCTCGATGAAGAGGGAGCGATGCGGGCATCGTGACCGATGAAGAGAGTGAAAATGACGAAAAAGCAGCGGCGTAAAACTAAATGGCAGCCATTATAGGAATAATTTTGAACAGACACTTATTAATTTCTTTAATATATAAAATGGTAAGCTATAAAGAATTAGGCCTCGTTAACACCCGCGAGATGTTTGCCAAGGCCATCAAGGGCGGTTACGCTATCCCCGCCTTCAACTTCAACAACATGGAGCAGCTCCAGGCTATCATCAAGGCTGCGGCCGAAGAGAAGTCGCCCGTGATCCTCCAGGTGTCGAAGGGTGCCCGCAACTACGCTAACGCCACCCTCCTCCGCTATATGGCCCAGGGTGCCGTGGCATACGCCAAGGAACTCGGCTGGGAGAACCCCCAGATCGTGCTGCACCTCGACCACGGCGACAGCTTCGAGCTTTGCAAGAGCTGCATCGACAACGGCTTCTCGTCCGTGATGATCGACGGCTCGCACCTCCCCTATGAGGAGAACGTGGCCCTCACCAAGCAGGTTGTTGAATACGCCCACAAGTACGACGTTACCGTTGAGGGCGAGCTCGGCGTGCTCGCCGGCGTTGAGGACGAGGTTTCCTCCGACCACCACACCTATACCGACCCCGAAGAGGTAATCGACTTCGCAACCCGCACCGGCTGCGACTCGCTTGCTATCTCGATCGGCACCAGCCACGGCGCCTACAAGTTCACCCCCGAGCAGTGCACCCGCAACGCCGAGGGTCGCCTCGTGCCTCCCCCCCTGGCATTCGACGTGCTCGACGCCGTTATGGAGAAACTCCCCGGCTTCCCCATCGTGCTCCACGGCTCCTCCTCCGTGCCCCAGGAGTATGTCGATATGATTAACAAGTACGGCGGCAAGCTCCCCGACGCCATCGGTATCCCCGAAGAGGAACTCCGCAAGGCCGCTAAGAGCGCCGTATGCAAAATCAACATCGACTCCGACTCCCGTCTGGCCATGACCGCCGCCGTGCGCAAGGTCTTCGTTGAGAAACCCAGCGAATTCGATCCCCGCAAGTACCTCGGCCCCGCCCGCGATGAAATGGAGAAGCTCTACAAGCACAAAATCGTCAACGTTCTCGGCTCCAACGGCAAAGCCTGATAGCCGCCTGACGCTATAACTAATCAACAGGCCGACACCCTTCATCGATCGGGTGCCGGCCTGTCGTTTTGTTGGGGGCTGAAGTCTGGCCGGGTAAAAAATAATCGGAGGGCCCGCGCGGTGCGAACCCTCCGTTATCGTGTATTGTGCCCGCGGGTGCGGGGCGGCTTGCCTTGGTTACTTGCCGTCGACGGCCTTGGTTACTTCGGTGAAGATGTCGTCGATGGAGCCGGTGCCATTGATGGGGCGGTACTTCCCTTCCTTAATATAGTAGTCGCGGAGGGGTCGGGTCGAGTCGTGGTAAACCTGGAGGCGGTTCTTGATGGTCTCCAGATTGTCGTCGGCGCGCCCGGTCTGCTGCCCGCGGAGAATCATGCGCTCGATGAGCTCCTCTTCGGGCACTTCGAGGCCGATCACATGGTGAACCTCCTGGCCGCGCTTCTCGAAGAAGCGCTTCAGCGCCTCGGCCTGGGGGATGGTGCGGGGGAACCCGTCGAGAATCACCCCGTCCTTGGCCTTGGGCTCGTTGTCGATGATTTCCTCAAGTATGCGGATCATCAGCGAGTCGGGGATGAGCTGGCCCTGGCTGATATATGTTTTGGCGATCTGGCCAATCGGTGTCTTGCGGGCGATATGGTCGCGGAGTACCTCTCCGGTCGAGATGTGGTGCAGCCCGTATTTCTCAATAAGTTTCTCGCTCTGGGTACCTTTTCCGCTACCCGGAGCGCCGAAAATAACTAAATTCATCTTCTTTCTTAGAAATAGTACGCTGTAAGGGGGTGTGGTGTGTCAGTCGGCCGCTTCCTTGAGCACATAGATGTCGTTGAGGTTGCGGGCCATGCCGTCGAGGTCGAGGCCGAAGCCTATGATGAACTTCGGGGGGATGGCGAAGCCCACATAGTCGGGCTTTACGTCGGCCCGGAGCGACTCAGGCTTGAACAGGAGGGTGGCTATCTTGATTTCCGCGGGCTCGTGCTTGCGCAGCTCTTCGAGGAGGCCTACGATGGTGTGACCCGTGTCGACGATGTCCTCGACCACGATTACCGAGCGACCCTTGAGATTCTCGCTGATACCCATCACCTGCTTCACGTTGCCGGTGCTCTCCATCCCTTCGTAGCTTTTGAGGCGGATGAAGGAGATTTCGGCGTCGGTCTCGATGCCGCGGAACAGGTCGGCGGCGAAGGGGAACGCTCCGTTCAGGACGCAGAGCAGCAGGGGGCGCTTGCCGGCGTATTCTTCGGTAATCTGCTTTGCCAGCTCTTTGACGCGGGCGTCGATTTTCTCTCTGACGATGTATGGCACAAAGGTGAGGCCGTTATACTGAACTTCTTTCATCGGGAAAAATTAGATGTGCAAAATTAATAAAAAATCCGCATTCGCTCCACCGCGTCGTGTAAAAATGCTCGCCGCCCGCGCTTTTTGGCGGCTTTGGCCACGGCTTCAGCGGGCTGTGATGTGGAAGCAGGCCTGCTTGCGCTCGTACTTCACATAGCAGCGGCCCCGGGCGCGCTGCGCCTCGACCACCTCGGCGAGGAGGTTCTTGAGGTCCTCCTGCGTGCGGGGCACCGTCAGCGAGTCGCATATGAATTTGGCGTAGCTGATGTCGAATGTGGTCGCGAAGAGGTGGGCCGAGGTGTCGACTGCGTTGCGGTTGCGGCGGCGAAGACTCTTGACCAGCGACCGAGTGCGCAGCACGCTGGTCACCTTTATGCGGTAGCTCCCGCCCCCTCGGGCGGCGAGCGAGTCGTTGAACGCCGCGCCTATGTCGCGGAGCAGCTCGCCAGCCTCGGGCACGAGGTAGGGGAGCGAGTGGGTCAGGTTGTCGAGGTAGTATTCGCGGCAGGTGCGCACCGGCACGAGCTTCACGCCCCCGCGCCAGGCGTCGCGTATGCTGTGGATCGGCTCGATGCCTATCCGGCGCGCCGCCTCGATGTGGAGGTAGTTGCTGTCGTTGAAGAACCGGCCAAGGGTGGCCCCTAAGTAGTTTATGCGCAGTCGGTGCCCTCCGGGAGGCATAGAGTCGAGCCGGATGTTGAACGGGTTGTTGGCCCGTATGGTGTCCGTGGGGGTCAGCACGGCCAGCACCTCGTCGTGCGAGAGGTCGGCCGGAATGGCTTCCGGCTCGTCGGCGCTCCCGCCGCGGCCCGAGCAGAGGCTCACCACCGAGGCCGAGCCCATGGCGAAGAGCGCGACCATAAAGGCGGCGATATGGCGGAATTTAAGGTAGAATCTGTGGCGCATCGGTCGGTCTCCTCAATTTGCCCGCCCGGCGTTAACGATGTCGTAGAGACGGCGGCACCCGTCGGCCAGCAGGTCGAGCACAAGCTCGAAACCCTCGGCGCCCTCGTAGTAGGGGTCGGGCACATGGTCGTAGCCGCACGACGGCGTCAGCAGCGCGCCCATCGGCAGAATCTTCTCCTCGGCTTCGGGCGACGGGGCCATGCGGCGCAGGTTGGCGATGTTCTGCGCGTCCATACCTATAATAAGGTCGAACTCCTCGAAGTCCGACGCGCTTACCTGGCGGCAGCGGTGGGTCAGTTCCAGGCCGCGGCGCCTAGCGTGGACCCGCATGCGGTGGTCCGGCAGGTCGCCTACATGGTAGTTGCCCGTGCCCGCCGAGTCGATTACCCAGTCGGCTCCGCGCCCCTCCTCATCGACTATGGAGCGCATCACCCCTTCGGCTGCCGGCGACCGGCATATGTTGCCCAGGCACACAAACAGCACTTTAACAGGGCGCTTCCCCCCGACCGCGCGGCTTATTTTGGCGGCGACGGCGTCAAACGCGCCGCCGACGGTTTGTTCGGTTCTTTTCATACGACAAATTTACGAATATTTCGCGAAAACTCCCCAAACCGGGGCGTTGAAATGGGAGCGCGGACGGCGCCGCGGTCCGCCTCGCTTAAATATTATTTTTCGGAGCAAACTTATTTTGGTTTTTTGTTGCGTTGGCTGATAAAAAGGGTTATCTTTGCGCCGAAAACCAACCTTGTTTTTTACAAGTCTATACCATATCAACATGACCGACACCAAACAGAGAGTTAAAACGCTCGGACAGGTGGCCGTGAGATTCTCCGGCGACTCCGGCGACGGAATGCAGCTGGCGGGAAACATCTTCACCAATGTTTCCGCCGGACTTGGAAATTCGGTGTCAACCTTCCCCGACTATCCCGCTGAGATTCGCGCCCCGCAGGGGTCGCTCGGCGGCGTCAGCGGCTTCCAGGTTAGCATCGGATCGGGAGTGCACACCCCCGGCGACAGTTGCGACGTGCTTGTGGCGATGAATCCCGCGGCCCTCAAGCAGAACTACCGCACGGTAAAGCAGGGCGGGGTAGTGATCGTCGACATTGATTCTTTCAAGGAGGACGGTCTGAAGAAAGCCAAGTTCCAGACCGACGACGCCGTGAAGGAGCTCGGCATCACCGCGCAGGTTGTCGAGGTGCCCGTCACTTCGATGACTAAGGCCGCCCTGGCCGATTCGGGCATGGACCCCAAGAGCGTGCTAAAGTGCCGCAACATCTTCACCCTCGGCCTCCTCTGCTGGCTCTTTGACCGCCCTCTGGAGAGCGCCGCCAAGATGCTCCGCGCCAAGTTCGCCAAGAAACCGGCGGTTTACGAGGCCAACGCCAAGGTGCTCCAGGCCGGTTTCGACTACGGACACAACATACACGCCTCGGTGTCGACCTACCGCGTAGAGACCGACGAAATCCGCCCGGGCGTCTACACCGACGTCAAAGGCAACGAGGCCACGGCCTACGGCCTTATAATGGCTTCCGAGAAGTCGGGGCTCCCACTCTACCTCGGCAGCTACCCGATAACCCCCGCGACCGACATTCTCCACGAGCTCGCCAAGCGCAAGGACCTCGGCGTGAAGGCGTGCCAGATGGAGGACGAGATTGCCGGCGTGTGCTCCGCGATCGGCGCTTCGTTCGCTGGAAGCCTCGCGGTGACTTCGACCTCCGGCCCCGGCCTGGCTCTCAAAGGTGAGGCTATCGGTCTTGCCGTGATGGCCGAGCTCCCGCTCGTGGTGATCGACGTGCAGCGCGGCGGCCCCTCTACCGGCCTCCCGACCAAAACCGAGCAGACCGACCTCAACCAGGCACTCTACGGCCGCAACGGCGAGTCGCCCCTGGCCGTCGTGGCTCCGCTGAGCCCCACCGACTGCTTCGACACCGCCTTCGAGGCTTGCCGCATCGCCGTCGAGCATATGACCCCCGTGATACTGCTGAGCGACGCCTTCATAGGCAACGGCTCTTCGGCCTGGCGCATTCCCGAGGCCGGCGACTATCCCGAAATTCGCCCGAACTTCGTGCCCGACGAGGTGAAGGACTCCTGGCGCCCCTATATGCGCGACCCGGAAACCCTCACCCGCTACTGGGCAATCCCCGGTACCCCCGGCATGATGCACCGCCTCGGCGGCCTGGAGAAGGACGACCGTACCGGCGCCATCTCCACCGACCCCCGCAACCACGCCGTGATGGTTGAGCGCCGCCGCGAGAAGGTGGCCCGCATCGCCCGCGACATCCCCGCCCAGGAAGTCGTTTGCGACTCCCCCGAGGCTGAAACCCTCCTGGTAGGGTGGGGCGGCACTTACGGCCACCTCTACACCGCCGCCGAGGAGCTCAACGCCCAGGGCGTCCCCGTGGCCCTCGCCCAGTTCCGCTACATCAACCCGCTCCCGGCCAACACCCCCGAGCTGCTCCGCCGTTACAAGCGGGTGATCGTCGCCGAGCTCAACAGCGGCCAGTTTGCCGACTACCTGCAGGCCCGCTTCCCCGACGTCAACATAAGCCGTATCAACAAAATCGAAGGCCAGCCTTTCCTCGTCAGCGAAATCGTCGAGAGCGTAAAGGAGCTGTTAAACAAATAACGCGCTAACTCTTATGGAAGAGAAGAAATATACCCAGGCCGACTATAAGAGCGACCAGCCGGTGCGCTGGTGTGCCGGCTGCGGCGACCACGCCGTGCTCAACTCCCTGCAGAAGGCTATGGCGACCTTGGGCGTGGCTCCCGAAATGACGGCGGTCATCTCCGGCATCGGATGCTCCTCGCGCCTCCCTTATTATATGAACAGCTACGGCTTCCATACCATCCACGGCCGCGCCGCCGCGGTGGCTACCGGCTTCAAGGTGGCCAATCCCGAGATGCAGGTATGGCAGATTTCCGGCGACGGCGACGGGCTCGCCATCGGCGGCAACCACTTCATCCACGCCGTGCGCCGCAACATCGACATCAATATGCTGCTCCTCAACAACCGTATCTACGGCCTTACCAAGGGGCAGTACTCGCCGACCTCGGCCCGCGGTTTCGTGTCGAAATCGTCCCCCTACGGCACCACCGAGGATCCCTTTATCCCCGCGGAGCTGGTATTCGGCGCCCGCGGCAACTTCTTCGCCCGCGCCATCGACGTTGACCTCGCCACCTCGCAGGAGGTGATGGTGGCCGCCGCCCGCCACAAAGGCGCGTCGGTTGTCGAGATTCTGCAGAACTGCATGATTTTCAACAACGGCATCCACGCCGCCGTGGCCGACCGCGAATTCCGCGCCGACCGCACGATACATCTGCGCCACGGCGAGAAGATGATATTCGGCAAGGACCAGAACCGCGGCCTGGTGCGCGACGGCTTCCTGGTGAAGGCCGTGACCATCGGCCAGGACGGATGGACCATCGACGACGTGCTCGTCCATGACGCCCACACCCCCTCCAACTTCCTCCATCAGCAGCTCGCCATGATGGACGGCACCGAGCTCCCGATGGCCGTCGGTGTGATCCGCGATGTCGAAGGCCTCACCTACGAGGCCGAGGTATCGCGCCAGGTCGAGGAAGTGCGCGCCCGCAAAGGCTTCGACTCCCTCCGCTCCCTCCTCCTCGCCGGCGACACCTGGACCGTCGAATAATCCCCCGGCGGCAAGCCCTCGGTGCGCCGCCCGCTCTCCCTGGCGCCGTGCCTCCCGCCTCCCGCTTTGCCTGTTGTTCGCATGGCCGGGCGGCAAGCCGCCCGCACTTGATACAATAGCCGTTCGGAGCGCTCCCTCCCCAAAGCGCCCCGGGCGGCTTTCTTCTTCTTTCTCCCCCCTTTCTCCCCCCTTTCCAGCCCTTCTCCCAGCTCTTCTTTCCCCAGCCCTCTTTCCCGGCCCCTCTATCTCCTTCACCCTTCACCCTTTCACTTCACTCCCCCCTCCTGCCGCATGGCTTTTGTCGAAGTGCGGGCAGCTTGCTGCCCGGAAATCAATCAACCCTTAAACTGCCGCCGTTATGCCAAGGGCCTTCTTCCATGACTACCGCTCGCGTTGCATTTACCATATAACCATTTGCAAGGCGCCCGGGGTACCTGACTTCGGCAGGCTCGTCGGCGCGGGTCGGTCGGCCTCGATCGAGCGGTCGCCGCTGGGATTGGTTGTCGCGAGGCACATCTGCCGTTTCCCGGAGCTAAGTCAGAAACTGCGGGTGTTGCAGTATATAGTGATGCCCGACCATATCCATATGCTTATTTTCGCCACGGAACGGCTTGAACTCCCGTTGGGCAATTATATAGGTATGTTCAAGGTCGGGGTGGGGCACGATTACCGTCAGGGCTACGGCGGCAGCGGGCCGGTTTTCGCCGAGGATTTCTACGACCGCGTATTGCGGCGTGACCGTCCGCTGGATACCATCTACCAATACATACGCGATAACCCCTACCGACTCGCCGTGCGGCGAGCCAACCCCGATTTCTTCCGACGCGTGAGCCACCTTACTATTGACGGCAGGGATTATCGCACCTATGGCAACCCGTTGCTGCTGTCGAACCCGTTCAAGGAGGCGGTGGCGGTTCACCGCGCCGACAGTGAAGAGGTGAACGCGCGCCGCCGGGATGCCTGGCTGCATACGGCGGCCAACGGCGGGGTGCTCGTCTCCCCCTTTATTTCCAGGCCGGAAAAGGCCGTGCGCACCGAGGCTGAAGCCTTGGGCGGAAGGATAATTCTCCTGCGGCATGAGCCGTTTCCCGAGCGATTCAAGCCCTCGGGTGCCGAGTTCGGTATGTGCGAGGCCGGGCGCTTGCTGCTGGTCGCGCCGGTCGAGCGGATGGGCGAGGGGCTGTCGAGGGGAACCTGCGTGGCGCTGAACAGGTTGGCCGAAAGGCTGGCCGCGACGGGAGCGTGAACCTTTATCGCTCCGCGGTGGTTCTATTAGGTAGACAACGAAAAACTAAACGTTATGAAAAAGACTATGTATTTCGCTCTCGCCGCTCTCGCGCTTACAGCTTGCGGTACGAAGAAGAGCGACACCGCCGCTGCCACTGACACCGCTACCCCGACAGCCGACGAGTATGTTTACTACGAAGGAGTGCTCCCCGCCGCTGACGCCGACGGCGTTCGTTACAGCCTTACGCTCGATTATGACGATGACAACCCCGACAAGGGCGATTACAAGCTGACCGAGACTTATATCAAGGGTGATTCCGCCGTCAGCAGCTTCCTCACGGAAGGTGATTTCGACGTCAAGACCGGCACGCCTACCGACCCGTCGGCCCGTTACCTCGTGATGGTTCCCGAAGTAGAGGCTGGAGAAACCCCGGGCCAGTCGATGTATTTCATCGCCGAGACCGATTCGACCCTCACGCTCGTGAGCGCCGACCTCACCAAGGCTGTTAACCCCGAAATGAACTACACCATCACCCGCGTGGCCCAGTTGCAGAAATAAAATGTAGCCCGGATGCGTAATATACGGCGGGAGCCGCGGAATCATTTTCCGCGGCTCCCGTTGTGTGTAGCCATACCGTTTGCGCGTCAGCGGTTCTTGTGGGTTGAGGCCCCGCTTTTGTCGGCTTTGCGCAGGTTGGTGATATTGGTGGTCGCGCGGGAGGCCCCGGAGACCTCCACTTCGCCCGATTTGGCCGAGAGGTTGCCGAGCGATGCTTTCGATGCGCCGCTGCATTCGAGGTCGAGGTAGCCGGTCGATCCGGCTATGGTCGCGTTGGAGGCGCCGGAAACTTCCAGCTCGATTTTGCGCGTGCTCGAACGGACAATTTTCAAGTTGGAGGAACCATTGCAGTCGATTTCCACGTCGCCGGCCTTGAGGTCGGTGATGTCGACGTTCGAGGCTCCGCTGACTTCGATTTCGACTTTGCCGTTGGTGCCGAGGCGTTTGGCTGTGAACGAGCAGGCCCCGTCGAGATCGATCTCGTTGATGACGGGAGTTGTCACTGTAACGCTCACCGAGCGGCTCCGCCCGAAGTTCATGCGGCGGTTGTCGGAGCACCAGATTTTCAGTTTGCCCCCGCTCTGCTTGATTTTGGTTTTGGCCACATCCTCCTCGGAGCCGGTAATCTTGAGGCTGACGGGTGTGCCCTGCACATATTTAACGTTGACGGCCGAGGAGACTTCGAGTTTGTCGAAAGCCTTTATCGAGCGCGACTCGGTGATGGTTTTGGCTGAGATGGAGGGAATTATGGCCGCGACGGCCAGTGTGAGTGCTATAAGCTTTTTCATCGTCGGTTTTTTTGTGGTTATAATTGTTAGACGCGTCCGGCGGCGAAATGTTGCACAGGCAGGCGAAAATTTTTCTGAAAAAATGAAAAAAAGAGGCAGCCGGGCTGTAAGCCGGGTTATGTCGGGCTCCCGGTTTCGGCTCCCCCGGAGGGGGGCGACCCTGGACACCCGTCCCGTCATTTATCTATGCGGCCTGTTGCCAGGCGCGCTAAAGCAGCCTACCCCCCGGCAGTGGACGGGCAATCCTTGAATGCCGGTATACTTGGCCTTGCAGCTCGTCAGACGTGCGGCGCCCCGTCTCGCGGCGGGACCCGGTGGGCTCTTACCCCGCCTTTTCACCCTTGCCCTCGGGGCGGTGCCCCGGTGGCGGTTGTTTTCTGTCACGCTTGCTCCGCGGTCACCCGCGGCTTTCCGTTAGAAAGGACGATGCCCTGCGCTGCCCGGACTTTCCTCATCTTCGCCGCCGCTGAGCGGCGGGAATCCGCGACGGGACGTCCGGCTGCCTCGTTTTTCTGAGGCAAATTTACGAAATCTTCCGCGTAGTTGCGCGATTTGGGTGCCACTTTTTCCTCTTTTGACTGATTTTGCGTAATTTTGTAGAATGAAGATTACCGCTGCGCAACGAAAATGGATCGGCTCGCTGAAGTCGGCCCGCCACCGCCGCGAGGCCGCGGCTTTCGTGGCCGAGGGGACCCGCTGTGTGTTCGAGACGCTCCCCCGCTTCGCCCCCCGGTGCCTGGTGGCCACCCCGAAATGGCTCGACGAAAACGGCGCCTCGCTCCCCGCCGGCGCTCCTGAACCGCTCACGGCTTCGGCCGAGGAGATGCGCGCCATGTCGTCGCTGCAAACGCCCCAGGGGGTGCTCGCCGTGTATGACATCCCCGAGCTGCCGCCGCTCGCGCTCCCCTCCGACGGGGAGCTGTGCCTGGCGCTCGACACGGTGCAGGACCCGGGCAACCTCGGTACTATCGTGAGGGTGGCGTCGTGGTTCGGCATACGCCGTATTTTCGCCTCCGAGACCACCGTCGACCTCTACAACCCCAAGGTGGTGCAGGCCACGATGGGGGGACTCGCCGGGGTTGAGACCCGCTACCTCGACCTCCCCCGCTTCCTCGCCGAGGCGTCGGCCGCGGGGGTGCCGATTTATGGGACTTTCCTCGACGGGGCCGACCTCTACCGCTCGGAGCTCACGCCGGGGGGCATAATCGTGCTCGGCAACGAGGGCAACGGGGTGTCGGCCGAGGTCGGCGCCCTCTGCGACCGCCGGTTGAAGATTCCGTCGTTCCCTCCCGACGGGGAGGCCGTGGAGTCGCTCAACGTGGCTACCGCCGCCGCCATCACCGCCGCCGAATTCCGCCGTCGAATCTTATAACATTATGGCCAAGACGAAAGAGAAAACAATGTGGTTCTGCACCGAGTGCGGGGCCGGCTCCCCGAAATGGGAGGGGCGCTGCCCGGCTTGCGGCGCGTGGAACACTATGGTCGAGGAGAAAGTCGCTCCCTCCTCCAAAGGGGCCGGGAAGCTCTCGCAGAGGCTCCAGTCGCCCAAGAGCGTGGCTAAGAAGGTGTCGGAAATCGTCACCGCCGACGAGCCGCGAATACATATGCCCTCCGAGGAGCTCAACCGCGTGCTCGGCGGGGGCCTGGTACCCGGGTCGATGGTTCTCATCGGCGGCGAGCCGGGCATCGGCAAGTCGACGCTCGTGCTTCAGAACATACTGTCGATCAAGAGCCGGCGCATCCTTTATGTGTCGGGCGAGGAGAGCGCGGCGCAAATCAAGATGCGCGCCGACCGCATTGGTCGCATGAGCGACAACTGCTATATCGTCACCGAGACCTCGCTTGAAAACATTTTCGAGCATATCGCCCAGGTGAAGCCCGAGCTGCTCGTGGTCGATTCGGTGCAGACCATCGCCTCTGACGCCCTGGAGTCCTCGGCGGGGAGTGTCGGGCAGGTGCGCGAATGCGCCGCCCGGTTGCTCCGCTTCGCCAAGGAGAGCGGCGTGCCGGTGCTCCTCATCGGGCATATCACCAAGGAGGGTTCGCTGGCCGGTCCGAAGGTGCTCGAACACATTGTCGACGCCGTTCTCCAGTTCGAGGGGGACAGCCAGTATATGTACCGCATACTCCGCGCCTCGAAAAACCGCTTCGGCAATACCTCCGAGTTAGGCATCTACGAGATGTGCCGTCGTGGGTTGCGCGAGGTCACCAACCCCTCGGAGCTCCTCCTTTCGCAACCCGACGGCGAGATTCTCTCAGGGTGCGCCGTTGGGGTGACAATCGAGGGTATACGTCCCTTCCTCATTGAGGCCCAGGCTCTTGTGAGCACCGCCGCCTACGGCACCCCGCAGCGCTCCGTCACCGGGTTCGACTCCAAGCGCATGAATATGCTGCTGGCGGTGTTGGAGAAGCGTGCCGGGTTCCGCCTGGCGCAGAAGGACGTGTTCCTGAACATCGCCGGGGGGCTGAAAGTTTCCGACCCGGCGCTCGACCTGGCGGTGACCGCCGCCATCCTGTCGAGCAACATCGACGTGGCCCTCCCCCCGAGGGTGTGCCTCAGCGGCGAGGTTGGCCTCAGCGGCGAGCTCAGGCCCGCGGCCCGTATGGAGCAGCGCGTCAGGGAGGCCGAAAAGCTCGGTATGAACACCATAGTGGTGCCCCGCGGCTCCCTCAAAGGGGTCGATGTCAAAGGGCTCTCCATCGAGGTTTTCGAGGCCGGAAAGGTTGAGGAAGCGTGCCGCTATCTGTTGGCCGGCCGCTGATTGTTGAAATTTTTTTCATCGCGTTGCAACTTTTTTCATACCTTTGCCATCTAAGCGTAAATAGAGGTTTTACCACATATAAGCCAATTCATTAATCATCATATAATTTTATTTCGATGAAAAAGTTTCTTATCAAGGCGTTGATGCTGATGTCCGGGTGCGTGTCGCTCGCTTTCAGCGCTTCGGCCCAGATGGAGCAGCTCCCCAAGGACCCCGCCGTACGCTACGGGACGCTCCCCAACGGACTGACCTATTACATCCGCCACAACGAGACCCCCAAGGGGCAGGCCGATTTCTACATCGCGCAGAAGGTTGGCTCGATTCTCGAAGAGGACGAGCAGCGCGGCCTGGCGCACTTCCTGGAGCATATGTGCTTCAACGGTACCAAGAATTTCGAAGGCAACGAGGTTGTTAAATGGCTTGAGACCAAAGGCGTTAAGTTCGGTATGAACCTCAACGCCTACACCTCGATCGACGAGACTGTCTACAACATATCCAACGTGCCCGTTACCAACGAGGCCGTGCAGGACTCCTGTCTGCTCATCCTTCACGACTGGGCCGACGGTCTGCTCCTCCTCCCCGAGGAAATCGACAAGGAGCGCGGCGTGATCCACGAGGAATGGCGCATGCGCAACGTCGGCCAGCAGCGTCTCATGGAGAAGCTCCTCCCCGATATGTATCCCGGCTCGAAGTACGGCTACCGCCTGCCGATCGGCACCATGGAGGTTGTCGACAACTTCCCCTACCAGGCTCTCCGCGACTACTATGAGGCTTGGTACCGCCCCGACCAGCAGGGCGTGGTGGTTGTAGGCGACATCGACGTTGACGCCATCGAGAAGAAAATCAAGGATATTTTCTCACCCATCGAGATGCCCGAGGATGCCGAGGACCGCGACTACGAGCCCGTGCCCGACACCGAAGGTACCATTTACGTTGTTGGCGCCGACCCCGAGATGCCCAACACCCGCGTGCAGATCTACTTCAAGAACGATGTGATCCCCTTCCCGATGCGCAACACCATCGCCTACCTCGCTCAGAAGTACGTCACAGACATCGCGACCGAGATGCTTAACGCCCGCCTCGACGAAATCGGCTCCACCCCCGACTCCCCCTTCGCCGCCGCCGGTTCCTACTATGGCAACTACTTCATTGCCAGCACCAAGGACGCACTTACCGTTGTAGGTATCGCGAAGGACGGCAAGGTCGACGACACCCTCGCCTCGATCTACCGCGAACTCCTCCGCGCCATCCGCGGCGGATTCACCTTCTCGGAGTATGACCGCGCCCGCAGCGAGTACCTTTCGCAGCTCGAAAAGGAGTACAACAACCGCGCCAAGACCGAGAACGAGGCTTACGTCAACTCTTATGTGCGCAACTTCATCGACGGTACCCCGATGATGGACATCGAGAAGCAGTACCCCATGATGCAGATGCTTGCCAACCAGGTTCCCGTGGAGGCTATCAACGAGGCTGTGAAGCAGCTCGTGGGCGAAAACAACCGCGTGGTTTCCGTGATGATGCCCGAGAAGGAGGGCCTCGCCGTTCCCACCAAGGATGAGCTCGCCAACGTTATGAAGGGCGTTGACGCCGAGGAGATCGCTCCCTTCGTCGACGACGTTAAGGCCGAACCCCTGATTCCGCAGCTCCCCGCTCCCGGCAAGATTGTCAGCGAGAAGAAGCTCGACAAGTGGGGCGCGATCGAATGGGTGCTCTCCAACGGCGCCAAGGTGGTAGTCAAGCCCACCGAGTTCAAGGCCGACGAAATCCTCTTCGACGCCCAGGCGCTCGGCGGCACTTCGGTGTTCCCCGACGAATACGCCGCTTCGCTGATGTTCCTCCCCTACGCACAGCAGCAGCACGGCCTCGGCGAATACACCTATAAGGACCTCCAGAAGTACCTCCAGGGCAAGCAGTGCTCCGTAAGCTTCAGCTTCGACGACTATATGCGCGACGTGGCCGGCACAACCACCCCCAAGGACCTTCCCGTGATGATGGAGCTTATCTACATGGGCTTCACCAACTACACCATCTCCCCCGACGAGTTCGCCGCTTCGCAGAACTCCATCGCCGGCTTCCTCCACAACCAGGAGACCGAGCCCCAGTATGTGTTTGGCAAGGAGGTCGCCAAGGCCCTCTATTCCAACCCCCGCAAGCAGGCCCTCTCGACTGAGGCTATTCAGAACGCCAAGCTCGACCAGACTCTCGACGTGTTCAAGAAGATGACCGCCAACGCCGCCGACTACACCTTCTTCTTCGTCGGCAGCATCAACCTCGACACCTTCCGTCCGCTCGTTGAGCAGTATATCGCCACTCTCCCCGCCGACACCAAGACCGCCGTCACCAAGCCCGAATACCTCCCCTCGCTTGAAATGAACGTCAGCGAGAAGATGACCGTGGCCAAGACCCCGATGCAGACCCCGCAGACCTACGCCCTCATCGTAGAGCCCGCCAACATCCCCTACACTATGAAGGACCGCGCCGCCGCCTCGATCGCCGGCCAGATCCTTAGCCAGCGCCTCCTCGAAAAGGTGCGCGAGGAGATGGGTGCCGTTTACTCTATCGGCGCTTACGGCCAGATGGAGCGCGTTGCCGACAAGTACAACACCACCATGCTCTCCCAGTTCCCGATGAAGCCCGAGCTCCAGAAGGAAGTGCTCGACTACGTTGCCAAAGCCTTCAAGGAGATGGAGACCACCGTCAAGCCCGAAGAGCTCGCAAAGGTTACCGAGTTCATGATCAAGAACGTCAAGGAGCAGCGCGAGAAGAACCAGGCATGGCTCAACGGCATGGCCGGCGAAGCCCTCAACGGCGTTGACACCTTCAACGGTGCCGAGGAGATGTACGCCTCCTTCACCGTCGACGACATCCAGAACTTCATGAAGAAGCTCAACGGCCAGGGCAACTACCGCGTAATCCTCCTCGAAGCCGAGGAGGCCCCCGCCAAGTAACCCCCGCCCAATTGACTCCCGCCAATTAACCCTCCAAAAAATTCTGACAGCGAAGTAATCCGCCTCAGATAACCGCCAAAGAGCGCGCCATCCGGCGCGCTCTTTGCTTTTCCCATACTCCCTCTCCCTTCCCCCGCGTTCCCTCCTCCCGCTTTCCGCGCTTTCCCCCGCGGCGCCTTCCCCCTGTCCTTCCTCCTCTCCTCCCTTGAATTTTTTTAGGCTTGTTCCTTTTCTATTCAGTTCCTAATCACTATATTTGCGGGCTGGCTCTGCCCGCCCCACCGAACGCCAGGCTCTACCGCTCCCTCTATTCTAAGGCTTTTATCTTTTCCCGTTTTAGCGGTGCCAGAAACCTTGTCGTTCTGTGTGAGGGCGAAGCCCGAAGCCCCTCAATCACGCAATAAATACCCCTTCCGTATGGCTCATTCGATGAAGCGCCGGTGCGCCACCCACGATTACCGCTCCCGCTGCTATTATATGATTACAATGAGCAAAGCAAAAGGGATTCCGGAGTTTTCCATTATTTCAGGCACCCCATCGGAACCCGTGGTCGCTCGTACCTCCGTAGGGGAGATTGTTGAAAGGAACATAAGGGCAATACACCGCGCGTTCCCCCAGGCGAGAGTCAAGAGATACGTCATAATGCCTGACCATGTGCATTTCGTGGTGTTCATCACCGAACGAACTCCATATCACCTCGGTAAAATCATAGGCCATTTCGCTGGCCATTGCTCCCGGGATTATAACGGCGCCACGGCGCCGGTTTTTGAAGAGGGGTACCACGACCGCATCGTACGGCGGGCCGGACAGCTGGATGCCTTGGTTGCCTACGTCAAGGATAACCCCAGGCGTTACCTGGTAAGAACCCATAACCCCGGTTTGTTTCAGTCGCGTTTAGTCGTGGCGATTGACGGCAGGGAATACAAAATGTTCGGAAATCCCATGCTACTAAGGCACCCGGTGATCGAGGCGGTCAGAATCAGTTCAAAATTTTCGCAGTCCGAGCTATCCTTTCACCAATCGCGATGGGACGAGGCGATGCGTGAACGCGGGGTCCTGGTGTCGCCGTTCATCAGCGGCGCCGAAAAAGCCGTGCGCGACCGCGCTATCGAAGAAGGGGCCGCGGTTATAGTTATTACCCGTGAGCCGTTCCCTGAGCGCTACAAGCCGCCCGGCCGTTTTTTCGAACTCTGTTCGGAGGGGAGGCTGCTCCTTATTTCATTCCGCGACGACTCCTCCCCCTACGACAGCTCCTCGATTACGCGCGGCCAGGCTCTCGCGATGAACGCGTTCGCAGAAGCGCTCGCCGACCTCTCAAATCGAAAAAGCTTGGTGATAAGGCTCTCTCGCTGAAATCCTACGCCTAATACCCTCAAATTTTTCTTTCCGCCCCCTAATTCAATTCCTGTCAATTCTTCGTCAGCTTGTCGTTCCGTGTGAGGGCGAAGCCCGAAATCTCAAACCTTGGGTCATTTGAGGGGAATTTGCTAACTTTGGGGGTTATTTTGAATATTCAGCATATGTCGAAGAATAAAAAGAGAAAGCCGCTGTGGGTGCTGTTGGCCGTCGCGGTGGCCGCGGCCGCGGTTGGCGCGTGGTGGCTGCGGGGCGCGTTGAGCGGTTTCCCCG
>JAMPHO010000030.1 GCA_023663385.1 Alistipes timonensis | reverse complement strand
GCGTGGCGCTGAGCCGCGACGCCGCCGCCACCCGCGGCATCAGCGTCACGGCAAAGGTCGACTGCAACCAGCCGCTTGCCGAGCTGCACCGAATGTTTGCCGACGCGTATGACGACCACGGCTTCACCTTCGCCATAGACCGCCGCCCGGAGATGGCCGACACCGCCAACACCAACAAATGCCTGATTCACATCCGCCGCGACGAGAACGGCCTGACCGAGATAACCGCCGTGATCGACAACCTGCTCAAGGGTTCGGCCGGCAACGCCGTACACTGCATGAACCTCCTTTTCGGCCTGTCGGAAAAAACGGGGCTGGCCCTGAAAGGGTCGGCTTTCTGACGCTCCCGCTTGCGTATCACGATAATTAGCAGTAACTTTGCGCCGTATTTGGCCCCCGCTTAAACGCCAGCGTCGCCGACAGCGCCCGCCGCTTGCGGCCACGCTATGCGTAATCTATTGTTATGCAGCGTTTTACAATGGGGGGGGTAAAAACCTCTCTAAACAGGTAAGAAACCTCTAAAAAATAATACTATGCACTGGATTTTAGACGCGGTATGCGTGTTCCTGGTCAGCATTATGCTCGCAGGTATCATCATACCCCAGATTTTGCTAATCTCGTTCCGAAAGAAGCTCTTCGACGAGCCTGACGAACGCAAAATACATAAGGCAGCGGTGCCCCGCCTGGGCGGCATCGCCTTTATGCCGTCGATTCTCTTCGCCATGGCCCTGGTGGCCGGCGTGGAGACTATCGTCATGACCTCTTACGGAAGCGTCATTCAGGCCGAGGGTGTGCAGGGCATCAATTTCGCGTCGTGCAGCCCGACCACGCTCCCGCTCAGTTTCGGCCTCTGCGCCCTTATTATGATGTACCTCGTGGGTATCGCCGACGACCTCGTGGGCGTGAAGTACCGCGCCAAATTCGTGGCGCAGATACTGGCGGGGCTCCTCCTGGCCGCGGCCGGGGTGCGCCTCGACGACCTCCAGGGCTTTATGGGGATCCACGAGCTCCCCGCCTTCGTTTCCTGGACCCTCACGGTGGTGTTCATCGTGTTCATCACCAACGCCATCAACCTCATCGACGGCATCGACGGTCTCGCGTCGGGCCTCAGCGGCATCGCGATGGCGTTCTACGGCATGGCCTACCTCAATATGGGGCGCCCCTTCTACGCCATCCTCGCCTTCGCCGGGCTGGGCACCCTCGTGCCGTTCTTCTACTACAACGTGTTCGGCAACCCGGCCATGGGCAAGAAGATATTCATGGGAGACACCGGCTCGCTCACCACGGGCATCATCCTGGCCTTCCTGGCCATAACTATGACCAAGGGTATCGGCTCCGATGCCGTCAACAGCGACATCATAGTGATCGCCTTCGCCCCGCTGGCCATCCCCTGCCTCGACGTGATCAGGGTGTTCTTCCACCGCATAATCCGCGGCAAGAGCCCCTTCCTCCCCGACAAATCGCACATTCACCACAAGCTCCTCGCCATCGGCTTCCGCCAGCGCCCGGCCATGATCACCATCCTGGCCACCTCCACCGCCGTGATCGCGGTTGACCTCTGGCTGTCGCTCTACATCAACTCGTTCCTCGTGCTCCTGGCCGACCTTCTCCTGTGGGTTGTCGGCAACTATTTCCTGACCCGGGCCATCAACGCGCGGCAGGAAAGGCTGCACATCACCGACGGTTATTGCTGAGTGCCGGGGGGCCGACGACATAGCAACGTATTACCACTCAATATATATCACACTCTGTTCTGATTATGCTCTTAAGAAAAGCCAGCCTCAAGGCAACGCTCGCGCTGATGCTCGCCGCCCCGGCCCTCGTGTTCCAGTCGTGCCACACCCCGAAGGATGTGACATATTTTCAGGACGGCAAGGACGGCGCGCGCATTGAGATGGCCGCCCCCGCCGATATAAAGGTGCAGCCCGACGACCGCCTGTCGATAGTGGTCAGCTCCAAAGACCCGGTGCTCGCCTCGCTGTTCAACGTCTACATGCCCCAGCAGCGCGCCTCGACCCCCGGAATCACCCTAGCCAACTCCCGCGGGGGAGCCAACGAGGTGGCCTCCTACGTCGTTAACGCGCAGGGCGACATACAGTTTCCCGTGCTCGGGTCCCTGCACATCGAGGGGATGACCCGGCACCAGGTGGCCGAGTATATAAAGAGCGAACTCATACGGCAGAACCTCGTGAAGGACCCGACGGTGATCGTCGATTTCCTGAACCATTCGGTGCTGGTGATGGGCGACGTCACCAAGCCCGGCCGAGTGACCTTTGACCGCGACCGCTACACGGTGCTCGACGCGCTGGCCGACGCCGGCGACCTCACCATCAACGGTAAGCGAACCGACGTCAAGGTGATGCGCGAGGAGAACGGGCGCCAGGCCGTCTACGAGCTGGACCTCACCAAGGGTGACCAGGTGATGAGCTCACCGGTGTTCTACCTCCAGCAGAACGACGTGATTTATGTGTCGCCCAACGATGTGAAGAAACGCAACACCACGGCCAACGGCAACGCCCCCCTGACCCCCTCGTTCTGGATTTCGGTGGCATCGTTCCTCACCACCGTGCTCGTGCTCATAATCAAGTAAGCCCGGGGCCGCCACAGCCAATACCGACCAAAACCGTTTCAACCCGACCTGAAAACGCAATTCCGTGAAAGAAAACGAAAACGAAGGCGCCAACGGCGCCGACCAGTCAATTTCATTTAAAGACCTCCTGTGGATATGCCTGTCGCGCTGGTACTGGTTCGCCATATCACTGGTGATATTCATGGGTTTCGCCTGCTACAAACTACTCAGCACACCGAAAGTCTATGAGCGCTCGACCCAGCTCCTGATCAAGGATGAGGATTCGGGCGCCGGCGCCGGAAGCATCGGCAACGAGTTTTCCAACATGGGCTTCCTGCGCTCTTACTCCAACCTCAACAACGAGATGGTGTCGATGACGGCCCCGACGGTGATGTACGAGGTTGTGAGGCGCCTGGGACTCGACGTCACCTACTCGGTCGACGGCCGTTTCCACGCCTGGGAGCTCTACGGCCCCTCGCTCCCCATCAAAGTCAGCTTCCCCGAACTCAAGGAGAACGAGGGGATGTCGCTCACGGCCACCATCAAGCCCGACGGCGCCATAGACCTCTCGGGCTTCACCGAAAAGAACGCCGAGGGGGAGATTGTGCCCATCGAAGATGTCATAAGCGTGGCGGCTCCCGCCGGAATCGACACCGTGGCCACCCCCAACGGCAAAGTCGTGCTCTGCCCCAACCCGGCCTACACCAGGCCCGACACCCCCGCCGCCAACGACCTCGTGATCAACGTGTCGCGCTCGCCGCTTAAAAGCGCCGTGGGCCGCTACACCGGCGAGCTCTCCGCCGAGATACCCGAGGACACCCGCATCATAGCCCTCACCTGCCGCGACGTGAACACCGCCCGCGCCGAGGACCTCCTCAACGCCGTCACCGAGGTGTACAACGAAAACTGGGTGCGCGACAAGAACCGCATTTCCATCTCCACCGCCGAGTTCATCAAGGAGCGCCTGGCCGTGATCGAGAACGAGCTGGGCAACGTCGACTCCGACATCTCCTCCTACAAGTCGACCCACATGGTGCCCGACGTCACCCAGGCGTCGCAGCTCTACTTCAAGCGCGCCTCCGAGGCAACCGACGAGGTGCTCGACCTCAACAACCGCCTCGGCATAGCCCGCTACATACGCGACTACCTGACCAACTCCTCCAACTCATTCAACGTGCTCCCCGCCAACGCCGGGCTGCAAAACCTCTCGGTAGAGTCACAAATCACGGAATACAACAAGCTGCTGCTCAACCGCAACAACCTGGTTGAAAACTCCTCGGAAAGCAACCCCCTCGTGGTCGACCTCGACAGCCAGCTTGCCGGTATGCGCCAGGCCATCCTCCAGTCTATCGACAACTATATCGTGACCCTCAACGCCTCCGTGCGCTCCGCCGAAGCCTCGCAGGCGATGGCCTCCTCGCGCCTGGCCGCCAACCCCACCCAGGCCCGCTACCTCCTCAGCGTCGAGCGCCAGCAGAAGGTTAAGGAGAGCCTCTACCTCTACCTACTCCAGAAGCGCGAGGAAAACGAGCTCAACCAGGCATTCACCGCCTACAACAGCAAGGTGATCACCCCGCCCGACGGCTCCGACGCCCCCGTGTCGCCCAACTCGCGCAACGTGCTCATGATGGCGTTCCTCATGGGCCTCGCCGTGCCGATGGGCCTGATCTGGATTCTTGAGACCTTCAACACCAAGGTGCGCGGCCGCAAGGACATTGAGAAACTCTCCGTGCCCTTCCTCGGCGAAATACCCCTGGGCTACAAGCGCCGCAAGGGGCTGAAGCGCCTCCGCCCCGCACGCCCCGAGGAGAAGGACCAGCGCGTCATTATGGTGCGCAAAGGCTCCGGCAACACCATAAACGAGGCGTTCCGCGTGATCCGCACCAACCTCGAACTGATGGCCGACGCAGAATCGTCGGGCGCCCACACCCTCATGATCACCTCGGCCAACCCCGGCTCCGGCAAGACCTTCATCACCATGAACCTCGCCACCGTGCTGGCCATCAAGGGGAAGAAAGTCGCCATAGTCGATCTCGACCTGCGCAAGGCATCGCTCTCGACTTTCGTCAACCAGCCGCAGATCGGTATGTCAGCCTACCTCTCGGGCCACGCCACCATCGAGCAGATAAAGACCCGCCGCCCGGTCGAGCCCCCCAAGCACCCCGAACGCTTCGAAGGGAAGAACCTCGGCGAGCACTATATCGACATATTCCCCGTGGGCGCCATACCCCCCAACCCCGTGGAGCTCCTCTACTCGCCCCGCCTGAAGGCCATGCTCGACGAGCTGCGCCGCGAATACGACTATGTGCTCATCGACTGCCCGCCGGTTGAAATCGTGGCCGACGCCAAGATTATCAACCGCCACGCCGATATGACCGTGTTCGTGATCCGCGCCGGAGTGCTCGAACGCGAAATCCTCCCCCACATACAGGAGTTCTACGACAACCAGCGCTACCACAATATGGCCATCATCCTCAACGGCACCGACCAGTCGCACCTCGGCCCCCTGCGCTCGCGCTATGGCTACGGCTATGGCTACGGCTACGGTTACCACAAAAAGGATTGACCCCGGCACCTGACACCCTTCCGCTCCGCCCCGTACCGCAACCACGCGGTGCGGGGCGGACGCGTTTAACCACCCGCCCCCGGGGTGAACCACCCGCCCGCCCCCGGCGTTTTAATCTCGGAGGGGGTGCCCCCGCCGGCATCCCGACTCCGCGAATGAAACTCAACTATCACCAAGAATTATGAAACGCATAGGGATTTTCTACGGCTCGCAAACCGGGACAACAAAATATATAGCGTCGCGCATCGCCGCGATGCTCAACGTCGATGAGAAGGACGTGCACAACGTCAAGGACACCGCCCCCTCGGCGGTCGGCGACTACGACATACTCGTGCTCGGCACCTCCACCTGGGGCGCCGGCAAGATGGAGTGCGACTGGTACGACTTTCTCGACGGACTCGAAGCCCTCGACCTGGGCGACAAGCAGATAGCCCTCTTCGGATGCGGCGACGAAACAATGGAGGACACCTTCTGCTCCGGCGTTGGCGAAATCTACGACCGCCTCAAGCAGACTGGTGCCCGCTTCATCGCGCCCTACGACACCATCGGCTACACCTTCGAGTCGTCCCGCGCTAAGCCCGACGACGCCCTTGAGGCCGAAGGGCTCCTCCTCGACGAGGTCAACCATCCCGAGCTCACCGACCGCCGCCTCCGCGGCTGGACCCTCCTCGTGGCCGACGCCGCCAAGTAACCCCTCACCCGCGGTTCCCTTTCCGCCAACCCCATACACAACCAAGGTCTCAGACCTCGCACAAAGTCTACCCCCATCGACCGCCGCCTCCGGGCGGCGATTGATGGGGGTTCGCGGCTTTGTAAACATTAATTAAGGCGGGGGGCGGGCTGATTTCGCGCTGAGGAGTGGGGAATCAGCCCGAAATGTCGTATCTTTGCAGATTGATTGGCGGCGTATGCCGCCGCCGGGGCGGGAATTGGCGCCCCGGCGGGAATTGGCGCCCCGGTGGGAACTAATCCCCTCCAGGGAACTAATCCCCTCCAGGGAACTAATCCCTCCCGGTTACCTTTAAGGATGCTGATGCGCCCTCGGGCGCCGATAGCCGCAAATGATTAATGGATAAACTGATAAGCTCTGACAAGATAAACCGGCTCAAGCAGCTGCTGCAGCCGGCACGCAAAATAGTGATTACCTGCCATCTGTCGCCCGATGGCGACGCGATGGGCTCGTCGCTCGGCCTCTGCCGGGCCCTGCGCAACGCGGGGAAATGGACCCGCGTGCTCACCCCCGACACCCCGCCGAAATACCTCAATTTCCTAACCGGGGCCGACGAGATAACAGTGTTCTCGCGCTTCGAGGCCCAGGCCGTGCGCCTGCTCAACGAAGCCGACCTCATTTTCTGCCTGGACTATAACGAGCCTAAGCGCGTCGACCACGTCGAGAAGGCGCTCCTGGAGTCGAAGGCGCCCAAGGTGATGATCGACCACCACCTCTTCCCCTCCGATTTCCCCGACCTGGTGATTTCACACCCCGAGGTATCGTCGACCTCGATGCTCGTTTACCGCGTGCTCAACCAGCTGAAGCGGGCCGACCTCATCGACCGCGAGGCCGCCGAGTGCATCTTCACCGGCATGATGACCGACACGGGCAACTTCTCCTACAACTCCAACGACCCGGCGCTCTACGAGGCGGTGGCCGACCTCGTGGCCCGCGGAATCGACAAGGACGAGATTTACCGCCGCATATACTTCAACAACTCGGTGAACCGTCTGAGGCTCAACGGCTACGCGATGGATCAGAAACTGGCCTATTACCCCGACCACCGCGCGGCTATCATCACCCTCACCCGCGAGGAGCTCAACCGCTACAACTATCAGAAGGGTGACACCGAGGACCTCGTGAACCGCCCGCTGACCTGCCCCGACGTCACCTACTCGCTCTTCCTGCGCGAGGAGACGGACTATATAAAGGTGTCGGCCCGGAGCAAGGGCCCCTTCCCGGTGAACACCCTCTGCGCCGAGCATTTCAACGGCGGGGGGCACGAGAACGCCGCCGGGGGCGAGTTCTACGGCTCGCTCGAAGAGTGCGTGGCCCGCTGCGAGGCGCTGATGCCCGACTACGACAAGTATCTTCCCGAACACAAATAAACCAACCTCACGGATGAAAACCCGCAAACCGCTCTTTATAGCCCTGATGGCCGCCATTGTCGGCTTCATACTCCCCTCCTGCAACGACGGCAAGAGCTACTCCGAGCTCCTCAACGACGAGACGAAGTCGGTAAACGCCTTCCTGGCCCGGCAGCACGTCATAACCTCCGTACCCTCCGACTCGGTGTTCGAGGTGGGGCCCGACGCGCCCTACTACCAGCTCGACGAGGAAGCGTCGGTATACATGCAGGTGCTCTCCAGCGGCGACACCTCGGAGCGCGTCAAGGACGACCAGCTGGTCTACTTCTACTTCACCCGCTTCAACCTCCACGCCTTCGCCCAGAACGGCTCGCTCGACGACGCCGACGGCTGGGGCAACTCCGACGACCTCGCCGTGGGCTCCGCCTCGTTCCGCTTCAACAACTACTCGCTGTCGACCTCCGCGCAGTGGGGCTCGGCGCTGCAGATGCCCCTGCAGTTCCTCACGCTCGGCCTGGGGTGCGAGGTAAACCTCGTAGTGAAGTCGCAGTACGGGCTCACCTCCGAAATAGCCCAGGTGATCCCCTTCCTGTACAACGTACGCTATTTCCGCGCCATGAGCAACTGACGCCGGCGCGGCACCCGACACTCCCATTCATCATACATCTTTATTCCATAAGTCTATTTCTATGGCACTTATCAAATCTATTTCCGGCATTCGCGGAACTATCGGTGGGCGCCCCGGCGAGGGCCTGAGCCCCGTCGACGTGGTAAAATTCACCGCCGCCTACGCCGCCTTTATCCGCAAAACCGAAACCAAGGGTACCAACCTCATAGTAGTGGGCCGCGACGCGCGCCTTTCCGGCCCGATGGTCGAGAGCCTCGTGTGCTCGACCCTTTCGGCCATGGGCTTCGACGTGGTCAACATCGGCCCCGCCTCCACCCCCACCACCGAGGTGGCCGTGGTCGGCGAGAACGCCTGCGGCGGCATCATCATCACCGCCTCCCACAACCCCAAGCAGTGGAACGCCCTCAAGCTCCTTAACCAGGATGGCGAATTCCTCAACGACGCCCAGGGCAAGGAGGTGCTCCACCTGGCCGAGGCCGACGATTTCACCTTCGCCGAAGTCGACGCGCTCGGCACCATCCTCAACAACAACACCTGGAACCGCCGCCACATCGAGCAGGTGCTCGCCCTCGACCTCGTTGACCGCGAGGCGATCGCCAAGGCCGGCTTCACCGTGGCCGTCGACGCCGTAAACTCCGTTGGCGGCGTGGTTATCCCCCAGCTGCTCAAAGCTCTCGGCGTGAAGAACATCATAGAGCTCAACTGCGAGCCCACCGGACACTTCGCCCACACCCCCGAGCCCATCCCGGAAAACCTCACCCAGATCGCCGACCTCATGAAGGAGGGGCGCGCCGACGTGGGCTTCGTGGTCGACCCCGACGTTGACCGCCTCGCGATCGTTATGGAGAACGGCGAGATGTTCGTCGAGGAATACACCCTCGTGGCCGTGGCCGACTATGTGCTCCGCCACACCCCCGGCGCGACCGTGTCGAACCTCAGCAGCTCCCGCGCCCTGCGCGACGTCACCGAGGCCCGCGGCTGCGTATACAACGCCGCCGCCGTAGGCGAGGTCAACGTTGTCACCGAGATGAAGCGCTCCGGCGCCGTGATCGGCGGCGAGGGCAACGGCGGAGTCATCTATCCCGCCGCCCACTATGGCCGCGACGCCCTGGTAGGCGTGGCCCTCTTCCTCACCCTCATGGCCAAGGAGGGGAAGAAGGTGAGCGAGCTCAAAGCCGGCTACCCCCCCTACGCCATCGCCAAGAACAAAATCGAGCTGACCCCCGAAATCGACGTCGACGCCATCCTCTCCGAGATGAAGAAAATTTACGCCAATGAGAAGATTACCGACATCGACGGCGTGAAAATCGACTTCCCCCAGTCGTGGGTTCACCTCCGCAAGTCGAACACCGAGCCGATAATCCGCATCTACTCCGAGGCCCACACCATGGAGGAGGCCGAGAAGCTCGCCGACGACATCAAGAAAGTAATAGCCTCGCTCACGAAGTGATGAGCCCGCGGCTAAAAATTCCGCAATGAAAAGAATACTCCTTATAATCGGCGCCCTGTCGGCACTCCTGAGTGCCCGGGGCGCCGATTTCGCAAAAGCGCTCCCCACCGTGTCGGTGGCGTGCATGCGCGCCGAGCCCCGCCACGGGGCCGAAATGGTATCGCAAGCCATCATGGGCACCCCCCTGCGGCTCCTCGAAGAGGGGCGCGGCGGATGGTGGCGCGTAGCCACCCCCGAAGGTTACGAGGGTTGGATTATCGGCAACTCGCTCGCGCCGCTCGACGACGACGCTTTCGCCGCCTGGCAGCGCTCCGGGCGCGTGTTCATCAGCCACCCCGACCCGCAGTTTGTCTACGCCGACACGGTTGCCACCGGGACGCTCCCCCGTGTCAGCGACCTCGTCGACGGGGCCATCCTCTCCGGCACCCCCAATCCCTGCGGGCACTTCACCGCGGTCACGCTCCCCGACGGTCGGCAAGGGTTCGTGCTCACCGAGGCCGCGACGGCGCTCGACGCCTGGGGCGCGCGAGCCTACGACCCGGAGCGTATGCCCGCGCTCGCGGCCCGCTATATGGGCACACCCTACCTTTGGGGCGGCACCTCCTCAAAATCAATGGATTGCTCGGGGCTGACCAAAATCTGCGCCTACGATATGGGGATAATCCTCCCCCGCGACGCCTCGCAGCAGGCCCGCGAAGGCACCCGCGTAATCGCCCCTACTGACGGCACCCCCTCCGACGATGAAATAGCGCTCCTACACCCCGGCGACCTGCTCTTCTTCGGCAACAAGCGCACCGGCGCCGTGAACCACGTCGCCATCTATATGGGCGACGGACGGTTCATCCACGCTTCGGGACGTGTGAAAATCAACTCACTGCGCCCCGCCGATGCCGACTACCACCGCGCCACCCTTCTGCACGCCCGACGCCTGTCGCCGACCGACGCGCGCCGCTTCGCCGCCGCGGCCTCCGACTCCTACTTCCCTCAGAGATAAGAGTGAAGAGTGAAGAGTTAAGAGTTAAGGGGGGCATCAGTGCGGCAGCAGACCCCAGATGAAAATCGCAAGAATAGCCAGCGGGCAGATGTACCGCAGGCTGAAGATTATGAGCCGCACACCCGCCGGGGTCGGCGCGCCCGGGTCGCGCCCGGGGGCCGATAACTGCGCCCGTAGAATCCTGGCGGGGAGCTTCCACCCGGTGTAAAGCGCGATCAGCAGACCGCCTACGGGGAGCAGGATGTTCGATGACACGAAGTCGAGCAGGTCGAAGAAGTTGAGGCCGAACAGTTTGAATCCGGCCAGAGGCCCGAACGACATCGCGCTCAGACAGCTGAGAAGCGAAACAGCGACGCCGTAAATAAGCGTGGCCTTGCCGCGGCTCAGTTTCCACTCACCCACAATCCAGGCGATTACCACCTCCGACAGCGAAATTGTAGAGGTCAGCGCCGCCACGAAAAGGAGTATGAAGAAGAGCAGCGCCCAGAGGCTACCGCCCGGCAGGGTGGTGAAAATCGAGGGGAGCACCTCGAACACCAGCCTCGGGCCCGCCGCCGGAGCCTCGCCGAACGAGAACACCGCCGGGAATATAATCACGCCCGCCATCACAGCCACGAGCGTGTCGAGCACGGCGGTGGTCACCGAGGTGCTCACCAGCCGGGTATCCTTGGTGAAATAGCTGGCGTAGGTCATCAGCACCCCCATACCGACGCTAAGGGAGAAAAACGCCTGGCCGAGCGCCCCGAGCACCGTCGACACCCCTATCTTGGAGAAATCGGGATGAAATAGGAACGCCAGCCCCTCGGAAGCCCCGGGCATAAAGAGGGCGTTGACGCAGAACACCACCAATATGGCGAACAGCATCGGCATAAGCACGTTCGACACCCGCTCGATACCCTTCTGCACCCCGCGGCTGATCACGAAGAAGTTTATGGCCAGGAACAGTAGGGTCCAGAATATCTGCCGCGGCCCCGAGGCCGTGAACTGGTCGAACTGCTCGTGGAGCGCCGCCTCGGTTTGCGCGCCCCCGAAACCCGTCACAGCCTGATAGATATACTCAACCGTCCATCCGGCAACGACGCTGTAGAACCCCAATATCAGCAGCGAACTCAGCAGCCCGGTGTAGGCCACGGTGTGCCAGACGGGCGCGGCCTTGAGCTTCTTGAACGCGCCCGCGACGTTGCACCCCGTGTAGCGCCCGATCACCAGCTCCCCGGCAACCACCGGAACCCCTATCAGGAGCACGAAAATGACGTAAATCAGGAGGAAGGCCCCTCCGCCGTGCATCCCCGCCTCATAGGGGAAACGCCATATGTTGCCCAGACCTACCGCCGAGCCCACGGTGGCGGCTATCACGCCGAGTTTAGTGCTGAATTTCGTATTGTCTGCCATACGTTTATGCCAAATATTGGTCGGAGAGGGGGTCGCCCCCTCCCGGGGTTAGAAATCGAATGTGTGGCGGAGAATGTCGAGCGACATCGGGGTCGAGAATCCCGGAAGATGGAGCGAGTAATATTCGAGAGCCACGTCGAGGGCCCGGTTGCGTCGCGCCCGGTCCATTCGGAAACGAAACGCCGTGCGCGCCGACATCCGCCGGAATGTAAACGCCGCCGATGCCTCTTCGGTTGAGAGAAAATGACCATGGGGCGGCGGCGCGGCGCGGAAAATGCCATCGACCATGTCGAGAACCCGTCCGGGGGCGTAGGTCGACCAGTCCGGCTCAATCCCCAAATAACGCGCCAGCCCTATCAGAAGCGCGAGGGGCATATTGGCCGCCCCGGCGGGCGACAGGGCCGGTGACGAGAGTCGCCGGGCCACGGTCGAAATGTAGTGGAACAGCGCCTCATCGGGCATAGGCTCGCGCAGGAGACCGCTGAGGAGGTCGGCGGCGAAGAGCGCCAGCGAGGCCCTCACGGCGTTACCCTCCGGGGGGAGCTCGACGGGGCGCAGGTCGCAGAAAGCGCACACCTCGCGCCCGGGGGTGATGGATACCACGCATTCAAACCGCGCCATAGGCATCAGCAGCGCCCGGGTGCGGCGGGCCGACTGCCCCGAGCCGGCGGGTACCAGCAGCGCTACCCTCCCCGCCTGGCGGCTGTAGGCCGTAAGTATCGAGTGGCGGTCGTTGTAGCGTATCATTCGGAGCGCTATGGCGTCGATGTCCTGGTACATTGTATCGTCGGGAATGATGGATTCTTCTGTTTACTGATAAGCAAAGCTACGAAATTTTTTTTAAAAACCCAGGCGGTCACGCCAACAATTGGGTAAGTGGGGCAAAGTTAGTAACTTCGCGTTTCCAAAGTTTCCAAAGAAAGCGCAATGTCTATGTTCAAGAGATGTCTGTCGATATTCCGCCTGGCGCTCCCCGTCATGGTGGCCCAGGTCGGGTTCATACTCGTATCATTCGCCGATAATATAATGGTGGGGCGGTACACCACGCAGTCGCTCGCCGCGTCGTCGTTCGTGGTGAACATTTTCAATGTCGTCATTTTCTTCGCTATGGGCTTCTCCTACGGCCTCACGCCCCTCATCGGCGCGCTGTTCGGGCAGAAGCGGTCCGACGCCATCGGCCTGACGCTCCGCGCCGGGCTGATAGCCAACGTGATAGTCGGGGTGCTCCTGTCGCTGCTGATGCTCTGCTTGTACTTCCGACTCGGGGAGATGGGGCAACCCGACGAGCTCATACCCCTCATAAAGCCCTTCTTCCTGATATACCTCGCCGGACTGCTGCCGATGACGGTGTTCAACGCCTTCACCCAGTGGAGCTACGCGATCAAGAACACGGCCATGCCTATGTGGATTCTCCTCGGGTGCAACGCGCTTAACATCTTAGGCAACTACGTCCTTATCTACGGCCATTGGGGTTTCCCCGAACTGGGACTCACTGGCGCCGGGCTCTCGACGCTCGCGGCGAGGGTGATCGCCCCTGTGGTCATACTAATAGTGTTCTTCACCCGGGCCGACTACCGGGGCTACCGCGAGGCGTTTCTCCGCGGTGGCCGCATCCCCGAGGGTATGATGGGGCGCGTGGTTAAGACCTCCTGGCCGGTGGCGCTTCAAATGACCTTCGAGACCGGGGCGTTCTCGCTCTGCGCCGTGTTCGCGGGGTGGATCGGCACCGTCTCGCTGGCGGCGTTCCAGATAGTGCTGGTGGTCGGCACGCTCGGGTTCTGCATATACTACAGCGTAGGCACGGCCATCGCCGTGCTCACCGCCAACGAGGCCGGACACGGCCTCGGCCCCAACTGCCGCCGCCCGGCGTTCGACGGCTACGTCGTTATGCTCTTCTTCATGAGCCTTTCGAGCCTGGTGTTCGTGCTGTTCTCCCGACCGCTCATGGGGCTCTTCACCGAGGACGAGACGGTGCTGTCGCTCGCGACGTCGCTCCTCTTCCCGCTGGTGCTATACCAGTTGGGCGACGCCACTCAAATCACCTTCGCCAACGCCCTCCGCGGCACAGCCCGCGTCATGCCGATGCTCTGGATAGCCTTCGTGAGCTACATATTGGTGGGGCTGCCGAGCACCTACCTGTTGGCGTTCCCCGCCGGATTGGGTGTCTACGGCATCGAGCTGTCGTTCTCGGTTTCGCTCTTCCTGGCGGGAGGGCTCTTCCTGGCGGCGTTCCTCAAAGTAACCCGCGGGGTTCAGCGATAAGTGCGCAGCCTGGGGCGCACGGCATCCTCCAGGTATTCTATTCTGAAATCATGCTCATCCCCCTCGACCGCCGCGACGTCGATCCGCGGCGACAGGGCGCTGTTTTTGGCCTGCATATACGCGTTGGCCCCCCTCAGGAGCATCTGCTCCTTCTGCCGGGTCATGGCCTCGAACGGATTGGCCGACGGCTCGCGGCGCGTCTTCACCTCTACGAACACAATGTCGGCCCCCTTGGAGGCGATGATGTCTATTTCGACCTTTCCCAGGCGCCAGTTGCGCTCCACTATGGCGTATCCGCGGGCGGTAAGATAGTCGGCTACCGCCTGCTCGCCCCATTTCCCAAGGTCGTTATGCTGGGCCATTGTAATTATTCGTTTAGATTAGTGTGTATCCGGCAGACGCACGGGCTGCAAATTTAGCAACTTTTCCGGGCTTCCATGGCATATTGGCGGTAAAATTGGCCCTTCGGTGGCACCAGTTGGCCTATTTGGCAAAAATAAGTTGATTTTAATATATTTTAACCATACTATAGGGTGCGGGAATGCTCTTTTATATATCTTTGCATATTGTTGGAATATACGAACAACCAATGCGAATATCACAATTGACACACAATATCGCTTATGAATAATTATACCCGTTTTCTCGCTTTAGCGACAGCCGCCCTGATCGGCGGCTCGATGCTGGCCAATGAGTCCCCCAGGATGACTATGTCCGGGGGACTGTCGTTTGAAATGGCTCCCACCAAGGGCGCCGACGCCTCGCGCGCCGCGCTGAAAATGGCCGGGACCACCCCGGCGCGCTTCCTTTCGGCTCCCGCAAAGCCCTCCTCGCGCCGCGCGGCGGCCAAAGCCGTCGCCAATCCCACCGGCGTGCGCTACGTCGATGAAGGGAACAAAGTGACCATCAACTGGAGCGCCGTCGAAGGCGCCTCCGAATACAAGGTATACGAGGCCGGCGCCACCACCGCCGACATAAAGTCGATCGGCACCACCTCGGAAACCACCTTCACCATCGACCGCCAGACCGACGCCGGCGAAGGGGGTTACACCGTGTTCGGCGTATCCGCCGTGGTCAACGGCGAAGAGAGCCAGATTGCCGCCACCCCGGTGCTCACCACCGGCGCCATCGCCCCGCTCCCCTGGAAGGAGAGCTTCCGCAACGGCCAGACTGACAAGTTCTTCTGGACTGAATGCACATCCATCAATCAGTGGGGGCTGCTGACCGACGCCTCCGGGCTCCCCTCGATGGATAACGACAACGGTGTACTCGCCTTCCTGGCCTACAAGCAGGGTGACTATCTGAAAGTTCACACTGAGAAAATATCACTCGCCGGTAACCCCTACCTGGTGTTCACGCGCTACTATGTGCCGACTCAGAATGTCGGGCTGTCCATCATCGCCTACTTCCCCGACGGCACCTCGCGCCCGGTATTCTCCTCCACCAACAGCGGCACCGCCGCGGCCTATTGGAAAACCGAGGTCGTGGATCTCACCGCTTATAAAAAGTACCGTTATTGCACACTGTCGTTCAACTTCACCTCGAACGCCAATTTCAGCGACGGCGGGGCTCTCGTGGCACTCGACGCGCTGCAGGTGATCGACAACAAGATGGTCGATGTTTCGGCAACCCTCGACCTCCCCTCGAAGGTTATGAAGGGGCAGACCATCACGGGCGACCTCGTTATCAGCAACAACTCGCTGTTCGCCACCCCCGCGCTCGACGTGTATGTGGAGGTCAACGGCAAAGCCATCATCGACGGCACCCTCCAGGGCACCCTCTCGGCGCTCGGCACCGGGCTGCTCGGCATCGAGATACCCACCTCCTCGCTCACCGAGGGTGACAAACTGAATGTCACCGCCCGCATGACAGTGGCCGGCGACGAGGTTCCCGAAAATGACACCGACGCGGTCGAAGTGGCTATGGAGCAGACCTGGCGCAAACCCGTAAGCGACCTCCGCCTGTTCCGCACCCCCGAAAACGGCATCTCGGCCGAGTGGAACGTTCCCGGCCCCAACAGCAAACCCGTTGAGGACGGCTTTGAGGACTACGCCCCCTGGGCCACCGAGTTCGGCGAATGGACCACGGTCGACACCGACCTCGCGTTCCACGGCGGCGTGTACCCCGTGAGCGACTACCCCGGCCAGATGGAGCAGTTCGCCTTCAAGGTTATGACCCCCGAGGAAATCGGCGAGGCCAACGACGCGAAGAGCGGCCGCTCATACCTCGGCGCTCCCTTCGGAGTGCTTGACGACCCCGACCAGGGGGCCACTTACGCCGCCTCCGACGCGTGGCTCATCTCCCCCGAACTTTCCGGCGAGGGGCACACCGGCTCGTTCCACGCCGCCAGCACAAAGGCTTACAACGCGCTCTGGGAGCTATACGAGCAGACCGAGGAGACCTTCTACATCATGTACTCCACCACCGGCAACTCCGTGGCCGACTTCAAGGACTACTGCTACGCCGGCTCGATTTCCAATAAGAAATATGTCGATGACGCCAACTATGTCAAGGTAGAATTTGTGATACCCGAGGGGGCGCGCTACTTCGCGATCCACCACACCACCCCCGCGGGCGACGGCTGCATGTTCCGCCTCGACGACTTCTCCTACATCGCCGGTGGCACCCCCGAATCCTACAACCTGTATGCCGACGGCAAGCTGGTAGGCAACGTCAAGGAACTGAAAGCGCTCGACACCGACGGCAAAGCCGCCAAGTACGCCGTAACCGCCGTTTACCGCGACGGTTCGGAGTCGCTCCCCGCCGAGATGGGCGCCGACCAGGCCTCCGTATCGCTCATCGGAGCCGACGGTGAAGCCGCCCCGTTTGACATCTACAACCTCCAGGGCGTGGTTGTGCGCCGCGCCGCCACCTCCGTGGCCGACGCCTCGCTCGCTCCCGGAGTCTACATCGCCAACGGCAGAAAATTCATCATCAAGTAACCCCCGCGTACTATGAAAGCAAGATATATTTTAGCGGCCCTCGGAGCCGCGGCCACCCTTGCGGCCCAGGCCGCCCCGGTAAGCCCTGAGAAGGCGCTGGAAATCGTCAACGGCCCGGCGGGGCGACATATGCTCCGCGCCCTCGGCGGCTCCCCGTCGTTTAAAATAGCCGCCAAGCGGCTCACCCCCGCGGGCGACGCCACAGCCTGCTACATCATGACCCGCGGCGGTATGCCGGGCTATGTGGTAGTGGCGGGCGACGACGCCTTCGGGGCCGAAATCCTCGGATACACCGACAACGGCACCCCCTCGGAGATGCCCGACAATATGCGCGCCTGGCTCGACCAGGCCGGACGAGCCATCGACTTCCTCAACGCCAACCCGCAGGCGCGACCCAAGGCCGCGGCCCCCTCGCGGGCACGGGTGGTGGAGCCCCTCCTGGGCGACATCCACTGGGGTCAGCAGCCCTACTACAACCGCAAAGCCCCCTCGACATCCTACCCTATCGGATGCGTGGCGACGGCGGTCGGCCAGGTGATGTACTCCCACCGCTGGCCCCTCCAGGGCACCGGCTCCCACAGCTATACCTCGACGACCCACAAGCTCGAAATCTCCCAGGACTTCTCAAAATCCACTTACCAGTGGGACAAGATGGCCAACACGCTCGACAACACCTCGTCGGCCGAGACTATCGACGCCGTGGCCTCGATGCTCTATGACTTCGCCGTATCCGTCGAGATGGATTTCCAGGTCGGCGGCTCGGGAGCCTACTCCGAAAAAATAGCCGGCGCGCTGGCCAACCACTTCAGCTACTCCAAGCAGATCCACTGCGCCAAGCGCGACTCCTACACCGGCGAGCAGTGGCTTGAAATGATCCACGGAGAGCTGGACAACGGTTTCGCCGTGGTTTACGGCGGCGCCACCTCCGGCATGGGTATGGGTCACTCCTTCGTGTGCGACGGCTTCAACGAGGAGGGGCTCTACCATATCAACTGGGGATGGAACGGCAGCGGCAACGGCTACTTCGCCCTCAACGCCCTGGCCTACGACTACGTTGATATGACCACCGGCCAGAGCATGAAGGACGGCTTCAACTACCATCAGGACATGATCGTGGGGATGCGCCCCGACCGCAACGGATCGACCCAGTGGCGCGACTACGAGTTCTTCACCGAGGGGCTAAAGGGGGTTGATGCCGCCGGACAGCCCGTCGATTTCGAGGGTGCAGCGCTGCCGCTCGGCTCGCAGCTCCCCATCTACCTCTACGAGGCTTACAACATCTCCAACCGCATGACCCCGGTAAAGGAGCTTGGTCTACGTATGACCGACGCCTCTGGCACGCAGGTGGCCGCGTTCAGCCCCTACGACCCGGGCGAGCTCCGCTTCGGCCCGGTGCTTGACGACCCCGTGACCGTCACCATCCCCCAGGGACTCGCCGACGGCAACTACACCATCGAGCCCTACTTCGTGATCGACGGCGAGACCGCCCCGCGCAAGTTCACCACCTCGGTGGGCGCCGTGTCGCGCCTCGAAGTGGACGTGGCCGACGGACAGGCAGACATCACCCCCGCCGGATTCTATTCCCTGCGGGTCGACGACCTCTCCTGGACCCCCGACCACCTCGACAGCGAGACCAGCACCACCTTCCGCCTGACGGTCACCAACGAGGGTGAGACCTACGACGGATGCCTCTACTTCCAGCTTAAAGTCAAGGGGGACCGAGTGCCGAGCCACTGGTATAACTCCCCCCACGTCGACGTAACTATCCCCGCCGGGGAAACCGTGACCGTCGAATTCTCCCAGACCCTCGACTGCTACCGCAGCGACGCTTACGAAATCACATTCTTCAACCGCGACGAAAAACCCTTCTACACCCGCGAAGGGCTGTCGATCGACGGCCGCGAGCCCGAGCCCGAGCTCTCGCTCACCAAGAAAATCAAATTCATCCCCAAGGATTACCAGGTGCCGCCAAACTGCATGATTCTCGAAGCCGAGGTAATTAACGAGGGTGGCCTCTACGAAGGCACGATGTTCTGGGTGATGGTAGAGCCGTACACCCTTATGGCCAACGACAACTACGAGGGGCGCGACCACGAGGTTGTGATTCCCGGCAACGGCACGGTGAAGACCATCCACGTCATGGGCGTGTTTGACTACGCCAACTCCTGGAGTATGTCAAACGAGTTCATAGCCGTGTTCAACCACGTCGGGCGCAACTGCCAGCAGGCCGGTTCCATAGGCCCGCAGCAGTACAACCTGCTCGAAACCACCTACGGCTCGCGCAACGACGCAGTGGTATGGGACCCCGCCTGGGACGACCTGAACGCCGACCCCGGCCAGCAGTCGGGCATCGAATGCCTCCCCTCGGCGGCTCCCGCAGCCGACATCGCCATTGAGTGCGTCGACGGCATCATTTCCGCCGCGCTCCCCGCCGACGCCTCGCTGAAGGCACTGACGGTGTTCGACGCCCAGGGGCGCGCCGTGGCCTTCGGACAGGAAGGCGCCCGCGGCACCGTGAAGGTCGACATCTCGGCCCTACCCTCCGCCACCTACTTCGTGGCCGTTACCACCACCGCCGGCTCCTGCTCGGCAGCCGTGGTCCGATAACGCTTACAAAGCCGGGGATTGGTGCCAACGGGCCCCAATCCCCGGTTTCATCTATCCATCAATATCCAATCAATATCCGACCATATGAGAAGCAGCATAACGAAACTCCTCGGAGCCGCGACAATAATGCTCGCCGCGGCGCTCCCCGCCAGAGCCGAGGTTGTTGAAAACTACCGCTACGACTTCAAGAAAACAATCGACAAGGCCGACCCGGCTTTCGCCGTGGCATCGAGCTGGGGGCACATTGTCGACGGCTACACCCACCCCACCACGGGCAACCTCATCTACCAGTCCTATACCCAAAGCTCATACTCCGGCCACGACGGCTGCGGCAAAATCGACATAGGCTCCGAACTGCTCGGCAACACCAAGACGTGCGCCGATATGCTCGTCACCCCCAAACTGTCAGGCGCCGTGTCGCTCTGGTGCCAGTCGACCCTTTACAGCTCGACAGGCACCATACGCTTCTACGCCCTGAAGAAGCTCGCCGACGGCACCTACGAGGTCGGCGACGAGTACACCGCGCAGTCAAATTCGCGCCTGCCGGGCTACAACGCGAACCAGTGGGTCGAAATCGCCTTCGACCCAATCGCCGACAACGCCAAGTACCCCTACATCGGCATCCACGGCCATAACGCGCGCATAAGTGACTTCAACGCCGAGCGGGCCGACATTGAAAAGGTTCACAAACTCAGCGTTTCCAACGTGCGCGTCAACGGGCCCTCGTCGGGAGTGGTCTGCGACCCGGAGAACAAGGCCACCGTATCGTTCGACGTGACGGTGCTCAACATCGGCGACTACTCCTACGACGGCTCCGAGGAGAACCTCACCATATCCGTCGCAAGATCAGGGAGCGACACCCCCCTGAAGACCTTCGCGATCGGCGCCCTGGCCGAAGGCGCGTCGAAAACCGTCACCTGCGCCCTCGAACCCATGCCCTTCAGCGAACTTGGCACCCCCGCCCTATTCACTATAAAGGAGAACCTCACGGGGAACACCGCGGAGTCATCCGTTACAATCAAGGAGTACAAGCCCGTGCTCAATTTCCGCGAGGACGGGGGCTACAGCAACGTGGCCGCGACTTATGTGCTCGATTTCGGCAAACTAAAGGGCGCGGCCACCCGCAAGATGACCGTCAACGCCCAGAGCGGCACCGCTCCCGCCGAAATCACCGCCATCGAGTGCCCCGCCGGTTTCTCGACCGACTGGGAGCTCCCCCGCACCCTCGCCACCACCGGCACCACACCCATATCCATCACCTTTGACCCCGAGGGACTCGAACCGGGTTCCTACTCCGGCGAAGTGCGGTTCACCGTCACCGGGGGCGATGTCGCCCGGCTCGCCGTGAGTGCCGTGGTAGTCGACCCGTCGCTGATTTACATCCCGTTTGCCGACGACAAGGTGCTCCCCTCCGAAATCGCCAACGGCGAGGGGAATATGGCGTGGAAGCTCGGCTACAGCGGCTCGGGCGCCAACCGCAACAACTACATCCAGCCGACTTCGTCCTACTCCGTTGCCGAGCTGGTGCTCCCCAAACTGACCTTCTCAGCAACCTCGAAGCTCGCCTTCGACGCCCGCCGCACCGGCACCGGGGCCAAAATCGAGTTCGCCTACTCCCCCGACCGAAGCAACTGGACCGCTCTCCCCGAGGCATCGGTGACAATGAACACCGACCCGGGACTCGACTACGACTTCAAGACCTTCCAGCTCAACGGCATGCCCGAGGGTGACTATTACCTGAAAATCACCGGCTCGGAGGTTTACCTCGACAATATCTACGGACTCCCCTACGCCGAGGTGACCCACGATATGGCGGTTACCCCGGCCCAGTTCCCGACTTCGGCCATGGTCAACAACCTCTATACCGCCACCCTTACCCTCAAGAACTACCTCCAGGCCGCGGAAGAGGCCGACGGCTACAAGGTGTTCCTCATTGTCGACGGCAAGGAGTATGAGGCAACCGAAGTGCCCGAAGTTCCCGGCGGACAGGGTGTTGCCGAAGCCGCGGTTTCCTTCACCCCGCACCGAGCCGGCGAGTTCGCCGCCCGTATGGAAGCCCGCTTCACCGACGGCACCAACTTCTCCACCCCGGAAACCACCATCGCTGTTGCCGAGGAGCAGATCAACGCCCTCCACACCATAGTTCCGGCCAGCTCGCAGAACGGCTCGCAGTATGTGCTCCCGTTCAACTACTCGGCCAAGGTGTTCACCGAACAGATATACCCCGCCGAATATGTCGGCCTCCCCGCCGGAACGAAAATCAACGGCATCGCCTTCCACGGCAACACCTTGAAAGATTACGCGACCCACATCGAAGTGTGGATCGGACTGACCGACGCCAAAGTACAGAGCGCCGACAAGGTGCCCCTGCTCGATGTCGAGACCCTCGACAAGGTGTTCGACGGCGACTACACGTTCAAAGTCAACTCCGAGAAGGATTGGTTCCTCAACCTGCCTTTCTCCGGCGAGATTGTTTATGACGGCACAAGCAGCATCGTCGTTTACCTCCGCGCCACATCGGACAACCCGACGGTGTACTCCTTCAACTTCGAGGCGTACAACAACGGCGACTCTTCGACCCGCTTCCTCAACTACGCCCGCTGGAAAATCGACACCGACGGCTCCCTTACCGGCTGGGACAACCATTGCTTAGGTTACGCCGCGCTGAACCTCGCGACCGAGGCGGGGCTCGTTACCGGCAAGGTAACCGAGGGCGAGGTGCCCGTTGAGGGTGCCGCCGTAACGCTCCGCAGCGACGATGTCGAGTACTACGGCACCTCCGGCGCCGACGGCTCGTACTCGGTGGCCGTGCTCCAGTCGGGACGCGACTACACCGCCACCGCCGAGGCCGAAGCGTTCAAGAGCGGCGAGACCGCCGTATCGTTTGCCGACGGCATGACGCCTAACGCCAACATACCGATGCTCGCCACCAAGGCAGCGTTCTATCGCGGCGTGCCCGAGGCCATCGTGCTCCCCGACGTATCCGCCGCCCCACTCGGCACCTATTACCGCTTCGACGCCGTCGATGGTAACACATTGGTGTTCCGCAACGTACCTTCGGCTTCGGAACTCGTGGCCGACACCCCGTACATCATCGTCCCCGACGAGGATTGCGAGGCCAACCTCTCGGCTCTCGTATTCGGGCAAGCAGCCGGTGCTACCGAGGTTGGCGCCACCTCGCTCCGAGGCACTTACGCGTCGCGCTACGTCCGCGACGGCGAGTTCCTCCCCACCGCTCTCATCTCGGTCAATGGTGACGCGCCCGCGGCACTGGCCGACACACCCAGCGTAATCGCAAGAGCCTCCGGGGCCTACGTCGCCACCGACATCCTCAACCCCGCTATCGTGCTCCGCGGCAGCGTCTCCGACGTGGAGAACGTCGCCGCCGAACCGACCACCCTCCGCGGCGCTGTCTACACCATCGACGGCCGACTCGTGCGCTCCAACGGCTCCACCGACGGCCTCCCCTCGGGCCTCTACATCATCAACGGCAGCAAGGTCGCAATCCGCTGAACATAATCCTATAACACAACAAGGTCGGAGACTCCGCAAGGGGGCTCCGACCTTGTTGTATAGTCGATAGATATTATCTGAGCATTGAGAGTGCGGCCTCGTAGTCGGGCTCGTTGGTGATTTCCTCGACCAACTCGCGGTAGATAACCTCGCGTTCGCCGTCGAGAATGATCACGGCGCGGGCAAGCAGTCCGGCCAGGGGGCCGTCGACCAGCTCAAGGCCATACTTCTCAGCGAACATCGGCGAGCGGAAGGCCGACGCGGGTATCACGTCCTTAAGCCCCTCGGCGGTGCAAAAGCGGCCGGCGGCGAAAGGAAGGTCCATCGACACGCAGAGCACCACGGTGTTGTCGAGCTTCGACGCGGCCTCGTTGAAACGGCGCACCGAAGCGGCGCACACAGGTGTATCGAGCGAGGGGAACACGTTGAGCACCACCCTCTTTCCTTTAAAGTCCTCACAGCTGACCTCCTTGAGTTCGGGGGTCACGAAGTTGTAGCACGCCGCTTTCTCGCCTACCGAGGGCACGTCGCCGTAGGTATGGCACGGAGTGCCTTTGAAATAAACTGTTTCCATAATTCTTATATAATTGCTTTGTTTTCAAATTTTCACTCAGCCAGCCACGGCCCCGGCTTCAGAGCGTGGCGACTGATTGTATAACGTCGGTGGCAAGCGAGTTGTTGAATCCGAGAATCACATTGGCCACCCTACCCCGCTCGTCGGCCACTATTATGGCGGGGAACGAGGTCGCGCCGCAGTCGCGGGCGAGCGAGCGGGCCGACAGCAACACGGTCTCCCCGGCGCGGGCCTCCCCGACGAGCTCCCCGACGCGGTCGGGGC
>JAMPHO010000002.1 GCA_023663385.1 Alistipes timonensis | reverse complement strand
GCCGTGGTGGCCGACTCGTTGAGCCGGGCGCCGCTGGCGGGTGCCTCGGTGTTTGACCGCGACGGGCGGTTCGCCGGGGTTACCGACCAAAAGGGGCGCGTAAGCGGTGTTTCCGATTCGGATTACCCGATCGCCATACGTTATATCGGCTACGCCGAGCGGTCGGTCGCGTCGGCCGGTGCCGACACGATATGGCTCCGCGAGAATCCCGCGCTGTTGCCGGAAGTGGTGGTGGAGACGAAGCGGAAAAAGATGCTGCATATCCTGGCCTATGCCCGGGAGTATTCGACGCTCGCGACGTACACCGACACCGTGACCATGTTCCGCGAGAAGATGGTCGATTTCATGCTCCCCGCCGACGGTGATGACGGCGGCCGGAGGGGGTGGAGCGAGCCGCGGGTGCTGAATTCCAGGTCGTATTACAGGTTTACCAACTCCGAGGGGCTCGACAGCGTGGGCGACAAGTGCAACCAGCATTTCACCTGGTCCGACTGGGTAGGGGTGCTCCCGTCGCTGGCGATGCCCGCCGCGGTCGCGGGGGCGGAGGTAGCGGCCGACACCGTGAGGGGGCGCTACAGCCCGGCGGAGATATGGCGGAGGAGGGGCCACCGGGTGTCGCTCGACATCGACGTGCTCGCCGATTCCGCCGGGAGGCGGAGGGTGCCGCGCTTCTCCCACTTTTTCCGCAGGCCGGAGATCGACTTTGAGCGGTTCCGGCTTCGGCTAAACTATGCCAACGTTTCCGGCGACCGACTTACGCCCGCCGACCTTGAGGGATTCTCGTTCAACATCGAGTCGCGGGGTAGGGGGAGCGGCGTGTTCCAGTTCAACCGCGTCGACGAGCCGTTTTTCGTCACCACATATACAGAGGTGTATATCCTCGACAAGGAGTACATCCCAATGAAGGAGGCGCGCCGATGGGAGAGGCTGAACCCCGGGCGTGAGAAAATCGAGATCGTGGAGCCCGCGGAGGCCCCGGCGCTCCAACCCTCGGTGAGGATGCTGGTCGAGCGGGTTAATATGGCCGATACCGACCAGGCGAGGCTCGACATACGCCCCGACCATCTGCTGATGGGGCGAGGGGTGAGGAAGCGTAATTTCGCCGAGCGCACCCTCCAGCTCCTGAAAGTGGCGACGGGTATCAGCCGCGTGCGCATGAACCGCAACAACGATAAGGAGTGGCGCGAGTTCCGCTCCGAACGCATCCGCCATAATATGGCCGCGCCAGCCGACTCGGTAAGATAGCGCCGCGGAGGCAGGGGGGCGCCCGCGCGGGTATGGAAGAAAAAGCGTATATTCGCGAATCATTATCCAACACTGCACCTCCAGCCTATGAAGCCATTCTTTATTTTAGCCAAGCGATTCGCGGTATTCTCGTTATTGACAGCCAGCGCATTATGCTTCGCGACTGCCGGCGCTGCCGCCGACGGCGTGCGCCTCTACGAACGATGGGAAAAAGCTTTCCGCGGTCCTTCGGAGGGGAACCCGTATGTCGATGTGAAGTTCGGCGCGACGTTTGTGAACGGAGCCGACACGCTTAACGTGAAGGGATTCTATGATGGCGACGGGCGCTATGTTCTGCGCTTCCTACCGCTGAAGCCGGGGCGCTGGGACTATGTGACGCGGTCAGGCGCGGCCGCTCTCGACGGTAGGAAAGGCTCTGTGGAGGTCGCGGAGGAGGCCGTAGGCCACGGCCTGGCGCGCGTCGACGGGCGGCACGGGTTCCGGTATGCCGATTCAACGCGTTATATGCCGTTCGGAACCACGGCGTATGCCTGGCACCATATGACATCCGACCTTAAAGGGCTCACCCTCGAATCGTTGCGGCAGGGTGCTTTCAACAAGTTGCGTATGTGCGTCATGCCGAAGTCATACGCGCTATGCCGCAAGGAGCCGGAATATTTCCCTTTTGCCGATGGGCCGAGCGCCGAGGAGGGTATGACGCTGACCGCGCGAAACGGTCGACGCTTCGATATGACGCGTTTCTCGCCCGACTTCTTCCGCAATCTCGAAAACAGCGTTGACTCTCTGGCCGCGCTCGGTATCGAGGCCGACCTTATTCTGTTCCATCCCTACGACAAGGGGGAGTGGGGTTTCGACTCGATGCCGCGCGAGGTCAACCTCGCTTTCGCCGACTACACCGCCACCCGCCTGGCCGCGTTCCCCAACGTCTGGTGGTCGATGGCCAACGAGTATGACTATGTCGCGTCCAAGACCGAGGCTGACTGGCTGGAGCTTATCGCGGCTGTCGACGCGGCCGACCCTTACGGCCACCTGCTGTCGATCCATGGGTCCACGGCGACTTCTTTCCCCTATGGCTCCGTCGACCGGATCACCCACACCAGCATCCAGGACGAGGCCCCGGTGGTCGAGCCAGGGAGGGCCTCCATACTGCGCTGCGTATACCGCAAGCCGGTGGTTCTCGACGAGGTTTGCTACGAAGGAAACCTGCCCAACCGCTGGGGGAGGCTTTCTGGTCAGGAAATGGTCCATAGAATCCTCAACGGAGTGCTCGCCGGGGTGTATGTGACCCACGGAGAGTGTTTCTTACGGCATACGTCCGACTCCGACACAATAATGTGGGCCGAGGGAGGGCGGCAGCGGGGAGAGTCGTGGAAGCGCGTAGGCTTCATCCGCGACTTGGCGGAGTCGATGCCTGAACGGCTTCAGGCTGCCGATGTGTCGCGCGACGTGATGACATACACCGGCGGTCCGGGGCGCTATCTGATCTATTTCGGCGAAAATATGCGCGACAGCTGGCAGTTCAACCTCCCGGCCAAATGCGCCGACTACGGTAATATCAGGCAGGGTGCGAAATACAGGGTAGAGATAATCGACCCGTGGGCTATGACTGTCACGCCATGGCCCGAAACGATGGAGGTAGGCCCGAAACGCAACTACCGCCATTATGATAAAGATAACCGCTCGATACGTCTCCCGCTCACTCCTTATATAATCCTGCGGGTCACGGCGACGGAGTAGCGGGGAGTGTCACGCCCACTCTGACATATTGCGCGGATTGGCTGACAAGGTGGCAGACCTCGGGGGGCCGCCGGGGTCCCGTATACCATAGTTATTGCCATTAAGGCCCGCTGGGAGGCATTTTTCGGGGGGTGCCAACATTTTTGGCACAAGATTTGTTTGATTATTGAATCGGAACGCCCGACGGGGCGCCCGCCAGCCGGGCGGCACCCCGCGAATCTACGGTTCCGAATCAACGAAATCAAAAACAACAAAAAAACTAAATACTACTATGGGAAAGATTATCGGTATTGACTTAGGTACCACTAACTCATGCGTCGCAGTTCTCGAAGGCAAGGATCCCGTCGTGATCCCCAACAGCGAGGGACGCAATACAACCCCCTCGATTGTGGCTTTCGTCGATGGCGGCGAGCGCAAGGTGGGCGACCCCGCCAAGCGCCAGGCCATCACCAACCCTACCCGCACGATCTTCTCGATCAAGCGTTTCATGGGCGAAACCTACGACCAGGTTCAGAAGGAAATCGAACGCGTGCCCTACAAGGTTGTGCGCGCCGACAATAACACCCCCCGCGTCGACATCGACGGCCGCCAGTACACCCCGCAGGAAATCTCCGCGATGATTCTTCAGAAGATGAAGAAGACCGCCGAGGATTACCTCGGCCAGCCCGTCACCGAAGCCGTGATCACCGTTCCGGCCTACTTCAACGACTCGCAGCGCCAGGCCACCAAGGAGGCCGGCGAAATCGCGGGCCTCACCGTTAAGCGTATCGTCAACGAGCCTACCGCTGCTGCCCTCGCCTACGGTCTCGACAAGAGCAACAAGGACCAGAAGATCGCCGTGTTCGACCTCGGCGGCGGTACCTTCGATATCTCCATCCTGGAGCTTGGCGACGGCGTGTTCGAGGTTAAGTCGACTAACGGCGACACCCACCTCGGCGGCGACGACTTCGACCATGTGATCATCGACTGGCTCGCCGACGAGTTCCTCAAGGACGAGGGCGTTGACCTCCGCCAGGACCCTATGGCCCTCCAGCGCCTGAAAGAGGCCGCCGAGAAGGCCAAGATCGAGCTTTCGTCGACCACCTCCACTGAAATCAACCTGCCCTACATCATGCCCGTCAACGGTATTCCCAAGCACCTTGTGAAGACCCTGACCCGCGCCAAGTTCGAGCAGCTCGCCGACCGTCTGATCAACGCCACCATCGCTCCCTGCGAGCAGGCGCTCAAGGACGCCGGCCTTAAGGCTTCCGACATCGATGAGGTTATCCTCGTGGGCGGTTCCACCCGTATCCCCGCCATCCAGGCCATCGTTGAGAAATTCTTCGGCAAGGCTCCTTCGAAGGGCGTCAACCCCGACGAGGTAGTTGCCGTGGGCGCAGCCATCCAGGGCGGTGTGCTCTCGGGCGATGTGAAGGACGTGCTGCTGCTCGACGTCGTGCCCCTGTCGGTAGGTATTGAGACCCTCGGCGGCGTTATGACCAAGCTGATCGAGGCCAACACCACCATCCCGACCCGCAAGAGCGAGGTGTTCTCCACCGCCGCCGACAACCAGCCCTCGGTTGAAATCGTGGTGCTCCAGGGCGAACGCCCCATGGCCAAGGACGACAAGACCCTCGGCAAGTTCCACCTCGACGGCATCGCTCCCGCGCCCCGCGGCATACCTCAGATCGAGGTGACCTTCGAGATTGACGCCAACGGCATCCTCAACGTGTCCGCCAAGGATAAGGCTACCGGCAAGGAGCAGAGCATCCGCATCGAGGCTTCCTCCGGCCTGACCGACGCCGAAATCCAGCGCATGAAGGACGAGGCTGCCGCCAACGCCGCCGCCGACGCCAAGGAGAAGGAGCGCATCGACACCCTCAACAAGGCCGACGCCATGGTATTCCAGACCGAGAAGCAGCTCAACGAGCTCGGCGACAAGATTCCCGCCGACAAGAAGAGCGCCATCGAGGCCGCCCTCAACAAGCTCCGCGACGCCCACAAGGCTCAGGACGCCCCCGCCTGTGAGGCAGCCATCAAGGAGATCGAGGCCGCGTTCGGCGCCGCCCAGCAGGACATCCTCAACGCCCAGGCTCAGGCCCAGGCCGGCGCCAACCCTGGTGCCGGCGCCCCGAACCCCGGTGCCGGTTCCGCCCCCGGCTCCGACGACCACGTCACCGACGTCGACTTCGAGGAAGTGAAGTAATCCATCAATTTAGAAATATCTAAATCTATATAAATGGAGTGTAGCTCAAAAGGTTACACTCCATTTTATTTGTTAATAAATGTAAACAAATTGATTGAAATTGATTAAATTTCGCTATATTTGCACCATATTTGGAACGTCCCTTAATAGGCGATGAGGTGTCCCTTATTTCCTCTTATCTCCTCTTATGGGTTCTTAATCGGATATTATGCCAACAGCTAAGTACGAAATTAAGAGAAAATGTGAATGTTGTGGAGCGACTTTTCTGGCAAAGTCGCTTGACTCTCATTATTGCAACAAGGCTTGTTCAAATAAAGCATTCAAACAACGGCAGGCCGAAAAGCGTAAGAGAGATCGACTAGACTCTGTTATTGGCGAGATTCCAAACCAGCGCGATTATATCAGTGTTGCTGAAGCTGAGGCGATGTTTGGCGTTTGCGCAAAGACTATCCGGCGGTTAATTAACAGCGGCAAAGTTTCAAGTATCAATCTTGGCGTAAGACTTACGCGTGTCAGCAAATCAGAACTGATGGGAAAACTACCATTGCGCGAGGCTCCAATCAATAGGAGCATTGCATTGCCCAAGCCATATTATCTGGAGCCGGAGGACTGCTATACCATTGGCGAAATTGCAGAAAAATTTTCTATTGCAGAGAGCACCGTGTACGGTCATATCCGAAAATATTCTATACCAATCAGGCAGATTGGGCGTTTCGTATATGCTCCCAAATCTGAGATTGACCATCTTTATAAAGATGTAGTGACGCTATGAAGAAGAAGCTCTCTAATACCAAGTGTACCGTTAAGCTTCGCAAGTCGGAGTACCGCGATGAATGGTATCTAATCATTGACATATATCCTGTCTATAAAACTTCCGGAGGGAAACCGACCCGTATCAAGGAAGGAGTTAACCGAAGTGTGACCACACCAATTTGGGATAAAACCCATATCGCCAAGACAAATGCTGATGGTAGCGTCACATATAAGCCAAAGCGCGATGTCAACGGAGTGATAATGTGTCGTTCAGCTGTTGATAACGAATCTTGCCTGTATGCTGATAAAGTGCGTGAACTCCGGCAGCGTGAGTACGATAATAAGGAACTATACACCGAGAAGGAATCAGAGATTGCCGCTCAGAATGAACGTGCCCAGTGTAATTTCATTGAGTTCTTCAAGCAGGAGATTGACCGTAGGCACAAGGTCAACTCGGACTCTATCAGAGTAAACTGGAACCGTGTATATGAGTTGCTGAAGATTTTTTCTAAATGTGATGTTATTCCCTTTGGAAACATTGACTTAAAGTTGATTGAAGATTTTAAGCAGTTTATGCTTACCGCTCCACAAGGAGGAAAGAAGAAAGGAACGGTGTCACGAAATACCGCTGCCACATATTTCTCCATATTCAAGGCTGCATTAAAACAGGCTTTCGTTGACGGATACCTTACGATAGACCTCGCCGCAAAAGCAAAGGGCATACCGGAGCAGGAGAGCCGACGGGAGTATTTAACCATAGAGGAGCTGAATACTCTTGGCGCAACTGAATGTGAAAGCCCAATCATCAAACGGGCCGCTCTGTTCTCAGCCCTCACCGGTATGCGCCATGTCGACATCCAAAAATTGAAATGGAAGGAGATTGTTCGCGATGGTGAGCACTGGCGCGTGAATTTCACTCAACAGAAGACCAAAGGCGTTGAATACACCCCTATTTCATACCAAGCATATGAACTCTGCGGAGATCGACTGGATGACAACCGTCTGGTATTTGAAGGCCTTCCGGCGCCTTCATGGATTTCCAAGCCGTTATCCCGGTGGATTAAAGCAGCCGGAATCACTAAGCATATCACATTCCACTGTTTCCGCCATACATTCGCCACCCTTCAACTGACCAACGGCACCGATATCTATACCGTTTCAAAGATGCTAGGACACACCAACGTCCGTACCACTCAGATATACACCAAAGTGGTCGATGCCAAGAAAGAAACGGCGGCCGATGCAATCAAAATCAACATAAACCTGCCAGAATAAGTATTTACAAGCAAAAAAATGGCGCACCCGACATGGATGCGCCTTTATCTTCATATTTGTGCGGTCAAGCTTTCTAACTCTCCGCGGAGTTGGGTATATAGTTTGTTCTCTTCCGAATTTTCTGTTTTAATGATTTCTGTATATATGTCTCTTTGATTATACATTGATTTCTCACAATAACCAAGGAGCCTGTCTATATTCGATTTAGTGTACCGTGCATCGGCTCGATACTGGCCAATCTCAATAAGAGCCATCTCTATCATATATTTAGCCTCAGACTCATCCTTTTTCTCTTTACAATTCTTCCGGCGAACGATGACGGTCTTCTTGAGATTGAGTTCTGTTAATTTGATTTTTAGATTCTTTTCTTTTTCCTTTATCTGCGCTATTATGTTATCGGGAAATTCAAGTCTTGGCATCTTTGGCTTTTTAGGCCGAGCCGGCATGAACCCAAATTTATCCAATAACGGGTTAATAATCATGGTGACATCAACTGTTTTGCCTGCATTCTTACAGAATCTTTTGATAAGATTATATAAACATTCTATAACAGGCGCGAGCTTCTCTTCAACCGATTTGGGCACGAATTAACGTTCTGCCAATTATCGTGTATCGATCTTTACTCTATTCTACCTTATACTAATTGCTTATATTCTATCGTAGAATGGTATTTACAGGTTCAACAAAGATGTCAATTTTCTTCTGGTCAAACATGATTTCTGCCGTGGGCTCAGTTTGCAAGCCGCTTGCTAAACTGCTTTTAGCGGTCATAACGCAAAATTACAAAAAATCGATGATACACACAACCGGCATGTCGGAAAACAGAAAAACTATAACTAAATCCACCTACAAAGTGTTCACTCAGTCTTTACGCATTGCAAAAATTACAATTTTGTATGGATTGTAAAAGCGGTACATTCATTATTTTATCTACTGTAATTATTGCGTTATTTTCGCGGCATGAAAATAATACAGCAACTAAATATGAACCAAGAAATGGTAACATTTGAGAACATGCCGCAGATGTTAGTGTCTATGCGGCTCATGCTTGAAGCTTTGGACAAAAAGTTCGATCGGTTGGTTCGACCCGCTGAAGAAACGAAACGAAAGCAATGGCTGAACGTTGACGAAGTCCAAAAGTACCTTCCGAGCCATCCTCGTAAGCAGACCATCTACAGCTGGACAAGCACACGTCGTATTCCATTCCACAAGAAAGGACGCAGCATCATGTTCGACAAGGACGAAATTGACGCTTGGCTCCAAGACTGCGACCACATGAAATCTGACGCAGACCTCGACCGAGAAGCAGAAGAATTCATTAACCGTAAACAAATCAATAACAACAAGATAAAATAATGAAAAAGAAAGAAACAGCAAAAGAACAACCAACAATGGAAAAGGGCAACCAAGCAGAAATGCAGCCGACAACCGCCACAACATCGCAGGTTGTGTTCCACATCGAGGGAACGAAGTCACAGTGGAATCAGCTCGTCAAGGGGCTGATACTCGTAGGGGTATGCGTAGCCGGATACTTTCTGGCGCAGCAGGTAAGTCGTAGAATCTCCTTACCGATTCATCAGTAAGGAGCAGGATGTAGAATCTGGGGGCTACTCGAAAGAGTAGCTCCTTAAACAAATACAATGAACTTATCTAAATATTTAAGGATAAGCCTAAAGGGAGACTTAAACAGGCCGAATATTCTCATCACAGTATCCGGCTTACTCTGCCTTGCATGTTTAGTTTTTGCCGCATACTATCATATCTGCGGACTTCAGGAAGATGTAAGACCGGTCTCCAATGGACAAAAAACTTAAAAATGAAGAAACTAACGCAGAAGCAAAATAAGGAAGCATGCCAATTCTTCCTGAAATTAGCGACGGCATTGGGGTTAGTAACCGTTTTTGGTCTGATTGTTACTCAAAATAAGGGTAAACTCAACATCAAGAACGTAAAGAAGCCCTCACTACCATCAATTGGCTCTCCTCTGATTTGCCCATCGTGTAATGAACCGACGAATGGTGACAATATCCCTGATGACCCACCCGCGACACCCATTGTCGGTCAAAGTGGAACTATTATAGACCTCAATGGATTACCGGGAAGCGGGAAATCTCCTTTTGCATTAACATTGACTTCTGAAGCCTGCGATGGAGCCCCCTACGGGTTACTCTCCGACAATTCAGGGAAGCCGCTTCCACCGTTTAAGTGCATTTGGTATCATACCGAGCGAGATATTAAATTCAAAGCACATTACGGAGAAAAGTTAACGCAACTTGGAGAACGTATTAAATTATTCAAAGAATGTAGATTTTCAAACATGGATGCCTTTATAAAGTCACTGGAAGGCTCAATCGCAAAAGCCAATGACAACTGCTGCATAATAATTGACACCCCTTCGTCCCTACTTAACACGGATGAGTTAAAACTCAACGGAGTTCGTCGATTTATCAATGAGCTCAAACGTGTACGCGCACATAGCAATAAGCAGGGACAAACTATAACATTTATCATTGTTACGCATAAGACCCCATCATCCGGCGGAGTGCGAGGGTCAAGTGTTTGGTACGAAGACTCAGAAACGTTCATTGATATGAGTGTGAACAAGGACGATCCGAGTGGAACGACGAATATAATGCATATAAAAAAGCGCAAAGATGGCCCGCAGGAAACTGTCCTGTTGCGACGTGTCCTATCGCCGTATATGCATTTTGAGAGAGCGGATGCAAGTAATCCGCAAGTGACTACGGTTGTGTCGGATATTCCCGATACAAAAGGCAACGCAGACACTCGAAAACCAGTTGACACTGAAGCAGAAACAATTTTTCACAACGAGTACCCTCAAAAGTCTTACAACGAGATATTTAACCAATATAAAGACGAATATCAGTTGAAGAACCGGGATACGGTACGGAATGCTATTCAACGTGCTGAGAATAGAATAATAGACAATCTCCCAGAGCTGGATATCTATAATATATGTTTCCAACACAATTTCCAGCAAATGACCGAGGATGAAATTCTGGAATACATAGTTAGTCATTATAACATTAGGACGAAACAAGGCCTTGGTAAAGTGTTGCAGAAAGGGAGCGAACTCGTATCGGAAAATGTGTAGGAGATAAAACTAAATATGTACAGCTATGTTGATACACATTCATTCAAGACTTTTACACACACTGATTATCAGGGATTACACATTTTCAGCTCAACATCACAGGCATACCTAAATCTGACGAAAACTATAAGGAGAGCGTAACTGCTCTCCTTTGTTTTTAGGGTTTTGACGAGTTATAGTTTCGGTAGCTTTTGTATTCGCCACGCTTGGAGCCGTAGAGAGCGTTGTTTTTATCGTAGGCACGGCATACCTCATAGCGAAGCTTATCCGGATTGTATCCTGTCGGGTTGAATTGCATCAGAAGATAGTCGGTTGCCATCTCATAAGGGACTCCGGCCTTGCAGAGTTCCGAGGCTTGCACAAATATTGATTTAGTGCGGTTGCCATCGACATAATTGTCGGGGTAACGGTGGAAACGGATGTCGAGGATTTTGAGAATCTGTTCATCCGATAGATTTTCCATTTGCGCGTGAAGTTGATTTAGCATACGCTGGGTATTGCTGATGTGAACCGGTGTAAAGTTAGCCTCTATGCCAATTATATTGCCACCAGTCATAGACTCGAATTCAGGCTTGAATTCCATATGCAAGGGTTGTGCGTTCAAGTTAATGAGTATCTCAGGATCGTAGCTTGCAATACAGCCTTGCGCATAGTTACGGCAACGTTTATCAATCTCGATGTTGAACTGATTGGCAAACATATCTTCAAGTTGCCTATAACAGTTCTCATAAATCGTAGAATCGGTAATGTCGGTATATACCAAAATCTTCAACCCGTCGCCACTTGGGCTACGGAATGCGGCTATACACCACGGGACAGTTGCCATAATAGATTTCAACCCATTCACTCCTGCCGCCCCTATATGGTCAACATCAATACAGACAATGCCGGATAGTCTTTGGAGTCCCATCTTACATCGAGAGTTAAAATCTCCCTGCCACATTATTACCGGAAGTTTTCTTTTCAAAGCGTCACGGTTATCTTTATTGTCCTCGCAACGTATGCCCGCGATTTTTCGGGCTAATCCAAAATCTCTGCCACCAAACTTTATGCTATTCAGCAAGGACTCAATCGTAGCAAAGTCCCCATTTTCTATGGTCGTGATATTCTCAAACCACGATACTTTTACATCAAATATATTATTCATGTCAAATATAAGATTTTGAAGGCGTTCACTCTTTTCCCATGTTGGTCTGAAAGTTTAGCTTCAATTGAATCCGGGAAATAGACCATTATATCACTCGCTTTAGCTGTCCGGCACAAGCAGAGGCTGTCATAGACCGCTTGTATTATAACCTTTAATTCAACCTTGGCAATTATCGCGCCGGGGGAAATCCGTTCCTCAAGTTTCTCCCTGATTAGTTTCGACGCATTGACAAAATCATATTCCCTCCGAATATCTGTCTCACGATATTTTAAGGCACGACATTTGTCGGGGCCTAAAACTGCAAAATACCGTTTATAACACAGCGGAATATCAGCTACCTTTTCAGCTTCATTTCTGATTGCCGGGTCAATGCAGTATTCCGAATATATCTGCATCCGTTCAGTGAAAGACCCGGCATTGTCAAAGCGACGATAGAACTCAGCAAATGGAGTATTGCCTTGGGCATGGTAGTCCACGGCATTATAACCGTTGCTCTTCAAGTAACACAACACGCTATAGTTTGAGCGGTATTGCTCATGCTTGATTTCTATAGCTCGCAAATCAGATAATATGACCAGTGAGTTCAGTGCCAATGTGCAGGTGCCGTTATTGTTGGTAATTACATCAACATAGTCCTTGCGGTATTGCTGTGATTTTTGAGCATCGATGAACTTCTCAATGATATCTGGGTCATCGCAGCCATTCATCTTTGTTATCTGGCGGTTTGACTTGTCAATCTTCGCCTGAACCTCATCTTTTGCCACGTTAATGTCGAAACTCTCGGAATCGGTGGTTTTGTAATAATATCTGATATCATGCCTGAATGGATTTGAGGCCGTGCGGCACCTTCCTATAATCTGCGGCAGGTCTATTGAGATATCAAGGCTAAGAGTTTCTCTGTTGGAATCGGCGAAAACGTATATCGAACAAGTGTCGGAATATAGGTCGGCACCTTCAAAAGATGCGCGGGTGACGAATGTAAACGTCTTGTTGCTTTTCTGATATTCCTGAACGCTCGGGAAATGCCCTATGTGCAATCCAACTTTCTTCAACGACCGACTGTTCTCTTTATTCTCGGCGCACACCACACGGGTATCTTTATTTGACAATCCGTTATTCCTGACAATGGAGATTATATCCTTGACGCTATTCAAGAAGAAAACGGCTTCAGTTGAATACATCTCCTTCCCGTCGATAATCTTGCTTTGGAAGTATCCCAGTGTGCGAAACGACTGGATAATATCTGATACCGCGCTTTTGGTATCGGTCATCTTCTGCCGTTTCAGCGTTATCTGTTCCAGTCGCGCCTGTTGCCAGTCAAATGAAACATAAGTCATGGCGTTGAAAACCGGAACTTGGTCGAGATACACTTCTTTAAGCGGAGTAGCCGTAATGAATACGCAACGGTTCGGGATTGCATCGATAAGGTTGACCAGATCCAACCATTTTGCACCTTTCAGGCGAGCATCCGTAAAAATACATGTGGCCTCATCTCCAATAATAGTGAAGCTGTCAAGACAATTATCCTCAGAAAGTGTATTTATCACAACCGACAGAGAATCGTAAGTACACATTATCTTTGGCGCAAACATATCGCCTCTAAATGGATTGAATACATACCGTCTAAGAGCCTCTATGGATGTCTTTATATCTATCGTGGCATCACTGCGGTCGAAATAGTGAACGTGCGCGGTTCTCGGGTTTCGTGTCTTGCTGACTATCAGCTCACGTCGAGGACTTGCTAAAATCACCGGTTTGTCATTTGTCAGATAATAGTCGGTCATGCCGCAACCGCATACAATCTTATTTACAATAATCTTTCCCGGAGGAAGCGACACGTCAAGGTCGCTCCACTCCGACAGATACTTAACATTCGGTATCTGAATATTTATCTTTTTCATATTATATGTTTTTTCATTCACTATTAAGATTTTCAGTTGCCCGAGTGTCTTGTTTTTTAGGCATAAAACAACCATTTACATAAGAATACATAAGAAAAAGAGGACATGAAAAGGAACGTCGGCAAGCCTCCAAACCCGCAGTTGTACGGATTTGGCTACCATAGGGAGCCGTTCTATCTGAGATAATATCTTCCGATACAAGATTAAAGAAACTCCGATGGTAAGGCGGTCTTCCCCTTACCAATATGAATAAAAATGAAATTTCTGATACTCATCGCTCCGGATTGAGCGATGGTATCCGTCAGAATGACAATGCTGACGTGGAAAAGAAAGATTGTCAACAGGAAGCCTCCGCACAAACCGAGACCTATATAATCCATGGCATTATATATCGATATATCCTACATTGCAACGATCCTTTTTATGATGGCAAATGCTATGTCGGGGAAACTGACGATGAGAAGACCCGCAGAGCCTCGTGGAATAAGCCCGATGGTGGAAATTATGCCGGTAAGAAACTTAAGGATGCACGAGCAAAGTGGGGCAAGGAGTATTGGACTTATGAGACACTTGAACGATTCAATGTCTGCTCAGAGGAAGAATATAAGACCATAAGCGAAGAACTGGAGACCAAATGGATTGCACATTTTGACTCCTATGAAAACGGCTTTAACGGCAACCGTGGTGGCAAAGGGAATAAGGGGGTGAAGTTTAATGAGGAGCGATGTAAGCAAAATGGCGACAATCGCCGTGGTAAGCCTCAGCCGAGGGCAAGTATTGAGCAGGGGCTGAAGAAACGCGAGGGTTATCACCATAGCGCGGAAACGTGCGCTAAGATTGGCGACGGCAACAGAGGCAAGAAGCGTTCCGATGAACAGTGTGCCAAACAATCAGAGCGCATGAAAGGCGTTGAACCCAAAGCAGCATCCGAAGGGGCAAGAAAATGGCGCGAGAACAATCCCGGCGGCTGGTGGGCAAATCATCCTATAAATCCGGAGTCAGTTGAAAAACGAAAACTAACTGTCCGAAATAATAGCCAACGTATTAAGGTTACTGACTCCAACGGCAAAGTAGATTGCTATCTTTGCCAAACTGATGCCGCAATTGCCACCGGATTAAAGGATGGAAGCATAAATTATGCGCTCACCAAGAGTAACGGCGTTCACCAAAAGTCGGGCTATAGTTTTGAGAAAATCACGCAAGAGGCGTATGATGAATGGAAAGAAAAAGGAGGCAAGTCGGAGTAATTCCGACTCGCTATTTCTTTTAAAATCTGAAGTTGATAATCAGCCCATTCGATGTCTCATTCAAATCCATATCCTTATATCGGCTCCCGCCATAGAACGTTGTATTTTTCTTGTGATACTCTTTTATTTGTTCTATGGGTACGCGCCAATTTATGGGATAACTCGGTCCGAAGCCCATAGGGAACCATAAGGAGTGTTTAGCGACGAAATTCTTACAATCGCCAAAGAAACACTGGTATAATTGACGGTATATGGTTCCTGCTGAAAGCTGGTCGCCGGTTGTAAACCCATATTTCACACATAGAACATCGGTTGATAATTCCGTTGTAAATACTTTAACAACATCCGCGCATTCCGTATTTACGAGATTTTGCTTTATATACTCTTCAATTTCAGTTTCAAACTGCTTGGGAGCGTCGCTGTCATATTCGCGCACGGCTCCCGCTATAAATATTTTCTTTTTCATCTTTTTGTAATGTTTAGGGTTATGTTATAGTTCTGTTTCAAGTGCCTAACCAATGAAGTGTAAGCATCAGTTCTCCGTCTTTTGCGCGGAACTATCGCAAGCAATTCAGGTAATGTCATATCAATGTAGAGTCCGCTTTGAAAACCAGACTCCTCCAACATGGCGTTTAAGTGCCATAGTGTCAATTTCAAGTTGCGGGGGAAGTGTTTGTTCTACTGATTTACCAACGGTCACATCAGTATTGTCACCTCCACGCAGAAATCCGTCATTCTCACCAAGGAGTATCTGAGATATTTCCATAACGGTTGTTTGATATGATCAGATCAATTTCAAGTTCCGTCTTTAGGAACCTAATCAAAGAATCATAGGCATCGGCACGCTCCCGTTCTCGCGGACATATGACATACAGTTCAGACAATGAGGTTTCAATAGTCAGTCCACGGCAGAAGTTTTCCTCACCAACATACAGTTGTAGTTTTAAGATGTCAAAATAAAATTTGTCAGGAATAAATGGTACAATCTCGTACACATCATAATCATCAGTTGGTTTATTTCTATAGTATCTCATTTGTTAAATTATTAATTACCACATAATTAAGATTTATAAAGGTTCTTATCCCCATTTTTTACGCTTTTAATCGCTAAAATTCGTCATCGGCAAGCTTTTGGCATGTTTGTCAGCGCGCGGCATCATTGCTGGCACTCAATAATAAAGGATTAGCGTGTTTTCAACCTACTTTTTCACACTTAGATAGCACATTGCCAATGGTTAGTGCGCACTTACTATGTAGTTTCTTGAATCCGAACTGTCTTTGTCAAAAAAAAGGTATTTTGCTACACCGAATTTTGCCGCAAAAATTCCGGCAGCTCCGACCAACATCCGTAATAGCCCCAATGCCTTATAATTGAGATAGGATAATTTGGTCAATTTGCCCATGAGGGCGTGGCCGAATTTGATAATCTCCTATAATATTGCCCGGTCGTGGCGACATCGAAGAGATGGTCGCAAATTGCGATTGGTAGGGTGGAAACGCATCTAGTAATTGTATCAGCTATAGTCTATACAACAGAACGATCACGCCCACCGAAGAGCAAAAGTTAAGTCGAAGAGACATAACAACGGCTCTTCATTTTTTTCTTTTCTCCATAACACAGAAACAGCCCATCGGTTAGGGTGGGCTGCTGTCTCTTAATGTTTTCTTGTGAAACGACTAAGTATTTTTGATTTTAAACGGTCATAGAAAGATGGTAGCTTGTCATAATAAATATATCCACTGTTGGTCAATATATAAATATTAAAGCACTTACCAGCATATGAAATCATATGTTGGACAACAGGAATTTTTCGTATCAGGCCCTCAATATTACAGTAAGTTTCTGAATCCTCGTTGTTTAGAATATCAATAATTTCACCTTTTATATTCTGTAAATGATGAGGCTCAATCTTTGAATAAAATTTATCTAACCTTTGTTTTGTAATATTGTGTGGATTGACTTCAATAATAGATTCATCAAAGATATTTTCCATATCACTATCCAATAATCCTTGAAAGGTCAAAGGGTGTGAAGTAATGTTAAAACATTCAACGGTCTTGTCTAGACGAACCGTTTGAAATGATTGGTATACACCAGTACCTAAACAACGTCTACATACTATCTTACCTCTTCCTTTACATCTAGGACAAAATCCTGAAGCTTGACATGTTGTACACTTAATAGAACCTCTGCCTTGACATTTCCCACAAATGCCTGTGTCATAACAATATCGACACTCCAATGTTCCTTCACCACCACAAGTTCTACACACACCGCTCCCACCACATGTCCAACATTCCACAGAACCATGTCCATGACACTTAGAACATTCTTTTGTACCGGATTTTGTATTTACATATCCTTCTCCATGGCATTTTCTGCAATGATAATGTCCATGGTCACACCTTGAACATTCTCCAGTTCCATTACAATCAAAACAAACAGAAGATCCTTCACCATCACACTCAGGGCAAATTTTGTCCCCTTCGCAAACAGGACATTCTATATATCGTTCGCCATGACAATCAGGACAATCACATTTGCCATTACAGGTTGGGCATATTTCTTCTGTATTACAGTTGTGATTTTCTATAGTCCAGGGCAGAACATATTCATTTTTTGAAATTGCTTCAAATTTTTCTATTTGAGCTATATAATACGATTGAATATCTTTCAGCCCTTCAGATTTAATTAATTCTCCTCCTGCACGTTCTGCTTGTGATATTGATATGTCTGCTTGTACTTTTCTTAAATTGATACTATAATAAGCAAACGCATTGCATTTAATACAATTTGCTTTTTGCAGAAAGTCTGTAGATTTTATTTCTTCCGAGATTAATTTAATTAAATTTTGCTCCAACATATCAATGGAACAAAGCAAAGATTTTTCAATACAAAACGAACACTTATTTAAAATCATAGTCTATTATTCCCGTTAATTCTGTGTGGGATTTATTAGTGTAATAATCCTCTTAATATTAGGATTTTTTATTGTGTTGATTGGCCGAATATGTTTTATATTCATTTTATTGTTGGGTTGCATTTACCATAAATGTCTGACCTTTGGCATTTATCATTACCCCCTCTAAAAGCAATGATTTCCCTAAATCATCTGTCAATGTGATTAGAGACCAACTCCCACACTTCTTATCTGCCGGGTCATACTCATCAAATTCTATACGACCTATTTCATCTATATTCCCCTTAATCTTCATTTTGCCATTGGAGCCATTTCCATACCAATATACGCCTGTTATAGCACCTCCATTATCAAAGACACTTGCTGATTGATCAATTACAAGTGTGAAAACATACTTATCTCCTATCATTCCCATAAAAGTTGTCTTGCCAGATTTTGCAGCCGAACTTCTACCCCCAGATAAAGCCTTAATCCCAACTCCTTGCTTACCAATCTTATAATTGTAAGTATGGGCATCTTGGAGATAGGAACTGGCTCTAAAGAAACTCAGAGTAAAATTTCCTTGCTCAAACAGATTGACCAACGTAGCAACATCACTGGGATTAGTGATCATATAAAGATTTGACATCTTGTGCTTACGTTCAAACTCGAAGTTATAGACCTGCCCAGCTGATGATTTTGCCTTTATTGTTGCAATATCACAGACTTCTTCACTATACCACCACGGCTCCAGAACAAACAGGCCTTCAAGAGAATAATAGACCTTCATATTTATTAGGTAGTCATTGGGAGCAGAGTAATCTAGAGTGTATATGGGCTTGGAGTAATCAGTGTCTCCAAACTCATCAGTTGCATATTGCTTTTGCCAGTCTCCTGCTATGGCTGTCATAGCGTAGAATATTGCTATTAGAAGTGCTGATAATCGGTTCATGGTGGTGGTTAGTTTGAGACTCTTGAATTTATCTTTTTGCCATTCTGATCATAAGTGTATATCCAGTTCCCTAGTTTTGTGGTGAAAGTATCGCCGGACACAGATAATACCTCTCCATAGGTTGATATAGCACATGACTTGAGTTTTTTCAAATCACAGTCATACACATGGAAGAATGCTCCATCTTGAAATATCACAAGCGAAGCACTATATCCCTTTAGCCCTCCCATAACTGAGGAACTGACTGATTTGTACTGCTTCCCATTTTCATCATAGAGCCTATACCATACTCCATCCTTCTCAATATTGGAGATTGAGGCAAACATAGGAATGGCAATCAGCGTTCCAAATAAGGGGATAAATAACTTTTTCATAGTGCTTTTTCAGTTACCTTATCATCATATTTTTCAAAGGTTTTGAGATTGAAGAAGTCTCTGTGCAGTAGTACTTCCTTCTTGTGAAGCTTCTATGATTAGCGCTACTCCTCTTTGCTGATCGGGAGTTGTTCCTTTTCCAGTCATGATGTACATACCTAACATAGCTTTTGCTTCCGGGTCACCGAAATGGACACCTTTTTCTAACCATTTTAAGCCTTTAGCATAGTCACATACAGTACCTATACCTTCCATATAGCATATCCCAATAAGATTATATGCTTCGTGATTATTATTCATAGAGGCTTGGTATAAGTATTTAAAGGCAGAATCGGGATTCTGAGTAAATCCGTTTGCCCCAGTAAGATAACATTGCCCAAGTTTTAGTTGAGCATTGGAATCTCCTTTAAGGGCTGATGATTCTATTTCTGAAATTATGGTAGATGCAAACACGTCACTCATAGGGTCATTGCTCACTTCATGATTTTCAATCGAATTATTTGTTCTGATATTTGAATCCGTTTCCGTTGAAGTTTGAGTTTTGTTACTCTCGCCAGGAATGAGTATAACGCATAGTACGGCAATGACTACAATAGCTAATCCAGCAGCAATCCACCTTATTTTTTTAGATGATTTAGCAAGTATGGTTTTATTCTCGTCGTCTATTTTCGCACTCTCAATATTAGCGCAAGTTTCCTGGATGGCATCATCAACATCCAACCACTCTCCACAGTGACGACACTTCTTTGCCACTGCCATTATTTCCTCGCCACAATGAGGGCATTTCTTTGTTTCCATATTGTGATTGTTTTAATAAAAATCAGAGGGTGATACTTCATCTTCAGTATAAGTTCCTTGTGCGCTGTGGTCTAGATTCTGATAATCATCATCTGGCATTCCATCGGTCGGTGCGACAGTTGATACATCGTAGTCATTTACTTCTTCAAATGCTTCAATAGGCGTTTCTTCAACCACTACCATTGAATCATTTGCGTAAGCATTATCTGAAGAACCTGTGCTTCCAGATTTATTAGAAGAGAAGATGAAAACACATATTATAGCAATAACCACAGCACCTACAAGTACCCATATCCACGTTTTTCCTGTTCCACCATTATTCTTTTGAGCTGCGGATTTTTCAGCAGCTACCTTCTCACTGAAAGCATTTCTAGGGGCTGGAGCAGGCTTTTCAACTTTTTCATTGCAGTAAGGACATATTGTTTCTGTTTCATCAATCATTTCACCACAGATAGGACAGGGAATTTGTTTAACCTCCACCACAATATCTTCGTCATTTATCCATTCCCCACAATGCTTGCATTTCTTAGCTACAGCAAGAATGGTTTCTCCACAGTAGGGACATGTTTTGGTGGATTCGGATGTTGTTGTGTTTGACTGGAGAGAATTTCCATCAAATGTAGCAAGGTTTTTATTGAAGTTCTTTTGCAACTTGATTGCTTTTCTGATTATCCAAATCATCAAGATAACACCAGTAATGATAAATAATACCATCATTACATTTGTAGAGTCAATCCAACTGAATAACCCTCCCACTATGGGAACCAAAGGTGTCCCTAACATATTCCATGCAGCAATAGCAGAAAATACAGTATTTATAGTGCAGAGTGTTTTGGTGGCTGACCGACTGAGTATTTTATTAGCAGTCAATGAATATATCAATAAAGCTGCAATACCTCCGAATACAAGAAAGCCTATACCAAGCATGTAAACGGTGTAATACAAGTTATCTCCTTGATTAAAGAGATCCCTGAAAAGTGCCCAGTTAGCTAAATCACTTCTAAAGAGTGCTTCTCCGCCATCATTCTTAGGATGAGTGGGTAAAAAAGCCCACATAGGAATAAAAGCCATTGCCCATATTCCCAATTGAAGCATTGGTAATCCTATGACAGCTTTTGCAGACGTGCTGTCATTCTTCGAATACTTGGCCAGCAGATGCCTATAGCCAAATATCAGTAGCCCTAAAACTACTATGAACGAGATTATAAGATTGATAAACATATCTTGTTCTCAATTCCTACAAGCCTCTGAACTCGGAGTTTATGTTAGGGTACAAGAAAAGAGAGGACTTCATCATCTTCTTCACGAAACCGGAAGGCATCGCCAAACGCCTAGGACTCACATGAAAAAGAAAGAATAAATGCCCTCTCTGTTCGTCTATATGCGTATGGCAAGGCATAGCCTTACTGCTGATGCAATTAGACAAAACAGAAGAGCGTAAATCCCCCTTTCTATGAGTCCATTGATTATTTTGGCGATTTCTCCGGCTCTCGAAAAGAAGCTAACGCTTTTCCTGACCTTCAGGATTTCTCCCCTAAAGGTATTGCAAAGTTAAGCATTTTTTTTGGATTTACACTCTCCCTGAGCATTTATTCTCTTGAATAAGGGGATAGTACCCATTATAGGCGGCGAAAAGAAATGCGGCGCGACGCCACATTTCATAAAGGATTAGTCGTTGGAGACTTCTTTACCATCTTCGTACCGGTAGATAGTCAGGCTTTCGGTGGTCATCCAGTTGCAATCTTTGAGCCAGAATTGATAACGGTCTTCAAGCGTTGCGAGAAATTCCTCGAAGTCATCATACCGCTCCGAGACTTTCAGTTCATCGTCAGTTAGACGAATGATAGTGAGGTTGCCACTATTGTAGTCGAGCAGTAAAACATAACGTGGTTCCATATTATTTGTTGTTTATGAATTGGTTTTTAATTCGTTGTACTGTCGATATGCCTACGCATTGCAGCTTGGCCACGTTTCTTACTGAGTAGCCTTTCTTCAACAGGGCGATGACATCTTTGTATTGTTCGCGCAGAGCATCTTCCCTCTTGATTGAGCCTTTCTTGCGTCCGAGTTTTCCTCCTTTGGCAATGTAGTTAGCTCGACCGGAGTTAAGCCGGAATTTAATGTTCTCGCGTTCAAGTTGGGCGCACGTTGATAGGGTCGCTATCATTATCGGCGCGAAAAGACTTGGCTTGCCTTCATCGTCGAGAAGAGTGAATTGCTCCTTTTGAAAGTAGATGTTGATTCCTGCATCGATCATCTCCTTGACCGTTGATAGCACCTCAAAGGCGTTTCTGCCAAGTCGGGAAAGCTCAGAAATCAGTATTTGGGTGATATTCTCACTTTTGGCATATTCGATAGCCTCAAGCAATAGCGGTCGCTCCATATTCCGTTTTGCTCCGGAGATATGTTCCTCAAAGACCCGAACTACTGTCAGATTTGAATATTCTGCATAACGGGTAAGGTCTGATATTTGGCGTTCAGTGTTTTGTCTATCGCCCACGCTGGAGACGCGGGCATAGATTATTGCTCGTTTCGTTTTCATTTTAATCTTTGTATTTAATGGGTACATGGCTGATGCGTATTCAAAGCCTTGTACAGATTTATTTGAACACATCGACAGTTTGAACACAAAAGGAAGCGAGGAACCTGATTGTTGATGTCAAGTTCCCCGCTGTTTTAGATGTTGTCAGTTCTCAGACAACCGCTCCTTATATCTGAGGTGAAGATATTGGAGGATTAGCGATTTCATACATTCGGCTTTGTCTGCCGGGGTATAGGTGAAATAATATGTCTGAGGGTTGCCATAGCTGTCGTTTCGGGTAATGAAGCCTTTGTAATCTCCGTGGGCAAAGAATTTTTCAAAGGTCTCGCTTACATCAGTGTCGCTATTGCTGTACTGAATATATAGTTCAACATAGAGCTTTGACTTGTAGGTTCTCACGCCGGTAAACTCGCTATTCCAGTCATTACCGGGGCGAAATTCACGGGATATGCGCAATTCCTTGTTTCGGCTCTTGTATTGGTTAAAGCCAACTTCCCTGAGCATCCGTTTTACGGTGTCCGGAGTGATGGTCATTAGTTCAGCCTGATTGAGCGTTTCCACAATCTCAATCTTCTTGGCCGGTACTGTCCTTGAAAAGATTAGTTTATTGAGTTCCATGTCAATAATATTCTTTCATATAACACGATTCACACAGACTGCCGTAGTCGTTCACATCGCTCGGAGTCATTGGTTTTCCACAGTTGGCGCAATGCCTTGCTGTGGTGTGATGCACATAGTTGGCCACCTCGAATATGGATAGTCCACGATGTGCGATGGCGAGTTTAGGAGAGGATGTTGTCCTCCGCTGTTTTGTCGGTTTCTTTTTCATCGTTGTAGTTTTTGAAATCTTCAAGCACAGACTCCACGTCATGAAGGGTCATAAACGGATATATGTGTTTGTAATTATCATAGAGATATTCAGCCGGGATATGCGGATCGAGGGTCAGCTCGTTCCATAACATTTCGTACACTTCCCAATCTTGGTCAGCATCATAGCCCAGCATTGCGTAAGTAGGGCTATGTGGATAGACTTTATGGCAGGTGGATATTATTTCCTCCACAAAAGCTTTGCAATTAAGAAGATCGGAAATTACAGTGTATTCCCGATCAGAATGCGGCTCATAGTAACCAGTGCTGAGATTTATGCAACTTACATCAAGTCCATTCTCTTTAAGTTGGCCAACATCGGTAGAAAGTCCATCGGTTATGGCATATCCGTACTTCTGATATGGAATGTCAGTTAGAAACTCATCGGAGCATAGTTCTGTGAAACCGATGTTGGTAACAAGGTCGTGTGCGCCTCTGCGGTCCGCCTGTATCACATATTTTGCATCCTTGAAAAAATTCATATCTGCGTGTGATGACCCGACACAGCCCACCTCCTCACTTGTGAAGAGGCAGACTTTCAGAGTCGGAAATTTTTGTAGACATTTAAGTGCTATCCAGATGCCGTTCTTGTCATCAGCTCCAAGCCCGCAGTATGCGCGGGTTTTGGGAGAATAGGCGAAAATGATATGTTCGGTCTGGCTAACAGTGTAGTCGCGCGGATATTTACGCTGCACTTGGTCGAGATGGGCACATAGCACAGCATAAGAGTCGGCAACTCCTTTGGTAATATAGAGGTTGCCGGTGGTTTGGTCTAACGCTATCCGAACGTCAGGCACATTGTATTTAATCCAGTTGCAGATGAACCGGATTAATTTGCCCTCTCTCCCTGAAGGAGAGTGGATTTGGTAAAGTTTTCTGAGTAGTTTCATTGTTGGCTGGTGTTTAGGCTATTGCTCTCAGTAGGGTCTCGTTGGTCATAAACCAGAGATTACCCCTGCCGAAAATAGAGCCGTTGTTGATTAGAGTGTCGCGCGAGTCAGTGCAGATGCTCATTTCGCGGTATGAGCCAAGGGTGGTATCCCATACATTCACGATTTTCACATCTTCGTGGTTCTTGTAATACTCGTTGTCGAATTCCGAGAAAGCCCAGTTGTGCTCCTTGAATGTCTGCTCGCAGTCATCGTCACAGAAATACTCCTCACATTCATCGTTGTAGTCGTGGTCGGCTTTCACGATATTTTTACCGCATCCGGCACAAACGGCAACGTCATCTTGGTGATACCAAACATCGTCAATCTCGATAAATTCATTGAGGTTGTCAACGTCAACTCGGTAGGATTGTCCATGATAGTAGGCCTCAACGGTTTCATTACAGCCATAATCGTGAAAATCATCGTAGCTGTCATATTCATCATCATCGTCTGTATCCCCTTCGAGATTGTAGTCGGTGGTATCGAGCATATAATTCCAGTGGCAATCGGGATGGTTGTATGCACGCCCATTGTCAATATCATACCATTTGAAGGAGTCTTGATATGAGAGAACGTCTTCCGTACCAAGTTCACATTTGATTGAGAACTTAGAGTCTGCCAATGATGAACCATCAGCAGCGTTTACGTATGCGCGACTGTCTGAACAGGTACACCCTACTTGTTTGTAGGCATCTATGTGGCCGCCTTTGATGAGCAGGTCGATGAGGGTACGTTTAAGCACTTCATTCGACTCTTTCGAGTATTGACGTTCGAGAAGTCTCCACACTTTGCCGTCTTGGTCGATGGCATTGGTGAAGATGATAGCCCGAGCCAAAACATAGCCCTCTCTATCAGTTATATAGGCAGCTTTGGCTTCAACAGAATCACGGTAGAATCCACTGCGATCTCGTCCAACCATACAGGAGCATCCGTTGAAATTACGGCAGAAATGCTCACTGTAGATTTTGTGGAAGTCATCATCAACGTGGAGAGTGACTTCGGGAGTCTGACCGAAGGTATAAGTCTCCCAATCGGCCACAAATTCCTCCGACAGCCATACGATCACCTGTTCGGAGAGGATTTGCCCAAGTTTTGTTTCCTTGATGAGTGCAGTCATGAACTTGCCGGCACGCATCTTGAAATCTCGGTTGCGCTCCACATTTATGTAGCGGACGCTCTTCTTGTCATAGTCAAGGCATAAGCCCTGATGCTCATCTGTACGATACTTGGCACTCCAATAGGTGCGACCTATCAGAGAGACTTTATTAGACAGAGTTTCGTCCTCCTTACCGGAATCTTGGATAGCTTGGAGAACGAGCTTTTTGAGGTCGGCCATACTTCGGATGTGCAGCAGTGACCAGTCGTTGCGCTCCCGGCAGTATTTTATGAGAGCGCGGTTTTTGAGATGATGGAGCAGAATTTTATTCTTACGGCTTTTTGCTCCATTGCCGTGATGCTCTATGCCGAAAAGGTATTTGAAATCGTCATAGTCATTAAAATTGAAGAGTAGCATTTTTCTGAAATTTGAAAGTTCTACAAAAGAGAAAGGGAGACAGCCTTTTTACGGGCTACCTCCCTCTCCGGTTGGTTGTTGCTATGTTTCAAGCTAAATGGTTATAGTCACGCTCCCGGCCACATTGCTTGTGCGCATATATGGTTCGAGGTCGATGGTAGGATTTGCTTCCTTGAACGCAGCCATAACGAATGACGAGCGCGTGGTTGGAAGTTTTCGGGTGATTCGGATATGGTCGCCCTGATAGGATTTCACTCCTTGGGCTTCCATGATTGTCAGAATGCTTGATTTCAATTCGGCAAGTTCCTGTTCGGTTGCTTGTTTTGTGAGAATCAAGTCTCGGATATGCTCTTCCTGTGATTTGATTTCATCGGGAATGGCATACGGATTTACGAATTGCTCGCCGTTAAGATCGGCGGAAAGCAGCTCGGCACAGATGTCAGCCGGGATTCTGCTTACAGGAATTAGTTGGCAGATATGGCTGTTCTTGTTGCGTAGGTGAATTATATATAGATTGCGCACCTTTGCTTTGGGATTGAGAGATTCAAACATCATCCCATACAGGCTTAATTGCCAGCGAGCTTTGTCGAATCGTTCAGAATCGAGAGTTGAGTAGGTCTTGACATCAGCCAAGTCAAACTCATTGTCCGATACCCGGAATACCTTGTCAATATTGCTGGCGTAGTTCTCGCCATCTGTGACTGTGTATTCCGATGCTTCATGGGTAAGACCATTTTCAGCGCATAGCTGGATATAGTCGGCGACTTCCTGACTGCCTGAATTTTCCCAGAGGGTATCGAACCGGTCGAGTTCTTCATGTACGGCACTCCCATAATCAGCGGCTCGTTTAATAACCGTTTCTGGAATGCCATCGTAGGTGTTTGGGTAAAGCTGACGCTCTATCACCGGGGTTATACCTGAGAGATATTTATCCCCTAAGAGATAGGTATGCTCCTCGGAATTGAAGAGCACACCTGAATCGTTAAGATGTATTCGCATAGAGTCAAGCTACTTGTGGAGCAAGCAATTCTCCTTTACGGTCAGTGAAGAGTTGCTTTATCTCGGGGTTCGCCTCTACTTCTTGCACATGGCTGTTGTAGAGGATTACAAGTGAATTGGTGTCTGGAGCGGCATTGATAGCGGCCTTGATAGCTGCGAAACGGTCTTTCTGAGTGGTCCGTTTCTTGGTGGCGCGAGGCTTTTCTTCCTTTGACTCCTGTGCGATATCGAAGTCGGGAAGATCTGAACCGGCATATATGTTAAGGCCGAATCCGAAGATGCTCATATTTTTGACTAAACTACGCATCAAAGTCTTGTTCACATCTGCCATGGTTGCGGCTCTTACGCCACGATCTTCCCATGCACGGTTCTTGCTGTTCCATTGTTTGTAAGTGTATGGAACGAAACGCATGGCTTGATTCTGATTGTCCATCACATAGAGCCACATTTCGTGGGTTTCGTGATTGGCGGTGATACGAGTATAGACCATTATACCTGCTTCCTGATCGTAGAAGTAGGGCAAGTTGGTCTGAGGATTCTTGACTACCTCATATCGGGCATCGGGATAAAGCTGCTTGAAGATTCCCCATGCATAGCTCCATGAGATGTACGAAAGTGAGCGTCCTCCATCCTTGCTGGAGATTGTTTCGATTTTCTCTTTCGGAATTTCAAAGTTGAGAGCCTTTGTGAAAAGCTCCTCCTTTGAGTTGGCAACGGGTTCATCCATGATAAACTCATCGCTTGTAAAGTCGATTACTTGTGGCATATCGGTTTTTGTTAAAATTGTGGTTAAACGAAAAGAGAGGGCCTAACACATATTGATTTTAGTGTTAAGCCCCCTCAGATTGATTCAGCGGATAAACCACTGATAGGGAGTGTCTGCGCCATTGAGAGCGTTGCAGATACCTATTGCGGTATCCATTGCATTGACTTCACGGGCAAGGAAACGGTCGATATAACTGGCCTTATTTGCTTCCGTGAGCAGATTGAGGAACGACCACATGGTGATAGTTCCGTCTTCGCGACAGCCGAAGTCCTTATTGGCTACGAAGCCTCGGGTCGCTGAATTAAGTGCTTGGTCTCCGAGTGTAATTGCCGGGAGCCCAAGTTGATTGCGCTTGGCCATAGGCAGTGCTTCATATAGGCGCATTCTGCCTATCACATGAGTGAAGTCCTCGGTAGTCATGGTAGTATTACCGAGAAGTTCCAGTTTCCGCTTGTTTGACACAGGGTCGAAGTTGCGGAAGAGTTTACAGGCACCGTCAAATATCTCAGATTCTGACATAGCCTCGAATTTGTCGATGTAGTCTGCGCCAAATACACACTGGTTGCAGCAAACTTTTACCGATACCCCCGCGAAGAGTTTAAACACCTCGCTTTTAGGGCGTGAGCTTAGATTCTCATTGTTGAGAGCGCGGACACCACCAACAACTACATTGGTTTCGTTGCCGTTGATGATGTCATTGATAGACACAGCGATGCAGAAACACATTCTTTGAAAGTAGAGAGTGCGGTCTGAATCAAGTAGTTCTGTGGTTTTCTTATGGATTGCACCCGGAACACGACCGAGCACCGGATGTGATACTCGGATTTCAGGAGCATTTACCGTATGTCCTGCGAAAGAAGCCTGAGCAGCGGCGAGGACAGTCTCGATAAAAGCAGGATGTGAGATAGTGAGTTGGTTCGTAGCCCATGTCGGCACGATACACTTGTTTCGGAGGTCGCCAAGCGTGATAGCATTGGCATTACCTTCGATAAAATTGGGGTGTTTGTCTTCCATTGTTGTTTGGGAGTTTTGAGGTTGTTGGAAATTCAGAACGGACAGAGAAAGAGAAACTCCGCCAAGCATTACGGTTAAGATATTTTCTTTTTCGTGAATACTTGGCGGAGCTTCTTTACTCCTTTCAAAATGGCAAGAGCCAATTCGAGAATCGCAATTGTCGGTTCTGACACTTGGTCATACTTCGACACATTACGCAGGATTAGTTTGGAGATTTTCGGGTGTCGCTTCTGCGGCAGCCATTTGAGTTGCGGCCTTACGGCTACGGAGTTTGTCAATCATCTCAGCGATGATCGAACTTGCTACGATGACTTCGCCAACATAGGCGGCCACCTTCAGAATCTTGATACATTTATCCATGTCTTAGGAGTTAAATTGTTGATTATATTTGTTTTATTGATTTTTCTTTACTATTACATATATAAGGCATTAGGATGTATGCAAAACGGCATAAAATAAAAGCGGTTAACTCCGGCTTCACTGCCCAAATTAACCAAATAACAAATATAAATTATAGAATATTTTCATTATTAAGGAGTTTGACGGCTTGCAAATTTCTATAATTATATTTATGTTGTAGAGCATATGAGACAAGAATCTCAATAGATTTCACTATCTTTGCGTTCAAATCACAATTCATGAGTTATGGAAGATTTAAATCGTCTCAAAGTAGTACTTGTCGAAAAGAAAAAGACAAGTAAGTGGTTGGCTGAAGAGTTAGGAAAGAACCCTTCCACGGTTTCCAAATGGTGTACTAACGTAAGCCAGCCTGACCTATATACATTGAACCGTATTGCAAAACTCCTTGACATTGATATGAGATCTTTAATAGCCTGTATGTAAAATACTTTAACCTGGCTTTATTTCCACGAACGTAATCTGCTCATGGTTAGAATACACAATCGATTATAGCTTTACAAATATGTAATATAAGCAGATTTGGAAGGATTTCAAAAGAATCTAGATTTATTTATTAGTTATGTGGCTATTAACTTAAAAAAATAACATAGTGTGGTAAATGACATGAGGGCTTACGAATTATATAAGCAGGCAACATTAGACAGTACTGATTCTGACAAGTTTTATGACCTTGCTCGAAAGGCTGCGCTAAGTCCCGATACTTCGGATAACGAATTGAGCGCAATGTTGAATCGCTATGACATCCAGTCTCATTTTGGGTTATCAATTATTAAAGACATAATCGACAAACTCGTTGAACAGCATCGCTTACATAATTTAAGCGATAGTATTTACAACTATATAAATGATGTTATCATTCGCAAAAATATTCGACCGATAGGGTTTATTTTTGAACTGACAATATCTAATAACGGTGCTACACGAATTATTGGGAGAAAACTTATTGATTCTTTTAATGTTAAGCCAGATGAACTTAATGTAATTACGTATTCTGAAGAACAACAAATTAAGTGCCTAATATCATTGACCCAGGACTGGGTGTCAGGAGAAACACGTATTCCTCTAATAATGGAAACATTGGACTCGGATTCCGTTAAAGTGAGGCGATGTTTTCTTATGGTGATGCAAACATATTCATTAAACTATTATAGTTTAATCGTAAAGCATCTTAAAAAGCACCGTTTTCGTAGGACAAAGGAATTTCAGATTTATAAAAAGTTCCTAAAAACATTAGAACATAGATTTGAGATATTTCACAATTGTCCTGAATTATATTCAGAGTATTATTTCCCTGATATTTTTGAGGAAACTAAACGTTCCGAGAGAGAGTATATGCAAGATATAATGGATATCCAAGATCAAAAACACAGGGCTCCTTTCCTAGAACTTTTTCCATTAATTGCATTGGGACGCGGAGGCGGTTGGCGCCAGCCTGATGGAACAGTGCAACCTTTAGCAAAAATTACCGTATCCACGACTTCTCCAATGCTACTATCTTCTCAATCTCCTTTTGAAGAGCATATGCAGTCTATAAACATCTATTCAGATTGGAATTCTACAAACGAGTTATGAATAAACGTGTAATTCGGGATTATTTAGAATCCCTTAAAGAGGACAACGAACTTGACTACGTCTTTCCTATGCTGTTGCAGAGTATGGGATATCGAATCATTTCAACGCCTAAAAATTCCAAAGGACAGTCTCAATATGGAAAGGATATTGTAGCTGTCGGATTAGATGAAAGTGGCTGTAAATGCAAATGGTATTTTGAACTTAAAGGGGAGGCTGCAAAGGATATTAATGACTCGACTTTCAGCGTTAAGGATGGGGTCAGAGATTCAATTCTCGCTGCAAAATATGCCGCCTATAGGGACTCATCTATCCCTGGCTTTAATAAACTACCAAAAAAAATTGTATTTGTACACAATGGCCTTTTAAAAGAAAATACTCGACCTACTTTTGATGGTTTTATTGAGGATGAATTTCCGCATGGAGGATTTGAACGGTGGGATATAGAAAAACTCACCGACTTATTTCATGAATTCCTATTTGATGAATGTTTATATAGGAATGAGGAATCATATCGCTTAGTAAAGAAAATATTAGCCATACATGATGCTCCTGGTTGGCGTACAGATGATTTTGATAGACTAGTCGATATTCAACTTCAAAACTGTCCTTCTTCAAAGAAACAAAGAAGAAGAGTCACTCAGGCATTTTCATCCATAGTTTTAATGGTAGCGATCCTCTTCAAGGAAGGGACGGTAAACAAAAACTTACTACCCTCAAAGCGTGCTGCTGATCGTGCAGTATTAAAAACATGGGAATGGATTTTAAAAAACAAGTTGGAAAAAGAGGTTTATATCATAAAACTGTTTTATAAAATTCTTCAGGTTCAATTGGACATATATACTCAATACCTAAATAAGATATTGCCTCTTGCAATACAGTATAAGGGTTTATATATGTTTAATGGTTTTGCGACTGAACGTATCTTATATCCACTTCGTTGTTTTGATTTTATCGGTGATGTGATATATTACCAAATTGCTGTAGAATATCTACTTGTACCCGAGGATAAAAAACAAGGCTACAAAAAGACTTGTCTCAGAATAATCGAGCAGATAATAGATAATAATTCCGGCTTTGACATTCCACTATTGGATACCCATTCAATCCCATTGCTATTAACTATTCGTCATATTTGGAATTACTCTATGCAATCGGAACAAGAAATGGCTAAATTAGGAAGATGGATTTTACGTATTGCGTCAAATATCATTCTCAGGAAGCGAAATAACGATATGTTCCCTGAATTATATAGCAATACGAAAGAATTAGCACGTAGTTTATTCAAAAAATCATCTCAATATAACGACAAATCATCATTATTTTTGATGCATCTAATAGAGTTGCTATATTGTTATGATTTAGAAGACTCATATGCAGCTCTCAGAAACCTAATTTTAGAATCCAACACCAACCTCCAAGTATGCTATCCAATAGAGTCTGACGATTTAGAAATCAGTCTGTTCAAACATCAATTACATACGGAACTATCTATTGAAGCATGTATCAATTTACCTGAGAAATTAGAGGATTTACCAAAGTGTTTCAAGAAGGAATTTAAATCTATTCCGTTGAGAACTATAAATACGCCATTCCCATTCTTAGTATATCTGGCTCATATTCATTATAAGACCGATTGGTTCCCGGATTTTCTTAATTTTGGATTTCTAAAACACGATTAGAATCAAAACATCAAAATAATTAGCAACCACATTAAAGTCATTACTAAAAATGAAACAATATAGACCACAAGCACTAATTCCTCTAGTGGAAAAGATGATTAAAAGCGGACGGCTTCGGAGAACTCTATATACCTATATGCCTATAGATTTACTAGAGGAGAGAGTGAAACCCGTATTTGAAGATTGCAAGTTATGGTTCTCTTCTCCAGCATATTTTAATGACCCTTTCGATTGCAAGATATACCCTCATATTCCATCTGAAGAGGAATTAGCATTGTATCTTGCAACTCATGCTGAAAATGCAACGCCAGCTGATTACGAAATCATTCGAGAAGGCATTATAAAATTGGGGACAGGATTGGCTAAACAAGCCATTGATGACGTGATGAACAAAAGTGGTGTTAAGTGCTTTACTCCGAATAATGCGAATATTTTGATGTGGTCGCATTACGCTAACTCCCATAAGGGTATATGCTTAGAATTTGATACACTGGTTGATCCTGAATTTTTTGTGTACCCTGTCAATGTAGTTTATTCTGAAGAATATCCAAATCTTGAATTTACTGATAAGAGGTTTACTACAGATGTGCTCCGGACTAAATCCAAAGATTGGGAATACGAACAAGAGGTAAGAGTATGCAAGCCACAATTTGGCTACCATTGTTTCGATCCTGAATCTTTGAGAAATGTAATATTTGGATGTAATGCAGAGGTGGACAAGCAATCTCAAATCATCGAAATTGTAAGGCAGAATAAGTCCTTAGACCATGTTCAGTTTTATAAATGCCGTACACACCCTAATCAATTCAAATTGGAAATCCATCCTTTACAAGTCTAATCTGTCTGCGATTGATTTAGATTGATATAGATAGATTATATAGTAGTCAAATTTGGAACATAGATTCATATAACACTGAATTACAATATGTTTTACTTTCGAGGAAGTCAAGTGAGTTCTAAAATTATAAGTTCAAAATGGAGTGTAGCCGTTTGGTTTACACTCCATTTTGTTTTATAAAATATTTCTCTTAAATTTGCATTTATGGAGCACTACGATGAGTTTGAACAATATCTACGCACCGCCGAGCCAGGTCCTAAAGAGAGGGCAAATCTGTGGCAGACGGCTATCGGACTGCAAAAGGTTGACGGCTTGAAGGTGTCAGACTATCTCATCGAGACAGCCAAGCGCCACATCGAAGGGGAACTTGACATTGATGGCGTTGATAGGCTCATCAAAACATATTATCAGAGCGAAGCGGCCCGTGAGATACCTGAAGACATAAAAGAGGCCGACGAGGTGTCAAAGAATATTGTGCGTGAACTTTCGACTGATGCTTTTGTGTTCAGTGTGGCCGGACTGTCAGGCATACATCGCCGCATATTCAAGGGTGCAATGAAACACGCCGGTGAGTTCCGCCGTTATGACATCACCAAGAAGGAATGGGTGCTCGATGGTGCTTCGGTACTTTATGGCCCGAATGAAGACCTTGTCCGCACCATTGAATATGACTTGGAGCAAGAGCGGAAATTCTCCTATAGAGGCTTGTCACAAGAGCAGATAATCGAACATCTCGCCCGCTTCATATCCGGATTGTGGCAGATACATCCTTTCCCCGAAGGCAATACCAGAACCACTGCGGTCTTCACCATCAAATATCTTCGCTCATTGGGTTACAAGGCCGAGAATGATATGTTCAAGGCTCATTCATGGTACTTCCGCAACGCCCTCGTCCGCGCCAACTATCGCAATGTGGCCAAAGAAATAGAGCCAATCACCAAATATCTTCAACTATTCTTACGCAATCTTCTTTTAGGTGAGGCTAATGAACTGAAAAACCGCTATTTACACATCCGTTGGCAATCCGAGAAACCTCAAAATGACGTTTCAGAAACGTTGAAACCTCAAAATGATGTTTTAGACAGACTTCCCGAAGGCCTATCACTAAAAGAAAGAGCTGTGTTAAAAGCTATAATGGCAGATACAAGTATCTCCATCTTACAACTTGCTGCAACCACCGGTCTTTCCACCAGCACTATTGACCGTGTAATAAAATCTCTAAAGAACAAGCAGATTCTCTACCGAACGGGATCAACCAAGCAAGTGAAGTGGCTGGTTAATTTGGCATAACACTTATTGATTGGTTTACATTTGGCTTGAAATGGATAGATTCTATTATTGCCGGATTTGGAACATATGGACATAATACCCTATCAACCAACGCTATTTACATTCGAGGAAGTCAAGTAAGATAACTGAAATATAAATTAATCGATATAAAAAGGGTCGCAGTCCTCGTGATTGCGACCCTTTTTATATGCGATCCTGTTTATATTGGTATTATTCTTTAAACAGTTTCTAAGCCGGCATAAAACTTTCAGAAATATATTGAATTGTAATTTTAAATATATTCAAAACAATCACTATATTTCCAAAAACTTTTGAATATGATTAAAACTGTCAGCCGATGCATTCTCTCCGTGACTTATCTGGCATAACTCTTATTGATTGGTTTGCATTTGGTTATGTGGTTTTGATTCCGCGGTTGACACGGATTTGATTCCACGGTTGACACGATTTCATTTCCATAGTTGACACGATTTTGATTCCGCGGTTGGCATTATGGTGACCAGGGGTGACCGGGGGAGGTTGGGACGATGGGGCGCGCTGAGGGGTGGGGCGGGGCGAATTAAGATTAATTAAGTTAAAAAATCTAAATGGGGGGGGGTAATTTTTTGCGTTCTATTTATAAAAACTGCTAATTTCGCGGCGCATTAGAGTTGGCATCAGCCACTTATCATTCATCTAAACCATTTCAGTTATCGCATAGGACAAAATCTTTATTTTATAATGGAAGTAGCGACTCCGTCATATCATAAAGAACGAAGAAGAAACACAATCATAGGCACGCTCCGCCTCGCACCCTCGGTACGTTTGGCGGTGCTGATACTTATTGCCCTGCTTTCCGCCGCGCCGCACCCGGCCTCCGCCGCGGCTAATATCCTCAGCGACACCGCCTCTCCCACTACCACCGACACCTCGGCAGCACCCGCCGACACCGCCGCTAATATCCTCAGCGACACCGCCTCTCCCACTGCTCCCACTACTCCCACTGCTCCCACCTCTCCCCTCCCTACCGACACCCTCACCATTTCGGCCAGGGCCCAGGCGCGTATCGACTTCAGGGTCAATCTCATCAATTTCGACAAGAATTACCACGGCAACGACAGCGCGCTGGAGCGGGTGCTCGCCCGTGTCGACTCGATGGTGCTCGACCCGCGGGTGCGTGTCAGGCGCGTCACCGTGGTGGGCACGGCATCGCCCGAGGGCCCTTACCGCAACAACGTGCGGCTCGCCACCGGGCGCGCCCGCGCGTTTATTTCCATTCTCCAGGCGCGTTATTCGTTCCCTGACAGCATCTACGCCGTATCGACCATCCCCGAGGATTGGGAGGGCATGCGCGTGATGCTCGAAGCCGACAGCGCCATACCCTACGGCGCCGCGGTGCTCGACTTCCTCGACAAGACAGCCGACCTCGACGTTGACACCCGCGAGCGGCGTCTAAAGAGCCTCGACGGCGGAGCGCCCTACGCCTCCATGCGCGACCGCGTGCTCCCCTACCTGCGCCGCGCCTCCGTGTTGGTCGACTACGACTCCCGCCGGTTGCGCAGCCGCGTAAGCAGCGCCGTGCCGACCCATATTGATTTTGGCCCGCTTGCCGCCGTAGCCGATTTCGCTCCCGTTGCAGTGCGCCTCGCCGAGCCCGCGGCGCCGCGGCAGCGGTTCTTCGCCCTGAAAACCAACCTGCTGTGGGACGCCGCCCTGTGTGCCAACCTCGGCTTCGAGCTTGAACTTTGGCCCCGCTGGAGCCTCGACGTGCCGGTGTGGTATTCCCCCTACGACATCACCCGCCGCTGGCGCATACGCCTGCTGGCCACCCAGCCCGAGCTGCGCTATTGGCCCAAGGTCGCGGGAGAGGGGCATTATTTCGGCGTTCACACCTCGGTGATAGGCTTCAACGTGAGCTTCGCCGGGGATTATCGCTATCAGGACCCCAACTACGCCGCCTTCGGCGTGGGCGTGGGCTACGGCTTCGCCTTCCACCTCGACAAGGCCCGCCGCTGGGGTATGGAGGCGCAGATCGGCGCCGGATACATCTCCTACAAGTGGATTAAGTACCACAACACCGGCCGAAACGGGGCCGCAGTTTCGCGTGGCGGGGGCACCTACTGGGGGCCCACGCGCGCCGGAATAACCATATCCTATAAATTTTACCGCCAGCGCGGGGAAAGGGGGTGGATGAAATGGTGACATCCCGACTGATATTCCGACTGCTCGTCCTGGCTGCCGCGTGCCTGGCCCTCGCGTCGTGCGACGCCACCATCCATTTCTACCCCGAGCCCGAGCCCGTGGTGGGCCCCGAGTCAGACCTTCGGCTCAACGTTGACTGGAGCGGGTATGGCAAGACCGTGCCCACGGGCATGACCGTGATATGCCACCACACCGTGACCGGCGAGAAAAAACATACCATCGACAACAACACCGCCTACGTGTCGCCGCGTCTGGCCGAAGGGCGCCATTGGGCCACGGTGTTCAACCTCACCGAGGATGAATTCAACTACATCGGGTTCCGCGGACTCGACGCCCCGGAGACCGCCGAGGCTTACGCCCCCGAGCAAGAGGGGCCCGGGTGGTACGCCGGCCGCTCTGACGACGGCGGCTATGTGGCCTGGCCTCCCGAATGGCTCGCCACCGACACCATAATGACCGACCACGTCAGCCACTCAGGCAGCGGCACCAAGGTGATAGGCACCCTGCGCCCGAAGAATATAATATACACTCTCCATATCACTCTCCAAACCGAGAATATCGGCAATCTGAGGGGTGCGCGCGGAAGCATCAGCGGTATGGCTTCGGGCCGAAAGCTCGCCGCCGACAAGCCCAACGATAATTCCGTTACCGTGGCCCACCCCATAGAGTCCGACGAATGGTCGCGCTCGCGCACCTCCTCGAAGCCCGACATCGGGATAGTGCGGGCCGACATCCGCTGCTTCGGGCTCCCCGGAAACCACGGGGGCTCCCCCGACGAAAACATTCTCGAATTTCAGGCCATGCTTGCCGACGGCAAGACGGTGCTCCGCTACAACATACCCGTGGGGCACCTAATAGCCGAGAGCGACCCCCCGCCGGGAAGGCGCGGCGACAACCTCGACCTATGGCTCAGCCTGCGGCTCGACCCGCCGCTCCCCCCGGGAGGGGGGGCCGACTGGGGCCTCGACGTTTGGGTCGAGGACTGGGAGGACTGGGAAGATGTGAACATCGGCCTGCGTTCCAACCGCTAAGAACCCTAAACTCAGCATTATATCTGAAAACATCATAATAAACCAGATTCTATAAATCAACTAAACCAAAAACACAATGAAAGCTAAAAAATTTCTGATGGCTTTCGCAGCCATCGCGGCCCTCACCACAGTGGGCTGCACCCAGGAAGAAGAGCTGTTTGCCGACGGCGGCATAAACAGCGAGGCAGCCGGCGGTGACGCCGTTGCCTTCGGGACCTACCTTGCCGGAGCGCCCGAATCGCGCGCCACGGTGATGGATCTTCCCGCCCTTAAGGAAAAGGGATTCGGTGTGTTCGCCTACTACACCGATACTGTGGATTACAAGACGAAAGATCCCAAACATCTGCCCAACTTCATGTACAACCAGGAAGTGACCTGGAACGCTGAAGGTGGCGAAGGGGGCATGTGGCAGTACTCCCCCGTGAAGTATTGGCCGAACAATCCCACGGAAAAGGTATCGTTCTTCGCCTACGCTCCCTACGTTGAAAAGCCCGGCGCTACGGGTATCACCAAATTCACCGGGAACAACGAGGCTGGTGACCCCAAACTCACGTTCAAGATGGACGATAACGTCGACAATCAGGTCGACCTGCTCTATAGCAACAACGCTATGGATGTCCGCAAGCAGACCAAAGCCGAAAAGGTGAATTTCCGATTCAAGCACGCCCTCTCGCGCATAGCCTTCAAGCGCGTGGCTGTCATCGATGAGAACAGTGTCGAAAACGGCAATGAGGATAACGGCAACAGCGAGTTGAGCAAGCATAGCATCGCGCTTACCGAGAAATCGACTGTGGAGATCAACAGCGTGTCGATCTATTCAAGCGAATTTGGCGACAGTGGCGACTTCAATCTCCGCACCGGCGAATGGGAGAATTATGTGGCCAAACCACACACTTACACACTCACCGCTGAAAACGGCGATTTCGTTAATAACAAACTTACGCCCGACAACGCCACCACGGTGATGAACCTCACCAAGGACGAAAAGTATCTGATGGTGATGCCCACTCCCGTTGAAGACAAATACGACAACGAAGATATCCCCGTCATGGTGACCGTCAAATTTGATGTCATCACCGAGGATCCCAAACTCGCCGGAGGTAAAAGCAAAATCACAAGCGAGGTGACGGCTCCATTCAATTTCGCGTTCCAGGCCGGCAAATCGTATAATTTCGTGCTTCACATCGGCCTTACATCCGTGAAACTCGATGCCACCGTCGAAGATTGGGTTGACACTGATCACCGAGGTGCAAAAGATATTGTGGTAAATACCCCCAGCAACGATTCCTACACTCTTGTTCTCGATGCCCTCGACGGTCGATTCAGAAACGGTAGCGCTTTATATATAATGACCAAGTTCGATCTGAATTTGGAAACCGGAGAAGTGAAAGATGCCGAGTTTGAAATTCCCTACTTCTATAATAACAAGAGCAACAAAAACTGGAACGACCCCGCGAATGATATATACTGGCAGTATCAGTTAGACAATTATGGATTCGTGTGCTGGTGCGACCATATTATTGAACTACTGGAAGCCCCGATGGAACTCCATTCTAAATATGAAGGTGAAGGCAAATTTAAAGGCTTTAAATATTACAGTCCTACTCCGCTTCTCTTCGAAGATAAGTGGGCTCACGAATACGACCCCACTGCTCCTGACCTGCTGATACCGTCGGAAACGTCCATCTCCATTCCGGTTGACGACCCCACAAGATTCCGCATCCTCTACGCCGTATGGCCCATCGGCGAGAATCATCTCGATTAACTTTATAAAGCCCCCGCTCCTCTTTCGGTGGCTGAATCATCAACCCCGCGCGCTTCGGTGCCCGGGGTTTTTTGATTTATGATGGGGCGCTTTCGCACCCCGGTGGCAAGTCAAACAGAACCGCGCCTGGAAGCGTTTATATGTAAGTATGAAGTCAGAGTTATAAGTTATGAAGTAAAAGGATACATATGAATGATTTTGATATAAAGGGGGCGTTTGACCTGGGCGGGAAGGTGGCCGTGGTCACCGGGGCCGGCGACGGTATCGGCAAGGGTTGCGCTAAAATCCTGGCATCGGCTGGCGCGTCGGTGGTGGTGAGCGACCTCAGCGCCGAAAAGGCGCGGATGGTCGCCGATGAGATTATCGCCGCCGGAGGCTCGGCCGCGGCCATCGGGTGCGATGTGTCGAACTCCGACGACTTGCGCCGGCTGGTGGACTTCGCCGTCGGCACGTTCGGAACCGTCAATATCCTGGTGAACAACGCCGGGATAGGGGGCGGGGGCTGCGAGAACCCGTTCAACATCGACGATGGCTATGTTGAGCGCGTCTACAAGATCAACGTGTTCGCCCCTATGCGGCTCGCCACTCTCGCCGCGCCCGAGATGCGGAAATCGGGGTATGGGAGCATCGTGAACATCACCTCGATGAGCTCGGTAAACAAGGAGGCGAACATGTCGGTCTACGCGTCGTCAAAGGCGGCGCTCAACCATCTGTCAGCCAATCTCGCTTACGATTTCGGTGGTATGGGAATAAGGGTCAACTGCGTGGGCCCCGGAGCGACCCGCACCGCGGCATTAGCTTCGATAATGACGCCGGAGCTACAGGAAAGAATGCTCAGCCACACCCCCATAAAGCGGCTCGGCGAGGTGGGCGACATAGCCCGCGCCGTGCTCTTCTTCGCCTCCCCGGCCTCGGCCTGGGTGAGCGGCCAGGTGCTGTTCGTCAACGGCGGGGGAGTGCAGACCCTCGACTGACGCGGCCCCGCAGGCGCGATTTTTTTGCGATGTCAATTCGACATGCCAAAGGCATGTCCCTACGCAAGCCCCCGCCGCGCCCCCGTCCATTGTATTTGATTATCGCGCTTTTTTTGTAACTTTGGAGTTGGATAAGAAAAAGAGAAAGTTATGTCGGAAAATGAGATGAACAGCTATCGGCTGACGTCGATGGAGGAACCGGGCGACGAGCGTTTGGAGCAGATTATGCGCGAAGTAGCCGAAGATGCCCGCGAGAGCTCCCGCAGGGCGGCTGAACGCGTGGCCGCCGGTATTGACGCCGCAATTGAAGCTTCTCAGAACAGATGGTCGGACGTTATAAAAAGAATCAAGGATGGGTGCAAATGACCATCGCCCAGTTAACAAAGATATAAGCGAAAGGAAGCCGCGCTGTCGGGGATGACGGCGCGGCTTGCTGTATGGGGTTGGAGGGGTGTTTCAGAGATGTGGGGAGATGTGGTGGGAGAGGGGAGGGGGTGTTAGCGGCGGATGTGCTTTTTGCCGGCGATGATCACGATGCCTTTGTAGGAGGGGCCTACGGGGCGGCCCATGAGGTCGTAGGCGGTGGTGTCGGTGTCGGGGGCTTCGAAGGTGAAGGGAGCGTCAACCGAGGTGGTGTTCTGCTTGGGCTCGAACTTGAAGCCGTAGAGCATCAGCTGGTTAGTGGGCCAGAGGAAGTAGGCGGTGCCTTTTTTGAGCTCAACGGTATAAACGGGGTATACTTTGCGAGTGGAGCCTTCGGGAGTCACGGCTTCTTCAGCGGCGAACTGGTGGCTGAACACGGTAACGTCGTTCTGCACAATCTGTCCTTCGCGGGCTTCTGCCTGATTGTTGTAGGCGTAGATGGTGAGGGTGCCGTCGCAGGGGAGAGTGAGCACGCCCTTGTTGGTCGAATTTACGCCGTTTGACGATTTGCCGCCAGCACGGTAGCGGTACTGGAGGGTGATGTAATCCTCGGCGGTGCCGAAGAAGCCGTTGTTCTTGTCAATCTGCGCGTTGGCGGAGTTGCTTGTGAAGTCAACGGTCACTCCGTTGTTTGAGAGGGTGACGTTCTGTGCGGCCTCGCCTGTGGCGATCTGGCTCTCGTTGAATAAGAGTTCGGCGGTTTTGAATTCACCCGGGGTGGGATCTACGGGTTCGACGGTCGAGCCCCCCTCGTATTCGATTACGAGGCTTGTGATTTGCGCAGCTTTTTTGTCAGTGAAGGAGATTGTGGATGCGTCGCCGGTCCAGGTGTCGTTTTGGGCGTTGTATTGAGTATTTTCCTCATCCAGGAATATCCATTCGGGGGTATTGCTGGTGCCTTCCGAGGTGTTGACAACGAACTTGATGCTCTTGATTTTTGCATCGGTGGCGTTGAAGGTCACGGTGCCTTTGGAGTATACGATTACCGTCGCGGGGCTGGTGGAGCTTTTGCGGAACACGCAATCCTTGTCGGATGCTCCTTTGGCAACTGTAAAGGATATGTTGTTGTCAACGGTGAAGGTCATATCGTTGACGATGTCGTTGTTCGCCAGGTCGAGGTCGGCGGCGTTCCAGGTGACGCTGGTGGCGCTCATTGCCAGAGTGGCCGCGGCGGCGGTCAGAAATGAGGTAAATTTTTTCATTGCGGTATAGGTTTTTTAGTTGTTACGGATTAGGATTTTGCGCCCGTCGCGCAGGTAGATGCCGGGGGAGGGATTTTCGACCCGTCGCCCCGCGAGGTCGTAGAGAGGTGATTGCCGGGAGTCGGAGTCATCCGCGATGGTTTCGATGGATGCCGCGGCCGCGCCCTTGTGGGTTTCGAAGTCGGCGAAGAGGAGTCGCTCCGACCGCAGTTGCTGTTTCAGCGAGAGGCTTTCCCCGAGGGAGCGGTAGATGCCCCATTTTCCGCGCATTGCCGAGGCGTCGTCGGTGTCGCGCCACACCTCGATGTCGGGCTTGTCGACTGAGAGGAGCCGGGCGCCGGTGGCTACGTCGGTGAGGGTGAGCGTGTATGAGCCGTGGCGACCTACCGTCACAGTCTCCGAAGCCTGGATCCACCGCCCGAGCAGCGGCGCGAGGTCGAGCTGGGCGAGGTAGGCGTTGGGGGCACCCTCGTAGGGCACATGGATCAGTTGGAGCACCTGCTTTTTCGACGCGGAGCGGCAGGTGAGGGTGAACACCGGGTGGGCCACCGCCTCCGAGTCGCCCATCCCTTTGATTTGGTGGATGTGGCAGAAGGCCGAGGTGGTGAGCATCCCCTTGGGGAGCATGAATTTCCAGCGGTAGGTGATGGTTTCGCCGTCGGAGGCGGTAGTGGCCGGACGCGACGTCATGCACTTGATTTCGTTGCGCTGGCGGTCGTTGAGTTCCCCCTTGTTGCCGTCGGTCACCAGCGAGCCACCTTCGGGGTGGTCAATGTGGATGTCGAAGGCGAAAGCGTACCCCCCGAGGGCCGCGTCCTCCACCTGCGATATGTGGCGGTAGGAGGGGTGCCCCATAAACTCGTCGGGAGCCCGGTTGCCCGAAGTCTCGGCGAAGAAGCCCGACCGCGCGATGAGCTCGTAGGTGTCGGAGTGTCCGTCGGCGGTGAGGAAGTGGCGCTCGGCGCCGCGGGTCGGCGCCGCGGCGGCCAGTGCCATTGTCGCGGCAAGGAGGATGCGCGGGGTGGTTTTCATCAGTGTTTCTTTATTTCAAAGTCGGCGAATCGGAGCTCCTCGTCGCGGAGTTCGCCGGCGAGTTCGCGGTCCTTGCCTAAGAAGCGGTAGATGCCCCATTTCGGACGGAGGCCGCGGGCGCCGGTGCGCCACATATCGAGGTTGTCGTTTTGATAGTCGAGAATCGTCTCGCCGGTTTTGGCGTCGGTGATTTTGAGCGAGTAGGCGCCGTCGGCGGCAAACTTGGCTGTCTCTTCGATTTCAACCCAGCGGCCTGTGAGCTTGTCGAGGGGTACCTTGGCTATGGTCTCGGGCTCGTTGTCGCCGAGTCGGCGGTCATAGTAGCGCACGCGCATCTCCTGTTTGCCGTTCTTCGACGAGTAGCAGGTGAGGGTCATAAGGGGGCGGCCCACCAGGGCGTTACCCTCCTTGTTGTCGATACCTTTGAGCTGGTGAATGTGTGTGAAGCGGGTGGTGGTCTTCATCCCCTCGGGGAGGCGCATCTTCCAGCGGTAGGTCATGGACTCCCCCTCGGTGGCCCACATGGAGGCGGGGCTTTTAGAGTCGGTTTTCACCTCGTTGCGCTGGCGGTCGGTGATGTTTTTCTTGCCGCGGTCGTCGTCGATGTCGGCGTGGATGAGGAAGGAGTAAACATCCTTCCCGAGCTCGTCGTCGAAGGTTTTCACAATGTGGGCCACATGGTTGTCGGCGTGGGTGCGCGACGAGTCGGGGGCCTCGGAGTGAATCCCCATCGCCGCCAGCTCCCCTACCGCCGAAGCGGTAGAGGTGGTGGTGATCGACGATTTGGCGGCGGGAGCGGCCGCGGTGGGTTTCGCTGCCTTTGCTGCCTTTGCCTTGGGAGCGGCGGTGGGGGTGTAGGTCGCGCCGAGCTTCTCCTTGAGGAAGTCAACGGTGTTGAAGAAGATCTCCTCCATCTTGTCGGAGGTCTTGCTGGTGAGGTTGTGGTCGTAGTTCTTATAGACATCGAGCTTCACCTCGCCACCCTTCTTGCGGAGGGCCTTGGCGAACTCGGTGCTCTGGTCGTACTCCACGGTGACGTCGCAGGTGCCGCACACGAGCATCGCGGGGGGCACCGCGCCCTTCTTGGGAATCAGGAAGAGGCCCGAATTGTCGCGGAGCACCTTGTCGTCGCGGTCCTTGAAGTAGGCGATGCGGTTGGCGTCGCGGGTTTTCTGCACGATGGCGGCTGTGGTGAGGTCGTAGATGCCCGAGTAGCCCACGAGGGCCTTGGTGCCCGGGGTCTTCATGGCAGCCACGGCTGCGAGGTGCGAGCCGGCCGAGGTGCCGAGGAATCCGAAGCGCTCGGGGTCGATGTTGAACTCCTTGGCGTGGTCCTTGACGTACTGGAGGGCGTCGAGCACGTCCTGTACGGAGGTTTCCACCGTCACGCCCGTCTGACCCGCCATCGCATATTCGACGCGCACGCCGGTTACGCCGTGCTGCTTGGCCATATACTGCGAGAGCGACTTCGAGGAGCTGTTGTTGCCTCTTGCCCAGCCACCGCCGTGGATGTACACCATGAAGGGGGAGGGGTTGGCGGTGTCGTCGGAGAAGTCAACGGTAATTTTCAGCTCGTAGTCGGGGCCTTTCTTGAAAATGAAGTCCTCGGAGCGCACACCCTTGTAGTCCTTCGATTTGAGTCGGTCGGGGGTGTAGGTGTAGGGCACGAGCACGTCGGGGAGCTTGCTGACGTCGATGTCGAGCTGCCGGTCGTACTTCTTCTGCTGCATGAGCGAGTAGGAGCCGTCGGCGTTCTGCTCCATCTTCATCGCGTAGCGGTTGGTAGGCACCTTCTGCGTCTGTGCGACGGCTGTGGCGGACGCGGCCATAAGGCCGCATCCGACGCAGACGCTCAGTAAATGTCTGAGTTTCATAGTCGCGTGATGTCAGTGGGTTAGGAGAAGAAGCAACCGCCGTTGATGTCGATGTTGGTGCCGGTGAGGTACGACGACTCGTCGGAGGCGAGGTAGGCCACCAGGTCGGCGCACTCCTCGGCGGTGCCTTCGCGGCGGAGGGGGTATCCGGCCTTGGCGCGCTCGCGGTTCTCGGGGGTGTTGAAGCGGTCGTGGAAGGAGGTCGCGATGGTGCCGGGGCAGATGGCGTTCACGCGGATGCCGTCGGGGCCGAGTTCCTTGGCCATGGCGCGGGTGAAGCAGGAAACGGCTGCCTTGGAGGTGGCGTAGAGCGACGCTCCGGCGCCGCCGCCGTCGCGGGCGGCGAGCGAGGAGAAGTTGACGATCGAGGCGCCGGACTTCATATGGGGCACGGCGGCGCGGGTGCAGAACCATACCGACTTGAGGTTGACGTTCATCAGGGTGTCGTACCACTCCTCGTCCTGTTCGGTAATTTTCTTGCGGCCGATGATGCCTCCGGCCACGTTCACCAGGATGTCGAGGTTGTCGCCGAACGCCTTGGCGCATTCGTCGAAGAGGCGCTGCACGTCGTTGCCCTTGGTCATATCGCCCTGAACGGCGATGGCGGAGCCGCCGGCTTCGGCGATGAGGCGGAGGGTTTCGTCGGCCTCGGCCTTGTTATGGAAATAGTTTACAACGACCTTGGCGCCCTCTTTGGCGAGTTTGAGAGAAACGGCGCGGCCTATGTCGCGCGAACCACCGGTTACGATTGCTACTTTATCTTTCAGTTTCATTGCGGTTATTGGTTTATTAGTTGTATGTTAAAGATATATGGTTTTAGTCTTCGATTTTTTCGATTTTGCCTACGGTGAGGAACACTGCCAGCCATGAAAGGGGCACCAGGGCGGCCAGCAGGCCGAACAGGAGCGTCCAGCTCACGATCATGTCGGAGAAGAGGATCGCCAGGATGGTGCCGAGCACGGCGGCGGCGCCTCCGAGTCCGGCCAGCGAGCCTACGGACTTGCCGCTGTGGAGGTCGCTCGGGATGGTTTGCAGGTTGGTCATGAAGAACTGGAACCCGCCGAGCACGAACGCCATGCTCACCACGGCCACGAGCACCGACTGCGCCATAACGCTGCATATGATCGCGGGGAGGATGATGAGTCCGCCGACGATGATGGCGCACTTGCGGGCGAAGTTGACGGTGCGACCTTTGGAAATCAGCCAGCCGGAGAACCAGCCGCCGAGTATCGAGCCGAGGGCGGCGCCGACGTAGGGCACCCATGCCGAGAAGGCTACCTCCTTGATGTTGAGGTGGAACACGTCGGTGAGGTACAGGGGGAGGAACGTCACGAACATCCACCAGATCGGGTCGAGGAAGAAGCGGCCCAGAATCACCGACCAGTTCTTCTTCTGGCGGAGCAGCTCGCCCCATGATTTACCCTTGTCCTTGACCTCGCACTCGGCGGGGGTGCAGCGTCCTTCGAGAATGTGGTTCTTCTCCTCCTCGGTCACCCAGGGGTGTTCCTCGGGATCGGCCTTGTTGATGAGGAGCCAGAGGGCCACCCACACCACTCCGAGGCCGCCGACAATGACGAAGGTCCACTGCCAGCCGAAGGCCAGGAAGAGCATCAGGATCACGATCGGGGCGAGCACGCTCCCCACCGACGCGGCGGCTCCGAAGAGCCCCTGGGCGAAGGCGCGTTCCTTCTGCGGGAACCATATGGCGTTGCTCTTGGTGGTGCCGGGCCAGGGGCCTGCCTCGCCGAGTCCGAGCATCACGCGGAATATTGTCAGCGAGAAGATGCCGCGGGAGAGGGCGGTGAGCGCGTCGGCCACGCCCCAAATGAGGGCGCTCCAGAAGAAGCCTCGGCGGCAACCGATTTTGTCGTAAATCTTGCCCGAAACCATCTGGCTGATGCCGTAGGCGAGCATGAAGAAGATGGTGATGGTGCCGAGCATATCCTTGGCCTTCTGTGTGGCGTCGGGGTCGGCGGGGTCGATCAGGCCGAGGTCAACGGCCATACCCTCCTGGGCGGAGATGTAGGTGAGACCGTTCTTCTGCTTGATTTTCACCATCGAGGGGGTGGCCACCCTCTCCTCGCCGCGCGAGTTGCGCAGGGCGTAGTCGCCGTCGGGGAGAAGCGTGGCTACGTTCTCACCCTCGGCGGCGGGTGCTCCAGCCGGGGCCAGCTCGTAGTCGACGTTGGCCACCCACATATAGTTGAGTGTGCCGCGGTCGAGGTAGTTTATTATGGTAATCACCATTATGAGGCTGATGATTACCCAACGCATGCCTTTGATTTTCATTTCAGGAAGTCTTGGCGCATGGGTGAGAATGTGTCGATCAGGATCCCCTCTTCGAGGCATACGCAGCCGTGGAGCACGTCGGGGGCCACATAGTAGCCGTCGCCGGCCTCGATGACGCGCTTTTCGTCGCCGATGGTGAGCTCGAACTTACCGCTCACGACGTAGGTCACCTGGCTGTGGTAGTGCTCGTGCATGGCGCCCACGCTCCCTTTCTGGAAGTGTACCTTCACCAGCATCAGCTGGCCGTCGTAGCCCATGATCTGGCGACGCACGCCATCGCCCACGGTTTCCCATTCTGTGCCTTTCTCAAATTGCCAAACGGCGCTTTTAGTTTTCATGTGTCTGATATTTTGAGGTTAATTATTGCTGAGTAAGATGGCGGTCAGTCGCAGGTCAGGGCGTAGTGGCCTTTCCAGGAGTGCTTGGCGCCGTTGATTTCGGCGGTGTGCTCCCTGGCGGGGTCGGCGTCGCGGGCCACGAGGAAGAGCGCCCGGCGCCCCTGGCCGTAGTCCACGCTGACGGCGGTGTGGTCGGCGTTGTCGGCCAGTATTCGCACGTCGCTAATGGCCGATTTCGTGCCGGCGGCGGTCTCGCGGATCACGTCATACTCGCCGTGGGGCTCGATTACCGAGGCTATGGCGCAGTCGGCGGCTTTGGGAATCCTCACGAGCCACCCCTTCTCCTCGCGGAGGTTGAAGTCGGGGTCGTTGGCTCCGAGATGCACAATCTTGCCGTTCATCGGCGCGGTGGCGGCGGTGGTTATGGAGTACATACGGTCGCGGTTGAAGAAGGTGAACTTCAGCGCCTGGCCGTCGGCGGGGGCGCAGTCGGCGTCGACCCATATGTGCTGGTAGCCGTGGGAGCCGCCGAGTGCCCGGAGGGTCGAGAGGGCGCACTCGCGGGGCGCGTTGGTCGACACCATATGGCCGCGGTACCAGTAGGGCATATCATACTGGTGCTCGCCGTCGGCCTTCACCCTCATAAGGTCGAGGGTCACGGGGTAGTTGGTGCCGGGGAGCTTGGCCTGCACCAGCGAGCGCTCCATAGCGATTCCCTTGTCGGCGTAGGCGTTGGGCTCGCGGGCGCTCATGGCCTGGAAGCGCCCATCAGGGTCGGCCACCTGGTCGATGAATTCGGAGTGGTGGCGGCTCGAAGTCTTGTATACGCCCCCGAAGTGCGAGGTCTCGTCGGCCACGAGGGTGTTGTGGGCCACCGACTGCTTGCAGAACGAATCGTTCTCGCGGGTGTAGTGGCCGCTGTTCTTGGCTTCGAGGTTTATGAAGCGCGAGGCACCGTAGTCGGTGAGAATCTCGCTTCCGTTGTCGTAGAGGGCCATGGTCAGCTTGTCGTAGTGGCCGTGGCTTAGGCCGTGGCTGGTGGCCTTCATGGTCAGGGCGCTGTTGAGGCCGTCGGAGTTGTCGCGGATGATGCCGAAACCACCCTCGGAGCCGTCGCGTCCGTCGCGGAGCACCATGGTGCGGAACGTAGGTTCGGCACCGGCCCCGTTGGCTATGGCGCGGGCCAGGCGGAAGCCCCCGGCGCAGGGTATGCTCTCCTCGTGGTAGAGGCGTGCTATGTAGGGGAGCGACTTGTTGTCAGGCTCAACGGCGTAGAGAATATTGGCGGCGTAGACGATTTCCTGGGCCGACAACCCTTTCTCCATGGCGTCGTTGATGTGCATGAACTCACCCTCGTAGCTGAGTTGGAAAAGGGCGTCGAAAGCCTTGGAGAGTATACCGTCGCGGCGCTCGAAAACTTTCAGCTCGGGGCGGGTGTGGTTGAGGCACTGGGCGAAAATCACGAAGGGCCAGAGGGCGTAGCGCTGGTAGTAGGCCCCTTCGGTGAAGTAGCCGTCGGGCGAGAAGAGCCAGTCCATCTGCTGTAGGAAGCCCCCGTTCTTTCCCGAGAGGTCGGTGCCGTAGAGCGCCTTGTCGACCAGGTCGTCACGGTCCATGGCCATACCGGCCATACCCACGGCGGCGGTGGCCCAGGTGCCGTGGTTGTGCATTTTGTTGAAGGTCTTGAGGTTGGCCCGGTTGTCCTCGGTGCCGGTCATAATGAACTCGGCCATCGGAAGGAGGAGCTTGCTCTCGATTTCGTCGCGCTGGGCCTTGGTAAGGTAGTCGCGCACGCAGTCGTAGGCCACCGAAACGTGTACCAGCCAAACGCTCTCGTTGAGCGTCTGCCAGAAGAGGCGGCCGGGCACCGGGCTCAGGCCGAGCTGGTGGTACTGCAGGGTGGGGTAGAGCTTGGCGTAGGCTTCGAGCATTTCGGCGGCGCGGCGGGCGTAGCGCTCGTCGCCGGTGAAGCGGTAGGCTACGCCGCAGTCCATAAGCTCGTAGTAGTTGGCCTTGTGCTGCTCGTGAACGGGTCCCCCGCCGCCGTCGCACGGCACGGGCACCTCCACCGGCTTGCCGAGCGATGCCTCGGCCCGGGCGATGGTGTTGGCGATGCTCTTTTCGAAGAGGGGGGCCTGGGCCATGCCGGCGCGCATCTCGCCGAGCTCGTCGGCGTTGAAGAGCAGGCAGGGGTGCTCGTTGGCGGCCTGGAGGTTGAAGAGGGTCGCGGCCGCGGTCGCGGCGCCGATTATATATCTTCGGATACAGGTTTTCATCGTGTTGAAAATCAGTTGTGCGGTCGGTTATTCAATTACGTCGCGGTTGGAAATCACGCGGCCTGAGTCGGTCCAGGAGCAGCGGGCCACTTTCACGTCCTCCCAGGTGGTTTCGTCGAGGCGGACGGAGGCTCCTCCGCGGCCGCTGTTGACGAAGCGGCAGTCGGCCACGAGCAGTTTCTGCGGCCCTATGAGCCGGAGCACGCTTCCGCGCTCCTTGTTGCAGCAGTCGGTGAACACGCACCCGGTAACCGCCACATAGGGCCCGGCGGTCGATTCGTCGCTGCCGCCGCGGTAGATGTTCACGGGGATTCCGAGCATATGGTCGAACGAGCAATCCTCGATCGTGATGTCGTCGGCGCTGTAGCGACCCTTGTCGTCGGTCTCGTCGGCCAAAGAGACGCCGTTGCCCGAGAGGTCGGCGAAGCGGCAGTGGCTCACTGTGATTTCCTCGGCGAAGGTGCCCTTTGTGCCGCGGATGGCGCAGCAACCGCTCTCGGGGCTGTTGATGAAGGCGCAGTCGGCCACCGTGAGGCGGTAGGGGGCGATCATGTCGGTGGTGGTGGCGATGGCGTTGCGGGCCACGGCGTACCCCTGCTGGAGGGCGAAGTCGAAGGTGACGCCGCTCACGGCGAGCTCGCCGCCGTCGGCGATGGTGATGAAGTTGCCGCTTTTCGAGCCGGTCCAGCGGAGGGTGGTGGAGTCGCCGATGATCACGGTCGGGCGGCTTATGATGTAAGGCTCCGTGCGGTCAACGACCCCCTTGGGGAGGCGGATGGTGTCGGGAGCGGCGGCGCTGGCGGAAATCTCCGCGGGGCGGTTGGCGCCGACTCCGCGACGCACGGCGGCGAGGTCGGTTTTCGGCGCTTTGTATTTCGAGAGGGGGAGCGCCTTGTTACCCTTCATGGCTACCTCGGCGGCGGGGTCGATGTAGCGGTAGGGGTTGGCGGTGTCGGCGGTGTACACGCGGTTGCCGTTGAAGGCGCAGGCGGCGGGGGCCTCGGTGCGCTCCATGTCGCGCCCGGTGCCGAACTCGATGTTGGAGCAGTTAGCGAAGGTGTTGTCGCTCACGGTAGCGTCGCTCACCCTCACATAGCGGTTGGGGAGGGAGTTGGGCACGGAGTTCATCAGCGCCAGGGCTGAGAAGAAGCGCCCTCCGGCGAGGCCGTCGAAGGTGTTGCGCTCTACGACGTGGCCCGAGTCGACCACCCGCACGCCCCCGGTGTTGCGGCGTCCGTTGCCGAGGAAGAGGTTCCCCTCGACGCGGTTGCGCTTGCCGTGGCGCAGGGCCACCACGCCCTCGCATTCGAGGAAGGTGTTGTCTTTTACGATGTTGTCGGATGATTTCACGGAGATTACTTCCACTTCGCCGTCGCAGCGGTCGAAGAGGTTGTTTTCGACGCGTGTGCGGGAGCTTTCGTAGGCTTGCTGCGAGGTGCCGATGCGCATGGTCTCGGCGCCGTTCGAGCCGTAGACGGGGCGCGGGCCGAAGTAGTTGTGGTCGATGAGGTGGTTGTTGTCGAGGCTGCGGGCGTCGTTGAGGTTCACCAGCAGCGTCACACCGAGGTTGAGTTTCCCGGTGAGGGAGCAATGGTCAACGCGGTTGCCGCGTCCGTGGAGCACTATGTAGCTCGCGGTGATGTCGCGGCGCGAGGGGTTGCAGGAGTCAATCAGGCAGTCGGTGAGGCGGCAGGCGTTGGCAACCTCCTTACCATCGCGGAACTCCACCACGCCGCTCCCCTTGGCGGGGGTGACGCCGCGGAAGTCGAGCCCCTCGACCGTCAGCGAGTCGCCGCTGAGGCGGAGCGAGCTGTTTCCGCCGACCCGCACCCTGCCGGAACGCAGGGCGCGGACGGTCATTGGAAACCCGGGAGCGCGCCAGTTGAGCCTGACGTCGCTCCAAGAGCCGTCAGCAATGTTGATCACGTCGCCGGGGCGCGCTTTTTCCAGAGCGGAAGCCACTTCGGGGAGCGTGACGGTAACCTCTCCGGCGGTGGCGGCCATCGCGGCCGCGCCCGCCAGGAAAGTCACCAGCATACGGTTAATATCAACTATCTTTTTCATCGCTGACTTTTAGTGTCTCAAATAAATGATTTAATGTATTCAGTGGCTTTTGAAGAATTGTTTCTTTCGTCGTCTTTTGCGCGTCTTTCGCCAAGTTTCATCGGTCACGATGCCCGCATCGCTCCCTCTTCAACTTGCGAAATCCATCGCAAAATCCTTCCGAAATAAACATTAACTCATTTATTCGAGCCACTTACCTAATCAACTTTACCTAATCTATTATCTCAAAATCAATCTAATTCCTTACTTGTAGTCGCGTTTCATCCAGTACATGTCGAAGGTGATCGACGAGGAGGAGGGCGCGTTGGTGTTGTTGTAGAGCTTGAAGTCGATGTGCTTGACGCGCATTACGCCCATGCGGCGGATGTTTTCCGCGCGGTTGGAGCTGTTCATGCCCTTATGGTTGTAGTAGAACACCATTATGTAGGCGTCGAGGTCGGTGTCCTTCTCCTGGCCTACGGTGAAGAGGCCGGGGGCGAACTGGGTGTCCTTGACGTTGTTGGCGATGGAGCCGATCGCGATGTCGCCGCAGGTTTTGGCCTCGGTGTCGATTGGGTAGGTGTCCTGGTCGAGGCGGTCGAGGGTGCCGGTAGCGACCTTGTTGATGAGTTCGGCGTGGCCTGCCTTCGAGGGGTCGAGAACGAGGAACCCGAGCACGGGGGTGCCGTAGCAGTTGGAGTTGGCGCCGGTCACGCGGTAGTCGTTGGCCGAATTGTTCTCCCAGAAGATATTCTTGAGCATCGAGGCGCTTCCGGCGGGCGAGTTGAGCTGGAGCTGTCCGGCGCTCACCCCGGTGAAGAAGAGGTAGGGAGCCACCGATTCATACTCCTCGGCGCTGACGGCGGGCACCTGGTTGGCCGAGCAGGTCGAAGCCTGGTGCTGGTAAGAGACGGCGTCGAGCGTGCGCCAGAGGCTGTTGGAGTAGCATATGCCGGTAAGCGGGGAGAAGAAGGAGGTGAGCTCCTCGACGTCGCGCCCCTGGCCCCATACTTTGCGGTCCTCCCAGAAGAGCACGCGGGGCACGTTGACGGTGAAGCGGTCGGTGACGGTGGCGGTCTCTCCGCCGTCGAAGTATTCGATTTCGAGGCGAGCGGTGTTCTCGCCGTCGGCGAAGCTGTCGAGTTCCGGCACCACGAATTTGAGCGATTCGGGGGTCTGGAGGGTCACCATGCACTCCGAGCCGTCGAGCAGCACGCGCTCAACCTTGTCGAGGAACTGGCCGTCGAGGGTCACTACGTCGCCGATGGCGGCGGTGGTGGCCGAAACCGAGGTTACTTTGGGCTGGAAGCGGGCTATCTTTATGGTGCCGATGGCGTCGCCCCCGGCTATGGCGAGGTTGGAGCCGTCGTAGTATTCAAAGCTGATGGTGGCGTTGTCGGCCTCGACGTAGGGGACCTTCACCACGATTTCGCTGTCGGTCTGGCTCACCTTCTCGGCCTCGCGGGCGTCGCGCCCTTCGGCGGCGAAGAGCACGCGGTTGATCACGCTCATGCGCTCGCCGTAAATCAGCAGGTTGGCCGAGAGTTCGACCTCTTCGGGGAGCTCGGTGAGCGAGGGTGCCGGGGCGGGGTAGGTCACGGTGAACTCGGAGGCTGAGACACCCGAGCCCTTGGCGTTGAGGAGGGTGATTTTGCCGCTGTGGGCCATCGAGGGGACGCGGATGGAGATGCGGGTGTCGCTCAGGCGCTGGGCGATCGCGGCATCGGTGTCGCCGATTTTGGCGGCCACGACGTTGTTGAGCGCCTCGCCGGTGATTGTCACCTCGCATCCGGCGTAACCTTCGGCGGGGGTGAAGGTGGCAACCTTGGGCGCGGTCTCGATAAATTCGTTGACCGACTCCTTCTCGCACGAGGCGAGCGAGGCCGCCAGGGCGGTGCCTAACAATATGCCTATATATCTGGTTTTCATGTTATCGGAATTTTTGGGAAGGTTAATAGCCGAAGTTCTGGGCCACGTTGGGGTTGATGTTGATCACGTCGATGGGTATCGGGAGCATCGTCTGCCAGTCGTCGAGGGGGTTGACGGTGTAGCTGTAGGCGGCGTAGAACGCTTCGGAGCCGATGTAGCTGTTGACGGTCTCGCGGGCTATGCCCCAGCGGAGGAGGTCAAACCAGCGCTGGTTCTCGAAGGCGAGTTCGAGGCGGCGCTCGTCGCGCACGGCCTGGCGGAAATCGTAGCGCGAGGAGAGTTCGGCGGGGGTGTAGGCGGGGAGCCCGGCGCGCTCGCGGATCATGTTGAGGTAGTTGAATGCCTCGGTGGTGGGGCCGCTGAGCTCGTTGGTGAGTTCGGCGTAGAGGAGGGCGATGTCGCCCACGCGGAGCACGGGCCAGTCGGCGTCGCCGTCATACTGGCTGGTGATGGGATTGGTGGACTGGTCGACGTTGAGGTACTTGCGCACGAAGCGGGCGTTCTTCGTCACCCACTGCTGGGTCGAGGAGTTGTAGTAGCTCTCGGCGAGATTCACGTCGCGGCGCTTGTCGGCGCCCCCGGCGCGGTCGTAGAGGGCGAGTATGTTGTCGCTGGGGCAGTTGTAGTTGCTGCAGGTGCCCATGATCACGTTGGCGCCGTTGCTGGTCGGGGCGAAGAGGTTGCCGAAGGGTGAGCCGAGGCCGACGTTGCCTCCGGTGTAGCGCACGGCGAAGATGATTTCGCGGTTCATCTCGTTGTGGGTCGAGAAGATGTCGGCGTAGCCAACCAGGTCGGTGGCCGAGGCAGGATTACCCACGGCGGGTGAGCGGAGCACTTCGAGGCAGAGGTCGGCGGCTTCCTTGTATTTGGGGTGGCCCACGGCGTAGCGGGTGGCGCACACTTTGGCCAGCAGGGCCTTGGCGGCGGTGAGGTCGGCGCGGCCCAGGTCGGCGTCGGCCTGGCGCTCGGGGAGGAGCTGCTCGTCGATTATTCGGCGGAGGTCACCCTCGATGAGGTCGTAAATGTCGTCGGCCGAGGAGCGCTGCATCGAGCGGGCCTCCTCGTTGGAGACCTTGCGGGTTACCTTGAACACGGGACCCCAGAGGCGCACGAGGTTGAAATACTCAAGCGAGCGGATGAAGAGGGCCTCACCCTCGAAGCGGTCGCGGTTCTCCTTGGTGGAGGCGGCGCCGAGGTAGCCCAGCACGTTGTTGCAGCGGGCTATGGTGGAGTAGCAGCCGTTCCAGTACTCCGACACCCAGGCGTGCTCCGAGTTGATCACGCCCTGGTCGAGCTGCTCGACCAGCTTGGAGTTGCTGGAGGTGGAGTTGTTGAGGTGCATGCGGGAGTTGTCGGAGCGGAGCTCGGTGACGGCCCACTCGTAGTACATCGCGCCGTGGAGGCCGTTGTAGCATCCGATCACGAGGGTGTTGAGCGACGCGTCGCCCTTCACATAGTCGTCGGCGGCCACCTCCGAGATGGGGTATTTGTCGAGGTCGCAGCCCGAGAGAAGGAGGGCAGCGGCGGCGGTAGCCAGTATATTGGTGAGTTTCATCGTTTTTTCCAGGGTTAGAAGTTAAGGTCGAAACCAAACGAGATTGTGGAGGTCAGGGGGAAGCCGCCGCGCTGGTAGCCGGCGATCATGGCCGAGCTGTAGTTGCCCGAGGTGAAGCGCGACTCGGGGTTCACGCCGCGGTAGCCTTTGGTCCATATGTAGGCAAGGTTGTTGCCCGAGGCGTAGAAGCGGAGGCCGGAGATGCGGAGGGCGCTGAGGGCCTTGCGGGGGAGTGAGTAGCCGAGGGTGACGTTGCGCAGGCAGATGTACGAGCCGTCCTCGATGGGGTAGTCGGTGAGCATGATGTCGTAGCCGTTCTTCCAGTAGGGGGTCTTGCCGTCGCCGGGGTGCTTCTCCGAAATCCAGTGGTTCTCGGCGTAAGCCTTGTTGTAGCGCACGGTCTCGTTGTAGAACACGTCGCCGTTGAATACGTCAATGCCCTGTACGCCCTGGAAGAGGAAGCTGAAGTCCCAGTCCTTGTAGCGGAAGGTGTTGGTCATGCCCCAGGTGAAGTCGGGGTAGGGGTTGCCGAGAGCCACGCGGTCGTTGGCGGTGAGGTCGCCGTCGCCGTCGGTGTCCTTGATGCGGAGGCCGCCGGGCACGTCGGTCGCGAAGTGGGGGTTGGCCTCGATTTCGGCCTGCGAGTTCCATACGCCCATAGTCTGGTAGCCGTAGTACTGGATCATGGGCTCGCCCACTTTGGCGAGGTAGCACTCGTTGCGTTCGCCGGTGGTGATCATCTGACTCTCACCGCCGAGTTCGAGGAGCTTGTTCTGCGAGTGGGATATGTTGAAGCTGGTGGTCCACTCGAAGTCGCGGTTTACGATGTTGCGCGACTCGATCTGGAGCTCTACGCCCACGTTGCGCACCTTGCCGATGTTGTTCCAGTAGTACGAGAAGCCGGTGAACGACTGTGTGGGCTGGGCGAAGAGGAGCGACTCGGTGATGGAGTAGTAGCCGTCGAGCGATACGGAGAGGCGGTTGTTCCACATGCCGAGGTCCACGCCGACGTTGTACTCGTGGGTTTTCTCCCAGGTGATGTCGGAGTTGGCCAGGGTGGCGGAGGTGTTGGCGGTGCCGTTGACGAGCGCGCCGCCGTCGGTGCCGGTCACATAGTTGGCCGAGTTGAGCACTTCGAGGGCTGCCTGGTAGGCGATGCCGTTGTTGCCGGTCATACCGTAGCTGGCGCGCACCTTGAGGTTGTTGATTTTGTCGGCGGCGGCCATGAACTTCTCCTCGTTGACGCGCCAACCGAGCGACACTGAGGGGAACCAGGCGTTGCGGTTGCCCTTCGAGAAGAGCGAGGAGCGGTCGAGACGGAGCGAGGCCGAAAGGAGGTAGCGGTCGAAGAGCGAGTAGTTGACGCGGCCGAGGTACGATTCGAGCACCACGTCGGGGTAGCGGAAGGTGCCGGTGCCGACCCCGTTGCCGTTGTTCTTGCTGGACAGGGAGAATACGGTCGCGGCGTTGAGGGTCTTGATGTCGTCGGTCGCGAAGCCGGTGCCGGTGAGGGCCACGCGCTGGTCGCGCGTTTTCTCGACGGTGTAGCCTAAGAGGAAGTCAAACTTGTGGCGGTTGTGGTCGAGGTTGAGGTTGTAGGTGAGGGTGTTTTCGCTCAGGAGGTCGACGTAGAGGGTCGAGAAGTAGGTAGCCTGGCTGTCCTCGCCGTCCTTGGTGGCGTTCTTCTTGCCGTAGTAGTACTGCGGTGTGAAGCGCACGTTGAAGCCGTTGGAGGTGCGGAATTTGAGGTTCTTGATGATTTCCCATTCGAGGAAGAGGGAGCCGAGCCCCTGGAAATCCTCGCCCCAGCGTTTGGTGTTGGCCATCACGCTGACGGGGTTGTTGTTGGCCGAGGTGAAGGGGGAGGTGGTCTCATCCTCGTAGCCGATGATGTTCCCCTCCTCGTCGAGCACGGGCTTCGAGGGGGTCACGATGTTGTTGAAGTGGCTCCCTCGGGCGTAGCCGGTGTAGCCGGTGAGCTCGGAGGTGTAGCCGTTGTGGCGCACGGGGAGGAACGAGGGTGTGCGGTAGAAGTCGATGAAGTTGTTGCGCGGGCGGGTGGTCTCGCGGTAGGTGCCGGAGAGGTTCACGCCGAGTGTCACGGTGCGCGAGAGCTTGGCTTCGAGGCGCGAGCGGAAGTTGAACTTCTTCAGGCGGTTCTGCTTCATGATGCCCTGGTCGTCCATATAGGAGGTCGACACATAATATTTAAGGTCCTTCTTGCCGCCGCTCACTGCGAACGCGATGCTCGTCACGTTGGCGAGATCGTTGAGCCCCTCCGACTGCCAGTCGGTCGAGCCGTTTATGCTTTCGAGGTAGGCCGCGCTGCGGATGTTGGAGCCGGGCTTGGGGCCGCCGAGCTTCTCGTCGCGGAGCATCGTCTCGTAGAGCTCGGTCGAGGTCATGAGGTCGTGCTTCTTATATGCGTATTTGAAGCCCTGGTTGAATTTCAGCGAGTAGCGGGGCTTGTCGGGCGAGCCGTTGTTGGTGGTCACCAGGATCACGCCGTTGGCCGCGCGGGAGCCGTAGATGGCCGCTGAGGCGGCATCCTTCAGTATCTCTATGCTCTTGATGTCGTTGGAGTTGAGCTGCGAGAGTCCTCCGCTCACGGGGAAGCCGTCAACAATCACGAGGGGCTCGCTGTTGGCCGAGATGGAGCCGGTGCCGCGCACGCGTACTGTCGGGCTCACGCCGACCTCGGAGGTGTTGTTGTTGACTGATACGCCGGTCATCACGCCCTGCATTGCCGCGGCGACGTCGCTCTGCGACATGTTCTGCACTTTGTCGCCGCCGATTTTGGTGATGCTGCCGGTGAGGTGCGACTTGGCCTGTGTGCCGTAGCCGATCACGACCACGTCGTCGAGCACCTTGGAGTCCTCTTCAAGAACCACGTTGATTTCGCGGCGCTTTCCGACGGGCTCCATCGCGGTAGCGTAGCCCACATAGGTGAAAAGGAGGTAGGACTTCGACGATGGTACTGAGATTGTGTAGTTTCCGTCGATGTCGCTGACGGCGAAAAGCGATGGTGTGTCCTTCACTCGGATTGAGACACCGGCCAGAGGGCCTTCGGCGTCGGAAACGGTGCCTTTGACCGTGACGTCGGCCCGGGCGTAGAGCCCCGCGGCTGCGAACGCCAGAATCGCGAGCACGACGCGAAGGTTGAGTAAACGAGTTATCATGGCGATAGGTTCTTGATATTGTTGGTTTATTATTCGCGGTATGGTGGGGAGCGGTTTCCCTGTGGTGTGCCCCGCCTGTTTTCCCTCGCGGCGCGTGTCGCGGCGGGCGGGGGGAGTATTACGTCGGCAAAGTTATAGCTTTATAATTGGTTTACCAATTTTTCAAATAAAATGGTTTACCAATTTAACTCTATTTAACAAATAAGGCATTGTATAAGCTGCTATCTCGCTGGTGGTCACTGATTTTAAATACCAATTCGACCAATTATCGAGTTTTGAATGCTCGAAAATTATGTTGCTTAACATAAATTTTATGGGCGAATGTTAAATAATTGGTCTACCAATTTTCTGCCGACGGTTGCGCCGCGAGCTTTTTTAGCTTAAATATTGCGGTAATCGGGGGATTTTGGTTAATTTTGCAACCAATTGAACCAATTGCCTGCTTTTGGCGTCTCGCGAGTGGCGCCGCACACCTTATTTATATAGATGAATCAGACAGGAACCGAGAGAGTAATCAAGTACGTCCAGAACGCTATCGAGAACCGGGAGCTTCTGCCCGGCGACCGGCTCCCCTCGGAGCGCAAGCTCGGGGAGCAGCTCGGGGTGAGCCGCACCATCGTGCGCCAGTCGATACAGAAGCTCGAACTCTACGGCATCGTGAAGACGTTGCCGCAGAGCGGCACTTTCGTGTCGTCGTTCTCGAAGCAGCAGCTTGATATGCTCATCAACAACGCCATCGGCGTGGGGCGCTACGATTTCGAGTCGCTGATGTCGGTGCGCATTCTCCTGGAGGCCGAGGCGCTGCGCCTTTGCGCCGCCAATCGCACCGAGCAGGATATGGAGGATATTATCGCGGCCTTCGCCGAGTATGAGCAGCATATGAACACCGACCGCCGCCAGGAGACCGACTTCAACTTCCATCTGACCATATCGAAGGGGGCGCACAACCCGGTGATCCACTCGATGCTCCTGTCGATCATACCCGACACGCTGAAATACTATGAGAAGTGGCGCCTCTGCCGCGGCTCCGAGGCACGCACCCGCACCGAGCACCGCGAGATGGTCGACTTCATCTCCTCCCGCCAGACCGACAACGCCCGCGAACTCATCGAGCGCCACCTCATCCACCCCCGCATGCTCGCCAAATAACCCCATAGCGTTTCCACGCGCTGAGAAGGCTTTTATAACAACAGCGACACCGCCTCCGTGTTGGGGGCGGTGTCGCTGTATTGTATGGTGCGGGGTTAGTTGTTGGCGGGGGATTCGGGTTTGGCGGGGAGGACGTGGGTGGCGTAGTTGTAGCCGTTGACGTCGTAGAGGTTAACGAGCTGCGGCAGGCGGCGCAGGAAGTCCTGATAGTCCTTCTTGGCGGGGTCGCGCCACTGCACTTCGCTGAGGGCCGCGAGGCGGGGGAGCATCATGTACTGGGCGTAGCGCATAGTCGGTATGTACTCGGTCCAAGTGTTGGCCTGGGCGCCGAGGATGTGGGCGGCCTGTTCGGGGGTGAACTCGGCGGGCACCGGCTCGTAGCTGTAGACGTGCTCCACGGTCGAGGGCTCGCCCCAGGTCGCGGCGGGGGGCTCAGCCTCGCGGTCGGGGCTCTGCACGAAGTCGAAGTAGAGGTACTGGAAGGGGGTCATGATGGCGTCGTGCCCGGCTTCGGCGGCGGCGCGGCCACCCTTCTCGCCTCTCCACGACATAATGACCGCGCCGGGTGTGAGGCCACCCTCCATAATCTCATCCCAACCGATCATCTTGCGCCCCTTGGAGGCGAGGTGCTCGGCGGCACGGGTCATAAACTCGCTCTGGAGCTTCTGCTCGGCGGTGCTGTGCTTGTCGGTTTTCAGGCCGAGGGCTTTGATACGGGCCTGGCACTTGGCGCACTTTTCCCAGCGGGTCTTGGGGCATTCGTCGCCTCCGAGGTGGACGTATTCGCCAGGGAAGAGGTCGATAACCTCGTCGAGCACGTCGTTGACGAAGGTGTACACGCTGTCGTTACCGGCGCAGAGCACGTCGTCGGATATGCCCCAGCGGCGCCATACCTCGTAGGGGCCTCCGGTGCAGCCGAGCGAGGGGTAGGCGGCGAGGGCGGCCTGCATATGGCCCGGCATGTCGATTTCGGGGATGATGGTGATGTGGCGGTCGGCGGCATACTTCACGATGTCGCGCACCTGGTCCTTGGTGTAGAACCCTCCGTGGGGCACGCTGTCGTACTCCTCGGTGTTGGGCCCTACGACGGTGTTGGCGCGCATAGAGCCCTTGGCCACCAGTTCGGGGTACTTGTCGATTTCTATGCGCCACCCCTGGTCGTCGGTTATGTGCCAGTGGAAGCGGTTGATGTTGTGCATCGCCAGCATATCGACCAGCATCTTCAGCGAGTCGGCCGTGAAGAAGTGTCGCGCCGTGTCGAAGTGGGCGCCGCGGTAGGCGAAGCGGGGAGCGTCGGTAATCGTGGCCGCTGGGAAGAGTACTTTCAGGTCGCCGGCGGCGGGAATCGCCTTGCGAAGGGTCTGGATGCCGTAGAAAGTGCCGGCAGGTGAGGCACCGTTGATGTTGATGGCCTCGGGGGTCACGGTGAGCTCGTAAGCCTCCTTGTTGTCGGACGCGAGATTGTCGGAGAGCACGATGGCGTGTCCGGCCTTCCCAGTGGTAACCTCGGGAGCTGTGCCGGTGAGCTGGCCGAGGTATTCCGACAGGAGCTCGCCGTTGCGGATCATCGAGGAGTCGGCCGAAGCGACCACGATTTTCGTGCCCGAGTCGAGGGTGAAATACCCGGCGGCGCTGTCGACTTCGATTTTGTCGGGGAGGGGGATCACCCCGTAGTCGGCGGTAACCTCCGTTTTCTTGGAACAGGAAGCCGCGAGCAGCAACGCGGCCCCGCATAAAGCGGTAATACTTAATTTTTTCATTTATGGTTATTGAGGTTCGGTGTCGGAAACTCCCGACCCCGCAAAGATACTCAATTATTTTTGATAAACACGCACCCAGTCGACTTCGTAGGTCGCCGAGGTGAAATTCGGGTCGACGGCGCCTCCCCAGGAGCCACCTACGGCCAGGTTCAGCTTTATGTAGTATTCCTGGTCGAATGGCCACCAGGAGGTATCGACAGCCGAGGGTATCGGGTTCGGGCCGTAGTAGTACTCCACGCCGTCGAGATAGGCGCGGATATATTCGTGGGTCCACTCCATGCCGTAGCAGTGGTATTCGGTGTCGGGGTTCTCGATGGCGGTACCCTTTGAGTGGGGATACTTCTCGCCGGTCTCGGGGTCGGTGTAGAGGTTGCCGGAGTCTTTGGTCACATATTTGGAGTGTGCGGAGAAGTGGACCATTCCGGGGTCGTTGGCCACCCATTCCATAATGTCGAGCTCGCCTCCGCCGTCGCCAATCCACGACGGGCCATCTTTGAGAAGCATCCAGAACGCCGGCCAGCAGCCACCCACGCCAGGGAGCTTGGCCCGCATCTCGATGTAGCCGTATTTCCACCCGCGGGTGGTGTTCATGCGGGTCGATACGTATGCCGCGTTGCCCGAGGCTTCCGATGGGGTGACTTTGTAGGCCGTGATCAGCAGTTTGCCGTCGGCCACATCGGCGGTGGTCAGCCCGTTGGGCGCGAACATTCCGCCGGGGCAGTAGTATTGCAGCTCGTTGTTGCCCCAGCCCGTGGCCCCCTCCTCGAAGTACCAGTTGCGGGCCAGCGAGGAGCGGTCGTTGAACTCGTCGCTCCATATCAGCTTGTAGCCCGCTGGCGCGAAGCCGTCGCCGGTATCGACGTCGCCCGCCGGTTTCGAGGGGTAGTACGGAATCTCGGAGGAATCGGCTCCCCCTTCGAGATCAACCCTGTAGGTGGGGTCGTCGGGGCCGCATGCCTGGCATATCATGCCCAGGCACGCGGCGAATATTGTGAAAGTTGTTTTTCTCATCGTTATCATTCGGCGGGGATGAGTGAAATGTGTATCGGCGAGCCCCAGTAGTCAATGCTGAGTTTGCAATGGTTCTCCGAGAGCTCTTCGATGGCGAAAGTGGCGTCGATGTGGTCGCTCTGCGCGAACATCAGGGGGAAGCCGCCCCCTCCGAACTTCACGCAGTCGCGGCCATCATCGTCCTTGACGATGCTCCAGGTCTCGTCGCCGTCGATGGTGACGGATACGGGACCCTCATCGTTGTTGTAGACTGTGCCGTCGGTTACGATTGTGAGTGAGCCGTCGGCGTTAAAGGTAACGCGCTCATCGGCGCTCGCCGCCATATCCTCTATGCCGAGCGTCCAGGGGTCGGCGGGGTAGTGGGCTTCGGCGAGTTTCCAGGTTCGCCCGGCTAAGATGGAGGCGGGGTTGAAGTCGGCGTTCTTGAATCCGAGCACGAAGTAGCCGCCGTCGCCGTAAGGCCAGGCGAGTTCCAATTTAGATTCGCTGAGTTCGCGAATCTCCCACATCAGGTCAAGGCCGGGGGAGTTGGGGCGTATCACGGGGAAGCCGCCGTAGGCGAACTGTAGTTGCAGGCGCTCTTCGGCATCAGTGCCTAAGAGGAATGACTCCTCGCCGGTGAAATCGTAGGAGGTGTTTCCGTTGTCATCGTCGTAAACGGTGTTGTCGGCTCCGAGGTCGATGTTGACCTTGTTTTCGTCGGTGAATGTCAGTCGGTCGTCGGGGCAGCTCTCCGGGAGCCAGTACTCATACCCCTCGCCGTAGTCGTATCCGATGCCGAGCGGGGACCATGCGTGGCTTGTCAGTAGCCGCATAGCTTCCGAAGTTTTGGCCGCGAGCTTAAGGTCGGTGTCGGGGAGCCCGGCGCCGCGAATCTCGCAACCCGAGAGCGATTCGAGGGGCACGTTTACGGGATCACCCGAGGTGGTTTCGACCGTCATATGGGTGAAACCGTCGGTTTCGTTGCCTTGGTAAGTGATTCTTACGAGTTCGGAGTTTTTGAACATTGTGCTCTCACCGTTGGCAACGAGGTGGAGCTGGCCGTCGCGGGCCGACATATTGGAGGCCAGGGCGGCAGCGGCCGCTATGATTATCGCTTTATTCATCATCGTACGGCGATTTTTAAGGTTTGGTTTCCATAGACGATCACATACACGCCCGGCGTGAGCGCGTCAAGGGAGAGCTCGCAACGGCTCTCGGCCCGCTCGCTGATCACGGCGCGGCCTGAAGCGTCAACGACGCTGACGATGGTGGAGCCGGCGAGCCCTTCGATCACCACCAGGTTGCCGATTACCTTGGCCCCGGCTTCGGAGTCGGTCGCGCTGATGGCGGTTGTGCCAGCTTCTTCGAGGAATCGCCAGCCCGACATCTGGGTCATAGGCACGGCGAGCAGCTGCTCCGCTCCTTTCGCGAATACCATTTCGCCGTCGGCGTTGACGGTGGTTTCAAGATTTGTCGCTATGGGTACGGTGACGGTCGAGCCGTCGGTTTTGCTTACCTGGATGCCTCGGAAGGTCGCGGCCGACATTCCGGCGGTGGCCGCCAGGGCGAAAGCTCCGGCGAGGAGCGCCTTACCGCTGCGGCTGATAATGTTGGTTAACTTCATGATATTTTTGATTTTTTTATTTCTTAATCAGATGGATGTTGAACACGGAACCCCAATATGGCACGCTGAGAGTGCACGCGTCGGAGGTGAGTTCGGTTATGGTGTAGGTGCCGTTGATGGCCTCGGTGTTGGCAAGCACTATGGGGAAGCCGCCGCCGTCGAACTTTATGGCCTTCATGCCGTCGGACTCGACGAGTTTCCAGCTCTCCTTGCCGGAGGGGGTATAGGCGTGGGGGCCTTCGTCGTTGTCGAACACGGTGCCGTCGCTCTCAAGCGTCATTGAGCCGTCGGCGCTGAGGTAGAGAACCTCGTCGGCGCAGGTGCCTATGTCGTAGAATCCGGCTTCGGGAGTGCTTACCCCTTTGAGCTTCCAGGGGTGCGCGGTGAGGATCACGGCGGTCGGGTCGGCGGGGTCTGGTTCCACCGGGTCGGGATCGACCACCGGGGGTGTCGGGGGCTCGGCCGAGCCGTCCTTCGCCACGAGTATTATGAGGAGTCCGCCACCGTCGCCGTAGCTCCAGAAGAGTTTCAGGCGGTTGGCCGAGAGTTCGCGCACCTCGTGGACCTGGTCGACCTCCTCGGTGGCGCGAAGAATCGGGAAGCCGCCACCCTTGAACTGCACGCATAGCTGCCCGGCATCGTTTTTGCCAAGGACGTATGACTCGCTACCTGAGGGGGTGTAGGGGAAGTGGCCGTTTCCGGCGTCGGCGTACACGTCGCCGTCGGAGTCGAGGGTCATAGACCCGTCGGCCTTGAAGGTAAGCACCTCGTCGAGCGCCTGGGTCGGGGTGTCGTAGAGGTCCTCAACCTCATAGAGGTAACCGTATTTGCTGTCGGCCACCCACGGATGGGCTGTGAGCAAGGCATATTCGGGAGCCCCGGCGGGGAGGGGAATGATGTCTGTCACGGGGGCCGGGGGAGTCGGCGGTTCGGGCTCCGAGGGGGGAGTCGGGGTTTCGCCCACATAACCCTCGGGGCAGAAGTTGAACTCGATGCCGTCACCCTCGCCGCGCCACCAGCGCAGACAGAGACGGGTGTCGGTGAGTTCCACTATCTCGTATTCGGCGTCGATGCCCGCGGGGTCGGCTATCAGTCCGGGGAAGGCGCCACCACCGAATTTTATGTAGCGCTTCCCGGCGCTCTCGGTGAAGGCCCAGGACTCATTGCCGGTGGGGGTCCAGGAGGCTTTTCCGGCCTTCTCCACGTCGCCCCAGCCGCCACCGTCGACCCATACCTTGCCGTCGGCGTCGGGGGTGAAGATGAAGGCCCCCTCGTTGCGGAAGGCTATCTTGGAGTCGAGAATGCCGTAAGCCTCAAGGTCGGCTGTGGGGTTGAACCAGCTGTTTTTCTGCCAGGGTTCCCCCCAGAGATAGCCGAAGATTCGCTGGGTGGCAGCGTCTATGGCCTCGCCGTAGCGGTCCCACACCCATACCTTGTCGTCGTCCTTGCCGCACAGTAGGCGGTACGACGGGTCGAGGGCCGTAACCTCGAATGAGAACTGATAGCGCTCGCTGCGCCCCCCGCGGCCATAGGCGGTAAGGTAGCCGGTGTACACGCCGCGGCTCATCGTGAGGGTGAAGTCGCGGTCGGAGTAGGTCTGGATGCCTCCGGGAAGTTCGATTTCCCAGTAGGGCGACAGTTTAGCGGCGGTGAAGGAGAAGTGGACTATGTTGCCGTCCTCGTCGTCGACATATACCTTGAACATATTGTCGCTGACGGCGGGCTTGTCGCCCATCCCGGCCGTGTCGTCGGAGCACGCCGTGGTCGCTAACAGGGCGCAGAGGCAGCATAGGGCCGGCAGGATGGTGTTGCGGAATATCTTGAACATAACGCTTATGTTGGTGATTGCTTAATAGGGGTTCTGGGTGAGGGTGCCTTCGGCGCGGTCAATTTCCGACTGCGGAATCGGCAGGTAGCGTTTGTTGGCGGTGTAGCCGCGGGATGCGAGGGTCTCCTCGGCCTTGCCGAACCTCGCGAGGTCGAAGAAGCGGTGCCCTTCGAGGGCGAACTCCAGGCGGTACTCTTCGAGGAGGTTGTCGAGGGTGGCGGAGCGGCGCGCGGCGGCGGGGAGCTCGGCCAGGGTGGTGTTGAAGGCGCGTGCGCGCACGGTATTCAGCAGGTCGTCGGCCTCCTTTTGGCTGCCTCCGGTGCGCACGGTAAGCTCGGCGGCGTTGAGCAGGGCTTCGGAATAGCGGTACACGCGGATGTTGTTGCGGAAGTTGAACTCGGCGCCCTCGGTGCCGACATACGCGCCGTTGCCTCCGGCGCGGGCTATGTACTTGTAGTTGAAGTAGCCGGTGTCGGCCACGCGCGGGGTGTAGCTCTCGCCGGGGCATACTTTGGCGAAATCGAGGATTCCGGCGTCGCGGCGCTTGTCGGCGGGGTCATAAGCGTCGTGGAGTTCTTTGCTCACCGGGCCGAACCCGTAACCCTCGGAAGCGAACTTCGTGCCCTTGTAGGAGTCGGGGCAGAGGAAGGTCGGGTAGATCGAGCCGCCGGGGCTGAAGGGGTCGTTCCAGTCGCGGTTCGAGGGGTTGTCGGCGTAGTTGATTTCGAAAACCGACTCGCTGTTCCACTCTCCTGCATCGGTCCAAATGTCGGCGAACACGGGTGTGAGGGAGTAGATGTCGGCTCCAATCAGCTCCTTTAGCTGGGCCAGCGCCGAGGGGTATTGTGTCTGGTCGCCGGCGAGCATAATAACGTTGGCCCGCAGCATATACGCGGCGAATTTGTTGAATCGGCCAACCTCGTCGACCGCCACCGCCTCGGGGAGGTAGCCCGGGGTTGTCGCGAAGTCGAGGTCTTCGAGAATGAGCCTGTAAACCTCGTCGGCGCTCTTTTGGGGCACGATGTAGCTGATGTCCTCGCCGTCGGGGTTCACGGTGTAGTATGGGATGTTGCCCCAGAGCTTCCACAGAATGTGGTAGTAGAAGGCGCGGAGCGTTCGGGCCTCGGCAAGGATGCGGTTGCGCGACGCGGCGGAGAGCGATTTGCAGCGGTCGATGTTGCCGGTGACCTGGTTGGCGCGGTATACGCCGTCGTAGAGCGAGTTCCAGAGCCCTACGGGCGCCTGCTCGGGGTTGAGGCGGTACTGGCGTGTGAGGTGGAGCCAGGGGATGTCACCCTCGCTGCTCCCCCCGACGCCGTTGTAGTCGTCGGCCATGATGTCGCTGATGAACTGGAGGGGGTGGTATTCGCCGTAGGTGTAGTCGAACCATTGCAGCGGCGCGTAGGCGGCGATCAGGGCCTTCTCCATTTTCGCCGGGGTGTCGTAATATTTCTCTGTCGGGGTGGTCACCGTTGGGTCGACTTCGAGGAAGTCGGTGGTGCAGCCGCACATCGCGACCAGAGTCAGGGAAAGTGCTATGATTTTTTTCATTGGAGGAATGGCTTAGATGGTTACGTTGACACCTACGAGGAAGGTGCGCGCCTGGGGATAGACACCCTTGTCGATACCGAGCGAGGTGCCTCCCGAGGAGATTTCGGGATCGTAGCCGTGGTATTTGGTGATGGTGAAGAGGTTTTCGGCCCCGACGTAGACGCGCAGTCGGTTGACGAAGAATTTCGAGCTGATGGCGCGGGGCATGGTGTAGCCGAGCTGCATACTGCGGCAGCGCAGGAAGTCGCCATCGTAGACCAGGAGGTCCGACGAGCGCCAGTTCTGGCTAACGCTCGAAGCGGAGGCGGTGAGCCTCGGGTAACGGTCGGAGGAGCCTGGCCCTACCCAGCGGTCAAGCATATACCGCGGGAGGTTGACCTGGGGATAGTCGGCGCGGCGGGTCGCGTCGTAAATGTCGTTGCCAACGGTGGCGTGGAAGAGGGTGCTGAAGTCGAAACCCCTCCATTCGAGCGCTATGCTCAGGCCGAAAGTCCAGTCTGGCATACCTTTGCCGATTTTGGCGCGGTCGGCGTCGTCGATCACCCCGTCGCCGTTGAGGTCGCGGAAAATCACGTCGCCGGGTTTGGCGTCGGGCTGGAGCATGGCGCCGTCCTTGTTGACGTAGGCGTTCACCTGCTCCTGGGTCTGGAATATTCCGGCGGTCTTCCATCCGTAGAAGAAGGGGAAGGGCTGGCCGTTTTCGGCTCGGGAGATCACGCCGAGAGTGCCGTGGATTTCGTCGTAGTTGAGCGTGCCGGTCTCGTTGCCGAGTTTGATGAGGGTGTTGCGGTTGTAGGAGCCGTTGACGCTCACGCGGATGTTGAAGTCCGAAATCCGCTGGTTGTAAGTGATGTCGAACTCGAAACCCTCGTTTTTCATATCGCCGACGTTGCCTAAGGGGCGGTTGTTGCCTATGTAGCCGGGGAGGGCCATATCCATAAGCATGCCGTTGGTGCGCTTGTTGTAATAGTCGAGGTTGAGGTTGAGGCGGTTGTTGAACAGGCGGAACTCCAGGCCGACGTCGGTCTGCTCCGACTCCTCCCACCGCAGGCCTGAGTTGATGTAGCCCTGAGGAACGGCCCCGGCCACGATGCCGGTGAGCCCGCCGATGCCGAGGATATAGTTGGCCCCGCCGCTCATCATCGAGGTGTAGGCGAAGGAGCGTATGTTCTGGTTGCCGTTCTTACCCCAGCTCGCGCGGAGTTTCATAAAAGTGAGGAACTCGGGCCGAGAAGCCATGAAGGGTTCGTTTGTAATGTTCCAGCCGCCGGATATGGAGGGGAAGTTGGCCCATTTGTTCTTGGGGGAGAATTTCGAGGAGCCGTCGCGGCGCATGGTGAACTCAACCATGTAGCGCCCGTCGAAATCGTAGCCTATACGACCGAAATACGACGCCAGCCGCCCAAGGGGGGAGGGGGAGGCGGAGGCGCTGCGGAGGTTGGCGTCCTGGTCGGTGGCGTCGATCCAGGGCTGGGCGGCGTCGCGTATTTTGTAGCTCGTGCCCGAAACGTACTGGTCGGAGGCCGAAGAGGCGCTCTGGCCTACGAGCACTGTGAAGTGGTTCTTATCCTTGATGTCGAACGTGTATGAAAGCGTGTTCTCAATCTGCCACGACCATGAGCGGGTGAGGGTCGACCATACCGAGGAGTTGGGCTCGTTGCGGGTGCTGTTAAGATAGTAGGGGAGGGTGTAGCCGTCGTTGGTGTAGAACTGGAGGTCGCCCGACAGGGACGACTTGAATTTGAGGTTCTTGTAGATTTCCAGCTCGGCGAAGACGTTGCCCATAGCGCGGTCGCTGGTGTTCTTGTCGCAGGGGAGGTAGAGGAGCGCCATAGGGTTCGGCATGGCGGCGAAGTCGACGCTGGGGATGGTGAAAGGGCGCCCGTTATTGTCGACAACGGCTGTCGGGTGTTCGAGCAGTGTTGCCTCGGGATCGGTGGCGTAGACGGGGAGGGTGGGGGTCATGGCCAGGGCGCTCCCGAGCACCGAGCCGCGCTCGCTGTTGTTGCTTATGCCGCGGGAGGTGTCGTGGGAGTAGGCGATGTTGGTGCCCATGCGCAGCGAGCGGAGCCAGTCGCGCTTGGCCGAGGAGTCGAAAAGCTCGTAGTTGTTGTTATTCCTTATGGTGAAGCGCTCGTAGTTGGAGTGCTGCTGCTTGCCGCCGATGATCCCTTCCTGGTAGAGGTAGCTGCCCGACACATAGTAGTTTACCTTCCCGGTGCCGCCGGAGACGCTGATTTGGTGGTTGATCACGGGGGCGTTCTTCTGAAACACGGCGCTCTGCCAGTCGGTACCCTTGCCGATGGCGGCGGGGTTGTCGTAGACGGGGGCTTTGCCGTCGTTCATATACATCTCGTTCATGAGGGTGGCGTACTCGGCCGCGTTGAGCATCGGAATCTTGCGCTCGGCGTTCTGCCAGCCGTAGGAGAAGTCGTAGGAGATGGTGGCCCTCCCTTCGGTGCCGCGCTTGGTGGTCACGAGTATTACGCCGTTGGCGCCGCGCGAGCCGTAGATGGCCGCGGAGGCGGCGTCCTTGAGTACCTCGACCGACTCGATGTCGGAGGGATTTATGAAGTCGATGCCGCCGTTAACCGGGGTGCCGTCGACGATGTACAGTGGGTTTGAGTCGTTGATGGTGCCTGTGCCGCGGATGCGTATTTTGTTGCCGTCGCCAGGCTGGCCGGAGGAGGCGGTGATGCTTACGCCCGACACCATGCCTTTGAGCACATTATCGACGCGCGTCGGGGTCATTACCTTCATATCCTCGCTTTTGACGCTGCTGATGGCGGCGGTGACGACGCTCTTCTTCTGCACGCCGTAGCCTATGACGACCACTTGGTCAAGCTGCAGGGCGTCCTCGGCCAGCACGGTGGCGAAGTGGCTTTTCCCGGCTATTTTCAGGGTCTGGGGTTCGTAGCCGACATATGAGATTTTCACGCTCTCGGCGTTGTCGGGCACTTCGAGCCTCCAGCGCCCGTCGTAGTCGGTTACGGTGTTGATTTTCATACCCGTCACCGCGACGTTGGCGCCTATCACGGGTTCGTCGGAGTTGTCGGTCACGCGGCCGGTGATAGCGCGTTTGCGCTCGGTCGGCCCCGGCCTGCTATCCTTGCCCCCGACAATGACGATGGCCTTGTCGGAAAGTTTCTTGAACGAAAGTCCGCTGCCCGACAGGGCGGCATCGAGCACGCTTTCCACGCTTGCCCCGGTTTTATGGAGCGTCACTGGGGCGACCCCGTCGACGAGTTGCGTGCGATATGAAATCCTGTAGTCGGTCTGCTGCTCGATTATGCGGAACACCTCCTGGAGCTTGGCGCCGTTGACGTTGACGGTAACGCCGCTGTCGGCCGCTCTCAGGCAGAATCCGCTGAATACCAGCAGTATCGCCAGCAGGGATTTCTTCAAAAGAGAAAAGGGGTTAAACATCAAAAAGTGGTATTAAAATGTGATAAGATTCGTCGCGCGGCGGTCGGCGCGTTGGCCGGCCACATTAGATTGACGAATAACGTCGCGTTTTATACCGAATATTTTTGATGTTTTATAACATATTTTGGGAAATGTCAACGCGCCCCCTTGGCAAAAGTCAGGGCTGGGCGGTGACCTCGCAACCCAAAGCGAGCTGCACTACCTTCATAGCCAAGGGCATGGAGGATATGGGCAGGGTGCCGGTAAAGGTTTCGCCGCTGTCGCATCCGATGGTTACGTTCACGCCGTAGTAGCGGTTGAAGGCACGGGCTATGTCGGCCGAGGTGGCGTTTTCGAGCGCGATTTCATCTCGCTGCCAAGCCGTTACCTCTTTGATGCCGCCGCAGGTGGCGAGTGTCACGCTGCCCGTGAGCCGGTTTATCACGGCTTTCTGACTTGGTTTGAGGGGCGTGACCGCTCCATCGGCGGTGCGGAGCTCGACCGATCCGCTCACCAGCGATAGCTCGGCGATACTGTCGGCGGGGGAGCCGTAGAGGTTGAAACTGGTGCCTTTGACTATGGCCTGGAATCCGGGCGCGCTGATTACGAACGGGTGCGAGGCGTCGGACTTCACGTCGAAGAACCCTTCACCCTCGAATGTTACCTCGCGGCGCTTTCCGGCGAAGTCAGCGGCGGCGTAGGTAAGCCGCGACGACTGGCGGAGGATCACGGCGGTGCCGTCGGGCAGGGTGACCAGCGAGTTGTTGTCGGGGGTCGACGCGATTGTGGCGGTTGCCGAGCCGATTGACGAGAGCTCGCGGTGGAGATGCCATGCCGTACCTGCCAGAAGCACCACAGCCGCCGCGGCGGCCACGCGGAGCAGCGCGGGCACCCAGCGTCGCCGCGCCGGGGGCGCGTAGGCCGAGTTGAATTCGTCCCAGTCGTCCGTCAGGAGTCGCTCAAGGTCGGAGTCGGCCATGGCGTCGACCGATTCGCGCAGTTCGCGCATCTCATCGCGCGAAATCTCGTCGCGGCGGTATTTTTTTAATAGTTTGCTGATGGAGGGACGCATATGTGTGATGTATGATAGTTGAAACGCGTTATTTTAGGTGGTCACCGCAGTAGTTCGTAGAGCCGTTTGAGCCCGAGCGATAGCTGGTTGCGCACGGTTTGCTCGCTGAGATTCAGCCTCCGGGCCGCTTCCTGGTTGCCGAGGCCCTGGAGCCGGCATAGGGTTATGGCCTGTCGTTGTGTCGGGGGTAGGCAGTCGAGGGCCTTCATAAGCTTTTCCACGAACTCGTGATATTCGATCCGCGACGTTGAAGAGTCGTTGGCGGGTACTTGGTCGATGTATTCCAGATAGTCCTCGTAAGCGCCGCGGCGCAGCTGGGCCCTGAAGGCGTCGATCACCTCGTTGCGGGCCATACGGAATATCAGCGAGCCGATATTGTCGTCGGTCCTGATGGAGCGGCGCGCGTCCCATAGTTTTATGAAGGCTATCTGGGTAATCTCTTTCGCGGTTTCCTTGTCCTTGGTGATCGCCCGGCAATATGACAACAGGCGCCCCGCGTACATTCGGTAAATTTCGTCGAACGCCTCCCGCGAGTCGCCGCGGAGGCGCTCGATCAAATGGCGCTCCCGTTTGCCGTTATCCTTATGTCGCTGCGAATCAGCCAATGGTATGTATCCCTCCGTGAAAGTTCCCGGCAAAGTTACGTTTTTTCTGTTATCGGCCAAAAAAATTATTTGGACCCGGCATTTTTCGACATATGTCGAGGGTTTAATTCGGGGAAATTGCTATTTTTGCGGAAAGGTTATTGTTAATCAATCGGTTGTCAATTTTTTGCTATGAATATGCGTCTCTTTCCAATTATTCAGCGGCTGTGGCCGATGGCCGCGGGTTTGTTGGTGCTTTCGTGCTTGTTTTTGGTGGTTTCCTGTGCCGACGATGCCGAGGAGGTGCCGAAGCCGAAGGAACCCGACGCGGTGGTCGTGGAGACCCCCGAACTCACCGCGCTGCCCGAAGGGGGCGAGGTGACGATTGTTTTCAACGCCAATACCGACTGGGCTATGGAGGTGCCGAACACCAACGAGCATTTCCAAGGCCAGATTACCGAGCGCTCGGGCAAGGCGGGCGCATTGCGGGTGGGCTATGTGGCGCTGCCGAACACTTCCGGCGCGCCCCGCTCCACTACCATAAAGATTACCGCCGGGCGCGCATCGGCGACGGTGGTGGTGCGCCAGGAGGACGCGGGGGTGACGCTCCCCTCGGAAGCGGAGGTGAGGGCCTACCTGATGCGGCTCTATGAGATGACCGACGGGCCCAACTGGCGCTTCAAGGGGAACTGGGGTTCTGACCTCCCGCTCGACAAGTGGGGCTCGGAGGTGCGTTATGAGAACGGGCTGCTCTCGCTCAATCTCGGCGAGCGTTACCTCAAGGGGGAGATAGACCTCTCGGGGTGCGACGCCCTGGTGAGTCTGCGGTGCGCCAAGAACCAGATATCGAAAATCGACGTTTCGGGGTGCCGCCTCCTCAAGGAGATTGACTGCACCAACAATTCAATGGAAGAGATTAACTTCGAGGGGTGCCTATCGCTGACGGACGTAAGTGTGCCCTACAATAATCTCCAGCGGCTCGACATCGGATGGAGCAAGACCCTCACGCGGCTCTACGCCAATCATAACCGACTGACGGAGTTGGACCTGTCGGAGTGCGTGATGTTGGAGACTGTCGACTGTTTCACAAACCGCCTTACGAAATTCGAAATACCCCACCGCCAGAGGCTGAAAGATGTGTTCTGCTATGAGAACGAAATCCGCACGCTCGACGTAGGGAACGCGCCTATAATGGAAATACTTAACTGCGGCGACAACGAGCTGGAGTCGCTCAACGTCAAAGGGTCGCCGCGGCTTCGCTGGATCTATTGCTACAACAACCGCCTGACGGAACTCGACACCTCCGACCAGATGGACGCGCTCTCCTGTTACTATTGCTTCTCGAACCGCCTGACCTCGCTCGATATGACTGGCTATCGCAACCTCTCGGAGCTGCATTGCTCCGACAACGACCTGACGTCGCTCACCGTGGCCGGATGCCGCAAGCTGCGCTGGCTCTACTGCTCATACAACCGCCTGGAGACACTCGACCTCGCGGGGTTCGACGATGTGTTCGAGCGGCTCGACTGCTCCTACAACCGACTGCGCGAGGTGGAGCACATAACCGACTACAGGTTGTCGCGACTGTGGTGCCAGGGCAACCGTATCGGCGGCGAGATACCCGAGCATTTCGACAAATGCCTGGAGTTTGAATATGACCGCCGCTACGAATACCGCCCCGAAACCGGCACCTACAACGACCTTGGCTACGGCTGGTACTACCCCGGCGAACCCGCCTCCATGAAGCACGAAAGACTTCCGTGATTATTTGAACAGTTTGGCGTAATCCCAAATACGGCCTACGGGTTTGATATGATGCAAGGCGAGTTTCTTGGCTTGTGGTGAGCCGGGGGTTACGCGTATGTCGGTGTTGCCGGATGATACCCAATAAAACGAGCGGGCTCCATTCTCCTTTTTCGGTAGTTTCAGCAGCTCCGGCGCGTTATCCTTCAGCCATTTGTTGGCGAATATCGCTTTTTGAATCACGCAGTCAATCTCCGATGTGGCGGCGGGATGGATTTCAATGAAGAAAGTGTGCCCGTCATACTCTATCGCGTAGTCCCAGCGGTTGCTTTGGGGAAAGGACTCTTTGGCCGCTTCGTCCAATGCGACAGAGCCTCCAATCAGTGCTGTATCAGGAACTTTGATTGACTTCCGCTCAATCTTTTTCATCGCACCGAGTCCCGCTGAAAAGAACTCTTTCAGGGCTTGGGCCGAGTCGCATGCGTCGGCCAATGGCTTTGACTCAGCTTTTGGCTGTTGTGGTTGTTTCCGAGCCATATCAGTTCAAATAGTCGGAAACAACGCTGTTGACTCGGGCGGAGAATTCCGATATGCCGCCCCACTCGGCGAGTGATTGCTCGTCGGATGCCACATCGAGCGAACTGATGTCCTTGGCGCTGACTTTAGCGGCGGAGCCGTTGCGCGAGAAAAAGTATGTGCGTATCTCTTTCCCGACCATTTTTTCAAGCATTTTGCCTACAGATGAATCGCTTTGGATTTTGAAGAGTGCGCACAATGCTTCGTGGAAATTGTCGCAATTATCCCGCAGGGTGTTGAATGCCCAGGCATATTCCAACAGTAACGGCGAGTGGGTCGACACTATTACCTGGTGACCGCTCGTGATCAGTTCGCAAATTTGGAGCAGCACGTTTACAATGGCTTGCGGGTGGAGCCCCATTTCAGGCTCTTCGATTATTACGGTTTTATACGCGCTGCGCTTGATAACCTTCGATGGGGGTCCCGACAGGCAGTAGAACGCCAGCAGCAGAGGCATGAATTCCTTTTGTCCGGCGCTCCAGGCCATAAAGGGGATATTCATCCCGTCGACCGACAGCTGCATTTTCTTTTGTCCCGCCACTTCGGCCATCACGACCTCACCTTTATGGAAGATGCTGTCGTCAAACGACTGTTTCTGAATGTTTTTAAGGCGCTCCTTGATTGGAAAAATAGTTTTCTTGTCGCCGAGTCCGAATTGCACGAAAGTGCGCAGTGTTTCGGTAAATTCTCTAAGAACGTAAGGCGTTGTGAAAGAAAAGTCACTGAAGAATTTGGGATAGCCGTCGCCCATACACACAATTCTCTGAGCGGGAACATAGAATACGGAACTTTCCTCCCCTGATGATTTCTTTGACAACTTGGAGAGAGTAAGCGTCTCGCCATCGAGAGCCATTTTTGTACGCGGGTTCCACATCCCTTCCATGCCTTCGCCGAAGTACACGTTGAGAATGCGCTTTGAGTCGTGGCCGAGGATATAGTTGTATCGGTCGAGCGTTTCGATAATGCTGTCGCGGTCGGCTATGAGCTTTATGGCTTCAAGAGTGATGCTCTTGCCGCTCGCTTGTGGCCCCACAAAAAACGTAAGGTCGCCAAAATTAATATCAACTTCTCCTATCGGTCCGAAGTTACTGATGTTAAAGTGCTTTATCATAAACGGCTGCGTTGAACTCTTTTAAATGCGGCAAAATGCTATGCGAATAGATACGGACTAAGTTTTATCCAAGCGTCATACAGTCGCAAAGTTAGCAATATTCGACGTATTATCCAATACCTAAGAGGAATCCCCGCCAAGCGCGGGGGCGGTTGGCGGGGAGTATGGGGATGTGTCAACGATTGCCCCTAAGGATAATTAGGGGTAGTGAGGTTAGCGGACGATGATTTTGGTGTGTTCTTTGCCGGCGACGCTGACGATGTAGATGCCGGCGGGGAGGTTGCCGGCGGGGAGGCTCAACGAGTCGCTTCCGGCGGGGATTTCGGCATTGAGGGCGAGCGCGCCGTTGACGTTGCTGACGGCGACGGCCAGCGGGGTGGCGGCGGGAGAGCCGAGCTTGATTTCAACTGGTTCGCCACCGCTCACGAGGGTGGGGGCCACTGTCGCCCCGGAGGGTGTGGTGCGCAGGTGCTCTACCGCGCCGGTGGCTTTGTCAACGGCATACGCGGCGAGGTATTCACCCCACGGTTCGTTGATTTCCTGGAGGTAGAACAGGAGAATTGTTTTGTCGCCGCCGCCGATGATTATGCATTGGCCGTCCCCTTCCATATCCATCAGAGCCTTGTCCTTGAAGTCGAACACGCTTACAGCGGCTCCGTCCTCGTTGAGCACTGTAACCGAGGTGGGACGCCCCGCGGCGTTGAGGGTCTCGACCATGTATTCATACTTGTCGTCGTTGTTGAAGAGGGTCTGTGTGGCGTAGAAGTAAGAAGAGTCATAACTTCCGTTGTAGTAGTCGTACAGACCTTCGGCAACTACCAGCATCGCGTTTTCAGCCAGAACCGGGGTGATTTTTTTCGACTGTGTGAAGTCGCGGTTGGTGATTTCAAAAGAGCACCCTTTGCCATAGCGGCGGTCGGCCCCGCGATTGAAGAAGGTCCATTTGGGTTGGTCGTCGGAGGTTAACTGCGCCGGAATGACGCTGAACCGGGTCGAGTTCTTTTCGGTGATAAACGTGTTGGCGGTCGCTGTGAGCGCGGAGGCCAGGGCGGCCAGCGAGAGCGTGATTGTTGAGATTCGCATGATTGGTGTGTTTGATTGAGCCTCGGCCGTCCGCTCCCTTTGGCGAAAAGAATTATGTATGGGTAAAAGAAAAGCGCAGGACGGTGTTTCGCCGATTGTCTGATTCGAGGCATCGCCAAACGCCCGTGACACGACAAACAGCCCGCTCCCACGCCTAATCGAATATCGATAAGCCCCTTGTCGGGGAGCGGATATACGACAAGCATGAGCGTTTTTCAGACTGCCTTTTCCCGTGTCAGAAGTTTTTGGCGATTTTCGAATCAGGGATAAAGCAAAAACGCTTTTCAGTATGTGCTTCGGACTGGCCCTCCGGCCTCATCCGACGGCAAATTTACGCGTTTCAGCCGTAAAACGGAAATTTCCGGGATGGAAAAAAGGGGTGAAAGTGAAGGGGAAAAGATAAGAGGGAAAAGGAATCCCCGCCAAGCGCTGGGGGGCGGTTGGCGGGGATGGTGTGGGGTAAGCCTTGGGGCTCTTATGCTTTACAAGGCATAAATTCGGGGTGGGATTACTTGATGAGGACTTTGCGGGTGGTGCCGTCGGCGCGGCGCTCGATGTAGAGGCCGGGGGCGAGGTTGTCGGAGCCGACCTCCACGCCGCCGATGGTGAAGTAGGTCGAGGGGCCGCCGGCGGTGCTGTCGGCCGATACTTCCTCGACACCCGCGGGATCGCCGACGGGCTGCCAGGCACAGGCGATCACGTCATGGATTTTGAGCACGGAGGGTTTCTCCTCGTCGGTCCATTTGGTGAGGTAGGCGATCACCTTCATATTGGAGGGGTTCCAGCCGGCTTCGAGGGGGATGTTGGCGTTAAAGGATCCCTTGTCGCCGTTCATTTCGAGGCGGGTGCCCTTCGCTCCGTTGTAGTAGAGGCGTGCCACGTTGTTGTGGGTGTAGATGCGCTCGGTGGGTCGGCCTCCGAAGCCGGTAACCATCTGAGGCGCGTTTACGTTATCCTCGGTGAGCACGATGTGGAGCGCGATGTCGCCGCAAATGGCCGTTGCTTCGGGGAGGGCGTCGACGTCGATAGTCACGTTCACGCTGTTGGAGGCCCCGTCATAGAGGCGTTTGATGTCGAGGGTGGCGAAGGCGAGGGCCATGATGTCTTCCTCGATCAGTCCCTCGAACACTGTAGCGCCGAAATCGCCGGGGAGGCTGTTGAGTGCCGAGATGTCGACCGCGATGTTCGGCTCGCCCATATCGGCGCATCGGTTGGATACGAACGAGTATGGGCCATAGGCGGCATACCATTCGCTGAGGTCGGCCGACGCATTGCAAGCCAGTGTGTTGCCGGGAGCGTAGGTGTTGACTTTGCACACTTTGCCGTCGTAATCGCCGGCCTGGGCCAGACGGTTGTATAGGTCAACACTTTGAACGGAGGTCTGGTCGGGGTATCCCTCGACCAGGGCAGCCTGGCGGGGTACGGAGTTTTCGTAGATGGCGATGTAGTCAGTGAACTGGTTGTATTCGTCAGGCTCGACGTCGGCACCATTGATTTTCGCCACGAAGAGCCGGGCCGAGTGGTTGCCGATGGCCAAGTGCTGCATGGAAATATTGGTGGGATTCCAGAGGTATGTGCCGCCGGAGGGTATCGCGTTGGGGCATTCCACGTATACGGGCTCCTCGTTGTCGATCTGGTAGCCAAGGGTCATCTGCGTTATCGTTTCTCGCCCGACGTTCTGCAGAGTCGCCATAGCCTCGAAAATGTCCTTCTTCTGGCGGTAGTGGGGCACGGTCATCTTGGTGACGAACTCGATGGCTCCGGCGGGCATATTGGTCGCATCGACGATAAGTTGTACGCAGATCGCACCTATGCCTGAGAGGGTGTTCACGGTGTTGTTCTGGAAGATTATGGCGCAACCTTCGGAATAGGAGTCCCCTTCCTGGGTGAAGGCTATGTAGCCCTGTTCGGCGGCGACCATTTCGGCGGTTTCCTCGTAATCGTATCCGAACAGAAGGTCCTCACCCTCTTTGATTGTGTAGCCGTTGCCGTTGAAGATGATGTTGTTCCACCCTTCGTAGAGGCGCTGGCGCTGCTGGTTGACGGTGGTGATCCCCTCGTCGTTCACGGCGTGGAACCAGGTGTTGACGCGGCCCGCTCCGGCACCTACGGCAACTCGCATGCCAACGACGCGGCAACCGACGTAGTGGCGCAGACGGTCGGAGGGGAGATAGGCCCCGATGGGGTATGTGCCCGCCTGGCCGAAGTAGGCCGACTGGGGATAGATGTCGTTGGTGACGGTATAGCCGATTACGCGCTCATTGGCGGCCAGGCCCATATCGTTGTCCTGGGCGGCGGCGGTGAATACCGCCGCTGCCAGGAGTAACAGGGATGTTATTTTGCGAAACATATTGTGTCTGTATTAGAGTCTATTTTGTTTCAGAGGATTACTTTGGTAACCTTGGCGCCTCGGCGGAGGATGTAGACCCCGGCGGGAGCGTCGGCGGCGTTGACGCGGCGGCCCGAGAGGTCGAAGAGCTCGGCGGGAGCGTCGGAGCTGTCACCCTCGATCTCTAAGATGCCGGAGGTGGAGATGGTGTAGGTAGCCATCTCGGAAGCGCCGTTCTGGTAGATAGCCTTGATGCCTACGGTGTGATCGCCGTCGGTGAGGGCGGGCAGGGTGTACTCGGGGGTCTCAGACTCGCCGACCTTTACGCCGTCGAGGTAGATTTCGAAGCGCACCACGTTGCCGTAGTCGATAACCTCGCCCTGACCGCTCTGGGGACCTACGGTCACGTCGTCAACCTGGGCCAGGAACGCGTCGTAGCTGGTGTAGCGTACGGCAAGGCGGGCCTTCTGCCCGGCGTAGTCGTCGAGGTCGTGGTAGTAGAGCGACCAGTATTCCGAGGTGAGGGCGTCGATCGAGCTTAGGAGGGTGAAGTCGGCCGGATCCACGCTGCCCTCAACGGTGCAGATCAGCAGTTCCATCGACTCGGTGTACATCGAGGTGTAACCCTTGGCCTTGAAGCTGAAACGGAAGTTGTCGCGGATGGTAAGCTCGGGGGTTATGAGCCATTTGTCCGACTTGCCCATCTGGGCGGAGCAGAACATCACTGACTTGTCGCCCGTAGCGGCGGCGATGGCCGGGTCGGTGGGGAGCATCGCGGGCACCGTCTTGTAGGGGTTGAACACGATAGGCGCGAGGGCAACCGGGTTGTTGGCGTTGCCCGAGCCGGGGAACGATACCACGTTGCTCTGCGAGCCGAGGGCGATGGGGTATACGGGGAGCTTGTCGACGTCGAGCGACACCCAACCGCCGAAATTCTTCACGGCGAAGTCGTCGTAATCCTCGAAGCTGTCGGTGAAGGCGAGCTCCTGGTTCCAGTTGATCACCATAGAGCCGTTGGCGCCGGGGGTGGCGGTGATGTTGTAGGGGGTGATCACGCGGTCGGTGAGCTTGAGGTCGATCGCCGCGTCGGCTTTGACCTCGATTTCGCGGCGGACGGCCTCGTAGGCGCCTTCGGCCACGCCGAGCTCATATTTGCCATAGGGGAGGTAGGGGACGCGCACCTTGCCGTCCTTCACCGTAAGGGCCAGGGTGCCGGCCGAGGCGAGGTCGAGCAGGTCGATGGTCATCCCTTCGGGGGAGAGCTTGCTCTGGGCGGTGACGTTCACCGTGAGGTCGGCGTAACCCTCCTCGGGGAGGTCCACGTTGATTTCAGTGGTTGCGCTGGAGGCCTGGAGGTAGACTGCTTTCACGCCGATGGTGTGCGCTCCGGCGGGAACGTCGGTGAGCAGGCAGTTGTAGTCCTCAACGGTGGCTTTCTTCACGCCGTCGAGATAGATTTCAAACTTCTCGAAGCGGTTGGCGGGCGACTTTGCCACGCGGCGGGCGCGCTTTACGAGCGAGGCTTCGGCCTCCTCATCGACGGGCTGGCCCACATACACGTCGTCGACCATGAGCATGAAGGCGCCGTAGAGCTTGGTGTTGCTGATGTAGCGGATGGCGAACTTAACCTGCTGTCCGGCGAGCGACGCAACGTCGTAGCTGAGGGTTTTCCAGCCGCGGTAGTCGACGCTCTCGTAGTTGCCGGTGTCGAGGCGGATGAAGTCGGTGGTCGCGGGGTTGTCGAGCTTGGTGGTGTAGTACACCATGAAGCGCTCGTCGTAGCGGTCGGCGGCCTTGGCCTTGAAGGAGAAGATGTTGTCGGTTCCGACGGTAATCGCGGGGGTTATCAGCCAGTCGTCGTTGGCGTTGCCCGAGTTGGTGCGTATGAAGCCTACATACTGCTGGCCGCTGTAGGGTCGCAGGATGGGGTATTCGTACCACCAGGTGGGGGTTACGGTCAGCGGGTTGATGATCTGAGCGTACTGCATCATGCCGCGGTTGGGGTAGGTGCCGACGAGGGGCGCCGTAGCCTCGCCGTCGGCGTCGATGCCGGTCCATTCGCCGAAAGTGAGGGCGAAGGGCTCGTGGCTCTCGAAGTCATCGAAGAAGGCGGGTTTCTCGCGGTTCCAGCTCAGGGCTATGTCGCGGCGGCCGGTGAAGGGGTCGCGGGTGGCCTCGGCGGTCACGGCGAAGGGGTCGCGGGTTTTCTCGGTGAGGTTCACGGTGACGGTTTTCTCCGTCTCCCCCTCGGCCACGCTGAACGTGTAGTCGACGGGGTTGAAGCCGTTGCGCTCGATTTCGAGGCGGTGGTTCCCGGCGAACACGTTGAGCGAGCACTCGCCGGAGGCGTTGAGTTTGAGCGCTCCGTAGCCCACGGCGTAGTCGGTCTGCGTGAGGCTCACGGCCTGGCCGGTGAGTACGTCACCCTCGACGGTGCCCACCTTTATGGTAAGGCGCGTATTACGCTGCTGAGCCACGCCGCTCGCGAAGAGCAGCATGGCCAGCAGGGTAAACAGAATGCGGGTAGTTTTCATGCAAATCTGTCCTTTTTTTCTGTGATTGGTTCGATAGGAAAAAGGCCATCCAAGTTCCCGGCTCGGGTTGACTTGAATGGCCTTTTACCGGTTATTGCTTATTTAAGGATGCTGAAAGCTTTGGAGCCTTCGGCCTTCACAACGTAGAAGCCTTTGGCGAGCTTGTCGAGGGTGGCGGGGCCGTAGCCGGCTGCCACGAGCACGCCGTTGATGTTGTACACTTCGACGCGGGCGTTTTCGGAGATGGTGCCGTTATCCTCGGTCGATACGTTCTCGATGCCGGAAGCGTCGACATGGAAGTCGGTGAGGGTGAAGTCGTCGAAGAACGCGAGGTTCGAGGGGCTGGTGGTCGAGTGACGCAGTGCCACATAGATGCTCTGGCCGGCGTACTCCTTGAGGTCAACCTCGTAGTGCTGCCACTGGTAGCTGTCGAGGAAGGGAATCTCGGTGGTGCGGAGCACGGCGGTGAACTCCTTGGTGTCGGTGTTGCCGCCGGTGCTTACGAGCACGCTCACGCAGTGCTTGGGGTCGGGGAGGACGCTCTGGAGCGATTCCCAGTTGCGGGCGTAGAAGCTGAACTTGGCGTTCTCGCCGGCGATGAGCTTGCGGGAGATAATCCAGTTGTCGGCGTTGACGGCCGCGCCGGAGGAACCGACGAGGGCGTGCATGCCGGAAATCGGGGCCATCATGCCGTACAGGCCGTTCTCCTTGGAGTCGCTCTCAACGGAGAAGGCGCCGCGTACGCCGTCGGCGGAGTAGTGGATCCAGTAGGAGGAGAAGGAGTAGTTCGGAGCCTTGTCGGCGTCGATCATGGTGAACTCCTGGGTCCAGTCGAGGTCAAGGTCGTTGGGCTCGAAGGAGAAGTAGCGGGTGTTGGCTGGGAGGGCTTCGCCTTCAACGGCAAGGGTCGCGATGTGGCCCCCTTCGAATTCGAGGGTGAGGTTGTCGCTTACCTGACTGGCGGTCTGGAGGGCGTCAAACTGGATGGTGAAGGGGGTGGTGGACCCTGCGGGGAGCACGTCGCCGGCCTTCAGCGAGGTGGTGAAGTTGGGGTTGGCGAAGGTAGCGCTCTTCACGGTGAGGTCGTTCTTGCCGAGGTTGAACACGGTCAGGAGGTCGCCCGAGGAGATGCTCTTCTCATAGTTGATTTTGCCGGTGGTCCAGCGCGCGCGGTTGAAAGCGGCGTAGTCACCCTTGGCTTCTTCGATCACGATGTGGGTCACGGAACCGCCGGCGTCCTGGCCGCTGTAGCTCTTGTGAACCCAGCGGAACTGTACTTTCTTACCGGCATAGGTGGTGAGGTCGTGGCGCTCGTTGATCCAGTACTTGTTCTCGTCGTTGTAGGATTTCTCGGAGATGGTGCTGAGGGTGGTCCACTCGCCGTCAGCGTAGATTTCGAAAAGCATTTCGCTGACGCCGTTGTTGGGCACTACGTTGTTCTTCTGAACCATGCCGGTGGGGTCAACCACGAGGCTGGAGGGGTGATCGTCGCCCCAGATGAAGGAGATGCTCATGGGCTTGTCGGCGGGGAGGGTCACGTCGGGCGAGAGCATCGCGTTGGAGTCGCCGGTGTTGAGCCAGATGGTACCGGCCACACCATATGATTTGCCGTCGTTCTCGTACTTCTTGAGGGTGTTCACATACCAGGTGCGGTTGTAGTCCTTCGAGGGGGTGGAAATCCAGCCCGTGGGGAGGTCGTCGGCGGTGTCGGTGAAGTTCTGCTCGTAGGGGAATTCAACGATCGCGGCGTCCTTCTGAGTGGTGAAAGTCCAGGTGGTCACGTTGTTGTTGGCGTCACCCTTGCTGTTGTAAGGGATGACCTTCCATGTGTAGCGGGTTTCGTAGGCGAGGTCGGGGAGATTGATCGAGAGGGCGTCGCCGAGATCCTGGCCGTCGATTACCTCGTTGCAAGCCGAGGTGGTGCCGAGGTAGAGCTTGTAGCCTTCGGCGAACTGGGCTGGGTTCCAGCTAAGCACGATACCCTTGGGGTAGATGTTGGCGGTGCCGGCCGCGGGGGTCGGGTTGGTGGCAGCCATGGGCACGCCGTCGGCTCCGTAGACCTTCGGGAGCACCACGCGGTCGAGGTAGAAGGCCGAGTGCTCGAAGGCGCCTTCGTCGTCGCTCTCAACGGCGGGATATTCCCAGCGGAGGTAGCAGTTGTCAGTGGCGGGGTCGAGGGTTATGGTCTCGGTGAGGAGCTGGTTGAGGCCGTTCTGCCAGTCGGAGGTCCAGAGGGTCTTGCCGAATGTCTGGCCGCCGTCGGTCGAGAGCTTGAGGGTGATGTCGTACTCGGGAGCGGTCTCGCCGTCGTAGGCGTTGTAGTAGGTGAAGGAGATCGAGCCGCCGTCGAGGAGGTCGAGGCGGGGGGTGGTGAAGGTAGTCAGCGAGAAGTCGCCACCCTGGTAGGCGCACTGGTCACCCTCGAAAGCGTTGGCGTTGGCCGCCCAGCCGCGGTTGGTCCAACCGGCAGGGGGGAAGAAACCTTCGAAAGTCTCCAGGTATGCCCCTTCGGGGAGGAACTGCTTGGAGGCGTTGATGTCGATGCTCACGTCGCCGCCGGTGGTGTGGATTGTAACCTTGCCGGAAGCGGGGGAGGTCAGCGAGGCGGTGTAGGCAACGTTGAACATCGTGCTCCGGTACGACTGGAGGTTGATCGACTGGTCGAGGGTGGTGGTGACCCCTTCGGGGCAGTCGATGCCGGTTATGCGGAGGCCGTCCTTACCCATATTTACCAGGGTGATGGGGTCTGAGTACATCTTCTCGCCGATATACATGGCGGGGAAGGTGTAGCGGTCCATCGTGATGCTGGCCACGGGGCCGGTGGCGGGAGTGAATTTCTTCACGGTGATGTCGTCGAGGTCGAGCGAGTTGCCGCTCTCGGCCATCATCTTGTAAACGAAGGCGAGCTTTACTTTCTCACCCTTGAAGTCGCTGAGGTCGACCTTGGCGGTGCGCACCGCCCAGTCCTGGATGGGGAAACCGAGGATGCCGCTCTCGCGGAGCATCTTCTCGTTCTGGATGGAGAAAATGGTTTCGGCGCCGTTGAGGTTGTCGCCGGTTACGACGCGCACCTGGAAGTCATATCGGCTGTTGTCGGAGCAGTTCACGGGGCTCACCTTGAAGGAGAACTGGAGCTGGTATGTGTCGTCGAGGTTGAGTTCGGGCGAGAGGAGGATTTCCTCGCGGGGGCCGCCGCCGTCGGTGGGATTGACCGAGAGGGGGCCGGTAACCGTGGCGCAGCAAGCGCCTTGGATGTAGGGGCCGTATTTTGAAGTGGGGTCGGAGTAATAGTTCGACCAGTTGTACTTCTCGGTAGGTCCGTTGTAACTGTTCACCGTTGTCCACCCGGGGCCTGCGGCTACCGGTTGCGGATTGTTGCCGGTGTTCCCTGTCTCGAAGTCCTCGGAGAGGATCGTCTGCGCCTGAGCTCCGATTGCAAGAGTCAGCGCCGCTAATGGCAGGTAATACTTCTTCATTGGTTTAATATTTGGTGATTGATAATTCGTGATTTTTGGTCTTAAAAAAACGAATTGCTAAAAATTGGCTTATGTGCTTGACAAATATACGGAAATATTTCAATCCGAAAAACATTTTTCCAAAAATTTAACTCGAAAAAATTTATGGATATGCGCTGGATATTGAAAAGACGCTTAAAATTGTGAATAAATATGCAATTTGCATATAATCAATAATTAAAAAAGAGCGCCGCGCCATGGCACTGGGCCAGGCGCGGCGCCGCGCGGATCGCGCTTTCGAGGCGGCTTATTTCACGAGAACCTTGCGGCCGTTGACGATGTAAACACCGGCGGCGGAGGGGTTCTTGACGCGGATACCCTGGAGGTTGTAGATCTCAGCGTCCTCGCCATACTCTGCGGCAACGTTCTCGATGCCGGTGTACTCGGTGAGTATGTCGAAGCGGAGAGACTGCAGCTCGCGGCCTTCGCGCTGCTTGACGTAGGCGCGGAAAGCGGGGAGGGTCTCTGCGGTTTCATCGGCCATGAAGCTTACGCCGTGGGTGGCGGCGGCGGTGGTGGCCTCGTAGTTGTCGGCGGTCAGGAAGAACATGCCTTCGGTGACTGCCACGGGGGCGTAGGTCGCGGTGAAGTCAACGGCGTAGTGGGCTACCGAGGGGGTGTCGGTTACCACGGCGCGGCCCTTGACCTTGATGGGCGCGGGTTCTTCGGCGATCTCAAGGAGGTAGGGCACGCCTGCGTCCATGCCGTCGGTCTTGGCGTAGAAGTGGGCCAGGGCGTCGATTTCGCCGTCAACGCTTACGAACTCGTAAACCTTGGCGTCCTCGCCGAAGAGGGCGGTAACCTCGTCGGTGGTGAGGGCCACGGGGAGGGCGATGGCGTTGAAGCCGGGCTTGAGGCCGAGGTCAATCTTCACGAGGGCGCTCTCAATGGCGGTAACGCCTTCGGTGGCGTCGTTGAGGTTGGCCACGGTGTAGAGGGTGAAGTCGTTGGTCTTCGATTCGGGGAATTCAACGGCGTCGGCGTAGTCTTCCTTGCCGTCCTTGGTGACGAGCACGTCGTAAACGCGGCTCGACTGGATCACATTCACGGTGTAAGCGCCGGTGGCGTCGGTGGTGCCTTCGTACTGGATGTTGTCGCCGTCGGTGCTGACGAGGGTCACGGTGGCGCCTTCGGCGGCGTTACCCTCGGTGTCGGTCACGGAGCCGGAGAGGCTGATGGGCTCGGCCACGAGGCTGATGCGGAGCACGGGGAGTGCCTGCTCGTTGGCAGCGGTCCAAGCGCCTGTGAACTCGTTCCAAGTACCGTCGTCCTGGTGATTGAAGCAGTTCTTCTTTATGTTGGACTGCTCGATGAGGAGCTGGTTGTTGCCGGCGTCTTTTGAGGCGTTGGAGCGGAAGAAGAGGCGGAGCGACTTGCCGGCCTGGTATACGGCGGGTTCGGGGAAGTTGATCACGAACATTTCGGCGAGGTCCGACTCAGAGCCAGCGGCGTGCCATTCGTAGCCTTCCTGGTCGATAACCTGTGTCATGCCGAGGTCTTCGTAGGGGAACGCGCCGGAGGATTCGGGGCGGGTCAGCTCGGTGTCGTCGGTCCACTGGTAGTAGAACTTGAAGTTGGAGGTGTACTCTTTCTTCATAAGGCCGCGGATGGCAATCTTCGAGATTTTCTCACCACCGCTCATGCCGAGGTCGTTCTGGGTGTAGAGGAGGATCGACTCGCTGTCCTTGTAGTACAGGTTCACGGGGATGCGGGCGCTGGTGCCGCTGGGGGTGCCTACCACGATTTCGCTGGCGAGGGTCTCCTCGGCGAACACTACGTCCTGGGGCTCGGAAGTCAGCACGAAGTCGCCGGCCTTGAACTCAAGGTAAACGGGGAATGTGCCGGCCTTCGGGGAGCGGAAGGGGACTTCAAACGAGGTGGTGGCGGCGGTGGGGGTGTCCACGGTGGGAATCACCTTGTCCCCCTCGATGGTCTGGGCAACGCCGTTGACGTAAGCGGTCAGGGTGTAGCTGCCGGCTTCCTCGGCTTTGAGACCGAAGTTGCGCACGGCGAGGTTGGCAATCTTGGTCACGTTCTGCATCGCGGAAGCGGGGATGAGGGTGGCGGCGAGTTCCAGGTCATGGGCAGCGGGCGCGAGGCTGAGGCCGTAGATGTCGTTGATCATCGCACGGTCGGTGCTCGCGAAGCCTACATAGTAGTCGCCGGCTTCGGGGAAAGTCACGGAGAAGGTCTTGTAATCGGCTCCAATCTTCTTGTCGGGGTCCTCGCTGTCGATCGAGAACTCGGCCACGGCGGTGCGGTTTTCAGTGTCGAAGAGTTCGGCACGGGTGGCGGCGGCGTATACCTTGATCGAGCCGGACGAGCTGTAGGAGCCGTAGAGCTTCGAGTCGAAAGTGAGCGCCTCACCGGCAGCGGCGGTGAGCTTCGGGGTTACGAAGAGGTTGTTGGAGGTGTTATAGCCGTAAATGGCCATGTCGGGAGCGGCGTAGGTGCCGGAATTGTAGAGCGACACGCCGGATTCGTGAACGGAGCCGGCGGGCCATGCGCCGTTGGTGGTGCCGTCGTCAAACGAGGCGTACCACTTCGAGGGGTCGAGCATGACCACGCTGATGGGGAGGGAGAACACGGAGTCGCGGCCTTCGTTGTTGAGGAAGGTTACCTCCATGTTGCCGCTGTAGGTGCCGGCCTCTGTGGCGGAGAGCACGATGTCGAGCGGCTGGCGCTCCTTGGCGGCCACGGTGGTCTCACCGGCTGGCTGAGGCTCGCCTTCGGCCACGGGGTAAACGGCGGTGAACCCTTCGGGCACGGTGACGCTCTTGACGGTCAGCGGAGCGGCGCCCCAATTGTAGATGTCAAAGCTCTGGGTGAGGCCGGTTTCGTTGACTTTGCCGAAGCGGATGGCTTCCTTGCGGTTGTCGGGCTTGTAGTTGGGGTTGGCGTAGCCGTCGCGGTTGAAGAACACGAACTCAGCCTGGTATTCGATGGTGAGGTCCTTGGGCTGCGATACGAACTTGGTGCCGTCGGTGAAGGTGACCTCGAAGTGGGTCGAGAAGGTGGTGGTGGCGGTTACCTCGGGGGTCCACTTCGCTACGAACTGGGTTTCGCGGTTGGCGGAGGCGGTAAGCGAGATGGGGGCCACGGTGGCAACCTGCTCGCCGTCGGCGAAGAAGCCAACGGTGTACTCGAAGGAGTCAGCGTCCGACAGGGGAACAATCACGAGGGTCGAGGAAACCTCCTTGCCACCCTGCACTTTCTCGTCCTGGCGCACATTCTTAATATATATGTCGCGGTCGACGGGAACCTTCTCAAGTCCGGCCACGTTGTTGAGGCGCATGCCGAAGATGGCGAACGCTACATAGTAGTCGCCGGCCTCGGCGATGGTGATCGAGCGGTTCTCGAAGGCGCTGCCACCCATGTCGGAGGGGGTGAAGGTAGCCACGGGCTCGCCCCAGTTCACGCGGTCGGTCGACAGATACACATTCATAAAGTAGGTGGCGTTTGTGCCGTCGCGGGCCACGTCGAAGGAGAGCTTGTCGCCGGCAGCGGCGCGGAGCTTGGGAGTGATGAACTTGTTGTTCTCATCCTTGTAGGAGGAGGCGGTGTACGACTTCAGGAAGATGTCGTAAACCTTGGTACTGGAGCTGTAGGTGTAGTCGCTCTGGATGCCTGACTCGGCCACGGAACCCGCGGGGAAGGCCACGGTGCTGGTGCCGTCGGGGTTGTCGAAGGTGGTGAACCAGGTGTTGGCTCCGAGCACGGTGCCCGAAACGGGGAGGGTCTTGGTGACGTCCTCGCCGTTCTTGTCGAGATACACGATGGTGATGTCACCGCTGAAGGTGCCGAGGGCGTCGGTGGTGAGGGTCACGTTGAAGGGCACGCCGGTTTTCTTGGCGAGCACGAAGTTGCTGGTCTGTTCGAGGTCGGTGGTGAACCCTTCGGGGAGGGTGACGCTCTTGATGGTCATCGGGGCGGCGCCGTCGTTGTAGATTTCGAACGACTTGGTGGTTGCCTCTTTCACCATGCCGAAGGCGATGGCGCTCGACAGCGAGCTGGTAGTGGTCGAGCCGGCCTCGCGGAGCACGAATTTAGGCTCGTAGGCGCGGTAGTTGGACTGCGCGCGGTTCAGAGAGCTCCCCTGGAGATTCTCCCGCACGTCCATATTGAGATAGGAGTAGGAGCTGGTCCAGTTAGTCGCGGGAACCATGGCTGTAACCTCGAACGGCTCGGAGGTCTCGCCGATGGCGAGCGCCTGGGGCACGGGCACGGTAACGAACGCTTCCTTGTTTTTGCGGTTGATGATCGACACGGTGAAGTTCTCCTCGCCAAGGGCGATGTCGGCCTCGCCGTTGTTGGTGACTGTCACCATATAGGAAACCTTCACGGGTCCTTCGGGCTGCTGGTACCAGTAGATGGTGCCGGTCGCGCCGTTGCCGGTGTAGTCGCAGTCGTTGGGGAGGGCTGATTCAACCGTGATGCTCTTCTCAACGGTGATGTCGGCCGAGGTGGCGGTGAGGTTGTCGAGTCGGGCCTGCGAGAGCTTGAAGCCTACGCGCATCGGTTTCTCAAGCGCCACGGTCATCACTCGCCACTCGCTCTGCGAGAGCTCGGAGCTGCTGAAGCGGTTGAGCTGCGAGCCGCGGGAGCCGTCGTCGTTGATGGCGTAGAGGGTGACGTAGCCGGCATAGTTGGTGAGCTGCGCGGCGAAGGTGAGCTCGCCGCTGATCATCGGGGTCACCAGAAGGTCGTTGACGGCCAGCTGGTCGTCGTAGTCGTAAGGGTCGCCGATTACCTGGCTTCCGGCGCGGAGGCAGCCGCTCTGGTCTACGCCGTTTTCGGCGTCGTAGTAGTAATCGACGTAGTACGAACGCCCGTAGCTCTCATAGGAGTCGACGATGTGGCGCCAGTTGGAGGCCACACGGAAGTCGGGCGATACGGTCGCGATCGGCGTGTTGAAGTCGACCGTGTACGGCGCAACTGTTTCCGCCATCGCCGTGAACGACGATGTGGCCGCCAAACCGAGCGCGAGCAGCAAGTAGTTTGCTTTTTTCATACGCAAGATTTGATTGATTAGCAGGGATGCCATTAAAGGCCCGCGGAATGTTACCGCCTTTGTCGCGCCGCCATTGTAGGTGTCGCGGCATTTATTGGAGATGTTACTTGCGCGGGACTGTGGTGGTACCCTTCGGTTATAAATATAGATTGAATAAAAAATGTGTATATTTCATAGAGGCCGCATAGTTATTCCACGAAAGCGCATAAAAACAACTAATTATCCTCTAATTTTGCAAAGATATAAATAAATTCGCAAAACGCAATAGCGGGGCGGAGAAAAAGTGAAAAAGTGAAAAGAGTGAAAGAGTGAAAGAAGTGGAGGGTTAAGAGGTTAGGGAGGGATGAGGTCAGAGTTATGAGGTTATAGGTTAGGGGCGGAAGGGGCGGTGGGAGCGGATGGCTTCGGAGAGGAGGGAGGGTTCGTAGCCGCGGGAGAGGCCGAAGCGGTATAGTTTGGTGCGCCCCTCGTAGGTGTCGCCCTCCTTTATGGAGCGGGCTTTGGCGGCGAGGGCGTCGTGCATCGCGGCGAGGTACTCTTCTTCGTCGAGTTCGTCGAAAGCGGCCTGGATGTCGGCAGCGGGGATGCGCTTTAGGCGCAGCGCGGCCTCGATTTTGCGGCGCCCCCATCGGGCGTAGAGCGCTTTGTCGCGGGTGAAGGCGGCGGCGAAGCGCGAGTCGTCGAAATAGCGTTCCTCTTCGAGCCGCCGCAGTAGGCGCTCCCCTTCGGCCCGGGGCACCCCCCAGGCGTAGAGCTTCTGTTCGAGTTCGTGGCGGCACCGCTCGGCGCGTGCGCAGAGGGTGGCCAGGCGGCTCAGGGCCATTTCGGGTGAAAGCGGTTCGCGGCGCATTGGTGGGTGGTTAAAATCTTGTTTTTAAACAAGTTCTAAGCGGTTTCTCAGTCGGTCTGTCGGGCTATGGCGAAGCGGGAGCGCCCCTGGGCGTCGGGGAGAATCTCGGCGGTGAAGCCGAGGGTGGCGGCCAGTCGGCGCAGGTCGTCGGCAAAGAGGGGGTTGATCTCGAAATAGACCGCTCCGCCGGGGGCCAGGGCGCCGTCGGCGGCGTAGCGCAGTATGGCACGGTAGAAGAGGAGCGGGTCGCTGTCGGGTACGAAGAGGGCCGAGTGGGGCTCGTGGTCGAGCACGTTCTTATCCATCGCGGCGCTCTCGCTTTGGGCGATGTATGGGGGATTGCTCACGATTATGTCGTAGCGGTCGGGGCCGGGTGCGGCGGTGAGGATGTCCTCGCGGCGGAATGTGACTCGGGCCTTCAGCGCGGCGGCGTTCTCGCGGGCCACGGCCAGAGCGGCATCGCTGATGTCCACGGCGGTGACTTCGGGGAAGGGGAGGAAGCGGCTGAGCGCTATGGCGATGCAGCCGGAGCCTGTGCCGACGTCGAGCACTCGGAGGTCTTTGCTGTCGGCGTAGCGCTTTACTATAAGGTCGACGAGTTCGGCGGTCTCGGGGCGGGGTATCAGGGTGTCGGGGGTGACTTTGAAGCGCATCCCGTAGAATCCGGCGCTCCCGAAGATATACTGCACGGGCTCTCCGGCTGCCACGCGTCGGGCGGCGTCGAGCGCTTTCGCGGCTATGAAGTCGCTGACGGGTTCGGAACCGCGGATGGCGAGCTGGGTGAGGTCCCACCCTTTGAGGTCGTACATGATTTCGCGGCTTATGGCCGCGGCCTCGCGGGACCCGGTGGCGGGCTCGATAATGGCGCGCATACGGCGCGTGAGTTCGTTGAGGGTGGTTTCGTCGGCCATATCAGAGTGTTATAGGTTCGTCGGGGGCGAAGTCTTTTACCGCCTGTGTGCCGGTGACCGAGTCCCAGAGCATTGGCGAGAGCCCCGTGCCGGGGCGCTTCACGGCGAGGTTCTCGCTGGAGAGGGTTTCACCGCGGGCTATGGGGCGGGAGGCCACGATGCTTTTGCGGGCCACCGCGATGTTGGGGCGCTCGGAGTCGCTGACGCGTTTTGAGCCGTCGCCGAGCGCCAGCTCGATATTCCGTATCTGGCTGACCATCAGGGCGAGTTCGGCGGGTGTGAGCGACGCTTTGTGGTCGGGCCCGGGGAGGTCGCGCGAAAGAGTGAAATGCTTCTCGATGACGCTCGCGCCGAGGGCTGCGGCGGCAACCGGCACCTCGGTGCCAAGGGTATGGTCGCTGTAGCCTACGGAGGCGGCTCCGAGGGTGCGGAGCGGCTCCATAGCGCGGAGGTTGACGTCGGCCATCGGGGTGGGGTACTGGGTGTTGCAGTGCAGCAGGATTACCTTGGATCGGGGGGTGCCAGCCTCCTCCAGCGCGCGGAGCGCTGCCTCGACCTCATCAAGGTCCGACATACCGGTGGAGAGTATCACCGACTCGCCGCGGGAACCTATGGCCCTAAGGTACGGGAGGTTGGTAATCTCGCCGGAGGGTATTTTCCAGTAGTCCATGCCAAGGGGGGCGAGGTCGCGTATGCTGTCGAGGTCGAAGGGGGTCGATAGGAATCCGATCCCTTTTTCGCGGCACCGAGCGGCGAGGGTCGCGAAATCCGCAGCCGAGAGCTCCAGGCGGCGGAGCATTTCGAGCTGGGTGGAGCCGGAGGAGGGGTCGTTAGCCTCCTGGTAGCCCGCTTTCGGGGCGTTGGCGCTCACGAGCTTAGCGGCCTTGAAGGTCTGGAACTTAACATAGTCTACCCCGGCCTCGGCGGCAGCGTCGACCATCGCGAGCGCCCTTTCGAGCGAGCCGCAGTGGTTAACTCCGGCTTCGGCTATGATTATCACTTTCGGCATTGTTTTTCAATTTTTCTGGCCGGGCATCCGAGGTAGGTGCCGGGGGAGGTGATGTCGGCGGTGACTACCGCGCCCATACCGATTACCGCACCGCCGCATATGGTGACGCCGTTGCGGACAACCGCCCCGGCCCCGATGAGCGTGTCGTCGCCTATCGTCACCCCGCCGCATACCACGGCTCCCGGGCCGATGAAGCAGTTTTCGCCGATGGTGGCCGAGTGCTCGACGATGGCGCCAGTATTAATTATTGTGTTGGGGCCAATGGTGGCGCCGTTTACCACCGCGCGGTGGAGCAGGGCGCACCCCGGGCCTATTACCGACCCCTCAGTGACAATGGCGGTGGGGGCTATGACGCTTACGAACTCGGCCCCGGCGAAGCGGTTGATTAAGGCCCGGCGGGCGCCGAGGGTATCGCCGCGGCCAAGCGCCAGGGCTATGTGTACGGGACCCCGGGCCTCGGAGTCGGTGCCGAGCCAGGGGATAGGCATCCCGTCGACCGGGGCGAGGTCGGTGTACCCGGCGGGCTCCAGTCCTTCGGGGAGCGCTTTCAGCAGCGACTGGCAGTGGCCTCCGCCCCCTATGAGCGTGAACTTCATCGGTTGTAGATGTCGGGCTTGTAGCGTTTGAGGTTCTCCGGGTTGGTGAACCACTCAATAGTTTTGGCGAGCCCTTCGCGGAGGGTGACGCGGGGGCGCCAGTCGGTGAGCGACGTTATGAGTGTGTTGTCGCCGCAGAGGCGCATGACCTCGCTCCCGGCGGGGCGCAGGCGCGCCGGGTCGGTGACGTAGCGCACGTCGGCTCCCATGATTTCAGCGATGGCGCGTAGGGTGTCGCCCATGGATATTTCGGTGCCGGTAGCGATGTTTATGTCGCGCCCCTCGATACCCTCGGCGGTTGCCAGGGCGAGGAAGCCGCGGCAGGTGTCGGCAACGTAGTTGAAGTCGCGGGTCGGGGTGAGGTCGCCCACCTTTATCTCCCTCATGCCGGACGCGATCTGGCTAATGATGGTCGGGATGATGGCTCGGGCGCTCTGCCTCGGGCCGTAGGTGTTGAAGGGGCGGGCTGTCACCACCGGGAGCCCGAAGGCGTTGTGGAAGCTGTTGGCGATGGCGTCGGCGCCGATTTTGGTGGCCGAGTAGGGCGACTGGGGCTGGCGGGGGTGTTTCTCGTCGATGGGGACGTAGAGTGCCGTGCCGTAGACCTCCGACGTTGAGGTCACCACGAGGCGGTCAACCTCGTTGTCGTGCGCGGCCTGGCAGATGTTGAGGGTGCCGTTGATGTTGGTTTCGACGTAGCTGCCGGGGGCCTCGTAGCTGTAGGGAATCGCTATGAGGGCCGCGAGGTGGAATATGGTGTCGACCCCCTTGGCTATGTGGCGGCAGTAGGCAGCGTCGCGCACGTCGCCGCACACGATTTCGAGGCCGTCGCGCTTCATGCCTTCGAGCCATCCCCAGTTGTTGAACGAGTTGTACTGGCTGAGGGCCCTGACTTCGATACCCCGCGAGAGGAGTTCCTCAACGAGGTGTGAGCCGATAAAACCGTCGGCGCCGGTGACTAACGCTTTCTTTATCGTTCTTGCCATAGCTTTGATTCAATGAGTTTTAAAGGGCGTTTCAAAAGAATTGTCAGCCCCATTTCTGCAGGTGGTAGCGGATCGCGCTTCCGTCGGCCGCGGCGTACTCCAATACCATATAGGACGATGTCTCGGAGATGATTTTGAGCCGTATGCCGGAGGTCTGCCAGGGGATGAGGAGCACCTCGGGCGGGGAGTAGCGGAATGTGCCCTGGTCGTCGGAGTAGTCGGTGTCCAGCACTATGTAGCCGTCGGATTCGCTCCACTGGGCGAACGTCTCGTTGTATTCGGGAATCCCCTCGACGTATGTGACCAGGCGGAAGCTCATAGAGCCGCTCTGGAAGCCCCAAAATATGTTGCGGGCATAGGCCGGGTTTTCCTGGCCGTCGATGGTCATGGCGGTCAGTTTCCACTCGCCGAATTTCGAACCGATGTCGCCGTCGTTGCGGGTGCATGCGGCGAGGAGCGCGCCGACCATCAGGGTCAGGAACGCGATATGGCGGAATGCTTTCTTACTCATCTCTTACCGAATATGAAGGTTCCTGAATAGCGCACCCCGAGGAGGGCGCCGAAATGGTCGCCGAACATCGAACCCTTGTCGCCCGCGAGCTGCAGGCATACCTCCAGACCTTTGACAGCCGCCGGGCGGTATTTCCCCTCGATCATCACCGAGGTGGAACTCGTGGGTTCGAGCAGCGGCTGGAAGTGGGTGCCCCAGCCTTTGCGGTAGCCTCCGAGGGCGCGGTAGGCCCACTTGCCCCCGGCCTCACCCTCGATGCCGATATGGAAGCCGCGCACCCGGGTGTTGAGGAATTGGAGGCAGCCGTTGGTGTTGTAGATCGGGGAGGGAACGAACGGCGTGCCGAGCGACATACCGTAGTTGGCGAATGAGTTGTATTCGAAGTTGTTGTAATAGTTGTCGGCCCCGCTGGAGTTGCCCCCCATGGTCGAGCCGGGGAAGTCGTCAGGGTCCCAGTGGTTGGGTCCGCTTTGGTTTGTGAGGTCGATGTATTCGATTACGGCCCCGCTGATCCAGCCTTTGCGCGCCGCTTTGTATTCCAGGCCCCAGAGTCCGTCGAAGCCGTTCATGAACCCGATGCCGGAGCCGTCCTCGAACGGTTTCTGCATATAGGCCCTGATTTGGTCGCCGCCGGGGAGGCGGTAGCGCAGGGCCACGTCCCAGGAGCCGAGCGAGCTTCCGGCGTAGTATTCCGCGCCGCCGTCGGTCGGGATGAGCATTTTGAGGAACATTTTCAGTCCTCGTGAGGCCGAGGTCACGCGGAACACCTGGCCGTCGATGTACGAGGTGGTTGTGCCGCCGAAGAACCCGGCGGCCTGCATGCCGAAGGTAGCCGAGAAGGGCATCGAGGGCTTGGTGCGGAAATAGAGGCGCTTGTAGGTGTAGAGGGCGCCAACGTTTATGTGGTAGTTGTAATAATTGTAGCGCCGCTCGTTGTACTTCTTGTCCATCATCTTGCCGTAGGATAGTTCGGCCTGGAGCTGCACCCAGCCGTTGATCCAGGGGATGTCGGTGAAGTCAATGAATCCGACGCGCACCTCGGGTATGGGTCGGGCGTTGGCGCTGTGGGTCATATCGCCGCTCGACAGGGAGTTGTCGAGCATCGCCGAGCCGCGTTCCTTCATACCCGCGGAGAGGAACAGCGAGCGGTATTTGACCTCGCCGTAGAGCTGCTGCACCCACACCGGGGCCGGGCTCTCGGGGGCGCGGTCCCAGGGTGCCTCGGGGCGCCCTGGAAGGTAATTGAGATAGTCGGTTGAGCTGCCGTAACCCCCTATGAAGTCGGCCCCGAAGCCGTAGGAGAAGCGTTTTGAGCGGTCGATGTCGCGGCTCGCGCCGAGGCGCAGCAGGGCGTTGGCGCTCTGGGTGACGGTGCCGTAGCGGTTGGCCGACATATAGTAGGGTGCGAAGTCGCCCCCGGCGAAAGTGCCGAGCAGCGAGCCGTGGTAGTCGACGGCGTATTCGGCCTTGGACGAAGCCGCGCCCAGTATGGCGGCCGCGGCTATGAATATGGTTTTACTGAGGGAGATTTTCATCGTGACAGAAAGTTTCAATGTGCCGGCGCTTCTTCTCCTCGAAAATATCGTCGATGGTGAGGAAGATGCCGGTCTCCTCGACGTCGCCGAACTCGTCGTTGATGGCGGTTCCGAAGATTTTCATCGTCGGGGAGAGGGTCATATAGGCGTTGACCAGCGGGGGTATGTTAATGCCGTGGCGGCGTATTTCGTTGTTGAGCACGCGGTAGTCGTCGTGGAAGTTTTCACCGTTGAGTATGGCGGCGAAGCGCTCCGTATCGGGGTGTGTCTCCAGGGGGTGGAAGGGGCGGGCGAGGTTGTCGGGGTCGGGGAAGTGCTTGTTGAGGAAGTAGAGCAGCAGGTCGCGGCATTCGCGCTCGTAGCTGGGGTACATGGTGAACTTCCCGAAGAGGTACTTGATTTCGGGGTGGAGCACCGTGAGCGCCCCGAGGCCGTCCCAGAGGTTGTCGAGGGCGAAGATGGCCTTGGCGCCGGCGCGCGACGACTGGTATTCGAGCCTTACGAACGAGCGCCCCAGCTCGATGGTCGAGGGGAGCATCTCGTTGATGAACCGGGGGGAGAAGTCGAACATATGCGAGGTCGCGATGCGGGGCGACCCGTCGGGGTTGAAGCGTATGTCCTTGCCGAGTATGTAGCGGTACCCCCCGGTGATTATCTTCTCAACGGGGTCCCACACCACGAGCTGGCGGCAGGGGGGATCCATCAGGTCGTACTGGTCGATGTCGCACTCCTTGCCTGTGCCGCCCCCGGCGGTGCGGAACGCGATTTCTCTCAGACGGCCTATCTCGCGCATTACCTCGGGGGCCTCCCGGCCGTCGAATATGTAAATTTCGTTGCCCCCCTTATTGGTGTGCCGCAGGAAGCGGTCGCTCGTCATAGCCTTTTCGATAATCGACGGGTCAACGGGGGGTATGATGTCTGCTGCCATTACTGGTGTCGGGAATGATGATGGATAAGGTTCAGGATTTATGGAAGAGTGGCGCGTCGATCGACTCCTTGTCGAGCAGGTAGGTCATCGAGCGTATGGTGTCGGCCGAGCCCTGGGCCTCCTTCCCCCCGGCCAGGGTGTCGTGGGGTATGCGGTCGCCCACTATCACCCGGAAGCTCTTCCCCTCGGCCATGAAGATTTCCTGCGGGAGATATATCATCTCCAGGTTGAAGGGGATGCGGAGCCGTTTGCGGTTGAGGGCCACTCGGTAGAAATGGTCGGAGTTCTGGCCGCTGAAGAAGAGGGGGATCACGTCGCGTCGGTGCTGGATGCATTTGTTGACGAACATCTTGTTCCATCTCAGGTCGGCGATCTGGCGGCAGCGCTTGCCTAAGAATGATGTTTTCTTGAGCCGCGAGCAGAGTCCGGCGGGGAAGATAATCACCGGGTCGTCGCCGGCGAAGGCCCTCTCTATGTCGGCCGCGGCCTTGCGCGACTGCGCGCCGTGTTTGTTGATGGGGAGGAAAACGTTGTTGAGGGGCTTGACGGCCATCAGCAAGTCGTTGACGATGAACCATACCTGGCCTCCGAAGTGGGCCTGTATGATGTCGATGAGCGCCATGCCGTCGAGCCCTCCGAGGGGGTGGTTGGAGACGAACACCACCCGGCGGTCCTCCTTCGGGGGGAGCTTTCCGGCGTTGGTGAGTTCGGTCGAGATTCGGAGCGAGGCGAGCACGCCGCGGCAGAAGTCGGCCCCTTCGAGGCCGCGGTTCTCCTCCAGGAGCCGGTTCATGCGGTCCTGGCAAATGACGCGGGCGAGCCAGCCCGTGGCCCACTTCGGAATGAAGCGCGCCAGCCCCGGCACGCGGTCGCAGATTACCGCGTCCACGTCGATTTTTATGCTGCTCCGGTCTAACATACGGCAAAATTACTAAATTTTGCTGTAACCGCGATGTAATTAGCCGCCGAATTGCTAAATTTGCATAAAGAATAGTTGATAATAATCAGCCATAAATGCCAGCCGATGAGTATTAACGACAAACTCGCTTCGTGGGCCGGGGCGCTCGGCGCTTCGGCTAAATCGTTGGTCAAGATAGTGTTGCAGACCAAGCATCACCGAATACCCCGCAGCGCGATCGACAACCAGGCGCTCGTGGTGCTCGGCAACGGCCCCTCGCTGCGCGGAGCGCTCGACGGCTCGCCCGACCTGCTGCGGCGCCACAGGCTTATGGCTGTTAACTTCTTCGGCAACACGCCGGAATTCAGCGAGTTGAAGCCGGAGTTTTATGTGCTGGCCGACCCGCATTTCTTCCGCAACCCGGATGACCCCAACGTGGCGTTGCTGATGCGCAACCTCGCCGGGGCGACCTGGCCGCTGACCCTATTCATCCCCTCCGGGGTCAAGGTGCCCGAGGCGTTAAGGGGGGCGGAAAACGTTATCGTCACCCCTTACAACTGCGTCGGGGTGGAGGGTTTCGGCTGGCTGGAGCGGCTCGCTTTCCGCCACCACCGCGGGATGCCGCGGCCGCGCAACGTGCTGGTGCCCTCGGTGATGCTCGGGCTGTGGATGGGGTTCAAGCGGATATATCTGCTGGGGGCCGACCATTCGTGGCTCGGGATGCTGTCGGTCGACGAGCAGAACCGGGTGGCCACAGTGCAGCCCCATTTCTATAAAGAGGATGAGCGGGAACTTTCGCGCATCAAGGCCGACTACATCAAGCGCCCGCTCCACGAGGTGCTCCGCGGTTTCTACCTGGCGTTCAAGTCGTACCACACGATCGAGCCTTACGCCCGCTCGATAGGGGCCGCGGTGTACAACTCGACCCCCGGCTCGTTTATCGACGCTTTCGAGCGCGCCCCTCTCCCTGAAAACTAACCTGATAACCCACCACTGACGGCATGGCTGACACATACCATACGCTCGCGGCACCCTCCGAGGCATCGCTGACTGAGAAGCGGAGCCGCTTCCTGAGTTTCGCCATACCCGTGACCACCGCCGCCGAGGCCCGCGAGGAGGTGAAGCGCTTCGCCAAGGAGTACTTCGACGCCCGCCATGTGTGCTGGGCCTATATGCTCGGGGCAGACCGCCTGGAGTTTTTGAGCAACGACAACGGGGAGCCGTCGGGAACGGCGGGCAAACCTATCTTAGGGCAGATCAACTCATTCGGACTTACCGACTTGCTGATAGTGGTGGTGAGATACTTCGGCGGCATCAAGCTCGGCACCCCGGGACTGATCGCGGCCTACCGCGAGGCTGCCCGGCTCGCTATCGAGGCGGGGGAGATTATTGAGTGCCACAAGAAGGAGACCATCAGCTTCACGTTCCCGTATCTGGCGATGAACGATGTTATGAAGGTGGTGAAGAATCCCGAAGTAACCATCCTCTCGCAGGAATTCGACAATTCCTGCTCCATGACGCTATCCGTGAGAGCCGACCTCGCCCCGGAGCTATCGGGGCGCCTGGGCGGAATCTCCGGGGTGTCGCTGCTGTGAGCGTGTTCGCGGTTACTCGGCTTTGATGTCGTTGGATTTGAAGTAATTTGTGGAAATAATCACGTCGGCCACGGTGTAGCCCTCCTTGGCGTGTTCGATCTCTTCGGTCGAGGCTTCGGAGGCATCCCCTATGATTTCGCCCGCCGGGGTCACCGCGAAAGGCTTCTTTCCCGGGTCGAGAATGCTGCGCCCCATTCCGCGCCAGGGGTAGCTGTCGAGCCCGGCGATGTCGAGCAGGGTGGGGTACATATCAATCTGGCCGAACACTTTGTCGTACTTTAGCCCAACGGGGGAGTTTACCGCTATGAGGGGCGTGAACTGCCCGGCCGACATAAAGGAGGCTATTTCGGGATTAGTGAGCCATTCGGCCCTGTCGGCCCCGATACCCTCGTGGTCGCCGGTAATCACGATCATGGTGTTGGCCATCTTGGGGTTGGAGCGCACGCGGTCAACGAAAGCGCCGATTGCCGAGTCGGTATAGTTGGCCACTTCGAGGTATCGCTTCAGCCGTTTGGGGAAGCGCTCGTCGATGGTGATATGGCGAAGCGAGTCGGGAATAATGAACGGGGTGTGGCCCGAGTAGGTCACAATCTGGAGCAGCGTGTGCCCCCCGGTTTTGAGAATCTCCTCCCCTTCGATGCGCTCGGCGCTCTGGCGCAGCAGCGAGTGGTCGCCGAGGCGGTGGCGCGGGCCGGTGGCGGCGTCGAGGGTGAAGTGGGGTTTGTCGAGGAGGATGTCGATGCCGAAATCCTGGGCGGCGATCACGGCGTTCCATACGATTTTCTTGTCGACGGTGAAGCTGGCGCTCACGCCGTCGGGGTGGCGCTCCTTCCAGGCTTTATCGAGCGAGGGGTAGGTGGTGTGCGGGAAGCGGTAGCTGTAAGCGCCGTAGGCCACGGGGAACAGCCCCGTGTGCATAAGGAGCTGGGCGTCAATCGAGCGGGCGCCGCGCACCTGGGTGAGCATATTCGGGGCGTAGAGGGTGCTGTCCTCGGCCACGAGACGGTTGAGGTGGGGTGTGATTTCTATGCCGTCGACCTTAGTGCCTATCACCCAGCTCTCCAGCGACTCGGCCAGGATGATGATAATGTTGTCGGGGGCCTTGATGGAGTTCCTTACGGAGTCGGGGAGCGCGGAGCCGGGGCGCTTGTCAAGCCACGACTCAATATGCTCCCGCACCTCGGGCGTGAGCTCCGAGGCTCCTGACACCTGTTCGTAGACCCAGGTGCCGGGGATTGTGTACACCGCCGCCCCGCAGGTCGAGTAGTCGTAGAGCAGATCCTCGTAGGCTTTCTTGTAGCCACCCTTCACCGTGATCCACAAAGCCACAATCGCTGCCGGGATGAGGAACAGAAGGGAGAGGGTCCGCGCCAGGGGCTTTATATGCCCTTTGAAGAGGCTCTTGAAGGGGGCGCGCCATACGAGGGCGGCGAGAGCCGCCGTGGTGAGCGGGAACAGAAGGTCGGTCCAACGGAGCGATTCGGTGACGCTGTCGGTGAAGTCGGCGAGATTTCCGGCCAGGAGGTAGCTCGAAAGGGGTATTACGGTGTAGTAGGTGCGGAAATACATCAGGTTGGCCACCAGCCACGCGTCCAAAGCCACGCAGACACCCACGATCCACCACCGCGAGCGCACGGCTAAGAGCGGCGCGGCCAGCAGGGTGGCGAACATCAGCTTTGTGAGGTAGCCCAGCGGGAACTGGAAGCCTGAAAAGGTGGTGGCAAATGCCCAAATGAGGTCGAAGAGGAGGAATTTGAAGTATATCGTACCTATGAACCAGGCGAATATCCGTCCGGCTGACAGATTGAGCGATTTCATTCCGTGCAGGTTTTGGTGAAGAGTTCGGTGTAGTAACCGACGTACTTGTCGAATGAGAAGTTATCCTCGATGTAGCGGCGGGTGCGTGAAGCCATAGCCTCGCGCTCGGCGGGGTTGGCGAGTAGTCGCCTTACCGCGGCGGCTATGGCTTCGGGGCTCCCCGGCTCGATGAGGAGGCCGGTTTGGCCGGGAGCGATAAGGTCGCGTGCTCCGGGAATATCGGTGACCACGCAGGGCACGCCGCAAGCCTGGGCCTCGCGCACCACGCGGGGTGAGGCGTCGCGGGTCGAGGTGAGCATCAACAGGTCGTGGGTGGGTATGAAGTCGACCGCGTCGCGCCTCGGGCCGAGGAAGGTGACCGAGTCGGGAGCCGCCGCCATATCGGCCTCGTCGGCGCTGCCGATCACGGTGAGCGCCACCGGCTCACCCTTCAGGAGCGTCATAGCGTCAATCAGATGGCGCAGACCCTTGTGGGGGCGCCCTTTAGCCATGCCGATGTATATGAGTTTGAGCGCGTCGGCGGATTGGCCTTCGACTTTTTTCGGCGATGCGAGGGCTCCCTCGACCCAGGAGAGCATAAAGGGCTTGGGCGTGCCGCTGAGTTTCGACGCGCCTATGAGCGGGGTGAGGTACGAAATGATGTCGGGCGTCTCGCATATGACGTGGCTCACCCTACGGTTGAGCAGGGCGAGATGGTTAGCCGGGTCGGAGCGGTGTACCTTGGCCTGGGTGCCTCGGTAGCCGATGTGCTTCACGCGTCGCCGGCCGAAGGTGGCGCCTATCATGGTGGCGAGACCCGAAGTGCTCGGTGAGAAAGTAGCGTCGATGCCGAGGTCGCGGATCAGGCGGCGGTAGAAACGTATCGCCTTGAAGTCGAGTTTGGAGCGGATTGCCGGAGCCTCGATGCCACCCCGTTCCTTCTCGTCAGGGCCGGCGATGATGATGTTCAGGGCTGGGTCGCGGTTGACCGCTTCGAGCGTGTTGCGCGTCACGAGGTCGAGGTCGTCGTTCGGAACCAGTATGTTGTATGTCTTTTCGCTCATAGTGGCAGGTTTTCTTGGTGAGGGATGTTTTAACGATGAGTCGCGGCGAGGGCGAGGGCGGTGAGTCGGGCCGAGGGGGCGGCTTTGTGGAGGGCTGCGCAGCAGGCGAGAATGGTTGCACCGGTGGTGATCACGTCGTCGATAACGAGGATATGGCACCCGCCGAGTTCCACGGCTTCGGGTATGGCCGAATAGACCTCGCTGACGTTGCGCTCGCGCTCGGCGGCCTGTTTGCGGGTCTGGGTGGAGTGGGCGCGGGCCGAGAGGTATTCGCCAACCTGAATTCCGGCGGTTTCGCCGATAGCCTCGGCGATTTCCACCGCCTGGTTGTAGCCTCGGCGGAGTTGCTTCGCGGTAGCCATAGGCACCGGCACGATGAGGTCGATGTCGTCGAAGAACCCGGCGTCGAGGAGCGTCGCGGCGTATTCCCTTGCGAGCTGGTGGTCGATTTCGGGGCGGTCGCTGTACTTGGCGCGCTGGATCAGGCGGGCGTAGGGTGAGTCCCTGTGGTAGTGGAACATCGCGGCGGCGGTCATCAGCGGAGCCTTGCGGCTCGCGAGCTTGATGGCCAGCGGGTTGTCGGGGATGGCATGATAGCCGGTATAGGGCATTTCGCCCCGGCAGCGTAGGCACATAAGCCGCTCACCCTTAACCAGGGTGCGGCCGCACACCTCGCACACCCGGGGGAAGAGGAGCCGTCCGAGGTCGTCGAACCAACCCTTGACCGTCCGGGCGACACCCGGAGTCGCTGCGACACCCTGTTGAGCCGAGGCCATAGGGGGGTCAGCGGTCGAAGAACGGTGACTTGGAGGAGGCGGAGACGGGAATCGCGAAATACTGGCGGCAAGCTCCCTCCGGGGTGTCGAGCAGCCCGAGACGCTGCGCGCCCATACCGGCAGAGTACATCACGCGGGTGTCCACGCGGCAGTCGGCTGCCGCCGCTGCCGCCGAGCCGAGGGCGATGCCGATGTCGACGCTGTTGAACACGCAGGGCACTTCCGCGGGTTTGGCGCCGCAGGTCGGCGATCCGCAATGGCCGCAGTTGAGGCCCATCGGCTGGGAGCGGGTGGCGATCACCACCAGCGCGTCGGCCTTGAGGATGTTGGCCGCGTCGCGCTCGAACACCGGGCGCCCGGTTTCGGCGAAGAGCTGGAGCATGGTGTCCGACAGGCGCTTGATGTCGTCCCCCTCGACCACGCAGCATTCCAGAATATCCACCCCGCGGGCTTTGGGCGCGGTGCGGGCGGCGGTAATCATGGCGTCGGCGGCAGCGAGCACGCGTCGGCGGCGGCTTTCACGTTCGTTTATAACCATAAGTGTCAAAGAGATTAGTCGACGATAAGCATGGCGTCGCCGTAGGCGCCGAACTGGTAGCCCTCCTTTACGGCCTCGTGGTAGGCGCGCATCACCAGGTCGTAGCCGCCGAAGGCGCAGGTCATCATAAGCATCGTGGAGTAGGGGAGGTGGAAGCCGGTGACGAGGGCGGTCGACACGGTGAAGGTGTAGGGGGGGAAGATGAATTTGTTGGTCCAGCCGGTGTAGGTCTTCATATGTCCGCCCATGCTTACGGCGCTCGCGATGCCGCGGAGGGTGGAGGTGCCCACGGCGCATACGTTCTTGCCGGCGTCCTTGGCCTTGTTGACCAGTTCGACCAGCTCCTCGCTGACGTTCATATCCTCGGAGTCCATACGGTGCTTGGTGAGGTCCTCGACGTCGATTTCGCGGAACGCGCCGAGACCGCTGTGAACGGTGAGGAAGCCCTGCTCCACGCCACGGATTTCAAGGCGCTTGAGGAGCTCGCGGCTGAAGTGGATTCCGGCCGAGGGGGCCACGACGGCACCCTCGTTGCGGGCGAAGATGGTCTGATAGTCCTCGGCGTCCTGTTCCTCGGGTTCGCGCTGGATGTATTCGGGGAGCGGGGTCATGCCGAGTTTGAAGAGGTTGGCCTTGAACTCCTCGTGTGAGCCGTCGTAGAGGAAGCGGAGGGTGCGGCCGCGGGAGGTGGTGTTGTCAATAACCTCGGCCACCATCGACTCGTCGTCGCCGAAGTAGAGCTTGTTTCCGATGCGGATTTTGCGCGCGGGCTCTACGAGCACGTCCCAGAGCTTGTGCTCGGGGTTGAGTTCGCGGAGGAGGAACACCTCGATTTTGGCGCCGGTTTTCTCCTTGTTGCCGTAGAGGCGCGCGGGGAAAACCTTGGTATCGTTGAACACCATCACGTCTCCCTCGCCGAAGTAGCCGAGAATATCCTTGAACACCTTGTGTTCGATTTCGCCGGTCTTGCGGTGTACGACCATCAGGCGGCATTCGTCGCGTGCTGTGGCGGGGCGTTGCGCGATTAATTCGTCGGGAAGTTTGAATTTGAACTGTGAAAGTTTCATGTCGGTGTAAGCTATGATGGTGTTGTTTATTCTTCGGATTCAGAGTTGGTGCGTCCGGCGCGCTGGTCGAAGGAGAGGATGTCGGCGCGGTGGCGGGCGGAGTCGGGGTCGTCGGGGCGGTCGCGGAGTTCGAGGGGCTCGACGGCGATTGTTTCCCCGTTTTCACCGGTGATTTCCATCGGGGCGGTGAGGATGATGTCGGCGGCGCGGTCGGGCGGGAGGGCGTCGGCTATCGAGTGGCTCCCTACGCGGGTGCGGCGCAGGGCGGTGAGGTGGGCGCCGCTTTGGAGCGCCAGGCCGATGTCGCGCGCCAGGGCTCGGATGTAGGTGCCTTTGGAGCATACGACGCGCATGGTGAGCTCTGTCGGGGAGAACGAGAGCAGCTCCAGCTCGTCGATTACGAGCACTTTGGGCTTCAGTTCGACTTCCTGCCCCGTGCGGGCCATCTTGTAGGCTCTGTTGCCGTCGACCTTGCAGGCCGAGTAGGCAGGGGGGACCTGCTCAATGCGTCCGCGGAATCGGGAGAGGGCTTCCTCGGCGAGTTCGCGGGTTATATGGTCGGTGGGGAATGTCGCGTCGACGGGTGTTTCGAGGTCGAAGGAGGGGGTTGTGGCACCGAGGGCCATTGTCGCGATGTATTCCTTCACGCCGCTCTGAAGCTCGTCGATGCGCTTTGTAGCCTTGCCGGAGCAGATAATCATCACGCCGGTGGCGAGCGGGTCGAGGGTTCCGGCGTGGCCTACCTTCAGTTTGCGCACCCCGGCGCGGCGCAGGCGCGTCAGCAGGGCGGAACGGAGTTTTTTGACCACATGGAACGACGACCAGCCGAGCGGCTTGTCGATCACCATTATTTCACCTTCGAGCGGATTCATTTCTGACAGGGGCGGGGTTGTTTTTTCTTCGGAGGAATCTTTTAAGAGATGTGTTGGAGCGGGTTACCAGCAGATGCAGAGCACGCCGACCACCACGCAGTAGAGGGCGAACCACACGAGGCCGCCGCGGTTGACGAGCGCGATCATCCATTTGCAGGCCAGGCACCCTACCACGAAGGAGGCGATGAAGCCCACGGCCATAGGAAGGAAGCCGATAGGGGAGTCTGCCCCCTCGCCGCCGAGGAGTTTGAGCAGGTCGAGCAGCGCCTCGCCGAGAATCGGGATTATGACCATGAAGAAAGAGAACTGGGCCACCTCGGAGCGCTTGTCGCCGAGCATGATGCCCGTGGCGATGGTGGTGCCGGAGCGCGACAGGCCGGGGAGCACGGCCACCGCCTGGGCGCAACCTATGACGAAGGCGTCGGTCCAGCTAATGGAGCGCCCTTTCTCGGCGGATACAACGCCGGAGCCGTTAGGCCCGGACACATAGGTGCGCGAGAAGTAGGCGAAGGCGAGGAGCGCGGCGGTAACGCAGAGGCATATGCCGACAATCTGGAGCCCTCCGCCGAAGAACTGCTCGACATAGTCCTTGAAGAACACGCCGACGATGCCCACGGGGATGCAAGAAAGGAGGATTTTCCAGACGTAGGTGGTGTTTTCGTCGCGGCGCAGGGTGAAGAACGACGTGCAGAGGGGCACGAAACGCTTCCAGAGAATCACGATGGTGGAGAGCACCGTCGCGACGTGTAGCACCACGTCGAATTGCAGGGAGTCGGCACCCGAAAGGTCGAGTCCGAGGATTTCGCGGAAAATCTCAAGGTGTCCGCTGGAGCTTATGGGGAGGTACTCGGCGAGGCCTTGCACGATGCCGAGGATGAGGGCGTCTAACCAGTCCATGTGTAAGTAAGAGCTTGGAAATAGTTGAAGTCAGGTGGGCGCGGCGCGGCCGCGCGGTTTAGCGGGGGTGTCGGGGATCAGTTCTTCTCCTCCCCCTCCTTGGCCTGGCGGCCGGGGCGGAGCACGATAGACACCCCGAGGGCTATGAAGCCGAGGAAGGCGATGGTCGGGCCGACCACGATGCGCCTTGCCGAGAATATGTCGGGGTTGAACTGGGCCTCGGTGGAGGAGCCGCCGAGCATCAGCAGGAAGCCGAGCACGATCATCAGGGCCGAGGCACCCATCATTATGAAGTTGCGTTTTCCCAGGGGGAATTGCGAAGCGCTCTCGCGCTCAATGCGGTTTTCTTTCGCAGACATTGTTTCGCGTTAGTTGGATAGTACCGTGGAAACGGTGATGGAGAAATCAGTTGAACATATCGTCGTAGCTGGCGCGGAGATAGCGGTTGGTGGCTATCACGGCGGCGAGGGCGCAGATGGCCACTCCCACTATTACGACGGCGCCGAACACGATGGCGAGGGCGCCCCACGGGAGCAGGGAGTCCATAGCCGGGTCGAGGCTCTTGGCCCAGCCGGTGAGGAGAGCGAGCAGTCCGCAAGCGAGCGCGGCGGCAATCAGCCCCTGCAACATATTGGAAACCAAGAAGGGACGGCGGATAAACGAGCCTTTGGCCCCGACGAGCTTCATCGTGTGTATGAGGAAGCGGCGGGAATATACGGTGAGCCTCACGGTGTTGTTGATCAGCACGAAACTAATCAGCAGCAGGGCGGCGGCGATAATGAGCAGTATTGTGTTGAGCATTCGGGCGTTGCGTGCCAGGTTACCGACCATCTCCTTGTTGACCGACACCTCCTCTACTTCGGGCTTGCTCTCCCAGGAAGCTGCCAGCCGGGAGATGCTGTCGACATCGGCGTAGACCGAGGTGACGCGGATGTCGATCATCGGCGCGTAGGGGTTCACGCCGAGAAGCTCCACGAGCTCGGCACCCTCGCCCTGGGTTTCTTCGGCCATCACCTGGTCGGCGGTGAGGTATTTGAACGAGGAAATGTAAGGCGCTCCGGCGCATTCAGCCTGGAGCCGTTCGGCCGCTCCGGGCGCGACGCTGTCGCGGAGCATAACCGTGAAACCCATTTTCTCTTTTACCTGGCGGTCAATGCCGCTGTACGTTATGTTGATAGCCGCCACGAGTCCGAGAATGAACAGAACGAGCATCACAGAGATAGTCGATGTCACGCGGTCGCCAATTCCGGCCGAGCGGTTGTGGTTTTGATTCTCCATATTTATATCAGGAGCATATGGGAAACGTGCCGAAGCGGCACCCCTCCGGGCCGTCGAGCCCGAGCCGGAGCGCCTCGCGGGCCGTTCTCGCTCTAATTTCGTGCAAAATTACAACATCAGCGCCCCCTTGTCAATGATTTTTATCTTAAAATTCCCTAAAAATCCAGCTGGAGCCTTGATCGAAAAGGGCGCCGTAGCGTATCGGTATTTGGAATGCTGAGGGGGAATGGTAGCGGTCCGGGCGCGCCACTCAACATTGTGGCGCGCCCGGCGAAGAGGGGTTAGGCGTTGGGTCAGAGTGTGTAGGTGAGGCCAACGTTGAGGTAGACGTTGTAGGTGTCCATGTCGACTTTGCGGGTCGATTCGTTGAGGACGCTGCGGAACCCCCATTTCAGGGAGGCCCGCACACCCAGGCCGCGGAAAACGCGGCGCGTGGCGGCAATGATCACGCCTGTGTCGAAGCGGTTGATGTCGGAGGAGTAGTCGTATTCGGCCCGGTCGATGCCGACGGCGGCGTGGAGCGGGGTTTCGCGGATTTTGCCCCCCGCGACCTCGCCGGTGAACTTGCGGTCGACGGCGGCGGCGAAGTAGAGTCCGGCGTCGAACTCCCAGGCGGCTGAGGGGCGGAACACGGCGTAGACGGGCACGGAGATGTAGCCTATCTTGGTGGTGTTCTTGATGTCGCCGGTGAAGTAGCCGGTGCGGGTGCCGGTACCCTCGCCCGAGAGGATGTTCATCGTAAGGTGGTAGTTGCGGGCCGAAATCTTGGTTTTCATACCGACGGTCTCGTAGGCGACTCCGAGCCCGAGACCCCAGGCACCGGTGAACATTTTCGCGCCGTAGGCTCCAACGGAGAAGTTGAAGCCGGGGTTATAGCCGTTGATCGAGCGTATTTCGGCGGGGAGCCCCATGGGGGTGGTGCCTCCGATGTTGTAGCCGGCGGCAAACGTGTAGTCGAGCCCTCCGGCGTAGGCCGCGGGAGCCGCGGCGGAAATGCCGAGGAGCGCCGCGCCGATGCTTAGTTTCTTGATTGTTGAAAGGCTCATAACTGGTCGGTGTCGGTGGGTTGTTCGCAGATGATTTCAACGTCGTCGACAAGCAGCACGCTCTCGGGCGCGCCGTCGTAGACATCGCCGTTGCGGCTCGCGGAGAAGATTACAGCCAGGTTGTAGCCGCCGGAGCTGAGCGCGGCGGGGTCGATGGCGGCGGTGTAGGCGAAAGGGATGTCGAATGTCGCGAAACCGTCGCCCGGGGTGTCGTCGCCATCGGTTTCGGGGAGCTCGGCCCTGGCTACGATGTTGGGGCTGTTCTTGATGGAATAGCCGTTGAGATGGCTCACGCCGGGCGATGTGCGGTAGAGCACCGCCTGAATCTTGCAGCAGTCGGGCTTGCCGGACTTCAGCGTCGCGCCCCCGGAGCGGTATTTGTATTTCCCGGTGAAGCGCAGGGGCTTGAGCATGAAGGGGAGGCCGAACTGGGTCGATTCCAGCGGATCGCGGAGCGAGGCGTCGAAAGAGCCTATGAAAAGGTTGCCGGAGGCTATCGGGCGGTCGATCTGCCCGGTGAGACGCGTGATGAGTTTGGCGGCGAGGCTCCCCTCGGCGGCCTCGGATGTAGGCTGGGTGGGGAACACGGTGTAGTCGTCAAACTTGTCGGTGAGGAAGTTGTAAGCCTCGTTGCCGCAGGCCCATATGTTGAGGGTGGTTTCGTTTCCTTCGGCATCGGTCGTGGACTCGAACGGTATGCGGTAGCGCATGCGTTCGGGCTGGCGCCAGCTTTCGAAGCGGAACCGCGTCGGTAGGTTGGCGGGGCGCACACTCACGGTGTAAGCCTTGGACCACGCCCTGTCCTCGCTGGTCACGGTGAACCGGCGGTCGGTGGTGTAGTCGGTAACCTCCTCGGGCTTAGGGGTAATGGTGGCGCCTTCGGAAATCGCGAAGTCGAGGTCGAGCGTGGCGAGGTCGGTGCCCGGAGTCACGAAAATGTCAATCAGGTCGCTGCTGAAAACAACGTTGAGGATGTTCCCCTCCGGGGAGCTGACTTTGAGTATGTCAACCTCAATATTAGGCTTCTCATCCTTGATGCAGCCCGAGAGGCCCACAAGGATGAGAAGCGAAAGGAGTTGGAAAAATGATTTCTTCATCAAGAGAGATGGATGGAGTTGTCAGATCAGTTGGCCGCGTTGGGCTGGCGGGGATTCACCTTGCCGTCGGCCGCGATGTAGTCGGCTACAGATACTTTCTTGCCGGCAGCGCCCCACTGGCCGAGAGCCATGGCGCAGATGAATTGGGCGGGGTTATCCATGGGGTTCACGCCGGGGCCCACGGGGTCGAGCTTGCGGAGTGAGTGCTCGTAGTCGTCGGCGAACACCATGTTGCGGTAGAGAATCATCACACCGTCGCCCCAGCTGTCGCCGTCCCATTCGAGGACGTTGTAGCCGTTGGCCTCGGCGAGGCTCTTGACCTTGGCGTAGTTGGCGCCGTTCTTGTCGGCCACAATGTAGTTGGCGAAGCCGTCAGCGTCGATTTTGGTCTGGTAGTCGCTGATGGCGAGCGGGGTGTAGGTTTCCTGGTTGCCCACGCATACCGACCAGTAGCGCATATCGGTCGTGCCGAACTCTGAGGCGTTCTTGGGGTAAGAGGGAGCCTTGAAGTTGAACACCAGCACGTTCTCCTTCTCTACGACGTTGCGGGCGTAGCAGTATTCAGCGGGGCCGTTGGGGTAGGCGTAGGAGAAGGGCGCGCGGAAGAAGGGGAGGTTGGGGCTGGAGGCGAAGGCGCCGCCGGGGATGCTCATATCGCCGCGGAGGCCGCTGAGCTGGCGCTCGGGAGCCGCCTTGGTCTTGCCGGTGGCGAGGTCGAGACCCTTGATCACGGGCATATCGACGCCGCCGAGGATACCACCTTCGGGGATGTAGTAGCGGAGGATGGTGCACACCTTCTTAACATCGGTGTCGAACCAGATGATGTTGTCCTTGCCGGCGCTGATGCTCTTGGGCGCGTCGGTGGGAAGAACGTAGATGGTGTAGTCGCGCTTGGAACCGGTCGCGCCGAGGAAGGGGTTTACGGAGCCGTCGTTGGGCACGATTTCCACATCCATCAGGCTGAAGCCGTTCTCGCAGTAGCTTGTCTGCTCGTCGTCGTCATAGACGTTGTAGCTCAGGAAGCGGGAGTCGGGGAACGAGCCGGTGATCACCAGGCCGGTTTCGGGATTTGCCTCGGCGTCGAAGGTGTATTCCCAGTAGTAGGCGAAGTGGTCAGGGAAGAATTTGAGCGTCATATTGTCGCCGCGGAGCACTTCGCCCCACATATCGACAACTTCGGTGCCGTTGTCGTCGGAACCGTTGCCGTCGTTGTTGTCGTCGTCGTCGCTGCAAGCGGCGAACCCGAGCGCAACGGTAGTGGCCGCGAACATAAGGGCGGCTTTCTTAAAGTTCATAAATTTCATTATTGGTAATAATTGATTGGTTATCTTATTGTTATGTTGTTTTTGGCTGTCTGTTTGCCATTCAGCGTCGGCGAAGTTAGTCAAAAAATGCGGAATCGGCAACAAATAAGCCTTTTTGACCAATAAATTAGGCGAATAGGCGGCGTGCGTCAGTCGGCCAGCTCGCAGAGGAGGGTTGCCGAGGAGCTGGAGACCACGCGGACCTTCACCAGGTCGCCGACGCGGAAGTCGCCGCGGGGGAACACACAGGTCTTGTTCTGCTCGGTGCGCCCGATCCAGCGGTCGGTGCTCCGCTTCGACACCCCTTCGACGAGCACCTCGAACACCTTCCCCTCGTCGCGGCGGTTCGATTCGGCCGACAGCTCGTTCTGAAGGGCGATCATACGGTTGAGGCGGTCGATTTTCACCTCTTCGGGGATGTTGTCGGGCATCTCGCGGGAGGCGAGTGTGCCGGGACGCTCGGAGTACTTGAACATAAAGGCCGAGTCGAAAGCTGCCTCGCGCATAAGCGAGAGGGTCTGCTGGAAATCCTCCTCGCTCTCGTCGTGGAAGCCGGTGAATAGGTCGGTCGAGAGTCCGCAAGCGGGTATGCGCTCGCGGATGGCGCGGACGCGCCCGAGGTACCACTCGCGGGTGTATTTGCGGTTCATTGCCTTGAGCACCTTGTCGGAGCCCGACTGCACCGGGAGGTGCACATGGCTGCAAATGTTGGGGTAGCGGGCGATCACGTCGATGGTCTCGTCCGACATATCCTTGGGGTGGGAGGTGGTGAAGCGCACTCGCATATCGGGCGCGGCCTCGGCCACGGCGGCGAGCAGCTCGGCGAAGCCGGTGGTGTTCCCCTCGGGGTCGGTGTAGCGGTAGGAGTTGACGTTCTGCCCCAGGAGGGTCACCTCCTTAAAGCCGCGGGCGCGGAGGTCGGCCAGCTCGTTGAGGATGCTCCGCACCTCGCGTGAGCGTTCGCGACCGCGGGTGTAGGGCACGATGCAATAGGAGCAGAAGTTATTACATCCGCGCATGATGCTGATGTAGCCGCTGACGCGGTTGCCGGAGATGCGCGAGGGGATCACGTCGCGGTAGGTCTCGGTGGTGGAGAGCTCCACGTTGATGGCCTTCTGGCCGTTTTCGGCGGCGGCGAAGAGGTTGGGGAGGTCGAGGTATGAGTCGGGGCCCGCCACGAGGTCGACCCCGTGCCCTTCGATGAGCTCCTCCTTGGCGCGCTCGGCCATACACCCGATCACGCCTATTATATAGGGGTTGTCGCGGCGCTTGCGGCGCACGGAACCGAGGTACTGCAGGCGGCTTATGATTTTCTGCTCGGCGTTGTCGCGGATCGAGCAGGTGTTGAGCAGAACGGCGTCGGCCTCCTCGGGGGTTTCGGCGGCGCCGTAACCGGCCATTTCCATGATCGAGGCCACCACCTCGCTGTCGGCCGCGTTCATCTGGCAGCCGTAAGTTTCTATGAAGAGTTTCTTTTCTTTTTCCATATTATCAATGGCCGATTATCACTGGCCAACCGCGCACGCTGCGGAAAAGTGTGCTATAAAACAGACGGAAAAATTTGCCCGTGATACGCAAATGGCCTAATTTTGCGCAAAATTACAAAAAATGCGCCTTATTTCAATCGCCCGACTGAAATTTGGCCGACAGAGCAGAATATTAACCCTTTCATTATGGCATTCAATTTCATATCGGCGCAGGAAGCCGCCGAGCACATCAAAAACGGCGATACCCTCGGTCTCTCCGGTTTTACCGCACCCGGCAACCCGAAGATCATTCTGGAAGCGGTGGCTGAGAAAGCCGCCAAGGAACACGAGCAGGGACGCGAGTTCAAGGTGAACATCTTCACCGGCGCCTCGACCAACGACCACGTCGACGGCATTCTGGCCCGCAACAACGCGATCAATATGCGCGCCCCCTACCAGAACACCCCCGACCTGCGCAAGCGCATCAACTCCCATGACGCGCACTACTTCGACCGCCACCTCTCGGAGATGGCCCAGGAGGTGCGTTACGGGTTCTACGGCGATATCGACTATGCCATCATCGAGGCGGCCGACGTCTCCGACAGCGGCGAGATCCTTCTCGGCTGCGGCGTGGGCAACATCCCCACCTACGCCCCGATGGCCAAGAAAATCTTCATCGAGCTTAACGAGGAGCTCCCCAAGAGCCTCTACGGGATGCACGACATCTACAAGCCCCTCGACCCGCCCCGCCGCCGCGAGATACCCATCTTCGCCCCCAACGACCGCATAGGCGTGCCGACCCTCAAGGTCGACCCGTCGAAAATCGTCGGTATCGTGCGCACCAAGGCGTTCGACGGCGTGAAGCCTTTCACCCAGCCCGACGAGGTGTCGAAGCGCATCGGCGCCAACGTGGTCAACTTCCTGGTGAGCGAGTACCGCAAGGGTCGCATCCCCAAGGAGTTCCTGCCGCTGCAGAGCGGTGTGGGCAACGTGGCCAACGCCGTGCTCAACTACCTCGGCGAGGATAAGGAGCTCCCCAACTTCATGATGTACACCGAGGTGGTGCAGGACTCCGTGCTCGAACTGCTGCGCCTGGGCAAGTGCACCTTCGCCTCCACCTGCTCGATGACCTTCTCCGACCAGGTTGAGAGCCAGCTTTTCGCCGACCTGGACTTCTTCCACGACAAGATCCTCCTCCGTCCGGCCGAAATATCGAACAACCCCGAGGTAATCCGCCGTCTGGGTGTGATCGCCATGAACACTGCGCTTGAGGCCGACATCTTCGGCAACGTCAACTCGACCCACGTTCTTGGCACCCGCATGATGAACGGCATCGGCGGTTCCGGCGACTTCTGCCGCAACTCCTATATTTCGATCTTCTCCTGCCCGTCGATCACCAAGGAGGGCCTGATAAGCAACATCGTGCCCCAGGCGTCCCACGTCGACCACTCGGAGCACTCGGTCGACATTCTCATCACCGACCAGGGTATCGCCGATCTCCGCGGCAAGGACCCCGTGCAGCGCGCCCGCGAGATAATCGACAACTGCGCCCACCCGATGTACCGCGAACTCCTCAACGACTACCTCAAAATCGGCCGCGGCGGCCAGACCCCGCTGGTTACCGACGCCGCGTTCGAGTTCCACCGCGCGTTCTCCAACCTCGGCGATATGCAGAAAGCCGACTTCTCGAAGTTCGCCTAAACAGCATAGCGACTCCCGATACAAAGGCCGGAGATCCCGTACGACATTAATGCCGCGCGAGGTCTCCGACCTGATTTTTGCGGAAAATGGCGGGGTTGGGAAAAGTCGGGGGCTGAAATGTTGGAGATTACGGGAATTTCGCGTAACTTCGCGCCCGGAATCAATGATGGTTCCCCCAGTGTGATGGGAAAATAATTACACATTATTTTTGAGTAACACATTTAAAACAAACAGAAAATGAAGACTTTCCAGCTCGCTGCCGAGCCTCGTACCGACCTCGGTAAGAAGGCAGCCAAGACCCTCCGTGCAGAAGGCAAGATTCCCGTGGTTCTCAACGGCGGCGAAATCGTGACCCTCCCCTTCACCGGCGCCCTCAAGCCCGGCGAAAAGCTCGTTGAAATCGAACATGGCCGCGGTATCATCACCACCGACCTCACCGTTACCAACGAGGCTGTGCGCAAGCTCATCTATACCCCCGACATCTTCGCTATCGAGCTCGCTCTCAACGGCGAGAAGAAGATGGCCGTGCTCCGCGAAGTGCAGTACCACCCCGTGAAGGACACCATCCTCCACATCGACCTCCTGGAGGTTACCGACAAGAAGCCCGTCGTTATGTCGGTTCCCGTCAAGGTTGAAGGCCACGCCGAAGGTGTGAAGGCCGGTGGTAAGCTCACCCTCGCTATGAAGCGCATCAAGGTTAAGGCTCTCTACAACGACATCCCCGAGCGTCTTGTGATCAACGTTGACAACCTCGGCCTCGGCAAGACCATGCAGGTCGGCGACCTCCACTTCGATGGTCTCGAACTCGTTACTCCGAAGGAAGCAGTCGTTTGCGCCGTTCAGCTCACCCGCGCCGCTCGCGGTGCCGCCGCAGCTGCCGCCGCAGGCAAGTAAGCGACCTCGCAGCAACGCTGACAACGCTTTGAAGCGGCCTCGGGATGCCATAGCGCGCCCCGGTGCCGCTTCTCTTTTATCTACTAAGTAGCTGTTTTTATCTATCAGATAGCTGTTTTGCGACAATTTCTATGAAATACCTTATAGTGGGTCTCGGAAACATCGGAGCCGAGTATACCGGAACCCGCCACAACATCGGTTTCCGCGTGGCCGACGCGCTCGCCGAGGCCCGGGGGCTGCAATTCTCGACCGAACGCTACGGCGACGTGGCCCGCGGACGCTTGAAAAACAAGCAGATCGTGATTCTCAAACCCTCGACCTATATGAACCTCAGCGGCAACGCCGTGCGTTACTGGAAGGAGAAGGAGGGTATCGAGATGGAGCATATCCTCGTGGTGGTCGACGACATCGCCCTCCCTTTCGGCGCGATACGCATGAAGCCGTCGGGGAGCGACGCCGGGCACAACGGCCTGAAGAACATCGCCCAGATGCTCGGTTCGCAGGCTTACCCGCGGCTCCGCTTCGGCATCGGCGACAACTATCCGCGCGGGTGCCAGATTGATTACGTTCTCGGCCAGTTCACCCCCGAGGAGCGTCAGGAGCTCCCCGTAAGGGTCGAGGTGGCGGTCGACGCCGTGCAGACGTTCGTGCTCGCCGGGCTCCAGCATGCGATGTGTGACTTCAACAACAAGTAACCGCTTATGAAGACGGAAGTTAGAATTGACAAGTGGCTCTGGGCGATGCGAGTGTTCAAGACGCGCACCGTGGCCACTGACTCCTGCAAGAAGGGACGCGTGACGCTCCGCACGCCGGGTGGCGACATTGTGGCCAAGCCGTCGCGCATGATCAAGGTGGGCGATGTGATCGGGGTGCGCAAGCCCCCGGTGACCTATTCGTTCCGCGTCAAGGCGCTCACCGAGAACCGCCTCGGCGCGAAGTTGGTGCCGGAATATATGGAGAATATAACCCCCAAAGAGCAGTACGACCTTCTCGACGTGATACGCATCAGCGGCTTCATCGACCGCCGCAAGGGTCTCGGACGCCCGACGAAGCGCGAGGGGCGCGACCTGGCCCGCTTTACAGGCGAGATGTATGCCGAGATGCCCGACGATGCCGACGATCCGTTTTTCGTCGATTCGGACCCCTACGACTTGGACTTCGACGAGGAGGACTTCGAAGAGTAAGAAACCGTTTAAAAATTGGTAAGCAGTTTCTAAGACTTCGCACGCGCCGCGGCGCGTGCGATTTTGTTATTGCCGTTCGGAAAAAATTTCGTAAATTGCGCCCATAAAATTGTTAACAATCAATCTAAATGAAGAAATTAATCACTGTTTTCAGTCTTCTGCTCGCTCTTGCCGTGGCGGCTCCCGAAATTTCGGCTCAGGACAATGCCGCCGCTCCCGCCACCGAGGCTCCCGCTAAGAAGAAAGAGAAAAAGAAAGTGCGCCCCATCGAGGAAATCGTGGCCGAGATGGCGGCAAAATGCCCCGATAAGGAGGCCGACGGCTCTGTGCTCGAAACCGTCATGATCGTGGAGAACAATGTGTTCATGAAGACCCGTCTCCCGATTCCCGCCGAGGGTATAGGGCAGCTCAACCAGCACGCCGCAGAGATGAAGCCTATGTTCATCTCGCAGATGGCAGCGGCCAACGACCCCGAGACCCGCGAGTTCTTCAAGGCGCTCCGCAAGTCGGGCAAAGGCTTCACCTTCATCATCGGCCCGCTTGAAGGCGACGACACCGTGACCCTCACCTACACCCCCGAGGAAATCAAGGCCGCCCGCTAAAAGTAGCCACTAATAAACAGAAAGGCGCTGTGTCAGAATTCATGACACAGCGCCTTTTCGTTTATTGTCGCTCGCTTAGTTTTTGGCGGGGGTGAGGTTCTTGGGGGCGGGGGCGGGGAGGATGCCGTCGCGGATCAGGAGGGCGTCGATGGTGGGATCCTGGCCGCGGAAACGCTTGTAGAGTACGGAGGGGTTCTCCGTGCCGCCGCGCTCAAGCACGTTGGTGCGGAAGGAGTCCGCGGTGGCGCGGTCGAAGATGCCGTTCTCCTTGAATTTGGCAAAAGCGTCGGCGTCGAGCACCTCGGCCCATTTGTAGGAGTAATATCCGGCAGCGTAGCCTCCGGCGAAGATGTGGCTGAACTGGGGGGAGTGGAGCGAGCCTTCGACGTCGGGGAAGATGCGCACCTGCTCGATGGCGGCGCTTTCAAAGGCGGCGGGGTCGTCGACCGGGGCGGTGATGGTGTGCCATGCCATGTCGGCGTAGCCGAAGCCGAGCTGGCGCATGCAGGCGTAGGCGGCGCCGAACTGCGACGACTTCACGATTTTTTCAACGAGGTTGGCGGGAATCTTCTCGCCGGTCTTATAGTGCTTGGCGAAGGAGTCGAGGAAGAGCTGCTCGGTGAGGTAGTTCTCGTTGAACTGCGAGGGGAGCTCCACGAAGTCGCGGTAAACGCTTGTGCCGGAGAGGGAGCCGTAGGTGCAGCGGGTCAGCAGGCCGTGGAGGGCGTGGCCGAACTCGTGGAGGAAGGTCTCGACCTCGTAGGGGGTAAGGAGCGAGGGCTTGTCGGCGGTGGGCTTGGTGAAGTTCATCACGATCGAGACGTGGGGACGCTCGTCAACGCCCTGTTCGTTGATCGACTGGCCTTTGAACTCGGTCATCCACGCGCCGGGACGCTTCGAGGCGCGGGGGAAGAAGTCGGTGTAAATCACGCCGATGAAGTTGCCTTTGTCGTCGGTCACGTCGAAAGCCTTCACGTCGGGGTGGTAGGGCTGGATGGAGTCGTTCTGGGTGAACTGGAGGCCGTAGAGCTTGGTCGCGAGGCCGAACACGCCGTTGATCACGTTGTCAAGCTCGAAGTAGGGGCGGAGCTCCTCCTCGTCGAACGCGTAGCGGGCGTTCTTCAGTTTGTTGGCCCAGTAGCTGTAGTCCCAGGCGTTGATGGTTACGGGCTTCCCTTCGGCCTGCGAGGCGAATTCGGTAAGTTCGGCCATCTCCTTGTCGAGGGCGGGGCGGTAGGCGTCGCGCAGCTGGTCGAGCAGTTTGTACACGCTCTCGGGGTTCTGGGCCATCGTGCGGCGCAGCGAGTGCTCGGCGTAGGTTTTCGCACCGAGGAGGTTGGCTATTTTAAGGCGAAGCTTGGAGATGCGCTTGATGTTCTCCATGTTGGAGTATTCACCCTTGGTGTTGCGGCCGGTGTAGAGGCGGTAGAAGCGCTCGCGGAGGTCGGGGCGCTCGCTGTACTTCATAAACGCCATATAGGTAGGCTGGGCGAGGGTGAAGAGGAACTCACCCTTGCGCCCCTTCTGCTCGGCGAGCTGGGCGGCTTCGGCCACAACCCCTTCGGGGAGCCCGGCGAGGTCGTCGGAGGTCAGCCATATTTCGTAGGTGTTGAGTTCCTTGAGCACATTCTGCCCGAACTTGGTTGTCAGCTCGGAGAGTTCGGAGCTGAGTTTGCGGTATTCCTCGCGGTCAGCCCCTTCGAGGTTCGCGCCGGAGAGGGCGAAGCTGTCGTAGGTTTTCTGGAGGAGGGTCTGCTGCTCGGGGGTGAGCTTGAGGGCGCCGCGGCCATCGTAAACGGCCTTAACGCGCTTCCAGAGGTCCTGGTTGAGGATGATCGAGGTGGAGTAGTCGGAGAGCTTGGGGGTAACGCGCATCGAAATCTCCATCATCTCGTCGTCGGAGTCGGCTTCGAGGAGGTTGTAGAAGATGTTGAGCACGCGGTCGAGGTCCTTGCCTGAGCGGTCGAGCGCGACTATGGTGTTCTCGAAGGTCGGGGCTTCGGGGTTTGTCGCGATAGCCTGGATTTCCTTGCGTGCCAGGTCGATACCGCGGTCGATGGCCGGCTCGTAGTCGGCATTGGTGATGTTGGCGAACGGAGCCGTGCCGTGAACGGTTTCAGTGAACGGCTTGGCGAACACCGCCCCCGGGGCGGAGGCCGCCTGCATAGGCGTTGTCTGTGTCATAAGTGCGATGGCGGCAGTAAGCGCCGGAATTACTTTTTTCATATAATGTAGTTGGTTATACAAAGTTACGCGTTTGGCGCCCTATATTCAAACTAATAGTGGTGAAATAATGCAAAATTACTTCATAAACACGAGGTAAACGGCGCCGATGAGCAGAAGCATCGCGGCGAAGTGGTTCCACCGCAGCTGGAAGTCGTTGAAAGCTATCACGCTGAATATCACGAATACCACCAGCGTGATTACTTCCTGCATCACTTTGAGCTGCATAAGCGAGAACGGGCCGCCGTTGCCCTCGAAGCCGAGACGGTTGGCGGGCACCTGGAAGCAGTATTCCACCAGCGCTATCCCCCAGGATACGAGTATGATTACGAACACGGGCCAGTTGGTCGACACGCCTGTGCTCTGGAGCTTGAGGTGGCCGTACCAGGCCACGGTCATAAAAATATTGGCCACAACGAGCAGCCCTACGGTGAGTAATGCCGGATTCATCACTGAGATAAAAACTTGGTTGTTATTTCTTTGGAGCCTGCGGATGGCGCGAGCGGTATTGGGCGAGCGCGTCGCGGCGGCAGGCGTCGATATGTTTCCTTATGAACGCGAGGTTGAAGCGTCGCTGTTTGCCGCTACCGTAAATCGCTTTGGCTTTCAGGGCGTTGGCGCGGTCGCACTGGGGCGAGCGCCCGTTCCCGTCATCGAGCAGCGGGGGCGCTATGGAGTCGAGAGTGGCCGGGAGCGCGCTCGAAAGGGTTGGGAAGCCTATGGCGGTCCACATCACTATGCCCCGGCCAGGATCCTCGCCGGGGAGCGGCCCCTCGATCACCACGGAGGCACAGGAGCTCCCCCGGGCGATGCACTTTCCGCGGTCGGGTGCCGAAGCGTTCCCCCGGGCATAGGGGTCGGAACCCGTAGGGAGGCGGAACGAGCGCGAAAGGGTCTCGGTAAAGTGCCACGGGGCGAGTTTCCCGCTGGCGGTAATGGTATCGATTATGTACCGCTCGTTGTCGTAGCGTTCGACTCCGAGGCGGTTCGCGGCGCCCCCCGACATCGAGTAGTTGGTGCGCAGAATCATACCGTCGGTGGCGTCAGTCAGGTCGAAGCGCGTGAAGCCATTGTCGTCGGTTTCGAAGAACGCGCCGTTGCCCGCGGCATCGACGGCTCCGAAATTGGCCTGTACCCCCATCGGGCGGGGGAGCGAGCGCAGAAGCGAGTCGAAATCCTCAATCGAGCGGCAAACGCCCAAGGCGCGGCTCATCACGAATCCCTCGCGGTCCTTCAGCCGGGCGGTGTCGGGCGCGAGGTTGTAGCTCGCGGTGTTCATCACCGCGAAACCCGCCGAGTTGAACCCGATCCAGGCTTCGCTGCGGTCGCGGTCGTCGGCGTTGAAGAGCGCGACGAAGGCGAGGGTCGAGTCGGTGGCTTCCACGCGGTCGACAATGTTGTGCGGATGGCCCGAGTCGCGGTGCTTCCACAGCATCCAGCGCCCTGTGGCCGAGGCTTCGGCTCCCACGAGGGCCGAAGTGCACGCCCAGCCACCGGCGGCGACCATGGCCGCGCACGTTGCCGCGAGCCACTTCTTTGACACTTCTCTCATTATACGCATATTCGGTGCAAAATTACTAATTTTGTTTTGAAGATTCCCCGAAAACCCCTAACTTTGGTTTTATCAACAACACAAGATACATCATTACAAACATCTGAGCATAATACCGCCATATGACCCGGGAAACCCGATACACGTTTGAACTGCCTATGAAGGTGCGCGACTACGAGGTTGACTCGCAGGGGATTGTCAATAACGCCAACTATCTGCACTACCTTGAGCACACCCGCCACGAGTTCTGCGAGAGCCGCGGGGTGAGCTTCCGCGACATGCAGCGCCGCGGGGTCGATCCCGTGGTGAGCAAGATTGAGATTTCCTATCTGCGTCCCCTGCGCCTGGCCGAAAGGATGACGAGCTGCCTCTGGCTCGAACGCCGCGGCGCGAGGTTCATCTTCCACCAGGATATTTTCAACGAGGCCGGGCAGCAGGTGGTGAAGGCCCTTGTGACCATAGTATCGACCTCCAATGGTCGCCTGAGTCGCGGCGAGGAGCTCGCCGAAGCGTTTGCCGGGTCGATAACGACAGCTGAAACACCCTCCAAATGATTATACAACCGTCGCGAACCGATATGCCGGAACTCTTCTACCGGGTGGCCTTCTCCCAGCTGCGCGGTATGAACATTGGCCGGGCCGAGCGGCTCCTGGAGCTGTTCGGGTCGGAGAAGGCGCTGTTTGAAAACGGCACCGAGGTTTTCCGCGAGGTGGGCACCGGGAGGCGCGTGTCGCTTTCGAGCGCCGACCTTGACGCCGCGATGGACGCGGCCCGCGAGGAGCTCCCCTTCATCGAGAAGAACGGAATCAGATGTCTCTATTTCCGCGACGACGATTTCCCCCGGCGGCTCGCCGCCTGCGACGACGCCCCGGTGATGCTCTACGCCAAGGGTGACTGCGACCTCAACGCCCGGCATGTGTTAGCGGTGGTTGGCACCCGCAACGCGACTGTCTACGGAGCGCAGTTCATAAACAAGCTCATCGGCGACCTCGCCGAGAAGCTCGACGACCTGCTCGTGGTGAGCGGTCTGGCTATCGGGTGCGACATTCTCGGCCACCGTCGCGCCATGGCCGCGGGGGTGCCGACGGTCGCCGTTGTGGCCCACGGCCTCGACACGATATACCCCGCCGAGCACCGCAACGACGCCGCCCGCATGGCCCGCGGCGCTGGCGCACTCCTTACCGACTATGTGCACGGTACCCGGCCACATCGCGGCAATTTCCTGGCTCGCAACCGCATAGTCGCGGCGTTGTCCGACGCCGTTGTGGTAGTTGAGTCGGCGGCCGACCGCGGGGGCGCCCTGAACACGGCCCGCGTGGCCCGCGCCTACGACCGCGAGGTGTTCGCCCTCCCGGGGCGCACGTCGGACCGCTTCAGCGCCGGGTGCAATATGCTCATCAAGGAGCAGACGGCGGCGATGGTCGAGAATGCCGACGACATCATCCGTGCTATGGGGTGGACCCCGCGCCCCGCGGAGGGTGACCAAGCCGAGCTCTTCGCCCCGCTGCCCGAACCGCAGGCCAAGGTGCTCGACTACCTGACGCACCACGGCGAGGCCACCGTCGACCACCTGCAGAGCGCGCTCGGCATCCCCGCCGGGCAGCTGATGGCCCTGCTGGTCGAGATGGAGTTCAACGACCTCGTGATGGCCCTCCCCGGAGCGCGTTACCGCGCGAACTGAACTTTCACGTTACGCGAAGCGTAAACAATAATACACCAACACAACAACCATGGAAAAGAAAATCATAGCACCTTCCGAACTGATCATCAACCCCGACGGGTCGGTATTCCACCTCCACCTCCTTCCCGAGCAGCTTACCGACCGAATAATCCTCGTCGGTGATCCGGGTCGTGTTGACATCGTGGCCGAGCATTTCGATACCCGCGACTTCGAAGTGTCGTCGCGCGAGTTCCACACCATCGGTGGTACCTACAAGGGTAAGCCGATTATGTGCCTCAGCCACGGCATCGGACCCGACAACATCGACATCGTGATCAACGAGCTCGACGCGCTGGCCAACATCGACTTCGCCACCCGCGAGGTGCGCGACAACCACCGCGAGCTCACCATGGTGCGCATCGGCACCTCCGGCGCCCTCCAGCCCGAGCTGAAGCTCGGTACACCCGTTATCGCCGAAAAGGCTATCGGTTTCGACGGCGTGCTCAACTATTACGCCGGCCGCGACGAGGTGGCCGACCTCGATTTCGAGCGCGCCTTCTGCGAGCACACCGGTTGGAACCCCCTCTGGGCCAAACCCTACGTTGTTGACGCCAACAGCGCCCTGGTCGACCAGATCGGCCGCGACGATATGGTGCGCGGCAATACCATCTCCGCTGTGGGCTTCTACGGTCCGCAGGGACGCGAGCTGCGCCTCCCGCTGGCCAATCCCGACCTCAACCGCCGCATCGAGGAGTTCCGCTTCGGCGACCGCAAAGTCACCAACTACGAGATGGAGTCGGCACCCCTCCAGGGCCTAAGCCGCCTGATGGGGCACCGCGCTATGACCGTATGCTCGATTATCGCCAACCGCATGCGCCACGACGCGACCCCCAACTACAAGACCGCCATCCGCGACCTCATCGCGACCGTCCTTGACCGCATCTGACCCGCGCCTCCCCACAACACGCCGCCACCCCTGCCGGACTCTCCCTCCCCCCGGCACAGTTAGGATAATATTGTAATTTTGTAGGGACGTGCCTTTGGCACGTTGCAAAGGCGGGAACGGTTTGTATGACCAACAGGAATCCAATCCGACATGCCAAAGGCATGTCCCTACGTTGGATGCCTCCGCGGCCAACGACAACGGGCAGGGGTGGCGCTGTTTGTAAACCTATTTAAAGCAAAGGGCTCAATGAATCAGTTGGCTCGCAGGATGGCAGATTCGGATGTCGAGCGGTCGGGACCCTCCTTGGTATGCCTCATCTTCTTGCCGAAATCTACGGAGTATGACACCCGTATATACCCGTGCGACATATCGGTTTTCTCCTTGCGGGTGGAGAGGCCGCTAAAGGAGCGCGAGTAGGTCCAACTATCGGTCGCTGGTTTGAGGAACAGGTTGTTGAAGCCGGCCTCAAGCAGCCAACCGCTTGTGGCGAACGAGGCCGACGCTCCATATTTGTGCGATGTGCGTATGCGCGTCAGACCATAGCTGCTGATTTCGTTGGGCGATTCGTAGTTGGCGTTGATTGAGAACTTGCCTATGTAATACGATGCCTGGGCGCGGCCGATGAACAGGTTCACCCAGGGAGTTGTCTCGCCGGGCACCTTGTTCCCCTGATAGGAGTAGGATGCGGAGCCTGAAATGCTGAACTTGTTGTTGGGGCGCCAGGTACCGCTGATGTTGGTCACGAAAATATGGTTTTTGGTGTCGGACCGCAAAGCGCGCACGAGGAGTTCCCCCTCGGTGTCGTATCGGTAAGCGATAGCGTTGTTTTGCAACAGGTATCTCGCGAACCATTGCAGATTGACCTTGCCGATGCCGATGCCGTAAACGAGCGTGCCCATATACATACGGGTCACATCGAGCTCGGGATTACCAACGGAGACTTCCAGCGGATCGATATACTGGATGGCGGAGGTCATAAAGCTGGTCGGGGGGTAGGAGACACCCATATACCCCTCGAAGAATATGAAATCGTTTTTGCCGGGCTGGCCGTCAAGACTGATGGTGAGGCTCGGAGAGTAGTTCTGTGTCGTCTTATAGCCACGAGTGTGGTATAGCGATGCAGCGATACCGGGCATGAGGTTGGTGGTCCATTTGCCGAAGCGATGCTGCCAGGAGACGCCTCCTGTGCCTAACCCTATGAATATGTGCTGATTGTTCGTGATTGTGCCCCTGTATTCGGCGTCGTTGATCTGGCTTGAGTATGTGGCTACGGCTGAAAGCGTGTTCTTTTTGTCGGCGTTCCAGACGTATTTCAGATTCGCGCGCTGGTTGAAATTGTCTTCCGACACATTGGATTCGATGCCCGGCGTTTCCGACTGTAGATAGGCATAGTTATATTTGTTGTGGCCGTATCGAGCGAGCACGGAAGCCTCAAGCATATGGTTGGAGGCGATGTTGAATTTGCCGTAAAGTTTCAGGGTGCCGGTTGTAGAGCGGTTAGTGGTTTCGGTCGTGGTGGTGAAATTCCTCGATTCATCTATGGAGTATTTCGTTGACCCATTGGTCTCGTTGCGCGGGGTCGCGTCGCGCCCGAAAATTATGTCGCCCCTCAGTGTGCGCTTTTTGTTGGAGTTCTGCACTTGAAACTGAAGGTATTCCGAGTTGGAGCGCAGTTTGGCGAGTTTTGACTTCTTTTCGCGAATCACCCGGGAGTCAGGGAAGTTTATAGTGTCCGTTGAGTGTGACGAGCTGCCGCTGTAAGCGTTATATCCCGCTCCGCCGTAGAGGGTGAACCGCGTGTTTTTGTTGAAGAATCGGGCGGTAAGGTCGAGGGTCCCTTTGGCGAAACCTATTGTCTGCCGGGCCACGGCGTCGACATATCCGCCGGATGTTCGTTCTTTGAGGACGAAATTGATGGCGGTTCCGTCCAAGGCGTATTGTCCTTTGGGGGAGTCGAAATATTCGACGCGGAGCACATCTTTCGCTCTTAGCGACTGTACTTCGCGGGTCGATGCTTCGATTCCGTTTATATATAACTTGGTTTGTGAGCCCCGGGCCGACACGGTGCCGTTCTCCCTGTCGACATCAACACCGGGTATCATTAGGCTGTTGAGCAGGTTGTAACCTCCGACCGAGTGACTCACCTGGTTCTTGCTCGGAATGAGCCTATAGCCGCCGTCGATTCTCGTAACGGCCTCGGCGGTGACGGTAACCTCGTCCAACGCTTTTGAATTAGCTTCAAGGGTTATCGTTATCGGGTTGGTGTTGGTTCCTTTGGCGATTGTTTTTACCGATGGGTGGTATCCAAACGCGTTCACTGTTATCCGGCAGGAGTCGGGTGCGGTCACGTCAAATTGGAACCTGCCGAGCGAGTCGGTGTAGGCTCCGGCGATGATTTTCGCCCGGTTCAATTCCTCCAATTCAACTCGCGCGTATTCAACGGGCGACATATTTACGCCGTCGCGGACAACTCCCTGAATCACCGCGGCATCAGCGTTAATGGTAAACCATACGAATGCCAATACGGCGAGCAATAGTCTGTTTCGGCTGCTCTTAGGTAAATGTGTATGGCGAAGCGATGATGTATTAGAATTTCGGATTGGCAGACGCATTGGTTATGAATGGGATTTATTGGTCGTTTAGAGGCTTGCTGACGCGAATATATGAATTATTTCCTGAATGTTCGATAAATTATTTTAAGTTTTTTTGACTTTTAGCTTTTTCGCATTGAAATTCAGTCATTTCAATGAATGCGAATAGGGCTGTGTCATAATCGAGGGAGATTCCCCTGATTATAGCACAGCCCTATGATGCTTTATGTCACGGGGTGACGGCGGAGGTCAGGCGTCGCGCTTGGTGGTATTGCCTTCGTAGTAGTTGATATAGGCGAGGTTCACCAGGCGGGTGCCGCCGGGGGTGGGGTAGTCGCCGGAGAAGTACCAGTCGCCGGGGCATCCGGGCACGGAGGCGTGGAGGCCGTCGAGGGTCTGGTAGACAATCTCCACTTCGGCCTTGGTGCCGGCGGGGGTGAGCATCTCAACCATCTTGCGGGAGATGTCGGCGTCGGTGAAGGGGGCGTAGATGGCCTTGACGCAGTTGACCTGCTGGTCGGCGGGGAGGAGCGACTGCTCCTTGCAGCGGCGGTATGTCTCTTCGAGCACGTCGGCCATGCCGCGCTCTTTGAGGAGCTCTACGGCGGCGCGGAAGGCGATGAATTCGGCCATACGCGACATATCGATGCCGTAATAGTCGGGGTAGCGCACCTGGGGCGAGGAGCTGACGATTACGATTTTCTTGGGGTGCAGGCGGTCGAGCATTCCGATGATGGATTGCTTGAGGGTGGTGCCGCGCACGATGGAGTCGTCGATAACCACGAGGTTGTCGACATCGTTGGTCACGCATCCGTAGGTCACATCGTAGACGTGGGCGGCGAGGTCGTTGCGCGACTCACCCTCGGCGATGAAGGTGCGGAGCTTGATGTCCTTGATGGCCACTTTCTCGACGCGCAGTTTGCGGTCCATAATCTCGCGGACGTTGCCGGCTGATAGCGTGCCGCGGCGGCTGAGCTCCATAATCTGCTTTACCTTCAGGTCGTTGAGATAGTTCTCGAACCCTTCGACCATACCGATGAAGGCTACCTCGGCGGTGTTGGGGATGAAGGAAATGACGGTGTGGTTCACGTCGTTGCCTACGGCGCGGAGCACTTCGGGGGCAATGCGGCGCCCGAGTTCCTTGCGCTCGCGGTAAATGTCGGCGTCGGAGCCGCGCGAGAAGTAGATGCGCTCGAACGAGCAGCGGGCGTTCTCCCCCTTGCCGAGGATGTCGGTTACCTGGATGTCGCCGTTCTTGCTGACAATCAGTGCCGAACCGGGCTCCAGCTCCTTGACTTCGGCGCGGCGCACGTTGAATACCGTCTGAATCACGGGGCGCTCGGAGGTGAGCACCACGACCTCGTCGTCGATGTAGTAGAACGCCGGGCGGATGCCGTTTTTGTCGCGAAGGGCGAACATATCGCCCGAGCCGGTAGCGCCGCAGATCACGAAGCCGCCGTCCCAGGAGGGTGAGGCGTTGGTGAGCACGCGCTTGATGTCGATGTTGTCCTCGATGGCTATGCCGAGCTCGGGGTCCTGCAGGCGGTCGCGGAATTCGCGGTAGAGGCGGTGGTTCTCGCTGTCGAGGGCGTAGCCGAGCTGTTCGAGCAGCACGATGGTGTCGGAGTAGATTCTCGGGTGCTGCCCCTTCTCAACTATGGAGCGGAAAACCTCGTCGACGTTGGTCATATTGAAGTTGCCGCACATGATGAGGTTGCGCGAGCGCCAGTTGTTGCGGCGCAGGAAGGGGTGGACGTACGAGATGCCCGACTTGCCGGTGGTCGAGTAGCGGAGGTGCCCCATATAGATTTCGCCTAAGAAGGGGGTCAGGGCCTCGGCCTCGCCGGCGGGCTTAGAGTCGACGTCGTCGGCCTTGAGGGCGGGCAGCACCGAGGAGAATATGTCGGAGATGGCTCCGGCGCCGAGGGCGCGCTCGCGGAATATGTATTCATGGCCGGGAACGCTGTGGAGTTTCACAACGCCGATTCCGGCACCCTCCTGGCCGCGGTTGTGCTGCTTTTCCATGAGCAGGTAGAGGCGGTTGAGGGCGTAGGCGTAGGTTCCGTATTTCTTTCGGTAGTACTCCAAAGGCTTGCGCAGGCGTATCATCGCTACGCCGCACTCGTGTTTGAGTTGCTCCATAAAGGGGTGTTTCTGGTGTTAAGGTCTCTCTTGGAGAATCGGAGAGAGGGTGTGGTGTTATCTGATTTAATATTGAGTGGTGGATGCCGCCGCGCCGTCCGTCGGGGAAGCGCGGCGGTACCTTTTCGTTAGGCGGTGAGTATCAGCGGATGAAGAGCATCTCGCGGTACTTCGGCAGGGGCCACATCTCGTTGTCGACCATCAGCTCCAGCTTGTCGATGTGGTAGCGGATAGTGTCCATCGAGGGTACTACGTTGTCGTGGTATGCCACGGCCTTTTCGCGCTCGTTTTCGATGCGGTTGGCGGCTTTGCGGGCATCGGTCATCTGCTTCACATAGGTGCGGATGGCGGCGATGTGCTTCGAGATGGCCTCGATGGCGTCGCGGTCGCAGGCGCTCATTTCGGCGGCCTTGTCGGCGGGGAAGAGGCTCTGGAGCTTCACCAGGTTGTCAACGAGGATCGACTGGTAGCGGGTGGCCACGGGCACGATATGGTTAAGGGCGAGGTCGCCGAGCACTCGGGCTTCAATCTGTATCTTCTTGGTGTACATCTCCCACTTCACCTCGTTGCGGGCGCGGAGCTCAAGCTCGGTGAGCACGCCCGACTTGGTGAACATCTCGATGGACTCGGGGCGGAGGTAGGCGTCGAAAATCACCGGCACGGAGGTCTCGCAGTCGAGGCCGCGGCGCTCGGCCTCGGCTTTCCACTCGTCGGAGTAGCCGTTACCGTCGAAGTGGATGGCTTTCGATTTGGCAATCAACTCCTTCGCTTCCTCAAGGATGGCGTGGTAGAGCGATTCCTCGCGCTCGACGCGGGCGTCGACGCGCTGCTTGAACTCGGCGAGCTGCTCGGCCACGGCTGCGTTGAGGGCGATCATGGCGGCGGCGCAGTTGGCCGACGAGCCCACGGCGCGGAACTCGAAGCGGTTGCCGGTGAAGGCGAAGGGGGAGGTGCGGTTGCGGTCGGTGTTGTCGAGCATGATTTCGGGAATCTGCGACACGCCGACGGTGATACCCTCCTTGGCCGAGAACTCGATCAGCTCGTCGTCGGTGCTGTTTTCGAGGCGCTCGAAAATCTCGGCGATCTGCGAACCGGTGAAAATCGAGATGATGGCGGGGGGAGCCTCGTTGGCGCCCAGGCGGTGGGCGTTGGTGGCGGAGGCGATGGAGGCTTTGAGCAGGGCGTTGTGGCGGTGCACGGCGGCCATCACGTTAGCCACGAAGGCTATGAAGCGGAGGTTCTCACGGGGAGTCTTGCCGGGGGCGAATAGGAGCGAGCCGGTGTCGGTGCCGAGGCTCCAGTTGTTGTGCTTGCCCGAGCCGTTTACGCCCGAGAAGGGTTTCTCGTGGAGGAGCACGCGGAAGTTATGGCGCTTGGCCACTTCCGACATAATGCTCATAAGCAGCAGGTTGTGGTCGTTGGCGAGGTTACACTCCTCGTATACGGGGGCCAGCTCGAACTGGTTGGGGGCCACCTCGTTGTGGCGGGTGTGGGCGGGGATGCCGAGGCGGTGGCATTCGAGCTCAAGGTCGAGCATGAAGGCTTCGACGCGCGAGGGGATGGCGCCGAAGTAGTGGTCTTCGAGCTGCTGGTTCTTGGCGCTCTCGTGGCCCATGAGAGTGCGGCCCGTCATCACCAGGTCGGGGCGTGCGGCGTAGAGGGCCTCGTCGACCAGGAAGTACTCCTGTTCCCATCCGAGGAAGCAGTTGACGTGGCGCACGTCCTTGTCGAAGTACTGAGCGACACCCGTCGCGGCCTTGTCAACAGCGTTGAGGGCGCGGAGCAGCGGGGTCTTGTAGTCGAGCGACTCGCCGGTGTAGGATATGAATATGGTGGGTATGCAGAGTGTCTTGTTGTGGATGAACACCGGCGAGGAGATGTCCCAGGCCGAGTAGCCGCGGGCCTCGAAAGTGTTGCGTATTCCGCCGTTGGGGAAGCTCGACGCGTCGGGTTCCTGCTGCACGAGCAGCTTGCCTTTGAACTCCTCGACCACGCCCCCTTTGCCGTCATGCTCAACGAAGGCGTCGTGTTTTTCGGCGGTGCCCCCGGTCAAGGGCGCGAACCAGTGGGTGTAGTGGCGCACGCCGTTGTCGATGGCCCACTGCTTCATCCCCTCGGCGATGCTGTCGGCGAGTTTCAGCGATATGGGCTGTTTGTTGTCGATGGCGTAGACCAGTTCGTCGTAGACCTTCTTGGGGAGGTACTCAAACATTTTCTGGCGGTTGAAAACCAGCTCGCCGTAGTACTTTTCGGGGCGTTCTGCCGGAGTTTCAACACCAACGGCTTTGCGGCCGGAGGCTTCGCGGACCGCTTCAAATCTTAATAACGACATATATTTACTTATTAGAAACCAAGGGGGTGGAGAGTGATGGTTGGAGAGTGAATGGTGGAGAGGGTGTGAACGGGGGTCAGGCGAAGCGGCCTACGATGCGGCGCAGGGCTTCGCGGGTGTTTTCAAGCGTGTTGAAGGCCGTGAGGCGGAAGTAGCCCTCGCCGGCGGGGCCGAAGCCGGAGCCGGGGGTACCCGCTACCTGGCATTCGCGGAGGAGCAGGTCGAAGAAGGCCCAGGAGTCCATGCCGTCGGGAGTCTTAAGCCATACATAGGGGGCGTTTTCGCCGCCGAACACCTCGAAACCCGCTTTGCGGAGCTCGGAGAGCATCAGTGCGGCGTTGGCCATGTAGTAGTCGACAGCCTCGCGGGCCTGGCGGCGCCCCTCTGGGGTGTAGATGGCGGCTGCGCCGCGCTGGGATATGTATGACGCACCGTTGAACTTGGTGCACTGGCGGCGGTTCCAGAGGTGGTTGAGCCCAACCTCGCGCCCTTCGGAGTCGACCCCTTTGAGCTCTTTGGGCACCACGGTGTAGCCGCAGCGCACGCCGGTGAATCCGGCGGTCTTCGAGAAGCTGCGGAATTCGATGGCAACCTTCTTGGCTCCCTCGATCTCATAGATGGAGTGGGGCACACCTTCCTGGCGGATAAACGCCTCGTAGGCCGAGTCGTAGAGTATCAGCGCGCCGTTGGCGGCGGCGTAGTCTACCCAGGCTTTGAGCTGTTCGCGGGTGAGCGCCGTGCCGGTGGGGTTGTTGGGGTAGCAGAGGTATATCATATCGACCTTCTCCTCGGGGAGGGCGGGCACGAAGCCGTTCTCGGCGGTCACCGGGAGATATACGACCTTGCTGAAGCTACCTCCGACGAGGGGTGCTCCGGCGCGGCCGGCCATAACGTTGGTGTCGACGTATACGGGGTATACCGGGTCGGTTACGGCCACGCGGTTGCTGGCGGCGAGGATGTCGCCGATGTTGCCGGTGTCACTCTTGGCCCCGTCGCTGACGAAAATCTCGTCGGGGGCTATCTCGACGCCGCGGGCGCGGTAGTCGTGCTCGGCGATCGCCTCGCGGAGGAAGGGGTACCCCTGCTCGGGTCCGTAGCCGCGGAAGGTGGCGGCGTTGGCCTCATCGTCGACGGCGGCGTGCATCGCCTCGATGGCGGCGGGGCAGAGGGGTATGGTGACGTCGCCGATTCCGAGACGTATGATCTCGGCCTCGGGGTTGGCCTCCTTGAAGGCGGCTATGCGGCGTGCCACTTCCGAGAAAAGGTAGCTCTCGGCGAGCTGGCAGAAGTTATCGTTGATTTTGAACATCGTCGGGTGGGTGGTTGCTTTTCGCGTTTACAGATAATATACCCCGTCGAACACGATGGTGGCGGGGCCGGTCATAAATATATGGTTCGTGGCCTCGTCCCAGCGTATGCGGAGGTTGCCTCCGAGGAGGCGCACCGTCACTTCGCGTCCGGCCCGGCCGGTTTCCTGATAGTAGCCTTCGAGCGACTTGGGCATG
>JAMPHO010000029.1 GCA_023663385.1 Alistipes timonensis | reverse complement strand
ACCCCGCGCTCGCGTCGGAACTCGCACGCCTCTACCCCCGCCCGGTCGACCTGAGCCGCATCAGCTGACCCCCCGCGGCCCCTCCCGACGGCGGCCGCGAAACCGCGCACTCTGCGGGGTGAGTGTGCAATATGCTGAAATTTAACGAGAAAGCGACAAAATCGGGCCAACTTTTTTTGAGTCGCCATAAAATACTAAAATTAAGGGATTTGCGGGCCCGTGAAGGGTGAAAAGAGCGCTAATTAAATGATAATTAGCATTATTTAAGGTGCGGAAAGTTTCCGTGGAACGTTATTTTTTTGTAACTTTGGCATCGGAAGAGTGAATAAGGGTTCCCTCTTCCGCACACTCACAACCTGAATTCGGACAACAGTATGGAAACAACATTGGTCCTCATCAAGCCATCGGGCGTAAGGCGCGGGCTTATCGGCGATATTCTCACCCGATTTGAACGCAAAGGGCTCGCGATAGTCGGCATGAAGTTCCGGCAACTCGACGAAACAATCCTCCGGGAGCATTACGCCCACCTGACGGACCGCCCGTTCTTCCCCTCGCTCGTCCGCTCCATGACAGCCACCCCGGTTGTTTGCCTCGCGATCCGCGGGGTCGACGCCGTAAGCGTCGTAAGGCAGATGACAGGCGCCACCAATTCGCGCCAGGCGCTCCCCGGCACGATCCGAGGCGACTACGGCATGAGCGGCCAGGAGAACATCGTACACGCGTCCGACACCCCCGAGAATGCGGCCATAGAGGTGGCCCGCTTCTTCAAGCCCGACGAAGTATTCGACTTCTTCCCGGGCGACATCAAAGAGGTCTACTGCGACGACGAACTCCAGCGGTAAGCCCTCCGAGATAGCCGATGGAACCGGCCCCGCGGTTTCCGCATATGGGAAACCGTTTGGAACAGTTCCGCCCACTCAGCGCCCGAGGCGCATTAACAACCAAACCCTTAACCCGCCCCCTGAGCAAAACCCAAAGAACGTTAGAAACCCGAAAATATTCCTCTCCGCTCCAACCTTCTCCCATGCTTCAGAAAACAATCCTTAAACTAACCTTAACAGCAGCAGCCCTCCTGACAGCCGCGACCTCCCTCGCGCAGAGCTACCAGCTCCCCTCGGCCCACAAAGCGGAACACACCGACCTCATCGCGCGCCAGGAAAACATCGGAAACCAGATCTCAGTAAAGGATACCCAGCAGTTTCTCGACCAACTCTTCAAAGAAGAGGAAGAGCCGGAAATGGACATCTACACCGAGGGGTGGGAATCGAAACGCGTCAACCCCTTCAAGGAGTCCGACGTGCCCTCGACAAAGGTGATCGACGTGACCAACTTCCATATGCCGACCCCCGGCTACATCACCTCGCCCTACGGCTACCGCAAACGCTTCAAACGCCAGCACAAAGGCGTGGACCTCAAACTCCAGATCGGCGACACCGTGCGCGCCGCTTTCGACGGCCGCGTACGCCTTACCAACTTCGAGCGCCGCGGCTACGGCTATTACACCATAATCCGCCACCCAAACGGGCTTGAAACCGTCTACGGACACCTCTCGAAATTCCTCGTAAAGCCCGACCAATATGTGAAAGCCGGCGACCCCATCGCCCTCGGAGGCAACACCGGGCGCTCTTTCGGAGCACACCTCCACTTCGAGACCCGTTTCATGGGCTACCCCATCAACCCCTCGGCCATCTTTGACTTCGCCAACCAGACGGTGCACACCGACCAGTACACCTTCGACAAGCGCACTTACACCCAGGCGCGCAACTTCGACCCGGGAGCCAACCAGCAGTACGCCAAGGAGTTCCTCGCCTCGCAGAGCTCGCGCAAGGCAGCGACACAGACCGACAACGGCGGCAGCGGCGCTAAAAAGAGCTCCAAGAGCTACACAATACGCCGAGGCGACACCCTCAGCCGCATCGCTTCGCGCAACGGGGTTTCCGTACGCCAGCTCTGCCAGCTCAACGGCCTGACCACCAAGTCGAAGCTCAAACCCGGCAAAAAGCTCAAAATCCGCTAACCGCGACTCACACTCATCGCAAAAAGAACGATACGAAGCTTCAACGCCACCCTACGCTATTAATGCGCTTAGGGTGGCGTTGGCGTTTAAGCAAGCTATTATGTCAGGGCGGTTTACGGGAGGAGGATACCGCGGATTTCGGCATGCAGCGAGGGCGCGCAGGCTAAGATGGAGTGGTTGCGGTTAGCGCGTATTGACTCCACAACCGCCCCGGCCTCAGTGGCTATCAGCGTGCCCGCCGAAATATCCCACCGATTCAGGTTCAGCTCCCAGTAAGCGTCGAAGAACCCCGCGGCGGTGTAGCAGAGGTCTATGGCCGCGGAACCGAGCCGCCTGACACCGCGCACGCGCAGCGCCATACGCCCAATCTCGGCGAGGTTGTTGTCGGGGTTCTCATTTCGGTCGTACGGCATCCCGGTGGCCACCACGGCCTTGGACAGTTCCGTCTTGGCGGAGCAACGCAGAGGCGCCCCATTGAGCCACGCGCCGCCCCCGCGAACCCCGTAGAAGCATTCGCCGAGATAGGGCGCGAACACAACGCCGAGCACCGTCTCCCGATTTCTCTCCAAAGCTATCGACACGCAGAAGCCCGGAAGCCCGGCGGCGAAGTTGGTAGTGCCGTCAAGCGGGTCAACCACCCAGCGCCACTCGCGCTCCTCATTCTGCCCGCCAGACTCCTCCGAGATAATTCCGTGGGTGGGGAAATGCCGACGTATATACGACAGGATGACCGCCTCCGACTCCTTGTCGGCTATCGTCACCACGTCGCTGTCGTTCTGCTTCGTGGTTTGCTCAAGATTGCTTTTGCGGAAATAGCGCATATGCGCCGCGCCGGCGCTCTCTGCCATTTCTAAAGCGGCGGCCATAAGCGGTTGGTATTCCCGCGGTATGTCGGGTAGGTACTGTGTCAGCTTCATAATCACATAAATAAACAGTTTCTTAAAGAGCCGCCGAAGCGAGCCTTACAATAACATAACGCAGAAAAGGGAGATTATTACTCACCGACCGACAAAAAAACCGCCATAGACCGCGGACGGCCTATGGCGGGAGATCAGTTTCCGGGAAGCGCGATATTACTTCACAACTTCCTTGGAGATGTAGCGGGTGCGTCCCTGCTCGATCATGAGGAGGTAGACACCGGGAGCCACGTTGGAGGTGACGTTGGAGGGCTCGCCAACGCCGCGGGCCACGATCACGCCGGTCTCGGCGTCAACGAGGGTGAGGCGCTTGGGGAGGTTCGACTCGTCGTTGGAACCGATAGTCACGGACTCGATGCCGTCGACACCGCCGCCGTTGAAGCGCTCGGCCACCTTGTTGGCGCTCATAGCGCCCTTGTAGATGGCGAACTCGTCGAGGGCGCCCTTATAGAAGTTGTTGAAGCTTACGTTGCAGTTGCCGATCACGAGGAGCTCGTTGTTGTCGGAGATGTCGCCGGTGGCATCTGCGGCATCAGCCATCAGATTGCCGTCGACATACATCTTGAGGCGGCTGGTAGCGCTTTCGCGAACGCACACGAGGTGGTGCCACTGGCCGTCGAAGAAGCCTTTGGCCTCGAAGTTCGACTCCGATTTGGTCTCGTTGTCGTCGACGGAGAATTTCAGAAGACCGTTCTTAAACTCTACGCCGACCCATTTGCCGGTAGCGCCGGTGGCGGCGTCAGCGGCCATGGAGCCCTTGTGGAAGAGATAGGCGGCGTCATCGTTCGACTTGAACCAGGTCTCGATGGTGAAGTCATCCTCGCCGAGCTGTATGGCGGGATAAGCCTCCTGGGTGAGATAGTCGGCGGTGCCGTTGAAGTTGAGCGCGTTGCCAACCTGGCCCTCGGTAATCGAGGGAGCGCCCTTGGCTGTGGCGGCGCCGTTGACCTCGTTGACAACCTTGCCGCCGTTGATTTCCTCGAAGGGGAAGTAAGCCACCTTGTCGAGTACCACGGGCTCGGTGACGGTGATCACGCCTTCGAGCGTAGCCTGCGAGTCCTCGCCGTCGGCGATGAGTTTGAAGGAGAACTTGCCGGCGGCGGTCGGAGTGCCGGAAACGGTGAAGGTACCGGCGGCGGCATCGAAGTTAAGCTCCACGCCTTCGGGGAGGCCGGTGGCGCTCATCTTGTCGGCGTTGGCTATGGTGCCCTCGATGGCGGTGATGGCGTAGCCAACCTCGACGCTCTGGTCAAGACGTCCGGCGGTTATCACCAGGCGGGCGTCGTTGGAGAAGCGGTCGGGGAGATAGTAACCGAGGTGGGGAGGCTGGTTGTAAGCCACATTCTGCCAGGCGATGGCCATGCGGTAGTTGTGGTCCTGCATCAGGCAGGGCACGCGGTACTTGGTAGGCTCGGTAGTGGTGAAAATCAGGAGGTCCGACGAGTTGCTGCCGTCCCAGAGCACCAGCTCCTCGCGCCAGTCGCCGAGGATGTCGGCCTGGAGGCAGGGGGTTGCTTTGGTGGTGTTGCAGGTCTGAGCCCTGTAAACCGAGAAGTCCCAGGAGTTAGCGTCGGAGGTCAGTTTGGCGTTGCGCTTGGTCACGGTGGGAGTGGAGTTGCCTGTCGCTTTGTCGTATTTGCCGTCGAAGAGCTCGTCGAGCAGGTCGCCGTCCCAGTAGATACGGAAGTTGGTCGACGCACGCTTTTCCGCTACGATATTACCCTTGCAGTCGAAAGAAGCCTGGGTTGATTTGCCACTTACATAGTAAGCGCTCGGCCAGCACTCGTAACCGCGCCACTGGTCGCTGACGTCGGCGGCGAGGCCGCGGCCGATGTCGTGTCCCGACTGTTTGGTCTTCCATATGATTTCGCCGGTCTTAGCGTCGCGGAACTCGGCATCGAAGGGGTACGACGAACCGGTTTCCTCATGCACCATGAACACTTCCAGACCTTCGCGATCGGGGTCGAAGTCGCCCAGGTGGAGGGCGTCGCCGTGGCCGCCGCCGGTGCGGTAAAGGAGCGTGCCGTCATGGTCGATGGCAGCCGAGCCGTAAACGATTTCGTCGAAGCCGTCGCCGTCGCAGTCGCCCACGGTCAGCGAGTGGGCGCCCTCGCCGTAAGCGCCTTTGCCATTATCCTCGCTCTTGTGGAACCAGCGCTGAACGAGCTTGCCGTCCTTGAAGTCCCAGGCGCAGAGGTACGAAGCGGTGTAGTAGCCGCGGCACATCACCAGCGAGGCGTTCTCCCCGCCGAGGTTGGCGGCGCACGCGAGATAACGCTCGCTGCGGTTGCTGTAGCTATCGCCCCATTCCTTGTCAGTGCGCACGTTGCGACTGGGCACAAAGGCCACGGTTGAAAGCTCCTCGCCTGTAAGGCCGGAGAACATTGTGAGATATTCCGAACCCGAACGAACCAATCCCTCGGATGTGCGGTAGTCGGCATCAGCCTTGTCGTTACCCATCAGCACATACTTTCCCTTGCCGTCGATAGTGCCCGGGGCGGTTTTGCAGGCCATCTCGGCCTTGCCGTCGCCGTCGAAGTCGTAAACGATGAACTGGGTGTAGTGGGCTCCGGCGCGGATATTCTTGCCGAGGTCTATGCGCCAGAGCTTGGTGCCGTCGAGCTTGTAGCAGTCGATGTACACGTTGCCGGTATAAGCCTTCTGCGAATTGTCGCGCGAGTTGCTGGGATCCCACTTCACGAAAATCTCGTACTGGCCGTCGCCGTCGACATCGCCTACGGAGCAGTCGTTAGGGGTGTAAGTGTAATCGTCGGTCACAGGAGCGTCAGCGGTGGAGAACTTGCTGTTGCCGGGAATCGTCCCACCCTCGGGGCGGTCGAGCTTGATGCGGAGGGCCTTTCCGGGCACCTTAGCGGGCTGGGTAGCCTCTACCTCCTTGCCGTCGACGTAAGCCTTAACGACGTAAGTCGAGTTGGCGTTCCCTTTCGAGTCGAGGATGTTCGTGCCCCCGGTGATCGGGTCGGCGTTCACCTTCACGCCATCGCGGTAGACGTCGAAGGTCATTTTGGGAGCGTCGGACTCCAGGCTGCGCCAGGAGACGAACACCCCCGGGGAGGCGTACATGGCCACCACCCCGCGGTCGAGATTCTCGACCGCGAGCGCCGAAGTGGCGGCAGAGGCCATGGCGCAAGCGAGAATGAACTTGTTAATAGACATTCACAGTCAAGATTTAGGGTTAAGTGTCTGTTAAAAATTTTTATTGTGGCTGTTTTAATTTTGAACAGCCACTAATCATAGGTTAATAATGCGCGAATTTAGCGAAAAACCGCAAAAACGGCGGGTAAAATTTGACGCAAGAGGTCTATTTCGCGCTCGGAAAGAGTATTTTTTATTAACTTTGCTATGGGGAAACTCCCAAAACCGCACCACCGACCCCGGATATGGAAACGATCAAAACACCCTTCGCCCGACCGCTATATGTGATGGCCAAACCGGCCAGCTCCCGCTGCAATCTCGCTTGCGAATACTGCTACTACCTCGAAAAAAATAAGCTCTACCGCGACAAGGATCCCGAGCGGCGCTTCACGATGGACGACGATATGCTGGAGCTTTTTATTAAGGAATACATCGCCGCCCAGACGATGCCCGAAGTGCTCTTCACCTGGCACGGGGGGGAGACGCTCATGCGCCCGCTGTCGTTCTACAAGAAGGCCATGGAGCTGCAAAGGAAATACGCCGCCGGACACCTGATCGACAACTGCATCCAGACCAACGGCACGCTGCTGACCGACGACTGGTGCCGCTTCTTCAAGGAGAACAACTGGCTGGTGGGGGTGTCGATCGACGGCCCCAGGGAGTTTCACGACGAATACCGCCGCGACAAGGCCGGAGGCCCGTCGTTCCGAAAAGTAATGAAGGGTATCGAGCTCCTCAACAAGCACGGGGTGGAATGGAACGCGCTGGCCGTGGTCAACGACTACAACGCCGACTACCCGCTCGACTTCTACCACTTCTTCAAGGAAATCGGGTGCCGCTACATACAGTTCACCCCCATCGTTGAGCGCATCGCCCCCAAGAAGGACGGGCGCTACCTGGCGTGCCCCGCCGACGACGAGGAGATACCCCTGGCCGACTTCTCGGTGACGCCCGAGCAGTGGGGCAACTTCCTCTGCGCCATTTTCGACGAATGGGTGCGCGAGGACGTCGGGCGGTACTTCATACAGATATTCGACGCCACCCTCGCCAACTGGGTCGGGGAGCAGCCCGGCCTCTGCACCATGGCCCCCACCTGCGGCCACGCCGGGGTCATGGAGTACAACGGCGACGTTTACAGCTGCGACCACTTCGTGTTTCCCGAGTACCTTTTGGGGAATATCCGCGAGAAGAACTTCGTCGAGATGATGTACAGCGAGCGGCAGCTCCGCTTCGGCACCGACAAGCGCGACAAGCTCCCCGGCCAGTGCCGCGAATGCCGCTGGCTCTTCGCCTGCAACGGCGAGTGCCCCAAGAACCGCTTCGCGCGCACCGCCACCGGCGAGCCCGGCCTCAACTACCTCTGCGCCGGCTACAAGAAATTCTTCGCCCACGCCGCCCCCTACATGGAATACATGAAACAGGAGCTCGCCGCCCAACGTCCCCCCGCCAACGTCATGCGCTGGATCCAGGAGTGACCGCCACCTACCCCGCACACCAAACTGCCACAAGTCATTATCCGACACAAAGATGCGTCAAAAGGTTCAAATCGAGAACGCATTATGAATAGAAGCAAACCACTCACATATCTTCTCTCACTTTTCATCGCCCTCGGCTTACAGTCGTGCAGCAGTGACAATAAAGATGAGCCTACCGCGAATAGTCTTAATGGCACGTGGCTATTGACTCATTACTCATATAAATATCATTACTTCGAGAATGGCGTTTGGTGGGATGCCGCAAAAGAAGAAGTCGTAACCGAATTTAATTTGACAGGCTATGATGGCGCATCGATTGGCAAATGGTGGGATCACATTACTTTCACCAACAATGTTATGGATATTGGGCTAATCCAACATAATCTTCCCACACAACCATTGGCATCAGACTATGACCTTAACTCTATTGAGGGGCTAACTGACTATCAGGAAGCCGTGGATAAATGGGAAACAGCGTTGGAAAGCAACGGAACTCGTCCAGGCCTATCTTTCGCTGGTGATGAAATTGATTCTTGGCTTTGCCCTTACTCGCTAAAAGGCAATAAACTCTTCATAGGCTCGCTTTACAACGGAGATATTAAGTTTACAGACACCGGCTCTTTTACCCTCATATATAAAAACAGCACCTTTAATAATGATGGGGAGTATAAACAATATATTTATACATTCAAGAAGAACTCGTGATAACATCTCCCAGCATCGACAAACAACCCAATCCTGTTAGCATTTAGGTGTTGACAATATCTTGGTGAGACGCCCGTTCTGACAACAGAGAGAGCGGTTGCGCATTGTCGGGCTAAACATCGGAGGGATAGCGGGTTGGGGAAATTTAGCTTTACGCGGTGGATTGGATTTCACGGGAAAGAAGAGCTGGGTTGTCAACAAGGGTGAGAAAAAAGGTTGGAAAAAAGTGGTGAAAAAATTTTGCGGTTTCGAAAAAGTGTCGTAACTTTGCACTCGCAAAACGAAAGGGACAAGATTGGTTCGCTAGCTCAACTGAATAGAGCATCTGACTACGGATCAGAAGGTTACAGGTTTGAATCCTGTGCGAATCACCAACCGCTGAAAAGCGGGCGCAGTGGTAAACCATTCACCGGCAAATCCATAGGCGCGATCGAAATTTGAAGCCCTCCACCAAGGCAATAGCTAAGGAGGCAAACTGGTTCGCTAGCTCAACTGAATAGAGCATCTGACTACGGATCAGAAGGTTACAGGTTTGAATCCTGTGCGAATCACTTAAGAATCCATCAGATACTTTCTGATGGATTCTTTTGTTTATGACATTGCAACGGAATGATTGACATCTCATATACTGAATGATTGATACTTCATCAACGGAATGATTTATATCTCATATACGGAATAATTGATATTTCACATAGGAGATAAGCGATATTCCATTTACGAAATAAGCGATATTTCATATATGGAATAAACGATTTCAGTTACGCAATGATTGATTTTTTATCAACGGAATTATTGATATTTCATCAACGAAATGATTGATATTTCATCACTTAAAGAGAGAATACTCGCCGGTGGCGCTCTCACCGACTCCGAGGCGCTGAGCCTCGCGGAGGTCGCCGACAACCAGCGCCGCGAACTCTGGGACGCGGCCGCGGAAATCACCGCGGCGCTCTGCGGCCCGGTGTTCGACTCCTGCTCAATTATAAACGCCCGCTCGGGCAAATGCTCCGAAAACTGCAAATGGTGCGCGCAGTCGGCCCATTACAAGACAAAGGCCGACGTGTACCCGCTCATCAGCCGCGAGGAATGCCTCCACGCCGCGCGCTACAACCGCGACCAAGGGATACGCCGCTTCTCGATGGTGACCAGCGGCCGCGCTATGAGGGGCGCCGACCTCGACCGGGCCTGCGACTACTTCAAGGAACTCGCCGAAGAGGGGGGCATAAAGCTCTGCGCCTCTATGGGCCTCCTCGGCCGGGAGGAGTTGGAGAAACTTTTTGCGGCGGGTGTGCGCCGCTACCATTGCAATCTGGAGGCGGCTCCGTCGTTCTTCCCTACCCTCTGCACCACTCACACCCTTGAGGAGAAACTCAACACGATTCGCATTGCCAAGGAGATCGGCATGGAGGTGTGCAGCGGCGGAATCATCGGCATGGGTGAATCACCCCGGCAGCGAGTGGAACTCGCCCTAGCGCTCAAGGAGGTGGAACCGGCTTCGATTCCCATCAACATCCTCTGCCCGATACCCGGCACGCCGCTTGAAAACCGACCGCCGCTGCGGCCCGAGGAAGTGCTCGACACTGTGGCGTTCTTCCGTTTCGTTCACCCCCGCACCGCGCTCCGTTTCGCCGGAGGGCGCTCCTCGCTTCCCCGCGAAAGCCAGCTCGAAGCAATAAGAATCGGTATGAACGGCGGCATCGTGGGCGACCTGCTGACCACCATCGGCTCGACCGTGGCCGAGGACAAACGCCTGGTCGGCGACGCCGGACTGAAGTTCTGACACGCCCCATCCGACAACCAAAATCCAAGTACCCAGCAATGAAACCAAGCATCCGACTCGCGGCCCTGCTGACAGCCGCGGCCCTCGCCCAAGCGGCAAGCCCCGCCAACCGCATCGTGTTCGACACCCCTACCTCGTCGGCCACACCCCCGGCGTGGGCCCTACCCTCGAAAGGTATCTCCAACGTCGATCCCGAATGGGAGGGGCAGTCGCTGCCGATAGGCAACGGCTCCATCGGGGGCAACGTGTTCGGGTCTGTAGCGAGGGAACGCGTCACCCTCAACGAGAAGTCGCTATGGCTCGGAGGGCCGAGGGCCGACTCGCTCTACTGGGGTATGAACAAAAGAGCCGACGCTTCAACCCTCACCGCCGCCCGCGAAGCGCTGCTCGTAGGCGACAACCATAAGGCAGACAGTATTATACGGAACAATTTCAATGGTCTCACCCCCTATAACCGCGACAGCTTCGGATGCTTCGCGACCCTCGGCGAGTTCTCAGTGGAGACCGACGTTGATGAAGGCCGCGTCAATCAATACCGCAGGGTGCTCGACGTTGACAGCGCTATCGCGAAGGTATCTTTCACAGCCGACGGCGTAAGGCATCTCAGGGAATTCATCGCCTCGTACCCCGACAGCGTCATGGCGTTCCGATTCAGTTCGCCGGGCAAAAAACAGAGGCTCAAGGCGCGTTTCGCCACCCCGCACCCCATTACTGAGGCGCGAGCCACCGATAACGGGGGCCTTTTCGTGAGCGGCGAACTCGAAAACAACGGAATGAGGTGGGCCGCGCGTATCGAGGCCGCGGTCCCTGACGGAGCGACGGCGAAACCCGACCCTGCCGACTGCACAATCGCAATCGACGGCGCCGAGGAGGTCGTGTTCCTCCTCGCCGCGGATACCGACTACCGCCCGAACAACAACCCGGACTTCGCCGACCGAAACACCTATACAGGTCCCGACCCGGCCGACAACGTAAACGCCATAACCGACAGAGCGCTCCGCAAGGGGTTCGAAGCGATAAAGCGCTCGCACACTGATGACTATCAATCCCTTTACGGCAATGTACGCCTCGACCTCGGAGCCGACCAGGCCAAAGAGGGCTCCCCCACCCCGGCGCGGCTGGCGGCATATCGCGCCGGGGCGAGGGACAACGGCCTCGAAGAGCTGCTTTTCAACTTCGGTCGGTACCTGCTCATAGCCTCCTCGCGTCCCGGAAACCTCCCGGCCAATCTACAAGGGATGTGGCACAACAATGTCGACGGTCCCTGGCACGTTGACTACCACAACAATATCAACCTACAGATGAACTACTGGCCCGCCGACGTGTGCGCCCTCTCGGAGTGCATCACTCCGTTCGGCGAGTTCGTTGAGTCGCTCAGGAAGCCCGGAGAGATTACCGCCAACTCATATTTCGGCACCGAAGGTGGATGGACGGCGTCAATCTCGGCGAATCCCTTCGGATTCTCCGCTCCGCTCGCCGATAAAAATATGTCGTGGAACTACATACCGACCGCCGGGGCCTGGCTCGCCTCGCAACTTTGGGACCACTACCTGTTCACTCTCGACAACGACTGGCTGCGCGACAAGGCATACCCGCTCATTAAATCGAGCGCCGATTTCTCAGCCGACATCCTTTACAAGCAGAATGGCCGCTACACCTCCGCGCCATCGTACTCCCCGGAGCACGGAACCGCCGACCTCGGGGCCACATATGCCAACGCCGTGAGCCGCGAGATACTTTCGGCGGCAATCGGCGCTTCGGAGGCGCTCGGGGTCGATGCCGCCGACCGCCGACGCTGGGCCGGGGTGCTCGACAGCATCGCGCCCTACCGCATAGGCCGACACGGGCAGCTGCTCGAATGGCACGATGACATCGACGACCCCGCCGACACCCACCGCCATACCAACCACCTCTTCGGCGTGCACCCCGGCACATCCATAATCGCCAATAATAATCCCGAACTCGCCCGGGCGGCGAGAACCACCTTGGCCCAGCGGGGCGACAAATCGACTGGATGGGCAATGGGGTGGCGCGTGAACCTCTACGCCCGGCTGCTCGACGGTGAGAACGCCCACAAACTGCTCCGCAACCTGCTCAGCGAGGGGGTTGCCGACAACCTCTGGGACCTCCACCCGCCGTTTCAGATTGACGGCAACTTCGGGGCAACCGCCGGAATGGCCGAGATGCTGCTCCAAAGCCACGGCGGATGCATTGAACTTCTCCCCGCCCTGCCCGCGGCGTGGCCCGACGGCAGCGTCAAAGGGTTGCGCGCACGGGGCGGCTTCGCGGTTGACATCGAGTTTGCCGACGGCGACCTGGTAAAGGCCGAAGTCACCTCCCTGTCGGGCAAACCCTGCGCGGTGGCGTACCGCGGGGCGCGGGTATCGTTTGACACCACCCCGGGTGCATCATACCTTATCACCCCGAAAGCAGAGGGCCTGACCGTACGCCAAACTGATTGACTCCGGCCAGGCACCTCTACGCGTCGCTTAAATATACTTTAAATAAACAGGTTCAGATTGGCATCGTCAGCCCGGTTGATGTAGGTCGCGACGCCCCCAACGGTAACGTTGTCGAGCAGCTCGTCGCGGTGAACCCCCATGACATCCATCGACATCTGGCAGGCGATGAACTCGACACCGCTCTTAATAGCCGCGTCGCGGAGCTCTTCGAGCGAATCGACATTCTTGCGCTTCATTATGTGGCGCATCATGCGGCTACCCATGCCACCCATATTCATTTTCGAGAGCTTGAGCGAGCGGGAGTCGGAGGGGAGCATCCGTGAGAACATCTTGCCGAAGAGGTCCTTGCTGACTTTCGGTTTCACTGTCTTCTTTATGGCGTTCAGCCCCCAGAAAGTGAAGAATATGGTGACTTTCTCGCCCGTTGCCGCCGCGCCGTTGGCCAGCACGAAAGTGGCGAGCGCCTTGTCGAGGTCGTCGCTGAAGAGCACGAATGTCTTGCCGCGCCCGGAGGTGGCCGACGGAGCTACGCGCCCGTCACCCTTACTGACAACGACGCGGTGCTTCCCCGCTGCGGCCTCGGCGAGTTGGAACTGATTGCCCGTGGAGCCGCACCACGCCTCGGCATCGCGGACGAATCCGGGGTCGGTCGATACTATTTCGAGCGACTGGCCGGGGGACAACTTCTCCATACCCTCGCGGAGCTTCATTATCGGGCCGGGGCACGACAAGCCGCAAGCGTCGATGCGCAATGTCGGAGCGCCGGAGGCAGCGGTGGCCGCGCTTTTATCGTCGTTATGCTTCGGCGCGGCACCTTCGGCGAAAGGGAGCGGCTCGGGCAACGCGGCAGTAGCTGATCGGAAGGTCTTTATCCCTCCCACGAGATTACGCACATCCTCGAATCCGTTGCCCCGCAGAATGTTTGAAGCGAGGTAGCCCCGGAGGCCCACTCCGCAGTATAGCACCACGGGCTTGTCGGCGGGAATCTCAGCGAGGCGGTCGCGCATGGAATCGAGCGGGATATTGACCGCGCCGGGAAGGGCTCCGGCCTCGAACTCCATCGGGGTGCGCACGTCGATCAGCGAGACCTCGCCGGGCTTCATAGCCGCAAGCTCGCGCCAATAAATCGGCTTCATCTTGCCGCTCAGGATGTTGCCGGCCACATATCCGGCGATAGCCACCGGGTCCTTGGCGGAGGAGTAAGGGGGAGCGTAGGCTTGCTCTATCGTCACGAGGTCGGACACCCCGCCCCCGCGCTTCATTATCTGGGCGATTACGTCGACGCGCTTGTCGACACCGTCGTAGCCGACAATCTGCGCTCCGAGCAGCCGACCGTCAGCGGGCGAGAACACCACCTTTATGGTCATCGGGAGAGCGTCGGGGTAGTACCCGGCGTGCGACGACGGATGAATCGTGGCCGACAGATACGGCACGCCATCGCGCTTGAGCCGTTTGGCGGGGAGCCCGACCGCGGCTACAGTGAGGTCGAACACCTTGGCTATCGAGGTGCCGATGGCCCCTTCGTACTCCACCTTGTCGCCAAGCACCATATTGTCGGCCACGATGCGCGCCTGCCTGTTGGCCGGTCCGGCGAGATAGTTCAGCCAGGGTTGCCCGGTGAGAGGATGAGTGAATTCAATCGCGTCGCCCACGGCATAGATATTCTCGTCGGAAGTGCGGAGGTAGCTGTCGACCTTGATGCCTCCGAGGGAACCGAGTTCCAGTCCGGCAGCTTTAGCCAGCCGAGTGTTAGGGCGCACCCCTATCGACAGAATGACAAGGTCGGCGGTTATGCGGCGGCCGTCGGCAAAACTGATTTCAACGCCGTTTTCCGTCTCCTCAAAGGCGCTTACAGCGGTTGAGAGATACAGCCGGACACCTTTCTCAACAAGGTGAGAGTGAACGATCTGCGCCATCGAGAAATCAACAGGTGCCATCACCTGTGGCGCCATCTCGACCACGGCGACCTCCATACCGGCGTGCCTGAGATTCTCGGCCATCTCCAGCCCGATGAATCCCGCGCCTACGATTACCGCGCGCCTGGCTCCGGCAGCACCGACAGCGCTCTTAATCGCGTCGGTATCGGCCACGTCGCGCAGGGTCATAATCTTCCGGCTACCTATGCCCGGCAGCGGGGGGCGCACGGGGGTCGCTCCGGGTGAAAGCAGCAGTTTGTCGTAGGTCTCGGTGTAAGTCGACCCGTCGGGGGCGGTCACGGTTACAGTTTTCGCCTCCCTGTCAATCGCTGTCACCTCCGACCGCACGCGCACGTCGATATTGAACCGACGGCCAAACGCCTCTGGTGTCTGCACCAGCAGTTTCTCCCGCTCGGCTATCACGCCCCCTATATAATAAGGCAGACCGCAATTGGCATAGGAAATGTCGCGCCCTTTCTCAAAGAGAACAATCTCGGCATCTTCCGTAAGACGGCGCAATCTCGCGGCCGCGGTGGCGCCACCCGCGACGCCTCCAACTATCAAATATTTCATATCATTCTGTTTTATTTTTCCACAAAGATAGGCTCTTAATCATAGACAACCAAACGAAAAGCATTATCTTTGCATAGACAAAATCTATTGATATGACTTTACAACAACTGAGATACGTTGTGGCGATTGACAACCATCGGAGCTTCGCCCTGGCGGCCGAGGCGCTCGGGGTGACCCAGCCCACATTGAGCGGCATGGTGAGGAAACTGGAGGAGGAGCTTGACGTGACCCTCTTCGAGCGCGACAGCCGCAAAGTGGCTACCACGGCCATCGGCAGCGAGATCGCCGCCCAAGCGCGCCGGGTGCTGATGGAGGCCGACCGCGTCAAGGAAATCGTAAGCGAAAGCAAGGGAGCGGTTTCTGGCGACCTCCGTCTGGCTATCGGGCCGAGCATAGCCCCATATATCCTCCCCGACTTCATCCGCATCTATATGGAGGAATACGCAGGAGTGTCGCTCTCGGTCGAGGAGATGCGCCCCGAGGCCATGGTCAAGGCGCTGCGCGAGGGGGTTATCGACGCGGGAATCGCCACCGCTGGCAACGGCTCCGGGGATATTTACGAGATTCCGCTATACACGGAGCGGTTTTGCGTGTACCTTTCGGAAAGCTGCCGCAGAAAACTCCCCGTGTTCCAGCCCGCCGACCTCGAACACGAGCATCTATGGGTAATGAAGGAGGTGCAATGCCTCCGCGAGAGCGCTTTCAGCTTTTGCAAGGCCCGCCGCGGTGGACGCCACGTTTACGAAGCCGGCAACATCGAGACCCTGATCAGGATCGTAGATGCCAACGGCGGCTACACCATAATCCCCGAAATGCACCTGCCGATGCTCACGCCGGAGCAACGAAACAATGTGCGGCACATCGACGGCGACCACCTCTCGCTGCGGAAAGTATCGCTCTACATCCGGCGCGACTATGTGAGGGAGCGGATGCTAAACACCATTACCGACACACTGAAACGTTTCATGCCCGAGGGGATGCTCTCCCCCGCCCTGCTCCGCTCAGGCTTGCGGCTATAACGAATTAGAACGTCGGGAAAGTGAACAAAACGAGCCCCGCGGGACTTCTGATAATATGGATACGATTTACTCCCGATTTCACCAATGGGTGATGCGGCAGCCCGAAGCGGCCGCAATTGTGACAGATGACAAACGGATCTCCTACGCCGAACTTGATCGCCGCGTGAACGCGGTCGCATACGCAATCGGCGCAAAGGGGTACGGAGGGAACATCGGTGTGGTAATGCCCCACGGCGCCGATATGGTAGCCGCTATGCTGGCCATCCTTAAATCGGGTGGAGCCTATGTGCCTGCCGAGCCATCGCTTCCCGCCGACCGAATCAAATATATGATGGAGCGGGCGGGCGTGAAACTTATTATCACTGAAGAATTCTTCAAGAACCTGCCGGCCGAATGCCCGGTAAGCGCCGACAGGTCGACACCCGACGGCCTGGCCTACATACTCTACACCTCCGGCACTACCGGGCATCCGAAGGGAGTAATGGTCGAGAACCACAGCGTGGTAAACTATGCCGAGGCATTCGAGGCGGAGTTTCACACAGCTCCCGGCGACGTGATGCTCCAATATTCGGTATGTTCGTTCGACATATTCGTGGAGGAGGTATTCACGACACTCCTCAACGGAGCCACTCTCGCCATTCCGCCCAAACAAGTGGTCGACGGCGACATTAACGCGCTGATGGATTTTGTAAAGCGCCACGGGGTCACGCAGATTAGCGGCTTCCCCTACCTGCTGGCCGAGATGAACAAACTCGACTCGATACCCGGCTCGCTAAGACTGCTTATAAGCGGTGGCGACGTACTGAGAGCCTCGTACATCGACCGCCTGACAGGAAAGGACGTTATGATATATAACACTTACGGGCCCTCGGAGACAACGGTTTGCGCCACATATTTCCGCTGCGACAACGCCCGACCGCTCGATGATGGCACTTTCCCAATCGGGAAGGCCGTAAAGGGTGTGAGCGTCAGAATCCTCGGTAAAGATGGTCGGGAGGTGGCTCCGGGGAAAACCGGCGAAATCTGCATTTTCGGCGAAGGGGTGTCGGCTGGCTACCTCGGCAATCCGCCGGAGCGTAAAAACTTCGTGCCGCTCCCCAATGGTAAACGCATGTACCGCAGTGGCGATATGGGTTACCTGCTTTCCGAGGGTGACATAGCGTTTCTCCACCGACGCGACGAGCAGGTAATGATACTCGGCAAACGTGTCGAGCCGGAGGAGGTGGAAAACGTGTTGAACACCTCGCCCGATGTGGAGCGCGGCATAGTCAGGGCCTTCAAGGATGATGCCGGACTCTCATACCTCGTAGCGTATTTCGTACCCGCGAGAAAGGATTTCTCACTCGGCGAGATCAAGGAATGGCTACGAAGAGAGCTTACTGACTTTATGATACCCGAATATTTCGTGGAGGTGACTGACATCCCCGTGAACAAACGCGGCAAGGTCGACACGCATGCCCTCCCCATAGTATTGAAGGAGGCTACAAATGATTGAACCGCGCAAGCTTACCGATATAGAGCGCCTGATGGAATGGAGGCGCAAGGTGCTGGAATGCGTTTTCGGCAGCGCTCCCGACGAAGCGTTGCTCGCCGCCAACCGAAAGTTCTACGAGCGGCATATCGCCGACGGGTCGCACTTAGCCGTCATTGCCGACTTCGACAGCGAGGAGGCCGGTTGCGGAGCCGTATGCTACTACGACGAAATGCCGTCGCCCGATAATCGCACTGGGCGATGCGGCTACATCATGAATATCTACGTCCGACCCCGATTCCGCGGAAAAGGGGTCGCGACAGCGATTCTCAAATACCTTATACACCAGGCACTTGATAATAATTGCGAAAAGATATACCTTGAGTCCACAGATATGGGGCGGACCGTTTACTCCAACCTCGGTTTCACGGATATGGAAAATATGATGAAATATAAAACGACAGATAATGATTGAACATATCGACATCGCCGGCCTCCATTGCGTGTACATCGGCAACAAGTCCTCTCGAAGGATTGCCTATATTCTGTACCCAATGGATATTTCGCCTGAATGGATTGTTGACGCCGCCGCGAAGTACGGAATATCCATTGCGGTCCTCACCGGGATGAACTGGGACGACGACCTCACTCCGTGGGGCGCACCAGGAGAGCCTAAAGGCTCGCCCGACTTCAAGGGTAACGCCGACGAGTTTCTTAAAAGACTGACCACCGACGTACTGCCCCGCGTTGAAGAGCTAATAGGCTACACCGAACAGCCCGAACGCTCATTGATAGGCGTGTCATTGTCGGGGTTGTTCACACTCTGGCAATGGGCGAGGTGCGAACTCTTCGACAATATCGCCACACTGTCGGGCTCTTTCTGGTACGAGGGCTTCGCACGCTGGATTGAAAGTCAATCGTTCGCCGGTAAAACAGGCCGCTGTTTCATGCTGCTTGGCGACGCGGAACCCCGGTCGAAGAACCCGCTGTTTGCCACAGTGGGTAATCGTACCGCGGAAATCGCGGGGTATCTTCGCCGACAGGGTGTAAATATCACTTACGAGATTGTAAAAGGGAACCACTATCAGTACCCAGCCGAACGCCTCGCAATGGCAATGGCCGACCTTTTCTCCCCCAAAAGCGAACCGACAGCCCGATAATCCCCACACTCCGCCGCGATAGCGGTTCCGGGGTAGCGGGCTGGGGGATTATCGGCTGTGAAATGGCTGAACAGAGTCTGTTTAGGTCTGGGTTTCTGTAATGTGGAGAGTGGCCATAAAACGGGCGACTGTGGCCTCATCGCCGGAATATTTTCCCTTGTCCTCGCTGAGTTTGCAGGTTTGCGAATAAAACGGCCAGGATTCGGTTATCTTCACGGCGGTGAGCTTTATAACTATATTTCGGGGCTTTACTCCCTCGAAATCGTTGGTGAAATGCGTGCCTATGCCATAGGACGGCAGACATTTGTCGGCGGCATACTTCTGAATCTCGATGGCGCGGTCAACGTTCAACCCGTTGCTGAACACAATCTGCTTGGTGCGCGGGTCGATATTGAGGGAGCGGTATTTCTCAATTATTAGGTCAAGCTGCTCGCGGTTGTCGCCGCTGTCGACCCTCAGCCCCTTGAACATATTGGCGTAGTCGGTCGAGAAGTTCAGGCTGAATATCCGCCAGCCGTATGTGTCGTAGAGGAATGTGCCCAGGGCTCCCCGGTAGGTGTGCGACCACTTTGTCATGGCTATATGGTTAGCCATAAGCGGGCCGTACATACCGGCAATGGCGCATACGAACTCGTGCGCCATGGTGCCGATCGGGGTCAGCCCGTATTTCATAGCCAGGTACACGTTGCTCGTGCCGGTGAATCGGCCCGCGCCACTCGAATTTCGCGCGCACTCGGCCATGGCGCGCACAGCGGTATCCTGGGCATCGAACGAGGCGCGGCGGCGAGTGCCGAAATCGCTGAACACGCATCCGGCATCAATCAATCGGCGGCCCTTGTCGTAGGAGCGGCTGTAATAATCGGCATAGTCAAACTTCTTTTCCTCGCCGGTCGCGATATAATAAAGCTCCGAGACTATCGCCAGCACCTTCACCTCAAGCAGAATGGTATTGCTCCAACACCCCTCGAACTCTATTCGCAAATGCCCCTCGCCGTCCTGCCACACTTTCGCCCAGTGGCGGTCATAGCGGAATCCGCGGAGAAAACTCATGAACCACGCGGGTATGTAGTTGCACTTTTCCCGCATGAACGCTATCTCCTCATCAGTAATGCGGAGGTTTTCGAGCATAGCTATCTGCTCCGCCACGAGCTCGGCGAAACCGGGAGGATAGACCGTGTTGTCGCGGTCGTTGAATTGATATTTGACCTGTGTGCGCGGAAAGCATTCTATAACCGCGCAGCACATTGTGAACTTATACAGGTCGTCGTCGGTAAAGTGGCGTATTATCTGTCGCATACTGGATTAGAGCTTGATTCATTGACAATGCGGCGGCTGTAGTCCACCATTTTCTTTGCCTGTTCGGTGCGGAGGTATTTCGTGTCGAGACCGCCGTCGCCAAGCCGCCAGCGGTCGAGGGCATCGGCATCCTTGAAAATGTTGTAGAGCTTGAACATACGGGGCAGCGAGCCGGAATAATCACGCTTTATTCCCACCTTGCCGCGCATATCGTCGATGTCGTGATATTTCATCATCAGCTGTGCCTCAGGTATGAAACCGACATCAGGCGCTTCATCGCAGAACTGCCGGTAATACACCGCGGCCCTCGCGCCGTGCCCGGTGTCGAGATAATCGTCCTGGCGGCGTGAGTCGTGGAATACCGCGGCGTGGGCAAGCGCCGTCAGCACATACCTATCGTCGCCGAAAACATCGTTCCAGATATTAAGAGCGTAGAGCAGAACGCGCTCGCAATGCCCGGCGGCATGGATCTCGCTGTCGGGCATATTGAATTGGACCCGGCCATACAGAAAATCGCGCCATTGCGAAAACAGCTCTTTCACAACGGGCGATAATCCTTCGATTTCTTTATTAGGAACCATCATTGGCGCAATTGTTTAAGTGTTACGGCAATATCTCCATTCAAGGCCACCGAGCGGTCAGCGATCAGCGATGGGATATATATTTCATGCGGCAAATTCAGCGTTATGTACGACATCGACGGGTTTTGGGCCACGAGCCTCATCAGAGGCTCCTTGATCATACGGTTGCAGCTCCCTATGCCCAATTCCAGAACCACCAACTTCTTGTCGCGGTACCTTTGGACGAACTCGTTGAACTCCGCTGATTTATCGGCGATAGGTTCTCCCCGAAGTGCCTGAACAAAGGTACCTTCGAGCTCGAATACCTTGTCGGGCCGGAACCCCGACTCCTCAAGATGTGTGTCGCCGTTAGTGGTAACGACAAAGTAGTCCTTGTCGCCGACAACCGCCTTGAGGTCAAGCATTACTTCCGACGGACGATAGTCAGTGACCCAGTCCTTCACCAGCTTCGAAAGAAACGCGTGGCGGTCAGCCGAAGTAGGATAATTGAAGAACAGTCCGTCGAGCACACTCCGTATGCCGAAGCGCTCGCGGAAACCGCCGAAGTCGCGGCGAAACATCTCGTTGTCGGCGAATATGTTGTAACCCTCGGCTATGGAAAGGCCATTGCTCGCGCCGATGAGCAACGCGTCAGCGTCAGCTATCAACACCCTTGCCTTATTTATTTCGGTAGTCATAATCAATATATCCTGCCTGAGTCAAAAATCTCGCCTTGATTGTTCTCTTTAAGATGTTCGGTCGGCTTGCCTAACACCTCTTTGAGCACTACGGCTATATCGTCGTTTATCGCCAGGCTTTTATCAGCGATTTCCTTGGGTATGATGGCGTGTTTGGGGTTGATTGTCACATAGAACGCGTCGGGCCACTGATACGTCATATTCATGAAAGGTTCCTTGATGAACATCGGCGTCATCATGCCGACACCGAGCTCTAGGAAGAGCACCTTCCTTTTCATATTGGACCTCAGGAAGTTCATATAGCGCTCAAATTCAAGCGCGTATTCCTTTCCCTCCAGAAATTCGCGGGAGCGCACCCAATCGACCATCTCACCGCCGCATTTGGGACATTTGGGGATATACTCGGCGGGGAGCCGGTCCCCCTCGATCTTATCAACGAGGTCGTAAACCATATCCTTGTTGTAGTAAATGGCGTCGTGGCAGCGTCGTTTGCACTGGAAGCAGCGCGAATCGCCCTGCAAACGGGTAATCTTGTCGGCCGGAAACAGTCGGAACAACTGCGCGTCCTGGTTGGTGGTAACTATATAGAAGTTCTTACCTTCAAGTATTTCTTTCAGATCGATGTATGTTTCGCCCGTCTTTACCTCATAGAGGAGCTTGAGGCCGCGCAGAAGCATCGCCCAATGCTCCTCTTTGCTTATCCGCTGGTCATAGTAGGCGTCAAAGAAGTTGTGCACTCCGTATTTTTCGCGGATACCCCCGGCTATTTTTTTATAGTCATCGTCGTCCTGATAATAAAACCTGAGTCCGCTCGCTGCCGACATTCCCGAAGCCGTGCCGACAACTATGGCATCAGCCTCGTTTATTTTAAGTTTGAGGAGTTCTATATCGTCTTTCATTTTATGAGTCCTTTCTCTCAGAAACTGTTTGAAATTTTTTCCGAAAGATTTTGAGAGCTGTTTTGAGATGATTTTTACAATTTGAAGAGGGTGCGATGCGGGCATCGTGACCGATGAGAATTGGAAAAAGCGCTCAAAAAAGCCTAAAATCAGAAGAAATTCACAATGAAAAAATTTTAAACAGTTTCTATATCTGTTTATGACAACAATTATTTGAATAACAATCCGCGAAGCTCCAAGGTTTCCATAGGAGCTTCGCGAACGGCGTAGGCGCCGCGCCCTTTATATTTTGCGCACATACATGGCCCTTATTGCGTTGAGCACGGCGAGAATCATCACGCCGACATCGGCGAAAATCGCGAGCCACATATTCACGATGCCGAATATGCCGAGTATCAGGCAAACGCCCTTGATGCCCAATGCCATGATGATGTTTTCCCACACGATTTTCAGGCACTTGCGCGATATGCGGATCGCCTTGCCGATTTTCAGCGGGTCGTCGTCCATAAGCACCACATCAGCGGCTTCGATGGCGGCGTCGCTCCCCATAGCGCCCATCGCTATGCCGAGGTCGGCACGCGACAGCACCGGGGCATCGTTTATGCCGTCGCCCACGAACGCCACCTTGTCATCTCCCTTGGAATCAGCGAGTATGCGCTCCAGTTGAGAAACTTTGTCGGCGGGGAGTAGCTCGCTGTAAACCGTGTCGATTCCAAGTCGGGCAGCGGTCTGCTCCGCCACAGGCCGGGCATCGCCGGTGAGCATTACCGTCCGCGTCACGCCCGAGGAGCGCAGGTCGGATATGGCTTGTTCCGATGTGGGTTTCACGACATCCCCGAGAACGATGTGCCCCGCGTACTTTCCGTCAATGGCGAGATGCACGATGGTTCCGGCTGTCTTGCAATGACAGGGAACAAGACCTAAATCCGACATTAGTTTCTCGTTGCCGGCGGCCACCTTCTTGCCGTCGATAACGGCAGTGATCCCTTTGCCGCTTATCTCCTTGACATCGCTCATACGGCCGCGGTCAATCTGATGGCCATATGCCTGTCGCAGCGATTTAGCGATCGGGTGGGAAGAGGATGACTCCACGATGGCGGCATACTCAAGCAGCCGCGCCTTGCGGTCGGTTATATCCTGGTCGTGGTCGCCGTGATAGGCGTTGACCTCGAACACGCCCTTGGTCAGGGTGCCTGTTTTGTCGAACACCACGGTCTTTACCTTCGAAAGAGTTTCGAGAATGTTGGCACCTTTAACAAGCACGCCCTCGCGGCTCGCCCCACCGATTCCGGCGAAGAACGACAGCGGTATGCTGACAACCAACGCGCAGGGGCAGCTTATGACGAGGAACACCAGCGCGCGGTAAACCCACGTTTCAAATGTAGCGAAACTAATCGGCGCGCCGTTGAACAGTATCATAAACAACGGGGGCAGAAGCGCGAGCGCCAATGCGCCGTAGCATACCGCGGGGGTATAAATCCGTGCGAACTTGGCTATGAAATTCTCCGACTTCGACTTGCGCGATGCCGAATCCTCAACCAACTCCAGAATCTTTGACACGGTCGAATCGCCGAACTCCTTGGTGGTGCGCACCTTCAGCACGCCTGACATATTTATGCTGCCGCTGATGACCTCGGATCCGCTACCCACTTCGCGCGGAAGCGACTCGCCGGTCAGTGCGGATGTGTTGAGCGAGGACTCGCCGGAAACCACTACCCCGTCGATGGGTACCTTCTCACCCGGCTGGATTATGATGGTCTGCCCTACCTCGACGTCGTCGGGGTCGACTTTCTCGATCTTGCCGTCACGCTCGATATTGGCGTAGTCAGGACGAATATCCATCAGCGCCGCGATGTTACGGCGGCTCTTGCCGACGGCATAGCTCTGGAAGAACTCGCCGATCTGGTAGAACAGCATCACAGCGATGGCTTCGAGATAGTCGCCGCTTTTGTCGTATATGGCGAGGGCGAAGGCACCTACCGTGGCCACCGCCATAAGGAAATTCTCGTCGAACACCCTGCCGTGTATAATCCCGATCCACGCTTTTTTCAATATATCGTAACCGATTATCAGGTAAACCACCAGATAAAGCGCGAGTCGGGGCCAGCCGGATATGTCAATGAAAAACAACCCGACAGTCATAACCAGGGCGATTATGATGCGGGTAAGCATATTTCGTTGTTTCTTATTCATATCTTTACGTTTTATTGACAGCGGCCCGACTTGGAGAAAGTCAGACCGCCGTCAACATCAGTTCCGCTATTCAGAGAATCTCAAAATCAGGCTCAACCTTCTTTGCCACCTTCAGAACTTCAGCCATGACGGCCTCCTGATCGGCACCATCCTCGAAAGCTACCTTCATCTTCTGAGTCATGAAAGAAATTGACAGTTCCTTCACTCCGGCAACCTTCTTAGCCGCGTCTTCCACGAGGTTCGCGCAGTTCGCGCAGTCAACCTCGATCTTGAATGTCTTGCTCATATCCTTATAACAATTAAGAAACATTTAAGCCCGGATTATTCCGTCGTTTTGTTTTCACGCCACAAAGTTACGACCTTCCCGATGCAACCAGTTTGCAAAGTTCCCTCCTCCCCATTTCGTAAACCGGTTGCAATAAAATCACGGTAATTTTGCACCGAACTAAAATAATGTTATC
>JAMPHO010000028.1 GCA_023663385.1 Alistipes timonensis | reverse complement strand
AGCATCTGACTGTTAATCAGAGGGTCGTTGGTTCGAGTCCATCTTGAAGCGCATTACGGCGGAGCCGCTTTCAGCGGCCCCGCCGCTTTGTTTTTTCCCGGCTTTTGTTCCTCCGGGCTCAGGGCTTCGGGCGTCTCCGTGCGGAGGCCGCTCGCTTACGCTCGCTCCACCATACGGGCCGCGCTGGAAGGGGGCCGCGGAGCGCGTGCGGCTGTAGAGCCGGGCGGGTTCGGCACCTGGCGCGACCGGCTATGGCGGTGAGGGGCGTGGTGTGGGAAGCGTATTGATAGAAGCGTATTGATAAAAGAAAAACGGAGCGTCAATCGCGACGATCCGTTTCTAAGGGATAATGATGTATCTTTATACTTTGCTCAAATAATTCGCTATGATTTGTAAACTGTAGTTTCAGGCACTAAGATTTAAGTTGGTTAATCTAAGTTCGCATTCCTTTCGGTTTGCGTTGCAAAGGTAAGCAGCGGATATTACGGATAAGTTACAGACTTCCGACAATGTAATGACACTGCGCTTTTTTAACATAATTTTGAATTTAGCGGCTCCATATCGGGGCTTGGGCTTTTTTAACTCGGCCGAGTGGGCTGGTCAGTAGGCTTTTTCTTAACTTTGTAACACGATTACTCCAGATGGGCAAACACTCGAAAAACAAGAGTCCTGAATTGCAGGAAAAGATTGCGATACTGCCGGAAACCCCGGGCGTCTATATGTACTACGACGCCGAGGGGACGGTGATTTACGTCGGCAAGGCGAAGAACCTCAAGCGGCGCGTGTCGTCGTACTTCAACCGCACCCACGACGTGCTCCGCACCGCGCTGCTCGTGAGAGCCATAGCCGATATGAGCTATATAGTGGTGCCCACCGAACAGGACGCGCTGAATCTGGAGAACTCGATGATCAAGGAGTACAAGCCGCGCTATAATGTGCTGCTGAAGGACGATAAGTCGTATCCCTGGATCTGCGTCACGGCTGAGCTGTACCCCCGGGTGTTTATGACGAGGCAGCGCCTCCGCGACGGCTCGAAGTATTTCGGCCCTTACACCGAGGCGGGGGCGGCGAGGGCCGTGCTCGAACTCATCCGCGAGCTCTACCCGCTCCGCACCTGCCGCCTCCCCATCACCCCCGAGTACCTTATGCGCGGCAAGGGAAGGCTCTGCCTGGAGTATCACCTAAAGCGTTGCCTCGGGTGCTGCGTCGAGGGGATGGTGAGCCCGGAGGAGTATGCCGGGTGGATCGACCGCGTGCGCCAGATACTCCGCGGCGAGACCGGCGAGCTTATGGCCTACCTGCGGGGCGAGATGGAGCGCCTTTCGGAGGAGTTGCGCTTCGAGGAGGCCCAGGAACTGAAGGAGAAGTACAAGCTGGTTGAGCGCTACCGGGCCAAGAGCGTCATAGTGAGCCAGACGGTCGACCAGGTCGATGTCTTCGGCGTTGACGACGACGGTGGGCGCGACGTATACATTAATTATATGCACGTCAGGCGCGGCGCCGTGGTGCGGTCGCTTACGTTGCAGTACAAGCGGCGCCTCGACGAGGGGCTTCCCCAGTTGCTCGGCTACGCGATGGGGGAGGTGCGCTCGCGGTTCCAGGCCGATTTCAAGGAGGTCGTGCTCCCGGAGCTCCCCGATGCCGACTTCCCCGGCGTGACGTTCACCATACCGCAGCGCGGCGACAAGGCCAAGCTGCTCGATGTGTCGGCCCGCAACGCCCGCCAGAGCAAAATCGACGCCCTGAAGCATCTTGAGAAGGTCGACCCGGCTAAACGGGCCGAGCGCACCCTGGAGCGCATGAAGGCCGACTTCCGCCTTAACGTGCTCCCCCGCCACATCGAGTGCTTCGACAACTCCAACATCCAGGGCACCAACCCGGTGGCATCGTGCGTGGTATTCCGCGACGCGAAGCCCTCGAAGAAGGATTACCGCCATTTCATAATCAAGACCGTCGTTGGCCCCGACGATTTCGCCTCTATGAAGGAGGTACTCACCCGCCGCTACTCCCGCATGCTGGCCGAGGCTCCCGACGACCTCCCCCAGCTTATCGTGGTCGACGGCGGCAAGGGGCAGCTCTCGGCGGCGGTCGAGGCGCTGGAGGAGATCGGGCTGAGGGGCGTGATAGCCGTGGTAGGCATAGCCAAGCGCCTGGAGGAGATTTACTTCCCGGGCGACTCGGCGCCGCTGTATATCGACAAGAATTCGGAGAGCCTGCGCGTTGTGCAGCACCTGCGCGACGAGGCCCACCGCTTCGGCATCACCCACCACCGCGACCGCCGCTCCAAGGCGCAGATCGACAGCGCCCTGTCGGGCATCAAGGGTGTCGGCCCCGCGACCGAGCAGCAGCTCCTGAGCCGCTTCAAGAGCGCCAAGCGCGTGGCCGAGGCCACCCTCGACGCCCTGGCCGAGGTCGTGGGGCCCGCCAAGGCCCGGCTGGTCAAGGAGGGTCTCAAGGGGAAGGTCTGACCTCCGGGTCGGGTGCCGGGTTCGCCGCGACGGCGCGCCCAAAGTTGCCCTGTAGGTAGCCGATGGTGGTCCGTCGGGGATATTTTGCGCGGGCAGTCAACTTTTTGGGGTAAATTCGCGTTAGAATATAAAGATGTTTCAATTCTGTTACATCCGCAATATTCATCGGCAAGGCAAGTGATTGCCCGGCACAATTAAGAAAGCATTATGATGAGAGGGATTTCAATGAAGTATCATATGGCCGCGGCGGCATTATTGATCGCGGCTGGCGGATTTTCCGCCGAGGCTCAGAAGTTCGAGCCGCTGAAATACGGCGACTTTGAGAACTGGGTGACGCGCAACGTGCCCGAGTCGCGCATTATCGGGGGCCACACCAAGCAGCTCTACGAAATCGCGCCCAACGCCACCATCGACGGCGACAAGGCGTATTCCAACCAGGGGGGCTCCCCCTGGGCCACCTCCAACATTATGGCCAAGGTGGCGGGAATCACCAAGGGGAGCAACGCCGTGTTCCCCGACAAGCGCGAAACCGGAGGGCGCTGCTGCAAGATGACCACCCTTATGGAGCAGTGCAAGGCCCTGGGTATCATCAATGTCGACGTGGTGGTGGCCGGGTCGATATTCCTCGGTCGATTTTTCGAGCCGGTGAAGTCGACCTCCAATCCCTATTCAAAGATGGAGATGGGGATTCCGTTCACCAAGCGCCCCTCGGCCCTGCGGTTCGACTATAAGGTAGAGGTGCCGAAGGAGGGTGGCCGCGTCTACTCCTCCGGGTTCGGCAAAAAGCGCGAGCTCAAGGGCACCGACAACGCCGAGGTCTACATCATACTCCAGCGCCGCTGGGAGGATGAGGATGGCAACCTCTTCGCCAAGCGCGTAGGCACGGGCCGAGAGCATTTCGGCAGCTCGACGGGCGGATGGGTCAACGGCCACAAGCTCCCGGTGATGTACGGCGACATTACCAAGCACCCCGAATACAAGAGCTGGATGGGCCTTATCCCGCAGGACAAGAGCTACTACGCCCGCAACTCCAAGGGGAAGATGGTGCCGGTGAAGGAGGTTGGCTGGGATTCGCCCGACGCCACCCCGACCCACCTGATGGTTATGGCCTCGTCAGGCTCGGGCACCGCCTATGTGGGCACTCTCGGCCTCACCCTCTGGCTCGACAACGTCGGCCTGGTGTATTAAGTGCCTGATAACTTAAACAATATATGCGTCGCCCCTGTGAGCCAACAGCTTATAGGGGCGACGTTTTCAACCCCTTTTTGAGCCAGTAGCCGCCGCGCAGGCGCCAGAGGAATATGACGCCGCGGAAGCAGAGCTCGGCACACATCGCGGCCCATACGCCGGCCAGCCCCATAGTGGGGGCGAGGATGGCCGCGAGGGGTATGCGCACCAGCCATATGCTGCCGAAATTCATAACGGCGGGGAGCACCGTGTCGCCCACCCCCACCATCGCGCCGTAGGCCACTATGGAGGCCGCGTACATCGGTTCGGCCCAGGCTTCGATGCGAAGCGCCTCGGCCCCGAGGACGCAAATCTCCTCCACGGGGCTCATAAGCGCCATCACCGCCGGGGCGGCGATGTAGAGTATCACGCCCATGATGGTCATGATAGCCATACCCATCCCGACGGTGATGTAGGCGAACTGGCGGGCCAGCTGCGGGCGCCCGGCGCCGTAGCTCTGGCCGGTGAGGGTCGTCGCGGCGTCGCCGATGCCGAATCCGGGCATATAGCAGAGGCTTTCGGCGGTCACGGCGAAGGCGTTGGCGGCGATGGCCATGATGCCCAGGGGTGCCACGATAATTGTAATCATAATCTGAGCGGCGGCAAACACGGCGTGCTCCAGCGTCATCGGTGCGGCCACCTTCACCGCGTTGCGGAGCACCGGGCGGGTGGGGCGGAACGATACCTCCCTACCGCGCAGCGATATATGCTTCTGGCGGGTAAGCAGATACCAGAGTATGAGCGCCACGGTGACCACCTCGGCCGAGACGGTGCCGAGCGCCGCGCCGAACACCCCGAGCCCGGCGCCGGGCATCGTGAACGTTACGCCCAGCCAGCTGACCTCGCGGGTGGGGAAGATGAGGAAGAGGTTGAACACCACGTCGAGGAGGCACATCATCACGTTCAGTCCGCCCGGCACCTTCATATTGCCCGCGGCGCGGAGTATCCCCGACCCGAGATAGTTGAGCGTGAGCAGGGGGAGCGCTCCTACGAACACGGCGAAATAGAGCGTGGCGTTGCCGCACACCGCCTCCGACCCTCCGAGCCAGTGGGGGAGGGGGCGGGCTATCGCCAGCCCTATGAGCGCCATCACCAGGCCGAAAGCGAAGGACGACGCGAGTCCCTGGGCCACGATTTTGCGGGCCGATGCGTAGTCCGAGGCCCCCACCCGGTGGGCCACCTGCACGGAGAAGCCCGCCGTGGCCGCGGAACAGATTCCCCAGAACAGCCAAAGCGATGAACTCATCAGCCCGATCGAGGCCGAATCGTCGGCCCCGAGCCGCCCCACCATCGAGGCGTCGATATACTGCATTATGATGCTCGACAGCTGGGCTATGATGGCCGGCCACGACAGTTGCGCGGCCAGTTTGAGCCGTTGGCCGAAGTCGAGGGTTTTCCCCTGTTGAATGAGCGCTATACTCAAGATTGATTGGTTTTTTAAGTAGCTGGTCAAATTAAATGAATACTATATGCGAAGTTATTTTTGAGGCATTTTCTTTTCTTGAAGAAGGAGCAATGCGGGCATTGCGACTGATGAAAGGGAAGAAAATGACCAAAAAGAACGAGCAGATAGTGTTCAAGCTTTAAATGATTGTCATAGTAGCGGTTTAATTTGAACAGCTACTTAAAGAGTTAATGCCATCGACGAGGCGGCGGAGCCCCTCTGCCAGGCGTTGGCGCGGGCAGGCGATGTTGAGACGGAGATAACCCCCGGCGCCGTACATCTCGCCGCAGTTCACCCATACTTTCGAGTGCTCCCGGAGCCACTCCTCCATCTCCTCCGACGGCATCGCCAGCGAGCTCACATCGAGCCAGGGGAGATAGGTGGCTTCGAGCCGCGAAAGGGGGAAGCCGGGCAGGTGCTCGGCAAGATATTCGCGGGTAAAGCGGTAATTCTCCGTGAGATACGCTTTCAGCGCTTCGAGCCACTCCGCTCCCTCGGCGGAGTATGCGGCTTTCAACCCTTCGACGCCGAAGGGGTTGACGTCGCACACCTCGTTGATATTTATAGCCTTGTCGATGAGCGCTTTCGTGGCTTCGTCGGGGCATACGATGTTGGCTATCTGGAGCCCGGCGGTGTTGAACGCTTTCGACGGTGAGAGGCATACCACGGCCTCGGGGTCGATCGGCCCGTAGGGGGTGTATCGGTGGGCTCCTATGGTAAGCTCGCAGTGGATTTCGTCGCTGACGACCCTCACGCCGTGGCGGGCGCATATTTCGGCCACCCGGCGCAGCTCGTCGGGAGTCCACGCCCTCCCCGCCGGGTTGCCCGGGTTGCAGAGGAGCATCAGGGTGTTGGCCGGGTCGGCCGCGGCGGCTTCGAGTGCCTCGAAGTCCATCGCGTAGGTGAAGCAGCCGTCGGCGAGATTCTCGCGGCGGAGCGGCGCCTCGGCTATGCGGCATCCGTTGTTGCGGATCGAGGAGAAGAAGCAGTTGTAGACCGGGGTCTGCACTATCACACCCTCGCCGGGGCGGCATAATGCCTTGATTATGGCCGATATGGCGGGCACTACGCCGGAGGTGTAGATTACCTGCCCGGGGTCGAAGCGGTAGCCGTGGCGCGAGGCGAACCAGTCGGTGAGTGCCCGGTAGTACTCCTCCCCGACGAGCGTGTAGCCGAACACCCCGTGGTCAACGCGGCGCCTCAGCGCCTCGATCACGCAGGGTGCGGTGCGGAAGTCCATATCGGCCACCCAGAGGGGTATCACCTCGGGGTCCGAATCGGAGTCCCATTTATAAGAACCCGAGCCCCGGCGGTCAACCGGGGCGTCGAAGTCGAAGCGGGATGTGTCAAGCGTGTCGGCCATCAGATTTCGGTTTCAATCACGCAGTCGGCCGGGGCCAGGATATTCTTGTCGAGTATTACCTCGCCGATGCTCAGGGCCTTGATGGAGCCGGAGCGGGGATTCTTGACGCTCACGATGGAGTTGCGCACGGTGGCTTGAAGCGTCGAGTCCTCGAACGCCAGGTCGCACTCGGGGCCGAACTCGCAGTCTTCGAGAATCAGGTTCTCGCAGTAGCAGAGGGGCTGGGTGCCGTTTATTTTGCAGCGCACCAGGCGCAGGTTGCGCGAGTGCCATCCGAGGTATTCCCCCTCGAACACCGAGTCGTAGACCGTCACATTGTCAGTCTCCCAGAACGCGTCCTTCGAGTCGATCACCGCGTGGCGTATTTCAACGTTGCGGCAGTACTGGAACGAGTAGTTGCCCTGCTGGCGGTAGCGGTCGATATTCACGTCGGCGCAGTGGAAGAAAACGTAGTCGGCCTTGGCCACCTCCACGTCGCGGAGGCGCACTCCGCGGCAGCTCCAGAGCGTTTCCTGCGCGTCGGGTATACGCACATCCTCAAGCGAGAGGTTTTCCATCTCGCGGAACATCTTCGGGGCGTCGACCTGCGTGTGGCTCATCTCCAGGTTGCGTGAGTACCAGAGCGCGGCGCGCGCGCCGGGGGTGAACTCGCAGTTGGTCACCCGGAAGCCGTCGGTGTGCCAGAAGGGGTATTTCCCCTCGAAGCGGCAGCGTTCGGCGTCGATTTGGCGGCAGCATTTTAGCGCCGACTCGCCCGGGTGGAACACCGTGTCGACCAGCCGAAGGTTGCTCGCGGCAAACAGGGCGCGCTCGCCGCCGAATTCCGCCCCTTTCACTTCCTTGAGTTCCGAAGGCTCCGTTATGCTTTTGATTTCCATAATATGCTGAAATTTCGTAATGTGCTGAAATTTATTGTGTTCTTCGCAAAGTCGTTACTTACCGCGGCCGGGTAGACCGTTCATTAGGTCTAACAAAAAATAACTCCGCGATGTTTCAGTCGCGAAGTTACTTAAAAATCGCGACACCCGGCTACCCGAATCTCCGCAACCCTTACCATTTCCACAAGATATAACCGCGATAGCGAAGTCGCGGCGGGGGCGGTAGGGACGCTTTTCAAAGCGTCCACATAAACTCATCAGCCGCATAAACTCATCAGCCGCATAAGCTCATCAGCTATCCCGGTGCTTCGCCGCCATACGGGCGCGGACGCTTTAAAAAGCGTCCCTACAGCCGACCGACGACTGGGGATAGCACCGCACGTCATCGCCCGCGGGGTAAGTACATATCGTCGAGCGTCTTTGATTCTTCTTGTGGGCGTAAAAAAACGTTTTGTCACCACGGTGACAATTACCGTGGTGACAAAACGGGAGGGAGCCTAAACGGGAGGGCGCCAAGTTTAGAGAGCTGTTTGCGCGAAAGTTTTTTCGCGCAAAGTTGCATTATCGCATACGGATGCGGGCGGCGGGGCCGTAACTTCGCGTTGTCGGTTGTCGGGGGAAGGCGAGCCGTCAAGTTCTCCCTATCTGACGGAGACTGCTTGACATTTTGGAGAGGAAGTAGGGTCGGCTTTGGCCGGGAGGTTATTGGCCTGGGAGGATTAGAAGCTGTAGCTGAGGCCGATGGCGGGGACTATGGCGTGAACGGCGTAGTCGGCGCGGAAGTCAACGGTTTCCGCGACCTCGGCCTTGGGGTAGGAGGGGAGCTGCATACCCATGGCGTTGAGGGCGGCTATGGAGGCGTTGTACTGGTCGACGGCGGCTGAGTAACCCTGGGCGAAGCTCTTCTGGTCGATCTGCCCGACGCCGTTCTTAAGGCCCATGCCCTTGATGTACATAAAGGCGATGTCGATGGCCAAGCGCTTGGTGGGGCGGAAGGTGAGGCCCACGGCGGGCTCGATTTTGGTCATGGCCGGGGTCTCGGGGTTGTAGTGGTGTTTGTCGCAGGGGGAGAGGTCTACCATCAGTCCGGCGCGGAGGTCGAGCCGTTTGGTGAGGGTGTACTGCGCTCCGAGGTGGAAGGTCATCGCGTCGCGATAGTTCTTTTCGATTTTCTGATCGAATTTCGAAAGTCCGGCGAACTTGATGTTGAGGTAATCGTATGAGGCCCAGCCGTTGAGTTGGGCGTCGAAGGCGATTTCGAGCTTGTCGATCGGGCGGTAGGCAGCTCCGATGGTGAACACATAGGGGCAGGGCATAGAGGCGGAGAAGTTGGTGGAGCTCATCTCGTCGAGGTTCTCGCGGAGCACGTTCTGGAGGAACTCCGACGCGTCGTAGCTCACGGAGGCGTCACCTTTCTTAACCTTCATATCCATTTCGGAGCGGAGCGAGGCCCCGAGGGTCCATTTCTCGTTGATGTTGTACATCAGGCCGACGCTGAAGCCTAAGGCAAGGTCGGAGGTACCTTTGAGGCTCACGGAGGCGGGGGGTATGTTCTTGTCGGCGGGTTCGGCGGGTGGATTCCCGGGGTTGGGGTTCGAGGGGTCGAGCTGGTGTTTGAGTGCGGCGGCGTGCCAGGCTATGTCGCCGAGCTTCGAGGCCATATCCCAGGTGATCAGTCCTTTGGTGAGGTCAACGCTCCCCCAGGAAATCATCAGTCCGGCGCCGATCGAGAACTTGTCGGACGCGCGCCAGGCCAGGGTTGGCTGCACGGTGAACACCTGCAGCGACACCGACTCGCTGAGCGTGGCGCCTGGCCACGCCTTGCCCCAGTTGATTGAGGAGCCGTAGGGGGTGTACAGAGTGATTCCGGCGTATAGCTCCTCCCATATGCGGAATGAGGCGGCGAAGTTGAAGGGGGTGGAGATTTTGTTGGAGGTTTCCCACTGCTGGCCGTCAAGTTTGCAGTAAGCGCTCGCCTTTATGGCGCTCATTCCCGCTGATATGTCGAGGGTCTTGTCGGTGAAAGCCATCGCGGCGGGGTTGAAGAGCTGGCTCTCGGCCCCGAGCTTCAGGGCGACCCCGGTGTGTCCCATGCCGGTCTGGCGGGCGCTGAACGAGTTTACCTGGTAACCTTCGGCCGCGGCCGCGAGAGCCGTCATCGCCACCACTGCGGCGGCTAAAAACTTTTTCATAGTTGAAATTTTGTTAAATATGCGCCAAAGTTACTAACTTTCTCCCAAAACGCCAAACAAATACCCCGCTATGAACCGAACAAATCAGTCATAACGGGGTAACTATGGTCAGGAAACGCGGCCTTGGCAGCCAGCGTTTATTTGGTCACGCGGAACCAGTCGATGTCCATCCAGCCGCGGTTGGGGCCCTCGGGCTGCACGGCGAAGAAGCCTACGCGGGCGCCGATCCAATGCCCCTCGCGGGCGGTGAAGGGCTTGCCGCAGGGTATGAATTTCTTGCCGTCGAGCGAGTAGGAGAACTCGCAAACCTCACCCTTGCCGACTTTGACGCGGAGCCAGATGTCGAGGTCCTGGGTGGCGCGGCCACCTTCGCCGTTTACGCGGGTGGGCTTCACGGTGGCTATCTCGATGGTCTGCTCGGGCTTGTTCTTGTCGGCCTTCAGGCAGATCGACTCGCTGATCACGAAGTCGGCGCCGCGCTTCTCAACCGAGAGGCGGGCGTAGTCGCGGCCCATGATTATGAGGCCCGACTGCTGGCCGTCCTTGGTGGCGGAGACGGTTACCTTGGCGGTCGCGGTGAAGGTTTCGTTGGGGAACTTCTGGGTGAGCAGGTTGGGCACCTCGCGGAAGTTCACGAAGTTGTCGCTCAGGGTGTGGCCGTAGAGGCGGAAATAGCCGTCGGGGGTGGCGAAGCCGAAGGGGAGCTGGTAGTTGGCGAACCACTGCCACTGCTTACCAAGCTCGATGGTGTCGAACTCGTCGCTCTCAACGGGGGTGTGGATGGCGATTTTCTCGTTGGTTTTGGGCTTGGCGTAGGTCTTCACGGGGTCGCCGCAGCCGTCGCCGTCCTTGTCAACGCCTATCACGGGCCAGCCGTCCTTCCAGGTCATGGGGTTGAGGTGGCACACGCGGCCTATGATCCCTTTGTCCTGGAAGTGGAGGAACCAGTCCTCACCCTGGGGAGTGCGCACCCATCCGCCCTGGTGGGGGCCGTTGATGTCGGTGTCCCCCTGCGCCATCACGATTTTCGACTCATAGGGGCCGAAGGGGTTCTTCGAGCGGAGGGCTACCTGCCATCCGGCGGCCACGCTTCCCGCGGGCGCGAGTATGTAGTAGTAGCCGTCGTGCTTGTAGAATTTCGGGCCCTCGATAGTGTGGTTACCCTCGGGGAGACCGTCGTAGACGAGCACCGGGTCGCCGATGAGGCGGGTGCCGTCGGGCGACATCTCGGTGACGGTGATGGCGGCGTTAAGTCCGGCGCGGCTCTTGGCCCAGCCGTTCACGAGGTACGCCTTGCCGTCCTCGTCCCAGAGGGGGCAGGTGTCGATAAGGCCCTTGCCGGCCTTTACCAGCACCGGGGCCTCCCACTCGCCGCGGGGGTCCTTGGTCTTTACCATGTAGATGCCGAAGTTGGGGTCCCCCCAGTAGATGAAGTACTCGCCGTTGTGGTAACGGATGGCGGGTGCCCAAACGCCGTCGCCGTGGCGGGCCGAGTTGTAGTAGTCGGCGGGTTCGAGGGTCTTCACGGCGTAGTTCACCAGCTCCCAGTTCACCAGGTCGCGGCTGTGGAGTATCGGCAGGCCGGGCATGTTGCAGAAGCTGGAGGCGGTGAGCCAGTAGTCGCCGTCGACCTGTATGAGGTCGGGGTCGGAGTAGTCGGCGTTGATTACCGGGTTCTGGAACTTGCCGTTCCCCAGGTCGGCGACCCATACCTTGCTGACGTAGGTCGAAGGGTCGGTTTTGGCGGCCTCTTTAGAAGCCGCGGCTCCCTGCGCGGCGGTAACGGCCAGGGCAGAGAGCACAGCGGATTTAAGGATGTAGGTTTTCACGCTTGTAACGTTGGAAAATCTTTGTGATTCATTTTTATGGGGCGAGGGGCCGCGCGTACGGCCCCTCGCCTTATAGAGGATGAAGTGTTATTCGAGCCAGCGACGGTCACCGGCGCCCATGATGTAGGCGGGCGAGGAGTAGTCCTTGATGGTGTAGTTGCCGTTGACGGGATCCTCGAAGAGGTCGGCCGCGCTCTGGGGGAGCTGGGTGGCGCTGATCTGGTTCAGACCCGAGCGGCAGTCGGTAGTGGCGAAGTTGTTGGAGAAATTTCTCACGGTTCCCGAACCGGGCACGAAGAGGGTCGAGATCGGGGAGGCCACGAGGATGTTGCGAACGGTCACGGTCGACTTCTCGGTAGCGGATACGTCGATGAGCGTGGCGTTGTTGAAGAACTCGTAGAGGGTGATGTTCTCGACGATGAGGTTGATGGGAACGTAGCAGTTGGCGTGGGATACGAGCATGCGCCAGCCGTAGGAGGCGTCCTGCAGTGTGCCGCCGCGCGAGAATGTGCAGTCGCGGATGGTCAGGGCGTCGATCTGGTCGTAGGCGCCGATGTTCCCCTTGCCGGCCGACGCGAAGTCGAAGGTGGCGTAGCAGCCTGCCTGGTAGCCGCAGTGGTCAAACCAGCAGCCGTCGAGGGTGAACTCGATGATGTGCTTGTTGTTGGCACCCTGGTGACGCCAGAAGGCGCGGTTGATGTTGTAGAACTTCACGTTGATGAAGCTGCCGCTCTCCAGGGTCCAGCTGTTGCCGGAGTTGAAGAAGTACTGGTTGATGGCCTGGTTGCGCACTTCGACGTTCTCCATCGCGAAGGTCGAGATGTAGGCGCCGGAGGCGAAGTTCCAGGTGCCGTTGAGAATCAGCACGGGCTTGGTGCCTTCCTCGGGACCAACGATCTTGAAGCCCTTGCTCATAGCGAAGGGTGAGATGGTGTAGGTCGAGCCTTCGGGGAGTTCGTAAACGGTGCCGTCGGGAATCTCGGGGTCCTCGTTGTTGAGCGAGAGCATGCCGGAGAGGTCGTCGGTTACGCTCACCTCGATGGTCTGGGGAGCCGGGCCGGTGGTGCGGAAAGTCACCTGGTTGTAGGGCTTGTCGTACTTGCGGGGCTTCGTGGTGTCGTAGATGTTGACGTTGTAGAGGGTCGAGGGGGTGAGCTCGTCGGTGAGTACCAGCTCGCCGGCCTCTTTCTGCTCGGGGGTGAGGTAGGCGGTGATTTCGGGGAGGGTGGTCGACATCGCGGGCTTCACCGAGATGGAGTCAACGGGGTTGAGCGGGTCGACGGTCCAGCGGATCACGGCGCCGTTGTCGGAGATTTCGCTGTGCGAAACGCCCTGGAGGAGCTGCGCGTACTCGGGGCGGTCCTCGGTGGTGAAGTCAGTCTGCGCCCACTGCGAGTTGTGCTCGGCCTTGGAGGCGTTGCAGCGCACGCGGGCATAGAAGCGGCTGCCGTAGGGGAGGTCTTCGACGGTGATGAAGGGGTCTTTGATTTCCCACTCCTGGAAGAGGTTCTGGTAGTACTGGTCGTGGAAGAACTGCACCGTGTAGGAAACGGCGTCGTTCGACTCGTACCAGACGATTGCCACGTCGTTATGGTTGGTAATCACCGGCTTGGCGGCGAAACGCGGCTGGAACAGGTCTCCGCGGGAGGTGAAGTCGTCCTCCTTGCAGGAATTGAGCGCCAGGGCGGCCACCGCGAGGGTGGCAACGCCGAGGGCTTTCATTGTGTTGCGGAATATATTGAAGTTCATTGCTTTAATGCTGATTGGTTGAGGAGAGTGGGATTAACGGTAGCCGTACTGCTGCTGGATGGAGCCGCGGTGCGCGGTAATCACTCGCGAGGGGTAGGGGGCTATGTAGCGGATCGGGTCGTTGGGGCCGACGCTGGAGGCGTTGCCGTAGTTGATGAAGCCGCGGAAGCTGTACTTGATGTCGGCGTGGAGCTCCCATTCGCCGAGGTCCTCGTTGAGCGACCACCATTTCTTGGCGTATTCGGGGGCGTTGGTCCAACCCTGCGAGGCGGGGTGGTCGCCGATGTTCTCGCCATACTCTTTGAGGCCCATGATTTCGATGCGCTTGCCGTTGGCGGTAGCGGCCACGGGGTTGCCGGAGGCGTCGACGTGGCGCCAGTAGAACACGTCGCGAACGTCGCCGCGGACGCCGATACCGTTGGCGCGCTTGCCCCAGTCCTCAAACTGGAAGTAGAGGTCGCGGATGGTCTTGCCGTAGATACCCCAGCGGGCGAGGTCGTACTTGCGCATGCCTTCGCCGCCGAACTCCCAGGCGCGTTCCTTCTTGATGGCCTCGAAGAAGGCGTCGGGCGAGGTGAGGGCGTCGACATACTGCTCGACCATCTCGTTCTGGAGGGCGGGCTCGAATGCGCGGCGGCGCACCTCTTTGAGGGCGTTCTTGGCCTCGGCCACGGGGCCGGAGAGTTCGTTGACGGCCTCGGCGTACATCAGGAGCACGTCGGCGTAGCGCATGCGGATGGCGTTGATGCCGGTGTTCCCCTCGGCGCCGGAGAGGGAGGTGCCCATCTTCATCTTGTTCCACTTGCCGACGTTCCAGCCTGCCACGCAGCTGCTGCCGACGGAGATCACCTGGCTCAGGCCGGTGTCATACTTGTAGGGCACGCAGGTTACGTCGAGGCGCAGGTCGCGCTGGTCGAAGGTGAAGGGGTAGATGCCGCAGAAGTTCACGGAGTTGCTGCAGCGACCCATATTGTGCTCGGGGTTGTCGACTGTGAGGTCGATGCCCACGCCCACGCGGTAGCCCAGCGAGCCGGAGCCGTCCTTGAGCATGGGGATTTCGAAAATCACGTCGCCGTCCTTAAGCACGGTCCAGTTGCACTCGTCGTTCCACATCTGCTCGAAGCTCTGTTTGGTGAGGGTGTGCTTATTCTCGGAAATCACCTTGCCGAGGTATTCGCGGGCTATTTTGTAGTACTCCTGGTAGTCGGTTTCGCGCTTGATTTCGCCGATGCCGCTGCCGGGGGCGAGGTAGTAGCCGCCGCGGTACATCGCGAGCTGGCCGATCAGAGCCTGGCAGTATTCGCGGCCCACGCGCTCAACGCCTTCTTCGAGTTCGGCGGCGTATTTGAGCATCTTCTCGGCGGGTTTGAGGTCCTCGATGAGGTCGGAGAGAATCTCCATGCGGTCGGTGACACCTTCATGGTAGAAGTCCATACCTACCTGGGTGGATGTCTTGCGGTACACCACGTCGCCCCAGGTGCGCACCAGGTCGAGGTAGAGCAGGGCGCGGAGGCACTTAACCTCGGCATACATATGCTGCATGTTGGAGGGACCCGACGAGGATACCTCGGTGGAGAAGAGGGGCGATCCGCCCATATTCTCCAGGAAGTCGTTGCAGTAGTTGATGGCCTCGTAGGCGGCGTTCCAGGTGCGTTCGAGCTGGTTCCAGTTGGAGCCCATGTCGAAGCAGTAGGCGTCCTGGCCGTCGGAGGAGCTTGTCTCGCTGGAGGAGGAGCGCATCTCTACGTCGGTGTTGGTGTTGAAGGCGTAGGGGAAGTTCTGGCCGTAGAGGTTGCCGTTGGTCAGTTTGGAGTATACGGTTCCCAACATCGCCTTGGTCTCGGTCTCGGAAGAGAAAATCTCCTCGTTGGAGAATGATGATTCGGGCTGCACGTCGAGGAAGTCGTCGCACGCCGGGAGCACCACGGCGCCGGCGGCGGCCAACGCGATTCCGATATATTTCGATTTGCTGAGTATCATTTTCTGTGGTTCGGTTTAAGGTTTAGAAAGAGAGCTGCACGCCGAAGGTGTAGGTGCGGGCGCGGGGATACATATTGTAGTCCACGTTCGGGGTCAGGCCCTCGCCGATGTTGACTTCGGGGTCGTAACCGCTGTACTTCGTCACGGTGAAGAGGTTGTAGCCGGTTGCGTAGAAGCGGCACTTGGTCATGCCGATGTGCTTGAGGAGCTTCTGCGGCAGCGAGTAGCCGAGGGTGAGGGTCTGCAGGCGCAGGAAGGAGCCGTCCTCGACGCCGTAGGTCGACACGAAAGCCTTGGTGATGTTGTTGGGGCTCCACATAGTGGCGTTCTTGTTGTATTCCTCCATAACCTCGGGCTTGTACCAGAGGTAGTTGCCCCATTCGTCGGTGCGCTTCCAGGCTCCGGCGAACTCGGCCGAGAGGTTGCGGTAGTCGCCGCTGGACGAGGGAACGGTGCTCATATGGATTTTGTTGAGGTTGAGAACGTCGAAGCCGCACATGAAGTTGAAGAACGCGCTGAGGTCGAAGCCGCGCCAGGTGGCGTTCACGCCGAAGCCGCCCGAGAATTTCGGGGTGGTGTTACCGATGATCTTGCGGTCGTCGGCGGTGATAACGTAGCTTTCGGGGTCGTCGGGGTCAACCGGGGTGAGCTTCTTGAACTTGGGGGAGCCGGGGCCGAGGTCACCAGCCAGGGGGCTGGAGTCTACGATGCCGGGCTTGAGGGTGTAGGTGCGGGCCTCCTCGTTGTAGATGAAGTCCTTGGTGGTGTAGAAGCCGTCGTTGACGTAGCCGTAGATCTGGCCCATGCGCTGGCCCACGCGGTACCAGAACACGTCGTCGTTGATGTCGACTTTGTCGACGTTGGCGTAGAAGGCGTCCTCGCCGTCGGCGAGCTTGTCGATCTTGCCCTGGTTGAAGCCGATGTTGAAGTTGGCGCCGAGGGTCCAGTCCTTGGTTTCGATGATGTAGGCGTTAAGGTTCAGCTCGAAGCCCTTGTTGGAGGTCTGGCCGATGTTGGTCAGCATTTCGGTGAAGCCGGTGTCGCCCGGAATCTGGGTTTCGATCAGGAGGTCCTTGGTGGTGTTGAAGTAGAGGTCGAAGGTACCGTCGAGTCGGCCGTTGAAGAATGAGAAGTCAAGACCGAGGTTTCGGGTGATGGTGGTCTCCCACTTTGCGTCGGGGTTCACGGGGAACTTGCTGTTGAACTCGTACCAGTAGCTGCCGGTCTCGTTCCAGCCCGGGCCCACGGAGGTGTCGCCGAGCTTGTAGAGGCGCATATAGAGGTCGGAGTCGATGCGGTCGTTACCGGCGAAGCCGATTGAGGCGCGGAGCTTCAGGTTGGTCAGCCAGGTGTAGTCGCGGAGGAAAGCCTCGTTGGACATACGCCATGCGAGAGCGCCGGCGGGGAACCAGCCCCAGCGGTTTTTCTTGGAGAACTTCGTGGAGCCGTCGGCGCGGAGGGTGAAGGTCGCGAGGTAGCGGTCGTCGAAGCTGTAGTTGATACGTCCGAAGAAGGAGCTTACGCGGTTGGGGGAGGGGTGGGAGGAGCGGTTGTAGCGGGGTGTGCCGAGGGCGAAGTTGTCGAAAGCCTTCTCGGCGTCGAGGTTAGTGGGGAACCCGGCGATGCGGATGTCGGTCTGCACCTCGCCGTTGTGCTTCATTTCCTGACCGAGCATGAACTGGAAGTCATGGGTGTCGCGGAGGTTGAGGGCGTAGTTCCACACGTTGGTGAGCTGCCACTTGGTGCGGTTCTTTTTCTTCTGGGTGAGGTAGGGACCCCAGTTGCGCGAGTTGCTGTCGGAGTTGGCGGCGTTGAACTGGCGGTCGTCCTCGTCGTAGTCCTCCCAGGTGAACTCGTTGCGGAGGGTCATACCCTTGATGATGGTCCAGTTGAGGGCGCCACCCATGTTGAGCAGCTTGGAGTAGCGGTTGCGGTAGTAACGCTCGTTGGTTTCCAGGGGGTCGAAGTGGTAGTAGTTGGTCATTGTTTCCTCTTCGACGATTTCATTCTTAGGAACAGTGGTGAAATCCTGGAGACCGGCGGTGGGGCGTTCCTGCAGGGCGGTGAGCAGACCGATACCCTCGGTGCCTCGGCCCTGGAGGGTCTTGTTCATATAGCGGGTGCGGTACTCGATGCTGAGGAAGTCCCAGAGCTTCACGGTGATGTTGCCGTTGAGGTTGTTCTGGATGAGGCCGTTGTCGGGCATCACGGAGGGCTGGTCCTGGTGCATGAACGAGAGCTTGAACTTGAACTTCTCGTTGCCGCCGCTGATGCTGCCGTCGACAGCCCAGCTCACGGGGTGGGTCGAGAAGATGATGTCCTGCCAGTCGCTACCTTCGTAGCCCTGGTAGATGTACATTTCGAAGGGTTTGCCGAAGTTGTCGGCGAAGCCGGAGCGTACGCTGGAGCCTTTGGAGTAGATGCGGTCGTAGTTGGCGCGCACGAAGTCGTAGGGCTTGAGCACGTCGAGCTTGTTGGAGAGTTCCTTGGTCTGCACATAGGCGTTGACGTTGACGGACACTTTGCCCTCGCCGGGCTTCTTGGTGGTCACGAGCACAACGCCGTTGGCGCCGCGGGCACCGTAGATGGCGGTCGAGGCAGCGTCCTTGAGCACCTGGATGTTGTCGACGTCGGTGGCGGGTACGTCGTTGAGCGAGCCTTCGAAGCCGTCGATGAGCACAAGGGGCTGGTTGGACTGGGTGACGGAGCCGCCGCCGCGGATGCGCACGGTAACCTCAGCGTCGGGGGAGCCGTCGGCGGTGGTAACCTGCACGCCGGGCATGCGGCCGATGATGGCCTCGCCGACGTTGGCCACAGGCATGCGCTCGATCACTTTGGCCTCAACCGACGACATTGAGCCGGTGAGGTTGCCGCGCTTCTGCGTGCCGTAGCCGATGACCACCACCTCGTCCATCATGGTGGCGTTGGCCTCCATGAGGATGTCGACGTTGGTCTGCCCTTTCAGGGGCACTTCCTTATTGTCGAAGCCGACGTAGCGCACTATGAGCACGTCCTTGGCGGGATTCACGTTTTTGAGCGAGAAGTTGCCGTCGAAGTCGGTCGAGGCGGCGTTCTGGGTGCCCTTGACGAGCACCGTAGCCCCGATCAGCGGACCCTCGCTGTCAGAAACCGTACCGGTGACGGTGGTTGTCTGCGCGCAGGCCCATATGGAGGCCAGCGCCAGACAAATCGTCATTAATATTCTGTTCATTGGTATGTTTAGAGCTTAAGGTTTAGAGATTCTGTTGGTTGAGGAGCTCCTCGTAGGTGGTGGCGCTTTCGGCGGGGGTGTCGATGCCGTAGGCGGCCATCGAGTAGCCGGCGGTGCGGGAGTTGCCCGAAGCGGTCGCGGTAGCGCCGGCGATCTTCAGGAAGGTACCCTTGCCGTTGGCGTTGGCGGAGCCGGAGACGGTGTTGCCGGTGAAGGTAACGTTGGCCGAGGAAGCCGAAGCGAGGTCTATATTAAAGTATGTGTAGTTGGAGCCGCGGGTGTCGATGAAGATGTTGTTGGTCACCTTGATGTCGACGGGGCCGTCGAGCTTCTTGAGGTTGCAGAGGATCACACCGTCGCGGGTCGAGAAATTCTTGCTGTGGAAGAGGCAGCCGTCGATTTCCCAGTTTGCCACTGTTGTGAGGCGCTGAACCTGCGGGCGGAAGAGGCCGGCCGAGGAGTTGGAGGTGTAGTTGGTGACGCGGCAACCTTTCATACGCATGGTGCCCACTTTCTGCTGGTTGTCGGCGTTGGAAGCCTGGAACCAGATCACGCCGGTGTTCCAGTTGTCGAAGTCGCAGTTAATCAGCTCGATGGTGTTGATGTCGAACTGGGTGTTGCGCAGGTTGAAGAGGCGGGTCTGCGGCACGAAGCGGATGTTCTCGAAGGTGATGTGGTCGAAGGTGCCCGCGAGGCCGATCTGAGCGTCGGAGCCCATGCTGACGGTCGCGTAGTTCTGACCGAAGCCGGGGGTCTGGCCCAGCAGGTGGATCGACTTGGTCCAGGAGGCGGTGGCGTCCTTCTTGACGTTGTAGGTCGAGTTGGCCTTGAGGAAGATCTTGATTTCGCTGATCGAAGCGTCGGCCATCTGCTCGGTGATGGTGGTGGTGAGGTCCTGGTCGGGAGCCACATAGGTGTATCCGTCGGGAACGTCGACCTTCACGGAGGGATAGATTTCAGCCTCGGTCCAGCGCTGCGAGCCGATCTGCACGTTGTAGTTCACGATTACGCGCTCGTTGGCGTCGTTGAGGTTGAAGGAAACCTCGGTGGTGTCGTTGGGGAGCACGGCGATGGGTTCGGCGAACGGTTTGGAGCGCACCACGTTGTCCTGGGCGTCGAGGTAGTCGATGCGGACGTTCACGGGGTTCTTCTCCGAGCCGAGGAGCACGGCGTCCTGGGTGTAGCCCACGCCGCCTCCGGCGGTTTCCTTCTCGACTTCGAGGTCGTAGGTGTCGCCGGTAATCACGCTTGCCGAGCTAACTTTCCAGCCGGTGACGTTGGTTGAGATCACGGCCTTGATTTTGGAGTAGCTCTTGTCGGCCTTTTCGTCGGTGGCGCGTAGGCGGAGCATGCCGGTGCGGGTCTTGATGGCGATTTTGAGTTTGCCTCCGGCGCTGTAGTTAACGGGGTCGGAGATCGCCAGGGGGAGCTTCATGGCCTTGTCCTGGTCGAACACGACGTCGCCAAGGGAGTTAGGGATCTTGGTGAGCATGGTGTCGACCTGCTGGGTGGCGAATATTTTATAGGAGCCATCCTCCAGAGCGAAGCGGTGGGTCGAGCCGTAGTTGCCGAAGTAAGCGCCGTTGTCGCGGTAGATGAAGAGGATGCGCTGGTTGTCGTGGCCGTCGTCCTGGCCGTAGTGAACGTTGTAGGGCTTGCCGTCGAGGGTCAGCTCGATGTCGCGGGTGACGGAAGTCTTGTAGACCTCGTCGTCCTTGCAGGCCACAATGGTGGCCGCGGCCATCAGTGCGAGCACCCCGTATTTGAACTGTTTATTCATTGGTAAGGTAGAGTTTTTTAAGGTTTAGAGGGGTGTGACTTCGACGGTCATCTTCATGCGCGCACCGGCGGGAATCAGCGAAGCCGAGCGCCAGGGGGTCTGCACGAAGCCGTTGTCGGTTACGGGCACAGTCACCGTGTAGTGAGTGGCGGAGGCGAACTTCTCGTTGGTCTCCAGTGCCGAGGAGGAGGTGTTGACCTGCTGGCCACCCTTGAAATAGTTGATGGTGACGGTCCAGGGGTCGGCGAGGGTGGTGGTGGGGAAAGTCGAGAAGCCACCCTTGAAGTCGGATGCGGCGTCGACGGTGAGGGTCACCTTCTCGTCGTTGACGGCTGCGCCGTTGACGCGGTAGGAGGTGGCGACATGGTCGAAGGTGACGTCGAGGCGGTCGAAGTCGCCGACGGCGGCGATGTCAGCGGCGGTCTCGGCGGTCTGGAAGTCGACCGAGGCGATCACGCGGCGCAGGGCCACGTCGAGGGTCGAGAACGACTTGTCGGAGGAGAAGCGCACGGGGTTGGAGATCCACACGTCCTGGCGGGCAGCCGGGTCGATGTGCACCGTCACGTTCTCGTAGCTCTCGGTGTCGGTGAAATTGTCGGCGTTAGCCACGGCGAAAGTGGTGAAGGTCTCACCCAGGGGGAAGTCGAGCTGGAAGCGGCCTTCGGATGTGCCGCATTCGCGCATTTCGACGAGGGTGTACTCGCGGCGGTTAACCTGGTAGATGAACACGGTGAACTTGGAGATTCCGGCTGCCTGGAGCTCGTCAGCCGAGGCGCGTGAGAGCGCCATCTCCACTTTCTGCATCCCGCCTTCGGCCTCGCCTTTTGCGGCGGGCTCGTCGGCTCCCTGCGAGCAGCCGGTGAGGGCCACGGCGAGGGGGAGCAGGAAACTGGACAGTTTTTTAATCATGATATAGTTAGGTTTTAGATTGATTTTTTTCACGGTATGGCCGGGAGCGCCCGGTTTGGCCCCCCGTAGGGGGAATTTCCCCGTCACGCGGGGCTGAATCACAGGTTGGGCGGTGGGCGTTTTGGACACGCGTCGCTCTTACGGGTGCAAATTTGCTAAAAAATACTAAAGTCGGTGGAGTAAAAATTGCCAATTTTCGGGGTTATAACAATTTTTCACGCTTTTAACGCACGCCATTTTGTATATCCGCCAAGTTTTGCTAAATTTGCACTGCACACGCTTATGATCCACCCAGCAAGCAACCTGTCGACCGTGAAACAAACTATGTGCCGAGCCATAACGATCCTCTGGATCGCGCTTCTGTCGCTCTCCTGGGCGACGGCCCAGCCCTTCTGCCAGACCCGCTCTTTCAATGTGAGCGACGGCCTCCCCTCCAACAGTATTTCCAAGATAGTCCAGGGCCCCGACGGCATGATCTGGATCGCCACCTGGAACGGCCTTAGCTCCTTCGACGGCTACGGCTTCGCCTCGTTCCGCTCGGGCGAGCGCCACGGGTCGCTGACGTCGAGCCGCATAGTCAGCATCGCCCCCGACGGCGAGGGGAAGGTGTGGCTCCTGACCTACGACCGCAAACCGTACATTTTCAACCCCTCCGAGAGCCGGTTCTCCCCCCTGGAGGAGACCGTGTCGGCCAAGACTGGGCGCTCCTGCCGGGTGCAGGAGGTCTATTCGGCGGGGGGGTATATGTGGCTCGTGTCCGACGGCGCGGGCCCCAGCGTGCGCGTGAGGGCCTCGATGCCGGTCGACACCTCCTCGGTGGAGGTCTATGGCCGCGACAAGCTCCGCGGCGGGGCGTCGAAGGTGACCAAAGTGCTGGTCGACAGGCTCGGCAACGAATGGGTGTTCACCGACGCCGGGGTGCAGCTCTACGGCACCGGCGTGGCCTCGCAGGGTAGCTTCCTCGATCCCGCCGTGGCGGGGGACGCCACCTATTTCGCTACGACCGACGGTCGCTTCTTCTCGTTCCGCAAGGGTGATACGGCGCTGTCGCCGGTGGCGCCCGCCGAGGGGTTCGCTCCCGGGCGGGTGAGGGCCGTGAAGGCGCTCGACGACAATAATCTGATAGCCGCCGTGAGCGGCGGTCTGGCCGTCTACGACCTACGCAACCGCTCCTGGAGGCTCGTGAGGGCCGGTGCTCCCGCCGACGACGTGGCCGATATATTCGTTGACTCCCGCCACAGGGCCTGGGCCTTCACCGAGGCCGGGGACGTGTGGCTCACCGACGCCGCCGTGACCTCGGCATCGGCCGTCGCGACGGCTCCCGGGACCTGGCACGCCTCGCTCGGCAGCGTGTCCCTCTGGATTGAGGACCGCTTCGGCACCATATGGCTCTCCCCCAAAGGGGGCCGTTTCGGATATTACGACGAGGAGTCGGGCCGTCTGCTCCCGCAGGAGTTCCGCCTGACTAATCTCCGATACGCCGCTATGCCCGAGGCCGACCGCTTCTTCGTCGACCGGCAGCACAACCTATGGATAGGGTCGACCCACGACCTCTCGCTGGTAAACTTCAACCACCATATAGTAAAGCGTACGCCCCTGGTAGCCAACGAGGAGGTGCGGTCGCTGCTCCCCTGCGCGAGCGGCAAGTTCCTGGCCGGCTCGCGCAACGGCGTGCTGGGGCGCTTCACCGCCGACGGCGCGCCCGACGGCTATTTTGCCAAGAGCGAGAAACCCGGCGGCTCGGGGCGTTACTTCGCCACCGCCGCGCCGGAGAAGTTTTCCGACCATATATACGCGATGTACGAGGATTCCGACCGCGACATATGGGTGGGCACCAAGGGTGACGGACTGCTGCTGCTCCGCCCCGACGGCACGCTGACCCACTTCCGCCACGACCCCGACGACCCCTACTCGATACCGACCGACACCGTGTACGACATCGCCCAGGACGACAAAGGTAACATATGGGTGGGCACCTTCGGTGGCGGACTGCTTAAGGCCGAGAAGCTCCCCGACGGCAGGGCGCGGTTCGTCCACGCCGGAAACGAGCTGAAGAACTTTCCGGCGGCGAAATTCCCCCGCGTGCGCCGCATCACCCACGACGGCAAAGGCACGGTGCTCCTTTCGACCTCCAGCGGCCTGATTACCTTCTCAAGCAATTTCAAGAACCCGAGAGACATAAAGTTCTATCCCACAGTGCATATTCCGGGCGACCCCTCGTCGCTCCAGACCGCCGACGTGCTGCAGACCCTGGTGACCTCCAGCGGCGACATATATGTCGCGACGATGGGCGGGTCGCTCCAGAAGGTCGAGTCTGAGAATCTGCTCGCGCCGCAGCTGCGGTTCAAGTCGGGTGGGGGAGCCAGCGACCCGCTCTCGATGCTCCAGAACTCACTCGTCGGTGGTAACATACTGTCGATGATCGAGGACACGAGCCGCAACATCTACATAGTCAGGGAGACGAGTATCCTGGTTTATTCCCCCTCGACAAACACGATGGCCGTCTACGGCCGCAACGATGTCGGGGGGAGCCTCGACTTCACCGAGGCGGCGCCCGCCCTGTCGGCGGCCAGCGGCAAGCTGCTGTTCGGCGCCATGGGGGAGATCGTATACCTCCACCCCGAGGAGATTGTGAAGAGCGACTATGTGCCCCAGATCGTGTTCACCGGCATCCAGTTCCAGGGTGAGCCCGAGAAGCGCCAGATGCTGAACCCGACGAAAATCGACGTGCAGGGGGGCAAGCGCAATTTCGCGGTAAGCTTCGCCGCGCTCGACTACAGCGACAACGCCAACATACAGTATGCCTACAAGTTGGCCGACGACCCCGACTGGACCTATATCGGCACGGCCCACACGGCCCACTTCAACCACCTCGCGCCGGGCAAGCACAAGCTCCTGGTGAAAAGCACCGACGGCAACGGGGTGTGGCTTGACAACAACCGGCAGATTACCATCGAAGTGCACCCCGACTTTTGGGAGTCGATATGGGCCAAGATCCTGTATGTGGTCCTCTTCCTCGGCGCGGGCTGGCTCATAGCCTATTTCTACCTGCTCAACCGCAAGAACAAGATGACCGACCAGCTCCGCAAGAAGGAGAAGCAGTTCTTCATCAACGCCTCGCACCAGCTCCGCACTCCGCTGACGCTCATCGGGGGCCCGGTTGCCGAGGTGCTTGAGACCGAGCCCCTCTCGGACCGCGCCCGCGGCTACCTGGAGAAGGTGCACCGCAACTCGCAGGAGATGCTCGACATGGTGAACGGCATACTCACCAACGCCTCGGACCACAACTATATAACCGACTACAAGATTCCGGCCGTTCCGGCCCATCCGGCGGCGGAGGCCCAGCCCCAGCCGTTGCCCGTGTCGACGGCGGTGCCCGTGCTGCAACCCGAGCCGACCGCCCCGAAGGCCGGGCCGCGGGTCAAAATCCTCGTGGTCGAGGACAACGACGACCTGCGCTCGTTCCTCTGCGACATCCTCGCGGTGCAGTACGACGTGATTTCCGCCCCCAATGGCGCCGCCGGGCTTGAAAAGGCCGAGAAGGAGCAGCCCGACTTCATAGTAACCGACGTCACCATGCCCGAAATGGACGGCCTGACGATGGTGCAGAAAATCAAAAAGAACAAGAAACTGAGCCATATACCTATAATAGTGCTCTCGGCCCGCGCCTCGGTCGAGGACCGCGTGCGCGGCCTCAGCGAGGGGGTCGACGACTACATCACCAAGCCGTTCAGCGCGACTTACCTGCGCCAACGCATATCCTCCATACGCGCCCAGCGCAAGATTCTGCAGCAGAACTTCTTCGAGCAGATAGGCCAGAACTTCAGCGCCTCGGGCCAGGAGGCCGAGCTCCGCGAGCGCGAACGCGAGGGGGCTCCGGCTCCCGAAGCCGCCGCCGAAGCCGC
>JAMPHO010000027.1 GCA_023663385.1 Alistipes timonensis | reverse complement strand
TTTATGTTTTTCGGCATAATTCTCCGGCACATCGCCCGCCACAATCGCCCCACACAATATTTATTATAATAAAAGACACCTTGAAACAAACCGAGGGAACACTTCCAAAATAAACCGAGGGACACCTTCACCCCCCCGCTGGACCGGGCCGATGAAGCCGACTCCGCCACACAGCAGTCGACAAGCGAGACGGAATTCAAAGTCCGAGCACAAGCTCCGACCGCGACTCCCACAAGCAAAAATAAAAAGCCCATCATCAGCAAACGCCACTCACAAAAAGCCCCGAGACGCGCCGAGAGCCCCTAAGAGGCGGCCACACCGCAGCCACCGCGCAAACCAAAAACACCCAAGCGGCACGCGCATTGGCTGGCGCTCAGAATATTAACTAAATTTTAACGCCTGAAAAGAAGAAAAACAAGCCCCGGAGAATGTTATATTTACATACGGCTGACAGGTTGCGAACAAATATCGCGCTCACGGCGCCCACAGGAACACGAGCCGACACACGAGCAGCAGCAGCGCCCACACGCGATTCACAATCGCAAACCCGTGCACAGCACGCAAACGAACCATTCCCATCTACAAACGGGACACATTCGCAATTTACATAAACAACATATATTCAAAAAATTAACATCTACAAAATTGCAAACCAAAACAAATTAACAACAGCAAACACACAAACGTACAACAAAACAAAACCGAACCAATCACGCAAAACCCGCAAAACATCGCCCAGTTAACAGCGACACCGCTGCCAATTCATCAAACAAAACTGATTTCAAACCGAAACTACCATGGAGAAATAATCGCAAATCCACCATTTAACAACCATTCACATTAGCTATACACTCCTAATTATCATATGTATTACGCCAAATATATAAATTAACCCTATAAAACTACCACCCAAAAACCACCTAACAACGGTGCAAATATCATATCACCCAAACAGCAACATCGCACACACCAGAAAACCACGTAAATGCCACTAAAATCCAAACAAGCCATTTAAACAAACAAACAGCAAAATAGTTCAGCAACACAAACTAAAGAACCAAGTTTGCAGAACAAAACCACTAATTTCATTATGAAAACACGCCTTGATTAACACTCTTAAACTCAATTTACTTTCTCAAAGCGCTCGGTTTTGAAACGCAAATTTACAATTCTCAAACCAAAACACAGCACCATTAACAAAAGTACCACCAAAATTTGCAAATCAAAAAAATACTTTTTACATTTGCAACACGAAATACAACCCCAAAAACTCAAAAAATCAAACAGCACAAACACCCCGTGAGCTGAACAATCCCTTCCCAGCGGAAGAACATCCACCCCACCCCATTATACAATACAGACATGGACCTGGTAAACCGCCTAAAATATTACCTTGACGAAAACAAAATCGCCATATCACAGTTCGCCGACACATGCCGGATTCCCCGTCCGACACTGTCGCAAATACTGAACGGCCGCAACAAAAAAGTATCAGACGAACTAATCACGAAAATTCACGATGCTTACCCCGACTTATCCGTGTTATGGCTGATGTTTGGCGAGGGGGAGATGGTGTCGCGCCAGAATACGCGAACCTCAGAGGCTGAAAACAACGCCGAATACGCCGCAAACCAAGCGCAACACATTGAGGGAGACCGCATTCCTGAAGCGGAAAGACCGCAATCAGCGACACAGGCCGAAGCCTCGGAAAAATCAGAGGAGGGGATTGACGCCGCCGACCGCCCCGAATGGAGCAAAAACGACAGCGCCGCGGGATTCCCGCCCGACGACGCATCCCGCCCGTCCGACGGCGAAGCTCCGGCGAGGACAAACCAGTCCGCCCCGGAAGCCGGGAACGAACCCGGGCTCGGTTTCGCCGCGGAATACGAAGAACCAGCCATATACCACTCCCCTGCCGCGCACGCCGGGCAAAGTGAGGAGTGCGCCGCGAACAACGGCTTCGGAAGCTCGATATTCGGCAATGGAAGCAACGCGTTCGGGCATCAGGCGGCCACTACCAAGCGGCCGGAAACAGCGCCGCAGAGCCGCGATAACGCCGAGAACAGCCAAGGCGAGCCCCGCCAGCCGCGGGAACCCGGATCAATCGTATTCATAAACACCAACCCGCTGGAAACGCCCAGCCAGGCAAAGGCCAGAGAGGAAGCGAACCGCGGCGCCGGGAACAACGCCACCCGGCAAGAAAAAGAAAGCGCCACCACATTCGCCGTGGCCGCCGCCGCAGGGAAAAAAATCACCAACATAGTCGTGTTCTACTCCGACAACTCATTCCAATCCTTCTCCCCCACCGAGTAACCGCGACGACAAACCCGCACATAAAAACGCGAAAGCCGCGAGCAGAAAAACCTGCCGCGGCTTTCGCCGTATAACCAAATTAAAATTCGCCGTATAACCAAATTAAAACAAGTAGATCGATTATCACAAACTATGGACTCTGTATCATACTTCGGGCGGAGTATAAATGATTTCCACAACCCACTTAACAGAATAAATCATCACACGCGTCCGGACGACCCCGGCGTTTTTCCGCAGCATCAGTGAACAACAGACGCACAGGGTTAACGCCGTAAACCGCGGCGCCGCGCAAGGGTTTAATCGCGCTCGATAACATACTCGACAGCCGACGGAGCAACCTGCACATTGCGGTAATAGGTAGGCACTACGCCCACCCTCACAGGAAGCTCGGGAGCCTCTCCCGCCGCCGCGGGGCCAACCGCCGAAGGATAATCGACAAACGCCTGCACCGCGGAATTATCCTTGCTGTAGAGGCTCTTCGGCATCAGGAACGACACCTCCACCACCGAGGGGAAAGGCACCAGCCTGTGTCCCTCCGGCGCGTCGACTACCTGCAGCTCGACCCTGCGCGTCTTGCTGACGAGCGGCTCGACGGGCACCGACAGCCGGACAGACGCCGGAATGGCCCGCATACCCTCGGGAACCACCAGCTTCGCCTCCACCACCGCCGAATCCGACAGATCGCGGAGCACCACAGGCGCAGTGCGCAGCCCGGCAACAGAGTAAATCTCCTTCGAATTGGAAAAAAGCATCACCGAGTCAGGCTCCATAGTCACCGCGCCGAACTGGATGAACTGGGGCTTTGTATGCGCCTCCACATCCACCTCCACCCGGGTACGCACCCCCGGATTCCGGGTATATTCCAGATTCAGAGAGTCAGGGCGCACGGCAAGGATCGTGGCCGTGGGGCCGAAAGCGCTCCTCACCGACGAGTTGAGCTGGTTGACGGAATACATCAGCGAATGATCGCCCGTCTTCATAAAATCATCATAACCGAGCCTCAGCTGCGGCAGACCGCCCCAGGCGAACTTCACCAAGGAGCTCTCCTTATCCTTGACCGTAACATTCACGGTGGCCGTAACCCCCGAGATAATCGTAACATCCTCCGGGAAATCAACAAGCGTGACCGGGAGACGGAAGTCGCGCTGCACCTCGTCGTTAAGCGCCATAAGGAACCAGAAAACCGTCGAGATCAGCAGGAACACAAAAAAAGTCAGGGCGTTGCGCCCCGTCGCGGAGCGCAACCCCCTTCTCAAATCATCGTAACGTTGCCTAAGGGACATAACCTCGAAGAACGTTGGTAAAAGTCAACAAAGCCCGCGCCGCGGCAACCCGGCACCCGGGCATCCGCGACGCGGCAAGCCCTTACGGCTCAGGCGTTGCCCTTAGCGGCCTGCTGCTCCTGGGCGTCGGAAGCCGAAGGATAGACAGAGCCCTTGTCAATCTTGATCTTCACGCCGTCGGCGATGGAGATGATGAAAGCGTTCTCCTTCACCTCGCAGATGCGGCCATAGATACCGCCGGCGGTGATTATGTTGTCGCCCTTGGCCAGAGCGTCGCGGAACTTCTTGATCTCCTTCTGCTTCTTCTGCTGCGGACGAATCATAAGGAAGTAGAAAATCGCGATCAGCAGCACGATCATGATCATCGAAGACCAGCCCCCGGCATCGCCGGTACCAGCCTGAAGAGGGATAAGATTCTGTAACATATCTTGTAAAATTAATTAATAATCACTGAAAAAACCACCCCGGGGGCTATTTCAGCCAGCCCGGGCGGACATCATTTATTGATAACGCCAGTCTCCTTGAGGTAGTTCGTGATAGAGAAGAGCATACCGTTGACGAACTGGCCGCTACGGGGCGAGCTGTAGTAATTCGCGATCTCCACATACTCGTTGATCGTGACAGGCACGGGAATCGACGGATAGTGCACCAGCTCGGCGATAGCCGCCAGGAGCACCACGATATCCATAAACGCCAGACGCTCGGGATCCCACTGCGACCCATTGACAAAACGGTCGATATACCCGCGGAACTCCTCGCGACCGCGCACGGCGTGCATGAACAGGTCCGGGCCGAAACGGCGGTCGTCGTCATCCTTGAAGAACGGGAGCAGCTCGATGTCGCGGTTACCCTTCGAGCCCATCTGCTTGATGGTCTTGATAGTGAACGTGCCCATGATTGCCAGGTCGTCGTTCCAGTAGACCGACTTCGCCTCAAGCGCTTCGGCGAGAGCGTCCGACGGGAAAACGACCGACTTCAGCAACTGCCGCCAAAGGTCGCAGTCGGAAGCCAGTGTCGCGGGCTCCTCGGAACGCATATATTCCTGGTAAACCTCGGAAGAGCGGATCTTATCCATCAGATCCTTGACAAGGAAGAAATCCTCCTCCCACCCCACGGGATGCTTCTTGAGATACTCCACCATATCGGGATTCTCGCGGATAGCCGCCACATAGCGGTTGTCAACGAAACGGGTGTTCGGGTTGAGGTCCTCGGGCGAAGGGCAATACTTCTCCTTCGCGGCCTCCAGGCGCTCCGCCTCATAGTCAGTCACCGCCACAGGCAGGTAAAGCAGCGCATGGTAAAGGTCGTAAGCCTTGCGGAGCGACTCTTCGAGCGACTTCGATGCGGCGGCCAGCGAGCCGCGCACATCGACGAACTCCTCGATGGTGCGAACCGCCATCTCGACCCCCTCGCGGAACCCCGCGATAGTGAAATTGCCGTTCTTCCTCGCGGCCTCAAGCACCAGCGAGTCCTTGGCCACCACCGTGTTGAGCACGACGCTCCAGAAGCGGGCCTCGTCGGCCATCTCCGGCTTTTTCTTTTTCCTGAAGTCAGTGAAAACGGCCGACTGCGTGATCAGTCCGTAGAGGCGCGTGAGCGCCGGATCGAAATCGGCGATAGTCTCGGAACCCTTCGCGATCAGGTCGCGCACGGCCAGATCGGAGCTCAGCGCCTTGGCGAGCTTGTTTTCCGAGAGCATATTGGAATACTTGAGCGCGTCCATCGGCGACGAAGAACCCGGGCCCTTCACATTATAGCCGGAAAGCTCAAGGATAAGCAGCAGCAGATCGTGGTAGAGCGAAAGAGCGTATTTTCCGTCGCGCGTATCCCTCGCGGGGGTTGTCACCACATGGAAATCATTGCGTGTCAGCAGATAGGAGTACAACATCTGCACGACCTTAATCCTTATCAAAATTCGATTTACCATCTTCTTGTCACTTGCTTGTATCAGAGGTTGAGTGGCGCCCCGCCGCGGCAGGGCGCAAAATCCGACGCAAAGTTACGAAATAATCCGGGAAACGCCACGCGAAACCCGGATTATTTGAATCTTCAGCCCGCCGGGAAACGGCGGACACGCGTCACAGAGAGCGGTACCGAGCGACCCCGGCACAGCGGCTCACGACTCGGCGGGAGGCTCAGTTGTCGTCGAGGGGGACGCATCCTCCCCGCCATCCGCCTTTGCGACCGACGGCGACTCAGCGGCGTCGGACACAAGCGCGTTCCAACCCTGCGCGCGCAGGGGAATCTCCCCCCCGTCGCGGGTCACCATAGCGCAGCCCAGCGAAGGAGCCGTGATATGCCCGATAACCTTCACTCCGGGCACCTTGCGAATCTCCTCATGGGCGTGGAGCGGCACGGTGAACAGCAGCTCGTAATCCTCGCCACCATTCATAGCCGCCGTGACGAGGTTCATATTCAGCTCCTCGGCCATGACCGCCGTCTGGTAGTCGATAGGGATACGGTCCTCGTAGACGCGGCACCCCGCGTCGCTCGCCTTGCAGATATGGAGCAGCTCCGACGACAATCCGTCCGACACATCCATCATAGCAGTCGGACGGATGCCTGCCTTGGCCAGCGCCTCGACCACGTCGCGGCGCGCCTCGGGCTTCAACTGCCGTTCAAGCAGATACTCGCGACCCTCGAAACGGGGCTGGAAATCCGGCTGACCCGCCGAAGCCACCTTCTCCCTTTCGAGGAGCTGCAGCCCCATATAGGCCGCGCCCAGGTCGCCCGACACACATATAAGGTCGGTATCCTTCGCGCCCGAGCGGTAAACGGCGCCACCCTTGGGCGCGGAGCCGATAGCCGTGACCGAAATCATCAGCCCCGACCGCGAGGAGGTAGTGTCCCCCCCGACGAGATCGACCCCGTACACCTCGCAGGCGAGCCTGATTCCGGCATACAGTTCCTCCATATGCTCCACCGTGAAACGGCGCGAGATAGCCAGCGACACCGTAATCTGCGACGGAGTGCCGCACATGGCGTAAATATCGGAGAGATTCACGACCACGGCCTTGTAGCCGAGATGCTTCAACGGCATATATGTAAGGTCGAAATGCACCCCCTCCACGAGGAGGTCGGTCGACACGAGCACCTCCCTGTCCGGCCCGAAATCGAGCACGGCGCAGTCGTCGCCCACCCCCTTGACCGTCGAGGGTTGACGCATGGTCAGGCCGTCAGTCAGCCTATCAATAAGGCCGAACTCGCCCAGGGTCGAAATCTCAGTATCCTGCCCCGCCATAATCAAAGGCGCGCTACGAGTTCGTGGACGAGCATCTTGGTCACAGGTTCGGCTGTCTTCGCGGCCATCTGCACCTCCTCGTGGGTGGGCACCTGGGTGACATCCTTGCCCCCGAGGTCAGTGATCACGGAAAGCCCGAACACCTCCATGCCGCCGTGGTTGGCCACGATAACCTCCGGCACCGTCGACATCCCGACAGCGTCGCCGCCGATGATGCGGAAATACTCATATTCGGCCGGAGTCTCGAACGTCGGGCCGGTGGTGCCGACGTACACACCGTGCATCAGGCGTATGCCCTTCTCCTGGGCAATCTCGTCGGCAATCTTCACCATACGCTTGCTGTAAGCCTCGGTCATGGCGGGGAAACGCACGCCCAGCTCGTTGTAGTTCTTGCCGCGGAGCGGGTTCTCGGGGAAGAGGTTTATATGGTCAGTGATAACCATAACGTCGCCCACGCGGAACTCCTTGTTCATACCGCCGGCCGCGTTCGACACTACGAGAGTCTCCACACCCAGGGCGCGCATCACGCGCACGGGGAAAGTGACCGTCTTCATATCATACCCCTCATAGTAGTGGAAACGGCCCTGCATGGCCATCACGCGCTTGCCGGCGAGATTGCCGAATATAAAGTTGCCGCTGTGCCCCTCGACTGTCGAAACCGGGAAATTGGGAATCTCGGAGTAAGGAATCACCGTCTTATCCTCGATAAGGTCGGCGATCGGGCCGAGTCCCGTGCCGAGAATCACAGCCACCTTGGGCATGTCGGTAACCTTGGAGCGAAGAAACTCCGCGGTCTGGTTGATTTTTTCTAACATTGTGTTCAAGGTATTTTAAAGCGGCTATTCGCGCCGCGAAGTTGAAACGTATGAAATCAGTCGAAAGTTCGCTATTCCGGCCGGGCGGGAGTCGGCCCGCCTCTACCTTATGGCGTTTAGCAGCGCCTTCTGCAGCTCCAGGTCGAACGAGTCGACATTATGCGGGTCGAACTTGACCTTCACCGGCAGATAGAACACGCGGCTCTTGAGCTCCTTGGGGAAATGCGGATTCGCGGCCAGACGCACCGCGTCCTTCTCCGTGGTGACAATCAGCCTGCGGTCGCCGGGCAGCATACCGTAAAGGCGGGAGATAGTCTCCATGTCGCGCTTAGTGAAATTATGATGGTCGGGATAGACCTTAACCTTCACCTTCGCCGCGAACCCCTTGACATACTTGACAAGAGGCTTGGGGTTCGCGATTCCGGCCAGCACCATCACCGAGTCCGACGGCGTGAGCCACGACAGATGCGGCGCCTGGGCAGGAGCCTCCTCGGGGAACAGCGGCACCAGCGCGCCATAGTCGAACGCCGAGAAAAACAGCTTCTGGTAAGGGAATAGTTTCAGGTTATTCTTGAAAATGCGGTACTCAAGCGCCTTCAGCTGCGGCGGGCACTTGGTGACGACCACCATATCGGCCCGGTAGATAGCGTTGTGCGGCTCGCGAAGCCTTCCGTAAGGGAGAAGGTGGTCATAGAAAATCGGATTGTTGAACTCCGTGAGCACCACCGAAACCGTAGGCTTCACATACCTGTGCTGGAACGCGTCGTCGAGCACGATGAGATTGATCTTGGGATCAATCCTGAGCATCTCCTCGATACCCACGCATCGGTCCTCGCAGACCGCCACGGTTACGTCGCGGCCAAACTTGCGGTAGATTTGGAACGGCTCGTCGCCGATATCCTCGGGAGTCGAGCGCCGGGTGGCCAGCACGAAACCCTTGGTCTTGCGCTTGTAGCCGCGGCTGAGCATGCCTATATGGTATTTGAACTTCAGCAGGTCGAGCACATACTCCGTGTGCGGGGTCTTGCCGGTGCCTCCGGCAACGATGTTGCCCACGACGACCACAGGCACCCCGAAATCACGCTGCTTCAGCACCCCCCATTTGAACATAAGGTTCCTCATCCCGACCCCGAGGCCGTAGAGCTTCGAGAGCGGGAGCAGAACACAGGTCGATAGAAAATTATTTTTCGGCAACTGAGGGTTGTTTTAAACAGGCACTTAAATCGGTTATTAAAATCGGCGTGGCGGATCACTCGATCACGGGGAGCGAGGCCCGGGCCTGGACGGGGTCGAGTTCGGCCAGCCTCTTCACATGGTCATATACCGGGTACGCGGCCCCGAGCTCCTCCTTGAGGGCGCGGAGCTTCATCTGAGCGTCAATCTCGGCGAGAATCGCCATGAAGTCCTTTTTGGGGTTGGGATAGTCCACAACCTGGTATTTATTGAAGCCAAGCTCCGAGGCCATACCCTCGACGGCGTCGGTAAGGGTGCCAAGTTCGTCGACCAGACCAATCTTCAGCGCGTCGGTTCCGGCCCACACGCGTCCCTCGCCGATAGCCTTGATGGAATCCTGGGGGATGCCGCGACCCTCGGCGCAACGCGAGGTGAATAATTCGTAACCGCGGTTGATATTGGCCTGCATCTGCTTGCGCTGGAACGGAGTCACCTCCCGCACAATCGAGGGGAACGCCCCGTTGGCGTTAGTGGTCACGAAGTCAAATCCCAGGCCGAGCTTGTCGCTCAGGAGTCCCTTCGCGCAGGGAAGCATACCGAATATGCCTATAGAGCCGGTCAGCGTGGTCGAGTCGGCGTAAATCTTGTCGGCGCCGCACGATATGTAGTAACCGCCCGACGCGGCGTAGTCGCCCATCGAGACGTAGAGTTTCTTACCCTTCTGCTTGAGCACCTCAAGCGCCTCCCATATCTGCTCGGAAGCGAAAGCCGAACCTCCGCCCGAATTGACGCGGAGCACCAGGCCGCTGATGTCGTCATCCTCGGCTATGTCGAGAATGTCGGGCACCACCCGGTCGCTCGCGATACCGTCGCGGGCATTCTCGGTGATGTCGCCCGCGGCGTAATAAACAGCTATTTTGTTCTTGGCGGACTTGTCGTGCGGAATCTTAGCCACCGCGAGATAATCGCCGAAGCCCACCGAACGGAGCTTCTCGTCGGCCTTGCGGCCGGTTTTCTCCTTGAGGAAGTCTTCAACCTGGTGGCGGTAGCGGAGCTCGTCGGCGTAACCGTTGGCCACGAACTCCTTCGGAGCCCAGGCGAGCGTGTTGAGCGAGTCGGCGAACTCGTTAATCGCCGCGGCGGGTATGCCGCGGTTAGCCGAGATGCCCCCCACCACGCTGCCCCACAGGGCGTCGAGGTACACGCAGGTCTGCATGCGGCTCGGTTCGCTCATCGAGGTGAGTATGTAAGGCTCGACGGCGCTCTTGTAAGTGCCTACCTTGAACACCTGCATCTCCACCCCGACCTTGTCGAGGAGCCCCTTGTAGAAGGTCACCGCGCCGCCGATACCATGAAGGTCGACCATCCCGGCGGGATTGAGGAAGAGATGGTCGGCGCCTGAAGCAAGGTAATAGTCGCCCTGCGTGTAAGAGTCGGCGTAGGCCACCACCCATTTGCCCGACGAGCGGAAATCGGCCAGCGCCGCGGCGATTTCCTGGCGGGTGGCGACACCCGCGGCCGAACCAGCGCAGTCGAGGAACACGCCCTCTACCCGGTCGTCAGTCTTGGCGGCGGCCAGCGCCTTCACGATCTTGTCGAGCGCGATGCCGCCGGTCTCGCCGTTGATAATCTGGAAGAAGTCGGGGTTCGACGAGCGCTCCTGGATCACATCGTCAAGCGCTATGACGAGCACCGTATGGTCCTTGACCTCGACCGCGTTCTGCGACATTCCGATGGAGGCCACCAGTGAGCCGGCCGCCATCACGATACCGATTATGAAAAGGAGCATCAGCGACACCCAGAATGCGGTGAGCGCGCCAAGGAATGAAATGAAATATTTTTTCAGCATACGGATACTCTGTCAGTGGTTGGGAAACGATTCAAAGCGGCCACCGGAGGCGGCCACTTTTCCGCCAACAAAAATAGAACAAATCGCGTTCTTACGCAAATAATCCTTAAACAGAATTCTAAATCAGCGCAAAAAACGGCGCGGAAACGCCATCAGAACTCGCTGGTGAAGTGGAACCTGATTTTGGGGAAGTCGGCCTGCGCCATCTGGAGCACATAGTTGGAGTCGGCCAGGAACACGTCGCGCCCGTCGCGGTCAACAGCCATGAACTGCTGCTTGCGCCGCTTGAAGGCAGCCAGGGCCTCGGCGTCGTCGCTCTCGATCCAGCACGCCTTGTAGAGCGAAATAGGCTCCCAGCGGCACTGCGCGCCGTACTCGTGCAGCAGGCGGTACTGGATAACCTCGAACTGGAGCTGCCCGACGGTGCCAATGAGTTTGCGGCCGTTGAACTGGTTGACGAACATCTGCGCGACACCCTCGTCCATAAGCTGCTGTATACCCTTTTCGAGCTGCTTGGCCTTCATCGGGTCGGTATTGTCGATATACTTGAACATCTCCGGCGAGAACGACGGGAGCCCCTTGAAGTGGAGCGCCTCACCTTCGGTGAGCGTGTCGCCGATCTTGAAGCTGCCAGTGTCGGGCAGACCCACGATGTCGCCGGGATAAGCCTCGTCGACAACGCTCTTTTTCTGCGCCATGAACGCCGTCGGGGCGGCGAAACGCATCATCTTGCCCGAGCGCACATGCTTGTAGTTGGCGTTGCGCTCGAATTTGCCGGAGCACACCTTGACGAACGCTATGCAGGATCGGTGGTTGGGGTCCATATTCGCGTGAATCTTGAACACGAAGCCGGTGAAAGGTTCCTCGGCGGGCTGGATCTCGCGTTCCTCGGCGCGGGTCGGGCGCGGGGTCGGAGCTATCTTCACGAAGCAGTCGAGCAGCTCCTTAACACCGAAAGTGTTGAGGGCCGAGCCGAAGAACACCGGGGCGAGCTTACCCTGGAGATACTCCTCGACATCAAACTCGGGATACACCCCCTCGATAAGGTCGAGGTCCTCGCGCAGTTTCGCGGCGTCGGCCTCCCCTACCGCCTGGTCGACCCGCGGGTCGGCGAGGTCGGTAATCTCCACACGCTCCGACACTTTCTGCTTGTCGGGCTTGAACAGGTCGAGCGAGTGCTCGTAAATGTTGTAGACGCCCTTGAACTTGGCGCCGATATTAATAGGCCACGACAGCGGGCGCACCCCTATCTTCAGTTCCGCCTCAAGCTCGTCGAGGATGTCAAACGGGTCGCGTCCTTCGCGGTCGAGCTTGTTGACGAAGATAATCACCGGGGTGTTGCGCATGCGGCACACCTCCATGAGCTTGCGGGTCTGCTGCTCCACACCCTTGGCCACATCGACCACGATGATTACGGAGTCGACCGCCGTGAGCGTGCGGTAGGTATCCTCGGCGAAGTCCTGGTGGCCGGGGGTGTCGAGGATGTTGATCTTGTAGTCGCCGTAGTTGAAGCCCATGACGGAGGTCGCCACGGAGATTCCGCGCTGCTTCTCGATCTCCATCCAGTCGGAGGTCGCGGTCTTCTTGATTTTGTTGGACTTCACGGCTCCGGCGACGTGGATCGCGCCGCCGAAAAGGAGCAGTTTCTCGGTGAGGGTAGTCTTGCCGGCGTCGGGGTGCGATATGATCGCGAACGTGCGCCGTTTCTGTATTTCGTCAGTGAGACTCACTATTTGGATGCTTTTAGTTGTTCAAAATTATTTTCACGCAGTCGGCCAGCGCCTCTTCCCAGTGCGGAATCTCCACCCCGTAGGTGGCCTTTATGCGCGAGCGGTCCAGAATGCTGTAGGCCGGACGCGAGGCCGGCGTGGGATAGTCCTCCGTAGGGATCGGCACCACCTTGGTGTTCTTTCCGGCGAGCCGGAGGATTGCCTTGGCGAAGTCGTACCAGGAAGCCGCGCCCTCGTTGGTGAAGTGGAATATGCCCGCCACCCACTGGTGCGATTTCAATATGGCGAGAATGGCCTTTGCGAGATCGCGGGCGTAAGTGGGGGTCCCGATCTGGTCGCATACGACCCGGATTCGGGCCTGTTTCTCGGCCAGTCCGAGTATGGTGCGCACGAAGTTGTGCCCCGTATCGGAGTACAGCCAAGCCGTGCGTATTATGATGCTCTCCGGGGCGAGCGCCAGCAGGGCGGTCTCCCCCTTGCGCTTCGTGGTCCCGTATTGCGATATGGGGTTCACCTTGTCGGATTCGCGGTAAGGGCGGTGGTTGGTGCCGTCGAACACATAGTCGGTCGACAAGTGTATGATTTTAGCGCCGAGCAGGTCGGCCGCGGCGGCGAGATTCTTCACGGCGTCGGTGTTGATCATCGCGCACTCGCGCTTTTCATCTTCGGCGCGGTCAACGGCGGTATAGGCGGCGCAGTTCACTATGTGCGTCACCTCGTTGTCGCGGATAAAACTCTCAACAGCCTCCGCATCGGTCAGGTCGAGTTCCTCCTTGTCGGTGTAGATTGCCACTCCGGGCATTTCGCGGTCGAGAAGTCGGCGCAACGCGCTTCCGAGCTGACCGTTAGCCCCGGTAACCAAAACTTTCATTCCTTATGGATGGTTTATTTGTTTACGCGAAGGTACGAAATTCCCCCCTATTTCCCAACCTCGGGAGTCCGCGGCGGATGTCCGCCTTTGCGTTTTGCCGAAAAAGAGCTAACTTTGCGATACTAATATTTGATTATAATGTTACAGTTCATAACATCACCCTGCGGGAAGCTACCGCAGGCGCGGCAGGCCGCGATGGCCGTCGAGGGGGGATGCGCCTGGATCGAGCTCGCCCCTGGCGAGGAACTCGAAAAGACCGCCTCGGAACTCGTCGAACTCTTCAAAGGGGAGGATATTTTCCTGATGGTTCCCGACGACGTTGACCTGGTCGACCGTCTGAGGGTCCACGGCGTGGTTCTCTCGACCGCCGACCCCAAAACGGTAGCCGAGACCCGCGAGAAGCTCGGCGCTCACGCCGTGATCGGCGTGCGAGTGGCTTCCGCCGCCGAGGCCGCCGCGATCCGCGCCGTCGATATTGACTATATTATATATGGTGTGCCCGCCGGAAAGGATGAGGCGCTCGGAGCCTGGAGCGGTTTCCGCTCGGAGCTCGACGCCGCCGGAGTGCCGTTCCACGCCGTCGCCTCCGGCTCGTTCGACCCGGAGACAGCCGCGGCGCTCCGCTCCGCCGGAGCCGCCGGAGTGGCTGTTTCCTCCCCTATCGCCGACGCGGAGGACCCCGCTACCGCCACACGCGCCTACATCGACGCACTCAACTCCTGATTCATCCGTTTATGGCTAAGAAATTCATTGGCATTATACCGGCCCGGTACGCCTCGACGCGGTTCCCGGGCAAGCCCCTTGCCGACCTCGGAGGTATGACCGTGATCGAACGTGTCTATCGCCGGGCCTCCTCGGCCCTGGACGACGTTGCCGTCGCCACCGACGACCGCCGTATTTTCGACGCGGTCGAAGCTTTCGGGGGAAAAGCGGTCATGACCTCCGCCGAACACCGCAGCGGCACTGACCGCTGCCGGGAAGCCTACGACAATCTCGGTTCCGACGCCGACGTCGTGGTCAACATCCAGGGCGACGAGCCGTTCATCGACCCCTCGCAGCTGAGGCAGCTCGCCGCGTGCTTCGACGACGAGGGTGTCGACATCGCGACCCTCGTGCGCCCGTTCCCCGCCGACAAACCCTACGAGGCGCTCGATAATCCCAACACCCCCAAGGTAGCCCTCTCGCCGGCGATGGACGCGCTCCTCTTCTCCCGCTCCGTGATCCCCTACCTGCGCGGCGTTGAAAGGAGCGAATGGCCCGCGCGCCACCAGTACTACACCCATATCGGACTGTACGCCTACCGGGCAGAAACGCTCCGGAAAATAACTCGTCTGCCCCAGTCGCCCCTCGAACTGGCCGAGTCGCTCGAACAGCTGCGATGGCTCGAAAACGGTTACCGCATACGGGTGGCCGTATCCGAATGCCCCACGATAGGAATCGACACCCCCGCCGACCTCGAAGCGGCGCGGCGGTTCCTGGAGGAAACGGAGGGCACCCTATGAGCGCCGCTCCCAACCGCTCCAAGGCCCCGGCGGTCGCCGGATTCGGCGATTTCGACATACCGAAGCCAGAGGAGAGAACCCTCGCCAACGGGGCCCGGCTGTACGTCCTCGACCGGGGTGACATCCCTGTGTGCCGACTGACGGCCTGTTGGCGCGCCGGACGGGCCGACGCGCCCTCTATCCCCGCGCTGGTGCTCGCCGCCAACGCCATGCGTTGCGGCACGGCGTCAAGGTCGGAAGAGGAGATTGCCGAGACGCTCGAATTCAACGGGGCGTGGCTCCGCTGCTCGCCCGACGCGCACGCGTCGTTCCTGACGCTGCACTCGCTCAACAAAACATTCCCCGAAGTGCTCCCGGTGGTGGCCGAGATGCTCCACGCGGCCAGTTATCCTGCCAAGGTGCTCGGCCCGCAGCGCGAGAAGACTGCCGCACAGGTCGAGATAAAGAACCGTCGGGTCAACACGAAGGCCGACCGTCTCTACAACGCGGCGTTCTACGGCCAGGACTCACCCCTGGCGCGCCACTACACCGGGGCCGACGTGCTCGCCGTGACCGACGAGGAGGTACGCCGGGCATACTCGGGACTCTTCCGCGGCAACCGCCCCGCGTTCTTCCTCGCCGGGAAAATAACCGACCGTATCGCCGCCACAGCCGAGGAACTGCTCGGCGCGATACCGTACGGGCCGACTGCGGAGGTTTTCGCGAGAACCATCGACAAAGCCTCCCCCGCCGGGGAACTTACCGCCAGGGAACGCGTCGAGGGGTCGCTGCAGACCGCCATCAAGACAGGGATTCCCACCATAGGCCGCGACCACCCCGACTTTGAGAAACTGCGCGTGGCCGTGATGCTCCTGGGGGGATACTTCGGCAGTCGGCTTATGACAAACATCCGCGAGGAGAAGGGTTACACCTACGGCATCACCGCGACACTCAACGGAGCCCCCGAGGGAGCCGCCATCGAAATCGCGTGCGAGACCGATAACCGCTTCGCCGCCGACGTGCTCCGCGAGATTGATTTCGAACTCCGCCGACTGGCCGGGGAACCTGTTCCGACCGAAGAACTTGAAGCGGCCCGCGGCATCCTTATCTCCTCGATGGCGGGGGTGACGGACACCCCCTTCAGCATCGCCGACTACCTGGTGTCGCTCCACTCGCTCGGTCTCGGCCACGGTCATTTCGCCCGCCAGGTCGAAGCCGCGCGCTCGGTAACCCCGGACGAAATCAACCGCCTCGCCGCGGAATACCTCTCGGCTCCGCGCGTCACCGCCCTCGCCGGCGACTTTGAACAATGACACATCGCAAACCCCAATATGAACACCGAACAAGAATTTGACGCCGCGATAGCGCTCTGCCGCGGCATTTACGAGGCGAAACTCCGCGACTACGGCCCCGCGTGGCGCCTGATGCGGCCCACCTCGCTCACCGACCAGATACTCATCAAGGCCGACCGCATACGTTCACTCGAAACCAAGGGGGAGGCCAAGGTCGACGAGGGGATCCTCGACGGCTTCATCGCCATCGTGAACTACGGCATCATAGCCCTGATACAGCTCCGGCTCGGTTTCTCCTCGGGGAAGGATATTTCCGCCGAAGAGGCGCTTAGCCTATATGACGAGTTCATGGCCGACACCCGGGCGCTGATGCTGGCCAAGAACCACGACTACGACGAGGCGTGGCGCAAAATGCGAGTCAGCTCGTACACCGACCTCATTCTCATGAAGCTGATGCGCACGAAGGAGATCGAGGACAACCTCGGGCAGACCACCATATCCGAGGGTGTCGACGCCAACTATATGGATATGGTCAACTACGCCATCTTCGGCATCATAAAACTAACCGAGGGGGAACGATGAGCGCCGCCGCGAAATCCTTCGCCGCGTCCCGCTGGTTTCCGGCGGTGGTGTGGCTTCTGCGCCTGGGCGTGGGGGCGGTTTTCGTGATGTCGGGCCTCGTGAAGGGGATCGACCTCTGGGGATTCGTGTTCAAGCTCGAAGAGTACGCCGCCTCGTTCGGTTTCCCGCAGCCCCGTTCGGTAATGGTCATGGCGGCACTGTTCGTCTCGGGCTACGAGTTCCTCTTCGGCTTCTTCCTGGCCACGGGTTGCTTCAAGCGCGCCGCGCCCTGGGGGCTGGCGCTTATGATGCTCGTGATGCTGCCGCTGACGCTCTACATAGCCATAGCCTCGCCCGTGAGCGACTGCGGCTGTTTCGGCGACTTCTACATACTGTCCAACACGGCCACTTTCGTCAAGAACCTGTTCCTGTCGGCCGCCATAGTGCTGCTGCTCGTGTGGAACCCCAAGGTGCGCTCCGGCCTCTTCGAACCCGCCATCCAGTGGGTAGCGGGGGTTTGGACGGGCCTGTACCTTATAATCGTGGCCCTGTACGGTTACAATGTGCAGCCGATGCTCGATTTCCGCCCGTTCCCGATCGGCGCCCCGCTCGCGGCGGCGTCCGCTGACGACTCAGAGGAGGATTTCGTGTTCGTGTACGAGCGCGGCGGGGAGACCCGCGAGTTCGCGATGGACTCGCTGCCCGAGGGTGACGACTGGACCTTCGTCGACCGCATACCCCGCGGGGGGGCCAGCTCGGAGGCACCCGACTTCGCTATTTTCGACGAGGAGTACGACGTTACCGACGCCGTTGTCTCCACTGACGGATGGCAGTTCCTCCTGGTGATACCCGAGCCCCGCAAAGCCGACATATCGTACACCTATGCGGCCAACGAGATATACCAGTACGCCGACTCCGCCGGGATACCCATGGCCGGACTCCTCGCGACCGACCGCCGCGGCATCGACGCCTGGCTCGACCTCTCGATGGCCGGTTACCCCTGCTACTCGGTCGACGACACCCAGCTCAAAGAGCTCGCCCGCGGCACGATAGCACTCGTGATGCTCCGCGACGGCAAGGTGTATTCCAAGGAGATGCTCAGCTCGATACCCCTGGAGCGCATCGACGCGGCCAGGGACTCGGGCGACCTGCCCCGTGCGCTGGCCCTCGACCCCGCCTCGCAGTTCCGCACCCTCACCGGGATATGCCTCTGCGGACTGCTGGCGCTCTACCTGTTCCAGGGCGTGATACTCGGCATAAGGTCGAGAATCATAGCCGCGTCGCGCCGGCGCAAGGCTCGCCGCGAGGCGGCCTCCAAGTCGCGCGAAGCCGACCCCGGAGCGGACCGCGGCGGAAAACCGACCGGCCTCTGACACGCCTCTTACACACCACTTACAACTTATTGAAAACCGCTCCCCCTTTCTTTTTCACCGGGGGAGCGGTTTTTTCGTTATTTTTTGGTAACTTTGCGGGTCGAAGCGGCCCCCGCCCGGGAACCGCTCCGGCGTATGTACGACGGATATTATTTTTAACAATCGATACAAAAATGAGAAAGAACATTGTTGCCGGCAACTGGAAAATGAACACCACCCTCGCCGAAGGCGTGGGCCTGGCAAAGGACGTTAACGAAGCCCTCAAGAACGCCGCCGACGTCAAGTGCGACGTCGTGATCTGCGTTCCCTTCACCCATCTCGCCCCCGTTGCCGCCGTGATTGACGAAAAGCTCGGCCTCGGTGCCGAGAACTGCGCCGACCACGTCAAAGGCGCCTACACCGGCGAGGTTTCCGCCCCCATGGTGGCTTCCACCGGCGCTAAATACGTAATTCTCGGTCACTCGGAACGCCGCCAGTACTACGGCGAGACCTCCGAAATCCTCAAGGAGAAGGTCAACCTGGCCCTCGCCGAGAACCTCACCCCCATCTTCTGCATCGGCGAAGTGCTCGAAGAGCGCGAAAACGGCTCGTTCCTCAACGTTGTGACCAAGCAGATCCAGGAAGCCCTCTTCGACCTCTCGGCCGAGGACTTCGGCAAGCTCATCCTCGCCTACGAGCCCGTGTGGGCCATCGGCACCGGCAAGACCGCTACCGCCGAGCAGGCACAGGAGATGCACGCCCACATCCGCGGCGTGATCGCCGAGAAATACGGCAAGGAAGTGGCCGACAACTGCTCGATCCTCTACGGCGGCAGCTGCAAGCCCTCCAACGCCAAGGAACTCTTCGCCAAAGCCGACGTTGACGGCGGCCTGATCGGTGGCGCCGCGCTCGACGCCGCCTCCTTCATGGGCATCGTCACCGCATTCTAAGAAAACCCTAACCCATCCACCCCGGCGGGCCGAGCGCCCGCCGGGGATTTCCAAACCCCTACGCCTTGGCATACCGAAGCCTTTTAATACTGCTTACAGCGTGCTCGCTCCCCCTGGCGCCCTCGGCCCAGGAACTTACCGCGACGGAGCCGGCCGCTGAGACACCGGCCCCCGAGGGTGAGGCCGGAATTGTGGCGCGGGTCAACGACCCGGCGAGCGCCGTATCCTTCGAAATGCCGCCGGCACTGCTCGAAAGAGTCAGCGGCGCGGCGGAAACCTCCGGCGATGAGAGCCGCGAGAGCGCCACCGAGGCCGACGACGAGGCCGAGAGGCACACCAAGGTCCGAGGGGCCAAATCAGTGGGCTACCGGGTACAGGTTTATTCCGACAATAACGCCCGCACCGCCAAGGGCACGGCCCGACAACGCGAAAGGGTAATCTCCGGCGCGTTCCCGCAATACGGCACCTACGTCACTTACGCGTCGCCTTACTGGCGCCTACGCGTCGGCGACTTCCGCTCGCAGTACGACGCCGAGAAGGCCGCGGCCGAAATCAAGCGGGCCTTCCCCTCGTTCGGCCGCGAGGTCAGGGTTGTGCGCGACCGCGTGAACTTACGCTAACCTCCGCCCCGGCAAAGCCCGAATCACCCTACCCACAACACCCCATCCACCCCAACCGACTCACCGAGCGACGATACTTATGGATTTCGATTGCAAACCACTCTCTCCGGCTGATTCTGAAAAGATTAAGGAAATAGCGGCCCACTACCGCGAAATCATACGCCTCGTGGGCGACGACCCCGCGCGCGAAGGCCTGGAGAAGACTCCGATGCGCGCGGCCCGCGCCATGTGGTTCGCCACGCAGGGCTACCGCTCCAGCGCCGCCGACGTGCTTTCCGAGGCTATTTTCGAGTACGCCGGGTCGAAGATGGTGATTGTGAAGGATATCGAGTTCTATTCGTTCTGCGAGCACCACATACTGCCGTTTTTCGGCACGGTGAGCATCGGCTACATCCCCGACGGCTCCATGATCGGGCTCAGCAAGCTCGCCCGGGTGGTCAACACCGTGGCTCGCCGGCTGCAGGTGCAGGAGAGGCTCACCGCCGAACTCTGCGAGGCCGTCAACGAGGCGCTTGCGCCCAAGGGGGTGATTGTCACGTGCAACGCCCACCATCTGTGCATGAAGATGCGCGGCGTCGAGAAGCAGCTCGCCACCACCGACACCTACGATTATCTCGGCGCGTTCGCCGACGACCCTTCCCTCCGCCGGGAATTCCTGAGCCTCATTGGCAAATGAACGACCGCCGAATAAGAGCTCGTTTTAAAACAGTTTCTAAAAAATACCGAGGGGCCGCGCTACACGATAAGTAGCGCGGCCCCTCGGGTTATGCGGTATCGACCCGAAATCAGAAGGGGAGGTCGTCGGGGGCGGATGCGGGAGCCGCGGGAGCCTGGTAGGCGGGGGCCGCGGGAGCGCCGTAGCCTACGGGGGGCACGGGGTCGGGGAAAGCCTGGCCGGGAGCGGGCATGCCGGCGGGGGCGTCCATGGCGGCGGGTTCCGACTTCCAGCCGCGGATGCTGGTGAACCAGCGGCCATTGTACTCGCGGCTCTCAATGTCGAAGCTGAGCTTGATCATGTCGCCCACGTTGAGGGGGTACTGGTCGGCGCGCTCGCCGAAGAAGTCGAAATGAATCTTCTTGGGGTAGCTTTCCTGGGTTTCCAGTACATATTCGCGCTTCTTCCAGGCGTTGCCGGCCTTGGAAGTACCCGACATCTCGGGGAGCGCCACTATAATGCGTCCTACGATTTCCATATTCTGTTCTGTTCTTTTTAATTTTCCACAAAATTAGCCATAAAAACCAACGCGCCCAAATTTTCGGGCCATTACTTTTCTACATAGCTCCGGGCGGGCCGCCGCGCCCCGCAAGCTAACTTTTACAGCGTCCCGGTTGTTTATTACTCGAACCACAGGCGCTGTTTGACCGCTTACCCGGCGATTCTTTTCCAACGGGCGCCTGGCCGGTTCGACAACACACAATATCCCAACCCCGCGGGCACCCGGCCCGCCGCAAAGAAGAAAACATTATGATGTGGATCGCCATAGGCTGCCTGATCGTCGGCCTCATATTGCTCATAGCCATGTTCGTGTGGAACTCCGCCTCCATCAAATCGCCGTCGAAACGCGCCTCGTTCCAAAAATGGCACGGCACCCTCCAGATCGCCTACCTGGTGCTGTTTATGGCGTCGGCCGTGATATTTCTGATCTGGTGACACGGCGGCGCGGCGAGCGCCGCGCTATTTTGTTGACAAACTTATTTGCTTACCCCGCGGAATTGGCGTAATTTTGTAGTACGAATTCAATCACTGCAATTATGACCAAGATCGGATCAGTAATGACCCCAGTAGGCCGCAAAGCCATGTTGCTCGGCAGCGGCGAGTTAGGTAAAGAAGTCGCTTTAGAACTGCAGCGCTACGGCGTGGAAGTGGTGGCCTGCGACAAATACGCCGGAGCCCCGGCGATGCAGGTGGCCCACCGCTCGCGCGTTTTCAACATGCTCGACCCCGAGGCGCTCCGCTCGGCAATCGAGGAGGAACGCCCCGACCATATAATACCCGAGGTCGAGGCCATAGCCACTCCCGAACTGCTCAAACTCGAAGAGAAGGGCTTCAACGTCACCCCGACGGCCCGCGCCGCGTGGCTCACGATGAACCGCGAGGGCATACGCCGCCTCGCCGCCGAGGAACTCGGCCTGCCTACCTCGCGCTACCGCTTCGCGTCGGGCCGCGAGGAGTTCGACAAGGCCATCGAGGAAATCGGCCTCCCCTGCGTGGTAAAGCCCGTGATGAGCTCGTCGGGCCACGGCCAGTCGACCATACGCCGCCCCGAACAGATCGACGCCGCCTGGAAGGAAGCCCAGGAGGGTGGACGCGCCGGCGCCGGCCGCGTGATCGTCGAGGGGTTCGTTGATTTCGACTACGAGATCACGCTCCTTACCGTGCGCTCCGTTTCAGGCACAACCTACTGCGAACCGATAGGCCACATACAGGTCGACGGCGACTACCGCGAATCGTGGCAGCCGCAGCCTATGAGCGCCAAGGCGCTCGAACGCGCCCGCGAAATCGCCAAGAAGGTTACCGACGCCCTCGGCGGCTATGGTATTTTCGGCGTCGAGCTTTTCGTCAAGGGCGACGAAGTGATATTCAGCGAGGTTTCGCCCCGCCCCCACGATACCGGCATGGTTACGATGATTTCGCAGGACCTCAGCGAATTCGGGCTCCACGCCCGCGCGCTGCTCGGGCTCCCCGTGCCCTCGATCCGCTTCTACGGCCCGTCGGCCTCCCGCGCCATCGTGGTAGAGGGTGACACCGACAAGGTCGAGTTCGACAACCTTGAGGAGGTTCTGGCCGAGGAGGGTGTGCAGATGCGCATCTTCGGAAAGCCCGAAATCAAGGGGCACCGCCGCATGGGCGTGATTCTCGCGACGGCCGACACCCTCGACGAGGCCCGCGCCAAAGCGCTCCGCGCCTACGACAAACTGAAAGTGAACGTACTGCCCCGCTGACCGGCGATGAAAGGCATCAAAAACTTATCCCCGGCGGGGCTTCTGGCCCTGTCGCTACTCTCCGCGCCCTCGGCGGCCTCGGCCTCCGGGAGCGCGGAGCAAGCCGTAAAGGAGGAGAAGGTCGACATTGTGCCGAAAATCCACGGCGTTGTGCGCGCACGCTATGAGGGGGAGTGGAGCGACGCTGACGACTGGCGCCACCGCTTCCAGGTGCGCAACGCCCGCCTCTCGGTCGAAGGCAAGATTATACGGCAGGTCGACTACCTCATACGCATCGACGCTTGCGACCGCGGCGTGATGAAGATTCTCGACGCCTACGCGCAATGGACCTTCCCAAAGTCGTGGAGGGTGCGCGCCGGGCAGTTCAGGGTGCCGTTCGGCATCGACGTGTTCCGCGGCCCCGGCTCGTACATATTCGCCAACCGCTCGTTCGTTGGGAAAAACACGGCCAACGTGCGCGAGGTCGGAGTCCAGGGTGGCTATTACGGCAAACCGGGACTGCCGCTGACGGTCGAGGCCGGAGTGTTCAACTCCAAGTCGATGGGTAATCACGACGTGTGGCAGTCGGCGCTCGACTACGCCGCCAAGGCCGCATGGAGGCCCGGAGGGTTCGTGGTCTCCGCCTCTTACCTTTCTATGAAACCCTACGGGGTGAGGATGAACCTCGTCGACGGCACTTTCGGATGGCACGGCGCCGGACTCACCGCCGAGGCCGAATACCAGCACAAGCACTACGAGCGAGCCGACCTGGCCGATACCGACGCCTGGAGCGTGTTCGCCTCCTACGCCATACCGCTGAGGAAGTCGGTGTTCGACAACCTCTCGTTCCAGGGGCGCTTCGACTCAATGACCGCCAACTCCAACGGCCGCCCCGACGACGACGGCGCGCTTGACTACAACGAGCCGTCGCGCCGACGCCTTACCCTCGGCACCCAGCTCGAATACCTCCGCTCGCCGCTGAGGGTCGCGCTGCGCCTGAACTACGAGAAGTATTTCTACGACTCGGGAATTGAAGCGCCCGCGGGAGCCCGCGACAAAGTGGTGGCCGAGTTCGTCGTCAGGTTTTAATTCAATAGCTGATACAAATACCGCCTTAAATATTTTCACATAACAATTAAATGAGCAAAGGCCTTATCGACCGGGAAACCGTACAGAGGATTATCGACACCGCCAACATTGTCGAGGTGGTGTCGGACTTCGTCAACCTCAAACGCAAGGGAGCGAACTATATGGGACTGTGCCCGTTCCACAACGAGCGCACCCCGTCGTTCTCCGTGTCCCCGTCGAAAGGCATCTGCAAGTGTTTCAGTTGCGGCAAGGGGGGTAGCCCGGTCAACTTCCTGATGGAGCTGGAGCAGATGACCTTCAACGAGGCTCTGCGCTGGCTGGCGAAGAAGTACCACATCGAAATCCAGGAGCGCGAGATGAGCGACGACGAACGCCGCGAGCAGACCGAGCGCCAGGGTATGATGGAGGTCAACGACTTCGCCATGCGCCATTTCGAAGCGAATATGGCCGACACCCCCGACGGCCGCGAGATAGGCCTGGCCTATTTCCGCGAGCGCGGCATAAACGACTGGGCCATAAAGCGGTTCCACCTCGGTTACGCGCTCCAGAAGAGTACCGACCTCTACGAGGCGGCCAAGGCCAAGGGGTACAACGAGAAGTTCCTGCTCGACACGGGGCTGTGCTCCAAGGGGGACCACGGGGTATACGACCGCTTCCGCGGCCGCGTTATCTACCCGGTGTTCACCATGTCGGGCAAGGTGGTGGCATTCGGCGGGCGCACGCTCCGCACCGACAAGTCGGTGGCGAAGTACGTCAACTCCCCCGAGTCAATAATATACTCCAAGAGCCGCGAGCTCTACGGCCTATACCAGGCCAAGCAGGCGATCGTCAAACAGGACAAGTGTATCCTGGTCGAGGGGTATATGGACGTGATTTCGATGCACCAGAGCGGCATCGAGAACGTGGTCGCCTCCTCCGGCACCTCCCTCACCGAGGGGCAGATACGCCTCATACACCGCTTCACGGAGAACGTGACCGTGATTTACGACTCCGACGCCGCGGGCATCAAGGCTTCGCTTCGAGGCATCGACATGCTGTTGGCCGAGGGACTCAACATCAAGGTGCTGCTGCTCCCCGAGGGTGACGACCCCGACTCGTTCGCACAGAGCCACTCGTCGACAGAGGTCGAGGAGTATATCAAGGCCAACGAGGTCGACTTCATCCATTTCAAAAGCCGGATTCTGCTCGACGACTGCGCCGACGACCCCATAAAGCGGTCGAAGGCCGTGGGCGACATCGTGCGCTCCATAGCCGCCATACCCGTGGAGCTGACGCGCACCATATATATCCAGCAGTGCTCGCAGCGCTTCGGCATCGACGAGGGGGTGCTCACCCGCGCCGTCGCCGCCGACCTCGCGAAACGCCGCGAGCAGAACGCCGCCGACCGCCGGCGCTCC
>JAMPHO010000026.1 GCA_023663385.1 Alistipes timonensis | reverse complement strand
AAATCATCTCAAAACAGCTCTCAAAATCTTTCGGAAAAAATTTTAAACAGTTTCTAAAAGGCAGCGCCCCGGAAGTTCGCGATGAACTTCCGGGGCGCTGTATTTATCGGCGGTTACCGGGCAAAGGAGCCCGAAAACGCTTACGGGAGGCTAATTACATAGCCTCGACGCGCTTGAGGTTGGCTTCGTCGTTGAGGTTGTAGTAAATCGAACGGAGCACGCTGCGGGCGTCGGAATTCTGGTCGTCAAGCTCGTAGGACTTCTCGATATAACCGGCTGCCTCGCGGAAGAGGGGGTTGATGCGGGTCTCGCGGAGCTTGTTGTACTCCTCGTTGTTCAGACCGCCACCCTCCTGTTCGTCGATGGCGCAAGCCTCCTGGTAGAGGGAGTAGCCGAGACGGAAGAGAGCCTGTGCGTTCTTCGGATCGAGCTCCATAGCCTTCTTGTAAGCGGCCTTTGCGTCGGCGAGCTTGTTCTCTGTTTCGAGCACCACGCCCTTCACGAAGTAGAGCTGGGCGTTGTTGGGGTCGGCGGCGAGATACTTGTCAATCATCGCGTCGGCAGCGGCGAAGTCCTTCTTGTCGAGGTAGTTGTTAATCATATAACCGATGTAGCGGCTATCCTCGGCACCATAGATGGGATAAGCCTGCTCAGCGATAGCGGCCATTTCGGCAGCGTTGTTCATCGCGGAGGCGGCGGAGATAGCGTAGTCAAACGCGTTCTTCTTCTGATAGCCCATCGAAATAGCGTCCTTGAAGTTCTTCAGGGCGCCCTCGTTGTTCTGAAGCAGCGAGTTGCCGATACCCATGTTGAAGAGAATCTCACCATAGATCGAGTCGGGCTGGGCCTTGAGGCCGGCCTTCACGAGCACGGGGTTTGCGCGGTTCTCAACGAAGAGGTCCCAGGCCTGCACGGCGCCGGCGTAATCCTCGGCCTCCCAGAGATAGAGGGCGGCGTTGGAGAAGTCGTTGTAGTGGCCGACGATCATCTTGACCATATCCTTGGAGTACTTGGTCTTGGTCTTACCCTTGGCGTCGACAACGGTGTCGAGGGGGAGGGCCTTCTGGAAGTAACCGTAGCCGTCGATAAGCGAGTGGCCGAGGGCCTTCTTGTCGACCTCTTTGCCCATCTGGGCCACAACCTGCTGGTTGTCGAAGTAGTCAAACGCGCCCTTGCCGGCAACGAACCAGGTGTAAGCCTGTTCGGCTGTCTCCGGGTTGGTGAAAGCGGGCTTGAGAGCCTCGATATTCTGGGGATACTTTTCAGGGGCCGATTTCATGGCGCGTTCGGCATCCTTGACTACCTGCATCTGGCCGAAAGCGGTCAGCGCGCAGGTAAGCGAAATGCCCAGGAAGCTGATTTTCTTCATAACTTGCGTTATTATTAATTAAGGTGTTAGTAGATGCTTATTCTTCGTCGGATGATTTATCGGCGCCCAGGTCGAAGTCGGGGTCGTTGAGAAGCTCGTCGTCGGCCTCCTCCTGTTCCTCGATGTCGATAGCGGTGTCGTCGGGTTCACCCTCGATTATTTCGGGATTCTCGACAGCCTCCACGGCTTCCTCCTCGGGGTCGGTTGCCACGCAGCATACCGAGGCGATCTCGTCGCCGCGGGCCGAGAGGTTGATGATGCGCACACCCTGGGTGGCGCGGCCATAAACACCGATGTCGGCCACGCGCACGCGGAGCGTGATGCCCGAGCGGTTGATGATCACGAGGTCGTTCTCATTGTCGACGCTCTTGATGGCGACGAGCTTGCCGGTCTTCTCGGTGATGTTCATTGTCTTGACACCCTTGCCGCCGCGGTTGGTAATGCGGTAGCCGTCGAGCAGCGAGCGCTTGCCGAAACCGTTCTCGGAAATCACGAGCACGTCGCGGGTATCGTCGGGAGCCATGCATATCATGCCTACGACCTCGTCGTCGGGGCCGTTGAGGGTCATACCCCTCACGCCGCCTGTAACGCGGCCCATCTGGCGCACCGCCTTCTCGTTGAAGCGGATGGCGCGCCCCTCGCGGTTGGCCATAATAATCTCGTGGTCGCCGTCGGTGAGCTCCACGCCGATTACCTGGTCACCCTCGCGGATGATCATAGCCTTCTTACCCTTGATGTTCACTCGGGCGTACTCGGCCAGGGAGGTCTTCTTGATCACGCCCTTGCGGGTTGCGAACACGAGGTTGTGCGACGACACGAACTCGGCGTCGTCGAGATTCTTGCAGCGGATGAAGGCGTTCACCGCGTCGCCCGGCTCGATGTTCAGCAGGTTCTGGATGGCGCGCCCCTTGGTGTTCTTGGCACCCTCGGGAATCTCGTAGACCTTCATCTTGTACACCATGCCGCGCTGGGTGAAGAAGAGGATGTTGTTGTGCATCGAGGCCGGATAGATGTACTCGATGAAATCCTCCTCGCGGGTGTTGCTGCCGCGCGAGCCTACGCCGCCGCGGTTCTGCGCACGGAATTCGGTAAGGGGCGTGCGCTTTATGTAGCCCATATGCGAGATGGTGATGATCATCTCGTCGTCGGCATAGAAGTCCTCGGCGTTGAACTCGCCGGCGCTGTATTCGATGTCGGTCTTGCGCTCGTCGCCATACTTCTCCTTGACTTCGAGAAGCTCCTGCTTGATGAGGTCGCGGCAGACGTTCTCGTCGGTCAGGATGAGGTTGAGGTGGTCGATGAGCTTGCGCAGTTCATCATACTGGGCGTGGAGCTTGTCCTGTTCGAGGCCGGTGAGCTGGCGCAGACGCATTTCTACGATCGCCTGGGTCTGGGGGTCGGTCAGGCCGAAGCGCTCGGTGAGCTGCTGGCGGGCCGCCTCGGGGGAGGCGGCGTTGCGTATGATGTGGATTACCTCGTCGATATTGTCGGAGGCGATAATCAGGCCTTCGAGTATGTGGGCGCGCTCCTGGGCTTTCGCGAGCTCGAACTTGGTGCGGCGTATCACTACCTCGTGGCGGTGCTCGACAAAGGCTTTCACTATATCCTTGAGGTTGAGCAGCTGCGGACGCCCGTTGACCAGCGCCACGTTGTTCACCGCGAAGGTGCTCTGCATGGGGGTCATCTTGTAGAGCTTGTTGAGCACCACGTTGGAGTTGGCGTCCTGGCGGAGCTTAATCACGATGCGCATGCCCTTGTAGTCGCTCTCGTCGTTGATGTCGGCGATACCTTCGAGCTTCTTGTCGGTAACGAGCTCGGCTATATATTTAATGAGCTCGGCCTTGTTGACCCCGTAGGGGATCTCGTGCACGATGATGGTCTCATGCTCCTTCTCCTGCTCGATGTCGGCCTTGGCGCGTATCACCACTCGGCCGCGGCCCGTCTCGTAGGCGTCGCGCACCCCGGCGTAGCCGTAGATGGTGCCGCCGGTGGGGAAGTCGGGGGCGGGGATGTAATGCATGAGTTCCGAAATGGTTATTTCGGGGTTCTCCAGCAGGGCCACGGAGGCATCGATGGCCTCCGAGAGGTTGTGGGTCGGCATATTGGTGGCCATACCGACGGCGATACCCGACGAGCCGTTGACGAGCAGGTTGGGGATTCGGGTCGGGAGCACCACGGGCTCCTTGCGGGAGTTGTCGTAGGTGGGTACGAAATCGACCGTTTCCGAGTCGATGTCGCGGAGCATCTCCTCACCTATGCGGCGTAGGCGCACCTCGGTGTAACGCATGGCCGCGGGGCCGTCGCCGTCGATCGAGCCGAAGTTGCCGTGGCCGTCGACCAGGGTCTCGCGCATGGCCCACCATTGCGCCATGCGCACTATGGTGCCGTAAATCGAAGAGTCGCCGTGGGGGTGGTATTTACCCATGACCTCGCCGACGGCGTTGGCCGCCTTCTTGTGGGGGCGGTCAGATGTGTTGCCCATCTCGTTCATTCCGTACAGTACGCGGCGGTGGACAGGCTTGAGGCCGTCGCGGACGTCGGGCAGGGCTCGCGAGACGATGACCGACATCGAATAGTCGATGTAGGCCGATTTCATCTCGTTCTCGATATTGATCTTAATTATTCGATCGTCTTCCAGCATTGTGAGAATATATGTGAAACAATTATGGCGCGGCGCATTCCGGCGGCCCTCGGGCCGCCCGGGGCCCGAGGGTCCTGGGCCCGCCAAAAATATCCACAAAGATACGAATTTTTCGGCAAACAAGGGCCATCTCCGGCGCCAAGAAAACAGGTCCGCGGCGCGTTTAATCTTTTTTAATGTTTGCCGCCGCGCCGGGGCATAATCTTGGCACGCTATTTGCGTTATTTATTTGCACGGAGGGGGCGCGGCCAACAAAATCGCCTGTTCAAATGTTAAATAAACATTAAGCGCTCTCTCAGTTTCCCGCGGAGCCGCCATTCATCACGCGGCCGCGTCGGCCCTATTGTTTCAGCCGATTTCCGTATCAGGGAAAAATGTGTTACGTTCCCCCGTTTTTCAACGAAAGAAGAAAGGAATACCTCCAATATGGAAATCAATTTCTCTAACGAACTCAAGTCTGTTCTGGAGAAGAGCCGCAACGAGGCTGTTCGACACAACAACAACGTGATAACCCCGGAGCACCTCTTCCTGGCGCTCCTGGCCGACACCGGCTCGCGGGTCTTCACCCTTATGGAAAAGGCATCGCGCGACGCGTCGGTATTCCAGCTCAGGCAGGAACTCGACGACTCGCTCTACGACTCCACCACCCCCCTCCGCACCGAGGAGGTGGCTGTCAGCGATCTCGCCAACCGCCTCGTGAAGCTCTCCGTGCTCGAAGCGCGGATGCTCCGCTCCGAGGTGGTCGACACCGAGCACCTGCTCCTGGCTATTCTGCACAATCCCGAAATTCAGAATATGAAGTTCATTATCCCCTTCCGGCAGGCCGGAATCGACTACCAGGCCATGCTAAAGCTCCTCGGCAACGTCAAGGACGCGCCCCAGGCGGGCGCCGGATACACCGACGAGGAGGACGATGACGAGGAGGACGCTCCCTCGCAGGAGACTCCCCGCCAGCAAGGCGACCGACAGGGTGCCGAAAGCCGCGGCCGCGGCACCACCGTGCGGGGCCGCGCCTCCAACGACACCCCCACCCTCGACAAGTTCGGCATCGACATGACGCGCGCCGCCGAGGATGGCCGCCTCGACCCCGTGGTGGGCCGCGAGGTCGAAATCGAACGCCTGGCGCAGGTGCTCAGCCGCCGCAAGAAGAACAACCCCGTGCTCATTGGGGAGCCGGGCGTGGGCAAATCGGCAATCGTCGAGGGTCTCGCGCTGCGCATCGTGCAGCGCAAGGTGCCCCGCATCCTCTTCGACAAGCGCGTGGTGTCGCTCGACATGGCTTCCATAGTGGCCGGCACCAAGTACCGCGGCCAGTTCGAGGAGCGCATCAAGGGGATTCTCACCGAGCTGTCGAAGAGCCCCGACGTGATTCTCTTCATCGACGAGCTCCACACCATCGTGGGCGCGGGCAACGCCGCCGGGTCGATGGACGCCGCAAACCTGCTCAAACCCGCCCTCGCCCGCGGCGAAATCCAGTGCATCGGCGCGACCACGCTCGACGAATACCGCAAGAATATCGAGAAGGACGGCGCGCTCGAACGCCGCTTCCAGAAGGTCATGGTCGAGCCCACCACTCCCGAGGAAACGCTTTGCATCCTCAACAACATCAAGGAGAAATACCAGGACCACCACAACGTGAACTATACCGACGACGCCCTCGCCGCGTGCGTCAACCTCACTGAGCGCTACCTCAGCGACCGCAACTTCCCCGACAAGGCCATCGACGCCCTCGACGAGGCTGGCTCCAGGGCGCACATCACCAATATAACCGTGCCCGAGGAGATCGAGAAACTCGAAGAGGAGATTATCCGCGCCGGAGCCGACAAACTCGCCGCCGCCCAGGCCCAGGACTTCGAGAAAGCCGCCTCGTTCCGCGACAAGGAGCAGGGGCTCAAGGAGCGCCTCGCCCAGGCCAACGAGCAGTGGGAGAAGCAGCTCCAGGCCGACCGCGTGACCGTCGACGAGGAGAAGGTGGCCGAGGTCGTGGCGATGATGACCGGCGTGCCCGTGCAGCGCATCGCCCAGGCCGAGGGGAGCCGCCTCCGCGAGATGGCCCCGGGCCTCAAAAAGGACATCATCGGCCAGGATGCCGCCATCGACAAGATCGTGAAAGCGATCCAGCGCAACCGCGTGGGCCTGAAGGACCCCAACAAGCCGATCGGCACCTTTATGTTCCTCGGCCCGACAGGCGTCGGCAAAACCCACCTGGCCAAGAAGCTCGCCGAAAGCCTCTTCGACTCGGCCGACACTCTGATTCGCGTCGATATGAGCGAATACATGGAGAAGTTCACCGTGTCGCGCCTGGTAGGCGCGCCTCCGGGATACGTCGGCTACGAGGAGGGGGGACAGCTTACCGAGAAAGTGCGCCGCCGCCCCTACTCCGTGGTGCTCCTCGACGAGATAGAGAAAGCCCACCCCGACGTGTTCAACCTGCTGCTGCAGGTGCTCGACGAGGGCCGCCTCACCGACAGCCTCGGGCGCCGTGTCGACTTCAAGAACACGCTTATTATAATGACCTCCAACATCGGCACCCGCCAGCTCAAAGATTTCGGCTCGGGAGTGGGCTTCTCCACCCGCGAGAACGATTCGGAGCACTCGCAGGCCGTGATTCAGAAGGCTCTCAACAAGGCTTTTGCGCCGGAGTTCCTCAACCGCATCGACGACATCGTGATGTTCGACCAGCTCTCGAAAGAGGCTATCTTCAAGATTATCGACATCGAGCTCCGCGGTTTCCGCAAGCGCATCGACGCCCTGGGCCTGAAGCTCAGCATCGCCGACGAGGCCAAGGACTTCATCGCCGAGAAGGGCTACGACAAGCAGTTCGGGGCGCGCCCGCTCAAGCGAGCCATACAGAAGTACCTCGAAGACCCCCTGGCCGAGCTGATCATCAACGCCGAGGCCGCCCCGGGCGACACCATCGAGATCGGTTTCGATAAGGAGAAGGGTGAGGTGACCACCTCGGTAGCCAAGGCTCCAGCGCCGAAGGCCGACCAGCGCCCCGAAGGCGCGGCGACTGACACGGCCGCGGCTGACAAGCAGTAAATTTGTCAGTCCGAGCGTCAGTAAAGCGTCAGTAAAGACAATTTTTTAACCAACTTTATAGGAAAATGCCGGTCGTAGCGACTGGCATTTTTTTTGCCGTTTGTTATATACGCGGGGACCGGCGCCCCGCACTATAGTACTTTACGAGAAACAACTAAACTTATATAATATGTCACAGACAAAAGGCACTATCGGCGTAACAACCGAGAACATCTTCCCCGTGATCAAAAAGTTCCTCTACAGCGACCACGAAATCTTCCTCCGCGAGCTGGTTTCGAACGCTGTCGACGCGACTCAGAAACTCAAAACCCTCTCGTCGTTCGGCGAGTTCAAGGGGGACCTTTCCGATATGACCGTCAGGGTGACGGTCGACAAGGAGGCCGGAACGCTCACCGTTTCCGACCACGGCATCGGCATGACCGCCGATGACATCGAGAAATACATCAACCAGATCGCCTTCTCCGGCGCCGAGGAGTTCCTTGAGAAATACAAGGACAACGCCAACGCCATCATCGGGCACTTCGGCCTGGGCTTCTACTCGGCCTTTATGGTGGCCTCGAAGGTGGAAATCCGCTCGCTCAGCTACAAGGAGGGCGCCGAGGCGGTGCGATGGGAGTGCGACGGCTCGCCCGAGTTCACCATGGAACCCGCCGACAAGGCCGAGCGCGGCACCGACATCATTCTCCACATCGACCCCGAGAACAAGGAGTTCCTCGACCAGGCCCGTGTTGACTCGCTCCTGAAAAAGTACTGCCGCTTCCTCCCCGTGCCAGTGATTTCCGGCAAGGAACAGGAATGGAAGGATGGCAAGATGGTCGACACCGACCGCGACAAAATCGTAAACATCACCGAGCCCGCCTGGACCAAGAAGCCGGCAGCGCTCACCGACGACGATTACCGCGCCTTCTACCACGAGCTGTACCCCGGCCAGGACGACCCCCTGTTCTGGATCCACCTCAACGTCGACTACCCCTTCACCCTCACCGGCATCCTCTTCTTCCCGAAAATCAAGAACAACTTCGAAATCGCGAAGAACCGCATACAGCTCTACTGCAACCAGGTCTACGTCACCGACTCAGTCGAAGGCGTGGTGCCCGAGTTCATGATGCTCCTCCAGGGCGTGATCGACTCACCCGACATCCCGCTGAATGTCAGCCGCTCCTACCTCCAGAGCGACTCCGCGGTGAAGAAAATCTCCTCCTACATCACCAAGAAGGTGGCCGCGCGCCTCGAAGAGCTCTTCAAGGCCGACCGCAAGGAGTTCGAGCAGAAGTGGGACGACATAAAGGTGTTCATCGAGTACGGCATGCTCACCGACGAGAAGTTCTGCGACGCCGCGATGAAGTTCGACCTCCTGAAGGACACCGAGGGGCGCTACTTCACCATCGACGAGTACAAGGAACTCGTCTCCCCGGCGCAGACCGACAAGGAGGGGGACATCGTGATGCTCTACGCGACCGACCCCACCGCGCAGTACACCTATATAAAGGCCGCCACCGACCGCGGCTACAGCGTGCTGGTGATGGACGGCCAGCTCGACAGCCATTTCGTGGGTCTGCTCGAACACAAGATCGAGAAGTGCCGCCTGGTGCGCGTCGACTCCGACGTGATCGACAACCTCATACCCAAGTCGGACCGCAAGACCGCCGACCTCACCCCCACACAGCGCGACATCCTCACCACCCTCTTCAACTCGCAGCTCCCGAAGGTCGACAACGCCCAGTTCCTAATCTCATTCGAGGCAATGAAGGAGACCGACGCGCCCGTGGTCGTCACCCAGAACGAGTATATGCGCCGCATGAAGGAGATGGCCGCGCTCCAGCCCGGCATGAACTTCTACGGCGACATGCCTGACTCCTACCAACTGATCATCAACACGGAGCAGCCCGTAGTGAAGCGCGTCACCGCCGATGCCGACTCCGCCCTGGCCGAACAGGTGAAGCCCATCGAGCAGGAAATAGAGGCCAAGAACGCCGAAATCGCCAAGCTCCGCGAGAAGAAGGATGACGCAGAGGCCGCCAAGCAAGCCGACGCGCTCGGTGCCGAGGTCAGCGCCGCCCGCGACCGCCAAGTAAAGCTCGTAGGCGATTACGCCGCCACCCGCCCCGTGGTGAAGCAGCTCCTCGACCTCGCTCTCCTCGGCAACGGCCTTCTCCGCGGCGAGGCCCTCTCACGCTTCATAGCCCGCTCAGTCGAGCTTCTCTGATCAAGCGCACAGGCCGCCTACCCCGGGCTCTGCGACATACGCCTACGGCGCCGTGCCATCACCCTGATGGCGCGGCGCCGTTTCCTTTCACCAGCCCGAATCTCAAAAATTCACCGCTTTCAAAAATATTTTGACAAAATGTTTGGAATTAACGATTATTTCGTTAACTTTGCAACATAACCGAGACAAACAACGGCAAACACGCCAAAACTAATCAATCCGAGTTATTACACTTTTTGAAAATAATCCATCTTCAAAACTAAATATTAAGCATACTTCGATTATTCTCTTCATCTGATTTAATATTCCCGCCGGAGACGCCATTGGTTGGTATCTCCGGTTTTTCTTCCGCCCGCCTCCTGGCCGGAGCACGCGATTATCATTTCAAAGGGGTGCGATAAGACTTTTTAATAATACGCGCACTTTCGCGATATTTGTGCAGCCCCGCCTCGCGATAGCGGTTTATATTCGCCGTGCATATCGGGGTATTGCTTACAGATTTTATAAGTATGTTTTAAAACACATGACAATTTTCGCAGTTTAGCCGTGTTTTTTGAGCGAAAAATAAGCCCTGTTAACTATTTTTTTGCACTAAATATGCGTTTATGTGCATTTTTTTGCTGATATTTGCAGAAAATCCGTAAAGTCTATCCCTACCATGGAGCAAATCAGGAATTTCAAAGAGCTCGCCGCGCACCTCAGCGCGAGAGCCGACCGCAAGAAAATCGCCGTTGTCTGCGCCGACGACCCCGAAACCCAGTACGCCGTGGAGCGCGCTCTGCGCGAGCAGATCGCCGACTTCATTCTCGTAGGCGACAGCGCCAAGTTGCGCGACGTGAAATTCATCGCTGAATTCTCCGACCGCGTGGAGATAGTCGACGTGCCCGACTCCGACGAGGCGGCGCGGCGCGCCGTGGAGCTCGCCCGCGAAGGGCGCGCCGGCGCCTTGATGAAGGGTATCATTAACACCGACAACTTCCTCCGCGCCATCCTCAACAAGGAGACCGGGATTCTCCCCCAGGGCTCGCTCCTCACCCATATGACGGCGTCGCAGGTGCCCGGCATGGACCGCCTGCTGTTCTTCTCCGACGTGGCCGTGATCCCCTACCCGACCCTTGAGCAGAAGGAGAAGATAATCCGCCTCGACCTGGCGATGCTCCGCCACTTCGGCATCGAGCGCCCCAAGGTGGCCCTCATCCACTTCACCGAGAAGGTGAACCCCAAATTCCCCAACTCGGTCGATGCCAAAACCCTTGTGGGCATGGCCGCCGACGGCGCCTTCGGCAACGCCGCGCTCGCCGGGCCCATGGACGTGAAAACGGCCTGCGACCTCCACTCGGCCCAGGTAAAGGGGCTCGTGTCGGAAGTTGCCGGAGCCGCCGACCTCATGATATTCCCCAACATCGAGTCGGCCAACACGTTCTACAAGACACTCACCTTCTTCGGCCACGCCGAAGTGGCCGGGATGCTCCTGGGCCCGAAATGCCCCGTGGTGCTCACCTCCCGCGCCGACACCGGCCTGTCGAAGTTCTACTCGCTCGCCATGGCGGTGCTCGGAGCCTGACGGCCCCGCACCCTCCGCAAAATTCAAGTATCATTCCCAATTCGCCAACACGTTTTCAAACACCGAACAAAGATGAAGAAAATCCTCGCCATAAATCCCGGATCCACCTCAACGAAAATCGCCGTATACGAAGACGAGAAGCCCACCCTCGAACACACCATCAGGCACTCTGTCGAGGAGCTGAGCCGCTTCCCGAGGGTGATTGACCAGAAGGAGTTCCGGCGCGACCTGGTATTCAACACTCTGGCCGAGCACGGAATACCCTTTGAATTCGACGCCATCATAGGCCGCGGCGGGCTTCTGCGCCCGATTCCCGCCGGCATCTACGAGGTGAACGACGACATGGTCGAGGAGATGACACACCCCCACCGCGACCACGCCTGCAACCTCGGCTGCCTCATAGCCCGCGACCTCGCCGACGAGCTCCCCGGATGCAAGGCGTACATCGCCGACCCCGGAATCGTTGACGAGATGCTCGACATAGCCCGCGTCACCGGCTCACCGATCATGCCGAAAATTACTACCTGGCACGCTCTGAACCAGCGCGCCATCGGGCGCCGATTCGCCGCGGAGCTCTCCAGCGAGACCGGCAAGCACATCAAATACGAGGATCTCAACCTTATTATATGCCACCTCGGTGGCGGCATTTCTGTTGGAGCCCACGACCACGGCGTCTGCGTCGATGTCAACAACGCTTTCGACGGCGAGGGTCCCTTCTCGCCCGAGCGAGCCGGCACACTCCCCTCCGGGGCGCTGATCGACCTCTGCTACTCGGGCCGCTACACCAAGGAGCAGCTCAAAAAACGCATCTCCGGCAACGCCGGCCTGGCAATCCACCTCGGCACTGTGTCAGTGCCCGAAATCGAGCAGCGCATCGCCGACGGCGACGAACACGCGCGCCTCGTGCTCGACGCCATGTGCTACCAGGTGGCAAAAGCTATCTCGGCCCTCGGCGCGACACTCTTCGGCAAGGTTGACGCGGTGCTGCTCACCGGCGGCATAGCCCACTCGAAGTACGTCGTGCCCCGCATCGTGGAGCGCGTCGAATACCTCGCCACCGTACACGTCTACCCCGGCGAGGACGAGCTGAAGGCTCTGGCCAACAACGCCCTTGACGCCCTCAACGGCGAGCAGCCCGTAAGAACCTACACAAAAAAAAAGGCCTCTTCCCTCTGCCTTGAACCCGAACTGAACTAATTACCCACACCCGTGGCGCCCCTCCCGCGCCAAGCCCGTCGTCGGACGGGTCAGACAAGTCGGACGGGTCGGACTTTTCAGACTTAAATTGACCGCTTAACCGGCCAGCATAGTCTGACTCGTCCGACCCGTCCGACTTGTCCGACCCCTCTAAAAGGTCCGAAGGGTTCGAATGGTCCGAAGGGTTCTCTTATCAGAGGTGCCCCTCGTCGCGGTAGGAGTAGTAGCCGCTTGGGCCGATTATGATATGGTCCTGTACGGTGACATCAATAATGCGGCCTGTTTCAACGATGCGGCGAGTCAACGCGTCGTCCTGGGGCGAGGGGCGCATATTGCCCGACGGATGGTTGTGTACCAGTATCACCCCAGAGCTCAGGTGGTCGATCGCGCTCTTTGCCACGAGTCTGACATCCACCGCCGTACCGGCTACTCCCCCCTTGCTGACTCGCTCGGCGAACTGCACCCGGTTGGCCCGGCTGAGGTGGAGCACCCAGAACTCTTCATAGTTGAGTCGTTCGAGCCTATGGCGCATATATGCGTATACGTCGCGACTCGACGCGATCTGCGGATCCTTAACCCCGAGGTCGTCCTGGCATCTGGCTCCGAACGACATCGCCGCTACAAGGAGCGTGGCCTTCGCCGGGCCCATCCCCTTGTAGCGCTTTACCAGTTCGGGAATCGAGCGCTTGGCCAGATGCCGCAACTTGTTGTCGTTGTCGCGCAGAATCTCCCGCGCCAGGTCGAGCACCGATTTGCCGGGAACCCCCGAGCCGAGCAGCAGCGCGAGCACCTCCACGTCGGTCAGCGAGTCGATGCCGAGCCTCAGGGCTTTCTCGCGGGGTTTCTCATCATCGGCAAGGTCGCGCATCATCGGCGATGCCTCGGGAAGTTGGAACTCCTCCTCGGGGTCGCCGGCGCATTCAAGCAGATTCAAGTCAGACATATGTTTACAGCGGGTATTTATTAATGCGTTTTAAATCAAAAAGTCGCGCGGCATCACTTCCCCTTGCGCAGGGCCACTTCCTCAGCCTCGTCGCGGCCGCGGCCGAGCACTATCTTCAGGAACCACGCCTTTAGGAACCCGCAACCATAGCCCCCGAGCTGTATCAGCGACGCCGGGACAGCTTTGGCGGCAATGACCGCCGAGCGGGTCGACACCAGCGCCGACACGAATATCGCGAGCAGATACACCCCTAACGGCAGCAGCCACCACGGACTCACCGCCAGCGCCATGGCCAGCATCACCGCCACCCCGACCACGAACAGCGCGGGCAGGCAGTGTACAGCCTTCAGCGAGTCGGGATAAAGCAGTTTCAGCGTGATCCGCGACATACCGAACACATACACCTGGCGGAAGAATTTGCGGAAATCGACACGCCGCTTGTGGTAGACAGGAAGGTCGGGATAAAGGCCGATCGAGAATCCGGCGTGGCGCACGCGGGTACTCATATCTATATCCTCGGAAAACATCTCGCGGAACCCGCCGACTCGCTCCCACACCCGCCGCGAGTAACCCATGTTGAACGTGCGGGGGGTGAATTTCTCCAGGCTGACCTTCCCGCCGCGGATACCCCCGGTTGTGAGGAAGGAGGTCATGGCGTGGTTTATGGCCTTCTGAGTGGTGGAGAACGACTCGTCGGCGGCGTCAGGTCCACCGAAACAGTCGAGCGGGCGCTCGGCGAGCATACGCCCTAACTTCTCGAAATAGTCGGGAGGAATCACGCAGTCCGAGTCGAAGAACACGAAATAGTCGCCCCGCGCCCGCTCCATCGAGTGATTGCGGGCTATCGAGCGACCCTCGTTCTCCTTATAGAAATATTTCACATCGAGTCCACAGGCGGCATACTCCTCGACCACCCCGCGGCAGGGGAGCGAGGAGCCATCCTCGGTAATCACCACCTCGAAGTCGCGCGAAGTCTGTGCGGCGAGGCTCGCGAGCAGTTCCCGCACCTCGTCCTCGCGGTTGTAAACCGGCACTATCACGGAGAAAAACATAGCCTTTTCCATTTTGTTCAGGCCACAAAAATACGAAGAATCCGCGACATTCCCGCCTCGCAGCCCACTCTGAAACCGGAATCGAACTTAAAATATAACTGATTGTTGTAAAAATATCGCGAATATGTTAATTTCGCCGTCCGAAACAACAATAACGTATGACTGATATTGACGAAGTTTTCGAGCGCGTCGCCGCGACGCTAACAGCGCCGGAAGAGGCGGGAGCGCTGGAGGTCCACCCCGGCGACGGCCCCCTGCCGTCGGTCCCCGCGCTAAAAGAGCTTACCGACCATATAAAGCGGGTGGTTTTTCCCGATTTCTACGACCGCCGCGTGAGCTGCCGCTCGATACGCGCGTCAGTGATCGGGGTGGAAATCGAGAAGATTTATTCGATACTCTGCCGGGAAATCATAAGCGGTTTCAGGTTTGACAGCCGTATGCCGTGCGACGAGGTGAACACCCGCGCCTCGCGGCTCGCCCTGGACTTCGTCGACAAGCTGCCCGAAATCAAACGCCTCCTTTACACCGACGTAAGAGCCATTTTCGACAACGACCCGGCGGTCGACGACCTGGGCGAGATTATACTCAGTTACCCGGTGGTACAGGCCATGGTGAACTACCGTGCGGCCCACGCGCTCCTCACGCTCGGGGTGCCCGCCCTGCCGCGCATACTCACCGAGCTGGCCCACTCGGCCACCGGCATCGACATCCACCCGGGGGCCAGAATCGGGGAGTATTTCGCCATCGACCATGGAACCGGCGTCGTGATCGGCCAGACCTGCGTGATCGGGAACCACGTCACCATATACCAGGGGGTGACCCTTGGCGCACGCAACTTCTCGCTCGACACCGAGGGGCATCCGCTCAACACTCCCCGACATCCCATAATCGAGGACAACGTGACGGTGTACTCCAATGCCTCGATTCTCGGGCGGGTCACCGTTGGTCGCGGGTCGGTAATCGGCGGCAACGTTTGGCTCACCAGCTCAGTGCCCCCTGGCTCGCTGATACTCCAGCGCGGCTCGGCGCCGTCGCTCTTCACCGGCGGACTCGGCATCTGACTTCGCTTCGCAAGCTGATACAAGCATCTACTTACAAACACATAACACAGCATCACCATAATGAAGAAAATATACAGCAACCTCACCGAACTCATCGGCCACACCCCTCTGATGGAGGCTCAGGCACTGGAGCGCGCCGAAGACCTTAAGGCCCGCCTTCTGCTTAAAATCGAAAGTTTCAATCCCGGAGGGAGCGCCAAGGACCGCGTGGCACTCGCTATGATCCAGGAGGCCGAGCGCTCCGGCGCCCTGAAACCCGGGGGCACGATCATAGAGCCCACCAGCGGCAACACCGGCATAGGTCTGGCCTGGGTGGCCACTGTCAAGGGGTACCGACTGATACTCACCATGCCCGACACAATGAGCGTAGAGCGGCGCAACCTCCTGGAAGCGCTCGGCGCGACGCTCGTGCTCACACCCGGCGCCGAGGGGATGAAGGGCGCTATAGCCGCGGCCGAGAAACTCCGCGACAACACCCCCGGCGCCGTCATCCTCCAGCAGTTCTCAAACCCGGCCAACCCCGCCGCCCACCGCCGCTCGACCGGCATAGAAATCTGGAGCGACACCGACGGCGAGATCGACATCTTCGTGGCCGGAGTCGGCACAGGAGGCACCATCAGCGGCGTTGGCGCGACGCTCAAGGAGATCAAACCCGCGGTCAAAATCGTGGCCGTGGAGCCCGCCACCTCCGCGGTACTCGGCGGAGGGGCACCCGGCGCCCATAAAATCCAAGGGATAGGTGCCGGCTTCATCCCCGCCAACTACGACGCGTCGGTGGTCGACGAGGTAGTGGCCGTAACTGACTCCGAGGCAGCCGAGGGCTCGCGCCTGCTGGCGCGCACCGAGGGGCTCCTGGCCGGCATCTCCTCCGGCGCCGCCCTCACCGCCGCCCTCCGCGAGGCCCGCCTCCCCGACAACGAGGGCAAAACCATAGTGGTCCTCCTCCCCGACACCGGCGAGCGCTACCTCTCCACCCCCCTCTTCACCCCCGCCTTAAACATTTGTCAAGCAATCAGACTATGATACTCGAAGGCCCCGCGCGGCAATGCCGCGCGGGGCCTTCGAGTATCGTTGAATGCGGTTCAACGATATTGATTCGGGGCGAATCAGAGTTTCACGGAGGTGGCGGCAAGGCCGATAGTCGAGCCGGTAAAGCCGCCGCGCTGAGTTGCGGTGTGAGCCGCGGGAATGTCGGCGGCGAGGAGCCGCCATTCGGCTTCGTTGCCGGGGCGGTAATAGAAATCATAGACAGAGCCGCGCGACACGGCGCGGAGCCCTATGGGCGCTGAAGCTGTGGTAGCGACCGGGGCCGAGGCGAGCACCGTGGCGTTACCCTTGCCGAGACTCAGCAAAGCGACCTCTCCGGCACGCACCGCGAGATAATACTGACGCGTCTCGTTTTTCACAATGAGCAGTCCGGCGCTCTCATCCCCCTCGGGAGTGAAGGCCAACTCGGTCTCAGCCGAGAATTTGTGATGCTGGATGCGGCTCCCGAGGTAGGCAGGGGTCGATGACGAGCGAGTGTCGACCGGGGCGCATTTGAGCGTCAACCCGTCATTCACAGCGTAGAACTTGTCGGCCGGGCCGTGGAGCGACATCCACCGCGGCGCGAGCGCGCGCCCGGCGAAACGGTCGGTCCAACCGAAGTTGCCGGCCTGCCCGGGTCGCTGCGACGCGGCCGCGCCTTTCACCTCCGCGCGCAGGGGTACGGTGTCCTTGAAGTTGTGGATGACGCGCGGGAAGCTGTCGGCGCTCCATTCCACCGGCATCAGGAACGTTTCGCGCCCGAGCTGGTCCTCGCCGCCGTTCCAGGGGCGGCATCCGAGAAACACCGCGTACCAGTCGCCCGCCGGGGTTTCCACCACATCGACGTGGCCGGTAGAGGTCACCGGGTTGGAGCGGTTGGGTTTGAGCAGCCGCTGGGTGAGCATCGGGTTGCGCCCCCACCGCTCGTAAGGTCCCATCACGGAGTCGGCCTTATAAACGACCTCGGAGTGATTAATCCCCGTGCCACCCTCGGCGGCAATGAGGTAGTACTTACCGCGGGCCTTGAAGATATGCGGACCCTCGTCGCGTTCGAGGCGCTCTTCGGGTCCAACCCCCTTCTCGCGGAATTTCACGGGATCGCCGACGGTCTGCCCCGTAGCGGCATCAAAGCGTATGATGCTGAGCGCCCGGTTGTTGCTCCACTTCACGGGCGAGTGCTCGTCGGACTTGTAAACGATGTAGCCACTCCCGTCGTCGTCGAAAAAGAACGAGGGGTCGATACCCGTCACCCCCGGAAGCACCACAGGGTCGCTCCACTCACCCGCGGGGTCCTTGGCGGTGACGTAGAAGTTAATCGACCCTTCATCGACACCCTTACCCTTTGTCACGCAGGTGGTTATCAGATAAAACAGGTCGTTGTGGCGGTTATAGGTTATAGCCGGGGCGTAAATGCCACCCTTGTCGAGCGACAGCCCTTCGAGCCAGGGGAGCTGCGAGGGGCGCGACAGGGCGTTGGCCGCGTGCTCCCAGCTCACGAGGTCGCGTGAGTGGTAGACGGGCACCCCTGGGAAGTATCCGAAAGTCGATGTTACGAGCCAGTAGTCGTCACCCTTGCGGGTGATGCTCGGGTCGGAGGCCCATCCGCTGATCACCGGGTTGTAATACTCGCCGGGAGCCTTCAGTTCCTCACGGCAATAATCATCGTCGCCATTGTAGGTGAAATGGCTGAACAGGGGGTCGCCGGCCGAGGCCGAAGCGCAACAGGCGGCCAACAGAGCCGCGGAAAGCAGATCGCGAAAGTGATTCATGGGTAGGTGGTCGGTCGTGGGTGATGCTGCAGCGGTCAGTCCATCCGCGACTTGTAGTCGGCGTAGGAGTACACCCGGAGCGGCTCCGTCGAGCCGTCGAGGCGGCGGAAGAGGATGGCGGGGTGCTGTATGCCGTTGAACATATTGGTTTTCACCGTGGTATAGTGGTTCATATCCTCGAACGTCAGGCGGTCACCCTCCTTAAGCGGCGCGGGGAAATACCAGTCGCCCATAAAGTCGCCGCTCAGGCAGGAATTCCCCCCGAGGCGGTAAGGTTTGAGTCCCGGAGCCTCGTCGACGCTCTCGCTGACGGCTGGCTTGTAGGGCATCTCCAGGCAGTCGGGCATATGGCACGCGAACGACGCGTCGATTATGGCGGTGCGCACCCCCTGGTTCTCAACCACGTCGACCACGGAGGCAATGAGGTCGCCGGTGCGCCAGGTGAAGGCGCTCCCCGGTTCGAGGATTACTTTCAGGTTGGGGTGACGCTCGCGGAACCCGCGCAGCAACCTCACAAGATGGGCGGTGTCGTACCCCTTGCGGGTCATTAGGTGGCCGCCACCCATATTGACCCATTTGAGCGAGGGGAGCAGGTGGCCGAACTGCTCCTCGAAAGCCGCGAGCACCTTCTCAAGGTCGTGGCTCGACGATTCGCAAAGGGCGTGGAAGTGCAACCCTTCGAGCCCCTCGGGAAGCGAGGCGCCGATCTCCTCCGCGGTGGCGCCGAACCGCGACCCCGGGAGCGCCGGATTGTAGATGTCGGTCTCGATCACTGAGCACTGCGGGTTGACGCGGAGCCCCGGCGACACGCGGTGACCCTCGCCCGCGGCGTTGAACGCCTCAACATCGGGGCGGAAACGCTCGAATTGCGCAAGGGAGTTGAACGTGATATGGCTGCTCCCCGCGAGGTACTCCCCTATCGTGGCGGCGGTGTAGGCCGGGCAGTAGGAGTGTACCAGGGCGCCCAGCTCCTCGTTGCCGAGGCGGAGCTCATTGAGCGAGGAGGCGGTCGACTTCACGCCGTACTCCCTCATCACGCCGAAAGTTTTCCAAAGGGCGTTGGCCTTGAATGCCATAATGATTTCCACCCCGGCCTCGCGGGCCACGGAGGTGATGAGGTCGAGATTGCGGCGCAGCCGCTCCTCGTAGACTATATAATAAGGTGTGGGGTATTCGTTGGTCACGGTGGTCATTCTTCCTGGTTGATTTTGAATCGGGCGTATTTGAGCATGAGGGTGCGCTGCTCGGCCCCGGAAAAGCGCACAACTATTTTCGGGCCGGTAGCGTCGTCGACAACTTCAATGATTTTTCCGGCGCCGAACCGCTCGTGGATGATCGACATGCCCGGGCGCACCTCCGCAACCCCGTGAACCGAGCATCCCGAGGCCGAAGCCTGGGCCGGAGCGGCGGCGGGTATCTTGCGGGTATCCTCGCGGCGCTGCCAGTTGGAGCGCTGCTCGGGGCGCTTGGGCGAGGGGTCGATGATGCCGAGCGTGGCCGCGGGAGTGTGGAACGACTCGCGGTACGAGGCGTATGGGTCGTGGCCCCGGCGGGGTGAGTCGTCAATCGAGGTGCCCTGCATCAGTTTCAGGTATTTGGGGTCTATGTCGCGTATGAACCTCGACATCTGGCATATCACGGGCTGGCCGTTGCGGAAGCGCGACCCGGCGTAGGTGATCATGCAGAAACGGCGCGCGCGGGTGATAGCAACATATAGCAATCGCCGCTCCTCCTCGATCTCGCTGAGCGAACCCTGCGACATCGCGGAGGGAAAAAGGTCCTCCTCCACCCCCACGATGAACACGTTGTTGAACTCTAACCCCTTGGCGGCGTGGGCCGTCATAAGGGTCACGGCGGGTTCGTCGGCGTCCTGGTCGCGGTCCATATCGGTAGCAAGCGACGCTTGGGCGAGGAAATGCGACATTGTATTCTCATTTTCGCGCCCCTCCTCGGCCGCCTCGTCGACAAACTCGCGCACGCTCTGCAGGAGCTCCTCAAGGTTCTCCTGTTGCGAAATGCTTTCGGGCGTGGTGTCGCTTATGAGGCTCGCGAGGATGCGCGTGCGCGAAAAGATTCTCGACGCGAGGTCGAAGGCGTTAACCCCCTGCGAGTTGAGCACGTTGAACTCACGAATCATCTCCTCGAACCCGGCCAGCTTCTTCAAAGCCGCGGCCTTGCACCCCGAGGGGTACGCGGCGGGGTCGGAGAGCGCCGTCCACATACTCACGTTGGCATCCATCGCGGCGCGGAGCACGCGCCCCACGGTGGTGTCGCCTATGCCGCGGGCCGGGTAGTTGATCACGCGGCGCAGCGCCTCGTCGTCGTCGGGGTTAACGGCCAGGCGGAAATAGGCTATAGCGTCTTTGATTTCCTTTCGCTGGTAGAAGGAGAGCCCCCCGTAGATGCGGTAGTGGATGCCGTCCTTGCGGAGCGACTCCTCCAGGCGGCGGCTCTGCGCGTTGGTGCGGTACAGCACGGCGAACTCGTCGTAGCTGTCCTTCGACCGCATTTTCACCTGCCTGATGCGCGAGGCCACGAGCGTGGCCTCCTCGAACTCCGTATGGCAGTGGAGCACCTCGATGCGCTCCCCGACCTCGTTTTCCGAAAACACCTCCTTGCGTATCTGCTCGCTGTTCTTGGCGATGAGCGAGTTGGCGGCGTTCACGATGTTCTGCGTAGAGCGGTAGTTCTGCTCCAGCTTGAAAACGCGCAGGTTGGGATATGCGTTGCGCAGGTTGAGGATGTTCTTGATGTTGGCGCCGCGGAACGAGTAGATGCTCTGGGCGTCGTCGCCCACCATGGTCAGCGCGTTGGTGTCGCGGCAGAGCTCCGACACGATGCAGTGCTGGGCGAAGTTGGTGTCCTGGTACTCATCGACGAGCACATAGCGGAAGAAACCGCGGTAGTGGTTGCGTATGTCGGGGTTCTCGCGGAGCAGCACGTTGGTGTAGAACAGCAGGTCGTCGAAGTCCATCGCCCCGGCCACGAAGCAGCGGTGGCGGTAGGCTTTGTAGATTTCCCACGTCAGGGGGCGGCGCGCCCGGCGGTCGGCCTCCATCAGGTCCTTGTCGGAGGCATACTGCAGGGGTGAGATAAGGGCGTTCTTAGCCATGGATATGGCCGAGAGCACCGTCGAGGGCTTGTAGACCTTCTCGTCGAGGTTCATCTCCTTGATGATGGTCTTCACGAGGGCCTTTGAGTCGGCGGTGTCGTAGATGGTGAACCCGGGCTTGAACCCTATGCGCTCGGCGTTCTGGCGGAGCATGCGCCCGAAAATGCTGTGGAAGGTGCCCATCCATAGGCGCCCGGCCACGGTGGGGCCCACCAGGCGGCATATGCGCTCGCGCATCTCGCGGGCGGCCTTGTTGGTGAAGGTCAGGGCCATTATGCGGTACGGCTCGTAGCCGTGGGCAAGCAGGTGGACTATTTTATATGTGAGCACGCGCGTCTTGCCGGAACCGGCCCCGGCGATCACGAGCTGGGGGCCTTCCATATAGGCCACGGCGTCGCGCTGCTGCTTGTTGAGTTGCTGGAGATAATCTTCCATTTTTCGTCGCGCGGCGGAGTCAGGAGAAACGGTTGTTGGCGGGATCGTACTCGTAGCCTATGGCGGCGAGCTTGCCGCGGATGGCCTCCTGGTCGAGCTGGAGGTCGTCGCACAGTTCGTCGAGCGACCGGTACTGGTCGCGGAGTTTCATATTGATGGCGCTCAGGAGCATCACTGGGTCGTTGGGTAGTTCCATATAGCGGGTTGGCAAATTATTTTGAATACAAAATTAGTCATAATAGCCCGAATTTGCCTACCTTTGCATTTAAAAGTTACTTACAAGATGTTTTCTACCGATATTTTCGCCGAGATGGTGGAAGGGAAACTCCTATCGCTTACCGCCTCGAAAACACCGGCGACCCTCTTCGCCCCGATAGAGTACACGCTCAGCGGGGGCGGGAAAAGACTGCGGCCCGTGCTGCTGCTCGCGGCCGCCAAGGCTTTCGGCCTCGACCCTGAAAAGGCGCTCGACCAGGCGCTCGGCATCGAGGTGTTCCACAACTTCACGCTTCTGCACGACGACGTGATGGACAACGCCGACGTACGCCGCGGCCGCCCCGCAGTGCACCGCCGCTGGAACGCCTCCGCCGCCATACTCTCGGGCGACGCGATGCTCACCATGGCCACCCAGCTTATGGCCAAGGCTCCGGCCGCGGCGCTCCCCGAGGTGATGGAACTCTTCAACACCACCGCCATGGAGGTCTACGCCGGGCAGCAGCTCGACATGGACTTCGAGGAGCGCCAGGACGTGACCGTCGAGGAGTATATCGAGATGATACGCCTGAAGACTTCCGTGCTGCTGGCCTGCGCCTGCCGCATGGGCGCGCTGCTGGCCGGCGCGTCGGAGGAGTGCCAGCGGGCCATGTACCGCTACGGCGAACTGCTCGGCCTCGCTTTCCAGCTCCAGGACGACCTGCTCGACACCTACGGCGACCCGGCCCTTTTCGGCAAGGAGATCGGAGGCGACATCATCAACGAGAAGAAAACATGGCTCTGGATCAACGCCATGGCCCGCGAGCCGCGCCGAATAAAGCAGATTCTCGACCAGAAGCTCACCGACTACCTCAAGATACGCGAAATCACCGCCGTTTACGACTCGCTCGGCCTCGCCGATGAGTCGCGCAGCCTGATCGGGCGCTACACCGAGGAGGCAGTCGAGGCGCTCGCCGCGGTCGAGATGCCCGCCGACGCCCGCGAATACTTCACCTCGCTCGCCCGCAAAGCGGCCGAGCGGGCCAACTGACAAGGCAAACCCGGCAAAACGATGTTAGTCGACACCCACACGCATATATATATGCCGGAGTTCACCGACCCCGCCGCCGAGGTGCGCGCCGCGCTTGAAGCCGGGGTGGGCAAACTGGTGCTTCCCGGCACCGAGCCCTCGGATTTCGAGGCGCGGAAGAAACTCGCCGCCGAATTCCCCGGCCAGGTGTTTCTCGGCGCGGGAGTCCACCCCACAGAGATGGGGCCCGACCCGATGGCCGATGTGGCCGCCGTGGAGGAGGAGTTGCGCGCCAACCCCGGCGCCTATGTGGCCGTGGGCGAAGTAGGCATCGACCTCTATTGGGACACCTCGCGCCGCGAGGAGCAACTCCGCGTGTTCCGCCGCCAGTGCGAGCTGGCCCTGGAATTGGACCTCCCGGTGATTATCCACTGCCGCGAGGGGCTCGACGACGTGCTCGCCGTGCTCGGGGCGCTCCCGGAAGTGCCCCGGTGCGTGTTCCACAGCTTCACCGGCACCCCCGAAGAGGTGGCCCGCGTGCGCCTCACGGCTCCCGACGCCTATTTCGGCATCAACGGAATCGTGACCTTCAAAAACGCGAAAGTACGCGAGACCCTCCCCCACATCGGACTTGACAGGATGCTCCTGGAAACCGACTCCCCCTGGCTCGCCCCGGTGCCGCACCGCGGAAAGCGCAACACCTCGGCCTACATACCCCACATCGCGCGCCATATAGCCGACTCGATGGGCCTGCCCCTCGAAACGGTAGAAAACGCCACCACGCGCAACTCTTCGGCCCTTTTCGGCATCTAAACAGTACCCGCGTGATTAATTTGAAATTTAATAATCTCTATATTCAACCCGTTATGGAATACCAACAGCAGAACTTCGGCCAGGCACCCTACGGCCAGCCCCAGCAGCCTTACGCTGACTCGGCTTTCAACAACCCCTTCAACTACGGCCCGACCGGCAAGAGCCGCGGCATATTCTGCCTCCTGGCGCTAATGCTCGGCTCGATAGGCATGCACTACTTCTACGCCGGAAAGGCTGCCGCCGGAATCATCACCATAATCCTTACCTGCGTTACCTGCGGCGCATGGGCCATCATCCCCTTCCTCCAGGGCATCATCCTCCTCTGGAACCAGAGCAACGAGGAGTTCTACTACAAGTTCGTGGCCTCCAACTCCACCTTCCCTCTGTTCTAAAGCGCGCAATCTCTATATGAAGAAGTTATTCATCGCATTATTCGCGGCGCTCAGCCTCGGCTCCTTCAACGCCAGCGCCGACATAACCGACCTCCTAAAGGGGCTCGGCAGCGCCGCCTCGTCGGAGGGCGCCAAAAACACCGCCGCTTCCGGCCTCGAAGGGCTCGTGAAGGGGCTCCTCTCCAACAGCAAGCTCACCGAGAAGGACCTCGTGGGTTCCTGGAAATACTCCGGGCCCGCCGTGGCATTCCAGGGTGGCAACTTCCTGGAGAAAGCCGGTGGCGCGGCCGCCGCGGGTGTGATTGCCGACAAAATCGCCCCCTACTATAAGAAAGTCGGCATCGACAAGATGACCTGTGTTTTCAACGACGACAAGACTTTCGAGTTCAAGGTGGGCCGCGTAACCCTCAAAGGCAACTACGAGGTGGCCGACGCCAAGAACCCCGATGGCTCATTCTGGTTCAACTTCACCGCTGGCAAAATACCCATCGGCAAGATGAAGGGACACGTCGAGAAGCAGATCTCCACCATGACCCTCACCTTCGACGCCAGCAAGCTCATCACCCTGGTTACCACCATCGCCAAGGTCAGCGGCCAGTCGTCGCTCCAGGCCATGTCGAAACTCCTCAACCAGTACGACGGCCTCAACTGCGGCTTCGAACTTGCCAAAGCGAAGTAACCCCTCCCCATCCCTCCCTTAACGCGCCGCGCGGTACGAACCACGCGGCGCGTCGCGTTTTTCGCACCGCTACCCTTGTGCAAGGTCTTCGACCTTGCCGTTTGTGGGTCCGACGCTTACCCCACCAACCGCCGCTCAACGCAGCTTATGATGGGGCTTCCAATGTACAAGGTCTCCGACCTTGGCAGTAGATAGGGAGAAGTTAATCACTAAATTTCACCACCAACGGCACGCGAATTCGGTTAAGAGCGTTTAATTACGGAAAGCTTAATCTACTCTCACGAGCATCGTTAATGTCAATCATCGCAAATTGGTGTTAACATACGCCACCTTGATTACACTTAATTGATTGCGATTCGTATTGAATTACGCGAATCAATCTAATAGATGATTTATGTGATTAACTAATGGCAGATTGATGTGATAAAATACATCACCAAGGTCGGAGACCTTGTACATTGGAAGCCCCATCATAAGCCGCGTAAGCGGCGGTTGGTGGGGTAAGCGTCGGACCCACAAACGGCAAGGTCGGAGATCTTGCACAGCGCACGCAATGTTCAGCACCCATACGAGTACCATTTTGTAATAAAAACGGGAGCCGCTGCGAGTGAGCGGCCCCCGGGGGAAGGTGTGTGTTTTTTAGTTTAATTGAGCATTCCGGCGGGGAGGGGCTTCACCGGGCCGCTGTAACTGAATTTCAGTGTTTTCGAATCAGCTTCCGTTTCCTGCGATATTTTGGTCGGGCTGAGGGTAATGGTGTACGAGGAGCCTTCCTTTGTCACTGTAAGCCATCCTTCCTTGCCCTGGTTAAAATCATTCTCGCCCTGCCATCCCGGGTCGTCCATCGTAACATTCTGGGCGACGTAGACGTGATACTTCCCGTTGAATATGTTGGCCATCTCTAAGCCGGTCTGTGACTTAGGAACCTCATAGTCGATTGACACATAATTAATCGAGGAGAGTTTTTTGGGCGGGTTAACGAGGTCGTAGGAAGTGAACATCAGCGACATCGTGTGCGTGCCTGAGCTGGAAGTCGATTCATCGTCGAGCGTCCAGTAGGCATGCGAAAGTTTGAGAGTCTTCCCGTCCAGGGTCACCTCGAACTTGTCAGATCCCCCGCCGTCGGGTGAGTCCTTACCATCGTCGTCGCTGTCGCAAGCGGAAGTCAGCGCAAGCGCGGCCACCGACATTATTGCCAGGCCGATTTTCCTGAGTGTTTTCATTGAGATTTTCGCTATATTGATTAGTTAATGATGTTGTTTTTCAAGCGTTTTACGCCGGGCATCCGGCGTCCGGCGCGTTTCTCCGGCAAAGGTAAATAAAACGGCGCTATTTACCCCCCCCATTGTTAAATATTGTTAATAGTGCGATTTTGGGGAATTTGTTTGTAACTTCGCGGGACATTTGATCTGTAGCTGTGCGATTAATTCAACAGCGCTAAAAAAGTTATAGGGGTGCGACGCCGCGCCGTGATGCTCAGCCAACGTTGGCGGAGTGGCGGGCGAAGCTGAGATCATACCCTCCGAACCTGATCCGGGTAATACCGGCGTAGAGAAATTAACTAATGAACAAAAACCGCTTTAGCGCGGGGCTGCCTGTTTTGTGCGCCGCCGCGTTGCAGGCCGCGGCGATGTCCGGCGCTGCCGCCGAGAGC
>JAMPHO010000025.1 GCA_023663385.1 Alistipes timonensis | reverse complement strand
GACGCGCTGGCGAGCGGTCCCGCGGGTAAGGTCAACATCGGCGGCGCGGGCACCGCGATGCGCTTCCTCGCGGCCTACTACGCCGCGACCCCGGGAACCGACATACTGCTCGACGGCGACGAACGTATGCGCCAGCGCCCCATCGGTCAGCTCGTCGACGCGCTCCGCGCCTGCGGGGCCGATGTGGAATACGCCGCCGAAGAGGGGTTTCCACCGCTGAAAATCAAAGGTAAACGGCTCAAAGGTGGGCGGGTGACCGTCGACGCGACCGTTTCCTCGCAATTCGTGTCGGCGCTGCTGATGGTGGCCCCGACAATGGAGGAGGGGCTGACGCTCGACCTCGACGGGGAGCCGGTATCCCTACCCTACATACTCCTGACCCTCGGGATGATGGAGGACCGCGGCGCGACCATCGACCGCACGCCGCTCACCATCAGCGTTGAACCGGGGAGCTATTTCCCCCTGAACAACGACTCAGCCGAGGGTGACTGGAGCGCCGCGGCGTTCTTCTACGAAATCACCGCCCTCACCGCCGGATGGCTCACCCTGAAAGGGCTCCGGGCCGACTCGCGGCAGGGCGACCGCCGCGCGGCGGAGTATTTCGAGCGTTTGGGGGTGATTACAGCCCCGTCAGAGGATTTCGACAACGCTGTTGACCTCCAGCCTACCCCCGACCTTTTCGGACGCTTTGACGCTGATTTAAGCGACACGCCCGACCTGGCCCCAGCTCTGGTGGTCACCGCCGCGATGCTCGGCATCCCGTTCCGCGTCACGGGGCTGCAGAGCCTCGGCATCAAGGAGTGCGACCGCCTGCGGGCGCTTGTCGAGGAGTTGGAAAAGACCGGCACCACCATAGAGCGCGTGCGCGACTTCGGGCTGGAATGGGACGGCCGACGCCACCCTATCGCCGAGCTCCCGGTGTTCGACGCCCGCGGCGACCACCGCATGGCTATGGCGCTGGCACCCGTCGCGGCCTACATCCCCGGCATCACCATCCGCGGCGCCGAAACCGTGGCCAAATCCTACCCCGGCTACTGGGACGCCCTCCGCGCCTTGGGGTTCACCCTCGAACCCGCCGAACCCGCCTGATTCAGCCAGAATCAGCCTGATAACCAAGGTCGGAGACCTTGTACATTATTAGCCCCATCATAAGCGGCGTAGCCGCGGTTGATGGGGTAATTCGTTGGAAATAAACAAAACAAGGTCGGAGACCTTGCACAACATACACCTGTGCAAGATCTCCGACCTTGAATGTTATGCGAGACCAAAAATCCCCATCAACCGCGGCTACGCCGCTTATGATGGGGTTAAAAATGTACAGTATCTCCGACCCTGGGCCTCGCATTTTGATGGTAGGGATTTTGGGTACCTCCAAAAGGGATGATTTGGGGGTACCTCCTAAAGGGGGTGATTAGTACTGCTCGGCGGGCGAGGGGAAGGTGCCTTCGCGGACGTCGGCGCAGTACTGCCCTATCGCCGAGGTGATTACCGGGGCGAGGTCGGCGTAGAGGCGGAGGAATTTGGGACGGAAGCCGGTGTTCATGCCGAGCATATCGGTGACCACGAGCACCTGCCCGTCGACCCCCGCTCCGGCACCGATGCCGATGATGGGTATCGACACCGCCTTGGCGGCCTTCTCGGCGATGGCGGCGGGCACCTTCTCAATAACCATGGCGAAGCATCCGGCCTCTTCGAGGGCCTTGGCGTCGTCGATAAGGCGCTGGGCCTCGGCCTCCTCCTTGGCGCGCACGCCGTAGCCGCCGAACTGGTTGACCGACTGGGGAGTGAGCCCCAGGTGGCCGCAGACGGGGATTCCGGCGGCGGTGATGCGGCGGATGGTGTCGCAGATTTCGCGGCCACCTTCCATCTTCACGCCCTGCGCTCCGCTCTCCTTCATGACGCGAATAGCGTTGGCAACGCCCTGGTCGGCGTTCACCTGGTAGGAGCCGAAAGGCATGTCGGCGATCACCATGGCGCGGTTCACGCCGCGCACCACGCAGCGGGTGTGGTATATCATCTCGTCAAGGGTCATCGGGAGGGTTGTCTCGTTGCCGGCCATGACGTTCGTGGCGGAGTCGCCCACGAGAATCATGTCGACGCCACCCTCGTCGACGAGCATGGCGGTAGTGTAGTCGTAGGCAGTGAGCATGGCGATTTTCTGCCCCTCGGCCTTCATTTTGCGCACGGTGGCGGTGGTTACTTTCTTCGGACGGTCAATAGTGTTGGTTGACATAAGTGTTATGTAAGGTTACTATTGTGAAAGAAGCCGCGCCGGAACGCGGCGCGACTTCATGGTTATCAGGTTGAATAAATGACGGCTAACTGATTAGCTTTACGCTTCTTACTTGCCCTCGGCGCGGAGCTTGGCGCGGTCGAGGAGCTTCTCTACGTCGAGGTTGTGGGCCGAGCCGTAGAGGGGGTATTCGGCGAGAATCTCCTCGTATATCTTGGCCTCCTCGGCGAAGTTCTTCTGAGCGGCGTAAACGCGGGCGAGCTTCATCATGAAGAAGGGGGTGTAGGCGGGGTTCTCATCGCTCTCGCTGACGGCCTTCTTGAAGGCGTCGGCTGCCTTGGCGTAGTCGGGGGTGTCGAGGTTCACATAGCAGTCGCCCTTGAGCGAGTAGGCGGCGGGACCGATGATGTTCTCCTGTGCGGAGTATTCGTCGACGTACTTGATAGCCTCCTCGTATTTGCCCTGCTTGTAGAGGATTATGGCGGCCTGGAGGGCGGCGCGGTTGCCGGCGTCGTAAGCGCCGTCGTCGGCGAGCACCTTGTACTGTGCCAGCGCTGTGGAGTCGTTGCCGAGAGCCAGTTCGAGGTCGGCGTTGCCGATGGCCTCGTCAGCCTTCATGATACGGGGGTTGCGGAAGAAGTAAACGTAGGCCAGGATGAGGACTACCACGGCCACTACCACGCAGCTCCATATGGCGATCATCTTCTTGTTGTCCTGCATTTTCTGAGTCATCTTGGTGAGGTTGTCGTTGACTTCCTCAAGCCCGGTCTGCTCGGTTACGGGGTTCTGTTTCGACATTGTCTTTTTATGGTTGTTATAGTTATAAACGTGTCTCGCGGCCATCACCGCCGTGGGTTAGGCCGTCAAGCGGCAAAATTAGTGATTTACGGCCAAACGGCAAAAAATTTCAGCCGATTTTCGGCTTTTTTCGGCTAATAGCCGTAACTTTACAGAACAAACCGATAACACAAACATCGACATATATGATCAACCGCGACATAACAGTCAAGATTCGTCAGCTCGCCTACGACGAGCTTTCGCCCGCCGACGCCGACCTGGTAGAACAGGCCCGCCAGGCCACATTCCGCAGCTACGCCCCCTACTCGCGCTTTTGCGTCGGGGCCGCCATACTCCTGAGCAACGGCGAGGTAATCACCGGCGCCAACCAGGAGAACGCCGCCTACCCTTCGGGCACCTGCGCCGAGCGCTCGGCCTGCTACTACGCCCACGCCCGTTACCCCGAGGCCAAGTTCGTGAAAATCGCGGTAGCCGCCCGCGGCACTGACGGGGAGTTTGTCGACGAGCCCGCCGCCCCCTGCGGGGCGTGCCGCCAGGCGCTGCTGGAGTATGAGACCCTCGCCGGGGCACCAGTGGAGGTGCTCCTTGCCGGACGCGACCGAATCTACGTCCTTGAATCAGTCAAGAGCACCCTACCCCTGGCGTTCGACTCCTTCTGAGCGCCCCTGAGCGCCTCTGAACCCCATAAAACCAAAGCGGAGCCGCAGGTGGTTGCGGCTCCGCTTCGAGGTGGCTATTGCTTTATTATTTTCTGCCTCTTTGACTGACCGAAGTTGGCAGGGGTTTAACCGGGCAGGGCTTATTTCACATTTATTAACGCTATTTTTCCGTAATTTCGCACCATGACACTGAAATATGACGACGACAAGGACCGCGCGCTGGGACTCGGAGGCATGGCCGCCAGCCTGGTGATGTGGGAAAACGCACGATACATAAGCCGGCTCTCGCTCGACGCGCCCGTCGGCGAAGGGGTCGAGCTGACCCCCGACTTCTACCTCCAGCGCAACCAGAGGGCATCGGCCAAAGCCGTGTGGACCCGCGACGTGGAGGTGTTCCAGACCGAGGCCGGGATGCTGGTGGCCAACGCCGCCAGCCGCTATTTCATAGGGCGCCGCGAGCCCCTGCGGGGCGATGTGCGCGAACTGATTATCGACACCCTCGCCCGCCAGGGTAGCGAGGCTTGCGGCCTGGAGGAGGCCGAGGTAAGGAGCGTGGCCGACAAGATTTTCAGCTACTTCACCCAGGTACTCTCCCACCCCGCCGTGGCCTCGATAGTAGGCGAGTTCGCCTCGCGGCTGGTCGAAGAGCGCGTCATGGAGCGTGACCGGGTGCTGGAGCTGCTCGGGAGGCTCGAACGGCTCTGAGCGCGGCTGACCGCGCCCAAAAGCGCTGACGCGGAGCACCCCCGCACAATAAATCAGTAAATCAGGAGTTATTCTATTGTGAGTGTCCAATAACCCTCTCTCCTGATTTCACTGATGAAAACCAATCTCATAAAATACGCGTTCCAAGGCCCGAGGGCCGGTGTGGCGGCCGCGCTTATGGCGTTCGGCGCCTGCGGGGCCTACGCCGCCGAGGACATCAAGAACGAGTTCAACCCGATCCAGACCGGCGTGACGTCGCTCTCCATCGCCCCCGACGCCCGCGGCGCCTCGCTGGGCGACCTCGGCGCGGCCACCGACCCCGACGTAAACTCGCAGTTCTGGAACCCCTCGAAATACGCCTTCGCCTACTCGCAGGGTGGTGTCTCCCTGAGCTATACCCCCTGGCTGCGCAAGCTGGTCAACGACATCTTCCTGGCCAACCTGGCCGGATACTGGAAGCTCGGCAGCGGCGACAACCAGGCCATATCGGCCTCGCTGCGCTATTTCTCGCTGGGCGAGGTCAACGCGACAGGCATCGACGGCGTGTCGAACAGCGTCAACCCCTACGAGATGGCGTTCGACGTGGGCTACTCGCGCAAACTGTCGGAGAAGTTCTCGATGGGCGTCGTGTTCCGCTACATCTATTCGGCCCTGGGCTTCAGCCCCTCTGAGGCCGGCAGCCAGGTGACGGGAGCCTCGGCATTCGCCGCCGACATCGCCGGGTACTTCACCACCTACCCCATCATCGGCCAAAACGAATGCCAGTGGTCCTGGGGCTGGAACATCTCCAACATCGGCTCCAAGGTGTCGTATGACAACGGCGACCGCCCGGCGTTCCTCCCCACCAACCTAAAGATCGGCACCACGTTCATGTTCCCCCTGGCCGACTACCACACCCTGGCCCTGTCGCTCGACCTCAACAAGCTGTTGGTGCCCGCGATGCCGCGCCAGAGCGACTATCTCGATGCCGACGGCCAGGAGGACACAAAGGCCTGGCAGGAAGCTTACGACGACTGGGAAGCGATGTCGCCCATCACCGGCATATTCAAGTCATTCACCGACGCCCCGGGTGGCGCCAAGGAGGAGTTCCGCGAGATAAACTACTCGATCGGAGCCGAATACAGCTACAACCAGCAGTTCTTCCTCCGCGCCGGTTACTACCACGAGAGCGAATACAAGGGTAACCGCCAGTACTTCGGCTTCGGCGCCGGATTCTCGCTCAACGTGGTGCGCCTCGACGCCTCCTATATGCTCGCGACGGCGCAGACCTCCCCTCTCGACCAGACACTCCGCTTCACCCTCACATTCGATATGGACGGGCTCCGCGACCTCTTCGGCGGACGCCGCTAACCTGCTGACTATATGAATATCAGGATAGGCAACGGATTCGACGTGCACCGCTTCGCCGAGGGGCGGCGCTGCGTGATATGCGGGGTGGATATACCCCACCCCGTCGGACTCCTCGGACACAGCGACGCCGACGTGGCGCTCCACGCCCTCTGCGACGCCCTTCTCGGGGCTGCGGCGTTGGGCGACATAGGGAAACACTTCCCCGACACCGACCCGCGCTTTGAGGGGGCTGATTCGCGGGTTCTGCTCCGCGAGACCGCCCAGCTGCTCCGCGCCGAGGGCTACGAGGTGGGGAACGTCGACGTGACCATCATAGCCCAGGCACCGAAAATGGCGCCCCACATCCCCCAGATGCGGGCCAACATAGCCGCCGACCTCGCCCTGGAGCCTGACGCCGTGTCGGTAAAGGCCACCACCACCGAGCGCCTCGGCTTCACAGGCCGCGGCGAGGGGATCGCCTCGCAAGCCTCAGCCCTGATTTACAAGAAATAAGATTTCGCTTAGCGCAAGCTGGCAGCCTCGGCGGAACTGGCGCCAGCTGCTGAACTGGCTCCGTCGGACGGGTCGGACCTTTCGGACGGGTCGGACAGGTCCGACTTTGATACGCCATCGTCCGAAAAGTCCGACTTGTCCGACTTGTCCGACCCGTCCGACGGAGCCAATTTGCCCAAGAAATAAAAAAGGAGCCTCGATGAGGCTCCTTTTTGCGTTTTGGCGGCTCGGGGTCAGTTGATTATGTCGAAGCCGGTGTATTTGCGGAGGCATTCGGGAACAACGATGCCCTCGGGGGTCTGGTTGTTCTCCAGCAGGGCGGCCACGATGCGGGGGAGCGCCAGGGCCGAGCCGTTGAGGGTGTGGCAGAGGCGGGTCTTCTTGTCGGCACCGCGGTAACGGCACTTCAGGCGGTTGGCCTGGTAGGTCTCGAAGTTGGAAACCGACGAAACCTCAAGCCAGCGCTTCTGAGCGGCCGACCATACCTCGAAGTCGAACGTGATGGCAGATGTGAAGCTCATATCGCCGCCGCAGAGGCGCAGGATATGCCAGGGGAGACCGAGCTTCTCCAGGAGGCCCTGAACGTGGTCCTTCATCTCTTCAAGGGCCGCATAGGAGTCCTCGGGGCGCTCGATGCGCACGATTTCCACCTTGTCGAACTGGTGGAGGCGGTTAAGGCCGCGCACATCCTTGCCGTAGCTGCCGGCCTCGCGGCGGAAGCAAGCCGAGTAGGCGCAGTTCTTCCTGGGGAGCGAGTCCTCGGTGAGGATAACGTCGCGGTAGATGTTGGTCACGGGCACCTCGGCGGTGGGGATGAGGTAGAGGTTGTCGAGCTCGCAGTGGTACATCTGGGCCTCCTTGTCGGGGAGCTGGCCGGTACCGTAGGCCGAAGCCTCGTTTACAACGTAGGGGGGCTCGATTTCGGTGTACCCGGCCTCGTTGGCCTGGTCGAGGAAGAACTGGATGAGGGCGCGCTGGAGGCGTGCTCCCTTGCCGACGTACACGGGGAACCCGGCGCCGGTAATCTTCACTCCGAGGTCGAAGTCGATGAGGTTGTACTTCTTAGCGAGGTCCCAGTGGGGGAGAGCGTCCTCGGGAAGGTCGGGCATCGGGCCGCCGGTCTTTTCAACCACGTTGTCGGCCGCGGAAGTACCCTTGGGCACCATCGGGCAGGGGAGGTTGGGGATGGTAACAAGCAACTCGTGCTGAGCCTGTTCGGTTTCGGCGAGCTTGGCGGCGATTTCGCGCTGGGCCTCCTTAAGGGCGGCTACCTCCTTCTTGGCCTCCTCGGCCTCGTCGCGCTTACCCTGCTTCATCAGGGCGCCGATCGAGGCGGCGATGCGGTTGAGTTCGGCAGCCTTGTTGTCGTTGTCGAGTTGCAGCTGACGGCGCTGCTCGTCGAGGGCGAGCACCCGGTCGATGGGTTCCTTGCCGTCGAATCCCTTTATAGCGAGGCGCTCGACCACCTCGGCGGGGTTAGATTTTATTTGCTGGAGTGTTAACATAATCTGATGAATTACTGGAGGAGGGCTTTAACGGTGGCGGAGATGGCGCGGCCGTCGGCGGCGCCGGCGAGGGCCTTGGAGGCCACGCCCATTACCTTGCCCATGTCGCGGGGGGAGGTGGCGCCCACCTGGGCTATAATCTCGCGCAGACGGGCTTCAAGCTCCTCCTGGCTGAGCTGGCGGGGCATATATTCCTCGATTACAGCGGCCTGGGCCAGTTCGGCCTCGGCGAGCTCCGGGCGGTTCTGCTCGGTGTAGATCTGGGCGCTCTCGCGGCGCTGCTTAACCATCTTAGCGAGAATCTGGGTGGCGCGCTCGTCGGTGAGGGTGCCGTCGGAACCCTTGGCGGTCTTGGCCTCCAGAAATTCCTTCTTGATGCCGCGGAGCGCTTCGAGGCGGGCGGCGTCGCGGGCCAGCATCGCCTTCTTGATATCGTCTGAGATTTGATCGAAAAGTGCCATATGGTTTTGGATAATTGATTTCAATAAAGTATTTGTTGACAGGGGGTCAGCCGCGGGTGACGCACTTCACAAAGGCTGCGGGCACCGGGGTCGAGAAGTCCATCAGCTTCCGGGTCGAGGGGTGTACGAAGCGGAGCGTGCGGGCGTGGAGGCATAGGCGGTGGATAGGGGAGGTCTTGGCCCCGTACTTGCGGTCGCCCGCGATGGGGTGGCCGAGGTCCTTCATATGCACTCGTATCTGGTTCTTGCGCCCGGTTTCGAGCTCTACCTCGACGAGGGTGTAGCCGTTGGCCTGTTTCACAGCCTGGTAGCGCGTGTAGGCGAGCTGCCCCAGGTCGGGGTTGTCGGTGGAGTACACGATGTGCTGCGAGTTCTCGGCGAGGTAGCTTTTCACCTCACCCTCGGCGGGTTCGAGCTTCCCCTCGACCACGCAGACGTACTGGCGCTTGAGCACCATGTTGTTCCAGTTGTGCTGCATAGTGTTCTTGGCCTGCTCGCTCTTGGCGAAAAGCATCAGCCCCGATGTATGCTGGTCGAGGCGGTGCACGATGAAGAGCTTGTTGCGGGGATCCTTGGTTTTGAGATACTTGCGGAGGATGGAGTAGGCGGTGCCCTCCTTGATTTTGTCGTTACCCATCGAGAGGAGGCCGTAACCCTTGTTGACTACGATGATGTCGTCGTCCTCGTAGACGAGCTTCAGACGACGGTCATAGAAGGTTACGAACGGGCGGGTTAGGTTCACCATCACCTGGGACCCGGCCTCCAGCGGGAGGTCAAACTGCCGCTGTACCTCGCCGTTGACCATCACCTGTCCGTATTTGAGCAGCTCCTTCACGCTGGTGCGCTTGCGGTCGGGCATCGCCTGGAAAAGGAATTCCAGCAGGGGAGTGTCGGCGGTAGGGGAGAAGGAGAGTATCGTGTCGGGGCGGAAGGGGCGCTTCTCGGCGCCCGGTTTCGCTGTATATCGTTTCATTTAAGTCGTTTACTTGCGGCGGCGTGTCGCGGTTGTACGTTTGGGTTTGGCATCCTGCTCCTCGATGATGGCGCGGCACTCTTCGAGTGTGAGCTCGGCGGGATTCTCGACGGTTTTGGGGATTTTATAGTTGGTTTTCCCCTTGGCGATGTAGATGCCGTAGCGGCCATTGAGAATCTGGATTTCGGGCTCCTCGTCGAAAGTCTTCACCAGGCGGTTGGCCTCGGCCTGGCGCTTCTCGACGATGAGCTGTGATGCCTCGTCAAGGGTGATGAGCGAGGGTGACATATCCTTGGGTATCGACACGAATTTGCCGTCGTGCTTCACATAGGGGCCGAAGCGCCCGATGGCGACCGTTACCTCCTTACCCTCGAACTCGCCGATGTGGCGGGGGAAGGCGAAGAGCTTTAGCGCCTCCTCAAGGGTTATGGTGTTGACGCTCTGCCCTTTGAGCAGGGAGGCGAATTCGGGCTTCTCCTCACCCTCGCTGTCGCCGAGCTGCACCATCGGGCCGAAGCGCCCGATTTTCACGGTCACGGGCTTTCCGGTCGCGGGGTCGGAGCCGAGCACGCGCTCGCCGACCTTGTGTTCCAGTCGGGTGTTGAGGGCGCTCTCCACCCCGGGGTGGAACCCCTCGTAGAAGTCGGCTATCTCCTTGTGCCAAGGGAGGTTGCCGTCGGCTATTTTGTCGAACTTCTCCTCGATTTGGGCGGTGAAGTTATAGTCGAGGATGTTGGGGAAGTACTCCGTGAGGTAGGTGTTCACAATCTCGCCAATGTCGGTCGGGATGAGTTTACCCTTTTCGGAGCCGACGGTCTCGGTTTTGACGCGTGAGGCCACGGAGCCATCCTTGCCGAGCGAGAGCACGGTGAACTCGCGGGCAACCCCCTCCTTCTCACCCTTCTCGACGTATTCGCGCTGCTGGATGGTGGAGATCGTGGGGGCGTAGGTCGAAGGTCGGCCTATGCCCAGCTCTTCGAGTTTCTTCACGAGCGACGCCTCGGTATAGCGGGGCGGGGTCTGGGTGAAGCGCTGCATCGCGGTGAGGTCGGCAAGCGAGAGCTTCTCACCCTCGGCCATGGCGGGGAGCAGCCCTTCGAGCTGGTCGGAGCCCTCCTCTTTGTCGGAGCCCTCCATGTACACCTTCAGGAAGCCGTCGAACTTGATTACCTCGCCGGAGGCGGTGAAGTGCTCGGGCCGCGAGGCGGGGAGGATGTCGACGGTGGTCTTCTCGATTTCGGCGTCGGCCATCTGCGAAGCTATGGCGCGCTTCCATATCAGGCCGTAGAGGCGCTTTTCCTGGGGCGTGCCGTCGATGGTGTGGTTCGAGGCGTAGGTGGGGCGTATCGCCTCGTGGGCCTCCTGGGCGCCTTTCGACGACGTATGATAGTGGCGTTCCTTGAAATATTTCTCGCCGAGGGTGGCGGCAATCTCCTTGCGCATGGCCCCGATGGCGAGCGACGATAGGTTGAGCGAGTCGGTACGCATATAGGTGATGTGACCGGCCTCGTAGAGGCGCTGGGCTATCATCATCGTCTGCGACACGGTGAAGCCGAGCTTTCGCGCGGCCTCCTGCTGGAGGGTCGAGGTGGTGAAGGGTGGGGCGGGGGCCTTCTTCACGGGGCGCACGTTGACGCTCCCGACGGTGAAGTCCGTACCGGCGCAGGCTCTGAGGAAATCAGCGGCCTCGGCCTCGGTCGCGAAGCGGTGCGAGAGCTCGGAGCGCACGGGGGCGTCGCCGGCGGTGCGGAACTCGGCCACCACGCGGTAGCTCTCCTCCTGTTTGAAGTTCTTGATTTCGTTCTCGCGCTCCACGATGAGGCGCACGGCAACCGACTGCACGCGCCCCGCCGAGAGCGACGGACGTATCTTGCGCCAGAGCACCGGGCTGAGCTCGAAACCCACTATGCGGTCGAGCAGACGGCGCGCCTGCTGGGCGTCGACCAGGTTGAGGTCGATGTCGCGGGGGTGCTCGATGGCGGCGAGAATCGCCTCCTTGGTGATTTCGTGGAATACGATGCGCCGCGTGTTGTCGGGCTTCAGGCCGAGCACCTCGTAGAGATGCCAGGCGATAGCCTCACCCTCGCGGTCTTCATCGGAAGCCAGCCACACGGTCTGTGCCTCCTTAGCGTTCTTTTTGAGTTCGGCCACCAGGGCCTTTTTGTCGTCGGGAATCTCGTAGACCGGCTCGAAGCCCTTGTCGGCCCCTACTGTGAAATTCTTCTTCTGGAGGTCGCGGATGTGGCCGTAGCTCGACATCACCTTGAAATCGGGACCCAGAAACTTCCCTATGGTTTTCGCCTTGGCGGGCGACTCGACAATCACGAGATTCTTCAACATAATACGTTGGCTATTATAACATTTCATACAACGGCCGGCAACCGCCGCGCGGGGTGGGGCGCCCCTGCGGACGCCCGGATTTTCCGACCCCTTCCGGCGTGCTATCCCGGAAGTCCCTATAATAAGGTGTAGGGGTGTTTTTTCAATTCGGGGGCAAAATTACAAAAACAATGTTAATAATCCCCCTCCGCCCCGCGCTTTTTTCAAAAACGCCCAGGGGCGGGTGGTCAAATGCTAACACGCGGCGCGGCCGAAAAGTTCCGACCGCTCACTCCTTGAAGTAATGGCGGTAGCCGGTGAGCTTGCGCCAGGCGCCGCGGGTGAAGTCGGGCACCGCCACCGGGGCCGACCCGTTCTCGATCGACAGCGCCGTCAGCGGGGCCAGCGAGCACCATTCCGCCAGGTCGTAGACATCCATATCGAGCGGGAGCCCGTTGCGCAGGCAGTATACGAGGCGGTAGTCCATTATGTAGTCCATGCCGCCGTGACCTCCGACCTTCTTGGCAACCTCGCCCACCTCCTTGATAATCGGGTGGGTATAACGCTCGACCAGTGCCTTCTGTTGCTCGGGGGAGAGGAAGCCGTGGGCGTTGAGGTCCTCGTGGTCGGGCACCGCCCCGGCGGGAAGCTGCTCCGGCTCGAAGGAGTACCCCTCGACGGGGTATTTGTTGGCGAACCCCTTGGTGCCGGTGAGCTGGTACATACGGTTGTAGGGGCGGGGAGTCACCACGTCGTGCTGTATGTGGATGGTCTTGCCGTTGGCGGTGCGTATCATCGTCATCGTGTGGTCGCCGTTGAGAAACGTGTCGGGCCGTTCACCTTTGAGGCGCTCCCAGTCGGCGGGACCTACGGCGGGTTTGGTATCCATCGCCACCAGGGTCTCCATTCGGTCGCCGCGGTGTATGTCGAGGAGCTGGCAGGCGGGACCCATGCCGTGGGTGGGGTAAACGTCGCCCCGGTGCTCGCGATTGTAGTCGAGGCGCCAGTTGTTCCAGTAGCGCCCCCAGAAGTCGCGGAGGTTGTGTATGTAGGCCCCCTCGGTGTGCAGCACCTCGCCGAAGAGCCCCTGCCGGGCCATGTTGAGGGTGTTCATCTCGAAGAAGTCGTAAACGCAGTTCTCCAGCATCATGCAGTGGCGGCGGGTGCGCTCCGAAGTGTCGATCAGCGCCCATATCTCGTCGAGGGTCATCGCCCCGGGCACCTCAACGGCGACGTGCTTGCCCCGCTCCATCGCGTAAAGGGCCATTGGAGCGTGGCTCTTCCAGTCGGTCGCGATATACACCAGGTCGATGTCGGGGCGCTCCACCAGCCGCTTCCACACCGAGTCGTTGCCCCAGTAGGCGGCGGCGCGGGGTTGCCCGGCCCGGTCGAGGAAGCGCTGCGAGCGCTCAACCCCGGCGGAGTCTATATCGCAGAGCGCCACCACTTTGGCACCGGGTATATGGGTGAAGCGCTGCACGGCGCTCGGGCCGCGCATACCCAGGCCGATGAAGCCCACGCGCACGGTGTCGATAGGCTCGGCGGCGAACGCCACCATGTCGGTCTGCCCAGCGGGGCGCTCCGGCTCCGGGGTCTCGATCGGGGCCACGGCTCCCGCTCCCGCGGTGGCCGAAAAGGTTAACACGAGCGCCGCGAGGCGCGAAAAAACTGCTCTGGATAGTCTCATAGCGGTATGAATAAGGAAAACACGGTTGCGAATTTACGCGAATTTCAAAAAACTATCGTTATCTTCGCGTATAAATAGCCAACCATTATACAGTAAACAGACCGTGAAACTCAAGTATCTCGCCCTGGCGGTGCTCGCGTCGGCCTCGCTCGCCGCCGGAGCCGCCACCCCGAACACCTCCCTCCAGGTAATCCCCCAGCCCCGCGAAGTGGCCGAGTCGGCAACAACCGACGGCTTCACCCTCAGCCCCGCCGCCATACTCAAAGCCGCGCCCGGACTCGAAAACGAGGCGGGACTCCTCCGCGAATACCTCGCGGCCATACCCGCCGCCAACGCTTCCGGCACCATCATTCTCCGGGCTGACCTCCCCGACAAGAATCCCGAGGCATACACCATTGTGTCGACCCCGGAGGAGGTCACCATCAACGGCGCGTCGCCCGCCGGTCTGTTCTACGGCATACAGACCCTGCGCAAGGCCGCCCTCGCAGCTCCCGCCGGCGAGCCGGTGGTAATCCCCTCGGGCACAGTGGCCGACGCGCCCCGCTTCGCCTACCGCGGAGCCATGTTCGACATATGCCGCCACTTCTTCACCCCCGACGAGGTGAAGCGCTTCATCGATATGATGGCGCTCCACAACCTCAACACCTTCCACTGGCATATCTCCGAGGACCAGGGGTGGCGCATCGAAATCAAGAAATACCCGCTGCTCACCGAAATCGGCTCGCGCCGCGACAGCACCATCATCGGCCACACCGACAAGTACGACCACATACCCGTGAGCGGCTACTTCACCCAGGAGCAGGCCCGCGACATCGTTGACTACGCCGCCAAGCGCCATATCAACGTGATACCCGAAATCGACCTCCCCGGCCATATGCTCGCCGCCCTGACGGCCTACCCCCACTTGGGTTGTACCGGGGGCCCGTACGCCGTGTGGGGGCGCTGGGGCGTCTCCGACGACATCCTCTGCGCCGGAAACGACTCCACGCTGGTGTTCATCGACGACGTGCTCAACGAAATCATGGACATCTTCCCCTCGGAATACATACACATCGGGGGCGACGAGGCTCCCAAGACCCGCTGGAAGGAGTGCCCCAAGTGCCAGGCGCGCATCAAGGAGCAGGGTATCACGCCCACCGACCGCTTCACAGCCGAACAGCGACTCCAGGGATTCATTACCTCGCACGCCGCCAAGACCATTGGCGACCGCGGCCGCAAGATGATCGGCTGGGACGAGATTCTCGAAGGTGACATCCCGCAGAGCACCGTCATTATGTCGTGGCGCGGCATCGACGGGGCCACCCAGGGTGTCAAGAAGGGGCACCCGGTAATCCTCTCGCCCAACACCTACTTCTACTTCGACTACTACCAGAGCCAGGACACCGACCGCGAGCCGGAAGCCCTCGGCGGCTTCAACCCAGTTGACCGGGCCTACAGCTTCGACCCCACCCAGGGTATGACCCCCGAGGAGGCATCGCTCGTGCTCGGCCCCCAGGCCAACCTCTGGACCGAGTTCATCAAGGACTTCGACTATGTGGAGTATATGGAGCTGCCCCGTATGTCGGCCCTCAGCGAGGTGGGATGGACTCCCCTCGACCGCAAGGACTACGGGAGCTTCCTCAACCGTATGCCCGCGATGTGGCGCGTCTACGACCGCTTCGGCTACAATTATGCCCGCCACCTGGCCGACGTTACCGCCAAATTCACCCCGAGCGTCGAGAACGCCGCCCTCATCGTCACCCTCACCTCGATGGGTGGCTCCGAAATCCGCTTCACACTCGACGGCTCCGACCCCTTCAACGCCGACGGCACCCCCGGCGCGACCTCGCGCCCCTACGAATGGCCCTTCGAACTGAGTCGCACGCAGGTGCTCCGCACCCAGGCCAAAGTGCAGGGTAAGCCGGGGAGAATAACCACCGACAGCATCAACGCGAACCCCGCGACCTTCGCCAAGGTGGAAATCGACGCGCCTTTCGCACGAAACTACGCCTACGACGGCCCCCAGACCCTCACCGACGGCCTCACCGGCAACTCGGGTTACAAGACAGGCCGCTGGGTGGGCTTCAACAACCAGGACCCCGTGATAACCCTCACGCTCCAGCAGCCGGCCATGGTGAGCGGCCTCTCGTTCAACAACTGCGTGAATATGGGCGACTGGGTGGCCGACGCCCGCGGCTACAAGGTTGAGGGCGCGCTCGGCCCCGACGGGGAGTGGAAAACCCTCGCCGAAGGGGAGATAGCAGAAAGGGGGAAGGACGAGCCCCGCGTAGGCATCAGCCGCCACGACATCAGTTTCAAAGCCCCGGTGAAGGTTGACCGCGTGCGCCTGACGGTGCGTTCTACCCGCTCGCTCCCCGCCTGGCACCGCGGCGCCGGAAAACCGGCCCATATGTTCCTCGACGAGATAACCCTCAAATAACCGCCGTATGCTCAACAAGGCTTTGATTTGCGCGGCCCTGGCCGCGGCATCGCTCTCGGCCGGCGCCGAAGAGCGGCTCTACGTCAAGGAAGTGACTTTCCCCGCCGGGGCCACGGTTGAGGAGAAGGCGGCGATGGCCGCGGGGGTGGTACCCACTCCCGCCCAGCTCGCCTGGCAGCAACTGGGCCTGACGGCGTTTCTCCACTTCGGAGTCAACACCTTCACCGACCGCGAATGGGGCGACGGCAAGGAGGACCCCGCGGTGTTCAACCCCTCGGAGCTCGACGCGCGCCAGTGGGTGCGCTCGCTCCGCGATGCGGGTGTAAAGCTGGTGATTCTCACCGCCAAGCACCACGACGGGTTCTGCCTGTGGCCCACGGCCACGACCTCCCACTCCGTGAAGTCGGCGCCCTGGCTCGACGGCGGGGGCGACGTGATGAAGCTCCTCCGCGAGGCGTGCGACGAGTATGGCATGAAGCTCGGCGTATACCTCTCCCCCTGGGACCGCAATGCCCCCTGCTACGGCGACTCACCCGCCTACAACGATATGTTCGTCGGGCAGCTCACCGAGCTCCTCACCAACTACGGGACGATTGACGAGGTATGGTTCGACGGCGCTTGCGGCGAGGGACCCAACGGCAAGAAACAGGAGTACGACCTCGACCGCTTCCGCGAAGTGATAGCCCGCCTCCAGCCCGGGGCCGTGACCGCCATCATGGGCGACGACGTGCGCTGGGTAGGCAACGAGAAAGGGGTGGGGCGCGAAACCGAGTGGAGCTCCACGGTGATGCTCCCGAGCAGCTATAAGGACGACCAGAACGCCCGCCTCGACCTGCGCCCCAAAGCTCCCGACCTCGGGGGTCGCGAGATGCTTGAAAAGGCCGACAAGGTTGTATGGTGGCCCTCGGAGGTCGATGTGTCGATACGTCCCGGATGGTTCTACCACGACGACCAGCAGCCCAAGAGTCTGCGCCACCTGGCCGAGATCTACATTCAGTCGGTGGGGCGCAACTCGGTGCTTCTGCTCAACGTGCCCCCCGACCGCCGTGGCCTTATAGCCCCCGCCGACTCGCTGCGCCTCAGAGAGTTCGGCCAGTGGCTCTCAGCCAACTTCCCCGAGGAGAGGGGCGGTGAGGCCATCGACCTGCCGTACCCCAAGCGCGTCAACTGCGCCGTGGTCGGGGAGGATATTTCGCAAGGGCAGCGCGTCGAGCGGTTTACCGTCGAGGGGCTGGCCGACGGGGAGTGGAAACCACTCGCCTCCGGCACCACCATCGGCCTGAAAAGGATATTGATGTTCGACCCCGCGGAGGTTGACTCGATGCGCCTCAACGTGGAGAGCGCCCGCCGCGAGCCCCGCATCGCCGAGATGCGCGGCCTCTGGGTGGAGATGCCCGCCGAAGCCTCCTCGGCAGCGGCCTCGCTCGAACTCCCCGCCGGGGTGACCGCCGCCACCGACGGCGCCACGCGCACCCTCGGCTTCTCCGAGCCGATGACGCTCAAAGGGTTCACCTACGCGCCCCCGGCCGATGGTGCCGCGGTGTTCCGCTACACCGCCGAGGTATCGACCGACAACGGCCGAACCTGGAGCGCCGTCGAGGGCCTCACCGGCGAGTTCTCAAACATACAGAACAACCCCATACCGCAGACCGTCACTTTCGCCGCGCCGTTCCCCGCAGCGACCAACCTGCGGCTCCGCGCCACCGAGCTAACCACCGGCAGCGCCAACACCTTCCCCGGCACCCTGATCCCACTGCGCTAACCCGATAATTTTATCCGTCGGAATAACTTTATCCGTCGGACGGGTCGGACAGGTCGGACTTTTCCGACGTGGCAGAAACCTTTAACTTGGCTATAACGTCCGACCAGTCTGACCCGTCCGAAAAGTCCGACCCGTCCGACGGCTCAAATGAGCCGCCCGGGTTACCCGTCGGATTTCCCTAAAAGGGACTTCAGGCAGTTCATCAGGGAGTAGGGGAGGAGGCGCATCAGGCGGTGGCCGATGGTGGTGTAGAGGCGGGAGAACTGGTAGGAGGCGCTGCGGGGGAGGGTGTGGAAGTGCTCCACGGTGGCCATAAGCATCCGCGAGGCCCGCAGGGCCGACTCGGCGGGGTCGTGCAGCGCCAAGGGGAGCGCGCCGAGCTTGCGTATCACGGCCACTACGCGCCCCTCGGGGGTGACGGAGGTCTCGACCGAGGCGCAGGCCCCCAGGCGCGAGGCCACGTCGATACGCTCATCCCGATTCCAAAGCAGGAGTTCCCCCCTCTCGCCCAAATTGATGTTCCACTGATGGAAGCCGCGGTAACCCTCGCGCATGGCCTCGTCGCGGAAGTGGTTGAGGTAGAGCACGCCGCCGGGGCGCAGACACGCCAGCGACTCAATGATGCCCCGCATGGGGTCGGCGCAGTGGTCAAGGGCGTTGCGAACGTGTATGAGGTCGACGCTGTCGGGGCGGTAACAGGCCGAGAGGTTCTCGATCATGCCGAAACGTATCGCCGGGCGGTCGATGCCGTAGCGGCTGAGGATGCGGTTGTAAAAGGGAGCCAGGGGATCCACGAAGTCGACCCTCGCCGAGGGCTTCGAGGTGAAAACGTTCCCCATCGCGTAGCTGAGGGCGCAACCAAGGTCGACCACCACCGGCGACTCCGACGGCAGCGACGATATGTAGCCCTGGACATCGAACGAGTCGAGGGCGCACTCCTTGCCGTAGCCCGACCAACTGAAAAGGTCGCGCCTACGGCGGCGCGAGCCGTAGTAGCTCCGCCAGAAGGCCACCTCGTAGGGTATGCCGCCGAGCCAACGCCCGGCGGCGGCACCGTCGCTTTCCTGATGAGTTTTCATAATGGGCAAATTTACGAAAATTCCATAAGAGATTTTGCCAATCACCGCGGAAATTTGTTACTTTCGCGTATGTAGTCACACCCAACCGTATTATGGATAAGAGCAACAACCCCGCCGACCGCCGGGTACTGGAACTCCTCTCGCAGAGTTTCCCCTCGGTAAGCGCCGCGTCAACCGAGATTATCAACCTGGAGGCGATTCTCAACCTCCCCAAGGGCACGGAGCATTTCGTGGCCGACCTCCACGGCGAATACCAGGCATTCCGCCACATACTGCGCAACGCCTCGGGCAACATACGCCGCAAGGTGAGGGAGATTTTCGAGTTCCAGCTCTCGGGCGAGGAAATCCGCGAGCTCTGCTCCCTGATATACTACCCCGAGCGCAAGCTGGAGTTCATCAAGGAACAGGAACCCGACCTGACGGACTTCTACATCGAGACGCTCCACCGCCTGGTGAAGGTTTGCCGCTCGGTATCGTCGAAATACACCCGCTCCAAGGTGCGCAAGGCCCTCCCAAAGGAGTTCGCCTACATAATCGAGGAGCTGCTTCACGAGGAGCACACCGACTACGACAAGCAGGCCTACTTCTCGCGCATCATCGAGACGATAATCTCCACCGGACAGGCCGACGAGTTCATCGCCGCCATATCCAACGTGATCCAGCGCCTGAGCATCGACCAGCTCCACATCCTGGGCGACGTGTTCGACCGCGGCCCCGGCGCGCACCGAATCATGGATATGCTCTGCGAGTACGACCGCTTCGATATGCAGTGGGGCAACCACGACGCCCTCTGGATCGGGGCCGCCGCGGGCAACGACTGCTGCATTGCCAACGTGCTCCGCCTCTCGCTCCGCTACGGCAACATGGCCACCCTGGAGGACGGCTACGGCATAAACCTCGTGCCTCTGGCAACCCTCGCGATGGAGGCCTACGGCGACGACCCCTGCGAGCGCTTCCAGGTGCTCCTCCCCGAGGGCGACAAGCAGGTCGACGACAAGACCCGCATGCTCCTGGCCAGGATGCACAAGGCCATAGCCATCATACAGTTCAAGCTCGAAGGAGCCCTCATCGCCAAGCGCCCCGAATGGCGCATGGACGACCGCCGGCTGCTCCATAACATCGACCGCCAAAAAGGCACCATAACCATCGGCGGGAAGGAATACCCCCTGCTCGACTCCAACTTCCCGACCATCGACCCAGCCGACCCGTACCGCCTCACCGAGGAGGAGCGCAACCTGGTCGACCGTCTGCGCCACTCCTTCCTGGTGAGCGACAAACTGCGCCGCCACGTCGGCTGCATGTTCTCCCACGGGTGTATGTACACCATAGTCAACTCCAACCTCCTCTTCCACGCCTCCGTACCCCTCAACCCCGACGGCTCCCTGAAGGAGGTGGAACTCGGCAAAGGACGATACTCGGGGCGCGAGCTGCTCCACCGCATAGGTATGACAATGCGCTCGGCCTTCAACGACGACACCCCAGCCGACGACAAGGATTTCGCGACCGACTACTTCTGGTATCTCTGGTGCGGCCCCGACTCACCCCTGTTCGACAAATCGCGGATGGCCACATTCGAGCGCTACTTCATAGCCGACAAGGAAACCCACGTCGAGGAGAAGGGCGCCTACTACACCCTGCGCAACGACGAGGCCGTGTGCGACCGCGTGCTCGACGCCTTCGGCGTCACCGGCGAGCACCGCCACATAATCAACGGCCATGTGCCCGTGCGCGTCGGCAAGGGGGAGAACCCCGTGCGCGCCAACGGCAAACTGCTCGTGATTGACGGCGGCTTCGCCAAAGCCTACCACCGCACCACCGGCATCGCCGGCTTCACACTCGTATACCACAGCCGCGGACTCCAACTCGTTGAGCACGAACCCTTCACCACCGCCGAGGAGGCCATAAGGCTCGGCACCGACATCGTCGGCACCACCCAGATTGTCGAGCTTTCGAACCACCGCCAGCGCGTCCGCGACACCGACAAAGGCGCCGAACTCCAATCGCAAATCGACGAACTCACCCAGCTCCTCTACGCCTACCGCCACGGCCTCCTCAAAGAACGCCTCTAATCTCCTAATAACCAACGCTTACCGCTTTCCATTACCAAAGTTGGCCGATTTTTATTACCAAAGTTGGCGCGTTTTCGTTACCAAAGTTGGCGGGTTTTCATTACCAAAGTTGGCCGAAACGGAGGGGTTGGTGGCGATGGAGCGGGGGGATTTTCCAGAGGGGCGGGGTGGGGCGGAGGGATTTTCCGGGGTTTTGTTGCGAAGTTTGTCGGGGATTTATTACTTTTGCATTTCAAGCGGCGCTCGACGGCGCCGGACTGTTCGCAAAGAACAGGTTTACCCGATACTAAGACAAGAAATTACTCAGGATAAAGAAAAAGAAATGGCAAAAGTGATTATCATCGGCGCCGGGGGCGTCGGTACAGTCTGCGCCCACAAGTGCGCGCAAAACGCCGGGGTGTTCTCGGAAATCGTAATCGCCTCGCGCAACCGCTCGAAATGCGACGCCGTTAAGGCCGCCATCGAGAAAGCCGCCCTCAAAGAGGGCCGGAAGCTGCCGACGATCGAGACCGCCCGGGTCGACGCCGACTCCGTGGAGGAGCTCTGCGAGCTTTTCCGCGCCCACAAGCCCCAGCTGGTAATCAACCTGGCGCTCCCCTACCAGGACCTCACGATCATGGACGCCTGCCTCGAATGCGGCGTCAACTACCTCGACACGGCCAACTACGAGCCCCGCGACGAGGCCCATTTCGAATACTCCTGGCAGTGGGCCTACCGCGAGCGCTTCGAGAAGGCCGGGCTGACGGCCATCCTCGGCTGCGGCTTCGACCCGGGCGTGTCGGGCGTGTTCACCGCCTACGCCGCGAAGCACTATTTCTCCGACATGGAGACCCTCGACATCGTTGACTGCAACGGCGGCAACCACGGCAAGGCGTTCGCCACCAACTTCAACCCCGAAATCAACATCCGAGAAATCACCCAAAAGGGGCGCTACTACCAGGACGGCCAGTGGGTAACCACCGGGCCGCTGGAAATCCACAAGGAGCTGACCTATCCCGCGATCGGGCCCCGCGACAGCTACCTGATGTACCATGAGGAGCTGGAATCGCTGGTGCTCAACTTCCCGACCATCAAGCGCGCCCGCTTCTGGATGACTTTCGGCCAGGAATACCTCACCCATCTGCGCGTAATCCAGAATATCGGCATGGCCCGCATCGACGAGGTGGAGTACAACGGCCAGAAGATCGTGCCCCTGCAGTTCCTCAAAGCGGTGCTCCCCAACCCCCAGGACCTGGGCGAGAACTACACCGGCGAGACCTCGATCGGCTGCCGCATCTCCGGCAAGGACAAGGAGGGTAACCCCCTTACCTACTACATCTACAACAACTGCTCGCACCACGCCGCCTTCGAGGAGACGGGTATGCAGGCCGTGAGCTACACCACCGGCGTTCCCGCGATGATCGGCGCGATGATGTTCCTCACCGGCAAATGGAACAAACCGGGCGTGCACAACGTTGAAGAGTTTGACCCGGACCCGTTCATGGAGCAGCTCCCCGCGCAGGGCCTCCCCTGGCACGAGGTGCTCAACGGCGACCTGGAACTTTAAGAAACCCAAAAACAAGCTCTTAAGATATGGACAAATACAACCAGGCGATCGCCGACTGCGCGGCCATCGCTGACGACCAGCAGGTTAAAGAGGCCGTCGAGAAGATTCTCGCCGAAAACCTTGCCCAGAATATGAACGAGGAGGTATACAAGTTCCTCTTCAACTGCATCGACCTCACCACTCTCCGCTCGACCGACTCCCCCGCCTCGGTGGCCGACTTCGCCGAGCGAGTAAACGCCTTCGATGCCGAACACCCCGAGATGAAGAACGTGGCCGCCATCTGCGTCTACCCCAACTTCGCCCAGGTGGTCCGCGCCGTGCTCGAAGTGTCGAGCGTCGACATAGCCTGTGTGAGCGGCGGCTTCCCCTCGTCGCAGACCTTCCCCGAAATCAAGGTGGCCGAAACCGCCCTGGCGGTCGAGGGTGGCGCCGATGAAATCGACATCGTGCTCAACCTCGGCGACTTCCTCGACGGCGACTACGAGAGCGTGGCCGACGAAATCGGCGAAATCAAGGCCGCTTGCCGCGACGCCCGACTGAAGGTGATCCTCGAAGCCGGAGCCCTCAAGACAGCCGCCAACATCAAGGCCGCGTCGGTGCTCTCGATGTACTCCGGGGCCGACTTCATCAAAACCTCGACCGGCAAGGAGTATCCCGGGGCCGACCTCAACGCCGCCTATGTGATGTGCTCCTGCATCAAGGACTACTACGACAAGACAGGTCGCATGGTAGGCTTCAAGCCCGCCGGCGGTGTGCGCACCCCCGAGGAGGCTGTATCCTACTACTGCATCGTAAAGAGCGTCCTCGGCGAGAAATGGCTCTCCAACGAGTATTTCCGCATCGGAGCCTCCGGCCTGGCCAACAACCTGCTGACCGCCATCTGGGGCACCGAGACCAAATTCTTCTAAAACGCAAATCAGAGTCCGCGCCTACCGACCGGGGTGCGGACTCTCCAAAAAACACATTGCCGAAAATGGATTTCTGGATTATTATAGACCAGCGCCACGCCGGACCTTTCACCGCGGAGCAGCTCCGCGAGCAGGGGCTCACCCCCGACCGGCTCGTATGGCACGACGGACTCGCCGACTGGACCCCGGCCCGCGACATCCCCGCCCTGGCGGAGCTTTTCGTTGTGGAGGAACCTGTGGCCGAGGCTGAACCGTGTCCGCCCGTGCCCCCCGTTGAGGAACCCGCACCCGCGCCCCCCTACGGGCAGCAGCAGCCTCCCTACGGCGCGCCCCGGCCCGACCAGGAATTCCGCTACGGCGCGTACCAGCAGCAGCAACAGCAGCAGCCACCCTACGGCCAGCAGCCTTACGGGCAGCAACCCCCTTATGGCGCTCCGCAGCAGCCCTACGGCCAGCCTAACTACGGTCAGCAGCCCCCTTACGGCGCTCCGCAACAGCCGCAGTACGCCCCGGGGCAGCAGCCGCAGGGACAGATTCCCCCCTGCCCGCCGACGTACCTCGTGTGGGCGATAATCGTCACCGTGTGTTGCTGCACGCCGCTCGGCATCGTGGCCATAATCTACGCCGCCAACATCAAGAACGCCTATTACCGCGGCGACTACCAGAAGGCCGCGCGCAACTCCTCGCGCGCCCAGGCCTGGATTATCGCCGCCATAGTGCTCGGACTCCTCTACATACCGTTCCAGATGGTATACATGGGCATATTCGACATGTTGAAACAATTCTGATTTGAAAGCGCTTTCAAGCAACCGATACGCCAAGGCCGCGGCATTCCTTCTCGGAGCCGCGGCCTTGATTGCGTTGTGGTACGGCGTCCACGCCGCGACCGGCTTCATGCCGCGCTGCCTATTCCGCGAGCTCACGGGGTGGAAGTGCCCCGGCTGCGGGAGCCAGACGGCCCTTATGGCCCTCCTCGGAGGGAAGCCCGGGGAGGCGTTCGCCGCCAACCCCGCCATACCCTTCTACCTGCTCTACCTCGCCGCCATAACGCAGCCCGCGAGCCGACGCCTCCGCAAGGCGCTGACCAGCCCCGCGGCGCTCTACATCCTCGCCGCGTCAATCGCCGCCTGGACCATAGGACGAAATTTTTTTGGCGTTTGAGCGATTTTAAGTACATTCGCGACAGGATAAGGCGAAAACCTATCCTCAACTTAATAACAAAAGGGGTGCCGCGCGCCTCCCGGCCTCGGGTCGGAGCGCTTCACAGCGGCTGAGATCATACCCTATGAACTTGATGCGGTCAGTACCGCCGAAAGGATTTTGTTACGCGCCCGGCGCGCTTCATTTTGCAGTTCATAGCTATCGGTTTCGGGCCAGCGGCCCCCGCTAAGAAACTCATGCTATGAACATTTTTTTCAACAATACGGAAATCGAACTCCCCGGCGCCGCGGTGTCGGTAGGGGAGCTGCTGAAGTCGCGGGGCGTGCCCGCGGCCGGCATCGCCGTGGCCCTCAACGACAAGGTGGTGCGCAAGAGTGAATGGGAAACCACGCTGCTCAGCCAGGGCGACCGCGTGATAGTGATCACAGCCGTATGCGGGGGATGAGCGCCGGGACTTTCCGCCTCGCGGCTATCACGGGCATCGAAATCTACCCCGGCGAGGCCGAGGCCATCACGCGGCTCCTGGAGCGCGGATGGTGGCGAGTGCATATACGCAAGCCGGGAGCGCCCTCCGACGCGGTAGAGGCCCTTATAAACGACATTCCGGCCCCTCTGCGCGAGCGCCTCTCGCTCCACGACCATTTCCACCTGGCCACGCGGCTCGGGGTGGGGGGTCTGCACCTGAATATGCGCCATCAGTCACCCACCGCGGGGTGGCGGGGGATGCTCTCGCAAAGCTGCCATTCGGTCGAAGAGGTGCTCGCCAACCGCGGCAAGCTCGACTATATGTTCCTCAGTCCAGTGTTCGACTCGATCTCCAAGCCGGGATATTCCGGAAAGTTCTCCCCAGAGGAACTGGCCGCCTCGGGAGCGCTCGGGCCCGATCTGTTCGCGCTCGGCGGCGTGATGCCGCGCGAGCTCTGGCGGTTGGGACGCGCCGGATTCGGGGGCGCCGCGATGCTCTCCTCGGCGTGGCAACCGGCCGTTGACCCCGGGGAAACCATACTACAATTCATCACCGACCGCGTCGACGGCCTGGAGGAAGCGCTCCGCGGAGGGTGCCGATGGGTGCAGCTCCGCATGAAGGATGCCTCCGACGAGGAATTCACCTCCGTGGCGCTCGCCGTGGGGCGGCTCTGCCGCAAATACCGGGCGAAGTTCATCCTTGACGACCGCGTGCGGCTCGTCGGGCCGTTGGGAGCCGACGGCGTACACCTCGGCAAGAACGATATGCCACTGGCCGACGCGAGGAGCCTCCTCGGCCCGGCGCTGATTATCGGCGCTACCGCCAACACCCCCTCCGAGGCGATAGCCGCCGCGAAGGCCGGAGCCGACTACCTCGGGGTGGGTCCCTTCCGCTTCACCACCACCAAGAAACAGCTCGCCCCGCTGCTCGGCGCCGGGGGGATAGCCGACGTGGTGGCCGCGACCCGCGCCGCCGGGAGCGACATACCGATCGTAGCCATCGGCGGTATCACCCCCGATGACCTCCGAGAGGTGCGCTCCACCGGGGTTAACGGCGTGGCCGTGAGCGGCATAATCCAGAACGCTCCAGACAAAAGACTGATTACAAAAGAAATACTCACCATATGGAAAAACTGACAATCGGCGGCCGCGAATTTTCAAGCCGCCTGTTTACCGGCACGGGCAAATTCAGCTCCAACGCCGTGATGGAGGAGGCCATAGCCGCCTCCGGCTCGGAGATGGTTACAGTTGCCCTCAAACGACTCGACACCGCCGACAGCGGCTCCGACGATATGCTGCGCCACATACTCCGCCCCGGCATACAGCTGCTCCCCAACACCTCGGGCGTGCGCGACGCCCGCGAGGCGGTGCTTGCCGCCCAGCTCGCCCGCGAGGCGTTTGAAACCGACTTCATAAAGCTCGAAATACACCCCGACCCGAAGTACCTGCTCCCCGACCCGATGGAGACCCTCAAGGCCACCGAGGAGCTGGCGCGGCTCGGCTTCAAAGTGCTCCCCTATATCCAGGCCGACCCTGTGCTCTGCAAGCGCCTCGAAGAGGCCGGAACCGCCGCCGTGATGCCACTCGGGGCCCCGATCGGCACCAACAAAGGAATCGTGGTGCGCGACCTGCTTGAAATCATCATCGAGGAGAGCCGCGTGCCAGTGGTGGTCGACGCCGGGCTGGGCGCGCCGTCGCACGCCGCCCTCGCGATGGAGATGGG
>JAMPHO010000024.1 GCA_023663385.1 Alistipes timonensis | reverse complement strand
GGAAGGGGCTGCGCTTTCTTCGCTCGGCTTCCGCCTCGCGCACCAGAGGAAGGGCCTTCGGGGGAGAGGCGGGGCCGGAGGGGGAAGGGAGATCAGAAGGTGACGTGGAGGCCGATGCGGAGGCCGGAGCGGGAGGAGGCGGGGAGGCCGCGGCGCTGGGTGACGCGCCAAACGTAATCGACGCGGAGGATGCGGAAGATGTTGTCGATGCCGACGGCGACTTCCATGTATGGCGCGCCTTCGAGCATTTTGGCGGGGGCGTGGTCGGGGAAGGCGAACAGCTCGGGGTGGAGCCAGGGGCGGTTGTTGCGCGAGAGGTGCCCCCACCATCCGCGGAAGGAGAATACCTCGCGCCATTTCAATTTCTTTAGCAGGGGGATGTAGTTGAAGATCGCGCCGCGCGCCTGGTAGGTTATGAACCATTCGGCGTAGGTGTCGGCCACGAACTCCATGGGGTCCATCAGGGTGAAGGTCTGCGACTGTATAATGTATGACTGGCTGGAGTTGGCCAACGGGAGGTTGGGGTACGGGGCCCGGCTCCAGAGGTGCCCCACCCCGACTTTGGCGTCAATGAAGCCGAAGGCCGAGAGCCATATGCGCCGCGAGACGGAGAACTCGGTGCGGTTGATCGTGAAGCGGCTTCCGAAGAGCCCTTTCGGGGCATAGAGCTGGTTGAGTTCGAGCACTATGCGGTCGTTGCCGATATTCAGTCGGCCTTTAGGGCGTTCGAGGAACTTCTCGCCGGGCGCATAACGGATGCCGAACGAGAAGCAAGCCTCATCGTAGTGGTTGATCGAGGAGCCGTCGCCCATACGGAACGGAACCCAAGGGGAAGTTTCCTGGCGTTCGAGGTTGAACCCGGCTCGGAACGAGAGATGGTTGTCGAGTTCGAGCGTGTAGTCGAGCCGCGTCTGGCGGCGGTAGGTCATAAGTTTGTTACCCCCGCGGCCAAACGAGTTGAAGAAATTATCCTGGTTGCCGTTGACGAGGTTAGCGCCGAGGCGGTCGAGGTCGTATTTCTCCGAAACCTTTATGGAATGGATTGGGAACTCCTTGGGATGTTGGCGCTTACGATTGAATGAATACTCGATTTCGGCACCATACTTGAAACGGCGGTCGTCGATGCCATAGGCCACATATCCCTGGAAGAAAAGGTGGGGGTTGAGGGCCGCGGTAGTCATGCCTCCGAATCGCGGGCGCCACCCTTCGAGCGAGTTATGGCTTATGAAGGTGTTAATCGGGCCGATGTCGAACTTGGAGTCGCGGCCGGTCGGGACGTACCCCTGGAAGAGCCTGTTGGCGAGTTTCTCGCCCCAATAGAACAGAGGCCAGCGGCGGAAAGTCTCCATCATAGAGCCGACGCGGCTTTCGCCGCGTGAAGCCTTGACCAGGCGCGACGTCTCCCAGAAATCGTCGGGGCGGCCGTAGACCATCGGGTCGGAATACTCGGTGCCGAGGCGGTCGAGAATCTCGTCGCGCTCAGTAGTTCCGAAAGAGAAATCGTCGTAAGCGGCAACCCTGCGGGCGAACACACTCGGAGTGCCCGGCATGACCGACATCTCGACGTAGAAATCGTCGAGCGTCTTGAGGCGGGAGCCGTCGGGCGCCTTGTCGAAGTTCTGCGAAATCTGTAGGAAGTCGATGAAGTTGAGATTAATCGAGGGGGGCACGTTCATGCGCACATTCCTGACGAACATCGTGGAATCGTCCTCGACCAGGAGCCGGCCAGTGAAACCGAAAGTCGCCGGGTTGTGGGGAGCGAAGCTGAGTTCGACGCAGCGCGTGCTGTCGGGTAGGAAAATAGTGTCGGTAAGGTAGAATTTATAGAAATCGGGCGCGATGGATGACAGCGGGCTTACAAAACGGTTTCGGAGAATCGCGACATCGTTCTGATACAGGTCGATTTCGCGGAAAGCGTCGTCGAGGAGCGTTTGTAGCGAAGCCGCGTCGAACGCCTCGTCGATGCCCTGCTGTCGCACCCCGAGACGGTACTCCCTCTCGGCCTCCGGCTCCTTGCGGTACAGCACTTGGGAAAGCTTCTCCTTGACGGCCATAGGCACGATAGTCTTTCCGGTTATGTCGGAGGTGTCGACGTGCTCGCGTATGAAGTCGAAGCGCCCTTTCTTCTTCTTTTCGCCCGGCGAAGCCGGAGGGAGTGAGATGTTGTTGAGGCCGTAGGATATTTTCTCGTATTTGCGGTAGTTGAAGCGCGGGTTGCGTCGCGGGTCGGTTAGCGGCCCCGCCTTCCTGAGCCTTTCGGCAAAGGCCACGGCGGGATTGTTTTTCTTTGAATACTTCTCCTTGCCGCGGCGCACCACCACCTCGTCGAGGCGATGGCCTGACGGGGAGAGGGCCACTTTAACCTTGCCGCGGGAGGGTCCGACGGGCACCGAAGCCCTGTCGTAGCCCATCACGGAAAACTCCAGCACGGCGTCGGGGGAGTCGATGTCGAGCGACACGCGGCCATGGTCGTCGGTGAGGGCGCCGTGGCTCGTGCCGGAAACGAACACCGCCACGAACGGCACCCCCTCGCCGGTGACGGAGTCGGTGACGGCCACCGCCACCCTGCGCGCGAACGCCGGAGATGCGGCGACAAGCAACGTCAGGAGCGCTACACAGAGTCGCTGTAGCGAAATAATATGCCGTAAACTGGGAATTAACACTATCTTTTTTTAACTTCGCGAAGTTAGCTATATTGTTTTAATCAGACAACAACGAGTCGCAACCATGTCGAAAGAGACGGAATACAAGTTCCTTGTGAAGGATGACTCCTACAAGAGAATGGCAACCGCGAGCCACGAGATTTCGCAAGGATACATATCGCGGCGCCCCGAGGGGACAGTGCGCGTGAGAGTGCTCGACCGGGAGGGATTTCTCACTGTGAAGGGAGCCAACCGGGGCGCGACCCGCGACGAATGGGAGTATCCGATACCGATAGAGGACGCGAGGGATATGCTCTCGCGGGTCTGCCAGGAGGGAGTAATCGAAAAGACGCGCTGGATAGTTCCTTACGGCGGGTTGACGTGGGAGGTAGACGAGTTCCACGGGCGGCACGCCGGGCTTGTAGTAGCCGAAGTAGAGTTGCCGAGCCCCGACACGCCGCTCCCGGCGGGGGGTGTTCCGGCATTCGCCGGAGAGAACGTTACTGGCGACCCTCAATATTATAACTCAAATCTTTAACTAAAGTTCTATAAAAGACTCCCCGCCTACCCCCTCGCCGCCAAGGCGGCTCGCACCAAGAACAGAACCCATTCGGTACGGAACGAGACGCGGGGCTTTGGTTGATGAAATAATAAACAAAGGAATAACCAAAATACAGGATATATGAAATTGAAGAGAACGGGGGCCGTGGCCCTCGCGGGATTGTGGATGTTAGGAACCGCGGCAATCGGCGCGCCTAATATCGCGGCGGCTGAGGCCGTCAAGACTGAAAAAGCCATGGTCGCCGGGAAAACGGCCAAGAGCATAGTGTTGAACCATGTGGACGGAAGCAAGAGCCTGATCGCAATGGCTGACGGGCTTAAGACCTCGTTTGCAGGGGGCGTAATGACCATTAGCAGCGAGAAGGGCGCGCTGGAGTTCCCGCTCGGAGATGTGCGGTCATGGCTTTTCTCCGACGAGGAGGGTGATATATGGTCGGGCATCGACGAGGCCGCGGATGACGCGGCCATATTACATTGGGATGCGGACGGACTGAGGCTGGGAAATATTCCGGCCGGCACGCCGGTGCTGCTCACGGGGAGCGACGGCAGAACCTTGAAGCGCGCCGAGGCCACGGGCGGAAAATTAGCAATCGAAACTGACGGACTGAAAGCGAGAGTGTACCTGCTCACCATCGGCAACAGGACTTACAAAATAATAACGGGGAGATGATGACCATGAAAACCAACAGCTACAAGAGAGGGGTATCACATTTCAGAAAGGGTTTATTAGCAGGGACGGCGCTCATAGCCGCCTTGACGGCCAGCGCCGAGGGGGAGCACGGTGTGCTCGACATTTACCGCAACGACAACGCGTTCAACCATTACCGACTCGCCGATGTAGAGGAAATCAGCTACGAGCAGGGTAGCGGCGGGGAATACGCCACAATGATGGTGAAGGACGCAAAAGTGAAGACCGCCATCGCGCTTTCGGCGATCGACAGCTGCCGGGTGAGCGCCACCACCCTGCCCGACATATACATAAACCTCACGGATTACCCGAATATCGACGACCTGTTCAAAGGGAACGGTTTCACGAAATCGACAATCTACCAGGCGACGATGCGCCTCGACGGCAACGGGACGTACGACGACATCGCGGAGCAGACTGTGGAGTTCCGCGGCCGCGGCAACTCTACCTGGCGCTTCGCCAAGACCCCCTACCGCTTCAAGATGGCCAAGAAGGCCCAGGTGTGCGGGCTGCCGAAAGCGAAGACCTTCGCGCTGATCGCGAACTACATCGACCCCACCCACATCAGGAACACGATAGCGTTCTGGACCGCCCGCGAGCTGGGACTCCCCTACACCAACCACTCGGTACACTGCAACGTGTACCTCAACGGGCGCTACAAGGGGCTGTATATGATGACCGAGAAGATCGGCATCGGCGGGGGCTCGGTCGACATAGACGAGAACACCGGCATGATGTTCGAACTCGACACCAACTACGACGAGGATTTCCAGTTCCGCCACGACATAGGCGCGAGCAAGGGGTTGCCCGTGATGGTCAAAGACCCAGACCTGACGGAGATAAAGCCCGACCCGGCAGAACGCGAGGCATACTGGCAGGCGTGGCAGGCCGATTTCGGTGAGATGGCCGACGCCGTGATGGCCGGAGGCGCCATCGGCGATTACATCGACCTTTGGGAAACGGCGCGGTATGTATTAGTGTACAACCTCGCGTGCAACCGGGAGGTAAACCATCCGAAGAGCGTGAACCTGTTCAAGGAGGGGTTGGGGAGCGACTACAAGTACCGATTCGGGCCGGTATGGGACTTCGACTGGTCGACAGGTTTCCGCGCCGCGGACCCTACGATGAACACTTATAACCGCGTGCTCGCATCAAGCGACGATTCGACGCCCGGCGCGCCATTTATGCGAGCGCTCGTAAGCAACAAAGCGTTTATGGAGGCTTACCGCGAGGCTTGGGCCGAGTTCAAAAGCGAAGTTTACCCCCGGCTTATGGAATATATCGATGGTTACGCCGCCGAGATCGAGCCGTCGGCCAAGCGCGACGGGGTTCTCTGGCCGGATGCCTGGGCAAATAACGAGGCTTGGGCGCAGTCGAGCTTCGACACGGCCAAGCATATCGGCAACCTTAAGACATGGCTTGCCAACAGGGTGAAGTGGCTTGACAACCACGCCCGGCTGGGGCTGTATTGAACAGGAGCCTTTCAGGCTTTCATACTTTCAGATTTCCCCCTCCCCCCTCGCCGCCACGGCGGCTCGCACCGGGAACAGAACCCGTTCGGAGCGAACCAAGGGAGGAGGGGGCCTGGGGGTGAAGGGGGAAGAGTGAAGGGGAAAGAGAGGGGGAGGGAGACGCGGGCAAAAAGAAAGATGAATAAAAATAAATTGTGCAAAATTTATGAATTTGTGAAAATTTGTATATCTTTGTGCAAAAGAATCGCGGAACAGGCGAGCAATTAGACAACAATACCACTTAAAATTACCACTTCAATCAAATACTCCAATACATCTATGAAAACAACTTCAAGTTTGTTTCTCGCGGCAGCGATCGCGACCGCGATGTCGATGAGCGCGGCACCGCCGACGGCCCGAAAAGCGGGCAGTTCCGGCAAGCCGACAATCAACCGCGCCGCGCCGCTGACCCCTGCGGAAAAGCCGTACACTGATTTCGCGGCTCCGAAAATCAAGACACCATCAAGCAATGGAATCAAAGGGTTGACCCCCGCGCGCCGAACCGCCCGGATCGCCTCGCTGACCAAGGCGTCGGCCGGCAACCTGCCGGAAATCCAGGGCGTCGTAGTCTACGCCGACAACTGGGGCTATACCCCCCAGACCGGCCTCTACAAACTGCCCACCGCCGACGGGATGAGTTTCGAGAAACTCGTAGACGGCCCGAACGGCAGCAGCGTGGTGAGGGACGACCGCGTGTACACGATAAACCGGGTGTCGGTTCCCGAGTTCGAGATCGACTATCCCCGCTACACCATCTACGACCTTGAGAGTGGGGCGGAGATCTATTACAAGAACTATTGGGGCGAGACCGACTGGTCGATATGCCCGGCTGACATGGACATCGACCCCACGACCGGGGAAGTGTACGCCGTGACCTTCAACCGCGACATGACCGGCTACCAGCTTTCTAAGTTAGCGTTCACCGACGAGGAGGTGACCTCGACGCTCGTCGCGGGCCTCAACGGCAACTGGAACTCGATAGCGTTCGACGGTTCGGGACAATTATACGGCATAAGCAAGACCAACGTTGTGGTCGACGGCTACTGGGTATGCTCCTCGTCGACCCTCAACAAAATCGACAAAACCACGGGAAGCGTGACCCCCGTGGGAGAAACCGGGCTGTGCCCCGAATTTCTATCGTCGGCAGCGATCGACCATAAGACCGGCCGCATGTACTGGACGGTTAGTCCCGCCGATGAGACAGGGCTCCTGGCCGAGGTGGACCTCGCGACCGGTGAGGCCACGATACTGAGGACCTTCGAGCACGCCGAGGAGGTAGTCGGGCTTTATGTTCCGGCTCCCGCCGCCGCCAGCGGAGCCCCCGCCAAGGTGGAGGGTCTCGCGGCATCGTTCCCCAACGGCTCGCTCAGCGGCAAGGTAAGCTTCACGGCACCCACCACCCTTTACGACCGCACCCCGGCCACGGGGAACCTCAGCTACGAGGTGACAGCCAACGGAACGACCGTCGCGACCGGCACCACGGCATACGGCGCCCTGGTCGAGGCCGACGTGACGCTCGCCTCCGCCGGGCAGTATACCCTCAGAGCCAGCGTGAGCAACGCCTCCGGGAAAGGCCCGGAGGCCAAGACCACACTGTATGTGGGGAACGGCATTCCAGCCGCGCCGTATGTGAGCCTGGCAATGCGCTCCGGCGCCATGCTGCTGACGTGGAGCGACGTCGAAGAGACCACCGACGGAGGTTACATCAATCCCGCCGAGGTAAGCTACACCATAAAGCGTTACCCCGACGACGTAGTGGTAGCCACCGGCCACAAGACCACCTCCTTCAGCGAGACCCTGCCGCAACCCGAGACCTTCACCTCATATTATTATGGTGTGACGGCGGACTACGCGGGGAACAGCTCGGCTGAAGCCTACTCGAACCGCATAACGATGGGCGAGATCGTGCCCCCCTACATCGAGACCTTCGACGAAGAGTCGAGCATCGACGGGTGGACCATAATCGACGCCAACAGCGACAGAAGGCTATGGATGTGGAGCACGCTCCAGAATCTGCGCATCTCCTTCAACCAGGCGAAACCGATGGACGACTGGGCGATCACGCCCGCCATACGTCTGACGGCCGGCCGTATATACCGACTGAGTTTCGACGTGTACTGCGACGACCCGAACACCGCCGAGCGCATCGAGGTGAAAATGGGCGCCAGCAACACCGCCGCCGCGATGGTGACCACAATAGTCGGGCCGACCGAGGTCAAAACCACCGCCGACGCGCCGCTGACAGTGACCGCCAACATCACGCCTGACGAAACCGGCGTATACTTCATAGGGTTCCACTGCATATCGGACGCTGACTCCTATATGCTGAACTTCGACAACTTGAAGATAGAGAGCGGCCTTGACGCCGGCGCCCCCGCGGCGGCCACCGACCTGACCGCCACCGCCGACCCGACGGGAGCCTACAAGGCCACAATCAGCTTCACCACCCCGGCAAAGACTATCGCGGGGGGTCTGATGTGGCAGACGTTCAAGAAAGTGGAGGTATCGCGCGACGGCACGGTAGTGAAAACGTTCACGTCGGCCGAGCCGAACCAGCAGCTCAGCTTCACCGACACGCCCGACAAGGCAGGGCGCTACACCTACACCGTATGCTGCCACAATATGTTCGGGCAGGGCATGCCCGCTTCGGTGACGGTTTACATCGGCACCGGTGAACCGTCCAAACCGGCCTCGGCCACCATCGCGGAGACCGCCAACGAAGGTGAAGTGACCGTAGGGTGGAGCCCCGTGACCACCGACAAGAACGGCAACCCCGTGCCAGCGGAAAAAATCAGCTACACCATAGCGGAATACACCATCCAGGGGTGGACCCCGAAATTCGAGGGGCTTACCGGGACGTCGCACACCTTCCGAGCAACCGAAGGGGCGCAGGATATGGTGCAGTACGCAGTGTTCGCCGAGACCGAGGGTGGCATAAGCGAGGGGACACCCACCGACCTCATCCCCGTCGGACCGGCATACAGAGGGCTCGCGGAGTCGTTCGCCAACGCGTCGGCCACAACCCTTTGGGGCACCCGCGTGATACAGAACGGCACCTTCATGACGTTTGACGACGAAAGCGGCATCCCATCGCAGGATGGCGACAACGGCTTCATGGGTATGCGCGGCGAATCGTACAACGACCGGGGCGCCCTGTTCAGCGGCAAAATCTCCCTCAAAGGGTTCGATAACCCCGGCCTGACGTTCCACACCTTCAATATCGCCAACGACAACGTCAACGAAATAACCATTGGCGTTAAAGAAGCGGGCGCCGCCGAATACACCACCCTGAAAACCATCGCTGTAAAGGACGCGAGCCAGCCCGATGAATGGGGCAAGGTATCCGTAGCGCTCGACGCCTACGCGGGCAAGACGATACAGATCCAGTTCCTCTGCACCATCAAGGCGTACCCCTTCATACTGATTGACAACATCGCCGTAGGCTCGCTCATAGCCAACGACCTGACTATCGACGCCATAAGTGCCCCGGCGACTGTCACCACCGGTACCGGCTACGCCGTGGCGGTGACGGTGGCCAACGAAGGCACCGCGAACGCCGACGGCTACACCGTAGACCTCTTCGCCAACGGCATCAAGGCCGACAGCAAGCAGTGCGGCCCCCTCGCCGCGGGGCAGAAAAACACCGTGGAGTTTGAGCGCGAGATGCACGCCTTAGAAAACAAGGCGGTCGAATATTACGCTGTAGTGAACTATAGCGCCGACGAGATTCCGGGCAACAACACTTCCGGCTTCGCCAAAGTAACGCCCAAGGAGTCGACCCTGCCCAGACCCGAAAACCTGGCAGTGGCCACGAACGGCAGCGGCATGACCCTCTCGTGGAACGCGCCCGACCTTTCGAAGGCGGTTGCCGAGGAGATGACTGAGGACTTCGAGGACGCCCGCGCGTTCGCGACGGAGGTTGACGGCTGGATATTCACTGATGCCGACAACGCCCCTCTCGGTGGGTTTGAATCGCTGGACGGCACTCCGATCAACATACCCGGACTCACACCCAACAGCACTACCGGCTCGTTCATCGTGTTTGACTCAAGCGCCTGCCAGCTCGGAGCCGAGGCATTCTCGGGCACCAAGTTCATCGGAGCGATTTTCCGCGCCGACGACGGGCTGACCGACGACTGGGCTATCTCGCCCGAACTCGACGGAGGGAGGCAGACCATCTCCTTCTTCGCCCGCAGCCTCTCCGGCTCATATCCCGAGAAAGTACAGGTGCTCTACTCGGAGGGAGGGACTGACACCGGCAGTTTCACTCCGCTCTGCGACCTGACCACCGTGCCGTCTGACTGGGCCCGCCTGTCGATCGACCTTCCCGAAGGAGCCAAGCGCTTCGCCATCCGCTCCAGCAGCACGGGTTCGTTCCTGCTGATGCTCGACGACATCACCTTCACCCCCGCGGCATCGACATTGAACCTTTCACTGGCCGGATACAATGTTTACCGCGACGGCGAGAAGCAGAACCTCAGCCCCGTGAGCGCCCCCTCGTACACCGACGCTGACGGGAACGCCGACCACAAATATGTGGTGACCGCCGTTTATGACGGCAAAGGTGAGTCGGGAGCTTCAAACGAGGCATCGCTCAACTCTGGCATCGACGCCACCACCTCGGCCAAGGTCGAGATAACCACCGCTGACGGACATATAATAATAAGCGGTGCCGGAAGCTCGGCAGTGACCGTCGGCACAATTGACGGCATAACGCTCCACTCGGGCCGCGGCGACGCCAAGATCGCGGTAGCGCCCGGCGTGTATGTGGTGAAAGCTGGCCGAATCATTGAGAAGATCGCTGTAAGGTAACCCCGACGGCGAAACCATTGAACAGAACACCCCCGCGGCTGATGGCCGCGGGGGTGTCGCTTTATCTGTATGAAACGGTTCTAATCAAACCGCTGCTTACGTCGGCGGGGAATAGCCGCCGACGAAGTTAACGGGGAATAGGGATCAGATGCCGAGGTCCTTCTTGAGGAGCTCGATTTTGGCCTTGGCGGCCGCGTCGGCGGCGTGGTAGTCGGCGGCAGTCTCCATCTTGCCGCGCACTTCCATGTAGAACTTGATCTTGGGCTCGGTGCCGGAGGGGCGTACGGAAACCTTCGAACCATCCTCGGTGAAGTACTGGAGCACGTTGGAGGTGGTGGGGAAGTCCATCTTGGTAACCTTGCCGTCGCGGAGGTCGGTCATATTGAGGTCGGCGTAATCCTTGACGATTACCACGGGGCTTCCGGCGAGCTGCTTGGGAGGATTGGCGCGGAAGTTCTTCATCATGGCCTGGATTTCCTCGGCGCCGGTCTTGCCGGGACGCACCACGGAAACACCGGTTTCGTGGGAGAAGCCGTACTTCACATAGATGTCCTTGAGCATTTCCATGAAGGTCATGCCCTTATCCTTGGCCCAAGCGAGGCACTCGGCCATGAGGGAGATGGCGGAAACGGAGTCCTTGTCGCGAGCGAAAGTCTCGGCCAGGAAGCCGTAGCTCTCCTCGCCGCCGCCGAGGTAGCGGGCGGTATCCTCAAGCTCGCGGATCACGGAGGCGATCCACTTGAAGCCGGTGTAGCAGTCGTACATACGGATGTTGTTGGCATCGGCCACTGACTTGATGGTCTCGGTGGTAACGATGGTCTTCACGATGTACTCCTTGCCGGTGAGGCGGCCCAGCTCGGCGTTGCGGGTCATGAGGTAGTTGAGGAGGATGAGGCAGATCTGGTTGCCGTTGATGAGGACGTACTGGCCGTCGGAGTCGCGGACAACGCAGCCGATGCGGTCGGCGTCGGGGTCGGAAGCGACAACGAGGTCGGCGTCGACTTCCTTGGCCTTAGCGACCGCCATGGCCATAGCGGAGGCGTTCTCGGGGTTGGGAGAGTCAACGGTGGGGAAGTTTCCGTCGGGTATATCCTGTTCGGGGACGTGGATAATGTTGGTGAAGCCGTAGTTCTTGAGCGAGTCGGGAACGAGCTTCACGCCGGTGCCGTGGATCGGGGTGTAGACGATCTTGAGGTCGGCGTGGCGCGCGATCACGTCGGGGCTGAGCGAAAGGCCCTTGATGGCGTCGAGGAAAGCCTTGTCGACATCGGGACCCACGATCTGGATGAGCTCGGGGTTACCCTTGAACTTGATTTCGCCAACGTTCTTGATGCGGTTCACATGGTCGATGATGTTGACATCGTGCGGTGCGATGATCTGAGCGCCGTCGGCCCAGTAAGCCTTGTAGCCGTTGTATTCCTTGGGGTTGTGGGAGGCGGTGATGTTCACGCCGCTCTGGCACCCGAAGTGGCGGATGGCGAAAGAGAGCTCGGGAGTGGGGCGGAAGCTGTCGAAGAGGTAAACCTTGATGCCGTTGGCGGAGAAGATGTTGGCAACGATTTCGGCGAATTTGCGGGAATTGTTGCGCACGTCGTGCCCGACAGCCACAGAAATCTGCGGCATATCGGGGAACGCCTCCTTAAGGTAGTTGGCGAGGCCCTGGGTGGCGGCGCCGACGGTGTATATGTTCATGCGGTTGGTTCCGGCACCCATGATGCCGCGGAGACCGCCGGTACCGAATTCGAGGTCGCGGTAGAAGGCTTCGATGAGGGGAGTGGGGTCCTCGGCTTCGAGCATTTGCTTGACTTCGGCGCGGGTGGCCTCGTCGTAATCGGCGGTGAGCCAGCCCATAGCGCGTTCCTTGACTGTTTTGAGCAGTTCTTTGTTTTCCATATAGTTTTATGTTGGTATTTGATGTAAGTCTGTCGCCAGAATTAAATTAGAGTCACAAAGATAACACCTCCTCGGCGGTCTGGCAAATAAAAACTTGATTTTTTAAGTTAAATCGCGGAAAATTGGGAGAGCGAGGGGCCCGCGCGCTGATTTTGAAAAAAAGTCTTGCATTTGAGCGCGGAAAGCGCTAATTTTGCCTAATGGGTCGCACTCCGGCGACGGCCCCCCTTACACGGAGCGCCAGCTCCCGGCGCGCGACCACTGATACAAAACCGACCCAATTCATCGATAAATAAACAATTTCCAGTTCAATGAAGAGATTTTACGCAACCCTCGCGGCAGCCGCCCTGCTCGGCACCGCCGCCTACTCCCAGGATGGAAGGCTCACCCTGACACCGGCCGACGGACCGCTGACGCGCGCCTCGGCCCCCCGCCCCATGGGGCTCAGCGCCGCATCGAAAGCCCCCGCGAGCGCGACTTGGGAAGCCGCCGGCAAGGGTATGTGGAAAGAGGGACTCCTCGACAGGGTCCTCCCCGAAACCATGATCGGAAGCTCCTGGGAAGTGGAGTTCGAACAAGCGAAGGAGCAACCGGGCTACTACCGCCTCCTCCCCTACGCCACCGGCACCCCGGTTGCCGAAGTTGTAGGCAAGGCCGACGATGAGAACTACGTCTACATAAACGCGACCAACCCCGCGAAGGTGTATATCGAGGATTTCTTCGCCTTCGGGTCCATACTGATCACGAACCTCGTGCCGGAGAACGAATGGGACAACTATTCGTTCTACGGAGTGGAGAAAGAAGGGGTGATAACCTTCCAACCAAGCTCCTTCGCCTACGCGACCTACGACACGGCGGAATACCTCTTCTGCAACACGGCCGGCAGTTTCCAGGTCGCGCTCCCCGGCGCCGAACTCCGCGACTACCAGCTTGAGCTGGACATACCCGCGTGCGCCGAAAACCGCGAGATGACCATATCGGTGACCGCCGGAGAGGATATCGCGGAAGTGAAACTGATGACGAGCTTCGGCTACTTCCGCAACAGCGACAGCAACGACAAGCAAGTGGCCCTGAACGGAGCCGAGATGGACAAGGATAAAGGGTTCGTCACCCTGGAGCTGAGGGATGACGCCCCGATGGGTGTTTACACCACGATAGCCGTCGGGCTCGACAAGAACGGCGACATCGCCGCCTCGCGCTGCGCCTACTCCCACGTTCTCGACGACAACGACGCCGACTGGGCTCCCTGCGGCACGGCCACACTGGTGGAGGCCATCCTGACGACCGTCTACAATACGGCTCCCCAGGTGGTGCTCACCTGCGACGCCGAGCAGAGCGTATCGCAGCCTGGCAGGTACCGCCTCGTGAACCCCTACGCGGGGCACTCGTGGTCGCTGGCCTACGACGACTTCCTTATTAACCACGAACACAACCACTACATCTACCTCAACGCCGTAGACCCCCGCAAGGTATACGTCGAGGCGGCGCCCCTCGGCATCAACTCCGACGGCGAGGCGATGCTCTACTCCCTGGCCGGGCGCTACGTCGACGCCGGCAACAGCTCCTATGCCGAGCAGAACGGACTTTTCGGCCGCCTGCTTGAGGATGACGGCGAGCTGATCATAAGCATGCCCGACGGGAGCCTGATGTTCGCCGAGACAAAATACGACTGCGGCGCGTACCACCAGGTCGGCGCCAACTTCATGGCCGTGATTTCCCCGCGGGCGGGCGACGCCGTTGAGGAGATAGCCGGCGACGATAGCGACGCCCCAGCCGAATACTACAACCTCCAGGGTATACGCGTGGCCCACCCGCGCGCCGGCGAGCTCGTGATCGAGCGCCGCGGCGAAAAGGTTACCAAGCGAGTAATCCGATAATTTCCAAGACCTAATTAACAGAAGGGAACCCAACAACACCAAACACCATAAATAGAAGAAGATGTACAGCGACCCGAAAGAGTGCCTCTACTGCACCAACAACGACACCCTCCGCGACCTGATGATCGAGATCGCCCCGCTGGAGGTATCGCGCGTATTCCTATTCAAAGAACAGACCTACCGCGGGCGATGCCTGGTGGCCTACAACAAGCACGTCAACGACCTTTTCGAACTTTCCGACGAGGAGCGCGACGCGTTCATGAAGGACGTGACCCGCGTGACCCGGGCGATGGACAAAGTGTTCCACCCCGAGAAAATCAACTACGGGGCGTATAGCGACAAACTGTCGCACCTCCACTTCCACCTCGCGCCGAAATACGTCGGCGGCCCCGACTACGGTGGCACGTTCCGCATGAACCCCGGCGAGGTCTACCTGACCGACGCCGAGTACGCCGAGATGGTCGAGGCCATCCGCGCCGCGCTCTAAGAAACTGTTTAAAAATTTTTTCAATGTGAATTTCTTCACCCGCAGGGCGCCCCGCACAAGCGCCCCCGGACAAAGCGAAAAGCGCTGAAAAACGCGCGGCGGCTACGGTTAAAAATATTTTTAGCCGTAGCCGCTTTTTTTAAGGGAGTTTAACCGATGAAATGCGGGGGAAAATTCGTAACTTCGCGGCTTGACAAACACTATAAATCCAGCCACGACACAAATGAGCGACACAAAAGAAATCAAAAGAGCCCTGATTTCTGTCTTCCACAAGGACGGCCTCGACGAAATCCTCAGACTCCTTAACGAAAACGGCGTAGAGTTTATCTCCACCGGAGGAACCAAGACATTTATCGAGCAGCTCGGCTATCCCTGCGCGGCAGTCGAGGACCTCACCGGCTATCCGTCGATACTCGGTGGGCGAGTGAAGACGCTTCATCCCAAGGTGTTCGGCGGCATTCTCGCCCGCCGCGAGAATGAACAGGACCGGCTCCAGACCCAGCAATACGAAATACCAGAAATCGACCTGGTGATCGTCGACCTCTACCCGTTCTCCGAAACGGTAGCGTCCGGCGCCTCGCAGGCCGACATCATAGAGAAAATCGACATAGGCGGCATCTCGCTCATCCGCGGCGCCGCCAAGAACTACAACGATGTGGTGATCGTGGCATCGAAGATGCAGTACGAGCCCCTGCGCCGCATCCTCGCCGAGAACGGAGCGAAGACCACCCTGGCCGAGCGCCTTTTCTTCGCCAAGGAGGCTTTCGCGGTCAGCTCCGGCTACGATTCGGCCATCTTCAGCTACTTCGACTCCCTGGCCGAGCACCCCACCGCCCTGCGCCTGGCTGTCGACGGCGAAAAGACGATGCGCTACGGCGAGAACCCCCACCAGAAGGGTTACTTCTTCGGGCGCTTCGACAAGATGTTCGAACAGGTGCACGGGAAGGAGATTTCCTACAACAACCTGCTTGACATCGACGCCGCGGTGAGCCTGATCGCCGAATTTACCGACACCACTTTCGCGGTGCTCAAGCACAACAACCCCTGCGGCGTGGCCTCGCGCCCGACCGTTAAGGAGGCCTGGACCGACGCCCTCGCCGGCGACCCCGTATCGGCCTTCGGCGGCGTGCTTGTGACCAACGCCACCATCGACGGGGAGACCGCCGTAGAAATAAACAAGATTTTCTTTGAAGTAATCATCGCCCCGGCCTACGAGCCCGAGGCCCTCGGCATACTCCAGCAGAAGAAGAACCGCATCATCCTCATACAGAAGGAACCGCTGGCCACCACCCGCCAGTTCCGCTCGATACTCAACGGCGCCCTCGTGCAGGAGCGCGACACCAAGATCGAGACCGCCGACGACCTGCGCCAGGTGACCGCCAAGCCGATCGACCCGGCCCAGATTGACGACCTCCTGTTCGCCAACAAGCTGGTGAAGCACTGCAAGAGCAACGCCATCGTGCTGGCCAAGAACCGCCAGCTCTGCGCCGCCGGCGTGGGTCAGACCTCGCGCGTCGACTCGCTTCGCCAGGCCATCGACAAGGCCCGCTCGTTCGAGTTCGACCTCAACGGCGCAGTGATGGCCTCCGACGCGTTCTTTCCCTTCGCCGACTGCGTCGAGATAGCCCACAACGCTGGTGTCGACGCCGTGATACAGCCCGGCGGCTCCATCCGCGACAACGAGTCGATCGAATACTGCGACGCCAACGGCGTGGCAATGGTTATGACCGGCTTCCGCCATTTCAGACATTAACAGCCTTCGCCAAACAGGCGAAATTATCCCATCAGAAACAAAAATGAGATTATTTTCTCTCACAAAAGAAATAGCCATCGACCTGGGCACGGCCAACACCGTGATCATCCATAACGACAAAATCGTTATCGACGAGCCCTCGATCGTGGCCCTCGACCGCCGCACCGACAAGCTGATCGCCGTCGGTATCGAGGCGCAGCGCATGTACGGCAAGGAGCCGGAAGGGATCCGCACCGTGCGCCCCCTCCGCAAGGGCGTTATCGCCGACTTCAACGCCGCAGAGCTCATGATCCGCGGCCTGGTGAAGAAGGCATCGGCCAAGAGCAACTGGTTCTCCCCCTCGCTCCGCATGGTTGTGGGCATCCCCTCCGGCTCGACCGAGGTTGAAATCCGCGCAGTGCGCGACTCGTCGGAGCACGCCAACGGCCGCGACGTATACATGATTTACGAGCCGATGGCCGCGGCCCTCGGCATCGGACTCGACGTGGTAGCCCCCGAAGGTAACATGATCGTCGACATAGGTGGCGGCACAACTGAAATCGCCGTGATCTCGCTCGGCGGCATCGTAAGTAACAAGAGCATACAGATCGCGGGCGACGACCTCACCGAGGACATCATGAACCATATGCGCAAGGCCCACAACGTGAAGGTAGGCGAGCGCACCGCCGAGGAGATCAAGAAGCACGTCGGGTCGGCCCTCACCGAGCTTGAGAACCCGCCGGAGGACTTCGTGGTACACGGCCCGAACATGATGACCGCCCTCCCGCTCGAAATCCCCGTGTCGTACCAGGAAATCTCGCACTGCATCGAGAAATCCATCTCGAAGATCGAGACGGCAGTGCTCGGCGCCCTGGAGCAGACCCCTCCCGAACTGTACGCCGACATTGTGAAGAACGGCATCTGGCTGGCCGGCGGCGGCGCCCTGCTCCGCGGCCTCGACAAGCGCCTCACCGACAAGATCGGCATCACGTTCCACGTTGCCGAAGACCCCCTGCTGGCAGTCGCCAAGGGTACCGGGGTCGCGCTGAAAAACATCCAGAACTTCTCGTTCCTGATCCGCTAACCCCGCAGCCCACATCGCCGAGTGAGAAATCTGTTGGACTTCATCGTCAGGTTCAGCTCCTGGTTCGTGTTCGCGTTCTACGTGATCGCGAGCTGCTGGCTGCTGTTTGACCGCAACCCCTACCAGCACCACGTCTGGCTGACCTCGGCCGGCTCCGTGGCGGCGGGGGTTTACGATGTGTCGAACAACGTGACGGGCTATTTCAGCCTACGCTCGATCAACGAGGACCTCCAGCGGCGTCAGGCCGACCTGGAGGCCGAGGTGGCGTCGCTCCGCACCCAGTTGCGGAGCGCCCGCGAGGCGCTTGAGCAGGACTCGCTGGCGAGGGTCGACTCCCTGGCCCAGTTCCGTTTCATTGTGGCCACGGCCATCAGCAACTCCGTGACCCGCCCCTACAACTACATAACCCTCGACAAGGGTGAGGCCGAAGGGCTCGAACCCGAGATGGGGGTGATGGACCAGAACGGGGTCGTGGGGGTGGTTAACGTCACCGGCAAGCACCATTCTCGGGTAATCTCGCTGCTGAACCCCAACTTCCGACTGTCGTGCAAACTGCGCGGCAGCGACGCGTTCGGCTCCCTGGTGTGGGACGGGAAATCGCCCCGCGAGGCGCTCCTCGAAGAGCTTCCCAAGCATACCCGCTTCCATAAGGGTGACACCATAATCACCTCCGGCTACTCGGCCATGTTCCCCGAGGGGATACCCGTGGGTACCATCGTTGGGTCGGCCCGCGGAGAGGACGATAACTTCTTCACCCTCCGCATACGGCTCCTGACCGACTTCACCGCCCTGTCGACTGTCAAGGTGATTTCCAACCGCGACATGCTCGAAATCAAGGAGGTGGAGACCGACGAAACCGGCAACCGCCCGGGATTGGGGATGTAACCCAGCTCCCACCGCGCTCATAATTGACGAATGGCTAAAGAGATACTGAAATACATATTGTGGTTCGCGGCGCTGGTGGCGGCGCAGGTTATGCTGTTCAACAACCTGTGCCTGTTCAACGTCGCGATTCCGCTGGTATTCATCTATTTCATAATCAAGCTGCCGGTGACGCTCGGTGTCAACTGGGTTATGACCCTCTCGTTCCTCTTGGGGCTGACAATCGACATCTTCTCGAACACACAGGGCATGAATGCCCTGGCATGCACGATACTGGGCGCGCTGAGGATGCCGGTGCTCCACCTATATTTCCCCCGCGACGACGAGCTTAGCAACCCGTCGCCTTCGAGCCGCACGCTCGGCCCGGCGGTGTTCATGAAGTACCTTGCCACATGCGTCGTGCTGTACTGCGCCCTGTTCTTCCTCATAGAGTCGTTCACGTTCTTCAACTTCGGGCTCACGCTGATGAGGATCGCCGCATCGTCGGCTCTCACGTTCGTAATAATCCTGGCGGTCGACACCATACCCGGCTCTCGCCGCTGAGGAGCGCGGGGCGCGACCCCGCGGCCAAACCATCCCCCTACTCTCCCGACTTCCCCATACCCGATGCGCAAGGACTATAGATTAGAAAAAAGGAAATACGTTGTCGGCGGCTTCCTGGTAGCAGTCGCCCTGGCCTACCTTCTGCGCCTTTTCACCCTCCAGATCGCTGACGAGCGATACAAGGACCGCGCCGACTCGAACGCGTTCCTGAAGAAAACCGTCTATCCGTCGCGCGGCCTGATCTACGACCGCAACGACTCGCTGGTGGTGTTCAACCAGCCGGCCTACGACGTGATGATGATACCACGCGACATCCGCGACTTCGACACGCTCGACTTCTGCAACACCCTCCAGATTTCGATCGAGGCGTTCCGCGAGCGCGTCAGGCAGATGAAGAGCTCACCCAACTACTCGGCCTACACGCCGCAGACCCTAATAACGCACCTCTCGGCCCAGGACTACGGGCGGCTCCAGGAGAAGCTGTACCGCTATCCGGGCTTCTTCATACAGAAGAGGATTCTGAGGCAGTACAACTACTCCGCGGCGGCCAACGTGCTGGGCAATATCCGCGAGGTGTCGCAGAGCGACATCGAGCGCGACCCCTACTACGAGCGCGGCGACTACTGCGGCGACTTAGGGGTAGAGAAGAGCTACGACGCCGTGCTCCGCGGCATCAAAGGGAAGGAGATACTGATACGCGACGCCCGAGGCCGCATCCGCGGGCGCTACGAGGACGGGGCCCACGACATAGCCCCTGTTTCGGGCCGCGACCTTAGGCTTAGCCTCGACATAGAGCTGCAACAGTATGCCGAGAGCCTGATGGTCAACAAAATCGGGGCCGTGGTTGCCATCGAGCCGCAAACCGGCGAGATACTGGCTATGGTTTCCAGCCCCACCTACGACCCCAATATGCTCGTTGGGCGCCAGCGAGGCAAGAACTACGGCGCGCTGGTGAAGGACTACCGCAAGCCCCTCTACGACCGCGCTCTCCAGGGCAACTATCCCCCCGGCTCGACTTTCAAGCCCACCCAGGGACTGATTTTCCTCCAGGAGGGTATCATAAACCTCGCGACCCCCTACCCCTGCTACCACGGCTACATCAACGGCGGGCTGAAGGTGGGATGCCACTCCCACGGCTCACCCATAACGCTGAAACCGGCGCTGCAGACATCGTGCAACGCGTACTTCTGCTGGGGCTTCAAGGCGATGATTGACCGGCGGTCGAAGTACGGCTCCTCGGCCGACGCGTTCGAGGTGTGGAAAAACCACCTCGTGTCGCTCGGCTACGGCTACAAGCTCGGGGTGGACCTCCCGAGCGAGAGCCGCGGCTTCATACCCAACTCCAAGACCTACAACAAATATTACGGCAAGGGGCACTGGAGCGCCAACACCATCATCTCCGTGTCGATCGGCCAGGGGGAAATCCTCGCTACGCCGCTGCAGATAGCCAACCTCTGCGCGACGGTGGCCAACCGCGGATGGTTCATCACCCCGCACGCCGTGAAGGAAATCAAGGACACCGTGATCGACGAGCAATACCGCGCCAAGCGATTCCCGACCATCGACCAGCACTATTTCGAGGATATAGCCGAGGGGATGCGCATGGCCGTGACCGGGGGCACCTGCCGCCTGGCCAACCTGCCCGACATCGAGGTATGCGGCAAGACGGGCACGGCGCAGAACCCCCACGGCCGTGACCACTCGGCCTTCATAGGCTTCGCACCCTACAAGGACCCGAAAATCGCCGTGTGTGTCTACGTCGAGAACGCCGGATTCGGCGCGACATTCGGGGTGCCTATCGGCTCGCTCGTGATCGAGCGCTACCTCAAGGGAAAAATCGACCCCTCGCGAAAGTATATCGAGGAGCGTATGCTCTCGTCGAACACCATAATATATAGCGGAGTCAAAAAGCACTGACCTCTGATCAATGAGACAATCATACCGCACAAACAGCAGCGGCGAGTCGCTCGCCCGGCATATCGACTGGCTCACGGTCGCCCTCTACTTCATCCTCGTGCTGGCGGGGGTGGTGAGCATCTACGCCGCGAGCTACGACTACGACAACGCGAGCATATTCTCGTTCAGCGAGTTCTCGGGCAAGCAGCTCACCTGGATCGGGCTGGCGGCGCTGCTTGGGGGAGCGCTGCTCACGATCGACTCCAGGATATTCGAAACTTACGCCTACCCGATATATTTCGCGGTGTTAGGGCTACTGCTGGTAACGATATTCATAGCGCCCGACATCAAGGGTTCGCGGTCGTGGCTTGTGCTGGGGCCCATGAGTCTGCAACCGGCTGAGTTCGGCAAGTTCGCGACGGCGTTGGCCCTGGCCAAACTGTTCAGTTCCTACAGCTTCAACCTCAACGCCAAGCCTTCGAACTACGTCAAGGCGCTGGCAATAATCTTCGTGCCCATCGTGCTGATTCTCGCCCAGAAGGAGACGGGTTCGGCGCTTGTGTACCTCTCGCTCTTCTTCGTGCTCTACCGCGAGGGTATGAGCGGGCTCGTGCTCGGAGCGGCGGCGCTGGCAGTGGTGATTTTCGTGGTGTCGCTGAAATTCACCGAGAGCGTCATCTTAGGCATACCCGCGGGTCAGTTCTGGGTGTTCGTGATGCTTATGCTGATCATGGTCGCGATGCTGGCGTTCTATGTCAAGCGCGTAATCGTGGCCCGCAACGTGTTCCTGTGGTTCGCCGGGAGCGCCATCCTGGAGGGGGTACTCTCCATTTGGGACCTCGCCCCCAACGGCTACATCTACTTCCTGACCGTAATCGGAGTGGCCGTGGGCTACTGCCTGTTCGAGATGCTCCGCGCGCAGAGCCACAAGATTGTAATCACGCTGCTCACAGTGTGCCTCTCCGTGGGGTTCCTCTTCTCGGTAAACATGGTGTTCGACCATATGATGCCCCACCAGCAGAAACGCATCCTGGTGGCGTTCGGCGTGATCGACGATCCCCGCGGCGACGGCTACAACGTGAACCAGTCGAAAATCGCAATCGGCTCCGGGGGTATTACCGGCAAGGGGTTCCTCAAAGGCACGCAGACGAAGCTCAAATATGTGCCCGAGCAGCACACCGACTTCATTTTCTGCACCATCGGCGAGGAGGAGGGGTTCCTCGGCACCGCCGGGGTGATAACGCTCTTCCTGATACTGATACTGAGGGTGATTTCCATAGCCGAGCGGCAGCCGACAACCTTCGGGCGCGTCTACGCCTACTGCGTGGCCTCGTATCTGATATTCCACTTCTGCATCAACATAGGTATGGTCATAGGGTTGTGCCCGGTGATCGGCATACCGCTCCCCTTCTTCAGCTACGGGGGGTCGTCGCTGTGGGGTTTCACCATTCTGTTGTTCATATTGCTGCGCATCGACGCCTCGCGCCGCTCGCGCCTAACCCAGTGACGCGCCATGGATGAGAAAAAGCCCAAAGTGTCGGTGATCGTGCTCACCTACAACCAGGAGGACACCATCGGGGAAGCCCTCGACTCCATTCTGGAACAGGAAGCCCCGTTTGACTTCGAAATCGTGGTTTCCGACGACTGCTCCTACGACAGCACAGCGCGGATATGCCGCGACTACGCCGACTTCTACCCCGACCGGGTGCGCTTCCGCCAGACTCCCCGCAACCTCGGGCTGGTAGCAAACTATTACGACACCCTGCGCCTTTGCCGGGGGGAATATATCGCCGACCTTGCGGGGGACGACAGATGGACCGACCCGATGAAGCTTTTCAAGGAGGCCGAACTGCTCGACCGACACCCAGAGGTGGCACTGGTCCATACGGGCTGGCATTGGCTCGACGGCGCGACCGGGCGCCGCGAACCGGGCAACCCCGATGCCGCCGACCCGGCGCTGCGCCCCATTGTTCCCGCTGGGGAACTCGTCGGCGAGCTGCTCAAGCGGCAGGGGAAACCGCTGGTGCATTCATGCACGGCGATGTACCGCCGCGAGACGGCGGAACGGGCCATAGCCCGCCACCCCGGACTTTTCGAGGGTGATGGCCTCCCCTGCGAGGACCTCCAGCTTATGTGCGCCCTGGCGGCTGAGGGAGCAGTGGCCTATCTGCCCGAAAGCACCCTCGACTACCGCCGCGGCGGCGACACAGTGAGCGGCAACCGCGACCTATCGAAGAGTTTCGACTTCACCCTGGCCACCCTGCGGCTGAGGCTCCGCATAGCGGAGGCGCTCGGCGTTGGCCGCGAAGCGTTCCGCGAGGGGCTCGAATCGATGCTGGGGTACCTTTTCGGAATATCTTTCATCGAAAACTACCACTCCCGCCGCGACAAGCTCCTCGCCATATGCCGCGAGGAGGGGCTCGACGTACCGCTTAAGGAGCGCCTGCTGCTTAAAATACAAGGATTCGCGCCGCTCCGGGCTCCGTTGGCGGCACTGCGCCGCGGAACCATCCGGCAAAATTAGAAACATTCGGATTGGCAGTCAATCTCCGGCTGAGGCCGTCACAGTCGACGGCGGCACTGGTCCGTAGAACACGAGCGCGCGTCCCCCGAGCGCCGGGTGGCGGAACTTGTAGGGCCAGAAAGTAACGCGACTGGTAGCGCCTACCGAATCGGTAAGCAGTAGTTCCACTACCGCCGAGCGCTGCGCCCCACAGAGGAAGCCCGGCTCGGAGAACGGAGCCACGGTGTCGGTGCCGAGCAGGTAACCTTCGTGGATGAAAAGAGTGTCGGCGGTCGGAATCTCCGACAGCGAGGCGAGCGCCGAGGGTACAACGGCGGTCATACGCGGGTCGTCGGGGCGCGCGAGGGCGTTGGCGCATGCCATCTGGAAGGCCGACTGCCAGATTCCAGCGGCGGGGATGCGGAGCGCTGTGAGTGGCTCGTCGGCAGTGGTCAGCAGGTCGCGGAACACAATGCCGTAGTCCGAGCTTCGGGCTTCGGAAAGAATCTCCTCATTCTCAATCCACAGACGGCGCTGAAACGAAATTGCGCTGACCATAACCACGGCTGACACCGCCGCGGCGGCGCACGCCACCACGCGGGCGAGGCGCGCGGGGAACCCTACACCCGAGTCGCGACCGAGGCGGAACAGCGCGACCGAGGCAAACACACCCGCCTGCCATCCATAGCGCCCCGAGGGGTCGAGCAGCACGCTCATACCCGCCGAAAAAAATGCCATGAGAGAGCATCCGAGGAATATATTGTCGGCAAAGAGCCCGGCCTTAAGGGCCTTGGCGCGGGGAGAGCGCCAAACTATGACTCCTATGGCGGCAGCAGCGAGGAGCCATGCGAGAGGCTCGATGGTCAACGATACCAACAGGTTGCGCACCAGCGAATTGCTGCCGAGTTCGCCCGAGGCGCGCTGCCACTCTCCAGGGGAGGCGAGCACCGCTATAGTGCCGAGCGCGAGCGCGATAGCCATAATCAATCGCTGGCGGGTCAACCGCACGCGGCGCGAAACAACGAGCGTTCCCACGGCGGCAAGCATGCAGAGCGCGCTACCATCGTGGAGCCACGCGCCGAAGAAGCCGCACAACGCGCCCGCCGCGACAGGGCGCCACCCAGGCCTCCCCTTACAGAACAGATAGAGGAACGGCAACAGCAGCGCGCTGGCAAAGAGGTAGTTCAGAGCGTAGTCCCAAAACATCAGCCGGTCGCGCCAGGGCCACGCCGCGAGCGACACCGCTACCATCAGCGCGACAACCTTCCAGGAGGCGCGGCCCCCACCCGACACCATCCGCGCGGCAATAAGGAAAATCCAGGCTGCGCAAAGGCCGATAAGAAGCGCCCTTCCCCACCCCGGCAGCAGCCACGCCCCGAGGGGAGCGAGCATATTGGCCAGGCGCCCGTTGTTCTCGGCATACATCAGCACCGCGTGGTCAAGCCACGCCGCCGGAGTGAACGCGGCAGGGTCGGCCGAGCGGTCGGCCGACTGGGCCATGAACACCAGGTCGTCCTGCATGAGCGGGGTCCAGAACGCCAGCATGGCGAACGCCGCGGCAACCGCCGCGAGAAGTATCGGAAGAGCCGCGCCGCGGTGGCGCGCCGGGAATTGTGCCATAAAATGTACAGACAACGCGGAATGTGACCACACAGCTTCAACCGAAGCCGCGAAACAGCCCGCAAAGAATTGTGATATAAGGGGATGCGAATCCATCGCGAATTTACACTAAATCGCTGAATATTTTGTTAATTTGCGTACGATTTCGTATCTTTGTGGCGATTTTTGCGCGCGAGCCGCGGGCAAAGATCGCGTAAAGTGTGTTTGGTTGCCGCGTTGTTGGCGGCAATGTCTTGATAAACAAAACTTTGAATAATGATTAACATTACCTTCCCCGATTCATCGGTGAAACAGTTCGAGGCCGGCGTAACGCCCCTCGACATCGCTAAATCGCTCTCACCCCAGCTCGCCCGCGACGTGCTTGCCGCTTCTGTCAACGACCAGGAGTGGGACCTCACGCGCCCCATCGGCGAGGATGCCACCATAAAGCTCTTCAAATGGGACGACCCCGAAGGGAAACACGCCTTCTGGCACAGCTCGGCCCACCTCCTGGCCGAGGCCCTGCAGGAGCTCTTCCCCGGCGTGAAGTTCGGCATCGGCCCCGCGGTCGAGAACGGCTTCTACTACGACATCGACCCAAACGGCCACAACATCACCGCGGCCGACTTCCCCGCCATCGAGGCCAAGATGCTCGAACTCGCCCGCCGCGACGAGGAAATCAAGCGCGCCGACATCACCAAGGCCGACGCCCTGAAATTCTTCGGCGACAAGAACGAGGAATACAAGTGCGAGCTCATCTCGGAACTTGAGGACGGTCATATCACCACCTACACCCAGGGCGAGTTCACCGACCTCTGCCGCGGCCCACACCTCCCCTCCACCGGAGCCATCAAGGCATGCAAGGTCATGAGCCTCGCCGGAGCCTACTGGCGCGGCGATGAGAAGCGCAACCAGCTGGTGCGCGTCTACGGCGTAACCTTCCCCAAGAAGAAGATGCTCGACGAGTACCTCCAGCTCCTTGAGGAAGCCAAGAAGCGCGACCACCGCAAGCTCGGCAAGGAGATGGAACTCTTCGCCTTCTCGACCAACGTCGGCGCCGGCCTCCCCCTCTGGCTCCCCAAAGGCGCCGCCCTCCGCGACCGCCTGGAGCAGTTCCTCCGCAAAATCCAGAAGAAGTACGGCTACAAGCAGGTAATCACCCCGCACATCGGCAACAAGCTCCTCTACGTCACCTCCGGCCACTACGCCAAGTACGGCAAGGACTCCTTCCAGCCCATCCACACCCCCCAGGAAGGCGAGGAGTACATGCTCAAGCCGATGAACTGCCCCCACCACTGCGAGATATTCAAGTCGTCGCCCCGCTCCTACCGCGACCTGCCCCTGCGCCTGGCCGAATTCGGCACCGTTTACCGCTACGAGCAGACCGGCGAGCTCCACGGCCTGACCCGCGTGCGCGGCTTCACGCAGGACGACGCCCACATATTCTGCGCGCCCGACCAGATCAAGGACGAGTTCCTGAAGGTGATGGACATCATTTTCTACATCTTCAAGGCTCTCGACTTCAACAACTTCGAGGCGCAGATCTCGCTCCGCGACCCGAAGAACAAAGAGAAATACATCGGCAGCGACGAAAACTGGCATCTGGCCGAAACCGCTATCATCGAGGCGTGCGAGGAGAAAGGCCTCAAGGCACGCAAGGAACTCGGCGAGGCTGCTTTCTACGGCCCGAAGCTCGACTTCATGGTGAAGGACGCCATCGGCCGCCGCTGGCAGCTCGGCACCATCCAGGTCGACTACAACCTGCCCGAGCGCTTCCAGCTCGAATACACCGGCGCCGACAACCAGAAGCACCGCCCCGTGATGATACACCGCGCGCCCTTCGGCTCGCTGGAGCGCTTCGTAGCCGTGCTGCTTGAGCACACAGCCGGCAAGTTCCCCCTCTGGCTCTCGCCCGAGCAGGCCATCATCCTGCCTATTTCCGAGAAATACAACGACTACGCCCGCGAGGTGCAGCGCCAGCTCGAAGAGGCCGACGTGCGCGTCAGCGTCGACGACCGCAACGAGAAGATCGGCCGCAAAATCCGCGACAACGAGCTGCGCCGCGTGCCCTATATGCTCGTCGTAGGCGAAAAAGAGGCTGAAAATGGCGAAGTTTCGGTAAGAAAACAGGGCGAAGGCGACAAAGGTACGATGAAAATCGCTAACTTCGCGGAAGAAATCGCCCGCCTGGTAGCCGAGCTCAAATAAAAGCCCCGCCGCGGAGCCACATTGTTATATAATAATTAGCACTGACCTCCACGCGCGAGCCGAAGGCCTCGAAACCGAAGGCGATTCAATAGAAACCACCTAACCTATTTGATGGATAACAAACCCATGCACCAGTCCGGAGCCCAGCGCCCCGGCAACCAGGGCGGTCAGCGCCCGCAAGGGAGCGGCGCTCCCCACCAGCACCATAACAACGGAGGCGCCCCGC
>JAMPHO010000023.1 GCA_023663385.1 Alistipes timonensis | reverse complement strand
TGTCGGCGCGCGCCTCCGAGAGCCCCGACGGGAGCTGCCGCGACGCAAGGCGACCGCCCGGCAGCAGTAAAGCCGCGAGGACGGTCGCCATATATGCCTTACGATAAGTCACGGCTCAGAACGCCGCTTCAAACATACGTTCGTAGGCGTAGTAGAGCGATTCGAAGCGGTTAAGCACGTTGCCGAAATCGCCAATGACGTACTGCGACACGTTGTAGGTCGAACCGTCGGCGAACGAAATCACCCCTTCCGGCACCCAAGCCTGATATTTGTAGTCGTCCCAGCTTGACTCATAGTCGAGATAGGGCTGCCATTTCAGCTTCGCGGTAGACTTGCTGTTGCCGGCGAGGAACACATACGCCTCAGTGTTGCTGTTCAACACGTCGCAAGCCTTCTGGCATTCGGCCTTGGCCTTGCTGTCGTAATCTTCGGTGTCGAAATAGAGGTCGTCGAGAGCGAACAACTTGGCGGCGTTAGAAACCTCGGCCCTTACGAGCACGCGGTCCATCAGCTGCGCCGAGGCGTTGCCGTTCTTGAACATTTTGCCCGCCTTCGAGGGGTTGAACTCGTAATAATACTCGGTTTCGGTAACATATTCGTAGCCGTTCCAGGACTCCCACGAATCCACCTCTTTGTCGAATATCCCTTCCAAAGCCTTGGTGCTTACCATATTGGTGCCGTTAACCAAACCTTCGGCGCGGGCGAGCATGGTGTCATCGATATACAGCTCGTCGGTCACGGTCACCACGCTGTTGGTCGCGTTGACCGAGCTGACGGCGCGGATGTTAGCGGCGGTAACGTCGGCAGCGACACGGAGGGCGTCGCCATCCTTCCAATAGGTCTTGGCTGAGCCGTTCACGAGCTTCACGCCCCCATCGGTCAGCGAGAAACGGATCTCACCGGGGATTTTGGCGGTATACTTGGCGGTGTCAGCGTCAGCCGTCACGCTCCAGGTGTCAGCCGAAGGGGTCACCACCAACTTGCAGGGCTTGCCATCGTGGTAGAACTCAACCTCGACATTATCGCTGTCGGCGGCGCGGTAGAACATCTTACGGGTCGCGTCGGGGCGGTAAACACCCTTGAAAGGCGCGATTTCAACTATCGTCACCGCTGCGCGGCTCAAATCCATATACCTGCCGGTAGAGGCTACGCGGAGCGAGTTGAAGAACTTGTTGAGAGCGCGGGCCTTGACGGCGCGACCCTCGAAAGCCGAAGTGTCAAAACCATAGTCGGCGTAATCGTTGGCGAACGAGGCGGCGAGCTCGGCCAGCGGCTTCTGGTCGGCGGGGGTGAATTTATCCATCACCAGGGAAGCCGTTTCCCCGAGAAATTCCTTCGCCTGTTCGTCGGTGGTGATTTTGTCGCCGGAGGACACATTGCCGCTCCAGTCGCCATTCTCGATGTCGGTGTCGGGAGCCTTGGGCTCGTCCTCATCGTCGCCTCCGCATGCGGACACAGACAGCGCCAGGGCGACAGCCGCGGCACCGTTCAGCAAAAATTTAATCTTATTCATTTGAAAGATAATGTGGTGTTTTGGAATCTACGATTAAGAAGCAGTTTCTAAGGGTCTGTCTTCATAGATAGCGCGAAGATAGCACTTAACCCCGATTAATCAAAATCGCGAGTCAACAAAAAACCAACATTATCAAAGTGGCTTCTACTTAAAGATTGCCGATTGGCGGGGCTGGGGCGGGGATCAGGAGGCGAAGTCGGCCATCAGTTCGCCGACTATGTCGGCGATGGGCTTGATCGAGCGGATGGAGGAGATGCCGGTGTTGACGCTCACGATGCCGTTGGTCACATCGCCGTGGAGCATCGCCGGACCCAGGCCACCCTTGCGCATTATCTCTTCATGAATGGCCTCGGCCGACTCGCCCGCGAGCAGCCGCCGGTTATACTCGATGGCCGCGGGGGTAGGTAGTGACCGCTCGTTGGGCGTTACGGCGAGAACCTCCTCGCCGCTGCCAGCGACAATCATATTCTTAACATCCTGAGCTGCCGGGCATTCCGAGGAGGTGATAAAGCGGGTACCCACATATACCCCGCTGGCTCCAAGCGCGAAAGCGGCCCGCACGCCGCGGATGTCGTTGATGCCCCCGGCTGCCATAACCGGCACTGACTTCACCGCGTCGACAATAGTCGGAACTATGGTGAACGTGCCCATACATCCCGACGGAATCATACCACCCTCGTCAATGCCTGTGGCGACAATGATGTCGGCGCCATGCTCCTCGGCCACCCGTGCCGACGCGGCGGTCGGCGTGAGCTCGCGGTGTACGATGATACCTCCCGCACCCTTGATCGCCTTGTAAATCACATCGTCGAAAGTGCCTACAAGACAGTACACATTGACATCGTTGGCTTTCGCCGCCGCTATGGTCTTCATAGCGTAGGCCCGGGTCGAGTCATCATGGGCCGAGAAGATATTGATGCCGACAGGCGCGGAGGTCAGTTGGCGGATGCGCAAAAGTTCGATACCGATGCGCTCCTCGGTGGGTACCCTCCGGCCGTCGATTTCCTTAGGTCCGGCGTTGGGGCCGAGCACGCCGAGCGCCCCGGCGTTGGACACCGCCGCCACCATTTCGGCATTGTTTATCCAGTTCATCGGGGCCTGAATAAGAGGGTATTTTATGCCGAGCACGCGGCAGACGGGATTATTTGAAAGAGTCATTTCTAATTCGGGGTTTCGTGATTTCATTATGTTATGTTCAGCAGGTTTGGCGCCCGCCCCGGGAGAGCGGGACGGGCGCCGGTCGCGCCTCGATGGGCGCTCTGATATATAAACTCCGCGGTACACCGCGGCACCTTGGCCGCGGGAACGTGGCGGAGAGAGGGTCAGTAGGTCAGCACGGGCTCAAGCTCCTTGGCCTGGTCGATCATACGCTGCACCTCGGCCACCGAGGGTACGCGGCCGCAGAGATGGCGGGCCTCGTTGATGGCCTCAAGACGGGGCTGGAGGTTGGCGGCCACGCGGTGGCGGAACTCTTTCACGGTGTCGACCCCGGCTGCTTCAAGGAGTTCGGCAAACTGGCCGGCGACCCCCTTGATGCGGAAAAGGTCTGCGTGGTTAGCCCATTTCAGAATCAAGGCCGGGGAGATACCCGTGGCCTCGGCGAGCGCCTGGCGCCCTTTGGGGGTGGCGGCTGACTGGAGCAGGTCGGCGGTAGTCGCGATGCCTGCCTCTTCGAGCTTGGCGGCGTAAGCGGGGCCAATGCCCTCGACTTCGATAATCTTGTATGCCATAATGGTGAGTTTTAGTTGTCTACATATATAACACCCCCGCCGCCGCAACGGTTCGCATCCCTGCGAGGATTCCGTGTCAGACAAAAAAAGCAGCCCTCGACCGCGGGGTCGAAGGCTACTTCACTATATCGTTGCCGGGATGGCCCGGAGCGGCTGATTACATCATGCCGCCCATGCCACCCATACCGCCCATGCCGGCGGGCGCGGGCGCGGGGGTTTCTTCCTTCTTGTCGGCGATGACGCACTCGGTGGTGAGGAACATACCGGCGATCGAGGCGGCGTTCTCCAGTGCCACGCGGGTTACCTTGGCGGGGTCGATCACGCCGGCGGCCATAAGGTTCTCGAACTTGTCGGCACGGGCGTTGTAGCCGAAGTCGGCGGTGCCCTCCTTGACCTTCTGAACAATCACGGCGCCTTCGAGACCGGCGTTGGCCACGATCTGACGGAGCGGTTCCTCAACGGCGCGGAGCACGATGTGGATGCCGGTTTCCTCGTCGTCGTTGGCGCCGCGGAGACCCTCGGCGTTCTTGATGGCGCGGATGTAGGCCACACCGCCGCCGGGGACGATACCTTCGGCGATCGCGGCGCGGGTAGCGCTCAGCGCGTCGTCGACGCGGTCCTTCTTCTCCTTCATCTCAACCTCCGAGGGGGCACCGATGTGGAGCACTGCCACACCGCCGGCGAGCTTCGCCAGGCGCTCCAGGAGCTTCTCGCGGTCGTAGTCGCTCTTGGTCTGCTCGATCTGGGCCTTGATCTGGGCCACGCGAGCGGCGATAGCGTCCTTATTGCCGGCGCCGTTGACGATGGTGGTGTTCTCCTTGTTGACGGTGATTTTCTCAGCGGTGCCGAGCATCTGGATGTTGGCTCCGTCGAGCTTCATACCCTTCTCCTCACTGATCACGGTGGCGCCGGTGAGGATGGCGATGTCTTCGAGCATCTCCTTGCGGCGGTCGCCGAAGCCGGGGGCCTTCACTGCGCACACCTTCAGGGATCCGCGGATGCGGTTCACCACGAGGGTGGCGAGGGCTTCCTGGTCAACATCCTCGGCGATAATCAGCAGGCCGCGGCCGCTCTGAGCGGTGGCTTCGAGGATGGGGAGCATATCCTTGAGGTTGGAAATCTTCTTGTCGTAGAGGAGGATGTAGGGTGAGTCCATCACGCACTCCATCTTCTCGCCGTTGGTGATGAAGTAGGGGGAGATGTAGCCGCGGTCGAACTGCATGCCTTCCACGATGTCGACGGTGGTTTCGGTACCCTTGGCCTCGTCAACAGTGATCACGCCCTCTTTTTTAACCTTCTTCATAGCCTCGGCGATGAGGTGGCCGATAGCCTCGTCGTTGTTGGCGGAGATGCGGGCCACGTCCTCGATTTTCTTGAAGTCGTCGCCTACCTCCTCGGCCTGGGCCTTCACGCCCTCGACGATGGCGGCCACGGCCTTGTCGATGCCGCGCTTAACGTCCATGGGGTTGGCGCCGGCGGCCACGTTCTTCAGTCCGTGGGTGATGATGGCCTGGGCGAGCACGGTGGCGGTGGTGGTGCCGTCGCCGGCGTCGTCGCCGGTCTTGGAGGCAACCTCCTTCACGAGCTGGGCGCCCATGTTCTGGAAAGCGTCCTCAAGCTCGATTTCGCGGGCCACCGACACACCGTCCTTGGTGATGTGGGGAGCGCCGTACTTCTTCTCGATGATCACGTTGCGTCCCTTGGGGCCGAGGGTTACCTTTACGGCGTCGGCGAGAGCGTCAACGCCTTTTTTGAGCTCTTCGCGAGCCTTTATGTCGAATTTGATTTCTTTAGCCATTTCTGTATTGTGCTTTGGTAGTTAGGGTTTGGAGAGATTCGGTTTATTCAACGACGGCGAGGATGTCGCTCTGGCGCATGATGAGGTACTTTTCGCCCTCGACCTCGATTTCAGTGCCGGCATATTTGCCGTAGAGCACCTGGTCGCCCTCCTTCACCTGCATCTTCTCGTCCTTGGTGCCTTCACCGGCGGCGAGAACAGTGCCGCGGAGGGGTTTCTCCTTGGCGGAGTCGGGGATGATGATGCCTGCGATAGTGGTTTCCTCTGCCGGGGTCGGCTGTATGAGCACCCGGTCTGCAAGGGGTTTGATTTTCATTGGTAGTATATGTTTTTAGTTATTTTTATTCTCTCGGGGCGCGGCGGCTCCGCCCAATGGTAGAGCGGGAGCCGGGAGCCGTCCGTGGTAAAGATACTGCACATTCCGTGCCAAACCGCGCCGAGGGGGTCCGCGCCGCCGCGCTCTGACCATATGGCACGACAAAGGTGACAAAGTGACACCCGGCACCCGCGCCGTCTGCCTACTTTGTCACCTCCTATAACGTCTGCCGTGGCCGCGTTGTTCGGTCAGCGGCCCGTCTTTTCGGCGGCGGCTTTCTTCGCGGCCTGTCGCGCCGCCTTCTTGGCCGCCTTCTTCGCGGCTATCTCCTCTTTGAGCTTCGCGGCGACCGTCATATCAATGGCGACCTTCCCGGCGGGGTCATAACGGTCGGCCCAGCGGTCATACTCCTCATAGAGGTATGCCGGGAACTCGTTGTACCAGCTGTAGCCGTTGCGGCGCTCCAGCCCGATCTCCTCCAGCGAGCGGCGCGGCACGCCATCGCGGTCGCATACGAACACCTTGCAGCTGTCAAGGTCGTAGAACCGACCCCAGAGCGCGCCCCCGTCGGGGTCGGCCACGAGGAGCGTGTTGGCCGTCGGGGTCTTGTACTCGCCCGTGCGCTCGATTCTGTGGCCGGCGATTTTGTTCGCGTCAAACCATCGCATCGCGCCGTGCACGGCCCGCTTCACCCGCTCGTCAGGGTCGGGCAACCGCATGAGCATCGCCACCAGTTGGGCGCTCTCCTGCGAGCAGAACGACGGCAGCTCGAACGCGCGCGCCTTGGTCGGGGCGAGCGTCTCGCGGTCGTGCTGCTGGCACCATACCGTTGGCTCGCCATTCACAACAATCTGAGTCGCGAGCACGCAGTCAATGCCGCGATTGAACGAGTCGCGGAGACGCTCCCTCAGGGTGGTGTCAATCAGCCCCTCCGCGTCGTAAGGCTCAGCGCCGGCGGCCACGTCGCGGATAAGCTCCATAGTGTTGGCCATCGCGCCGTCATTATAAGTAATGTGTATCTGATAGCGCTTCGGGCCGGGCCAGAACTGGGGCCAGCCGCCGTTGGCGTACTGCCCCGAAAGCAGATACTCCATGCCGCGGCGGAACGCGTCGCGGTAACGCGCGTCGCCCGTACCCTTGTAGAGGCGCGCCAGGAAAGTGAGCTGCGTGGTGGTTGCCATATTGTCGGTGGTTGAGTCGTCGGTGCGGACGCTGTCAGCCGCCACCTTGGCAAGTTCCTCGGCCGACATCGGGCTCTCCATATCCACATTTTTCGGCCAGCCGCCCGTAACGCGCTGGAAGGCCAACACCTGGTCGCCCACGCGCCTGGCTTCCGCCGTAGTGTAAAACTTAGCGTCCGTCTTACGCAACAACGCCATCTTCTTGGCTGCCGACACCGGCCCCCATACGCAGGCCGCCATCGCTATCGCCGCGGCAACCGCGGCCATCCTCTTTCTCATAAGCAAATTCAAGGTAAGTTCAATAAGGTAAGTTCAAAAAGGGTAAGTTCAAAAGGGTCTATTCAGCAGATTCTCTGCCCCGCGAAGTTACCGCTTTATCCCCAACCGCGCAACCCCATCCACCCCGCCGCATCCCTGTCAGGAGCCCATATCGCCCAAACGATTCAGAACAAGACGTTTTTCCGCCGCTACGTTGCCAATATTTAAAAATAATTGTATCTTTGCGGCGCAGACCGAAACAAAACCGCGCCAGTAAACCCGGCACCTCATACCGGGAATCGGTCGGGGTTTGTGGAGGGATGCGAGATTGCCGCATAAGAGAAGCGGCAACAATAAAATATGAAGAGCGTTTATCAAAGCGCTTGTTCTTGACCTTTCGGAACTTCGCAACTTCTAATCATCGTCAAGAATAAGGCAGCGATAGATGCCCCTGGGTATGTAATATACGCCGACTCGGCGACATCATCCGCAAGGATGGTGCCGAAGAGAAGGCATAAGTTGCATATACTGGCGTGGGCTTCTGCGTTGCTTGTTCTTTACGATGATGGGCAATGCGAAGGCCTCGAAAGGTAAGAACAGGCAACGGATACAGATTCCTGCGCTTTTCTTATGTCTTAACGCAAAGCCAACGTGGGGAATCCGGCGGCACCAAAAGTCTGTATGACAAAGAAAAAATGGTTCGCTATTGGCCGAACCGCATTCCTTTCAGCGCTGATGGCGCTTTTCGCGGTCTTATCGACCGGGTGCTCCAACGACGAGCCTGACAATCCCTCATCCTCAGCCGACAACAACTCCGTTACCATCAAAGGCGACGGCTCGGCCACAGGAGGGGCTGTCTACTCGAAAATCGACGACACCACCTTCTTCCTCGACTATGTGAAGTACCGCATCGTTGACTCTCACCTGGAAATCATCGGATACGATAAAGTCGAGCTACCCGCCGAACCCCGGCTTTACTCCGAAGTAAAAATCGACGGCACAGTCTATAAGACCCGTGAAATCGCTTCCGGTGCATTTTATGACGCCAAATGTACAAAAATAACACTTCCCGCAGGAATATGCAATATGAAGGGATCTTACTCTGATTATTTTGGTTGCTTCGAATATTGCGATTTTTTAGAATCAGTTGTACTTCCGGCAAGTCTTGAAACTATTGGGAAGTATTGTTTTAGTGGCTGCAGTAAGTTATCAAAAGTTGTATTCTTAGGGCCTTGTCCAAGAAGTTACTGGAGTAATTCTTTTACAAACAAACCAGTCGCTTTCGTAAAATCCGAATATGTGGATTCGTTTAGGAATGATAGCGACTTTCAGAAATTGTTCTCTGAGATAAAGGTAATGGACTAATCTATGAGCTATAAGTATCAGGCGTGTCGCTATCGGACAGGATTCCGTTGGCGACACGCCAAACCTCAAAAGACAACTATGGTGAACGACAAACAGTTCCGGGATACGGAGAAACTATACCACTACACGACTCTCGCCAATGCACTATCCATAATTCAGTCCGGGAGACTATATATGAGCGCGCTATCCAAGCTCAACGACATCAATGAGTCATATCGTCCTATATGGGCCTTCAATGATGCATATGATGACGATACAAGATATGAATGGCTCGATATGGCCGTTGAAGAACTGAGGAACTACAGACAATGCAGCCTGACAATGGATGACGAAAGGCCTGGGTTCGCAATCTTGCCACTTTGGGGGCATTATGCAAACAAAGGGATGGGAGTTTGCCTCGTGTTTGATAAAAACAAGATAATCGAATCGTTATCCGACAGAAATGATTTCCATTCCGATAAGGTCAAATATGTTCCAAGTTATGATAATGGTATCACAATAGACGAAGAGCCTAAAGAGTATTTCAGAAAACATATGTCTGAGACATTCTTCCGCAAAAGCAGCGATTGGGAGTATGAACAGGAATTTCGCATTATTTGCCGCACAGAGTGCACGTCAGCGCATATCGACATATCAAAAGCAATTATGGCCGCGATTATGTGTTACGCCGAGGACTGCGATTTCAATAAAGATTCCATATACAATTCATCGGCATATCTGCTCCTAACCAAAGCGGCTCCCTCCATTCCGATACTTATCTTCGCAGTTACAGATGGTGGACCGCGCCTAATCAAAGAGGACACGCAATGGTTCCCTGAACCACAACACGATTTCATACTTGATGTATAACCGCAGTAAATCAATAGACTGCAAAAAAAATCAGCTACCCGCTCCTCATTAACTTTCTTCTCTAAAGCAAAACGACGTCGCCCTCCCGGTTCGCGGGAGGGCGACGTTAGTATTGTCGGTTAGGGCCGGGGGCGCGATCAGAACATCACGACGCGGCTTTTGCCATTCTCCTTAATTATATAGGTGCCGGAGGCGATGGCCGAACGGGCTTCCGAGGCGGAGACGAAGCTGCCCCGGAAAACACCATCGAGAGTCCACACCTCGGCTCCCTCAGAGGCATCAACAGAGATATTTTCCACACCTGCCGCATCCGGGAGGTTGGCGTCGGGGGTACCCTCTTTGATTGTGAATTTCTTCCATACGTCGGCGGCGGAGAAACGCTCTCCGCTCCCTTCGGGCACCCATACGGTCAGCGCCTTGCCGAGCGGCGCAGCCGCCCATTCCAAGGGGCATGGTCCTATCAAAATCGACTCGTCCTCGCAGACAACCTCGCGGAGGTTCATCGACCCGCGCAGTGTGTTGCCACAGGAAAGGCACCCTTTCGAGAATATAACCCGCTGCAGATTCTCATAAGCGGGAAACGCGTCTTCAAGGAGTATGGCGTTCTCGGCGAACCGAAGCTCGCGGACTACTTTCTGTGTCCCTAATATCGAGCCCTCGCTCATTGTGCCGACCTCCAGGTTTCGCAACGATTCGCAATGCCATACCGACATTCCGAACGCGTTAACCCCGACAGGAATCCTTAACGACTCCAATCCGCAGTTATATATGGAGCAGACCATCGACTCCAATCCATCGGGCAGGGTCAGCTGCCTGAGGTTAGGCAGATTAACGAACGTGGTCATTTTAAGCTTGGCAAGCCCCTCGGGGAGCGTGACGGACTCCAGTCGGTCGCATCCGACGAAATTGTGTCCGCCGAGTCCGTCGCCATTGATGGTATTGGGAAGCACCACCTCGGTCAGGTTTGCGTCGTTGGCAAACACGCTTTCGGCCACGGTTGTCACAGTGAACGACTTCCCGCCATCCTCCACTGTCGCAGGGACAACCACGACAAGACCGTCGTCATCGGCGGCTCCGCTATTTCCAATGTGCAGCCACTTGGTAAGCTCCACGGTTCCGGCCTCGGAATCAGTAACCGTATATTCCAGCCCGTCGACCACGAAGTACCCCCCCTGCACAGGCGAAGCTACCGCCGTTAAAGCCAACAATGCGATGAATGATGTGAATGCTTTCATTGTATATTAGTTTAATAGATTGAATATCATTGATGAAGTCGCAAATTAACGTTTTATTTCGCTATGTTGCAATCTTTTTGCGCAATGAGAGATAAAAGAGGCATATTTTTAACCTAATTTAACCCTTAAATCACATCATTTCAGCCGGAAATATAGGTAACGCAGCCCAAAACGTCGCAAAACAAACACCGCGCCATACCCTGAAGGCATAACGCGGTGCTATGATTAAAATGTTGCTGTTAGGCTAAAAATCCAAAGCAACTACAAACTTTCTGTTGCTCGTCCGAACTGTCCGACTGGTCCGAACCATCCGACCGTTCAGCGGAAGCGTTCGGGGAGGGCGGAGGCGACGGCGGCGCGGGAGGCGTCGATGACGCGCTTGCGGTCGGCTTCGTCGACGGGGGCGGAGATCGGCTTGTGGATGGTCAGCCGGATGGTGCCCCAGTGGGGGAAGGAGTCGCCTCGGCGCAGAATGTCGTAGGCGCCGTCGATGCTGACGGGCACCACGGGGAGCCCGAACTCCATAGAGAGCTGGTAGGCGCCCTTGTGGAAGGGGCCCATATGGCCGGTGAGTGTGCGCGACCCTTCGGGGAACACCACCACCGACATACCCCCCTGGAGGGTGCGCTCGGCCTTGGCCATGGTGCGGCGTATTGCCGCCGGCGAGGAGTTGTCGACGAAGATATGCCCCGCGGCGGCGCAGGCGCGCCCCACGAACGGAATCTTACGCAGCCCAACCTTCATCATCCAACGGAAGTTGTGGTTGAGGAAGCCGTAGATCGAGAAGATGTCGTAAGCCCCCTGGTGGTTGGCCACGAAGACGTAGGAGGTGTCCTTGTCGATATTCTCGCGACCTTTGACGCTGACCCTCACGAACGACAGCCAGCAGAACAGCATGGCCCAGATTTTGGCGGGCCAGTAGCCGAAGACGCGCGACAGCCCGAGGGCGCACCCGGCGATCGTAACCGTCGCCGCGAGCACCGTCAGCACTATCAGTATAGGCAGCATTACCAGTATCTGGTAGACGCGGTAGAATATCAGTTTCATCTTTTCAAACTACAGATTAAGAGAGCGTTTCGGATGAGCGGATTACCAGGCGAACATCGGGCGGTCCTCCATCATGGAGTTCACCTTGGCGCGCACGGCGGCGATGGTCTGCTCGCTTTCGGGAGCGGAAAGCACGGTGTCGATCATCTCGACGATCTCGCCCATCTCGTTCTCGCGGAGGCCGCGGGTGGTGATGGCGGGGGTGCCGAGGCGGATGCCGGAGGTCTGGAAGGGGGAGCGGGAGTCGAAGGGCACCATATTCTTATTGGCGGTGATGTCGGCCTCGACGAGCACGCGCTCAGCCACCTTGCCGGTGAGTTCGGGGAACTTCGAGCGGAGGTCGATGAGCATGCAGTGGTTGTCGGTACCGCCGGAAATCACGTTGTAACCCTTGTCGATCATCGCCTGGGCCATAGCGGCGGCGTTCTTCTTGACCTGGGTCTGGTATTCCTTATATTCGGGCTGGAGCGCCTCGCCGAAAGCCACAGCCTTGGCGGCGATAACGTGTTCGAGCGGGCCACCCTGCACGCCGGGGAACACGGCGGAGTCGATGAGCGACGACATTTTGCGGATCTCCCCTTTCTTTGTGGTTTTGCCGAAGGGGTTGTCGAAGTCCTTACCCACGAGGATCACGCCGCCGCGGGGGCCGCGGAGGGTCTTGTGGGTGGTGGAGGTGACGATGTGGGCGTGCTTCACGGGGTTTTCGAGCAGACCGGCGGCGATGAGTCCGGCGGGATGCGCCATATCCACCATGAAGATAGCGCCGATTTCGTCGGCCAGGCGGCGCATGCGGGCGTAGTCCCAGTCGCGGGAGTAGGCGCTGGCACCGCCGATAATCAGGCGGGGACGCTTTTCGCGGGCGAGGGCCTCCATCTGGTCGTAGTCGACCTTGCCGGTGGCCTGGTCAACGTTGTAGCCGATGGCGTTGAACACCAGGCCGGAGAAGTTGACGGGGCTGCCGTGCGAGAGGTGTCCGCCGTGGTCGAGGTTCATACCCATAAAGGTGTCGCCGGGATTGAGCACCGACATAAACACCGCCATATTGGCCTGCGCGCCCGAGTGGGGCTGCACGTTGGCGTATTCGGCGCCGAAAAGCTGCTTGAGGCGCTCGATGGCGAGGTTCTCGGCCTCGTCGACAACCTGGCAACCGCCGTAGTAGCGGTGGCCGGGATAGCCCTCGGCATACTTGTTGGTAAGACAGGAGCCCATAGCCTCCATCACCTGGGGTGACACGAAGTTTTCCGAAGCGATCAGCTCAATGCCTTTTTTCTGGCGCTGGTGTTCGCGGTTGATAATCTCGAAAATAGCGTCGTCGCGTTTCATTTTGATATGTGATTTTTGTATTGAGTTCTTATTTTTAGCCCGGCGGCGGCATTTGTCTGCCTATGCCGCGGGCGGCTATTTCTTCTTCACCGAGAAGCCGAACCGACCGATCTCGGGGCCCTGCTCGAAGTAGTGGCCGTGGGTGTAATTCACAAGTCCGGCACCTTCGAGGTTGAAGGCGTCGGTCGCGGGGTCGAAGAGTTCGGCGTCGGCCAGCACGTTTACCACGTCGGCCAGGAACATATCGTGGCTCCCCAAGGGGATAACCGACTTCACCCGGCACTCGATGCTGAGGGGCGACTCCTCGATATACGGCGAGCGCACCATCTGCCCCGGCCTCGGCGTGAGCCCCGTCTCCTTCCATTTGTCAAACGAGGCGCCGCTCCGTACCCCCGCCCAGTCGGTAGCGCGGGCCATATCCTTGGTGGTCAGGTTGATGGTGAACTCCATGTTCTCCCTGATCATCGGATAGGAATGGCGCTCGGGGCGCACGGATATGTAGCACATCGGCGGATTGGTGCACACGGTGCCCACCCAGGCCACGGTAAGCATATTCGACTCCCGCGGCGAGGTGCCGCAGGTGACGAGCGCCGCCGGGAGCGGGTAGATCATGGTGCCCGGTTTCAGAGACCTCTTCTCCTTGGCCATAAGTAACTGTTCAAAATTATTTTATACTAACGGGTCTAATTATCTTAATATTTCGACCAGTTACTTATCAGCTCAGAATAGCCTGCGAGTTGGCCACGACGTGGTTGCAGTAGTAGCAACGAATGTGGCCCGGTTTGTCGGGCACGACGTCGAAGCGGGTCTCCATCGGCTCGTTGTTGGTGATGCACTTGGCGTTGTCGCACTTCACGATGCCGCGGATGGTCTCCGGCAGGGCCACGGGGCGCTTCTCGGCCACCTCGTAGTCGCGGATGGTGTTGACAACCGCCGTCGGGGCAACCAGCGCTATGCGGTTGAGCATCGCCTCGGGAAAAAACACGTCGGCCACCTTTATAATACCCTTGGTGCCGAGGCCGAGGCGCTCGCTGTGGAGGTTGTTGCCGATGGTGAGCTGGTGGCCCATCTCGGTAAGGCCCAGAATCTTGACGCATTTGAAAAGGGCGTCCGACGGTATATGGTCGATGACGGTGCCGTTGCGCAGTGCAGCTACCGCCAGTTCTTTCTTGCTGTTGCTCATAGTTTTCAGGCTTGCGCTAAAGTTTCTTTCTTGAGTTTCTCGACGTCGATACCGAGGGCGTCGCATATGATGGCCTCGCGGGCGAAGAGCCCGTTGCGCGCCTGGTCGAAATAATATGCCTTGGGATTGTCGTCGACATCCTGGTTTATCTCGTTGACGCGGGGAAGCGGGTGGAGAATGCGCAGGTTGGGGCGCGAGGTTTCGAGCATCGAGGCGCGCAGGGTGTAGAAATCCTTCACGCGCTCGTATTCGTCGAGGTCGGCGAAGCGCTCGCGCTGCACGCGGGTCATATATATTATGTCCGACGAGTCGATAACCTCGCGGGTAAGCTCCTTATGCTCCTCAAAAGGAATCCCCTGCTCGCGGCAGAACTCCACATACTCGCGGGGCATACGCAGCTCGTCGCACGCCACGAAACGGAACCGGGGCTTGAAATACTTCATGGCCATCAGCAGCGAGTGGACGGTGCGGCCATATTTCAGGTCGCCCACGAGGGTAATCGTGAGGTTCTCAAGCGTGCCCTGGGTTTTGAGTATCGAATAGAGGTCGAGCATCGTCTGGGTGGGGTGCTGGTTTGCCCCGTCGCCGGCGTTGATGATAGGTGTGTCGGTCACCTCGGTCGCGTAGCGCGCCGCCCCTTCGAGGTAGTGGCGCATGATGATCAGGTCGACGTAGTTCGACACCATAATAATAGTGTCCTTGAGCGTCTCCCCTTTCGACGAAGAGGTGGTCGAGGCGTCGGAAAACCCTATCACACGGCCTCCAAGACGGTTGACCGCCGTTTCAAAACTCAGGCGCGTGCGTGTCGACGGCTCGAAGAAGAGCGTCGCCACCACCTTGCCGTCGAGCACCTTATGATTGGGGTGCTCTTCAAAAAAGCGAGCCGACTCCAGGAGGCGCAGAATCTGCTCCTTTCCCAGGTCGGCGATAGAAACCAGACTGTTGGTGTTCATTGGTGCGGGGGAATTATTTTGCCAACAAAGTTACGAAATAATCCGGGAAACGCCACGCGAAACCCGGATTATTTGAGTCTGATTTTTCACTCGCTTTCGCGTTGAGGGCTCAACGGACCGAAGCCACAGTGCCTGAATAGGTGAATCCGGCGAGAAGCACGGCCTTCTCTACGGCGGCGGGGTCGACGGGGCCGGCAACAGTCGCGGTACCCGCGGAGAGGTCAACAGTGACCTCCTCGGCTCCGGGAAGCGCCGAAAGGGCTTTCTCAACCGTGGCGCGGCAGTGGGCGCACGCCATTCCGTCAATCTTGTAAGTCGTTGTCTGTATCATATCGTTGGTTTTAGAGTTATCAATGTGGTTGTCAATGCCGCAAGAGGAGTTGCCGTCGCCGCAATGGCAGGCGCCTTTTCGGCCGGCGCGGCGGTTCCTTACCGCGGCGTAAATAAGCAGCCCTACGAGGAGCGCCGAGCAGAGGGTCTCGAAGATGCCTACCCCGTGGTGGCACGAGGGGTCGAGACTCGTCACCGCCGGAAGGAACCAGGAAGCGGGGAGCAGGTAATCAATCGCGAGGCCAAAAAGGAGCGCCGTCAAAATCACCGAACCGACGTAGACGGCAGTGGCCTTGCGCCCCATGGCGCGACCTATCACCATCACCGAGGCGAAGTTGGCCGCGGGGCCAGCCATAAGCAGCACGAACGCCACTCCAGGGGTCAGCCCCTTGAGCATCAGCGACAGCGCGATGGGGATGCTCCCGGTGGCGCACACATACATCGGCACGGCGATCAGCACCATCAGCAGCATGGCGATTATCGGATAGGCGCTGAGCCGCACGAAAAGCTCGTCGGGGACGAAGACGGTAATCACAGCGGCCACCAACAGCCCGATCACGAGCCACTTACCCACGGAGGCGACCATGTCGACCAACCCGTAGCGCACGGCCTCGGCAATCTTCCCAAGGATGGTGCGGGGCATCTTCTCAGCCTCCTCGGCCTCGAAACGACCGGGGTCGGTGGCGCCGTCGGTGTCGGAGCGGTCAACGGCCATTCCGCCGACAGCGGCGCCGAAGAGCGCTGCCACGGGGCGTATGATGGCGAACGGGAGTCCGAGCAGCGAATAGGTCGCGGCTATCGAGTCTACCCCGGTCTGCGGGGTGGCTATCAGGAATGAGGTGGAGGCCCCCTTCGAGGCGCCGCGCCGACGAAGGGCCACCGCCGCGGGGAGCACGCCGCACGAGCAGAGCGGCAGGGGTATGCCGAACAGCGCGGCCTTCACCACCGGCTTCCACCCTCCCCCGGCCAGATGGCGAGCCATGACCTCGGGGCGCACGAACACATGCAGCAGTCCGGCCACAAGGAAGCCGAGCAGCACATAAGGCGACATCGCGTTGACTATCGCCAGAAGTGAATATAGGAAATGTGTGATATTCATAAGCCGTAATTTCTTTACCGCGAAATTACGGCTTTTCGACGGTTCGCGTGTTACACGCTTCCGCGCCGTCGTTGCACAATAACGCGTCGCGGGAACATCAGAAAAAAGTTTCTCAGACCTCGCTCAGGGGGAGCCGCGCCGAAGCGTCGAGGTCGGCGAGGTACTGCGTCGGAGTGAGCCCGGTGACGGTCTTGAACTGGCGCGACAGATGGGCCACGCTCGAATATCCCGCCTTGTCGGCTATCTCGGTTAGGGTCAGGTTCCCGTAGCCGAGCAGCTCCTTCACCAGCTCCACGCGTTGGGCTATGAAGTACTTTTCGATCGTGCGCCCCTCGCGGGCCGAAAATATGCGGCTCAGGGTGTCATACTCGATGCCGACATTGTCCGACAGGCACGCCGAGAGGTTGAACTTGCAGCTCTCCTCCCTCACATGGCGCATTATGGCGTGCTTGACCCGCTCTACCACGGCGTCGCGAGGGTCGGTCACCAACTCGAAACCCTCGGTGCGCAGCGCGGCGTCGAGCCGCGCGAGGCTCTTTTCCGAGAGTTGGCCTCCGCCGATGGAGGCGGCGCCGAGACGCACGTCGCGCACATCGTATCCGGCCTCGCCCAGCACCCTGCGCACGGCCTGCACGCAGTGCTGGCACACCATATTCTTAATCTTAACCTCCATAAGTCATCAACCCATTACGATTTTCTCGGGCAGACGGGCGCCGCGGAGAAACTCCCCGGCAGTCATACGGCGCTTGCCCGAGGGCTGCACCTCGGTGAGTTCGAGCGCCGAGCCGTCGGCGCATCCGACCATGAGGCGACCTCCGGCCACCGACACCTCCCCTGCCCCGAGCGCGGCATTCCCAACCGGCGACGCGGCGAACACTTTCAGCGTCAGCAGCGCGGGCTCGCCAGGCTTCCCGGCGTCGAAAAGGTCGCACCAGGCCGCCGGGTAGGGCGAGAGGCCGCGGATGAGGTTTCTGACCTCCGCGGCGGGACGGTTGAAGTCGATGTGGCAGGTGTCGCGGAAAATCTTTGGCGCGGGGGTCGGCTCCTCGCTCCCAAGAAGCTCGTCCTGCGGCTGCGGCACGAGGTCGCCGACCAGGATATGCCCTATGGTGTCGAGCGTGAGTTCGGCTCCGAGCGCCATCAGGCGGTCGTGGACCGAGCCGACATTCTCGTCGTCGCCGATCGTGATACGCTCCTGGCGCAATATGTCGCCGGTGTCGATTTCGTGTTTGAGGAAGAAGGTGGTCACCCCGGTCTCCCGGTCGCCGTTGATCACCGCCCAGTTGATGGGCGCCGCGCCGCGGTAGCGGGGTAGCAGCGACGCGTGCAGGTTGAAGGTGCCGAGGCGTGGCATCGTCCACACCACCTCGGGGAGCATTCTGAAAGCTATGACCACAAACAGGTCGGCCTCCAGCGAGCGGAGTTCCTCGACAAATTCGGAATCCTTCAGCTTAACAGGCTGCATGAGTTTCAGCCCGCGTTCGAGGGCGAACTCCTTCACGGGCGACTGGTACATTCGGTGGCCGCGTCCGGCGGGCTTGTCAGGCATGGTCACCACGCCGACTACGTTGTAGCCGTCGTCGACAATGCGCCGCAGGCTCTCCACGGCGAAATCAGGTGTTCCGAGAAAAACTATCCTTAGGTCCTTCTTATCCATCAATGCTTCGTTAGTTATTATTCTCCCTCGCGGGGTTCGGCGGCGGGTGCCTCTTCGGCGGCGGGTGCCTCTTCGGCGGCGCGGCGGGAGGCATCCTCCTCCAGGGCCCGCCAGAGATTGTCGTCGGGCACCGGCGCGGTAAGCGATATGAGCTTGCCGCTTACTGGGTGCACGAACTCGATGTGGCGCGCCATGAGCGAGATGCTGCCGTCGGGGTTCGACCGCTTGTCGCCATATTTGAGGTCACCCTTCACCGGGCAGCCAATCGAGGCGAGCTGGGCGCGTATCTGGTGCTTGCGCCCCGTGAGCAGCTCTACTTCCAGCAGGCGGTAACGCTCCGTCGAGCCGATCTGCCGGTAACGGAGACGGGCCTCCTTGGCCCCCTCGCGGGGTTCGTCGGAAAGATACGATTTGTTGGTCTTCTCGACCGAGCGGAGCCAGTGGCGCAGCTCGGCACGCGGCTCCTTAGGGAGGCCGCGCGTAATGGCCCAGTAGGTTTTGCGCACCTCTCCGTCGCGGAAAAGGCGGTTCATCCGCTCAAGGGCCTTGGAGGTCTTAGCGAACACCACCAACCCGCCCACGGGGCGGTCAAGGCGGTGAACCACACCGCAGAACACGTTGCCCGGCTTGGCGTATTTTTCCTTGATCCAGCGCCGGAGGGTCTCGACCAGCGGTTCGTCGCCGCTCTTGTCGCCCTGCACTATTTCGCCGGGAGCCTTGTTGACCACTATTATATGGTTATCCTCGTACAGTACTTCCATAACGCGAATTTACGCGCTTTTGGGCGTAAAAACAAATCGTTTCAGGCATCGTCGCCGTCGTCGCCACCGCCCGATCCGTCGCCGCGCTCGAAGGCGCGGCCGAGGTACATAAGCAGCGTGCCTACGAGTACCAGCCCACACAACGTGAGCGCCGACACCCAGGTGGTGAACGGCGCGACGCCTATCAACATCATGACAATAAAGCCGGCCACAACCGCCACCGTCAGGATGAAACCTGCCCAAAACAACGAGCGCCCTGTTTTATTCGTATCCATTATCCCTTGGTTTTAAATTCGTACCCCCATACGGGGATTCCCAGAAACTTACAATGAAAAAATTTAAACAGTTTCTACCACTTAAAGGCTTTTTTAACGTCAATTGTTCACACCGCGGCGCACCAATTTACCGTATGGGCGAAAGAAAGCCGCGCCACCCATAGCGGGAGGCGCGGCCTGATGGAATCGCGGCTTTAAGCCGTCGGTTATTTCGCTTCGGCGGGAGCGAGGGTCTCGATGTAGGCCTTCAGCTCTTCCGAGGGGGATATTTCATAGAAACGGGTGAAGGTGGCGCGGGCCTTGTCGGTGTCCTTCAGGGTCGAAATCTCGTAGTTGCCGAGGCGGCCGAGCACCTGGGTGTACATCGACTTGCGCTTCTCAAGGTTCGAGGGGTCGGCGTCGAGGCACGCGAGGGTGGCCATGTCGGCGTCGTATACAGCCTGGTCGTAAACGTTGCGGTTGGCGGTCATCAGGATGCGGGCGTAGTTGTTGAGCACGATCGGGTTGTCGTTGATCTCAGCCTTCACCTTCTCGATGGCGGCGATGGCCTTCTGCGAAGCGGCCTGCGAGGCTACGGAGTCGGTCTCCATCTTCGAAGCGGCAACGGCGTTCCAGCGCAGGGCGAGCTGGAGCTGGTCGTTGAGGTTGTCGTCGCCGGAAGCGGCCATATAGCGCTCCATTGCCTCGGCGGCCTTGTCGAACATATGGGCCTGGTTGTAGGCGCTGGAGAGGTCCTTCAGCAGGGATGCCTTTTCGGGGGAAGCGCCGACGGCCTTCTCATACATAAGAACGGCGGTCGAGTCGTCGCCCATATCCTGAAGCAGCTCGCCATACTGGGTATAGTCCTGCGAGTTGAGGTCGGCCTTGGGGTTGCTCATAAGGGTTTCGGCGGCAGCCTTGGCGGCTTCCTTCTCACCCATAGCCTTCTTGTTGTAGAACTGCATGCGCTGCATGTAGAAGTTGGCGGGTTCCTCCTTCAGAATCTCACCGGCCAGGGCGTAGCTCTCGGGGTAGCGCTGGGCGAAGAAAAGGAGGCCTACGAGGCGCTGCTTGTCCTTCTTGAAGTGGTTGGGGTTCTGGATGTACTGTTCGTACTGCTGGGCGGCGAGGGTGAGCTGGTTGTTGTCGTAGTACTTCTCGGCGAGCTCGCGCTGTGCCAGGGCCGAGTTAGGCTGCTGGGCCAGGAGGTCCTTCAGCTTCTGGATGGCGTACTGCGGGTTGACGCGGAAGTAAGTGCGGGCATACTTCACATAAGCCTCGGGGTGTTCGTTGGCGGTGTCGAACTGCGCGGCCATCTCGTACATACCGGCGGCGTCGCCCACATTGGTAGGAGCGAGGCGGTCACCTTCGAGGATGAAGGGGGAGGGAGCGTTCTTCTTGGCCTTCTTGGCGTCGGCGAGGGCCTTGTCGATTTCGGTGGCGTACTTCACGGGGTCGGCGATGAAGTATGCGCGGGCGATTTCGGTGAGCACGTCGGGATCCTTCTTGGCCTTACCCTTGGCGTCCTTGAAGTAATCCTTGGCCTGACCGAGGTTGCCGTCGGCGAGCGCCAGGGCACCCATACCGATGTAGTTGTAGCCGTTGTTGGGGTCAGCGGCCAGACCCTTCTCGAAGTTGGCCTTTGCAGCGGCCTTGTCGCCCTTCTGCATGGCGATCTGGCCGAGATAGTAATAAGAGGTGGCCTGTTCGGTGCCGGCCTGGTTAAGTGTGTTGGTGAGGATGATCAGAGCTTCCTCGGGCTGATCGGCGCGGTAGTACTCCACGCCATCCTTGAAACCCTGGGCCGAGAGGCCGAGGGCCGAGCCTAAGAGCAGGCTGAGAAGGAATTTTGATTTCATTGGTCGTTATGTTTTAAGCGATTTGTAATTTGCACTGTCTGTGGCCGGGGCGGCGCCCTCCTCCCGGAGCGGCGTCAGCGCGGCTTAACGGGGTCAGTCGACCGACACCATGCGCTGATGGACGGTCGCGGGGAGCACCCCGGTCTGCTGGATGAGCTTCTGCCCGCGGAACGAGGTCACGAACGAGAAGAAACCCGAGGCGAGCGATCCGGCGGCGCCGGTGTTCACCATCCATATCGAGCGGTACAGGGGGTAGCGCCCGTCGAAAATGTACGCCTGGTAGGGCTTGTAAGCTGTTAGCGAGTCGTCGCGGCGAATTGGGAGCACCTTCACCTCGTTGGTGAACGATGTGGCCGTCGTGTCGTCGGCCTCCAGGGTTTTCAGGCGTTCCTCGGCCGAGAGGTCGGCGCTTTTGAGGTCGGTCGAAATCCAGCTGACGCTCACCAGGCCGATGGCGTTGCGGCGCTCTTTCACGGCGTCGAACACCGCGGGCATCGTTTCCGCCGAGGCCACCGTCGGGGCGAACTTGCCTCCGCGGAGCACCGAGTCGGCCATATACTTCACCACCGACGAGCCGCTGTGGTCAAACACCACCTGGATTTTGCCGAGCTTCGTGGGCGATAGCTGGCTCCATTCCGTAACCTCGCCGCTGAGAATCTCGCGGAGCTCGCTTATCGAGAGGTTTTCGACTGGGTTCTCCTCGTTGACGATCACGGCGATGGCGTCTACGGCGATTTTCTTGGTCTTGGCGAAATGCTTCTTGTCGCGCAGGAAGGAATTCTCCTCCTTGGTGAGCTCGCGCGAAATCACCGCGCAGCGGGCTTTGCCGAAGAGCAGCGAATCGACGGCGGCGTGCTCATCGGTGTAGCGGGCGAGCACCGAGGCTGCGGGGTAGATGTACTCGAACACGTCGATTTCCTCCTGAACGATGTTCTGGAACGACGCGTCGGCCGCGATCACTACCGTGCCCGAGGTCGAGGTGTTGCCGGTCGGCAGCGTGCGCTTGCCTCCCTTCCCCTCGCACGCCCCCAAGGGGAGCACGAGGGCGGCGGCGAGCGCCGCGGCGAATATGTTGCTGAATTTCATTGTCAGATCAGAAAGATTGTTTCCAAGCCCCCGCGGCATCGGCCGCGGAGGTCTAAGAGGCGTTAGCGGGTGCCTATTTTAAACGTTAGACTGCTAACAGAAAGCAAAGTTAGCAGAAGTTTCGCAAAAATGGAAACTTTTGCCTCAGAATATACGCGGGACGCCCGGCGCCCCGGCCTCAGATACTCGAATCTATGCCCGAGAACTGCCGGTAGGCGCGCCAGAAGCCGTAGACCACGAATAGCGACCCGCCGACCCAGCGCAGCCACTGCCAGCCGGCCGAGAAGTGGAAGAAGTCGATGAAGAGCAGCACGCCCATCCCGACGTAAATCAATATCATGAAGATGCCGAAAACGGTTCTCATTGTGGAAGGTATCCCTCCTCCGTTGTTCTGATGTGCCATAATAATAGTTGTTTGGTTTTTAAAGCGGAACAATCGGCGTGGCGGCTTTGTTCAGCCGCGGACCCGCCGCGCTTCGATTTGTAAAATTAACAAAATTCCGGCTAACCGCCCCACCCTTCCGGCCCGGTCGGAGCGATAATTAAGCAAAGTTAACACCCCCGCGGCCGCGCCGCTCCCCGAAATTCAGTAATTTTGTATTTACAGCGCCCCTCGGGGGGCTCCGCAACGCACAAAAACGCCACACTCCTTTTTACAAATGCTCGCACCTCTCGCTGAAAGGCTCCGGCCCAAAAACCTCGACGAATATATCGGCCAGACCCATCTCGTTGGGCCCGGCGGCATCCTGCGCCGCATGATCGACTCGGGCAACGTAAGCTCATTCATACTCTGGGGGCCTCCGGGGGTCGGGAAGACAACAATAGCGCGCATCATCGCCAACACCACCAAATCGCAGTTCTACACCCTCTCGGCAGTCACAGCCGGGGTGAAGGATGTGCGCGAGGTCATCGAGCGCTGCCGCGCCGACGCCCGCTCGATGTTCTCCCAGGGGCGCCCCATCCTCTTCATCGACGAAATACACCGCTTCAGCAAATCGCAGCAGGACTCGCTCCTCGGTGCCGTGGAGCAGGGAATCGTGACCCTCATCGGAGCCACCACCGAGAACCCGTCGTTCGAGGTGATACGCCCGCTGCTGAGTCGCGCGCAGGTCTACACCCTCAAACCGCTCGAAGCCCCCGAACTGCAAACGCTCCTCGACCGCGCCATCTCCGGCGACGAGATTCTCGCCACCCGCGACGTGAAGGTCGAGGGGACCGACGCCCTGTTCCGATTCTCCGGCGGCGACGCCCGCAAACTGCTCAACATCCTCGACCTGCTCGACCAGTCGACCCCGGCGGGCGAGCCGCTCGTTATCTCCGACGAAATCGTGACCCGCTCGCTACAGCAGAACCCCGCGGCATACGACAAGCAGGGGGATATGCACTACGACATCATATCGGCCTTCATAAAGAGCGTGCGGGGCTCCGACCCCGACGCAGCTGTCTACTGGCTGGCGCGCATGATCGACGGCGGGGAGGACCCCGAATTCATAGCCCGGCGCCTGGTGATACTCTCCGCCGAGGATATAGGGCTGGCCAACCCCAACGCCATGCTGTTGGCCAACGCCACTTACGACATAATAAAAAAAATCGGCATGCCCGAGGGGCGCATACCCCTGGCCGAATGCACCGTTTACCTCGCGACCTCGGCCAAGAGCAACTCGGCGTATCTCGCGATCGACGCCGCGCTGGCCAAAGTGCGCGAAACCGGTAACCTGCCCGTGCCGCTCCACATACGCAACGCCCCCACCTCCCTTATGAAGGAGATGGGCTACGGAGCCGACTACAAATACGCCCACGATTATCCGGGCCACTTCGTGCGCCAGCAGTTCCTCCCCGACCGCCTCGACGGCACCCGCTTCTGGAATCCCGCCGACAACCCCGCGGAGGCCCGCCTGGCCGACCTCCAGCGCTCCCGCTGGGGTCGCTGACCTCCCAAAGTCCCAACTCTCCCAATTTCCCCAAATCTCCCACCAGTCCCAAACCTCCCAAACCTCCCAAACCCTCCCAACTCTCCCAAATTTCCCAAATCTCCCATAAAACACCACTCCCCGAGCCGCGAACCGCGACCCGGGGAGTGGTGTTTTATCAGCTTCCGACCACTCAGAGGGCGACCTTCATCGACCTCGTAGAGCGCCCGGTGGTAGCCTTCAGCAGGTAGACGCCGCCGCTGAAGCCCGACAGGTCAACATCGACCGTGCCGCGACCCGCGGTTTTGAGAAGCGACGACCCGGCGAGATTGTAAACCTCAGCAACCACCTCTTCGTCGCCGGGAGCGAACACCTCGTAGAGCGCACCCCCCTTGGGCGAGAAGATTATGGTCTCATTGCCGCCGTCGGCCTTCACATCGGCCACGCCCGAATAGTTGAGAGCCATTTTGAGCCCAGCGAGCGCGTCGACCTTGCCGCTGCCGCCCCACTGGGGCTTGTCGTTCTCCGGCATAATTGCCGTGGCGCGGGCTATGGTGCGTATGTCCTCGGTCGAAAGGCTCGGGTTGGCCTCAAGCCAAAGAGCCGCCACGCCGGTCATAAACGGAGTAGCCATCGAGGTACCCGCCATATAGGTCCAGTAATGGGTCTTGCTTGTGGCGGGGTCGTTGTACTGGTAATACTTGGGAGTGCCCAGGCTCGACAGATAACGGTTGTTGGCCGTCACATACGGACCCGACATTGAGCTTACAATCAGGAAACCGGGGGCGCTGATGTCGGGCTTCACGCGGCCACCGGGCAGGTTGCCCCACGACGAGAAATACGCGGGCTCGCCCAAGGGCTGGTTCCCGTTGTAGTAGGTGTCCGAGGCTATGTTGCGGGTAACGTAGGCACCCACGGCGATCGTGTTGTGGCCGCAAGCCATACCCGAAATCGACCCGTTGCCGTCCGACGAGCTGTAGCCCGATAGATTGCAGCTCGCGAATGAAACCGGGAAATACGCTTCATAGCCATACGCACTCTCGTAGTAGGACGTGTTGACATATCCGTAGACCTTCTGCCCCTCCGCGCCTTCAACGCGGAGCGCCATCCTGTAGTTGCGCTTGGTCGAAGCCGAGCGGCTCGTCAGGTCGAACCTAACTACCGAGTAGAATCGTCCATTCTGCTTCGAAACCTCGGTCTCGGCGCCGATATAGCTCTGCGAGTATATCGAGTTGAACTGCGTGTCGCCGCGATTAATAGAATTCGAGCTCACGCCGGTGGGGGTAGTGCCGTTGGCGAAAAACATCCCGCCGTTCTGCGGAATCTCTATGGAGGTCACCGGGGCCGAAGGCGCGGTGAGGTCAACGAGGTCAACATAGAGCTTGAAAGGGGTCTCGTCCTCGCTCCAGATTTCGATATTGCCCGCGGTGGGATACGAATAATAGGCGTTGCCGCTGTCGTCGGGCTGGAGGCAGGTGCGCAGCGTGGTGTCCCCTGTCTTGAACTCCTTGAAGATACCTATACCATAGGAGCCCTCGTTGCCCGAAGCGAGGAAGAAGTGGGCGCCGGTGCGCTCCGCGATCTCGTCGAGCATCTTGGAGAACTCGTCGGTACCGTCGTGCGCCCCCTCGTTGTCGCCGAGGGAAAGGTTAATCACCAGCGGCTTACCGACACTGGCGGCGTATTCGGTCATATCGGCGAACGCGATCACCATCTCATCGGTGCTGCCGTAGCCGCCGCACATAAATATTTCCGCCTCGGGAGCCACGCCGGAATAGTCAGTGCCGCCCCCCGCGAACGAGCCGGCGGCGGTGCCTATCACATGGGTGGCGTGGGTGTCGTCGCTTGAGTCAGTGGTGAACCGGGCGATTGCCGAGGGGGTCTCGTTGCGGCTTACCGTAGGGGCCACCCCTTCGTAGCGCTGGAAATAGGTATTCATATGCTTCACGCGGCTATTCCCCTCGCTGTCGTTGAAGTTGATGTGGTTGGGGTCGAATCCCATATCGAAGATGCCTACTATCACACCATCCCCTTTGTAAGCCCTGTCGAGCCCCTCGCCGGAGTGAACAGCGTCGACGTTCGACGCCTCGCGGGCTTTGTCGTTGAGCTTGCGCGCCCTCCGCGCCAGCGACGCGGAGCTGATTCCCGGGGTCTGGAGCAGCTCCTCCACCCGTTCCGAAGGCATGGCGACCAGGGCCACCGTGGCTTCTTTATGGAGCACCGTCGCCCCGGCAGCTTCGAGGGCCGCGAGCGCGTCGGAATTTTCGTAACGAACCATCACGCTCACCGAAGCCTCCTGGCCCGAGCGTGAAACAGCTATCTGGCGCCGCGTTTCCGCGAGCCTCCCGCGGTCGATGATGCCGAGGGTAGTCTGCGCGCCAACGCTCCCCGCGGCGGCAAGCGCCACAGCGACTGCGAGGCCGCATTTTCTGAATATCGATTGATTCATCTGACTTTAATATAATATTAATGTGCCAAAGTTACATTATTCGCATAAATTTTGCAAATTTTCACTCCATTTTCCTTGCGGCTCCTTCCCGGAATACCCGCCGCGCTACCGAACCATCAGGCTCGCCGAGACGTTTTTATTGCGTCGAAAGTCTGCTTCCGCGTTTTTTCGCCTTGGCAGCATTCCGGCAGAATTTTTTAAGGGAAAATAATAAAATAATGATGTTTCAACGCTTTCTCTTGCTCGCTTTCGCCGCCCTGGCATGCTTTGGGGGCGCCAGGGCCGAAGTTCCCGCCGACAGGGCGCCCGAAATCCCGGAACGATGGGCCTGGGAGCCCGCGCACATCCAGCAGGCGCCCGACGTTTCCGACCGCTGGTGGCGCCAGTTCGCCGACCCTACGCTCGACTCCCTGGTGACTCTCGGCCTGGAGCGCAACTATAACCTCGCCATAGCACATAGGCGCTCAGAAATGGCTCGCGCCGCCGTAGGCCAGGCTCGCGCCGGATGGATGCCGTCGGTCGGCCTCAACGCCGGATGGACCCGCTCGCGCTCAAGCGGCGCCCTCGGGAAGGGTGACACTTTCACGCCCGAACCGTCGTCGCAGTTCAACGCCGGACTCTCCGCCTCCTGGGAAATAGACATCTTCGGAAAGGTGGCATCGGGCGTGAAGCAGCGTAAGGCGCAATACCGGGCCTCGCGGGCCGAGTACGCCGGAACCATGGTGAGCCTCGCCGCGCAAATCGCATCCACCTACTTCACCCTCAGGCAGTACCAGCAGCAATACGCGATAGCCATGGCCCACTCTGAAAGGCAGATGAAGACCGTGAAAATAGCCGAGGCGAGGTTCGAGACCACTCTCGCCTCGAAGCTCGACGTGGCCCAGGCCTGGGGCACCTATTACTCCACCCAGGCGTCGATTCCGAAGCTCCGCAACTCCATACGCCGCACAATCAACGCCCTCGCGCTCCTCGTCGGGGCATATCCCCGCGATGTTGAAAGCTGGCTCGCCGTGCCGGGGCAGCTCCCC
>JAMPHO010000022.1 GCA_023663385.1 Alistipes timonensis | reverse complement strand
AGAGGGGGGAGGGAAGCGGCGGGGGTGAGAGGGGGGAGGGAAGCGGCGGGGGAGTGACAGGCGGGGGGTATAGGGGGCGGGGTGCGTTACAGGCAGGGTACAAGGGCGTTACCGAGCGGGGCGGTTTTGGAATTTTGCATTTTTTAATACCAATTAAGCAAAAAATCTTGCGTTAGGTTTTTGTGGCTAAAGTGGAAACTTTGTAATTTTGTGGCCGCAAAGAGAGCGCTTGATTTTCGATGCGCTCAAAGAGGGTTCGGCCCCGGGTTGCCTTCATGGTTCCCAGTCACGGGTTGCCTTCAAGGTTACCTTCTTCGGGTTTCCTTTAATGGCTCCCTTCTTCGGGTTGCCTTTATGGTGGAACGGAGATTATGGCGGCCGAGCCAGGCTCTTTGACATTTCTTATCATCCAGTGAAGGTCTGCATGGAGCAGACGGTATGTCACTTTTTTACCACTCCTTTTTTCGCTTTCAGCATGGCCGAAAAGTCCCTACTCAAACCGACCGAAGAATGTGGCATCAAAGTCCACATCGGCACTCTGATCGGCGACGAGCTTCGTCGCCAGCACCGGCCCGCAGCATGGCTGGCGCAGGAAATCAACTGTGACCGCACGAACGTGTACAAGATACTCCGCAAGAGCAGTATCGACACGGAACTGCTGTGTCGCATCTCGTTAGCACTTGACCACGATTTCTTCGTGGCCTTCCAGCACTTTTGCGGCTTCGCGAAACCGAAGCGCAATGATCTGGCCTGACCCCGCTTCCGGGGACTGACAGGCCGGTAGAGCCGTCGCCTCTCCCGACTCCGGCAACGGGGTGGGGAGGTGTGGGCGGCTCTCGCTGTATGGTAAAATGGCGGTGAGGGGGTTAATGGCCCGCCTCGCGCGCTGCCTCGGCGCGGCGGCGCTCGATGATGTCGGCGAATGACTTGGGGAGGCGCACGTTGTAGAGGTCGTAGGCTTTGTCGAAGAGGGGCGCGATCTGCTCGTCGGTGAATCCGGCAATGCCGCACCCAATGCGGGTTACATAGAAAGTGTTCTGGTCCCACTCGCGGGCAAGGTCGATGAAGCGGTCGACGTAAGGGCGTATGGTCTCGACGCCCCCCTGCATGGTGGGTATGGCGTAGGAGCGTCCCTGGATCCCCTCGCCCTGCCCCATGACGGCTCCGAAGTGCCGCAGGGCGGTGAGCGCCGCGCCGCCGCAGTGGGCGCCCCGCAGGTTGCTGCAGAACACGAATATGTCGTCCGGCCCCAGCTCAGTGATATTCTCAGGTGTGTATTCTCGTCCCATATTCAGGTAAACGTTGCTGGTTATGGAAGGTTGTAGCGGACCACGTTAAGAATGCTTATGGAGTAGGGGTCGTTGCCGGCAACGGCCATCGGTGCTTTTGAAAAATAGGGTAGGATGCCGTTCATATCGTCGCGGTTAATATCTTTGACGAATATGTATTTCTCAACGGCGTCGTCGCCCTGGGCGTCGTAGGGGCAGAACGGGGTCGCCCTTGCGTCGAGGTCGGGTATCACCTCCGATATTTTAGCGGAGTCGGGGAGGAACTGCCATTTGCCGGGTTGGCTGAGCGTGACGTATTCCTTCATACTGAAATTCTTCAGGCCGCGGACTACGGCGCTGTTGAGGGCCTCGTCGGATTCGACGATTTCCTCCAGGCCGCGGTTGGTCGCGAATTTGGCATAAACGGTCTTGAAATCGAGCGCTTTATCCATCTTTTCCTTCCAGGCGGTGTAATAGCGGTCGAGAAGCCGGTTGTCGAGAACGGCGAGGAAGGGGTAGGGTACCGCGGGGCTCATGGCGCGCACGCGCTCCACGGTTTTGTCGTAAAGTTCTATCCAGGCTCGGTTGAACTCACACAACGTCTGATAGTCGGAGGACAGAGCCAGTCGGTAGTCCTCGACGTCGCGGAGGATTGATCCGTGGATGTGCGATTGAATGTCGGTACGCGTCTTCTCCATGCGTACGCGGTCGATGTTGGCGGCATGACCCAGGATTTCGTCTCTTAGATTCTGCCTGAAATTCCTCCAATTGAAGCTGAAGGCGCCAAGGAGTATGACGAACACCAGTGTCGCGAGGGCGGCCGCGATCCAGGTCCATAGTTCGGTTTTGGCGATCGCTACGCATCCCCACGATATGAGGCACATGGCGCCTGTGCTCAGCAGCCATTTCAAATAGTAGATTTTAAAGTCGCGTAGTTTGTCGTTTTTCGTTTTCTGAAGGTCGGCAATGATGCTGTTTTGCCGGCTCACCCGCTCGTCGAGGCGCTCTTGCCGGAGTGCGACGATTTCGGCCTGAATGTTGGCGTTGCAAAGCGCGGCGACATTCTGTGCCCAGTCCATTTTTTTCAGGCCGTAATCGGCGGTTAGGGAGTCGAGTTCCAGCTGGTCCTCCTCGATAAGGTTGCGAAGCACCGCCGCCTCGATGCTTTTGTCGCCGAGGTTGAAGTTGAGAGTGCGGCGGCAGTCGAACCGCGAGCCCGCGCCAGAGGCTTCGGTCACCTTTGTTATGACGCACGCCTGGAGGAAATATTTGGCGGCGTAGGAGTAGGGAATGTAGCAGTAGCCGTTGTCGCCGAACGCGGTGCCCCAGGAATTGCGGACAACGAACACCCGCTCCTTGTCGGAGAAACCGCACACTACCATCGCGTGCCGGGCCTGGTTTTCCGGGGAATCGTCGGCAAGCTCATCGGGCGATGGGTGGGTTACAAACCCTTTCGCGGTATCCGAAAAGGAGTCGAAGATTCTCGCCGCGACTATCACGGGGTACCCCTCGGTAAGCGCCGACTTTATATCCCTGACGCGGGGAGCGACGGACCTTGCCTCCAATACCTTGCACAGCGCCGCGTCGCGCGCGGCCTCATCGGATGGCGCCAGGGCGTAAATGTCAGGGTTGTAGGGCATTTTTTCCTCGGGGCACACACCGTTCGCGGAAGCTTCGCGGAGGATTTCGTTAATCGACGCCCCGCTGTCGGAGTCAGCGTTGCCTGCTGACTGGCGTGCGCTCCAATATAGGAAGGCCGGGCTGTAGCGCTTGCTGTCGCGCCGCATAGCTTCAATGACCGAGGCTACGGCGAAAGAGGCGGAGCACCCCTGCCGCCCCTGGTCGCGCACGGGAGTGAAGATGCCCCGGAGATCAACGCTGTCGGCCGGAGCCGCCCCCGGCTCGTAGGTCAGCGGGAGCGGTTCGGAGTCGATGTCAAGGTCGAGCCTGTAATCGGTGCCTTCAAAGCGATACCCCCTCCCCTCGATACGCGGGGAGGCGGGGGAGGCGTCGCGGAGAGCAGCGGAAATCACGGCGAGCCGCTCGGAGCGGCGCCGGTTGGCCACCGCGATGTTGCGCATAGCCTCGCGGAGCTTCTTGATGTCGTCAAGGGAGACCTCGGCCAGTTTCCCATAGTCGTCGGGGGCGAGGTCGCAGAAGAACGAGGCGGACTCGTCGATAATATCTTCAATCGTGGTTTCGTCGGCACTTACGGCGCTGCTGTCGAACATAGCGGAGTCGTCGCCAAGAATCAAGGCCATAAGGGCCTCGCTTTCGAAGATGGAGATTTCGCCCGAGGAGAGCAGTGCGGCAATGTCGCGCCTGAGGTCGCTTATGATGGATTTCAGTCCGCTGTCGACCGATCCGGCGATGTTGGAGGCGGAGTCGCTCCCGCTAAGGGCCAGGGATGCCCTGGCATGGGCGGCCCGGGTATCGTGGAACTCGCGTATTTTTTCGATAACGCGGTTCAGCACCGGGTTGGTTCGCGCGGCGAGGGCGTTGATGCTGAACGACCTGTTGCCGACCCCCTGGGAGCGGAGCCGGTCGATGACGACGCGTCCGCGGATGTATGACCTGAAATACTCAATATCGAAGAGAATAGACGAAATGCCGAAAGTTTCGAACGGATATTCGCGCGGGTCGACCACCGAAGCCCTCAGAGTGAGATAGTGCTCACACATAAGGGCGGAATGTTCGGCGCATACGCGTGCCATTGACTCCTCGTCGAGGTCGAGGGATACGTTGTCCATATTCCTGTTGGCGATCAGGCGCAAGGCCGCGAGTCCCGGGCGGAGAGGGCGCAGGACCTCGATATTCGCGCGGAAAGCGTCGCGGTAGACGTCGGGCGATAGCCGCTGGAGCGGGTCGGCGATGAAGCAGGAAACCGCATCGTGGGTGAATCCGGCGATTTCGACAATCACGTTCGACTCGCAGCCGACGGCGCCCGCGACCAGTCGCTCAATGGTCGGGGCGACGTCGTCGCGGTATAGTTTGGCCCATATTACGAGAACGAGCGAGCGGTTGCCCGGATGCGCCACTGTGACCTTGCGGCGGTATATATCCTCGAAGTAATTGCGCAGCGCGAAGTTGCCGTCGGCATCGGCCACGTGCGCGGCATCGGCCCGGTCGCCATTGCGGTCTGGGCTGAAAACCAGCTCATTGTCGCTGCCGATGGTCAGCGACAAGGCTGAGAACAGAGATTGCTCGACACCGGGGTGCAGTCGACGGAATTCCGCCGCGAAGAGGTCCCGGAATGAGGTGAGGTCGTCGCCTACGAATATATGGACTATGTGCTGCATAGGGTGCTAAGAAACAGTTTCTAAGCGAGCATTTCCTTGTTGACGTATTTGAGTTCGGCGGTCAGCTGCTCCTTGATGCCCTTGTAGAGGGGGTTGAGGAGGTCGGCCTGGGGCAGATCGTTGAGCGAATACTTGGCGAGGTAGTTTAGCTTGGCGTCGGCGAGTATTGCCTCGATGGCGTCCTCCCCTTCCGACTTGGCTCGGTTGCGCATATACTCCTCATACTGGGGTTGCAGGCGTTCCGCCTCCCTCTTGAAGTTCTTGAAAGCCTCGTCGCGGTACGCGGTGTCGAGCGACGACCAGTAGCCGAAAAGGGCCATATCGTCGTTTGACTCGTCCTTGTACTGGTACCGGCCTTCGGAGTCGCGGCTGACGAGGCCGAAAATCAAGCCTTTGACCCATAGCTCAAGGCTGTTGTCGGTTTTCTCGCGGGGGAGTACCGAGAAGCCTTCACGCTCCATGGCCACGCGCAGGTCTTCGTCGATGAAGCAGGAGTAAGCCGTTTCGCGCGCCATGTATTTGTCGTGGGCATGGCGGTAGCTGTCGGTTCCGGCGATGGCGAACGTCGGGAATACGCCGTACTGGTGGTATATGACGATGCGGTCGCGGGAACCTATAGAGGCGAAGGAGATTTCGTGCTGCTCACCGGCGGGCACGCAAGTCCTCAAGTCGATGATGCCCCCCTTGAGGCCGGTGTCCGACTGCTCGCGCACGCCTATATAATAGTAATTGTTGAGCGTCGGGTTCAGATGTCCGCGGTAATTGAGGGGGCACATCGGGCTTGAGAGCGCGATGGCGCGGGAAATGATTCTCTCGACCTCGTCGGCGGGGAGTTTTGCCAGGGCGTCCTCGACGCTCATTGACTCCCACCGGCTGCTGGAGCTGAGGGTGGCGGTGTGGGCGAGCATATACGAGGCCACTGCTTCCGGCGTGAGGGAGGCGAAGCCGAATACCTCGATACCCGCGGGGAGCGACTGCACGAACTGGTTGACATTGACCGCGTCGGGGAGAACGTCGACCTGGTTGACGTAGGGCTGGGTGAGGTCGATTTCAAACATACCCCGCGGCGACATCAGCTGGCTGCTCCTTTCGGCGATGGCGTGGCGGAGAATCTGGCACGCGCCCTTGATTACGGCCTCGATGTCGGCGAGTTTGCCGTCGGTGTCGGCCATTTCCTGCATAAACCAGGTGTAGAAGGTGATGGCTCCGTTGCGGCGGTGGATTTCGCGGTCGTTGACCACGGCGCTGGTTACTACCGCGCAGAGGGTCTCCACGGCTTCCTGGACCGCTTTCGCCCTGCCGAAGAATTTGCCGTTGGCGGCTTTGTACTCCTCGATGGCGGTTTTAACGGCGCTGTCGCGGGCGGTGACGGAGTTGACGCACGCTTCGCGTTCGGCCCTCATTTCGTTGAGGCAGATGGCGATCTGGTCCTTCACCTGGCCGATGAAGTCGGAGGCGTAGACGGGGCCTTTGGTATTAACGAGGTCACGGATTTTGCGCTCGAAGGAGCTTTTGACGCGTTTCTTTAGTTCTTCGACCCTGGCGGTAAGTTCGGAGGGGTTTACGGCGACGCCCTGCAGCCCGCGGTAGTTGTTGATGTCGGCCGCCGGGTTGGCTTTGTCGTAAATATCCTGGAGCACCGAGTGGGGGTGCTTGGGAAGGAGGAAGTCGATTACCTGGTCCTGGCCGTTGTTTTCGCGTATCTGCTCGGTGTCGATCCAGGTGTTGGCGTCGATGTTGACGTTGCTCCCGGGGTTCAGCAGTGCCGACGCGAGCTCGCGGGCCGCTTTCTCGCTGTAGAGGGCCGAGAGCTCGGAGGCGCGGAAAGTGATTTCGCTCATACCGAGGGTGCCGATCACGGCCCTCTTGTCGGCGATGTCGTAATCGCCCGAATGCATGTCGCGTTCGAGGTTGTTGGCCGTGCTGCTAACGCCGCTCGAAAGCTCGCCGGCGGTGACGACCATTGCCATGCTCATCATTTGCGAGAGGTGGTCGCTGTGGCTTACGACGTCGCCGTTGAGGTTGCGGTTGCTTATTGCGATGATGGTGTTGAACGGGGCACCGAGGAGCGTTTTCTGCTCGGTGAGGTAGTTGACACGGGTTTTGCGGTCGTACACGAAGTGCATCATGTAGTCGAGGTCGACCAGCGAGCCGCATCCGTTGGGGAAGAGGCGTTCCTTGCCGAAGGTCAGTTGCGCGTCGTAGACATCGGGGAGCACCATATAGCCGACTATTTTGGAAGTCTCGGGGAGGGCCTGCTCCTTGAAAATGTCTTTTACGAGGTAGGCCATGTCGATGAAGTTGCCCGAGCCGGTGCCTCCGGCTATGGAGAACACGATGTTGACTTCCACATCGTTGGATATGAGCTCGTATTTGTCGTTGTGGACTGATTTGAGGTCGCGGATTTTGTTGAGCGCGTTCTGGATGTTGGCGCGAGATTTGCGGTAGTTGAAAGAGAAGGCTATGCGCCCGTTGGTACGCACCATGCCGCACCCGTTCTCCAGGTCGGCCACGGCCTGAAGGTTGCGGTCGGGGAGCCAGCTGAGGTCGGCCCTGTTGCGGCTCACCTTATCCTTCGACTGAGACACCATGATGTCGGAGGATTCCGCCGGGTCGAACCTGACCTCGCCGCGGGTGGAGTTCAGCGAGAAGTTGCGATACTGGTTCTTGTCGGAGTCAAATGCGAGAAACTTTATCATCGGTGGCACCTCGCCGTAGGTTTCGATGAAGGCGCGCTTGGTGTGGAGCAGGGTTTTGAAGCCGGTGCCTCCGATACCGATGTAGAGGGTGCGTTTGAGTTTGGGTACCATATAGATGAGAGAATTTAGATTAGCTGATATTGAATTCTATCTTGAAGGAATTGTCGGAGGGGAGGATGATTCGGTAGTCGGCTCCCCGGGTCCACAATGGCGAGGGGTCGCTGACAAGGCCCGCCGCCGGGGAACGGAAGCGCATATTCTTGCCAGAGGGCGCTATCTCGGCCTCGCCGGGCCATGCCTGGTTGACGTGGTAGAGTATGCGGCCTTTCCAAACGCGGTCGAAAGCGCTCTGCCGCATCGGTCGCGGGGTGAACACTATGAGGCGGTAGCCGCGCGCCCTTATGGTCGCGAAGTAGGGGGCGCGCACGGTGATTATGCCCCCTTTGAATTTCGGATACACGCGGTCGCGGATGAAGCCGAACCATGCGGCGAGGAAGAGCGCGATGAGGCCGAGGAGGCTCCAGAAGAGAATTTCCGCGAGGCTCATGGAGGTGGAGATTTCGCCGGTGAGCGGAAATGCGGAGTTCTCGGGGCGCGAACCGTTGATACGGTCGAGGTTTTCGGATTTTATCTCCGAGAGGGTGAGGGTGACGGAGCCGTCGGCGCCGGATCGCGGCACGATGATTTCGAGGATGCCGGGGTCGCCGGGCCGTATGGTAAGGAGGCTGTCGCGGCCGATCGGCTGTCCGTCGTAAAGGGTGGTCATATCGGCGATACGCCCGTCGGACTTGAGGCAGAAGGTGGCCGAGGAGCCGTCGGCTGCCGCGGCTTCGCTGAACGCGGGGGCGAGGTTCCACCTCAGGGTGTCGGCGGGGTTACCTTTGACCCAAAGGAAGGGGCGGACGCGCTTGGCCGAGGCGTCGCCGACGGCGGGAATGTCGAGCGAGCGGAGGGGCGCCGTGTGGAGTATAATTTCGAGCCGCGGGTTGGTGATGATGATGTCGTCGCTCAGCACGGTCAGATCCATGGAGGCCGATGGGGCGCCGATGGCTTTGTTGAGGGCCTCGACGTTGTCGCCCAGGCGGGACTCGGCACGGAGGGTGACGCGGCCACCGCTGATACGGTCGCCGACGATGGAGAATTTTACAAACGGGTTGTCGTTGCCGGCCAGGGAAGCCTTGAACGTGCCCGAATTGGAGAAGCCCAGGGTGATGTCGGAGGGGAGGTCGCGAGTGTTGAGGTGGATTACGTCTTCCGAGGAGCATCCGAAGGATGGGATGCCGTCGGTGCCGGGTATGGTGTAGATGTCGTTGCATAGGTCGATCGCGCTCTGGATACCCTCGGGCAGCGCGGCCGCCTTCGTCAGCTCGATGTAGAAACCTTTGGTGTTCTGGAATTTGCCGCAGAACGCTTTGAGTACCTCTCCAAGATGGTCGGGACCATAGACGTTGTCCTGGCCGTCGGTCATGAGCACTATGTAGTTGTCGCACGACTGGTCGATGAATTTTTCGGCCTCAAGCCACGCGTCGCAGATATTAGTGCGGGTAATTTGGCGCAGGTGGCCGTTGAGGGAGTTCTCCAGCCCCGGCCAGGAGATGTTTTTCAGGTCGACCCTGACGGGCGCGAGTGCGCGGTCCTGGAATGGTAGGAGCGTGACTTTGGCGTCGGGGTGCTCGCGGGCTTCCTTTTCGAGCTCGTTTTTGAGGAAGGTTTTCGTGGGCTCCCAAATGTCGGGCGCGCCGTTGTAGCCGGCCATGGAGCCGGTGCAGTCGAGGATGTAGACAGTGTTTCTCGGCCTGTCGCGGGCCGTGGATAGTAATGGCAGAACCGCTATCGCGGCTATGATGGCGGATAGGATGAATCCCTTATATCGGCTTGCGGTCATGGCGGAAAGTTGTTATATCGGGGTTCGGGAGGGCGCGATGCCCGGATTGGAGACTGAAAAAAATCGGCGGTTTTGTGGTGGCGGATTCAAGGTAGGTAGGTCGTGACAATTTCCACAACCTACTAAATGAGACGGCTTTCACCTGGCTGAGGGAAGCCCTCGATGGCGAAGTTACAAAGAAATACTCAAATGTCAATGGAATATGCTGTAAAACAGAATCAGCGGAATCAGCGGGCGTTTAGCGGGATGCCCGTGAGAAGCGGATGGGTGGGAGCATGATCTTTATAGTCGGATTTTCGCGGATGTGTCATATCGTAAGATGTGTTGAGTAATGATGTTTGCCTTGCGCGCACAAAGATACGACCCCGCATGGGCAACAAACACGCTCCCCTAAGTGAATAAAAGTTAATTATCGCGATTGGCTATGCGAAAATGCGATTTAGTAAAAAAAGCGGATAGCAACGGCGGGGGCCGATGTTATCCGCTTTGTGATGTGAACGGGGTCGGTTATTTTGACGTGGTCCATTCCGGCTCTTTTCGTTTCGAGAATAATGATTTGAAAATAAGGCCGGTGAGGGAATAGGCGGTGCCGGAGTATCTCCTCGCGTTCGGGGTACACGCGGCGATGCACCGCCCGCAACTGATACATTTAGCCGTGTCGGTAACGAACGGCTTGTCGGCCGGGATGGCACTGACGGGGCAGAGTCTCGCGCATTTCGCGCATTTCACGCAGTCAGTTTCGTTTGCTTGGGGATGCAGCGGCACTCCCCCCGATTTCTTGTAGGGGCGATTCCCTTTGATGAATGGGATTTGATCGGGGCTGAAGCCGTTTCGGCAGACCGACTCGCACTCTTTGCCGAACTGCCTGAGTTTCTGCTCGTCGGAGGAGTCGGGTCTTGCCTTTGCGACTTTTGGGAATATGGAGTGCTGGCCGATGAAGGCGCCGGCACCCGCGATCCTGAAATTACCGCGGTGTAAAATGTCGGTGAGTTCAAGCAGGGCATCGTCGTAATCGCGGTTGCCATATACGACCATGGCTATCGCTGAGGCGTTGTTGCCTTTGAGCCTTTCCAAGGCGGTGGCCACCTGCCGGGGCACTCTTCCGCCATACACGGGAACGGCAATCACAGCCACATCGCTGTCCGCGATTTCGGGAAAAGTGGCGGCGAAATCGTCGGCGAGATTAATGGAAGTGTCAGGTCGGCTTCCGAACCCCTGGCAGAATGATTCGACGCAATGGTGAGTTGTATCTGTGGCGCTGAAATAAATCGCGTGCAATTTGGGCATGGTTCTATTTTTTTGAGCGCTAATTTACGACAAATTTATGTTATGGTCAAGCGACAGGATTCCCCCCTCGGTTGCGGATGGCATAGAGCAATTGGCGGAACAATAAGCCCGTCAAAACCGCTTGTCTCGTGGGACCCTGGGGTTATTTGGAGGGGGTATTCAGCAATGATTTCAGGGGAGTTCCTTTGGCATTGTGCCAGTCCTGCCATCCGTTGGAGCTTCGGCCGAGGCAGAATACCGACGCCGCGCTCGGGCTGTCGAATCTCTTGTTGAGTTTAAGCACCCGTTTTCCATCGACATCTTTAGTGAGTTCGTCAATCTGTCTCATTCTCTTTTCGGGAGAGGGGCATGAATTGGTGCAGTCGGAGGCAATTACGCTGCCGGCAAGGATGGTCAGGCCGTTGTCATCGTAGACACCTCTCGCTTCGGCGCCGCGTCCGGCAAGGAAGATGGAAATCTGATGTTTGTTGGCCTTATGCTCTGACTCCTCAAAAATATTGCATCCGATAAACGACGCGAGGAATATGATGTCTTCAAAAAACTCATCATCCGGGTCGCGCTTATGTTCGGGCAGAATCGGGAGGTCGGGGTTTTGCTTGTTCTCGTCAAGGAGATACTGCTTGTTGCGCAGCGCCAAGGCAATCGCTCTCGCCTCAAGATAGAGCACATCGGCTTTGTCGATCTGCGACTCATTCTGTGAAATGAATACCATGGCCTTTGACCAGAAACCTTTCTTTTGCTCATGGTCCTTGATTCGCTTGCTGAAATTATTGGTCTCGCCAATGTATGCTTTGGGTTCGCCTTCGTCCGATTCGCCCAATAGGATGTAGAGCGCGTATTTCTGGAGCTCCTTGCGGTTGAGGATGTCGGCCATTTTGGAGCGCGGCACGACGATCGCCATGCAATTCTTGTTGCTGACGTAAACCATGCGCGGCCCCTGCGGAGTCCCGTCGATAAGGTATGTGGTTATGGTTTTTCCCATAATATTGTTTTGAGATTCCGCAAAGGTACGCGAATTTTCGGAAGAAGATGCCAGTAAACTCCAGAAACTGAAAAACGGAGATAAGCTGTATCAGCCGCCACCCCAATCATTTCGTCCTCTCTTCGCTCACATACATTGCGTCAATCCTCGACTTTCAACATATGTTGAGAGTTTTTGTTTTTATTGGCAGTATCTTTGCGAATTATATCGGTTGCAATAAACGATGAATATACTTATCGGATGAATATACTTATCATAGGAGCTACGTCGGGCATAGGATATGAGTTGTGGAGACATTACGCTGCGAATGGCAATATGGTTGCCATCGCAGGACGGCGGAATGAAATCCTGTTACAGCAAATCAATGATCGCCCTGACGATACATTGGCGTTTCAATGTGATATCGCGGATGGTTCCTCTTTTGATTCGATGCTGAAAATTGTGATGTCGAAGTTCGGGCGTCTTGATTTGGCGATAGTATGTGCGGGAGTCGGGGAACTCAATCATGAATTGGATCTTCCAACCGAACTCGCCACCCTCTCTGTGAATGTGTATGGCTGGACTAACGCGGTTGGTTCAATCTACAAGATTTTTGAGCAACAGGATTCGGGTCATCTCGTTGCGATCACATCGATTGGAGGATTGCAGCCTATGCCCATCGCGCCGTCCTACAGCGCTTCAAAGGCATTTCAGATAAACTATGTGAAATCGCTCCAGCGGAAATCGAAGGGAATTCCTGTCGTTGTCACGGAGATTCGCCCCGGCCTCGTTGACACAAGAATGGCAAAGGGGGAAGGGCTGTTTTGGGTTATGCCGTTAGATAAGGTGGTTAAAGAGATTGTATCAGCGATAGGCAAGGATAAAAGTCTAAAAATAGTCACCACGCGTTGGCGAATACTCAACTGGCTGCTTAAGCATTTTGTATGATTCTGAAATCGGTTTGAGTCCGATAGAATTCCATTTCTCGGAAAAAACGTTATAGCCGCGGTTACGTTTTGCCGCCTCAATCGTATCAATAGTAGAACGCAATGAAAAAAGACGTACTGACAACATCATTCCTTGACATCCGGGGCAAGCTGCACCGAATGGCTATGAGGCTTCTTCAAAACGATGAGGATGCCAGGGATGCCGTACAGGACACGTTTGAGAAATTGTGGTCGAAAGATGAAATTGAATCCAACGCGGAGGCTCGCAACAAACTGACGCGCGTGCTGCGCAACACCTGCATAGACCGCCTCAGAACCACCCATACCGTTCCTTTAGAATCTGTGGAAACGGAATTTGATAGAGGGTATGAAACGCCGACCGAGGATATGGAGCGGTATGAGAGGCTAATCGTGAACGGGTTAACTGAGACTCAAACGCGTATCTACAATCTTATCACACACGATTGCCTTGAATATGAGGAAGTAGCAAAGCAACTGAATATGTCGGTTGAGGCGGTGCGGATGAATATGAGCCGCGCACGCAAAAGGATTCGCGAAAACATCAAAAAGATTGACCGATGAGGAACGATGAATTGACGTTGAATGTAGACGAGCTGGAGGAACTTTGCCGTCGTTATATGGACTGCGAACTGTCCGTCTTGGAGGAGAAAGAGTTGGAATACGTTCTTTCCCGGACCTCCTTGACTTCGCCGTCAATAGAGGAGGTGAGAAGCCTTGCGGGAATTACGACATTGAAGCCTGTCTCATCAAAGCCAGCGAGGAAAAAGATGTTCCCGAATTGGAGGCTTGCGACCGGAGTCGCGGCGAGCGCCGCCATTCTGCTCGGTATCGGTGTTACCGTACTGAAGACTGATAATTCCATATCTTCGGTTTCAGAAAGCTGTATAGCTTACGTCAATGGTGAGGAGATTAGTGGCGACGCGGCCACGGCTCTTATTGACTCTGAGACACGAAAAGCTGAAGAGTTTATAAGCAGAATGGCACAACTGGAAGAAGAGGAACAGAACAAGATTGAGCGATTTATGAACCATCAAAACTATATGCGATGAGAAGATTTGTAACTTTTTTAGCGATAGCGATTCTGTCAGTCGCCGCATATGCCAAGGCTCCTAATCTGACTGTGGAGAAGCTTTTTGATGGCCGGTATAACAAAACCGCCGGTGTTTCCTCAACGGTGTATAAGAACAATGGGAAATACTATCGGGGATTGACCGTGGAGAATAACGCAAAGGTGCTCAAGTCTATAGCTGATGCTCTGAAAACTGATGCGCCAAGAGCTACCCATTACTCTGACCATCAAGAGAAAGACGGGCAATACACCTCAATGAAAGTTCTCAATAATGGGGAAACCATTTTCATAGGGTTGCAGCGAGATAACAATGGAGGGGGATTTTTCTTTATACAAGGAGCCGAATCCGCATTTAAGTAACTAATAACCACCACATATATGGCAATATTGAAGAAGCTGCTTTTAGGAGCGGCCTTACTCCCCGCATCCCTTTTCGCGCGGGAAGTCAACGATTCCATCGCTGATTCTTGGGAAAGGGAACTTGAATTGAACGAGGTCGTAGTAGTGGCTCGTCGTCCCGTGATGAAGCAAGACCCCGACAAAATAGTGTATCTGATTCAGAATGACCCGTACGCCAAAGGTCTAAATGGTATTGAGGCGCTTGACCGAATTCCCCGCGTATCTGTAACCAACGAGCAGGTTATGGTTGCCGGAAAATCATCTGTCAGGTATATCGTTGACGGCCACCTCCTTGAGATGCCGGAAGATGCCATAGCGTCGCGGTTGCGCAATCTCACCGCGGCCGGCATTGAGAAAATCGAGGTCCACACCACGCCTCCTGCAAAATACGCCGCGGGAACAAATGTCGCTTTCATAAGCATCACGACGCGCAATGAAGCTCTTGGAACAAGAGGAAACGTATGGGGAAACGGCACAGTGAGAGAGGATTTCAGTTATCTTCTTGGTGGAAACGTATCCCATACGACACGAAAAGTTGAGATCGCGGCCGACGCGGGTTGGAGCGACACGAAGGGGATCAATGGTCTTGACCGAACTTATACGTTTGCCGATCATCGGAAGACCTCAACCCGTTCAACAAACTTCGCAAACTGTATGCTGGGTGTCAATGGCCTGTTCAAGTACAAGTTTTCATCCCGGTTGAGTGCGGGGGCAATTATTAATTTCAGTTCCGCGAGGTTCAAGAGCAGGTTGTCGGATGTAACCGTTGACAATGGAATACAATCGGAATCGTTCAATTATTCTCCGGCACGTCCTAATAACGCGGTGACCTTGACGGCGTTTTCTGACTGGATGATTGACGACAGAGGGAAGACGCTGAGTTTTACTTATAACTTTTTCAACAAATATACCAGGAGTTTTTCCGATGTGACAACCAACACTTCTGAGACTCAATTCAATCTCACCAATGAGGGGATAAACAAGTATCATATTCATTCGGCCAAACTGGACGCGGTTCTTCCTCTTAATGGATTCAAGATGGAGGCCGGGGCCGCTTTCACGGCGGTAGGCAACAATACCCGGATTGACGTGAACAATCTAATCGACGGACAATGGGTCAATGATGCTCAGCAAAGCAACGCGTTCAACTATGATGAGAACACTGCCGCGGTATATCTCAGCGCCGAGAAATCGTTTTCCAACGCCTTTTTCGGAAAGATAGGACTCCGCTATGAGCATACGGATGTGAAAGGTCATCAGACGATTGGAAATGAACGCCATAATAATTCATACGGCTCCCTGTTCCCGTCGATAACTTTCAGTTGGAATAAGCCGAGTGTCGGAAGATTTGCCGCATCATACTCTATGGGAATCTCCCGACCTAACTTCGCCGATCTGAATCCGTTCAAATATTATACCACCACTACCGATTACGTTTCCGGGAATCCTGATTTGAATCCAAGCGTATCACACAATGCCGAAATCAACTATTCGGGCAAAGGAATCTACGCGGTACTCTATAATTCCTACAACCATAATGCGATAGGATATATAACCCGTTTTGGTTCTGACGGAAGTCAATATACAGTGCCCGAAAACTTTATCAATAACAATAAGACGGGGCTATATGCCTCCTATAATCGTTCGTTGTTTGATTGGTGGAACGTAAAAGTCGGGGGAGAGGTTTTCTATACCTATGCCAAGTCAAAAGTTACGGATTTTAAGGCAATGAATGATAAGGGATGGAGTGGCAAAGTTGAGTTGAACACCTCGTGGATGCTCAACCGAAAGAAAACACTCGTCCTCAACCTCCGTTTCACGCATATGTTCCCCTACCATGACCGAATGATTCATTACGAATCCATGTCGCTGATTGGTGCTGACATCCGTTATATGCTGTTGAACAACCGACTTGTGCTGACAGCATCCGTAAATGATCCATTTGGTTGGAATATCACCAAATCAACGGCGCTTTACAATGGTTTCTCGGTATATACCAAAAACAACATCCATTCCCATGCCGTCTCGTTCAGAATATCGTATTCTTTCGGCGGCAACAAGGTGAACAATGTCTATCGCGACTCCAAGGAGCGGGAGTCAGCCCGATCCTACTGACAGCGAATGAACTTTGGTGGATTGTAGTCTGGCATGATTGTTGCTTAATAGATTGAAAAAGCTACAGCTATGAAAAAGAATATATTGACCACGTTGACAGTCACGTTCCTGAAACCAATAACAGAACGTGACGATGGACAGAACATCAATCCGTGCGTGGCGACGCATTCAAGAAAGACGCGTGTGGCGTAACCGCATCAAGTACTACGCCAATATGGGCAATCAGATAGTTGATGCTGGAACGCATCAATGGCGTAATCCTCGCGATTGGAAAGAGTATCGCGAAGAACATTGGATGCTGAAACTCAAAGACACAGCAACTATTTGTAGCTGTTGGATGTGCCGCAACTATCTGTATGACCGGCGGGCATACAAGCGCGACACAGCCCGCATTATGCGCGAACAGGCAGAAGACTGACGCGAAAACTCCACACTACATTGGTCATGGCCATGCGTAGTGTGGGGATTATGTATCTTCTACGCTATTATCTTACGATAAGGTTAACGATTTTTCAAATAGTTCTTGCACTTCGGCGGCTGTATGTATCTGGCCGTTCCAATTGCGGAATTTTGGGACTTCGACGGTGTGGTCGCCAAGGGGTGTGTACTGGCCGAGCTTGATGTTGAGGCAGGGCATTGGCACTGTAACTTCGTTGCCGTTCACATCCCGGGTTTCTTTCTGACGCATTCCGAAGGAAATGCCGGTTATCTCATAGTAGCCGGCGATGCCGCCGTCAAACAAAGGCACGAAGTATTTGACCTTTGATATGTCGCCTCCAGGCATATTGCGCATGACGTAATCCTCAGCCTCGCATTTTGAAAACGCCATGTACTCTTTCGAAATCTCCTGACTACCGTCTTTGCCAGCTTTCATCTTGTTGACAATGCCGAAAAGGAATAATCCCTTGTCAGCCGCCGGACTATTGACATCGCCAACGATTTGCCGTTCTTCGGCAATCCGGGCTGTCGGTTCTGTCCCTAAAGGACATTGAACTACATAGAAGTTCTCTTTTAGCGAGGCGATGAGCGCGTCGTTCTCTGCCTTATATTTATCGTCTTTATCAAGTGCCAGAGAGAAAACCTCTTTGTCGATGAAGGGGCTGTAGGTCTTGCCAAGCACCTGCTGAAAGTTCTCTTTCAGCCATTTCTCGCCGTCGACATCCGCGTGTGCGGTCATGGCATAGAATTCAAAGCGGTCTTTGAGCATTCCCTGAATCTCCTCGCGGAACTTTCGCCTGACATCGGTTTTCCACTGAGCCTTTGCTCCCGCATTATCACGCGCATATAGCGATAGCACGAATAGGAAGTTTACATCGTAGTGCGATACGATGAGCGTGTCGCGGTCATACAGGCGATTCTCAAATTGGCGGCAAATATTTTCCTGCCCTTCACGCCTAACCTTGCGGTCTTCGTATGAAAGCGTTATCGGATCGATGTTGGCGGAGATGAAGAAGTTGGGGATTATGTTGTATCCCTCGGTCACGTCGTCGCGCAGCTTAATTTTTCTGTATCTGTCTTTCTCATCCACCTTCGCCGATGGATTTAGGAACAGATTGAGATTCCATTGGATTACGTTGCGGGCGTAGGTGTATTGTTTATATACAGACTCTTTACCCGGTTTGCTGCCGATCTTATAGTATTTGGAGTCTCCTATATAATATATGTCGTTGTCCTTGTCGCGGTTGATAAGCAGACCCTCGTAAGTGTAGAAGTGGTCAACAAGTTTGCCATCAGCCTGCTCTTTCAATCCTTTCGGCACATCATTGTCGCCGATAAGTTCCTCGATCATTGCCTCAAACACGATGTTGAAACTCTTGGCAAGCAGGTATTCGCGGTTGTCGGCGGACGTCTTTATCTGATAAGCCTTGTCGAAGAATGCGTAACACAGGTCCCAGAGCCTCGTGGCCACATCAGAGAAATATTTATACTTTATCTGACGTAGGCGACGGCTACCAAAGCCATCAATATACCGCTCGAACTTTGCGCCTTTGATCAGAGGGAACCCGAATGGTATTTCAGTCCTGAAACCAAAATGCTCCGCCACATAGTTTAGAATGGAAAAGAAAATAACGATGAGTTCCTCATCAAAATTGATTTGTCTTTTCTTGTTGACCGGATTAAGATATACGGGAGAGTCATTCTGAACTACGGCTGTAGTGCCGCTGATGGTGCGCGTCCAGTTTATTTTGTTGTGGCCGGAGTGGATGTTCTTCAGAACGGATGTAAAAAACGAGCGATTGTATTTTGCGAATCGTATAAGCGACAATATGACATCAAGCCAGGTATTGGTTTTCTTCTTCGCCCCATGCCCTTCGCGCTCAATAAGCTCACGGAAGATTATGCCGTTACGTTCATGGGTGTTGTTATACACCACGATAGCGCGGTGAATCCATACTGAAAACTCATATATGAATTTTGCTTCGTGAGGTTCCAGCTTCGCGTCTTCAAGATTTACAAGATCGCGCGGCTCATATTTGCCGAATACCTTATCATACTTCCCATCAACACTTTCACTGACTAATACTTTCGGCAGAATGAAAACTACGTCGTTGATTTTTGGATTGTAGTAATACCCGACATAACTCACAGAGATTTTGCCCTCGACATTCTGGAGCGTAAACAGCCCGTCCAAAACATCGAAAACATCAGCTACATCATACTGGTACTCTTCAATCAGTAGCTTCATTCCACTTTCTCTAAAATAACACCCGTGCCGGAATTGATGAGTCCTTGCGCAAGTTCGCCAATACGCTTTGGTGTAGATCCCTTATATACGTAAATAGGTTCTCCTGTCGCAGTTTCGATGCGTGCATAGCGTTTGGTGAAACGAGGGTCGGAAGATTGTTCAAGATATTTATTGAAATCTTTTTCGGAATAGGCTATGGTGTTTGAAAGATTAAAACCGTCAATCTTTCTGAGTATCTCTGTCGCGGAAAGTTCAGGCAAAGCTTTTACAAAGGCGGTCATAGCGGCTACCACGGCATCGGACTTAGACATTCTACCTTGTCCATTGACACTGTATTTTGAATAATCGCGTTGGCTGTTGCCGTTATTATCGTTTAACTCTGAGTCATTTGGAGAATCAAAATCAACATCGTCATTATCTTTCTCTACTGATCCCACCTCCGGCAATTCGAGTTTGCCGACAAATTCGGCAAGTTTGCCGTTTGTTGTAGGGAAAAAATCGCTGAACTGATACATCTGTCCCTTTTCTTCGTCGCGGAAAATATTGTCACCAGCTTCGAAGTCTTTAAGTACATCTGTCCAAAGATAGAACAGCACCTTGTTAAGGAATATCTTTTCTGATATAATGTTGTTCTCGGTCAGCGCATCATCAGTTTTCTTGTCTGCTTTTGCGAAGAAATATCCCATCTGCTTGTCCGATGATTGAGTCAGATTATAGATAAGCGGATTCATTTTCTTCAGGAAATCAGACCATAGATAACGCTTGCCACCGACTTCAAACTGCCAATCCTTCGCATCATAATCGATTGGCATGTACTCCCAGTTCCAACGGCGCTTGAAAGCCGAATCAATCGGGAAAAGCGACTGATCCGAAGTGTTCATCGTGGCCCAGATGTGGAGATTTGGCGGCAGGAGCAACTTCTTACCCGAAAGGATAGCGTCGCCAATAGCCTCTGTTTTGCCTGAATCTTTTACGAGCACAAACGAGCGGATAGCATTTCTCTGTTCTTCAGATAGATTGGCAAATCCATTCTTGTCTTCAGCGAGAAATTGAGCTATGTCCTCGTCAGCATGAATTGCGTAAGAGGAACTACCCATATTGTTGCGGTCAAGCAACTGGAAAAGGTCACCGAATATTTGTGCGCAGTTTCCTCGGTTTATTTCCTCAATAACAAGGAAATGCGGATTATCCAAGTCGCTCCACGCTGCAACGTAGGCTTTCAAGAAGGCCTGAGGCACATATTTATAGACAATCTTCTTCTCATATGCCCTTTCGTTGCTATCAGCCTTTTTGGCATGGTGAACAGTCGCGCCGACAAAAGCATTAACAGGCATATGTGCCATAGTCGGCTTATACGCGCCAACAAATGTTGAATAGTCCGAGTCTGGATGGAAAGTCGTTCGGATAGTATTCTCATCAGTCACATTGGGATCATTGTCAATCTTATGCGACTTTCCGGTCCCCGGTGCTCCGTAGAAAATAACCTGTAATGGTAATTCAAAGAGATTGGCTATCCTTTGGGCATTGTCGGCAATTGATTTGTCATGCTCCGATAACTCTTCCCCAAGCACCATCTTGGCCATAGTGGATAAGGTGGAAGTATATCCATATTCAAATTTATCATTATCGGAAGTCCCTGTCAAGTCATTGCGAGCGGATACGGATGTTGGATTCGAATTTGTTTCGAAATATTCAACATACTGATTTAATAGCGCTTTTGAAATAGTTCTGAGTCCTGACGCGCCTTTGCTAAGGTTGCGAACAATGAAGCATAGCCGATCCTCGTCGATTATTTCAACTTGACCATTCTTGGATTTAAAGCCTTTCCGCAGATTGTAGCGCATGGTATTGATTCAGGAAAACTTCCATATAGGCAGACAGGAGACCAAGCCTTTCGCGCGACTATCGGGAAGTTCCATAATATGTTGGATATAAGTAGCTATTCATATTTGTCGGTCTTTGTCTGCTCTCGCGCGTGTTGTGATGCAAAGTTGCGAAATTATTCTGAGACTTTTGCTATTCTCGACAAAGATAGTGGCAAACAATGACAGATATGGGCAAATTTGTTGGTTGGCTTGTTTTCAAGAGCTTTTGCTCTAAAGTTTGGGCAGCGGTGACCGCTATGACCGCTTAAAGCGTTATCGCTGATGGTCATTCGCTTTTGTATATCAGGGGAAAGTTTCTAATAAGGATGAATATTTGCCGGATTATGATGATTGGAGTCGCGATCAGACCGATGGCAAAACAAATAGCTATCTTTAAAATCAAGCCAAGTATTTGGAAAATACCATAGGAGGCGGCATCGAATACAAGTATGGTGTTTGATGTAAAATTCAATTTTCCCATCAGCATATAAACTCCTGAGCATACGGACATCAGGAAGTACGCGCTCATCCAATTTTCGGGTCGCGTATCGGATCCTAAAAAATCCCAGTTGTAACCGATTGTTGCCAGTAATAAGAGTATAATGAGATATTTCAGAGCGGTGTTGAAGGATCTTTTTGCTTTCTTGTGGATGCACGAACGACATACGTTCGATTCATTCGCGCAAGACACGCATAATCCTTTCCCACAAACAGGGCAAATGATTACCGCGGGTCGATCGGGATGATGATAGCAATTCATAAAAGTTTATATGATATTGAATACATTCTATCGAATGAGATTATCCCTGTACAGAGGGGCTGTTACAATGTTTAACATCAATAAAGACAGATAAACCCCTCCGATTGTTCAGCCGTTCATTGTTTTAGTTTCGCGGGTGCCGGTTTGTTTGTCGCATAGCAATATAGGCACCCGTGAGTGCAGGTGTTGTATTGACCGATGTCCTTGCTGAGGATGCAACCGCAGGCTTGGCGTTGCCCCTTGTCTTTTGTCGCGCCAAATAGCCACATCTGGAGTGCGGAATCATTTGGTGCAAGTCGGGAAATCAAATCCGGATCTATGCAGTGATTGTGCTCAACGCCGTATCGCGATAGGTCAATCTTCTCGGCGCAAGTAGCCAACCGCATGTTGAGATTCATAGCCTTTAGGTTGACGGCAAATTCCAGCATTTCAGATTCAGACCACTCCCGGTATTTGATTCCGGCATGGCGTAGGTTGATGCTTACTTTCTTATATCCGGCAATATCGGCGAAGCTGAACACAAGTTTCTCAGTGTGGCCATTCAATTCAGCTGCGAGCCGTTGAATCTTTCCGAGTAGTTCTTCAATGCCAATTTTATCCGTAAGTATCAGCGGATCAAATCTCCAGACCACGCTGCCAAGTCCGTATGCATCAACAATACGTTTGAAGGTGTCAATTCTATCCGTTAAATCGGGAACATTTGGCTCCAGACATTCCCGTTCGTAATCATTGAGAGTGTATTGAATGTAGAATCCGATACCTTTATCTTTGAGCCGGGGCAACAAAGGCAATATCGGTGCCGGATTCTTAGACCAGAAGACGATGAATCGAGTATTGGCAAAACTCACGAATGTATCTTTGCCGTTGTATGGATTTCTCCATACGCAGTATCCCTTGTCAAGTCTGTCGAAAAACCACAGCGGGAAGAATGCCGGAATATCAGTAGCTCGACTTGCCGACACAATTACCGGGGCAAGCGCCTTGACACGCTCGCCCGCTTCATTGAGCATCTCGATATGGTCGTGAGTTTTCATAGCATATTCTGTTCTAAAAACTATTCACTGCTTTTGAGCTCCATTCCATCATTTAGCGCCAATTAGTTCCGCGAGCTGTTATTGAGTAATCCCGATGCGGAGTTGCTATTACGATACTGTATTGCTTATAAATGGATTATCTGCCGATGCAGAAACGGTTAAAATATTGATTTACAACACAGTGTCAATCTAAACCGTACAAGAGCCGTACAAGTGGCTCAGTCGGGGCGTTTCTGCGGTCGGTCTGCGGTCTCAAAGACATGCGCGGCACCTATGCCGGACATGCGGTCGTTGACCTATATTATTACATTCCCAGCATCGCAGCTGGAGCTATTCCGAGCACTGTGCAAAGGGCTCGTGCTATCCGGAGAGTTGGCTCTGAGCGGCCGGATATATAATCGTTGACTCGTGAGGGACTTACTCCTATTTCAGAGGCAAGCTGCCGTTGGGTCATCCCCCGTTCCTCGATGGAAAGACTTATAAGGTCTCCAATCGAAGGCTTTCCAATTGGATAATGAATCTTTTCGTATTCCTCAACCACATCGGAAACAATGGCAAGTTCCAACGCATTTTTGTCGTGTGCCGGAGTCTCGTCCGTCACCAGAGGCAACAACTCTTCAATGCGGTCAAGGGCGTATTCATATTGTGCTTTTGAAATGTCCATATTGTTATTTTTAGATGGTTGAACAATCAATCTTGTCATATTCTGCATGTGTTCCAACGAAACGGATAAAGATGCGTCCTATTGTGAATTTGATGACTACGACGAGTCGGTATTTATTGCCTCTGATGTCAAAGACATAATGCTGGTTGCCGACATAATCAGTCGTCGGAAAGTCATTCTTAATCTCAGATAGATTATGCCAATCAGCATTGAGAGCAGTGTTATACCAGCGTTCCAATGCTACTTTCGAGTCTTCTCTGCCTGAGGTCTCGTAGAACTCTTTAATCTTTCTATGTGATATTACATGCATATTCCTTGTTTTCTCTCTGCAAAGTTAACAACAAATTCTGAATTGCAAAAGTTTTCACAATAAAAATTTTGAAAGCAACAATCACAGATTAAATTCCTTAGTGAAATTTAGACTTGATTAAATTTATTATTTTGTGGATTCGTGAAAATTTATTAATTTTGCGGCCACAAAAACCGAAACAAATGGCAAGACAGCATCGCAACATATTATCAATTAGCAGCATTCAGGGCTTGAAAGGCTTTGAACGCGTGCTTTGTGCGTCGATGCCATCAACCTCGACAAGCCTATATCCGGGCAACGTCCGACAAGTTTGTTTCAGTTTTCATGCTGACATAAGTTAGCCTACGAAAACAGGCTCACTAAGATATAAACGACTGTCGGAAAGTCCCTGCCAATCTTCCCGACAGTCGTTTTTTTGTGTCCAGGTATCTTCCAACATTCTCCAGACATTAAACCGTCTCCTTTGGATTACTGCGGACACTTGCCGATGCCTTCACTCCTCCTTTTCAACAACCGAGCTCCGGTGCATAAAAACTTCAATAAAATGAAAAAGAATATATTAACATACAACGACATTCACTCGATTCCATCAAGTAGAAGATTTGACAATGGTGTTATTGTCGATGACCGAACCGTCGCAGAAATGAAAATAATCGAGCAGTCTTTGTCAAGACTTCAACCAATGGGCGACGATAATGTCCGATACCTTTGGTTTCGTGTTGACTCAGGAAAACCTGGCAATTACGAAGAGATGAAGGAATGGGGTGATGTCGATGACTACGACGATTATCTGAATCAGTGGAAGGAATATGTAAAAGAGAATACTCTTTGGTATCGTATTTCGGTAGGGAATGTCGACGACTTTCACTATATGCTGATTTCAGACGGTGAACATGATTTCTGGGATATCAGAAGCGCCCGATACGTTCATGACACGGGAGATGCTTCTCTTTTCAAGGCTGATTATTCAGCGGCGATGTCAAAAATCCGAAAGGCAATAGATCAATGCGTTGATGAAATACTCATGGACGGAGGGAAGAGCTACATGGAGTTCGTGGAAACGAATCGCCCATATCTGAAGCGCACCGGAACTATTCCAAGACGCAGGCTGAATGAGATACAGGGTGAAAGCTGGATGGGCGCATTCGACCGTCCCAAACTCATAGATATTCTTGAAACAGACTCACGTCCCAATGAATTCGACAGGATGACACTCCGTACCTATATTGAAGTGTGGGTGAAAAGCTATCAAGCCGTATACGACAATATATGTGAGGAAAAAACGCCGGAGGAGATTTTTGAATGGCACAGTTCTCAAGGAAGGGAGGCTATGAAATTCAACCTTGACAGCGAGGAGGACTTCTTGCAATGGAAGGCTGAAAACAGTTCCTTTCACTGCCTTGATGTGGTGTATGCCCGTGTTCATCTCTGGGTGAGAAAAGATGAGACAACTGGCAAATGGCATTTCGTACTTAGCACATCAAGCTATTGGAATCTTGATGAGTATTTGACCATAGTGGAAAAGCTCTATGATGGTGGAATTATCCTTGAATACGGCAATCTCGACAGTATATTGCCTATTTTGAAGGAGACAGATCTTGTGGAAATCACTCCATCTGCATATCGATATTTCCAACGAGATGGTGTTGGCAGCCAATTGGCTCTCTGGCAAATACCCGAGGAGCTGAGACAAAAGGTTATCGCCGACACTAACTGGAATAAACAACAAGAGGTAAAACCCAACAATGTATAACCAACCCCGACTCCGGAACTCTCCACGGAGCCGGTTTCAAAACAACTATATTATGAGTGGAGGACATTTTGACTACCAACAATACCGGCTGAGAGGAGAAATCGCCGATACAATCGAGCATGATATCGCCCGTGCTTTGAAACCAAAACCGAATATGATCCACGAAGACTATTGGGTGATCAATGAAATGGATTGCCCTAATAGTTATCACGTATATCCGCGCTTTTATCAAACTTTTGAGACACAGGAAGAAGCGGTAAATTATTTAAAGCAATATGAATTAGTCGAGGAGGCTACGGTTAATTATCCTTACGCCCGTAAGTTCAAAGATGATATATTGTTTCAATCAAAGGAGTTAGACATGATGAGAACTAAGGACACAGAACGTATCCCTGTCCTATACGCAATTCATCATGCCGAGTATGATCGTTATCCGTATGATGAAGACGTTCTTGAGCTCTCCGACAAATCTATCGAGACAATGAAAGAGGCTTACCGACAAATTAGAATTGCAGAGATTTATGCTCAGCGTGTCGACTGGATGATGAGTGGTGATGATGGTGAAGAAACAATGCAGGAACGTCTTGCTGAAGAGCTTAAGTCCTTAGAAAGAAGAACTCCTCGGGAAAGACTGGACTTTCTTGTTCGAAGACGAGGAAGATGAGTGAAATTTTGAGGACTCCAAATGAATATTTTGTTTCATCAGCCGAGTCCCACATAAAAACATACCAACAAAATGAATTTCAAATTTGACGGAAGTCGGGTATTCTTTACTTCCGATACCCACTTCAACCACGCAAATATAATCCGCTACTGCCAGCGCCCTTTCAAGGACGTGGACGAAATGAATGAGGTAATGATTGCCAATTGGAATAATACGGTTGGCAATGATGACGTTATATTCCACCTCGGAGATTTCTGTCTGGGCGGAGCGGCTGAATGGACTAAGCTGCTTGATCGACTGAACGGCAGGATATATCTCATACTTGGCAACCACGACCTAAAGAATATCCGGCAAGGATTCATCGGCCGGTTTGAACACGTTGCCATGCAGATGCATATCGAGGTCGGTAAGAAAAGGATATATCTGAGCCCACTATCCGTTTCTATGCTTCGAAGGCGGATATAAGACGGATGTATGGCAACTTTTCGGACACGTGCACACACGTTCCTCCAATACAGGCATAGATGCTGGACGACTACTGTTTCTCTACCCAACTCAATATGATGTTGGCGTTGACAACAATGATTTCACCCCGATATTATTTGAACAGGTAAGAGAGAAAATCACCAAACAACTTGATTGTATCACCCAAAATAAGCATCTATGAAAATTCAATATTGCTCTGACCTGCATCTGGAGTTTCATGAGAATCTCCGGATGATGAATGCGAAAGAACCGGCGATCGAAGTTGCCGGGGACATTCTCGTTATTGCCGGGGATGTGGGTTATCTCGTGGATAAGAACGTTGAGCACCTACGGATGTGGAAATGGATGTCAGACCGCTATCGTCAGGTGTTGATGGTGGCCGGCAACCATGAGTTTTACAATAATGGAGATATTGCTGCTATGGGTGAAAGTTGGCAGAAAATGTTTCTCCCGAATGTCGGCTACTACCACAACAAAGTCGTGCGAATTGATGACACCGACTTTATCCTCTCAACGCTTTGGTCAAGAATCTCGCCCATTGATGAAATAGTAGTTCAGTTCGGAATGAACGATTACCGTCAGATTCTATATAACCGCCAAAGACTCACTGCCAAAGACATAACAGATGAGTTTGAAAAGAACTTCGCTTTCATACAGAATGCCGTTGAGTCGAGCGATGCTGAAAAGATTGTGGTCGTGACACATCATCTCCCGACATTTGCGGCCATTGACAAGCGTTATTCCGGCGATCCGCTGAATGTCGCTTTCGCCACAGAACTAGGGAACTACATCGCCGACAGCAGAATAAATGCATGGATCTACGGCCACGCTCATCATCAAACCGACCTGATTATAGGCAACACCCACCTCGTCAGCAATCCTCTCGGCTACGTCTTTACTGGCGAACACACGACCTTTAACGACTCCGCCGTCATCGAAATCTGACTGACACTCCTGCCCGTTACTACACCGACGATGTTACACTTTGTCGAAATCCAACGGCAGGAGGTTATCGCCGTTGAAACGGTCGAAATCTGATTGGAAGAGTCGGTCCTGAATGACGCGGTACTTCTCGAATTCGGTTTCAGCGTGTTCCTTGGCTTGCTCGGCGGTGACATGTCCGGCATCCGAAAGAATAGGGCGGTCGGTGAGGTCAAGGAATTTGTCGATGCGTTTAGCCCAATCTTCCATAGTCATGGGGATATGTCGTTTCGCCATATCCTCAGCCAAATCCAAGAATGAATTGACTATGCGGCCCATATCCTCTAATTCGGTCTCTTTGAGATAATTCTTGGCGATGCTGACATCCGGCTTCAGGATTTTACCATCGGGAGCGTTCTCCCACGTTGTCAAGCCCATGTGCTCTTTCTGGGCGTCGGCTCGGTCAA
>JAMPHO010000021.1 GCA_023663385.1 Alistipes timonensis | reverse complement strand
CAGGTCGCGGCGGTCGAGCAGCGGGGTCTCGAAGTCGATGAGCTCCGAGCCGGAGGCGCGGGCCACGCGCTCAACGGCGTCGCGCACCTCAAGGCGCCAGTCGCGGGTGCCCGAGCGGAACCGCTTGTGGGTCGCGTTGACGGGGGAAATGTTGGCCAGGATGACCCTCACCGAGGGATTGACCACCTTGAAGGAGTCGATTAGCGCGAGATAGTCGCGCACGAAGCCGTCGCCGAAATCGGGCCAGTTGCGGGGGTCGGTGTCATTCACCCCGAGATGCACAACGACGATGTCGGGACGGAAGTCGAGCGCCTGGCGGAATTCGGGCAGCTTCATATAGGGGTTGTGGCCGCGGTTGAGGAGCGTGGCACCCGAATGGCCGAAGTTGCCGACCTCGTAGCCGTCGCCGAGCATGCGTTGCAACTGCGAGGGGTAGCTGTTGGTCTCCCGGTCGGCAATCTTCATGCCGAAAGTGATACTGTTGCCCACGCACGCCACCTTGGTGGCCGCATTAGCGCAGATGGCCGCGGCGCATATAAGCGCCGTGGCCATCAATATGGATAATCGTCTCATTACTTGTTGAGTATGTTTTCGATGAGCATCGAGCTCTTAATCATCATGCGGGGTATGTGGAAGGGGCCTTTGAAGAGGTTCCCCTTCGCGTCCTGGGCCACGGTGCCGTTGCGGTGGAGGTAGCCGAACCATTCGCCGTAAACCGGGTCGGGGAAATGCTCGTAGGCCCAGTCGTTGGCCTTGCGGTGCATCTCGATGTAGCGGGGGTCGCCGGTAGCCTCGTAGGCGTAGAGCGACGCGATGACCGCCTCGGTCTGGGGCCACCAGAACTTCATATCCTGCGAATAGTCCTGCGGGGGGAAGTTACGGCAGTCGCGGAAGTTGATTATGCCGCCGAACTCCTCGTCCCAGCCCCAACGCCACGACCAGTCGAGAATCTTCAGCGCCGTGTCGCGGATTTCGGCATCCCAGCCGCGGTGCTTGGCCTCTTCGAGGAGGAACCAGGCGGTTTCGATGCAGTGGCCGGGGTTGATGACGCGTCCGGCCAGGGTGTCGATGAGCTCGCCGTTCGGCCCGACGGTTTCCAGCAGGGCCTCGAACTCGGGATGGATGAAGTAGGTGAACAGGTCGTGGATCGAGCTGTCAATCTGAGCGTCGAGCGCCGGGTCGGCAATGGCGCGGCGCACGCACGCGGCGGTGTTGATGAGAATCATCGTCACCGAATGGCCGCGGCCGGGCTGCGTCGGGAGGTACTTAGGTTCGAGAATGCCGGGAGTGTTGAGGAAGCGCAGGGTCTCCTTGAAGAGTTTCAGGGCCTTCTCGGCATAGCTTCTGTCGCCGGTGGCGAGCGAGTACTCGCTCATGGCGATAATCGCGAAGCACTCCGAGAAAACGTAGCGGCGCTTGCGCAGGGGGCGGCCGTCGGCAGTCACCTCGAAGTACATACGACCGTCGGTGTCGAAGCAGTGTGCCTCGATGAAGTCGATGCAGCTTTTCGCCATTTCGAGATACTCGGGGCGGCGCTCGATGTTGTTGTAGGCGAAGGAGTAGATGAAACCGCAGCGCCCCTGGAACCAAACCGACTTGGTGCCGTCCATCAGGCGCCCCTCGCGGTCGACGCAGGTGTAGACGCCGCCGTTTACCCGGTCAAGCCCGTGGCGTAGCCAGAAAGGGAGGATGTCGCCGGTGAGCTGCTCGCGGTAGCGCTTGCCCCAGTCGGCGAGGTATGACTTTATTTCGTGAGTTTCCATTGGATTACGAATGACTTATCAGAACTTGTTGCAGCGTTCGAAGAAACCGATTGCCTCCAGCTCCTTCTTCATAGCCTCCTCTTCTTCGGGAGTGACGTTGCGGAAGGGGGTGCGGTTGGGGCCGAGGTCGAGGCCGATGAGCTTCATGATGCGCTTGCCGCCTACGATGTTGCCGCGGTAACGGCAAATGACGTTGATAACCTCCTGCGAGAAGTTCTGATGGTCGCGGGCGGCCTCCAGGTCGCCGCGGTCCCAGGCTTCGATTATGGCTGTGAGCTCGCGACCGTTGTAGTTGGTGGTGCCGCCGATGCCGCCGCGGGCGCCACCCATGGCGAGGCAGGGGAGGATGGTCTCGTCCTGGCCGTGGAGCATATCGAACTTGCCGTCGGCGTAGAGTCGGCACTGGTTGTATTCGTAGAGGCTCTCGAAGGTGTACTTGATGCCGGCGAAGTTGGGCACGCGGCCGTCGACGGCCTTCAGCAGGTCGACCATCGGGAGGAAGGCGCCGTTGAACGCGGGTATGTGGTAGTAGTAGAACGGAAGCTCGGGAGCGCCGCCGGCGATCTCCTCGATGTACTTAACGAGCTCTTCGACGCGGCCGATTTTCGGGAAGGGGGGAGCCATCGCGCCGATGCCCCAGGCGCCGATTTCGGCGGCGTGGCGGGCGAGTTCGCGGCTGGAGCGCACGCAGCAGCTGCCCACATGGACGATTACCTTGAAGTCCTCCGGGGCTGCCTTCACCCAGGCTTCGGCCAGGCGCTTGCGCTCGTCGTCGGTGAGCATATACCCCTCGCCGGATGAGCCGTTGATAAACACCCCTTTGAGGCCGTTTTTCTTGAGCATCGCGGCATAGGCCGGAATCGGTTCGTAGTTAACGTCGCCGTTGGGGTAGAACGGTGTGAACGGCGCGTCGATAAGTCCTTTTATCTTTTCCATATTGATTATGAGTTGTTTGCTTGGTTATTTTTGCCGGGGAGCTAAGGCTCCCCGGACATTGTTATTCTGAAATTTCGGTAGCTATCTCCTCCTTTACGCGCTCGGGCGAGAGTTCGTCGGGCATATCGTCGGAGGTCGGGCGGAGCACTATCAGCTGCAGCGCCAGGGCTATGAGCAGGATGCCACCCATCATAGCGAAACAGATGCCGAGACCCACCGATTCGGCCAGACCGCCGAGGAGCTGGGTGGTAATCGCGCCCATAATCACCCCGAGGGAGTTCATGAAGCCGTAGGCCATGGCGCGCTGGCGCGAGGATACGAACTGGCAGAGGATCGGCATATTGTTGGCGTCGAACATACCGTAGCCAACGCCGAAGAAGAGTCCGGCCATCACCGAGAACCAGGCGTTGTGGGCCAGGCCGATAAACACCAGGGCGGGAATCATCATTGCAAGACCGATGGAGCTGGTGTAGATGCGGCCTCGCACGTTGCGCTTGACCCAGCGGTCGCTGATGGGGCCGCCAATCATCACGCCTATGAAGCTCGAAACGGCTATGGTGAGGGTGGCCATCGGGCCGGCCCACTCCATGCTGAGGCCGAGATTATCCTGGAAGAGTGTCGGGAGCCAGTTCTTAGTGGCCCAGCCGGGTATCGAGCTGGAGGCGAAGAAGAAGAGTATCACCCAGAAAGCCACGTTGCTGAACACCACGGCGAAGGAGCGGACCACCGACTCCTTTTTCCTGGGAGCGGCGCTCTTTGAGGCTGGGGCAGCGGAAGCGCCGTGGCCTTTCTTTTCATGCAGCAGGTATATGAGGAGCACCGCGTAGGCCACCCCGATGATGCCGAACCAGTGGAACGTGGCCTGCCACGACCAGGTGGTGGCCACAAGCGAGCCGAAGCCGCCGAGGGCCTGGCCGCAGTAGAGACCCGTCATATGCAGGCCGATGGCCAGGGAGCGCCCCTTGCCGGTGAAATAGTCGGCGATAAGCGACAGGGCCGAGGGGATGTAGAGCGCCTCGCTGATGCCCATAACGCCGCGGAGCCACATAAGTTGATGGAAATCGGAGCAATAGCCCATAGCGTAGGTTACGCCGGACCAAACGCCGAGCGACCCTACAATGAGCCATTTGCGGCTCACGCGGTCGGCCACCGCCCCGGAAAACGGGCTGGCGAGGCCGTAGACCCAGAGAAATACCGCCATCAGGGCGCCGAAAGCCTCGGCGTTGCGCAGGGCCGGGATGTCGAGGGCGATGTTGGCCTGCATTGTGGATAGCATCTGTCGGTCCATATAATTAAGGAGCGCGACAATCCAGAGCAGCCCTACGACCACCCACGGATAAAACTTCTTTTCAGAAAGATTCATTGCGATAATTGAATTTGGTTACAGACCACAAATTTAACGTCTTTAACTCAAACACGCAACTGAGGGAGGCTAAAACTTCGGATTGAACTTGAAATCTTTCGGAAATCTTTCGGTAAAACGCCCCCGCGCCCCGCCCACACAGGTTGGCGCCCGCATCGCGGGGGATGACCAGTCATTTAGGAAACCATCGGGAAGCACTGCCTCGTTAATGATTTTTAACGCCGATGTTAACGGCTCTGAACTTGCGTGAAGCCCTGTTAAGGAATTTTTCGAGGAAAAGTGTTGACAATTGAAAGGTTTTTTGTAATTTTGCAGCCGAAATGCGGGAAACTACCGACTGATTAGTCGCTCCCGCGCTTCCCAAATACCGACTATTCAAAATTTTAAACATCAGTTATCATGTCAGAAATCGCATCCCGCGTGAAAGCTATCATCGTTGACAAACTCGGCGTTGACGAAAACCAGGTTACCGAAACCGCAGCATTCACCACCGACCTTGGCGCAGACAGCCTCGACACCGTAGAGCTCATCATGGAATTCGAAAAGGAATTCGGCATCCAGATCCCCGACGACAAGGCTGAAAGCATCTCCACCGTAGGCGATGCCATCAAGTACATCGAAGAGGCTAAATAAACAAGCCCCCTAACCCCGCGGCCCAAGGGCCGCGCAATCCCCTCTCCCCAATAAATCCCACAGACACCATAGGAAAACGCTGCCCCTGAATGACGCGGCAGCGTTTTCGCAATATGGCTTCCTCAGAGAAAGCATTCAGAATATGGAATTAAAAAGAGTAGTAGTGACCGGAATGGGTGCCATCACCCCTATCGGCAACGACGTTGAGACTACATGGAACAACGCCCTCGCCGGCGTTAGCGGCGCTGCCCCCATAACCCATTTCGACGCCTCGCTTTTCAAAACCCAGTTTGCCTGCGAGGTTAAGAACTTCGACGCCAACGAGCACTTCGACCGCAAGAAGCTCCGCCAGCTCGACCTCTACGCCCAGTACGCCATGGTGGCCGCCCGCCAGGCCGTAGCCGACTCCGGCATAGAGAACGACAAGAACCTCGACAAGAACCGCGTAGGCGTAATCGTCGCCGCAGGTATCGGCGGCCTCCACACCTTCGAAGAGGAAGCCGGTTATTACGCCATCAACGCCGCCAACGGCCCCAAGTACAACCCCTTCTTCATCCCCAAGATGATCGCTGACATCGCCAGCGGCCACATCTCGATGGAATATGCCTACCACGGCCCCAACTACGGCGTGGTTTCGGCCTGCGCGTCGTCGAACAACGCCATAATCGACGCCTTCAACCTCATCCGCCTCGGCAAGGCCGACGTGATGCTCACCGGCGGCGCCGAAGCCGCGGTTTACCCCGCCGGCGTGGGCGGCTTCAACTCGATGCACGCCCTCTCGACCCGCAACGACTCGCCCGAAACCGCCTCGCGCCCCTTCAGCAAGAGCCGCGACGGATTCGTGATCGGCGAAGGCTCCGTGGTGCTCGTGCTTGAGGAGCTCGAACACGCCAAGGCCCGCGGCGCGAAGATTCTCGCCGAGGTAGCCGGCGGCGGCATGTCGGCCGACGCCTACCACCTCACCGCGACCCACCCCGAAGGTCTCGGCGCCATCCTCTCGATGCGCAACGCCCTTGAGGACGCCAACATGAAGCCCGAGGATATCGACTACATCAACGTTCACGGCACCTCGACCCCCGTTGGTGACATCTCCGAGGTGAAGGCCATCGTTGAGCTCTTCGGAGAGCACGCCCACAAGCTCAACATCTCCTCGACCAAGTCGATGACCGGCCACCTGCTCGGCGCTACCGGCGCCCTGGAGGCCATGTTCAGCATCAAGTCGGTGATGAACGACATCGTGCCCCCCACCATCAACCACGAGGAGGGCGACGAGGACGAGGAAATCGACTACACCCTCAACTTCACCTTCAACAAGGCCCAGGAACGCCCCGTGCGTGCGGCCCTCTCCAACTCCTTCGGTTTCGGCGGCCACAACGCTACCGTGATCGTCAAGAAGTACGAGGAATAAAACAGCCCTACGGAGCGCCCTGAGCGCCCCACTGCAAGACACCGATTTAACAAGGCCGGAGATCTCCCCGCGAGACCTCCGGCCTTGCTTTGCGCTCCGAAGCATCCCGAAGCAGCTCAAAACGCCCCGAAGCAGAACCAAAGCGCCCCAAAGCATCTTTTAACTATACGCCACTTGATAGGCAGAAGGGGGATTCGCGGAAATTTCGTATCTTCGCGGGTTAAGAAACTCTCCAACGATATGGATTTCAAGCTAAATTCACAATACAAGCCTACCGGCGACCAGCCCGAGGCGATAGCGCAGCTGTCGCGGGGCGTGGCCGAGGGGGTGCCCGCGCAGACGCTCCTCGGCGTAACCGGCTCGGGCAAAACCTTCACCATGGCCAACGTGATTCAGGAGGTGCGCCGCCCTACCCTAATCCTTAGCCACAACAAGACCCTCGCCGCGCAGCTCTACGGCGAGTTCAAGCAGTTCTTCCCCGAAAACTCGGTGCAGTACTTCGTGTCGTACTACGACTATTACCAGCCGGAGGCATACATACCTTCGGTTGACAAGTACATCGAGAAGGACCTGATGATTAACGACGAAATCGAGAAACTGCGCCTCGCGACGGTTTCGGCGCTCCTCTCCGGGCGCCGCGACGTGGTGGTGGTCAGCTCGGTTTCGTGCCTCTTCGGCATGGGTAACCCGGAGGACTTCGACGCCAACGTGATCGACATCCACTCGGGGATGAAGATTGCCCGCAACGCGTTCCTGCGCCGCCTGGCCGAATCGCTCTACTCGCGCAACGAGATGGAACTGAACCGCGGCAACTTCCGCGTGAAGGGGGACACGGTCGACATCCGCCTGGCCTATGAGGAGATACTGCTGCGGGTTGTGTTTTGGGGCGACGAGATTGAGTCCATATCGGCCCTCCACCCGATCGACAACGTGCCGCTGGGTAAGTACGACCAGTTCCGCATATACCCGGCCAACCTCTTCGTGACCTCGCGCGAGCGCCAGGCTTCGGCCCTGGCGCAGATGGAAGTCGACCTGGGGCGCCAGGTGGGTTACTTCAACGAGGAGATGAAGATGCTGGAGGCCAAGCGCCTCTACGAGCGCACCACCTACGACATCGAGATGATTCGCGAGGTGGGCCACTGCCCCGGCATCGAGAACTACAGCCGATACTTCGACGGCCGTCAGCCCGGCACACGACCCTTCTGCCTGCTCGACTATTTCCCGAAGGACTATCTGACGATTATCGACGAGAGCCATGTGACCATACCGCAGATACGCGCAATGTACGGCGGCGACCTCTCGCGCAAGCAGAACCTCGTGGACTACGGGTTCCGCCTGGAGTCGGCCCTCGACAACCGCCCGCTCCGCTTCGAGGAGTTCGAGCGGCTCACCAACCAGACCATCTACGTCAGCGCCACCCCCGCCGACTACGAGCTCCAGAAGAGCGAGGGGGTGGTGGTGGAGCAGGTAATCCGCCCGACCGGCCTCCTCGACCCACTGATCACCGTGAGGCCGTCGGAGCACCAGATCGACGACCTCATGGAGGAAATCGAGCAGCGCCGCCAGCGCGACGAGCGCGTGCTGGTTACCACCCTCACCAAGCGTATGGCCGAGGAGCTTAACGACTACTTCCAGAAACTCCGCATAAAGACCGCCTACATACACTCCGACGTCGACACCCTCGACCGCATAAAGATTCTCGACGACCTGCGCGCCGGCACCTACGACGTGCTTATCGGCGTGAACCTGCTCCGCGAGGGGCTCGACCTGCCGGAGGTGTCGCTGGTGGCCATCATCGACGCCGACAAGGAGGGTTTCCTCCGCTCGCACCGCTCGCTGACGCAGACCGTGGGTCGCGCCGCCCGCAACCTCAACGGCATGGTGATCATGTATGCCGACAAGATAACCGACTCGATGCGCATGACCATCGAGGAAACCGAGCGCCGGCGCGCCAAGCAGCTCGCCTACAACGAGGAGCACGGCATAACGCCGCAGGCTATCGTCAAGGCCCGCAACCGCATCATCGGACTCGACAAGGAGGAGGCCGACGAGACGCCCCGCGGACAGCGCCGCGGACAGGGCTCGGCGTCGCCGAAGGTCGTGCCCTACGAGCGCGAGTACACTTCGAGGGTCGACATCGCGGCCGACCCGGTAATTCCCTATATGAGCGCCGACGAGATGCGCCGCTCCATCACCCGCATGCGTTCCGAAATGACCGCCGCCGCCAAAAATATGGAATTTATGGAGGCCGCGCGGCTCCGCGACGAGATAGTGAAGATGGAGGAGCTGCTAAAAAAAATGTAATCGGGTATGAATCAGATTGACGTACACAAGCCGACCGACTGGCTCCCGACCTCGGTGAAGGAAATGAAGGCCCTGGGATGGGACGAAGTCGACGTGGTGATTTTCTCCGGCGACGCCTATGTTGACCACCCCTCGTTCGGCGCCGCCGTGATCGGGCGCACTCTGATGGAGGTCGGGGGGTACAAGGTGGCAATCGTGCCACAGCCCAACTGGCAGGACGACCTGCGCGACTTCCGCAAATTCGGCCGGCCGCGGCTCTTCTTCGGCATATCGCCCGGAGCCATGGACTCGATGGTGAACCACTACACCGCCGCCCGACGCCGACGCAGCGACGACGCTTACACCCCTGACGGGCGCCACGGTATGCGCCCCGACTACCCTACAGTGGTCTACTCCGAGATTCTGCGCCGCCTCTACCCCGACGCGCCCATTATCGCCGGGGGCATCGAGGCTTCGCTCCGCCGCCTGAGCCATTACGACTACTGGCAGGACCGCCTGCGCCCCTCGATTCTTGCCGACGCGCCCGCCGATATGATAATCTACGGCATGGGGGAGAAACCCGTGCTCGAAATAGCTCGCCGAATAGAGGCGGGCGAGCGGGTGGCTGACATCAAGGACGTGCCGCAGACCGTGGTGTGGGAAACCGCCGCGCCCAAGGCCGACAGCGACAACATCATACTCAGCTCCTACGCCGACTGCCTCCGCGACAAGCGGCTCCAGGCGGCCAACTTCAAGCATATCGAGCAACAGAGCAACCGCTTCGCCGGGGCGACCCTCTGGCAGGAACAGGCCCCGGGACGCTTCGCGAAGGTCAACCCGATGTACCCCCCGATGACCACCGAGGAAATCGACCGCTCGTTTGACCTCTCCTACACCCGCCTCCCCCACCCCCGCTACAAGGGGAAGCGCATCCCGGCCTACGAGATGATACGCCACTCGGTGAACCTCCACCGCGGCTGCTTCGGAGGGTGCGCCTTCTGCACCATATCGGCCCACCAGGGTAAATTCATCGCCTCGCGCAGCAAGGAGTCGATACTCCGCGAGGCGCGACAGGTGACCCGCATGCCCGACTTCAAGGGGTACATCAGCGACCTCGGGGGACCCTCGGCCAATATGTACCGCCTCGGGGGTAAGGACAAGGGAATCTGCGCCAAATGCCTCCGCCCGAGCTGCCTCCATCCCCTCCCCTGCCCCAACCTCGACACCGACCACCGCCCACTGCTCGACATCTACCGGGCCGTCGACGCACTGCCCGGCGTCAAGAAATCGTTTATCGGCAGCGGCGTGCGCTACGACCTCTCGATGCACCATACCGGCGACCAGAAAATCGACGCCGCCAACCGCGCCTACAACGAGGAGCTGATACGCAACCACGTCAGTGGGCGGCTCAAAGTGGCCCCGGAACACACCGAGGACCATGTGCTCGAACTCATGCGTAAACCCTCGTTCAAGCAGTTCTACCAGTTCAAGGCCATCTTCGACCGCATGAACTCCCGCGAGAACCTCCGGCAGCAGCTCATACCCTACTTCATATCGTCGCACCCCGGGTGCCGCGAGGTCGACATGGCCGAACTGGCCGTGAAGACCCGCGACTTAGGCATACACCTGGAGCAGATACAGGACTTCACCCCGACCCCGATGACCGTGGCCACGGAGATTTACTACACCGGCTTCCACCCCTATACCGGCAAGAAAGTCTACACCGCGACGCGCCCCGCCGAGAAGCTCGCCCAGCGCCAGTACTTCTTCTGGTACGACCGCGCTTACCGCGCCGGCATCACCGCCTCGCTGCGCCGCCTCCACCGCCCCGACCTCATCCGCCGCCTCTTCGGCAACTAACTCCTGCCATATAATCCATAAAAGGCCGGAAATACCGCTTTCCTTATCGCGAGTGGTATTTCCGGCCTTGCTTTATGGATGTAATCCCCGCCCGAAACAATATTCTTTACTAAAATGTTGCTAATATAGGAAACTTTTGCCAACTTCGCGCATATAGCAGTTTAATAATCATGGCTGACAGATTTGATGAAATAGGAACGCTTTTCCTCCGACGCAGAAAAGAGCTTGGGCTCACCCAGCAACAATTGGGTGAGAAGGTCGGCGTGACCAAATCAGAAATATCCAAAATAGAGAATGGCAGAGGAATCACATTCGCTACCATCAACAAACTTTCAGAAGCCTTAGAAGTATCCGCGCAAGTTGAGTTCAAACCCGCAGCGATGGTATCGCCGGATATGATTCATTACATAGTGATGAGTCTCGGAATGTTCGCCCGAAAGTACAAGCTGACCAAAAAGGAAGCCTGCAATTACCTCTCGCGCTTCAAAGGATTAGACTTTTCAATACGGAACTATGAGGCAGAGCACCAACTCTCCTTACAGGATTGCGTTGACGATATGGCGGCTATCTGCCTAAGAAACGGAGGCGCCTTATCATGATACTATACCACGGCTCGAACCAGCCAATCCTCGATATAGACTTGGCGCAAGGCAAGAAATTCAAGGACTTCGGTCAAGGATTCTATACCACCCACCTAAAAGAACAGGCGGAATATTGGTCAAGGCGGGTAGCCGACCGATTCGGGGGCACCCCCAATGTCACAAAGTTTGAATTCGACCTTGACGCCGCCATATCCGCGGGATTGAATGTAAAGATTTTCGACCAACCCGATAAGGAGTGGGCATTATTTGTGATGGCGAACCGACGGCAAGGCGACGTTGAATTTCACCATGACTACGACATTGTGATCGGCCCGGTGGCTGACGACAAGATGGCCCGTCTCTTCGGCCTATACGATATGGAAATTATTGACCTCGAAGCCGTAGTATCAGGACTGACCTACAATGATCTTAATTCGCAATATTTCTTCGCCACCGAAGAAGCGGTAAAATATCTAAAACGCATATGACGCGACAGAACAACTTTGATTTCCTGGTGGAGTACATCACATCACGCGTAGTCGAGTGGATTATGCGCGATATGGACCTCGGGCTGGAAGAGGCGCTGCTTATGTTCCATAACTCAGAGACCTTTGACAAGCTGTGCGAAAAGCATACCGACCTCTACATTGAGAGCCCGGCTTACGTTTATGAAATATTCAAGGAGGAACTCCGCCACGGCACCCTGCGCCGACTGACCGAATGAGTTCGCCGCCGCGAGAGCCCCACCCGCCAATTCATTCGGAGTATTTTTTAGTAAAAAGTAAAGACGGTGTGCCCGCTTTCGCGCGGCACACCGTCAAACCATATTACCTATATTTACCTGATTACGGTTTTGGAGGTACGGACGGAACCGTCGGAGAGGGTCTCAACCACGATGTTCAACCCGCTGAAGGGGGTCGCGGACTTTATGCCGAGGGGATTGAGGTAGACGCGGCTCACGACTTCAGAAGCGGAGTACGCGGAACCCACTCCGGTGGTGCCGCTCCCTACCATGGCGGGGGAGCTGAGGCTGCCGTACTCGTTGACGGCTTTAACCGTGTAGGAATCGGAGGCCGCTCTCGAAACCGGGGCGAAGGTCGTGTCGGTGGTAATCTCTACCACGTTGTCGTCACCATCAATCACGATATAGCATACGGCGTATTCCGAGGGGTCCCAGGAGAGAGCGCCCGAGGCCGAAACCACGAGGTTGGCGGGAGCGTCGACCGCCTCGAAGAATTTGCGCGGATTCCAGTCGTCGGCGCCCTCGACCACATTGGCGTAAGTGTAACGCACGGCGTCCTCATCGGAGAGCACTGCCTGGCGTTTAACCTTGTCGGCCTGGCCGTCGACCTTGTACTCGGTGCGACGGTTGCCAAGGTCGAGCGGGTTGCCGTCGGCATCGACACTGTTGTATTCCGCGAAGAGTTTCGGGGCTATGTGCCACTCGCTCCAGCCTTCGGGGGCGAAAGAGGTTTTGAAAGTTGTGTTGAGGAACACGGCCATCGGCTCGTTCTGCCAGGCGCGACCGAGCTTATGCTGCGACCCGGGACCGTCGAGCACGCAGTGGTCAATCACATATCCGTACTTAGTGCCTTCTTTGTGGCAGGGGGCCACGATCACCGAGCCAGTGGCGCGTGCCTGACGGAATACGGAGTTCTCGACATAGACGTCGCCGGCACCGTAGAAGTAGTCAACCGCGCCCTCGATAAGGCAATTGTTGACGTAATGGCGGTCGGCTATGTTGGTTGTAGTAGTGAACCAGGTATCCTGGAAAGAGCGGAACGCGCAATTGTTGAACGCGAGGCGGTCGTTGCACGACCTCATCGCGAGCCCCATCGGCCCCGACTGGGTCTCAACGCCGTATGAGTCAAGGAAAGTGATATTTTCGGCGTAGAAGTCAGTGGCGTCGATCTGGAACACGCCCTGGTACCCATAAGTCTTCGACGCGGGATTGTTGGTGGAGTATTCCCAGCCGGTGTCACCCTGGCCGCCGTTGTTGATCCAGTATTTGATCACGGTCTTTTCGCGGTCCTGGCCAATAAGGTGAATGAAGGGCTTTGAGGCTGGAATCTTCACGAGTTCCTCGTATTCGCCGTTCTTCACGAAGATAATGTAGGGCGCGATACGGGCCTCGGGGGCAGCGTTGACAGCGGCCTGCACGGTCAGGAAATCACCGGAACCGTCAGCGGCCACCACCGCGTCGAAAAGACGGGCCTCAGGCCGTGGGCGCTCCATAGTGGTAAACGCCAAGGTGGCGCCCTCAAAGATGTTTCCGCTCATATCGGTAATAGCTCCGGCGGGTATTTCGAGAGTGTACTCCGCGCCGTAGGCGAGCTTCTTATAGGGGAAGGTGACAGTTTTGGAGCCGTAAATACCTTCGAGTTTCACGCCGTTGAGAGTGACGTCGCCGCTACCGGCTTTCACCCGCTCGTTGAAGGAGAGCACTATGTTGCCGCTCGCCGAGACGTTGGCCGCGCCGGCCGCGGGAGCGCTCGCGAGAAGTATCGGGGCCTCGGTGTCGTTGACCTCGACTTTGTCGGCGAACACCGCGATGTCGGCGAGGTAGAAGCCTTCGGTTTCGGTCGATTTCGGTGTACCGAGCAGAGCGGAAGAGGTGTCGCCGATCCAGCGGACATACACGGTTTCAAGCCCTTCGGGGAGAGTTACGTCGAAGTTGACCCATTGGTTTTTAACCATGTCGAACCGGGCGAGGTCGGTGTATTCTACACCGTCGGTCGAGTATTGCACCTTCTGCACCGAATGAACGCAGTCGTTATCGGCCGCGGCCAAAGCGTGGACCCGCACATTGGTGTACCCCTTAGCCGAGAACCGGGCCACGAACGAACGGGGGTTATCCATATCGGCCATGTTAGTATAGCGCCGTATGCAGTTGGTGGCGCCGGTGCCGAAATCACGGGTCGAACCGCCCCAGTTGGTCTGGGATCCGTCGCCATTGAAAATATTCAGCAGCCCGGTATTGTCGGAGGCGAAAGCGTAGTCGGCCTGGCGGTTGCCGCGCGGCTCGGAGGTCGCGAAGTCCCAGGCCACGATGAAGGGCACGACGTCGAAAGTGGCTTCGACCTCGCGCGGGGAGTCCATCTTCACAGACCTCGCCAGGTCGCTCGCCCCATCCTCCCAATAAAGGAAACGGGTCACCGAATTGGGCACTACCGAAACCACTACCTCGGTACCCGTCTCATACACGCCGTTGACAGGCTCGGGGTTGAGCACAACCCTGCCCCATTTCGCGCCATCGCCGGCGGTAGCCACAGTCAGGGCGTAAGTGTCAACGGCCGAAAACACACCCGTCAGGCCGGTATTCTCCGCGATGTTGAACACATAAGGATTCTCGGACGAGACAACGGCGCCGTCGGCATCGCGCCACTCCTTGAAGCGGTACCCGTAATTAGCCGCGGCCGACACCGATACCTCGTCGCCGGCGTTAAGAACCGCCTGCGCGGGCGACACCTGGCCACCCTCGGCGGGCTCGGCGACAACCGTAAGGCTCACAGCATCGGTCACCTGCTTTAGCCACCGCGGGTCGCCGATCACGCCGCCCGTAGTCGAGGCCGAGGCCAGGGGCGATGTCGAGGCGATTGTGAAATCGCCCGCGTCGGGATTTGTGAACGACAACGCGGCGAGTCCGAGAGCGGCGAGCGAAAGGTCGCTGACCGATTTGTCGGTTATATTATAGTCGCCATACTCGACCACGAGATTGTTCGAGGCCGAAAGCGAGCCGTTGGCAGCGTGGACCACATAAGGCTTTATCCCGTCGGCGCCACCCTTGAAGATAATGTTATCGGTGAAAGTGTAAGTCGAGCCGGGGCCGTATTTCTTCTCCACCTTGGCGAGGGCGCGGTCGTTGCTCTTGCCCCAGCGGTACACCGTGTTGTTGGTGAAAGTGAAATTAAAGGCGTTTTCCGTATCAGCGGCGTTCGGGCAGAAGAAACTCTCGCCGTTGACATAGTTGTAGAGGGTACTGTTGCTTACCGAGACACTCTTCACGATATGTTTCGGATAAAGGAAGTTCCACCCTCCGCTGCCGCAGTCGCGAATCACGCAATCGTCGAACACGATTTCGCCTATGCGATAGCCGGTGTTGTTGGTGCGAAGGAAGCAGCGGGCCACATTCGAGATTTCGCAACCGCGCACGGTGATTGTCGCGATGTCGCCGTAGCTGTCGAGGTTGATGAAATAAGAGTCAGTGATCGCGATGTCGAGTCCGTCGAGCACAATGCCGCCCCCCGAAAGCGACGCGTCGTTGGCTCGGAAAAGCGCCGCGAAAGTCACGTCGGCCTCGGGAGCCGCCTTGATGGTCACTGTTTTTTGGTTGGGGAAAGTCAGAGTTCCGCCGTAGGCCCCTGATTCGAGCAGCAGAACGTCGCCGTCGGCAGCCTGCGAGAAGGCGTCGAGAAGCGTAGCCGGACCGACCGGCACTTCGGCGCCACTCAGCCCTACCGCGGCGAGCAACGCCATTGATAAAAAAACTTTACGCATAAAATAATACTGATTTAAGGTATCCGCTTGGTATGACGCGGCCAGAGCCGCATCCGCCGCGAAATTATAACCCCGAAAGCCGCCTTAACCCGAAAAATGGGTCAAAGCGCGTGAAATTCGGCCCAAATCCACCTCTTGCGGCGAAAAATACCACCTTTTGCCCCCTTCTCATAGAAACCGTCAAGGTCGGTGTATGCCGCGTCGCGCATAAACATAAAAAAAGAACCGCGCCACTAAGTGACGCGGTTCGATGGTAGCGGGACCGAGAATTGAACTCGGGACCTCCGGGTTATGAATCCGACGCTCTAACCAACTGAGCTATCCCGCCATAATTACCAGCAATCGGCAGACTCTCCCGCCGTTTTGCGAGTGCAAAATTACGCGCTTTTTCCGAGACCGCCAAATTTTTCCCGCACTTTTTGAAAATTTTCAAAAAACGCACTGAAAAAACTCACTGAGAGACGACTGATATATAGGTGTTTTGGGTCGGTATGGCAATGGTGAAAGCACGGGTTATCCATATAAACACACGGGAGGTATAAACGCGGATGAATACGGCGCCCCCGCCGCTTCGGCGAGTTGAAGCAGCGGGGGCGTTATCGGGATGCGCGGCGGCGAGGAGTAGGCGCCGCGACGCGGGTCAGAAGCGGTAGGAGGCGCCGAACATCAGACGGCCTATGGCGGTGAAACGCGAGGTGCTTTCGTAGTTCGGGGTTACGCGGTTCATAATGAACGAGACGTTGGGCTCGATGTGCACGTCGATATTGGCCGGGAGGTTGTAGCGGAACTGCACGCCTCCACCAGCTGTAAGACCCGCCTTGGAGTACTCAGCGTCGCTGAAGGCGATACCACCGCCAACGACTCCGATTATGTGGAAGCGGCGCGACTCGTCGCGGGTGATGAGCGACGTTACGTTGAGGAGGTAGTCGGCACGGACTATGCCAAGATTGAGGCGCTTGCTCGCGTCGCTGTCGGGCATGAAGTCGTATGAGGCTCCGAGGCGGAGACCCGACACGAGGGTGAACCAGCGCCCTACGTTCACGTCGAGCGCGCCGTTGATGTTCCTGAGTCCGAGGTTGCCGCTGAACGCAGCCGGGCCGACTGACAGGGAGGCGAAATTATTGCGCCCCTCCATAGGCGACTTGTAGATGGCATCGGCGGCGAAGGAGTCCTTGCGGCCCAGGCGGTAGGCAAGACCGGCCATAAGGCGCAGTCCAGGGTTCCACCCGTCGGAATAAACGCCGGTCGACTTCATCGCCACGAACTGCGGCTCGATGAACAGCTCCAGAGCGTCGGAGAGGCGGAACGCGCCGTGCAATCCAACCTTGGCGCCGAACATAGGCTTCACGGGGCCCTCGGTGTGCGCCATACCGCCGGTGATGCCTACGACGCCCGAGAGGTCGAACAGGCGGTCGGGGTTGAATCCGGCCATCGAGGTCGAGATGCTGAACATATAGTCGGCCGAGAGACCCAGCGACACGAAGCGAGGTGAGTTATTGAAGATCTCGCCGTCGGCAGTGACGCGCCACGAGGACACCGGGGTGAAGCGCTTGCCGAAGCCGACCGACCCGGCCGCGCCATAACCATAATTGCCTCTGAGGCGCTTCGAGGGCGCGCCCGACAGGGTGAGGAAGTAGTTATTGGCCTTAAGGTATTCGCCGAGGCTCTCGGGATGGTCGTGGTAGAAGTTGCCTATGGTATAGGTGAGGCCCGCCATAACGGAACCCATTGGAGCGAGATAGCGCCCCTTGCCGGCGGCCTCCGAGAAGCCGCGGGTGAACATCTGCACCTGGGGCTCTATGTAGAGGCTCCAGTTGGGTGAGAGGCGGAACGAGGCCGTCAGCCCGGCCTCAACGCCGGGATACAGCTTGCCGGACGACTCGTTGACATATCCGGCGCCCACGCCGAGGTTGAGGTTAAGGTTGAACACCTCGCGGGGGCGGTAGCCGCCGAAAGCGTTGGTGATGTTCCACACATAGTCAAGCATACCGCTGGCGATGTAGCGGCGGTCGGGGTCGAGCCAGGGGGTCTTGTAGCGCCCGAACTGGGCCTTGAGGCGGAGTCCGGCGGCCGAGGAGAACCACTTGCCGACGTAGATATGCGCTTCGGGGCCAAGCGAGCTCCGCGAAGCGTCGCGGAGGAAGGTGGAGGCCCCCACCCCGGCACCGAAGAATAGGTGACTGTCGTCAACGTTGAGGAACGGCTGGGTGCCGTTGGCGCGCTCAGCCCCGCGGAGGAGCCTGTAACCGAGCCCGACATAGAACGACATATCGGGGCGGAAACGGCGCTCCTCGTCGGGAATGCCGCGGTACTTGGTACCGGCCGACATAGTAAGGCGCGGCTCCAGGTAGAGGTAGAGCGAACGGCTCACGTTGAAGCGGGCCTGCAACGACGCGCGGATGCCGAGCTCGTTGCCCCACACACCCTCGCTCCTTTCGCGTCGGTATTCGGCACCGATACCGCCGACGAGTTCGAACCAGCGGCCAGAGCGGTGGCCCCGCAGCAGCGAGGTGAAGTTGAGCAGATAGTCGGCCGACACGGCACCGAAGTAGGGGTACGGATTTCCGCGTTGCACCGACAGCGCTCCGGCGTTGAAGGCGACGCGCCAACCGTGAACCGGGGTCACCCAGTCGCCGAGCTGGAGTTCGAGCGCGGTGCCGGGGCGGGTATGCAGTCCCCCCATCGACACCCCGGCGCCACCGCTCAGGAACAGGTGATCGCCGAAGCGCTTGTTCTCAAACACGGGATTGCCGAGCGGTTTCTGCAGCACATGGTCCAGGGCGTTGAAGCCCGAGCGCACAGTGTCGTTGAGTTTATATGTCATCCTGGCGCCAGCCTCGGACGGAGCGCAGAGCGCCACCGCCACAACCGCGGCCGCGGCCACGCGGCGCGCCAGGTTTCGGTATATCTTATTTTCCATTTGTTTCCCCATTATCAGTTTCACCTTCGACATCTTCAATCAAATCAGAGAGATCGCCGTCGACCCGGGCCACATCGCGCAGCGAGCTGTCGAGCCTCAGAGCGTTCTCCAGATGCACCAGCGCCTCAAGGTAATTGTCGACGCGGTTAGCCGCCGTGGCCTTGATATATTCCTCCAGGGCCGAGTCGCCGAGTTTCTGAGCCTTCTGCCAGGCGGTTTCGTTGTCCTTCAGCGCCAGCAGCAGGAGCACCTCGTTGAAGGGGGAGTCCTCCGATATTTCCTGCATCACATCGACGTAGTGGCCGTTGAGCGCGGCGCAATACGCCTTCCCCTTGTGGAATTCGGGCGTGTCGGGGAGGTCGCACATTATGGAGTCGGCCAGACTGAAGCGCATCTCGTTCATAGCGCTGGCGGCCATATCGAAACGTGAGTTTTCCGGGAGCTTCAGCCAGTTCTTCGGGTCGGCGAAGAAAGGTTCGAGCACCGACTGGTCGGCCCGTCCGTCGTTGATCAGGAGCGCCGAGAGGTCGGTCGCGGCGGCGAGGAAGTCGGGGTGCACCTCAAGGGCGCGGCGCATCGCGGCTTCGCGGGCGGCGGGGTCCTCCACACTCTTGTAGTAGCGCCAGAAGTTGTATTTCGACATCTGTGAGGAGTTCGACGCGTACATGGCGGCGATTTCCTCGTCGTTGAGCGGACGGTAGCGCGAGGTCACAATCTGGTAGCTCACCTTGCGGAGGCGGGGCAGGTACCGCTCGACAAGCAGCGACTTGTAGAACGGCAGACGGCGCATACGTATCGACTGCGCGTCGGCCGAACCGCGGTTGGCAGCTATCACCTTCGCGACGGCGTCGGCCTCGTCGGCGTGGCCGTCCTCGCGGAGCAGCCGCTCAACCTCGTCCCATCCGGCCACCTGGGCGTCGGTCGACACCGTGGCGCCGCGCCGCAGATTTTCAGGCACCGACCGCAGAATCACATCCATGGCCGACCGCATACGGTCGTCGGCAAGCCGCAGGTTTTTCTCGTAGCTACCCTCGGGCGACGCCGTGCCGGAAATAGTGAAGCTCTTAAGGGTCATATCGGGGTCATTCTCGATGGCGCGGAACTCGCCGAGCATCGCCTCGATTTCGGAAGCGTTGTCGCCGAGACCCATATCGAGGTTCGACTTGCCAACCTCGAACACCAGGTTCATATCACCCTGGCTGTCGCGGAGGAACACCTCCGGCTGGGGCAGGTAACGCTCGTCGGTCATATTGTACCCCTTAAGCGAGTACGAAAGGAAGCGCAGGGGGTTGACAGTGCCGCGGGCTATCATAAAGGTGTCGGCGTACACGACGCGGTTGTAGTTCTCCATCGACGACATCACAACGCACATAAAATCGTCCTTCGGATTCTCGACATAGAGCGAGTCGGATATGAGCACCACGTCGTCGGTGCGGCGGTTGGTGCGCTTCACACCGCGGAAGGGGGTGAGCGAGTCGAGTTTCTCATCCCAGTCGTACATACGGCGCTGGGTTATGGCGTAGCGGTATCCGTCGAACACCACCGGCTTGAGGTAGTAGAGGTGTCGCTCGGTGACGTTGTAAATCGTCGGCTGGATAATCATACGCATATTCGAGGAGAAGATTCTGTGGGGAATCTTCACATGCTTCTTCAGGTAGATGTAGTTACCCTTCACGTCAAGCTCGGCGGGGTCGATCACCAGCGCGTCGGACTTGGCCTTGGCGACCACCATCACCTCCTCCAGCTCGTGGGTCTTCGGGAAAAGGGCCACCTGCATAGTGTGCCGCCCGTCGACTGGCACGGTGAGGTCCTCGCAACCGATGAGCGAGAACAGGAGGCTGCCGGTATCCTCGACCGACACTGTGAATTTACCCTCCATGTTGGTGGTGCCGATGAGATGGCCGGTTTCGGCATTTCGGATCGTGACACCTTCGAGGGGTTCGTTGGCGCCCTGTCGGGCCACGGAGCCGCGGACGTTTATGGCTCGCGAAGCCGCGGGGAGCGCCCCCGCGAGCGACACAAGCAAAGTCAGGGCCGCCAGAATGGCATGTTTATGTCTCATATTTCGTACTGCCAATTATTTAAAGATATATGCGAAGGAGAGGCCCAGGCGTATAGGCACCGGCACCACCTTGGAGAAATTCTTCGTGTCGGGCTTGTCGTCCCCCTTATAGTTGAAAGCGCTCACATGGGCCAGCCCCAGACCGACCTCGACCTCCATATTCCAATGGTTCGCGAGCACGAGAGCGTAGCCGTAGGAGATGCCCGCGGCCACGGCGTCGCCCTGGAAATGGCGGGTGGCGTGGCGGAAATTGAACGCGGCGGCCGTGGCTGACAGCGCGATGAAGTGGCGGGCCATAGGTCGGTTGAACCAGTAGCGGAGCTCGGGCTCGACGCGGTAGTTGGTCCAGCGGGTGTCGAACACCGATACGGAGAGCGGATTGGCCGCGAAGGCAAGCTGGAGCGAGAGGCGGCGGCTCAGCCGGGCCTCGACAGCCAGGTTGGGCGAGAGCGCGACCCAGTCGACCGTGTTTGTTTTCAAGGCCACGCGCTGCGCCTGAGCGTCGGGCGCGCATAGCAGCGACAGATAAATGAACAGCCCTGTTAAAAATGCCTTTAAAAATTTAGACATAGCGGTTGCTTAAATTGATATGTAATAAGCCGGCAAACCGATGGGAGAGTGTGTATCAGAAACCGATGTGAATTGACGTAATGTAGAAACTGTATAGTGTGAAGAAACTGTAGCGTGTTCTAAAAAATGCCACGCGAAATTAACACTTTTGGGCGCAATATTGGCGATTTTCACTAAAAAAATGCCAAGACCACAACTTTTTGCCCGCGAAACAAGCGAAAAAACGCCCGTAACTCGTGTTCACACAAATTAACACGCCAAGGGCGCGTATGGTTCACCCCTTCACCCTTTCACGCCTTCACCCTTTCACGCCCTTGCACGCCGGGGCCGGAAAGGTTGGCGGTTTGAGCGGGATTGCTTAACTTTGTAGAATATTTCCGATCTCAAAACTCCGCCCCATAATGGCTAAAGAAAACATATCGCTCCACGCCGACTGCCTCGCAGCCCGCCAGATTCCCGATTACGCCGAAAAGTGCCCGCCGGTAGCCGGCGAGCTGCGCATGCTCTCGCTCTTCTCAGGATGCGGGGGCATGGACCTCGGCTTCGAGGGTGGCTTCATATGCCACCGCCGCTCGGTGCCCGAAGGGTCGCCGTGGATTCAGGAAGCCGTGAACCCCGACTGGGTGCTCCTGCGGCGCAACCGCTTCTCGACCGTGTTCGCCAACGACATCCTGAAAGAGGCCAAAGCCGCCTGGAGCAACTATATGGAGCGCTTCGGCAAAGACCCCGCCATATACCGTTTCCGCAGCATCGTGGAGCTCGTGAAAGAGCACCAGGCGGGCCAGGAAGGGGTGTTTCCCGAAAATATCGACCTGGTGACCGGCGGTTTCCCCTGCCAGGACTTCTCCGTGGCCGGAAAGCGCGCGGGGTTCGACTCGGGCAAGATGCACGACGGCACCAAGCGCGAGGGTGACGCCCCCTCGGAGGAGACCCGCGGCAAGCTGTACTTCTGGATGAAGCAGGTTATCGACATCGTGAAGCCGAAAGTGTTCGTGGCCGAGAACGTAAAGGGGCTCGTGAGCCTCGGCGAGGCCAAGGAGATCATACAGCGCGACTTTTCGGGCGCCGACGGCAACGGCTACATCGTGCTCGACCCGAAAGTGCTCCACGCCGGCGACTACGGCGTGCCCGAAACCCGCGAGCGCGTGATATTCATAGGGATACGCAAGGAGGCGCTCCGCCCCGAGGTGAGAGCCGAATACGAGCGCACCGGACAGCTCCCCGCCGACCCCTACCCCGCTCCGACCCACAGCCACACTTCGAGCGACGCCGAGGGGCTACTGCCGCCGGTAAGCTGCCGCGAGGTGTTCGCCTCGCTCCTGGAGCCGGAGGAGAGCGCCGACCGCTCGCAGCGCGACCACTCCAGGGCCAAATACATGGGGAGCCACTGCCAGGGGCAGAGCGAGATAGCCATCGACGGCCTGGGGCCGACAATACGCTCGGAGCACCACGGCAACATCGAATACCGCCGCCTGTCGGCCGAACACGGAGGCACTATGGCCGACGAGCTCGCCCGCGGCCTGCGCGAACGCCGACTGACGCCGCGCGAGTGCGCTCTGATACAGACCTTCCCGCCCGACTACCCCTTCGTGACCCCCGCCTCCGAGGCTCCCGCCCAGGCCGGCGTGAGCCCCTCGGGCGCCTACAAGGTGATCGGCAACGCCGTGCCCCCGATGCTCGCCTACAACATAGCCCGCCGCCTTCAGGAAGTGTGGCCCGTATACTTTGGATAACTGACTTAAACGACTCTCTCCATGCCCGACAATAACCAACACGCCGCGGCGGCCTTCGAGGCATTACTTGCCAGGGCCACGGAATCGCTCAACGCCCGGGCCGCTGCCGACCCGCTGTTTCTCAAAGGCGCGAGCTCCTCGGAGGTCGAAGCCGCCGTTAGCGACGCGCTCCGCGAAAGCGCCGACGGCCACAACTTCCTTCCCGGGGATATACGCCTTGTGTCGGGAGCGAGGTTTCCCGACATCGTGGTCGCCGGGCGGTTCGGAGTGGAAGTGAAATCGACCATCCACGACCACTGGACTTCGACCGGGAGCAGCATCGTGGAGACCACCCGCGACCCGGCGGTCGACACCATAGCGCTTATGTTCGCCAAACTCGGGGGAGCGAGGGCCGAATTCCGCTGCCGCCCCTACGCGGAGGTGCTCAAAGAGATCGCCGTGACCCACTGCCCGCGCTACCTAATCGATATGGACCAGGCGCCGGGCGACAGCATTTTCGACCGTATGGGTACCGACTACGACTCCTTCCGCACAGGAGGGCGAGCCATCGCCACCGTGCGCGATTACTACCGCGGCAAGGCGCTGGCCGAAGGGAGGCACGAGATGCCCTGGTGGCTCGGCGACGCCCAGGACGATGCCGCGACCTCCGTAACGGTCGGATTCTGGAAGGACCTCCCGCCATTGACCCGGGCCGACTACCAGGCGCGTATGTTCGCGCTTTTCCCCGAGGTGCTTAAAAGCGATTTCGACAACGCCTCGCTATGGCTCGTGACCACCAAGAGCGTGCTCAACGCCCATATCCGCGACACGTTCACCGCCGGGGGCACCGTGAGCGAAATCAATGGCGAGCGGCTCGACAAGCCCGTGCCGCAGATTTACAAACGTCTGCTCGCGGCCGCGCCCAGGGCGCGCCTGCTCCTTGACGACCCCGACTTCCTATCCTCCGAAGTGGCCGTATTCAATCCGGCCCTCCTCCCCGACAACCCCGTAAGGCGCGACCCCAGCGCCACCCCCTCCCTTTTCGACCAGCCGGAGGAAGAAACACCATCGGCATCACCCTTCGAGACCTGGCTCGGGCAAATAGAGAAAGCCGCCGGAGACCGGCGGCTCAAAGAGTGGATTATCAAGGCTATAGGACTCGCTCAGGAGTAGAGGTAGCGCTTGATTGATTTTTTCGGGGTTTTCTCGAACTCGTGGGGTATGAGCTGCACGCGGTCGACGCGCTCGTAGGGTGCCACCAGCGAATTGAGGTCGGCGCGGTTGCGCTCCATAATCGGTTCGAGCTGGTCGAGGGTCACGCCGTCGGCGTCCATTCGCTCATAGTCGGGGTACACGATAGCCGTGAGCCCCTTTCCGCGCTCCACAATCAGACATTCGTTGACGTAGGGCATATTGTTGAGTTTCGCCTCGATCTCCTCGGGATAGATATTCTGACCCGAGGCACTGAGAATCATAGTCTTGGAGCGACCGCGGATAAAGAGCACGTTGTCGTCCGACAGGGTTCCCATATCGCCCGTATGGAGCCATCCGTCCTCGGAGAGCACCGCCTCCGTGGCGTCGGGGTTCTTGAAGTAACCGGCCATGACGTTCTGGCCGCGCACGCATATCTCGCCCGGCTTATTCCGGGGGTCGTCGGAGATGATTTTAGCCTCCATGTTGGGGAGAACGCGGCCACAGGAGGTAACCTCGAACTCGCGCCAGGGCATATAGCTTATAAGGGGACCGCACTCTGTCATGCCGTAGCCGACGGTGAAGGGGAACTTGATTTTGTGGAGGAAGGCCTCGACCTCGCCGTTGAGCGGCGCGCCGCCGATGATAACCTCCTCGAAGCATCCGCCGAAAGCCTCGACCAGGCGGTTGCGTATCTTGGCATAGATCGCGCTGTCGAGCAGGGGCACCGCGAGGGCCCACCGCATGGCGCGGCGGGTAATCATCGGCACGATCTGCTTGCGGTAGATTTTTTCAAGTATCAGGGGCACGCACACCACCAGGTTGGGCTTCACCTGCGCCAGGGCCGCGAGGAGCAGCTTCGGGGTAGGAGTCTTGGTGAAGATGGTGACAAATGTGCCTACCGCGAGGGGCACGAGCATATCGAAAGCGCACCCGTAGGCATGGGCCAGCGGGAGGAACGACAGGCAGCGCGAACCCTCGTAGTGGAGCCTCGACTGCACGCCGAACACCACGTTGCCGGCAAGGTTGTCGTAGGTGAGCATCACCCCCTTGGAGAATCCGGTGGTGCCGGAGGTATAGTTGAGCACGGCAACGGCGTCGCGGGGCACGTTGGGGTACGCCACATCCTCGCGGCTGAATCCGCGGGGATATTTCGCCCGGAAGCGGCGCGTGAGGTTGCGCACTATGCGCTCGGCAGTGTTCTCCCCGTCGGGCACGCGCTCGGCGAGCACCTGGCGGTTTTCAAGCGACACGACGACGCGGAGTGCCGGCATCTGCTCGAACTCGTAGGTTTCCCACAGCGAGGAGCTGACCATCAGCACCGAAGCCTCGGAATGGTTGATAATGTGCTGGGCGTCGCGGGCGTTGAACTCCGGGAGGATGGGCACGATTGTGGCGCCGTAGGTTATGGTGGCCATAAACACGGTCACCCAGGTCATGGAGTTCCTGCCGAGGAGGGCCACTTTGTCGCCGGGGCGGAGCCCGAGCTGGCTGTAGAAGAGATGTATGCGGGCTATGCGCCGTGCGAACTCGCCATAGGTGAGCACCTCGTCGCGCCCATACTCAGCCAACGCCGGCAGCTCCCAGTTTTCCCTGAAGCTGTCGGCGTAGACGCGGAGCAGATGGTCGTCGTATCGAATCATCAGTAATCAGTCTTTGGTAGCGTATCCGGCATCGGCCAGCGCCTTGCGGATACGTTCGATATGTTCGGAGTTAAGCGTTTCCAGCTCAAGGTGGAGCACACAGGAGTTGACCTGCGAGGCCGAGCCGATGCGCTCGTGGTTCACGGAGAGCACGTTGGCACCCTGGTCCCCCACTACTTTGAGCACGTTGGAGAGTATGCCGGGCTTGTCCTGCACCTCCAGCTCGAACTGGCATACGCGTCCGGCCTTGGCCAGGCCGCGGTTAATGACGCGGTTGAGGGTGTTCACGTCGATGTTGCCGCCGGAGACAACGCATACGACGTCCTCCCCATCGATCGGAAGCTTGCCGAACATGGCGGCGGCCACGGCGGCGGCTCCGGCCCCTTCGGCCACGAGCTTCTGCTTCTCGACCAGGGCGAGGATGGCGGCCGCGATTTCGTCGTCGGTTACGGTAACCACCTCATCGACATACTTGCGGCAAAGCTCCAAGGTGAGGTCGCCCGGCTCCTTCACGGCAATGCCGTCGGCGATGGTGAACACCGAGTCGAGGTGCTCGCGCTTGCCCGACTTAAGCGATTCGGCCATCGAGGGAGCGCCCGCGGCCTGAACGCCGTAGACCTTGATGTCGGGGCGGAGGGTCTTGACGGCGAACGCCACTCCGGCGATCAGACCACCGCCGCCGATGGGCACCACGATGGCCTGCACTCGGGGCATCTCTTCGAGTATTTCAAGGCCGATGGTACCCTGCCCGGCGATAACCAGCGGGTCGTTGAAGGGGTGCACGAAGGTGTAGCCGTGCTTCTCCTTAAGCTCGATGGCCTTGGCGTAGGCGTCGTCGTAGACACCGGGCACGAGGCACACCTCGGCCCCGAGGCGCTTGGTGGCCTCGATTTTCGAAATCGGCGCCCCGGCGGGAAGGCATATAAGCGACTTTATGCCGTGGTGGGTGGCACCCAGGGCCACACCCTGGGCGTGGTTGCCGGCCGAGCAGGCGATCACGCCGTGGGCCTTCTCCTCGTCGGAGAGCTGGGAAATCTTGTAGTAGGCGCCGCGGAGCTTGAAGGCCCCGGTGTGCTGGAGATTCTCAGGTTTGAGATATATGTTGCAGCTTGAGGAGAGCTGTGTCGGACCGATGATTTTGGGATGGCGGGCGACGTCGCGGAGCACCATTTGCGCGCGGTATACCTCGTCAATCGTAAGTTCCTTGCTCATTGCTTTATTCTCTTTATCTTAAAGTGTTGGTTATTTCTGCGAAAGTCGGGCGTCCATGGCGGCGGCGGCACGGCGGCCGTCGCCCATGGCGAGAATCACGGTAGCCCCGCCGCGCACGATGTCGCCACCGGCGTAGAGGAGCGGGAGGGTGGTTTCGAGTGTCTCCTCGTTGACCACGAGGGTGCCTCGGCGGGTCACCTCAAGCCCCTCGATCGAGTCTGGCACGAGCGGGTTGGGGGAAACGCCGACGCTGACGATAACCTCGTCGACCGGCATCTCGACAATGTCACCCTCGATGGGTACCGGCGAGCGGCGACCCGAAGCGTCGGGCTCGCCGAGCTCCATACGCTGCAAGCGCATGGCCTTCACGCGGCCATTCTCGTCGGTAAGGTACTCGATAGGGTTGTGGAGGGTGAGGAAGGTAACCCCCTCCTCCTTGGCGTGGCGCACCTCCTCGACGCGGGCGGGCATTTCGGCCTCACTGCGGCGATATACGATGTAGACCTCCTCGGCACCCATGCGGCGGGCGGTGCGGCAGGAGTCCATGGCGGTGTTGCCGGCGCCGACGACGGCCACTCGCTTCCCCTTAATCACGGGGGTGGCCCATCCGGGGCGCCCGGCGCCCATAAGGTTGATGCGGGTGAGGTACTCGTTGGACGACATCACGCCGATGGCGTTCTCGCCCGGAATACCCATGAAGCGGGGGAGTCCGGCGCCGGAGGCCACGAACACGCCGTCGAACCCGCGGGCCATAAGGTCGTCATAGCCGAGCGTCTTGCCTACGACGCAGTTGGCCATAAACTTGACCCCGGCGGCGCGGAGGGCGTCGATTTCGATGTCGACCACCTTGTTGGGGAGGCGGAACTCGGGTATGCCGTATTTGAGCACGCCGCCGATTTCGTGGAGCGCCTCGAATACCTCCACCTCGTAGCCGCGGCGGGCCATATCGCCGGCGAACGAGAGAGCCGCCGGGCCGGAACCGACCACGGCGACGCGCTTGCCGTTGG
>JAMPHO010000020.1 GCA_023663385.1 Alistipes timonensis | reverse complement strand
GTTCCCGAAAGCGTCCGCGAAGTTACGACATTCCCCCGAACCTCCAAAATATTTCCGAGAAAAATTCACTTTTCAGCCCGAATTTAACACTCGTTAACAAACAATGGGCCCTTTTCGGGTGTTTTATGCCCTTTTTGGCCGTTTCAGGGCACCCGGGCGGGGGGCGCAACGGGGAAGCGGACTGAGGGCTTTCGGGGAGGAACCCCACCGAAAAAAAGTAAGCCGCGGCTCCGAAAAATATATAAGTCCCCCGAAAAATATCGGAAGTGTCCCCGAAAAAAATTTTGACCGCGACATAAAAAAGAAGAGCGACCCGAAAAAAAAGAAAGAGCGGCCATCAAAAAAAGAGCCGCTCCTACAGAAAATAATTTTTATCGTGGAAAAAATCTCACGCCTATCAGCGATATGATGCCAAAATAGAGGCTATCGTAGCCGCATCTTCAAAGGATGTCGAGCGCGTGATGGGCAAGGAAACGCAATGGTCGGCGATGAAATCGGTGACCGGGCATGCCGCCGACTCGAACTCTCCCGCATAGCAGGGCTGGCGGTGGGGAGGAGTCGCATAGTGGATGTCGTAGCCCACGCCGTTGGCGCGGAGGTAAGCCTCGAAGGCCGGGCGGTCGGCAGCGAGCGCCACAAACTGGTGGAACACGTGCTCGGCTGGATCCGCGGGGAGTTCCGGGAGCACCAGCGCCGAGGTCGAGGGCACAGCGCCGAGGTATACGCGGGCCAGGTCGCGGCGCCGGTCATTTTCCATGTTGGTATACGGGAGCTTCACCCGGAGCAGCGCCGCCTGCATCGGGTCGAGGCGGCAATTGTACCCCTTATATATATTATGGTATCGGCGGTCGCTGCCGTAGTTGGCGAGAGCGCGCACCGCCGCCGCCAAACGGGGGTCGGAGGTAGTCACCGCCCCGGCATCGCCAAGCGCGCCTATGTTTTTCGTGGGGTAGAAGCTGAACGCCGCGGCGTCGCCGAGCGATCCCGTCATATGCCCCCGCCACCGAGCGCCGATAGCCTGCGCGTTATCCTCGATAACCTTTAGGCCGAACTCGCGGGCCACCGCTTCCAGCTCCTCATCCCAAGCGACGCGCCCGTAGAGATGCACCGTCATAATAGCCCGCGTGCGCGGAGTGACGGCCCCGCGCAGCAGCGACGTATCCATATTCAGCGTCTTACGGTCGGCATCGACGAGCACCGGCTTCAGTCCGGCGTCGGAAATAGCGAGCACCGAAGCCACATAAGTATTGGCGGGCACCAGCACCTCGTCGCCAGGGCGCATCTCGCCCATTTCGATGTACGCTTTGAGTATCAGCCTCAAAGCGTCAAGGCCGTTGCTCACCCCGATCGCGAAGCGCGTGCCCGTCATCGCGGCGAGCTCCTCCTCAAACGCCTCGCACTCAGGCCCGCCGACATAGCGGCCAGAGGAGACCACCCTGGCGGCCGCCTCGCGCAACCCCTCGATATAGGGCGCGTTAACGTCGGCAAGGTCAAGAAAAGGGAACCGGGGCTGGACCATATATAATAAGCATTTAGGAGTTAGACGCGAGATTCAGAAGATACTGCCCGTAGGCCGTGTTGGCCATTTCGAGCGCCATGGCCCGAAGCTGCTCCCGGGAGATGAACCCCCTGCGGTAGGCCACTTCTTCGAGCGCCGCGACCTGGAGCGCCTGCCGCTTCTCGATAGCCTGGATGAAGCCCGAAGCCTCCATCAGCGAGTCGACAGTTCCGGTGTCAAGCCAGGCGAAGCCGCGGCCAAAACGTTCAACGGCCAAACGCCCCGCCTTGAGGTAAAAATCGTTTACAGCGGTGATTTCCAGCTCGCCGCGAGCCGAGGGCTTCACGTCCGCGGCCACATCGACCACGTCGGCGGGATAGAAGTAGAGCCCGGTGACGGCGAGGTTCGACTCCGGCTGCCGCGGCTTCTCAACAATCGCCACCGGGGTGCCGGAAGCGTCGAGGCTCACCACCCCGTAGCGCTCGGGGTCGGCAACCGGGTAGGCGAACACAACCGCCCTACCCTCCTCCTTGACGCGCCGACGGGCGTCGGCGAGCATCGCCGAGAAACCCTGGCCGTAGAAAATATTGTCGCCGAGCACCAGGCACGCGTCCTCCCCGGCGAGAAACTCCCGCCCGATCAGGAACGCCTGCGCGAGCCCCTCGGGGCGGGGCTGCTCGGCATACGAGAACCTCACGCCCAGGCGCTCGCCCGAGCCGAACAGGCGGCGGAACGCCGGCAGGTCGTCGGGCGTGGATATTATCAGTATGTCGCGGATGCCGGCGAGCATCAGCACCGACACCGGGTAGTAAATCATCGGCTTGTCGTAGACCGGCAGCAACTGTTTCGAGACCCCGAGAGTCATCGGGTGGAGGCGCGTCCCCGCGCCCCCGGCGAGCACAATACCCTTCATCGTCCGGCAGCGTTGCGGAGCGCGGCGGGGGCCCACTCCGGGTTATCGAGATACCATTTCACAGTCTTGCGAAGCCCCTCGGAGAAAGGCGTTTCGGGATACCATCCGAGGCGGGTGGCTATTTTCGTCGGGTCGATCGCGTAGCGCATATCGTGGCCCGGGCGGTCGGCGACATATTCAATCATATGCTCGCCGAGCTCCGAAGGCTCGCACGCCAGCAGCTCGCGGTAGCGCGGCTCGGCCAGCGCCAGCTCGCGCACAATTGCTATCAACTGCCTGACAATAGATATGTTCTGCTCCTCGTTGAAGCCCCCGATATTGTAGACCTCACCCTCCTCGCCGCGGCGGAGCACCAAGTCGACGGCCTTGCAGTGGTCCTCAACGTAGAGCCAGTCGCGTACGTTCTCGCCCCGGGCGTAGACCGGCACCTTCTCGCCGCGCAGAATCTTAGTGAGCGCCAGCGGGATAAGTTTTTCGGGGAAATGATAGGGGCCGTAGTTGTTGCTGCACCGCGTCACACACACGGGCAGGCCGTAGGTCTCGCGATAGGCGAGCGCCATAAGGTCGGCCGAAGTTTTGGCCGCCGAATAGGGGGAGCGGGGCGAGAGCGGAGTATCCTCCGTGAAGAACCCCGGGCCGAACGCCTTGAGGTCGGAGCGCCCGCGGGCCACCGCGGCCACCTCCGGCGAAAGCGTCAGCGGCGACGGGTCGCCCGGCACTCGGGGGAGCGAGCCGTAGACCTCGTCGGTCGAAATCTGGAGGAACCGCTTGCCAGCGCGATAGAGCGGACGTCCGTCGGGTCCGGCCCCGTCGAGCCACGCCCGGCGACAGCATTCAAGCATATTGTAAGCGCCCAGCACGTTGGTTTCCAGGAATACGCGCGGATTCTCGATCGAACGGTCGACATGGCTCTCCGCGGCGAAATTCACCACGAAGTCGGGATCCTCCCCGGCAAGCAGGGAGCTGACGAGCCCGGCGTCGCCTATATCCCCCTTGACGAAGCGGAAGTTAGGCAACTGAGCCTCGTCGCGCAGGTTGTCGAGGTTTCCGGCATACGTCAGCGCGTCGAGCACCACTACCCGAGCCTCGGCGCCGTAGCGCCCCAGAACATATTTCACAAAGTTGGAGCCGATAAACCCGGCGCCACCCGTAACAAGGTAAGTTTTCATCGTTAACGTCGCGAAGCATCAGCCGCTTCGAAAAGCAAAGTTACGATTTTTTTTCGTACATTCGCGGTTAGATATATCAAATTACTAAGAAAGCTATGGCTACCAAACCGTTTCACTACCAGAAGATGTTCCCCCTGGGACCTGACACAACTGAGTATTACCATCTTACCTCCGACTACGTCAAAACAGAGAACTGGGGAGGCCACGAATTCCTGGTCGTAGACCCCGAGGCGCTCCGCGTGCTCGCCCGCCAGGCTACCCACGACAACGCCTTCATGCTCCGCCGCGAGCACAACCTCATGGTGGCCAAGATTCTCAACGACCCCGAAGCGTCGGACAACGATAAGTTCGTGGCGCTCACCATGCTGCGCAACGCCGAAATCGCAGCCAAGGGGCAGCTCCCCTTCTGCCAGGACACCGGCACAGCCATCGTGCACGGCGAGAAGGGCCAGCTCGTATACACCGGCTGCGACGACGAGGAGATGCTCTCCCACGGCGTGTACGACACCTACACAACCGACAACCTCCGCTACTCGCAGAACGCCCCGCTCAATATGTACGACGAGGTGAACACCGGCTGCAACCTCCCCGCCCAGATCGACATCCACGCCTCCGAAGGTGATGAATACCACTTCGTGTTCGTGGCAAAGGGTGGCGGCTCGGCCAACAAAACCTACCTCTACCAGGAGACCAAGGCCATAATCAACCCCAAGACCCTCGTGCCCTTCCTGGTCGAGAAGATGAAGACCCTCGGCACCGCCGCGTGTCCCCCCTACCACATCGCCTTCGTGATCGGCGGCACCTCCGCCGAGAAAAACCTCGAAACGGTAAAGAAAGCCTCCATTAAATATTACGACAACCTCCCCACCACCGGCAACGAATACGGCCGCGCCTTCCGCGACGTAGAGCTGGAGAAGGAGCTTAAGAAAGCCTCCGAGGAGATCGGCCTCGGCGCCCAGTTCGGCGGTAAATACTACGCCCACGACATCCGCGTGATCCGCCTCCCCCGCCACGGCGCCTCCTGCCCCATCGGCATGGGCGTAAGCTGCTCGGCCGACCGCAACGTAAAAGCCAAAATCAACCGCGAAGGACTCTGGATCGAGAAGCTCGACTCCAATCCCGGCGAACTCATACCCGAGGAACTCCGCCAGGCCGGCGAGTCGAACGCCGTTGAAATCGACCTCAACCGCCCCATGGCCGAAGTGCTCGCCGAGCTCGACAAATACCCCGTGGCGACCCGTCTGAACCTCCGCGGCACCATCATCGTGGGCCGCGACATCGCCCACGCCAAAATCAAAGAGCGCCTCGACGCCGGCGAGCCGATGCCCCAGTACCTCAAGGACCACCCCATCTACTACGCCGGACCCGCCAAAACTCCCGCCGGAATGCCCTCCGGCTCCTTCGGCCCCACAACCGCCGGACGCATGGACCCCTACGTCGACCAGTTCCAGAAAGCCGGAGGCTCGATGGTGATGATCGCCAAGGGGAACCGCTCACAGCAGGTGACCGACGCCTGCAAGAACAACGGCGGCTTCTACCTCGGCTCAATCGGCGGCCCCGCCGCGGTGCTCGCCAGCAACTCCATCAAGAAAGTCGAGCTCCTGGAATACCCCGAACTCGGCATGGAAGCCATCTGGAAAATCGAAGTCGAGAACTTCCCCGCCTTCATCCTTGTTGACAACAAAGGCAACGACTTCTTCAAGGAAATCCAGGCCAAGTGCGCCGGATGCCCCGTAGCGAAATAAAAACTACCCCCGTCATGTAGCCCGGAACCCGCCCCAGGCGGATTCCGGGCAATATGACGGACTCGCCAACCGACAAATATTAAATCACACCATAATATATAATATGAAAGCATTACTTATGATCCTCGACGGATGGGGCCTCGGCAACCACTCCAAGAGCGACGCGATATACTCCACCCCCACCCCCTACTGGGACTCCCTCCTGGCCAACTATCCCCACTCCGAGCTCCAGGCTTCCGGCGAGAACGTAGGCCTCCCCGACGGGCAGATGGGCAACTCCGAAGTAGGACACCTCAACATCGGCGCCGGACGCGTGCTCTACCAGGACCTCGTGAAAATCAACAAGGCCATCGCCAACGGCACCATCCTCGACAACCCCGAAATAAAGAGCGCCTTCTCCTACGCTAAGGAAAACGGCAAGGCCATCCACTTCATGGGCCTCACCTCGACCGGCGGCGTTCACTCATCATTCGACCACATATTCGCCCTCTGCGACATCGCCAAGGAATACGGCCTCGACAAAACCTTCATCCACTGCTTTATGGATGGCCGCGACACCGACCCCCGCTCCGGCAAGGGCTTCATCGAGGAGCTCACCGCCCACTGCGAGAAGTCGGCCGGAGTGATCGCCTCCGTGATCGGCCGCTACTACGCCATGGACCGCGACAAGCGCTGGGACCGCGTGAAGGTAGCCTACGACCTCCTCGTGAAGGGTGAGGGGAAGCAGGCCACCGATATGGTTAAAGCCATGCAGGACAGCTACGACGAAGGGGTGACCGACGAATTCGTGAAGCCCATCAACAACTCCACCGTCGACGGCACCATCAAGCCCGGCGACTGCGTGATCTTCTTCAACTACCGCAACGACCGCGCCAAGGAGCTCACCATCGTGCTCACCCAGCACGATATGCCCGAGGAGGGTATGACAACCATACCCGGCCTCCAGTACTACTGCATGACCCCCTACGACTCCTCGTTCACCGGCCTCCACGTCCTCTTCCCCAAGGAAAACGTCGACAACACCCTGGGCGAATACGTTTCCTCCAAAGGGCTCAAGCAGCTCCACATCGCCGAGACCGAGAAGTACGCCCACGTTACCTTCTTCTTCAACGGCGGCCGCGAAGCCCCCTACGAAGGGGAGGACCGCATACTGGTGAACTCACCCAAGGTGGCCACCTACGACCTCCAGCCCGAAATGAGCGCCCCCGAGGTTGCCGACAAACTCCGCGACGCACTCCTCAGCGAAAAATATGACTTCGCGGTAGTCAACTTCGCCAACGGCGACATGGTAGGCCACACCGGCATCTACCCCGCCATTCAGAAGGCCGTCGAAACCGTCGACAACTGCCTCAAGGAAGTGGTGCCCGCCGCTCAGAAAGCCGGCTACGAGGTAATCATCATCGCCGACCACGGCAACGCCGACAACGCTGTGAACCCCGACGGCACCCCCAACACCGCCCACTCGCTCAACCCCGTGCCCTGCGTCTACGTCACCGACAACAAGAACGCCACCGTGGAGAACGGCATCCTGGCCGACGTGGCCCCCACCATTCTCCACATCATGGGCCTCCCCCAACCCGCCGAAATGACCGGCCATAACCTCATCAAAGGCTGATGCTCAATTACAACACCAACCTCAAGCAGCTCGTGCTGCCGGAATATGGCCGAAACATCCAGCGGATGGTCGACCACTGCCTGGCCATCGAGGATAGAGAAGAACGTACCCGTTGCGCGCACACCATCGTGCGCGCGATGGGCAACCTCTTCCCCGAGCTGCGCCAGGAAGAGAACCGCCATAAACTCTGGGACCACCTGATGATAATGTCGGGCTTCAACCTCGACATCGACTTCCCCTGCGAAGTAATCCAGGCCGCCGACCTAAAGACGGCGCCCGACGTAGTGCCCTACCCCCAGAGTCGCTTCAACATGCGCCAGTACGGCATACTCACGCGCCACATGATCGACCAGGCCTCCGCCATGGAGGAAGGCCCCGCGCGCGATGAGGCCATACTTCTGATAGCCAACAACATGAAGAAGCAGATGCTCGCCGTGAACCCCGACGGAGTCGAGGACGCCAAAATCTTCGCCGACCTCGCCGAGCTGTCGGCTGGCCGCATACGCCTCTCAGCCGACGACACCCGCCTCTGCGAGTTCAAAGTCGAGCTGCCCCCCGCCAAAGGGAAGAAGAAGAAAAAGAAATAACCGATGATACTCCGAACCGAGCTAAAGGAAATAGGACGCCTCCAGAAGCCCCACGGCATCAACGGCGAAATCAACGCGACATCGCCCCTCGACGCCGCCGAGCTCGCCGCGCTCCGATGCGTCGTGCTCGAAATCGAAGGCATCTTCGTGCCCTTCTTCATCAGCTCCGCCCGCCCCAAAAGTTCGCAGAGCTCCCTGCTGACAATCGACGGCATCGCCTCCGAGGCCGAGGCCGCCGCGCTATGCCCCGCCCCCTTCTACGCGCTCCGCGACGACATCGCGCGCCTCGAAGCCGAAGCCGATGTTGACGAGGGTGACGACGAGGAAGAGGATGGCGCCGACGAGGGCTTCTACGCCGAAGACCTCATAGGCTACACCGTCGAAAGCGACGACGGCGCGTTCAGCGGAGAGATAATCGACCTCGACGACTCCACCGACAACTACCTCTTCATCGTGCGCGACTCCGCCGGACGACGCGTCATGCTCCCCGTGGCCGACGGCTCAATGATCGAGGAAATCGACCCCGAGCGCCACCACCTCACACTCTCCCTCCCCGAAGGCCTCGCCGACCTAAACAATTGAACTCTCCCGGTTGTCTTACTTATAGGCTCCCCGCGGCAAAAACCCGCGGAGCCGGCAACACAAAACCGACCGCTATGGAATTTGACGAACAGAAAGCTATCGAGTTTATCAACGCCCGCCTCGCCGAGGCCGGACGCCCCACATACCCCGACGACGAGGTACTCAACGTCATCGACATGATCTGGGACTTCTACCAGGAAAACGGCCTGCTCGACGTCGACCTCTCCGACGACGACGAGGAGGACGAGGACATCGAGCCCGACCTCATCGACTACGTAACCCGCATGCTCCGCAAGGACCGCGAAGCCCAGATCGACCCCCAGGACGTGCCCCTGATGGTTCACGCCGAAATCGACTATGAGGATTCCGTTCTCTGACACCGGCCGCGCCACCATCGCCAGCTGCCGCCGCTTCCTCGCCGGAGCGGCAGCAGCGCTATGCCTGCTCGCGGCGCCCGCGGCGCTGAGTGCCGCCGAACCCGCCGACAGCCAGCCCGTCGACCTCTCCGAGTACTCCCTTCAGGAAAACCTCAACCTCCCCGAGGTGCCCAAGAAGCAGCAGCCCTACATCAAGGACTATATGCTCCGCGAGGCCCGCAGCCTGCAAAAAATGGGCTATAAAATCGAGACAATGCGCCGCGGCGAAGTAGTCATAGCCTCCATTCCGGCGGCCGAGCTTTTCGCGCCCAACGACTCCACGCTCCTCCCCTCGGCCGACGCCCGCCTGAAGAACTTCCTCCCCTACTTCCGCGTGCCGGGGCGCTTCAAGGTAATCCTCGCCATGCACTCCGACGACACCGGCTCCGAGCCCTACCTCTATGACCTCACCGAGAGCCGAATCGTGGCTCTGTACGGCTACTTCGACGAACACGCCCGCCAGACCGAGCTCCTGATGGGCTACCCCATGGGGCCCTCCGAGCCCCTGGCGCCCAACGACTCGCGCCAGCGGCGCGACGCCAACCGCCGCCTCGAAATCTACATCGTCCCCGGCCCCGTCCTCATCGCCGAATCCAAAACCAAACGCGTCTGACCCTCCCCGGCCAGACGCCAGCCTAATCAGTATGCTGAATGCCACTACCCCCCCCCATACAAGTCATTAATAATCAACGAAATACAGTATTAGACATAATAAAGTGTTTCGCAATTTATTTGGTAATAGTTGGACATTCAGTCCAATACCTTCTTCCATCTGAGCATGCTGATGAACCTCTATATAGGTTTATCTACTATTTCCACATGCCTCTGTTCATGAGTCTTTCGGGATATTTCGCCTCAAAATCCTTAGAAAGGCCACTCCCGACAGTTATTGCCAAACGATTCAGACAATTGATATTGCCATCAATAAGCTTCGGGATAGTAATCTGGGGCATATCAATACTTTTAGAGAGCGAACCTGTTTCCTTTTTCGGGCATCTTCGCGACGGCTTTTGGTTTCTCAAATCGGCATTCATTTGCTACGTCCTCTACACTTGTTCATTCCGGGTTATACGCAACACTGCTGCCGCTTTCGCGATAAGCCTTTTATTGAGTCAGCTTATCGGCGCTTACCAAGTCGCGTATATGTACCCTGCATTCCTTTTCGGCACGATAATTAACGATAAGTGGCAAACTATCAACAACAAACAATCACACTACCTTGTTGGTGCGTCACTACTATTTGCAATTGGAGTTGTCTGCCTTGAACTGGGCCGCCAAAATCCAATCCCCTTGAATGCGCTTGCAGCATCCGCATATACACGAGTCTTACGCATACTTACCGGGATTACCGGCTCTATGTGCTTTGTATTATTGTTCACAACGTTATCAAAGAGATTCGGCAACAGCTCATTATGGGGCGCTGCCGCTCAGTGGGGCCGCCACACTCTTGGCATATACCTTCTGCAAACCGTGTTCTTGGAAAAAGTGCTCGCGCATTTCATCCACTGCGGACAAATGAATCCACTGGTTTTCAATCTTTTGTTTGCTCCGGCCCTATCGTTCATATTGCTATACGCCTGTGTTCTGACCATACGTTCCATGAGCAGGTCAGCCGTTTTGCGTAAAATAGCATTTGGAGCATCGAAATAGCCGATAATTGCGGAGTTTTTTGTAATTTTGCGGTCTATATTTGACCGATTTACACATCTCTTGCTATGGCAAAAGAACTTAAAGACCTCACAAAGCGAGCCGACAACTACTCGCAGTGGTATAACGACCTGGTTGTCAAAGCCGACCTGGCCGAGCAGTCGCCCGTGCGCGGCTGCATGATCATCAAACCCTACGGCTACGCCATCTGGGAGCGCATTCAGCAGACTCTCGACGGTATGTTCAAGGAGACCGGCGTGCAGAACGCCTACTTCCCCCTGCTCATCCCCAAATCGTTCCTCTGCAAGGAGGCCGAGCACGTCGAAGGGTTCGCCAAGGAGTGCGCCGTCGTGACCCACTACCGTCTGAAGAACGACCCCGCCGGCAACGGCGTCGTGGTCGATCCCGAGGCCAAGCTCGAAGAGGAGCTCATCATACGCCCCACCTCCGAAACCATCATCTGGAACACCTACCGTAACTGGATCACCTCCTACCGCGACCTCCCCATACTCTGCAACCAGTGGGCCAACGTGATGCGCTGGGAAATGCGCACCCGCATGTTCCTCCGCACCAGCGAGTTCCTCTGGCAGGAAGGGCACACCGCCCACGCCACCCGCGAGGAAGCCGAAGCCAAAGCCAAGGAGATGCTCGAAGTTTACGCCACTTTCGCCGAGAAATACCTCGGTCTCCCGGTAATCCGCGGCGTCAAGAGCGCCAACGAGCGCTTCGCCGGCGCCATCGACACCTACACCATCGAAGCGATGATGCAGGACGGCAAGGCCCTCCAGTCGGGCACCAGCCACTTCCTCGGCCAGAACTTCGCCAAGGCGTTCGACGTAACCTTCATCAACAAGGAAAACAAGCCCGAATACGTCTGGGCAACCTCCTGGGGCGTTTCGACCCGCCTGATGGGCGCAATGATCATGGCCCACAGCGACGACAACGGCCTGGTGCTCCCCCCGCACATCGCCCCGATCCACGTCGTGATTGTGCCCATCTATAAGAACAACGAGCAGCTCGCGATGATTTCCGAAAAGGTAGCCCCCATTATCGAACAGCTCAAGGCCCTCGGCATCCGCGTGAAATATGACGACGCCGACAACCGCCGCCCCGGATTCAAGTTCGCCGACTACGAGCTCAAGGGCGTGCCCGTACGCCTCGCGATCGGTGCCCGCGACATCGAGAACGGCACCGTCGAACTCATGCGCCGCGACACCCTCGAAAAGCAAATTGAGCCCCTCGAAGGGATCGCCGAATTCGTCAAGAACCTCCTGGAGGAGATCCAGCAGAACATTTTCGACAAGGCCCTGGCACGCCGCAAGGAGATGACCCGCGAGGTCGACACCTGGGACCAGTTCAAGGAGGAAATCGAAAAGGGCGGCTTCCTGATGTGCCACTGGGACGGCACCCCCGAGACCGAAGAGCGCATCAAGGCCGAAACAAAGGCCACCATCCGCTGCATACCCGTCGACGCTCCCGAAGAGGAGGGCAAGGATATGCTCACCGGCCTCCCCTCGCACCGCCGCGTGGTGATAGCCCGCAACTACTAAGCCTCCGAGCATAACCAGTCAATACTCACCTCCCCCCCACTCTCTGCCGCATTATGGTACTCGCCATCGTAATCCCCTGCTACAACGAAGAGCAGGCGCTCCCGATAACCGCCGACAGGCTCCTCCGGCTCCTCGACCGCATGACGGCCGAGGGGCTGGTGGGGCCTGACAGCTACCTGCTATGCTGCAACGACGGAAGCCGCGACCGCACCTGGCAGATTATCGAAGAACTCCACCTGGCCGACAAACGCGTCAAGGGGATTAACCTCGCCCACAACCGCGGGCACCAGAACGCGCTCCTGGCCGGACTGATGACGGTCCGCGACCGCTGCGACGCCGCCGTTTCAATCGACGCCGACCTCCAGGACGACCCGGAGGCCATCGTCAAGATGGTGCGCGAGTTCCACAAGGGGAAGGAGATTGTATACGGCGTGCGCTCCTCGCGCGACTCCGACACCTGGTTCAAACGCACCTCGGCCCACGCCTTCTACTCGTTCCAGAAGAACATGGGGCTCGAAACCGTCTACGACCACGCTGACTACCGCCTGATGAGCGTCCGCGCCTTGCGGCTGCTGGGCGAATACGGCGAGAGCAACCTCTTCCTGCGCGGCATAATCCCGCAAATCGGCCTCGACACCGCCGTCGTGACCTATCCCCGCGCCGAACGCGTGGCCGGCGAGTCGAAATACCCGCTGAAAAAGATGCTCAGCTTCTCGATCGACGGCATCACCTCCTTCTCGGCACGCCCAATGCGGTGGATTTTCCTTACCGGCCTGGCGCTCCTCGCGGTGGCGCTCCTGGTCACGGTCTATGTGTTCGTCTCCTACTTCTTCAGCGACCACATCAGCGCCGGTTGGGCCTCCCTGATGCTCTCTATCTGGATTCTCGGCTCGATGATTCTGATCGCCATCGGCATCGTCGGGGAGTATATCGGAAAGATTTTCAACGAGGTGAAGCACCGCCCCCGCTACGCCATCCGCGACACCCTATGGGATTGAGACACCGCCCCCTACGACATCTTCGCGCCCTGCTCGTTCCGGCCATAGCCGGGATGATTCTTGCGGCGTGCTCCTCCACCAGGCATGTCCCGGCGGGGCAGCGCCTCCTCGACAAGGTTGAAATCGAGGTTGCCGACTCATCGCGCGTCTCCCCCAAGGAACTGCGCAACTACCTCCGCCAGACACCCAACCACCGCGTGCTCGGCCTGGCAAAAATGCAGCTCGGGGTTTACAACCTCTCGGGCGCCGACTCGACCAAGGGGTTCAACCGCTGGCTGCGAAAAATCGGCGAGCCCCCGGTGATAGCCGACTCCACGCTCACCGACCAAAGCGCCCGACAGCTGAGGCTCGCCCTCGTAAACCGGGGATACAACGACGCCCGGGTGACGGTCGACACCACCCGCCTCGACGACAAGAAGCTCGCCCTACGCTACAACCTCTACCCCGGCGCGCCCCACCGAGTGAAGTCCATGACCTACGACATCGCCGACCCGGCCCTGCGGCGCATAATCCTCGCCGACTCGGCCCGCTTCCCCGTGGCCCCCGGCGACCGACTCGACCGCGACCGACTCGACGCCCTCCGGGCAATGGTGGCCGAAAATATGCGCGACCGAGGCTTCTTCGCGTTCTCCAAGGAGTATATATCCTTCACCGCCGACACCGTCGCTGGCGACAAGGGGGTCGACCTCACCATGACGCTCCGCCCCCACCGCATCGGCGACCCCTCGGGCCAGCTCGCCGCCCCCGACGGACGCGACCGGGGCTACTCGCGCTATCGGTTCCGCGACGTATACATCGTCACCGACTTCTCCCCCGGCGACAACACCAACGACTTCCTATTCCCCGGGCGCGACACCGTGGAGTGCGGCGGCCTGAAGATTCTCTACGGCCCCGACCGCTTCCTAAAGCCCAGGGCCATCGACGACCAGTGCTTCATCACACCCGGCAAACTCTACTCCTCACAGGCCATCGACCGCACCTACGAGGGGTTCAACCGCCTGGCGGTGCTCCGCTACGTCAACATCATGACCCGCCCCGCCGGATTCGACGGCGAGTCGGAGGGGCTCGACGTGTACATCCTCCTGTCGCGCACCCGCAAGCAGGGTATCACCGCCGAGCTCGAAGGCACCAACTCGCAGGGAGACCTCGGCGTTGGCGGAGCGCTCACATACACCAACCGCAACCTCGCCCACGCCGGCGAAATCCTCAACATCAAGGTGCGCGGAGCCTACGAAAGCCTCTCGGGCAAACTCGAAAACCTCATCAACGACCGCTACACCGAGCTGGCCGCCGAGGCATCGCTCACATTCCCCAAATTCAAGGCGCCCTTCATCGCCTCCGACTTCAAGGCCAAGATGAGAGCCTCAACGGAGTTCTCCGTCACCTTCATGCGCCAAGAGCGCCCCGAATACACCCGCCTCATGTTCGGCGCCGCGTGGAAATACAAGTGGGCCAACCGCTCAAACACCGCCCGCCGCACTTTCGACCTGGTCGACATCAACGTGGTGAACCTCCCGAAATCAACCGTCAACTTCATCGACCACATTGCCCCCTCCAACCCGCTGCTCCGCTACTCCTACGAGGACCACTTCATAATGCGCATGGGCTACACCGTATACATCACCAACCGCCGCCCAGCCTCTACCGGACTGGCCAACGCCCGCAAGCGCTTCCAGGTGAACACCTACACCCTCCGCGCCTCGGGCGAGATAGCCGGCAACCTCCTCTACGGCATCTCGAACCTCATAGGGCAGAAACGCGAGGGGGGCGTGTACCGTGTATTCGGCATACAGTACGCCCAGTACGTCAAAGGGGAATTCGACTACACCATCAACCACGCCTTCACCACCCGCAACTCCCTGTCGTTCCACGCCGGGGCGGGCCTCGCCATCCCCTACGGCAACTCCTCGATGGTGCCCTTCGAGAAACGCTTCTTCGCCGGGGGCGCCAACAACGTGCGCGGCTGGGGCGTGCGCACCCTCGGCCCCGGGGCCTACGACGCCCGCAACTCGGTTACTGACTTCATCAACCAGTGCGGCGACGTATCGCTGGTCCTCAACCTCGAATACCGCAACAAACTTTTCTGGGTGTTCGAGGGCGCCCTCTTCATCGACGCCGGAAATATCTGGACCATAAAGCAGTACCCCAACCAACCCGGCGGAGCTTTCCGCTTCCGCGAGTTCTACAAGCAGATAGCCGCAGCCTACGGCATCGGCATCCGCATGGACTTCACATACTTCCTGCTCCGCTTCGACCTGGGTATGAAGGCCCACAACCCCGCCCGCGGACAGGAACCCTGGCCCCTGCTCCACCCCTCCTGGCGCCGCGACGCCACCTTCCACTTCTCCGTCGGCTACCCCTTCTGACATCAGCGCTTGGCCGAGCCGTAGTGGTTGCGGCCTGGGCCGGGAACCTCGCTGATCGGCGCGGCCGGGCGGCCCGAGGGGGTTAGTGTCACCGATTCCCCTTTGCCGAGCGTCAGTGCGTACTCCCCCTTGCCGAGCGGGGCGAGCGTGCCACTCCCCGCGGCCACCGCGGGGTTCTCCATATCGGTCACCACCACGCACGGCTCGCCCGCGAGGCTCTCGACGGTGAGGCTCACCGTGGCGCCCCCCTCGCGCCTGGCCGACACGAGAAACGCCCCCTCGGCGCGGAAATCGGCAAACGAAGCGTCGCCCCACTCCGACGGAACCGCCGGGAACACCCTCAGCTTGCCGCCCCAGCTCTGGAGCAGCATATCCTGGACGCACTTGGCGGCGGAAAGCGGTGTCTCGATCACGGGGCCGCTTTCGCGGTACATCGTGTTGGAACACAGGTTTTTCTGAGCCAGCGCCGAGCGAAGGTGTCTCAGCGCCTCATCCCCCTCGCCGAACGCCGCGTACATCGACGACGCCCCGGTATATGAATAGGCGAAAATATTGCCCGGAATGCTATGCCAGTGGCGCGCCGAGCGGTCCATCAGCTCGTAGGCCCCCGGTGTCTCGGCGTTGAGCAGATACAGCGGGTAGAACATCAGCAGGTGCGAATAGTGGCGGTGCGATTTCTCGTAAGCCATGTCGCGACCGATCATCATACCGTCGGCATTCTCGGCATAAGGCGCCAGCCGCCGGCCAACATCCTCCCATCGCTCGCGGAGCGGGTCGTCGATGCCCAAAACCTCCGAAGCCTCGATCAGCGTTGAGCACCCCCACCTCAGCAGCGCCAAGTCGAAATTGCAATCCTCGGCGGTGCCGTACTCCGGCGAATAGCTCGCTGCCAGATGCAGCCGTCCGTCATCCCCCTCGCCCAGGAAATGCAGGTACAGGTTCACCGCGCGCCGAAGCACCGGGTAGAGCGTGTCGCGCAGAAACTCCTCATCCATCGAATGGCGGTAGTGGAGCCAGAGGTTATGGCAAAGCCAGGGGAGGCACCCGATCTGAGGGTTACCCCTCATGCCCGGCACTTTCACACCCCCTTCGAGCGTGAAATCGGTAGCCACGGGAATCCCCGCCGAGTCGTGGCGGTACTCCGCCGGGACATTCTTGGCGAGGTTATCCATATTATCAGCCACCACCCGTATCAGCGGCCCGTTAAGGTCGAGATGGTTCGAGGCAAGCAGCGGCCAGTAGGCGAGCTGTACGTTGAGGTTCCACCATGCGTTTGGCCAGGGGGTCTCCGTGAGCCACGGCCCGCAATTGTCAATCAAGCACCCCTCGGGATGCGTCGCAGAGCCAAGCTTGTAAATCTGCGCCCAGTAGAAATTCTCCACCCGCTTGTCGGGCAGACTCACGAAACTCGCCGGATAAAACGCGTGCCACCACCCGCGGTGACGCACCTCGATTCCGGCAAGCGCCCCGGGAGTCACATCCGCAATATTCCCCCTCGCCCCCTCGGCAGCGCCGTTTCCGGGGAACGAGTGCTCAATGGTAGCCACAACCGCCGAACGGCCCCCATCGCCGCGGAAAATCTTCCACGCCGTGGCCGTCTCCCCCCCTTCGAGCAACCGCTGGCGGCAGAGCCCGCCATCCGCGTCAGCCGTTACCTCCGGCTCCGGGTTCGATATGTAATTCTTCTTGAAATGCGCGTGGCCCGGCTTCCGCGACGCCTTCAGCTGGCGCGGCGAGTCAGCCTTTGCCGGAACAAACACCCAATCAACAGCCTCCCCGCCCGAGCACTCCGCCTCCATAATAATATAAGGAGAGCCCGACGCCGTATATTGCCGCAGAACAATCGCTCCCTCCGAAGTGACCACCTTGAAACGCGCCTCGGCGTTCCAGAAGTCCAGGCGGCACGAGTCCGAGAGAATCCTCCCCTTCAGGCGCGCCACGAACGTCCCCACCAACAGACGCCCCCTCCCGTAGACGCTCTTGTCCGACTCCCGGTGGTCATGCGCCAGCGAGTTACCAACCTCGAACCGCAGAGCGTTATCCCCCCTATCGGCCGTCGCGTATACCCCCAACGTACCGTTCCCCGTGAACGGCGCCCCCGACCACTCCCCCGGCAGCCGGTCCCACACCATATCCTGCCCCTCCATAAACCCCTCCCAATCAACCGCGGCCTCCACGGCCCTCCCCGCGACAGCGCACACCGCGCCCCATACCATCAAAACCACAAAAGCGACCAAGCGCTGCCCAGCATAACGATTCATAATACCTGACAAAAAAATTTAACTATCGCGAAAATACCACACCCCGCCCAAACCCGCCCCCTCATTTGTCCCAACTTATCCCACTCCTGTCCAAACCCCGCCATCCACCCCTCGAATCGCTCCCCACTCTTTGTTTTGCGCTGAAAACCCGTTAACTTTGCAACCTATACAGATTCCCCTATTAGACACCACGCTGAAATCCAGCTATTTTTCCCCGCTTTCATACGAAAAAAGCAGCCTTGAAGGCTGCTTTTTCTGCGGAAAGACAGGGATTCTTGCTTCGCAAGCGCCGCGCGATGACGAACCCTGGGGGTTCTCATCCACGCTTTCCTACGAAAAAAGCAGCCTTGCGGGCTGCTTTTTCTGCGGAAAGACAGGGATTCTTGCTTCGCAAGCGCTGCGCGATGACGAACCCTGGGGGTTCTCATCCCCGCTTTCCTACGAAAAAAGCAGCCTTGCGGGCTGCTTTTTCTGCGGAAAGACAGGGATTCGAACCCTGGGTACCCGTAAGGGTACAACGGTTTTCGAGACCGTCCCGATCGACCACTCCGGCATCTTTCCATTGGTCTGCTTCGGCGATTCGAGGCGGAAACTACCGCCAACCGATGCCCCTCTCACGGGGCGCAATCGCTTTTGCGCTGCAAAGGTAAGGTTTTTTCCGGGATTTGAAAAACTTTCGGCCCGTTTTTTTCAAATCCGCCGCTAAAAGATTCTCAGAAGATTCTCAGAAGATTCTTCACAAAAGACTCGCATGGATTCGAAGTGCAACCGCTAACCGCGAATAGCTCAACCGCCAAAAAACTCTAATCCAACCGATAAACAGCTCTAATCCAATCGCTAATCAACTATAACCCAACCGCGGATTAACCAGAAGGCCGACGCGGGTCGGCCCCACTCTACCGCAGCTTTACCCGGAAGGCATACACGGGTATTTCCGCATGGCGCAGCGATTCGGGCACCTCGATCGAAAGTCCCAAGCCATCCTGTCGCCATACGACATCGCCACCATCACACAACGCTGCCACCGAGGCCACGGGATGACTCTCCGCGGAAAGCACGCGCGACACCACGGCGGGGTCTTTCCAATCGCGCGCTATTATATATATGGTCTTGTCGTCGCGGGATGTGAACCTGATGTCGCCCGATGATTGCTCCGTGGCGTCATACTCCGTGTCGTCAAACACCCCGCACTCCACCCGGGCCTTGCCCGGATCGCTTTCGCCACTTACAATCCAGGGGCGCGTGCCGTAAATCGCCTCGCCGTTTGCCGCCATCCACTTTCCAACGCGCTCAAGCTGCGCGAGGTTTTCGGGCCGGAGCGTCCCGGAGCCCGTGGGGCCGGCGTTGAGGAGCAGATTGCCCCCCTTGCTCACTATGTCAACAAGCACGCTTATTATTTTCGTTGGCGACTTGAACTCGCGGTCGGCCTTGACATACCCCCAGTTGCGCGAAAGCGTGACGCACGACTCCCACGGCTTGGCTATGATGCTGTCGCTTTGCGCCTGTTCGAGCACGAGGAAATCCCCGTAGCCGTTCCCTATCCGCTGGTTCACAAGTATTCCAGGATTGTGCGCCTCAATAATGCCGCGCAGATTGGCGCTCTGGGCGGGGGTTATCTCCTCCGGCGTGTCGAACCATATTATGTCAGGGTCGTATTTCCCCAGTATCTCCTTAAGCTGCGGCACCGCCTTCCGTTCGAGATAGCGGCTGAAATCCTTCGCGTCCTCATCGGGATAATCCCAGGTATTGCTTCTCGCTCCTTTCGCAGGCCAGTTCGTAGGCGTGTCGGGGTCCTCCCAGTCGCGTCCGAGCGAGTAATACACTCCGAGTTTAAGCCCGTTGGCGCGGCACGCCGCGGCGAGCTCCCCCAGGGGGTCGCGGCCGAACGGCGACACCCGGCAAATATTGAAATCGCTTGCCTCCGAGTCATACATCGCGAACCCGTCGTGGTGCTTGGCGGTGAACACCAGGTACTTCATACCTGCGCCCTTGGCCGCGCGCACCCAAGCGTCGGCGTCAAACTCACGGGGGTCGAAGCCAGCGGCTACCTCCCGGTACTCGGCCAGCGGAATGCGGGCCTGAAGCATCACGAACTCGGTGTAGCGCTTCCCGCTATCCTTGTATTCGCCGGCATAGCAAGAGTACACGCCCCAGTGGATAAACATTCCGAACTTCGAGTCGCGCCACCACTGCTCCTTCTCCAGGCCGGTTCCGGCGGCGAAAGCCGCGACACTCGAAGTCAGAATCAATATCAGCAACTTCAATCTGTTTGCCATAACTCACGACGTTGTTTTAATTTTGACCTGCCGCAAAGTTAGGCCATAGAGGCTCAGCGAGCACTCTCATTTGTGCAATTCTCCACGACTGTTGTTGATTCACAAGGCCTACGATGGCCGCCGATGAAATTATTCTCAAAAAAAACGCCCGGAATCCTTGCGTAACTAAAACTTTCGTTATACCTTTGCCATACCAACTAAAGAATTAGTTATAGAGAGGCGGTACCAAACGCCAATCCGCCGAAAAGCGACCCTCGAACCGGCGCCAAACGCCCCCTCCATCCACCGACAACCCACCATCCACCCCTATATGCGCGACAAATCAAAGAAACTCACCGAAAAGGAAGCCCAGATAATGAGCATGCTCTGGGAACGCGGACCGATGTTCGTCCGCGAGATGCTCCCCCTCTACGAGGAGCCCAGGCCGCACTTCAACACCGTGTCGACCACCGTGCGCATCCTTGAGGAGAAAGGCTACGTCGGCCACGAGGCCGTTGGCCCCTCCCACAGGTACTTCGCCGTGGCGCGGCCCGAGGACTTCCGGGGCCGCTCGCTCGCCCAAGTAGTCAAGAGCTACTTCAACAACAGCTACGCCTCGGCGGTCTCCGCGCTGGTCGAAGAGGAGAAAATCTCCGTCGACGAGCTCCGCCGCATCATCGAGATGGTCGAAAAGAACAACCCGCAAAACAACTAAACACCTCTCTCATATGGGATCGATATTCTCCTACAGCCTCGGATCGGGAATCTTCCTCCTGGCCGGATTCATAGTCTACCGCTTGCTGCTGGCCTCCGAGAAGCAGCCATCGCTCAACCGCGCGGCCCTTTTAGGGCTCTACGCGGCCAGTCTGCTGGCCCTCCCGGCGATGGCGTTGGCCCACCGGGCCGCTCCGGCTCTCCCCGACCAAGGCACCACCGCCATTAATTTCGGCGACATCGCGATAGCCATGGCGGGCACCCCCGTCGCCCCCTCGCTCCTGCCGCGGATACTCCTCTGGACCTACCTCGCCGGAGCCTCCGCCATACTGCTCCACACCGCCATCTCGGTGGCGCGGCTGACCCTGCTGATCCGCTCGGGGCGACACATCCCCCGCGACGGATACACCCTGGTCACCCTCCCCGGCGACATCGTACCCTTCAGTTTCGCCGGCTATATAGTAATGAGCGAGGCCGACGCCCGCGGCGCCAACTCCATGATTACCGCCCACGAGCTGGGCCATCTCCACCACCGCCACTGGCTCGACCTGCTCCTGGCCCAGGGCGTGTGCGCGCTTATGTGGTACAACCCCGCCGCCTGGCTGGCTCGCCGCGAGCTACGCCGCGTCCACGAATACCAGGCCGACACCGCGGTGCTCGACCGCGGAGCCAACCTCCGCGCCTACCAAATGCTACTAATAGAAAAGGCTGCCGGCGTCAGATTGCAGTCAATCGCCAACAGCCTGGATCACAGTAATCTTTCAAAACGTATCACTATGATGTACAAGCAAACAAACAGGCTCTCCGGGCGCCTGCGCGCCCTGGCCCTCGCCCCCGCCATCCTTCTCGCGGCGGCGGCAGTAAACTCTCCCGCGGTGGCCTCGGCCCTCACCGCGGTATCCGAAACCACCCTCGCCCAGGCCAAGGATGCACCCAAGAGCGCCCCGACCAAGCTGAAGGTCGTTTCCAGCGACAAAAGTACGGAAAAATCCGACGAACCACAAATCGCTGTAGCCCAAATGCCCGAATACCCCGGAGGCATGGCGGCAATGATGCGCTTCCTGGCCGACAACATCCGCTACCCCGAGGCCGCGATAAAGGCCAACGCCCAGGGGCGCGTGGTGGTTAAGTTCGTCGTAAAGGCCGACGGCACGGTGGCCGACCCCGAAATCGTGCGCGGTCAGACCCCCGAGCTCGACGCCGAGGCACTCCGCGTGGTGGGCACGATGCCCGCCTGGACCCCGGGCCGCGACGAGAAGGGGAACGCCGTGAGCTGCTACTTCACCCTCCCGGTATCCTTCGCCCTGCAGGGCGACGAGCCCGCCAAGAAGAGCGCGCCCTCAACCCCGTCGACCCCCTCAACCCCGGCCACCTGCCCCGCACCCGAAACCGCCGGCCAGGTAATGTCGTTCTCGATGGACGGAATGACCATCGAATCAAACAGCTCTAAACCCCAGATAAATATCAACAACCCCCGCTACGCCCCCGGCGCCGAGGGAGCCCCGGCCTATTTCGTCAACGGCGAGCCCTTCACCGGCAAAATCGACCAGATACGCCCCAACCAGATTAAGGCCATCACCGTAATGAAGGACGACCCCGCCTACCCCGACGGCAAAATCCTCATCGAACTCAAATAACCCCGCGCCTGACAGCTATTTCATACAAGCAAGTCAATCCCCGTCCCCGCCCCGGCCACAAGAACCCGCGGCGGGGGCGCCCATTTCCGCCCAAAGCGGTATTATTTCCGTAAATTAAGGGTAATTGGAGGATTTTCGCTAAATTTGTGGCTTAATCGCTGAAAAAATCATTCTATGGGAAAAATCATACTCACAGGCGACCGCCCCACGGGACGCCTCCATGTGGGCCACTACGTCGGCTCGCTCCGCCGCCGCGTACAGCTCCAGAACTCCGGCGAGTTCGATAAGATTTTCGTGATGATAGCCGACGCCCAGGCCCTCACCGACAACGCCGACAACCCCGAGAAGGTGCGCCAGAACGTCATCGAGGTAGCCCTCGACTACCTCTCCGTGGGCCTCGACCCGGAGAAAACCACCATATTCGTGCAGACCGGCGTGCCCGAACTCACCGAGCTCGCCTTCTACTATATGAACCTCGTGAGCGTCGGGCGCGTGCAGCGCAACCCCACCGTGAAGACCGAGATCAAGATGCGCGGCTTCGAGCAGAGCATACCCATGGGCTTCTTCTCCTACCCCGTCAGCCAGGCGTCCGACATCACCGCCTTCAACGCCACCACCGTGCCCGCCGGCGAGGACCAGGCCCCGATGATCGAGCTCACCCGCGAAATCGTGGGCCGCTTCAACAACATCTACGGCCCGACCCTCGTAGAGCCGGAAATCCTCCTCCCCGAGAACGCCGTGTGCATGCGTCTGCCCGGCACCGACGGCAAAGCCAAGATGAGCAAATCGCTCGGCAACTGCATCTACCTCTCCGACACCCCCAAGGAGCTGGCTAAGAAGGTGAAGAGTATGTATACCGACCCCGAGCACCTCACCATCGACTCCCCGGGGCACCTCGAAGGCAACTGCCCCTTCATATACCTCGACGCCTTCTCCTCCGACGAGCAGGTGGCCCGCCTCCTCCCCGACTACAAATCACTCCAGGAGCTCAAGGACCACTACTGCCGCGGCGGCCTCGGCGACGGCACCGTCAAGAAACTCCTCATCGCCGTGCTCGAAGAGGAGCTCGCCCCCATCCGCGAGCGCCGCAAGCAGTGGGAGCAGGACATCCCCGCCGTCTACGAAATCCTCCGCAAGGGCACCGAGAAAGCCCGCGAAGAGGCCGCCAAGACCCTCGACCGAGTGCGCGAGGCAATGAAAATCAATTACTTCGCTGATGAGAAGCTCATCGCCGAGCAGGCCCGCAAGTACGCCGCCAAATAACGGCGGCATCCCCCCTCCGAAACCAATCTTCCCCCCACACATCAAGAAATGCTCCTGAAACACCTGGCCGCGCTCCTCGCCGCCGGAGCCGCATGGCTCCCGGCGGCAGGAACTGAGCCCCAGCGCCAAGAACCCGCCGACCCTCTGCGCCCCGTAAACTCGGCCTTCATGCTTTCGGCCGGGTCGTCGCACCTGGCCGACACCTACCTCACGCCCCTCAAATACGAAGGATGGAACGCCGCCTTCCGCTACGAGCGCGTGCAGGCCATGAAATTCGACCCCGACCGCTGGCGCCAGCAGCTCCGCGCGGGGGTCGAGTTCAACGGCGCCGAAAACCCCGCCCGCAACGCGACCATGTACTACCTCAACGTGTCCGCGTCGTGGGGCATGATCAGAGTGTGGAAACTCCCCGCCGGATTCCAGTTCGGACTCGGCGGGAGCACCGGCATCGACCTCGGGGGACTCTATAACGGCCGCAACGGCAACAACCCCGCCGACGCCAAGGCCGACTGGACGGTGAACCTCACCGGCACCGCCGCCTGGCGATTCCGCATGGACCGCATGCCCGTGACCCTGCGCTGGCAGTCGACCATCCCCGTCACCGGCATATTCTTCACCCCGCAGTACGACGAATCGTACTACGAGATGTACCTCGGCAACCGCTCCGGCATCGTAAAAGGGGCCTGGTGGGGCAACTTCTTCCGATGGAACAACCTCGTGACCGCCGACCTCGGGCTCGGCCCCTGGGACCTCCGCCTCGGCTTCGAGTCGTCGGTCCTATCGTCGAAGGCCAACGACATCGTCACCCGCTGCTATAACTTCTCGTTCGTCATAGGCGTCAGCGGCGACTGGTTCTCGCTCAACCCGCGCCACGGGCTCCCCTCGCCCGAAACCCGGATTATCAACGCCCTATATTAAGCCCATATGCGTCTGAAACTCAACATATCGCTTCTCCTGGGCGCGTTGCTCGCCCTCGCCTCATGCCACGAGATTGAGGAGTTTGACAACAACCCCCGGGGCAACTTCGAGCAGCTCTGGACCATACTCGACGAGCACTATTGCTTCTTCGAGCAGAAGGACGTCGACTGGGACGAGGTACACGACCGCTACGCCCCGCGGGTGGCCGACAAAATGACCCGCGAGGAGCTATTCCGCGTATGCGCCGAGATGCTCGCCGAACTCCGCGACGGCCATACTAACCTCTCCGCCCCCTTCGAGACCTCCTATTATAAGAAATGGTGGAGCGACTACCCGCAGAACTACGACGCCCGCCTGGTCGAGCAGTACTATTTCAACTTCAACTACCGCACACTGGGGGGTATCGACTACGGCATGTTCCCCCAGAACGTCGGCTATATGCGCTACTCCTCCTTCTCCTACCCCGTGGGCGACAGCGCGATGGACGCCGTGCTCGCATTCTGCGCCTCGGCCAACGGCCTGATTATCGACGTGCGCGACAACGGCGGCGGATCCCTCACTAACGTCGAGAGCATCGTGAGCCGCTTCATCACCAAGCGCACCCTCGCCGGTTCGATCTGCCACAAAACCGGACCCGGGCGCGGCGACTTCTCCAAACCCTACGACTATTACTACAACCCCGCCCCCTCCGGCAGGGTTATGTGGACCAAGCCGGTCGTAATCCTCTGCAACCGCTCGACCTTCTCGGCAGCCAACAACTTCGTGTCGGTAATGAAGACCCTCCCCAACGTCACCATCGCCGGTGCCACTACAGGGGGCGGCTCTGGCATGCCGTTCAGCTCCGAGCTGACCAACGGCTGGGGCGTGCGCTTCTCGGCATCCCCCATACGTGACCCGGAGGGTAACCTCACCGAGTTCGGCGTCGAGCCCTCCGAAGGGTGCGCCGTCGATCTCGACCCCGTGGAGGCGCTGGCCGGGCGCGACACCATGCTTGATTTCGCAATCTCACTCCTAACCAAATGAAACTCACAAAGATACTGACCGCCATACTCCTCGCCGCGGCGCTCGCGGCCTGCTCGGACTCCAAGGATAAGGCGCCAGCCGAGGCGCCCGACCTTTTCCCCGATATGACCCGCCACGCCGGACTGCTGGCCATGCGCGACCTCGGCAACGGCGCGACTCTCGTCGATGTCAACAACCCTTGGGACACCTCGGCACTGCTGGCCTCGTACCTGCTGCTGCCGTCCGACGCGAGGCCCGACAGCATACCTCCCCGCGGGCGCCTTACCGAAATCCGCGTGCCGCTGGAGCGCTCGGCCCTCTTCTCGGCCATCCATGCCGGGGCGGTCGAGGAACTCGGCGCGGCCGACAGGGTCGCCGCGGTGGCCGACGCGGAATATTTCAAGGGCGCGATTGCCCGCGGCCTGGCCGACGGCTCCGTGGCCGACCTCGGCTCGTCGCTCGCGCCTTCGATGGAGAAGGTTACCATAGCCCGCCCTGACGCCTTCGTGATGTATCCGATGCAGAATGCCGGACACGGCGCGCTCGAAAACGCCAGAATCCCCATCGTCGAGATGGCCGACTATATGGAGACCACCCCCCTGGGTCGAGCCGAATGGATGCGCCTTCTCGGCATCCTCTACGGACAGCCCCAAAAAGCCGACTCCATATTCAACGCCGTCGAAAAAGAGTATAACCTCCTTGCTTCCAAAGCCTCCAAAGCCGAACACAAACCCAAGGTGCTCACCGAGACCCTCACCTCGGGCTATTGGTTCGTGCCGGGGGGCAACAGCTATATGGCCCGGCTGATCACCGACGCGGGGGGCGAGTACCCCTGGGCCGCCGACAAGTCGACCGGCTCGCTGCAACTCGACTTCTCAGCCGTCTACGCCCGCGCCGCCGATGCCGACATATGGCTCATCAAAACCTTCGGCACCGAAATGACCCTGGCCGCACTCCGCGAGCTATACCCACTTAACTCCCAGTTCAAAGCGTTCAAGAAGCGGGGTGTCTACGCGGCCGACACCAAGCAGGTGCCCCTCTTCGAGGAGTTCCCCTACCATCCCGAACTACTGCTGCGGGAGTACGCCGCGATTTTCTCCGGCGACACCGACTCCCTACGCTATTTCAAGCAAGCGCGCTGATGGGCAACAACGCCTCCCGACATAACGCCTCCCGACCGGCGACCGCCATCACAGTGGCCGCCGCGGCCTCATTGGCCTTCCTCGCCGCGCTCCTGTTTGTCGGCACGGTGCCCATCCCCCCCTCCGAGGTCCTCGCGGCGCTCTCCGGCGGAGGCGCCGAAAGCTCGCGCCTCATCGTCATGGAGCTGCGCCTCCCTATGGCCCTCACCGCACTCCTGGCCGGGGCGGGACTATCGCTGGCCGGACTGCTGCTCCAAACCGTTTTCGACAATCCGCTTGCCGGGCCGTCGCTGCTCGGCGTGTCAACAGGCGCGTCGCTCGGCGTGGCCGTGCTCATGCTCCTTTTCGGGGGCACAGCCGTTGCCGCCGGATACTTCGCCGCCCTCCTCGGGGGTGCCCTCGCCGGAGCCGCCGCCGTGCTCGCCGCCCTGCTCCTCTTTTCCACCATGGTGCGCTCCTCGGCTGTGCTCCTCATTGTGGGCATCCTCATCAGCTACCTCGCCTCGTCGGCTATCTCGCTCCTCAACTTCTTCTCCACCCAGGAGGGGGTGCACTCCTACGTCATTTGGGGCCTCGGCAACTTCTCCGGGGTGACGCTCGACCGCATGGCGGTGTTCGCCCCGGCGGTGCTCCTCCCCGCGGCGTGCTGCTTCCTGTTGGTTAAACCGCTCAACGCCTTGCTCTTGGGCGACGTCTACGCCGCAAGCATGGGGGTCGGCATCCGCTCGACGCGCAACGCGCTGCTCGCCCTGTCGGGCATACTCACCGCCGCCGTCACCGCCTTCTGCGGCCCGATCGGCTTCCTCGGCCTGGTAGTGCCCCACGTCGCCCGCATGGCCTGCGCGACCTCCAACCACGCCACCCTCATACCCGCGACACTCCTCTTCGGAGCAGCCGCCGGACTCCTCTGCGCCCTCCTGAGCGTGGCCCTCGGCGGGGGGAGCTTGATACCCGTCAACGCCATCACCCCGGTGCTCAGTGTACCTATTATAATATATGTGATCCTTAACCGCGACCGGCTCGCCTATATGCGATGAGCGACTCCACCCCCATACTCCGCCTCGACCACCTTACGCTCGGCTACCCCGGGCGCGGCGACGTGTTCCGCGACCTCTCAGCCGAACTCCGCCCCGGCGAACTGGTGGCGCTCCTGGGGGCCAACGGCAGCGGAAAATCGACCCTGCTGAAAGCCCTCGCCGGAAACCTGCGCCCCGCGGCGGGGTGCGTCACCATTAACGGCCGCGCCCTGCAGAGCCTCAACGCCGCGGAACGCGCCCGCTTGGTGAGCATCGTCACCACCGACAAAGCCGCCGCAGGAGGGCTCACTGTCGGCGAACTCGCCGCCATGGGGCGCTACCCCCACACCGGGCGGCTCGGGCGCCACTCCGCCG
>JAMPHO010000001.1:809152-1044880 GCA_023663385.1 Alistipes timonensis | reverse complement strand
CGGTCACGATGCCCGCATCGCTCCCTCTTCAAATTGAAAAAATCATCTCAAAACAACTCTCAAAATCTATCGGAAAAAATTTCAAACAGTTTCTAAATTGCAAATTTACGCTAAATCCGCAACATTACCAATCCAAATTATCAATCTGTTCAAAAAAATAAGGGGTAATCGGCGCTCTTCCTATGTCGGTGGTCGACGGCGGTTTTGCCGTTTGGCGGAAAATTCCTAACTTCGCGGTCGCGCAATGCGCGCGACTCCATTGAAACCAACACATATACTCATATAGAACGAATTTATGGCAACAACAGCTGACTTCAAGAACGGCATGTGCCTCGACATCGACGGCAACTACTTCTTCATCGTGGAATTCCTCCACGTTAAGCCCGGCAAAGGCCCCGCCTTCGTCCGCACCAAGCTCCGCAATGTCAAGACCGGCCGCATCCTCGACAAGACCTGGAACTCCGGCGTGAAGATCAACGAGGTGCGCATCGAGCGCCGCCCCTACCAGTACCTCTACAAGGACGATATGGGCTACAACTTCATGCACACCGAGACTTTCGAGCAGATCGCCCTCCCCGGCGAGAGCATCGAAGGCGTGCAGTTCCTCAAAGAGGGCGACATTGTCGAGGCTATGGTTCACGCTGAGTCAGAAACCATCCTCACCTGCGAGCTCCCCGCCAACGTGGTTCTCGAAATCACCTACACCGAGCCGGGCATCAAGGGTGACACCGCCACCAACACCCTCAAGCCCGCCACCGTTGAGACCGGCGCCGAAATCCGCGTGCCCCTCTTCTGCAACATCGGCGACAAGGTGCGTGTCGACACCCGCAACGGCGCTTACCTCGAACGTATGAAGTAAGCTTCCGCAAAGGATACGTTAAGACCATCGCGGCCCCGCCTCACCCATATGGTGACGGCGGGGCCGCAGCTTTATCCCTCGACTTGTCCCGAGCGATCTGCAGCCGAGCCGAGGTGTTCGAGCGCCGCGCAAACCAAAGTTCACCGCTAAATTCTATTTTGCTGAGTTAACGCATCTTTGCAGCGAATTAGTTGCCAGAAAGATAAGTCCGCGTTTGCGGATTTTCAAATGCGGACTGTCGGCGGTATGCGAAAAGAAACAGCCCCGGCCGCGTGAGCGGTCGGGGCTGTTATGGTTTCCGTTGCGGAATCGGAGCCGCGTCGGCCTTGAAGGTGTCGCTTATTCAGCGGCGGGAGCCTCTTCGGCAGCGGGAGCTTCCTCAGCGGGAGCTTCTGCGGCGGCAGCGGCGGCCTCTTCGGCAGCCTTGGCAGCTGCGAGTTCGGCTTTCTTCTTCGCTACCTCTTCGGCCTTGGCGGCGTTCTTAGCCTTTTCGGCTTCGAGACGTTCCTTGGCGGCGAGTTCCTTCTTGGTAGCCATGGAGGTCTTCATGGCGTCGACGCTCTTCTGCTTTTCAGCCTTCCATGCGTCGAAGCGGCGCTGAGCCTCGGCTTCGTCAAACGCGCCTTTCTTTACGCCGCCCTGGAGGTGCTTCATCAGGAGCACACCCTCGTTGGAGAGGATGGAGCGGACGGTGTCGGTGGGCTGGGCGCCCACATTTACCCAATACAAAGCCCGTTCGAAATTAAGAGTGATTGTAGCAGGATTAGTGTTCGGATTATAGGAACCTATCCTTTCAATAAATCTACCATCTCGTGGTGCCCTGCTATCGGCGATTACAATAGGATAAAACGCATAGTTCTTACGACCATGGCGCTGTAATCTGATTTTTGTAGCCATTAATTGTTATTAAAAAGTGGTTTTGTATTGTTTGCGACCGCAAAGGTACGCCTATTTTCCCGAACAGCCAAACATTTCGCTAATTATTTTGTGTGCAAAATTGTGGCGACTCTTTAAGCGCTAAATACAAATTCGCATTCCGTTAGGTTTGAGCCAATGTTAGTCCTTAAAACTTTTGTTTACGATTTCTGAAAGCTCCGTGTCGGCCGTTTCCTTTTGAAAAATATAATATACTTTCGTGCCTGTGGAGCTGGAACCGCCGTAGGCGCCTACGTGTCCGCTTCCTGATGTGACGGATTTCGTATCGACTAACTCCCACCCTTGGAGTGTCATATAGTTGAGAGCGCCGACGAGTGACTTGAATTTGAGCTCTGTGCCTGTTTCGTCTTTGAGTACCTGCGGTTTATTGTTGGTTCCGTCATCCAGTTTGATTCGGTTCTTGTGATATTCCATTTCTACGAATCGCTTATTGGCATAAACTGTGCCGAAAGCAGATGCGAACGCTAATAAGGCAATTAACAAATGTCTCATTGTAGGTGTTATTTAGTTTCGGATTGCACTTAGGAGCAGTTGATGCTAACGTCCATATGTGTTAGCAGGTTGCGTATGCCGCAACTTTTACAGCGTTGCCTGGGAGTAATCCATTGAGTATGATATTTTCCCATCTGATGCCTTTTCGAATTTTGCGACGGCGATTAGTTCTGAATAGTCACTTGTCCAGAAGCTGATTTCTTTAGTTTCGCCGACGGCTAAAACGATGGATGAGCATAGGTCTTTTGCGTTGCTTTCGGAAAGCGATTTGAGGTTACGCAGGTTGTCGTGAGTGGTCCCAATTTTGATTTCAGTCATAGTTGTTTGTTTTATCGGGTTTAACAAAATCTAAGGTGTATCCAAGGGCATTAGCGATTTTGACAAGTGTGTCTAAACCTGCTGAAGTTTTGCCTTGTTCTATACGGGAGATATTGGCTGCATCAATTCCTGTGAGTTGTGATAGTTGCTTTGCCTCCATATTTTGTTGCTCTCGGAGCGATTTAATTCGTGCGCCAATTCGCTCCCTCTCACCATCGTAAAAAGTGACGACCATTAGCGGCATAGGCAGATTGTGGCGGGTAAACCACCATGAGAATAGTCCAAATAATTCATCAAATGATGAAATATCAGTCTTTGAGGCCATTAGGCTTATGATAGCTTGTTTGTAACTGTCCTCAGCAGCGAGCGGAAACTGGCTGTTGAACAGGAGTTTAGTTATTTCTCCTGATTCCCATCTTACGAGTATTTCGCTTTGGTTGCGTGGCCTGGAATTAATTTCTATTGATTTTAAATTCATATTAAATTATTTTGCCGCAAAGCTACTCAACAATTTTGAATTGGCAAATTAGCCAACTATAAAATATGTTAATTTGAGTTGTTCTCAATAAAATCTACTTGATTATGTGCCTTTCTGTTGATTAATTAAGGAAATATAACATTTTCGGGAGGGGTATATTTGTTAATTTTGTAAATATTTTAATAGAATGGCAGAACAGCGACATATTGGAACGGATAATTCGGGCGCCAACGATGGTGTTGCTTCCGGCTCGGCTGGCCGCTCGACGGGGCGGCCGACCCCCGCAATGTCGGGGGACACGGCTTTTAATGCCGCGGCCCCGCGGCGCGACGACCCGATGACGCTCGGCACGCTCCCTATCGGGAAGCTGCTCGCGAAATACTCCATCCCGGCGATTATCGCCAGTGTGGCGGTTTCGCTATACAATATAATCGACAGTATCTTCATCGGTCGCGGGGTGGGGCCGATGGCTATTTCCGGCCTCGCGATCACCTTCCCGCTGATGAACCTCGTGGTGGCGTTCTGCACGCTCATCGCGGTCGGCGGTGCCACAATCAGCTCAATTTTTCTCGGTCAGAAGAACTACGGCAGGGCCACCGACGTGGTAAACAACGTGATGGTGCTCTGCGTGATTCACGCCGTGGTTTTCGGGGGCGTCACGCTTCTGTTCCTCGACCCGATATTACGGTTCTTCGGGGCTACCGACGCCACAATCCCGTTCGCCAGGGAGTTTATGCGGGTTATCCTGTGGGCCACCCCGGTGACATATGTGTTCATCGGGCTCAACAACCTTATGCGTGCCACCGGCTATCCGCGCAAGGCCATGGTATCGGCCCTGCTGTCGGTGGCGGTCAACGTGGTGCTCGCGCCTATATTTATATATGTGTTCCATTGGGGCATCGCAGGCGCGGCGTTCGCTACCGTCTGCGGCCAGAGCGCCGCGTTCGTATGGGTGCTGGCCCACTTCTTCTCGAAGAAGAGTTTCGTGCACTTCGACCTGCGCAACCGCTGGTTCACCCCCTCGATTATCCGCAAGGTCTACTCGATAGGTCTGTCGCCGTTCCTTATGAATGTCACGGCGTGCGTCGTGGTGGTGTTCCTCAACAAGGCGCTGCTTGACTGCGCCGGGGTCGACGGCGACCTCGCCGTGGGCGCTTACGGCATAATGAACCGCACGACTATGTTTTTCGTGATGGTGGTGTTCGGCGTGACGCAGGGCATGCAGCCGATACTCGGCTTCAACTACGGCGCCCGCAACTACGACCGCGTAAACAAGACCCTCTGGCGGGGCATATGGCTCGGCGTGATCATCACGAGCGTCGGGTGGGCCATCACTGAACTGTTCCCCGACGCCATATCCTCGCTCTTCACCACTGATGAGACCCTTACGGAGATCGCCCGTTCGGGCTTCCGCATCTATTTCATTTGCTACCCTGTGGTGGGCGCACAGATTGTGATTCAGAATTATTTCCAGTCGATCGGTCGCCCGACGCTCTCGATATTCCTCTCCCTCACCCGCCAGCTCGTGTTCCTGCTGCCGTTCCTGTTCATACTGCCCCGACACTTCGGTGTCGACGGGGTATGGGCCTCTATGGCGGGTAGCGACCTGTTGGCGTTCATAGTGGCCTCGCTTACGCTGTGGGTCACCTACCGTATGCGGGCTAAGCACGCCGCCGCGGCCAAACTTAACCAACACTGACACATTTCAGAAAATGGACAACGAAAAACCCCGATATATTACAAGCGAGCTCCGACTCCCCCCCGAGATAGCTTACGATGAAGAGAGACTCAAAAAGGCGGTTGCTGAGTCGCTCGGAGCGCACCCGATGCGCGTTACCGGGCTGCGGGTGGCCCGCCGCTCGATTGATGCCCGCCAGAAACGAGTGATGGTGAATCTGCTCGTGAGGGTGTGGCTTGACGTTGTGCCGGAGGCCACCTCGCTTATAACCCCGGTTGAGTACGCGAAGCTCCCCGCCGACGCCCCCGAGGCGGTGGTGGTCGGAGCGGGACCCGCCGGACTGTTCGCCGCCCTCCGCCTTATCGAGGCCGGGGTGCGGCCTATTCTGCTCGAAAGGGGTAAAAGTGTCGATGAGCGCGGCAAGGATATGGCGCGGATAGCCCGCGAGAACGTTGTTGACCCCGACTCAAACTACTGTTTCGGCGAGGGTGGCGCCGGGGCCTACAGCGATGGCAAACTCTACACCCGTAGCAAGAAGCGCGGCTCTGTTGAGAAGATATTGAACATATTCGCCCAGCACGGCGCGCCTGAGGATATTCTCGTCGACGCCCACCCGCATATCGGCACCGACCGCCTTCCCCGCGTGATTGCCGCCATGCGCCGCACTATAATCGACCGCGGCGGCAGGGTGAGGTTCTCGACCCGGGTTGATAACCTCATTGTGGAGGATGGGCGTTGCGCCGGGGTTGTCACATCCGACGGCGAGGAGTTACGCGGCCCGGTGATACTCGCCACGGGCCACTCGGCGCGCGACGTGTATTCGATGCTCGCCAAGTCAGGCATCGCCATCGAGCCCAAAGGGATAGCCGTGGGCGTGCGCCTCGAACACCCGCAGAATCTCATTGACCAGTTGCAGTACCACTCGCCCAAAGGTCGCGGGCGCTATCTGCCCGCCGCCGAATATTCGATGCTCACGAGGGTTGACGGCCGCGGCGTTTACTCCTTCTGTATGTGTCCCGGCGGGGTGATAATCCCGGCGGCAACCGGCCCCGGCCAGCTCGTGGTCAACGGGATGTCGCCCGCGTCGCGTGGCGGTCGCTGGGCCAATTCGGGTATGGTGGTAGAGGTGCTCCCCGAGGATATACCCGGCACCGACGCGCTGAAGATGATGCGTTTCCAGGAGATGATCGAAGGGGCCTTTTACCGCGAGAGCGGCGGCTCGCAGAACAGTGCCGCCCAGCGTATGAAGGACTTTGTCAACGGCGCTGACTCCGAAACCCTCCCCCCGACCTCCTACGCGCCGGGCATCCATCCCGCCCGCGTCGACCGTCTGCTCCCAATGTCCATAGCCGGGCGCCTGCGCCAGGCATTCATCGAGTTCGGGCGCAAGCAGAAAGGCTTCCTGACCAACGAGGCGGTGCTTATCGGGGCCGAGACCCGCACGTCGGCCCCCGTGAGGGTGCCGCGTGACGGTGAGTCGCTCTGCCATATCGGTCTCCCCGGACTGTACCCCTGCGGCGAGGGTGCCGGTTATGCCGGAGGAATAGTGTCAGCCGCCATCGACGGCGAACGTTGCGCGGAGGCTCTCGCGGCATCCCTTTAAGGGAGCGCCGCGGCGCTCCAACCAATCATATTAATTGTTTAACTAATTGTTTTAAAGAATGAAAAGAGAAAAAGTCAATCTCCCGGTAGTGGAGAGGCTTATGTACCCCAACAAGGCGCATTACATTGTGACTTACAACGGGCTGAACTACCGCGTGAGGCTGTTCGACTTCCAGCGAGAGCAGCCTGTGCCCGCCAAGATTGCCTGCGTCGTGTCGCGCGACGGGGGGAAGATTGAGGTAAAACAGGATTTGGAGCCGCTGCTTATGGCGCGCTACAAGGCCGGAGAGTCGTACGACTTCACCGTTGACCTTGACCTGACAAAGCAGTCGGGAGGTTTTTACAAACTGGTCGACGGTTCGGGTTTCTGGCTCCGCCTTTATCCCTCGTCGGCGGGCGAGAAACTCAGGGTAGGGCAGCGGGTCCGCTGCCGGGTGATTTCGTCGAACCGCTGCGAGGTGCGCTTGAAGGCCGAGAAGGTTCTCGATTTCGAGACCGCCGAGCCTATGGCGCTCGAAACATTCCTTTCTGTATTCGACCGCTTCCCCCTGCTGCCCCGCCTGGTTGTGCGCCACTGGATTCTCGCTGACCGCGAAACCGAGGCTATGAGGGCCGACGGTAACCCCGAGTGGGTGTTCTCCCTCGTGCGCAAAGGTTGGGCTATTCTTGAGAAACTCCCCGCGGCCGGGGTGGCCCCGGAGCGGATAGGGGAGTTCCTGAAAGCTTTCGCCGCCGCCGCCACATATCTGCTTGAGGATTCCGACTACCTCAAGCAGTTCAGCGATTTCGCGAGGGTGAGGCTCCAGGACGAGCTTTCGGTGTACCTCAGCCGGAGCACCGACTACGAGCGCGCCATCGCGATCAGTTCCGTGCCGGGCGCTCCCGACGAGTTCATACAGGATATTTTCGCGAAACTGCGCACCTCGGGCTACCTCTACAAGCCGGAGAACAAGCTGCGCACGCTCATCTACATCTATTCGCTCGACCCCGCGCAGCTCGATCACAACATGGCCGACTTCCTGCGCGTCATCCTCAACGGCAACCCTGAGAGCTGGACCACGGAGCCGTTCAGCAGCGCGCTGCGCAGCCAGTTGCAGATCTTCATCGACTCCAACCACCAGTGGCTCGACGGTGTTTCGGCGGCTGATAACCCAGAGGAGCTTGACCGCCTCAACAAGATACTCCAGGCGCTCGCCATACAGCAGTTGCTCGCGCCGGGGTCCGACGATCCCGAAATCGTGGTGAACCGCTCGCGGTTCTACCGCTATTACACATATCGCCGCGACAACGAGAGCACACAGCTCCTCGACAACGCCCTTAACACCGTGGTCAACGGCACCGCCGGTGTTCCGGGGTGGTCGTGGAAGCAGATTGTGTCGATGGGCGACGCCTCGCAGGGCGCCTATTTCAGAGTGCTCCAGGCCGACGACACCCCGAGCACGTTCGAGACCCCCGACAGCCGCTCGCTCACCGTGAGCGGTCGCGAACTATCGCTTACCGCACCCGAGCTTGTGAAAGCCGTGAACGTGGCGCCGAAGAGTCCCGACGGCGCGTGGCGCACGATAAAGGTATACCTGCCCCACCAGCTCCCATCGGAGCTTCGCGACCCCCGTTCGCTCCCCGAGGTGAAGGCTATGTGGGACCACATAATCCGCGAATTCCGCCTCGACCCGGCTGAGCGTGACGCGAGTCCCGCGAAAATGCTTTCGCGTGCCGCCGAGCCTTCTACAAGGGTGCCCGAGCGCGGCGACCGCGCCCTGATCGCCATCGACGGACCTGACGCTGACGACCCCGCCCGTCTGCGGTGCCATGTGGTCGAGGACGGGCTGAGCGGCAGCGGCTACCTCTATTTCAATTTCGCCACTTTCGCCAAGAAGAAACTCATCGACAGCGGCGAGTTCGAGAAGATTTTCCGCAACAAGGCCGGCGAGCCATACATAATCGATGCGACCGTGAGCCGCGTTGATGAGAAAGGAGCGCTTCACTTCGATTTCGACGAGGATGTATGGGAGTATCTGGAGGAAACGGTCAACATCGACGACGAGTTTGACTGCGTGACCACCACCAACGTAAACGCCCGCACGGGCAAAATCACCGCTTTCTCCGCCCGCGGGTTCTCGGTGCTTCTCGACCCCAACGGATTCGACATCGGGCAGAAGCAGTATGTGCGCGCCCGGCTGATTGACAGCGACTGGCGCAAACACCGCATCTATGCCGAGTGTATCGGCACCGACCGCGCCCCTATGGACTATGCCTCGGGTCTGCGCCAGCTCATCCGCGACTATTCCGGCGGCGAGGTCGAAGCCGCCGCGCCCGAAGAGGTCGTAACCCCCGCCGATACTCAGAGCGAGGAGGTAGGGGAGATGGCCGCCCCGCTGCTCCGCGGCGAGGCCGAGGAGATTATGCACACCGTGGCCCGAGCCGCGACCATAGAGCCTAACCACTCCACGGCCTACGGCTACTTCTCGTTCGCCATACTGTTGGCCGGAATGCTCGGCCTCGACGAAATGGCCGCGTACTACGAGAAGCGCTGCCAGATGCTGATCGTGCTCGACGCTTTCGCCACGAACGGACGCGTCGACCTCGAAGGGCTCGACTCCTTCCGCGACAGCGCCGACCACTCGCCCGAGGCCCGCCAGCTGAGGGCGCTCGCCCTGATGGAGCGTCCTGAGCTCCGCGCCGACCTTTGGGAACTCGCCCGCGACCATTCGCCGAAAGTAGCTTCGGTGGCCGAGCTGGTCCTCGCCTACAACCTGCTCGAAGGGCATCAGTTGCCGAAAGAGCGCGACCTCATACGCGAGCGCATCTACTCGGAACTCGGATTGCAGATCGAGCGGGAGCCGACCCGCATCGCCGGTGGCGACGAGAAGGATAACGTGGAATTCAAGTCGTCGCTCATATTCCTCCAGAACGGTTTCAACCTCAATGTAGAGCAGCAGACCCGCGAGATTATCGAGGCTCTGACCGCTATGCTCAATACCCGCGGCGGCTCGCTCTACATTGGCGTGAGCGACAACGGCTATATCCGCGGTCTCGACAACGACCTGAAGTACTTCGCCCGCTACACCGCTGGCGACATCGACAAGGCCCGCGACCTCTACAGCCGCCACATCACTCAGAACTTCGAGAAACTATGCGGCACGAGCCACAATTTCTCGATCTATGTTGAGGACTTCTGGCACAAGGATGAGTTCGGCAAGTATTACTACGAGCTCCGCATACAGCCTTGCCGCCGCGCCGTGGCTGTCGACGGTACCTACTACAAGCGAGTGGGCCGCTCGACTCTCCCGGTTCACAAGGCCGACGAAAAGCAGTGGCTCGCCGACCGCGCTCTTGATTAATCTGACAGACCGACACAAAAAATCCCGCCATCAGCGTTTGAAAGCGCTGATGGCGGGATTGTTATTAGCGGGAGATTCAGCGAATAACTACCTTGGTAGCCTTGCCACCCTGGCGACGGATGTAGAGGCCGGCGGCGGGGTTGGATACGCGCACGCCCTGGAGGTTGTAGTATTCGGCTTCGGAGTCGGCGCCTTCAACCTCGATACCCTCGATGCCGGAAGCGGCCTCGGTGAGTACGAAGGTGATGGTGTTGAGGTAGACGCTCTTCGAGGTGCCTCCGCATCCGATCACAACTTCGTCGGCAGCGGTCGGGAGTGTCGCGCCGCAGTCAATGGCTGCGGCTCTTGAAGTCGCGGCCTCGGCAACGCAGTCAATGCCGTTGACTGTCGGGAGCCAGTCCTGGCTGTTCTGGTCGAGGTTGAAGGAAACACCCTTGAACTTGTAGCCGGTGGGGGCGGCGATGGTCAGCGTGTTGGCCGAGGAGCCGTAGATGCGGAGCTGGCCATTAAGAACTTTGGGATAGGTGTTCCCACTCTCGCCTACGGCGGCGGTAGCCTTGAAGAGGAACTGGCCGTCGGTCGACTCGAATGTGGCCTCCTTGGCCGCTGCCTTGAACTCTACATTGTTGGTTTCGGCTGAGAAGTCGATGGTCGAGGTGATGTTGGCGGCGTCAGCCTTGGTGATGACCTTCAGGAGGAAGGATGCCGACCCGGCGGCATAAGTTTCGGTTTCAGCAACGGCGAGGGTGATGGTTGTTTCGCCGGTGGCGAGAACGTCGAAGCCCATATACTCGTTGATGGCCGCTACTTCGGGGTTGCTCGAAGTGAGGGTAAGCTCACCTTCCAGCATGCCCGAAGGCTCGGGAAGCCACTGCTGGGCGGTGTCGCCGTCGATCACATACACAACCTCGGTAACCGTGTCGCCGTTCTCGTCGATCCATGCGATGCCGGGCGAGGGCTTCTCAGCGGGGTAGGTGATTTCGATGGGCCATATCTGCATTGTGTCGTCGGAGCGGGTCACGAATCCGGTGATGGTGCAGCCTTCTGCTTCTTTCATATCAAGCTCGAACTTGTTGTAGATTCGGCATTTATTTCCATCGGCGTCTATGAGTGTGCCACCCTTTAAGGAAACAGCGGAGATGGCCACGTTTTCGATAACCACATAGTGGTTGAGGTTGTACGAGGCAACCTCTGTGAGGTCGTTGAGGAGGGTGGGCTCAACTGCTTCACCCGGAGTTACCTCGCCGATAATCTGCGCTTCGGCAATCTGGGGCTGGCCGTAGTAGAGCTTGAAGTTGCCTTCGACGCGGTCGAATGTGTCGCCGTTGCTGAAGGTCTTGCCGGTGTTGCCGTAGAGCATCATGTAGGAAGCCATATAGCCGGACCCGGCTGTTGTGAAGAGGTAGCTGCCGTTCTGGTAGATTGCCTTGATCTGGCTCTTGACTACTACGGGGACTGACTGCTCGGGTTCAAGCATCTCCATAAAGTCATAGAGGTTGGCGAACCCTTCGAGAACGTAGGGGGGATTAGCCTCGAATGTGGTAACCACCGAGAGTTGTCCGTCCTTCACGGCCACAGCCTTGAAAGTGGTTACTTCCCAGCATTCAATGGGGGCGGTGTAGAGGGTCGATTCGGCTGTGGGCACGATGCCGTCGGTGGTGTAGCGGATTTCGGCACCTTCGGTGGCGCAAGTCATTGCGATGGCGAACCCTTCGCCCTGCTCTACCATCTCGATGGCGGGAGCCTCAACGGCGTCGGGGGAAACCGCGATTTCCGCGGGCCAGATCTGCATTTTGCCGTTGTTGATGGTCACGAAGCCGATGATGTCGCACTTGGCGGCATTGTCCAGTTCGATTTCAAAGCGGTTGTAAAGGGCGCATTCGTTGCCGTCGAGGTCGGTGAGGGTCGCGTTGCGGCCGGTCACACCTGAGATAGCGACGTTCTGAATTTTCACGAAGTGGTTGAGGTTCGGGCGCGACACCTCGGTAAGGTCGTTGAGGAGTTCGGGTTCAACGGCTGTTCCGGGGGTTACGTCACCTACTATGGCGGGCTCGGTGATTTCGGGCTGATCGAAGTATAGGGTGAAGTTTCCTTCGAGGCGGTTGAAGGTGTCGCCGCTATTGAGCGTTTTGCCTGTTTTCCCGAATACGAGCATATAGGATGCCATATAGCCGGAACCGGCGCGCACGAAGAGGTAGTCGCCAACTTGGCGCAAGGTGGTAATCTCGCTCTTAACGATTACAGGCACTTTTTGGTTGACGACCATACCATCTATGAAGTCATAGAGGTTAGCGAAGCCGTCCAGTACGTAGGGAGGATTGGCTGTGAAGGTGGCTACACTTGAAACTTCGCCATCCTTAACGGCCACGGCCTTGAAGGTGGTCATCTCCCAGCACTCCAGCGGAGCGGTGTAAGTGGCGGACTCGGCGGTGGGCACGGTTTCGTCGGTGGTGTAGTGAATAACAGCGCCTTCGGTGGAGCAGCTCATCGTTACCGCGAAGCCCTCGCCCTGCTCGACCATCTCGATTACAGGCGTGGCAACCGATGAAGGATTCTCGTCGAGGCGGTAGAGCTGGATGTTGTCCTGAGTGCCGGTGTAACAAGAAAATAGCGCGCTCGACTTATTCCTTTGAATTTGGTATGAGCCGCGGTTCATTGCGATCTTAGTAACGCCACCTGCGATCGTGATATCGGCATAATACCCTTCCGGGTTAGTGGGGATAGTAGCGTTTGTCTTTAAGTAGTTATTGCTGGATGGACTATAGAGGTAGCCTCCAGAGACTTTAAGCTGCCAGGGGTAATCCGCCAGGCCCGATTTTTCAAGGGTGATGATTTCGACGTCTGCCCCGGGATCGGTAATCGCGTTTTCAGTGATGGTTACGGCCACAGCTTCCCTGTTGTTGCTCTTCTGGTTAGTACTGAGAGCGGTTGAGCCGCTTGTCTGCGTGGCGGCGATGATGAGTTTGTCGCCGGCTGCGAGAGTAGAGGCGTCGTCAACGAGCCGATATATATCGGCCGCGGTGACGTGCGTCACCGCGGCGACACACATCATAGCAGATAGTAGGAGTTTCTTCATGCTATTAAGTATGATTGGTTATTATAATTGTATACTTCGATGCGCAAATATACGCTTAAAAATCCGTAACCGCAACTGATTCGGTGAATTATGCGCGAAATGCCATATTTTTGAGCCGGATTTGGCAGTGCGGGCCGGGGCGCGATTTTGCGGGGTGGGGGATTTTTGTTAATTTTGGAGAATAATACGAAAAGATTTATGGAACAGGAAGAATACGGGCAGTGGGTCAGCGCGCCCTTTGAAAGCAACGAAACCGGGAGGCTGATTCTCGGGGCTTGCCGCCTTGATGTAGCCAAATTCCGCAAGAAGGGGAAGATGGTTTACCGCCTCACCGTCGGATGGCCCTACGACCCTTCGACCGACCTTCCGGGAGAGGAGCTTTCGAAGGAGATGGAGCGCGTGCAGGAGAGCCTCAAAACGGTTTTCCGCAAGGACCCCGTCGCGGTAATGACTGAGATTTATACCGGCGACGGCCTCCGCGAATGGGTATTTTACACCGCGAGCCTCAACATCTTCCAGAAGAAAATCAACGAGGCGCTCGCCGACCTTCCGCAGTACCCCCTGACGTTCAGCGCCGAGGAGGATCCGCAATGGGAAGAATACGAGGCAACCGCCGAAATAGTAAAACGACTCGCCGACGATGAATAAGGACGTGATATTCAAATATTTCCCTGCGCTGACCGAGCGCCAGCGGGAGCAGTTCGCCATGCTCGGCGACCTTTACCCCGAGTGGAACGCCAAAATCAATGTGATTTCGCGCAAGGATATAGGCAACCTGTACACCAACCATGTGCTGCACTCGCTCGCGATAGCCAAATTCTTCACCCCGACGGCGGGCACGACATTTCTCGATATGGGTACCGGGGGAGGCTTCCCGGGAATACCTCTCGCGATTATGTTTCCCGACTGCCGTTTCCACCTCATCGACCGCGTGGGTAAGAAACTCAAGGTGGCCGGAGCCGTTGCCGATGCGCTGGGGCTTGACAACGTCACCTTCCAGCACGGCGACATCGGCGAGTGCCGCGAAAAGTACGACTTCGTGGTGAGCCGCGCTGTAATGCGTTTCGACGAGCTTGTGCCCCTGATTAAGAAAAACGTTTCCAAGGAGCAGCGCAACGGCATCCCCAACGGCCTTATATGCCTGAAGGGGGGCGACCTTTCCGACGAACTCAAAGGGATGGGGCGCAAGGTGCTCCGCGAGAGAATCTCGGGGTATTTCGACGAACCTTTCTTTGAGACGAAGGAACTTATTTATCTTCCCCTTTGTTAGAGCGGTATGGAAATACAGAAATTCGAGTTCAATCTCTTCGGAGAGAACACTTACGTCATATGGGACGGCGCCACCCTTGAGGCGGCTGTCGTTGACCCGGGTATGTGCGACGAGGCCGAAAACGGCCTTTTCGACCGTTTCATTGCCGAAAAGGGGCTGAAACTGACCGCTATTTTGCTGACTCATATGCACGTCGACCACACGTTCGGCATCGAGCATGTGGTGGCGCGGTATTCCCCCGTGACCATCTACGCCCATCCCGCCGACGCCCCGTTGGGGCAGACGCGCGACGAGCAGGCGCGTATGTTCCATCTCCCGTACCGCCTGGCACCTGTCACCGCCGACCGCCTGATTGACGACGGCGCCGCGATAACCCTTGGCAACGAGCGCGTAGAGGCGCTCCACGCCCCGGGTCATTCTCCGGGCAGCCTTCTCTTCTATGTCCCCTCGGCCAAGTTCGTGCTTACGGGCGACGTGCTGTTCCGCGGCAGTATCGGGCGCACCGACCTGCCCGGAGGCAACCACAACCAGTTGTTAAGGAGTATCGCCTCTAAAATAGTGAAGCTGCCGGCCGATACGGTGGTCTATCCCGGCCACGGCCCCGCCACAACGGTTGGCACAGAGCTGGACCACAACCCCTTCCTTTAGTATTCGGTAAGTTCGCAACAACCTCTTAGCTAAATTCTATCGGATCGCGGCCCGGTTTCTTAGCCGGGCCTATGAGCAGACGCAGCGATGTGGAGTAGTTGAAGTAGGCCCATATCCAGTTGACGAGCACGGCTATCTTGTTGCGCATGCCGAGGATGGATATGAGGTGGATGAACATCCACACGAGCCAGGCCGAGAAGCCGTGGAAACGGAGGTGTTTCAAATCGACAACGGCGCGGTTGCGACCGATGGTGGCCATCGAACCCTTGTCGTTGTACTTGAACTGTTTCCATTTTCCCGAGTCCTCGGAGTCGCGGTTAAGGTTGGCGGCCACGAGCCGACCCTGCTGTATGGCTACCTGCGCCAACTGCGGATGCCCTTTGGGATAGTCGGGATCGCCGTTGACGAGCGAGATGTCGCCCAATGCGAACACGCCGTCGAGCCCCTCGACGCGGCAGAAGCGATCGGTCGGGAATCGCCCGGCGTGGGCGGTCACCTCGCGGTCGAGCGGCAGTCCGGCCGACACGAAATTGAACCCTTCGGCCTTGACCCCCGCGGTCCATATCACCATGGAGGCGGGGAGTTCCGAACCGTCGGAAAGGCGGATGGTGTTCCCCTCGTAGCTTGCCATGAATGCCCCGAACCGCAGGTCTACCATAAGGTCGCGGAGCGACTTCGCGGCCGCTGTTGAAGAGTCGGCGCTCATTGTGCCTAACACCTTGTCGGTGCCCTCGACGAGCGTGATGGTTATTTCCTCGGGTGCGATCGTGGGGTATTCGCGGGGCAGCACATACTTTTTCATCTCGCCGAGCGCCCCGGCAATCTCAACGCCCGAGGGGCCGCCGCCGATAACCACGAAACTCAGCAGCCGCCGACGCTTCGCGGCGTCGGGCTCGATGGCGGCGCGTTCGAGGAGCGACAGCACCTCGTTGCGGCAGCGGAGCGCCTCGGGGGTCGACTTGATGGTGAACACCCGGTCGGCGAGCTGTGGCATATTGAAGAAGTTGTTGGTAGTGCCGGCGGCGAGTATGAGGTAATCGTAATCGATGGTGCCGCGGGTGGCTTTGACCGTGCGGCGGGCGATGTCGATTTCGGTAACTTCCCCCATATTGTAGGTCACGCGGTTGCCGTGCCGCTTGCGTAGCTCGCGGCGCAGGGGGAAGCATATGCTCGCCGGGTCGAGGCCCGACGACGCCACCTGGTAGAAGAGCGGGGGGAATGAATGATAGTTGTGGCGGTCGATGAGCGTCACGTCGAACTTTTCAGCGTCGATATGCTTCACGAAATTCAGGCCGGCGAAGCCGCCGCCGACCACTACTATCTTCTTTCTGTTTCCTTCCATTTGCGCTTGATGTTGCCGCGGCGCGCCGTTATCATTTGTCTCCCCTCCTGAGCGGGGTTCGTATGCCGGTGGGATGCGCGCCAGCGTGATGAATTACAGTATAACAACACCCGCCGGGGCGCTAAAGTTTGCCCCCGGCGGGTGGTTATCGATCGTTTCAGTTCCCTGCTCGGAAACGCGATGGTCAGTTGCCAAGCTCTGAGAGGAATTTGATGCGCATCAGCCTAATTTCATCCTCCGAGTAGTCGGAACCGAGTTCCTGGATGGCGTCTTCGAGCGAGTCGGTTTCGGCTTCCTTGAAGTATTCGAAAATATCCTCCTGGTGGTCTTCGTCGATAACCTCGTCGATGAAATAGGCGATGTTGATCTTAGTGCCTGAGTAAACGATTGCTTCGATGTCGTCGAGGAGCTCCGAGAAATCGAGACCCTTTGAGCTTGCCAGTTCGTCGAGGTCGATTTTGCGGTCGATTGCCTGGATTATGGATATTTTGATGCGGCTCTTGTTGGCCACTGAGCGCACGCGGAGGTCTTCGGGGCGCTCAATCTCGTTGTCCTCGACATGGCGGCGTATCACCTTGATGAACTCCTCGCCGTAGCGGTGGGCCTTTCCGGCGCCGACGCCTGAGATGTTCTGGAGCTCGTCGAGGGTGATGGGGTAGGATGTCGCCATGGCTTCGAGCGAGGGGTCCTGGAAGATGACGTAGGGGGGGAGGTTGAGGTTGCGCGCCATCTTCTTGCGCAGGTCCTTGAGTATGGAGTAAAGCTCGGGGTCGACCGCGCAGGTCGCGCCCCCCTTAACGGGAACGGGCTCCTCGGTCTCGTTGAACTCGTTGTCCTCCACCACTGAGAAGTGGGTAGGGCGTTTGAGGTAGTCTTTACCCTTGGCCACCAGGCGTATGAGGCCGAAATTCTCGACGTCGCGGTCGAGGTATCCGGCTATGGTGGCCTGGCGGATCACCGTGTTGAGGAAGCGTCGGTTTGAGCCTTGGGCGCAACCGAACACTTCGAGCTTGTCGTGTCCGTAGTTTTTGGTGTCGGGGGTCTCGCGCCCCAGCATCACGTCAATAATATGGTCGGCTTTGAATTTTTCCTTCAGCGCGGCAACCGTTTCGATCACCGCTATCAAGTCTTCTTTAGCGTCCACTTGTTTCTTCGGGTTTAAGCAATTATCGCAGTTCCCGCAGTTCTCTTCGCCGTACTCCTCGCCGAAGTAATGGAGGAGTGTTTTCCGGCGGCATACCGACGATTCGGCGTAGGAGGCGGTTTCGGCCAGGAGTTGGCGGCCGATTTCCTGCTCGGCTATCGGCTTCCCCTGCATGAACTTCTCAAGTTTTTTGAGGTCCTTGGCCGAGTAGAATGTGAGGCAGATTCCCTCGCCTCCGTCGCGCCCCGAGCGCCCAGTCTCCTGGTAGTAGCCTTCGAGCGATTTCGGCATGTCGTAGTGTATCACATAGCGCACGTCGGGCTTGTCGATGCCCATGCCGAAAGCTATGGTGGCCACAATCACGTCGACCTGTTCCAGCAGAAACGCGTCCTGGTTTTCCGACCGGGTCGCGGAGTCCATGCCGGCGTGATAAGGTAGCGCCTTTATGTTGTTGACTTTCAGAAGTTCCGTGAGCTCCTCCACTTTTTTGCGGCTCAGGCAGTAAATGATGCCCGACTTCCCGGAGTGGGTTTTTATGAACCGTATGATGTCCTTGTCGACATTGTTGGTTTTCGGGCGTATCTCGTAGTAGAGGTTCGAGCGGTTGAACGACGAGCGGAACACTTTCGCGTCGGTCATTCCGAGGTTCTTCTGAATGTCGTGTTGTACCTTCGGGGTCGCTGTGGCGGTGAGCGCGATTACCGGGCGTGGAGAGATTTCGTTGATAATCGGGCGTATGCGGCGGTATTCGGGCCGGAAGTCGTGGCCCCACTCCGAAATGCAGTGGGCCTCGTCGACGGCGTAGAACGAAATGGGTACTGTTTTGAGGAATTCAATGTTCTCTTCCTTTGTCAGCGACTCCGGGGCGACGTAAAGCAGCTTGGTTTTTCCGGCGGTGACGTCGGACTTTACCTGGTCGACGGCGGCGCGGGAGAGGGAGGAGTTAAGGAAGTGGGCCACACCGTCGTCGGCCGAGAAATTGCGCATGGCGTCGACCTGGTTCTTCATCAGGGCGATGAGCGGGGAAATGACAATCGCCGTGCCGTCCATGATCAGCGACGGGAGTTGGTAGCAAAGCGATTTGCCACCGCCGGTGGGCATCAGCACGAACACGTCGTTGCCGTCGAGAAGCGAGAGCATGATCGCTTCCTGGTTCCCCTTGAAGGTGTCGAAGCCGAAGTTTTCCTTCAGCGCGGTTGTCAGAAGCTGCTTGTTTGTCATGGAGTCGAAGGTAGGAAAGGTTAGGAGAGGGGGTTATTTGTTCAGCTCGTAGTGCGATGAACGGAGCTTTTCGGTGACGTAGTCGGCCGTTACCTCGAAGCTCTTCTTTTTGCCGGAGGGGATTTCGAACATGGCGTCGATCATCACCGTCTCCACTATGGCGCGGAGGCCGCGGGCACCCAGCTTGTATTCCACCGCCTTGTCGACAATGGTGTCGAGCGCCTCGGGGGTGAACGTGAGCTTCACGCCGTCCATGGCGAAGAGTTTCTCGTACTGGCGGGAGATGGCGTTCTTCGGCTCGGTGAGGATACGGCGCAGGGCGTCGCGGTCGAGCGGGTCGAGGTGGGTGAGAATCGGGAGTCGGCCAATGATTTCGGGTATGAGGCCGAACGACTTAAGGTCCTGAGGAGCGACGTAGGCGAGGTAGTTGTCGCTGTTGACGCGCTTGCGGGCCTCGTCGGTCGAGTAACCGACGACGTGGGTGTTGAGGCGCTGGGCTATCTTGCGTTCGATGCCGTCGAAGGCGCCTCCGCATATGAAGAGTATGTCCTTGGTGTCAACCGGAATCATGCGCTGCTCGGGGTGCTTGCGGCCACCCTGCGGGGGCACGTTCACGATCGAGCCTTCGAGGAGTTTGAGGAGTCCCTGCTGCACCCCTTCGCCGGAAACGTCGCGGGTGATCGAGGGGTTGTCGCCCTTGCGGGCTATTTTGTCGATTTCGTCGATGAACACGATGCCGCGCTGGGCTTTCTCGACGTCGTAGTCGGCAACCTGGAGCAGACGCGTCAGCAGGCTCTCGATGTCCTCGCCAACGTATCCGGCCTGGGTGAGCACCGTCGCGTCGACTATGGTGAAGGGCACGTCGAGCATCTTGGCTATGGTTTTTGCCAGGAGGGTCTTGCCGGTGCCGGTCGGGCCTACGAGCACGATGTTGCTCTTCTCGATGTCAACGTCGTCGTTCTCCCCGCGGGGCTGCTGGAGACGTTTGTAGTGGTTGTATACGGCTACCGAGAGGTAGCGCTTGGCGCTGTCCTGGCCTACGACGTACTGGTCGAGGAAGTCGCGTATTTCCTTGGGTTTGGGTATTTTCTTCAACGAGTCTTTCTCCTCTTCGGCCCCGGGGCGCTTGCCGCCTTTCCCGGCGGCCACGTTGCCGCGGAACTCGACAAGGAGCTCGTGGATGGAGTCGGCGCATTCAGAGCAGAGGAACACCCCTTCGTCGACAGCCGAGGGTATCATCACGTCGGCCATGTCGGCGGGGCGTCCGCAGAAGGAGCAGCACTGTTGTTGCGGGTTTTTCTTTTTTGCCATTTGTTTCTATGGAAACTTGGAAGAAATGCGATTGCGTGGCGCCTCCGCTTCGCGCGGTCGCGGCGCCTGTTATTCCTATGGGTGTTCCGGCACCCGGGCGGCGTTAGTCAAAGCCGCCCGGGGCGGAAAGGTGTCAGTGTTTTGCTTTCACAAGCACGGAGTCGATCATGCCGTAGGCTTTTGCCTCGTCGGCAGTCATCCAGTAGTCGCGGTCGGAGTCGCGCTCAACCTTTTCGAGGGGCTGGCCGGAGTGGTCGGCAATGATCTGGTAAAGCTCGGTTTTGAGCTTGAGAATTTCGCGGGCGGTAATCTCTATGTCGGATGCCTGGCCCTGGGCGCCGCCCATCGGCTGGTGGATCATGACGCGGGAGTGTTTCAGGGCGAAACGCTTGCCGGCGGTGCCGCTCACGAGGAGCACGGCGGCCATGGAGGCGGCCATGCCGGTGCATATGGTAGCCACGTCGGAGGAGATGTACTGCATGGTGTCGTAGATGCCGAGACCAGCGTAAACCGAGCCGCCGGGGGAGTTGATGTAGATCGACACGTCCTTGCCGGGGTCAGCCGAGTCGAGATAGAGGAGCTGGGCCTGGATGACGTTGGCGGTGTAGTCGTTGACGTCGGTCCCGAGGAAGATGATGCGGTCCATCATCAGTCGCGAGAACACGTCCATCTGGGCGACGTTGAGCTGGCGCTCTTCGATAATGGTGGGGGAGATGTAGCTGGAACGGATGGCGTTGTCTGTGGCAGAGGTGTACTGGTCGAGGGCCAGACCGTTCATGCCGAGGTGTTTTACCGCGAAGTCGCGGAAGTCCGTTTTCTTATTCATAATTCTTAATATGGTTTTTCTAATTCAAAGATAGTACATTTTTTGCGCTTTCGCGCAATGCGCGCGCAAAAAAAACGCCATCCGCCCTAAAAAAGTGGTGGCGGATGGCGCGAAATATTGTTAACGGGGCTATTTATTCAGCCTCACCCTGGGGGTTGACCATAGCCTTGAACTCGTCGAGCGACACTTCCTTGTTGTCGACGGTCACGAGGGCCTTCACGACGTTGAAGAGCTTGCGCTCGCTCACGTCGTCGTGGATGCGGCGGGCCTGGTTCTGGTCGGAGAGCACCTTCTTGGCGTAGTCGGTCAGCACGTCGTCGGTGAGGTTGGTCATGCCGTACTGCATGAACTGGTTGTAGACGAGGCCCTTGGCGAAGTTGACCATATCCTCCTCGGTAACCTTCACGTCCTGGTTGGCGCGGATCTGGTTGCTCAGGAGCTCCCAACGGATGCCGGGAACCATCTTCTCGAACTCGGCGTCGATGTTCTCCTCGGTGAGTTCCTTGTTGCGGGCCACGAGCCACTTCTTAAGGAACGCGGCGGGAAGCTCGATGTTGCCGAACTTCTCCATAAGCACCTCCTGGGCGTCGTGGTTGAACTTCATCTCGCTGTTGGGGGCGAGCTGCTGGGCGATCATCTTGCGGAGCTGGTCGAAGTACTCCTCCTCGGTGGTCACGGTGTTGCCGGCGAAAACCTGCTTGTAGAAGTCCTCGTTGTGTTCGGCGAGTTTGAGCACGATGATTTCGGAGATGGCCATCTCGAAGTCAGCCTTAACCTCGGCGGCGCGCTCCTTGTCGATGTTGAGCATTGAGGAGAGCTCGGCAACGGAGTCGCCGGCAGCCTTGGCGGGGTTGAACACAACCTTGTCGCCGACTTTCTTGCCGAGGAACTTTTCACTTTCGGCCTTGTCGTGGAAGTACATGGGGGCCACGATGCCGGCTACTACCTGGATGGCGTCCTCGGTGGTCTTAACGTTGCCTTCGGTGTCAAGCTCCATGATGGCGCCTTTCACCAGGGCGGTGGCGTCGACTTCCTCGCCGGGAACCTGCGAGCCGAAGCGGCGCAGAAGAGCCTGGTCCTGCTCCTTAACCATGTCGTCGGAAACGGCGATGGTGTAGTAGGGGATGTTGATGTCCTTGTCGACGTTCACCTCCAGCTTGGGAGCGAGGCCGATCTCATATTCGAAAGTGTAGTCTTTGTCGTCGAGGTTCACTTCCTGCACTTTAGCGGGGAGGGGCTCGCCGAGGATGTCGATCTTGTTGTCGCGAAGGTAGTTGATCACGGCGTTGAACACCTCGTCGTTGAGGGTGCGGCTCTTGACCTCCTTACCGAAGCGGCGGCGGAGCTGGTCGATGGATACATGGCCTTTGCGGAACCCGGGAATCTGGTGGGTGCGGCCAATTTCTTTGAGTTCTTTGTCGACCTTTTCCTTGTAGTCGTTCTCTTCAACCTGGACCTTGATAATCGCGTCGAGATCGCCGGTCTTTTCAAGCGTAACTTGCATATGGGTGGTTTGTTGTTTAGTATGTTAGCGTTATTGGCGGACCGGGGAAAGGGTTCCGGCTGCCGACACCCGTCGCGGGGCGGCTCCGCACGATTTTTCAAGTTGCAAAATTAGCGCTAAAATTCATAATCTCCAAAAATATCACCTTGTAAGTGTTAAAATAATGTTAATTAGAATGAACGCGGGGTCTGTTGCTCCCGAAAGCGGGTAAATTTGCACATAATTAATATAAGATAAATATTAGCGCAATGCCCGGCTGGCTACGGTTTATATGCCGAGCGCGGCGACGCTAATGAAAATAGGACAGATGAGTATAATAAGATATAACGACGTGGAGATTCTCCGCAAGGAACTGGTGGTGCTCAAGCACGTGGGCTTCACTATCGAGCCGGGGGAATTCTGCTACCTCATAGGGCGCGTCGGTAGCGGCAAATCGTCGCTTATGAAGTCGATGTACGCCGAGATACCCGTGTTCAATGGGAGTGCCGAGGTGCTCGGGCGGCAGTTGGTCGGTATCCACCGCAAGGAGATTCCCATGCTGCGGCGCGAAATCGGAATCGTGTTCCAGGATTTCCAGCTGCTCACCGACCGCACCGTTTATGACAACCTGCGCTTCGTGCTCGAAGCCACGGGCTGGAAGGACCGAGGCGAGATGGACGACCGCATCGAGCAGGTGCTCCGCCAGGTAGGGATGGGCAACAAGTCGTACAAAATGCCCCACGAGCTCTCGGGGGGCGAGCAGCAGCGCATCGTCATTGCCCGGGCGCTCCTCAACAAGCCCCGCCTGATACTCGCCGACGAGCCCACCGGCAACCTCGACCCCGACACCGGGCAGCAGATCGTAGACCAGCTCAGGCGCATCGCCGCCGACGGCACCGCCGTGCTGATGGCCACCCACAACCTCCAGCTCGTCGAGCAGTACCCGGCCCGGGTGCTCCGCTGCGAGAACAAGCGGCTCGTGGTTTCCGAACCGGCCGCTGCCGAGCCGTCGCTCCCCGAGGTCGCTGATGTCATCGAGGAGGCAATACCCCAGTCAGCTAACGAAGATAAGGATAACGAATGAAAGTAATGAAGTTCGGGGGGACCTCCGTCGGGTCCGCCGAAAGAATAAAGGAAGTAGCCTCGCTCATCACCGGCCGCGGGCAGAATATCGTGGTGCTATCGGCTATGTCGGGCACCACCAACACGCTGGTCGAGATTTCCGACTACCTGCGCAAACGAAACGTCAACGGCGCCAAGCAGATTCTCAACTCGCTGGAGAAGAAATATTCCACGACAATCTCGCTCCTTTTCCGCGAGGTGGAGTACCGAATGGAGGCCGACGAGGAAATCAAGGCCATTTTCAGCCACATACGCTCGCTTTGCCACGACAATTTCTCGGAAATCGACGAGAAGGAGATTCTCGCCCAGGGCGAGATGATGTCGACCACGCTGATGTATCTCTACCTCCACGAGAACGGCGTGGACGCGGCCTTCATACCCGCGCTCGACTATATGCGTATTGATGCCGACGGCGAGGCCGACACGGAGTATATCCGCGAGAAACTCCGCTGCCTGCTCGACGAGAGCCCGGCCGCGCAGCTCTACATAACCCAGGGCTACATATGCCGCAACCACCTCGGTGAGGTCGACAACCTGCGCCGCGGTGGCTCCGACCTCACTGCTACCCTCGTTGGCGCCGCCATCGAGGCCCGCGAGATTGAGATATGGACCGACATCGACGGGATGCACAACAACGACCCCCGCTATGTCGAGGGCACGAAGCCCGTCAGCGAGCTGCATTTCGACGAGGCCGCCGAGCTGGCCTATTTCGGTGCGAAGATTCTGCACCCGGCGTGCGTGCTACCCGCTAAGGTTGGCAACATCCCGGTGCGACTGCTCAACACGATGGCCCCTGAGCTTCCCGGAACACTGATCTACAACACCGACCGCGCCGGATGCATCAAGGCCGTGGCGGCGAAGGACGATATAATAGCCATCCGCATCAAGTCGTCGCGCATGCTGTTGGCGTCGAATTTTATGCACCGCGTGTTCGAGATTTTCGACAACTACCGCAAGCCGATCGATATGATAGCCACGAGCGAGGTAGGGGTGTCGGTTACGGTCGACTCACCCCTCAAACTGGAGCATATAGTCGATGAGCTTAAGGAGATTGGCACCGTGACGGTTGACACCGATATGGTCATCGTATGCGTGGTGGGCGATCTCGAATGGCACAACATCGGCTTCGAGGCGATGGCTCTCAAGGCGCTCGAAGGTATACCAGTGCGTATGATTTCCTACGGAGGCAGCAACCGCAACATCTCCTTCCTGATACGCAAGGAGGACAAGGTAGCGGCGCTCAACGCCCTGAGCAAGACGTTGTTCCCCGCATAACCACACTTTTCAGCCTTTCTATCAAGTAGGAGCTTGTTATTAAACAAGCTCTAAAACCCTCAAAACCGCGACTTATGTCTGGGAACTTTCTTGAAAAAGTGGGCTCAAAGCTACAGGATTACTTCACCCTCAACGGTTTCCTGCTGCCGCAGGAGGAGTCGGAAAAGGCTATCCGCGAGGGGGTATCGTTCCGCGGCCCCAACATTCTGATTCTTGTATTCGCCATCTTCATCGCGTCGCTCGGACTGAATACGAACTCAACCGCGGTGATTATCGGCGCCATGCTTATCTCGCCCCTTATGGGCCCGATTATCGGTATAGGCCTGGCGATCGGCATCGAGGATTTCGACCTTCTGAAACGCTCGGCACGCAACCTGTGTGTGGCCGCGGGTTTCTCGATAATAACCTCGACGGTTTATTTCCTCATATCACCCGTCAGCGAGGGGCATTCCGAGCTTCTGGCCCGCACATCGCCCACGATTTATGACGTGTTCATCGGATTCTTCGGCGGTTTCGCCGGCATAGTCGCCATAGCCGCCAAGAGCAAGGGCAACGTGATTCCGGGCGTGGCTATCGCCACGGCGCTTATGCCGCCGCTATGCACCGTGGGGTTCGGCCTCGCGACCTGGCAGCTCCATTATTTCCTCGGCGCGCTCTACCTCTTTCTTATTAACTCCATCTACATAGCGCTGGCCACCTTCATCGGCGTTAAGCTGATGAAGTTCACCCGCCATGTGCAGGAGCCGTCGCCGAGGGCCAAGAGGGTGCGCAAGGTGGTCTACGCCGTGTCGATTCTGACCTTGCTCCCCTCGGTGTACCTTACTTACGATATGCTTCGCCAGGAGCGGTTCGAGATGAATGCCGGGCGGTTCGTGCAGGATGAGTTCAATTTTCCCTCGACCCAGGTGCTCAGCCATACGGCGAAGGACCTCCACGGCGACCGCTCGATTACGGTCACGCTTATAGGTAAGACCCTCCCGCAAGATTCACTGACTATGGCGCTCGCATCCAAACTGCGCCTGTACGGGTTGGAGGGGACGCGGCTAAACATCATACAGGGTGATAGTCCGCGGGTCAACGAAAACACAGCGCATACCGCTACGCAGATGTTTGAGTACGCCCAGCAGGCTGTGGCCAGGAAGCAGGTCACTATCGACTCCCTGGAAGCTGTAATGGCTTACCGCAATATGAACGACACCGTGGCCGCCACCCTCGCGCCCGAGCTGAAGGTTATCTTCCCCCAGGTGGCCGATATAGCGGTAACAAAGGCCGTGTTCGGCAGTGTGGCCAATAACCGCCTCGACACGGTAAACGTGGCCTTGGTGCGTTACTCCAAGCCGATGACCCAGGCGCAAACCGAGGAGTTCACCCGTTACCTCCAGGCCCGTTTGAGGCTTAAATCCGTCACCGTGCAGCCTATGCGCTGAACACCTGCGTACCCACGATTAACCGAATAAGCGAACACCCGTCCCACGAAATCTGGGGCGGGTGTTGCTGTATGCGGTTGGCACTCCCTGGAAGCGGAATCAGCGGGCGAGGTTGAGGTTGACCGAGATGCCGTAGTTGGAGTTCGAGGTGGGGTAGGCGGCGTTGGATACCAGAGGGGTGTTCACCTGGTGGTCGAAGTAGGCGGCGAGGGTCAGGCGGCGGCTCACGACGTACGACGCTTGGAAGTTGATGGTGAGGGTGCGCGTGCCCGAGGTCGCCTGGGTGTAGTTGCTCTCGATGCGGCGTATGAGGCTCTGCGTGTTCTGGAGCGAGAAGTCGGCGTTGAGGGTAAGGTCGTTCGACACTCCGTTCTGCTTCGACCCGAGTTTGAGCACCGAGTTGAAGTTGACAATCTTATAGCCCGCGCCGATTGTGAGTCCGCGGGTCGAGGCTTCGACGAGCTGCCCCGCCGAAGTGTTGAGGGTCAGCGTGCGCTGGTCGCGCCATTCGGCGTTGAACTGGATTTCGTTCTTCAATGTGGCGTTCACACCGATAAGGGGCGAGAAGCGCTCGGTGATGGCCACCGACGAGATGTTGTAGGGTGATGAGGGCACGGGGTTGCCGGTGGCCTCGTCGCGGATGAAGCCGATGTTGCCGTCGACCGACAGCCAGTTGAGGTACGAGTTATAGGAGCCCACGGTGTAGGTACACTGGTAGGCGTGGGTGAGGGTGAACGTCTTGAAGATTTTGCGCATATTGCCCAGGTTCACCAGCCCGTCGTAGGTCACTCGCCAGTTGGGAATCACCTTGGCGAACGAGGGGAAGGGGGAGAGGTACTGCTTCTTCGCGTCGGTGCCTGTATACGCGGCCAGGAACGCGGGAATGAGGATGTCGGATGAGGTTTCGGGCGTGCTGCCTACCTCGGTGCTGAACGGCTGCCCGGCCAGGGGGCTGTCGGCCATAAAGCCGCCGGTGGGGTAGGCGGTGCCGCGGTACTGGTCGGTATAGCGCCCGGCGATCACGGGTATGTTGTCGATGAGCTGCTGGAAGTGCTTCGAGTAGTAACCGTTCTCAGCCTTGTAGGAGCCGAAAGCGGTGCGTATGGCGCAGTGGGTCTTGGTGTAGGAGCCGGAGTAGGTCATGGGCATGTCGGCGTACATGAACTGCACCTGGGTGTTGCGGTTGTCGGTGCGATTCATCGTAAGCTGCACCTTCAGCCCCTTGACGGGTTCGAGCTGGAGCTCGATGTTGAGCTCGTTGGCGCGCGACCACATGGCGGGCGACGTTTGTCCGTCGTCGCAAATCAGCCAGCCGCGGGCCTTGGCCTTGTCGATATAGCTCTCATCGGTGAAGCCGAAAGCGAAATCGAGGCCGGGGGCCATCGGGCCGTAGTGGGTGCTCTCGCCGAAGATATTCCCGATTTCCGGGCGGAACAGGGGCACCGACATCGTGCGGGTATTCTTGTAGCGCACCGACACGCTCCGGGGGCTCATCACAAAACGGGTCGCGTATTCGCCTATCTCGCGCCATACGGATTTATCCTCCTTGAGTATCTCCTCGATGAAGAATTTTATATCCTTGTCACCCTTGGTGAGCACCTCTACGGAGTTGGCATCGACCACGCGGGTCTTCACCGGGAAGGCCTGGCCGTCGGTGGTGCGGGCTATGATTTTCACCTTCTTGTTGCGGAGGTTATGGCGGATGGTGAATGTGGTGTCGGGTTTGAGCTTGAATGTGCGCTCAAACTTTTTGGGCTTCACCGGGGCCGCTGGGCGGCGGGAGTTGGCGAATCGCTTCTCCACATCCTTTATGAACGGGATTTTCTTGTAGAGGCTCTCGAAGTTTACGCGCCCGTCGACGGTGAAGGCCGACTGGTTGGCGATGGTGTTGCCGGTGGAGTAACCGTCGACCTCGGCGCCGCGGTCCCAGCGGTAGGTCGCGTTGTAGCTCACGTTGGAGGTGAGGAAGTCGAGCACAGGCACGCGGTTGAACGGAGCGCGCCACTGGGCCGTGAACGACTGGTTGTAGGCCCAGGGGGTACCCATCGAGAGTATCGACTGCCAAACCGTATCCTTCCACTCCTTGTACTTGTCGGGGAAGAGTTTGCGGTTTACCGCCCCGACGGTCTCCTCGATGCGGGCCGAGGTGTTGGAGTTGAAGTTGACGGTTATGGATTTGGTGAGGTTCCACACCAACTGGAACTGGCGGTCCCAGAGGAAGTTCTTGCTCACCGACACCGGGAGCTGGAACATCTGGTCGGTCTCCGAGCGGGTCTGCATCTCGTAGTAGTAACGCGACATATTTGTCAGGAACGAGATGGAGGCGGGTACGTAATTGAGCTCCCAATCCTTTACGAAGCGCAGGTTGCGGTTCTTGGTTTTCATCCAGCCGAACGGCTTGAGCGGCTTAACCATCGGGGAGTAGTTGTAGGCCAGCGAACCGCGGTAGTCGTTGGTGATTTCGTATTCGGTGGTGGGGTTCTCCTTGCGCTGTTTGTTGAAGGAGAAGTTGATGGTGAAGTTGGCGGGGTCCCAGGGCATCGGCTTGGCCGAGCGGACGTCGAACTTGAAGCCTGAAATCGAGAAACTCTGAATCTTGTTGCGCTCAACGGCGTACGACTCGATGGAGTCGCGGGCGTGCTTGTCTGGCGCGTCATCGAGGGCGTCCTTCAGCAGCACGTCCTGGTCGAGGGGGTTGTATTTCGGGGTCAGTTTCTCGTCGGATACGGAATAGTAGATCGGGGCTTTGAGCTTGACCTTTTCGGGGATGAAACGGCCCAGGTCGGCCTGTACGGCGAAGTTTATCTGGCGGTAGTCGTCGAGGCGGCGCGAGTTGAGGCTCTGGTCGACGCTGCCGAATCCGGCGCTCTCCATATGGGTGGAGAAGTTGAGGTTGGCTATGTCGCTGAGGGCGAGGTTCACGTTGGCCTTGGCGGCCCAGCCCCCCTCCTCGTTGAAGTCGGTAACCTTGAGTTCGTTGACCCATACTATGCCGTCCTTGCGCTGGTTGGAGTTATTGCGCACGCCGACCAGAATCACGCGCACGTCGCTCAGCGACGGGTTACCCATCACTGCGATACGGTTGCGCTCGTCGTCGGGGTCGCGCCCGGTGTACAGGGTGGCGAACCCAACCTGTGAGCCCTCCTCGTTTTTGGCGCGGTTGCGCTCTTTTTTGAGGTCTACGAGGTTCTGGAGCTTGAGGTCCATAAAGTTCTGCGACGGCCATACCTTTTCGCGGTCGGCGCTGACGTAGTTGTTGTAGGTGCCGTGGGGGGTGAGGCGCAGGGGGATCTCGTATTCGTAGAAGTTGCTCTTGACGTCGGAACCGAGGCGCACGAACACCGAGAGTTCGCCCGAGGCGAGCTGCGTGGGGTCGTCGATAAGGCTTTCGGCGTGGACCCACATCTGGAGACGCTTGTAGTTGCGGAGGTCCTGCTGGGTGTCGCGGTATACGGCGCGGGCGTCGCCGGCGTTGAGGCCGGTGACTTTAAGCGACATCGACTGCTCGTTGAGCTGCACGGCCTGCGACTGGCCGGGGTCAGTGATGCGGGTCACGCCCGGGGGGAGCACATAGTTGACCGGCTCGCGCGACGCGTTCTCCTCGATGTTGACTACCGACACGTCGAGTTCACCCTCGGCGGGAGAGTCGCCGCGGGTGTTGAGGTTGAAGTCGTATGTGCGCCATTCGCCACGCACGAGTTCCATAGTGGCGAAGCGCAGGTGGGTGGTCTGCTTGAAGTTGGTCAGGAATATGCGGGCGAAGCGTATGGTCGAGAAGTCGCTTATCGAGCCGACTACCTTCTCATAGGCGCTCAGGGGTATCTTGAACTGGTACCATTCGACTGGCTCGTTCTTGCCGTCGCGGGTAAGGGGGTACGATACCTGCTTGTCGGTGATGAAGTTCTTGCCGACAACGAGGTCCTCGGGACGGATCGAGACTTTGTACTGGAAGTAGCGCTCGTATTCGTTGAGCGTGTTGTCCTGGTTGATGTCCTCGACATCGGGCACGGCGCGCGAGCTCTGGTATTGAGGGTCGGGGGCGCTTTCGGGGGGGAGGGAGTTCCCCTCGACGCCGTTGTAGCGCTTGTAGCGTTCGAGCACCGAGGCGCGGGTAGCGTCGTAGTTGTTGCTCAGGAAGAATCCGTAGTTGTCGCCCGCGGGATCATTGAGGGGTGAGAAGTTGTCCTCGTTCATTCGTTCGAGGGCCGAAGCTGAGAGCTTGCCGCGGAGATTCTCAAGGTAGCTCTGATAAGAAGGCGCGCCGTATTCGTCGGCGTTCACCAGGCCGTCGAGCCCGACGTCCTGCACGGCGCGCGAGCCCGAGTTGTTGTCAAACGAGTATGTGAGCGAGTTCTGCGAGGAAACGCGACCCCACACGGTGGTTTGCATAAAGCGGTCGTCGCCGTCGTAGGGCACACCGTTCTCGTAGCTCTTAAGGCCGTCTTTCAGTATGTCCTCGGATATTTCACCGAAGTTGAAGTAGAGGTCGCCACCATCGTAGTTCGGGTTTTCGGGGTCGAGGAACGGGTTCATCATCCAGAACTGGATGTAGTCGATGTTGGCCTGCTCGAAGTTAGTGGTCTCCATCTTGCGCATGATGCCGCCCCAACGCTTCTCGGGGTTGAGGAGGTTACCCTCGGGGTCGATGTTGGTGTCGTCGAGGTTGTAGGGGCCGCGCTCGTTGGGGTAGAAGGAGAGGTTGAGGGTCTGTATGTACGACGATTCGCCGTAGGTGAGCTCGCGGCCGGGGAAAATCTCCTTGGAGGTTACCTCGCGCACATAGGGGTTAGACTGCTGCTTGAGGTCGTTCTTAAGGTAGCTCGGGCAGAGCGAGGAGTTGCGTTCGGTGAAAAGGCGGTCGATATAGTACCAGTTGAGCAGGGCGCGGTTTTTGCCATAGTCGACGTTGTTGCTGAGCGCTGCCTCGGGGAACAGGGCGTCGCGTCCCGGGTCGTAGGGGGTGGAGGCGGTGAACCATCCGTAGGGCGAGCGGAGGTCGATGCCGATCTGCGACGATTCGAAATCGTCGATATAGGAGCTACCCTTGTTGGTGCCCGACTTCTGCTTGTGGGGCACGAGCATGGCGGCCTCGGCCGTCACGCTCAGCTGCGACGGCGCGGTGGCGTTGACGGTCGGAATCTTGTTGATAAGGTTCGTAAGCCATTGTAGCTTGGTGTTGTAGGAGAGGTTGAAGCCGAACATCGAGTTGTTGATGGTCTCATCGCCGATGTTGACTTTCTCGGTCAGCGCTTTCTCGGAGAAGTGGAGAATGGTGGCGCCGATATTTAGGTGCTTGTTGAACTCGTACTGGAGGTCGAGCCCGAGGAGGGTTTTGCGCTGCGTTGAGAAGAGCGATTGGTTTTCGAGGGTTACCGATACGCTCTGGCCTGAGTCGATGATGCTCTGGTTGGTGATGGTGACGATGCCCATCGAGTAGTCGACCGTATAGTCGGAGTTCTCGACCAGGCGCACGCCACCGGCCATAACCACAACCGAGCCGCGGGGCACGTTCATCGCGTTGAGGCGTATCTGCGAGCCGGATGAAGCCTGGTAGGAGCCGGTCAGTATGAACTTGTTTTTGTCGGAGAACTGGCGGGCGACCACCTGGGTGGAGTCGTACAGTTCCTTGTAGACGTATTTCTCGGCCAGCACGGGGTCGTTGATCTGGCGTTCGAGGTGTGAGCCGAACGGTTCGGCCACCGGGAAAATCACCTTGCCCGTTGAGGGGATGATGGTGTAGCCGTCGATGAAGTCGAAGAATCCGTCGGGGTTACCCTGCTGGTTGGAGTCGAGGCGGTCGAGGTTCATCACCTGGAGCAGCGGCTTGTTGCTCAGCGAGGGCACGGGCAGATAGTTGATCTGGGTGCCGGTGGTGTCGCTGAGGTACTTGATGTTCAGTCGGAAGTTCTGGCGCTGCACCTGGTATGCTCCGAGCGAGTACACGTTTTTCATCATAAGGTGCCACATAGGCATCTTCGTGTCGATGGTGGTGCTTTTCAGCATCTTGACGTAGAGCGACTGCGTGGTGGTCGTGATGTCCGACGAAAATTCGCCCACCTGGTAAACCTGCCCGTTGTAAGTATATTGGTACGCCACGCCGAGCACTTCGTCGGAGTTGATCTGCGCTTTCACGGAGATGTAACCGAGGGTGGAGTTGAGGGTGTACTCCGAGGAGCTGAGGAGTCGGGCGCTCTCCACTTTTTCAAAGTCCTTGCCACCTTCGATGCCGAAAGCACGGAGCGGTTCGAGTGCCTGGGTTACGGAGTTGATGTTGCGGGCATCGGGGTATTCCTCCTTGATTACCCGCAGAAGGTTGTTGGAGTTGTTGGTAGGCACCGGCATGGAGTGGTCGGGCTGCCAGTAGCCGTTGGCGAGATACTGGTTCTCGCCAAGGTCGGTGAAGGCCACGATGTTGCGCGACTGGTCGTATTTGCCACCCTTGTTGGTGACCCATACTTCGATACGGGTGATGTTGATGCCGGAGGTCACCAGCGGCAGACGGGCGGCGAACTGGTCGTAATTGTCGTAGAAGTATTGGGCCAGGAAGAAGTGGCGGTTCTGGTCATACTGGTCGGCGTTAACCGAGAAGTCGGTCGATTGGGCGCCACCCTTGGTGTTGACGGTCTTCGACTCGGAGTTCTGCTGCGACACGAGGGCCGTGGCGGTGAGTTTGCCGAACTGCAGCTGAGTCTTTATACCGAAAAGTGCCGTGGAGCCCCTTATGAGCGATGAGCCGGTGGTGAGCGACACGTTGCCCGCCTCGATGCTCTTCACGATGTCGTCCTCCTTACCTTCGTAGCCGAGCTTGATGTTCTGCGAGTCGAAGGCGAAGGTCGCGTCGGTGTTGTAGGTCATCGCGAACTTCAGGCGGTCGCCAACCGAGGCGTTGATTGTGGCCTGAATCTTCTGGTCGAAGTCGAAGTAGGTTTTGCGTCGGGCGTTAACGGCGAGCGACGGGTTGTCGGTCTTGTTGGACTTCACACCCATTTTCAGTTGGATCGATCCCTGCGTTTTGAGCTGCACGCCGCCGGGCCCGAAGATTTTCTCCAACGGGCCGTAGGCGAAGTTCATATCGAAGATGTTGAACGGCTGCTTCTCGCGGTCCTCGGCCAGGGCCTGGTTGCGCTCCTGGTAATACTCCTGGAGCGACTGGCGGAGCTGCCAGTTGTCATACTGTTTACGCGAGAGGATGAAGGGGGTGGTTATCTCCGTGTCGCCTAATTTGGTGCGTATCACATAGTAGCCGGTCTCGGGGTCGAACTCCGGGGATGTGGTTATGTTCGAGGGGGTTGCGAGGTCGGCGGCGAACTGGTCCTCCATGAGCGCCTCGTAACTTGCCGGAACGGTCTGCCGCACGGGGAACGGCATCATGATCGAGTCGGCCGGGTTGGCGGGCACCGGGGGCATCGGCGGGGGAGGGGGTAGCTGCTTGGTCGGGGGGCCTACGAGCTGGGCGCTCGCCAGAACGGCCGAAACCGCGAGGAGCACGAGGCAGCCCGCGGTGGCTATGAGTTTTATGGCGTTACGCTTACGAGGTCGTAGTCCCGGTTTCTTCATTAGGCGGTCAAAGCATTGTCAAAGCCTTCTTGACGGCCTGCTCCACTCGGAGCGAGGGGTCGTCGGTGAAGAGCTTTGTAAGCACCTTCTGCGACGCGGGTTTGGCGAACCCGAGCATCAGCAGTGCCGCCAGCGCTTCTTCGAAATCGTCGGAGCGGGTGGCCGGCTGCGATAATAACGAAGTTTCCGATGGTTTTATTTTATCTTTGAGGTCAACAATTATACGTTGGGCGGTTTTCGCGCCGATTCCTTTAACAGATTTAAGCCGCTTCTCGTCGCCGGAGGCTATGACGGTCTCCAGTTCGGCCGGGGGAATCGACGATAATATCAGTCTCGCGGAGTTGGCGCCGACGCCGCTCACCGCGATCATCTCGCGGAACAGGGAGCGCTCGCCGGTGGTGGCGAAGCCGTAGAGCAGGTGGGCGTCCTCGCGTATTACCTCGTGGGCGTAGAGCTTCACCTGCTCCTTGCCCTGGATGGCCGAAAAGGTGCTCAGGGATATGTTCATCTCATATCCGATGCCGGAGTTATCTATGATGGCAGTGGCGGGGTTCAGCTCTACGAGCTTCCCGGAAATATATTCGATCATCTCTGTTGTGTCTTTGCGTGTTGGTGTCAGTCTTCGGAATAGTGGCGGAGCACCCTGCGGTATGAGTTGAAAATCTTTGATTTGGAAACGAATCCGGCGTAGCGCCCATTTTCATCGACTACGGGGAGGTTCCAGGCGCCAGTGTCGTCGAAAGTCTTCATAACGGCTTCCATGGTGTCGGTGGTGCGGAGCTTCGCCGGGGGCATCGACATAAAGCGGCTGACGTACATACGCTTGTAGAGGTCGGGGCGGAACATAATGTTGCGTATGTCGTCGAGAATCACCACGCCGATAAGCCTCTGCTCTGGGTCGAGCACCGGAAATAGGTTGCGCTTCGACAGCGATATGGTGTCGACCATCTGCTTGAGGTTCATCTCAGGAGTGACGCTGAGGAAGTCGGTCTCAATCACCGACGACATTTTCATAAGGGTCAATACAGCCTTATCCTTGTGGTGGGTGAGCAGTTTGCCGCTTCGGGCCAGACGCATAGTGTAGATGGAGTATGGCTCGAAGAGCTTGATGGTGCCGTACGAGAGGGTCGACACGATTAGCAGCGGGAGGAAGAGTTGGTACCCCCCCGTCATTTCCGCCGTGAGGAAGATGCCCATCAGTGGAGCGTGCATGACGCCCGACATCACTCCGGCCATCCCCAGCAGTGCGAAATTCTTCACCGAGAGGTCGAGGTCGCCCACAAGGTTGTTGAGCAAGAAGGCAAAGAAGAACCCGGTCATACATCCGAGGTAGAGCGAGGGCGCGAAAGTTCCACCCACGCCTCCGCCTCCGTTGGTGGCCGAGGTCGCGAAACCCTTCATGAGGATTATAAGCCCGATGTAGACGGTTATGAACCATACGCTTCCGCGGTCGGGGTAGAATATAGAGCCGTCGACAATCGACGATGGGTCGCCGTTGAGCAGCGAGTTGATCGAGCCGTAGCCTTCGCCGTAGAGGGGCGGGAAAAGAAACACGAGGGCGGCGAGAATTGAGCCACCGACGAGCGTCTTCTTCCACTGCACGTTGAGCCGCTTGCTGAAGAGGCGCTCCATCATATTCATCACCCGCGTGAAGTAGAGTGACACCAGGCCGCAGAACACACCGAGGGCTATGAAGAAGGGTACTCTGCCGATCACGAACGGTTCCGACTGGGTAAAGAAAAACTCAAGGTCGTAGCCGGTGAACACATACGCAACCGACGCGGCTGTGATAGAGGAGATCAGCAGCGGCATAACGGTGACAGTCGTAAGGTCGAGCATAAGCACCTCCAGAGTGAAAAGCATTCCGGCGATTGGAGCCTTGAAGATTCCGGCGATACCCGCGGCGGCGCCGCACCCGACGAGAATCATCAACACCCTGGGGGAGAGCCTGAACGCCTGGCCGATGTTCGACCCGATAGCCGCGCCTGTGTACACAATCGGGCCCTCGGCACCTACCGATCCGCCGAAACCGATGGTGATTGACGAGGCCACTACCGATGTGTAGATATTGTGAGGCTTCAGGCGGCTCTTGTTCTGCGATATGGAGTAGAGTACCCGGGTGACACCGTGGGATATGTTGTCGCGCACCACATAGCGCACATACCAGCAGGCCAGCAGAATGCCTATTACCGGCAGTATTATGTAGAGATAGTTCCCCTCCACAGGGTTGATATTGGTGGAGAGGAGCGACGCTATCGTATGGATAAGCCATTTGAGCACCATCGCCGCGAGTCCGGCAAAAACACCTACCGCGAGGGAAAGCAGGATAACGAAAGTGCGCTCCTTGATATGGCGCTCGCGCCATATGAGTATCCTCATCCACCATTGGCGGAAGCGTTCGCTCCGGGGCGTTGCTATTGTTTGCTGTGTGGGCATTATAAATGTTTTAGAATCACACACCTTTGCCGGTGACTACCGTGTTGATGGTGTAGAAGAGTATTTTCAAGTCTACCAGAAACGATATGTTGTCGAGGTAGATAAGGTCGTATTGCAAGCGGCTTACCATCTCGTCGACCGAGGAGGCGTAGCCGTGTTTAACCATGCCCCAGGAGGTGATTCCCGGGCGCACCTGGTGGACCAAGGCGTAGTAGGGGGCTTTCGGGAGTATCTGCCGGATGAAATATTCGCGCTCGGGGCGTGGCCCGACTATCGACATATCACCCTTGAGCACGTTCCAGAACTGGGGGAACTCGTCGATGCGGTATTTCCGCAGAAAACGCCCGACGGGGGTTATTCTCGGGTCGTTGCCCGAGCTCAGGCGCGGCCCCTTGCTTTCCGCGTCGGAGCGCATAGTGCGGAATTTCAGTATTCTGAACGGGCGTTTCTGATACCCTACGCGCTCCTGTCGGTAGAACACGGTGCCTTTGGAGTCGAGCTTTATGGCTATGGCTACCGCGGCGAACACTGGGAGCAACGCGATGAGGGCCAGGGAGGATACGAGCACATCGCCGGCGCGTTTGAGGTTGAGCGTGCTCTGTCCCACGCTCGGCACCGTGATGTCGGTAAGCGGTTCCCCGGCCACGTCGCTCAGGCGGCGCTTCGGGGTGAGCAGGTTGAACAGGTTGGGGGAGATGAGCACCGGCGAACCCAGGCCGAACAGTGAGTGGATGGTCTGAAGGGTGGCGTCGAGGCCGTCGGGGTGCGCCGTAAGGGCGATATGGCTCGCCCCGAGCCGCGAAAGTTCCTCGGAAATGTTACTGAGAGGCACCACCGGAAGCCCTTCAAGGGTCTTCGGGGCGGCGACTCCGGGGAAAGATGCGAACCCCACGACCTTGTAACCCGTAGGGCGCTTGCGGGGATACGTAAGGCGGTTGTAGAGCGCGACCGCGTCAGGGCCAGTTCCAACGATCACGGTTGGGAACACAAGTACCCCGCTGTGAACCATATTTGTGGCAAAAGCCGTGATACTCAGTCGGGTTATGTAGACCAACGAGAAAAGGAGCCCGAACAGCATTGCCAACAGTTCGTAGTTGCTGGCGCGGTCAGGAATCGGGTCGTCGATTATAGCTATGAAGTATATGATGAGCGACCCTATGGCGGCTGTGGTGAACGTGGTGACAAACTCCTCGATTCGCGATTTGAAAAACGGCCTGTTGTAATAGCCCGAAAGGTAATACACCCCGAGCATCCCGATCGGGAACAGAATCTGCCCGAGTATCACCGGGGGAATCATAAGGAAGGCGCCGAGTGTGAGGTCGGGGGCCCCGTTGGCGGGCTCCACGACGTCGGTAAAGCGTATGACGTTGAAAGCGAGCCACGCCAGGGAGGTCGCCAACCAGTCGCCGGCGACATAACGCGCGATTTGCTTTTTGCCGCTGATTTTTACCCGTTGCCTCATAGCGCGGTAAGGTTATTTGCGGAGAATCTCCACCACACCGTCGTTGGTTAGCCGTATTACGGATGATGGGAGTCGGCGCTCGGTCTCCCCGCGGCGGCAACCGACAACGTAGTCGGCGGCGTCGAGAATCTCTTGTGAAATCTCGCTGAAGAGCGCGGGGGTCGGCTCGCCGCTGATGTTGGCCGAAGTCGACACTATGGGGCGCCGCATGGCCCGGCACAGCGCGAGCGAGAACGCTTCGCCTGTGACCCGAATCCCCACAGAGCCGTCGGGCCCGAGCAGCGAGGGGGCGAGCATACGCCCTTTGTCATAAATAATGGTTACGGGGCGGCTCCCTTCGGCGGCCTCCATGAGTTCGTAAGCGATGTCGGGAACTCCGTCGGTGTGGCGCTCGACCTCGGCGGGGGAGCCCACAAGCACGATCATGGCCTTGTGGTCGGCCCGGCACTTGATTTCGTAGACGCGGCGCACCGCCTCGTCGTTGGTGGCGTCGCAACCTATGCCCCACACCGTGTCGGTGGGGTAGACAACCACGCCTCCGCGCCTCATTACATCTGCGGCACGGCGCGCTTCCTCGGCGAAATTATCCGCTCGGACACCCTGTTTGTTGAAATTGCTTACACTCATATATCGCGAATTTACAAAATTTCCGCCGTTCCCGCCAATATTTACCCCGAAACGGGGGGATTCTTTGACTAATTTCGCAGTAGCCGGACAGACCGTTCATATCTGAAAAGCGATATTTCAGTACAGAAAACGTAAATCAAAAGATACACTATAATGACCAACCATTTGATCAGAACGGCGGCTATTTTAGCCGCGATTGCCGCAGGCGCAAACGCCTCTGGGCAAAATTACCCTTACAAAGACCCGTCGCTCTCCAACTGGGAGCGTGCGGCCGACATGGTGTCGCGCATGACCCTCGACGAGAAAATCGACCAGGTGGGCCACCAGACCAAAGCCGTCAGCCGCCTCGGACTTCAGGGATTCAACTACTGGAACGAGGCGATTCACGGCGTGGCACGCTCCGGCCTGGCTACCTCTTTCCCCGTCAGCAAGGCGCTTTCATCAACCTGGGACCTTGAGCTGATGCGCGACGTGGCCACGGTGATTTCCGACGAGTGCCGCATCTACAACAACGACAAGAACAAGGGCCTTATATATTGGTGTCCTACCATCAATATGAGCCGCGACCCGCGCTGGGGCCGCGACGAGGAGAACTACGGCGAGGACCCCTTCCTTACCGGGAAGCTCGCCGTGGAGTTTATCAAGGGTATGCAGGGGGATGACCCCAAGCATTACAAGACCATTGCCACCGCCAAGCATTTCGCCGCCAACAACTATGAGAAGGGGCGCCACAGCACCTCATCCGATATGGATGCCCGCGACCTGCGCGAGTATTACCTACCGGCGTTCGAGATGGCTGTCAAAGAGGGCAATGTTAGGTCGGTGATGAGCGCCTACAACGCCGTTAACGGCATACCCTGCGGTGCCAACCACCTGCTGCTTATGGATATTCTGCGCAAAGAATGGGGCTTCGACGGGTTCGTCACCTCCGACTGCGGCGCGGTCGACGATGTATGGGAGACCAACCGACACCACTATGTGAAGACCGGTGCCGAGGCCGTGGCCGTATCCATAAAGAACGGCGAGGACCTCAACTGCGGCACTACCTTCCAGCTCTACGCCCGCGAGGCGCTCGACAAGGGGCTGATGACTGAGGCCGAACTTGACACAGCTCTGACCCGCGTGCTCGCCGCCCGATTCTCGGTAGGCGAATTTGACGCCAAGAGCGACGTGAAATGGACTTCGGTGGCCTCCTCTAAACTCGATTGCGAGGAGCATCGAGCTCTGGCGCTGAAAGCAGCCCGCGAGGCCGTCGTGCTGCTGAAGAACGAGGGTGGCTTCCTGCCGCTGTCGCCCGAGAAAACAGTGGCGGTGATAGGTCCGCTTGCCAACACCGTGATTCTCGGCGGTTACTCCGGCTCGCCCATCGACCTCACCACCCCCTTCGAGGGTATCGCCGCCAAGCTCGGCTACAAGGCCAGCGACGGCACCGTGCAGTTCGAGGACACCGAGGAGCAGTCAGTACCCTCTGGCAGCAAGCGCCTTACCCACGAGGCCAACGGCTCCAGCGGCAACCTGGGATACATTTTCAATAACGACTGGGTGGCTTTCGACGGTGTTGATTTCGGCAAGGGGTGCTCCCGCCTGACCGTATGCCACGCCGCTAAGAATAACAACCCGACTGTGGCGCGCTTCTATCTCGACAATCTCTCCGCCGAACCGGTGGCCGAGGTGAAGTGCCCGACAACCGGCAACTGGAGCACTTATGCCGAAACGTCGGTCGATGTTGATCCGGCTCTCTGCCAAGGCACCCACAAGGTCTACGTCAAATTCGAGGGTGGCACCAACGGCGACAAGTATTGCGCCAATATGGACTGGTTCCGCTTCTTCGATCCCGCGGTGAGCAACCCGCTTGAGGAGCAGGGCCCCGCGTATTACTTCAAGGGTTGCGATGTTACAGGCTCCGCGTCGACCGACATAGCCCGCGCCTGCGAGATCGCTGCCAAGGCCGATGTTGTTGTCTTTGTCGGCGGTACCAACCTCGATGTTTCAGATGAGAGCAATGACCGCACCTCGCTCAACCTCCCCGGCGACCAGCAGAAGCTTCTCGAAGCTATCTATAAGGTCAACCCCAACATAGTGCTTGTGCTTGAATCCTGCTCGTCGATGACGATACCCTGGGCTGCTGAGAACGTCCCCGCCATTGTCGAGGCCTGGTATAACGGTCAGGCTCAGGGCGCGGCTCTCGCCGATGTGCTCTACGGCGACTTCAACCCTTGCGGCAAACTGACAACCACCTGGTACCGCTCACTCTCCGACCTCCCCTCGGGTATGCTGGAGTACGGAATCCGAAAGGCAGGGTACACCTATATGTATCACACCAAGACTCCGCTCTATCCCTTCGGCCATGGCCTCAGCTACACTACTTTCGAGTATTCAGATTTCGCCCTCTCCTCGGGACGGCTCTCCAAGGATGGCTCGCTCAATGCCTCGCTTACAGTAACCAATACCGGCGACCGCGACGGTGCCGAGGTGGTGCAGCTCTACGCCACCTGCAAGTCGCAGATCGAGCGTCCGCGCCTCCAGCTCGTAGGGTTTGCCCGAGTTGAACTCAAAGCTGGCGAGAGCGCCGAGGTGACTATCCCCGTAAGCCACGAACAGCTCGCTTACTTCAATGAGACCCGCAACACATACGATGTGGAAGAGGGTGAGGTTGAGATTCATTTCGCCGCCTCCTCGGCCGACATCCGCCACACCGAGACTATCACAACCGAGGGCGCGACCGTGAAAGGCACCTATCTAAGCGACCAGGCAGGTGTTGACGCTGTGATCCGCGACAACGGCCTTGTTGACGGCATAGTCTACAACCTCGCCGGACAGCCCGTCGCCCCCGAGGCTGGCTTCGGCCACCTTCCCGCCGGATGCTACATCCTTAATGGTAAGAAGCTTCTAAAGCACTGATTCATAACTTGAACTAATGAGCGATGGCCGCATTCGACACGCGGCCATCGCTTTTTTTATTCGTCAAATAGTATGCGCGTCGCGAAATAATTGTAAATTTGGCGCATAATACCACAAAAAGGTTAATTCGTGATGTACAGAAAATTACTTTGTTTGATAGCTATACCGATATTGCTCGCGGCTTGCCGCTCTGAGGAAGACCCGTATGATTTCGGGCTGTTCCATCTGACACTCGGGATGGAGGCTGACGCGGAAGTCGGTATGGGCACGCATGACGCCGAGGTCACAATCAACGGTTACCCCAAGGAGATAACCGTTGGCGTTGTGGGTACATACAATTCTATTTCAATCTCCGACGACGTGCCGCTGTGGATGCATGTAACCGCTTCGGATAAGGGATTTATTATAAATGTGGCCGAATTGACCGACAATGAGACCAGAAGAGGCGAGGTGCGGTTCACCGTGTCAAAGGGGAATGAAAAGCAGGCTGGCGTTATAAAAATTGTGCAGAACCCGCTCACACTCGAAGATCTGAAGAAAACGGAACGCCGGGCTATCAAGACATATCTCAGGAAGTTCGACGTGGTTGAAACTCTTCCCGCGTTATCGGAAATCCAGGTTGGCTCGGTAGCTCCATTCTACAAACTTGACGCGGATGGGGACGTGTATATGCAAGTAGTGCGCATGGGGACGGCACTATCCGCGACTGACGGCGATAGGGTATATTTCCGCTATCTGCGCTATGACCTGCTTTATTATCTTAAAAATGGAGCACTTCCTCCCGGACAGGGCAATATGAACGATATAACCCAGGACGTCACGTCATTCGTAGTCGGTTCCGACCAGGAACCAACTCTGCGATGGGGACGGGCCATTCAGATGCCTATGCTGCTCGGCCTTCCCTCCGACAGCGAAGTGAACCTTATCGTTGCCTCCGAGGCCGGCATTACCGCCGAAATCAGCTCGGTCACCCCTTACCTCTACAACATCAGGTACTTACAAGCTGATAAGTAAGAGGATGCGCGGGAATCTCCTGGTTGCGGAAGAACTCCGATTGAGTCGGTGGCGGCGCGTCAGAATCGCGGGAGTATGTTTAGGCCGCGCGCTACTTTGCAAGCCTCGGCAGAATTGCGTACTTTCAGTTTTGCGATGATATTCTGGCGGTGACGGCTCACGGTGTGTGGGCTGATACACAGGATGTCGGCGATACCCTTGCTTCTGTTCCCCTCGTCAATTAATTTCAGCACTTCGGTTTCTTGTGGGGAAAGTATCTTTGCTCCTTCCGAAGGCGCGAGTTCCGTGATTTGGCCTGTTACCGTATCCATAATCACTGAATCACTTTTAAATCCAAAATTCGCGCCCCCATACAGGCATAACGCGAATCTTATAGTTTTGCCATCATCAGCCGGGATATAATGGAGCCGATGAAGCGTTTCGATCCATTCTCCATTTTTGCTTCGCATCCGTATTCTCTGTATCAGGCACTGCTGGAATCTCCGTGATTTCGGCAATCTTTTGATATGGTGGAAGAACAACAGCTCCTGAAGCATCTTCCTCTCAAGGTCGTTGGTGTGAATCGCTTGGAAAACATCATCTTCCCATATTGACGGTATGTAGCCCGAGCACTTATCGCGGTCAATATCAATGATATTTGAAAAGTGGCCGTGAGCTACATAGCTCTTGCCGTTATTCAGGTCACTCAGTACGGCGAGAACATTCTCCACGCTGGCATACACCTCCGCGATGCGAGTAAATCGTTCCATTGAGGCATCGCTTGTCGTTTCTGCATTGCTGTTGTGCCGCGATAATTCGGTAGTCAGTTTGCCTCTAATATCCATATATGGTTATTTTTGACTATTGTGGGTTGTTTGAAAAGTGTTTACCTTCGCGAAGGTAATTAAATATAATGGTTATTAATTTGCTAAGGCTAAACATTATGAGAAGATTTCTTGCTATAGTATCGCTTATGGCGGTCGTGTGTGGCCATGCGCAAACTCTCGAAAAAATGAATTGGTTTAACGAACCTGCCCGGTGGAGCATCGACGGCGATGCTTTGACTATGTTCGTCACGCCACAAAGTGACTACTGGCGTATATCACATTATGGTTTCACAGTCGATGACGCGCCATTCTATTATGGTGAATACGGTGGCGAATTTGAGGCCAAAGTGAAAATCTCGGGCGACTTCAAGGCGCGATTCGACCAGGCGGGGCTCATGCTCCGTATCGACTGTGAGAACTATATCAAGGCAGGCATCGAATTTGTCGATGGCAAATACAACCTGTCGGTTGTGGTGACACATCGCACCTCCGACTGGAGTGTGATAAAGCTTGACTCGCCTGTGCCATATATCTGGATCAAGGCAGTGCGTCGCCTGGATGCGGTAGAATTATTTTACTCATTCGACGATAATGAATACATATTGATGCGCAATGCGTGGATGCGCGACAATGTGCCTATGAGAGTGGGAGTGATGGGTGCGTGTCCCGACGGAGCCGGCTTTGAGGCGAAGTTTGAAAATTTCGCGGTAAAGCACCTTCCAGACCAGCGTAGACTTCAATGGTTGAAAGACCACGCTGAATAACGTCGATAACGGAAACTGAGGATGAAGTATGGATTCACTCCGGCAGGATGCTGGTGATTCCGGCGGCGGCGAAGCGCTGGAGGCTGGCGGGCGATGGGTTTACGAGGATGGTGCGGGTAGGGTAGGCGGCGGCTGTCGGCAGGTCGTCGGCGTGGTCGGTGAGGAAGCTGGCGAGAGTGTAGCCGCCGCTGGCCAGGAGGTCGCGGATGGCGTCGAGTTTGCGTTGCCCCCTCATCTCTATATAACTTTCAAATGTTTCGGAATGGGGGGTGGAAAGCTGGTGCTCGTAACGCAGAAGCTCGCGGAGCGGCTCCACATACGGCTCCATGGCGGCGGAGGCGACGCATACTTTAGCGCCGCGTTTTCTTAACGAGTCGATGTGCCCTGCGACTGCAGGGTTGACCATTGGAAGTAGCTCGCGCTCGGCGAACCGCTTCCAGTCGCCCCCCCTCAATGAGCGGTTGCCGATTACCCCCAAGTGCCACTTCATACGGCGATGGCTTACCACCCGCATAGCGCGGAGGCCGATCCACCAGAGCGCGGCGGCGGCTTCCAGCGGGGTGCGCCGCTCCCACAACGCGGCGGGGAGCCAGCGCATGAAACGCTTCATTGAATTGCCCCGGAGCAGGGTGCCGTCGAGGTCGGCGATGCAGAGCTCCATCAGCGGTTCTTGAAGTCCTTCGACCACGGGAAGCGCACGAGCGTCGAGTTGTTGTACATAAAATAGTCGGCCATCACCTTGGGCTCGCGGGTGGTGACGGTTATCGCCATAGTGGTGATTTTCGTTGAGGGATTCACAGCCTTTATCGCCTCGGATATGCCCCACAGGGTGATTCCGCTGTCGATGGCGTCATCGATCAAAAGCACCTCGGGGGTTGCCTTTGATTTCAGCAGGCCGACCAGCTCGGGTTCGAGGGTCACCTTCGGCGGCTCGCGGCGGGGAAATATCATTTGCTTGGCTTTCAACAGCCTGGCCTCGCTCAGTCGCATGGTGTTCAGAATCCAGAGAGGCACATGGGGGAGCATCCTAACCAATTTTCCCTTCTTATAATGGGTCGACGGGCGGTGAAGGTCGATTTCGAAGCGTTCGCCGTAATTCTCCCTCGGGTAATACTTTCGGAAAGCCTCGCTGACAAACGAGCCTCCGCGGCGCACGGCCACAATGGCGTCAAATAGGGCGGGATGCCCGTTCATTACTTTGCCGGCCAGGCATTTGGCCTGCCATTCGAGTCCGGGTGAATTGATTGTGATTACCTGCATATGGTTGTAAATGAAAAATTCAATAAATCAGTCTTGCCAGGAGCGCTATAAGGCGCGTGCCGCCGAAGGATGCCAACGCTCCGAGTTTGTTTTTCAGCCGCGTTTCCGGGTCGCGGAGTTCGGCGACGCGGTTTTCGCGTATCACTTTGAGGCACCTTTCCGTGGCATCCTGACGCGTATCGCGGTTGCGCAGCATCAGTGCCAGCATATTGAAATGGGCGCTGAAGCGCCTATCAAGGGCCGCTTTCAGCAGCATCCGTGACTGGTCGGATGGGTCAGCGGCCAGCCGCGCGCGGTAGTGGTCGACTATGCGGTCAGTGACGTCGAGCACGTCGAGCCGCTCCTCGGACCATCGGTTTATGAAGCTGCCTGGGTTGTCGCGGTAGAAATATACGTCGCTGTCGCAATACGCTATGAGCCGGGCGTTTTCAAACACGCGGTAGAAAAAGTCAAGATCCTCGTATCTGCCCGGGCGGAATCGCGGCGAGCCTTCCCCTTTCAGTAAGCGAGCCTGGAAGAGCGTGCCCCAGGGATTGTTGAAAATCCGTTTCTGGTAGAGTCCCTGCCCGATGGCATCATATGGGTTAAGACGCGACACCGCGCCGTCGCCTTTGGCAGCGCCCGGCGTCACTCCCTGGCTGTAATTCCCTACCGTGATGTCGGCCCCTGTGGAGTACGCGGAATCGAGGAGGGTTGCCAGAGCGTCAGGGCGCATTATGTCGTCGGCGTCGAGAAACGCGATCCAGCTACCTTTGGCGGCGTCAATGCCGGCGTTGCGGGCCGCCGATACTCCGCGATTCGCCTGGCTGATGATTCTGAATCGGTTGTCGGCCTCGGCGTAACAGCGGCATATCGACAGCGAGTCGTCGGTCGACCCGTCGTCGATTAGTATGGCTTCGAAATCACTATGGGTCTGGTTTTTAAGCGAGTCGAGCGCGTCACGCAGAAACGCGGCGGCGTTGTAAACGGGCACGATGACCGACACCAGCGCGTCGGGCGCCGATGGAGCGTCATTTGTTGATGGTATGTGCCGTTGGTTGGCTTCGCGCCGCTGCTTTTCCATTACCATTATAAATAGCTGAGTAGGTATATAACGTCCGCGCGGTCCGTTATATTGCCATAGAGGCCGCCCGGTTAGTGGGCGGCCTCCGTATATGGCTGCTTGTCAGCGACGTTACTCTTCGGTTTGCTTGGCGGCGTACTCTTTGAGCAGTTTGTCCTGAACGTCGCCGGGAACGAGTTCGTAGGATGCGAACTTCATAGTGAACGACGCGCGTCCGCCGGTGAGCGACGAAAGGTCGGTCGAGTAGGATGCCATCTCCTTGAGGGGCACCTTGGCCTGGATGGTCTGGAAGCCGTTTTCCGACTCCGAGCCCATAATGATGCCGCGGCGCGAGGGGAGGTCGCTCATGATGTCGCCCATCACTTCGTCGGGAGCGGTTACCTCGACATCGTAAACGGGTTCGAGCACCTTCGGGTTGGCGTTGCGGAACGCTTCGGAGAAGGCGTTGCGGGCAGCCAGGCGGAAGGAGATTTCGTTCGAGTCAACCGGGTGCATCTTGCCGTCGTAGACGCATACGCGGACGTCGCGGGCGTAGGAACCCGTCAGCGGGCCCTGCTCCATGCGGTCCATCAGGCCCTTGACGATCGCAGGGATGAAGCGGGAGTCAATCGCGCCGCCAACTATGCAGTTGTGAACCACGAGCTTGCCGCCCCATGCCAGTGGTATTTCCTGGGTGTCGCGGATGTTCATCTTGAACTCCTGGTTGCCGAAGCGGTAGGTGTCGGGCAGGGGTGCGTCCTCGGAGTAGGGTTCGATGATGAGGTGTACCTCGCCGAACTGTCCGGCGCCGCCCGACTGCTTCTTGTGGCGGTAGTCGGCACGGGCGGCCTTGGTGATTGTTTCGCGGTAGGGTATCTTCGGTTCCTCGAAAATGATGGGGAGCTTGTCATTGTTCTCCACGCGCCATTTGAGGGTGCGGAGGTGGAATTCGCCCTGACCCTTGAGGATGGTCTGCTTGAGCTCCTTGCTCTGCTCCACGATCCAGGTGGGGTCCTCGGCGTGCATGCGGTTGAGGATGCCGGAGAGCTTCTCGGAGTCGGCCTCGTTGACGGGGCGCACGGCGCGCTGGAACTTGGGCGCGGGATATTTGATGAAGTCGAAGGCGATGTCGCAACCCTTTTCGTCGAGGGTGTTGCCTGTGCGCACGTCCTTGAGTTTGACGGTCGCGCCTATGTCGCCGGCGCTGAGTTTGTCAACCGGGGTCTTGATCTGGCCGCACACGCAGTAAATCTGCGCGAGGCGCTCCTTGCTGCCGCGCGACACGTTCTCCAGGTCGGCTCCGGCGCTGAGCGTGCCCGACATAACTTTGAAGTACTGCACTTCGCCGATATGGGGCTCGACGGTGGTCTTGAACATGAATATGCTCAGGGGACCGTTGCTGTCGGGCTTCACGGCCTCACCCTTGGTGTCGACGGGCGCGGGCATATCTTCAACGAAGGGCACAACGTTGCCGAGGAACTCCATCATACGCCGTACACCCATGTCTTTCAGCGCCGAAACGCAGAACACGGGATATATCGAGCGGTCTACCAGACCTTTGCGGATTCCTTCGCGCATCTCGTCCTCGGTAAGGTGCCCCTGGTCGAAGAATTTCTCCATCAGGGTCTCGTCGTTTTCGGCGGCTGCCTCCACGAGCTGCTGGTGGAGTTCGAGCGCCTTTTCCATCTCCTCCTGCGGAATCTCCTCGATGGTGGGCACGCCACCTTCGGGACCCCAGGAGTATTTCTTCATGAGCAGCACGTCGATCATGGCGTTGAAGCCGGGGCCGCAAGAGAGGGGGTACTGGATGGGCACCACCTTCGGGCCGAAAATCTCGCGCATCTGGGTCAGGGCGTTGTCGTAGTCGGCCTTGTCGCCGTCGAGCTGGTTGATGGCGAATATCACGGGTTTGCGCAGGCGGGCGGTGGTGCGGAATATGTTCTGGGTGCCTACCTCCACGCCATACTGGGCGTCGATCACGATCACACCCGTGTCGGTCACGTTAAGGGCGGTCACGGCGTTGCCTACGAAGTCGTCGGCGCCCGGGCAGTCGATTACGTTGAGCTTCTTGCCCAGGAACTCGGCGTAGAACACTGTCGAGAATACCGAGTATCCGTACTCTTTTTCCACGGGGAAGTAGTCCGACACGGTGTTGCCGGCCTCGACCGTGCCGCGGCGTTTTATAACACCACACTCGTAGAGCATCGACTCGGCGAGTGTGGTTTTCCCGGCTCCCTTGCTACCGAGCAGGGAGATGTTTTTGATTTCGTTAGTCTGGTAAACCTTCATATTTCAAAGAGTATTTAAGGTAAGAAACCTGCCGGTTGGTGGCCGGAGGCTGATTTTGGTTTTTCTGCCGCAAATTACGCATTATTTTTTATCCCGCAATACCTCCGGCATATGTTTCATAACATAAATAGCGCCGAGGGTTAAGATTGTTTCGGTCGCGGCGAGGGAACCGCACGGGGGTGGGGGTGCGGGATTGCCATATGGCGGAAATTTCGTAACTTCGCGCCCGTATATAATATGGAACACCAGAACTGCCAAATAGTCAACCTCGGGAGCGTCGACATAAAGGGCTCTCCCTCGGTTAAGGATACCGATAAGTCGGCGATCGCGGTGCTCGCCACCCGCAACCTCGTGCTTTTCCCGGACGTGACAATCCCGGTCGACCTCGTCAGGGAGTCGGCACTGAAGGTAGCCCGCTACGCCGCCGGGCAGAAGAAGCTCGTGATATTGGCGTGCCAGAACGATCCGTCGGCCGACGCGCCCCGTTCTGCCGCCGACATTGCCCAGTATGCCGTATTCGCCCATGTGATTGACATTATCGACCTGCCTGACGACAGTCATACGGCGCTCGTGCGCGGTGTGGCCCGGGCCAAGGTGGTCGGCGACGCCGCCGCGCCCGCTTTCCCCGGCTGCGACCTCTCGGTATCGGCCAGGGTGCTCCGCGAGAACGTGCCGTCGGCCGACGACAAGGAGTGGACCGTGCTCGGCGAGTCGATTCGCGCCTGCGTCAAGGAGCTCGGCCAGAAAGGTATCGAGGACCCTATGCTCATCCAGGCCGCCGACGAGGCGCATTCGACCGAATGGATGATAAACACGCTCGCCACGCATCTGCCGTTACCGCGCCCCGATAAGGTGGCCATGCTTGCCATGCCACGCCTCAAGCAGCGCGGTATCAAGCTGCTGTCGCTCATAGGCAAGCTCGGTCAGAAGGCCGATATTGCCAACTCCATAAAGAAAAAGGCCCACGAGGAGATGTCGCGCAACCAGCGCGAGGCGTTCCTGCGCGAGCAGATGGATGCCATCCACACCGAACTCTACGGTGCCGAGTCCGACGCGCTGGAAGGGCTCCGTCGCCGTGCCGCCGAGGTGCCGATGCCGGAGGCAGTGCGTGCGAGGTTCGACAAAGAGGCCGCGCAACTGGGCCGCGTCTCCCCCTCGCATCCCGACTATGCTGTTGGGTTCGGCTATCTTGAAACACTCCTCGGACTCCCCTGGGGGGTGAAGACCGAGCTCAACAATGACTTCGCCGGGGCTGAGCGAGTACTCGACTCCGAGCACTACGGCCTTGAAAAGGTCAAGGAGAGGGTGCTCGAACAGCTCGCTGCGATGATGAACAATCCACAGGGGCATTCGCCGATTCTCTGCTTAGTGGGGCCTCCGGGGGTGGGGAAGACCTCGCTCGGCAAGTCGGTGGCCGAAGCCCTTGGCCGACGCTACCAGCGCGTGTCGCTCGGCGGACTCCATGACGAGGCCGAAATCCGCGGCCACCGTCGCACCTACGTCGGCGCCATGCCGGGCCGCGTGATCGACGCGGTGCGCCGCGCCGGGTCCTCCAACCCCGTGCTGCTCCTCGACGAGGTCGACAAAATCGGCTCGGATTTTAAAGGTGACCCTTCAGCGGCGCTCCTCGAAGTGCTCGATCCGGAACAGAACTGCCGCTTTCACGACAATTACGTTGATGTGGACTTCGACCTTAGCGACGTCCTCTTCATCGCCACGGCTAATACCCTCCAAACCCTCTCCCAGCCGCTGCTCGACCGTATGGAGGTAATCGAGATTTCGGGCTATTCCGCTGAAGAGAAAGTCGAGATTGCCCTCAACCACCTCATACCCCGCAAACTCCGCGAGAATCTTATCCCTCAGGACTCTCTCTCTTTCTCCCGCGAGGCGTTGGAGAAGATAATAGGGGAGTACACCGCCGAGAGCGGCGTGCGCCAGCTGGAGAAATCAATCAGCGCTGTAACCCGCAAACTGATACTGCGGAAGATGCGCGGCGGCGAGATACCCGCCGAGCTCTCCGCGGCCGACGTGCGCGAACTCCTTGGACCCGAAACCCGCCGCCGCGACCGCTATGAGACAGGTGACACTCCGGGAGTTGTCACGGGGCTCGCCTGGACCGCCGCCGGGGGGGAGATTCTCTTCGTGGAAAGCTCGCTCGCCAAGGCAAAGGGGGGCGAACGCCTGACCCTCACCGGCAACCTCGGCGACGTGATGAAGGAGTCGGCCGTGATAGCCCTACAGTATGTCAGAAGCCACGCCGACGATTTCGGAATCGACCCCGAGCGCTTCGAAAGCGAGCGGCTTCACATCCATGTGCCCGAGGGCGCGATACCCAAGGACGGCCCCTCGGCGGGCATAACGATGGCGACCTCCATCGTGTCGGCATTCACCGGGCGTCCAGTGCGGCAGCGGTTGGCCATGACGGGGGAAATCACCCTCCGCGGCAACGTGCTCCCCGTAGGGGGCATACGCGAGAAAGTGCTCGCTGCCAAGCGAGCCGGCATTACCGACATAATACTCTCCGCCGACAACCGCCGCGACATCGACGAAATCCCCGCCCCCTACCTCGCCGGCCTGGACTTCCACTACGTTGAGTCCGTCTCCGACGTCCTCACCTTCGCCCTCAGCCTCTGAAGCCCCCCGGCCGATTCTCTTGACCTCCCACAAGCTAAGAGAAGCATATGCACGAATAATTTTCAATAATGAAAACAATAAACAATGAGCTTTAACGAAAAGACCCTGTTTTGGATATGCGTTATACTTACTATGGCGATGGCGATGACGGCGTTGATGATTTCATTGCCGAGAACTATTGACTTCACAAATCCGACAAGGCTTGATTATCAGGGGACAATAGTGACTATTTTTGCTGCGCTTGTTACAGTTCTTGTAGGGTGGCAGATTTATTCGGTAGTAGGTATTGAAAGCAGAGTCCGTAAAGCAGAAAAGCGTCTCTCAAATACGATGTTACGGCTCAATGAAGCCCAGGATAAAATTGAAGTTTCAAGGAAATCTTCGGAAGATTACAGCACAGGTACCAACCTTTTGGCGATGGCGATGATAGAATTTGTGCAGACAAATCTTGACAAATCGATGCCAATTGAGGCTCGGACGAGGCACTTCCGTAATTGCTATGCAGTATCAGCTAAATCAATTGTTCATTTAGTTAGTTCAAATAAAGATGATGAGCTGATTGCCTCTTTGGTGGGTATGTGCGTTCAATGTATGGACCTGAGTGCAGCTTTCCTGTTTAAGGATGGGAATGTCGAAGCCGCAAGAGCTGTGTTTACAGAAGATATTCATGAAAAATGTGATGCCTATTTTAAGGAAATTATGAAAAATTCATTTCTATTGGGAGCGGAAAACGTGGTTAAAATAAACGAGCATCGGCTTAATCGACATAAACTACTCACTAATAAATGAATATGTATTCGCTGTCTTTCTGGCAGGTTTCCCGCACATTCAAGTGGCATTATAATATAGATTATGAGCGATGCAAAAGCTAAGTACAGGAAACATTTCAATAATTAATTTATGCATATGAAAAAGTTAATCGTGGTGATGCTCTCCATAGTTCTATTTGTGGGGTGCTCAAACAATCCCAAAGGACGTATCGAACTGAGTATAGAGGACTATGTAGCCCAAAACTTTGTAGATCCTAAAGATTATAAAGGGATTGCAAGCATAAGCCAAACTGATTCCACAAACATCTTGGGAGTTCTGCAAGGTTTAGCAGAATTAGAGGATTCCATTGACAATATGGAAAGGTGGATGTTAGATACTATCAACACATACCTGCCTAAAACATCATATTCATATCGGAAGCGAAATGCGGTCGAGTTTGCATCGGTGATAATGAGCAGTTTACTTGAAATACAATATCACCCCAATAGAAAAAAGATGAGGGAAGCTGAAACACGCAAAGCCTTGAATGTCGCTGATACTTCGATAAGCACTATGCGAAGTTATGTCGCGAAAATAAAAATATCAGGCAATACCGAGGTTACGCCTTATTATATCACTGACTGCGCTTTACTTGATTCCGTTATTGTTTCCTCATCTCCTATTCTGGTTCAAGATATGCCTGATGTTTTAAGAGCAGTTTGCGAACTAATTGATAAGAATCAAGAAATAGTTGGGCAAAAAATGGCGGTTTTACAAAAGATGTCAGATATTAAAAATAGTATAATGATTGAAATAAATCATAAGTAATCTGTCCAAAGAATTTAGGTGTTAACATGAAGGATTTCAAAAACTTCAATGGAGTACGTTATAATAGTGTTTGCGCAAAGCGCATTCAGCATAATGTTAACTGGGTTATAAAAAGATAAAGCCCTTTGTTTTTAGGTTAATGCATAATCTTGCTTGATAGTATTACGGCGAAAGTGCGTGGAACGCTCCTTGTTTTTGTTCATATTAGCCTTAAAAGCATCTGAAAGATTTCGTCAGCACCTTCTCCTCGTTTGAGCCGGTGCACGATATTTAGGCAAATGTCCTTTGTGGTAGGATTGATTCGGTGAACTTTGTCTAAACGTTCTTGGCACATATTGCAATAATCGAAACCGCAATTCATGGGCTTGTTCAAATAACCACTTGTGTAAGAGAACAGGCGATTAACGGCCTTAAAAGCGTGTGTGGTATCGCTTATGGCGCCATTTGCCATTCCAAAAAGAGCAATTATAATCTTACATTGCTCTATGCCATTTTGGTAGGTTCCAAGAGAGTGGGATCTCAACTCATATTCTCTTTGAGATAAGTGCTTTTCGCGAGGGTACGATTTGGTAGTTCTTGGAGATTTAATCAAATCACAAGGGGCAATATTAGTCATATTATAAAGATGATTATATGTCGCCTTTTTAGGGTTTGCCCAGCCCATACCCCTTTTGCCATAGCCGGGGATTATCTCGCGTAATATGGAGCGTTTTATAGGCGCCGTTGTCATTGCGGCAATGCTTCGCTTGAGCGATGGCTTTCTAAATCCGAACTTCATATGATGCTGACTTTTGTAACAAAGTTACCCATAACCCTCCAATCTCGCTCTATTGTAAAGTATGTTATATAGCATAGAATTACATATATATCTAATTCCTATTGTCATAATTAACACTGCCGTATGACAAAGCGACGGGATATATGGCTAAACACAGGTTTTTGTGATTATTTTAATAATGCGCATTGAACGATAATGCGCTTTTCGGTGGTACCGGCCTTTTGCCGTTAGAACTCACAAAGAGCACCAAGCGCGGCCAACAATATGAGTGCGGCCATCATTATAGATTATTAACGATCTCAGTTCCGCCGAGTACATTTTGAGTACATTTTAGCCCCAAAAGTGGGTATATTTGTAAATATTTATACGGATTTCGTACGGATTATACTGAATAATTAAATAATATTTAACCTAAATTCATAAAAAATAAGTTTCAGCAGTTGTACAACTGACTGAAACTTAGTGTTTTGGTTTTGAGCCGCGAGTGGGACTCGAACCCACGACCTTTTCGTTACGAATGAAATGCTCTACCAACTGAGCTATTGCGGCGGGAAGAAAACGAGGCTTTCGCCCCGGGGGTCGGGAATCGTCCTCAAAGGTGGGGGCGGTCCCGGTTTATGTTGGGTTTGTAAGTTTTCAAAATTAAGGCTCCGCTTGAGCGGAGCCTTAGGCGAGTAGCGAATCCGGGAATCGAACCCGGGTCTCCACCGTGAGAGGGTGGCGTGCTAGGCCACTACACTAAATCGCCATTATTTTGTTCTTAGTAGTCGTTGTTCCTTTGAACACTGCAAAGGTACGGACTTTTTTTGAATCTGCAAGCGTTTTCCCGAAAAAATTGCGAAAAAAATGATTTTTTTCTCGTTTTGGCCCGAAAACAGGGGGCTGTAACCCGTTTTTACACCTTATGGAGGGGTTTCTCGATTAAAAAACCGCGGGGAGCTGCCTTGAATAAACTTTGAATAAACTTCAAACTTGCCGTATGAAAATTGAAGTTTTATGCCGGAGCGCCACTATTGGGGCCTTACCTCGGAGAGATCGACGAGTTTGTTCAATATCGCGAATATGGCCAGCCCGGCGCTCGAATGTATGCCGAGCTTCGACGAGATATTGCGGCGATGGGTTGCAACTGTATGCACCGAGAGGCAGAGCTCGTCGGCGATCTCCTTGTTGCTTAATCCGCGGGCCACGCATCGAATAATCTCCTTTTCGCGGCAACCGAGGGCTTCGAGCTGCGGGTTGGTCTCCTCTTCCGCGTTGTCGCCCCCCGTGTCTACAAGCGACGTGCGGAGCGAGTTCTCCAGTCGTTCGACCGCGGGCACGAAAAGTCGCTCCTCGACCTCGAAGTGGGCCGTAAGGTCGCGCTCACATATAATAATGTCGAACAGGGTGGCGCTCAGTCGGGCGTTTTCCTTCTGCTTGTAGTGGTATATATAAATGTCTTTGAGCTCGTTCAGCTTGGCTGCCATGGGGGAGTGGCTTGTTGAGAACCGCGAAATGGAGAATTCCTCGTCGACATCCCCGCTCAGGAGGCGGTCAACGTAGTTGAAAATGACATCGTTCTCATAATCCATATGCCGCTTGACCTCCACGACGTAGTCATCGAAAAACTTCATCAGAAGGAAAGCGACATCGTCGGTCTCGGAATAATTGATTGCCTCGATCAGATGGTGGCGTATCTTGGGGAGCGTCACATCGAGAAAAGAGGTGTGCGCCCGGCGGAGATACCCCATGAGCGAGGGGAGCGATACATTGGCGCTATCATCGCCGTGTCCGCTCAGGAGGTTGCACACGGCCAGGAAGGTGGAGGTGTCGACCCCGTTATCGCGGCAGGCGTCCTCGATTGTGGAATCGCCGAAGCCAAACGCGATGTCGAACCTGCTTATGGCCATCAGCAGCATATTGTTGTCTCGTATAATCTCCCTCATCCTGTTTGTCGGGAGGTATCTATTGTGTTTGCCGTTCATGTAATTCATCAATGGTTGTTTTTCCCATGCAAAGTTACGGCTAAGAATTATTCCAAGCAATACCCAAAAATCATTACCGATTGGCCGTCAACGCTTGGCGGTGAGAGCCGCGGCGCGCGAATCCGATGCTTAATTACCCCGATTTCGGGTATTGCCGAGGGTGGCGCACGGATGTAATTTCGCGTCATCAAAACAACAATCAAACACATTTCGCAACGATGAAAGCATTAAAAACCATCTTCGCCTCTATGGCGCTCCTGTTTGGAGCCGTGACCTCCATTTCCTGTTCTGACGACAAGGACGACACTCCCGACACCCCCGCCGCCAAGGAGGTCGCAGGCGTTTACAAGGGCGACATGACCTGCTCTGTTATGGGGAGCGAGTCCACATTCGAGGATATGACGTTCACCGTCAGTGCTACGGACGACGCCACCGCCTCAATCGCCATCTCCGACTTCGGCAATCCCCCGATGAAAGTGCCCGGCTTCACTATCGAGGGGGTGAAGGTCAGCGGAGAGGACGGTGAATACACACTCGCATCCACCGATTTCAGCGGCACCACCGCCGATGGCAAGAATTTCTCCGGCACAGCACAGGGGAGCTACTCCGGCTCAACGCTGACCGTCAAGTTCAGCCTCAACTACGGCGCGATGCCTATGCCTATGATTTGCACTTTCAGCGCTCCTAAGGAATGAGAGTCAACGGCCACCGATTCTTGCCGCTGCTCGGCCTCGTTCCGGGAAGCCTTCTCGCCGGGGGGATTACCTCCGGCGAGGCTTCCGGGGAACCGGAGTTCAGCATCGACGAGAGACTCCTGGAAGAGGTGGTCGTCACAGCCACCCGTACCCCCAAGGCGTTAAAGGACGTACCCGTTGTGACCCGCGTCATTTCCGAGGAAGAAATCGGGCGCGCCGACGCCACAAATATCCAGGACCTGCTCACCGAGGAGTTGCCCGGACTGGAGTTCGGCTATGCGATGACGCAGGAGACCTCCTTGAATATGAGCGGCTTCGGCGGCAACGCGGTACTCTTTCTCGTTGACGGCGAGCGGCTCGCCGGGGAGACGATGGACAATGTGGACTACAGCCGCCTCGACCTTGAAAACGTAGGACAGGTAGAGATAGTCAAGGGCGCGTCCTCGGCTCTCTACGGCGCGAACGCCGTGGGTGGTGTGGTTAACCTCATAAGCCGCGAGTCAACCGACCCGTGGAACGTCAACGTGAATTCCCGTTACCGCTCGCTGGGCAACGAGTGGCGTACCGGCGCCTCGGTCGATTTCAACGCCGGGCGATGGAACTCCAGCACCACAGCCCGCCATTCAAAAGTCGAGACGGTGCACCTCACCGATGCTTTCGACACCCGGTCGAAAATCCACGACATCTACGGCGGTGAGACTTTCAACGTAAAGGAGAGGCTCACATACCGCCCTGTCGACAACCTGCGGCTCACCGCCCGGGGAGGCTACTACCGCCGCACAAGCGACCGACATAACTATACCGACCGCTACTCCGACTATAACGCGGGACTGCGCGGCATATGGGAAATCGACGGCACTCGCCAGCTGGAGCTCTCTTACGGATATGACCAGTACGACAAGGTGCGCTTCGTGCTCGGCCAGCGTACCCACGACCACGATTACTCGAACCGTCAGCATGTCGTACACATATTATATAATCAGTTCTGGGGGAAGCACGCCCTTACCGCTGGTGGCGACGTGCTCCACGACTATCTCACAACATACCAGTTCACCGACAACGCCGACCACCGGCAGACTTCGGCCGACCTGTTCGTGCAGTTCGACTATAATCCCCTCCCCTGGCTCAACCTCGTTGGTTCCCTGCGCGACGACTACTTTTCGGCCTCGCGCAATAATGCCCTCACCGGGCGCCTGGCCGCTATGTTCAAGCTCAAAGGGCTGACTATCCGCGCTTCATATGCCGGCGGTTTCCGCGCCCCGAGCCTTAAGGAGATGTATATGAATTTCGATATGGCTGGCATTCAGATGATTTACGGCAACCCCGACCTCAAACCTGAACGCAGCCACAATTTCAACCTCTCCCTGGAGCATTACGGCGAAATTCCCGCAACTATTTTCCGAGGCAAATACAGCGTCACCGCATCAGGTTATTACAACTACTACGACCGCCGGATAACCACTACTGACTACCCCGGCGATGCCGACCGGGAGGAGGGTGCGATTTATGCCAACGAGGAGGGTGTAAAAGTGGCCGGACTCGATGCGACGGCCCGCTACAGGGCAGTATGCGGTTTCGGACTCTCGGCGAGCTACAACTATCTGCATGTCGCTGGCCGCAAGTTCGATTCCCAGTTCTCATCGCCCCGCCCGCATTCCGCCACCTGGCGTGTTGATTTCCAACATAATGTCGGGCGCTGGTACCGCTTTTATATAGGACTTTCGGGGCGTTATCTCTCCAAGCCCGAAAGCCGTTACGAAACCGACGGCGCTTATACCCTTTGGAAACTGACCCTCCAGCAAACCGTTTGGAAAGGAATCAACATAAACGCCGCCATCGACAACCTGATGGGCTACGTTCCGAAAGTCTACTACTGGAACTCGGCACCGACTACGGGTCGGACCTGGACTATAGGACTCTCACTCGACATCGACAGGATGTTTAAATAATAAACTGATTATGAAGAGAAAAAAGATTATATTATCGGTTTGCGCCGGCGCCCTGTTGTTGGGGGCCGGCATTTGCGCGTGGTCAAGAGTCGCGGCACCGACGAAAGTGGCGTTCGTCAATTATCAGGCTATCACGCTCGGACAGATCGCCAAAGCCAACTCCGGCAATGGCTGGGTGAAAATCGCGGAACTCTCGCCCGAAGAGCTTGACCGAGCCGCCGACTATGATATGGTGCTGGTCAACGGCATGGGGCTCCGCGTTACCGAGGAGCAGCGTCAAGCACTAATAGAAGCCGCCCAAGAGGGGACGCCCGTGCTTACCACGGCGGCCACTAATCCGCGGAATATGGTGGTTTCGGTCGACTCGGTCGACCAGTCGTTCCTCTCGCAATACCTTGCCGGAGGGCGCTCGAACTATCGCAATCTAATGGCCTACATACGTCGCTTCATCGATGGGAAAAAGCTCTTTGCGCCGATGCCGGGCGACCCGGTTTCCTCCTCATCCTCGCTTATCTATTACCCCGGTGGAGCTGAGGATGGCGACGACCTCGGCTTCAACTCCGTGGCCGACTACGAAGCCTGGCTACGAAAGAACGGCAAACTCGGCGAGAACACTAAGAAAGTAATACTTACCGGGCAGATGGGTGTGGCCGACTCACTTGTCGCTTCGCTCGAACGCCGCGGTATGGCGGTGTACCCCGTCACTGTGATTCAGCGCTTTATCGCCGAAGGGCGCGCCGACTCGGTCGGAGCCTCCGCGATGATCAATATGGCCCACGGACGTATGGGCGACAACGTCGTTGAATGGCTCTCGGAGAAGAACATACCCCTCTTCTCGCCCCTGAACGTGAACCGCCCCTACGATGAATGGATGGCCGACAAAATGGGGATGAACGGCGGATTCCTCTCCCAAAGCGTTGTTACCCCGGAAATCGATGGTGCGGTGCTCCCCTACGCCCTTTTCGCCCATTTCGAGGGGGAGGATAGTCTGCCCGAGGTCGCGGCGATACCCGACCGACTCGAACGATTCACCGAGACAGTGGCCAATTACGTCGCGCTCCAGACCAAGCCCAATGCCGAAAAGCGCGTGGCTCTGTTTTACTTCAAAGGCCCCGGCCAAAGCGCGTTGGTGGCCGAGGGGATGGATGTCGCCCCCTCGCTCTTCAACTTCCTCAGAAGCCTCAAAGAGGCGGGATACAGAGTTGACAATCTCCCGCCGGATGCCGCCTCGCTTGAGAAGCTCATTAATGCCAACGGCCGCATATTCAACGATTACGCTGTCGGCGCCAAGGCCGACTTCGTTGCCAAGGCCCATCCGAGGATTATCGACAAGGAAGAATACGACACCTGGCGCTCCGCATCACTTTCCGACGCGATGAAAGCCGCCACCGACAGCGTCGACGGCGCTTTTCCAGGTCATGCCCTCACCGATGGCAAGGGGAATCTCGCACTTCCGTGCCTGATTTTCGGTAATGTGGCGCTTCTGCCGCAGCCTGCCGCCGGACTCGGCGATGATGATTTCCAGATAGTCCACGGTACCGATGCCGCGCCGCCCCATCAGTATGTTGCCGCCTATCTCTGGGCCAAGCACGGATTCGGAGCCGACGCGCTCGCCCATTTCGGCGCCCACGGATCGCTCGAATTCACACCTCGCAAACAGGTGGCCCTCGGCAGCGAGGATTGGAGCGACCGCCTCGTAGGTACTCTTCCCCACTTTTATCTCTACTCCACCTCGAATGTGGGTGAGGCTATGATAGCCAAGCGCCGCTCTTACGCCGGAATCGTCAACTACCTCACTCCCCCTTTCCTCGAAAGCGACGTGAGGGGTATCTATAAGAACCTTTCCGATGCCATCGCCGCATACAACGGCGCGAAAACCCGCGCCGACTCCGTGCGCGGCGCGGAACTTGTGAAGAAGCACACCCTCGAACTCGGCATTCACCGCGAACTCCGAATCGACAGCGTAAAACCGTTCACGAGCGACGACGTGCTCCGCGTTGAAACCTTCGCCGAGGAACTCGCCAACGAGAAAATCACAGGCGCGCTATATGTTCTCGGGAAGCCTTACTCCCCGGAGCATATCTCCTCGACTGTTGAGGCTATGACAATAGACCCGATAGCCTATTCCTTACAGAAGCTCCGCGGCGGCGACCTGCGGCAGCACCGCGCCAAGGCTAAGAAACTGGTAAATTCAGGCACTGTTATCGATGACGCGTCGCTCCGAACCATCGCCGGACTCACCCAGGCGGAAATAGACAGCGCCCGGTCCATAAACACCGCTATCGAAGGGAGCAAGGGGATGTTTTCCCGTATGATGGTGATGGGCGCGATGATGAATCAGCCCCAGGCAGCGACCTCGAAAATAGCCGACCGCCCGAACTCCACTAAGAGCCACGGCTCCATGATGGCCGCGGCGGGGATGGACCCCGAGAAAGCCATTGCTATGGCCAGGAAGATGGGGGCCTCGGAAGAAGCCATCAATAAGATGCGTGCCGCTATCGAGGCAAAGAAGAATGTCGTGAAGGGTGGTGGCACCAAAACGGGAGCGGGTCATGCCGGAGACAAAATGGGCACGCTTCAGCGCGAGTTCTCCAAGGAGGAAATCGAATTTGCCCAGGCGGTGGGCGAGGTGGAGAGGGCCCTCGCTAACGTTGACAAATACCGCCGAGCGCTCTGCGAATCCCCCGCCGCGGAAATCGCCTCACTGCTTAACGCCCTCAATGGCGGATACATAGCCCCCACATCGGGTGGCGACCCGGTGCTCAATCCCGAAATACTCCCTACTGGGCGGAATATGTATGCCGTAAACGCCGAGGAGACTCCGTCGGCGGTCGCCTGGGAGAAAGGGAAAGACCTCGCCGACAATACTATAGCGATGTATCGCAAAGCTCACGGCGACAGTGTGCCCCGCAAGGTGAGCTATACGCTTTGGAGCAGCGAGTTCATTGAGACCGAAGGCGCGACCATAGCGCAGGTGCTCTATATGCTCGGAGTCGAGCCGGTGCGCGACCCGTTTGGCCGCGTCACCGACCTGCGGCTTATCCCCTACGAAGAGCTCGGACGCCCCCGAATCGACGTCGTTGTACAGACTTCCGGTCAGCTCCGCGATCTCGCAGCATCGCGCCTCTTCCTCATAGGCCGCGCGGTGAGGATGGCTGCCGAGGCCGACGACAAAGCCTACCCCAACTATGTGTGCGAGGGAATTGTGGAGTCGGAGCGCGTGCTCGTCGACAAAGGGGTGTCCCCGAAAGAGGCCCGCTCGCTCTCGACCCAGCGAGTGTTCGGCGGCGTCAACGGCAACTACGGCTCGGGCATCCAGTCGATGGTCGAAGCGGGCGACCGTTGGGAGGACGCTTCGGAAATCGCCGAAACATACATTAATAATATGGGCGCCAGCTACGGCTCGGAAGAAGATTGGGAGCAGGCCCGCCAGCACGCTTTCGAAGCGGCTCTCACCCGTACCGACGTGGTGGTACAGCCCCGTCAGAGCAACACCTGGGGAGCACTCAGCCTCGACCATGTGTATGAATTCATGGGGGGTATGAACCTGGCTGTGCGAAACATCACCGGCAAGGAGCCCGAGGCGTATCTGAGTGACTATCGTAACCGCAACCGCGCCCGTATGCAGGAGGTCAAGGAAGCCATCGGAGTCGAGAGCCGTACCACCGTGCTCAATCCCGCCTACCTCAAGGAGAAGATGAAAGGTGGCGCGGGCGATGCTTCGGCTATCGCCGACATTGTGCGCAACACCTACGGCTGGAACGTGATGAAGCCCGAAGCCATCGACAATGAGCTGTGGGACGGCATCTACGCCTCGCTTGTTGAGGACGTCAACGGACTCGGCACCAAGAAATTTTTCACGGATAAGTCGCCCGCGGCCATCCAGGAAATTACCGCTGTCATGCTCGAAACCTCGCGCAAGGGGATGTGGAAAGCCTCTCCCGAGCAGCTTGCCAAACTCGCCGAGCTACACACCGAGGTTGTGGCTGAATATGGCGCGGCATGCACCGGCTTCGTGTGCGACAATGCCAAACTCCGCGATTATATAGCCTCGAAAGCTCCCGCCTCAGCCGCGGCCTACAACGCCGCTGTGGCTCAGGCGCGCGCTGAGAATATCTCCTCAGGCAACGAGGGCACTGTCATGAAGCGCGAGGAACTCAACTCTGCGCAGACCACAACCAATCGCCTTAGTGCTGTTGCGGTTGCCGCGGCTGTGTTCGTCGTGCTCGGTGTTATCTTCATCGTGATACGTCGCCGCCGTAAGGAGGCATCCAACGATTGAAAGCTATGGAGGTAGTAGTTCTCATTATATTATTGATGGCGGGATTCGCCTTCCTGGCAAAACTCACCTACCACGGAACGGTTGGGCGGGTGGCGCTCTGCGCCATAGCGGCACTGTTCGTCGCCTTTGCAACCGATTCAGCCGCTTCGCAGTCGAAAACTCAGATTGATTCCTGGTTGGAGTCGCCCGAATTTATGCTCGATGCCGCCGTGTTACTCACTATAGATGTAGCCTCGCAGATTGCGTTCTGCTTCCTTATGGGCAGAAAAATCAGTGGCGGACTGAAATCCGTCAAAGGGCGCCTCGTGCTCGCCGTATTGCTCTGGTTTCCAGGGCTGGCGATATTCCCGGCCCTACTCGCCTTCCTTACCGAGCTGATATTCAGTTTTACGGGAGCTGACTTCTCCCTTGTCGGCTATACGCTGGCCGTAGCTGTGCTCATTGGAGCGCCATTGGCCGCGGCGGCATTCCGCTGGCTACTCCCCGAGGATGACATCCGTCTGGAGCTGCTCTTCCTCGCGTCGCTCCTCACAGCTGCCCTCGGTGTCACCGCTACAGTCAACGGCCGTACGGCGGCAGCCGGAGTGAGCTTCATTGAATGGAACGCCCTCGGAGCGGTGGTTCTTCTGCTGATATGCGGTGCGACTGCTGGGATAATATTCAACAAATATATGATAAACAAACGAATCGGAAAAATATGAACGTTATCTCAAACATTCTCTACTGGATTTCAACCGGGCTGCTCGTGCCTGTGATCGTGCTGCTTATTTTCTTCTTCGCGAGGGCGCTTCTGATGGTGGGCGCGTACTTTGGCCAGTGGAGCCGCGCCCGCAAGGGTTCGGCCCGCCTCGCCGTTGTTGTCAAGGAACTCGACAAGGGGGACAAGGGTGCCGCGTTCGCCGCCCTGCCCGCCAAACCGCTTATCCCCGCCGAAGCCTACGCACGCCGCATATTCGAAGCCGCAGGTAGCGAACCTAAACTCACCCTGCTGCTCAACGACTTTGAACTGGAGGCGGAGCGCGAAGTTGCTACCTCCAAAACACTCACCAAAATGGGGCCAATACTCGGCCTGATGGGCACACTCATCCCGATGGGTCCAGCTCTGGTTGGACTCGCTCAGGGCGATATAGCCTCGATGGCCTACAATATGCAGGTGGCGTTCGCCACCACCGTTGTCGGCCTTACGGTGAGCGCCATCGGATTCCTCACCCAGCAGAGCCTCGAACGCCGCGCCCGCGCCGATCTGGCCCGTCTGGAATACATCGCCGACACCCTTAGCAGCGTTGCCCCGGCAGAAACCACTAAAAACTCCGCCTTATGAGAAGCCGTCGCAATTCAATACTCAGAGGTCGTTCCGTCGGCGAGGATAGCGACCCGATGAGCGTGGTCAGCAACCTGTTTGACGTCGCCATGGTGTTTGCTGTGGCCCTTATGGTTGCGCTCGTGAGCCGCTACAATATGACCGAAATGTTCTCCCAGGAGGATTTCACGATGGTGAAAAACCCCGGTACCGAGCAGATGGAAATCATCACCAAGGAAGGCGAGAAAATCAACCGCTATACCCCGTCGGCCTCCGACGATACCGACCCTTCCGCAACCCGCGGCGAGCGCGTCGGCACCGCCTACCGCCTCCCCTCCGGCGACATCATCTACATCCCCGAATAACCCCGCCCCACGGCGAACCAACAACTCAAATGAGAGGCTGTGTCATAGTGTGAATTGCAGTCTCTCATTTGCGCAGTCTGACGACCGGTACAACTACTATTATAATGCGTATTATTATAATGCGGGAAATGCAATTTCGCAATCAGAACTTTGTTTTGCATGAAAATAAAAACAAAGAGTCAGTAACGACGTATGTTTACAAATTGTCAGCGCTCGCACTCTTTTCAAATTCTTCCACAATGGATTTCTGAATGTCTCGAATTTTGAATTCATCCACTATCTTAGCAGCAGGTTTGAAACCGCTTGAAGCAAGATTGATAAGTGTGTCAACAGATGATATGAATTCGTTTAAAGATGGCTTTTCTCCATTGTCCTGAAGGAACTTAAAGAAGTATTCGAATGCTATACGGCATACGAAATGCTTGTTATTTTTTAATATTGGCAACCATTTAGATAACAAATCCAAATCGCCTTCTTTTTTAAGAAGCATTCCTAAGTTTTGGATTCCTTGGTTTACACCTTGCATTGCTGAATATAAAAACAACCTCTTTGCCTCTTCTATTCTACCATCTTCCTGGAAAATTAGCCCTAAGTTATTTTGAGCTTTTGCTGAACCATATATAGCCGATTTATAGTAGTAACTTTTCGCTTTATCCTTATCTTCAAAGTGAAATTTTTTACCTATGCGAAACAGTGTTTCTGCATTGGTGATTGTCGTTAAAGTATCAAATATCTCAGCGGATTCATCCGCCAATGTTAGCGAAACACTTTTTGGAGTAATTAATTCTTCGAATCTATGTCCATGACATCTAAAGCAGATGCCATTATTTATGTGCCTATACTCTGAGAGATATCCATATCCACTACATCTCTTACAAGGAGTGAACATCATTCGAATTAAACCGCCAAATTTGTTTGCGTAAATAAGAGGAGGAAGCGTTTTATGAACTAACTCATGACAAGAACGGCACAATGTAACTAATGCATCGTTTGGGTATTCCCAAGGATCCGCTTTATAAATGTAAAATCTGTGATGCACTTCTAATTGTTTTGATGCACCACACATTCGGCATTGACAATTATCTCGTCGAAGAATCTCGTATCTTTTTTTAGACCAGTTTTCATCCTCTAATTTTTCAGCGTATGATAAATGCTCGATCATAAGTAGCTATAAATGAATGATGAACTCAAGATACTATGGAGAACTATAACTTTTAATTTAGGCAGTTGTTATTCATTTACAAAGATAAAACAAATTTCCGAGACGTTTGTCTCTATGGCTTATAAATCGTCCGAAATCGTCTTGTAGCTATACCAACGTCTTTAAACGTCCTGTAGAAACTGCGAGGAGCCGCGCCGGAAAGTCCGGGGCGGCTCCTTGTTGAGTATGGTTTGCCGGGTTATGCCTGGTAGGAGGCCATGTCGGCGGGGGTAACGGTGTTGATGAAGGTAGAGTGGCGGGCTACTTCGGCCTGGGCGAGGTTGCAGTAGACGCGGGCGCTCTTGGCGAGGCTCTCGGCAGCGGCCTTGACTTCGGCATCGTCGGAGGCGGCGTTGCGCGAGGCGTCGGTCACGAGGAGATAACCCATGAACACGTTGCCAGCGATTTCAACGAGGTGACGGGCCATGAAGTCGGTGTAGGCGGGTTCGTTGATTTCGTGAACCTTGGCAACGACTTCCTTGTAGGTCTCGGTCATCTTGTCGAGCATGGCCTTCTGCGGAGCGAGGCAGTCGCACACGGGCATAGCGGCGCACTGCTCGATGAGCTGGAGGTAGGTGCCGGTGAAGACGTGGCGGATGGCTGCCACAACCTGCAGCTGGGTGGTGCCTTCGTAGATGGAGGTGATGCGGGCGTCGCGGTAGAGACGTTCGCAAGCGTAGTCCTTCATAAAGCCCGAGCCGCCGTGTATCTGGATGCAGTCGTAGGCGTTCTGGTTGCAGTATTCGCTGGAAAGACCCTTGGCGAGAGGGGTGCAGGCGTCGGCGAGCTTGTTGTAGAGCTTCATTTCCTTGCGTTCCTCGGGAGTGAGGGAGCGGTCGCGGGCAACGTCCTCGTATGCCTTGTAAAGATCGACGTAGCGCGCGGTCTCGTAAAGGAGGCAGCGGGAAGCGTCGAGCTTGGCCTTCATCACGGCGAGGATTTCGCGCACGGCGGGGAACTCGATGATGGCCTTGCCGAACTGCTTGCGGTCCTTGGCGTAGGCTTCGGCCTCGCGGAAGGCGAGTTCGCTTACGCCGACACTCTGGGCGGCGATGCCGAGGCGGGCGCCGTTCATAAGGGCCATCACATACTTGATGAGGCCGAGGCGGCGCGAGCCGCAGAGTTCGGCCTTGGCGTTCTTGTAGACGAGTTCGCAGGTGGGAGAGCCCTTGATGCCGAGCTTGTTCTCGATGCGGCGCACGTTGACGCCACCCTGGCGCTTGTCGTAGATGAACATCGAGAGGCCGCGGCCGTCCTTGGTGCCATCCTCGGAACGGGCGAGCACCAGGTGGATGTCGGCGTCGCCGTTGGTGATAAAGCGCTTCACGCCGTTAAGTAGGTAGGTGCCGTCGGGCTGCTCGGTGGCTTTGAGCATCACGGCCTGGAGGTCGGAACCGGCGTCAGGCTCGGTCAGGTCCATCGACATGGTCTCGCCGGCGCAAACGCGGGGAATGTAGCGTTCGCGCTGGTCCTCGGAGCCGAACTCGTAAAGGGTTTCGGCGCAGTCCTGGAGACCCCAGAGGTTTTCAAAACCGGTGTCGGCGCGCGACACGATGTCGGCGGCCATGATGTAGGGGGTGATGGGGAAGTTGAGACCACCGAAGCGGCGGGGCATAGCCATACCCATCAGGCCGGCCTTGCGGCAAGCCTCAAGGTTTTCCTGGGTGCCGGAAGCATAGGTCACGCGGCCGTTAGCCACGGAGGGACCCTCGTGGTCGACCCCTTCGGCGTTGTCGGCGATAGTGGTTCCGCAGAGTTCCCCGACGATGTCGAGTACTCGGTAGTAGTTGTCCATCGCGTCGTCGAAATCGACAGGAGCATAGTCGAATTTGGCGGCGTCGGCGAAGTCCCGTTCCTTGAGCGCCACGATTTTGCGCATCAGGGGGTGCTGCAGGTGCAGTTTCAGGTCGGGATTATCGGTATAGAAGTTAGCCATGGCTTGATGTCTTCTTATTTAGAGTTCTTCTTGTAGTACTTGATGAGCTTGGGGAGCACATCCTCGTAGTTGCCGGTGATCACATAGTCGGCGATCGCGTTGATCGGGGCGTTCTCGTCGGGGTTGATCGAGATGATGATCGAGCTGTCCTGCATGCCGGCGATGTGCTGAATCTGGCCCGAGATGCCGCAGGCGATGTAGAGCTTGGGGCGCACGGTCACGCCGGTCTGGCCGATCTGGCGTGCGTGGTCGGTGAACCCGGCGTCAACTGCGGCGCGGGTGGCGCCGACTTCCGCACCAAGCACGTTGGCGAGCTCGTGAACCAGGTCGAAGCCCTCTTTCGAGCCGATGCCGTAGCCGCCGGCTACGATGATGGGGGCGTTCTTGATGTTGATTTTCGACTTCTCAATGTGGCGGTCGATGATTTCCACGGCGAAGTCAGCGTCGCTGACATACTTGGCGGCGTCGAGGTTCACAACCTCGCCCTTGTGGGCGGCGTCGAACACCTCTTTCTTCATCACGCCCTCGCGCACGGTAGCCATCTGCGGACGGCAGTCGGGGTTGACGATGGTGGCCACGATGTTGCCGCCGAATGCCGGACGGATTTGGTAGAGAAGGTTCTGGTATTCCTTGCCGGTCTTGGGGTCCTTGTGGTCGCCGATCACCAGCGAGGTGCAGTCGGCGGTGAGGCCGCTGTGGAGCGCCGAGGAAACGCGGGGACCCAGGTCGCGGCCTATGCAGGTAGCACCCATAAGGCAGATCTGGGGCTTTATTTCCTTGAAGAGGTTGATAAGTACGGAGGCGTGGGGATTCGAGGTGTAGGGGAAGAGGCGCTTGTCGGCCACCTTGTAAACCACGTCGGCCCCGTAGGGGAAAATCTGCTCCTCAACACCGTCGAGGTTGTCGCCGATGACGAGGGCTTCGAGCTTCACGCCGAGCTCGGAGGCGAGCTGGCGCCCTTTGGTGAGCAGTTCGAGGCTCACATCGGCAACTTTGCCATCCTCGAACTCGCAATATACGATAAGATTGTTCTGGTCCATATTAAGCAAAAGTTAACCGATGGTGTGATTCTTGATGAGTTCCTTAACCAGTTCCTCGATCTGGGCGTCGTCGGCGCCGTCGAGGCAGAGGCTCTCCTTGGCGGTGAACACCACGTTCTCGATGGACTTCACCTTGGTGGGGGAGCCGGGCATACCGATCTGTTCGGGGTCAGCCTCTACGAAAGCGGCGCCCCATTCCTTGATTTCGAGGTCGTCGCGACCCTCGACGAGGGCTGCCTGCTCGGGGGTGAGGGCTGCGCGCTCCGAGGGGGACACGGCGCGCTTGAACTTCATGACGCGCTTGGCGTTGCGGGGACGGCAGTCGGGAGCTGAGCCGTTGACGGTAACCACGCAGGGGAGGGGGGCCTTGACGGTCTCCACGCCCGATTCGAGGCGGCGCTTAACGGTGATTTTGCCGTCGGCGAGGTCGATTACCTCCTCAGCGTAGGTCACCTGGGGTATGCCGAGCTTCTCGGCGATCTGGGGACCAACCTGGGCGGTGTCGCCGTCGATAGCCTGGCGTCCGCAGAACACCACGTCGTAGTCGCCGATTTTCTTCACGGCCTGTGCCAGCGAGTAAGAGGTGGCCAGGGTGTCGGCGCCGCCGAGGGCGCGGTCGGTCAGCACGATGCCGCCGTCGGCGCCGCGGAACATACCTTCGCGGACCACTTCGGCGGCACGGGGGAGGCCCATGGTGAGCATGGTCACCTTCGAGCCGGGATGTTTCTCTTTCAGTCGGAGAGCCTGCTCAAGCGCGTTGAGGTCTTCAGGGTTGAAGATTGCCGGAAGGGCGGCGCGGTTGATGGTTCCATCCTCTTTCATAGCATCTTTTCCTACGTTGCGGGTGTCGGGCACCTGCTTTGCAAGAACAATGATGTTTAAACTCATAAGTTAAGCTATTAAGAATGATTTATTATATTTTCACGACAAAAGAATATGGTTAACAAAGATAATCAACCATATTCTATGGAACAAATTCGGTACAAAGATAGCAATAATTTGGCAATTTTTGGCAAAAAGAGCTAAAAATCACCATAAAAAGCGAGTCGAGGCACCTCGGGCAGTCGGTGAGGCAGCCGGGCAAACGGCGGGGGCGCGCCGAAATTTTCGGCGCGCCCCCGGGATGCGTGGTAGTTATTGTTATCACTTGCGGTTGGCTTCCACCCAGCGGCGGGCGTTGACGAAAGCGTCAAGCCAGGGGGTGGCGTCGTCGCCGCGGCGGGCGGCGGGATAGTGGGCGCACTGCCAGGGGAATATGGCGCGCTCGGGGTGGGGCATCATGGCCAGATGGCGACCATCGGCCGAAGCCACCGCGGCTACAGCTCCGCGCGATCCGTTGGGGTTGGCGGGATAGGCGGCGTAGTTGTACTTGGCTGCGATTTTGTAGTCCTTTAGCGAGCCGGGGAGGTTGAACTTGCCCTCGCCGTGGGCCACCCATACGCCGAGCTTCATGCCCGAGAGGGAGCCGAGCATAACGGTGTTGTTGGCCGGGATTGTCAGGCCGATGAACTGAGATTCGAACTTGTGGCTGACATTGTGCTCCATGCGGGGCTTCTTGGTGTCGTCGGCGGCGTTGTCGCCGAGGAACGAGGTCTCGGGAGCTATCAGGCCGAGCTCGATCATAAGCTGGCAGCCGTTGCAGATACCCAGCGAGAGGGTGTCGGGGCGGCTGTAGAAACGGCGGAGAGCACCCTTGGCGGTATCGTTCCAGCGGAAGCCCGAAGCCCAGCCCTTGGCCGAGCCGAGAACGTCGGAGTTGGAGAAGCCGCCGCAGAACACGATCATGTTCACATCGTCGAGTGTCTCGCGGCCGCTCATAAGGTCGGTCATATGCACGTCCTTCACGTCGAACCCGGCGAGGAAGAGGGTGTAGGCCATTTCGCGGTCGCCGTTCACACCCTTTTCGCGGATAATGGCGGCGCGAATGCCGGTTTTTTCGCCGCGGGTGAAGCTCAGGCCGCGGGAAGCGAGCTGGCCGTCAAACGAGGCGGGTATGGCGATGCGCAGCGGCTGGCGGCTGTAGTTCTCGAATCGGGCGAGAGCGCACTCGGCGCCGCTCTGCATGGTGTCGAGCAGATACGAGGGCTTGAACCAGGTGTCGCGGAGGTTGTCGATGCCTAAGAGGCGTTCCGCGCCGTTGTGCTCAAGCATGAGCACGCGTTCCTCGGCGGGACGGCCGAGAATCCAGAAGCGGGCACCGGCGGCTGCGAGGGCTTTTTCCACGAAGGCGCGCTTGGAGTCCTCCACCTGTATTACCAGTGCGGGATTCTCAGCGAAAAGAATCTTCACGAGGTCGGTCTCCCCGGCAGCCACGAATCCTTCGGTCGAAATGTCGAGGCCTCCGTCGTTGTTGGGGAACACCATTTCCAGCAGCGTGGTGATAAGACCTCCGGCCGAAACGTCGTGGGCGGCGAGGAGTTTCTTGCCGCTTACGAGTTTCTGCACGGCGTCGAACGTACGCTTGAACTGGGCGGCATCCTTTACGGTGGGAGCGTCGGAACCTACGCGGTTAAGGGTCTGCGCCAGTGCCGAGCCGCCGAGGCGCAGCGAGTCCGACGAGAAATCGACGTAGTAGAACTCCGAGTTCTTACGCTTCTGTGCCACGGGTGTGAGGGTGCGGCGCACGTCGGTGGTCTCGCCGGCGGCTGATATAATCACGGTGCCGGGGGCGAACACCTTGTCGGCGCCGTATTTCTGAGTCATCGACAGGGAGTCCTTGCCGGTGGGGATGTTGATGCCGAGAGCGCAGGCAAAATCGCTGCAAGCCTCGACGGCCTTGTAGAGAGCTGCGTCCTCGCCGGGATTCTTACAGGGCCACATCCAGTTGGCTGAGAGGGATACGCTCTTGAGCCCGTCCTTCAGCGGCGCGCCGACGATGTTGGTGAGCGCCTCGGCAACGGCCATCACCGAACCCTTGGCGGAGTCGGCCAGCGCGACCTGGGGTGCGTGGCCTATCGAGGTGGCTATGCCGTGATTGCCGGTATAGTCGAGCGCCATCACGCCGCAGTCGCTCACGGGGAGCTGGATTTCGCCCTGGCACTGCTGGCGGGCGACCTTGCCGGTCACCGAGCGGTCAACCTTGTTGGTCAGCCAGTCCTTGCAGGCGACAGCTTCGAGCGAAAGCACCGCCGAAACATATTCGGCCACCTTCGACTCGTCGTACTCGGCATCCTTGTAGGAGAGCTCAACGGTGTTGTCGCGCATTATGGTCTTGGGGGAATTGCCGAACATATCGGCCATTTCGAGGTCGATGGGGCGCGAGCCGTCCTTCTCCTCGAACACGAAGCGGTCGTCGCCCGTGGTTTCGCCGACAACGTACATCGGGGCGCGTTCGCGCTGGGCAACGCGCTCGACATAGGGGATGTCCTCGGCCTTGATAACCATACCCATACGCTCCTGGCTCTCATTGCCTACTATTTCCTTGGCCGAGAGGGTGGGGTCGCCTACGGGGAGGGCGTCGATATTGATTTTGCCGCCGGTTTCCTCCACCAGCTCCGAGAGAGCGTTGAGGTGGCCGCCGGCGCCATGGTCGTGGATCGAGACAACGGGGTTGGTATCGCTTTCGGCCAGCGCGCGGATTACGTTGGACACGCGCTTCTGCATCTCGGGGTTGGCGCGCTGCACGGCGTTAAGCTCGATAGAGTTGTCGTACTGGCCGGTTTCGACGGAGCTGACAGCGCCGCCGCCCATGCCGATGCGGTAGTTGTCGCCACCCATCACCACGACTTTCTCGCCGGGCTGCGGGTGACCCTTGATAGCGTCCTTTTTGGCAGCGAAGCCGACACCGCCGGCGAGCATGATCACCTTGTCGTAGGCGTACATACGGCCATTCTCGTCATGCTCGAAAGTGAGCAGAGAGCCGCAGATAAGGGGCTGGCCGAACTTGTTGCCGAAGTCGGAGGCGCCGTTTGACGCCTTGATGAGAATCTCGGCGGGGGTCTGGTAGAGCCATACGCGCGGATTCATCATAAGCTCCCAGCGGTGCTCCTCGCTCAGTCGGGGGTATGAGGTCATGTAAACCGCGGTACCGGCGAGGGGGAGCGACGCGCGGCCACCGCCGAGGCGGTCGCGGATTTCGCCGCCGGTGCCGGTGGCGGCTCCGTTGAACGGTTCCACGGTAGTCGGGAAGTTGTGAGTCTCAGCCTTGAGCGAGATCACGGTGTCGATCTCCTTGGTCTCGAAGAAGTCGGGACGGTCGGGATTCACGGGGGCGAACTGCCATACCTTCGGGCCTTCGCAGAAAGCCACATTATCCTTATAGGCGGATACGAGGGTGTTGGGGTTCTCCTGCGAGGTTTTCTTGATGAGTTTGAATAGCGAGGTGGGTTTCTCCTCGCCGTCGATCACGAAAGTGCCGTTGAAAATTTTGTGGCGGCAGTGCTCGGAGTTGACCTGTGAGAAGCCGAACACCTCGGAGTCGGTCAGCGGTCGGCCGAGCTTCTTGGCGAGCGAGCGCAGGTATTCTTCTTCCTCGGGGCTGAGGGCCAGGCCTTCGCGGAGGTTGTACTCGTGGATGTCGGCGATGTGCTCCACCGGGGCCGGCTTGTTGTCGACCGTCAGCGAGCGGCTGTTGAGCCCGTCGTACACGCGTGAGAGCATCTTGTCGAAACGGGGCTCCTCGCCCTGGGGAACGCGGATGAACTCCTCGATACGAGAAATGCCGCTGAGGCCCATATTCTGGGCTATCTCTACGGCATTCGTGCTCCAAGGCGTAATCATTTCGCGGCGGGGCCCCACAAAGGTGCCCTTTACAGAGGTCGCGGCCATCGGTCGGGCTCCGGAGAAAGCCCACGACAGCTTGTCGAGTTCGTCGGGTTGCAACCGATGGTCGGTTACCACGGCGTAGATTTTGGCCGTGCCTTGCTTGAAGAATTGAAGCATCGTGTGGAAATAGGTATGGTGTGAGAGTAAAATAGTCTGTTTAGAACTCGTAGTCGACGCAACCGCGGGCTTCCTTGTGGCCCGCGAGAAGCCCGGCGGCCGCCACATGGGCCGGATGGTTGGCGTAGGTTGCCACGTCGGCCATCGAGGGCACCACGGCGGTCAGGACCACGTCCCACTCTTCGGCGGGATTCTCGTTGATGCCGACCTCCATGGATTCGAGCACGTCAATCTGGCCGGGAAGCGCCAGGAGCGCCTCCTTAAACCGGTTTGCCACTTCGAGGCGCTCCTGTGGAGTGCCCGACAGCTTGAACATTACAATGTGTTTTACCATTATCGGAGCTGTTGTTATTGGTTGGCGTAGAGGCGTTCGCGGGTGGCGGCTACTTTCTCGTCGGTGATGTAGTCGTCGTATTCGGTCATCTTGTCGATGATGCCGTTGGGAGTGAGCTCGATTATGCGGTTGCAGACGGTCTGGATGAACTCGTGGTCATGGCTCGACATAAGGATGTTACCCTTGAAAGCCTGCAGGGTGTTGTTGAACGCCTGGATTGATTCCAGGTCGAGGTGGTTTGTGGGTGAGTCGAGCACCATGGTGTTGGCGTTGCGGAGCATCATGCGGGCGATCATGCAACGCATTTTCTCGCCGCCGGAGAGCACCGAAGCCTTCTTGAGCACCTCCTCGCCGGAGAAGAGCATCTTGCCGAGGAACCCTTTGAGGTAGATTTCGGAAGAGTCGTTGGAGAACTGGCAGAGCCAGTCGACGAGATTCATATCGGTGTTGAAGAAAGCGCTGTTGTCGAGCGGGAGGTAGGCGGTTGTGATGGTCTGGCCCCAGTCGAACGAACCGGCGTCGGGTTTACGGTCGCCGCAGATGATTTCAAACAGGGCGGTCATGGCGCGGGGGTCGCGACTGAGGAAACATACCTTGTCGCCTTTCTCGACCTGGAAATTGACATCCTTGAAGAGCACTTCGCCATCGACCGAAGCGGCGAGGCCGTGGACTTCCAGAATCTTGTTGCCCGGCTCGCGCTCGGGGGTGAAGATAATGCCCGGGTAGCGGCGCGACGAGGGCTGGATCTCCTCGATATTGAGCTTTTCGAGCATCTTTTTGCGCGAGGTGGTCTGCTTCGACTTGGCCACGTTGGCCGAGAAACGCTGGATGAACTCCAGGAGCTCCTTGCGCTTCTCCTCGGCCTTCTTGTTCTGCTGCTGTTGCTGGCGCAGGGCGAGCTGCGATGACTCGTACCAGAAGGAGTAGTTGCCGGCGAAGAGGGTCACCTTGTTATAGTCGATGTCGAGGGTGTGGGTGCACACCGAGTCGAGGAAGTGGCGGTCGTGACTGACCACCAATACAGTGTTCTCAAATTTCGAGAGATAGTCTTCGAGCCACGCCACGGTGTCGAGGTCGAGGTCGTTGGTGGGCTCGTCGAGCAGAAGGTTGTCGGGGTTGCCGAAGAGGGCTTTCGCCAGAAGCACTCGCACCTTCTCGTTACCCGAGAGGTCGCGCATAAGCATCTGGTGGCGGTCCTCCTTGATGCCCAGGCCGGAGAGGAGCGCCGCGGCGTCGGCCTCGGCGTTCCATCCTTCGAGCTCGGCGAAGCGCTCCTCAAGCTCGGAGGCGCGGATGCCGTCGGCGTCGCTGAAATCGGGTTTGGCATAAAGGGCGTCTTTCTCCTCCATAATGTCCCAGAGGACGGTATGTCCGCGGAGCACGGTGCTGAGAACCGTGCAGTCGTCAAACTTGAAGTGGTCCTGTTCGAGCACGCTCATACGCTCGCCGGGTCCCATCGACACGGAACCATGGGTGGGCGACAGCTGGTCGGAGAGGATGCGCATGAGCGTTGACTTGCCCGCGCCGTTGGCTCCGATTATGCCGTAGCAGTTACCGGGGGTGAATTTGAGATTAACGTCCTGGAAAAGAACTCTTTTACCGAATTGTATGCCTAAATTGTTTACCGAGATCATTCTTTATATATCCTGTTTATGGCCGCGAAGTTAGCAAAAATTCCCGACAATTCAGCAATCAGGTAGCCGAACTGTCGGGAACTCGTATAAGTTAATGTCTCGGAAGCGTTATTGGCCACGGCAGTGATGCCGCCCGCGGGATTATTTCAGTTTGTTGCCGTCGGAGAAAGCGTTGCCGACGCGTTCGCCGAGTGCGATGTAGCCGTCGTGTATGGGGTCGAAGGTGATGAGGTTCATCCGCTCCACGTCGGGTTTGCCGTCGTCGGCGAGATATTTTTCGTCGCAAAGGATGTTAAGAATCTCGGCTATTATGTAGTAGCCGGTTTCTGATTCATAGAGCTTTTCCTTGATGCGGCACTCAAGCGTCATTGGGAAGCAGTCGAATACCGGGGCGTTGACATTCTCGCTTTTCACGCTCTTCCAACCAGTGTTTTCCAACTTGTGGGGGTGGTTTTTGGCGCTTACGAGCCCCACATAGTCGGCAGCAACCATTGTGTCCTTTGTCGCGAAAGCTACTGTGAAGTCGCCGCAGCGGTTGAGATTCTCGGTTGTGGCGTGTGAGCCCATTGAAATCATAATCTCGGTGGCGTCCCACTGGCCGCTCCAGGCGGCGTTCATCGCGTTAGGGGTGCCGTCGGCGTTGTAAGTGCCAATCATAATCACGGGCTGGGGGAGCATCCACGCCCTCGGATTGAAATTCTTCATGATATATATTGAGTAGTATATGTTTACATCAATAACCTAAACGGGGGAAATATGGTTTAGGCTGTAATATTAATTATTCTTTATTTACGGATACGCTTATGGCCGCAAAGATAGGAAAAATTATCGCTATATTCGCGGCAAAATTACGTTTTTGACGATATGGAGAATTTCGTGTTCAAGGAATATCTGGAGACGGAGCGTCTGCTGCTCAGGGCATGGCTTGAAAGCGACGCGGCGGCTCTATATAAGTATGCTTCGGATGCGGCGGTTGCCAATCCTGCGGGATGGCCTGTGCACGAGTCGGAGCTGATGAGCCTCGCGGTGATACAGACGGTGTTTTCCGCCCCGGGCACTTACGCCGTGGTGCTGAAGGAGTCAGGAGAGGCGGTGGGATGCTGCGGTATCGTGCCCCCGGAAGCGCGACCTAATGTCAAAACCTGCCTCGGGGAAGTTGAAATAGGTTACTGGATAGGCCGAGCCCATTGGGGTAGGGGGCTGATACCCGAGGCGGTGGACGCGTTGGTGGAGCACTGCTTCGGCGACCTGCGGGCGCGCCGAGCCTGGATTTCGTGTTTCGCCTTCAACGCCAAGTCGCGTAGGGTGGCCGAAAAGTGCGGTTTCGCGTTTGACCATTCCGAACGTCAGGGAGATATTGAAGAATTGTTTTTCGTGAAAGAGAATGAAAATTATGGATATTGAGCTCAAAACGCTTGCCGACACCCCATTGGAGCGGGTGTTGGATGCCTTCCAGGGCGCTTTCGGCGATTACGCCGTCGGATTTGACCGCCGCGAGGTGGAGTCGATGCTGGAGCGCCGCGGCTTTAACGCCGAGCTGTCGGCAGCGGCTTTTGACGGCGACAGGATGGTGTCGTTTGTGTTAAATGGAATAGGCCCGTATGAGGGCGTTTTGTCGGGCTACGACTGCGGCACTGGAACCCTCCCCGGGTATCGGGGTGAGGGGCTTGCCGGAAAGCTGTTTGAGTACTCGCTACCGCTGCTCCGCGATGCCGGCGTGAGTCAGTATCTGCTTGAAGTGCTTACCTCCAATGCCCCGGCGATCGCGGTTTACCGCCGAAACGGATTTGAGACTGTGGCGGAATATGATTGTTTTCGGCAGGAGGTCGGGCTGTTGCGGCTTGGCAGCGGGCTGGCCGCGGATGTCGAGATACGGGAGCTTACCTATGACGCTTTCGCCAGTCTCCCCGATTTCGGCGATTTCGCCCCTTCGTGGCAGAACAGCGCCGAGTCGTTGAGGCGTGGTGCAGCGGGGCTGCTGTTCTTTGGTGCGTATTTGCGGCATGAGCCGGTGGGCTGCTGCGTTCTCGACCCTATCACTGGCGACCTGGCACGCATCGCCGTAAGGCGCGACTATCGCCGTCAGGGTATCGCTACGGCGCTGCTCGCCTCGGCCACCGCCAGGGCGGAGTCAGCCTCGGTAAAGGTTCTGAACGTCGACAGGGAGTGCGATTCGCCGCATCGGTTCCTGGAGGCCGTTGGGTTCGGTGAGGGTTTGTCGCAATACGGTATGCGTCGCATGCTTTGACTCATTTGGGAACCCTCGAAAACGGAATTTCAGGGCGCTTTCGGAGCTGGCGATGATTTTTTCTTCGCCGCGCCCCGGTTGTTGTTGAGCTGCTTCATTATTTTGCGCTCGATCTCGTAGACGCGGCTGATTTGCTTAGGCGTCAGGAATTTGCGGTATTCGTCGTAATACTTGCGGCGGGTGTCGAGTGTGCGCTGCGAGTGGTCGAACCGGGCGCGTATCAGACTGTCGGTCTGCGCGTCGGTCATAGCCTGCTCACGCTTGCGGTCAGTGCGGCCCGGGCGGAGGCTCCACATCTCCTGCTGGCAGTTGACGAAGGTCGCGATGAAGCGGTCGCGGGTTTCGTCGGCGAATTCGAGCTCGTCGGCGATACGGGTGGCCTGTTTCTGGGCCATTTCAGTTTTTGAGCTCTTAGGTCTGTGGCCCCGCTTTTGCTGGGCCGGCAGAGAAAAGGCGCAAATGAGCGCCGCGAGTATGAGCGAATGGCGGAGGTAACTTGTCATGGCGGTGTCAAACATCAGTCGTTAATGAATATGTCGTCCTGGTAGGATTCCAGCATGGAGTACTGGTCGTCGGGCGAAAGCTGCTGGAACACACGGGCTATATCGTCGAAATTGTCGCTTTCTGTGGCAGGCGAACGCATCAGCGCTACCGAACCGATGGCTAAGGCGACCACCGCGGCAGCCGCGTAGCGCAGTCGGAAGGGGAGGAAGCGGGTCGGTTTCTGGCGCTTTTCCGCGACACGCGAGGCGAGGCGCTCCTCCATCTGGTCGAAGAAGCCGTCGGGCACGGTGTAGGGCGAGGGGACCGCCCGTTTTTCAAAGTCGAAGTTTTCCATATATTCAATGAGTTAGAGAGAGTTGTCGGATTTGGCTTTCAGAGAGAGGTTATATATTTCTTTACTTTTTCCTTTGCGAAATGATAGTTGGCCTTGGCGGTTGGCTCGGAGCACTGGAGAATCTCGGCGATCTCTCGGTATTCGAGTTCGTCGAAATACCGAAGGTTGAACACCGCCTGCTGCCGAGGGGGGAGGGCGAGCACCGCGTCGCGAAGCTTCACGGCCTCAAGGTCGGAGTAGTCGACGTATTCCTCGGCCATGGCGCGTCCGGCCTCCTCTTCCGGCGCGGTGTCGAGCGCTCGTGCCACCCGGCTCCGCTGTTCGAGATGGCGCAGTGCCTCGTTGGTGGCGATCCTGTAGAGCCAGGAGGCGAGTGTCGAGCCGTCGCGCACCCCGCCGATCGACCTGTAGGCGCGGAGCAGTGTCTCCTGGAGCACATCCTCCGCGTCGTGGTGCGACACCACCATTCGCCGGATATGCCAGTAGAGGGGGCGCATAGCCTGCCGCGTAAGCAGCCGGAACCCGTTTTCGGGGTCGGCGGCGAAAGCCTTTAATATTTCGTTGCCTTGGATAATCATCGGTCTACTTACATTATACCTCGGAAATTGCCGAAAGTAAAATCGCCGACGCGTTTTTAGTGCTTTTTGTAGTACTTTTTGTCGCGGCGAACGCATCTTTCCGCCTTACCAAGGTGTTGTAATGTCAAACTAAAAACTGAATATGGAATTGAAAGACATAAAGTCGCCGCGCGACATAAAGGGTCTCGCGGTGAGCGAACTGAGGGAAATCGCCGAGCAGATGCGGCAGGCGGTGCTTAACCGCACATCGAAAATCGGGGGCCATGTCGGGTCGAATCTCGGCGATGTCGAGGCGATAATCGCTCTCCACTATGTGTTTGACGCTCCCGATGACAAACTGGTGTTTGACGTGTCGCACCAGGATTTCCCCCACAAAATGCTTACCGGCCGAGCCGACGGTTATCTCGACGAAGCTTCGTTTGCGAAGGTTGGCGAGTATACCGACCCGTCGGAGTCGCCCGAGTATGACCTGTTCTATGCCGGGCACACTTCGCCGGCGCTCAGTTTGTGCTGCGGCCTGGCAAAGGCTCGCGACCTGAAGGGAGAGAAACACAACGTGGTGGCTTTCGTGGGCGACGGCTCGCTGAGCGGCGGCGAGGCTTTCGAAGGTCTCGACGCCGGAGGCGCCCTGGGCACAAACCTTATATGCGTGCTGAACGACAACCAGATGGCCATCGCCGAGAACCACGGAGGCATGTACGCCCACCTGCGGCATCTCAGAGAGACCGGCGGCGAGGCCCCCGACAATATATTCAAGGCGTTCGGCTGGGACTATCGCTATGTGGCCGAGGGGAATGACATTGAGGCGTTGATTAAGGCTATGGAGGAGGTTAAGGGCTCGCCGCGGCCCGTTGTGCTCCACATTAACACGCAGAAAGGGGAGGGGTATGCCCCCGCGGAGGAGTTTCGCGAGGAGTTCCATTGGAGCGTACCATTCGACATCGCTACCGGCCATCCGCTGCATATCGCCGAGGGTGAGAGCTACGAGGGCGCGCTTAAGAATTTCATAATGGAGTCGGCCGAAAAAGACCCCTCGATGCTTGTGATTTCCTCGGCGACTCCCGGCTCGTTCGGACTCGGGCCCTCGGAGCGGGAGAAGCTCGGGGAGCGGTACATAGACGTCGCCATCGCTGAGCAAACCGGCGTTTCGGTGATGGCGGGAGCCGCCCGAGGAGGTGTGAAGGTCATATATCCCGTGGTGGCGTCGTTCTTGCAGAGGGCCTACGACCAGTTGGTTGAGGATTGGGCGATGAACGCCTCCCCCGCCACGCTTGTTGTGCTTGCCTCGGGCATCAAGGGGATTCCCGACAAGACCCACCTCGGCTTCTGGGACATACCGATGATTACTTCGATTCCCGACATCGTGTACCTCGCACCGACTAACATCGAGGAATATGAGGCGATGCTGCGATGGAGCCTGTCGCAAGACAAGCTCCGGGTAGCCATACGCCAGCCGACGTATTCACTGGAGCATGCCGAGGGGGAGGTTGATACTGACTATTCGGCCATTGACAAATACAAGGTTGTTCGCGAGGGCACGAGGGTGGCGATTGTCGCCGCCGGCGATTTCTTCGCGAGAGGCAGGGAGGTGGCCGACCTGCTCGCCAAGGATGGCGTGAGGGCAACGCTCATCAATCCCCGTTATCTGTCGGGTGTCGATGTTGAGCTGCTCCGCTCGCTTGAGCGCGACCACGAGGTAGTTGCGACCATCGAGGATGGCTCGATTGAGGGTGGTTTCGGCCAACGGGTAGCCTCGGCGCTCGGGGCCACGCAGTTGAAGGTTCTGAACTTCGGATTGCCGAAGCGGTTCGCCGACCGCTACGACCCGGAAGCGCTCGAACGGGAGTGCGGCCTGGCCGCTGACCAGATAGTGGCGGCTATATCCGACCTCATCTGACGAGGGCTGTATGTAAACCAGCGCTTCTCTTCGTGAGTTTGTTATCAGCATCTTATCCGGGGCAATCTCCATCAGGGGGTCGCCCCGGATTTGTTACTGATAGTTTGAAATGGTTTTGTGATTGAATGGGGGGTGGACCGCGTATACCCGCGTATATATGGGTGTCGGGGTTGCGGGTTTTAAGGTTTTTTAGTAACTTTGCGGATGAATCGGCCACTCTTGATTCGAGAGTATTGCCGGCGCAACCAATCAAGCGATGGATGAAAGTGTTGAGCTTCAGTCGGTAACCGCCGCTGAAGACATTTCGCCAGCTAACCCCGCCCCGGAAGAGATTACTGCCGGAGCGGGGAATGAATGTATATGCGGAACGCGCCAAAAGGTATATTTCGGCCCGAATACTTTCGGGATGGCTCTCGCGGGGCTTTTTGAGGAGCTATCGCGGGGATTCGCCAACGAAAACACAAGGCGCGACGCTGAAAAATTTGTCGCGGCGTTCAAGGCTTTCGCGGCGCGCGGCATATGCCGCATAGATGCGGAACTCGTAACCGAGTTCCGCATCTATTTGGCTGATAGAGGTCATACTGCATCATACATAGCCAAGCGCATGCAGAACTTCCGCTCGCTCTATCGGCGACTCGCCAGAGAGGGGAGGGTGGAGGAAGCTCCCGCCGGGAGCTTTGACATAGTTGGCTCGGACCATCCGGCGGGAAACCGTGAGGCCAGAAAATGCGCTGCCGACGGAGGCGAAGTCGCCGCGTCGCTGGGGCGGCTCGCCCGAATGACGATCAACGACGCGGGTCTTGCGGCATCGCGCGACAATCTGATCGCCGCAGTGCTCTCCGCGGGGCGCGTTGACTCCGAAGGACTGGAGGCAGCCGCGCCCATCTTGCTGCGCAGTTGCGGACTCAGTGCCGACAGGGCGTTCTCCGCGGAACTGGCAGTGGAGCTGTGGATCCGAGCCGCGCGTGAATGCGGCGTACCGGCCCGGGAAATAGCCGCCGTGTGCGGCGAAGTGCCCGAAGGGTTTGGCGAGGGCCAACTTGCCGGAAATGACACTTCCGAGATCGACTGCGACGCGGTTTTGCGGCGGGTTAGTTCCGCAGTGCTTGGCGACGAGCCTGCCTGGTACGCCCTGCGGCTGCGCCCGGGGAGCGATTCCGCCGCGGTGCGCGGACTACTTGCCTCCGACGCCAGGCTCTCCGGGGTAAAACCATACGCCCCGGTAGAGCAACTGATGGTGCGTCGCGGCAAGCGGTTGAAGAGCACCGTGGTAGCGCGCATCAGAAACGTGATGTTCCTTGAGGCGACGCCGGCCCTCATCCCCGTAGCGGCGGTAGCCATATCGTCGGCCGCCACGGTATACAGGCAGTCGCGGCAAGCCGACGCCCCTTTCGCCCGCATTCCGGCCGATGAGATGCGCAATTTCCGCATCCTGCTCGACGGAGCTGCCGATGACGACCTTGAACTCATAGACGGCACCGAGTGCGCCGAACTCCCTGCCGGCACCGACGTGGAAGTGACCGACGGTCCCTTTGCCGGCTACCGCGGCCGCGTGAGCTCCTCCGGCACCCGCCGCCACCTCACCGTCTCCCTCACCTCCGACTTCGGCCTCCGCGTCACCGCCACCATCCCCGACCTCTTCCTCCGCCCAATCACACAGCAATAGCGCCGAATATTGAGGTCCAGAGGTGCTGCCAAATAATATTTGCCAAGTAGAATGAGCAGTCATATCGACAAAAAGCTGATTGCTAAGAATACGATGTTCCTGTATGTGCGCATGTTTGTGCTCATGGCGGTCAATCTCTTTGCTTTCCGTATTTTACTCAAAGAACTTGGCGTTGATAATTACGGCATTTATAACGTTATCGGCGGTGTGGTGGTGCTGTTCGCTTTCATAAATGCCGCACTTAGCCAATCCACACAGCGTTATTTATCTTATTATATAGGTAAGGGTTTACATAAGGATATAACCAATCTGTTCTCAATGAGCGTAAACGTCCATGCGTTTTTTGGAGTGGCTTTTCTCGTCATAGCGGAAACACTTGGCCTATGGATTGTATATAATGTATTGAAATTCCCTCCGACAAGTATGACCCAGGTATTTTGGTTATACCAAGTGTCTGTGGCCACGTTTGTCGTGAATTTGATTCGAGCGCCGTATAACTCCGCGATAGTTTCCTATGAGAAATTCAGTTTCTTTTCGTATCTAAGTATTGCGGAAGCGGTGCTTAAGTTAGCCGGAGTATATTGTTTGGGGTATCTCGCACCGCAGTTTCGACTTGTGTCATATGGTTTATTAGTATTTTTTATTGTAATTATTTGCTGGGTATCATCGATTTGTTTTTTGAAGAAAACCGTGACAACTATTTATTTCAAGCGGTATTGGGATAAGTCGATGTTTAAAAGCCTTATGGCATTCAACGGATGGAATATGGTTGGCGGAATAAGCAACATTGCCGCGAACCAAGGATTGAATATGGTGTTCAATGTGTTTTGCGGTGTGGTTGTCAATGCGGCGATGGGGGTTTCAACCCAGGTGTATTCCGCTGTAAATTCTTTTGTAACCAATTTTCAAACAGCATTTAACCCGCAGATAACAAAGTCATATGCCGCTGGTGAGAAGACAGAATTTTTCAACTTTGTTTTTTCTACATCCCGGTTGTCATTCTGCCTTATGTTCGTGCTCGGGCTTCCGGTGATAGCGGGATGCTCCGATATATTGCATTTATGGCTTACGGATGTTCCTGATTTTTCAGTGAGATTTACGCAATTGATGCTTGTGTTCTGCATGATTGACGCTCTTTCCGGCCCATTGTGGGTTTCGGCCCAGGCAGTCGGTAACATTCGCAATTATATGTTATTGATGTCGGGGTTGATAATGCTGAATATTCCTCTTGCCATCATACTTCTGTATATCGACGTTTCGCCTGTTTATGTTTTTGTTGGCCGGGTATTGATCAACTTAATCACCCATTTCGTGCGTATAGCATATTTACGAAAACTGATAGGATTTCCGGCAGAGGCATATATGAAAAAAGTGATGCTGCCGGCTTTAGCGGCTTGCGCTATATGCTCGCCGATAGTCTGGGCGGTCGCAGACGTTGTCACTGGGATACCTGGAATGATTACATCAGTCTCGGTAGCGCTTCTGTTGAGCGCTGTGACATCATTCTATATAGTTTTGGAAAAGAACGAGAGAGCTTTTGCTTTATCATCTCTTAAAAAATTAAGAAGGAAGTTTTCCAATGCCTGACCGCTTCAATATTTCCAAGGTTTCCAATAAATGTTATGGCTGTGGTGTCTGTACTCGGGTTTGTCCTAAGCACTGCATCTCGTTAAAAGAAAACAGCAGAGGCTTTTACTCACCTATTGTGGATGAAAGCCTGTGTATCAATTGTGGACTTTGTGTTAAGGACTGCGCCTATATTAATACCCTGCAGGCTGGAGAACGAGCTCCGTTGGGATATTATGGATGGTCAAAGAATCAGAATGTGAGGCAATGGTGCTCGTCAGGAGGCATTGGATATGAGATTTCTATGCGGCTGCTCGAAAAAGGTTACAAGGTCTGCGCTGTCAAGTATGACGTAACCGATGACCGAGCACGACACTATATCGCCCAAACCGTGGATGATATTAGATATTCGGTAGGCAGCAAGTACCTGCCGAGTTATACGGAAAATGCTTTTGGCAAGTTAAAAACTGATGAAAAGTGGGTCGTTGTCGGCACCCCTTGCCAAATAGGGTCTTTGCGCAGATATTTGAAGCGAGTTCGGAAAGAGGACAATTTTATACTAGTTGATTTCTTTTGCCATGGTGTCCCTTCGTTAAGGCTTTGGGATAAGTATATTTCCGAACTTAAATCTGAGACAGGAGACCTTTCGTTTCTATCATGGAGGACTAAGGCGAATGGTTGGCACGACTCTTGGGCGATATCTGCTGATGTGAAGCCGAGTCACGACGACGATTCGGATAAGTATGACGTGTCGTTGCCGGAACCGCGCCACAAAGTATATTCCAAATGGACTTCTGGCGACTTATTTTATGAGTTCTTTCTTGGGAATTATTGCCTCAATACTTGTTGCTATAGCGATTGTAAGTTTAAAGGCTGTAACTCATCTGCGGACATCAGGCTTGGCGATTATTGGGGAAAGAAATTCATGAATGATGAGAAAGGAGTGAGCGCTTTAATTTCCCTTACTGGCGCAGGTGATAGAATTGTCAGAGAATTGAGCCATAGTTGCGAAATACAATCAGAGCGTGTCGAATACCTATTGGAAGCCCAGTTAAAGCATACAGTATCCAAGCCGTGGATATACAATATGGTGTTTCGTGCATTTGGGTCCAAACATTCTCTGGGTTGGATCTATAAGAACTTGATATTAAGATTCTACTATAATACTAAGTTGCCGCAGAGGTTATATTCAAAAATAAAGAGAGCGATTAGCAAATGAAGTCTGTTGGAATCCTTTCAATGCAGGAAGTGCCTAACTATGGTTCTTTTCTGCAAGCATATGCGCTTAGGCGAATGGTCGAGGCTGTTGGTGTCAGCAAATGCTCATTCATCGGAATCGAACGGGGGGACGCGTTGGTTAAACCGCCTGTTGTGACTCTGACTAAGCCGCAACGTATCGCGAGAAAACTAAGCCGACTATATAGAGAAGGATTACCATTCATTCTTAAGAGTAGAGAGCTCGCGGCTGATTATTACAATTCATTTACTGATAATATAGCGTTTTTGCCACCAGCTAAGGCTTCTGATGAATTTGATGTTGCTGTTATTGGAAGTGATGAAGTTTTCAATTGTTGTCAGCCTTCTTGGTGGGGTTTTACGGAGCAATTGTTCGGTAAAGTGAAAAATGCCCATAAGGTAATCACTTATGCGGCGTCATTCGGGCATACTACTCTTGACGATTTGAACACATACGGGGTAAGCCAAATAGTGGCTCGCAATCTGCGCGGTATTGCCTCAATCTCCGTCAGGGACGAAAATAGTGCCTTGATAGTAGAAAAACTGACAGATCGCAAGCCTCAGATGCATATAGACCCTGTTCTCGCTTATGGCTATAGCGCCGAAATTGATGCTTATACATCAGCTCCTTTGGATAAAGATTACATCGTGGTTTATTCCTATGGAAATCGTATTACGGATAAGGAGGAAGCAGCCGCTATCCGTCGATATGCCAAGACTCATAAGAAAAAGCTTGTGGCTATAATGGGGCTATATCCTTGGTGCGATGTGTTAGTGGCGCCAAAATCCCCATTCGAAGTGTTAAGATGGTTTAAGTATGCGTCAGGCGTTGTCACAGACACGTTCCACGGAACAATTTTTTCTGCAATAACCCATCGCCCGTTTGTAACACTAATCCGAGAATCAAATAAAAATAAGCTAACGTCACTACTTGAGACAATTGGTCAGGAACAGCGCCAGCTCATAGCGCCAGCTTTTCTTTCAAATGTTATGGATGTGCCAATCAATTTCAAGTCAATGGATGAGCGTTTGTCGGTGTTAAGAACTAAGTCATACGAGTATTTGCGCGAGAACGTATGAATTTAAGCCGACAGTCAAATTTCGAATTGTTGCGCATTGTCGCTATGACTATGGTGTTGATTACTCATGCTGTAATAGCACCGTTTGGAGGACTTCCAACCCATGAGGTATGCCAGTCACATCCAGTGCTGTCACTGCTCCGTTGTGAGTTGGGCGCATTTGCTGTGCTTGGTGTGAATATTTTTATTTTAATATCAGGATGGTTTGGGGTTACACTTAGTTTTAAAAGTGTTCTTAATATTCTATTTCAGATAGTATTTTATCGAGTATTGATAGGAGTGGCGTTCGCAACGAGTAATTACTCCTCATGGAGCGAGGCATTATGGTATATGATTCCGGGCAACAAGGATTGGTTCTCAAGATGCTATATATTGTTGTTACTTTTTACCCCCCCCCATTAATTTGTATTTAAAGTTTGAGAGGAGTTATGGTAATAATATTTTAATTTGTTTGTTAATGGCATTCCAAATTTTATTTGGGTGGATTGTACCTGTATGGCCGGAATTCAATCATGGTTATTCTGTGATTTCTTTTTTGATTCTCTATATGATTGGGAGATTGCTTCGAGCAGAGTTCGATAGAGGAAAGCTTAAGGCACACGTATCATTACTCGCACTTTTGTCGGCCATAAGTGTATGTGGAATTGCTGTATGGACACTCTGCTATGTGATTCCGCACGAGGGAATTTGCGGTTGGATACGACGTTGGGATATTTCTTATGTGTCGCCTGTTAATATCGCTTTCGCAGCCGCCTTTCTCATAGTGTTTGCCCGATACTCATTCAAGAGTTCCATTGTAAACAGACTTGCATCATCAGCATTCGCTGTATACCTGATTCATGAAAACCCGTTAGTGCGGCCATTTTATCAAGGTGTGGCAAATCTAATATTTAGTGTTGGTAATCCAGTGGCAATATTATTAGGAATTATTACTCTTGCTTTCTCCACATACTTAGTTTGTTTTGCGGTTGATTGTTTGAGGCGTGTGCTTTGGAATAAAATCTTACACACAGGATTTATTGGTTGGATAGATGATGCCTTAATGAGAAAGAACCCGCTTTAAATTCTAAAAATAGATGAGCCATAAGAAGCAACCATTTTTTTCAATAATTATTCCTGCCTACAACATCGGCAGTATGGTGGTCAATGCTATAGAATCCTGTTTGAATCAGGCTCAAGTTGACCAAACTGAAGTCGAGATTATTGTTGTCAATGATGGGTCTACCGATGATACTCTATCTTTCATTACTCGCTATGAGGATGTAGATAACGTTGTTATCATAAACCAGAGGAATGGCGGCCTTTCAAATGCGCGCAATAATGGAATGGCGGCAGCCAAGGGTGAGTATATACTGTTTCTCGATGGTGATGACTGGCTTATGCCTGACGCTCTGGCAACGTTGAAACCCCTCGCCGAACCCGATGTTGTGGTGCAATTCCCTCTGATATATTGGTACTCGGAAACAGAGCAGGTGTTGAACAGTTGCGGTGTCCCACCCGGAGAATACTCTGCCCGACAGTTTATGTCCTTGACGCTTGGGCGTTCCAAATTTCAAGAGATACCGGCCCCCAAAAAACTGTATCCGGCAGGAGTACTGCGTGATAACAAACTGCGGTTTGTAGAAGGGATATACCATGAGGATAATCCGTTTTATGTTGACGTGCTTATGAATGCTGGCCGGGTCAAGTATATCAACGAAGGCATATACTGCTACCGTCAGAACCGGCAAGGATCAATAACGGCGACTCGCAGTATACGTAATTTTGAGGGTTCTATTCAGGGAAATGAATACATTATTGCTCGTTATGGCTTAACGAACAGGGATATTGTACATTTGTTGTCAAATGTCTATGCGTTTCAGATGGTGGGCGACTTCGCGAATAAGGAACATTTCGATGCCACTATTTCATTCTTTCGCCGCAAAGAGATTAAAGCCCGTTTACTGAAAATGTTCTTCTCGACCCGCTGGCGCCTAAAGTCTCAGATACGTCTATTACTGTTAATGATCGACCCAAAATTGTTATGGCTGGTGTTACGCGCCATATAAAGGCCTATTTAGGATTCTACCTGGTCGCCATTTTTATGTTGACTAATGGCAGTTTTTTTGGCTGGCTTCTTCGCGGAGCTCCGCTTAATATGTGGCGTCAGCTCATATGGATATGCGGATTGGCCGTATGTTACCGATTAGTACCCCGGATTAATGTCAGGCAATTGCGACATATTTTCAAGGTCGAGGGGGGGCTCGCTTTCGGAGTATTATTGCTTTCTTTGGTGACGGTATGGCAATATGATTTCAATTATTTGCGAATAGTTTACGCTTATTGGATGTATTTCGCCGGGCTTCCGTTTATATGTCTTCCTTTCCTGGTTGCAAAGACCCGATATATTTCTCCTAAAGCTTTCTACGGAATATTCACATATTTAGGTTTATTCCTAAGTATTGGACTAATTGCCGATTATGCTTCGGGTGGATATTTCACGGAAAGATTCCTGATCAACAATACAGAGGGGCTGGATGGGCTGTTGGATGATGGCCGTTACTGCTTTCTCTCGGAAGCGCCAACTACTTTTGGTGTCTACTATGCTTTCTGTATGTTTTGTGGCTTTATGCGTATGACAATGGCCAAAACGTTCCTGTCAAAATTTTATTTCCTCGCGATCTGCGTGTCTTTCATAGTGGGATCGTGGTTTACAGGGAGCCGCCAGATCGTATTGGTACTTGGGATGATGTTTATTGGGGGCAATCTGTTTTACCTTATCAAAGGTAAGGGCATTAAGGCGCACATTATTGTTGGGGGCATTCTCGTCGCGTGCTATGCTCCCGCTTTAGTGTCATCAGTTTTGATGGAGGAAAAGTCTTATTCAAATCGATATTCTGAATCTTCGTTGAAAGAAGACACCAGGAGCGGAGCATGGAAGCGTGGTTTTGATGAAACTATAGCAGACGATATCACTGTGGCACTTATCGGAAAGGCGGTCGCTCTTTCGCAAGGTCAAAAGGCTATGCCTACAGAGATAGTTGGTTCGCATTATGAGAATACTTTTTTTGGCAGATTAAGCGAGTGCGGTCTTATAGGTCTTATACTGCTGTGTTACCCGGTTTATTATATTGTACGCAGGCTTGGTAGATGGGATTTGTTCCAAACTCTCGTTATACTGTTCCTCATATCATACCTGACAACTTGCTTTGTGTCACCTAATGGCCAACATCCAACCACTCAAACAGTTTTGTTTGTTGTTCTTGGCATGTTTATGTGTCGTGATTATTTTGATATTGAAGCTACTCCGATTAGAAGATGTTTGACGCGAGGCGGACGGTGAAGGGCGCGGTGTGGAGCGCCGTCGAAAGGTTATCGGTGCAGGGTGTGCAGTTTGCCATCCTGGTGCTGATGGCGCGGCTGCTCACGCCGACCGACTACGGGTTGGTAGGGATGCTGGCTATTTTCATCACTATCGGGCAGCTGCTCGCCGATGGAGGTTTCTCGCAGGCAATTATCCGGCTTGGACGACATACCGAGGAGGATGTTTCTACGGCGTTTTTCTTCAATATCGGAGTGGGGGCGTTGCTTTATATCTTGCTGTTTTTCTCCGCTCCGCTTATCGCTGACTTCTACGGGGAACCACGCCTGACGGATTTGGCCCGTGTGCTGAGCCTCAGTGTGCTGATTAATTCTACGCTTGTGGTGCATCGGGCTATACTTACCTCTCGAATTGATTTCAAGACACAGGCCAAAACAACTCTCGCCGGAGCGCTATGTTCAGGCGTCGTCGGTGTCTGGATGGCTTACTCGGGTTTCGGTGTTTGGGCTATTGCCGGGTTGCAACTCACTAACCATGCGGTGACAGGGGCCGCGTTGTGGATTTTATCCCCCTGGAGGCCGCGAATGCGCTTTGCTGTTGACTCTTTCCGCCGTCTGTTCGGCTTCGGTTCGAGGATTATGGCGAGCGATATCCTCGACACCTTCTACAGTAATATTTATATGATGACGATTGGCAAAGTCTTCTCAGCCTACAGTCTCGGCTGCTATACAAGGGCCGATCAGCTGGGCGACTTTGCCTCGGTCAACGTGACGCGCATTATCAAGCGCGCCACATTCCCGGCGCTTTGCTCGCTACGCGATGAGCCTGAGAGACTTGCTGGTGCGTTCTGCCGCCATATACGTTATTATGCGTTCATCGTGTTCCCGCTTATGGTTGGGCTTTCGGCAATCGCTGTGCCGTTTGTAGAGCTCCTCTTTGGCTCCCAGTGGCTTTATGCGGCGCGGCTTCTGCGAATACTCGCTTTGGCTATGATGCTTTTCCCATTAATTTCGGTGAATATGATGGTGTTGGAGGTTATGGGCGACTCGCGGCGGTATCTCCGCTTGCAATTGGCCGCCAAGGGGGTGGGGCTATTGTCGCTGGCTGCCTTGATACCGTTCGGGTTGTCGGCGGTTTGTTGCGGATTGGTGGTGACGGCTGTTGTCGGACTCGTTATCGCCATCATTGGTGGGGGGCGTCGTATCGGGCTCGGGCTGAGGACGCAGTTCAAGGCCGTTCTGCCCAGTCTGTTGTTTTCAGCCGCGATGTATGGCGCCATCGTTGGTTTGCTGTGGATACTCCCGACTGACGACAACGCCGTGCGGGTGCTTCTCGGGGTGATAGCGGGAATACTTGTTTACTTCGGGCTCGCCCTCGCGTTTCGCTCTCGCGACCTGCGCGACCTCGTGTCTCTCGTTCTCAAATAATTATGCGGATATTTTTAGGACATATGGCGCCTGACAGCCGCGAGATTCCAGAGGGGATCAGCATTGCGGCGAGCCATTTTTCATGCAATCTGCTGCGCGGCGGTATGTTTGACGCCGCATACTCTATACTGCCGCCGATGGTGGGCTATGGTGAGGCTAAAGCGGCCTCGTGCGGTCTTTTCACCTCGATGGCTTCGCGTTTACGGCTGCTGCCGGGGCGTCTGAGGGCTCTCGGGCCGCTCGTGGAGCAGGTAACTCTGATGAGACGCGTGCCCCGCGGGAGTGAGCTTTGGCTCTATAACGTAACTAATCTCAACTATTTCCTTGTGAAGCTGCTGAGGTGGTTCAAACCATCAGTCGCCATATACCCGATAGTGCTTGATTTCACCCCGGGACAGCCTGACGAAAAACGCGTAATGCGTTCTTATAACTCCGCCGCAGGACGTATAGGACTCACTACTTATGAGCGCGTGGCGAAGCATAATTTTCATTGTCTGCCGGGTGTTGTACCTCCGGCTGACGAGGCGCGACCCGTAGTGTCAAGTGCCGCCCCGCTGTTCTTACTATCGGGGGTGCTTGGCGAAAATATCTCGCAGGTATCCAAAGTAATCGAAGCTTTTGGAAAAGTTCCCTCGGCAACGCTCCACATAACCGGGATTACCACTGAGCCGGAGCGTCTTGCGGAGATGGCAGCGCGATACCCCAACGTTAATTTTCATGGGAAGGTGTCGTCAGAGGAATATCTTAGGCTGTTGCACGAATCGACTTTCCTCCTCTCTACCCGCGATCCAGAGTTCCTTGAGAACCGCTGCAATTTCCCCTCCAAAATAATCGAGGCGCTTCTTCACAACAGGGCGGTGGTCTCCACTATAGCTTATCCTCAAATAGAGGGGATTAATTATTGCGTGATACCTTCGACCATTGACGGGATGGCGGAGGAGATAAGGCGCATTGCGGCGCTTCCAGATGGGGTGCTCGCCCGATACACAAACCAATCAGAAGAGGTGAGCCGTCGTTTCTCAACTGATGTTTGGAAGAAAACTATGGAAGATATAGAACGACCTTACGACTTTGTCTACCTAACCAACACCCCGAGCTTCTACAAGCTGGAGCTGTGTCGCCGTCTGGCAGCGGAAGGGAGAAAGATTCTCCTGGTGCTGATCGGTTACGGCGCTGAGGCGGTCAACAATGTGCTTAAGGATGAGGACCGTGCCCGGTGGGGATTCGACTGGGTGTTTATTTCTGAAGGACGCTACCAGTACCGCGACAAGCCGAAAACATTCCTCGCATTGCGGCGGCTTATGCGCTCCATCCGTTACAAAAAGGTATTGTTCTCCGGGTGGTGTTTCCCGGAATACAACCTGTACGCCTTTATGTCGCCCCGCAAGAGGAACTTAGTGGTGTGCGAGTCATCGGATTTTGAAGTGCGCACAGGCGGTTTGCGCGGATGGCTGAAGCGCCGTATCGTCGGACGGATGTCCGGCGGTTTCCCGAGCGGAGCGCCCCACGGCCGATTGCTGCGCAAGCTCGGCCTTAAAGGTGATATGTTCACAACAGGGTCCGTGGGCATTTTCCGCAAGGAGGGCGTGCGCTATCACGAGCCCGCGTCGCCGCTTAGATTCCTTTACGTTGGCCGTTTGACGGCGGTTAAGAACCTTGAAGTACTTGTTGAATGCTTCAGCCGTAACGGCTTGCCGCTGACTATTGTAGGCGGAGGGGAGCTTGAAGAACGATTAAAGGCGATGGCCACCGACAACATCCGCTTTACAGGCTTCATTGACAATGGAAAACTCTCAGGTATTTATGAGAGCCACGACGTGTTTATTCTCCCGTCACTATCCGAAACGTGGGGGCTGGTAGTAGAAGAAGCATTATATCGCGGCCTTCCTTGCATAGTCAGTGAAATGGTCGGGGCCGGCCCCGATATGGTGTTGGATACGGGCGCTGGAGTGTCTTTCCGCCACGATTCGCCTGACGACCTCCAGCGGGCTATCGGCGAGCTGTCATCGGACTATGCGCGGTACGCCGCCGCAGCGAAGGGCATCGATTTCGAAGCCCGCGACCGAGCGCAACTCGACGCGTACCATACTGCTTTGAGTGACTGATAATAGTGAATAGCGACGCTGCAAACATATTCAGCCGAAATTGGCCGTTAGCCATGGGCGCTATCGTCGGTTTTTTGACGATGGTGCGCGTCCTTGACGCGGTTGACCTGGGTGGATTCGCACAATCCTTGATGATGGCATTGGCTACAATGGTAGCGGTTACCGCGTCATTTTTGCGGGGAGAGCGTTTCAGAATTAATTACTGGCTGCTGGCATTCCTCGGCGCTTGCGCTTTATCGCTGATTGTTATGCGGCCTGTGCCATTAGGCACTTGCTGGATGAGGTTTGCGGGTTTCGTTGTTGGCCTGGCGGCGCTGTCTCCATTGGCGGTCACTCCATTACTAAACGAGTTCCGCCGCGGTGCGTGGAATGGCCTTTTTGCGGCGTGCGTGTTGATTACATTGACATCGTTCGCGATGTTGTGCTATGCCGTGGCGACTTCGTCGACCGCCGAGTATCATCATTTCGGATTCCGCGGTATTATGAAGCTTGGGATGGCATTATCGCCTGTCGCCGCGCTGTCCGCCATATTGTCACTGCATAAAATGCTTACGTCTGGCTGCTCTTGTGGTGCCAGAGCGGTAGCCTGGGCCATCGTGTGCGTCATCTCGGTTATTACAGCCGTTGCCGCTGGTTCACGCATCGCCGTTGCCGGATTGGTGTGCGCCGCGGCCATCTTGATGGTCGTGGCTTGGCGAAAGGGTTCCCGGCAAAAGGTTGTCCTCGCGTTGTCGATGATGGCCGCGGTCGGCTTGGTTTCAGTCTGTGTCCCGGCAGTCCGAGAGTCCGTCTCGATGAAGAACGCTTTGTCAGTGGAAGCGGGATCACCCTTCTCATCACGCATCGACCGTTGGACGGGTCGCTTGGCCGAGTTCGAGAGCGCGCCGCTGACGGGCATCGGTTTTTCTGCCCAAACGGTGTTCAACTCCGAGTTCGACGACCCTGAAAGTGTGCTGGCCGGATCGTCGACCGAACCTGGCTCCTCGTGGCTGTCGCTTTTAGCACACACGGGGCTGATCGGGACGATTGCCTTCATCGCGTTTTGGGGAGCTGTGTTGAAACACTCCGCTAAACATCCTCGCCCATTCCTTTTAGCGGTGCTGTCATTTCTTGTGATAAATGGTATCTGCGAGGGCTGGCTCCTGTTTTCCGGTGCCCTTATGTTCCCTTTCTTCTGGATTTTGACCTCGATACTCAATGACTGAATACCTTAGCAGAAAGTTTCGGGTGATGTCGGCGTTTTCCATAGTTATGGTGATATACATACATATGTATTACACTGAAGGATCCGCAATGCCGATTCTCAACCTCGTTGAAAAGACTGTTAGTAGCTTTTGCAGAACGGCAGTTCCATTATTTTATATAATCTCAGGCTACCTGTTCTTTCTGAAAGTTCCGGATGGCGTTAAGTCGATCATTGGCAAGATACGAAAACGCGGACGTACATTGCTTGTGCCATACTTAATCGCTAATATTTTTACATTCTTCTTTTATTGCGGGGTTAATGCTGTCGCTTTGAAATTCGGGGGGGGTAGCGGATGTTCTAAACTTTAAGATATTTAACGATATGGATGTCCTCGGTGTTTGGGGCACCCTGGAGCTTGTCTTTATAAATCCGCCAATCGCGTTCCAGCTTTGGTTTGTCAGGGATTTGATGGTGATGGTTCTGTTCTCACCATTAATATGGCTGATCCTAAAATGGTTGGTTGGCCTTAATCATTCTGTGGGTAAGTTTTTGCCGATTCTGTTTCTCGCGGGCTTATTTGCCGCGGGGATATGGATTGGCTACGTTGCCACGGCTTTTTGGTTTATGTCCGGCGGTTACATAGCTATGTCGGGAATCACTGTGGGATGCACAGTCAGAAATAAAGTATTACTTTATACCGTTTGCATTGGTTACTTGTTCTGTTTGGCGGTGTGCGTTGTCGGGTGGAGTGCCGAACTTATGGGTAAGTGCCTTCCGTTGTTGGGGGTTCCAGCTTTGTGGCTTGTGTACGATGCGCTGTCGGATCATTTATCGAGCGTGCGTATCGACTGGTTTGCCAAGTACACTTTCTTCGTATATCTCGCCCATGAGCCGTTCCTTAATATCTTCAAAAAGATTCCATTATTGATTTCACGTTCGGAGATGACTTTCATTATTTCATATCTGACAATTCCTATTTTGTTCTACGTTGTAGCTTGTGTTGTCGGTGAGCGTTTCTCCCGTTGGTTCCCCAACGCGTATAAAATATATACAGGTGGACGATAAGTTTAATCCAAACTATTTTCATAATTCGATGAAACCGATATTATTGGATGCGCTCCATATTAATATGGGCGGTGCGCTGATGATTCTAAACCATTTGGTAAATCGGTTAGTCGCCCGAAACATCGATTTTGTATTGTTGAAGGATGACAGGTGTCCGAAACTTGATTCAGAATCGTCTATTGGCAACATATATGTGTCACCTTCAAGTATTGCAAACCGCCGTCGTTTTTATCGAGAGCATGAAAATGATTATAGTGCGGTTCTTTGTTTGGGAAATGTGCCGCCTGAAATCAAGTTGCCTGTTGCGACGCATACTTTGATGCACAATGTTAGTTTGCTTGCGATCCCAACAGATAATTCGCCAAAGCAAAAAATAGCGAACTATTTGAAGCGCTGCTATATAAGGCATTACGCATCTAATACAGACACATGGATTGTACAGACCACGCATACGGCTCGATTGTTGGATGGATACATTAACAGAGGTAGCAGGCCTATCGAAGTGTACCCGTTTTATTTTGTTCCTGATAATATCAATATGGTGCCGTTTGAAAAAAGGCATGATTATGTTTTTATTGGAGAACATACTGGTGCAAAGGGGCACGAATACTTGATTGACGCTTGGGGAGAGTTGGCAAAGAAAGATATACGTCCAGTGCTTCATCTTACTTCCAATTCACCATTGTTAGAAGGCAGAATTAAGTCGGCTATTGATAAGGGGGCCAGAATCGAGAACCACGGATATGTGAGTTTTGAAGAGGTTGTAAAGATATACAATAAATCGAAAGCTACTGTTTACCCGTCATTGAATGAGAGTCTGGGACTCGGTATCATAGAGGCGGGCGAATCAGGATGCGATATTATTGGTTGCGATTTACCATATCTGCATGCCGTATGTCAGCCTTCGGCGGTATTTGAGCCTCGAAATGTCGAGGCAATAGTCTCAGCCGTTGCCAGCTATGAAATGGGCGAGTGTGACCGCTCCCATTTGACGATTAATGACATGGTTGATAATTTGATAGATTTCGTAAGGACTTATGAAGCCTGATATAACCGTAATCATCCTTACGAAGGACGAGAAGCTGCACATCGGGCGGTGTCTTGATAATGTCGGGCCTATCGCGAAGAAAGTTTTCGTTGTCGACAGTGGTTCTACCGACGGCACGCGAGAAATCGCTGCCTCCAAAGGCGCCGGGGTCATCGAGCATGATTGGCCCGGGAATCAGGCCGCTCAGTTCAATTGGGCCCTTGACAACTTGCCAATTACTACCGAATGGGTGCTGAGGCTGGATGCCGATGAATATCTGACAAGTGAGTTGACCGAGGAGATAAGTCGCGAGTTGAAGAATGTGCCGTCTGACGTATCCGGCATCGTGCTCAAGCGCCGCCATATTTTTCTAGGGAAGTGGATGCGCCGAGGGATATACCCAGTGAAAATTCTGAGGCTTTTCAGATATGGAGCGGCTCGCTACGAGCAGCGCCTAATGGACGAGCATATCATTATCACCGATGGTGGAAAGGAAATGGAATTCCAATATGATTTTTGTGACCATAATTTGAATAATCTGTCGTGGTTCTGCAAAAAACATGTTGATTATGCCGTGCGCGAGGCCGCTGAACTTCTCGATAATGAGCTGGGTCTTAAAGAAAAACAGCCCGATGGCAAACTTTCTGAACAGGCGGCTTCCAAGCGCGGTAAAAAAGCCACTTATGCCCGCCAGCCACTGTTTTGGAGGTCATTCGCGTACTTTGTTTACAGGTATTTCGCAAAGGGAGCGTTCTTGGATGGGAAGGAGGGATTTCTCTTCAGCTTTATCCAAGGGTGGTGGTACAGGACATTGGTTGATGCCAAAATTCATGAGATAAAAAAAATATGCGGCAACGATCCGGCTAAAATCCGCCGGCATCTGGCCGACGTATATGGTGTAATATTATAATGGATTATTTATGAAGATTTCGGTCGTTACAGCGACATGGAATTCGGCGGAGACATTGCGCGGTACGCTTGATAGTGTGATAGGGCAGACCCACCGCGATGTCGAGCATATTGTTGTTGACGGAAATTCTGCCGACCATACTCGCGACCTTCTCGCGGAGTACGGACCGAGGTACCAGGCAGTAGGCAAGGTGCTCCGATGGATTTCCGAGCCTGACCGCGGCGTATACGACGCGATGAACAAGGGCATCGCGATGGCTACCGGCGAGGTTATCGGGCTTTTGAATTCGGATGATTTCTATACGTCGGCCAACGTTCTGCGACGTGTTGCCGACGAGGTCAGGGATGTCGACGCCGTATATGCCGATATTCATTACGTCGACCCTTCGGACTTGTCGAGGTGTGTGCGATATTATTCCTCGCGCGATTTCTCGCGGCAGAAGATGAGGCTGGGATTCATGCCGGCACATCCGTCGTTCTATTGCCGCCGGAGCATCTATCAGAATTACGGTTGCTTCGACCTCGACTTCAAAGTCGCCGCCGATTTCGAACAGCTGTTCCGCCTTATTTATATCCACGACATCGCCATACGTTACATCGACGCCGACTTCGTGACTATGCGCATTGGCGGCGCTTCGACCTCGGGACTGTCATCGCACAAGCAGATTCTCCGTGACCACCAGCTCGCATATGCCAAAAATATTCCCGACAGACCTTTCGCGGCCAGGCCTTTGCGATGCCTCAACGGGGTGGTGAATATGACTTTGGATGTGTCGCGTTACCTGCCGAAACTCATAGGGCTTCTGCGCGACAAACTTCTTCGTCCCCAGCAAACTTCGGCTGAGGCAACGCTGACCTCGCGATAGGGGAGACGTGTTTCATTCGGCTGTGGGCCGGTCTGCTGAATGCGGACCGGCCCACAGCCGTTTCGGCGAAAATCATCCCGTCTCGCCGTTATGCCGGATGATCGTTTGCAGTTCTATGGCGTTCCGAACAAATCACCCTGTGGAGTTGTTTGGAATTACAGGATATGTGTGACTGTTTCACGGAGCAGTCGGTCATCCGCTCCACGTCCTTGGTTATGACGCCAAATCACGTTTAATAAAACACTTACATTATGGCCTACTGGTATTTTCCGTCGAATAAAAACGTGTTCGATATGGTCCGTTGCCTCAACGAACGCGACGAGATCGACCAACCATTTTTCAGCCACCTGGTCAAGCGCACGGCCAACGTGGGCGACATAGTGTTCGTCTACGTCACCGAGCCTTTCGGTCAGATTCTATACAAGATGGAGGTAACCGAGGTATTCGGCAGTTTCGATGACGTCAACCAGGGCCGATGGGCCAAATATGCCGGGCGCGGGGTCGCTCCCTCTAAAGGCCATTGGGCTCGGCTGCGCTTCCTTGACAATTCAGAACCAGCCCACCGGCCACTACAGCCCGCCGGACTGCGCGCCAACGACATCCACACCTCGGCGGGCATTTATCCCCTCAGTCGCGAGAAAGCCGCCTACATCGAATCGCAGTTCGCCGCCAGCAAAGCCAACTGAACTTCGTTGCGGACTTGTGGCTGACTCCTTTCCGTGTCAACAGCCGTCATTGCCCCCTTTTTATAAATCAATATGTCAGAATTTTATGTGGCGGATAACGTCGCTGCCATTGCAAAACCATTTGCCGTTTTGCTTGGCTGTGGGCTTATCCACCTCGATTTCGCCTTGTTCTACGAGTTGCTCAAGCCGATACTCGCCGCCAACAATCTTAGCGGCAGTGGTTTTGCTGAGCATAATCGTTTTTCGGGCGAATTTCAAGGCAATCAAGTCCAAAACAAAGTTTGGATCCGTGACATGGGGAGGTACGCGGGTAGGTTTGAGTGAATTCATTATAGCTGTTTATAAAGAGTTAGTTATCACCAAAGTGCTAAGACGATGTTTTAACATATGCACCGGAAGAACGACTTGTGCCTGTTTTGGCATGGTCCCGGAGTCTCCAAGCCCAAGTATTTCAACCTTATAACAAGAAAACCAGTCGACCCTTAGCATGCAGGGTAAACTGGTTTTCAACAGGTGGCGGAGAGGACGAGATTCTTGCTGCGCAAGCGCTTCGCGGTGACGAACTCTTATCGTTCTCATCTCGCTATCTCCTTAAAAAGAAGAAAGTCAAGCGTAAAGCCTGACTTTCATCTTTTTGGCGGAGAGGACGAGATTCGAACTCGTGGTAGGATTGCTCCTACGTCAGTTTAGCAAACTGGTGGTTTCAGCCACTCACCCACCTCTCCTTTCGAGGTCAAGGGGCGCCTTCACTCTTAGCGGCGTTGTGCCCTTGATTTGAGTTTTACGGATGCAAAGGTAAGGAGTTTTTTCGGAATGACAAAATTTTTGGGCGGTTTTTCGTATCTTCGCGTAAGATTTCTTAACGGAATTGATTATTGTATATGGGTGTACTGCTTCAGACAGAGAAACTTACAAAGAGTTATGGCGACAGATTGCTGTTCGGCGACCTCACTCTCGGGCTGGCCGAGGGTGACAAGGTGGGCCTCGTGGCACGTAATGGTTCGGGTAAAAGCACGCTTATGCGGTGCATTGCCGGGCTGGAAGACGTTGATTCAGGCTCTGTTGTCAAGTCGGACGGTGTCCGCGTCGCGTTTCTCGACCAGACGCCCGACCTTCCCGAGGAGCTTTCGGTGTGGGAGGCGGCTACCTCGTACCGCCCGATTGTCGAAGCGTTGGAGGCCGCTGAGCCGGAGGAGCGGGAGGAGATTCTCTCGAAGGCACGCCGACTGATGTCGCAGCTCGGAATCACGGATTTCGACGCCAAGGTGGCCACCCAGTCGGGCGGCCAGCGAAAGCGCGTAGCCTTGGCGTGCGTGCTCGCGGCCGAGCCGCAGGTGCTTCTGCTCGACGAGCCTACCAACCACCTTGACATCCCCGCTATCGAGTGGTTGGAGCAGACGCTCAGCCGTTCGCGCGTGACGCTGCTGCTGGTTACCCATGACCGCTTTTTCCTTGACCGCGTGTGCTCGCGCATTGTCGAAATCGACCGCGGCGAGGTATTTTCATACATCGGCAACTACGCCAACTATCTCCGGCGGCGCCGCGAGCGGCTCGAAGCCGCCGAGGCAAACGTTGCCAGGGCCAAAAACCTCCTGCGCAAGGAGCAGGAGTGGATGCGCCGCCAGCCGCAGGCCCGCGCAGGGAAGGCCCAGTCCAGAATCGACGCCTTTTACGACCTCAAGGAGCGCGCCCGTGCCCGCCAGGCCGACAAGGATGTCAATCTCTCGGTGAAGGCATCCCGCATCGGTTCTAAGATTTTCGAAGCCGAGAATGTGGGCAAGCGCTTCGGCGACAAGGTAATTCTCGACGGGTTCACCTACACATTCGCCCCGGGTGAGAAGGTTGGCATCATGGGGGGTAACGGTGTCGGCAAGTCCACTTTCGTCAAGATGCTTCTCGGCGCGGTGAGCCCCGACGCCGGGCATTTCGATGTCGGCGAGACGGTACGATTCGGATATTACCGTCAAGAGGGTATGTCGTTTGACCCTGGCAAACGGGTCATTGACGCCATAACCGAACGCGCCGAGGAAGTGGTGATAAATGGTGGCGAAAGGCTCAGTCCGTCGCAATTCCTCACAAGGTTCCTTTTCACCCCGGCCGACCAGCAGAAGCTCATCGCCAAACTCAGCGGCGGCGAGCGCAGCCGTCTCCATCTGGCATCGGTACTCATGGGGTCGCCCAATTTCCTGATTCTCGACGAGCCCACCAACGACCTCGACATCGCGACCCTCGGCGTGCTTGAGGATTATCTCAGCGAGTTCAAAGGGTGTCTGATAGTCATTTCCCACGACCGCTATTTCCTTGACTCCGTAGCCGATCACCTGTTTGTGTTCGAGGGTGGGGGAGTCGTGAAAGATTTCCCCGGCAGCTATACCGACTACACCCTCTGGCGCAAGGAACGCGATGCCCGCGAACGAGCCGCCGAGTCGGGCCGACAGACTGCCGAGGCTCCCCGTAAGCCCAGGGTGGAGCGGGCGCCGAAACTCACTTTCAAAGAGAAGAAGGAATTCGAGGAACTTGAAAAGGAAATCGCTGCTCTCACCTCTGAAAAAGAGGCTCTTGAGGCGTTGTTCGCCTCAGGCGGGAGCCAGGACGACATCGCGGCCAAAGCCGCCCGTTTCTCCGAGGTCAGCGAGCTGCTCGATGAGAAGGAGATGCGCTGGCTCGAACTCTCAGAGAAAGCCTGAACGCGCCGCTGACTTCAGCTCGCCCAGCTCCATACCCCGCGAACCATTCCGGGCATAATGGCGTTGGAATTGTCAGACCCCCCTTGCGGCGACGACACCGCCGGGCGGGACGACGACACTTCTAACTCATTATGATTGTATGGAAAAGAAAAGACTGACCGCTGAAAACGGGCGCCCGATCGCCGACAACCAGAATGTTCAAACCGCCGGCCGTCCCGGGCCCTTCGCGGCGCAGGACCCGTGGTATCTTGAGAAAATCTCCCATTTCGACCGCGAGGTCATACCCGAGAGGCGCATGCACGCCAAGGGCTCCGGCGCTTTCGGCACCTTTACCGTGACGCACGACATCACGGAATTTACCCGCGCCTCTTTTTTTTCCGAGGTAGGGAAGCAGACCCCCTGTCTGGTGCGGTTCTCAACCGTTGCCGGGGAGCGCGGCGCCGCCGACGCCGAGCGCGACATCCGCGGGTTCGCGATGAAATTCTATACCGACGCGGGCAACTGGGACCTCGTGGGTAATAACACCCCGGTGTTCTTTCTCCGCGACCCCTTGAAATTCCCCGACCTCAACCACGCTATCAAGCGCGACCCACACACCGGCATGCGCAGCCCGACCGCCAACTGGGACTTCTGGACCCTCCTTCCCGAGGCGCTCCACCAGGTGACCATCACCATGTCGCCCCGGGGCATCCCCGCCTCATTCCGCCATATGCACGGTTTCGGAAGCCACACCTACAGCTTCATAAACAAGGATGGCAAGCGCACCTGGGTCAAGTTCCACTTTCGCTCGCTCCAGGGCATCAAGAACCTCACCGACAAGGAGGCCGAGGCCATAATCGCCAAGGACCGGGAATCGCACCAGCGCGACCTCTTCGAGGCCATCGAGCGCGGCGACTTCCCCCGCTGGAAGCTCCAGGTGCAGCTTATGACCGAGGAGGAGGCCCGCCGTTACCACATAAACCCGTTTGACCTCACCAAGGTGTGGTACCACGCTGACTTCCCCCTCCGCGACGTCGGTATTCTCGAACTCAACCGAAATCCCGAAAACTTCTTCGCCGAAATCGAGCAGGCCGCTTTCAACCCGGCCAACATTGTCGACGGCATCGGGTTCTCGCCCGACAAGATGCTTCAGGGTCGCCTGTTCTCCTACGGCGACGCGCAACGCTACCGCCTGGGGGTCAACAACAACCTCATTCCGGTCAACCAGCCCCGATGCCCGTTCCACTCTTACCACCGCGACGGCAAGATGCGCACTGACGGCAATTTGGGGGCGACGATCGCCTACGAGCCGAACAGTTTCGGCGAATGGGCAGATAACCCGGCGCTGAAGGAACCTCCGATGGAGCTCCACGGCGATCTTTATAATTACGACGAGCGACTCTACGACAACGATTATTACACCCAGCCCGGCAAACTCTGGCGCTTGATGAGCGCGGCCGACAAACAGGCCACTTGCGCCAACACCGCCGCGCAGATGGATGGCGTGCCCCTCTTTATCAAGCAGCGCCACACCCGTGCCTGCCACCGTGCCGATTCCGAGTATGGCCGTATGCTGGCCGAAGCGCTCGGCATCGACCTCGCCGAGGCGCTCGTTGCCGAGGACCCCGCCCACCCGTCGTGGGACGACCGTTTTGACAAGGGTTAATATCGGTCAAACAACAATGGTTTTCAATAATAGTCGCGTCAGACCGCTAAACATATGCGGTCTGACGCGGCTTTGCTGTTACTTCATACCATCTTCTTAAGGTAAACCATATCTCGCAGCGTCACGCCCTCCTCTACGATAGGGTGGTCATAGTGGTCGGTGAAGAAGTCGCGCACGGTGTGGGAGTATCTGTAGCCGCAATTCCCGTAGAAGCGCAGGGTTGACGGGGTCTCCCCGGTTCCGAGGATTATGGTCGTGCCGCGGTAGAGCGATTCAACGTGGCGCAGCATCAGCCTCCCGATACCGCGGCGGCGGTATCGGGCCTCAACGGCGAGATTCTTTATCTCGACGATATTTCCCGGCTCCTCCAGCACGGCGCAACACGCCGCTGGCTCTCCGCCGATAAAGCCGATAAAGAGCCGGCACTCGTCGAGATAACGATTGACCATATCCTCCTGCTCGTCGCCTATGAGAAGCAGGTCGATGAATCGCCGCTTGTCCGACGACACTTCCTTGATAGTGAGATTTTCGTTCACGCTGGTCTGATTATTTGTTGTCAAATACGTATCGGACGATGGAGGCCGTGCCGCGGTATATGGCATAGGCTCTATGTGCGAAATTACAAAAATCGCTTTAATTATACACCGCAAACCCGTAAATTTGCAATCCCGAACCATAAGCCGATGGCCACAAATAATATGAATGAGTTTGAAAAAATGCGAGCGGGCGAATTGGCCGATATGTCAGCGCCTGAATTGCAGACGAGTTTCATCCATGCCAAGAGGTTGCTCGCGAGACTGCGCGGGATGAGTTCCTATGACGACGGGTACAGGGAGCTGCTGGAGCAGCTGGTTCCCGGTTTGCCGGACACCTCTATTATATGTCCGCCGTTTCATTGCGACCACGGCAATGGAATACGGCTCGGCGACCATGTGTTCATAAACGCTAATTGTACATTTCTTGATGGCGCCTATATCACCATTGGCGCTCATACGTTGGTCGGGCCGGATGTGAAAATCTACACTCCGCACCACCCGGTTGACTTCGTGGCCAGAAGGGGTAGCCGGGAGTATGCCTATCCCGTGACGATTGGTGAGGATTGCTGGATAGGGGGCGGCGTTGTGATTTGTCCCGGAGTCACTATAGGCGACCGTTGCGTGATCGGGGCGGGGAGCGTTGTGACCAAAGATATAGAATCCGACACTGTCGCGGTCGGCAATCCGGCAAAGGTGATAAGGAGGCTGCATGCGGTAAGGCGGGCAGGCCCCTCCGACTTGGACGCGATTACCGCTATTTATGATTATGCCAGAACGCGGATGATTGATTCGGGCAATCCGAGCCAGTGGGTAAACGGCTACCCGGCTAAAGAGACTGTTTTGACTGATATATCAAATGGCAACTGCTATGTGGTCGAGTCAGATGGCGGCATAATCGGGGTGTTCAGTTTTATCATAGGCGAAGAGCCTAACTACGCGGATATTGATGGCCAATGGCTCGATGATGGACCGTACGGAACAATCCACCGCCTTGCCGCCGCTCCGGGTGCGAAGAGGATTGCCGATATAGCCCTGGATTTCTGTTTGAGGCAAGGGGTCAGCATCCGTGTTGACACCCATGCCGATAATGCTCCGATGCTTGGCTGGATCGCCAAACGCGGCTTTTCGCGTCGCGGCATAATCCATGTCGAGGATGGCACACCTCGCTGGGCCTTTCAATTAAATGTATGACGACCACTGACGCTTGAGAAGAATATGGATATTGAACGACTTAGGGAGTATTGCCTCTCATTCGATGGGGTTACGGAGAAAACGCCGTTCGGCAAGTTCGCCGCCCGGTTTGATTCTGTGCTGGTGTTCTACGTCATGGGCCATATGTTCTGTATGTTCGATATGGATAATTTCGAGGGGGTGACCGTGAAAGGGGATCCAGACGTGATAGCCGAACTTTACGAGACGCGCTCCTCCTGCGCCGCCCACAGAAATATGAGCCGGAAATACTGGATAGAGCTCGGGGTCGGGGGTGACATCTCCGACGCTGAGATTCTCGACTTCGTAAGGCGCTCATATGAGATTGTGAAGGCGAGTTACAGCAGGGCGGGTAAAAGGAAACGCGTGAAAACTTGACTCTCAAACCCACAAAGCGTTATGACCGCAACTATACCGCTCCACCGCCACGGCGACTTGTCGCACGACTGCGTGCATTTGAAGGCAGTAAATGCCGGAGATGTTAAACGCAATATGGTGGAATACGCCCATCGCGACGATTTTTATATTTTCGGCATCATTCTGCGCGGAAGCCTGAGATGCGACATTGATTTCGTGCGCCGCGACTTCCGCGAGGGCGACCTTCAGTTTATCCGTCCCGGACAGGTGCACCGCTATGTGTCGGGCGGCGATTTCGAGGGGCGTATGCTGATGGTTGAATCGAACCTCGTCGGCGACAAGTATGAGCCTGTGTTTGCCGAAGCCGCGCTGAAGGGGGTTACCGCGGGAGGCGATCCCGAGGTCATTTCGGAACTCGCCGCGCTGTTCGATATGATCGACAGAATGATAAACGCTGGGCGCGATATGGATATTGTTCGCGATCTCGCCGGGGCGTTTATTGGCATCATTGCCGAGCGGTTCCGCGCGGCGCTCGCCTCCCGGCCTGTCGATGGTGGGCGGCGGCTCGGCATAGTGCTCGAACTCAACTCGCTGCTCGACCGATATATCGCCGAGAACCATAGCCCGGCATTCTATGCCGAAAAGCTCAACATCACACCGGCGTACCTCGGAGCCGCGGTACGCGGAGTCACTGGCTGGAGCGCAGGCGCGTATATCCGCAACGAGATTGTGCTGCGGGCCAAACGCTTGCTGTGCCATACCGATTTGTCGGTCAAGGAGGTCGCGGCATCGCTCGGGTTCGAGGACAGCGCGTATTTTTCCCGTTTGTTCAGCAAAACAGCCGGAGTGTCTCCCGCGAGATTCAGGCAGATTCCTTGAATAGTCCAATCAACGGCTCGGTTAGTCCATTGCGCGCCGTTTCCAAACCAACTAATTTCGCGGTCAAACATTATACTATGACGAAATTAGGTAAATTAAGATTGTGCGACTGGGTTCTGCTCTGCGCTGCCGCTGTCATGCTTGTATCGGCTTTGTGGCTGGAAATTAACCCGTTTGGTCCCGGAATATGGGTGTGGTTCCATATACTCCTTGGCGCGGTGATGGTAGGTTTCATCATCTGGCACCTGGCCCTGCATAAGGCTTCGAAGTCCGGGGGCAAACGCGGGGCTAACATCGGACATCACCACCATGGTGGCCGCGGACTCGGATTGTTCTGTATGCTTATGATTGTCAGCGGCATCGCGGCCACTGTTGCCTGGCTGGGTACATATACTCATTCGACAATCGGGGGTATCCACGGTAAAATCGGCTTTATTTTCCTTATACTGGTGGCTCTCCACGTTAGGAAGTACCGCCGCTTCTACCTCCCGCGGCGGCGTTAAAGTATGGCACTTTTCATTCCTCGCTTGGCGATAAGGTTCATTGCAAAAGATGACAGGAAAGATATTTTCGTTATCTTTGTAGGAAGAATGGTCACTTGCTAAATGAAGATTGTTGCCAAATGAAGAATATCGTGGTTATGCTCCTCGCCGCCATAATGATGGTGGCCTGCTCCGATGCCGACAGATACGGGGCGATGCGAAAACAGTTGGAAGATTTCATAAGTGATAAGGATGCCGAAATTGGCGTGGCTGTGATAATCGACGGTGCGGATACGGTCGAAGTCAATGGGCGTGGTCAGTTCCCGATGCTCAGTGTCTATAAGTTCCCGATCGCTCTCGCATTTGACGACGGAGCGCAAGCCGGGGCTGAAATGCTTCTTGACACAATCACGCTTACCCGCGACGATCTGTTGCCCGACACCAATAGCCCGATGCGCGACCGTTATGCCTCGTGCGACACCGTAAGGTTGCCACTGAATGAGGTGTTGGCGTATTCATTGCAGCTGAGCGACAATAACGCGTCGGACGTGATTGTGCGCTTGGCCGGTGGTATGGACCGCGTGCGAGCCGCACTATGCCGACTTGACGCCGCCGGGGTCAGTGTGGAGTCGACCGAGGCCGAAATGCACGCCGACAACGCGCTCTGCTACCGAAACTCCGCGTCGCCTCTCGCTATGGCGCGTCTGATGGACCGCTTCGCCGCCGAAATCCCGGAATCGGGAATTACGAGGGAGATTAAGCGACTGATGGAAACCTGTGCCACTGGTACCGATCGCCTCGCCAAACCCCTCGCGGGCACGGGCGCGGTGCTGGGCCACAAAACCGGCACCGGGTTCACGCTCCCCGACGGGCGGCTGATGGCTGTAAACGATGCCGGATATGTGCTCCTTCCCGACGGGCGCCGCTACACCATCGCGGTGTTCGTTGCTAATTCGGGCTACTCAATGGCTGCTACCGAGGCTCTTATCGCCGATATTTCCGCGATTGTCTACAACGCCGTGAAATAAGCACTTAAAGAAGGCGTGCCCTCACAAGCTCTATTGATTCTTTGCCTGATAGCTCTTCGATATGGAGGCGGAGCACGCGAACACTCCGCATACATCGGGCAATCTCGTCGGCGGAATCTATGCCGGGCGAATATTTCTCGCAGAGCAGCAGCAACCCCTTGGTTATCTCCGCAGGGTCATGCAATATCTCGATTCGTCCCCGCGCTATCACGCTGCGGAAGTAAGTGGTAAATTCTTCAGGCACTATGAGGTCTTGGGCCACTACGCAGAAAGAGCAACGGGAATCGTTGTTGACGCAGTCAATCTTGTGCCCCTGGGGCGCGCTGTGGAAATAGATGTTGCCGTCGAAATCGTAGGCGTAGCTGATGGGCACTCCGTAAGGCTCACCATCAGCGTTAACCAGCGAAAGTATGCCGTTCGTTCCATTGGCAAGAATCTCCAAAGCATCCTTCTCCGCGAGCAATTGCCTGATTCGGCGCATTTTATGTTTCATAGCTCAAAGTATTTTCAGCCCGATAATGGATATAATGAGCGTGATAATAAAGAACACGCGCCAGAACGATGCCGGTTCGTTGAAGAAGAGTATGCCAACGATTACCGCCCCGACGGCTCCTATACCGGTCCAAACAGGATAAACGGTGCTGAGAGGTAGATTTCTCGATGCCTTGGCCATAAGGTACATACTCAGCACTAAGGCGACAGCGAATCCTCCCCACCACCAATATTGCGCGGCACCGGCCGCCGTTTTGGTTTTCCCAAGGCAGAAGGTGAAACCAACTTCCATTAATCCGGCTATAATAAGGTAAATCCAGCTCATTTTTTTGCGCGAATTTACGGTACTATTTCTATGCGGCGCTTTACATTGGATAATTTCGTATTTTCGCGGTATGGATTTTCAAAATATTCTCGCCGGGATATATTCTTTGCCACCAGCTTCGTCGCGGTTGCTCGCATCCGCGGCAGAGATGGTCGCGGTTGACAAAAACACTGAAATCGTAACTGCGGGGAAGGTATGTCGCGATATTTATTTAGTCGCAAAGGGTATCGCGCGTGCTTTCTACATAGCGGATGGGCGGGAAATAACTTTTTGGATAGGTGCGGAAGGTTCCGTGGCCCTGTCATTGCGCAGTTATGTCGACGGACTACCAGGCTATGAAACCATAGTGACCATTGAAGACTCTGTTTTGTATCGGTTGCCGATTGAGAGGCTTGAAACGCTATATCAAGAGGATATACATATAGCGAACTGGGGTCGTAAGTTTGCTGAAAAAGAGATACTGAGGGCGGAGAAAGCGTTGATACCCCAGTTGTTCACGACCGGAAGGGAGCGCTATGAGGTTTTGCTGAGAGAACAACCAGGACTGCTAAACCGCATACCGTTGGAAATTCTGGCAACTTATCTCGGTATTACCGCAGTGAGCCTGAGCCGCATACGCGGACAGATTGCCCGCGGGCGGTCATAGGCGCTTGATGACGCGGGCGGGGTTTCCGGCGACGACGACGTTGGAGGGTATATCCTTGGTGACGACGGAACCGGCGCCTACCACAACGTTGTCGCCGATGGTTACCCCGGGGAGTATCGTGGCGCCTCCTCCGATCCAAACGTTGTCGCCTATGGTCACTGCTTCGGCCCACTGGACACCTTTGTTCCGCTCCGTCGCGTCAAGGGGGTGGCAGGCTGTGAAGATGCTCACGTTCGGCCCGATGAATGCGTGGTCGCCAACGCGCACTTCTGCTTCGTCGAGAATCGTGAGGTTGAAGTTAGCGAAAAAGTCCTCGCCGATGTGTATGTTGCACCCGTAGTCGCAGTGGAAAGGCTGGTTGAAGTGGAATCGTTCGCCGCAGGAACCGAGCAGCGACTTTATGATGCTGTTCTGCTCATCCTGCCGCGTATTGCGGGAGTCGTTGAAATCCCGGAGTTTCCCGCGGGTTTCAGCGAGCATTTCCAAAAGGCGCGGATGCAGGGCGTCGTAAACTTCGCCGCCAAGCATCATACGCCATACTTTATCGAAATCGTCGTGTTCGGCCATAGTCGTGGTTGGGATAATGGGGGGCTACTCTTGGTCACCCTCGGCTTTTTCGGTGTCAGCCTCTCCTGCGAAAGGATTATCCTCCGGGGTGCCGAACGGGAATAGTTGCCGGGCCGGGTCGAAACCGGGCTCGTCGATCAGCGCGTATGCCTCGTGGCTCGCGAGAATCCTCATTTGCTGCAAGGTGAGCTGTATCCCCTTGAATTTCATAACATCCTCGATGTCGGCTATTTGCGGCGGGTTGGCGAGGATCACCGAGCTGAGCTGGTCGAGGTCGGCGAATCGGTGTTCCTTCAGGAGCGACGCGCACAGAAGCAGGTATCCCATCACGGATATTTCGATGGATGAAGGGTCGTTTTCAGCGCGGTACACGTTTAGCTGCTCAAACCGCCTGATGTAGTCGGCGTAGCGCCCTGAGAGGTACAGCATGCGCAGGTATAGCTCTGACAGCGTGGTGAAGCCGTATTTCTCGGTATGGTAGTCGAGCAGGTCGGCCCCCTGGGCGTACAGGTTCTCGTTGTAGAGAGTGAGCGCCGATTTATGCCATTGTTCGGTGTCGTCGCCTACGAGCGAATTGTAGATGTCGATATACGGGGCGGGGTTCTCGGGCTTTAGCCGGAGTATCTCAAGAATTGCCTCGGGGTTGCCTTCGTCACCTTTGGCCATGAATGAGGCGTAGGTCTCTATCGCCGCGCTATCCTTGTGACGCCCGCGGTAGCACTCGGCCAGCGCCTTGGTGGCTATCGGGTTGTCGGGCACCCTGCGGAGGAACGCTTTGAGCTCCTCCTCGGCCTGTTCGCGCGTGTTGTCGGATGCCGACAGCACCACGGCCCTCACGAGTGCCCCTTCGAGGTTCTCGGGGTCAATGGCCAGCGCGTAGTCGGCGGCAGAAACCGCCTCGTCGAGATGTGAGTTGGCAAACTCAGTTTTGGCGAGCAGCAGCCAGCAGTCAACGTTGAATGGTTCGGTTTGCGTGAGCTCCTCGGCAAGCTGCCGTGCCAGAGCCGAATGGTCGGGATAGTCCTTTAGGATTGTGGCGGTCTCGAAAAGTAGCGAGCGGGTATCCTCGGCCTTGTCGCGCAGAGCGATATATGCTTCGGCCACCAGGTCGGGACGGGTGAGGTCGCGCAGAAGGTCCATGAGTTTCAACACCGACTCGCAGTCGAACTTCTCGTGCTTCGCCAGGAGGGCTCGCATATCGTCGTCGGGGTGACCGCCGGGATAGTGGGCGATGCTGAGCGCGAGCACATCCCACAGCGGGCTCTCCTCGCGCTGGCGACGGGCGAGCATATCCGCTCCGGCGTCGTTCGATATGTACGACAGGAAGAATCCGGCCCTTTCGTCAAACAGGGTGGAGTCGGGATGAAGCCTGCGGGCTGTGAGGAAAACGTAGAACTGTACCATCACGTCACCCTCGTCCTGGGCGTAGTCGTAAATGTCGAGCAGTTCGTCCTCCTCGTAATAGTCAACGGTTTTCTCTTCGAGCACTTCGCGGCGGAAGCGGTCGTAGAGTTCCTTCATATATTCCAGGCTGTTGTCTGAATCAAGCACGGCTGAGTTGTTTCTTAATACAATCGCGGGGGACGCTTGCGCGCCCCCGCGAGAATGAGGTGATATTTCCTTAATGACTTATGGCGCCGCCGCCATCAGTCATCCTTTTATTTCTTCTGGGCTTTTTCCCAGGAGTCTTTGAGGGCGATAGTGCGGTTGAACACGAGTTTCCCCTCCTTCGAGTCGTAGTCGGGCGTGAAGTAGCCGACGCGCTGGAACTGGAATTTTTCTCCCTGGCGGGCGTTCTCGGCGATGAACGGCTCAACCTTTATACCCTCGACGATTTTAAGCGAGTCGGGGTTCAGGAGGTCTCGGAAGTCGCCATCCTCGGCCGACGGGTTCTCGCAGGAGAACAGGCGGTCGTAGAGGCGCGCCGTGGCGTCGACGGCGTGGGGAGCCGATACCCAGTGGAGCGTGCCCTTGACCTTGCGCGAGGCTCCGGGGAGACCCGAACGCGATTCGGGGTCGTATTCGCAGTGGATCGTGGTGATGTTGCCTTCGGCATCTTTGTCAACGCCCACGCATTTCACGATGTACGCGCCTTTGAGGCGTACCTCCGATCCGGGGGCGAGACGGAAGAACTTCTTGGGAGGGTTCTCCATAAAGTCGTCGCGCTCGATGAAGATTTCGCGGGAGAAGGGCATCTTGTGGGTGCCGGCCGAGGAATCCTCGGGGTTGTTCTCCATCTCCACGGTCTCAACCTGGCCTTCGGGATAGTTATCAATCACGACCTTCACGGGGTTCATCACGGCCATCGCGCGGGTGGCTATGGCGTTGAGGTCCTCGCGCACGGCGTGTTCGAGCAGGCTCACCGAAATCATCGCTTCCTCGATTTTGGTATAGCCGATGCGGTCGATGAAGTTGCGCACACCCTTCGAGGTGAAGCCTCTGCGGCGCATACCCGAGAGGGTCGGCATACGGGGGTCGTCCCAACCCGACACGAGTCCCTCGTTGACGAGCTGGAGGAGCTTGCGCTTGCTCATCACGGTGTAGGTGAGGTTCAGACGGTTGAACTCGATCTGGCGGGGGCGGTAGGTGCCGTCGCTCAGGAAATCGACAAAGTAGTCGTAGAGAGGGCGGTGGGGCACGAACTCCAGGGTGCATATCGAGTGGGTAACACCTTCGAAGAAGTCGCTCTGCCCGTGGGCGAAGTCATACATCGGGTAGACTTTCCAATGTGTGCCGGTGCGGTGGTGCGGGGTGTGGATTATGCGGTACATCACCGGGTCGCGGAAGTGCATGTTGCTCGATGCCATATCGATTTTGGCGCGGAGCACGCGCGCGCCTTCGGGAAATTCACCCTTGTTCATCCGTTCGAACAGGTCGAGGTTCTCCTCAACCGAGCGGTCGCGGTAGGGGGAATTGGTGCCGGGCGTGGTGGGGGTGCCTTTCTGCGAGGCTATCTCCTCGGATGTCTGGTCGTCGACGTAGGCTTTCCCTTCCTTTATGAGGCGCACTGCCAGGTCATAGAGCTGCTGGAAATAGTCCGAGGCGTAACGCTCGTTCTCGCCCCAGTCGAAGCCGAGCCAGTGTATGTCGTCGCGGATGGCGTCGACATACTCGGTGTCCTCCTTGGTTGGGTTGGTGTCGTCGAAGCGGAGGAAGCATTTCCCCCCGAATTTCTCGGCGGCGCCGAAGTCCATGCAGATAGCCTTGGCGTGGCCGATGTGGAGGTAGCCGTTAGGCTCGGGCGGGAACCGAGTCTGGATGCGGCCTGAGTTTTTTCCCTCTTTTAAATCGTCAGCTATGATCTGCTCAACAAAGTTGAGCCCTTTTTCCTCCTGCTGGAGTTCGGCGGTATTTGTTTCAGCCATCTGGGTATGATAAATATATTGTTTGTCGAGGATAAAGATATTAACCCGCGAATATAAGAATAATCGCTGAATTAACGGCAAACGGGACACTGTTTTTGAACGCCCTGATTGCCAACTCGCGGAAAAGCGCCGCTTATTCGAGGGTGATGTTGCCGAAAAACTCGGGGCGGTGGAAATCCGGCTCCGGGGAGTCGATCGGCGCCCAGCTCAGGTAGTGGGGCTGCGAGGTGGCCGAGGCGCATTTGTAGAAGTTTCCGCGCACTTCGAGCGGCACCCCCTTATATTCCAGCCCCACAAGGTCGAGAGGTATGGCCGCCGTTACGCACCATATGAACGAGCCTTCGATTTCCTGGAACGGGCGGGTGCCCACGGTGGCGTGGCGCCTGATCCGGGCCAGCTCATCGGAGCTGAAACGGGTGCGCTCCGGGTCGTGGCGCCCGCGACGCGTGCCGGCCAGTATGGTGCCTATGCAGTTCATCTCGATGTTGCGGTACGGCTCACCCGGGCGCGGCTCTATGAAGAACTCAACGCACGAATCCTCGCTTACAGGCGAGTTGTCGGCATAGTTGACCGCTCTCAGGAAGTTGCAGCGCACCAGGAAATCGACGTATATATGTGTGCCGGAGTGTGCCGCGGTAACCACCGTCAGGGGTCTGTAGGGGTACTTGTCGGGCCAGTTGATGCTTTCCACGGAAAAGCGCGTGCCGCACTCCTCCAGCGCGTTAGCCACTTCGGATATGTTCAGTTTGTCGAGCCAGGGGGCGCGGGGTAGGCGCAGGGTTTTGGACATTCTTGTTCGGTTTGGTTAAGGGGTCAGGACAGGTAGCCGGAAATGCCGTTATAAAGCCCTACGAGGGCCATGATGCAGAGCACCAACGCGATGCATCGGTTCAAAATCCACATCGAACGCACGTTGAAGTGCGCACGGACTTTGTTGACGAAAAACGTTATGAGCCACCACCACAGGAGCGCTCCGCCGAATATTCCCGCGTAGCCGAGTATGTAATGGAAGTAGCGCAGTTCCGGCAATATGAAGTTGAAACGGGCGAACAGCCCGACTATGAAGAACAGAATCAGCGGGTTGGCAAACGTGAATAGGAACCCTGTGAGGAAATCCTTCCAGTAATTGTCGGGCCCGCGGTCGGGCTTTTTGAGCGACCCGGCGGGATTCTTTCGGAAGAGGTAGAAGGCGAACGCTATGAGCACCAGCGACCCGAGTATTTGCAACAGGAGCTGGTTGCGCGTCACCAGGTCGGTGACGAACGACATTCCGAAACCGGTGAGCAGGGCGTAGGTTAGGTCGGAAACCGCCGCGCCAACACCGGTGAACAGGGCGGGGAACCTACCCTTGTTGAGGGTGCGCTGAATCACGAGCATACCGACCGGCCCCATCGGCGCGGATATGAAAATGCCGATGAGGAGTCCGCTGGTGATGATGTGAAACAGCTGGTCCATCCCTGCAAAGTTAATGAAAAAATGGAAAACGTAGCCGATTAGAGCGTTTTTTCAGCCTTTTCAGCCGCGGCTGCTTCCGTTTCTACTTTCGCGGGGAAGGGTGAGGGGGCTCCCGGAAGTGCCAGGCGGTAGAGGTTGCAACCAAGGAAATTCCCCACTACGGCAGCGGCGTAGAAGGGGAGTATCGCCGCCGGGTCGCGTGTCTCGGCGAAGCCGGGGTCAAGCAGCGAAGCCGAGATGTAGAACGCGTCGGCCACGCAGTGGGGGAAGCCGCATATAATGAACGCGGGCACGCCGAACAGGAGCGGCCACCAGTTGCCACCGGCGGCACCGCGCACAGCGGTTGTCATTATGAATCCGCAACCTACGGCAAGCACCCCGCACCGGAGAGGTCCGGCGGCCAGGCGGGTGTCGATAATGGTTGCCGCCGATTCGGAGAGCGCCGGAGTGAAGGCCGCGAGCGCGGTCAGCAGGCATCCGGCGAAGTTCCCGGCCAGCATCACCAGCAGCCATGCGTAGCCCCGGAGGTCGGAACCCCATACGAATTGCGATTTGCCGGTGAAGAGGTTGAGCTGCAGGGTGACCACGGCGAGCAGTCCGAAAGCGAAGAGCACCGCCCCGGCAACTCCCCCTACCTTGAGGTAGACGATTCCGCCGATTGATATGCACACTCCCGCGAGCAGCGAGCGGCCAAGGTTGTTTAGTAAGTCCATTCAGTCGTTGTTTTGTGAATTCAGATACATTTCAGTGAGTATGTGCGACACGCTGTAGGAGTGGGGGTGAACAAGCCCGAGCGCTTCCTCGGGTTTGTGCCAGGAGGCTCCGTCGACTTCGACCGACAGGCGCGGCTCGGCCTTTGTCACCTTCACGAAGAAGCCTACCATCATCATCTGCTTCTTCTCGAACCACCAGGTGCCCTTAAGTTCCGCCGACAGTGGTTTCAGCCCGGTTTCCTCCTCGACTTCGCGGCGAGCTGTTTCCTCGCACCGCTCGCCGGGCGTGACGTAGCCCGACACGAGATTTCGGTACACCTCCGAAATATAGTTCTGGCGGAGCAGAAGCACCTCCCCCTCCTCATTTATAACAAGGCATATCACGGCCACGGGGAATATCGGGAACCAGGGCTTGTCGCAAGCGTCGCACCATGGCACCGCGCCCTCGTCGCCCAACACTCTTGAGGAAAGAAGTGCCCCGCAGTCGGGGCAATATTTGAAATCCATGTATGAGTCAGTTTTGCTAAGTTACCGCGAATTTACGAAAAAGCGGTGTAATACGCCCGCATAGGGTCGGCAATTCGGCGTGGCAATTTGGCGCGCGGCTCGTATGCGGGCTATTTGTTTCCTGTTTTTGTAGATTTTTTCACTTTTGTTTGCGTATATGGTATTTATAGCGTAGCTTCGCGTTAACAAAAATGTTAGATATAATTGTTAACGCAAGACAAATAAATATGGCACTACACGGAAAAGAGGCCAAAGCCCTGGGCCACAGCGCTGGAACCAGTGATAACGGGCAGAAGTCGAAGGAGGAGCTGATTCTCGAAGCGGCTGAGCGCGAATTTCTCCAGAAGGGGTACGCCGGGGCGCGCACCGTGGCTATCGCTGAGGCGGCGGGGGTGACCCACGCCATGCTCCACTACTACTTCCGGTCAAAGGAGAAGCTTTTCGAGCAGATTATGTCGCGGAAAATAACCATGCTCCGCGACCTTATGATGGAGTCTGTAGGCAACCAGGGTATGCCTTTATTTGAAAAAATCAGGCTCACAATCGAAAACCATATGAAGTTCTTGGCGGCTAATCCCGACCTTCCCCGCTTTCTGGTCAACGAGGTGTTCGGGCAGCCTGAGAGGATGGGCATGGTAAGGAAGATGATAGAGTTCCACGCGCCGAGGGTCGTGGAGTCGCTCCAAAGGCAAATCGACGAATACGCCTCGCGCCGCGAGTGCCGCGGGGTCGACGCTCGTATGCTGATTCTCGACTTCGTGTCGCTGAACGTGTTCTCCTTTGTGGCCATGCCGCTTGTAAACGTGCTTATGGGCGACCTCCCGATAGGTAGCGAGCGTTTCCTGAGGGAGCGCACGAGAGAGAATATCGACACTATTATGCGGAAACTAAAGCCTTGAATAATATGAGGTATCTGAAACTATTCCTAATATCGGCCGTGGCCTTGCTCGGGTTCCCGGCCGGCGGGGCGACCATCACATTGGAACGGTGTGTCGAACTCGCGCGAGAAAATTACCCTTTGATAAAGGAGTATGGAATTATCGACAGGATGGCTTCGCTGTCGCTGTCGGATATTAACCGAGGCTGGCTCCCCCGAGTGGGGGTCTACGCCCAAGGCACCGCGCAGAACGCTGTGCCGGCATTCCCCGACCAGCTTGGCGATATGCTCGACCATATGGGACAAAGTGTTGCCGGTATGTCAAAGTTCCAATGGAAAGCCGGGGTCGATGCTTCCCAGACCATATGGGATGGGGGCGCTTCGAAAGCCGACCGCGCTCTGGAGCGGGCCAAGGCCGAACAATCAAGGGTGTCGGTCGAGGTTGAACTGTACAATGTTGGCACGCGGGTACGCGAACTCTATTTCGGCATCCTCCTGATGCGCGAGCAGATGGTCGGCAACGGGTTGACGATAGAGCTGCTTGAAAACAACCACCGCAAGATGCTCTCAAAACTGGCCAACGGTACAGCCACACAGGCCGACGCCGATATGGTCGAGGCCGAACTGCTCCAGTTGAGGCAGCGTCAGTCTGAAGCCGAGGGAGCTTTCGACGCCTATACCCGCTCGCTTGAAATCCTGATAGGGGAGTCTCTTGGTGGCCGCGAGCTTGAAATGCCGTCGGCCGAGCTTCCCGGGCTTCTCGTCCCGGAACGTCCGGAGCAGCGTCTGTATGATGCGCGAATGGCGGTGAATTACGCCCGTGCCGCGGCGGTCGAACCATCGGTAATGCCCCGCTTTTCGTTATTCGCCCAGGGCTATTATGGAAATCCCGGGCTTGATTACTTCAAAAGCATGATGACCGGGAACCCATCCCTGAACCTGCTTGCCGGGGTGAAAGTGACATGGAACATTGATTCGTTCTACACCCGCGGGAACAGACGCCGGCGATATCGGCTCGACAACCTTACGGTGGAGGCCGAACGGGGCGCCTTCCTTCTCAACACCGCCCTGACCACGGAGTCGGATCTGGCCAAAATCAAGGCCATGGAAAGGATAATCGCCGACGACCGCCGAATAGTGACACTCAGGGAGAGTGTGCGGCTCGCCGCTGAGTCGCATCTCGCCAACGGTGTGATCGACACCAACACGCTCCTGTCAAAAATTAACGACGAGAATCAGGCGAGGCTCTCCGCCGCCTACCACGAAATACAGTTGCTACAGAATATCAGTAATCTCCGACATAATATAAACCGATGAAACCATACGTTCTAATACCCGCTTTTCTGTTTTTGGTGTCTTGTTCAGGGGAGTCCGACCACGATGCGTCGGGCATCTTCGAATCAACCACTGTGACAATCTCGGCCGAGACTTCGGGCCGCATACTCTCCATGGATTTTGCCGAGGGGGACACTGTCGCCCCCGGTAACGTCGTCGCGGTTATCGACACTGCGATGCTCTCGCTCCGCCGCGGTCAGTTGCTCAACCAGCAAGAGAGCGCCGAGGCGTCATCGCCCGACATTGCGTCACAAGCGGCCTCGCTCCGCACGCGCATCGCTCACCAGGAATCTGAGACCGAGCGCCTGCGCCGACTTGTGGCCGACGGAGCCGCGACAAGCCAGCAGCTCGACGAAGCTGAAGCCTCCACCCGCTCCCTCCGGGCCGAACTCTCCGCGTTGCTATCAACCCTAAGCAAAAACCGCTCGACGATTTCCCGCAACGTCAAGGCTTTGGAATTTCAGAGAATGCAAATCGAGGAGGAGATGCGGCGCAGCATTGTTACGACGCCGGCGGGAGGCACCGTGCTCACCAAATACGCCGAAGCGGGCGAATACGCCGCGCCCGGCAAGGCGCTTGTTGAGATTGCCGACCTCGGCAACGTTTATCTACGGGCTTATTTCACCTCTGAACACATAGCCGACTTGCGCCTGGGGCAAAAGGTGACGGTGATTGCCGACTTCGGTGGCGACAAGCGGGTGGAGTATCCCGGCACGATAAGCTGGATTTCCCAGGAAAGCGAGTTCACTCCCAAGTCGATTCAGACCTCCGACACCCGTTCCAACCTTGTGTACGCGGTCAAGGTGGCTGTAAAGAACGACGGACTTATCAAGCTCGGACAATACGGGGAGGTAAGACTATGAGAGAAGCCGCAATCGAAGTCAGCGGAGTATCATACACCTATGATAGGGCGCGGGCGCTCGACGGCGTGACATTCGATGTGGGCCGCGGCGAACTCTTCGGACTGATCGGACCTGACGGCGCCGGCAAAAGTACCCTGTACAGCATACTCGCGACTCTCGCGGAGCCGGGTGAGGGTTCCGCTAAAATCAGTGGTCTCGATGTGGTGACTGACAGTAGGCGGCTGCGGTCGGTCATCGGGTATATGCCGGAGAAGTTCTCGCTTTACCCGGATATGTCGGTCATGGAGAATCTCCGATTCTTCGCGTCATTGTACGGAACGAGTGTCGAGGAGTGTTATCAGCTTATCGAGCCGGTGTTCAGGCAGCTCGCCCGCTTCCCTGACCGCATGGCGGGCGCGTTGTCGGGCGGTATGAAGCAGAAACTGGCTCTTAGCTGCGCTTTGGCCCACCGACCCTCGGTGCTTCTGCTTGACGAACCTACCACGGGTGTCGACGCGGTGAGTCGTTCGGAGTTCTGGGAGGTTCTGCGAGCGTTGCGCGACAGCGGGATGACCATCCTTGTGTCTACCTCCTATATGGACGAGGCATCGCTATGCGACCGGGTGGCTATGATTAACAACGGCCGAGTGTTCGCCACCGATACCCCCGAGGCGCTTGTGTCCTGTATGGACGGCTCCCTCTACGAGGCGCGTTCTGCCGAAATGTTCCGCCTGCTCGGCGTTCTTCGCTCAACACCGGGAGTAGCCGATTGCTATACCTTCGGAGCCTCAATCCACCTCGCGGTAACGGATGATTTCGATTCCGAGGCGGCTAAGCGCCGTCTCGCCGCGGCCGGGATTCCCGACGCCGACATCACTCCCGCTAAAGCCACAATCGAAGACTTATTCATAAAACTCACAAGCTAAGTGGCTCGAATAAATGAGTTAATGTTTATTTCGGAAGTGTTTTGCGATGGATTTCGCAAGTTGAAGAGGGAGCGATGCGGGCATCGTGACCGATGAAACTTGGCGAAAGACGCGCAAAAGACGACGAAAGAAACATTTACACAAGCCACTGAATACATTAAATCATTTATTTGAGACACTTATGCCGTTTAAAGAACCTATAATTATAGCTGACGGACTTACGAAACGGTTCGGCGATTTCACGGCGGTCGACAACATCTACTTCGAGGTATATCCGGGAGAGATATTCGGTTTCCTGGGTGCCAACGGCGCCGGAAAGACCACCGCTATGAAAATGCTGTGCGGTCTCAGCCGTCCGAGCGCCGGAAGGGCCGTTATCGCCGGGCACGATGCGGCGACCGACTCGGAGGGAGTCAAGCGCGGCATAGGATATATGAGCCAGCGATTCTCCCTCTATTCATCCATGACAGTGGGGGAGAATCTCGAACTTTTCGCCTCGGTTTACGGTATGCGGAAGGAGGATTTCAAACTTCGCCGCGAGCTCGTTTGCCGCGAATTGGGAATGGACGGCAAGTTAGGAGCTATGGCCGGAAGTCTGCCACCTGGCTGGCGGCAGAAACTGGCGTTCGCGGCGGCAACCATCCATAACCCGCGCGTGCTTTTCCTTGATGAGCCCACAGGCGGGGTGGACCCCGTAGGGCGTCGAGGGTTCTGGGAATTGATCTGTAAGGCGGCATCCGAGGGCATGACCGTGTTCGTCACGACCCACTACCTCGACGAGGCGGAGTATTGCGACCGTGTCTCGATTATGGTGGATGGTAAAATCAATGCCCTCGATACGCCTTCGGCACTGAAGTCGTCGCTCGGGGTGTCAACTATGGACGAAGTATTTCGGCGTGTCGCGGCTTCCGCGAGTCGCGCCGACAATTAACTACGAAGTTATGGGAATATTCGCATCATTGATAAAGAAAGAGGCTTTGCACATAGTGCGCGACCGCCGCACTATGATGCTGACGTTGCTGATGCCGCTGGCTTTGTTGCTCCTGTTCGGCTTCGCGATATCGACCGAGGTCAACAATGTGAAGGTTGTGGTGGCTGCCGACCGATTCACCGGCAGTCAGCGCGGCGTCATTGAACGGCTACGGGCCAATGATTACTTCACGTTCGAGGGCGTGGTGGCTCCGACTGATGTGGAGCGCATGCTCAGAGAGGGTAGGGCCGACGCGGCCATCGTGATGGTTGGGCGGGAAGGAAGCACGCGTACACAGGTGATAGTCGACGCGGCCAATCCCGTAATGGGCCGTTCGGCGGCGGCTTATCTCAACGGGGTCGCGGAGGGGGTCTCCGATGCCCCGCTGATAACCTCCACTCTGTACAATCCGCAGATGAAAAGTTCCTATAACTTCGTACCCGGCATAATGGGTATGATTTTCATACTTATCTGCGCTATAATGACTTCGGTGTCAATTGTAAGCGAAAAGGAGAACGGCACTATGAACCTGCTGCTTGTGTCGCCGGTCAAACCCGGAATGGTGATTTTCGGGAAACTGGTGCCCTACTTCATACTTTCATGCGCGATTCTCGCTATAATGTTGGCAGTCGCTTACACCCTGCTCGATATACCTGTTTCAGACTCCGCGATATGGGTTGTGGCGCTTTCGCTGCTGTATATCGTGCTATCTCTGTCTGTGGGTCTCCTTGTGTCTGCTTTGGTTGACACTCAGGTGTCGGCACTGGTTGTGTCAGCTATGCTGTTCATGCTCCCGGTGGTTATGTTGTCGGGCATGATTTTCCCGATTGAGAATATGCCCCTCCCGCTACAGTGGGTTTCCGGAATCATACCTGCCAGGTGGTATATCGCGGCTATGCGCAAACTTATGATTCAGCAACTCGACCCCGGCGGCATATGGCTTGAGTCGGTAATTCTGCTCGCGATGACGGCGGTTGTGCTCGGCGTGGCGATCGCGAAATCAGGCCTTAAACGCTCATAAATACAGCTAACATATGAATATCAGCATATTAAAGGCGCTCTTGAAGAAGGAACTCCTCCTAATGAGACGCAACCCCTTCATACCCAAAATGATATTGGCTATGCCGGTAATGGTAATGCTTCTGCTGCCGCTGGTGGCTAATCTCGACGTTGGCAAGGTGAACGTGGCCGTTGTCGATAATGACAAAGGGATGCTTTCGAGGCGCGTGGCGGCTGATATTGATGCCGCCGGAGAGCTGTCGGTTATCGGGGTATCCGAGTCGTTCGGCTATGGTATGATGCTTGTTGAAAATGGTGAGGCTGATGTTTTGCTCACCATACCTGAAGGGTTTGAGCGCGGACTCCTCGTAGGCGACGCTCCCAAGCTTGATTTGAGGGCCAACGGTGTCAACGCCACCAAGGGGATGCTCGGTGCCCAGTACGCCGGATCATCGGCAGCGGCAACCATCAGCCGCTATCTCAAGGGGATGGGTATGGAGGTGGAACCCAACGGGCCGTTGGTGGTAAATCTGTTCAACCCCACGCTCGATTTCAGATTCTTTATGATTCCGGCGCTGATGGCGGTGCTTATAATCATAATATGTGGATTCCTGCCTACGCTTAACCTCGTCAGTGAGAAGGAGTCGGGCACCATAGAAGCTATGAATGTAACGCCGGTTGGCAAGTTTGTGTTTGTTCTGTCGAAACTGATACCCTTTTGGGCCGTCGGGTTGATGGTGGTGTCGGTCGGAATGTTGGTCGGGTGGCTGGTGTACGGCCTAGCGCCGATAGGCAATGTCGGGGCTATTTATCTCGCCGCGGTGCTTTTCTCCCTGGTTATGTCGGGGCTGGGAGTGACGATAGCTAACAAATCGGCCACGATGCTACAGAGCATTTTCGTAATGTTCGCCTGCATTATGGTGTTCCAGCTCATGAGCGGACTCTTCACCCCGATTGATTCGATGCCGGAGTGGGCCAGGTTCGTGACCTGCGCCATTCCGCCCCGGTACTTCAACGAGATAATGCGCGCCGTTTATCTCAAAGGTGCCGGAATCGCGGAGCTGGCCGCTGACTTCGCCGCGCTGGGCGGGTTCGCGTTGTTGTTCTGCCTTACAGCCGCCGCAACTTACAGGAAGCAATCCTGAGCAGTTGGGTCAGTGGCGCTCGCGGCGGGGGAAGAGTTTGCGTATGCGCAGGATTACCTTGTCAACCGGGCCTCCGGCGACAACTATCGTCGTCGCCGCGACTATGAGCGCGCCACCGATGATTTCTCGGGCTGTGATACTCTGCCCGAGAAACGCCACGCTCAACACCACGGCTGTAACCGGCTCCAGCGCGCCAAAAATAGCCGTTGGAGTAGAACCTATCGCCTGGATGGCGACGGTGGTGCAGGCAAGTGAGAGAACGGTTGGGATTACCGCCAGCGCCAGCAGGTTGAGCCACGCTCCGCCGCTCGGGGGTAGGGTCAATGGGGAGCCGAGCGGTATCATGGCTGCAAACAGTAGTGAGCCGAACCCCAGCAGATAGAACAGCAGCTTGGAGGTGGGAATCCCCTTTATGTGACGGTTGACATTCACGATGACTATGTAAAGGGCGTAGGTCAGGGCGGAAACCATAACGAGCAGACATCCGTATGGGCTTACCTCGCCGCCATCTCCGGCATGGGTGAGCAGCGACAGTCCGACTGCCATCAGCGCGAGGCATACCGCTGTCGACGCCTTGAAGCGTTCATGGAAAAACAGCACCATTATGACCGCCACCATAACGGGATACACGAACAGCAGTGTCGATGCTATGCCTGAGTTCATATATTTGTAGCTTTCGAACAGACCGAGCGACGAAAGTGCCATAAGTATGCCCAGCAGGGCTACTTGGCCCCATTCGCCCTTGTTAAGTCGCAGCGAGTGACCCCTGCCTACAACCATCAATCCCAAGAGGGGCATTCCGAGCAGGTAGCGGAACAGAAGAACCGAGTTGGGGTTCATCCCCTCGGCGTAAAGAGGAACGGCGAACGCCGGATTCGTGCCATAGGCCGCTGCCGCCAGCGCGGCCAGCAAATATCCTTTCAGTTTCATCAAGTCTTATTACAAAGTCGATATGCGAACATTGCGCGAAGATACATTATTTATTCGTTTCGCGCCATCAACTCACATTATTGAAAATACGCGGGAACCATTATCACTCCGCGAGTGTTTGTAAACCGGGTGGTTTTTCCTATCTTTGCGGAAAACCATACTTTGAATCATGAAAGTAAAATCAATCCTCGCGGCCGGGATTTCGGCCCTTACAGTTATGGCAATGACTTCTTGCTCGCAGTCCGCCGACACTTGCGCCAATGGTGCTGACACGGCGAAAATCGTTATAGAAAACATAATGTCGCGCACCAGCATACGGCAGTTCACCGGGCAGCCGGTAGGGCGCGACACAATCGAGACCCTTGTCAAGGCCGGTATGGCCGCCCCGACGGCGGTTAACGCCCAGCCCTGGGCGTTCGTGGCGGTTACGGACCGCGCTGTTCTCGACAGCCTCGACGCCGTACACCCTTACGCGCATCTCGCGCAGGCCGGAGCGGCCATCGTGGTATGCGGCGATATGGAGAAGGCGCTCGAAGGCACCAACCGCGAGTACTGGATCCAGGACTGCTCCGCGGCTACTGAAAACATTCTTCTCGCGGCCCACGGGCTCGGCCTCGGCGCTGTATGGTGCGGCGTTTATCCCAACGAGGAGCGCATACCGAGTGTGAAGCGCGTGCTTGGTCTGCCTGAGACTGTAATGCCTCTCAACGTGGTCACAATCGGATACCCCGCGAACCCCGATCATCCCGCAAAGGACAAATGGGACCCCGCACGGCTCCACTTCAACCATTGGTAAACTCATCTGCCGAGCGCGAGATAATGCTGGCGCGACTCCTCGGGAAGTTTCTCTATGGAGTAGCGCAGCATTGTGCGCGGCATCTGCGCCGCGTGACGGTCGAGGAACCCAAGCATCTGTGACAAACCTCCGCGTTTGCCTACTTCGCGCAGCATCCATCCCGACGCCTTGTGTATCAAGTCGTGGGGATGTGTCAGCATCAGTTCGCAAAGGCGGAGTGTGTCGTCGTAATCATGGCTGCGTATAATGGTCCAGCAGGTCACTACCGCCACCCGTTGAAACCAAAGGCACCCATCCATCGCGGCCAATTCGTAGAGCAGCCCTCTCTCCTCGGGGTGGGAAGTGAGCCAGTCGCCAAGGATTTTCGGCGCGATCATATCTACCAGGTCCCAGTTGTTTCCGCGGTCAAGCACTGAGAGGTAAAAATCGACGATGAACCGTTTTTCCCGGCTTTTACGATAAATCTCAATCAGCAGTAGGAAGCCGGCCAGGCGGACCTCGTGCCATGCTGACGCGAGGAGCGGCTTGATGTCCTCCAAGTCGGTCTGACGTCGGTATTCCTTGACGATAGACCTTGTAATCGGCACCCTGATGCCGAGAAACCTGTCCCCCTCGCCATACTCTCCTTTCCCGGTCTTGAAAAAACGCCCGAGATGAACGGCTTCCGCCGGATCCGCCATAGCGGTCATGCGGGATATTATGTCATCGCTTATCTTTGTCATATGCTCGTCGCTGTAGCTGTTGTCGGTATTGCCGCGAAGATACGGAAAAATAGCCCGTCGTCGAAATAATGGCCCCAAGGTTTGCGCGGGAGGGGATAGTTGACTAACTTCGCGTTTCGCGACCGCGCCCTTCCCGGCGCAGTTAATTGAAAACATCAAACATAATAAAGATATGCTGAAAAGGATTTTATCTATTTCAGGCAAGCCGGGCCTCTTCCGCCTCGTGTCGAGCGGCAAGAACATGCTCGTTGTAGAAAGCCTGCTGAATGGCAAACGCACTCCCGCCTATGCCCGCGACAAAGTTGTTTCGCTGGGCGACATCTCGATTTACACTACCGACGAGGATATGCCTCTCGGCGAAGTGCTCGAAAAGGTGAAGGAAGCCACCGGCGGCCAGCCTGTCGATGTGAAAGCGCTTGGCGATGACGCCGCTGTGCGCGCTTACTTCAAGACCATCCTCCCCGAATACGACGAGGACCGCGTATACACTACCGACATCCGCAAACTCTTCTCCTGGTACAACCAGCTGATCGCGGCCGGAGTTACCGAGTTCAAGGACGAGGAGATTGCCGAGGACGAGGCAGCCGAAGCCGCCGAAAAGGCCGACTCCGAAGCCAAGGCATAAAAGGCATAAACAGATTAGAAATACATCCCCGGCTTTGAGCCGCGGGAAATGAAAACGAGGGCGCGCCGATTGGCGCGCCCTCGTCGTATGAGTGGGTTGCAAAGCCGTATCAATCGGTAGTGCCGATTTCAGCGGCTGCGTCAACAGCGGCTTCGGCCTCGGCTGTTGTGAAAGGGGAGGGGTTCTCATAGTTCACGCCTTTGAGCCATTTGTCGAGCCAGCGGAAGAACACGCGCTGCCACATAATAGCGTTCTGGGGTTTGAGAATCCAGTGGTTCTCGTCGGGGAAGATCAGCATCTCGGCGGGCACACCGCGGAGACGTGCGGCGTTGAAGGCCATCTCGCCCTGCGAGGAGAGGATACGGTAGTCATATTCACCGTGGGTCACGAGAATGGGGGTATCCCAGCGGTCGACGAACTTGTGGGGGGAGTTGGCGAAGGTGCGCTGGGCTACGGCGTTGTCCTTGTCCCAGAACGGGCCGCCGAGGTCCCAGTTGGCAAACCACATCTCCTCGGTTTCGAGATACTGCGCCTCGGTGTTGAAGATACCGGCGTGGGCTATGAGGGCGGCGAAGCGACCTTCGTGGATGCCGGCGAGCATGTAAACCGAGAAACCGCCGTAGCTGGCTCCGACAGCGCCGATGTGCTCGCCGTCGACATAGGGCTTCTCCTTCATGAAGTCAACAGCCGAGAGGTAGTCGTTCATATTCTGGCCGGGGTAGTCGCCGGAAATCTGCGCGTTCCATTCGGTACCGAAGCCGGGGAGGCCGCGGCGGTTGGGAGCGATCACGATGTAGCCGTTCGAGGCCATGAGCATAAGGTTCCAGCGATAGCTCCAGAACTGGCTTACAGCCTGCTGGGGGCCGCCCTGGCAGTACAGAATCGCGGGGTACTTCTTCTCGGGGTCGAATTTCGGAGGATAAAGCACCCAGGTGGTCATCAGCTTGCCGTCGGTGGTGGGCACCATCACTTTCTCAACCTTCGGAGCCTCAATCTGCTCAAGAATTTCTTTGTTGACCGAGGTCAGCGCTGTGGCGGTACCGTTGGCCACGGAGAAAATCTCGTTGGGGTAGAGCATCGAGTGGCGCATAGTGATCAGCTGCTTTCCGTCGGGGGTGGGGGCGAGGGCGCAGTAGTCGGCGATGTCGGTGCCGGCGGTCACCATCTCGACTTTCTTGGAAGCGATGTCAACCGAGAAAATCGGGGTGCAGCCCTGGTAAGCGGCCAGGAAGTAAATCTTCTTGCTGTCGGGAGCCCAGGCTATAGCGTCGGCGGTGTAGTCCCAGTCAGTAGTCAGGTCGGTCTTCTCGCCGGTGGCGTTGTCGAGGATGAAGATGCGGTTTTTGTCGCTCTCATATCCGTCGTGCTCCATGGAGAGCCATGCCACATATTTGCCGTCGGGGGAGAATGCGGGGTTGGTGTCGTAGCCCATCATCCCCTTTGTGAGGTTGCGGGTCTGCGCGGTCTCCAGGTCGTAGATGTAGAGGTCGGAGTTGGTCGAAACGGCGTACTCCATACCGGTTTTCTTACGCGAGGTGTAGATCACGCGGCGCGAGTCGGGGCTCCACGCGAACGACTCGATGCCGCCGAAAGGCTTCATCGGCGATTCGAAAGGCTCACCCTCCATAATGTCCTTGACGTTGTCGAGTTTCGAGCCGTCAAAGTCGGCCAGGAAGGGGTGGGGGATTTCGGTAACCCACTCGTCCCAGTGCTTGTACATAAGGTCGTCGATTACTCGGCCGGTGGCTTTGGGGAGGTCGGGATACACGTCGGCGGCTGCGCGGGTCGACTTTAGGGTTGACACGAGAATTACCTTCTTGCCGTCGGGCGAGAAAAGGAACCCGCCCACGCCGTTTTCAAGCGAGGATACCACCTTGCGTCCCGAGCCGTCGGCATTCATGACCCAGAGCTGGGGTTTCCCCTCGCTTTCGGCGGTGAAGGCGATGCGCTTGCCCCCCTCGATCCATACGGCTCCGCTTTCTGAGCCGGGGGTCTTTGTGAGGCGGGTCTGCTCCGAGCCGTCGATGTTCATTACATAGAGCTCGTTGTTGCTCTTATTCTGCTCGACGCTCTCGTAGCTCACGCCATAGAGGATTTTCGATCCGTCGGGCGATACCTGCGGGCCGCTGACGCGGCCGAGGGCCTCAAGGGCCTCGATGTCGAAGATTCCCGACTCGCTGGTGAACTCGGGCTTGTCGATGAGCTGGCTGTCGGCTGCGCCTCCGCAGCCCGTCAGCCCTGTGAGCGATGCCGCGGACATTGTAAGTGCGATGAAAGTGCTTTTATTCATTTTACCATTTGGTTTGATGTGCTTGGAAAGATGTGTAAACGGCACAATAATTATGCAGTTTCACGGGCAAAGTTAGCGAATTTTCCTTGAAATTTTTGTAATTTTGCACCCAAATAACATAAAATTTAGGAATGAAAGAATTAGCCACCGTCTACTCTCCGAAAGACACTGAGGAAAAATGGTATGACTATTGGATGCGGCACAAGCTCTTCCGCTCCGTGCCCGACGCCCGCGAGCCCTACACCATCGTCATTCCTCCGCCAAACGTCACAGGAGTGCTCCACATGGGCCATATGCTCAACGAAACAATCCAGGACATCCTCGTGCGCAGGGCGCGTATGGAGGGAAAGAACGCCTGCTGGGTTCCCGGCACCGACCACGCCTCCATCGCTACTGAGACCAAGGTGATCGCCAAGTTGGCCGCCGAAGGGATTAAGAAAACCGACCTCACACGCGAGCAGTTCCTCGAACACGCCTGGGATTGGACCCGCCACCACGGGGGCATCATTCTCCAGCAGCTCCGCAAGCTCGGCGCCTCCTGCGACTGGGACCGCACGGCCTTCACCATGGATGAGGAGCGTTCCGAGGCTGTCAACAAAGTTTTCTGCGACCTCTACGACAAGGGACTGATATACCGCGGCCTCCGTATGGTCAACTGGGACCCGCAGAACCGCACGGCCATCTCCGACGACGAGGTGAACTTCGTAGAGGAGCAGTCGAAGCTCTACTACCTCCGCTACAAGGTTGCCGGTGACCCCGAAGGGCGCTATGCCGTGGTTGCCACTACCCGTCCCGAGACCATCATGGGCGATACCGCTATGTGTATCAACCCCAAGGACCCGAAGAACGCATGGCTTAAGGGTAAGAGGGTGATTGTGCCCCTGGTCGGCCGCGAGATACCCGTGATCGAGGACCGCTATGTGGAAATCGACTTCGGTACAGGCTGCCTTAAGGTGACCCCGGCGCATGACAAGAACGACTATATGCTCGGCAAGACCCACAACCTGGAAACCATCGACATTTTCAACGAGGATGGCACCGTGGCCGAGACCGCCGGGATGTACGTCGGCATGGACCGTTTCGACTGCCGCCGCGAGATAGCCAAGGACCTGGAGGCTGCCGGCCTTATGGAAAAGGTCGAGGACTACGTCAACAAAGTGGGCTTCTCGGAGCGTACCAAGGTGGCGATCGAGCCGAGGCTCTCGCTGCAGTGGTTCGTGAATATGAAGCACTTCGCCGACATCTCCCTCAGCCCGGTGATGGACGACATCATCAAGTTCGTGCCCGAGAAGTACAAGAACACCTACCGCACCTGGCTTGAAAACATCCAGGACTGGTGTATCAGCCGCCAGCTGTGGTGGGGCCACCGCATTCCGGCATATTATTATACCGACCCCGCCACCGGCGAGGAGAGCGTGTTCGTGGCCCGCACCGCCGAGCTCGCCCTTGAGAAGGCCCGCCAGGCTACCGGCAAGGCCGACCTCGACCTGAGCGACCTGCGTCAGGACGAGGGCGCGCTCGACACCTGGTTCTCCTCCTGGCTCTGGCCCATCACTCTCTTCGACGGCATCAATAACCCCGGCAACGAGGAAATCAAGTATTACTATCCCACCGCCACGCTTGTCACCGGCCCCGACATCATCTTCTTCTGGGTGGCCCGTATGATTATGGCCGGGTACGAATACGTCGGCAAGCAGCCGTTCAACAACGTTTACTTCACAGGCATCGTGCGCGATAAGCTGGGCCGCAAGATGAGCAAGTCGCTCGGCAACTCGCCCGACCCGCTCGAACTGATCGCCACCTACGGCGCCGACGGTGTGCGTATGGGCCTTATGCAGGCCGCTCCCGCCGGTAACGACATCCTCTTCGACGACAAGCTCTGCGAGAACGGGCGCAATTTCTGCAACAAGATATGGAACGCGTTCCGTCTTGTAAAGGGCTGGACCGTCGATGAGAAGGCTCCCCGTTCCGCAGCCGCCGCCACCGCCGACCGCTGGTTCGCCAGCAAGCTCTCCGAGAGCATCGCTGAGATCGAGGACCTGCTCGGCAAGTTCCGCCTCTCCGAGGCGCTCAACGAGCTTTACCGCCTCTTCCGCGACGAATTCTCCTCCTGGTATCTCGAAATGGTTAAGCCCGCTTATGGCGAGGCCATCGACGCCGAGAGCTACAAGGCCACCATCGGTTACTTCGACTCGCTGGTGCGTCTGCTCCACCCCTTCATGCCCTTCATCACCGAGGAGCTCTGGCAGAACCTCGAAGAGCGTGCCGACGGCGAGTCAATTATGTACGCTCCCGTGCCCCGCGCGGCGAAGGCCGACGCTTCACTGCTCGCCTCCATGGAGGTCGCCAAAGAGATTATCGCCGGAGTCCGCAACGTGCGCGCCAAGAAAAACATCCCCTCGAAGGAACAGCTCGAACTACGCTGCGCCGGGGCGTCGCCGCTCGACGCCGACACCACCGCCGTGGTGCTCAAGCTCGCCAACCTCAGCTCCCTGGCTGACCACGCCGAAAAGGATGCCGCTGGCAGCACGTTCCTCGTTGGCACCGACGAGTTCAACGTGCCTCTGTCGGGCAACACCGACATCGAGGCCGAGCGTGCCAAGCTGGTAAAGGACATCGAGTATTACGAGGGCTTCCTCGCCTCCGTGATGAAGAAGCTCTCCAACGAGCGCTTCGTGAGCAAGGCTCCCGCCGCGGTGATCGATGCTGAACGCCGCAAACAGGCCGACACCGAATCGCGCCTGGCGACTCTCCGCGCCGCCCTCGATGCTTTGAAATAACCCCGCAAGAATAAACCAACCAAACTCATATACCCTATGAAACTCAAAAACGCCGCGCTCGCTATCGCCCTCGGCTCTTTCGCAGCCTTTGGAGCGACCGCCCAGCAGCATCTCAAGAGTGTCAATCCCTCGTACATTGACAACTCGGTGAAGCCCGGCGAGGACTTCTACCACTACGTCAACAACGGCTGGATGAAGGCCCACCCCCTCACTCCCGAATACGCCCGCTACGGCGTGTTCAACATCCTCAACGACGAGGCTGAGAAGAATGTGAAGGACATCGTGCTCAATCTCGGGGCCACAAATCCCGAAAAGGGCTCCAACGCTTTCAAAATCTGGACCCTCTACTCGCAGGGCATGGACTCGGTGCGCCGCAACGCCGAGGGCGCCGCTCCCATACAGGCCGACCTGAAGAAAATCGAGAATACCCCCCACGAGGGGATGGAGGACCTCTTCATATGGATGCACCGCAACTACTCCTCCCCCTTCTTCGGTGCGGGACCCATGGAGGATATGGCTGACTCGAAGAACTATGCCATGTACGTTTCCGGCGGCTCGATCGGTATGGGCGACCGCGACTACTACCTGCTCAACGACAAGGAGAACAAGCGTATCCGCGACGCCTATCAGAAACTCATCGTCGACCAGATGCGCAACGCCGGCTACTCCAAGAAGGATGCCAACCGCATCATGAAGAACGTGATGAAGATCGAGACCCTCCTCGCCGACTCCACCTGGACCCGCGAGGAGAGCCGCAACATCCCCGCGATGTACAATCCCCGCTCGCTGGCCCAGCTCAAGGAGATGTACCCCCACATCAACTGGGACCGTTTCTTCGTGGAGACTATGGACATCGAGACTCCCGAGAGCTTCATCGTAACCGAGATAAACACCGTGAAGCAGGCCGACAACCTTATGGCTTCGCTTTCCGACCGCGAAATCAAGGACTATTACCTTTGGAAATATGTGGCCCAGGCCGCACCCTACCTAAGCGACAAGTTCACCGATACCTCCTTTGAGTTCGCGAAGGTGCGTAGCGGCGTCGAGCAGCAGCGTCCCCGCTGGAAGCGCGCTCTCGGCGTGCCCGACAGCTATATGGGCGAGGCCATCGGCAAACTCTACGTCGAGAAGTTCTTCCCCGAAACCTCCAAAGCCAAGATGCTCGAACTCGTAGGCAACCTCAAGGTGGCTCTCGGCAAGCACATCATCAACCTCCCCTGGATGAGCGACGAAACCAAGCTCCGCGCCATCAACAAGCTCAACAACTTCACCGTGAAAATCGGTTACCCCGACAAGTGGAAGGACTACTCGTCGATGGAAATCGACCCCGAGCTTTCCTACTACCAGAATGTGCACAACGCCGGGATGTGGCACCAGAAGGAGGAACTCTCCAAGTGGGGCAAGCCCGTCGACAAGACCGAGTGGGGTATGACTCCGCAGACCGTGAACGCCTATTACAACCCGATGGCCAACGAGATCGTGTTCCCCGCCGCCATTCTGCAGAACCCCTTCTTTGACCCCGAGGCTACCGACGCCGAGAACTACGGCGGTATCGGCGTGGTGATCGGCCACGAGATGAGCCACGGTTTCGACGACCAGGGTTGCAACTTCGACGCCGAGGGCAATATGACAAACTGGTGGGAGCCGGAGGATGCCGAGGCATTCAAGCAGCTCACCAAGGGTCTTGCCGACCAGTTTGACAAGGTCGAGATTCTCCCCGGCCTGATGGCAAACGGTTCCTATACCCTCGGCGAGAACATCGGCGACCAGGGTGGTCTCCGCGTGAGCCACACCGCATTCCTTGACTCGCAGAAGAAAAAGGGTGTCGACATCAACTCCGAGGAAGCAAAGATCGACGGCTTCACTCCCGAGCAGGCCTTCTATCTCAACTACGCCAATATCTGGGCTTCCAATATGCGCGACGAGGAGAAACGCAACCTCACCATCGGCGACGTTCACTCGCTGGCCGAGAACCGCGTGAATGTTACTCTCCGCAACATCGTTCCTTTCTTCGAGGCATTCGGCATCAAGGAGGGCGACAAGCTCTACCTCGCGCCTGAGGAGCAGGTTATCATCTGGTAAACCACCGACACCCACATATGAATATCGCTATCGTAGGCACAGGCTATGTAGGCCTCGTATCGGGAACTTGTTTCGCCGAGATGGGGGTGAATGTAACCTGCGTCGATATTGATAAAACAAAAATAGAGGCGCTCCGCGAGGGGCGCCTCCCTATTTATGAGCCAGGGCTCGACGAGATGGTGCTCCGCAACACTCGCGAAGGGCGCCTCTCGTTCGCCACGGCGCTGTCAGATGTTATTGACGATGTAGAGGTGGTTTTCATCGCCGTGGGCACTCCCCCCGACGAGGACGGCTCGGCCGACCTTCGCTATGTGCTCGACGTGGCCCGCGAGTTCGGTCGCCACATCAAGCGCCACACGCTCCTGGTCACAAAGTCTACCGTTCCCGTCGGCACCGCGGCAAAAGTGCGTAGCGCCGTGAGCGCCGAGCTTGAGGCCCGCGGGGTCGATGTGCCGTTCGATGTCGCCTCTAACCCCGAATTTCTTAAGGAGGGAGCCGCCATCAAGGACTTTATGAGCCCAGACCGCGTAGTTGTCGGAGTTGATTCGGAAAAGGCCCGCTCTCTGATGGGGCGACTCTACAGGCCGTTTCTGCTTAACAACTTCCGAGTGATATTCACCGATATACCCTCGGCTGAGATGATCAAGTACGCCGCCAACTCCATGCTGGCTACCCGCATTTCGTTTATGAACGATATTGCCAATCTCTGCGAGCTTGTCGGAGCGGATGTCAATATGGTGCGCAAGGGGATAGGAAGCGATTCCCGTATCGGCTCGAAATTCCTTTACCCCGGCTGCGGATACGGCGGAAGCTGTTTCCCCAAGGACGTCAAGGCGCTGATCAAAACCGCGGAGAAAAAGGGGTACTCCATGCGGGTGCTCAAGGCGGTCGAGGAGGTCAACGAGGCGCAGAAGTCAGTAGTGTTCCGCAAGCTCGCCGCGAGCCTTGGCGGCGCTGAAAATCTCGCCGGAAAGCGCGTGGCCATTTGGGGGCTCGCTTTCAAGCCGGAGACCGATGATATGCGCGAGGCGGCCTCGCTGGTAACAATCGACCATCTGCTCGACGCGGGTTGCGTGGTAAGGGTTTTCGATCCGGTGGCGATGGACGAATGCCGCCGCCGACTCGGCGATAAGGTTGAGTATGCCACGGATATGTACGACGCGGTGCTCGATGCCGACGCGCTCCTGCTCCTCACCGAGTGGAAGCAGTTCCGCCTCCCGTCATGGGGCGTGGTGACCCGCTCAATGCGCTCCCCGCTCGTTATTGACGGGCGCAATATCTATGATGCCGACGACCTTGCCGAACAAGGTGTGACATACCACTGCATCGGTCGTTGAATAAGTGGCCGCTCAAATTAAACCGCTGTCATCAATTTCAAATCCTTTGATTTGACCAGCGACTTGCCAAATTTTATATCCCCCGGCAATAGTCATGCGAGCGTCTTTGCCGGGGGATCTCTTTTGTCCACAGCGGAAATTATGCCGCGAAAATATGTTGTAAAACATATAATAAAGATTTATTAACTAAATTTAGCGATTGGCCAAAAATCACGCCGAGAGGGTGCCAGAAGGCCGTTTTTGAGTGTTTATAAATGCTAAATAGGTGTGTTATAAGGGTGTAGCGCGAACCGAAATTTGCCCGTGTTGTTGAAATGTCGTAACTTTGCACTCGAAATGAGTAAATAATGCCAGACAAAGAGTTGTCGGCAGCCGAAAATCGGCAAAGAAAGCCGGATGACATTTCTCCTCAATTCACACCACCCGCCACACACAGTTTGAAGTCGCCGGGCCATCATTGACGGCGGCTAATGAGAAACACAGCGCAAGTGCCTCGCCAATTCGACGATACGCGGTTGCCCCTCTCGCAAAAAGGGAGGGACGCGGACGGCTCGGGTCAAAGAGATGAGTGCTTGTGATAACTTGGATATGTGTGAGGCTTTCTTAATTATGAACCTCAAATTTGAATAATGAAGAAAACAATGTTGATCATTGTGAGCTTCGCAATGATGCTTCTCACAATGTCGGCGTTTGTCGATGAGCGCCGTGGTGCGCGAATCGGCTCCGAGGCTCCCGCTTTGGTTGTGGAGCGGGCCGACAGCTCGCTGGCCCTCGAAGGGCTGCGTGGCAAGAAGGTTGTACTCTCGTTTTGGTCAGCCGCCGACGCCGAGTCGCGCCTCGACCAGGCCAGACTGGCAACCGCGATTCGAAATAATGGTTCCGACAGTGAGACCGCCGTGGTCTCTGTGAACCTCGATCGCTCAGAGAAGCTCATGCGCGAGATTGCCGCTCTCGACAATCTCGATTCCGACTCACAATTCCATGTTGGCGACGCGACAGCGGAGAACGCTATTCGCGAAGTCTTTGAAATGGCCGACGGCCTCCGCACATTCATCATCGACGAGCGGGGAGTCATTGTAACTGTCGACCCCACAAGTCAGCAACTTGCCGAAGCGCTCGGCGCTTGACAATACCGACAAAAAAACATCCCGTCCGGATGGCCGAAAGGCCCGGGCGGGATGCTTTTTTATGCTCAGAGCTATTGGAGCTTTTCAATACATGCCTTTACTTGGCGGCGTTGGGGAACAGCGAAGAGATTGAGCCTATGGAGGAGAGGACTGACGAAGCCTCATAGGGTATGTAGACCGTCTTATTGTCCTTCCCTGAAGTCATCTCGGAGAGGGTGGAGATGTACTGGGTGGCGATCATATATGTCGCGGGGTTGGTGTTGGTGCCCTGGATGGCGTCGGCCACCCGTCGTATTGCCTCGGCCTCGGCTTCGGCTTTCAGTACGCGGGCGCGGGCCTCGCCTTCGGCGCGCAAAATCTCGGCCTCCTTCACAGCGGCGGCCTGGTTGATTTGCGACACTTTCTCACCTTCGGAGCGCAGAATCTCGGAAGTCTTCTGGCCTTCGGCATTCAGAATCTCGGCGCGGCGGTTGCGCTCGGCCTGCATCTGCTTCTCCATGGCTTCGCGCACGCTCTTTGGCGGAGTGATGTCCTGGAGTTCGACGCGTGTCACTTTCACGCCCCACTTGTTGGTCACGTCGTCGAGGATGCTTTGGAGCTTGGAGTTGATTGTGTCGCGCGAGGTGAGTGTCTGGTCAAGTTCGAGCTCGCCTATCACATTGCGGAGCGAGGTCTGGGTGAGTTTTTCCAGGGCGTTGGGGAGGTTGTCGATTTCGTAGACGGCCTTCTTGGCGTCGACAATCTGGAAGTAGAGCACCGCGTTGATTTCGGTAGTCACGTTGTCCTTGGTGATTACCTGCTGCGAGGGGAAGTCGTAGACCTGCTCGCGGAGGTCGATCGCGGCCGACTGCGACATCCTGACGATGGTCTTACCGTTGATGCTCGACTCGATGCGGCGGGTGTAAACTACTTTAGGCTTGTCGATATAGGGCCAAATGATGTTAAGGCCGGGGCCAAGCACGGAATGGAACCGGCCCAGGCGCTCGATGACTCTTGTTTCGGACTGCGGCACGATTTTCACGGCCGCCACAATCGTGAGAATCAAGAGGAAGCCCACGACGCAAAGCACTGTGATGGAGAATGTGGTCATATCAGTTTGAGGGTATTAAATTTCAAATAATCAGGCGGTTTTCACGATTAGGATAATTGAGTCATAACCTGCTACCGTAACCATTGTGCCTTTCGGCAGTGGCTCGCCATCGGCGGTGCGCGCCTGCCAGTTGTCGCCGTCGATTCGTACGCGGCCCGGCTGTGCCGCGGTGATTTCGCGGGCGAGGGGCGCGGTGCGTCCAATGAGCGCGTCCATATTGGTTGTGGCCTCACTTCCTTTGCCGCGAGCGGCGCGGTAGCGGTTTACCAGAGGCGCGAGGAACACGAGCGAGGCAATCGTTCCAACAGCGGCGGCTATCAGCTGCGATTCGACCCCGCCGCCAAACACAGCGAACAGAAACGCGGCGAAACAGCCGCAAGCGCCGCACAATGCGGCGAGCGAGGCAGTCATCAATTCAAGAAGCAGAAGAGCCCCGCAGAGAATCAGCCAAAGAATCCAGGCGGTCATATCAATAGTGATGTTAACGATTATTGTGGGTTACAAATATAACCATATTACTGGAAATCTCAAAGCAATCGCCATAAAATTGTGGAGAAACGGAGCGATGGGGGCGCGGGTATATTCCCTACCTCGAATTGGTGCCGTTCTGCGGAATGAAATTGGCACGTTGCCGCGGAGCGAAAAAAAGAAAAGTGGGTCGGCGGGCCACTTGAATATGGTGGTTTGGATGGATGTTGCCCGCCGACCCACAAAATAAGACTCTACACTTGACGCGTCTTCGCAGACTGCCAAGGGGAGGCAGCCCCGATGCGAGTGCGTTAAAGGTTTATGGTTTTGTCTATTGACCTGCTGAATTTGTAATCGCTGGCAGACCTTGCGGGTCTGTCGGGGCGTAATCACGAAGATAGAGTCTCGGGGGTTGTTTACTGGAGAGGAATTATACAGAGGAGAGAGCGGAGCGAGAGGGGGATGAGTTGGACTAAAACGCAGACTTTGAAATCTGCCGGAGATTGTCAGGAATTTGGTTAATAATGTTTGTCGTCGTATTAATATCTTAGGCAAGAAGATTATGAAAAATGTTTGCCAAAGCCCCCGCTACAGCTCGACGAAAAACTGCGAATTGTAGACATATTGGCGACTTTTGACGCTGCAAAATTAATAATATTCGTTTATAATGTATGTTAAATAGAGTTAAAATACAAGCCCAATTATATATATCCTAAAGCGGGATTCTCTATTTGCCTAATTATTCGAGCGATACGAAATGTTAAAAATCGACCTTCTTGCCGATGTATCTCCAACTTACAAGAGTGGCAGCGGCGGCGAATGCTGTCCCTATCGCGAGCGGCAGCCATATGGGGGCCGGAACGACCCCGGAGGCCTCAAGGGCTGAACGCCAGGCAATGTCGATAGCGGCGAACGCGGCTGTGGCCAGCAAGAGGGCGCCGATGTTGGCAGCTATGACCATCCGCCTGTAACCTTTCGATATTTCGGACGCGGGAAAGCCGAGCTGGCGCAGCCAGTTGATTGACTCGCGGTTTTTGCTTATGAGCAGACCGAGCGACAGTGTGGCTATCATTAGCGCGAGCAGGCACAGGACGATGCCGACCGCCCCGACTATCGCGGACACTCCGCGGATGAATTCCGCGGCCCGTCCGCTCCCCGCTCCTCCATCGGAAAGCTCCAGCCCCGATGACGCGAAATATTTCTCGGCCTCAGCTTCGGCATCCCCCTTGGTCTCAACGATAAGTCTTAAAGGGGCGCTGTCGGCTTGTTCGCCGAAACGGTCGTTGGCCCACTCGATGAAGTCGATCGGGGCGACTATGGTGTTAAGCCGGTCAGTGAAACCCGCTATGTGTGCTGGAAATGATTCCATCTTTCCGCGACCCTGCACCATAACCCTGAGCGGGATGCGGGAAAGCAGTTTTGGAGAGAGTTTTGGAAGTCCCCTTGATGGGGCGTAACCGAAGTTGTATAGCGCGAGATAGTCGGAGGGGAGTACGATCGGAATGTCGGGGTTATCGGGGTCGAATCCCCACGAGTCGGGCAGCGTATCGAAAAACTCGTCAGGCACCCCCTCGAAAAAAATCGCGGTCGAGAATCTGGCGCCACCGAAATCAGCCGACACCGAAGCGTCAAACCGCGATGGGACGAACGGCGCGCAACGCTTGACGAATCCCCGCGAACTGATTTCCTCAATTTCGCCATCAGTAAAACCCTGGCCCTGGGACAATAATGAAAATGGCGAGCTGTCGGCCCGCTTGGACACCACTCGGAAACTGTCGGGAAACAGCGCCTGACCCTCCGTGCCGCCGGAAATCTTCGACATATCGGCGTAGAGAGCGGCCCCGGTCATAATAATCGCGAGTCCAGCGAACAGCGCGGCTATGTAGCCGACCGTCTGCGAAATGCTTATATTGGCTTTGAGCACCTTCCAAATAAGGGTGTCGACTGTCCGCATAGTGTTCCTCGGGATATTTTTAGTTACAGATTAAGAGTGAAGTCGATGTCGATCGACGGGGTGTTTCCGACCGATGTGACTATGACGCCGGCGCCGTTGATGCGTACTTCGTCAGCGATAAGGGCTGACAATGCCGCGTTCGATTCGGCGTCGAGATGGCTTACGGGTTCGTCGAGCAGCAGAAAGTCAAATGGCTGGCATAGAGCCCGCACGGCGGCCACGCGCTGGCATTGCCCGAGCGACATCAGTCTGACCGGGCGGTCGGCTTGCGAGCCGAGCCCGAGCCGTTCGAGCATCTCCCGGGCCTGACGTTCCGAGCGATAGCCCGTCTGCACTGCTTTCAGCATAATATTTTCGATAGCTGTGAGGGTGGGGAAGAGGCCGAGTTCCTGGGGGAGCCAGGCGAGTGAATATCTTCTGACCGCATCCCAGTCGGAACCCTTCAGTGTGCGGATGTCTGTGCCGTTGAACAATACGCGGCCCTCGTAATCGCTCCTTCGACCATATATATAAGAGCATAGAGAAGATTTTCCGCCACCCGACGCGGATGCCGCCAGGTACGTAGAACCCTTGGAGAAAACGACGTTTTCCTTCAGCCATACATCCGAAGTCTCGTGGCGTTCCCGCTGGCCGGAGAACGCTTCCGGGAGCAGATTGACCAGCGATATGGATTCTATTGTCATAACGGTCAGTTGGTCAGTAGCGCCGGGAGAGCCAGCAGCCACTCCGCGAAATCCTTGTCGAGCTTGGCAAGCATCACCGGCGCGGGTGCGGAAGTGCCGTAGAACTTCAGGCGTCCTTTGGCTGACGCGGCCCCGATTGTCACGTTAATGGAGATTCCCGCAGGGAGCCGCAGGTTGCGCGCGAGCGCCGACCCGTAAGGGATTTCTACAGAGATCCCCGCACGTTTGCCTTCAAATATCGGGCCGAACGAGTTGGCGTATGTGGCGCATACCGGGCGGTTGAGCGATTGGGCCAGGCATCCGTCGGCTTGTAGCATCCAGAGGTCGCAGTCCTGGAAGCGCGTGAGGTATTGGCCTTCGGCATTGCGGAAACCACCGCGGCAGTCGAGAACCTTGAGCGTGAGGGAGTCGCCTACCGCCTCGCCTGCGGCGGTAACGAACTGGGCATTGAATGCCGAAAGGTCAACCATTCGCGGATCGTCGGCACTTCCGGCCAGCGACAGCGAGAAAACGGATGTCCCAGAAAGGTCGGCGGATTCAAGGCAGGTAAATTCCTTGAGGAGCTTGTCGATTCCGGGCAGTTCGACCCGCGGCTTTCCGAAGGCCGCGACAAGAGCGGCGTCGGCCGGGATGAACGAAAGGGGCGCGGGGTCTATCTCATCAAATGTATCGCCGAAAGCCACCTGGCTTCCATCGGTGCCGAACGCCGCAGCTTCCATAGATATGGAATTGGCGGAAACATCAAAACGGGCGGTTATCCAGTCGGACTCCGCCGGCGCCCCGTAGTGGATAGCGGCTCTCACGGTTCCCTTGTCCGACAGGAAATACCGGGCTTTGGATACCGATGGGGGTGCGTCCGTGCCAACTTTTTCGATAAGCTCGTTGACGCTTTCGAGATCGCCGGAGATAAAACGGAGGTCGCCCCGCTCAACATATGAATCGGCGAATCCGCACTCAGCCGCCACAGTTTTGAAAGCATCCTCGTCAACAACGCGCACGCCTACCGCGTCAGAGCGGTTCGCGAAGCGGAGCGTCAGCACTTCCGAGTCATCTACCGCACCGGCCATAATGAGCGAGGCCACCTCGTCGGACATAATGGACCGAGTGGCGAGCTCTATGAGCCGCAACCTTACGGAGTCAGGGCGCTGGTCGGCCTGCGAGAGCGGCATACATGACTGGCGAAGTACCTCGTCGATATTCGAGATAGTGGCAACGGATACCTCCTCGGTAACGTAATCGGAGAGGGGGAGCGGCTTATCCCCGCCACAGGAGCACAAAAGAGCGGATAGCGTGAAAATGGCGGCCGGTCGCCGCCATAAATCGTTGGGTAGCATTACAAAAGTTCTTTTATCGAACGGCATACTTGAAGTATCTCCCCGTCGGTGAGCGACGACCCGCTCGGCAGACAGAGACCGCGGGCGAATATCTCTTCGGAGCACTCGCCGCCGTACATGGGAGCATCGGCATATACGGGCTGCATATGCATCGGGCGCCATATCAGGCGGCTCTCGATACCCTTGTCGAGCAGACCCAGGCGCAATTGGTCGGGCGTTACGGCGATTACTTCCGGGTCGAGAAGTATGGTCGAGAGCCAGAAATTTGAATCGAAGTCGCCGGAAGGGTTGAGGTGGACACTGAGTCCGGGCACCTCGCCCAGCTCCCTGGCGTAGATCGCGCATATTTCCCTTCGGCGGTCAACCCTCGCAGGGAGTTCCTCGGCCTGAGCGCACCCGATAGCCGCCGACACATTGCTCAGGCGGTAGTTGTAGCCTATGACTTCGTGGTAATAATACGGCTTGTCCTCGCGGGCCTGGGTGGCGAGAAATCTCGCGCGGCGGGCTTCCTCCGGGCCCGGGCACACGATCGCGCCACCGCCGGAAGTGGTTATTATCTTGTTGCCGTTGAAACTCAGCACACCATAGAGGCCGAGGGTTCCGCAACGGCGCCCCTTGTATACCGAACCGAGCGCCTCCGCGGCATCCTCCACCACGGGGATGCCGTAATGATCCGCAATGGCGTTGATTTCGTCCATCTTGGCCGGCATACCGTAGAGATGTACTGCCACTATCGCGGCCGGGAGTTTGCCTGTCGCAGCCCGTCGGTCGAGAATCGCCTTTTCGAGAAGCTCCGGGGAGATATTCCATGTGTCTGACTCGCTGTCGACAAACACGGGTTTCGCCCCAAGGTAAACAACGGGGTTACAGCTCGCCGCGAAAGTGAGCGACTGGCATATCACCTCGTCGCCGGGTTTCACGCCCGCCAATGCGAGGCCGAGATGTATCGCCGCGGTTCCGGCTGAGAGCGCCGCGCAACTACCTTTCCCGAGATAGACGTCGAGCCTTCGCTCGAACTCATCGACCCAGGGGCCGAGGGGGGTTATCCATGTTGACTCGACCGCCTGGTCGACGTATTCCTTTTCATTGCCCGCGAGATGCGGTACCGACAACTTGATCATAGAATCCTTGTATCTATATCCTTTGTTGCGCGAAGTTAAGCAATTTATCGGGAAAATGTTCGTTATTATTAGTGATACACTATTCTGTCAGCAATGTTTTTTTACCGCCGATATATAACCCTCCTTTTGGCGCTGCTCGTAAGCTGCGCCGTCACAGCGCTTTGCCAGGTAAAGATCCACGGCAAGGTGATCGACCAGGAGAGCCAGCCCCTTGAGTTCGTCACTATCCGCGTAGCGGGTACGGCGATCGGTACGACATCGGGGCTCGACGGCACATTCAAACTTTCAGCCCCCCAAACCGACACCATCACGGTTGTGTTCACCAGCATAGGCTACGAGGAACTGCGCCGCCAGCTGATCGACCCGAAGGGGGACCTAGCGCTGAACGTGAGAATGCGCCCCAAGGATCACGCCCTTACCGAAATCGAGGTGACAGACTTCCGCAAGCAGACCACACAGATGCAGGGTATCGACAAGGACAGCTACCGGCTCGCCGCCGACGCTACCGGGGGCTCCATCGAGTCGCTGCTGACCACTATGGCCGGTGTCAACTCCAACAACGAGATGTCGAGCCAGTATTCGGTGCGCGGCGGCACTTACGACGAAAACTGCGTCTACATCAATGGCGTGGAGGTTTATCGTCCGCAGCTTGTGAGTTCCGGGCAACAGGAGGGACTGAGTATCATCAATCCCGACATGGTGGGGGCGATCGGTTTCTCGACAGGCGGCTTCGGCGTCGAATACGGCGACAAAATGTCGTCGGCCCTCGACATCACCTACCGCGAGCCCGAGTCGCTCGAAGGCGCGTTGTCGCTCAGTCTGATGGGCGTGTCGGCATCGCTCGGTCAGGCCGCGGGCAAATTCTCCCAGCTCCACGGCGTGCGCTACAAGCGCAACTCCTCAATGCTCGGCTCCCTGGAGAGCAAAGGAGAATATGACCCGAACTTCTTTGACTATCAAACGCATCTTACATTCAAGTTCAACAAGAAGTTGAAGGCGTCATTTCTCGGAAACATCGCCGTGAACAACTATAAGTTCACCCCGGTAAGCCGCGAGACCAACTTCGGCACTTCGACTGACGCCAAGAAGTTCAAAGTGTTCTTCGACGGTATGGAGAAGGACCGCTTTGAAACTTATTTCGGGGCACTCAACCTAACCTACAAGCATAACCGCTCCACGGAGTTCACACTTCTCGCCTCGGGCTACCTCACCAACGAGCTCGTGGCTTACGACATATCCGGCGAGTATTGGCTTGACCAGGCAGGTACGACCGGTTCGGGAAATCCCGACAACGCCATCGGCGGGGAGCTCGGGGTGGGGCGTTACCACGAGCATGCCCGAAACCGACTGAAGATAGGTGTGTTCGGAGTCGGCCTCTCAGGCCACACTTCGATAAAGAGGCATAACCTCACTTATGGCGTGACGTTTAACCGACAGACCATAATGGAGCGCACCCGCGAGTGGGAGCTCCGCGACTCGGCCGGATTCACGCTCCCTTCCGACGGCCAGAATATCCGCATGATCTACAATCTGACCTCAAACCACGACCTGTCGACCAACAGGCTCGCCTTCTATGTCGCGGATTCCTACAAGCTGAACACTTCGCTCGGCTTCTTCTCCTTCAGCGGGGGTCTGCGTTTCTCCTACTGGGATTTCAACAAGGAGTTTCTCGTATCGCCCCGAGTCAACGCTGCGTTCGTGCCCGAGCGCAACAATGCCTGGACCTTCCGTTTCGCCACCGGCCTCTACTACCAACAGCCGTTCTACAAGGAGTTCCGCCAGCCGATAGAGGATGCTTACGGCAATAATTTCATACGACTCAACAGCGACATCAAGTCGCAACAGAGTATACACCTGATTCTCGGCGCCGACTATACGTTCCGAATGTTCGACCGCCCGTTCAAACTGTCGGGCGAGGCTTATTATAAAAAGCTGAACAACCTCATACCTTACGAGATTGACAACCTCAAAGTGGTGTATCAGGGTGAGAACCTCACCGATGGCTACACTGCCGGGCTCGATATGAAACTCTTCGGCCAGTTCGTGCCGGGCACAGACTCCTGGATAAGTTTCTCGCTGATGAAGACCGGCGAGAATCTCAACGGCGTTAATGTTCCGCGACCTACCGACCAGCGTTACTCCGTGGCTGTGTTCTTCACCGACTACTTCCCCAAATTCCCGAAGCTCAAATTCTCGCTCCGCGGCATCTTCTCCGACGGGATGCCGACCACAGCGCCCCACTCGTCGCGCGACAAAGGGTATTTCCGCGCCCCCGCCTACAAGCGACTCGACATCGGGCTGCAATACGCCCTCCTCTCGCCGCTGGCCGAGAACCAGACCCCTTCGGGCATCCGCAAATGGATCAAGAGCATCTGGCTCGGGGTTGACGCGTTCAACATCCTCGACATATCCAACGTGTCGAGCTACTATTGGGTAACCGATGTGAACAGCATACAGTACGCGGTGCCCAACTATCTGACCCGGCGCCAATTCAACGTGAGATTGTCCATAGATTTCTAACAGCTACGCCTGTACTCATACTACCCTAAGCCCTATGTCGAAAACCCAGTTCAAAAAGGAAATAGCCGCGATGGACCGCGAGCAGCTCGTAGGGCTGCTGCTTGAGGCGTACGAAGCACGGAAGGAGACCAAGGAATATTTCGAGTTTTTCCTAAATCCGGATGTGGAAGCGCTTACCGAGAAATTCCGCAAAAAAATCGCGAAAGAGTTTGCCCGTGAGAAGCGCCGCTACTGTCGCGCCCGCATTTCGAACGTCAAAGGCGCCATCCGCGATTTCGCGTCGTTCCAGCCTGGCGACGAGCACGTTCTCGACCTGTATCTGTGGACCGTGCGCCACGCCATGGCTGTCGAGAAGAGGATTGATTTCCCCGAGACGCTCATAAAGTCGCTCGCGTCGCTGCTTTCAGCCGCCTTAGCTTTCGCCGACAAAGCACTGCTCGCCGACAGGGCTGTTTCGGCGGTCGAATCGCTCCTTTCTGATACCGCGGCGGGCACGATTTATATGCGGCGCACCCTCTCCGACAACCTCGTTATGCCTGCCGTCGGCCTGAAATGACCCGCCCGAAACTCGGTTTTGAGCTTCCCGCAAGGCGTATTTTCATACTAAATTGTATAAATGGGCCCTCACACGCCGCGATGATTTCTATATATGGTGCGAATTTCGTAAATTTGTAAATTATTTCGGATATAGAGATGCGGAAGCATAAGATATACAGACTATCGGTCGCCAGGCTCGCCGCGACTGCCGCCATAGCGGTGGCCGTAACGGCTCCATTCGCCACCTGGGGAAAGAAAACCGTACTTGAGCCCTCATACGCGTGGGGGCTGGAGCCACCGCTCGGCGACCGCCGCGAGGCTTCCATCGACACCCTTTATGAGAATTACGCCCAGCGTTTCGTGCCCCAGGAGGTGACGAGCGCGTATGCCGCCACCGGCAACTACTGCGCTGAGGGCACCTCGCTCATCCATTTCGACAAGCCGGGCATCAGCGACTATATGTTCCGCGACCCGATAGCCCACTGGCTCCCGTCGGAAAGAAAGGCGAAATTCTACAACACAAGAATCCCAATGACCCTCCTGAGCTACAACTTCGGCGGGGGCAAGGAGAACACCCAGGACCATCTGTCGGCCATATTCTCGGCCAACGCGAACAAGCGCGTGCAGATAGGCGCCATGCTCGAATACCTCTACTCCAAAGGTTGCTACGACAACCAGGCGGCCAAGGACCTCACTTGGGGATTCTCCGGCTCATATATGGGCGAAAGGGTTGAGTTCCAGGGGTACTACTTCCATTACAACCTGGTGAACAAAGAGAACGGCGGCATCACTGACCCTCTATACATCACCGACCCCGCCGAAGTGCAGGGTGGCGACAATTCGGTGAATCCCAAGGAAATCCCGACATTCCTGTCAGCCGCTCACAACCGCGTCAGAGGCGGCGAACTCTACCTTAACACCCGCTACAAGCTCGGTTTCTACAAGGAGGAGCAGGTGAACGACACTACGGTGAAGCGCACCCTTGTGCCCGTGACCAGCTTTATTTGGACCCTGAAATACACATTCTCGCGTCACAGGTTCATATCGACCAACACTGCCGAGAATCAGGAGTTTTGGGACAATATGTACTTCAACCCCTTCGCGACAAGCGACCTTTCGAGCTATTGGAATCTCCGCAACACCGTTGGGGTGGCGCTGATGGAAGGGTTCAACAAATACGCCAAGGCCGAACTCTCGGCATTCTTGACCCACGAGGCGCGCCATTACCAGATGGATGTACTTATGCCGAAGGAGGACGACGGTGCCTTCATACCCGCCGGGGAGGAGGGCTCGCTCCTCACGGTAAATCCGTATCCCGGCATGCGCACCCGCGAGAATGAGAACCATCTCTGGATAGGGGCGCGGCTCGCCAAGCGCCAGGGACGCATCATCAACTATGAGGCAACCGGCGAACTCGGCATAGTGGGCCCGGCGGCGGGCGAGGTGAAGGTCGACGGGAGGCTTACCACCCGTATACCTCTTTTCGGCGACACCGTGGTGGTCGACGCGTTCGGCAAATTCACCAACCTCGCGGCTCCATGGCTGATGAACCATTACCGCTCGAACCATTTCATATGGGACAACAAGTTCAAAAAGACCCGCACTGTGAGAGCCGGAGGACAACTGCGCATTCCCTGGACCCGCACCGACCTTGAAATCGGGGTGGAGAATATTCAGAACCAGCTATTTTTCAATGCCAAGGCTCTCCCGGAGCAGTATGGTGGCAATGTGCAGGTGTTTTCGGCGCGCCTGCGTCAGGACTTCAAGTTCGGCCCCGTGCACTGGGATAATCTCATAACGTATCAGACAACTTCATCGGAACGCGTGATACCCCTGCCGAAACTCGCCGTTTATTCCAATCTGTATGTGACGTTCAAGGTCGCCACGCTCTTCGTGCAACTCGGGGTTGACTGTGACTACTTCACGCGCTATAAGGCGCTCGGCTATCAGCCCGCCACGATGCAATTCTACAACCAGAGGGACTACCTCGTGGGCAATTATCCGTTTATGAACGCTTATTTGAACTTCAAGTTGTCGAAAACGCGTTTTTATGTTATGATGAGCCACTTCAACCAGGGCCTGACGGGCGACAACTATTTCTCGATGCCCAACTACCCGATGAACCCCCGCCGCTTCCAGCTCGGGCTTTCAGTTGACCTGGCGAACTGACGAATTAGCGGAGAGCACTCACCTTTTAATATCTTAGAAAATGTTTGACCGATTGCAGCCGCGCCGCGGCCAGCTCGCCCTAAGCGTGGCGTTGCTCGCCGGTGTGCTAATATTGATGCTCGGGTTGCGGGAGTGTTCCGCGCCCGGACTCCCGCCCCGCGCCGACGATACCGCCTCGGGCGACACCATCAATGTTGCCATCGAGATGTCGCCGATGGGTGTCAGTCTCTCGGGCGACACCCTTTCAGGGGTGTATTACGATATGGTGCGGGAGCTTTGCGGAAGCCACGGGGTGAATGTGCGCTTCCATCCGTTCACACTTCTGTCAACCGCGCTTGACAAACTCGCCGAAGGGCGTTACCAAATGGTAGTGTCCGACATACCGGCGACCGCCGAGATGAAACAGCGGTTCATATTCACCGAGCCGGTGGAGGTCGACCGACTCGTGCTCGCCCAGATTGCCGACAGCGCCGGCAACATACCCTTCAAGTCGCAGGTGGAACTCGCGGGAAAAGAAATATTCGTGCCCAAGGGCACCCCCTCCATAAGCAGGCTGAAGTCGCTCGGTCGAGAAATCGGCGATACGATTATCATCAGGCAGGACTCGCTCTATTCATCGGAGCAGCTACTCATACTTGTGGCCAACGGCGAGCGGCCTAACGCCGCGGTGTCGATGGCCGTGGCTCGAAGGATGCGCGAGCGTTATCCGATGCTTGACCTTTCGCTCGGCCTCTCTTTCAACCAGTTCCATTCCTGGGCGCTGAACCCAAAGGATTCGGTGCTCCGCGACTCCCTGTCGGTATGGATCAAAGAACTTAACCGCAAGTCCTCTTTCCAGCAATGAAGAATATCAAACTATATACCATCATATCATTTTGCGCGGCCTCCGTATCGGCCGGTGCGCAGATTAGTTTCGAGAACTCCGCGGGTGAGGTAATCACCGTTAAGCCCGCGGCATCGACCGGCCTCTCCGCTGTCTATGTTCTGCCGAGCACCGACGGCGTCAAAGTTTCATACCGCGACGCGGGTACGCCGGCGTCGTCGCACCGCTGGCAGCGTTTCGACTCCCGCGGCGGCGGATATGCCGAGCATGTCGCTTCCGCTGTTGAAGGTGACCGCAGCGTAGTCACGCTCAACGGGGGCGACGGCGGATACATAGTCACACCCTCCGACGGCGCCGCGCAACAATGCTTCTGGGTTGTCGATTACTCGCGTCACGAATGCGTGCTCGACGCGTTATCTGCTCCGATGGAGCAAGACTGCGGGCAGCAGCGCCTGGTGCTTGACGGTGTGGCGCCGCGCATTGTTTATTACTCGGTGAACGGGCGCGGCGAGACCCTTTCCCGCGAGCTCGCGCTCACATACACCTCGCTCACCCTCGACGAGGAGCGGCGGCAGTGGGTGCCCTCGGAGGCCGCCGAGACCCTTGAATACGTCAACGGCGACATAATTTGCGCCGGGGCTCTCTGCGATACCGATTTCCACCTTGAAGGTGACAGATTCCAGAAGCAGTGGGGCCGCGGGCGGGCGGTTTCCACCGGCAACATTGCCCCGCACTCGGTCGACGCCGCCACCTGGGTCGAACAGATTACTGAAGACCACGACAATGAGATCAAAGATGGCGGCGACGACGGCTCCGGCGGCACGCTCGGAGGCTCGGCGCCGGTTAGAATTAATTTCACAGCCGCTGTCACCGATGCCGCTATTTACCGCGAATGGCAGTTTGCCTCCGACCCGGAGTTCGACTACATAGATATGAGGGTGAACGAACTTGAAACCGAACGCGTGTTCGAGGATTACGGCTCGGTTTACGCCCGTTTCTTGTGCGGCAACAACGAGGGTACTTGCGAGAAGGTATCCCAGACTTACACCATAACTATAGGAGAATCACGGCTTGAATGCCCCAACGCATTCTCGCCCGGCGCCTCAGAAGGGGTCAACGACGAGTGGAAAGTCAGCTATAAATCCATAACCCGGTTTGAATGCCACATTTTCAACCGCTGGGGCGTGGAAGTGGCGCATCTCGACAACCCCTCGCAGGGATGGAATGGACGTTACAAAGGAAAATTGGTCCCCTCAGGTGTTTATTATTATGTCATAAGCGCGACCGGCGCCGACGGAAAGAACTATAAGCTTTCCGGCGACATTAACATTATCGGCTACAAGGGGACGCGAGGAACCGCCGCCCCGGCCGAGTAAACATAACACCACAATTACCAGCCACAATGAGAATCAACAACTTGACAACAGCGGCTCTGCTTGCCGCGATAGCGTTAGCCCCCATGGCTACGGCGGCTCAGGACCGGCCGACCGAGATGCCGGCGGTCTACAGCCCCCCGGTGCCCCGGCAAATGACATTCGCCGGACACCGTTTCGCGTTTGACCGCGAGGATATGTACGAAAGACTCGACAGGGAGCTTTCGCAGATGTCGTACTCCCATGCCTCCACCATGCTGATGCTCAAACGCGCGCCGCGCTATTTCCCGATGATGCGCGAAGTGCTTAAAGCCAACGGCGTGCCAGAGGATATGGTGTACCTTGCCGCTATCGAGTCAAGTCTGAACCCGAGGGCGTACTCGGGAGCGAAAGCCGCCGGACTGTGGCAATTCATGCCGTCGACCGCCAAGGAGTACGGCCTTGAGGTAAACGATTATGTCGATGAGCGCTATCACCCCGAGAAATCCACTGCCGCCGCCGCCCGATTCCTGAAGAAGGCCAAGGCGAAGTACGGCAATTGGGAATCGGCTATGGCCTCGTACAACGGCGGCCAGGGGCGCATTTCCAAAGAGCTTGAATCGCAATTGGCCGAGTCGGCCTTCGACCTGTACCTCGTAGAGGAGACATCGCGCTATATGTTCCGCGTGCTCGCGGCCAAGGTCCTTATGGAGAACCCGGCAAAGTTCGGGTACCGGCTTCGCGACTCTCAGCTCTACAAGCCGTATGACTGTCGTGAAGTGAAAGTGACGGAAACCATCGAGGACCTCCCCGCGTGGGCCAAGTCCAACGGTGCCAACTACGCCGTTCTCAGGGAGCTCAATCCATGGATCAGGGCAAAAAAACTCCCCGTAGCTCCCGGAAAGTCCTATACGGTGAAACTGCCGGCCAAGGGACGGAAGTGACATTTTATTTTCTTCATCAGCGCCAGTCGTCGTTACCCCCGGCTTGCGAGATATATAAGGAATTAAGAGTTTGAAAGCATTACCTATGTCAAAAGAAATTGATCCGCTTGAAAGTTTGACCGTTATAGGCGCGCGGGTTCATAATCTTAAGAATATAGATGTAACCATACCGCACGGTACCCTCTCGGTAATCACCGGTTTGAGCGGCAGCGGTAAGTCGTCATTGGCCTTCGACACTATTTTCGCCGAAGGCCAGCGGCGCTATATCGAAACCTTCTCGTCGTATGCCCGCAATATGCTCGGCTCCCTGGAGCGCCCCGATGTCGATCACGTCTCTGGGCTGTCGCCGGTAATCGCCATCGAGCAGAAAACTATCAACCGCAACCCGCGAAGCACCATAGGCACCACCACTGAGGTCTACGACTACCTGCGCCTGCTGTTCGCCCGCGCCGGAGAGGCCCGGAGCTACATCAGCGGCGAGCCGATGGTGAAGTACTCCGTGGAGAAAATCGTGGAGCTTATTTTGCAACGCTACGCGGGAAAGAAAGTATGCCTTCTCGCGCCGCTGGTGCATAACCGAAAGGGACATTACAAGGAACTCTTCGAGCAACTTACAAAAAAAGGGTTCCTAAATGTCCGCGTCGACGGGGAGATTCGTGAGATAACGCCGGGTATGAAGCTCGACCGATATAAGAACCATTCCGTTGAACTCGTTGTCGACAAGATGAAGGTCAACGGCAACGACGCTTCGAGGCTCCGTAATTCCGTGGGCGACACTCTCCGTCAGGGTGGAAAGCAAATGATGGTCTACGATGTTGAGTCCGACGAAGTGCGCCATTACAGCCAGAGCCTTATGGACCCTGTGAGCGGCATATCCTACCGCGAGCCCGCCCCGCACAACTTCTCGTTCAACTCTCCGCTCGGGGCGTGTCCGCGATGCAAGGGGCTTGGCTCGGTCAATGTCATCGATATGGAGAAGGTTATGCCCAACCCGGCGCTATCCATCCGCCAGGGGGGTATAGCCCCGCTCGGGAAATATAAGAACTCGATGATTTTCTGGCAGGTCGATGCGATCTGCGACAAATATGGTTGCTCACTTGACACACCAGTGGGAGAGCTGCCTGAGGATGCCGTTAACGACATAATGAACGGCACGGATGAACGGCTGAGGGTCAAGAGCGACACTCTGTCGACCTCCAATTACTTCCTTTCGTTCGAGGGTCTGCTCAAATATATTGAAATGCAGCAGACCGACGACGCTTCGTCGGCCGCGCAGAAATGGAGCGACCAGTTTTATTCGCGCAGGGTGTGCCCCGAGTGCTCAGGCGCCAGGCTCAACCGCGAGGCGCTGCACTTCTTTATCGACGGCAAGAACATCGCAGAACTGTCGGCGCTCGACATTTCGGAGTTGCTTGAATGGTCGAAAACCGTAGGCGGACATCTCTCTGACCGCCAGCGGGTGATTGCCGACGAAATCCTTAAAGAGATTCGCACCAGATTGTCGTTCCTCGTGGATGTAGGGCTCGGCTATCTCTCGCTCAACCGCGCGTCCGCGACATTGTCGGGCGGCGAAAGCCAGCGCATACGCCTCGCGACGCAGCTCGGGTCGGAGTTGGTAAACGTGCTTTACATCCTCGACGAGCCGAGTATCGGTCTGCACCAGCGCGACAACCGAAAGCTGATAACCTCGCTCAAGCGCCTGCGCGACGCGAGGAACTCCATTATAGTCGTAGAGCATGACAAGGATATGATGCTTGAGGCTGACTATATCGTTGACATCGGACCGAAGGCGGGCCGAAAGGGTGGGGAGGTCGTCTTCGAAGGCACCCCCGCCGAGATGCTGAAAACCGACACTCTTACCGCCGGATACCTCACCGGGCGACTTTCTATCGAAGTCCCGGCGGAACGGCGCAAGGGTAACGGCAAGTTTATCGAACTGCTCGGATGCGAGGGGCATAATCTCAGGAATGTTGATTTCAGATTGCCGCTCGGCACGCTGACGTGCGTCTGCGGAGTCAGCGGCAGCGGTAAGTCGTCGCTCGTCAACGGCACTCTTCAACCGATACTTTCGCAAAAATTCTACCGCTCCCTCCAGGAGCCGCTCCCTTACCGCGAGATTATCGGCGACGACAATATCGACAAGATTGTCACGGTAGACCAGTCGCCTCTCGGACGGTCGCCCCGCAGCAATCCGGCGACTTACACGGGTGTGTTTTCCGACATCCGCAATCTGTTCGTGGGACTTCCAGAAGCGAAAATCAGAGGCTATAAACCGGGGCGCTTTTCGTTCAATGTGGCGGGGGGCCGCTGCGAGGCTTGCAAGGGTAACGGGTACAAGAGTATCGAGATGAATTTCCTACCCGATGTGCTCGTGCCATGCGAGGTGTGTGGCGGCAAGCGCTACAACCGCGAGACGCTCGAAGTGCGATTCAAAGGGAAGTCGATAGCCGATGTGCTCGATATGACCATCAACCAGGCCGTCGAGTTCTTCGCCAACCAGCCGTCGATTCTCAAGAAACTTAAAGTGCTCCAGGAAATCGGGCTGGGATATATCAGGCTCGGGCAGCCGTCGTCGACGCTGTCGGGCGGCGAGAACCAGCGTGTGAAACTCGCCACGGAACTGGCCAAGCGCGATACCGGGCGCACGCTCTTCGTGCTCGACGAGCCTACCACGGGCTTGCACTTCGAGGATATAAAAGTTCTTTTGTCCGTGCTGAACCGACTGGTTGACAAAGGGAACACGGTACTCGTCATTGAGCATAACCTCGATGTGGTGAAGAGCGCCGACTACATTGTAGATATGGGCCCTGACGGAGGACGCAACGGCGGACGGATTATCGCCACCGGCACTCCCGAAGAGGTAGCCCGCACCGACTCACCTACCGCGCCATTCCTTCGCGAGGAACTCGGTATGTGAGCACACTTCTGGAACCGATTAGCGGTTCCAGAACCCCGGCGTGAAAAGCAGGAGGATGGTGAAGATTTCGAGACGGCCTGTGAGCATCAGCAGCGAGAGCACCCATTTTCCCGCGTCGGGCACTATGGCGAAGCTGTCTCCGAAGCCCGCAGCGCTCAACCCCGTGTTGCTCACACAGGAAAAAGATGCGAAAAACGCGTCGGAAAGCGGGATGCCGTTTACCGCCAGCGCTATCCCCCCGACGAGTATCACAATGACGTAAAGGCTCATGAACACCATTACTTTGTTGGTGATTTCCGGCGAGATGGTACGTCCGTTTATGCTCACCGACAGAATGTGGTTGGGGTAGATGCAGCGGTAGAGCTCGTTGCGGGCGTTCTTCCACAGGTATATCGAGCGGTCGAGTTTTGACCCGCCCGAGGTTGAGCCTGCGCACGCCCCGACAAACATCATTATAAGGAGGAGCGAGAAGATAAACAGACCCCAGTCGCCAACTCCGTTAAGGGTGTAGCCGGTCGATGACATCATTGATATAATCATGAACAGAGGGTCGATCGTGTAGGACTCGACACGGTCGGGAACCATGGGGTTGTTCACCAAGGCTATGTCGAACAGAACCAGCAGCACGAGAATCGTGCCCACATAGATGCGGAAAACCTCGTTGTTCCACACCCCCTTCAGATCGCCCATCGACGCTTTGAATATCAAGGCGAAGTTAACGCCCCCGATAAACATAAACACCGATGTGACAATCTTGATATATAGCGAATTCCACTGCGAAATTGACTCTGGACGTGTTGAAAATCCGCCGGTCGACATCGTTGAGAAGGCGTGGCATATGCTGTCAAATGAATCCATCGGCCCTATCCAGTAGAGCACCATAAGGGTAACCGTCAGCAATATATACACAAGCCAGAGGCGTTTGGCCGTGGAGCTGACTCTCGGCCGCAGTTTCTCGTGGGTGATACCTGTAACCTCGGCGTTGAACATCTGCATGCCCCCCGAAGAGTTGAGCATCGGCAACACCGCGAGCGTGAAGAGAATGATACCCATGCCGCCTATCCACTGCATGAGCGAGCGCCACATATGTATCCCATGGCTGAGGTTGTTGACCGTCGGCATCACCGAGGCACCGGTGGTCGTGAAACCCGACATCGCTTCGAAATAAGCCTCGGATATGGTAAGCTTGGTAGTGCTTAGAAGGAACGGTATCATACCGAAGCACGAGAATATCACCCACACCAAGGCTGTGAGCAGAAACCCCTCGCGCTTTCCCATATCGAACCGTCGCGGCTTAACACAGAATGCCGCCAACGCGCCGCAACCCAAAGTAGAAGCCATCGCTATGAGGAAAGCGAGGAAATCTTCCTCGCCGTAGTACAGGGTTGTGAGCAGGGGTACCGACATAAAGACCCCTTCGACCAAAAGAAGCCATCCCGATATGCGGATGAGCATCAGCCAGTTTATATGGGAAAAACCAGAGCGTTTCACTACGGTGCGTTGTTTGAAAGGTCAGCTGAAAAGCCGTTCGATTTTGTGGATATGCCCCGAGAGGCAGAACACCACCACATGGTCGCCCGGCTGTATCTGTGTGCGACCACCCACGAGCATCCCTTCGCCGTCGCGTATTAGACCCGCGATAGTCATCTCCTTGCTGAGCTTGAGGTCCATCACCGGGGCTTGGGTTATCTTAGAACCCTCACGGGCTTCGAGCTCCGCGATTTCGGCGTCGGCCAGTGTGAGGAACTTCGATGTGTTCTCGTCGGACGCGAGAAGCACCTGGAAAATCTTGCTCGAAGCTAAAAGTTTCTTATTGATAATGGAGCCGATGTTCAGCGCTTCCGCTTCGGAAATAAACTGGATGTTCTCAACCTCCGCGACCGTTTTGCTCACACCGAACTCCTTGGCGGTAAGGCATCCGAGGATGTTCGACTCGGAGAAATCGGTCAGCGCCACGAATGCGTCCATCCCTTCGAGCCCCTCCTCGCGCAGTGTCTCGTTGTTGCGGGCATCGCCGTGGATTATGTTCACGTTGCATCCGCTGCAACGCTCGGGCAACCTGCGGCAAACTTCGGCATTCTCCTCGATTATGGTCATTTCCCATCGGTCGGAAGCCATATGCGCGAGGCGCACCGCGATGCGTCCGCCACCCATAATCATGATTTTCTCAATCTTATAGTCGCGCTTACCGCAAATCTGGCGTATCTCGTCGACGTAGTCTCGGGTCGTGGTGAAGAAGAGGATGTCGTTGTCGCGCACAACGTCCTCGCCACCCGGAATCAGCGTGTCGTGGCGGCGTTTGATGGCCGAAACGTGGTAGTTGTGTTGCGAGGATGTTATGTCGCGGAGTTTGCGGCCTATTATCTCGGCACCGTTTCTCACCCGCACGCTCAGAATAATCAATTGGCCGTCGTGGAGCTCGTACCAATTCCTGACCCAAGGGCGGCGAAGCGCCGTGACAATCTCCTTGGCGGCGAGGTCCTCGGGGTAGATCAGATGGTCAACACCGATTGAGTTGAAGAACTCGCGGCCTGAAGCCGAGAGAAATTCGTAGTTGTCGATGCGCGCCACCGTTTTGGTGGCACCGAGCTTCTTTCCGATAGCGCAAGCCACGAGGTTCGTATTCTCAAACGGCGTGACGGCGATAAGCAGGTCGCAATCCTCGTTGACGCCGGCGGCCGCGAGGTCGCGGAATGAGGTAGGGCTACCGACGCTCGTCATAAGGTTATAGTTGGCATCGAGCTTATCGAGTTTCTCGTTGTCGCGATCGACCACGATTATATCCTGGTTCTCCCGCGACAATAACTTCGCGAGATGCGAACCGACTTCGCCCGCGCCTACTATGACTATTCTCATATGATTATAACGACAACTGAGCGTTAGTGTTCAACTGATCCCACGACGGCGTCGGCGATCGACCTCGCGTCAAGTCCGCAGAGTTTGTGCAGCTCGCCAACCGTGCCCTGCGCGACAAACTTGTCGGCTATGCCGATTCGCTTTACCGGCAGGCTGTAGCCGTTGTCGATCAGCCACTCGGTGACGGCTGAGCCGAAACCTCCGGCAAGCGCGCCATCCTCCACCGTGACGATGGGGCGCCCCTTTTCGGCCACTTTCTTCAGTATTTCAGTGTCGAGTGGTTTGAGATACCGCATATCGTAGACGTCGGCAGTCACTCCATCGGCTTCGGCCATGGCAGCTGCCTCGACAGCGGCGGAGAGCATGGTGCCAATTGACAATATGGTGACTTTTGATTCGGGTGACACCTTTATTTCAACACCTTTGCCGACGGGTAGTTGCTTCATGGGCTTTTTCCAGTCGGGGTTCGAGCCGTTGCCTCTCGGGTAGCGTATGGCCATGGGGCCGTCGATCACACCAAGACTTGATGTGTACAGCATATTGCGGAGCTCCACCTCCGACGAAGGAGCGGCCACGGTCATCCCGGGTATTGCTCTGAGGTAAGGAAGGTCGAAAACACCATGGTGAGTGGCACCATCCTCTCCGACGATTCCTGCACGGTCGATGCAGAACACAACCGGCAGGCGCTGTAGCGCCACGTCGTTGATAATCTGGTCGTAGGCTCGCTGAAGGAACGCCGAATAAATTGCGACATAGGGGCGTTGTCCGTCCTTGGCCAGACCACCGGCGAAGGTTACGGCGTGCTCTTCCGAGATGCCCACATCGAACACCCGGTCGGGGAATTTTTCCCTCATGATGCTGAGCGATGTGCCGGAGAGCATCGCCGCCGTGATGCCGGTGATTTTTTTATTCTCTTCGGCGAGTTCGAGAAGGGTCTCGCCGAAAACATCCTGGTATTTAGGAGGGTGAGGACCCGCGGTCGATGCCGGGCGCTCACCCGACTCGGGATTGAATTTTCCCGGAGCGTGCCAGGTGGCCGGGTCCTGTTCAGCAGCCTCGAATCCCTTTCCTTTGACAGTTTTTATGTGCAGAATTTTCGGGCCTGTCATATCCTTTATGTCGCCGAGCACCTTTACGAGGTTGGCGGTGTCGTGGCCGTCGACGGGACCGAAGTATCTGATGTTTAGCCCTTCGAAAATGTTCTGCTGGCGGCTGAGCAGCGCTTTGAGCGAGTTGTTGAAGCGGAGTATGGACCCGCGCCCGCGGTCCGAAACCAGGTGCATCTTCCTCAGTACGCGGTATAGTTTGAACCGAAGGTTGTTGTAACGCTTCGAAGTGGTGATCTGCGCGAGATACTTATGCAGCGAGCCGACATTGTCGTCAATCGACATGTCGTTGTCGTTAAGGATAATCAGCAGATTGTTGGGGGTGTTGGCGGCGTTGTTAAGTCCCTCGAAAGCGAGACCGCCGCCAATCGAAGCGTCACCTATCACGGCCACGATGTTGCGCCGGGGCTCGTCGGTATTCATTTCCGTGGCTACGGCCATGCCGAGCGCGGCGGAAATAGAGTTTGAAGCGTGCCCCGCCGAGAAAGTGTCATATTCGCTTTCATCGGGGTTTGGGAACCCGCTAAGCCCGTTGAGCTTTCTGTTCTCGTGGAATCGGTCGCGGCGCCCCGTGAGCAGCTTGTGGCCATATGCTTGGTGCCCCACGTCCCACACGATACGGTCGTAAGGCGTGTTGAACACATAATGAAGCGCCACGGTCAGCTCCACCGCGCCCATACTTGAGGCGAAGTGTCCCGGGTTTTTCGACAGGGAGTTTATAAGGAATTCGCGAATGTCGGCGCACACTTGTGGAAGCTGCCCGACGGATAGAGCGCGAAGGTCGGCCGGCGAATCAATCCGGCTCAGCAGTGGATAACGCGCGGCATCATCCGCGCTTTTTGCTGTTTGGTTTGTTGTTGCCGACATATTTTTTGTAAAGTGGTATGAAAATGATGAAACCGGAAGCTATTATAGGGAACAGAGACAGCAGAGTGATCGGTATCTGCTGCGCTACCATCCTGGTAATCAGTATGGCGCATATTCCCAACCATAGCAACCCGATAATCACGAACCTCAGAATTACGGATACGCTCATCAGTTGAATAGTCTTATTGTACTACGCCGTCGCGCCGGAATCGGCGCTTAGGCGCTATTTAAAAGCAAAATTAGCAAATTTTCGCGACATTTTACCAATCCGAGGGCGGAAAGGCGTATAAAGGCTCCGCCATCCAACTTGCGAGGTGCGGGATGGCGGAGCCGATGTATGGTTTGAAGGTGTATGTTAACGAGCCAGTGCCGAGTCGATAATATCCTGCGAAACGCCACTCGCGCGTAGATTCGCGGCTATGCGTTCCCGCTCGCGGCGCACGGCGTCGCCGCAGAAAACGAGCTCGCCTATTCTGCCGCACGCGTCGGTTACCCGCTTCTTGCCTTCGTCGGAATTGAGGTCAATGCCGCAAAAAGTCGAGCGGTCTTTGTGCAGAATGAGGTAGAATATACCGGCGACCGCGATGGCGACCAAGGCTTGGGCGTCGACTTCGTCGCCCCCTTCGAGCCCTGCCACACAGTCGAGCAGCTCCTTGGAGTGGAGCTCGCGTAGCTTGGCGGTGCGCTCCGTAATGTGGTTCCCTTCGGAAATTTCCCAACGGAGTATCTCGGTCATTACGGCGTCGTTGACAAGCGCGGTCATGAGTTTGCCGAGGAAATCGCCGTATTTTTCAGGATTCTCAAGGTCGCTGAGGTTTCCGCGGGCGAAATCGCTGAGCCAGTAATCGTACTTCTTGACAAACTCGTCAAAGAAGTCCTCAAGATTCTTATACCTGTTGTAGAACACAATCGGCTCGATTTTGGCCTTCTTCACAATGTCAGTGACGAGGGCGAGCGAAAAGCCCTTTTTCTTGATCTGGGCTACCGCCGCCTTCATGATGGCTTCCTCGATGTCGGCCTTAGACCGCCTCGGGCGTCGGATTGTCTGGGTGTCGTTGGCTGATTCCATATTCAAGATTTTTTGTGCCTGGATGCCGATTAAGACTTAAAGTCGGGGCAAGAGACGAGTTGGCGCGGCAAAATAGCCCACCGCACATGCCCCGAGACTCGAAAAAATGCCTTTTCGAACATCGCAAGCGGTTGTTTGTTAGGTTGTTAGTGGAGCGCCCGCTCCATCCATCCTACGGGCGGTCCGATGTTAAAAGAATAAGCGCCACAAATATACTCAATATTTGTGGCGCCCGCAATAAGGTTCGACGCGCGGTGGCACGGTTGTTGTAGCCAATTTGGCTACTCGGGGTACTATTCTTTGTCGCCGGGCTTCTCGCCTTCAGGATTATCTTCCGGCGCTACTTCTGTAGCCTCCACATCGACGGGAACGGGCGGAGGGAGCTGCTTGCCGGCATCCGCTGCCGCTTTCTGCGCGGCGAGAATCTCGTCGGTGCGCGAAGCCCACTGGCGTTTCCCGAATATCAGCTCGACATCCTCGGTAAAGATTACCTCGCGGGTGAAGAGCACTTCGGCGAGCTTGTTGTGTCCCTCGGCGTGTTCCTTGAGTATGGCCTTGGCGCGCTCGTACTGCTCGTTGATGATGCGCGACACCTCCTCGTCGATGAGCCTGGCTCGGTCGTCGCTGTAAGGTTTTGAGAAACCGTAGTTCTGGCCTGACGAATCGTAGTAGGAGAGGTTGGGGAGGCGGTCACTCATGCCGTAGTATACCACCATGGCGTAGGCCTGTTTGGTCACGCGCTCCAGGTCGTTGGCGGCCCCGGTAGATATTCGGCCCAGGAACAGTTCCTCGGCTGCACGTCCGCCGAGAGTGGCGCACATTTCGTCGAGAATGGCCTGCGAGGGGGTTATCTGGCGCTCCTCGGGTAGGTACCACGCGGCACCGAGCGCTCTGCCTCGCGGCACGATTGTTACCTTGATCAGGGGATTGGCATAGCGGAGGAACCAGCTTACAGTGGCGTGTCCGGCCTCGTGACAGGCGATGGCGCGCTTCTCCTCCTCGGTGGTTATTTTCGATCGCTTTTCAAGACCGCCGATTATGCGGTCAACGGCGTCAATGAAATCCTGTTTCTGAACGACCTCCTTGTTGCGGCGGGCGGCGATAAGCGCGGCCTCGTTGCAGACGTTGGCGATGTCGGCACCCGAGAAACCGGGAGTCTGGCGTGCCAGCAGGTCGACATCCACGCTCTCATCAATCTTGATATTCTTGAGATGCACTTTGAAAATGGCCACTCGGTCGTTGAGCTCGGGGAGCTCGACGTAGATCTGACGGTCGAAACGGCCGGCTCGGAGCAGGGCCTTGTCGAGAATGTCGGCACGGTTGGTGGCGGCGAGTATGATCACGCCGCTGTTGGTGCCGAAGCCGTCCATTTCGGTGAGGAGCTGGTTGAGAGTGTTCTCACGCTCGTCGTTGGCACCCATGTTGGGGTTCTTGCCGCGAGCGCGGCCCACTGCGTCGATTTCGTCGATGAACACAATGCAGGGCGCCTTTTCCTTGGCTTTCTGGAAGAGGTCGCGCACTCGCGAGGCACCGACTCCGACAAACATTTCAACGAAATCAGAGCCGGACATCGAGAAGAAAGGCACATTGGCCTCGCCGGCCACAGCCTTGGCGAGCAGCGTCTTGCCCGTTCCCGGAGGGCCAACGAGCAGGGCACCCTTGGGAATCTTGCCGCCGAGGTTGGTGTAGCGCTGCGGATTCTTCAGGAACTCAACGATTTCCTCGATTTCGACTTTGGCCTCGGAGAGTCCGGCCACGTCCTGGAACGTGACCTTCACAGGGCCGTCCTTGTCGAAAATCTGCGCCTTGGACTTGCCTACTGAGAACACTCCGCCCGAGCCGTCGCGACCGCTCATACGCTTCATGATGAAGAACCAGAAAGCCACGAGCAGAAGCACCGGGCCGAAAGTCCAGAGTATGGCGGAAAGGTCGGTGCCCTCTTCGTAATCCACCGGGCCGGTGTATATCTCGGCTTGGCGCAAAGCGTCGATTTTGCGCGAGAAGTCGCCAAGTTCGGGAATCTGGGTTGTGATGCATGCCTCGCCTCCGTCCTTATACTGGCTTTCGTGGAATATCTTTTTTGCCAGGGAGTCGGAAAGCATGGCGGTCGCTATCCCTTTACGCTTGTCAACGATAATTTCCGTAATGCCGTGGTTGTGGGAAATCACGGAGTCGGTTAGGTAGCTTTCAAATTCGGAGTATTTTACCTGCTTCTTTATGGAGTTGTCGTCGAAGTAGTAGGCTCCGAAAAGGAAGAGGAGTATCACGGCGTACATCCAGAACAAACTGAACCGGATTTGGGGAGTCTTTTTCTTTCCTCCCGACGAGCCGTTGCTGGTGGGTTGGTTTTTATCGGCCATTTGGTTGTGATGGGGTTCTTTCCTGGTGAATGGGGTGGGCCTCAGTCGAGGTCGGGGATAGCGGTTATCACGGCGTCGCTCCAGAGCTCTTCGAGATTGTAGAGCGTGCGCGCCTCGCGGGTGAACACATGCACGAGTGTGTCGCCGTAGTCGATGACGATCCACTGCGCGTTGCGGTAACCGTCGTAATTGTAGGGCTTGATGCCGTGCTTCTCAAGCAGCGAGTCGCGCACATGGTCGGCAATAGACGCGACCTGCTGGCTTGATGTGCCCTGGCACAGGATGAATTTCCTGGCGGGCGCAGCCTCGATTGCCGAAAGGTCAATAATCGTCACCTCTTTGCCTTTGCGGTCCTGGATAGCGTCGATAACGTAAGTGTCGAATGTTTCGGGTTCAGAGGCGGTTGCCGCGCCGGAGGGCGTCAAAGTCACTGTATCTGTCATATAATTAACTGTTCAAAGCTGATGGATGAAGTTGTTGAAACATCGCGCCGTCATTACAATGACGGCTTTAACAATTTGCGAAGTTACAAATTATTTCCGAAATAGGGTGCGCGTTCCTCGACGGGTAACCCTCTTTTCACCTTTATTAAACAATCATTCGAAGCGCAAGGTTTTCGCTGGAGAAATTCTCGCGATCACGGCCGACGGTATGAGCATCAGCAAGCCGGAAACCGCGATTACTCCGAGGTTGAGCAGCGCGACCTCACCCCAACTGATCCTTACCGGCACATAACTAAGGTAGTAGGCTTGCGGGTCGAGTGGTATCATATGCCACGTCTGCTGGCACAGAAGCGCGCCGAGAGCGAGAACGTTACCAGCAATCAGCCCTATGAGCACTATCCGTCCGCCAAGGAGGATAAACACACGCCTGATAAGGCCGTCGGTCGCACCGAGGCTTTTCAGCTGGCCGATCATGCGCACGCGCTCAAGGATGAGTATGAACACGCTCGAAATCAGCGTGAACCCGCTAACGCACCCCATAAGTATGAGAATGACTACAACGTTGGTGTCGAGCAGACCGAGCCAGTTGTAGTACATCGCGCCAGAGCGGAGCACGGTATCGACCACCATCGGCTCCCCAATCTCGCCGAACGCGTACGCCCGGTTCAATTCCTGTTGCAGCCGTTCGGACGACCGACTTATATCATCCTCATTAATGCCGTTGAGCTCGACCCGCAATCCCTGCCCATCAGAGAGCCCGCAAACGCCTTGCAGTTCGGCCAGCGGAAGGTATGCCACAAGGTCATCGTAATCGCCGAAATTACTGCGGAAAGTTCCGCTGATGGTGTAGCGGCGCGCTTTAAGCGCCCCGTCCACAAAGAAGTAGGCGAAAATCTTGTCGCCCGGAGCGAGTTTCAGTTTCGATGCCTGGGGTTCGGAAATCAGAAGTTCCCGCGCGCTGTCGGCGGGCAAAGAACCCGACACCAGGTTGTCGAGCACAAATCTCCGCCCGGTTTCGGTCTGGGGCAGGTCCCGGAACATTACGCCGAGGAAATCGTCGTCGGTTTTCAATATTCCGGCGTGCCGCGCCGACAGCGAAGCCTCCGCTCCGGGAACGGCTTTCTCTATGGCTTTCCCTACCGCACCGACTATCTCAACGGGTCGCGAAGCGTCGCCACTCACATTCGACGCGGGTTCTACGGTCACGGCGGCCTCGAAACCGGCGACCTTAGCCCTGATAGCGTCCTTAAATCCGAGCACAATGCTGAGCGACAGCAACATTACCGCTGCCGCGCATGCGATTCCGGCCACGGCGATAACCACGTTGGTCGACGGGCGGTTAGTGTCTCCGGGCGTCAGTCTAAGCCGACGGCTCAAGAATAAAGCGACGTTCACACCGCGAATTTATGAAAATATATTAAAAAGATTGACAACTTGGCGGGTTGTTTGTTATAAGATTAACCGAGAGCTATTAGATTCTCGGCTATTAAGGGGGGCTGCAAGTAACGCCCCCTCTGAGGGATAATTCATTATAATACTTTGCTTAAATTGAGGAACAATGAAATTCAATTCTAAAATCCGCAGAAGCCTACGGTGGAAATACGCGATGCTGATGTTCCTCCTCTCTCTCGTGCTGACTCTGATTGCCCTTCCATGTGTGGCTTCCGAGAACGCTGACTCCCTGGCTACGGCCACAATAGACCATCTGCTCGTGCAGAACACGTCCACTGTGATCCCGGAAGAGATGCCGGAGGTCGTCTCTGACGAACCGATGGGACCTCCCGAGGCTCCTCCCGACTCCGTTGGCGCGCCCCAGAGAATGTGGGCCGATACGCTCGCAATGATTCCCGACCGCCCGCGTTCGCTGTACCATCTGCCCGCGTCATGGACGCGCTCCGAGCCTTACTGGCACGGGATGTGGATCAACACGGCGGTGCTGTCAGGGGCATTCATTGGCACACTCTTCGTGTTGGAGCTCCTTCCCGAGGACGCGACAACATGGAACCGAGCTTCGCTACGTAAAGTGCCGTTCTATAAAAGATGGTACCGCAACGTGTTCAAACGCGGACCGGAATGGGACCACGACAATCCGATATTCAACTATGTGCTCCACCCATACGCCGGAGCCGCTTACTTTATGGGGGCCCGCACCTGCGGTTTCAACTTCTGGCAGTCGATGCTCTACAGTGCCTTGATTTCCACAATCGGCTGGGAGTTCGGTATCGAGGCGTGCATGGAGCGCCCGTCATACCAGGACCTGTTTGTCACTCCGATTATCGGATCGCTGCTCGGTGAGGGTTGCTACCGCGCGAAACGATTCATTGTCGACAACGACTACGAGCTGCTCGGCTCGCCTGTACTCGGTCATATAGTGGCGTTCTTCCTCGACCCGCTGAACGAGGTGATGGGGTACTTCAATCCAGGCAAATGCCGCAACATCGGGCCGGGATGCTTCTCCTCGGAGCCACTGTTGATTCCGGCACCATTGCCGGGTGAATCCAAGGCGTTCGGGTTCAGGCTATCAGCCACATTCTGACGGATATGGCACTGACGAACTACGGGCGGGGTATCAGAATGGTACTCCGCCCATTCCGTCCGAGGAGATGTCGGCCGAGCCTCCGGCAGGGGGCGCGGAGCTGAACGGGTCTTCGGCGCCTCCGACGCTGCCGCCACCGTTGAGCTTCGAACCGACCACCTCCTGGGTGGCGATTCGGTTCTCATCCCAGTTCTGGAATCGGGCGAACTGGCTCACGAAGCGCATATCAACGTCGTCGACCTTACCCGAGCGGTGCTTGGCCACAATGAACTGGGCCAACCCTCGGATGTCGCGCCCTTCGGCATCCTCGCCGCTGTGGAGATAGTACTCCGGACGGTGGATAAAGCACACGATGTCGGCGTCCTGCTCGATCGCTCCCGATTCGCGGAGGTCACTGAGCTGCGGGCGCTTGCTTTGCCCGTCGCCTCGGTTTTCAACCGATCGGTTAAGCTGGGAAAGCGCTATGATGGGTATGTTCAATTCTTTGGCGAGATGCTTGAGCGAACGCGAAATCATCGACACCTCCTGCTCGCGGCTGCCGAACTTCATGCCGGAGGCGTTCATAAGCTGTAGGTAGTCGATAATGAGTATCTTCACATCGTGTTCGCGCACCAGTCGGCGGGCTTTGGTTCGGAGTTCGAAAATCGAAAGCGACGGGGTATCGTCGATGTATAGCGGTGCTCCGTAAAGGTTTTTTACGCCCGCCATAAGCTTGTCCCAGTCGGCCGGCGACAGTTTGCCGCTCTTGATAATCTCACCCGGCAGCTCGCAAACGTTGCTTATAAGACGGTTAACGAGCTGGAGGTTACTCATTTCGAGCGAGAAGATGGCGACAGGGGTGTTAAGGTTGACCGACATATTTTTGGCCATGGAGAGCACGAAAGCGGTCTTACCCATCGCGGGACGGGCGGCTATAATAATAAGGTCGGAATTCTGCCAGCCGGAAGTGAGTTTGTCGAGTTCGTGGAAACCCGTTTCGAGGCCGCTGAGACCCGACGCCCTGTTCATGGCCGCCTCTATCTGGGTGAGCGCCTGGTTGATCACCGGGTCGATCGCCGTGACATCCTTCTTGACGTTGCGCTGCGAAATCTCGAACAGGCGCCCTTCGGCTTCCTGCATAAGGTCGTCGACATCGTTGGCCGAGTCGTAGGCTTTCGCCTCGATTTGAGAGGCGAACGATATGAGTTCGCGGGCGAGGAACTTTTGCGCGACGATTCGGGCGTGGAAATCGACGTGGGCTCCCGACATCACCCTTGAGGTGAGTTCCGATATGCGCACAGGGCCGCCGACGGCTTCAAGGTCGCCGTTGGCGCGGAGCTTCTCCGTCACGGTCAGCATATCGATAGGCTGCTGCGACGCGCCGAGCTGCTGCACGGCGGTGAAAATCTTCTGGTGCGCGGGCTCATAGAAGCATTCGGGCCTGAGCAGGTCGCACACTGTGGTGTATGCGTCCTTTTCGAGCATCAGGGCGCCGAGCACCGCCTCCTCCACCTCAAGGTCTCTGGGAGCGATGCGCCCCTCCGAATCGAGCAGTTTCTGCTGGTTGTCGCGCGGATTGCCATACCGGCGCGTGTTATTGAAATTGTCGTTAGCCATCTTTATATCTTATACCGCGAATTTACATCATAACCGCCAAGCGGGCAAATCTGCCGGGAGGTCGTTATGAACGACTTTTCAACATAGCCTCGGCTGCCGCGAGTTTCTCCGGGGTGCCTATATCGTGCCAGGCGAAATTACCGCTCGGCGCGAACTCGTTGTACCGCTCCTTAGCGAGCGTGGCGAGATAGAACGGAATTATAGAGAACACCACTCCGACCGATGCCGAGTAGTCCTCCAGAAGGGGAAACAGCCGCGGTTCCACAATGTGGACACCTCCGAAAGCGAGCCGCTCGAAATCCGCTTCGGGGCGGAATCCCGCGGGCTTTAGTTCCGAAGTTTTCAAATTTTGCCATCCTCGCAGCGAGCCATCCTCGCCGAAATAGAGCTGACGCGACGATTCCCGCGGGAAGGCGAGCAGTGTCGCCGCCGCTCCTGATCGGGAGTGGCACTCCTCCATCTCAGCGATACTGAAATCCGTAAGGATGTCGGCATTGTGAACTAATATGGGTTCGTCGCCGTCGAGCCAGCGCCGGGCTTTCAGCAGACCGCCCCCGGTGTCGAGCAGTGTGTCGCTCTCGTCGGAAATGGCTATATCGGCACCAAAGTTGTCATTCGCCCGGAGGTATTCCTTGATTTGGTCGGGGAAGTGGTGTATGTTGACCACGATTTCGCGCACCCCGGCCGACGTAAATTTCTCAATTACCCGCCGGAGCATCGGCTTACCTCCGACCGGGGCGAGCGCCTTGGGGTGATGGTCGGTGAAAGGGCGGAGGCGCGATCCGATGCCCGCCGCGAAAATCATTCCTTTCATCGCTCAATCGGTTCAAAAAGTTTTTCAACACCCTGCTCACGGTGAATGAGGCGCACCCTCGCGCCATACTTCCCGTTCACAAACCGCGCCATCGCCTCGGCGCAGTAAACCGAGCGATGCTGTCCGCCAGTGCAGCCGAACCATACCGACAGACTTGTGAATCCGCGCTTGATGTATCGCTCCACCGAGGCGCCAACGAGAGGCTCGGCATGCGAAAGGAATGTGAGGACCTCGCCATCTTCTTCGAGGAAGCGGCGCACGGGCTCGTCCATTCCCGTCAGCCGGCGGTATTGCTCGTAGCGGCCCGGATTGTGTATCGCCCTACAGTCAAACACGAACCCTCCTCCGTTGCCGCTCGGGTCAGCCGGATACCCTTTTTTATATGAGAAACTGCCCACGGTAACTGTTAGTCCCGGAGCCGGAATCTCACACTTGAATCGCTCCGCGAGAGCCGCGGCAACGGATTTGAGATAAGGGAGGGATACGGGAGCCTCCGCTACGAGTTCCACCAAATTGGCAACTCCCCGCGGTATGCTCTCAATGAAGTGCTGCTTCCCTTGCACGAGCCCCCGGAACCCGTAGGCACCGAGCGTCTGCATTACCCGGAAAAGAGCGAACATCGGCACACTCTCGCGGAACTCAGCCGGATCAAGTCCGGCACCGAGCGCGTTCGCCTCATTTATATAAACGTCAATTAGGGACCACCTTATATCCCGCGGTATTTTGGCCTTAGCCTGCCACAGCAACGACACCAGGTCATAGGCGAGCGGCCCCCTACGGCCCCCCTGGAAATCAATGAGCTTCAGCCCCTCGTCAGTAACCATTATATTGCGGCTCTGGAAATCGCGTGCCATGAACGCGTGCCAGGAGGATTCACCTTCGAGCAGGCGCTCCCTAATCATATCGAACTCATCCTGTAGCCTGGCATCGTCAATCTCTCCAAGGGCGGGCTTGAGGAAGCAGTATTTGAAATAGTTCAGGTCCCAATCAACCATACGGCGGTCCATTGCCTCGTACGGCGAGCAGATTGAGAAATCCATATCTCTGCCACCCTCGATTTGAATGCGGGCGAGCATCCGAACGGCCTCGGAGAGCAAAGCGGTTTCCTCCGGCGAGAAATACCCCGAGGAGCGCCCGTCAGCAATAGCGTCGAACAAAGATTTGTCGCCAAGGTCCGATTGCAGATAACAATCGCTGTCGGGTGATATGGCCAACACCGAGGGGACCGGCAAACCTTTCGAGGCGAAATGCTGGCTGAGATCGCGGAATGTCCGGTTCTCAGCCGCGTCATCACCTTCGGTGCCTATAACCGTGGTACCGTCGTCGGCAATCAACCGATAATATCGTCGACTGGAACCCGCTCCCGGCAACTTCTGTATTTCTTTCGGAGGTTTATTGAAATGGCTTATATAAAGTTCATCAATATTCATATCATCTTCAAAATATAAGTTCCCGCAGGATTGAATCAGCCGTAAGCCAGTGACACTCGGGGATGCGGAATCCGGCGGGAGTCATTGTCAAATGACCTGATTGAAAAAACGGGTTGGCAGCTTGACTTACGGACTGCAAAGTTTCGAGGCCCCATCTGTCGCGCAAGAAGTCAAGCGCCAACCCGGTGTCAGTTCTAAGAGAGGTTATTATATAGTCGTTCAAGCGGTCGCTTTCAGTTTCCTCGTCGGTCTCCGTTGGACACAATCCTCCCTCGATGTCGCGCAGGTAAGCCATAATATTAGGGGGATTGAATTTACGCGTCCCATCGGGCAGAAAACTATGGGCGGCGCATCCGAGACCGAGATACGGGGTATAATTCCAGTACGCGCTGTTGTGAACCGCCTCGCGGCCTGGTTTGGCGAAGGCCGAAATTTCATAATGGCGGTACCCGCGCGAAGCGCTCTCCTCGCAAAGCGCGGAGTACATCTGTTCGGCGAGTTGCTCCGACGCCTCGCTGACTTCGCCGCGAGACAGCCTCGCATGCAGCGGCGTGCCCGGTTCGTAAGATAGCAGGTATGCCGAGAAATGCGGTGGATCGAAGTCGAGCAACTTTCGGAGATCGTCGAGCCAGCGCGCCAGAGTCTGTCCGGGCAGGCCGTATATGAGGTCGGCGCTGTAGTTGATGCCCGACCGGGAAAGCAGTTCGAGGGCGCTAACGGCGCGGGCAGCGTCGTGGCGGCGGTTGACGGCTTCGAGCAACTCGTTGTCAAACGATTGCACGCCCATACTAACCCTGTTGACACCTAACTCCCTGACAGCAGCGAGCCATTCAGGTGTCAAATCCTCGGGATTGGCCTCAATGGTAAATTCGGTCAATCCGGCAGTGTTGACTCCTTCAGAAAAAAGAGTGTTTACAATGTCGGCGAGCATATGGAGCGGGAGTGCCGAGGGGGTGCCCCCGCCGATATAAAGTGTGGTGACTTTTTCGCCGGCAAGTTCCGTGCGGCGGCATCGCCACTCCGCGGCCAACGCGGCGACATACCTCCGCATCAACGGCTCCACAGGAGCCCCCAGGGAGTAGAAATCGCAATAGGCGCACTTTCCGTGGCAAAACGGGATATGTATGTACAGTCCGGCCATTACTTGAACTCTTTCTCCATTTTACCGCATACGGAGGTGAATTTGCAGTAGACGCACTCTTCTTTCTCAGCACAGCGGAAGGGAACAGCGGGATCGAACATTTCCTCAAACACTCCGATCAGTCGGTCATTCACCGCTTCCAGAAGGTCGCGGTAATCGGCGAGCTCCTCCCTGACACTTTTATCCCCTACTTTTTTCGAAACCTTTACAGGCCGTAGCCCGGACTCAAGCAGTTTGCGAATCTGGTATATCATGGGCTGCATAGGCTCGTCGATTCCGCTCAGATCGGCATACGCCTGGCAGTAAATCATCAGCTGTAAAATCGCCTTTTTGCGGGTGCCCTGAGGCGATTTGGGCTGATCGAAGATTTCCTTGACCGAAGTTATGTCGAGGTCGTCGCCCCCGGTCTTGTAATCCACGATGCGCAGAAGCGAGCCATTGTCGAGACGGTCGACGCGGTCGATTTTACAATTCATGTTCACCGAAAAGGCGCGCGGATCGGCGTCGGGAGAATCACCGTCAGGGGTTCCGACAAATTTCAGATGCCTCTTGTAGGGTAATTCACCCGCGATATATGTGAATGGGCCGAACCCTTTCTCTATTCTGAAAAGGTCGGAAATCTGCCGCTCGATCATGCGTCCCATCATCGCGCTGCCGGGAGGGAGCGGCGTGTCATTGTCTTCACCGAGCAGCAGGTAATGTCGGTTGAAAGCCCGTGTCACCTCCCGCCTTATCGCCGCCTTATCCTCGCTCATGGCTGTAAGGGCGGCTTCGTCGACGCGCTCGCCGCCCGGATGTTTCAGACGGTTGTCGTAAAGCTTTTGGATAGCCTCGTGAACGATGGTGCCGTAGGTTCCCTCGTCAAGCCAGTCGAGCACCTCGCGCTCCTCTTTGTAGTCGGCTATGTAGGCGAGGTAAAACTTCATCGGGCAGTCGATGTAAGTGTTTACCGACGAGGGTGAGAGGTATAGCGGGTTCTCCTCGGAGCGGAAACGCTCCATTTTCTCCATAATCTCGGGCGTTTTGCGCTGGGCGAGCATCGTGTCGTCGGGCGACGGTATGTTGAAGGGAATAAGGTCACGCGTGAGTCCTTCCGGCCGGTAAACCCTTTGCAGCTGATGGAGATAGCGCGACATCTGACCGCCGCCCCGGCTGCCCGGACGCGTGTCGTAAAGAAGGAATACCTTTCGCGCCCTGGAAATGAGGCGGTAAAAGTAGTACGCAAAAATCCCTTCCTGGTGCTCGATGGTCGAAAGGCCGTAGGCTCGCCGAAGCTGCTCGGGGATGAATGACGGCTGGAACCTCGTGCGAGGAAATATCTTCTCGTTCATCGAGGGCAAAACCACCGTGTCGAAATCGAGCGAACGGGCTTCAAGCATACCCATAATCTGCAAGCCGCGGAGAGGGCGCCCCTCGAAGTTGACGGTCTCGCCGGATATGAGGCGCTCCACGAGGGAGAAAACCGTGGAGGGCACCAGCTGCGTCTTGCCGGCGTCGAGATACTCGGCGGCGAGTTCGCGCAAATGGTCAGAAGCCTCGGCATAGCGCCGCAGAAGGACACGGTCGACAAGACGGTTGACGCTGCCCCGAACCTCGCGGCCAATCAACGCGCCGTCATCGTCGTACTCCTCGACCTCAAGCAGACGCTCTTCAGGCTCGATGTTGAGTTTTTCAACAATAAGGCCGTCAAGCCATTCCAGCAGCTGCCGCAGATAAGCGAAAACCTCGTCGGTCGCGGCGCCGGAAGCGACAGGGGTGAATATGGGGGCCAGCGCCGCGAATTCCGGCTGGGCGAAGAGCGAGGCGCGTATCATAATCAGGTGCGACTCGTTGATATGCCGCATGGCCAGGGAACAAGTCTCCGCGAGACTGTCGCGGAGTATGGGGTGGGAGAGTACGCGGCGGACATCCTCGTTGAAAAACGCGTATCCGTCGCGCTCTTTGCGACACCGCAGTTGCAGGCTCACGATGGCGCGCGTCAGTCCCCAAACTGGCGAGTTCCTCAGCTTGTAGCCCATGGTGATGTTCAGCGGCTTGATCTGGGCCGGAATAGCCGACACGATCGGGAGCACGAGCTTTTCATCAGGCAGTATGACCGCCGTGCGCCGCAGAGCGTCGGCTGCACGCAGCGGATCCTCCTCTATGTCGAGCGGGTGCTCGGCCGCGACGAGCTGTCCGGCTATCTGAGCCTGCGCCGCACGCGATGGCACCCCTATGATATGGATTTCGGGAAAGCCCTCAAGACGCTCTACGCAGGGATACATCGAAGGAAACTCCCTGGCATAGCGGCTCATGAATCCGGCCGCCGAATTATCTTTGTCGCGGAACACCGGAGAGGAAATATCCCAGTAGAAGTCAGCCATCGGCTCGCCGTCGGCCCCGCACATATCGCGAAGTATGGCGAACAGGCGCTCCTCGACTTTCGACAGCATTGTGAAGCCTACGAATATATACCTCGACCTCGGCAGATCTTCGCTCCGGGCTTCCTCAAGATACTTCATAGCGGCGGTATAGGCCATCGAGGAGGTGCGAAGTCCGCGGCTGTCAAGCTCGTTGTGGAACTCGCGGTAGACGAGGTCCATAACCTGCCATATACGCACGAATCCACTGACGGCCTTCGAACGGGTGCCGTCGGCGCCGTCATGCACGATATGGTTCCAAAACTCGGCGACATGGCGCTGCGATGACTTTCCGACGTTGAAAAAACGCTCCGCCGCCTTCCAGTCTTCCGGCTGCAGGTAGTTTGACGAAATCTCCTTCAACTGCTCAACGTTGCGGAAAAGCTCTTTCGGATCGGCGAGGTACATATCGACATCGCTGAAATCGGAAAGGAGCACATCGGCCCAGTAAACGAAGCGGTTTATGTCGATTTCGGATGCGATTTCTTCAGGCGTCATGCCATGAGGCACGTCGCGCTGTCGCCCCTCCAATACCCGGCAGTAAGCACGGTAGAGCAGCAACACCTGCTCCATACGCTCGGCCTGTATGCCCGGGGTGAGGCTCTCTACGAAGTCTGTAATGGTAGTGGCCTCCGGCTGGATCGAGGTAGGCGACTGGCGGCGCTGGAACCCGGCGAGATAGTGCGAGAAGAACGTGGCCGATCGCTTGTTGGGGAACACGAAACAGTAGTCAAGCAGCTCCTCCTGAGGCACGGAGCTGTATGCCCGCGCTATCGCTTTGAGGAACGGCTCCGGTCTGGACGCTTTATGGTCGGGTTGGGTGTGGTTCATTGCTTGAGGAGTAATATCATCTTAACCGCCAGGTCGAACAGTATGATTTTTGCGTTTCCGTTGGCCGCGATGTCGGTCTGCGCCAGGTTGAATTGGCTCATGATCCGCTCGGCGTTACGTTCATTGATGAAGGGGGAGAAACGCGAGGAGAACTGGCTTTCGGCCATATTGAGGTAGTTGAGCGAGGGCACGCGCAAGTTCAGTATAAAGTTTTCCCTAACCATGCGCTGGCAGTACTCAAGGAAACGCCCTTCCTGCTCGCGTCCTAAGCCGGCCACCTCGTTGGCCCAGATTTTCAACAGCCCGATTTTGCGCTGGTAGGCAAGACGCATCAACCGGGTGAAGAACTCAAGAAACTGCTCGGTCTCTTTGCTCATCCTGGCTTCCTTCTCGGCAGCGAGGATGCTACCCTGGGCGACGTGGGCCACGGAGCGGGCGTCGGCATCCGTCAGCCCGAGCGTCGCAGCGAGGTGGGCGGCCACGGTGTCGTCGGGAAGCCGCCGCATCTCAACGCGTTGCAGACGCGAGTATATGGTAGGCAGTATTTCCCTGGGGTTGTTGCTGACGAAAATCAGCGCCGTGCCCGGGAGCGGTTCCTCTATGAGTTTCAGCATCTTGTTGGCGCACTGCACGTTCATCTTCTCCGGGAGCCACATAAGCACGATTTTGGTATCCGAGGCACGGGCGGTAAAAGCGAGTTTGCGCAGTATGTCCTGACTCTCCTCGACGTACATCTGGGGCTGGCCGTTGATATTGCCAAGCGCTTTCTGCCATTCCTCGAAATTCATATAGGGCGAGGTGGTCATAAAATCGCGGAACTCAACAATGTAATCGTCGGAAACGGCCTGACTCTTGCCGTTTTTGAGCACCGGGAACGAGTGTACGAGGTCGACGTGGTTGAAGGTGGAATGTTGCACACAAGCCGGACACACGCCGCAGGAATCACCTCCGGCGCGGTTCTCGCAGTGAATATATTGGGCCAGCGCGCGCGCCATGGCGAACTTGCCGACCCCAGGAGGCCCCTCCAGCAACAACGCGTGGGGGAGACGTCCGTTGTCAACCAGGGCTCGCAGCCGTTCTTTCACGCCTTCATGGGCCAGGACATCAGAGAATCTCATAAGCGGTTCTAATCATTTGGAACCGCCCGAAACGGCTCAGGCGGTTTCTACTACAAAGGTAGCGAAAAAACAGGAATCATTTCCTTCCAAAATGTTTTTTCTCAAACTCAAGAAGCGCCTTTTTCCTTTCCGCGCCCCATTTATAGCCACCCGGCGAACCATTGGAATGGACGACTCTGTGGCATGGCACAATCAAGGCGAGCCGGTTTGACGCCAATGCACGAGCGACGGCGCGGGCGCCACCGGGGCAACCAACCCGGAGCGCGAGTTCGCCATAGGATATAGTCGTTCCCGGAGCGACTTCCATAACCTTTAGCCATACGGCGCGTTGGAAGGGGGAGCAATTACCGAAATCCAACATTCCGACTAGCTCGGCGCGCCCACTAAGTAGTCTTTCTATATTAAAGCGTTCAACCTCTTCCGCTGAAAGGGATGTCGGTGAGTCCGAGGGGGTGTCGCTTTCCGCTAAAGATATACTTACAATCCGTCCAGATTGGAAATCGATTTCGATTCTGCCACACTGAGATCTGATTGTGTAAGAGCCGTTATTCATCGTTTAGTGATTTTTTCGGGATAAAGATAATCAATATAAGTCATTTTATTGTTACTTTTGCGAGAAAACTTAGAGTGTATCAATTCTAATCAGTTTGCAATTATGAAAATCGCAGTAATCGGAGCGGGCGCCATGGGTGGCGCGGTTGTAGAGGGACTTGTGAAAAGCGGATTCCCCGCGGCCGACATCTCCGTGTCAGATCCGTCGCAGAAGGTTCTTGACAAATTTGCCGGAATCGGAACCAGCGCTACTACCGACAATCGTTCGGCAATCGCGGGCGCCGACCTGATCATGGTGTTCGTGAAGCCTTGGCTCGTCAAGGACGTGCTTGAGGATATAAAAGGGGACATCAACTCGGATAGCCAGACCCTTGCGGTAATAGCAGCCGGGGTATCATCGAAAGATTTGATTGAATGGCTCGACACTGGGTCCGATATGCCCCAGACAGCGATCGTAATTCCCAACACCGCGGCCTCGGTGCTTCAATCAATGACATTCATAGCGCCTGTAACGGCCATGGGGGAACCCCTCTCGCTGATTGACGACACGTTCAAGCGGGTAGGAGCCACGATGATAGTGGAGGAGCGGTTGCTCGCCGCCGGAACAACGCTCGCTTCATGCGGTATAGCTTACGCCCTGCGTTACATCAGGGCCGCGGTGGAAGGTGGCGTCGAACTCGGGTTCCGTGCTGATATGGCACAGGAAATCGTGGCGCAAACCGTCAAGGGCGCCGCGTCGCTGCTTGCCGGCGGAGCGCACGCCGAGAGTGAGATTGACAAAGTAACGACTCCCGGCGGCGTTACAATCAAGGGACTGAACGAGATGGAGCGCGCCGGATTTTCGTCGGCTGTAATCCGCGGCCTAAAGGCCGGATTGAAATAATACAATGTCAATCACAATGCGCAACAGAAGAATAGTAGTAAAGGTCGGGAGCAATGTGCTGACCAGAAGCGACGGGTCGCCCGACGTGACTATTATGTCAGGTATCGTTGACCAAATCGCGGAACTGCATAAGAAGGGCCACAAGGTGATTCTTGTTTCATCAGGGGCCGTGGCTTGCGGTCGTTCGATGGTGACACCCGCTCGAAAACTCGACAGCGTGGGGCAGAGGCAGTTATTTTCCGCCGTGGGGCAGATTCGCCTCATGACCACTTATCTCTCGCTATTCGGCGGCCACGGGCTTCAGGTAGGCCAGGTGCTTACCCAAAAGGAGAATTTCGGATCGCGACTCGCCTATCTCAACCAGCGGTCGTGTATGGAGGTGATGCTCGACAACAATGTCATTCCGATTGTTAATGAGAACGATACGGCGTCGATGACCGAGCTTATGTTCACCGACAACGACGAGCTCTCGGGACTTATCGCGGCTATGATGGATGCCGACACTCTCGTGATTCTGTCGAACGTCGATGGCATTTTCACCGGCGCTCCCGACGCTCCGGGCTCAACGCTTATCTCCAAAGTAAAACTTGAAGATGATCTCACCGATAATATTTATACAACCAAAAGCGGCTTCGGCCGCGGCGGTATGGGCACGAAATACGGTATTGCCAAGATGCTGTCGGAAGAGGGGGTCAGGGTGATTATCGCTAATGGCCGTCGAAACGGAGTGCTGACCGATCTGGTAGAGCGTCCCGGACAGGTGCCGCACACAGAGTTCGAACCCCGCGAGGTCCCCGTGAGCAATATCAAGCGATGGATAGCCCACAGTGTGAGTTTCGCCAAAGGGCGAGTTACAGTCAACGAGGATGCAGCCCGTATGCTGCGGGGCGACAAGGCAGTAAGCCTTCTGCCTATCGGCATCACTTCTGTTGATGGCGAATGGGAGGAGGGTGACATTGTGAACATCTATGCACCCGACGGCTCTAAAATGGGCGTGGGCAGGGCCTCGTGCGACTCCGCCGCAACTCTCGCTATGGTAGGCCGACGAGGCGGTCGCCCTGTTGTTCACTACGACTATCTGTTTATGGAATAATATGGAACAAACTACACTTTCTGATACTTTCAAAGCCGTAAAGGCCGCTTCGCGTCAACTTGGACTGATTCCGGCCGAACGTCGCGATGCGGTTCTGATGAAGCTGGCCGACTCTATTGAGCCAGCCAGAGAGGAGCTCCTGGAGGCCAACGCCAAGGACCTCGCGAGGATGGACCCTGCCAATCCGCTTTACGACCGTTTGAAACTGACCGTGGAGCGGCTTAGCGCCATCGCTGCGGATATGCGCCATGTGGCTTCGCTACCATCCCCGCTGGGTGAGGTCGATGAGGACCGTACGCTACCCAACGGTCTGCGTTTGAGAAAAGTGCGTGTGCCGTTCGGTGTCGTTGGGGTAGTATACGAGGCTCGTCCGAATGTGACCTTCGACGTTTTCTCGCTATGCTTCAAAAGTGGCAACGCCTGCGTGCTCAAAGGGGGAAGCGATGCCGAATGTTCAAACCGCGCCATCGTGGAATTGATTCACCGCGTGCTCCGTGAAGAAGGAATCCTTACCGACGTGGTCGCTCTTTTGCCTTCGACCCACGAGGCGACGGCCTCGATGCTCAACGCTGTCGGATATGTCGATATTTGCATACCCCGTGGAGGGAAGCGGCTCATTGAGTTCGTGCGCGACAACGCCAGGGTACCCGTAATAGAGACTGGCGCCGGAGTCGTGAGCGCTTATTTCCACACCGCGGGCGACAAGGAGATGGGAGCAGCCATCATATGCAACGCCAAGACCCGACGGGTAAGTGTGTGCAACGCTCTTGACACTCTGCTCATTGACCGCGCCCGTCTTTCCGATTTGCCTGACCTCGTGAATCCTCTTGCCGAGAAAGTGGTCGCGATTTATGCCGATGAGGAGGCTTTCCGCTCGCTCCAAGGCGCTTACCCGCCGGAATTGCTCATGCACGCCGACGATTCTACCTGGGCTACAGAATGGATGGATTATAAAATGGGGATAAGGACGGTCTCTGACATCGACGAGGCTATAGAGCATATCGCCCGCTTCGGCTCTGGGCACAGCGAATGCGTGATTACCGCCGATAAAGCCGCTGCCGAAAAGTTTCAGCGTGAGGTAGATGCCGCGTGCGTCTACGTTAACGCTCCGACCAGTTTCACCGACGGAGCCCAGTTCGGCCTCGGTGCTGAAATAGGCATTTCCACTCAGAAACTCGGGCCGAGGGGTCCGATGGGTCTGCGCGAAATCACGACATACCGCTGGCTTATCGACGGCAACGGCCAACTACGCCCCTGAGGAAACTTTGGAAATCACAATATAACTAACAGTCGGAGACTTTGTGGCGCGTGTTCGCCCCGCAAAGTCTCCGACCGTTTATCATTTATAGAAGATGCTACTCCTCCAGCCCTTTAATCTGTCTCTTTGGCGTGATACCGAGCGACTTGAGCCCTTCCATACGCCGCATAACGTTCCCCTTCCCCTCATAGAGCTGGTCCTTGGCCTTGGAGAATGTTTTCTGCAACCTCTCGATCTGCCCCTCGACATCGGCGAACGTGTCGGAGAACAGCGATAGTTTCTCATACAGCTCGGTCGCTGTCTTGACTATTTTCTCGACATTCTTTCCCTGGCGGTCCTGTTGCCAGAGATTGAAAGCGAGCTGTAGCGCCATCATTAGGTTGCTCGGAGAAATTAGTATTATGCCTTTCTGATATGCGTAGCGGCTGAGGTCCGGCTGCTTCTTCATCGCAACCATGTAACTGTTCTCAATCGGCATAAACATCAGCACATAGCCGATCGCGTCCTTTACGGTTTTGTCGTATCGCTTCTCGGCGAGCTCGTCGATATGCTTGCGCACGCTCCTGACGTGCTCGGAAAGCATTCGCTGCGCAAGCTCGTCGGTTGGCGCCTCGGTGGCGGCGGCGTACGCGGTGAGCGACACTTTTGAGTCAATCACCACAGAGCGCCCTTCGGGAAATTTCACAATAACATCGGGGCGCAGGTTGCGCCCTTCCTCGTCGGGGGTCACCTCCTGGATGAAGTACTCCTCGTCGCGGCGCAATCCGCTGTTGGCGAGCACCGATTCCAAAATCATCTCGCCCCAGTCGCCCTGCATTTTCGAGTCCCCCTTGAGGGCCTTTGTAAGGTTTGCCGCGTCCTGGCCGATTTTGTCGGTCTGCTCGCGCATTAGCTTCACAGCCTGTTCCTGTTGCTGCTGGAAGAGCTTCATCGAAGCGTCAAACGTGTTGCGGATCTCTTTGCGGCCTACTTCCGAGGCTGTGCGCGACTCCTCGACTGTGCGCTTGAATTCGGCAAACTGCTCCTTAATGGGCTTCAGGATTTCCCCCATTTGTTCGCGGTTTGACTCTTGCAAGGCGGCTTGCCGTGCCTGGAGCAGCTCGGCTGCGGCGTTGCGCATCTCCTCGCGCAATTTTTCGAGTTGCGACTTCCATTGTTTGTCAGCTTCGGTTCTGAGTGCTTCCTGGTGTTCCCTTTCCGACATTATCTGCCGTATGGCGGCGTCGCGCGCTTCGGCAAGCTGCTTGTCCGCATCGGCCTTCAATGCCAGCAGCCTCCTTTCGTATTCCGCGCAGGTTTCGGACAGCCTGGTATTGGCGGCCGCGCGCTCGTCGGAGAGCTGCTTTGCCGCGGCTTCGCGCGCTTCGACCATTCTCGCCTCTGCGCTCTCGGCTCTGGCCCGTTCAACGGCCAACGGAGCGGCATTCTGTTGCCGCCCGATTATAAAACCGAGTGCAGCACCTAATGCCAGGCCGATAATTATAAATATGGCTATTGTCATAAATGATTGGTTTCAGTGGTAACCCCGCCTTTATTTTTCAGGTAGTTCAGCGGTAGGGGCCTCGGCGCGTCGGTTAGTCTCCGCCTGGGCGAGAGGGTTCGATCCATTATTCTCCGGGCTTGCCCCGTCATCGTTATGCTTGAAGAGTTTGTCCTCCTCGTCGAGATGGAAGTCGCGGCTGAGGAGGTTGATAAAGCGCGTGATCTGTTTCAGCGCGTTAAGAGTGTCCTCGCTCAGCTCCTTCTTCTGCAAACGCATCATCAGCATACCGTAAAGAGCCGTGAAGCAAGTTTCTATCTCACCGACTTTGGAATCACCGGCCTTTGAACGCAATTCCACGATGAAAGGCAGCGTCCTGTAGAACTCCGCTGAATACTCGGGAAATTCCGGGTCGTTAAGCAGCGCCTGGTGCAACCTCACGAGCTGGTTCAGTATGTTCTTGTTAATCTGCAAATGCCCCTTTTCCGTAACGCCTTCGCGCCGCATCATATCAATCAGCGATTCATACCACTGCGTCATCTCCTCCTTCTGCGCATCGTCGAGTTGGAATGAGTCTATGACATTCGCCTTGATCTTGTCGATATCGAGGCCGTTAGCGCGGATCAGGTCCTCTATCTGCCACATATACAGGATATACTCCGCAATATTCTCCTTACGTTTCTTAGATGCTATAATCATTTCGATACTTTTTCAGTTAACATTATAGACGGCCACCCCGACGGACGACCCCCATACTTTTATAACAACAAAGTTACGTCTTTTTCCCGATGCGGCAAAAAAGATGTCTTGACCCAAATACTCCAAATAGGAACCAAATGCGTTAGGAACAATGGGCTTACGTCTACTAAGATGATAGTCGTAACAAATCAGACGCCACTATAAGTCAAAAACATCTACTACGACTGCTTGTCTTCAATTTTTGCGTTTCGATGGTATCCATGACGGATGAAAGGCTCGATAAATATGATCTTAGTGGACCATTCCCCAAACTCATTCTTTACCTTCTGACGTCTCCAAAACCCGCGAACATAGATGTCGTTATCGTTTACGATTTTGCGAAACCATCTGGAGTCCATCACAACAACCTTTTGCCCAGAGTTGTTGATTATCTTCTTATTGTCAACGAATTCGAGAGGGGAGCCTTCAACAACAGGGCTCTTACCCAGGGGGACTATGACTGTCTCAACTTTGCCATATTTCTTGACAGCCACATAGGTTATCACAAATAATCCAACTGATGCGAGGCTGTTTTGCCTCTCTTCCAATGAACCTTTAAATAATTCGGAATCTGCTATTATAGTATTTGTGACACCAACCCTTGTTTGACCGTTTACGTTCGTATACTGACAATAAAATGTGAATGCGCTTTTATCGGCAAGCTCTTTGAAATGCCATATATGTAGGATACCAGCGTCAAAACGATAAACGATCGTCCTATCCGTTCCATAAAGCAATATGCCGCATTCCCCCGTACGGCTGAATTCTTCATAGAACATTGGCATCGACTTTTCATGGGCCGGCGCATTAAGCCGCATAGCTTTCTCAAAAGATGGAGTAAGTAATTCGGGGAGTCCCCATAGAGGCCATCCAATGCGAACTCGTCCTAACTCATTAAGCTGATATTTCAGTATTTCGGAATTAATGAGATTGGATACGCCTGAGATGAAAATTCCGTTAGTGCTTTGATTCGGCTCGGTACTTAAAAGCCACGTTATAATGGGGCGTTTCTTAATAATCATCTCATCATCAATTTAAAATATCTCTTCTTGCAGCTTTTCAATCATTTCCGGCACATCATTTGAGGTCGAAATCGCAGTCATAATTTTGCAAATCGCATCATACTCTTCTTTGGGATATGCCATTCGTTCTTTAAATTCACTATCACAGATGAAAATATACTCACCAAAAATATATACAGTGGCGGGGCCGTTCAGGCTTTTGAATTTATGATAAACAAACCATCCATCAAACTTACCTTCACTGATAGCTTCCTGGCGTTCTTTTATCAGAGAAAACTGCTTTTTAATTCTATCTCTCGTTTTCTCCAAGCGTCGTTGATAGCCATCTCTATCTTCTGTAGCTCTACGGTATTGACCTTTTCCAAATGTCGAAGAATATGTGTTCGGAGACCATACTTCCATTGACTTTTCCGCACGTTCTACTTTTTCGGCATACTCTTCTGCCGATTGGAAGAGCTTAAGCATATCAATAGTTAGATTGATCGCCTCCTTATCGGTTGCAAGTGAGGAGTGTAAACTGTCTACTTTCGTTTCAAGAGGTTCGTAACTATCAAAATGGAAAAGAATACCCTTTAAAGTATTCGCCGCCATATTCTGCGCCTTTTCTTCTTTGTTTGGACCACATGACGACAGGGCGAAAATAGATAATATGATTATTAATGCTGATTTAAGTTTCATAGAGATACAACTAATGAATTATTTACTACAAATTCAGATAAACCGAATTAATATGAATTACGCTCATTCGCAATGTATAGAATCATTATTTCTAATGCATACACCTTGCAATCGCAAAATTAGTTTAAAGAATCGAAACATACAAATACCTATACGTTCGTACCATAAAGTCTTTTGCCAACTTGCAAAGAAATAATTCATCAAGCGTTAACGACTAATAAAGATACTTTGTTGTATTAGAACCTAATGTCGCACATATATTATAAAAAGAAAGCCGCCCCGCGGTGATTGGCGGGGTGGCTTGTAAAGGTCGTGATAGGGGATGCGGAGCGCTGGGGCCCGCGGTATGGCGGTTTACTTGCCCTGGTGCTCGTATTTCAGAGTCATGGTGGGCTGGTCGCAGACTTCAGCGGGGCCGAAGTACTGGATGGGGCCGGGGTAAACGTAGCAGGTGTTGAGCGCCCACTCGTCTCGCTTGGCGGCAAACTTCTGGAAGGGCGCGCCGTCGAGACGCACGAGCGCCTTTTGGATTACGGGCTTCATCTCGCCGTGGCGACGCTCCATGTTCATCATCATGGTGACGGGGATACCGCCAGCAATCCACTGCACGGAGGGCTTGGTGAGGTTGCGAACCGACGACATATAGCCGGTAACGCCGGCGCGGATCAGGCAGGAAGCGTTGAAGCCGAGGGCGTAGCAGTAGTCGGCGTCGAAGTTCGAGGGGTCGGCGCAACGGCCTTCGTAACCGAAGAAGTGGTGCAGCGACTTGAAGGTGCCATTGAACTGGCCGGCTGCCTTCATCTCGTCGAGGCGCTTCGCAACCATTTCGCTGAGGAGCTTCTCGGTTTCGATAAGCGATACCTGCACGTTGCCGTGGGGGTCGCGGTCGAGGCTGAGCTGGCGGGCCACGCCTTCGGGAAGCGATTCGTAAACGGCGGCGTTCTCTTTGGAGAGGTGAGCGAGGATGTAGCCGCGCTGGTCGGCGGGAGCGAGAGCGGCGAACTCAGCCTCATTCGCTGCCAGGAGGTCGTTGAGCTCGGCGATCAGGCGCTTAACAGCGGGGATAAACTCGATGAGACCTTCGGGGATAAGCACGGTACCGAAGTTCATACCCTTTTCGGCACGGGCAGCAACCACACCGGCAATCTGGTCGACAATCTGGGCGAGAGTCATATCGTTGGCCTCGACCTCCTCGGAGATGATGCAGATGTTGGGCTGGGTCTGAAGGGCGCATTCGAGAGCGATATGGCTTGCGGAGCGGCCCATCAGTTTGATGAAGTGGTAGTATTTCTTAGCGGAGTTGCAGTCGCGCTGGATGTTACCGATAACCTCGGAGTAAACCTTTGTGGCGGTGTCAAAGCCGAAGGAGGTCTCAATCACGTCGTTCTTGAGGTCGCCGTCAATGGTCTTGGGGCAACCGATAACCTGCACGCCGGCGTTGATGCTCTTGTAGTACTCGGCGAGCACGGCTGCGTTGGTGTTCGAGTCGTCGCCACCGATGATCACGAGAGCCTGGATGTTGAGTTCCTTGAGGATTTCAAGACCCTTGTCGAACTGCTCCTTGGTTTCGAGCTTGGTGCGGCCCGAGCCGATGATGTCAAAACCGCCGGTGTTGCGGTAGTCGGCGATGAAGGGAGCGGTGAGCTCCATATAGTTGTGGTCAACGAAGCCACCGGGGCCCATGAGGAAGCCATAGAGGCGGCTGTCGCGGTGGATTTTCTTGATGCCGTCGAAGAGGCCGCAAATTACGTTGTGACCGCCGGGTGCCTGACCGCCGGAGAGGATAACGCCGACGTTGACGGGCTTGGAAGGCTGGGTGTTGGTCGATTTTTCAAATCGCAGTTCGGGGAGCCCGTAGGTGTTGGGGAAAAGTTTCTTGATTTCCTCCTGGTCAGCCACGGAGTTGGTGGCGTGACCCTCAACGGCTTTCACAGCGCCGGTGAGAACGATGGGCAGCTTGGGCTGGTAGGCAGCGCGCGCTTTTTGCAGGGCACTCTTTTTCATAGAGTTTTTTGAATGTATATTGGTTTGAATTTATGCTTTAGCAAACCGGAAACGGCATAAACGCCTTATCCACTACAAAGTTAACAAAAATAGCGGAATCGAGGCTGTGAAATAATGTTAAGGGGGCTTGGCGTTCTGTCAAAAGCGGTTTTACATTGTAATTTTAAGACCGCTTTAGATACCGATTTATCGCAACAAAGCGAGACGCGGCGCCGCTTTAGCCTCGGTCTCAAGGTATTCGTCTTTCGGAACCGAGAACTTAGTGATCCCACCGCCCGCATAGACGCTGAAACGGTCGCCGCGGATGCGCAAGCAACGCAGATTGGCGTAAGCCTCAAACCTCTCGGCCGACCGAACGGCTACAAATCCCCCATAGAACGAGCGGTCGTGGGGTTCGAAACGATTTATGTCGTCAATTGCTGACTGGAGCGGGGTACCGCACAACGCCGGGGTAGGGTTGAGCGCGTCGAGAACCGCGGGGTAGGGTATGCTCCCCATTTCCCCCTCGAAACGGCAGCAGAGATGCTCAATCGCGCCGTAGGGGTGGGAAAACACTTCCCCTTCGCGGAATGTGACTCCAACGTTGGTAAGCCGCTCGGCAATGTAGTCGGCAACTATGCGATGTTCGATTATGTTCTTTTCATCCCACGCTTCGCCAGGACACCTTCTGCGCCTTGTTCCGGCGAGCGCCATAGTGGAAAACGCCCCTTTGCGCAGGTCCGCGCTGAGAAGTATCTCGGGGGTAGCTCCAATCCACACTCCCTCGCCGGGGAGGTTGAATATGTAGCGGAATGTATCGGGGAATTCGGCGCAAAGAGCGTAAAACACCCGACCCGGGGTGACATTATTACCGATACGCCCCTGTATCTCTCGCGAGAAAACCGTTTTGCCGTCTCTCGCCGCGCAGGACTCAATTACTTTGCTTACCGCGTTTATGTATGAATCCTCGTCGCTATTAACCCACTCATCCCTGGCTATATCAGCACCCGGCGCGGCACCCGAGGTTGATTCTCCGCCAGGCAAAACTCGTTCAGCATATGGCGCGAGCCATCTCCCGGCCTCCAACTCTCCGTATGGGCTATCCTCGCCCGGGAGCAGACCGAAGCCGAATGGCTCGCCTGAGTCAACAAGCGAGTCAATTTCTGAAGCTGATGGGAGTGATGATGGCGCGGATAACATATTAGACGGGCAATCAATTGGGTTGAATGACACCGACCAGGTCAGGCGTTGGCCACTCTGGCTACAAGCTCAAAGGGAAAAGCCTCCTCGACAACCACATCGTAATAGGAGCCGGGGAGCAGTTTCTCGGTTTTGCGTACGAGAATCTCAGGGTCTACTTCTGGCGAGTCCCACTGTGAACGGCATACATAATAGTCGTCATCCTCACGGTCGACCACGACCCTGATTGTGGTGCCGATCTTGGCATCCTGTATCTCTTGCGATATTTCCTCCTGGAGCGCCATCAGGCGGTCGAGCCGCTGTTGTTTAATCTCCTGATGTATGTCGTCGCTGTAGTTGCGGGCGCCGAAGGTGCCCTCCTCCTCGCAATAGGCGAATGCCCCCATACGCTCAAAACGCATCTCGCGGGTAAACTCCATAAGTTCCTCGAACTCCTTATCACCCTCTCCCGGGAACCCGGTCATAAGGGTGGTGCGTATGTGGATGCCTGGCACGCGGCGGCGCATTTCGGCTATAAGTTCGCGGGTCTCGCCCTGAGTGATGTGGCGGCGCATATTGTCCAGCACCTTGTCGGAGGCATGCTGAAGGGCTATGTCGAGGTATTTGCACACCTTCGGTTCGCGCGCCATAACGTCGAGCACGTCCATAGGGAAGTCGGCTGGGTAGGCGTAGTGGAGCCTTATCCATTGGATTTTCTCTATAGCGGCGAGGCGCTCCACAAGCTCGGCGAGCAGCGACTTGCCACCTGCGAGGTCGCGCCCATAGCTCGAAAGGTCCTGTGCGATTACGTTTAGCTCGGTGATACCCTGCTCGGCAAGATCCTCTGCCTCGGCCACCACATCCTCGATGGATTTGGAATGGAAACGGCCTGTGATAAGCGGTATGGCGCAGAACGCGCAAAAGCGGTCGCACCCCTCGGCTATTTTCAAATAGGCGTGGCTCGGGCCAGTGGTAACGGCACGGCGACGCTTTGAGCTATCCGCGGTCGCGGTCACCTTATGGGTTGCGGCGAGATCGTCGGCCAGCGTTGCCCAGTCGAATTTGCCGTAGAATCGGTCTACCTCGGGCATCTCCTGACGGAGGTCGTCGCGGTATCGCTCCGAAAGGCACCCCATCACATACAGCTCCTTGACGAGGCCGTCCTCTTTGGCTTGAGCGAACTTCAGAATCTCTTCGACCGACTCCTCCTTGGCGTCGCCGATGAAGCCGCAAGTGTTTATGACAACGATGTCGGTCGGCTTTTCTGTCTGATGCTCGGCATCGAACCCCTTGGCGGAAAGCATACGGAGCACCTTCTCGGAATCGACAAGATTCTTCGAGCATCCGAGAGTCACCACGTTAACGGTTGGTCTTCTGCTCATCGCTTAGATTTTGTCGCCAAAAAGAGATTCCACAAATTCTTTCTTGTGGAAAACCTGCAAGTCGTTGATTCCCTCGCCAAGGCCAATGTACCGCACGGGGATTTTGAACTGGTCGGAAATGCCGATTACCACGCCCCCTTTCGCGGTGCCGTCGAGCTTGGTGATGGCGAGCGCGGTAACATTGGTGGCGGCGGTAAACTGGCGAGCCTGTTCGAAAGCGTTCTGCCCGGTTGACCCGTCGAGCACGAGGAGCACCTCGTGGGGAGCGCCGGGCACGACCTTCTGCATCACGTTGCGAATCTTCGTGAGCTCGTTCATCAGTCCCTTGTTGTTGTGCAGTCGTCCTGCTGTGTCAATTATGACAACGTCGTACCCCTGGGCCTTGGCCGACTGCAGGGTGTCGAACGCCACGGCGGCGGGATCCGAACCCTGTTCCTGTTTGACAACAGGAACGCCGGTGCGGTCGCCCCATACCTGGAGCTGCTCGATAGCCGCGGCGCGGTAAGTGTCGGCGGCGCCGAGCATTACCTTGTTGCCCGCCTGTTTGAACTGGGCGGCGAGTTTGCCGATGGTGGTGGTTTTGCCAACTCCGTTGACGCCGACCACCATTATCACATGGGGCTGGTGGCCTTCCGGGATTTTGAAATCCTCGGTCGCGGCCTCGCTGCCGGTTTCGGCCAAAAGCAGGGAAATCTCGTCGCAAAGGAGCGAGTTCAGTTCCGACGAACTAACATATTTGTCGCGGGCGACCCGCTCCTGGAGCCGCTCGATAATCTTCAAAGTGGTGTCAACCCCCACGTCGGAGGTTATAAAAGCTTCTTCGAGGTTGTCGAGAACCTCGTCGTCGACTTTCGACTTACCCGCGATGGCGCGGGAAATCTTCGAGAACAATCCCTGCTTGGTGCGTTCGAGACCATTGTCGAGTGTCTGTTTTTTCTCTTTGGAGAAGAAATCGAAAAAGCCCATAAGAAAAAGTTATATTCGTAAAAAACACGCGAAGATACGAAAAAAATCGCAAACTACTCCTTGGCCGCCGTGCGGGCTATCTGGTCGCGGGCGATGGCGAGCTGCTTTTCGAGCCGCTGGCGGTTGACCGTGCGCTCCCGGGCGTCGATCGTGATCCGGGAATATCGGTACGCCGCCGCGATCGCGGCCACCTGGTCTGCGGAGAGTTTCTGTGACCGCTCTTTGCCACCAATAAAATGGAGGGTGAGCGGCGCGCCCTGGTTGTTCAGAGCGAACGCTCCGATGGTGTCCGACGCTTCGGGGGAGAACGTTATGATTTCGCCACCATCGATGCGGTAGTTGCTTTCGCCATCGTAGGGGATGGGGGCCGTTTGCGCGCGCCCGCCGTTGCCCGAAACCGCGATGGAGGTATGCTTTAGCCCTCCCGCGGGATTAACCGACGAAACGATATAGAACTCGCCGATTTCCGACACCCTGGGCTCAATCCCCGTGGTATTCATAAAATCCGGGCGGTAAGTTTTGCCGTAGGTCCAGTAACCCTCGATCATGCCGGGAGTCTTGACCCATTTGAGACCCGACTTGAGTTTGTCAGCCTCGGCCTTCTCCGCCGCCACCGCCGAGTCGTTCTGCTGAATTTCGGTGAGAGTGAGTTGCTCTATTACCTTCGGACGAAGCGCCATACCGGCCCGCTGGAGCTCGATTTCAGCCGGGTACCCTTTCTGAAGGGAGTCGAGAAGAGCGCGTGCCTCGGCATAAGCGGAGTTGTCAAAGGCGGTCTGAGCCATATTCAGAAGCCCTTCGGCCTCGGGATTAGCCTTTTTGCCGCATGATGCCGACACGATTGCCGATAAGGCGAGGGCGGCGAGAGTTAATTTGTTCATCACGGGTAACTATTACGGAATAACTGGGGTGAGAGTTTCGCTGGTACCGCCGTTAAAGACGCTCCACATCCCTTACCCCCTTTACGGTTTTGATTTTTTTGATAATCGACTTGAGGGCGTTGTTGTCGGGCACACCGATCACGAGGGTGCCCTGGAAAAGTCCGTCGTGCGAGTCGATGGCTATCGTTCGCAGAATCGTGTTCTTTTCCTTGCTTATCACCGAGGTGATATTTGTCACGATTCCTATGTCGTCGCGGCCAACCACGCGGAGCGTCGCGGCGAACTGCTCGCCGATTTTGCCAGACCACTTTGTGGAAATGATTCTGTAGGGGTAGCGCTGGCGCATCGAAGGTGCGTTGGGACAGTCGGAGCGATGGATTTTTACCACGCCGTCGGAGCTCACAAACCCGAAAACATCGTCGCCGTAAATCGGGTTGCAGCACCTTGCGAAACGGTAGTTAAGCCCCTTGACATCATTGCCGATAACCAACACGTCGCCGCTATCGGAGCCCTGCCGCGCCGCCGCTTCCTCGGCAAACTGCGACAGCACGAACTCGTCGGCCGAGACATGGCCCGGAGCGGCTTCCTGAGGCGCGTCGGTGGCAACATATCGGTCGGCAACCGTGTTCACGTCGAGCTTCTCGTCGGCAATCTCGCGGTAGAAGTCGGTAGTGGTTTTGTAGCCGAGTTTCTTTATGAGACGGCTGAGCTGGGCCTCGTCGATAGTGATTTTTCGGTTTTTGAAACGTCGTTGCAGCATTTCGCGCCCAAGCTCGGCGGTGCGGCTTTCGCGCTCTTTTAGCGTCTGGCGTATTTTTGTGCGGGCCTTCGAGGTAACCACGATGTTCAGCCAGTCCTGTTTGGGCTGCTGCGACGCGGAAGTCTGTATCTCCACGGTGTCGCCCGAACGCAACTTGTAGGCCAGTTTCTCGTTTTTGCCGTTCACGAGGCCGCCAGTGCACGCGGCGCCGAGCTTGGTGTGAATGTTGAACGCGAAGTCGAGCAGGGTGGCTCCGGCTGGAAGTCGGTACAGGTCGCCTTTCGGGGTGAACACGAACACCTCCTTGTCGTAAACATCCATTTTGAAGTTCCTGACAAGTTCCATAGGGCCGGAATCGGCCGTTTCGAGGATGTCGCGCACATTGTTCATCCACGCGTCGAGTCCACCCTCGCTCTTGATGCCTTTGTAGCGCCAGTGGGCCGCGAGGCCCTTTTCGGCCACAAGGTCCATACGCCGGGTGCGTATCTGCACCTCGACCCACTTCCCGCCGGGTCCGGCCACGGTGATATGCAGACTCTCGTAGCCGTTGCTTTTCGGAATGGAAATCCAGTCCTTCATACGCGACGGGTTGGGGCGGTACATATCCGTTATGAGCGAGTAGGCCATCCAGCAGTCGCTCTTCTCCTTTTCCGGCGGAGTGTCGATTATTATGCGGATCGCGAACAGGTCATAGATGTGGTCGATGTCGGTTTTCTGCTTGCGCAGCTTGTTCCATATGGAGAAAATCGACTTGGTGCGCCCCTTTATGTCGAAGTTGAGTCCCGCCTGTTGGAGCTTCTCCTTAACGGGGCTTATGAAGCCGTCGATATAAAGGTCGCGTTCTTTCTTGCGTTCGTTCAGTTGGCGTGCTATGGAGGTATAGGTTTCCCTGTCGGTGTATTTCAGCGACATATCCTCCAGGTCGCTCTTTATGGAATAGAGGCCGAGGCGATGGGCGAGAGAGGCGTAGAGGTAGTTGGCCTCGTACGCGAGATCCTTAACCCGGCGCTCGTCGGGGTGGTGGTTCACCAACCTCATAAGCACCAGGCGGTCAACAATCATTATGATTATGACGCGTATATCCTCGGCGAACGTCATCAGCAGGCGTCTGAAGTTCTCCGAATCGACTGAGGCGCCGCGCGTGTATAGCGAGGTCGCTTTCAAAAGCCCCCGCACGAGTTTGGCGACGTCGTCGTTCCACTCGGCGGCTACCTGCTCGACCGTCATCGCGCCGGAGCTGCAAAACGGGTGCAACATGATGGCGGCGACGATATTGCGGTCGGGGCTCACGCGGTCGCAAAAAGCCACCGCGGTCTGAAGCGAGCGCGTGAGGTGGCTGATTCCGAACTTGTCGCGCGTGAGCCGTCCCTCGGCCACGAGCCGCGCGACGGTCTGCCTCATCCGGGGGCAGTCACCCTCGGCAGCGACATCGCGCACGCCGCGCAGCAATTCCGCGTAGCGGGCGGGCAGGGCGAGGAGCTCCTCGTCGGTCAGTCCGGCGTCAGTTCTTTCGTCGTGTAGGTTATTGGTCGGTTCGGTCATAAGGTCAGTCGTTCGGTTGGCCGTGTTCTATAATATAGTCTTTAACTTCCTGGAAGAGGCGGGTCGCGAAAACAAACTCGTTGAGCGCCTCGTTGGATGTGGTGAAAATCTTGTTCTTGTCGCCGACCCACTCGCGGTGCCCCTTGTTGATGAAAACGATGTTTTCTCCTATACCGAGCACCGAGTTCATATCGTGGGTGTTTATTATAGTCGTGATATTGTACTCGTGGGTGATGTCGTGGAGCAGCTCGTCAATCAGTATCGAGGTCTTGGGGTCAAGGCCCGAGTTCGGTTCGTCGCAGAACAGATATTTGGGGTTAAGAGCGATGGCGCGGGCGATGGCCACACGTTTCTGCATACCGCCCGAGATTTCCGACGGGTATTTCGACTCGGCGCCCTGCAGGTTGACGCGCTCAAGGCAGAACCGTGCCCTGTCGAGCATCTCCCCGCGACCCATCTCGGTGAACATAGTCAGGGGGAACATCACGTTGCCCAGCACCGTTTCCGAATCAAACAGCGCCGAACCCTGAAACAGCATCCCGATTTCCTTGCGCAGATCCTTAACCTGTTTCGCGGTCATATCGAGCAGGTCGCGCCCGTCATACAGAATCTCACCCTTCTCGGGCCGCACCAGGCCGATCATGCTCTTCATAAGCACGGTCTTGCCCGATCCGCTCTGGCCTATAATCAGGTTTGTCTTCCCGGTATAGAACTTGGCGGAAACGTCGTGGAGAATAGTGCGGCCGTCAAACGACTTGGTTATGTTCTTTACCTCTATCATTGCAGCAGCACTTTAGTGAGAATCACGTCAAACAATAAAATGAGTATCGAGCTGGACACCACGGCGTTGGTCGATGCTTTGCCCACCTGGAGCGCGCCCCCCTTGACGTAGTAACCGAAAAACGAGGCCACCGACGCGATGATAAAGGCGAACACCAGCGACTTGATAAGCCCGTACCACACATACCACTCTATGAAATAGGCCTGTATGCCGTAGACGTAGCGCGTGACGCTTATCATATCAGTGAAAACAGCGACGAGATAACCGCCAAGGAGCGAGGTGCCGATGCAAAATACGCCGAGGATAGGCATGAACGCCACGAATCCCACCACCTTGGGGAGCACCAGGAAATTAGCCGAGTTGACCCCCATTATGTCAAGGGCGTCAATCTGCTCGGTCACCCTCATGGTTCCTATCTCCGACGCTATGTTGGAGCCCACCTTGCCCGCCAGTATCAGGCAGAGAATGGAGTTGGAAAACTCAAGCAGCACGATGTCGCGGGTGGCGAGGCCCACCGAATAAGCCGGCATAAGGGGGTTCGAGGTGTTGAGCTTCATCTGGATGGTGCACACGGCGCCGATGAAAACCGAGATGACGATCACCAGCGGTATGGAGTCAATGCCGAGCTTGACAACCTCCGCGACAGTGCGGCGTCCGAACACGCTCCACCTGTCAGGGACGCTGAAAGTGCGCCCCATAAAGCGGCAATATTTGCCAAGTTGTTCGAGCGATTTGTTGATTACCATATTCTTCAGTTCGTTGTTAGTCGTTAATATCAACCTCGGCCAACTGGCCGGGATGGGCGCGGTCGCCGCGCTTTGAATATTAGGCAAAGTTACTACTTTTTCCAAGATTCCGGGACGGATATGCGCCCAATGTGCGAAAAAAACATTAAATTCGCACCAAAATTCACCACGCAACACATCCTCCGTATGCTCATCATAGGTATCGCCGGCGGCACCGGCTCAGGCAAGACCACCGTGGTCAACAAAATAATCTCCAGCTTCCCGGCAGGGGAGGTGGCTGTTATTCCCCAGGATAATTATTACAAGGATTCCTCGCACATCCCACCCGAGGAGCGCTCGAAAATCAATTTCGACGAGCCCGCGGCTATCGAGTGGTCGCTCCTGGCCGAGCATCTGAGAGCGCTAAAGGAAGGGGAGACCATCGAGATGCCCACCTACAGCTACCTCACATGCACCCGTCAGAAAGAGACCATTACCGTGAAACCTTCCGACGTGGTCATTGTCGAGGGGATTCTCGTGCTTTGCGACCCTGTGATGCGGCAGATGATGGATGTCAAGTGCTTCGTTGACGCCGATGCCGACGACCGCCTTATCCGCGTGATAGCCCGCGACTGCATCGAGCGCGGACGCACCCCGAAAATGGTGATCGACCGTTACGAGGAGATACTCAAGCCCATGCATTGCATGTACATCGAGCCCTCGAAGCGCTTCGCCGACCTGATAATACCGCAGGGAGGCACCAACTCGGTGGCCATAGGATTGCTGACCGACTACATCCAGGGACGTCTGGCCCGGAACAAATAACCTGCCCGATGGAAGATACCCAGGAAAGAACCGACATCGGAAACGGCGCCCCCCAGGGCACGCCCGACAAGATGGTGCTCCGCACGGAGAACCTCGTGAAGAAGTACGGCCGACGCACGGTGGTGAACCATGTGTCGATCGACGTGACACAGGGGGAAATCGTCGGTCTGCTCGGCCCTAACGGTGCCGGGAAGACCACCACTTTCTATATGACCACCGGGCTCATAACGCCAAACGAGGGGAGCATATTCCTCAATGACACCAACATCACGAAGTTCCCGGTATACCGCCGCGCGCAGCACGGCATAGGTTACCTTGCCCAGGAAGCGTCGGTGTTCCGCAAAATGTCGGTCGAGAACAATATACGCTCCATCCTCGAAATGACACCGATGAGCCCGGAGGAACAGCGCGACAAACTGGAGAGCCTCATAGCCGAGTTCCGACTGCAGAAAGTGCGCAAGAATCTCGGCGACCAGCTGTCGGGCGGAGAGCGCCGCCGCACGGAAATAGCTCGTTGCCTTGCCATCAACCCCAAGTTCATAATGCTCGACGAGCCGTTCGCCGGCGTCGACCCGATCGCGGTAGAGGATATTCAGGAGGTTGTCTACAAGCTGAAGAGCAAGAACATCGGCATCCTGATTACCGACCACAACGCCCAGGAGACACTGCGCATCACCGACCGCGCCTATCTGCTCTTCGACGGCAAAATCCTTTTCCAGGGAACGTCCGAGGAGCTGGCCGACAACCCAGTGGTCCGCGAAAAGTATCTCGGACGCAACTTCATATTCAACCGCAAAAAATTTTCCTGAAACCCCAAAAATTGTCCTGAACAAGGCGCGCTCCTCAGCGCGCCTTCATCATTACGCGGGCGAGGGCGCGTTTGTCGTCGCGCTCGCGTATGCTTTGGCGCTTGTCGTACTCTTTCTTGCCCCTCGCGATACCGATGACGAGTTTGGCGTAACCGCGGTCGCTAATGAAGAGTCGCAGGGGCACGATGGTGAATCCGGCCTCTTTGCCGTTCTTCTCCAGCTCGCGGATCTCCTTGCGGTTAAGCAGAAGCTTGCGGTCGCGGCGTTCGGTGTGGTTGTTGTAAGTGCCGTAGAAGTATTCGGCAATGTACATGTTCTTGACCCACACTTCCCCATTGTTGACGTAGCAGAAAGTGTCGGCAAGCGAGGCTTTGCCTTGGCGTATCGACTTGATTTCCGTCCCGGTCAGCACCAGGCCGGCGGTGAAGGTGTCGGAAATGGCGTAGTCGAAAGTAGCCCTCCGATTCTTTATGTTGACCTCCTTGAATTTCATTTTTGCTGCCATAGGTGTGACGGAGCTTTAGATAAGACTATTGAATACAAACGACAACCCGTAGAAACTGCCGAGAACGCAGGCTGTCGACAAAAGCATGAACAGCCCCTCCTTCTGCTGGGGCACCCCGGCGAATCGACACCCTTTCCATAACACGAAAACGGTGTACAGGGGAAGGAACGAGAGAATCGCCATCCTCACTTTGACGACATTGACAAGCAGCCCCACGAGCGCTATGATGGCCAGGGTGTACATGACCATCAGCTGGTAACGCCTCGAATCGCCGGAGCCGCTTCCCGCTATGCCGGGCATCCATGACGCGAGAACCCAGCACGCGATGTAATAGCTCAGGAACAGCGCCACAAACATCACGAGCCCCTGGCAGAACGCGCCGAGAAAGTCAGCGCCATAAAGAATCCTTACCAGGGCTGACGCCGAACAGAGCGAAATCAGGGGGAGGAAGTCAGCGCGGTAGACACGTTCAGCCTCCCCGGGCTCGGCCCCGAGGTCGGCGGCTATATCCTCCCAGCCGTTGGCGGGTCGGAGCACCAGTTGAAGTATCTGTCGAAGAAATCTGAGCAATTGTCGTGATTTACAAATAAATTCCCGGAAGGCGAGCGCGATGGTAGTTCCTACTCGGCGCTTCCGGCGCAAACAGGATGCAAAATTAACAAATTCCATTCATTCATCAAAATCAAAACCATCCCCCGCTTTCCGAAAAGGGAGGGCGGGGGATAGGTCATATAGGTGTTGGATAAGTGTTCAGGAATGGAGCTTGTCGGCGAGATTCTTGGCCACGTCGGCACCCTTGTCGAGCGCGTTGGCGGCGAATTCCTTCACGTTGTCGAGCACTCCGCCCTTGGCGGTAGCGGCTTCTTTCAGATCGGCGATCTTGTCGGCGGCTGCCTCCTTGAGGTCGGCGATCTTATCGGCAGCGGCGTCCTTGATGTCGCTGATTTTGTCAGCTGCCTGGGATTTGATGTCCTTGGCTTCCTCTTCGGCTGCCACGCGTGCCGCGGTGGCGCTCACCTGCGCGGCATCCTTCGAAACGGCTGCCGCTGCCTGGGCTATGTTCTGGTTGGTATTCATAACGTTTAGTTGTTTGGTTGTTGTTTCTTCTGTTTTATTCTCGAATGTAAAACATCCGAAACGCGTCAACGGTTTGCTGTTCTTTCGGAAAAAACGTCAAATCGTGTGATGAACCGTTTAACGCATGCCTTTACAGGAAGTGCGCGCAGCATATGTCGGTAACCCATATCCACAGCGGGCAGAAGGCTACGAAGAGCACCACGTTAAGTGCCAGCGAGGAGGTTGACTCGGCCACATAGGTGTCGTACTGGCTGGCGATGATGATGCCGGAGAAGGCAGGGGGAAGAGCGCCGGCCACAACGAGCATCTTCAGGTTCATCGGGTCCATCTTGAATATCAGTCCGGCAATAAGAAGCATCGCCGGCATCACTATGAGCTTGAGTATGCAACCGAGCACACCCTGCCAGTCGACCTTGACTTTAACCGCCGAAAGGGTGATACCCGCGGCGAATACGGCCATAGAGGCGTTGGCACCTTTGATAAGGTCGAACGACGGGCTGGCCCATTTAGGCCAGGGTATGCCACATACTACCCAGATCACGGCCAGGATAGGTGCCCAGGCCACAGGCTGCTCAAGGGCGTGGATCACAGGCTTCCAGGCGCTCGGCTTCTTGGCTCCGGCGGGTAGTGGTTTCAGTTTCTCATTGGCTGAGTTAAGCAGCGACAGTCCGACAGGGATACCTACGGCGTTTACCACAATACCCACGATAGCCACAACGAGGGCGACGTAAGGGGTGGTGCCGAAAATAGGCTCCAGCACGGCGAATCCGAGGAAGCCGATAGTCGGCGAACCGCATACCAACGCCATTATGGCACCATCGGCGGCTGTGTTCTTCTTGAAGCAGTAGGTGTAAATGTAGTACACCAGCATAAAGCAGACCATAATCACCACCAGCGAGATCAACGACAGCTTGATGTCCTTTACGAGCATCGCGCGGTCGGCGTCGGCGATTGAGACAAACAGAGCGGCGGGCAAAGCGTAGTCGAGCACTACCTTGTTGAACGACTTGGCGTTATCGCCGGTGAATATCCCCTTTTTGCCGGAGATGTATCCGGCGAGCATAACCACGATGATAGGAACTATCGCGTAGATGAGGATGTGCGATATGTTATTCATAACGTAGGGGAATTATACGGGAGCGGACGGTTATCGCGCCCGCTCCCGCAGGTGAATAAAATAGTTGAAGTCAAAAGGTCAGACAGTCACGGGGATCAGGCTGGCGGGGTTGAGGAAGCCGATATGGCCGCTCTCCTTGCCGGAATCGGCGGCAAGCTGCACGTCAATCAGCGCCGGAGCCTTCGACGCGATGGCCTCCTTAAGGGCCTGGGAGAACTCGTCGGGAGTGGTCACATAGTATGCCTTGGCACCGAATGCCTCAGCCAACTTGTCGTAGCGGGCGTTGACATCGAGCGTGGTGGGGGCGGGATCGGTGGTGTTGTCAAGCGGCTTGCCGACACCATTGTAGATACCGCCGTTGTTGAAGATGCACACGGTCACTGGGAGCTTGTAGCGGCAGATTGTCGAGAAGTCCATCCCGGAGAACCCGAAGGCCGAGTCACCCTCGATAGCGACAACGCTCTTGCCGGTAGCGACAGCGGCACCGATGGCGGAGCCCATACCCATACCCATGATTGCCCAGGTAGCGCAGTCAACGCGGTGGCGCGGGAGCGACATATCGATAGCGTCGCGGGTGTCGTCAAGCGTGTTGGCGCCCTCGTTGACGAGGATAACATCGGGGTTGGCCTCGATGATGGGTTTGGCGGCACTGAGCGCGCTCCAGTGAGTCATAGGCACTGTCTTGGCGGCGAGACGCTCGGCAAACTTGGCGTTCTTCTCCTTGGTCTGCGCCTGCAGACCGGGAACCCACGCGGCATCCATATGCATCTTGTAGTCGGGCAGCTTGGCGATCATCGCTTCAAGCGAGCTGCGGAGGTCGCCCACCACGGGAGCCGCGATCGGGCGGTTGCAATCCATCTCTACGGGGTCAATGTCGAGCTGCACGAACTTAGTGTCAGGGCTCCACTTGCCGCGGCCGCGGCTGAGCAGCCAGTTCAGGCGGGCGCCTACCAGCACCACTACGTCGGCCTCTTCCATGATAGTCGAGCGGCAGGAAAGTGCGCTCAGGGGATGGTTGTCGGGCAGAAGCCCCTTGGCCATCGACATCGGGTAATAAGGTATGCCGGTTTTCTCGACCAACTGTTTCACCAGATCCTCTACCTGGGCGAACGCGGCGCCCTTGCCGAGCAGGAAGGCCGGCTTTTTGGCTGAGGCGATAAGCTTCATGGCTCGGTCGATCGACTCGGGCGAAGGTATCATCGCGGGCTCGGGATCAACCGGCGCGAAGAGCAGTTTCTCGGCCACATCGTGATCGACAATCTGTCCGAGGCAGGGGGCGGTAATATCGAGGTAAACGCCGCCGGGACGTCCGGAAATGGCCGAGCGGTAGGCTCGAACCACGGCGATAGGAATGTCCTCGGCGCAGTTGACGCGGTACGCGGCCTTAGCCACGGTCTTAGCCACGCTATACTGGTCGAGCGCCTCGTAGTTACCCTGGTTAAGGTCGATGGGCTCGCGTTCCGAGGAACCCGAAATCTGAATCATCGGGTAGCAGTTGACGGTGGCGTTGGCCGTGGCGGTCAGACCATTCATAAAGCCGAGCGAGGATACGGTCATCAGCACGCCGGGCTTGCCAGTGAGGTATCCGTGGGTGGCTGCTGCCATACCCGCCTGCTGCTCGTGGCGGAAGCCCACAAAACGAATGCCCTGTCCCTGGGCTATATAGGCGGCCTCGGTAACCGGGATTCCCACAAGGCCGTACATAGTGTCGATGCCGACCTTTTTCAGGGCCTGCGCCAGGATGTACATACCGGTAACCTGATCGGGAAATTTAGGTTCGGTGGCGGGTTTGCATCCGCATCCAGTGGCCGGAGTTTTTGTTGTATTATCCATGTTTTTAGTGTATTAAAAAAGTTTTTAGTTGCCGGATGTTGTCAGCGCCGTATAAGCGACGCTTACGCGTCCGGCAGCTAAAAACCCCTAACAACTAAAAACTATGGTTTCGTTACATATTGTTATCTGTTATGTTATCTTAAATCGCTTTCGAAGTTAAGCCTGTGGCTTTGGCATCGGAGCTGTAGTGCCGTTCTTGGCGAACTCGGCGATCTGCTCGTCGGTGTAGCCGTAGGACTTCAGCACCTCCTCGGTGTCGCCGCCGAGGGTAGGACACGGGCCGTAGGTAGGCTGGTAGTTCGAAAGGGTGAAGGGGACACCGACGGTTACGAACTCGCCGACCTTGCCGCCCTGGTTGATCTTCACGAGGGTGTTGCCGTCGTACAGGGTCTCGTCGGTCATAATCTCCTTGGTGTTCAGTACCGGGCCAACGGGGACTCCGGCTTTGGAGAGCAGATCGGTCACTTCGAACTTATCCTTGTCGATGGTGAACGCCTCGATACGCTTGATGATTTCGTCCTTGTGGCGGTCGCGGGCATCGGCGGTGTTGAAGTCGGGGTTGGTAAGCCAGTCCTCGAAACCGAGAGCCTTGCATGCGAGTTCGAAGTCCTTGGCGCCGCGCTGGAGAATCACATATACATAAGCGTTCGGGTCGGTCTCCCATCCTTTGCACTTGTAAGTCCAGCCGAGCACGCCGCTACCCTCGGTGTTGCCGCTTCGGGGAACGAAGTCGCCGAATTTCTGGTCGGGGTACTGCGGGAACTGCGTGAGGTAGCCGATGCGGTCGAGCGTGAGCTGGTCGCGGGTCTTGATACGACAGAGGTTAAGGCAGGCGTTGTGCATCGACTGATAGACGAAGCAGCCTTCGCCGGTCTTTTCGCGCTGGAGCAGAGCGGTAAGGATGCCGATAAGGCAGTGCATACCTGTGTTGGAGTCGCCAAGGGCGGCGCCCGACTGGGTAGGCACGTTGTCAGGACCCGACCACCAGCCTGTTGTGGAGGCGGCCGCGGCCGTCACCTGCGCGATAGGCTCATAGGCTTTCAGATCCTTGAATTTCGACGAGAGGGGGAAACCCTTGATAGTGGCGTAGATGCACTTAGGGTTCAGCTTGTGAACCTCGTCCCAGCTGAAGCCGAGCTTATCCATGGCGCCGGGGTGGAGGTTCTCGACAAACACGTCGGCGGTCTTGATCAGGTTGGTAAGGATGGCCTTGCCGTCGGGGGTCTTGGCGTCGAGCGCCAGCGATTTCTTGTCGGAGTTAAGCTGGAGGAAGTAGTAGCTCGGACAGTCAGGGTCGAACTGCAGTTCCTTTCGGGTGGCGTCGCCCACGCCGGGACGCTCGATTTTTATAACCTCGGCGCCCATCCACGCCAGCATCTGCGTGCAGGAGGGACCCGATTGTACCTCAGTGAAGTCGATTACCTTGATTCCTTGTAATGGAGCGGTGTTCATAGTCAGTTGTTGTTAGTTATTCGCCACCGAGCGCGTTAATGATCGTTACTCCTGGCGGCTTTGGATTAATTATTTCGATTTTCTGATATTAGAACAAAGCCAACTGAAATAATGTTTATCGCCCATATCAGCGGCGGTCGCTGGTTTTGAGCCAAAAAAACTTAAAATCGCGAAAAGTCCCCGATTGTCATATCGCGGGATTTTAGTAATTTTGTCTTTAAATAAGTTTGATTGCATTCCGATTTATGAGCGTCACTATATTAGGTATAGAATCGTCATGCGACGATACCTCGGCCGCCGTTATCCGCGACGGCATACTGCTTTCCAATGTCATCGCCTCGCAGAGCGTTCACGAGGAATACGGAGGGGTGGTGCCGGAGCTCGCGTCGCGGGCGCACCAGCAGAACATCGTGCCGGTTGTCGACGCGGCGATACGCCGCGCGGGAATCTCCAAGGGGGACCTCTCGGCCATCGCCTTCACCCGAGGTCCCGGACTGCTCGGCTCGCTGCTCGTCGGTACCTCGTTCGCCAAGGGTCTTTCGCTTGGGCTTCGCGTGCCCATCGTGGATGTCAACCATCTCCACGGCCATGTGCTGAGCCACTTCGTTAGGAAGGAAGCCGGTGACCGCGTGCCCGAATTTCCATTCATTTGCCTTCTCGTGTCGGGCGGCAACTCCCAAATCGTGCTCGTGAGAAGCTACAACGATATGGAGATACTCGGCCAGACTATCGACGACGCCGCGGGTGAGGCTTTCGACAAATGCGCGAAGGTTATGGGGCTCCCTTACCCCGGGGGACCGCACATCGACCGTCTTTCGGCTGTCGGCAACCCCTCTGCCTTCAAATTCGCCAAGCCCCGCATTCCGGGTCTCGACTATAGTTTCAGCGGGCTCAAAACCTCCTTCCTGTACACGCTCCGCGACAACCTTAAAACCGACCCCGACTTCGTCGAAAATCACAAGGCCGATCTCGCCGCATCGCTCCAGCACACCATAATTAATATACTGATGGAGAAATTGGACATGGCCGTGAAGCGGACGGGGGTGCGCGCGATCGCCATCGGAGGCGGGGTTTCGGCCAACTCGGGGGTGCGTCAGGCCGTGGCCGACTATTGCGCGAAGCGGGGAATCGAGGCGTTCATCCCCGAGCGGGCTTTCACTACCGACAACGCCGCGATGGTGGCAATCGCGGGATACTTCAAGTATCTCGACAAGCAGTTCTGCCAATACTCCGAGGCGCCCTACGCCCGTGTGTCTCTCTGAGCGCGCGGCAGCCCATAGGAATCATAACTAAAACCTTAAATCATGACCGAGGAACTTATTGCACGACTCCGCAGCCAGGGCCTAACGCTTTCAACCGCCGAAAGTTGCACAGGGGGAGCCATTGCCGCCGAGGTGACGTCTGTAGCGGGCGCGTCCGATGTTTTTCTCGGCGGCATCGTATCCTACTCCAACGAGGCCAAAGAGAATATACTCGGCGTTTCCGACCAGACATTGCGCATCCACGGCGCCGTGTCGCAACAGACCGTGCGCCAGATGGTAGAGGGCGCTTGCCGGGTTCTGCACACCGATTGCGCGGTCGCCACATCCGGCATAGCGGGTCCCGGCGGAGGGACACCCCAAAAGCCCGTCGGCACCGTATGGATGGCCTGGAAAACTCCCACAGGAGTCGTAACTGAGCTGCATCACTTTTCCGGCAGCCGAGCCGAAGTCGTAGCCGCCGCCAAAGCTAAAGCAATCTCCCGCCTGGCCGAGCTTATATGAAGGCTGCCTGAATCCATCCAAGCGGTAATAATATGCCAAACGGGCGCGCTGAATGTTCAGCGCGCCCGTTTGGTATGTGTGTGGCAAGTTTTGAGATTGTTATTTTACGGCCTTGAAGCTCATATCAAGACCTTTGACGGAGTGGGTGAGGGCGCCAACAGAGATAAAGTCGACTCCGGCCTCTCCATAGGGGCGGATTGTTTCCAGGGTAATGCCGCCTGACGATTCAACTTCGGTGCGTCCGTTGATGAGTTTCACCGCTTCTGCGGTACGCTCCGGGGTGAAGTTGTCAAGCATGATGCGGTCAACATTCTGGGCGAGCGCCTGGTTGATTTCATCGGTGTCGCGCACCTCGACCTCGATTTTGAGGTCCTTGCCGTTGTCAGCGCACCATTTGCGCGCGGCGGCCACGGCCTGGGGGATGCCACCGGCGAAATCAATGTGGTTATCCTTGATAAGCACCATATCGTAGAGGCCCATACGGTGGTTGCCACCGCCGCCGATTTTCACCGCTTCCTTTTCAAGAACGCGCATACCCGGGGTCGTCTTGCGGGTGTCGATCACTTTTGCCTTGGTACCGGCCAGACGTTCCTGATAACGGGCCGTGACGGTCGCGATACCGCTCATACGCTGCATGATGTTGAGCATCACGCGCTCGGTCTGAAGCAGCGAGCGCACCGGGCCCTCGACGATGAACGCGATATCGCCGGGCTTCACATGGCTCCCGTCGGGTATCATAACGGTCATTTTCAACGACGGGTCGAATTTCTCGAACACCATGCGGGCGATCTCCACACCGCCGAGGATGCCCTCCTCCTTGACAATCAGGCGCTGGGCGCCCATCTCGTCGGCGGGGATGGTGGAAAGGGTGGTTGCGTCGCCGTCGCCCACATCTTCAGCGAAAGCGAGAGTCAGAAGATCGTCAATCAGTTCTTCGCGTGACTTCATATGCGTGTACTTGATTTTTTATTAATTTTGCACAAAGTTAAGCAAACCGAGCCGAAATCCCAACCCAAAGCCAATGAAAATAATCCTGCTCGTTATCGGGAAGACCAATACCGCCAGCATAGCGGCGGGTATTAACGACTATGCCGGAAGGGTAAACCGATACATACCCTTCGATATTCAGACGCTGCCCGACGCGAGGGCGTCAAAGTCAATGACGGAGGCCAAGCAGAAAGAGGCCGAGGGTAAACTGATTCTTGGTGCGCTCAAGCCGGGCGACCGCCTGGTGCTTCTCGACGAGCGCGGCCGGGAACTTACCTCGCGCCAGTTCTCCGAAATGATCGAGCGGAGGGCGCAGACCGTGGCCAAGCGCCTGGTTTTCGCTGTTGGCGGGCCATACGGGTTTTCAGAGGAAGTTTACGGAAGAGCCGACGAGATGCTTTCGCTCTCAAAAATGACATTCCCTCACGAGCTCGTGCGCCTGTTCTTCGTGGAGCAGCTATATAGAGCGCAGACTATCTCCCGCGGCGAACCTTACCACCACGACTGACAAGGCACATGGTCCCGGAACGGTCTCATTAACGGCACACATAGCGGTGATTTGCGCGGTTTTTATCATTCTATCCGAACCATACGGCTTGCAAGCTTGTTTTCTGATTTAGGATTATGAATGAAAGCTTATGATTTGGATTGCCCTTGGAATAATGATAGCCGCCTGGACCTGCCTGATAGCGGCCCGAGTGATAAGACTGCACACAAGCCTTGTGAAAAAACAGAGGCGCAACCGGCTGCGCTCGCAGCGCCGCAAGATTTGCGACGGACTCAGAGTTACCGGCCTCTCGCTCTGCTTCGCGAGCCTGGTGCTGTTTCTGATATTTGAATTTTCAAGCAATCAAATATAATCAGCGGGGATTCCCGCGATAAAAATTTAACTGATATGCAGATTGGAGAAATAATTCCGGACACTCTCGGCATCGATGCCGAAGGACGGCTTGTGACCGCCAATGGTGATTACGCCCACAAGCCGCTGATCGTGTACTTCTACCCGAAGGACAATACTCCCGGCTGCACCGCCGAGGCTTGCTCGATACGCGACGGCTTCGCGGAGCTCCGCGAAAAAGGTTACGCTGTAATCGGTATAAGCAGAGACTCCGCCGCGAGCCACAAACGCTTCGCCGAGAAGTATTCGCTGCCGTTCACGCTGCTCACCGACGTCACCGGGGAGGTGTGCGAGGCTTTCGGAGTATGGCAGCTAAAGAAGATGGCCGGAAGGGAGTATATGGGTCTCGTGCGCACTACCTTCATTACCGATGCCGACCATGTGATAACCCACATCATCAACAAGGTTAACACAAAAGATGCCGCCAATCAGATACTCAATCTGATCGACGGCAAGTAATATCGGTATTTCTCAAATACCAAGGTGGGGCAATCCCTCGCCTCAATATTTCTCAAGAAGGTCCTTCAACGAAGAAATGATAGAAGGGTGGGTGACGGCGTCCTCGTCGGCAGTCCACCCTTTCCCTTTCAGCCACGCCACCTCGCAACCGAGCGAGAGCGATGGCTGAATATCTTTTTTATAGGAGTCTCCCACGACGAGCACCTCCTCGGGGCGCAGCCCGAGCGCGTCAACCCCCATTTTGAAAATGGCCGGATCCGGCTTGCGCACACCAACTACGGCGCTCTCGATTATCGTTGGGAAATACTTCCGAAGGCCGAAATCGGCCAGCACCGCCTCGATGTTGCCATAGAAGTTGCTCACCAGCACCATCGGGTAACGCTTCGAAAGTACTTCGAGAACTTCGGCAGCCTCAGTGACGCACCGCTTTGCCTGAGCATAGCAATATTCCGCCACCATCGGCGTTTTCTCAGCGGCCTCAGCCTCGGAGACGAGTCCGGCTTCAACGAGGGGGCGCATCTCGATCTCCACCTTTTTAAGCAAGAGTGTCAGAAAGTTGTCTTCGGGGAGTATTACGACGTTCGTCGCGAGGTACCGCTCGGCGTAGACATACGCGTCGCGAAACTGCTCTTTAGTGACGCGTGAGTCGAGTCCCGCGTGACGGTAGCCGTCCCACAGGATTTCGCTCCAGTGGGTACCGCGGCTGTCGATAGTGCCGCCATAGTCGAAAATCAAACCTTTAATATTTCCCATCTTCGAGTTCTTTTGTGAATTTGCGGCAAATACGTTCGTGGCGACAAATCATATACACCATCAGTATGTTGAGCACTACAAGCTCAAAAGCGAAATAGAGCCAGGGCATCATCAGGAACAACGAGGTGAAGAGCGCGATAGTGCGCCAGTTGAACGAGAGTATGTTGGTGTACTTCATCAGCGGCAGACTCGCGCGGCGGAAAGCGTCGCGAAACGACTGCGGGATACGGCCATCGGGGAAACGCTTGGCGAGCTCGCGGCGCAGTGCCTGCATCGACCGAGTGTTCGACTCCTGGTTCACGGTGTAGTTTGTATAGAACGTCAGAGTCAGTTTCTTCCAGAAGTCGCGGCTCCAACTCAGTTCGGCGAGTTTCGAGCGGAGGTCGCTCGCGGTGTCGAGCTCGCTACCCTCCTCGCCTTTGAGGAAGTAGAGGTGGAACTGGCGGTAATAGTCAGCGGCGGCGGCCTGCTTGGCATGGCAGATTCCCGTCACCACGGCGATTACCCATATAAGCCAGGGGTGGGCGGCGAAAAACTCCGATGTGGCGTTTTCTCTGAGGCATATCGCCACATAGATGGTGGCGAACCAGAAATCGCCCGACAGACCGTCGAGTATGCGCCCTATGCGGGAGTATTGTCCCGTCATGCGGGCGAGCTGTCCGTCGGCCGAGTCAAAGGAGTTTGCCCAGATCAGGAGCAGCATACCGCACACGTTGAGCCACAGATTATTGTAGTAAAACAGCACGCCCGCGGCGATGCCGATGAATATTGACGCAATGGTGATGGCGTTGGGCGTGATACCGAGCTTTTTGGCCAGGCAGGCCCACATATACCCGATCGGGCGATAGAACGCGAGGTCGATATGTTCCTCGGTATCCATTGATTTCAGGCTCTCCCGATACCCTTTCTTCGCGTTCTGCGAGACAGTTTGTTCCATAAAGAGCTTTATTTTCTACTTTTAATAGCGTTAAAGATACATTTCGCAATGTGCGGCGCGGCCTCCTTTCGGCAGGGGGCGAAACTGGGCCAGTCGTTGAAGTCGATTATGCGGATCGAGCCGTCGGGGTCTATTATGCAGTCGCCGCCATAGATTTTCACGTCGAGCGCTTCCGAAGCCTCGTCGCAGATGCGGCGCAGCTCGGCCTCGTCAAACTTGATGCCGCGCGACTTGCCGTTGATAGCCTCCAGCCCGTACTTCGAATGGCCGGCGTCGTAGGGATAGAACCAGAAGAAGAAGTCAGTGCCGTGGACTCCGTAGAATTTCACGAGGTCACCTTCGAGATGCAGGTTGATCACAGCCCTCTTGATGCCGCGGAGGAAATACTCCTGGAGCACTTCCTGCGCTTCCTCAGGGTGGCGGACGTAGCTGACATCCTCCTTATGCATAGCGTGGAAGTCGCCGCGCTTGATCCAGCACCGCTCGAAGCCGCCGTCGACCAGTTGCTTCATTATGTTCTCGTCGGTTCCTACTATGAGGCTTTTGGGGTAAGGGATTCCGCTCCCGAGCAGTATGCGGGTCATACGCTCGCGGGTACAGTTCTCAATGCCGTATCCCGAGTTTATCACCAGCGCTCCGGCGTCCTCCAGCTCCTGAAGCTTATGAATCGACTTCATTTCGCGGCACATATTCACGATCACATCCTCCTTGACGCCCTCGGCGAGAAACTTCTCCTCCGAGTAGATGTTGACCAGGCAGCCGCGCTTGCGCAGCTCGTCGGCGGCGGCGTTGAAGATGGCCGAGTCGTTGCCGATATGGTTGGGTGAATAGGCTCCGGCTCTCATGATGCCGGCTATTTTGATTTCAGCCATAGTTTTCTTGTTGATTGTCAAATTTGGTTAAGAGCTTGTTCAATTACCTCCGCGTATAAACTCCTCGGCAGTGGCTATGTCGGCCGCGTGGTCAACGTCGACAATCTTGCTGAACGGGAACGCGCGCAGGTCAAGGCCCCCGTCGACGAGCGCCCTCTGGTAGTTGCGCATCCGGCTTACTCCGCGCTCCATGCACTCTTCAAGAATGCGCAAGGCGGGGGAAGTAAGTCCGTAAATACCGCCGGAGATATATTTGATGCCCGGCATGAAGGAATCGTGGAAACCCGTAATCCTCAGATTACCATCGGTGGCCACATACAGGGGCTTTTCATCATCGACGAAGTCGGTAACGCCCATATAGCCGTCGGCTTCGGTGTCGGCGGCGAACGCGGCGACATACTTGCGGAAATCCTCCTCAAGGAATATGGTGTCGACCGTGGTGAGCACGAATTTCCCATCGGTGGGGAAGTCGCGGCTTACCTCGTAGAACGAGTGCATGGACGATGGCGTTGACTTTACAACGAGTCGGAACGGCACAGGGAGCGCCAGCGATTCGAGATACTCCCACACTTCGGTCATCTGCTCGTTGACGATTACCGACAGACTTTCGGCATCGCACGAGAGCATCAGGTCGATGAGTCTTTTTATCATTGGTTTGCCGTCGAGGCGGACCAGCGGCTTCGGAAGGGCCACACCCTCCTGCGCGAGCCGGGATCCCTCGCCCGCGGCGATTATAGCATAATGCATAGCTTTTCCTTTGCGTTTGAAACGCTAAATTACAAAAAATACGTTATTCCCGCAAACCGGTGACGCGGCTCACTCCTATATTGCGCTTGCCCAAAACGCGCTCCGCACTGCTGACGAAGGCATCGGCCTTGCTCCGCCATCCTTCGGGAACCTTCTCCGCGGGGTATAGGCGGAAGTTTTCGCCCCTGCCAGAGTGTGGAACTGTGAACACATATCGGTACTCCGGCGACGACACCACGGGATTGCCAACGCTGTCACGCGTCAAGGTGACGCTCGCGAGCATCCCTCCGCGCGTATCGTTTGTCTTCATATTTGATATGAAATTGCCGAGAGAATAAACAAGCAGCGACGGCCTGCCGGTCACGGGATTTTCGCGCACCTCTAACGGCTGGACCACATGGGGGTGCCCTCCGATTATCAAATCGACTCCAAGCTCGGTAAGGAGGTCGGCCCATCGGCGCTCCGACGCTACAGGCACGAGTGTGTACTCTTCACCCCAGTGCATACAAGCGGCGAGCACCTCGGCCCCGGCATGGCGCGCGGCAGCCACATCGGCCCTTATCCGCTCCTCGTCGATATAATCGACAACGGCGTCAGTCTTCACCTTAATGCCGTTTGTTCCGTAGGTATAATTCAGGAATCCGACTTTGAAACCCTTCACGTTCACAATCAGCGGCAACGAGCTGGCGCGGGCAGCGGAATCGGTATAAGTGCCGAGATGCGGCAATCCGAGCGAGTCGAGCAGCGCGACGGTCCGCTTCAAGCCGCGGTCACCTCGGTCAAGGGTGTGGTTGTTGGCCGTCAGGAAAAGGTCGAACCCCGCATCGCGGAGCGCGTCAACATAACTGTCGGGGGCGTTGAAACAAGGATAGCCGGAGAAATGTCCTCCGGCTACCGGCGTTTCAAGGTTTACAACGGCGAAGTCTGCCCCCCGGATTATCGAATCAACCGGGGTGAAGCAATCGGAGTAGTCGTAAGTGCCGTCTTGCGCCTTGGCGGCATCAATCTGGGCCTGGTGCATCATAGCGTCACCGGCGAAAAGCAGCGTCGCTTCCTGGCCGGAGGCTATCAGCAGCGTCAGCTTCACAAGCGCACCAATCAGACTCTCCATAGCTTATGCGAAAACCGTGTTATGAGTTCGCGGCGCGCTCTTTGGCGGCCTGGAGCGTGTTGCGCATCAGCGACACGATGGTCATAGGCCCCACGCCCCCGGGCACCGGGGTTATGAAGGAGCACTTGGGTGCCACGGCGTCGAAATCAACATCGCCCCGCAGACGGAAACCGCTCTTGCGTGTCGCGTCGGGCACTCGGGTTGTGCCGACGTCGATAATCGCGGCGCCCTCTTTCACCATATCCTCGGTGACGAATCCGGGACGCCCCATCGCGGCGATGATTATATCGGCCCTGCGGCATATATCTTTCAGGTCGCGGGTCTCGCGGTGGCAGACTGTCACGGTGGCGTCGCCAACCTCGCCCTTCTGCATCAGAAGCGAGGCCACGGGCTTGCCAACGATGTTGCTACGGCCGAGAACCACAACGTTGGCCCCTTTTGTCGGCACATTGTAGCGCTCCAGGAGGGTGATGATTCCGGCGGGTGTCGCGCTCTTGAAGCAGGGGAGGCCGATCGACATCTTGCCGGTGTTGACCGGGTGGAAGCCGTCGACATCCTTAGTCGGGTCGATAGCCTCGATAACTCGCTGCTCGGAAATGTGGCGCGGCAGCGGGAGCTGGACTATGAAACCATCGACATCGGAATCCTCATTGAGCTTTTTAACGGCCTCCAGAAGAGTCTCTTCCGTAATATCGTCCTCGAAGCGGATCAGGGTGGACTTGAAACCGCACTCCTCGCAGGCCTTGACCTTCGAGGCTACATAGGTTTCCGATCCGCCATCGTGGCCGACAAGTATGGCGGCGAGATGGGGGCGTTTCCCTCCGTTGGCTACTATCTCTTGGACTTCGGCGGCAATCTCTTTCTTAATGTCGGCCGCGGTCTGTTTTCCGTCAATAAGGACCATTGTGCAAGTTGTGTTATTTGTTAACGATGGCGGCGCATCTGGCGCATCTGGTTCATCAGTTTCATCGGGTTCTTCATCGCGGTGGCCATCTTCATCGCCTTGCGGGTCTGCTCAAACTGGGTGAGCAGGCGGTTGACCTCCACAAGTGTGGTGCCTGAACCCGCGGCGATGCGCTTGCGGCGGCTACCGTTGATGAGCGAGGGATTTTCACGCTCCTTGGCTGTCATAGAGTTGATTATGGCCTCGATGCCTTTGAAAGCGTTGTCGTCGATGTCGACATCCTTGATAGCCTTCCCGACACCGGGAATCATAGCGGCGAGATCCTTTATGTTGCCCATTTTCTTAATCTGCTGGATCTGGGCCATAAAGTCGTTGAAGTTGAACTCGTTGCGGGCAATCTTGCGCTGAAGCTTCTTTGCCTCCTCCTCGTCGAACTGCTGCTGGGCGCGCTCTACGAGCGAAACAATGTCACCCATGCCGAGTATGCGGTCGGCCATACGGGAGGGGTGGAACAGGTCAATGGCTTCGAGCTTCTCGCCGGTACCCACGAACTTGATGGGCTTGGTCACCACGGTTCGGATCGAGAGCGCCGCGCCGCCGCGGTTGTCGGCATCGAGCTTCGTGAGAACCACGCCGTCGAAATCGAGACGGTCGTTGAACTCCTTGGCGGTGTTAACGGCGTCCTGACCCGTGAGCGAATCGACCACGAAGAGTGTCTCTTGCGGCTTTATGGCCTTTTTGATAGCCTCAATCTCGCGCATCATCTCCTCGTCGACGGCCAGGCGGCCGGCGGTGTCGACTATCACCAGGTCGAAATGGTTCTGCTTAGCGTAAGCGATTGCGTTCTGAGCGATCTCTACGGGATTCTTGTTCCCCTCCTCGCTATACACGGGAACGTCGATCTGCGACGCCAGCACTTTCAACTGCTCGATAGCGGCGGGGCGGTAAACGTCGCACGCCACGAGGAGCGGGCGCTTACCCTTCTCGCTCTTAAGCTTCTTCGCAAGCTTGCCCGAGAAAGTGGTCTTACCGGAACCCTGGAGACCCGACATAAGAATCACCGACGGGTTGCCCGAAAGGTTGAGTTGCGCGGTCTCGCCACCCATAAGGAGCGCGAGCTCGTCGTGCACGATCTTCACCATAAGCTCCTGAGGCTTGATGGCGTTGATCACATTCTGGCCCAGGGCCTTTGCCTTCACCGTGTCGGTGAAGGATTTGGCCACCTTATAGTTCACGTCGGCGTCGAGCAGAGCGCGGCGCACATCCTTCAGAGTTTCGGCAACGTTGATTTCGGTAATCTTGCCTTGTCCCTTGAGGAGTTTGAAACTGCGTTCGAGTTTCTCGCTGAGGTTTTCAAACATATCTTTTCGTGGGGTGGGGAATTACATCCCCGAAGAGTTTTTACTTAATTGGTTCAGAGGCGGTTTGTCGCGGTATCGGGGAAGATGACCTTCGGCTTGAAGGTCCTTGCCTCCTCGGGAGTCATCGAGGCGTAGGCCATGATAATAACCACGTCGCCGACGGCCACCTTTCGCGCCGCCGCGCCATTGAGGCAGATGGTACCCTTTCCGCGTTCGCCGGCGATCGCGTAGGTTTCGAACCGCTCGCCGTTGTTGTTGTCGACTATGTAGACGTGCTCGCCGGGGAGTATACCCGCGGCATCCATCAGGTCTTCGTCGATGGTGATGCTTCCAATATAGTCGAGGCGCGCCTCGGTGACGCTCACGCGGTGTATTTTCGATTTCAGAATTTCTAACTGCATTTTCCTACTTGATGTCGGGTTAGCGGTTATACTTGATGTTGTCAATCAGTCGCACGTCGCCGCAATACACGGTGACGCACCCTACGGCGGGCTTTTCGTGAGCCTCGTCCCAGGAGGTGAGGGGGCGCATAGTCAGCGGGTCGGCGATTTCGAAATACTCGACCTCCATAAAGGGGAGCTTGTTGATTTCCTCCACGACCATGGCACGGGTGGCCTCCAGGGGGTTCCCTTCGGCATACTCCACGCTCGCCGCAAGCACCTTGTGGATGCCCGGGGCGGCGGCGCGCTGCTCGGGAGTGAGCCTTACATTGCGGCTGCTCAGGGCCAGGCCGTCGGCGGCGCGCATGATCGGGCACGCCACGATTTCAAGCTTGTCAAAGCCCTCCAGCTCCGCCATCTTGCGTATCACGGCGATCTGCTGGAAGTCCTTCTCGCCAAAATACGCTCTGTCGGGTTCAGCCATGGAGAACAGCTTGCTGACCACCTGCGCCACACCGTTGAAGTGACCGGGGCGCATGGCACCCTCCATCACCTCCGCGACCGGGCCGAGGTCAAACACCCTCGTATCAGGTTCGGGGTAAACCTCGTCAACTGAGGGGATGAATGCGATGTCGGCACCCGCCTTCTCAAGCAGGGCGGTATCGGCCTCCTCGGTTCGGGGGTAGGTCCGTAAGTCGTCGGGGTTGTTGAATTGCGTGGGGTTGACGAAAACGCTGACGATAACCGCGTCGTTCTCCCCGCGGGCTCTCTTCACAAGCGAGAGGTGCCCCTCATGGAGGGCGCCCATCGTGGGCACAAGCCCTATGCTCTTGCCGTCGCCTTTAAGGGCGCTCACGCGGTCGCGTAGCCCGGCGACAGTTCTGATTACTTCCATTTCTGCGAAATAAACAATCGTATGATGTGGTCGGATAACCGCTTGCGGGTGTTTCCCGCGACGGATTTCTCAAGGCGCGAAGTTAATCAATTCCCGCGGATTTACATAACAATAACCCTCAAAAAGGGCTCGGCAGTCCGTTGGTTGCGCCGTTTTTTCGTAACTTCGCGTCAAAGGATGAAACTGAGTAAAATTTTTAAGCAGTTTCCAATACCGTGTTTACAACCAACCGATGATACAGGAATTTGAATCGACGCTCCTCGAAGGAGCTGTCACAGAGATAGCCCGCCTGCCGGGTATAGGCCGCAAGACCGCGCTCAGGCTCGCCCTGCACCTGCTGAGGCAGGACGTTTCAGCCTCGGTAACCCTCGGCGAGGCCATAATCAATCTCCGCAAGGGGATACGCTATTGCTCCGTGTGCCACAACATCTCGGAGGAGGAGGTGTGCCCGATCTGCTCCAACAACCGACGCGACTCGTCGACCGTATGCGTGGTGGAGAGCGTGAAAGATGTGATCATTATGGAGAACACTCGCCAGTTCAACGGGCTCTACCATGTGCTCGGTGGTGTCATCTCGCCCATTGACGGTATCGGTCCTGACGCGCTCGAAATCGACTCGCTCGTGGAGCGCGTGCGCCGCGGCGGTATCGACGAGGTTATCCTCGCGCTGAGCGCCACAATGGAGGGCGACACCACTGACTATTATATTTACCGCCGCCTCCGCGACCAGCCTGTGAAAGTCACGCAGCTCGCCAGAGGGGTGGCCGTGGGTAACGAAATCGAATATACCGACGAAGTGACACTCGGACGGTCGCTGCTCAACCGCACACTGTTTTCCGATTCGGTGAATCTTTGAACTCCGGGAGGCACCACACACCCTTGACCATGAACAGAACTTTGAAAAACGGCGCCATTTTACGGCTGAGAGCCCCGGAACCTTCAGATGTCGACACCCTGTATATTTGGGAAAATTCGCCGGAAATGTGGGACTACGGCTTCTTCCAGGCACCATACTCCCGGCAGCAGATCTGGGAGTATATCCGCGACTACGATTCGAACCCGCTCAGGAGCGGGCAGCTGCGCCTAATCATAGAAGTGGGCGGTGAACCTGCCGGGTCGGTAGACCTCTATGACATCGACACGGCCAACCGCCGGGCCATGGTAGGAGTGATGGTCAGCGCCCGATTCCGCGGTATGGGATGCGCCGCGGCGGCTCTCGACCTGATGGCTGAATACGCTGCCGGACCGCTGGCGCTGAGTCAGCTCGCGGCCACAGTGGCTGAGGACAATGAGGCGTCGGCCGCGCTTTTCGCAAAGGCCGGATACGAACTCACAGCGACGCTCCCCCGATGGGTTCGACGCGGATCAGTATTCGTGTCGGCGCTCATTTTCCAGAAACAATTGCCTGGAAGTTAGTTGTACTGCGGATTCACAGGATGGTACAACCAGTTTTTATACGCGTCGCCCATTGACCTCACGATCTTGTACCATAGAGGGTCGCCATCCTCAAGCAGCAGCTCGCTGTCGGCCGGGCGCCCCGTTACCGCCCAAACGTGGTCGCTGATTTCCGTTTCAAGCTGTCTCGGCTCCCAACCGCTGTAGCCCACGAAAAAGCGTATCAGACCCTTTGTGGGGAATCCCATATTGAGGTAACGCTTTACTTGGTCGAAGTCACCGCCTACATACAGGTCGCCCGCGATATGCTTCGCGCCCTCGAACTCGTCGGGCAGCGAGTGGATATAGAACAGGCGGTCGCACGACATTGGGCCGCCGCAGAATATCGGCACGTCGACCATATCCTCTATCCCGTCAATCGCCTCCCCAAGGGTATAGGCTGTGGGCTTGTTCAACACCAATCCCAGCGCCGACTCGCCCGGGGCCTGCTCCACGAGCAGTATGACAGCGTGGTTGAAATGATCCTCCTTCAAGAACGGTTCGGCCACAAGCAGCGAACCCGCTTCCGGCAATCCCGTGGGGTGGTTTATCTTGAACAGGGAGGAATCAAGATTAGGCATATCCATCGCTATAGCGTTTAAGTTACTTTCGGTTATAAGTTGTTTCGGCCGCTATAATAGCCGCGTTGGCACCGCCCGGCGGTGCCATATCATACTTCTAAGAGATGCGAATAGTCTCTTTAACGGCGAAATTACAGCGAAATCACAATTAAAACAAATTTCAGCCCGGGAAAAATCTCCCCCGGGCTGAAATTTATTCGGCAATTTCGCCGTATTGGCGAACTACAGCTTTATTGAAATATATGTTTCAGTTTTGAGAACAGCCGTTGCGAGGTCGACTGCGACGGCTTGACGTTGGGCTGGTCCTTGAGCGATTCAAAGGCCTTCTTCTCATCGTCGGTGAGGTTTTCAGGGATATACACCATGACGTTCACGAGCTCGTCGCCGGTGCCGCCACCCTGGGTCGAAGGGAGTCCCTTGCCCCTGAGGCGGAGAATCTTGCCAGGCTGGGTGCCGGCTGGAATATTCAGGCGGGCGCGGCCAGTGATGGTGGGTATTTCGACCGAACCGCCGAGCGCGGCCGTCGGCAGGTCGAGCATAAGGTTGTATATAACGTCGTTGCCGTCGCGGATAAGCTCCGGGTGCTTGATTTCCTCAACGACCACGAGCAGGTCGCCGTTGACGCCTCCCCGACGGGGGGCGTTGCCCTTGCCTTTAACCGTGAGGGTCATACCCTCCTCGACTCCGGCGGGTATGTTGAACGACACGAGTTCGTCCTTTCTGAGAATCCCCTCGCCGTTGCAATGGGGGCAGAATTCGGATATTACCTTACCCTCACCCTCGCACTGCGGACAGATTCCGACCGCCTCCTGGGGACCGAACAGCCCCTGCACGATTTGCGAGACAGTGCCCGTGCCGTGGCAGGTGGGGCAGGTGTTGAAGGCGGTGCCGTCCTTGGCGCCGGTTCCGGCGCACTGGTCGCACTTGACGTATGTCGGTATTTTCAGTGTCTTCGACACGCCGGTGGCTATCTCGGCCAGGGTGAGCTTCACCTTGATGCGCAGGTCGCTGCCGCGGCGCTGCGGCTTCTGCTTGCGTCGGCTCTGACGGCCGCCGGTGGCGCCGCCGAAACCTCCGCCAAACGAGAAGTGGCCTCCGAAAATATCGCCGAACTGCGAGAATATATCCTCCATCGACATTCCGCCGGCCGAATAGCCGTAGCCACCGCCGCCGGGGAATCCCTGCGGGCCCATCGAGTGGCCGAACTGGTCGTACTTCTGGCGCTTCTCCTCATTCGAAAGCACCTCGTAGGCTTCCGCCGCCTCCTTGAACTTCTCCTCGGCCTCTTTGTCGCCGGGGTTCTTGTCGGGGTGGTATTTGATCGCGAGCTTGCGATACGCTTTCTTTATCTCGTCGGGGGTCGCGGTTTTCGACACTCCGAGCACTTCGTAGTAGTCTCTTTTATTATCCATTTCGCGATTCGGTTATAAGCGTTACGGAATTTCCGTTACTGCGCGACTACCACTTTGGCGTGGCGGAGCACTTTGTCGTTGATCATATATCCCTTGGCAACGGTGTCCTTGACTTTCCCCTTGGCGGTGGTTTCGTCAGCCGGAACCATGGCCACGGCCTCGTGGAGGTCGGGGTCAAAGTCAGCGTCGGTCGAAGCCATCTCCTTCACGCCGTTGTCGGCGAGGTATTTGATCATTTTATTGTATATGAGGACCATTCCCTCCTTGACAGCTTCGGCGTCGGTACTATCCTTTATGGCGTCAAGGCCGCGCTCGAAATCATCGACTATGGGGAGGAGCCCCTTGAGCACCTTCTCGCCCGCCGATTTCAGCAGGTCGGTGCGCTCGCGGAGTGTGCGCTTTCTGAAATTGTCGAATTCGGCCATCAGGAAGAGGTATTCCTTCTTTTCCTTCTCGACCTCCTCCTCCTTTTTCTGCAGAAGGTTCTTCAGGGCCTCCAGTTCCGACGGCTCTTCGCCGTCCTCGGTCTGCTGGACGTCGTCAATATCAACCCCCTCGTTTTCAAGTCTTACTTCGGGCTCGTTCTCTTCGGTGTTATATTCAGCGCCGTTGGCGTTGTCGTGTTTGTCGTTCATATAGTTTGGTGAATTATGTTTCCTAATACTTATACAAGCAAAAACTTTGCCAAAAACGGCGGAATCGCCGCTGGCATAGCCTGCTTTTCACAACTATATGAATAACACCCGGGTATATGGTTTGGTTTATCGGCAGCCCAACTGACAGACGCGGCGGTGAGGCGTCTCGGCCACGGCGGGACACTCGCTGAAAAGCCCGTACACGGCGGCCCCGCTACCCGACATGGATGAATACCAGGCGCCCGCCCCGGCTATGGCCGCTTTCTCCTCGGCTATGGCGCGGTGGGTAGCCGCCACGAACCGCTCGAAATCGTTGGCGACGCATCCGGCCCAATCCGATGGCTTCGTGGCTCCGAGCAGCGAAATCAGCTCAGTGTCGCGCTCCATAGGTGTCACGCCGGAATAAGCCTCCCTGGTCGACACATACGCGTCGGGCTTGGAGATCACTATCCAGGTGCCCTCGGGCACGGGCGACGCTACCGGGGAGATCTCTGTGCCGACGCCGCTGCATATCGCTGGGCGGTTGTAAATGAAGAAGGGGCAGTCGGCACCGACTCTCGCGGCGGTAGCGGCGAGGGTGGCCTCAGTCAATCCAAGCGCGAACAATTCGTTCACGGCCTTTAATAGGAAAGCCGCGTCGGATGACCCTCCTCCGAGTCCGGCGCCGTCAGGAATTACTTTGTGGAGATAAATATCCACCGGCGGCACCTCCGCCACCTCGCGCAGCAGCCCCAGCGCCTTCATCACGAGGTTCTTTCCGGGAGGGCAATCTATATGGCGCCCCGTGGTCACGAGTCGGTCACAGCCTCCCCGCGACGGCACAACCTCAAGTATGTCGGTCCAGTCGACAGGCAGCATCAGGGTCTCAATATCATGATAGCCATCTGCCCGTCGGCGGAGTATGTGCAGGCCAAGATTGATTTTGGCGTTGGGGAACACCACCATAGTATATCGGTTGAATAACGGCGATTGCCTTTGTGGATGAACTTTGGGAAAATTTACTTAACGTCGCCGGAACCACGCCGACCGCGCTAAACAACCGCAAAATTACTAAAAAACCTGATTAATCCTTATTACTGCAACCGTTATTGTGCAGATTCGGCCTAAATCGTAACATCGGCGTAACGAGTGGTTGCCGACCAAACAGGCATTAACATTATTTAACCGAGCGCCGCGGCTACCGATGGTGTTTTTATCCCTTTCTTTGCAACCTGGTGCCGCCCGGAGGCATCAAATAGGCAAACCAACAATTTAGATATGAAGAAAACTCTCGCTATAGCCGCCTCGTTACTGCTCGCCTTGTGCCCGGTGTCAGCAGTGAACACTGACTCCATAAATAATATAGCCGCCAAGGCCGCTCAATGCGCCGACTCGGTTTCGGCCGCGGTAATAGATTCCGTCGCGCCTCAATCAGCGCGGACCGAAAATTCAAACCAGGCGCGCGTTGTCGAGTCGGAGGACGGCGATTCCTACCTGCTCTTCAACGGACAAGCCTATGCCTTCTCCGACGTGGCCAACCAGCTTGAATACGCCCCGGAAGATTACGCCGAGGACGCGGTAGACCAGAAACTCAAGGAAATAGATACCTGGGGCGTGCTCGGCATTCTGGCGATATGCTTTGGTTTCCCGGCCTTGGTGGTAGTGGTCGCCCTCATACTTATCATAGGATTCTTCACGAAGCGCAACCGTGAACGCAACGCGCTCATATCCCAGGCTATCGACAATGGCTACCAGCTCCCCGACGCGTTCTACTCCAACCAGCAGCACGAGGCGTCCGATGGTTCGACGCAGACACCTCGACGCGACCCTCGAAAATTCAGTTCGGCCATGACGCTGATCGCCGTGGGTCTTTGCCTCAGCGTGTTCTTCCTGGTGATTGACGCGCCGGTGGGATTCATTGCCGGAGGCATACCGCTGCTGCTTGGCGCGGGTAAGCTCATCGGATATTTCTGTCTGCCTGAGTACGGCGCCAGTGCCGACAATGCCCGCGGCGGTAATCACTCCGCGAATGATGGCCGCGAGGGGTCGCCCTGTCCTCCTCCCCCTCCCGCTGAGACTTTCTACTACGACCCCAGGGATCCGAGATACAACGGCGGTCGCCGCTAAACCGGGCATTTAGAAATGAACAGACTCGAAGAGATAAAACTGCTCGCGCAGTGCATGGCCTCCGACAACCGGGATGCTTTTTCCCGGTTGCTGGAGGCTTATGCCGATTCTCTTCGGGGATTTCTGCTGAATCTGACAAACGGCGATTCGATGCTCGCCGACGACCTCGCTCAGGATACTTTCATCAAAGCCTGGCAGGGGATACGGTCGTTCCGGGGCTTGTCTGGATTCAAAACGTGGCTATTCCGAATAGCGATCAATGAATACCTCAGCTACAGGCGGCGCCCTGGCTCAACGGGCTCGTACTCTATTGACGATGCCCCGGGCCGCTTCGCCGCCGATGTATCCACTCCGCACGACGACAGCGACGCGCGCCACGACGCCCGGATGGCGTTGGACTCTCTCCCTCCGACCGAGCGTGCGGTAGCCGTACTCTTCTACCTTGAGGACCTACCTATCAAAAAAATCTGCCAACTGACCGAAATGCCGGAAGGCACCGTGAAATCACATCTTTCAAGGGCCCGTGACCACATGGCCCGTTTCCTAAAAAAAGACAATTATGAAATCTGAGATAAAACAACGCGACATTGAGTCCATTGATTCAGCATTGAAGGCTTCTTTGCGAGCTTCCAAACGGGTGCCGGCCGAAAATCCATGGTTCCGGCGCAGGGTCATGGCGGCGCTGCCGGAGAAAAAATCCCGCGGCAAGGTCAGGTTGGAGTACGCCATGTACCTGGTGGCTATCCTGCTGGTACTCGGCGGCTGGATCGGCGGCGGTGTGTGGTTCCTCAACAACGACCTCTCGCTGACGTCGCTCGGGGTGATTTGCTGCATTCCGCTTACCACCCTTTTCAGCGGGGCCGTGGTGGCGACCCCGGTTCTGCGGCGCCTGTTCCGATAAAACAATCAGATTCATTTCTGACAAACCGTAAAAAAGCCGCGCCTCTGACTATTCGGGGTCGCGGCATTTTTTGCGCAATTTGATCGCGCACTGAGTCGATGCTTTGAGAATCGGGGAGGCTGGAGCTCAGGCTATTTCACTCAGTCGAGCAGCTCGGCCAGCGAACCTACGACCATATCGGCCAGTTTGGCCACTTCCTCGGCGGGATTGGTAGTTGACAATCCCACAACATAGGCACCCGCGGCACGCCCGGCCTGGAGCCCCTGGTACGAGTCTTCGAAAACCACGCACTCCTCGGCCTTGACACCCGCCTTGGCGGCGCCCACGAGGTATGGTTCGGGGTGCGGTTTGGAATGTGTGACGTCAACCGCCGTCACCACCGCGTCGAAATGCGACTTGAAGTCGGGGTGCTGGTTGTAAAGGAAATCCATCTTGCGGTCGTCGGAGCTGGTGACGATGACAGTGGTGATTCCGGCGGCGCGCAGGGAATCAACAAATTCGAGAGCGCCGGGAAACACAGGGTAAACAACATTGTCCTCGAACTCATGAAGCAGCCGGTCAACATCGACCCGCACTTCGGCCGACGGGAAATGCTTTTCAAGTATCTCGGTCAGGGTTGTGCCTTTGATGTCGTAAGCAAATGTGGGTGAGGGGAGATGGTGGTGTTTGCCCACCTCCGACCAGAACTGGGTGTAGAGAGTCTCGCTGTCAATCAGAACCCCGTCGAGGTCAAAAAGAGCGGCCTTGCACCGCGATATTCGTTCGTTCATAATATTCTTTCCTGTTTCACCCGCGAAGTTAAGAAATTAACTCCGCCGACACAAATAGACCGCAAACCGAGCCGCACGAAGTTCTGCCATCAGTCCGCCACGATGTAGTCCGCCAAATCAAGGCGCGACTCATCGCCTACCTTCAAAAAGCTCGTTCAACAGCCAACGCCTGGCCGATCTTGTCAACATCATATGTCACCGCCCGTCCGATTTCCCAGAATGGCGTAGCTCCAATACCGCCTGAATGTTCGCCCCCCAATCTTCAATAACAACAAAAAATCCACTGGTTATCTCTTTTAATTCGCCGAAAATTTGTAATTTCGCAATATGGGAACAGTGCTGACAACCAACATACAAGAGTCACAATTCTACGCCGAGATAAAAGAATTGCTTTCACAGGCGCGTAGTCGTGCCTATATGGCCGTCAACTCTATTATGTCGCAAACATATTGGCAAATTGGTAAACGCATTGTTGAACAAGAGCAGAAAGGAAGCTACCGCGCAGAATACGGTTCGCACCTGATTAAGCGGTTGGCTCAATCTCTTGCTGCTGATTTTGGAGACGGACTCTCCGTTGCCAATCTCAAAAACTTTCGACGTTTTTATCTCACCTATCCAGACCAAGAAAAAAGTTACACACTGTGTAGCCTTTTAAGTTGGTCACACATTCGCCTGATAATGAGATGTGATGATGAGCGGGAACGCCAATACTACATTTCCGAATCATCGAAACACAATTGGAGCGTACGCACGTTGGAACGCAATCTGAAAACTGACTCTTTCCACCGCCTTATCTCGCAATCGTCTTTAACCGAACATAAAGAACCATTAGCGCAGCACGACATTGTCAAAGACCCTTATGTGATGGAATTTCTCGGAATTAAGGGTAACGGCAAATTTCTGGAAAGCGAATTGGAGTCTGCCATAATTGATAACATCGAACAATTTTTACTTGAACTTGGCAACGGATTTTCTTTTGTCGGACGTCAAATGCGCGTAAGTACCGAAACCATGCATTTCTATGTGGATTTGGTGTTTTACAATTATTTACTAAAATGCTTTGTGCTTATTGACCTTAAAACTGATAGGCTGACGCACCAAGACATCGGTCAAATGGAAATGTACGTCAGAATGTTTGACGACCTCAAACGTCAGTCCGATGACAACCCGACTATCGGAATCATACTCTGTAAAGATAAGGACGAAACGCTTGTGAAGTACAGTGTATTGAACGAGGCTCGCCAAATATTTGCATCTAAATATAAACTTGTTTTGCCCTCTGAGGAAAAACTTATAGAGGCTATTGACAAGAATTTATGAAACCATTCTTAGGCATATTATTTTTTGCGATTACAACATCTCTTGTATCTTTTGCGCGGGATATTGTGCCGTTTACAATTAATCCCTCCACAAATCAAATGTAGGTTGAAGTTTTCGTTAACAACGACTCCGTTTAAACGCCGCCGCTGGTTCAGTCGCAAATACTATGCCTCCGTGATGGTCATACGCGACTGCTACGCTGACAGCCTCGGACGCGACCGTGCCGACACCGTCAGCAACGCCCTCAGTCGGAACATTTCCTGTCACTTCATCACCTAATGATATTACCCATTTTGTCAATCCAATACCAATTATCGCTTTCCCAATAATGGTATTCGCCATTGCCGCCTTCAACCTCTGCCAGATGTCCTTCATCTGTAACTTTGGCTTTTCCATTTGAAAAAGGGTATCCAAAAGCGTATCTCGGAGTTATTATCACCGCTCCACCTTCGGTTGCATATCCTATTTTACCTTCTTTATCAACAATTCTAAATCGTCCATCAGAAATGTAGTCATCGCCATTATCATATTGAAATGGGCGATATTCGGTTTGGGAGATATTAGGATATTGGTTTTCAGTGCAGATAATTAGAAATTTATCTGCAACAGGATTGCAAAAAGCGTATTTTGGGTTGTGTGCGTCAATCGCAAGAACATCTACTATCTTGATGTCTGATGCTGTTATGCTCTCGGCAAAATATATCAACGATTGTTTCCCCAATAGTTTTCCGGCTTTATCGGTAACAATCTTTTTTAATTCACCGTCCACAATCACTCCTATTGACACGGGGTTAGTTTTTATGACGCAGACACCCGGAAATAATACGTTTTGCACCGCAACCGTTTTATTTTCTAATGATATATCAACTATATCATCTTTGTTTAGAGCACGATTGGAATCAAGAAAAATATCAACTAAGCCAATGTCGCCGCAGATGTCTTGATACCAAATGTCAGGACAATCTATATCAACTGGCAGACCGTCAACATTCCATACAGGATTTTCATAAAGCGACCTGTATGATAGTTCAATATACATATTCTTCTTTGCCGGTACAATGGTGTCAGCAAACGATATATAATTGAACTTCAATAACTTCCCCTCTTGCACGTAAACCTCAAAATTACCGTCTAAATCGGTTACGGTAAGAAACTGTCAGAGCGATTTGAATATGTATTGCAAACGCATACTGCAATAAGCGGCTCACCATTTTCTTTCTCCACAATCTTGCCGGTAACGTGTATAATTTCAGCAGATGCTGCAAAGAACGGCATCGCAGAAAGAACCAATATAAGATAGCGTAGAGCGTTCATATTCAGTTTGATTTAGTGAACCCAAATTTAATGATATTTTTTCATTCTTTCAAATTCAAACAAATCTTAATCAAACATTCCTGTCTCTTCACCGCCCAACCGATAGCCATAATTTTGCGGTATAAACTCATAAACCGAAAACTCATAAACCGCGCCACCGGCGCTTATGTGGCCCTATGCTCAAACTCGGCTCGACGGTCAACTACCTCTCGCAGAACCGCACTGCCTCCAAGCCTTTTATCGTGGAGTTAGCCCCAATCAGCATTCTGATTTGCACAGATTGGGCGGATTTCTTAAATTTGTGGTATGTTTAGCTCCAACAAGCGCGGCAAAGTCCGGCAAGCGGTTCGATTTTGGGCGAAAGCCCTCTGCTCCGCGTCCTTATTTTTGGGCGCGGCAGCGCCGGCAAGCGCGCAGGTTAACGCGGAACAGATGGTGAGGGTGGGGCAGAACGCCCTGTACTTCGAGGACTATGTGTTGTCGATCCAGTACTTCAACCGCGCCATCCAGGCCAAGCCATATCTCGCGCAGCCCTATTTCTTCAGGGCTATAGCCAAACTCAACCTTGAGGATTATCGAGGGGCCGAGGCCGACGCCGCTTACGCCATAGAGCGCAACCCGTACATCGCCGACGCCTACGAGGTGAGGGGTGTTGCCCGGCAAAACCAGGGGCAGGTGCGCGGGGCGATCGAGGATTACGACAAGGCGCTCGCCCTCGCGCCTCGAAGCCGCGCCATTCTGTTCAACAAGGCGCTCGCCCAACAGGACCTGGAGCTGGCCGACAGCGCCGACGCCACTTTCGCCACACTGCTCGCGGCATATCCCGGATTTGACAACGGATACATAGGCCGCGCACGACTCAGGCTCGAACAGCTCGCGGACACCGCCGGGGCCACCGCCGACATCGAAAAAGCGCTCCAACTAAACAAAAACGCCGCCAACGCCTACATACTCCGCGCCGCCATCAGGCAGAACGACCCCGAGGCGGCTGAGGCTGACATGTCGGAAGCCATCAGACTCCTCCCCCGCGAGGCCGGGCTGTATGTGAACCGCGCCTACCTGAGGTACCATCTCGACGATTTCGGGGGAGCGATGGCCGACTATGACTACGCCGTAACCCTCGACCCGATGAATATGGCCGCGATATACAACCGCGGCCTTCTGCGTATGGAGTCGCGCGACAATGACCGCGCCATTGAGGATTTCACACGCGTCATCGATGCTGACCCCGACGATTACCGCGCGCTCTACAACCGCGCGCTCCTTTACCGCGACAAGCATGATTTCGACAATGCCATAGCCGACATCGACCGCCTTGTCGACGGCATGCCGGAAATTCCCGAGCCCCTGTACCTGCGGAGCGACATCCTGAGGCAACGGGGCCGGATGGCCCAGGCTGAGCGCGACTACAACCGCGCGCTCGCGCTTGCTAAAACCCTTGTGGCGCAGGCGCCCAAGGGGGAACCGGGCACCGAAACCTCGCCTGGCAAGGGGGGTAACGGCGGCCAGGCTACCGCCCCCGATTTCTCTGACGAGGCGGTAGCCCGCAGGTTCGCGGCTCTCAGAAAAGGGGAGAGCGACATCGACCTCGACCGCGAATTCAACAACAAGAGCATAAGGGGACGCGTGCAGGACCGCGACGGGAAAATCGAGACGGAACCGATGTTTGTGCTCAGTTTCTACTCGGCGCCCACCGAATTGCGCCAAAGCACGGCATATATGCGCGAAATAGAGCAAATCAACGATACCCGCGCGCTGATGGCGGCGCTTCAGCTGCTGCCCAACCCGCCGGCGTCGGATGCTGAGACCGCTTCGCGGCATTTCCGCTCTATCGAGCGCGCCACCAAATACCTCGCCTCGAACCAGCCGAGAGCGATCGACTATTTCTCCAGGGCGATGGACTATCACACTGTGCGCGACTACCAACAGGAAATAGCCGACCTCACGAGCGCCATAGCCCTTATGCCCGATTTCTCGCTGGCCTACTTCGCCAGGGGCATAGCGAGGTTCAACGCCCGCCAGTCGGGTGTGACAGGCACCGATGGTCGGCCCGCCGGGACCCCGGCCGATACCCGGGCAGAACTACGCGAAATGCTTGCCGACTTCGACACCGCGGCGAAACTCTCCCCCGAGTCGCCATATCCCGCATATAATAAAGGTGTGGCGCTGGCCTCGGTTGGCGACTACACTTCGGCCCTGGCGTGCTTCAACGACGCCATAGCCCTGAAACCTGATTTCGGGGAGGCCTACTACAACCGCGGCTGCGTTTATTTCCAGCTCGGCAACAGCGAGCGCGGCTCCGCCGACCTGTCAAAGGCGGGCGAGCTCGGCGTGGTGCCCTCATATAATCTGTTGAAACGAATGAAGACCCGCAGGTGAACAATCAGAACATATCACACAACAACAAAAATACAAACCTACTAAACACCATGTTAACTACTGACGACAAAGAACTGCTGAAGAAACGCGGTATTTCCGAAACCCAGCTTGAAAGCCAACTCGACCAATTCAAGTCGGGTTTCCCTTACCTCAAAATATATGACTCGGCCCGCCCCGGCGAGGGGATAACGGTGCTTGACGCCGAGGGTGAGAAAGCCGCCGTGGCCCGCTGGGACAAGTTCCTCGCCGACGGGGGCACGGTCACCAAGTTCGTACCCGCTTCCGGCGCCGCCTCGCGTATGTTCAAGGCGCTCTTCGCTTTCGTTGATTCCGCCGACGAACGCGCGGCCGAAGGCTCCGATGTTGACAAGCTGCTGAAGGGGATTCACGACGTCGCTTTCTTCGGCGAACTCAACGCCGTGTGCGAACGCGTCCACGGCAAGTCGGTCGACCAGCTTCTCGCCGAAGGGAAGCAGAAGGAGATAATCGCCGCCATCATCAAGGAGGACGGACTCAACTATGGCAACCTCCCGAAAGGTCTGCTCACCTTCCACCACGCCGCCGAGGGTACCCGCACCCCGGTTGAGGAACAACTTATGGAGGGAGCCCAGTCGGCCCGCCAGGCCGACGGAGCCGTGAACATGCACCTCACCGTCTCCGGCTCGCACCGCGAAGGCTTTGAGAAGAAGCTCGCCGAGGCCGTGCCCGCGATCGAGAGCCGTATGGGTGTCAAAATCCATGTGGATATGTCGGAGCAGAAACCATCGACCGACACCGTGGCTGTCAACGACGACAACACCCCGTTCCGCGAGGAGGGCCACCTCGTTTTCCGTCCCGGCGGCCACGGCGCTCTGATCCAGAACCTCAACGAGATCGGCACCGAGGTAGTGTTCATCAAGAACATCGACAACGTTGTGCCCGACAACCAGCGCGCGGCCACACTGCAATACAAGAAAGTCATCGCCGGCTACCTCATGGAGCTTCACGACAAAGCCGCTGCCTATATGGACCTCCTCGATTCCCGCTCCTTCAATGAGGCGAATCTGAACGAAATATGCGGCTTCCTCCGCTCGAAGTTTTCATTCGACGCCCCCGAGCTCGACGCGCTCAAGGGTGAGGAACTCGCCGACTATCTCCGCTCGAAACTCGACCGCCCGATGCGCGTATGCGGCATGGTGCGCAACGAGGGTGAACCCGGCGGCGGCCCGTACATCACCCGCAACTCCGACGGTTCGAGGTCGCTGCAGATTCTCGAAAGTTCCCAGATCGACCTCTCCAAGGAGGAGAACCGCGATATGATGGCCAAGGCGACCCACTTCAACCCGGTTGACCTCGTTTGCTATGTGCGCGACTACAAGGGGGGCAAATACGACCTTCCTTCGTACGTCGATCCCGAAACGGGCTTCATTTCATCGAAGTCGCTCCATGGCCGCTCGCTCAAGGCTCTTGAGCTCCCCGGCCTCTGGAACGGCGCGATGAGCGACTGGCTTACCGCCTTCGTCGAAGTGCCCATCGCCACTTTCAACCCGGTGAAGACCGTCAACGACCTTCTGCGCCCCGTTCACTCGGGCAAGTAAGCTACTTGTAAACGCCTAAAACTACACCACATTTCCCCCGCGGGGCTGATTATCGCGAAACTCAGCCCCGCGGGGGAACGTTCATCTAAACAATAGCCGCGTCCGATATGTTATACTGAAAATAATTATCGAACGTATATGAACACATTCAGAACATTATCAGCCGCCGGCTTAATGGCTCTTTCCGCAATCGCGACGCCTATCAACTCCGACGCATGCACCCGTGTGACTTTCGTTGGCGACAGCGGAATCGTGATTACCGGCAGAACGCTCGACTGGCGCACTCCGATCCCCACAAACCTCTACGTTATGCCCCGCGGCATCACCCGCGATAGCTACGACAAACCCGCGCAATCCATATCCTGGACCTCGAAATACGGCTCTGTAGTCGCCGTGAGCTACGACTGCGGCGTATCCGAGGGTATGAACGAGAAGGGACTCGTGTGCAACCTGCTCTACCTTCCAGGGACCTATTACGCCAAGGAAGGGGACGCGCGCCCTTATATGTCGACCTCGCTTTGGGCATCGTACATTCTCGACAACTTCGCGACCACGTCGGAAGCCATCCAGCAGCTTAAACTCAATCAGTTCCAGATTAACGCACCGGCTATGCCGGGCGGGTCGGCGACAACGCTCCATATGGCTATCTGCGACAATACCGGCTATTCCGCGATTATCGAATACATCGACGGTGAACTGCAGATTCACGAGGGATACCAGTACCAGGTGCTCACCAACGCCCCTGCTTACGACAAGCAGCTCGCCATCAATGAGTACTGGAAAGCGGTGGGCGGTATGAACATGCTCCCCGGCACCAACCGAAGCCAGGACCGTTTCGCCCGCGCGTCATTCTACGTCGACGTGCTCCCGAAGGACTGCTCCCACGAGAAAGCGTTGGCGGGCGTGTTCGGAATCATCGGCAACTGTGCCGTACCAACCGGCATCTCGACCCCCGACCAGCCTGAAATTTCCACAACCCAGTGGCGCTCGGTAAGCGACCAGGGGGAAGTGACATATTACTTCCATCCTACTTCGACCCCGGCTATATTCTGGCTCAATCTGAAGGAGTTCGACCTCTATCCCGGCGCGCCGATAATGAAGCTCGACGTGGTCAACGCCAAAGAGCCCCTTATGGGCAACTGCATCAAGCGTTGCAAGCCCTCGAAAGGCTTCACTCCCCTTTATGAGATGACGCCCGAACTGGCCAAGCAGCTTATGGGCGAAGCCTGATTACTGATCACCCTCTAACACGGCGGCGGTATCGTTTCCCAGCGATGCCGCCGCCGTAGCGTAAGCGGGTAGGGGTAATGTCACAAACTCACTAATCATTGGCAACCGATTGCCGCGGTTTAGCTATCTTCGCGTAGGAAATGAACAAACTCGAACTACCTATAACGACTGAGACGTTCCGCACCGGGAGCGCTCCCCACGCCAAACGCGCGGCACTGAAAAGCATCTCGCGGTGGTGGTTCGCGGCGATACCCCTCGCCGCGATGGCGGTCTACGGCGTCGCCGCTGACATCCGTTGGTTTATAACGGCCGCGGCCATTCTGCTACTGGTTATCCCGGTGTTGATACTCTTTGGTTATGTCGGCGCGATGGCCGACCGCGACGCCATCGACGCGCAATTCCCTCGACGGGTACGCTTCGACACCGACGGCTCCATAACCATTTGGCGTTTGTCCCTTCCAACCGACGAAGGGGCCGAAACGAACCTACCCGAACCGTCGCCTTGCCGCGTCGCGCCTTCGGAGATTGACTCACTCGCGATCGACGGCGGTTTCGTCGAGGTTGTTTTCGGCTCAGGCAAACGGCTACTGCTCGTGCCGGTCGACGCGCTGCCCGACGACGGTTGCGCGGCGATACTCGCCGGGGCGTTTGGCAAGCCCGAGGTTAATTCGTAAATTCGCGTTATGGATTTCCAGTTACAGGCAACAGCGCCCGGAACGGCGGCGAGAGCCGGCCTTATCACCACGGGCCACGGCACTATCGAAACCCCCATCTTCATGCCCGTCGGCACCGTCGGGGCCATGAAGGGTGTGCATATGCGCGAACTGCGCGACGACATTAAGGCCCAGATTATTCTCGGCAACACATACCATCTGTACCTCCGTCCCGGCACCGATATTCTGCGCCGAGCGGGAGGGCTGCACAAATTCGGCGGCTGGGACCGCCCGATCCTCACCGACTCGGGGGGATTCCAGGTATTCTCGCTTTCAGACAACCGCAAACTGACCGAGGAGGGCGCCTGGTTCCGCAGCCACATCGACGGGTCGAAGCACCTCTTCACCCCGGAGAAGGTTGTTGACATCCAGCGCGAAATCGGCTCCGACATTATGATGGCGCTTGACGAGTGCCCTCCGGGCACTTCCGACAAGGCGTATGCCCGCAAGTCGCTCGACCTCACCTTGCGGTGGCTCCGCCGCGGATGGAAGCATTTCAACGAGACGGAGCCGCTCTACGGCCATTCGCAGGCGTTCTTCCCTATAGTCCAGGGGTGCACTTACCCCGACCTCAGGCGCGAGTCAGCCGCCGAGGTTGCCTCTCTCGGAGCCGACGGCAACGCCATCGGGGGTCTCGCCGTCGGTGAGCCCGCCGAGGTGATGTACGAGATGATCGAGGTGGTCAACGAGATACTCCCGGCCGACAAGCCCCGATACCTCATGGGGGTCGGAACCCCGGCCAACATCCTTGAGGCGATCGACCGCGGTGTGGATATGATGGACTGCGTAATGCCTACTCGAAACGGGCGCAACGGTATGATTTTCACCCGCGAGGGGATTATGAATATGCGCAACAAGAAGTGGGCCGACGATTTCTCGCCGCTCGACCCTGACAGCGACTGCTTCGTCGACCAGGTCTACTCGAAGGCGTATGTCCGCCACCTCTTCATAGCCAACGAGCTGTTGGCCATGCAAATCGCCTCCATCCACAACCTCGCGTTCTATCTGTGGCTGGTAGGGGAGGCCCGCCGCCATATCCAGGCCGGGGATTTCGCGACATGGAAGCCGGAAATGGTGCGCCGCGTCACCACCCGCCTGTAACCCCAAACGAGGGCGTACCAAACCATCGCTGCCAAATGAAAGCATCAATAAAACTACCGTCGATACCGAGGCTCCCGGAGAAACTGGCGAAATATCCGAAACACGCGTTTTGGAAACACGCGCCCGTGAAGATTCTTGACTGGTACATAATCAAGAAATTTCTCGGGACATACTTCTTCGCCATCCTCCTGATTCTGGCGATCACGGTCGTGTTCGACATCAACGAGAAGCTCGACTCGTTTCTGAAAGCGCCGCTGAAGGCGACGGTTTTCGACTATTTTCTGAACTTCCTGCCTTATTTCGCTAACCAGTTCAGCCCGCTCTTCACATTCATCGCGGTCATTTTCTTCACCTCCAAGTTGGCCGACAACTCGGAGATTATCGCGATGCTCTCAAGCGGCCTAAGCTTCAAGCGCCTTCTGCGCCCCTATATGATTTCAGCGGCGGTAATCGCAGCCGGCACTTTCATTCTCGGCGCTTATGTGATACCCCCGGCCAACATCAAGCGCATCGAGTTCATGAACAACTACGTCCGCAACCGCCGCGTGGATTACGGCGACAACATCATGCTGCAGGTCGGTCCGGGACGCATAGCCTATATGTCGCGCTACGACAACACCACCAAAACCGGCTACCGCTTCTCGCTTGAGGAGTTCAAGAACAAGAAGCTCGTGTCGCGCCTCACGGCGCAGTCGATCCGCTGGGACACCCTATTCCAGTGGCAGGTGCGCGACTATCAGATACGCGATTTCAAGGATAACCGCGAGTTTATCACCAAAGGTGCCAAGCTTGACACCGTAATCCCCTTCGAACCCCGCGACTTCCTCATATCGCGCAATGACCAGGAAACGCTCACCCTCCCCGAGCTCCGCGAATACATCGACCGCCAGAAAGAGCGAGGCGTGGCCAACATCAAGGCTTTCGAGATCGAGTATGAGAAGCGCTACGCTATGTGCGCCGCGGCCTTCATCCTTACCGTGATAGGCATGTCGCTCTCCTCGAAGAAAGTAAAGGGGGGTATGGGCGTGAATATCGGCCTGGGGCTTGTGCTGAGTTTCAGCTATATATTGTTTATGACCGTCACATCGTCGTTCGCCGTCAGCGGCATCACCTCGCCGCGAGTAGCTATGTGGATACCCAACGTCCTGTACTCCATCATCGCGATTATCCTCTATAGAAAAGCCGCGAGATAAATTGTGGCGAAATCGAAATAGCGTTGATTTCGCTGGAAAACGTCTTAGCCTCTCATTGACGAATTATGTTTTTGCGGGCTATTTGCCGCTCCTGTCCGCAATCGACCCGTTCCGACACTAAAAAAGTCATATTTCATCATAGCTCCTATATCACTGGAAATACACGAGTTATGGCCGAGTTGCTTAATGATTATAAAGTTATTAACATCTATTAACGTAAATAATTTTGCCAGAACCGGGAAAGCGCGTAACTTTGCACTCGTCAAACGGAAACAACTTCCCGATGACGCTGAAATATCGCGAGATGGAGCAGTGGTAGCTCGTTGGGCTCATAACCCAAAGGTCGGAGGTTCGAGTCCTCCTCTCGCCACCAACCAGAGCGGCTCCCACCGGGGAGCCGCTCATTTTCTATCCCTATTTTTGGGGTCAGCGGTCAACATTTGTCAACCGCCACAACTCACGATACTATATGAACATAATCTTTCTGGACATCGATGGCGTTCTGAACACGGAGAGATGGGAGAATCTGTGTTTGGCGGGATACGCCTCAATAGAGGATGAGTACGGGATCACTTTCGATGACAACTCAATAGCGCGGCTGCAAAGAATCATAAACACAACAGGCGCCCTCATCGTCATTCATTCCACCTGGAAACTGCTCCACGGAGTTGAATGGTTCGAGAAGATGTGGCGCGACAGAAATTTGCCAGGAAAAATAGCGGATATAACGCCAAACGTTCCTCCGTATTACTATAAACAGGATGAAATCGCGAATTGGCTGAAACAGCACCCGGAAGTTGAGAACTACGTTATTTTGGATGATGAATTGGAATTTCAAGACCAATTATCAGAACACCACGTTTTGATTGATGGCAATCATGGAATCACCGAGGAGGATGCGCGGATGGCCATACACATTTTATCAAACAGGCGATTGGTTTTATGACGCGGGCTTAACAATATCAGCAAGCGCTTGTCGTTTTATAAGAAACGGAACCGCATTGTTATGAAGCGCACGCTCTACCTATCCCTATTGTTATTAATGATTTTGTCGAGCTCCTGCGGCAGAGAGGAGCGTGAGCCCGAATACACCCCGCTCACAATACATCGTCAATTCAACACGCTGACGATGCCCGTGCGGTTGTCGGAACTTAAAGATTTCACCGAGTATAAGGACAAGATATTTATTGTCAACTCGATTGACGAATTGCCCGCTGACAAGCATTTCAGCACTGAGGATTTTTCACGGGCCAACATCAACTTCTCGGAATTCTCGCTTATTATCGCTTATCAGCTTGTCCTTGGCGACATTGTCACATACCAGTATGGTTGGTGCTTCAACAATTGGGAGGAACGTTATCAATTCAACACCACCTACGATCGCCTGAAAGACTCCGAATTGTCGGACGGCGAGATTGAAAACTTCACCTACCTACGCAGCGCCGTTCTCGTCCGACGCATCCCCTCCGATTCCAATTGCGCCATCTTAATGAGCATTTACGAGCGATAACGACTCGCCCTCCGGCTCTTTTCGATCAAACAAATCCAATTCAACTCATCATATTATGAAGCGCGTCCACAGTTTATTCGTCATCACGTCATTGGCCATTTTGGCTTCGTGCTCAAACTCTGAAGAGCCCGCATACACCGTATTTATGCAGCCATCGGCCATCACCTCCGACGGCGCCGAAGGAGACAGCCAGACTTTTGAGTACGATGACTATGGCAAGGTGGCGGAGTGGGACTTGCTATACAACACCGACGGCAGCCACGTCACCGCCAGCTACACTTACCCGGACGACAATACAATACTGGTCACATCGGAGGACACTTCGCCCGACACGCAGACATATTGGACGGAAACCATACAGCTCGTCAATGGCAGGGCGAGCAATTCCGAAGGCACATTCATTCAGACGCAGAACAATGTGCTGATGATCAAGAAAACTTACCGCCTCGCGTTTGAATACGACCCCGGCAACCACCTCACTGCGGTTAAGCATTCCGAGGTTGTTGGCATAGGGGATGATCTGCCCGCCGATGCCTGGAACAAGTCGTGGGATTGGGAGAATTATCTCATATGGGAAAACGGCAACCTAAAGGAATATCAGGATTATCAAGGCAATGCGAGAGTAACTACCACGATCAAATGCGATTACTCGGATTATGACGCTACGTACCCCGTGAATTTACCCATCACGATACAGTCCCATCACCACACCCCGCTGATGATGCAGGGCGTCTTTGGCTCCAACTCCAAGAAATTAGTGAAATCAGTATCGGCCTTTGACCGAAACAATAAACCGATTTCAGAAAGGCGTTACGTCTACGAGCTAAACTCCGACAAATACGTCGAAAGCTACTCCGAAATAATCCCGCACTACAACGACCGCTACACCTCCACCTTGTACGAAGTGACCTGGACGCCCAAATAAGCGCCCCGCATCCGGCGCACAGCCCCAGCGCCCCTCAATCCGGCAAACCATAACCAAGCGAATTAAAAGGCTTAAACTAAAACAGTGCGAACTTATAACCTCTTGAGGACTTAACACGATAGTTTTTGTATGCCAATAGAAAGATTCCAGACCGACAATTACAGTCAATACGAAGACAGCCTATTGGATTATGTTATTAACGTAGCTAACCACATTGCCCCTGATGTATTTATTGATGAGAGCGGCACTCCCTATAAAGTTGCGTCGCAAGCACCTTTAATCTTCAAACGCAGATACAACGACGGTAAGCTTAATGTGTTTTTCAATTACGAGGATTACACGAATAGGAGCAGCAGTAGCAACGAAAGCGCAATGGATATTATTCGGGCTTTAGGAATTGACGCCGACAAGTTTTGGTACCTCCTTTTATTTATTTCCGACTTTGTGAGCGGCAGCACGAGGAACACGCTCCGTTGTAACGCCACACCTAAGCAGGAGATAGCGCGGCTGGTCGACTTCATCGAAGAAAACGAAGAATCGGTAAATATATTTGGGAGCGTTATCCATAAAAGTGAAATGCGTCTAACCCTCCTCCAGATCAAAGGGAAAACTCTAAAGATCACCAACCCAAACACGCTCTCTGCATTATCCAACATCTGCAAGCAGGCGCTCACATCAATTGATGCAGACAGTTCGTTAAATATTGGCAGAACAGAAGAAGCCGATTTATCGGCTACGCAACAAATTGGGCTCTTCAACGAAATATGCCGATGCTTCTTCAAGCTCTACCCTCAGTTTACCGCTAAAAGAAAGACTGGCAACAATACTACGAAAAGCACCTTGCGGTTAATCTCTAAGCTGGCATATTTAACAAAGCAAACAACAAACGCCGACTATGATTCTGATGATGAAAACCTTAAAGGAATCATAAAACGATACCGCAAAAGCAAAACAGACTCGGTTAATACCATATACGGATAACGATCCACGCTCTCAAACGCTCAATCCACTTCGGCATTATCTAGGGGGAATGCCGAAGTGGATTATTTTGTTCCCTAATACCAATTATAATTCAAGCTAACTTTGCAACGCATTCAAAGACACGGCTCAGTGTTGATGAATGCGCAAATAAACAAAAGCGACAATGACTTTCAACCTAAATATCGCAAATTTAGATGGGGCAAGCCTGGACAATGCGCAAATGGCACACAACGCTTATTGCGATAATGCAACAAGTGCGTCGTTAAAATAACATCCGCCAAAAGCTTGCAATCTCAAATGTTTTTAATAACTTTGCGCCACGTTCGAGAGAGAGCGCACATAATAAGAATGAGCATTTGAAAATTATCCCTGTTATGGAATCTGGACAATTCTACAACCGCGTAAGGATAATAGCAAGCCGCTCATGCTTTCTTAGTGTATACATCCAAAAGATATACATTATTGAAGCATGGGCTATTGCATATTACTTACGCAAAGCAGTCCAGAGCTTCATAACGGTAATATTCAATAGCTTCATGCTTTTTCTTTTTGTGTTAGGTAAATAACAACCTCAATTCGCTTCATTGGAGCTGTGAAGCAAACATAGAACGTAACAGATGAAAATAAACAACGATTCCAGAGACGCACTCGTGTTTTTGATGACGGTAGCATTTGAGATTGCAACAGATAAAAAGGAAAGTAGCCCCTACTATGAAATAGTCACGTCAAGATTCATTGACAGTGTGTTTAATATTTGTCTCAGTCGAGATGTAAACTTCAATGATCCGATGGATAAAATGTTGTTTCATACATTTATCGAACGAGCTTCCTTATTGAGGTTATCCTACAGCAATCAGGAAATCATAAAAATGGCATTTTCAAAAGGCTCTATGTTTGAACAGTTATATTGTAAGAATACAATGACTGGTTTTCTCGGAATGCTTATTGAGACATTTCCATCTAACGATATACGTAATTTTCGTAACGAGGTCTCAAAATTTTATACCAAATAGCAAAGCAAAATGAATTATTTAGCAATGCAAACCGCTTACAAAGGACGGTCAGCGGCAGTAACCGATGAAATTCGTGCAATTGCACAAACAATTTTACGCTGCCCTATGGATAAAAAGGCTGTAGACCTCTCGCCGGTATGGAAATTTCTAAAAGAATATCCCAATTATGATTGCAATCAAGTTTTTAATTGCATTGGGACTAAACTACAGATAATCCAATTAGCGGTATTAGCCAACGATATATCCCTATGTAATTATCTGATTGAGGAAAGAGGAGCTAAACCAACATCTAACAGCGTTAATGTTGCATGTCGTAATGGCTATAATGAAATCGTCGCACTATTATTAAGCCACTATATCGAACCATCAGACAAGGATATAGCATTATGGAAACAAACGGCTATATTAAATGGGCATAACGAAATTGCATATTTGATAGCACTCTTACTGAATCCGTTATTTATCCAATTTTCAAAAAGTGATTCGGACTATTTTACAAATGCAATTAAAGCAGCTATAAAATACTCCCCATTGCCAAGCTATGTTGACGCTCCAACGTGCAAACGTGAGAAAAAAGTTGTATTGCAAGAAATGTTAGACCAACTAACTCTTAATGGATACATTAATTACAATTTAGAGTATTTGAATGTATTAAAAAAGGCGGTACATGATTATATTTCTCTCCATAGATTATTCCACTTAGGGGCGGAAGATAAGATTAACAAAGCCATTAATCGCCATTCACAATATAAAGAGGGTAGTATAAAAACCAATGAGCGTACCAATACTGGGGCTTTGTTAGTAACGATAGAGTAGAACTTTATGCGAAGAAGAAAACTCATTAAGAACATTGTATGCGTGATTTTGTTTCTCGCAATAGCTTGTGTTGTTTTCATTTCGCAACTACGATTAGAGAAAGACAGATACAGACCAACACAAGAATACGCTCTGACGCCTGATATAAAAGACAGAATTAGCCTAATACCATCTGATAATCCGATAGAGATTATAAAATCGAGTAACGACCTATGCTGTGAGTTGCTTTCTTTCTCTGCCAAGAATGATATTACTAATGGCAAGGCTAATTGTGTTGGCTATGCACAGCTTTCATCTGCCATTATCAATTACGCTTTTAAGCTGAATGATATGCCATACAAGGCACGTCCTGTTGTCGGACAAGTATATTGCTTTGGTATGAATATAACTGCGTTGTCGCAAAAAATTCTACCTGCAAAGCACAGGCCATTCTTCAAAGACCACGACTTCGTAGAGGTTGATTTAGGACATAAAGCCATATATGTCGACTGCTCTTTACAAGACTTAATTGGGCTATGCTACAATGAATTGCGGACAGACATTGACCAGTAATAAATCCTATTTACGAAACATAAAATTTTGAATAAAAAGATTAAATAATTATGTATCCACCTTTATAGTCATTGATGATTTTGATTCTCTGCCAAAACCGCTCCTGTCCGCTGACCCTACTTGGGCCGTGCGAGAGCGCCGCAAGTGACACACAAGTAAGCCCCGCTCCAATGATGGGGCGGGGCTTCGCTATGGGGTGAAATGTGGGTTTCGAACCCACGACCTTCGGAACCACAATCCGACGCTCTAACCAACTGAGCTAATC
>JAMPHO010000001.1:765419-809052 GCA_023663385.1 Alistipes timonensis | reverse complement strand
TTGCGTAAAAATAAATATTTTGTTGCGTTTTTGTTAACTAAGCCGAAAATCAAAGCGCAAACCTCTGTCATTGGAAACCTTGATTCTTTGTGACACCAATGCTTTTGTATGTGTCTCAGTTCGCCCTTGATATTGTATGTATTTTTGTATGGAATAAAAATGAAAACCGCCGTAACTTCTTGAGTTACAGCGGTTGTTGTGTTTGATTTAGTGGAGTACAGCGGACTCGAACCGCTCACCTCGACACTGCCAGTGTCGCGCTCTAGCCAGATGAGCTAGTACCCCGATTGTTTGCGCTGCAAAGTTACGCGTTTTCCGCGAACCCGCCAAATTTCCGCACCACTTTTTTCATACCCTTTTTAGCGGCAACCTCAATTTTCCCCAAAAAAGCTCCCCGGCGACGCTCCAAACTCGCTCCAAACTCGCTCCGAACTCGCACCAAACTTGCTCCGTCGGACGGGTCGGACAGGTCGGACAAGTCGGACGGGTCGGACGAAGCTGGCCACTCACGCAAAGGGCCGCGGCATGCCGCGGCCCTACGGTTTACACTAATGGTTTTCACTAAAGTCCGACCTGTCCGACTTGTCCGACCCGTCCGACGGAGCAACTTCGGAGCAAGTTCAATGCAAGTTCAGGGCATCATTCCCCGGCGGGGGCGAGCTGCACGGTGAAGTGGCGCATCAGGGGTGCTTCCCAGGTGATTTTCACACCCCGGGTTATCTCGTGTCTGCGGTCAAAGACGTTCTTCAGCGCCACCGCGACCACATCCATGTGGTTGTCGGTGTAGGTGCGACGCGGAATGGCCAGACGCAGCAGGTCGAGGCCCCCGAAACGGTTCTCGCGCGTCACCGGGTCGCGGTCGGCCAGGATGTAGCCGATTTCGCAGCCTCGGATACCGGCCTCGCGGTACAGCTCTACGGTGAGTGTTTGGGCCGGAAATTCCTCCTTGGGCACATTGGTGAGTATCTTGGAGGCATCGACGAATATCGCGTGGCCCCCGGCCGGACGCTGGTAGGGGATGCCGAACTCGTCGAGGCGCTTGGCGAGGTACTCGACCTGGTGGACGCGGGTGTGCAGATTGTCAAACTCCGTATTCTCGTCGAGTCCCACGGCCAGAGCCTCCATGTCGCGCCCGTTCATGCCGCCGTAGGTCAGATACCCCTCGAAGGGTATCGAATACTTCTGAGCGGCCTCAACCCAGTCGGCGTGGCGGGTGGCGATGAAGCCCCCCATGTTGACTATGGCGTCCTTTTTGGCCGACATCGTCATGCCGTCGGCCAGGGAGAACATCTCGCGCACGATTTCCTTGATCGTCTTGTCGGCATACCCCTCCTCGCGCGTCTTTATGAAGTAGGCGTTCTCGGCAAAGCGGGCCGAGTCGAAAAGCACGCGGAGCCCGTGGCGGTCGGCGAGCTCGCGCACGGCGCGGAGATTGGCCATCGACACAGGCTGCCCCCCGGCGGTGTTGTTCGTCACGGTAACGATAATGAACGGCACTCGTCCGCGGTTCTCGTTCACCACCTTTTCGAGTTTCGCTATATCGACACTCCCCTTGAACGGATGCTCCAGCTGCGTGTCGCGGGCCTCGTCGATGGTGCAGTCGACAGCGAAAGCCTTCCGGCTCTCTATATGCCCCTTGGTGGTGTCGAAGTGCGAGTTGCCCGGCACGATGTCACCCTCCTTAACCAGCGCGCTGAAGAGCACATTCTCGGCGGCGCGCCCCTGGTGGGTGGGGATTACGAACGGGAAGCCGGTGATACGCTCCACCGCGTCCTTCATATTGAAAAACGAGCGCGCCCCGGCATAACTCTCGTCGCCGGTCATCATAGCCGCCCACTGGCGGTCGCTCATGGCGCCGGTGCCCGAATCAGTGAGCAGGTCGATATACACCTGCTCGGCAGGAAGTTGGAATACGTTGTAATGAGCGTCTTTAATCCATTGCTCGCGCTCTTCGCGGCTGCTCTTACGGATAGGCTCGATCATCTTGATACGCCATGACTCGGCAAAGGGGAGTTCCATTGATATCGCGGTTTAAGGTTGATGATATTGCGGTTTAAGGTTGAATACTTCGCAAATATACGGAATATTCGCTTCAATATGCCGCCTGACCCCTCACAAATCCGCCCTGTTTTTAAACACTGCCCCCCAACACCCTTTTCCCAGCACCCTTTTCCCCAAACGTCCGACCCGTCCGACCTGTCCGAAAGGTCCGACCCGTCCGACGGAGCCGCCTCCCCAAAAAGTCAGCCCCGCCGAAGGGGCGGGGCTGAGGAGTGGAGTTCTCTAATTGACTATATAATGATAGATAATGGTTTATCACTTGACTCTCACGATTCGCGAACCGGCGGAGGCGCGGCGCACATACACCCCTGGAATCAACGCCGAGGGGTCAACCCGCACTCCCGTAAGGGTATAATACTCAGCTTCTTCTGAATCGGCATCAATTGCGACCTCGGCAACCACGGTTGCCGAAGATATTATCAGCGAGGCGGTGTAGTCCGACAGCTTTGAATGGCGGTTGACCATCGCGGGATTTGACAATTTCACCCCGGAAATGGTAAAGTGCCTGGTACCCTCGGCCTCACCCTCGACGAAAGTGAACGGAATCCGCGCCACGTCGCCGCCCCCGGGAGCCAATTCCGCCCCGGAGAGGGAATAGAGGAAGTATCGTATCGTCCGCTCCCCGACGCGGCGGGTATCAATGGCGAACCCGGCGGCACGCCCTTGAGTCTCAGGTTCAGCCGCCGTCAACCCTTCGGGGTAAACGAGGTCGAACTGCATCGCGCTTATGGCATCGTAGTTGTCAAGACCGATTAGGAGCGCGCACCGGCCGTTCTTGTTGTACAGCTCTTCAGGCTGCACAATCAGTTCGTTGGGCGCGTAGCGTATGCCGTCGAGCGCGATATGCGTCATGCGGTTGTCGGGGTCGTTGGTGTAAAGCCCAAGCAGTCCGCCGAAAGCCCCCTCGACGTCGCTGTCGCGGGTAAGAGTGACCGCCTCCGTGTTGCCCGGGGCTATGGTGAGGGGGAGCTCCGCGGCGCATTGGATGTCGATGCCGTCGTGCGTCAGCCGCTCAATAACGAGGGGCGCCGTACCATAGTTGCCTACCCGGAGCTCCGCGGAGGCGACCTCCGTAACCGGGGTGCGCCCCATCGACAGCTCTCCGGCCACATACACCGAGGGGTAGGAAATGGTAACCATACCCGGATAAACAGCCGAGGTGACATTGGTTACAACCCCGTCGACCATCGCGGCGAGAACCGCCTTGGAGGGCGCGAGCGAGGCGCTGTAACGCCCCGCGAGCCTTACCCGGAACGACGCTATCGCGCCTTCATTACCCCTGAACGGGGTGTCGGTGAGCGAGTAGGCCGTCACCCGCAAGCGCCCGCCATCGACCGCAACCGAGGCGGCGTGGTCGACCTTTCGGAGCGAGAGCGCGAAACTACCCTCGACATATTCGAGTTGCCTGGGGAGCTCGAACTCGGTAGTGAACCCCGAAACAGCGTCCATATTGTTCATTGACAGCGCGATGACCACCTCGCTATCGCTTACACCCTCGGCGTTTCCGACCCTCAGCTCATTTACGGCGAACGGCTGCGCCAGCATCCGCAGGGTATTGTCGGGGCCGACGCTGTTGCCCACGAGGGTCATCGCGCAACTCTTGGCGCCGCGGGTCACCGGGTTGTACACCACGCTTACCTCGGCAGTGGCGCCGGGAGCTATGGTTATCGGGAGGCCGTCGGCCGAGAATGTCGTGTCGGTGAACAGCACCTCACTGATTACCAGCGGGGCGGTTCCGGCGTTGCGCACGGCGACACCTTGGCGGTAAGTGCCCCTGATCGGCACCCGCCCGAAGTCATACGCCGGGCCGGAAGGGTATTCGGCCAGCGGGGCCTCGACCCTTATCGGCAATAAGCCGGCCACGGCTTCCACGGGGTTCCCTTCGGCGTCGGCGCACTTGGCCGACACCCGGAGCGACGCGTCGGCGGGGCGCTCCCCGAGGCGTATTCTGAACGACGCCACGTCGCCACTCCCGGCGGCTATGGGGGTCATCGCGGTGGAGTAGAGCATAAGGGTTGCCGAGCCGTCGGCACGCGTTCCGGCCGCGGCCGAATGCTCAGCGGCCCTCCCCGTGCCCGCCGCCGAGCCCTCAACGATCTCGCCCAGAGCGCCTAACCCGGCTATCTCAAGCTGCAAGGCGCTCAGGGGGGCATCGTTGGTCAGCGCGACGGTCACCGCGAGCTCCTGACCCGGGGCTCCGCCGCCCCCCTCGCATACCGCCGTGACGGTAGCCGGGACTCCGGCTACCGCCCGTGGCAACAGGGCGAGCAAAAACAGTATGACTGACAGGGGTCTCATCACTTCAGAATCTTACGGCCATTGACCACATACACTCCGGCGGGAAGTCGGTCGAGCGCCTCGGCGCCCTCGGCAACCTTCACACCCATAATGTTGTACACGCCGTTGGCCTCGGGCTGTGCCGACACACCTACCGACTCAACCCCGCTGAGATTGTCGCTGTACACGGCCTCGACGTTGGCCCCGGCCTGGTCGCTGAGGCGCACGCTCTTGACCGAGCCCCCCTCGCCGATGGCGAGTATCGGGTGAGTGCCCGCGGGAACGGTGAGCCCCTTCATAGTGTACGCCATAAAGATATATTCGTTGTCGCCGATCCACGCGCCGGTCTGTTCGAATCCGGCGAGGGTTGCCGCGGCGGCCACGGTAGCGTCGCGGTCGAGGTTCAGGTTAAGCTGCACCCCGGCAAGCGCCACGGGGGTGTCGATGTAAACCATCCCGCCGTCAACAAAATAGGTGGCCTGGGCGGTGGCTGATGCCGTAGCCGCGGCTCCCGGATTCAGAATCGCGCGTATTATGCCGACCACGTCGAGGATGTCGATTTCCGAGTCGGCGTTCATATCGGCCGCCTCGAAGATGAAAGGTTTGGGGTCCATCCCCGCGGCGTAGTTCACGGCGGTTATCACGTCGGCCACGTCGACGTCGCCAGAGCCGTTGGCGTCACCCGCCACGGAGGTCATCGGGGTCACGGCCACGGTCTTCGAGGGGTCGTTCTCCATCATGCTCGTGCGCATCACGCGGTAGAAGTAGCAGTAAGTGGTTCCGGGGGTCACATCATAATCGGTCAGCTCCGTGTCGGTAGATTCCAAAAGGCGGGTGTTGACGCGGATGGTGTCGGAGGGCGCGCCCTGCGTGTCAACCGAGTAGCGGTACATATTGTAGCCGAGCATATCGTCGAAATCCTCCTCGGGGTTCTCCCATCGGAGATTCACGCGGCCCAGCCCCGCCTCGGCGGTGAACCCTTCCGAGAGGGAGCCGGCGGCCTGCACGTTTACGTTGAAACGCACGTTCTCCGTGGGTATTTCGAAGAACTCATCGTCAAGGGCTCCGGCCACATACAGGCGGTTTACGCCGTCGTAGTTACTGCGGCCATTGATGGTGAGGTAGGCGGTATAAATGTCGACCTCGTCGCCGTCGAACGTCTCGGTGCGCCACGACCCATCCTCGGCGATCGCCGTCTGGGTGTAAGGCATGCGTACCCCCATCGCGAGCATCGGGGTGGTCGAATGGTCCATCTTGCGGTTAAAGTACACCTCGAACTTGTGGCGCCCCACGCCGAGCGGCGGCAGCATATCGTACTCATCCTGAGCGTCGAACCCGTTCACAACCACCTTCCACACGATACCGTGCGCCGTGGCCACCGGCCTCGTCAGCATATTCGACACATCAAACGAAGCATTACCGAAGCCATTGTCTATGTCGAGAATACTGGCCTTGGCCCTTGCTTTGTCAGATGTACCGAAGTAGGATGGATATATCGGGGTTACAACCATAGGATTAGCAGACTCAACGGAAAAAGAGAAATTTAGTCCATCACTAATATTTGAAAACAGGTTGCTTTTCATTGTCTGACAATTATATGCTCCAAATGATGAACCGCGGCCTATTATAAAATTTACATAATTAGATTCTGTTGAGTAAACATATAATCGACTAATGTTATGATAGATATTCTGATAATTACAGAAACGAGATAACATATTCTGTACTAAATGTCCCCCAGTATCACCTGCGATTACACTAAAGTAGGGTGAAATTATATTTTCAATCACACAATGATGCGCATACCCCTTCTCAATTTCTATAGAGAAATCCCAGCAACTCCTCCGGGAAAGGTATAGGGCTAACTCGCCTGAAAAACCGGTAAATCGACAGTATGCCAGTTCAGAATCATATCCGAAATCTAACACTTGAGAGTGACTCATATCAGATTTTTCATCCGCTTTAAACACTATCATTTGGCCTGGCTTGCCCTTTGCTATAACACGACCATTTTCATCGCCATATGCCATTGCGATCCCGGCATTCTCTCTGAATTTAAGCACCGTACCTGGCTCGATTGTCAAAGTTACACCCTCAAGTACAGCTATTGTTCTTGTTACGATGTAGTTCTTATTGGCAGTTAGTGTCATATCTTCCGCAATCAATCCGCCAATTTCAACACCGTTTTCCACGGTGAACACTAACTCTTGCTCAAGTGGTTCAGAAATATTGTCGCAGGTGGCGGAAAGTACCATCTTAACCTGGCGCCCGTCAACGCAGTCGGGGCTGATTTTCATAGCAAGCGGCATCGCTGCCTCTACAGAGGCGTACGACGAGAGTCCCGACAGCACGAAGGATCCATATTCATCGAGAACCTGCACCGTTTCAGGATCCTCCAAGTCGGCGAGCCGCAGTGAATACACGATGTTTTTGGCGTTGCCCCAGAGATTGCGGAAAGTGGGGTAGATGTATACGGTTTCGCCGGCATCGGGGCGGCCGTCGCCGTCGCCACTCTTGGTATCGTCTATGCGATAGCTTACAAGGGAGAGGGTCGGCTTGCGGTCAGACTCCTTGATATTGTACGCCGCGGCGAAGTCTACATTACCTTTCGGGGTGACGGAGTAGATAAGGTCGCCGAAAAGCTCCTCCTTGTTAGCATACTCCTTGGCCTGGAGCAGACGCGAAAGCGCTCCGGCCACGAGCGGGGTAGCCATTGAGGTGCCGTTGAGCTGCTTGTATTTGCCCCCGGGGTAGGTACTCATGATCGATACGCCTGGAGCCGTAACCTCATAGTTGTAGAGCTTGTCCTCGCCTGTTTCGGAGAAATTGGGACCGTTGTCATCGTAATTTGAGAACAAAGCAAGGTTTCCGTCGGGCGCAGAAGCCTGCACTCCGAGCACAAACGAATACGCCGCCGGAAACATCGGCATCGGGTACAGTTGCGCCTTTTCAGGATGGGAGTGGTTGAGGCAATAGCCGTCGTTACCGGCCGCCGCCACTATAATAGCTTTCTGATAGGCGCGGCCGAGGGCCTGCTCAAGGGCCTGGGAATGCGCATAGGTGCCGAGGCTCATACTAATAATAGAAGCGCCGTTGGCCGCGGCGTAGTCCACGGCCTTGATAATGGTAGCCACATCGCCCGTGCCGGTGCTCTGCAACACCGTGAGGGGCATGATGCGGGCATTGGGGTTGGCCCCGGTAATACCGATGCCGTTACCGCCGCAAGCGGCGGCTATGCCCGCGCAATGCGTGCCGTGGCCGTTATAGTCGCCTATGCGGCCCGTTTCGTTCACAAAATCCCACCCGTGGAGGTCGTCAATGAATCCGTTGCCGTCGTCGTCGTAGCCCGATGCGCCGGAAGCCTCGGCGGGATTGGTCCATATATTCGCGGCGAGGTCGGGGTGCTCGATGTCGACACCCGTATCGAGAATCGCGATAACGGGCCCCTCCTTTGAAATAACGGGCTTCCCCCACAGCTCAGGCAGGTTTATATCCTTGATGCCGTACTGAAGCGAATAATACGGGTCGTCGGGCTCCGAGGGGGTAGCGAGCGAGTACACGAGGTAGTTGGGTTCGGCAAACTCGACATCTTCAAGGGCGGAGAGGGCTTCCACAGCGTCGTGAACGCTTACCGACTTGCCGAGCGCCACTCTGTAAGCCTTGGCCATCGGGGCGGCTGCCACGGGCTTGCCGTTGAACGCCTTGGCCGCTTTAGCGTGGACCTCGCGGCCCGTGAGGGGCATGAGTTCCTCGACCTCGGTGACACCGAGCCGCGAGAACACGCGGTCGACTTCGGCGACCTTGGCGGTGCGGAACTTTGATGCCTTCGGCGCCTTGATCGAGGCGGCGCTCCCGGCCTTGAATTTCACTATTACCTCACCCTGCTGGTAAGAAAACCTGGCCGAACGGCCGTCAACTCTCGCTACATCGCTATCCCCCAGCGAGTTAGATTGGGGGGGGGTAAATGCCGACGCGGAAAAAGCCGCCGTGGCGAGCGCCATCAACAGAAACTTCTTCATGGATCAGATAAATATTGTGTTAATGATTGATTTTCGCAATAATACGGTTTTTCAGGTATCAGCGGCAAAAATACCGATAAACCGCCGTAACTCCAACTTTCACAGCCACTTTTTCACGCCGACCCCCTATTTTTTTTGAAAAACCGCGAAAAAAGGGGGGAATAGGGGGCAATTTGCTCCGTCGGACAGGTCGGACAGGTCGGACTTTTCGGACGAGGGCGACTTTGCTGGCGAGAGCGCGCTTTGCCGGCGATGGCGCACTTTGCCGGCGAGGGCGCACTTTGCCGGCGAGGGCGTCATCCTTGGTTTCCATCAACGTCCGACCCGTCCGACTTGTCCGACCCGTCCGACGGAGCCAATTCCGGCCCGAAAGGTCCGAGCTGGAAAAAAGCAAGGCCGGAGGCCCCGTGAGGGGTCTCCGGCCTTGGTAGGTTGGTGCCGTGGGGGCAGCGGGGCTGCAGAGCCGCGGTGCCGGGGGTTATTCGGCTTTGGCTTTCTTGGACTTGGCGGGTGCCTTGGGGGCCTTTTCAGCCTTGGGGGCTTTCTCGGCCTTGGGCTTGCAGGCTTTGCGGGGTTTGGGCTCCTTGGGGGTGTCGGCCTTGGGGGCTTCCTCCTTGGCGGGGGCGTCGGCCTTGGGGGCGCGGAGGAGGTGCTCCTCGTTGAGGTGCTCAAGGTCGGTGCGGTAGGAGGCTACCTCCTTGTTGAGGGTCTCGATCTCGCGGGCCTGGTTGCGGATGGTAGTCAGCAGGGAGTTGAGCTCCTCGTTGTCGATATTCATGGGGTACTGCTCCTCGACGCGCACGATGAAGTCCGACAGCACGTTCATATAGTTGGTGAACGCCTGGAAGGGGGTCTCGTAGGGTGAGAAGGAGGCGTGGCTGGAGCCGTCGGCCAGGTGCTTGGTCGACATATAGAAGAGGTGGTCGGAAGCCTGGAGTCGGCCCCAGTCCTGTTTGAGCTGGCGGTTGTCGCAGAGGCGCACGCGCTCGGCCACGGAGTAGAGCTTGTTGAAGGCTTCGTTCTGGAGGCGGTTGCCGAGCCAGGCGGAGGTGTCGCGGGCTTCGTCGGCCCAGGAGATGTTGTGGACCACGGAGAGCTCGGCCACGGGCTTGAAGAGCTTGACGGCCTCGGAGGGGGTGACGAACTCAACGCCGCGCTCCTTGGCGAAGCGGGGAAGGGCTTCGAGGAACTGGAAGATGCCGGTCTCGCGGGTCTGGAACTCACCGAAGGTCTCCAGGTTCATGAAGAGGTTGATGATCTGCTCGTCGGCAGGGGTGTCGGCAATCCAGTTGATGTATTTGTCGGCGGTGAGGGGGTACTCGTTCCAGGAGGTGTCGGAGAAGCGGAGCGAGATGTCGTCGGAGAGCTTGTCGTTCTTCAGCAGGAGCTTGAGCTTGGGGCATGAGGCGGCTGAGTAGACGTAGTCGGGCGACTTCCAGCCGAGGATGTGCTTGGCGCCCTCGGTGATGCACCCCTTGTAGCCCATATCGTAGATCTGCGGGGCGAGCTCGTCGGAGTAGATGAGCTCGGAGTTGCGGAACACTTTGGGGGTCACGCCGAAGAGGTCGTGGATCTTGTCGGCGTGGAGCTTAACCTGTATGCGGAACTCCTCGGGGTCGGCCAGGGAGGCGAGGGAGTGGTCGTAGGTTTCGGCCAGGAACTCGCACTTGCCGGTGTCGGCCAGCTTGCGGAGGATGTCGATGAACTCGGGCACATACACTTCGAGCTGCTCCAGGGCGACGCCCGACACGGAGAGGGCGCAGCGGAAGGCGCCGTCGGTCTCCTGGATCATTTTCAGGAGCGACTCAGCGGCGGGGATGTAGGAGCGGTGGGCTATGCGGGTTATTATGTCGTCGTTGGCGAAGTCGTCATAATAATAGTGGTCGTTGCCTATGTCGAAGAAGCGATAGCGTTTGAGGCGGAACGGCTGGTGGATCTGGAAATAGAAGCAAATCGCTTTCATTGTGGGGATGTCTTTATGGTGTATTTGTTAGGTTGTGTTTTCTCAGGAGCGGCCGAGGACCTTGTTGTAGATGTCGATCACCTTCTGGCCGGCCTTGTCCCAGGTAATCTGGTTGACTTCGCGGAGACCCTCCTCGCGGAGCTGCTGGTACATAGCCGGGTAGGTGATGATGGAGTACACGGCGTCGGCCATGGCGTCGATGTCCCAGTAGTCGGTCTTGATCACGTTGTCGAGGATTTCGGCGCAACCGCTCTGCTTGGAGATAATCGAGGGTACCCCCATCTGCATGGCTTCCAGGGGGGAGATGCCGAAGGGCTCGGAGACGGAGGGCATCATATACACGTCCGACGCCTTGAGCATCTCGTAGACCTGCTTACCTTTCTGGAATCCGGGGAAGTGGAAGCGGTCGGCGATGCCGCGCTCGGCGGCGAGGTTGATCATCTTGTCCATCATATCGCCGGAGCCGGCCATGACGAAGCGCACGTTGTGGTCGAGTTTGAGCACCTTGGCGGCCACTTCGACGAAGTACTCGGGGCCCTTCTGCATGGTGATTCGGCCCAGGAAGGTTACGATTTTGTCCTTGGGCTTGGTGACGGTCACGTCGAGGTACTCCTGGCTGAGGGGGGTAACGGCGTTGTGCACGGTGGTGACCTTCGCGGGGTCGATGCCGTACTTGTCAATGACGGTCTGGCGGGTGAGGTTCGACACGGTGATGATATGGTCGGCGTGGAGCATGCCGTCGCGTTCGATGCCGAACACGGTGGGGTTCACGTTGCCGCGGGAGCGGTCGTAGTCGGTCGCGTGCACATGGATCACCAGGGGCTTGCCGGTTACCTGCTTGGCGTGGATGCCGGCGGGGTAGGTGAGCCAGTCGTGGGAGTGTATCACGTCGCACTCGACGGTGCGGGCAATCACGCCGGCCACGATCGAGTAGTTGTTGATTTCCTCCAGGAGGTTGTCGGGGTACCGGCCCGAAAATTCTATGCAGCCCAGGTCGTTGAGGCGCATATAGTTGAAGTCGGCGTAGATGTGGTCGCGGAGGCGGAAGTAGAGTTCGGGGTCCATGACCTTGCCGATGCGCTGCTCGACGTACTCGCGGGAAACGTCTCTCCAGCCTACGGGGGTCTGCGACGCTCCTATTATGTGGGCGAATTCCTTATCCTCGTCGCCGAAGGGTTTCGGAATCACGAAGGTGATGTCCATATCGCCGCACTGCCACATACCGCGCGTCAGACCGTAGCTGGCGGTACCGAGTCCGCCGAGGATGTGGGGTGGAAATTCCCACCCGAACATTAATGCTTTCATTCTGTGGTGATTGATTTCAGGGTGGTTCAGGAGTCGAGTTTCTTAAGGGTGCGCAGGGTGCGGAGCACTTCGGCGATGTTGGTCGCGTGGGAGATGGCGCCGCGGCCGGCGAACGGCGGGTTGCCGTCGTAGAGCTGGCTTAGCGAGCCGATGCAACCCTGGCTCATCTCCTCCTCGAAGCCGATGAGCATGCGGTCGACGTAGCTGCGCCCGCTCAGGCCGAACACCTTCAGGTAAGCGTCGGCGTAGAACCCTATGAGCCAGGGGCGCGCCGGGCCGTTGTGGAGCGCGATCTCGCGTTCCTGGGGGGAGCCGAGGTAGAAGGGGCGGTAGCCGTAGCTCTTGGGCGAGAGGGTGCGGAGACCCTTGGGGGTGAGGAGCTCGCGGGTTACCACGTCGAGCACACCCTTGCGCTGGCGGCGGTCAAGGGGGGAGTGGTCGAGCCCGACGGCGATCACCATGTTGGGGCGCACCGAGGGGTCGGAGTACTGGCCGGTAACATAATCATAGAGGTAGCCGTAGTCGTTGAGGAACGTCGGGGCGAAAGCCTCGCGGGCCTTGTCGGCGATGTCGGCCCAGGCGGTGGCGCGCTCCTCGTACTTCTCCTCGCCCTGGGCGAGTTCGGCGGCGAAGCGCAGCGCGTTGTACCAAAGGGCGTTGATTTCGACCAGCTTGCCGGTGCGGGGTACCACGGGTCGGCCGTCCCACACGGAATTCATCCACGAGGCGGGGGTCATAGTGCCGTCGGTCGAGAGGAGGCCGTCGCTTTCGAGGGTCAGGCGGGGGTTGCCGCCGGCGATCACGAAGTCGAGCAGCGAGGCGGTAAGGCCGAGGTAGCGCTCGCGGGCGGCCTCCATGCCGTAGCTCTTGGCGTACTGCTGGATGGCCCAGATAGCCCACACGGGAATGTCGGGCTCGGCGATGCCGTGGATCATCTTGGAGTGGGCGAGGGTGGCCATGAAGTTTTCGAGGGCCACGGTGGCCGTGTCCATAATGCGCTCGAAGTCCTCGCGGTGACCGATGGCTATGGTGTTGCCGGGGAGCGACATAAACGTGTTGCGGGCCAGGATTTTGCCCCAGGGGTAGCCCGAGAGCATGTATTCGGCGCCGTCCTTCTTGAGGTAGAGCTGCTTGGCGGCGTTCTTGAGGCAGTTGAAGAAGGAGGTGCGGCGGGTGCGCGACGCGATCTCACCCTCGTACATCTTGCCGAGCGAGCGGGTCGACACCTCGGAGAGTCCGGCCGAGAAGATAATCGACTCACCCTTCTTGATGCTCACCTGGAAGTAGCCCGGCACCATGAGGTCCTCGACGTAGGGCACGCCGCGGTCCATATCCTTGACGTACTCGATATTGTTGTACCAGTGGGGGTCATGCACGAACTCAGGCTTGCGCGAGAGCTGCATGTAGAGGGTTGGGTACCCCTCGTAGAGGCAGCACGCTACGCCGTTCTGCACCGGCAGGCAGTCGGTGTTGGCGCGGTCGTTAGCCATGCAGAGGGCGTTGCTTGAGCGGAACGCGAGGAAGGGGCGGAGCTGGAGGGTCGTGGGGGAGTGGGCTTCCAGCAGGGTGTATCGGATGAGGATGCGGTTTTCGTTCTGGATGAAGATTTTTTCCTTGGTGAGCACTACGCCACCCACGCGGTAGGTGGTGCGGGGCACACCCTCGCAGTCGAATTCGCGGATATATTTGTGGCCGTTGGGGCTGTATACCCCACCCTGGTAGCGGTGCAGACCCAGGTTGAACGGGGCGCCGTGCTGGATTACGGTCTCGTCGAGCGATGACAGCAGCACGTGAGGGTCATACTCCTCCTCGCCGATAGGCACCACCAGCAGGCCGTGCTGCTTGCGGGTGTTGCAGTCGACGATCGAGGTGCAGTGATAAGCGCCCGCCTGATTAGTCCTGAGCATCTCCTTCGGGAGGGATTGTTCGAGATTAATCATCAGGTTTTTATCAAACTTCAGATAACTCATGATGTGGTGTGTATTATGTTAGATGTTTGTTTCAGTAGGGTAAAATATTCAACGAAAGTACCGCGTTTTTCATAGAGTTACAAATTTTTCGGGCAAAACTTGCCAAAAAATCGCAGATAAAAAAATAAGCCGCGACAAAGCGGCTTAACAACTATGTTTTACAGCATATTTACACCCGAAAATCGCGAAAAACACGCGCGGAACCCCGAGGCCGGGAACCTCGCTCGACAACCGTCGCAAGCGGCGGGATTACTTTCGCGAAAGGGAGCGGTAGAGGGCGATATATTCGTCGACCATCGCGTTGAGCGAGTAGCTTAACGCGGCGCGCGAACGCGCCAGCTCGGCCCTCAGCAGGGCCGACTGATAGGAGCGCCTGACCTGTTCGATTGCCTCGGCGCACGATTCGGGATCCTCCTGTTCGAAGGTCTCCCCCAGATGCCCCCGGTCGATCACCTCGTAGGGCCCCCCGTCGACGGGGACTGCCACGGGGAGTCCGGCGGCCATAGCCTCGGCAACAATCAGCCCGAACCCCTCATAGCGGGCCGGGTGGACCATCAGGTCGTAATCGGCATACGCGTTGTAGACCTCCTTGCGGGTCATCAGGCCCCGGAACGTCACCCTGGAGGCAACCCCCTCGGAGCGGGCGAGCTCTTCGAGCTTCCGGCGGTCGGCCCCCTCCCCGATGAAGTCAACATAGACTCCGGCCACCCCCTTGCGGTTGAGGATGCCGAGGGCCTTGATGAGGATGTCCTGACCCTTGGTGGCCGTGTCGAGCCTCCCGGCCTGCACGATGCGGAACTCACCCTCGGCGGGGAGCCTCTCGCTGTCGCGGCGCCGGATGGCGTCGATGTCGATACCGTTGGGAATCACCATTATATCGACCATTCTGCGCATTGCCAGCACATCGTCGCGCACCGCGTCGGTTATGGCCACCTGCTTCACCGTCGGGCGGAGGTACTGCTGCGAGAGCCCCAGGGCGTGTATGGTGTAGACCAGCTTATGGTCCATGCCCCGGAGGAGCCCCGGGAGCTTGGGGTCGTGGAGATGCGCCACGTCGGGCCTCCACAGCCTCACCCACGCGTTGAGCCTCAGGGCCAGCCACAGCTTGCGCGACCCCGGTCGGCGGGGCCAGTGGGTCACTTCCACGCGGTCGTTGATGGTCGACAGGAGCCCCTGGTCGACCCCGTCGTTGATAATCAGCAGGCCTACCGTGTGGCCGAGCGCGGCCTGCCGGTTCATAATGTCGACCAGCATAGTCTCGGCGCCCCCGGTGCGGAAAGTGAATATTATGTGGAGAATCCTCATATAGCTCGCGAATATAAACATTTTTTTTCATTCGCCGCACACGCGCGCCTCAATAATATAAATAGTGTTAAAGGGGCGACAAGTGTGATAAATATCATATTTTCGGTGTAAATTATTGACTAATTTTGCATTCGGTTTCCAAAAACCATTCATCCGGCTATACCGAATACAATAGAAATACATCATAAAAATTAGCGTAAAACAATGATTGACAACAAGAAGCGACTCGCCCTCCGCGGTTTGACACTGGTCGGAGCGGCCGCAGTAGTTACATTGGCTTCGTGCGGCAAGAAAGATGACGCCGCCGCACAAATGGCGATGATGATGCAGCAGACCCCCGAAATCGCCGTAATGACCGTGCAGCCCGGCAACTCCGACCTCTCGCACTCATACGCCGCCACCATCAAGGGGCGCACCGACATCGACGTCCGCCCCCTCGTGTCGGGTTTCATCACCCAGGTACACGTCGACGAGGGCCAGGCCGTGCGCAAGGGCCAGCCCCTCTTCACCCTCGACCAGGTGCAGTACCAGGCCGCCGTCGACCAGGCTGTGGCACAGCTCGCCTCCGCGAAAACAGCCGTCGAGACCGCCCGCCTCACCGCCGACAACAAGCAGCGCCTCTTCGACAAGAACATCATAAGCGAATACGAGAACCAGCTCGCCAAGAACTCCCTGGCACAGGCCGAGGCACAGCTCCGCACAGCCGAGGCCGCCGTGGTCAACGCCCGCAAGAACCTCAGCTACACCGTGGTGACCGCCCCCTCCGACGGCTTCGTAGGCGTGATCCCCAACCGCGAAGGCTCCCTGGCCTCCCCCTCGATGGTTCAGCCCCTGACCACCGTCAGCGACAACTCCGACATCTACGCCTACTTCTCCATCAATGAGAAGGACCTCCTCGAAATGACCGACAACGGCACCAAGAGCATCGCCCAGGCTATCGCCGAGATGCCCGCCGTGCAGCTCCAGCTCTCCGACGGCTCGATGTACCCCGAGGAGGGTAAGGTTGCCACCGTTTCCGGCGTGATCGACCAGAGCACCGGCGCCGCCAACGTGCGCGCACGCTTCAAGAACACCAACGGCATGCTCCGCAGCGGCTCCACCGGCCAGATCCGCGTGCCCGTGGTGAAGCACGACGTGCTCGTGATTCCCCAGAAGGCTACCTACGAAATCCAGAACCTCCGATTCGTTTACGTCGTTAACGACTCCAACAAGACCGTCAGCACCCCGATCACCGTCGACCAGCTCAACGACGGCAAGAACTTCGTCGTTACCTCCGGCCTCCAGCCCGGGCAGCGCATCGTGGTCGAAGGCGTGGGCAACAAGGTTAAGCCCGACATGCAGATCAAGCCCGTCGACGCCGCCGAGCTCGCCGCCAAGCAGGCAGCCATGGCCGCCCAGCACCAGCAGCAGGCCGGCAAGTAAGAAACTGTTTAAAATTTTTTCCGATAGATTTTGAGAGCCGTTTTGAGATGCTTTCCTTAATTTGAATAGGGAGCGATGCGGGCATCGTTACCTGTGAGAATTGGAAAAAGCGCTCAAAAAAGCCTCAAAATAAGAAAACAGCAACATCACAGATGAAACTCGATACATTCATTAACCGCCCGGTGCTATCGACGGTTATATCAATCTTCATCGTCCTGCTCGGCATCATCGGCCTGGCGTCGCTCCCCGTGACCCAGTACCCCGACATCGCACCGCCGACCATCTCGGTGTCAACTACCTACAGCGGCGCCAACGCCCAGGCCGTGCTCAACTCCGTGATCGCCCCCCTCGAAGAGTCGATCAACGGCGCCGAGGGCATGACCTACATCGAATCGACCGCCACCAACACCGGCTCGGCCAACATCAGCGTGCACTTCAAGCAGGGCTTCGACCCCGACATGGCCGCCGTCGACGTGCAGAACCGCGTGGCTAAGGCCCAGAACCTCCTCCCCGCCGAGGTTACCAAGGTGGGCGTGCTCACCCAGAAGCGCCAGTCGTCAATGCTCGTCGGCGTGGCCCTCTACAGCGAGGACCCCGACGGCTACGATATGGCCTTCATCGACAACTACATGAAAATTAACGTCATCCCCGTGCTCCAGCGCGTCAACGGCGTCGGCGACGTCATGAGCTTCGGCGGTGACTACTCGATGCGTATCTGGATCAAGCCCGAGGTGATGGCCCAGTACGGCCTCAACCCGACCGACATCGCCGCCGTGCTCTCCGACCAGAACGTCGAGGCCGCCCCCGGCTCGTTCGGCGCGCAGGGCGACCAGAGCTTCCAGTACACCCTTAAATACCGCGGCCGCTACGAGACCCCCGAGGAATTCGAGAACATCGTGGTGCGCACCAGCTCCAACGGCGAGGTGCTCTACCTCAAGGACGTGGCCGACATCGAGCTCGGCAAGGTGACCTACGACTTCGCCAACACCCTCAACGGCCTCCCCGGCTCGATGTGTATGGTGTTCCAGACCGCCGGCTCCAACGCCACCCAGATTATCAACGACTGTCTTGCCGAGGTTAAGAAGATGGAGAAGGACCTCCCCGAGGGGCTCGCATTCGCCATCCCGATGAACAACAACGACTTCCTCTACGCCTCGATCAACAAGGTGCTCCACACCCTCATCGAGGCATTCATCCTGGTGTTCTTCGTGGTTTACCTCTTCCTGGGCGACATCCGCTCGACCCTCATCCCCGCCATCGCCATCCCCGTGGCCCTGGTCGGCACCTTCTTCGTGCTTAAGATTATCGGCTTCTCGGTGAACCTCATCACCCTCTCGGCCCTCGTGCTCGCGATCGCGATTGTGGTCGACGACGCGATCGTGGTGGTCGAGGCGGTACACGCCAAGCTCGACGCCGGGTACAAGAGCTCCCGTAAAGCCGCCATCGACGCCATGAGCGAAATCGGCACCGCCATCATCTCCATCACCCTGGTCATGATGCTCGTGTTCATCCCCGTGTCGTTCATGCCCGGTACCGCCGGTATCTTCTACCAGCAGTTCGGTCTTACCATGGCGATCGCCATCGGCTTCTCCGCTCTGAACGCCCTCACCCTCTCCCCCGCGCTCTGCGCCATCTTCCTCAAACCCCACAACACCGACGGACACCAGGAACCCCTGGCCAAGCGTATGGGCGACGCCTACAAGGCCGCCGGCCAGGCCATGGCCCAGAGCGTCGCTTCGCGCTGGAACCGCCTCTGGCTCCCGCTGATCACATTCGCTCTCCTCGTGGCCACCATCACCTTCATGGTGCTCGGATGGTTCGACTTCGAGAACATCGCCAAGGGCGTGATCGCCATCATCTGCGGCGTGCTCGCCATCTGCGGCCTCTTCACCAAGGCGTTCAAGGAATCCTTCGAGCGCTTATACTCCAAGGTGCTCGCCAAGTATAACAAGTGGGTTGCCTTCTTTACCCGCCACAAGGTTACGAGCTTCGTGTTCGTCGGCCTCTCCATGGCCATCCTCGTATGGCGCATGGCCGTGACCCCCACCGCCCTGGTGCCCAACGAGGACACGGGTATGTTCTTCGTGATGGTCGACATGCCCGCCGGTACCTCCCAGGAGCGCACCGCCGAGGTTATGGAAAACGTCGACAAAATCATTATGTCGATCCCCGCGGTGCAGTTCAGCCAGAAGATTCTCGGCTACAGCTTCGTGGCCGGACAGGGCCCGACCTACGGTACCTTCATCGTGAAGCTCAAGAACTGGAGCGAGCGCGACAAGAAAACCGAGAACGTCGACGCCATCCTCGGCCGCGTTTACGGCATGACCAACCAGCTCATCAAGGATGGCCGCGTGATCGCTTTCGCGCCCCCTATGATCACGGGCTACTCCGTGACCAACGGTTTCGAGCTCAAGATGCAGGATAAGACCGGCGGCTCGATCGACGACTTCTTCGCAGTGGTGCAGAACTTCCTCGCGCAGCTCAACGCCCAGCCTGAAATCCAGCTCGCCTACACCACCTTCAACCCCACCTTCCCCCAGTACCGCATCGACATCGACGCCGCCAAGGCACAGCAGGCAGGCCTCAGCACTTCGACCATCCTCACAACCCTCCAGGGCTACTACGGATCGATGTATGTGTCGAACTTCAACCGCTTCGGTAAGATTTACCGCGTGATGATGCAGGCGCCCCCCGAGGCACGCGTCTCCGAGGAGAGCCTCAAGAATATCAAGGTGCGCTCCGCTTCGGGCAAGATGGCCTCGCTGGAGAACTTCGTGACCCTCACTAAGACCTACGGCCCCGACCTTCTGAACCGATTCAACCTCTTCACCTCGATTTCCGTCACCGGTAATCCCGCCCCCGGCTACTCCTCGGGCCAGGCCCTCGCCGCCATCGACCGCGTGGCCTCCCAGGCGCTCCCCACCGGCTACGGCTTCGAATACGCCGGTATGACCCGTGAGGAGGGTAGCCAGTCGGGCAACTCCACCGCCGTCATCTTCGGCCTCTGCCTCCTGTTCGTCTACCTGCTGCTGTCGGCTCAGTACGAGAGCTACATCCTCCCCTGGGCGGTTATCCTCTCGATTCCGTTCGGACTTATGGGCTCGTTCCTCTTCGCGACAATGTTCGACATCTCCAACAACATCTACCTGCAGATCGCGCTGATCATGCTTATAGGTCTGTTGGCCAAGAACGCCATCCTTATCGTTGAGTTCGCCCTCGAACGCCGCCGCACGGGTATGTCGGTAGTCAACGCCGCCATCTCCGGCGCCGAGGCCCGTCTGCGCCCGATCCTTATGACCTCGCTGGCCCTCATCATCGGCCTTCTGCCCATGATGTTCGCCTCCGGCGTAGGCGCCAACGGCAACCAGGCCCTCGGCGTAGGCTCGGTAGGCGGTATGCTTATCGGTATGATTCTCCAGATTTTCTTCGTGCCCGCGCTCTTCGTGGCCTTCCAGCTCATCCAGGAGAAGATTACCCCGATGAAGTGGCGCGACACCAACAACGACGCCATCGAGAGCGAAATCGAACAGTACTCACGTTAATAACATCCGATGAAATCCAATAAAATAGCACTGACCCTGGCCACAGGCGCTGCCCTGTCGATGCTCTCGTCGTGCCACATTTACAAGAAATTCGACATGCCCACGGATACTCCCGACACCCGGGAGTATGCCGAGGTGTCGAAACAGACCCCCGACTCACTCGCCTTCGGCAACCTCCAGTGGCAGCAGGTGTTCACCGACCCCCTGCTCCAGGACTTCATTGCCCGCGCGTTGGTCAATAACAACGACCTCGAAAACGCACGCCTCAACGTCGAGGTGGCCCGCGCCAACGTGCTCGGCGCGCGTCTCAGCTACCTTCCCTCGGTGGCCCTCTCGGCCCAGGGGAACCTCTCGAAGTTCCACGACGTGCCCATGATGAACGAGTGGTCGAAAACCTACACCATACCCCTGTCGATTTCCTGGGAGTTCGACGTGTTCGGCAAGACCCTCAACCGCAAGCGCGGCGCCGAAGCCGCCCTGCGACTCCAGCAGGACTACCAGCAGGCCGTGCGCTCGCAGATAATCGGGGCGGTAGCCACCACCTACTACTCCATCTCCTGCCTCGAATCGCAGCTCACCCTCTCCCGCGAGACCGCCGAGCTGTGGAAGCAGAGCGTGCAGACAATGAAGGACTTCAAGGAGGCCGGCCGCACCACCGAGGCCGCCGTCGTGCAGAGCGAGGGCCAGCTCTACAGCATCCTGGCCCAGATCGCCGAGCTTGAAGCCTCGCTCGACGCCGCCAACAACACCTTCGCCCTGCTGCTCAACGAGAGCCCCCGCAAGTACGCCATCCCCGGCAACGCCCATATGAGCGCCCCCGCCATTATCCGCGACGGCGTGCCTATGCGCGAACTCGCCCAGCGCCCCGACGTGCGCGCCGCCGAGGAGAGCCTCGCGACCGCCTACTACGCGACCAACTCGGCCCGCGCGAACTTCTACCCCTCGCTTTCGTTCACCTCCAACGGCGGATTCACCAACTCCGTGGGCTCCTTCATCATGAACCCCGGCAAATGGTTCGAGAACCTCGTCGGCTCGCTCACCGCGCCCCTCTTCTCCCGCGGCGCCAACATCGCCAACCTCAAAGGCTCGAAGGCACAGCAGCAGCAGGCCCTCAACAACTTCCGCTACAAGCTCCTGAGCGCCGCCGCCGAAGTGCAGGACAACATCGTCAACTTCGACAAGCAGACCGAGAAGGCCACTCTCCTGGTAAAGCAGGTCGACGCCCTCTCCAAGGCCGTAGAGTACACCAACGACCTCTTCGCCTACAACGGTGGCTCCACAACCTACCTCGAAGTGCTCACCGCGCAGTCGTCGCTCCTCTCGGCCCAGATGAACTACCTCTCGACCGAGCTCGCCCGCGACCGCGCCCTCATCAGCCTCTACCAGAGCCTCGGTGGCGGCCGTTAACCCCCCAACCATCTAAAACACAATTTATATGATTAGTTCTCTTGCCCACGTTGACCCCTCCGCCAAGCTCGGAAACAACGTAACGGTCCACCCCTTCGCCTTTATCGACAAGAATGTCGAAATCGGCGACGACTGCGAGATTTTCCCCTACGCCTCCATTATGAAAGGCACCACCATGGGGAAAGGGTGCCGAGTGTTCCAGGGCGCGATCGTTGGGGCCGAGCCCCAGGACTTCCGCTGGAAAGGGGAGGACACCCGCTGCGAAATCGGCGATAACGTAGTAATCCGCGAGCACGTCATAATAAACCGCGGCATCCGTCCCGAAGGCGCCACCATGATCGGTTCCGACACCTTCATCATGGCCGACGCCCACGTTGGCCACGACACCAAGGTACTGGGCCACTGCGTGCTCGGCAACGGCGTGACCGTGGCCGGCGACTGCGAGATCGACGAGTGCTCCATCCTCTCCTCCAACTGCGTGCTCCACGAAGGCTCGAAGGTTGGCAAATGGGTGCTCATCAAGGGTGGCTGCCGCATCTCCGGCAACGTGCCCCCCTATGTGATCATCGCCCACAACCCCGCCGCCTACTTCGGCATCAACGCCTACATCATGCGCAAGAAGGATTTCACCGACCAGCAGATCGACGACATCGCCAAAGCTTACCGCAACATCTACCAGAGCGGTATCTCGCTTTACAACGCCATGCGCCGCATCGAGGCCGACATCGAGCCCTCCGAAGTCCGCTCCGAAATCCTCAACTTCATCCGTTCCAACAACTCCCGCATCGTCGCCATCCCCCTCGACCTGGTTGACTGACGGAGCCTCCCCCATACACCTGCGCGCCCTTCCCCCGGAAAGGCGCGCTTTTTTTATCTCTTTCCCTCTTTTCTTTCCCCGCCTTCCGTCCGCGAGGTGCGCGAGGCGGAAGCCGAGCGAAGGCAGCGAAGCCCCCCTTTCCCCTTCACTTTTCACTCTTCACTCCTTTTTATATATATATGCTTTAAACCTTGCGCGCGGCGCGGGGTCTATTAATTGGTTTCCATTCATTACAAGGTTTCCACTTTTTCAGTTCCCAGATCAGATGACGCATAACAGACCGACAGGCTCGATGCGACGCTTGTTGCTTCTCCCGGCGGCGGCCATGACCCTCGCCGCCGCCGCATACAACATATCAGGCGTGGTTACCGACCCCCAGGGGGAGGCAATGCCCGACGCCACAGTAAGGATTCTCGCCCGTAAGGACAGCTCGTTCGTGCGCGGCGGAGTCGCCGACCTCAACGGCCGCTTCACCATAGCGGGCGTAAACAACGGCAGCTACATCGTGGAGGCCGGATACATCGGCTACAACAAGGCGTTCCGCAACGTGCGCGTCAATGGCCGCAACGCCAATGCCGACACCCTGCGCGTCACCGAATCCTCCGTGATGCTCCAGGAGACTACCGTGATCGGCGTAAAGACCCCCATCAAGGTTATGGAGGACACCATCGAGTTCAACGCCGACTCCTACAAGACCCAGCCCAACGCCGTGGTAGAGGACCTGCTGAAGCGTCTCCCCGGCGCCGAGGTCGATTCCGAAGGCAAAATCACCATCAACGGCAAGGAAGTTTCGAAAATCCTCATCGACGGCAAGGAATTTTTCGCCGACGACCCCAAAGTGGCCTCCAAGAACCTCCCCGTGAACATGGTGGAGAAGCTCCAGGTTGTCGACCGCAAGAGCGACCTGGCGCGCCTAACCGGCGTTGACGACGGCGAGGACGAAACCGTGATCAACCTCACCGTGAAGAAAGGTATGAAGAACGGTTGGTTCGGCACCGTCGAGGGTGGCTACGGCACCGATGACCGCTACCAGGCCAACTTCAACATCAACCGCTTCTGGAACGGCAACCAAATCACATTCCTCGGCTCGGCCAACAACACCAACGACCTCGGATTCACCGACGGCAACGGCTCCCGATTCCGCCGTTTCGGAGGGAGCCAGGGCATCAACGAGTCGCAGTCGTTCGGCATTAACTTCAACGTTGGCAAGGAGGAAATAATACGCGTCGGGGGCAACGTGCTCTACTCCCACACCAACCTCCACACCCGCACCCGCCAGAACCGCGAATACCTCTTCCCCGACTCCGCCTCCTACGACAACTCTTTCAAGGACACCCGCGACAAGGGGCACAACGTGCGCGCCGACTTCCGCGTGGAGTGGAAGCCCGACTCGTTCAACACCTTCGACTTCCGCCCCTATATGTCGTACAACCAGAACAACTCCGCGTCGCTGGCCACCGACACCCTCTACAGCGGCTACATAGCCCCCGAGGCGCTCGTTAACCAGAGCCGAAACAACTCCGTTTCCAACGGCAAGTCATGGGAGTTCGGCGGACGACTCATATACAACCACAACTTCCGCTCGCGCCGAGGCCGCTCGTTCTCCGTGATGGCGAACTACCGCTTCTCCGACGTGCACGAGGATGAGGAAGCCTACACCCACAACGTTTTCTACCGCATCAAGAACTGGCTTAAAAACGACTCGGTAGACTCCTACGACGAACTTACCTCGTCGCACACCTGGGCCAACAACGTCACCGGCCGCCTGAGCTGGACCGAGCCCCTGGGCGACGTGGCCCGCGGAAACTTCCTCACCCTGAGCTACCGCGTGCAGTACCGCTGGAACAACGCCGACAAGGATGTTAGCCGCCAGCAGATTTTCTACCACGACGGCCCCCTGGGCGACCCCGTCTACGACGGCTGGCTCCACAACGACACCCTCTCCAACTCCTTCCGCAACGACTTCATGACCCAGGAAATACGCCTGGGCTACAAAAAGGTGTCGAAGCTCTACAACCTTGAGTTGGGCGTGGCCGCCGTACCCTCGATGTCGAAATCCGAAAACCTCACCCGCTCCGAGAAGAGCATCCCCGAGCGATGGGTGTGGAACTACGCCCCCTTCCTCCGCTTCCGTTACAAATGGTCGAAGCAGACCTCGCTGACGATGTTCTACAACGGACGCTCCTCGCAGCCCTCGATGAACCAGCTGCAACCCGTGCCCGACTACTCCAACCCCCTCAACGTGGTCCGCGGTAACCCCGGCCTGAAACCCTCCTTCAGCCACAACCTAATGCTCCGCTACCAGAGCTTCAACCAGGACCACCAGCGCTCGATCATGACCATGCTCAACGCCGGGCTGGAGCAAAACTCCATAATCTCGCGCACGATGTCGAACGCCAACTCCGGCGGACGCGTCACCACCTACGAGAACGTCAACGGCGTGTGGAATATGCGACTCATGAATATGTTCTCCCAGCCGCTCGGTGCCTCGAAACTCTGGTCGTTCAACAACAACGTTTTCGTTATGTACCGCCAGTCGGCCGGTTACAACAACAACCTCTTCAACCGCGCCGGAACGCTCACCTTCGCCGAAAGCCCCTCCATAGCATTCCGCCCGAAGAACCTTGAGCTGGAGCTCCGACCCCGCTACCGCGTGAACTTCTCCCACAACTCGCTCGACCGCATCGCCTCCACAACAATCCACAACTACGGCGGCGGATTCAACGGCACCTGGTACGCCCCCTTCGGCATCGTACTCGCGACCGACCTCAACTACACCGCCTCCACCGGCTACGCCGCGGGCTACGAGCAGAACGAATGGATGTGGAACGCCTCCATCTCCTACCAGTTCCTCCCCGGCGACGCCGCGACCATACAGCTCAAAGCCTACGACCTGCTGCAACAGCGCCAGACGGTGAACCGCACGGTGTCGGCCAACTACATCGACAACACCGAATACAACTCGCTCACGCGCTACTTCATGCTCACCTTCACCTACCGCTTCAACACCTTCGGCAAAGGCAACGAGCCCCAGTCGCGCACCCGCGGCGGTTTCGGCGGCCCCGGTGGTCGCCGCGGCCCCGGCGGCCCCCCTCCCGGCATGCGCCACTAACGCTAACCAAGCACCCGAAAACAGAGCGGACCCGCAAGGATAATCACCATGCGGGTCCGCTCTGTTTTCGGGTACTTTTTATTATTCGCGGAGGCGGGAGTCGATGATGATGGTGACGGGGCCGTCGTTGACGAGCGACACTTTCATATCGGCACCGAAAACACCCTTGCGGGTGGGGCGGCCGAGGGCTTCCTCCACCAGGCGGCAGTAGAGTTCGTAGAGCGGGACGGCGGTCTCGTGGCGCGCCGCGCGGATGTAGCTCGGGCGGTTCCCCTTGCGGGTGGAGGCCGTCAGGGTGAACTGGCTCACGGCCAAAACCTCCCCTCCGACGTCGGCCGCGGAGCGGTTCATCACCCCCTCATCATCGTCGAAAACGCGGAGTCCCGCGGTCTTCGCGGCGAGCCACCGGGCGTCATCCTCGGTGTCACCTTCCTCCACTCCGACGAGTACCATCAGCCCCCGGCCTATGGCCCCTACAACCTCCGCGCCGACCTCCACCGAGGCCCTCGACACGCGTTGTATCACTATTCTCATATGGCTTCTTTTTTCTGTTTTTTCCTCAATATTTCGTTGAAGGATTCCTTGCCGGATCCACCGCGAAGTTACGCGAAAAAGCCGTGAAAACATATGTTGAAAAACATGTTCAAAACCCTGTTGAAACCCATTTCGTAAAAAACTCCGCGGAAGTTTGGCGCGGCGCCACCGTTGGCGGCTTATGAAAAAGAGACTCCCCCGCAAACATCTGCCACGGAAGATATAAAGCGGTTTTCAACGAGGTTTTCAACGCTTTTTAATGGCAAGTCTCGCGGAAAGTTATTAACTTCGCGACTTATCAACAGCGTGTTGATAACCCTTCAAACGGCTTATCCTCAGAAGGGGGGTTGTTGATAGTGTGAAGATAAATCCGGGCCGCGGTTTGATAACCCATTTTACCAAATCCGGGGCCTGGAAGTTATCACGGCTTTCAACACCCTTTATTAATACTGAGAGATTTTTGACTTTTCAATTAATTTTTTCTCTCCCATAAAAGAATATATAATTAATAAAAAATGGATGTTGAAAACTCCCGGACCGCGGAACTCGTCGAGGAAATCCGCGAGCTGAAAAAGAAGCGCGGCGCGGCGATCCTGGCCCACTATTACACCATAGGCGAAATTCAGGACCTGGCCGACATTACCGGCGACTCGCTCGCTCTGGCACAGAAGGCCACGGGGCTCGACAACCCCGTGATCGTTGTCTGCGGAGTGCACTTCATGGGGGAGACGGCGAAGATACTCTGCCCCGACAAGACGGTGCTCGTGCCCGACGTCGAGGCCGGTTGCTCGCTGGCCGACTCCTGCCAGCCGGAGGAGTTCGAGGAGTTCGTCAAGGCCCGCCCGGGCCACACGGTGGTGAGCTACGTCAACACCTCGGCCGCGGTGAAGGCGCTGACCGACGTGGTGGTCACCTCCTCCAACGCCCGGCAGATTGTGGAGGCGCTCCCCGCCGACGCCAAGATTATCTTCGGGCCCGACCGCAACCTGGGGAGCTACATCAGCTCCGTCACCGGGAGGGAGATGACGATATGGGACGGCGCATGCCACGTCCACGAGCAGTTCTCGCTCCAGAAGCTGCTTGACCTTAAAAAGGAGTACCCCGACGCCGAGGTGCTGGCCCACCCCGAGTGCAAGAAGCCGGTGGTTATCGCCGCCGACGTGGTAGGTTCAACCGCCGCCCTGCTGAAGCACGCCGTCGAGAGCCCCTGCCGCCGCTTCATAGTGGCCACCGAGAGCGGCATACTCCACAAGATGCGCCAGGCCTGCCCCGACAAGGAGTTCATCCCCGCGCCCCCCGAGGAAGCCGGGTGCGCCTGCAACAACTGCTCGTTCATGAAGCTCAACACCCTGGAGAAACTCCGCGACTGCCTCCGCGACATGGCGCCCGAAATCAAGGTAGACCCCGAGACCGCCGCCAAGGCTCTGCGCCCGATCGAACGGATGCTCGCGATGAGCCGCGACCTCAAATTATAATCCCGTTATAATCCCTGAAAATCATAATCCCGGATACCCCCAGAAATCCGGGTACTTTTTCTAACTCAGAATATGGAATACAACCACAAGGATATAGAGAGCCGCTGGCAGCGGCAGTGGAAGGAGGACAAAACCTACCACACCGAGATTGACCACAACAGGCCCAAATTCTACGTTCTCGACATGTTTCCCTACCCCTCCGGGGCCGGGCTCCATGTGGGACACCCCCTGGGCTACATAGCGTCGGACATCTTCGCCCGCTACAAGCGTCTCCGCGGTTTCAATGTGCTTCACCCGATGGGCTATGACGCCTACGGCCTCCCCGCCGAGCAGTATGCCATCCAGACCGGGCAGCACCCCGAGAAAACCACCTCGGAGAATATAGCCCGCTACCGCTCGCAGCTCGACAACATCGGCTTCAGTTTCGACTGGGACCGCGAGATTCGCACCTGCGACCCCGCCTATTACAAATGGACCCAGTGGGCCTTCATCGAAATGTTCAACCACTATTTCGACACCGAGGCCCAGAAGGCGCTCCCCATTGCCGACCTGGAGGCCCACTTCGCCGCCAAGGGCTCGGAGGGTATCCACGCCGCCGAGACAAAGCACCTCTCCTTCACCGCCGCCGAGTGGAACGCCATGGACGAGAAGCAGCGCTCCGACGTGCTCATGAACTACCGCATAGCCTACCTCGGCAACACGATGGTAAACTGGTGCCCCAAGCTCGGCACCGTGCTGGCCAACGACGAGGTGTCGGAGGGTGTGTCGCTCCGCGGCGGCTACCCCGTTGAGCAGAAACTTATGTGGCAGTGGTGCCTCCGCGTGAGCGCCTACGCGCCCCGTTTGCTCGACTCCCTGGAGAAGCTCCAGTGGAGCGACTCCATAAAGGAGACCCAGCGCAACTGGATCGGCCGCTCCGAGGGCGCCGAGATGCGTTTCAAGGTCGACGGCAGCGACGTGGAGATGACCATCTTCACCACCCGCGCCGACACCGTGTTCGGCGTTACCTTCATGGTTCTCGCCCCGGAGAGCAAGTACGTCGACCTGCTCACCACTCCCGAGCAGCGCGCCGCCGTCGACGCTTACCTCGACCAGGTGAAGCACAAGACCGAGCGCGAGCGCCAGATTGATAAGAAGGTGAGCGGCGTGTTCACCGGCGCCTACGCCATCAACCCCCTCTCGGGCAAGAAAATCCCCGTATGGGTCAGCGACTATGTGCTCGCCGGCTATGGCACGGGCGCCATCATGGCCGTACCCGCCCACGACAGCCGCGACTACGCCTTCGCCCGCCACTTCGACCTCCCCATCATACCCCTGATAGAGGGTGCCGACGTGAGCGTGGAGAGCTTCGACGCCAAGGAGGGCAAAATGATTAACTCCGCCGGGCCCGAGCTGGACCTCAACGGACTCGAAGTGAAAGAGGCCATCGCCAAGACTAAGAAATTCATCGAGGAGAAAGGTATCGGCCGCGTCAAGACCAACTACCGCCTCCGCGACGCCATCTTCTCGCGCCAGCGCTACTGGGGCGAGCCGTTCCCCGTGTATTACAAGGACGGGGTGCCCCATATGCTCCCCCTGGAAAAACTCCCCCTGGAACTCCCCGAAATCACCTCCTACCTCCCCACCGAGACCGGCGAGCCCCCGCTGGGCCGCGCCGAGAACTGGAAGACCCCCGAGGGGTATCCGCTCGAACTGAACACCATGCCTGGTTTCGCCGGGTCGAGCGCCTACTACCTCCGCTATATGGACCCCCGCGACAACGAGGCTCTCGTGAGCCCCGAGGCCAACAACTACTGGCGCCAGGTCGACCTCTACGTTGGCGGCACGGAGCACGCCACCGGCCACCTCATCTACTCCCGCTTCTGGAACAAGTTCCTCTACGACCTCGGTGCGGTATGCGAGGAGGAGCCCTTCCGCAAACTCGTCAACCAGGGCATGATCCAGGGGCGCAGTAACTTCGTTTACCGCGTGAAGGACACCAACACCTTCGTTTCCGCCGGACTCCGCAAGCAGTACGACACCACCCCGATCCACGTTGATGTCAACATCGTGTCGAACGACGTGCTCGACACCGAGGCTTTCCGCCGCTGGCGCCCCGAGTACGCCACCGCCGAGTTCATCCTGGAGGATGGCAAATACATTTGCGGCTGGGCAGTCGAGAAGATGTCGAAGTCGATGTTCAACGTAGTAAACCCCGATGACATCGTGGAGCGCTACGGCGCCGACACGCTCCGCCTCTATGAGATGTTCCTCGGCCCGGTGGAGCAGAGCAAGCCCTGGGATACCAACGGCATCGACGGCGTACATCGCTTCCTCAAAAAATTCTGGAGCCTCTTCTGGAAAGGGGAGCAGTGGCTCGTAAACGACGACGCCCCCTCGGCCGAGGCGCTCAAAGCCGTGCACACCCTAATAAAGAAGGTTACCGGCGACATCGAGACCTTCAGCTACAACACCTCGGTGAGCGCCTTCATGATCTGCGTCAACGAGCTTACGAAGCTCAACTGCCACAGCCGCGCCGCCCTGGAGCCTATCGTCATACTCCTGGCCCCCTTCGCGCCCCACATCGCCGAGCAGCTCTGGCATGACCTGGGCCACGAGGCCACCGTGTGCGACGCACAGTGGCCCGAATGGAACGAGGACTACCTCCGCGAAAGCTCCGTGAACTACGCCGTGAGCTTCAACGGCAAGGCCCGTTACACCATCCAGGCTCCCGCCGACGCCGATGCCGCCGCCGTGCAGGCCCTGGCACTCGCCGATCCCTCGGCCGAGCGCTGGATGGACGGCAAGCAGATCCGCAAAGTAATCGTGGTGCCAGGCAAGATTGTCAACATCGTGATCGGCTGATCCCAGCTCCCTCGCCGCCACGGCGGCTCGCATCTGTAACAAAACCCGTTTTGACACCTTATGCCGCGCCTGACCTCTCGGAGGTTCGGCGCGGTTTGCTTTGGGGGCGCGACAATAAAAGGGGGAAAAGCTCGTTATTACTTTGATATGAAACAGCGTCTTGTATTCGCGACCAACAACGCCCATAAACTCCAGGAGGTGCGCCAGATACTCGGCGACGCCTTCGAGGTGGTATCCCTCGCCGAGATAGGGTGCCGCGACGATATTCCCGAAACCGAACCTACCCTTGAGGGTAACGCCCTGCTGAAAGCTCGCTGGGTGGCCGGAAAATACGGCTGCTCCTGCTTTGCCGACGACACCGGCCTGGAGGTCGACGCCCTCGGTGGCGCTCCCGGAGTGCGCTCGGCGCGCTACGCCGCGGCCGAAGGGGAGGAGGGGCACGACTCCAGGGCCAATATGCTGCTGCTTCTCCGCAACCTCGAAGGGGTGGAGGACCGCGCGGCCCGTTTCCGCACCGTCATGGCCCTCGTGCGAGAGGGCGGCGAGGAGGTATGCGTCAGCGGAAGCGTCGAAGGGCGCATAATAGAGGAACCCCGCGGCGCCGACGGCTTCGGCTACGACCCCGTGTTCGTGCCCGAGGGTGACACCCGCACCTTCGCCGAGATGGCCGCCGAGGAGAAAAACGCCGTGTCGCACCGCCGGCGCGCCACCGAGGCCCTTCTGAAAGTACTCTGAGAAACTGTTTCGACTTAACAGCAATAGCAAAACCGACATTACACGATGATAAAGAAACTCCTCCTGCTCCTGGCCATGATGCTCCCCGCCGCGGGTGCCGTGGCGCAGCTTTCCGTAGGCTCATGGGCGCTGTACTCACCATTTACTGCGGCACAGCAGATTGTAGAGACTCCGCAGCGAGCCTATTTCGTGTCTGACGGCGGACTCTTCTATGTCGATAAGGAGACCTCCGAGCAGGGCACTCTCAACTCTACCTCCGGGCTCAACGACGTGGATATTATAGGGGCCTACTACAACCCCTACGGCAAATACATACTCCTGGCCTACGCCAACGGCAATATGGACAAGGTCTATGACTCGGGCAAGGTGGTCAACGTGCCCGACATCAAGGACGCCGTGAGCACCGACACCCGCGACATACGTGAGGTGGCTTTCGGCAAGGATTTCTTCGCCGTGCTCACCTCCTTCGGGCTGGTGATTTACAACGACGCCACCTCGACCGTGCGCGAGACTATCTACGACACCGCCGGCGAGGTTCGCCACATAGCCGCCATCGACAAATACCTCTTCATAAACCAAAATGAACAGATAAAGGGGGCCGACGCGTCGAAGCGCCTCACCAAGCTCGGCCAGTTCCAGGCCGTGGGCGCTATCGACAACGACCTATGGTCCAAGGGTGCTATGAAGGCCTTCGGCAACAACGTGCTCCTCATAGGCAAGGAGGAGAACCGCATGCAGCTGGTGAAGATACAGATTGGTGACGTGTTTCACGCCGCTTCCAACGAGATCATCACCGTTGAGGCCCCCCTTTCGGTGGAGTACGACAAAAACGGGCTGGTGAAGCTATACGGCTCCTCGGCCCTCTACTCCTTCGACGCCGACGGCGCCTACACCCGCACCCCCTATCCGTCGAATCTGACCGGCGCCCTTTGCAGCGCCTTCGACGGCACCAAGAGTCTTTGGGCCGCCCTCCCCGCCGGAGTGGCGCAGTACGACATCTCCGGCTCCACCCCCACCGAGCTCCGCGCCCCCTTCTCCCCCTCCGACCTCAAGGTGCGCCAGGTAGTCTACCTCACCAAAACCCCCACCGGCGGCATCCTCGCCTCCTCCCGCTACTGCGAGCGCAGCATGGGCATCGACTACCTTGGCCAAGGTAAAAATATAAATGTCCAGGTAAACCTTATCCAAAACGGGGAAATTACAGACATAACCCCCCTTAATGATAATAAGACCTATATCCAGAATCCTTACCGCGCGAGAGAGATTCCTGGCTCACCCGGCGAATATCTTATCGGTACCTGGAACCGCGGAATTTACCGTTTCGACAATACTGGAAAGATAAAATATAATTATTTCGATAATTCAGCGGTATCGTTCACCTCCTGGTGGGGCAATATCAAAAACATTACCGACCTTGTGTTTGATGCCGCTGGTAATCTTTATTGCGTGCAGGAATGTATTAATGACCAGAACAATTTCCACGTTTACCCTGCCGACAAGCTCAAGAGCGTGCCTTCCAAAGCTTCCGATTGGCAGAGCACATATATACCACTCGCGGGTGGAGGACTCCGCGATGTCAACCTTATGATGACTTCCGGCGGCATTCTCTTTATGAATGTGCCTTTTGGCGAGCAGCCCCTTTATGTTATTGACACAAAGAACACCGTGTCGCTAAAGGATAATACTGTAAAATCTTTCAGCAGATTCTACGACCAAGACAATAAGGAAATTAAGACAACATATAATCGATACTTTGTCGAGGATAAGAACGGGCAGATATGGTTTGACGCGGGTGCCAGCGGCATATGCGTGATAGATAATCCATCGGAAATCACGAAATCCGATGTATTGACCGTGCGCCGCATCAAGGTGCCCCGCAACGACGGCACAAACCTGGCCGACTATCTCTGCGATTCGCAGGATGTGGGGCAGATAGCCGTTGACGCGTCAAACCGCAAATGGATAGCCACACTCACTTCGGGTGTCTACCTCGTGAGCGAGGACGGCACGGAAATCATCGAGCACTACACCACCGAAAATTCGCCCCTCCCCTCCAACAGGGTTTACAGCGTGGCCTGCGACGACAATTCCGGGTCGGTATATTTCGGCACCGAGTTCGGGCTTGTAGAGTATAATTCGACCTCGGCCCCGGCCAGCGACAACTTCAACGACGTTTACGCCTTCCCCAACCCCGTTCGTCCCGACTACACAGGGTGGATCACCGTTGACGGCCTTATGAACAACTCGCTCGTGAAGATTGCCGATGCCGCAGGCAACGTGTTCGCCCAGGGGCGCTCCGATGGTGGCCGCTTCATATGGGACGGCTGCAACGCCGCCGGTGAGCGTGTCAAGACCGGCGTCTACTACGTTTACGCCTCGCAAGGCTCGGCCGAAGGGAGCTCCTCGGGGTGCGTCACCAAAATCCTCGTTGTAAACTGACGCGTTAGGCGGCAATGCCGCCGCGGTTTTTACGATTACGGCGCCGCGCTTCAATGAGGCGCGGCGCCCGCTTTTATAATATTTATAATATTATATGGATAAACTCATTATAAACCCTGTGGGTGGCCTTGCCAACCGAATGAGGGCGATAGCTTCAGGCTTGACGCTGTGTCGGGACTATGGCTGTCGGGATTACGGCATCGCCTGGCCGGTAAACAACGACCTGCGTTGCGATATTGGGGAATTGTTCGATACTAATGAATATCTTCACTCGGCGTTCAACGTCAGTGCCGCCAATGAGCTTTGGTTCTACGATATTCCGAGGAAGAAAAATCTCTACCTATCCTCCATAGCGCAGGTAGGACGCTACGGTTGTAAGCTGACTGACTGGGACAACCTTCCCGAATATGAAGGGGAGCCCCGGAGACTGCTGCGCGAGTTGGAAAAATGTAAGGGAACGGTTCTGATACGCAGCGGTGTTATATTTTATCCTTTCGAGGAAGATTTCTACCGTGCGGTGTTCAAGCCACGAGCCTCAATAATCAGTGAGGCGGAGAAGCGTCTCGCTGTTGCCGGAGGAGGATGTGTGGGGCTCCATATCCGACGGACCGACAACGTTGTTTCCATCGAACATAGCCCTCTTTCGCTGTTTATCGACGCCATAGGCAAGGAATTGGAGCGTGACTCATCGACTGTTTTTTATCTCGCTACCGACGACGCGGGGGTAAAGGCCGAGCTTGTCGACCGCTTCGGGGCCGCGAGGTTCATATGCACTGATAAAAAAGTCGTACGTGATACCCCGGAGGGGATTAGGGAGGCACTTACCGAGATTGTGGCCCTCTCGAAGTGCGCTCGCGTCTATGGTTCTTACTGGAGCAGTTTCTCGGAGGCTGCGGCGATGTTGGGCGGTATTCCGCTTATACAGCTGAAAAAGTAACATAACAACTTGCGCGATATGAGGAAAGGACTGGTGAAGCTGGTGGCGGTGTTCGCGACGTTCGTGGCGGTGATGGCCGCGTGGAAGGTGGTGTTTATGGCCGTGAGGATGCCCGACCTGTTGGGTTCGGTGGGGCAGGTGGTGCTCCACGGGCTGCCGATGGATATGTCGGTGGCGGGGTACCTGTCGGTGATTCCGGGGCTGCTGATCGCTGTTCAGACCGCCACGCGGCGCCGCTGGCCGGGGAAGGCGCTGGCCGTGTATTTCGGTATCGCGTCGGCGCTGCTCGGGGGTATCTACTGCCTCGACCTGCTCCTTTACGGCTACTGGGGGTTCCGCCTCGATATGACGCCGATTTTCTATTTCTCGACCTCCCCGGCTGCGGCTATGGCCTCGGCCAGGTGGTGGGAGGTTGCCGCGGGGCTTGCCGCCTGGGGCGCGGCGTCGCTGCTTACCTGGCTGGCTCTCAGCCGCGGGGCGGCAAAAATCAACCCCGTGCCGGCCGAGCGTCGGCGGTGGCTGGCTCCGGCGGTGATGGTGGTGGCCACGGCGGCGCTCTTCGTGCCTATCCGCGGCAGTTTCACCGTGTCGACAATGAATCTCAGTCGCGCCTATTTCTCGCGTGACATCCGCCTGAACCATGCGGCCACCAATCCCGCTTTCTCCCTCCTCTATTCGGCCACGCACCAGAGCGATTTCGGCTCGCAGTTCCAGTATTTCGAGCCGGAGGATGCCGAGGCGCTTATGGGGCGTCTGCTCGCCCCGGTTGCCGAGGCCGACAGCGCGGCGTTGGCCTCCGCGCCCTGCGGCAGGTTGCTGCGCACGGAGCGCCCCGACGTGGTGCTTGTGATTCTTGAGAGTTTCTCCAGCCATCTGATGCCCTCGTTAGGGGGTGACTCCGTGGCCGTGGGGCTCGACTCGCTCGGGCGCGAGGGGGTGCTGTTCAGCGAGATATTCGCCAGCAGTTTCCGCACCGACCGCGGGGTGCCCGCCATACTCAGCGCCTTCCCCGGCCCCCCGACTGTGTCGGTCATGAAGTATGTCGACAAAATCGAGCGGCTCCCGTCATTTCCGCGTGTGATGCGCGACAAGGGGGGCTACCGTCTGGCTTATTATTATGGTGGCGATGCCAATTTCTTCAATATGATGGCCTACCTGATGTGTATGGGTTTCGACCGGGTGGTGTCCGACAAGGATTTCCCCGTAGCTGAGAAACTCAGCAAGTGGGGGGCGCATGACGACCGCCTCTTCGCACGCGCCTGGCGCGAAATGAGCGCCGACCGCGTGCCCGCCGACAGCCGCGAGCCCCGGCTGACGGTGATACAGACCTCCAGCAGCCACGAGCCGTTCGAGGTGCCGTATGCCAACCCCCGTTTCGCCGGGAAGCCCCGCCGCAACGCCTTCGCCTACACCGACAGCTGCCTGACGGCGTTTGTCGACTCGCTCCGCACGCTCCCCTCCTGGGGCAACACGTTGGTAATCGCCGTGCCCGACCATTACGGAGCGTGGCCCCGCGACCTCGACGACGTGGTCGACCGCCACCGGGTGCCTATCGTTATGGCCGGTGGCGCGCTTGAGTGCCGCGGCGCCGTGGTCAGCAAGACCGGCAACCAGACCGACCTCGCGGCCACCCTCCTTACGGCCCTCGGCCTCCCCGCCGACGGGTTCCGCTACAGCCGCGACCTGCTCGATCCCCGAACGCCCTCCGCCGCGGTGTTTTCGCAGAAGGACCGCCTGTGCGTGGTGACCCCCTCGGATACCGCCGTGCTCAACCTCGACAGCGGTAAGCCCGAGCGCCTCGCGGGGCCCCGCGCCTCCGAGCGCCTCGAAGAGGGGAAGGCTATGCTCCAACGCCTCTATCTCGACCTCGATTCGCTCTGATATGAACTTTCTAATTCTTTGAGTTGTTACACCTTTGCTGAAACAAGGATTTAACAACTTAAAGATATGAAAAAGATTAAAGGTACTGAAACTGAAAAGAACCTTCTGAAATCGTTCGCCGGCGAATCGCAGGCGCGCAACCGCTATACCATCTTCGCCGAAGTGGCCCAGAAGGAGGGCTACGAGGAGATCGCCGCCATATTCATGGAGACCGCCGATCAGGAGCTGGCCCACGCCAAGCGCTTCTTCTCGATGCTCGACGAGGGGATGCTCGAAATCACCGCCGCTTATCCCGCCGGCCCCGTGGGTGACACCAAGCGTAACCTGGCCGAAGCCGCCGCCGGTGAGCACGAGGAGTGGGCCGACCTCTACGCCGCCTTCGCCGACAAGGCCGAGGAGGAGGGTTTCCCCGCCATCGCCGCCCTTTACCGCAACATCTCCGGCGTCGAGAAGTTCCACGAGGACCGCTACCGCCGTCTGCTCGAAAGGGTTGAGACCGGCACCTTCTTCACTTCCGACAGCCCCGACACCGTATGGCAGTGCCGCTACTGCGGCTACGTAGTGAAGAGCAAGGATGCGCCCAAGGGTTGCCCCGTCTGCGGCAAGCCCCAGGCCTTCTTCCAGAAATACTACGGCGAATAAAGCCCACACCTCGTGAATTGGCTCCGAATTTTCGGGGAGTTGGCTCCGTCGGACGGGTCGGACAAGTCGGACAGGTCGGACAAGTCGGACGCGATTGCCAAAGTCACCAAGATCACCAAAGTCTGAAAAGTCCGACCCGTCCGAAAGGTCTGACCCGTCCGACGGAGCAAATCAGCAACCATTTTTCGCCCCCGCATAGGCCGCGCCAGCAGCCTATGCGGGGGCGAGCGCTTTTATAGCCGCTGACTGACACAATGATTATCGCCACTCCCCCTCAGATAATCTTCTTGTTGTGACATTTTCAAGATTTTGATTGTTAAATCACCTCTTTAGTTCTGATTATGAGATTCCGCACACATTATTCGTACTTAAAATGTGTATGAGTTCACATTTTTCGTCCTTAAAATGTGATTGAGTCTTTGTTATTCGTCCGTTTTTATGTAGCGGACGCATTTCAAAAGTGAGTTTTGAAATGATAATTACCGATCCGCTTATCCCATTCTTAATCGAAACAGCCGGGAAGGTTATGCCTATAGAGGTCAAGGCTGAAGAGAATTTGAAGGCAAAAAGCTTGCGGCAGTTTGTCGATGACAACAAATCAGAAATCGCCTACCGGGTATCCATGTCCCCTTATAGAAAGGAGGATTGGCTTACAAATATTCCGTTATATTGTGTGCAGACGCTATGACCGGTCATAGTCGGCGACCTCTTAGCCGCTCTTTAGTTGTATTTTAATGATTTTTAACAATCGGGGGGGGTAGTGAGCGGCCTGTTATTAGTCCGTTATTAGCTACCTTTGCACTTTAAACCTTGAGAAATCTGAGTTTTAAAAACCTTCATAAATCTGAATTAAAGAAAACCTTCATATATACGAATTAAAGAAAGCTTTCATAAATTTGAGTTTTAAACCAATCTCAATCATATATGCGCAAAATATTTACGCTTTTGTTGCTCGCCGTGACTGCCGCGGCATCCTCGTGGGCTGTGGCGCCCAAGTTGCGGCTCGCCGGGGGCAACCCTGATTTCAAACTTATCGCTGTCGAGAAGCCGGCGCTCCCCTCGAAGGTGGCGGCCCGCGCCGACTCCGCCTCGGCAAGCTGGGGCGAATGGCGGGAGTGCGGCACGGCCTCGTTCCTCCCCGGATTCAAGGATAGGATAAAGCAGATTCTGTCGTACAGCGGCACCCAGTGGGTTGAGTTCGATGAGCCGTTCCGCGTGGAGCGCCGCGAATCGACCGACGGCATCCACGGCCAGTTCCGCTTCATGAACGTTTTCAACCACCGCGACATCATCGTTGACTATAACTCCGAAACTTGCGCGGCAGAGATTAAGCGCCAGTCGATCGGCATAGCGCAGCACGACTATCAGAGCGACGACGCGTACGCCGAGTTCCACCTGGTGGCCGGGGGATACTACTTCGCTTCGACCGGCACTTTCGAATGGACTTACTGCATGCTGCTTGTAACTCCCAATTTGGGCTATGAGGTCAGCGCGTGGTATATGAACTTCACCGGTTTTCAATCCGGTTATGTGTCGATGGGCCATCCTGACATTGAAACCGTAGGTATGTACTATGTCGGGACCTCACAGAACGAGTTGCTGATGGATGTGGAGATGGGACCGGGTGTGACCGGCTACCGCTTAGTGCCCGACGCTATGTATCTTGATGGTGCCACCATTTCCAAGCTTTACACCAAGAATCCGGGCGATTCTATAAATTTCCAGGACCTCACTTCGACCACGCTGACTCTCCCTATTGAGAAGCTGCACACCTCGTATGGCCTTATTCCGTTGGGAGCTGACGGCAAAGCCGCCGGTAAGATGGGAATCCGTGAATTTTTCCGTAACCTCGCCCCCGAAGGTAACTGGGTGTCGATGGGTCAGGGCAAAATCAAGGAGCGCCTTTACGTCGAACTCGATCTGTCCGACGAGCGTAGGGAGCAGTACCGCGACTCCACCGCCAACTATTACTTCCCCCTAATGGAGTATGCGGTAGAGGTGGAGCGCGACGCCGATACCCCGGGCCGTTACCGCCTCAAGAATCCGTTTGCCAACCACCCCTGGGCGTCAGAGCTCGCCCATTACGTTGATGGCGAGGATTACTACATCCTTATCGATGCCACCGATCCGTCGAAGGTTTTGGTTCCTTATTCCACATTGGGTGTTAAACGTCGCGGCTGGATAGCCAATAAGCCTGTCGTTTGTTCAGAAGCCTGGTACGGCGAGAGTATGGGAAATGGTGTGTGGCCCGGCCTTTATGGAAAGTTCGCCGACAACCGCATATCGATGCCTCCCCGGTCAATGTATCCGTCGACTCATTATCTCTACAGGGGCGACTACCCCGACAATGACCTCGAAATCGAGCTCCCCGGCTACGTTGACTACACGATGGAGTGGGGCGGCGAGCCGACCCTTAACGACGAGGGCGCGTCGGTAGCGCTCGGAAATATCTCCTCGGCAATCGCCTCGGTTGACTACGCGCTGGTTTCAAACGACGTGGTCGAGGCCAACAGGGTTTTCCCCGAACGGATTACCGCCATGGTGGCCTCCCGCGACTCCTCGCTGACTGTTTACACCGCGACTATTAGCGGCTCGGGAGTTACCCTCACGGTTCCCGCCGAGGAGGTGCCCTACGGCCGCAGCCATTTCGTGGCCGTTCCGCGCGACGCCAATGGTGAGGCCCACTCCGGCATCTTCACCGAGGCGACCATCAACAAAATGCGCCCGGTGAATGACTGGAAATCCTTGGGTAAGGCAACGCTCACCCAAAGCGTGTTCAACTGCCTTTTCACCACGACTCTCGGCAATCCTCCCGCCGAGACCGAGGTCGAGGTAAAGGAGAGTCCCGATACCCCCGGACTTTACTATCTCGTAGAACCTTGGAAAGCGTTTGACATTAGTTTTGAAGGTAATGCGGGAGCATATAACCCGGACCACGCCTCGCAGATGTTTATCAACGCTTCCGACCCCAACGGCGTGTATATCACCGCCGACATAAGCGGCGCGCCGATGCATGGCGACTGCGACATCAATACCGGCGTGCGCCCCGTCTCGAACTACGGCGATGTTTTCCTCGGCAACCTCAGCTCGATAGCCGGATATGAATACAGCTTCGGCAACGTCGAGTACAACGAGAACAATGAGAGGGTTATCAACCTCGACGGGAAGGTATTGTCGTACCTTGTAGACCCGTCGCAAAACAACGAAATCTTAGGGCCTGTCCAGGGTTCCAAATTCAGCCTGGCATTCACAGGCGAAGGCTGGAGCGAATGGCAGGAGTATGGCACCGCCTCGTTCCCCGCTGACTTCAAGAACACGGTGAAGAGCATTGTTACCACGAATATGTCCGAATGGGTTGAGTTCGACGAACCGTTCAAGGTAGAAATGCGCGAGAAGGAGGATGGCGCTAACTATCAGTTCCGCCTCGTAAACGTGTTCAACCACCGCAACATCATTATCGATTTTAATTACGATACGGGTGTGGCAACCATCGACTTCAAGTCGATCGGCATCGCGCAGGCGAACCCCTACGATGAATCCTTTGGCGCCGAATACCGTCTTAATGCGCGGGGCCGTTTCTTCGATCAGACCGGCACTTTCGAGTGGGGCAACTGCATGCTTATGGTATCTAAGAATTCAGGCTATAACTTAGGTGGATGGAGCCTTACGCTCGACGGATACCAGCGCGGCTACGTTGACTTCATGCGCATGGATTACAGCGAGAAGGGTCCCTACTTCGTCGGCGCCTCGCAAAACGAGGTTACCTTCGAGGTGGAGAAGGGTCCGGGCGTCGTGGCCTACCGCGTGGTTTCCGACGTTGACAATCTCTCGGCCGACGCTATCGCGAAGCTCTATACCGATAATCCCGGCGACTCGATCCAGTACACCGATTTCAAGGGTGATACGTTCAACGTGTCGGTGCCCAAGCAGCGCAACTCGTTCGCAATACTCCCCCTCACCACCGACGGCTCCGCCATCGGCTTGGCTAAGTCCTTCGTCCTCTACCGCAACCTCGCTCCCGAGGGCAACTGGGTTTCGATGGGCCAGGGCAAGATTCGCGAGCGCCTGTATGCCAACCTCGCGTTCTCCGATGAGCGCCGCGAGCAGTACCGCGAATCGGACGGCAGCTACACCTTCCCCCGTATGGAGTACCCCGTTGAGGTAGAGCGCGATGCCGACACCCCGGGCCGCTACCGCCTGAAGAATCCGTTTGCCGGCCACCCCTGGGCTGCCGAGTTCCAGCACCTTGGGCAGAACGAGGACTCCTACATACTGATCGACGCCACCGATCCCTCGATTGTCAATATTCCCGTTACGGTGCTTGAGTATAAGCTTGCCGAGTGGAATACCGAAGAGCCCCTGATTTATTCCTTGGATTGGGACCAGCCTTATACCGGCGGATGGTGCGGCAAATTCGCCGACAACCGCGTGATCATGCCCGCCAACATCATGCGCCCCGCCAGCTGGTACGGTCACAACGGCTTGTATCCCGAAAACGACCTCGAAATCGAATTCCCGGGCTACGTTGACTACTCTATGGAGTGGCACGACGAAGGTGTGCCCGCCATCACCGAGGAGGCAGCCACCATTGATATGGGCGAGATCGCGCCCTCTGTGGCCTCGATCGACTACGCGCTGGTGCCCGCCGCCGTGGTTGAGGAAAACCTGTATTTCCCCGAACGCGTTACCGCCATGGTGGCCTCGCACGACCCCTCGCTGACGGTGTACACCGCCAACTTCAGCCGTGCCGGGGTTACGCTCACCATCCCCGCCGAAGAGGTGCCCTACGGCGACCGCTATTTCGTGGCCGTTCCGCGCGATGCCAAGGGTGAGGCCCACTCCGGCATTATCTCCGCGGCCCCTATCAGCAAGACCCGCCCCTTAGAGGAGTGGACCGAGATTTGCACCGCGACCTTCGAGCATAACGCCATCTATTGTATGTTCGGCATTACCGACCCGTATACGTTTGATGTCGCCGTGCGCGAGAATCCCGAAAAGCCCGGACTCTACTATCTCGTGAACCCCTGGGCCGGATATGGTGAAAACTACAATCCCGAATTGGCCTCGCCGCTGTTTATCAACGCTACCAATCCCGAGAGAGTGTTCATCACCTCCAACCTCTCTGGCGAGCCTACTCCGGGCGACCGCGACATCAATACCGGCGTACGCCCCTCCTCCAACTATGGCGAGGTATACATCGGCAACCTGTATGACACAGCCGGATTCATGGCTGAGCATAACACCGGAAAGGTTGTGCGAAACGAGTACAATGAGAAGGTTATCAACCTTGACGGCGCAGTGCTTTCATACATTATGGATCCGTCGGAGAACAACGCGATTACCGGCTACTGGCAGGGAGACCGATTCAGAATCGTGCTCAATGGCGTGACCGAAGGTGATTCCTCCGTTGAGGTTGTCGAAGAGGAAGCTACCGACGCTCCCGTGGAGTATTACAACCTCCAGGGTGTTCGCGTGGCCAACCCCGGCACAGGCATCTACATCCGCCGCCAGGGCTCGACCGTCACCAAGGTAATCCTCTAAGAAGTCCCCAAAGCCCCCAAAGCGGGCCCCGAATACAAGCTACCCCCGAAACGCGACCGCGTTTCGGGGGTAGTATTTTCTTCACCCTTCACTCTTCACCCTTCACTCTTCACCCTTCACTCTTCACCCTTCACTCTATTCACTTCACGCCCAAGGGGAAATGGGGTAGGGGGAGGCGGGTCCAGATGAAGCGGGGGAGGTGGCGCCAGAGGGCGCAGAGGGTGCGCCAGCGCCAGTCGACAGTAACTACCGTGCGGCGCGACAGGAGTGCCTTTACGATTAGTCGGCCGGCGCGCTCCATGGTCATCGCCAGGGGGTAGTCCGAGGGTTTCCCCGGAAGGAGCGGGGTAAGCACCCATCCGGGACGTATGTCTGTAATTGTCAGGGGGTAATTTAAGGCGTGGGCACGCTGGCGCATAGCTTCGAGGTAGTGCTGCTGGTAGGCTTTCGAGGCCGAGTATGAGGCCAGGGTGCCGATACCCCTCGTGCCCGCCACGGAGGTTATGGCGGCGATCTGCCCCTCGCCTCCGCGCTCGGCGAAATAGCGCCAGGCGGCGTCGACCATACGGGTGAAGCCCCCGACGTTCGTGGCCGCGGTGCGTAGGTCGGGCTCCTCGGCGAAAGCGTCGTTGTCGTAGCCTATTCCGGCGACATGGAAGTACACATCCATTCCTCCGAGCTTCGCAATCAGGCGGTTCAGCGCCTCGGGAGCGTCAGGTGAGGTGATGTCGATGGATTCGGTTACTACCATTTGCGGGAACTCCCGTCGGAGAGCCTCCAGTTTGGCTGTGTCGCGGGCCGCGGCGCCTACCGGGTAGCCCGCCTCGGCGAGCGAGCGGGCGCAGTAGGCCCCTATCCCGGAGGAGGCGCCGACTATTATGAAGCGCCTCATAGCGAGAGTTTAAGGGTGCGGATGAAGTCGGCCGTCCCGGGGTGGTTCTCAACCATATGGGCCAGCAGGTCGCGGTCGGTCCAGGCGGTCGGGGCGAGCGCCTTGTCGGACACATTGATTTCGAACTCGATATAGTCGTTGCGGAGCTCGGAGCGGGCCTGGTTCAGCAGCTCGGGCATCTCGGCGGTGAGCAGGTCGACCTGCCCCTGGTTTTCGACCGTGATGGTGAATACCTCCCCCCGCGGGTCGAGCCGTTTCGGGGGAGCCTGGCGCATGGTGTTCACCAGCAGGTGCTGCTTCGGGCGCTCGGCGGCGTAGCGGTGCCATATGGCCATCAGCGCGTCGTCGGCGAACGGCTGGCGGTTTACCCTCGCGGCCTGTTGGCGGGCTTCCTCCTGTTGCTTCGCCGGGGTCTTGTCGGCCAGGGCTTCGCGCATCGAGGGGGTGTGGGCCACGCCTCCGGGCATCCTGCGCGTTGTCGCGGGGATGGGCCTCGGGGGTGCCGCCGGCCTC
>JAMPHO010000001.1:762255-765319 GCA_023663385.1 Alistipes timonensis | reverse complement strand
CTACGTTCTCGACTTACAAGAGAGCATACCGCTTCTTATTTTCCAAAATGTCGTGAATAGACCTACGCCTATCCACATGCAAAGTTACAATTTTTTTTGGAGATTTTAACGATTCGACGTGGTGACCCGGCTGATTTTTGGTTGAGGTCACCACATTTTTTGCGACCTATCATAGTTAAACTCTGTTAAAGTTTGAGGTTGCGAGGTTGTGGTGTGGGATTGAATGATGGTGAATGACTATGAATAGGGCCCCGATTTATACTGATAATCAATATCTTACATGTCTACCAGAATAGCTATGCACATACCGCGACATGTGTAATCATCAATATTTCAACAACTTACGGTGGGTGTGGTGACTTTTGTGGTGACTTGGAAGGGTATGGGTGAAAGAAAGACCGCTAACTCATTGAGAATTAGCGGTCTTCTGTGGTGCCACCAGGAATCGAACCGGGGACACAAGGATTTTCAGTCCTTTGCTCTACCAACTGAGCTATGGCACCATCGCGGTGGGCGGCCTTTGCCGCTTTTGCGATGCAAAGGTAGGGAGTTTCTTTGAACTGGCCAAATTTTTTGGCCAGTTTTTGCGAAAAATATGAGGAGTTGATTGAGAAGTGGCTGTAAATGAGCTTAGTCGCTTTTTTTGTTTGCAGCCGGGCGGTTAGCCGTCAGTTTTGTCAGTGGCATTAGCGAATCGCATTGGTAGGTAGTGTCAGCAAGTCATATTGGTGGGTAGCATCAGTCAGTCGCGTTGTCTAGTCGCGTTAGGAGGTTGTGTTAGTGGTCGCAGTCGGTTTGGCGCCCGTTTCGCTTGTTCCGCGGCTATTTGGCTAAGGAGCGGTGCGGGCGGAAAGGGTGCGCGGACGGTGGCGTTAAGGGGTGTGTCGGCTAAGTACAATGCTTTGGACTGGATTGCCCGCTGGCTTATTGCGGTGGCAGTTGGCGGTTGGGCGGCTGGCGGCGGGGCGAGGAGCGGTGCGGGCGGTCAGTGGTCGCGGATGAGGCGGAGGGCGGTGCGGAGGGCGTCGGGGGCGGGGACGGCGACGTCGGGGAGGGTGCCGTGGATGTCGTTCTCGTCGGCGCGGAATTGCCAGAAGCGTTTGTAGGAGATGGTGGCGCGGAGGCCGGATACGGGGAGGCGGTAGGTGAGCACGTCGCCGTAGCACACGCTTATGCCCCCGGTCTCCTCGCCCACCACGGTGCCGCATCCGGCTTCCTTGAAGGCCCACGAGAAGTCGGCCGCCGAGGAGAACGTGTAGTTGGAGGTCAGTAGGCAGACGTTTCCGTCGAAGTGTCCTTCGTCAGGGGTGCGCGGGGCTATAAGGTCTTCGTCCGACGCTTCATGGAAATAGATCCCCGGCGTTATCCCCGGGCCGAGGATTTTGGCGCTGAATGGTGTCACGCGGCACAGAATCTTGTCGAACTGCGTGAACGGAATCGGGGAGAGATAGCGCAGCAGGGTGTCGCCCAGGGCGCTGTTGCCGCCGCTGTTTTCGCGGATGTCGATCACGAGGCGGCGTATCCCTTTCTCGCGCAGGTCGCGGAACATCGAGTCGGCGAACAGCCCCATGCGCCCCGGGCCATTGAACGCCCGGAAGTCCATCACGGCCACTCCGTTGCCGCTGTCGATCGTGTAGGAATAGTCGGGCTTCCGCCCTTTAGGCTTTCCGGCCCTCGCGCAGCGTTTCATAAGTTGCTCGTGCGGCAGCCCCGGCATCTCGATGGTCTCGGTGGCGGTCGCCCCGGGGGCCCGGAATTCTACTTTGAACGTGTCGGCGGGGAAGAGGAGGTGCTCCAGCCCGTCGGCCACCATGCCGTCGAGGCGCGCTATGCGGAAGTGCTCCCGTTCGCCAGCCACATACGGCAGCATCGCGCCGATCAGCTCCCTGGCCGTGCGCCCGTTTACGCTCACGATTTCGGAGCCGGCCGGGATTAGGCCGTCGGCGCTCACGTCGCATCTTATCGAGCGGTCGGGGAGCAGCGTGGTGAAGAACGGGCGCCGTTTGAGCTCCGGCGTGAAGACCTCTTTGGCCGGAAAGTAGAGGTTGGTATGGCCGTCGCCCAGCATCGCCGCGAGTGGCGCGGCGGCGAGGTATAGCTCCGCTACGCTCACCGAGTCGGGGAGCTCGGCCACCGCCCGGTTTACGGCGCGGTGGAAGTCGGTTTGCGGGCATGCCGAGTACATGTCGGGGTGCGTCTCGCTGATGGCGTATACGAGCGCCCGGATGTCAAACTCGGCCTGTTCGCGGCTCAGGAGCCCCGAGGGGGCTTTGCGAAGCATATCCGGCGATGGGTTCTCAAACGGGTTGGCGGCAATCCGGGCCACCCGCGTCAGGGCCGAGTCGCCCCGGGCGTTGACTATCACCAGGTCGGCGCTCTCCCATTCGGCCGGGGCCACGGTAAGCGTGTCGCGGTCGCTGGCAAAAGTCACCGAGGCGGCGGTCGTTTCGAGCACGTCGGGGCGCGCCGCCGGGTCGATGACCCAGGTATCGGAGCGGCGTTGGTTGCCGTCCATCCATATGGTTACGGAGTCGGAGCTTGATCGGAGCACCGGTATGTTGTCGGCGGTTGCCGCCGTCGCGGCGATGATGGCGGCGGCCGCGAGCCGGGCTTTGCCTGAAAGTTTGAGTTTGAGCATGGTCGGTGGCGTGATAGATTGGTCGGCGGGCGCCGTCAGCTAAACGCCCGTGTTAGTCAGCCGCGAATATAGCGAAAAAAGCCGTGCGGCGAAAAATCAAATTTCCAATCGGCGGCAAACCTCCCGTCGGTCGGCTGTTTGGCTAATGAGCGTTAAAGGCGCGGGCGGATTTGGCAGACTTGGTGAAAATGGCTAAATTTGCGGTTCATTGTGCGAAGAATTATGAGATGCGGCAATCTTAAATCGAATTTGCTGTCGGCTGCCGTGTGGCTTGCCACCGCTTTCGCCGTGTCGTCGGCGCCGGATGCCTCGGCCTCCGAAGTGGCCGTCGCCGTGCGCTCGGCTGTGGAAACGGCTGTGGCTGAGCGCTCCGCTTCCGATAAGGCGGTTGTCGCCGGGCGTAACGCCGCCGATACGGCGGCGGTG
>JAMPHO010000001.1:735762-762155 GCA_023663385.1 Alistipes timonensis | reverse complement strand
TTAAGGTTATAACGGAGCCGCCCCGCCGATTCAGTTCGGCGGGGCGGCTTGCGCTAAAAAAAACATCCCCTGCCGATTGGCTCGGCAAGGGATGTCGTTATCTGTAGCGCTTGCTACCGGTGGATTAGATCCAGCGGGTGTAAGCGAAGTCCATGCGGTGGGGAAGCGCGGGGTTCGAGGGGTAGAGGCGGTAGCCATAGCGGAACACGCCGGCCTCGCGGAGCTTCGAGTCGAGCTTGTAGGTGACAACGTTGCCGTCGACCTTAGCCACCTTGAAGGCTTCCTTGCCGAAGTATTTCTCCTCGTTGCCCTCCTTCTTGTAGGCCACGAGTTCGAGACCGAGGTCGTTGGCCAGGCCGTTGGTGTCGATCACAGCCTCAACGTGGTAGTCGGTGCCGGTCACAGAATCAGCCACGTCGGAAGTCTTGACTTCGAGCACCTTGACGCCGTCCCAGGCAGCGGCGACCTTCTCCTTCCAGGCCACGATTTCCTTGGCCATGGCGAAGTTGTCGGCAACGAGCTTGCCGGTGCGCTCGGCCTCCTTCTCGTAGAAGCGGCTGATGTAGTCGTCGATCATGCGCTTCATGGTGAAGTGGGGAGCGATATGGGCGATCGAGCGCTTGATGTACTGCACCCACTCGGGGGAGTAACCCTTGGAGTTCTTGGCGTAGTAGAGGGGCACGATCTCGTTTTCGAGCATCGAGTAGATAGTGGCGGCGTCGAGCGCGTCCTGCTGGCCCTGGTTGGTGAAGGTGCGCTTGTCGGTGAGGGCCCATCCAGCCTTTTCGTCGAAGCGGTAGCCTTCGTACCACCATCCGTCGAGTACGGAGAAGTTGAGCACGCCGTTCATCAGAGCCTTCTCGCCGGAGGTGCCGGATGCTTCGAGGGGGCGGGTCGGGGTGTTCAGCCAGATGTCGACACCGGTAACGAGGCGCTTGGCCACGATCATGTTATAGTCCTCCAGGAAGATAATCTTGCCGAGGAACTGGGGCATGCGCGAAATCTCCATGATGCGCTTGATCAGGCCCTGGCCGGCGCCGTCGGCGGGGTGAGCCTTGCCGGAGAACACGAACTGCACGGGGAACTGCTCGTTGTTGACGATCTTGGCCAGACGGTCGAGGTCGGTGAAGAGCAGGTGGGCGCGCTTGTAGGTAGCGAAGCGGCGGGCGAAGCCGATAATCAGCGCGTTGGGGTTGATTTTGTCGACGATGCTCATCACGGCGGAGGGGTCACCCTGGTTGGCGAGCCACTTAGCCTTGAAGTCGCGCTTCACGAAGTTGATGAACTTGTTCTTCATCGTCATGCGCATGTTCCAGATTTCCTGGTCGGTGCACTTGAGGATGCCGTCCCAAGCCTTGGGGTTCTCCTGGTGGGCGAACATCTCCTGGCCGAGCTTCTCGGTGTAGAATTCCTTCCATTCGGAAGCAGCCCAGGTGGGCATATGCACGCCGTTGGTAACGTAGCCAACGTGGCTCTCTTCCCAGGTGTAACCCTTCCAGATTCCGGCGAACATCTTCTTGGAAACCTCGCCGTGGAGCCAGCTGACGCCGTTGGCCTCCTGGCAGGTGTTGAGGGCGAACACGCTCATCGAGAAACGCTCGTTGGTGTCGGGGTTCTCGCGGCCCATGTTCATAAGGTCGTTCCAGGAGATGCCGAGCTTGGCGGGATACTCGCCCATGTACTTGCCGAAGAGACCTTCGTCGAAGTAGTCGTGGCCGGCGGGCACGGGGGTGTGAACGGTGTAGAGGCTGGAAGCGCGCACCAGTTCGAGGGCCACGTTGAAGTCGAGGTGTTCTTCCTGAACGTAGTCAACGAGGCGCTGCAGGTTGAGCAGGGCGGCGTGACCTTCGTTGCAGTGGTAGAGCTGCGACTTGATGCCGAGTTTCTTCAGCATCAGGATACCGCCGATACCGAGGAGATACTCCTGCTTGATGCGGTTTTCCCAGTCGCCGCCGTAGAGCTGATGGGTGATGGGGCGGTCGAACTCCGAGTTCATCTCGAAGTCGGTATCCATCAGGTAGAGGTTCATGCGGCCCACGTTTACGCGCCATACATGGCTGTAGATGGTGCGGCCGGGATAAGGAACCTCAAGAATCATCGGGTGGCCGTTCTCCATAACCTGCTCGATGGGGAGCTGGTTGAAGTTCTGGGCCTCGTAGTTGGCGATCTGCTGGCCGTCGACACTCAGCGACTGGGTGAAGTAGCCATAGCGGTAGAGGAAGCCGACGGCGGTCATGGGCACGCGGCTGTCGGAAGCCTCCTTGATATAGTCGCCGGCGAGCACGCCAAGGCCGCCGGAGTAGATTTTAAGGGCGTTGCAGAGGCCGTATTCCATCGAGAAGTAGGATACGGAGGGGATGTCGTCGCGCATGGGCTGGGCCATGTACTCCTTGAACATGCCGTAGACGTGGTCGATACGGGCGAGGAGCTCCTTGTCGGCCAGGATTTCCTCCAGACGCTCGGCGGAGAGCTGCTGGAGCACCATCACGGGGTTTTCACCCGTCGAGCGCCAGAGGTCGGGGTTGAGGTCGCGGAACAGGGCTTTGCCTTCGCTGTTCCACACCCACCAGAGGTTTTTGGCGAGTTCTTCGAGGGGTTTGAGCTTCGAGGGCAGGTCGGATTTCACTGTAATGTCGTGCCAGTTGGGGACATTAGTGTTACTGACTTGAAGTTTCATGTGTGATATTTTTGTAAGTAGGAAATTTTTAATTATAATGTGTTTTCGACAAGTGGCAAGGCATTATTCGCGTGCCGACGCGGCCTCGCGGGCCTTCTTGAAGGCGTCGACATAGTATACGATGAAGTAATCCCAGAGAGCCTTGTCGGCAGTGGCGCGCGAAGCCTTCGACACCTTGTCGCGGGTGTCGGAGTCGGCATCGGCGAGCCAACGGAGCGACGACGCGAGTTTCTCGACAACCTCGCCGTAGTTCGAGTCGCCGCGGGGGATTACCACCACGCCGCTCTGCTCGAAATCGCTCGCAGAGGTCGAGAGAATCCACTGGCCGAAGCCCGAAAGGGAGGTAGTGACGGTAGGCACGCCGTAGGCCACGCTCTCCAGGGGGGTGTAGCCCCAGGGCTCGTAGTACGAGGGGAAGGCTGTGGCGTCCATGCCGGCGAGCATATCGTAGTACTGCATATTAAATATGCCGTCGTCGCCGTTGAGGTAGCAGGGCACATAGATTACCTGCACCGCCGAATCGCGGTCGGCCGAGAAGCCGAGCTGGTGAATGCGGTTGATAATCGGGTCGGACTCGGGATTGTTGAGCCAGTGGGTGAGCGCCGGATTCTCCACGCCGGGGTTGTTGCCGGCGGCCACAGCGTCCTTGACATCCTGGCGGGGCTCCTTGGACCACGCGGGCACCATCACGAACAGGAGAAGCTGCCTGGAGGGCGCGCTCTGCTGGATGAGCTTGGCGGCGTCGAGGAACACGTCGATACCCTTGTTGCGATACTCGCAGCGCCCCGAAGTGGCGGCGATGAAGGTGTCGGCGGGGAGCTCGCGTCCGATCATGGCCGAACCCACCTTGAGCATGGCCTCGCGGGCCACCTCGCGGGCTTTGCGCATACGCGCCCTGGTGAGGGCGGCGTCGGGCTGAAAGCCGTTGGGGGTAACGATGTCAGGACGCTTGTCGAGCAACTGCTCGCACTCGGCGGCGGTAACGTCGGAGACGGTCGTGAAGCAGTCGGCGTTGTGGGCGGCGGCTTTCTCCAGCGAGTGCTTCGACTCCATGTTGAGCTCGCGCGCCATCTGGTCACCGTTGTACCCCCTCATATAATCATAAAGGGGCTTGCCGTTTCCGCAAATGCTGCGGCCGATAGAGGTAGCGTGGGTGGTGAATATGGTGCCTACCTTGGGGAGCTTCCAGTTCACATAGAGGAGACCCATGCCGGTGGTCCATTCGTCGAAGTGCGCCACGATGCTCTTATGGCGGGTGCGCTTATAGTTGCAGATGCTCTCGATCACCATACCCGCGGCGAGGGAGAAGGCGCAAGCCTCGTCGTAGTCGCCATAGGCGTGGAGCGAGTCAACGCCGTAGCGCTGCCACATCTCACCATAATAATAGTCCTTGACCTTGTACATGGCGTCGAACTTGACGAGCACCACGATAGGCTTGCCGGGGATGTTCCAACGGCCTACGCGCACCGAGATACCCTCGGGGAGCTCGGCCTTGTCGCGCCAAGGGCGCAGAATCGAAGGCACTTCGGTAAAGTAAGGCGACGGATTTTCCTCGGACCACACGTCGGGGCCTATAAAAATCGTCTTGTCCTTATAGAGATTTTGCAGAGTGAGAGCCTTGGTTGACAAAACGGTGTAAATGCCACCTATTTTGTTACAAACTTCCCAGCTCGTCTCGAAAATCATATCAAGATTTACAGCGTCAATCTTCATAAATTTTTGAAGTTTTCCGTTTTAGGGTGCAAAGTTAGCGAAAATTTCCGTATCTGCCAGTTTTTTTTGAACTAAAATCCGAATCAGACGAAAAACTATATCACCAAAAAGCGCCAAAAACGTTACAGAAAAATTTACGAAACGAGCCGATTTGACTAAAAAATTCACTTTGAGCCGCAAACTTCGCGGTAAACGTCAACCGTGCGCGCCGCGATAGCGTCCCAATCGTAATTAGCGAGGTTATAGGTCCGCGGGGTGCCGCGCGACACCGCTTTACGGCATAAAAGTGTAGCTAATGCGTCCACATTTCCCGCCTGGAAGAAGTCCGAGGGGGCCAATTCGGGGATGCGGTTGGCCGGAATATCGCTCACAATCACATCGAGGTCGTAGCTCATAGCCTCTAACAGCGCTATGGGAAGCCCCTCGTGATAAGAGGGTAGCACGAAAAGCGAGGCGTTGGACATCAGTTGGTTAAGCCGCTCACCCTTGATGAATCCAGTCAGCACGGCTCCGGCTTCGCGGGCCTGCCGCTTGAGAGCTTCGGAATACTCGTCGGGATGGTCGGAATCGCCGGCGATCACCAGGCGCCACTCCCCGGAAAGCCCCGACTTGGCGTACGCCTCCACAAGGTCGTGGAACCCTTTTTCCTTCACGAAGCGGCCCAGAGCCACGATATACGGCTTTCCATCTATGCCCCACTCCTTGAGATACTCGCAGCCCGATGATTTCAAGGGTTTGTTTACTCCGTTGAAAATTAGCTCGGTATCGGTGCGTCCGTAGTTATCGCGGAGTATTCCGGCTATAACGTTTGAAATCACGATCACCTTGTTGGAGCATTTTGTGCCGAACCGCTCACCGAGCCTCAGCACCGTGCGGGCCAGCCGCCCCCACTTCTGGCGGTCGTAGTCGGGCCCGTGGTTGGTGGTTACCACCCTCATACCGAGCAGACGGGCGAATGGGACCATAAGCGAAGGGCCTATGGCATGTATATGCAACACATCAGGGTTGAGCCGCCTCGCCTTCAGCACCGCCAGAAAGGTATGCACTATGGCCTCAACGCTCTTCTTTCGGGGCGCGTAAACGTCGGCCAGCCTCACCCCCCTGTATTCGTCGCGGCGGTTTTCGGGGGTGACGTAGGGGGTGCGGCGTATCACCGTGACATCATGCCCCATAGCGGCTATGCGCGGGTAAAGTTGTTCGCAGTGGGTTTCCACACCGCCCTGAATGTCGGGTATTCCCCGGGTGCCGGTAACTACGATTTTCACGGTAATAAGGTTTTAAAGTTGATACTCGGGACCTCGGAACGGGCCCGAGAATAATCTGATTCTAAAATCGCAACGATTGTCAGAATTTCGGGCGCAGGTCGCCCTGCGAGGGGTCCTGGCCGACATTGTACCAGGTTTTGTCGAGGCATGGTTTCAGTCCGCGCATCGAGCGGAGCTTGTTTTTCAGCGCCCACTTGGCCGGATGCTTTATATATTTGTGCATCACGGGGGAGGCGGTGCCCACCATCCAGCAGTTTTTAGGGCAGCGGCGCACCATGTCGCGCACCTTGGCCGCCTGCTCGGAATTCCAGATGGTCATGAAGTCGGCATCATGGATGTTCCCCATCGACTCTTTCCAGTACTTATCCTCCAGGCCGTTGCAGGGGAACACCTCACCCCACGGGTCAATGAAGAAATTGGCCGATCCGGCCTCGCAGGGGAGCATGCGCCGCCCACCCTCGATGTAATTGATAAGGCCCATATTGAAGAACGCGCGGAACCACGATTTGGGGTGCTTCTCCTTGAGCTGCCACTCGATGAGCTGCTCGAAGTCGCGGCATACCTCGTCGCGGTTGGTGATCACATTGTCGTCCTTATGGAAATAATACGAGTTGTGGAACGCCGCGGTGGCGAACTCCAGCCCGAGCGACTTGGAGAGCTGGTATAGCGCCAGCATATCCTTGGAGTTGTTGTTGGAAACGGTGCATCCGAAGCCTATATCCTTCACACCCATCTCTTTGAGGGTAAGGAGGGTGCGGAGCCCCTTGTCGAAGCCACCCTCGCGGCCGCGCAGCTCGTCGTTCTTCCGGCTCAGCCCCTCGATCGAGATGCGGATACCGATGTTAGGGAAGCGCTTGGCGAGGGCTATCACGCGGTCGTCAAACCAGCCTGAGGTCGAAATCACGATACGGTCGGTATGGCGGTAGCACTCCTCGACTATTTCCGGGAGGTCCTCGCGCACGAATGGCTCACCCCCGGTGATGTTGATAAACTTAAGTCGGGGTAGCGAGCGCAGGTCCTCGGCCTTGATTTCCTCCTTCTTGTCGGTGGGATTCTGCCAGATGTTGCACATCTTGCAGCGCATCGGGCAGCGGTAAGTGATTATGATAGAAGCGTCAGTTGGCTGTATGGCGTTCATGATTGGATTGCGTGTCATAATTTCGCCGGGCGCGGCGCGCGCCGGCGCTTGTGTGTTATTTTGAGTAAGCGTCGAGCAGGTCGCGGTAATGCCGTTCGGGCGAGAAACGGGCGAGCGCGGAGCGGCGTATCGCCGCGTTGTCCCAGGGCGTGTCAAATGCCACGCGTATGGCGCGGGCCATATCGTCGGCATCGCCGCTCTCGAACACGAGGCCGGAGCGCCCCTCGTCGATCAGTTCGGGGATTCCGCCGATGCGGGCGCCAAGCACAGGGGTTCCGGCGCAGAGCGACTCGATTACCCCGAGAGGGTTGTTCTCGTAACATACCGACGGCATTATCGAGAAACGGGCGGCGCGCAGGAGGTCGACTACCTGGTCGGCGGTCATGCGCCCCGCGAATTCGATGTTTGGCGAACCGTACTTCGAGCGTAGCTCTTCGAGCAAGGGGCCGTCGCCGGCGAGCACCAGGCGGTGGGGGAGCCTCGACGCCGCTTCGAGAAGCGACTCTACACCCTTTTCGCGCGACATACGTCCGACGTAGCAGTAGAAGTCGCCGCGGATGGGTGACTCCGCATCGCCCGACGCGCCCAGGCGGGCTATCTTGTCGAACCCGATGAAATTGCAGTTTACCCGCAGTTTCTCCGGGGAGAACCCACCCTGCTCCATCTTTGATTTGAGGAAAGAGCTCGGGCAGATAAACGTGTCGACCGCGTGTTCGAGCCGTCGGCGGTTCCACTTGCGCGCCTCGGCCCAGGCGACAGCGCTCGCGGCGAGCGAACCCTTCATGCAGCGGTGGCGGAGCACCGCAGAGGGGGAAGTGAAGCACTCCTCGCAAGGCTTTCCATCCCTCAGGCATGAGTACGACGGGCAGATCGGCTTGTAGTCGTGCAGGGTCCAGACCACCTTGGCGCCCGCCTCGCGGGCCATTTCGGCCAGCACCGGCGAGAGGTAGCTGTGGATGTTTTGCAGATGCACTACCTCGGGCTTGAAGTCGGCGAGTATCGCGGCGAAGGAGCGGCGTATGTCGCCCCACCCCATCGCCCTTGCGGCGGCACGGAGTTTCCCTTTGAGCGGGGCGCCGAAATCAACCGCCGGAGCGAAGTATCCGCTCCAGCGCGAAGGGAGATTGTCAGGGTACTCCATCGCGTAGACGGCCACCTCGTGCCCCTTGTCGGCCAGGAGCCGCTCAAGGTTGAGGGTGCATACGCAATCGCCACCCCGGGGATAATAGAACTTGTTGACAATCAATACTCGCTGCTTCATCTGCCTCGTCGCTTGGAATTACTTAAAGAGGTAGGAATACGATTCGAGGGCGCGGGCGAAACGGGGGTCGTCGCGCAGAGGTGCCACGTTGACGCGCCCGGCATCGTTGTGCTTCCAGTTGTAGAGGCTCGCGTACCCCTTGCCGAGCGAGCGGTCCACGCACGCCAGGGCCTTGTCGGCGGCTCCGGCCTGGGCGTAGAGGCAGGCGGCGAGGTAGTTGACCGAACCGTCGGTATCGTTGTTGTCGCGGAGCAGGTCGTCGGCCCAGCGGAGCGCCCCTTCGGAGTCACCGGCGAAAAGCATGGCGAATCCGCGGAGGGTCGAGGGCGCGGTCAGGTGCTCGCCCGCGGCGTTGACGCTCTCCGCGGGGAGCGCGTCGAGGAGTCTTTTATATATAGGTGTGGCGTTGCGGGGCTGCTTGAGTCCGTCGTTCACCACCCACGCCTGGAGCATATAGCTCATAGCGTCCTCGGGATTGTCCATTATAAGCTCGCCGAAGATGCCGGAAGCCTCGTCGAAACGACCGAGCGAGAACAGGGCGAGCCCCTTCTCGGTGAGCGCGGCGCGGTTGGTCGGCGCGTCGCTCAGGGCGAAGTCAACGGCTTTGAGCGCCGGGGCGAAGTCACCCTTGGCTCGGCGTATGCGCGATAGCGTGGTGTTGAATTCCGGGTTGGCCGGGTCCATACCGATCGCCTGGTTGGTGTACTCCAGGGCGCGGTCGAAGTCGCAGAGCTGGAAGTAGCACTCGCCCAGCGCGCCGTAGATTCCGGCGTAGTTGTACATATTGTTGTCGACCAGCTTGCGGTAGTCGTCGATGGCCGAGAGGTAGTGGGCGTGGGCCTGGGCGATGAAACCGCGCAGATAGTAGAGCATAGGCTGGTCGGGAGCCTTGCTCACCGCGCTGCTCAACCCTGTGATTACCGCCGGGTAGTCGGCGTTGCCTATGGCGGCGAGTTCCTGGATGGCGCGGGAGTTGGAGTCGATGGAGATTGCCATGATCAGGTCCTCGACGGCCCCGGTATTGTCGCCGAGCATGCGGCGCACCGAGGAGCGGCGCACGAAAATGTCGCTGTCGGTGGGCATCATGCTCACGGCGTCGTCCATATACTGCTGGGCGAGCCCGAGGTTGTTCTCCTTCACTGACACGCGGGCCAGACCGGTGAGCGCCTCGGCGCTGCGGGGGTTGATGGCGCGCATACGGTTGTAGTCGGCCTTGGCGTCGGCGTAGCGTCCGAGCTCATATTCCGAGTTAGCCTTCTGATAGAGGGCAAGGAACGACGACGGGTCGAGTTTCAGCGCCTCTGTAAAGTCGGCCAGCGCCTCCTCGTGCTTGTCGAGCATCTGGTAAATCTCGGCGCGGAGGAACCTCGCCTCGAAGAGGAAGTCGGTGTCGGCCGCGGGAGCGTACTTTATGGCGTTGTCAACGTCGGAGAGCGCGCGGAGATACTGGTTGAACTTGTAATATTCGTTGGCGCGGCGGAAGTAAACGTCATAGGACTGCGGATTGGCCGCGATTTCCTGGTTGTAAACCTCCATCATGGCGCGCGTCATAGGGTTGTCGAGCCCCTGGGCCGCCGCGGGGAGCGCGGATGCCGAGGCCAGTATGGCGGCTGCTAAAAAGCTGCGTATCTTCATTTGCTTGCGTGTGTGTAGGGGGGATAGTTGTCAGGCCTTGAATGTGTTGACGGCCATACGGAGGGTGGTGAGGCGTTCGAGGAGCCCGGGCAGGAGGTCGAGGCGGAGCATATTGGCGCCGTCGCTCTTAGCCACGGCTGGGTTCTGGTGGGTTTCGATGAATATGCCGTCGCACCCCACAGCGATACCGGCGCGGGCCACGGTCTCAATCATGTCGGGGCGCCCCCCGGTCACTCCGGCGGTCTGGTTGGGCTGCTGGAGCGAGTGGGTAACGTCGAGAATCACCGGGCACCCGTTGCTTCGCATCTCGGGTATGCCGCGGTAATCGACAATGAGGTCCTGATAACCGAAAGTGGTGCCGCGCTCGGTCACGGCCACGCGGTCGTTGCCCGCGTCGCGCACCTTCTCCACGGCGAACTTCATAGCCTCGGGCGAGAGGAACTGCCCTTTCTTGATGTTAACCATCTTCCCGGTTTTGGCGGCCGCCACTAACAGGTCGGTCTGGCGGCAGAGGAACGCCGGAATCTGGAGCATATCGACAAACTCGGCGGCGAGGCGCGCCTCGTCGGCTGTGTGGATGTCGGTTACCACGGGGACACCTACCGTCTCACGCACTTTTTTCAGAATGGCTAACGCCTGGAGGTCGCCGATGCCGGTGAAGGAGTCGAGACGCGAACGATTGGCCTTGCGGTAGCTACCCTTGAAAACGTAGGGTATTCCGAGGCGGTCGGTCACGGCTTTCACGGTGGTGGCTATATCGAGGGCCATCTCCTCGTTTTCGATAACGCACGGCCCGGCGAGCAGGAAGAAATTGCCGCAGGGGGTGTCGTAGAGATATTTTTTAAGATCGAATTCCATTGTGATGAATAAACGCGGTGAACAAATCAGTCGGCGAGACTGCCGACAACGTGGAGAGTGTGGCACGCCGCCAGGGCGGCTGTTTCAGTTCGCAGACGGGCGTCGCCGAGGCTTATCGGCACGAATCCGGCCTCAAGCGCCATCGCGATTTCCTCGGGAGAGAAGTCACCCTCGGGCCCGATGAGCACCACCGCCTCGCGGTCCGGGTCGTACTCACGGCTGAGCAGACGGCGCGGCGAGTCGGGGTCGCAGTGTGCTATGAACCGTTGGGGCACCCCCGCCGCGGCCTCGATGAACTTCTTGAAGGGTGTCATCGGGGCGACCTCCGGGAGCGCGGCCTTTAGGCTCTGCTTCATTGCCGACACCGCTATCTTCTCCAGCCGCTCGGGTTTGAGCTCCTTTCGCTCCGAAAAGCGGCAGAGCAGCGGGATGAAGCGGTCGAAACCCACCTCCGTGAGCTTCTCGACGAGCCACTCCATGCGGTCGAGGTGCTTGGTCGGAGCCACGGCTATCGTGATCGGCGCGCACCAGTAGGGCCGTACCTCCTCCCTGCTTATAACCTCTACCTCGGCCCTTTTGTTCGTGGCCTCGGTCAATCGGCACAGATAACGGCCACCGCGGCCGTCGACCACGGTAATCTCGTCGCCCGGCTGGTGGCGGAGCACTTTCACGCAATGGGCGGCTTCCTGGTCGGGAAGCCGCGGGTCGGAGAGTATGTCGGGAGCGAAAAACTGAATCACGGATTAGTAGCTTTATAAAAACTTACCTTGGGGCGCAATCACATACGGCTGAAACCGTCGGCGGGCGAATTGCTGTCCTGCGCCTTCTGTATCGAGCGGTGCCCGGCGTCCTTGCCTACCTTGGAGTCGCGGAACACGATCCAGAACAGGATGGCCACAACCAGCGCGTACCCGGCGAAAATCATCCAGGAGTCGCGCCACCCTTCGAGCTGCTCGGCGAGCGGGGCCGTGGCCACAACATTATGGTTCACGATTGCCATGGCCGCGAGGGTGCCGATAGTGGCACCAAGCCCGTTTGTCATAATCATGAACAGGCCCTGGGCCGAGCTGCGAATTTCGGGCGAGGTCTCCTTATCGACGTAAAGACCGCCGCTGACGTTGAAGAAGTCAAACGCGATACCGTAGACAATGCAGCTGAGAACGAACATCCAAAGCATGCCGTCGGGGTCGCCGAGGCCGAAAAGGCCGAAACGGAGCACCCAGGCGAACATCGACATAAGCATCACGCCCTTGATGCCGAAACGCTTGAGGCAGAACGGAATCAGCAGTATGCAGCAGGTTTCGCTGATCTGCGAAAGGGAAATCAGCGCGTTGGCGTTCTGCGCCGCCCAGGCGTTGGCAAACTCGGGCAGGTCCTTGAAGAAAGTGATATAGGGGTTGGCGTAGCCGTTGGTAATCTGGAGCGACACGCCGAGCATCATGCTGAAGATAAAGAACACGGCCATCTTCTTCTTTTTGAAGAGGGTGAAGGCGCGGAGCCCCATCTTGTCGACCCAGTTGCCGGTCTGGGGGGCGTCGCTGGTGGGGCACTTAGGCATGGTCAGCGCGTAGCCCGCCATCACGAAGCTCAGCGCCGCCGAAACGAACAGCTGCATATATGTGGTCTGGAACTTGGCGTCGGCCGGACCGGCGAAGTTCACCAGCAGCATGGCGCAAATGAAACCGATGGTTCCGAAAATGCGAATCGGGGGGAAATCCTTCACCGTGTCCATACCCGCCTTCGTGAGAGCGTTGAACGCCACGGAATTGTTCAGGCCGATAGTGGGCATGAAGAACGCCACCGACACGGAGTACAGCGCGAAGAGCGGCCCGAACGACAGCGAGGGCTCGGCCACAGCGCAATAGACTCCGGCGAGAGCCATGAACACACCCGCCACGAGGTGGCACAGACTGAGCATTCTCTGGGCCTGGATCCAGCGGTCGGCCACGATGCCTACAATCGACGGCATGAACAGCGAGACTATACCCTGCATGGCGTAGAACCAGCCGATCTGGTCGCCGAGTCCGTTCTTGAACAGGAAGTTGCCGAGCGAAGTGAGGTAGGCGCCCCATACGGCGAATTCCAGGAAGTTCAGCGCCGCGAGGCGCGGCTTGAGTGTATTCATATCAGCTTTTAGTGTAGTTAGTGTTAAACTGTAACCGAAAGCGTCGGATTTCCGATGCCGAAACGGCCACCGCGCCCGGTTGCAACCGCAAATTTACGTTTTTCCCGCCGTAGCGCAAAAAGAATCAGCCCCAAAAGCGCGGCTCTCGGGGCTGTTTATGTTATAAAACATCAGGCGTTGCCCGCCTTTTTGGAGTTGATTACGGCCTGCACCTTGGCGGCCTCCTCATATTCCTCGCGCTCGATATGCCTGGCGAGCATCTTTTCAAGCTCCTCCATGGCGAGGTTTTCGAGCTTTGGCTGGGTCATGACCTCGGCTATTTCGCTGTCCGACGGCAGGTCGGAGTCGTCGGCCTCCTTCACCTCCATCAGGAAACCTGTTTCCGACAGGATTTCGGGGGTGGTGAAAATCGGCGCCTTGGCGCGCATGGCTATCGCGATGGCGTCGGAGGTGCGGGCATCGAGCACCACCTCCCTACCCTGGCCGTCGATGAAGGTCAGCTCGGAGGAGAAGATTCCGTCCTCAAACTTATGGATGAACACGTCGCGGAGCACCACCCCGTAGGCCTGCGCCAGCGAGGCGAAAAGGTCGTGGGTCATAGGCCGCGGGGGAACTATACCCTCCATCTTTATGGCGATTGACTGCGCCTCGGCGGCGCCGACCACCACCGGGATGCGGTAGGGGCCGTCGGCCTGCGCCAGTATCAGCGCGTAGGCTCCGCTCTGTATCTGACTGTATGATATGCCGAGTACCCGCAGACGCACGCGCCCGCCGTCGTTGTCCCGGTCAAATTCTTCAAAACTCATACCTTAACAACGTACCCCCACCCCGTTTTATTATAGCCGCCAATTCAAATAATTGCGATGCGGCTAAAACTCTTCTTTGACGTACTGGTAAGGGCCATAATTAATTCTCACTCCATACTTCGCACCAGTTATATAACCATTTACGCTCTCGTACTTGATTACATCCAACAATAACCCAGTCAAATTGTCCTCGCTTTCTAACAACGATTGTAACTCTCCATTCCATATTGGTGAATATCCACCAAAATAGTATTTAAACCCATTATTGTCAGTTCTTTCTCGAAGTAAATACTTTGCAGACAATTTTTGCTCAAACATTGATAAATACTCATTAGCTTTGTCCGCATCTATTGCTTCTTTAACGAGAACGCACCTATTAAGATATGAATTTTCGCCATCAAATTGAAAAAGGAATATTGCTGATTCAAATCGCTCCCCCGCATAAGTGATATTACTAAAAATCAACTCTGCGTGATTCTCTGATTTCGGCTCGCCGAATTTGTTTACGAGTATTCTTCGAGCGACTTCCTTTGAGGTTCCAAATTACACCCCACATATTGCCTTTATTTGCTCTGCCCTGTAATGATTTGTCATTTCAATAAACAACGAATCTAATCGAGCCTTTTCTTGCGGAGACGCATTGTCATAATCCTTGAACAACGTTGACTTATAATTATCCTCGTCACTGCCATAAGCATAAAATTGAGCGCAACAAAAAAACACGCTCAATAATATTGAAATACGCATTATTAAGAATCTATTCATAACGGGTTACTTGATGGGGCGGCCGGTGATGATGCCGGAGCCGAGGCAGATGGCGCGGGTTGGGTCGTAGATCACGGCGAACTGGCCGGGGGCGATCCCCTGGATTTTCTCGGCTGATTCGATGACGTATTCTCCGGCATCGAGGCGCGTGAGGCGCGCGGGGGTGAAGTCGGGGGTGTGGCGGTTCTTGAAAGTAATCTCCACGCCGTCGCAGTTCTCCCCCCAGGGGTCCTCGGTGATGAACTGGGTCTCCTGTATGTGGAGCATGCGCCCGTACTGCTTCTCGGTGTCGTAGCCGCGGGAAACGTAGATGGCGTTGTCGCGCACGTTCTTCTTCACCACGAACCAGGGGCCGCCGCTGAGGCCCAGCCCCTTGCGCTGCCCTATGGTGTGGAACCAGTAGCCGCGGTGCTCGCCGAGCTTGCGCCCCGTCTCAATCTCGATAATCGGGCCCGGGCGCTCGCCGAGGTGGCGGCGTATGAAGTCGTTGTAATTGATTTTACCCAGGAAGCAGATCCCCTGCGAGTCCTTGCGGTAGGCGTTGGGCATGCGGGTCTCGATGGCTATTTCGCGCACGCGGCTCTTGGGTATGTCGCCCAAGGGGAAAGTCAAGTGGCGGAGCTGGTCGTAGGATATTCGGGCGAGGAAGTCGGTCTGGTCCTTCACGGGGTCGACAGCCGTCGCGAGGTACTTCTTGCCGTCGCGTTCGAGGGTTGAGGCGTAATGGCCTGTGGCCGTAAGGTCGAACTCGTGCCCCCAGCGCTGCTCGAAGAAACCGAACTTGATCATCTTGTTGCACATAATGTCGGGGTTCGGTGTGAGCCCCTCCTTCACGGTGCGCAGGGCGTAGTCCATCACGTTGTCCCAGTACTCCTGGTGGAGCGTCACGACCTCGAACGGCAAATTGTACTTCGCGGCGATGAAGCGGCACATCTCGATATCCTCCTCGGCCGAGCAGTCGCCCCCGTCACCCTCCATACCTATGCGTATGTAGAAGAGATGGAGGTCGTGCCCCTGCTCCATAAGGCGGTAGGCGGCGACGGCGCTGTCGACACCCCCGGATATAAGCATCGCTATCTTCATTTGCCGCGGGCCTTAAGTTTTTCGTTGACTACTCGGAACCCCTCCTTTAGCCCGTCGGTGTCGAGCGACTTGGAGAGGATGCGGCGCTTGCCGTCGAGGTAGTAAATCACCGGCGAGACGCGCATATCGTAGATTTCATCGACGTTGGCCGAGGCCCCCACGATCCACTTCTTGCTGTAGCCGGCGGCTTTTTCGCGCCACTCGTCGGAGGGCTCGGCGGGGAGGATGCTGACCACGCGTATCTGCCCGGCGTCAATCAGGTCGTTGAGGTTCATATCGGCTGCCAGGCGCACCCGGGCGAGCTCGCAGTCGTCGCACTCGGGGTCGTTGAAGAAGAGCACGACGTAGGCGCCGCGCGAAACCTCGGCGAGCGTGAGCGTCTCACCCTCGGGGGTGACGAACTCGAAGTCGGGGGCCTCCATACCTATCTGCGACCCGGCGAGCGACCCGGCCTGGTAGGCGAAGCGCGCCTTGTCGGCGGCGGGGATTTTCTTATGCTCGGCCACGGCGCGGGCAAAGGGGAGGTAGCACTCATCGCAAAGCACGAGCGCCGTGTCGCTGTAGAGCGCCCCCTCGGCCAACTCGCCCAGGGCGAGCAGGTTGCGCGGATTTTTCTTCACCTGCTTTATGAGGTTCTCGATCGAGGCGTGCACCACTTCGGCGTCGGCGTAGGGCATGAACTGCACATAGTCGTTGAACGCGCCGCGCATACGCCCCATCGACGAGAAAGCCGACTTCAGGTTGCAGCGCTCCCAAAAGTGCTCCATCAGGAAGTTGGTGCGCTCGGTGAGAGTCTTCATGCTCTCGGGGGGCACCGGGTAGGGGAAATAACGCCCGTCGGCGACGCTGTCGGCGGCATAGGCCGAGGTAAGCGACACCGCGGCCACGGCTATAGCCGCGCCGCGGCGCAATGCGGAGGAGATATGTTTTAAAAGCATCTAAATAACTGTTTTACAAGTCTATCAGTAATTACAGGCTAACGCCGGGAGAAAAACTCGCCGCGGAAGCCCTCAGAACAGGTAGGCCACGCGCACCGACCACACACGGGCCTGGCCCGAAACGTCGGTCAGCTTCTCCATGCGGGTGCAGTAGGTCATACCCCAGAGGTACGATGCCTGGATCTGGAATCGCTGTTTGAGCTCGAAACCGACACCGCACTGCAACCCTATAGAGCCGAACGGGTTGTCGATCACCTTGATGTCGCTCTCGCCAACGAGGAGCGAAATCACCGGGCCGCCGAAAACGTAGGGCGCCCACCACTCCTCCATCCCGTTCATACGGGTCCACTTGAAGCGGAGGTTGATGGGGATGTCTATCATATGGAGGAAGAGGCGCGAGGTGCCGTAACCCTTCTGCCCGTCGTAGGAGTCGCCCCACACGGGCTGCTCGCCCAAATGGAGCTTCGCGCCCTCCATCGAGTAGATGGCGCCGAAGTCGATACCGAATCCGAGTCCGGGGAACATCATCTCACCCATCACGCCGGCCTGCGGGCCCACGCACTTATCCTTGGTGAAAAGCGTCTGCTTGTACTTCAGATTGGAGATGGCGATACCGGCGGTCGGGCCCCAGCGGAACTCGCCGCGGGCCGTCAGCGCCGACCCGAAGGCCGCGAGCAGCATCACTATCGCTATGAGTTTCTTCATATTGGAGTTATAGCTTGTTTATTACGGCCACGGCTTCGGCGGGGGTCAGCAGACGCTGCTCGCCCGTGGCCATATCCTTGAGGTTGAGTTTCCCTTCGGCGGCCTCGGTTTCACCAACGAGCGCGACGTAGGGTATGGCGAGGGCGTCGGCGTAGCCCATCTGCTTCTTCATCTTGGCCGGGTCGGGATAGATTTCGGCAGCGACTCCCGCGGCGCGCATCTCCTTGAGCATCTTCATGGCTGCGGCTGCCTCCTGGCCTCCGAAGTTGACAAACATCACCCGGGTCGCGGTGCGCGCCTCCGAGGGGTAGAGGTCGAGGGTATTGAGCACGTCGTAGATGCGGTCGGCGCCGAACGAGATGCCGACACCCGACAGCCCCGGCATGCCGAACACGCCCGTGAGGTTATCGTAGCGGCCACCACCTGTGATCGAGCCGATAGCAACGTCGGCAGCCTTCACCTCGATGATGGTGCCGGTGTAGTAGTTGAGGCCGCGGGCGAGCGACACGTCGAGGTCCAGCTCGGCGTCTAGCCCGAGGGCCATCACGCCGTCGACCACGGTCTGCAGCTCCTCGACGCCGCGCATCCCCTCCTCCGACGATGCCAGGAGCTCGCGCAGACGGCCCAGGCGCTCTTCGAGGGTGCCGGAAATCTGGAGTATCGGGCGGAGCGTCGCGATCTGCTCCTCGGTGAGGCCGCGCTCGGCCAGCTCGGCGTTGACGTTGTCGAGGCCGATTTTGTCGATTTTGTCAATCGCCACCGTTATGTCGACAATCTTGTCGGGGGCGCCAATCAGCTCGGCTATCCCGGCCAGCACCTTGCGGTTGTTGAGTTTGAGGATGATGCGGATTTTCAGGCGGCGGAACACCTCGTCGATCATCTGCAGCAGCTCGATCTCGTTGACCAGCGAGTCGGAGCCGACAACGTCGGCGTCGCACTGGTAGAACTCGCGGTAGCGCCCCTTCTGGGGGCGGTCTGCGCGCCACACGGGCTGTATCTGGAAGCGCTTGAAGGGCATCTGCAGCTCGTTGCGGTGCTGCACCACATAGCGGGCGAACGGCACCGTCAGGTCGTAGCGCAACCCCTTCTCGCATAACTGCGAGGCCAGGCGCGCGCAGTCGCCGTCGGCGATGAGCTTCGGGTCGGCCCCGCGGAGGAAGTCGCCCGAGTTGAGTATCTTGAAGAGGAGCTTGTCCCCCTCCTCGCCGTATTTCCCCATAAGGGTGGAGAGGTTCTCCATCGCGGGGGTCTCGATGGGGTTGTAGCCGTAGAGGCGGAATACCGAGCGGATGGTGTCGAATATATAGTTTCTCTTAGCCATTTCGGCGGGGGAGAAATCGCGGGTCCCCTTAGGGATGGAGGGCTTCATCGCGCACATGGGAAGCTGTCGTTTGGGTTATTCGTTGGGGGAATGAGATCAACCTTCCGAGCGGTTGGCGCGCTTGCGCTCCAGCTCGTCGAGTATGATTTTGCGGATACGGATATGGTTGGGGGTGATTTCGGCGTACTCGTCCTCCTTGATGTATTCGAGGGTCTCTTCGAGCGAGAACACCACCGGGGGAACGATTTTCGCCTTGTCGTCGGCGCCGGAGGCGCGCATATTGGTGAGTTTCTTCGACTTGGTGACGTTGATCACGATGTCCTTGTCCTTGGCGCTCTCGCCTACCACCTGCCCGGCGTATACCTCGTCCTGCGGGAAGATGAAGAAGCGGCCGCGGTCCTGGAGCTTGTCGATGGCGTAGGCGTAGGCCGTGCCGCTCTCCATGGCTATCAGCGAGCCGTTGGTGCGGCGCTCGATGTCGCCCTTCCAGGGCTGGTATTCGAGGAAGCGGTGGGCCATGATGGCCTCGCCGGCCGAACCGGTCAATACGTTGTTGCGAAGGCCGATGATGCCGCGCGAGGGGATCACGAACTCCATATGCACGCGGTCGGCCTGGGTGGTCATCGACACGAGGTCACCCTTGCGGCGGGTCACCATGTCGATCATCTTCGAGGCATACTCCTCGGTGACGTTGATGGTGAGCATCTCTACGGGCTCGCACTTCACGCCGTCGATAGTCTTGATAATCACCTGGGGCTGGCCCACCTGGAGCTCGTACCCCTCGCGACGCATCGTCTCGATAAGCACCGAGAGGTGCAGCACGCCGCGGCCAAACACGCTCCACTTGTCCTCGTCGTTACCCTTCTCGACGCGGAGCGCCAGGTTGCGGTCGAGCTCGCGGGTGAGTCGGTCGTGGATATGGCGCGAGGTGACGAATTTGCCGTCGCGGCCGAAGAAGGGGGAGTCGTTGATGGTGAACGTCATCGACATCGTAGGTTCGTCGATGGCTATGCGGGGGAGCGGCTCGGGATTGTCGAGCGAGGTCACGGTGTCGCCGATCTCGAAGTTCTCGATGCCCACCAAGGCGCAGATGTCGCCCGACGAAACCTCGCTGACGCGCTTGCGCCCCATCCCCTCGAAGGTGTGCAGTTCCTTGATTTTCTGGCGAACTACGGAGCCGTCCTTCTTGCAGAGGCCGATCTCCATGCCCTCGCGGAGGGTGCCGCGGTGAACGCGCCCCACGGCGATACGGCCCACATAGCTCGAAAAGTCGAGCGACGTGATTAGCATCTGGGGGTCACCCTCGATGGTGGTCGGGGCGGGGATATGGCCGATTATGGTGTCGAGCAGGGGGATGATGTCCTCCGTCGGCTTCTGCCAGTCGGTGCTCATCCAGCCGTTCTTGGCCGAGCCGTAGATGGTCGGGAAATCGAGCTGCTCCTCGGTGGCGTCGAGGTTGAACATCAGGTCGAACACCATCTCCTGCACCTCGTCGGGGCGGCAGTTGGGCTTGTCGACCTTGTTGATAACCACCACGGGCTTCAGCCCCATCTGTATGGCCTTCTGGAGCACGAAGCGGGTCTGTGGCATCGGGCCCTCGAAAGCGTCGACCAGCAGCAGACAGCCGTCGGCCATGTTGAGCACTCGCTCCACCTCGCCGCCGAAGTCGGCGTGCCCCGGGGTGTCGATAATGTTGATTTTGGTGTCTTTATAGTTGATGGACACGTTTTTGGAGAGGATTGTTATGCCCCTCTCGCGTTCCAGGTCGTTATTGTCGAGTATCAATTCGCCGGTATTCTGATTCTCACGAAAGAGATTCCCGGCCAGAAGCATCTTGTCGACCAGCGTGGTCTTACCGTGGTCCACGTGGGCGATGATAGCGATGTTGCGGATGTTTTGCATCTTGCTTATTTTCTAAATCTTCTTTTTCAAGGTGCAAAGTTACGCATTATTCGCGAATTATCCCGCAACCCCGCGAAAAACTCTCCCCCACTCCTCCCCCAACTCTTCCCAAAGGTACCAAATGTCCCAATCTTCCCAATCATCCCCAATCATCCCAATCTTCCCATTCTTCCCAATCATTCCCACCCCATCAAAAACAACGCCCCCTGCTCCGCGGTGGGAACAGGGGGCGTCGCTTTGGGTTATGGCGGCGGAGTCGCCGCGATTAGGCGCGCGTTACTTCGCGCGGCGGGGCGATTTAACGAAGAATTTGCGGGTGGAGCCGAAGGCGGGTGCCTCAACGACGCTCACGGCGCGGGAGTCAACATCCTCGTAATACCAGCTGTAGGAGCTGTAGCCGATGCGCTCCGAGGAGATGGCGCCGACGCTGTTGAGCGAGTAGCTTACGTTGCTGGTGCTGGTGTAGCCGTCGTCGTCAACCTCGGAAACCACCATCGGCAGTGTCTTGGGACCCTTGCCGAAGAGGCCGCAGGCGGCGAAAGCGTTCCACTCCGTGTCGTCGTTCACAATCCGCGAGATAGCGAACGGATTCTGGCGGTAGGCGTTGGCGGTTGTGGAGTAGTCGAGGTCGAAGGTTTCTGTGTAGGTCTCCTTGTAGCGCCCCTCGGTCTCGGTCACCTTGCATACGGCCTTTACCATATTGCCGCTCTGCCAAGTGAGCTTCGTGGTGCTGTTTTCGCCATATTTTTCGGTCGAGCCGTCGGAGAGGTCCTTCTCGGTCTCGCTCATCTTGGTGGTAACGGTGGTGAGGTTGCCGCTGCCGTTGTAGGAGAAGGTTATGGTGCCGCTACCTTTGATCTGCACCTTGTCGCCACCGTCGACCTCGGTCTCGTCCCAGGAAGAGGTGAGCTGAGAGATGTACCCTTTGTCGTTGAACTTCACCTTGTAGCGGTCGGCGCCGTTGTCCGAGCCAACGGCTTCGAGCGTCCCCTTGGAGTAGTTAATGGCGATAGTGCCGTAGCCGGTCGAGAGGCTCGTCACGCGCCCCTTGGAATCGTAGTCAAACGAATAGCCGGCCACCGACGAGAGGCGTTCCCCCTCGATTTCGACCACGCCGCCGGTGCCGTCGCCACCCTTGTCGTCGTCATCGTCGCCGCAGGAAGTGAGGGCGGGCACCATCATAGCGCAGAGCGCCATGGCGCCCAGAAGTCTGAAAGTTCTCATTGATAGAATCTGTGTGTATTGGTTGATTGTGTAACTTACAGTGTTTTGCGTTAACAACCGCGAATATACGACTTTTTCCGACTCCCCCGCCAAATCGCGATGTTAATTACGCACGCTATGACAAATTAATTACGAATGTCAAACAGCATACACGGAGAGCGGATACTGTCATCGTAGGCTTAGTTTCGATGTCGTTGTTTTACCGTGCTTGCAAACTGAGATTACATAAATCCCCCTACCAAGCACATCATTATAAGATGCCCGTTCCGGCCCTTGGTACACGACTACCCCATCAAGCGAGAATATACGCGCCTCTGCCATATCCTCGTCAAATGAGGTATTATCTACTACCTCCTCCAAGTTTGCGAGATCGTCATATTTCGGAAATTCTTTTTTTGCCACAGATGAAGAAAAGGCATTGTACGCGGTAACTTCAAGCCAACATTTTCCCCATTGGTCTATTCGTGCTATGAATACCTCTGTTCGGTCTCCTTGACTATATTCCTTTTTCCTAATATCCGATATATCGTAAGCCTGCGTTAACTTAACGCGGATGCGGTCCGCGCCTTTCGAATCCACAACAAAAGACATACTATACAAGGCTTCATCTCCGGGGATGAAGTTGAAGCTATGCATAGATTCAATTACAGGAGCCATGTCTATATGGAAGGAATACACCTCGGTAGAATATTTTTTGCTTCCAATTTTATAGTCACATATAAGTATGGACTCAATAAAACCGCTCTCATCGACTTGGAAATCTTCCGGATTATATACTCCCGAAAACAGGAAATCCTCCGTACCCGTGCGAGCCGCTTGCTCGAAAAAACCATCACGATTACGCAACATCAGCTTCCACTCATAATCCGTGATGGCTGATTTATCCACATCGTCTACGCTGAATACGTATTTCTTGAAAGCTGAGATTACATAATCCTCACAGTCAGAGCACACAATGCAGCCCTTGATTTGAGCCGCATCGATTGAGAAGTCTTTAGTTCCACACTTGTTAATGGTCTCAAGCGCTTCATCGCGATACGCATCTGTCGATTCAGACGCGTTAACCATTGGCGTAATCGCTAAGAATGATAATAGAGTGGCAGTTAAATGACGTTTCATTGAATATCGGTTGTTATATTTTGGAGATTGCTTGTAGTAGAAAGTCGCAAAACACATTAGTCGCGCTGAAATGGAAGCATTGTAATCCATCAAAAAGAAACAGCTAACCATATCGTACGCAAATGTAAGGCGTTATTTCCAATAAAGCAAGCCATATTACATAAAAAAGGGCATATCCGCCACGGATGGAAGCGATGGAAGCAATTGGTATGGACGCTTAGCGCGGGGCGGAGTTGCATTATCGCATACGGATGCGGGGCGGAGTGATGTAAATTCGCGGTGTCGGCGATGGGTAGGACACGCTAGACGGCGGACTTTGACATTTTGGAGAAGATAACAAGGGGGTGCTCGGGATGATAACTGAGGTATTCCGGGAGCAATGCGGACATATCGCGAAACAACGCGCCCCGCCGCCAGCTTGGGAGACGCTGGGGGCGGGGCGGTGAGGATTCAGAGGGATGGTCGTGCGGAAAGCGGTTACTTGTAGAGGAAGCGGCGGATGGAGTGCTTGGGGGTTTTCTCGAACTCCTCGGGGCGGATTTCGATTTCGGCGACACGGGCGTAAGTGGGGAGCTGGCGGTTGAACTCGGCCAGCGACGCCTGTATTTTAGCCTCGGCGGCTTCCTTTGTCAGCGACGCCTTGCGGGCAGCCTCATAGTCGGGGTGCACCAGGGCGACGATGCGTCCGCCGCGGTCAACGACTACCGACTCGGCTACGAGCTTATGGCGGTTGAGCACGTTCTCGATCTCTTCGGGGTAGACGTTCTGGCCCGACGAGGTGAGTATCATATTTTTGTCGCGGCCGCGGATGTAGATGTAGCCGTCGTGGTCGATGGTGCAGATGTCGCCCGTCTTTAGCCACCCCTCGGGGCAAAGGGCGTCGACCGTGGCCTCGGGGTTCTTGTAGTAACCCATCATTACGTTGTCCCCCTTCACGAAAAGCACGCCGGGGATGTTGAAGCGGTCCTCAGAGAGGATGCGGGCCTCCATGCGGGCGGTCAGACGGCCACAGGAACGGGGACGGGCCGTCTCCCACCACTCGTAGGTGATCAGCGGGGCGCACTCGGTCATGCCGTAGCCCACGGTGAAGGGGAAGCGGATTTTGCGGAGGAACTCCTCGACATCGGTCGAGAGGGCGGCGCCCCCGAGTATCAGCTGGCGGAGCTCGCCGCCGAAGGCGCCGAGCAGTTGCCCGCGGATTTTCTTATATACGAGGCCGCGGATGCCGGGTATGGCCGTGAGCAGTCGCATGAGGGGCTTTTTCAACACGGGGAACACCTTGGAGCGCACGATTTTCTCGATGACAAGCGGCACGGTGATAACCAGTTTGGGCTTGGTGGCGCCGAACGCCTTCAGCACCGTGTTGGGCGACGGCACGCGCCCCAGGAACGTGATATGGCAGCCGCGGCAGAAGGGGAAGAGAAACTCGAACACGAGGCCGTACATATGGGCCAGCGGGAGCATGCTCAGCATCGAGTCGCCGGGATAGAGGAAGTCGATGCGGTCGAGGCCGAACTTCACGTTGCTCCAGAGGTTGCGGTAACTCAGCATCACACCCTTGGGGTTTCCTGTCGAGCCGGAGGTGTAATTGATGAGCGCCATCTCGCCCGGTTCGGGGAAGTGGCAGTTGACCGCCTCGCGGTCGAGCCCGCCGGGATAGATTTTGGCGAAAGTCTCCTCCAGGCCGGCGGCCGCGGCGCGGAGCTCCTCCCCGGCCGAGAACACCACCTCGAAATCAGGGAGCAGTATCTCGGCTTCGAGCAGGGGCATATTGGCGAGGTTGAGCTTGTCGGCAATCGCTTTCTCAGTAAAGAGCACCCGGGCCTCGGAATGGGTCACGAGCGTCTCGACGCTGTCGGGGTGGAACTCGTGGAGCAGGGGCACCACCACCGCTCCGTAGGAGAGGCCGGCGAGAAACGTCACCGCCCAGGCGGCGGAATTTTTGGCGCACAACGCGACACGGTCGCCGGGACGGAGCCCCATGGCGCGGAAAAGAATCCGCACTTCGGCAATGTGGCGCGCCACATCGCTGTAGCGATAGGTTTTTCCTTCAAAATCGGAGAGGGCCGGGCGGTCCCAGTTGGCCCGTATGCTGTCAACTATGGCGGGGATAAGCTGTGATGAGTCCATTCGTTTATGATAAATTAAATGTGTTTTTACCTCATTTATAACAAAAAATAGCTTACTTTGTCGGAAATTACCAACGTCGAAATACGCTTTTATGCCGCTTCGACCGCGAATTTAAAGAATTTTAAGCTTTACACCAATATGAAATCGAGATTTTTAACAATCGGGGCGGCTGCCCTTATCGCCGCGTGCTCCGGCGCCAACGCCGCCCAGGGGGATGGTGGCTACCGCGTGTCGGTGCTCCTCCCCGAGGAGGACGACGAGATGATGGCCTTCCTCGTTAACTACGACACCAACGCCAAAATCGACTCCGTGATGGTCGAGGAGAGCCGCGCCGTGTTCACCGGCAAGGTGGCCGAGCCGGTAGCAGCCCGCGTGATTGTCGACGGCCAGCGCCGCGGCACTTTCATCCTTGAAAACGCCGAAATGGAGTTCGGCGGAAACAAGGGTCCCTCCTCCCCCCTCAACGACGTGATCACCGACTTTTCAAAGAAGAGCGACGCGCTTATGGCCCAGGCACGCGCGCTCCCCCAGGACTCCGCGTCGCTCCCGAAGCTCCAGGCTCTCGAAAACCGCTACTACGCCCTGCAGGACTCGGTGATGCTGGCCAACATCGACAACCCCGTGGGCTATATGCTCTTCTGCGGCGACGCTTGGTCGCTCTCGCTTGCCGAGCTGCGCGCCGAACTGGAAAAGCACCCCTCGCTGAAGAAGTATGAGCGCGTGCAGAAGCTCCTCGCCAGCGCCGAGGCTAAGGAACGCACCACCCCGGGGCACAAGTTCGTCGATTTCACCATAAAGAACGACTCCGTGAGCCAGAGCCTCTCCGACTACGTCGGCAAGGGGAAATACGTCCTGGTTGATTTCTGGGCATCGTGGTGCGGCCCCTGCATCCGCGAGACCAAGGTCATAAAGGAGATTCTCAAGGAATTCGGCCCACAAGGTCTCGAAGTGCTCGGAGTGGCCGTGTGGGACGAGCCCCAGAACACCCTCCGCGCCATCGAGCAGCACAAGCTCCCCTGGCCGCAGATTATCAACGCACAGTCGGTGCCGACCGAACTCTACGGCATCTCCGCCATACCCTGCATCATCCTCTTCGGCCCCGACGGCACCATCATCAGCCGCGACAAGCAGGGCGACGATCTCATCGAGGCTGTCCGCCAAGCCCTGCGAGGCGAAGCACCCGGGGCGTGACGCCCACCGCGAGGAGCACCCCGGCGGCATCGGCCGCGAAGTCGAGCCAGTCGGCACTCCTCCCCTGCCCCATAGCTCCCTGAAGGAGCTCTATAGCCCCGCCGAAAGCAACGCACAAACCCGCCAGCAGCAGCGCCGACAGAGCGCCGCCGCGGCGGGTTTCCTTATACCCCCTGGAGGCGCGGTGGAGCCGCAGGTCGACCGACAGAGCGAAATACAGCCCGCCGAACATACACGCGTGCCCCACCTTGTCGAACCCCGGGAAGAGCGGCAGCGAGGTTTCAGGCAGCGGCTCCCGGGCGAGCGTCAGCCAGAGAATCGCCGCCACCACCAGCGCCGAGAACAACCACGCCGGGAGGCGCTCCAGAAATTTTCCTAACTTCTTAATCATATTAGTGAAATTTCCCGCTAAATCATATCAGCGGATTTTTCCGCGAAGATAATCCATAATCAGATAAGTAGGTCGTGAAAATTATTACAACCTATGAATTATTTTGTTTTTTATACTTCAGACGGAGTCTTTTTGCCGTCTTTATC
>JAMPHO010000001.1:730785-735662 GCA_023663385.1 Alistipes timonensis | reverse complement strand
GTACCCGGCTGACGCGCCCGTAGGGTTCGCCGGGTCGCTCGCCGCGGCCTTCGCCCCGATGCTGCGCGGGCTGCTCCCCGGGAGGGAGCTGACATTCGTCCCCTCCCCGCTGGAACCCCTCGCGGAGTACCACCAAGGGGGGCGCGACAGCTTGCGCGGGTTGAAATAATTGCGTATTTTCGCGGTTATGCGAAACGACGACGAAACTTCCGACTACGACATCCGCCGCGCCGCGGTAAATGCCGACAACGACCTGGAGCGCGCGCTGCGTCCGGGCCGCTTCGAGGCGTTTTCCGGCCAGGAAAAGATAGTTGAGAATCTGAAGGTGTTCGTGGCCGCGGCCCGTATGCGCGGCGAGGCCCTCGACCACCTGCTCCTCCACGGCCCTCCCGGACTGGGGAAAACCACCCTCTCGGCAATCATTGCCAACGAGCTCGGCGTGGGGTTCAAGGTGACCTCTGGCCCGGTGCTCGACAAGCCGGGCGACCTGGCGGGCATACTCACCTCGCTGGAGGAGAACGATGTGCTGTTCATTGACGAAATCCACCGCCTCAGCCCCGTGGTCGAGGAGTATCTCTACTCGGCCATGGAGGACTACCGCATCGACATCATGATCGACAAGGGGCCCGGCGCGAGGTCGGTGCAGCTCACCCTCTCACCCTTCACCCTCGTGGGCGCCACAACCCGCAGCGGCCTCCTCACATCGCCGCTCCGCGCCCGCTTCGGCATCAACTGCCACCTCGAATATTACGACCACGAGGTGCTTGAGCGCATCATACTCCGCTCGGCGGGGCTGCTCGGGGTGAGGTGTACCGGCGAGGCGGCACACGAAATCGCGATGCGCTCGCGAGGGACCCCCCGAATTGCCAACGGCCTGCTGCGCCGCGTGCGCGACTTCGCCCAGGTTAAGGGCTCGGGTGCCATCGACCCCGAGATCGCGCGCTACGCCCTGGAGGCCCTCAACATCGACCGCTACGGCCTCGACGAGATCGACAACAAGATCCTCTCAACGATGATCCACAAATTCAAGGGAGGCCCGGTGGGGCTCTCGACCATCGCGACCGCCCTCGGGGAGGACCCCGGGACCATCGAGGAGGTCTACGAGCCGTTCCTCATCAAGGAGGGGTTCCTCAAACGCACCCCCCGCGGCCGCGAGGTGACCGACCTGGCCTGGATGCACCTCGGCATCTCGCGCCCCCTCTCCGCCTCTTCGCTTTTTGAATAAAATGTCCTCAGTAAAAAGTCTTTTCAAAGATACGGCGATCTACGGCGTCAGCAGCATCGTGGGGCGCTTCCTCAACTGGTGCCTGGTGCCGATGTACACCTACTGCTTCGCCGCGGCGGAGTACGGCGTGGTCACCAACATCTACGCCTACGTCGCGCTGGCGCTCATCATCCTCACCTACGGCATGGAGACCGGATTCTTCCGCTTCGCCAACCACGAGCGCTGGAAGAACCCCTCGCAGGTCTACACCACGACCCTCATCTCCCTTGGCGTCAGCTCGGTGCTGTTTATCATCGCGGCTTGCGCTCTCTCCCCGTCGATCGCCCGGGCGCTCGACTGCGGCGACCACCCCTCGTTCATCTGGATGATGGCCGTCGCCGTGGGGGTCGATGCCTACACCTCCATCCCGTTCGCCTACCTGCGCTACAAGAAGCGCCCCGTGCGCTTCGCAACGCTCAAACTGCTCAACATCGGGCTCAACATCGGGCTGAACCTCTTCTTCATTCTGCTATGCCCCTGGTTGGCCGCTAATTACCCCGCCACTGTCGATTGGTTCTACAACCCCTCGTTCGGCGTGGGCTACATCTTCCTGGCCAACCTCATCAGCTCCCTGGCGGTCATGATGCTCCTCTTCCCGGAGCTCACCGCCGAGCCATACTCCTTCTCGGGCAAGCTCTGGAAGGAGATGATCCGCTACTCGTTCCCCCTGCTGGTGCTCGGCATCGCGGGGATTATGAACCAGACCATCGACAAGATTCTCTACCCGATGCTGGTGGCCGACAAGGCCGAGGCGATGGCCGGACTCGGCGTCTACGGCGCCAACTACAAAATCGCCATCGTCATGGTGATGTTCACCCAGGCTTTCCGCTTCGCTTTCGAGCCCTTCATATTCGCACAGAACCGCGAGGCCGCCAAGGAGGACAGCCACGCCTCCTATCGCCGGGCCATGGACTGGTTCGTCATCGCCGGGCTGCTCATCTTCTTAGGGGTGATGTTCTTCCTCCCGGTGCTGAAATATTTCATCTCCCCGGCCTACTTCTCGGGGCTCAGGGTGGTGCCTATCATAATGATGGCCGAGCTCTTCTTCGGCATCTTCTTCAACCTCTCGCTCTGGTACAAGCTCACCGACAAAACGATATGGGGCACCTGGTTCTCCCTCTTCGGGCTCGCCGTCACGCTGGCGCTCAACATCCTCTTCGTGCCCCGCTACGGATATATGGCCTGTGCCTGGGCCGCCTTCGCCTGCTACGGGTCGATGATGCTCGCCAGCTACTTCGTGGGGCGCGCCAAGAACCCCGTCGGCTACGACATACCCCGCATACTCGGCTACTTCGCCCTGGCCGGGGCGCTCTACGGGGTCTCGGTCGTCGCCGCGACCGGCAACCTCGCGGTTGATTTCGGCCTCCGCGCCCTGCTCCTCCTCCTCTACTGCGCCGCCGTGTGGGTCCGCGAGCTCCGCCCCCGCCGCGGGCGCGCCCTCTGACCCCGCTGGTTTGACCCCGCGCAACGTTTTTTAAACTCCCCCGTATTGCTTTTTGACGCGGAAATCACTAACTTTGCGCGCAAAACAAGAGAAAACATTAAACAACCATAACTGCTCTAAAAAGCAACCATCTACAAAGATTATGAAAATCGAAAAAATCATCGGTCGCGAAGTCCTCGACTCGCGCGGCAACCCCACCGTTGAAGTTGACGTGATCCTCGAAAGCGGAGCCCGCGGCCGCGCTTCCGTGCCCTCCGGCGCTTCCACCGGCGTTAACGAGGCCCTCGAACTCCGCGACGGCGACAAGAACCGCTACATGGGCAAGGGTGTCCTCAAGGCTGTTGAAAACGTTAACGGCCCCATCGCCGACGCCCTCAAGGGCATGAGCGCTCTCGACCAGATCGCCATCGACGAAACCATGCTCAAGCTCGACGGCACCGACACCAAGTCGAACCTCGGCGCCAACGCCATCCTCGGCGTTTCCCTCGCCGTTGCCAAGGCCGCCGCTGACTACCTCGACCTCCCCCTCTACAAATACATCGGCGGTTGCAACACCTACTGCCTCCCCGTGCCGATGATGAACATCATCAACGGCGGCGCTCACTCCGACGCCCCCATCTGCTTCCAGGAATTCATGATCCGTCCCATCGGCGCCCCCTCCTTCCGCGAAGGCATCCGCATGGGCACCGAGGTGTTCCACAACCTCAAGAAGGTCCTCAAGGAGCGTAACCTCTCCACCGCTGTCGGCGACGAAGGCGGCTTCGCACCCAACCTCGACGGCACCGAGGACGCCCTCCAGGTGATCATCAAGGCCATCGAGCTCGCTGGCTACGTTCCCGGTAAGGACGTTACCATCGGCCTCGACTGCGCTTCCTCCGAATTCTTCAAGGACGGCGTTTACGACTACACCTGGAAGCAGGGCGAAAACGCTCCCAAGCTCACCTCCGAGCAGCAGGCACAGTTCCTCAAGGAACTCGTCGAGAAGTACCCCATCGACTCCATCGAGGACGGCATGGCCGAAAACGACTGGGAAGGCTGGAAGATCCTCACCGACCTCATCGGCAACCGCTGCCAGCTCGTCGGCGACGACCTCTTCGTTACCAACGTTAAGTACCTCCAGCGCGGTATCAACGAAGGCTGCGCCAACTCCATCCTCGTGAAGGTTAACCAGATCGGCTCCCTCACCGAGACCCTCCGCGCCGTAGAGCTCGCACAGCGCAACGGCTACACCGCCGTGATCTCCCACCGTTCCGGCGAAACCGAGGACGCCACCATCGCCGACATCGCAGTGGCCACCAACGCCGGCCAGATCAAGACCGGTTCCGCTTCCCGCTCCGACCGTATGGCCAAGTACAACCAGCTCCTCCGCATCGAAGAAGAGCTCGGCGCCGCTGCCGCCTACGGCTATGGCAAAAAGACCAAGCGCCCCGAATAACCCCTCCCCCCATCCCCATACGAAAAGCGCGCCCTCCGGCGCGCTTTTCTTTTTTCCCCTCCCCCCCTCCTCCCTCCTTCCCCTCCTCCTTTCCCCCTCCTCCTTTCCCCCTCCTCCTTTCCCCCTTCCGCTTCCGCCCTCCTCCTTTCCCCCTTTTTCCTTTCCCCTTCCGCCGCTTTCTTCCTCTCGTTCCTTTTCCCTTCTTCCCTCTTCTTTCCCTCCCCCTTTTTCATTTTCTCTCCCTCCGCCCCTTTGCTTTCGCCTCGCCACTGTGGCGAGGCGAAAGCCGAGCTCCCCGCGGTTCTCCCTCTTTTCCCTTCTTTCCCCCTCTTTCCCCCCCCAAAAAAAAGCCGTCTCCTTCACTCTTCACCTTTTCACCCTTAACTCCTCTTTCCCCGCCTTGTCGTTCCGTGTGAGGGCGAAGCCCGAAGTCCCCGCTTTCCACCCGCGAGGTGCGCGAGGCGGAAGCCGAGCGAAGAAAGCGCAGCCCTTCCGTCCCTCGCCTGTGCGCCTCCCCCTCCTCCCGCATGGCTTTTGTCCCAGTGCCGGCGGCTTGCCGCCGGGGCGTCAAAGGCGCTTCCCTCCCTTTTTTACATCTTATATATAATAGGCGCGCGAAAAAAAATCGAGAAAAATCAAAAATTTTTTCCGCGCGCTCCGAACCTTTTCATCCCCTCCTTGTTTTAATAGTACATAGCAAAATTACTTTTTCCATTGCAAGAAATGTGATAATG
>JAMPHO010000001.1:719095-730685 GCA_023663385.1 Alistipes timonensis | reverse complement strand
GGTCCCCCGCGAGGGTGGCGAATATCCCGGCCCCGGCGGCGGCCCGGGTTATGAAACGGAACGCCGGGAGCGCGTCAAACGCGCCCTCGGCGGCAAGGAGTTCGTCGATGTCGGGCCGCGACAGCGCCTCCGCCCCGAGGCGGTCGACGAGTTGCTGGAAGTGCTGGCGCAGCGGCATCGGGGTTGTGTCGTTTTAAACGGAGCTTCCGGGCGGGGCTTACTTGTAGTTTTCGGCCAGGTTGCGGATTTCGTGGAAGATGTGGGCGTCGGCATCGGTCATGGCCTTGCCTCGGCGGGCCATCATGCGTGCCGCGGTGTCGAAGAATTTCTCCATCGGGAGGTCGGTGAAGCCCGAGGCGCCACCCTCGCTGAACGAGGCCACGAAGTTGCGCGGGAACCCGGAGCCGTGGATGTTGACCCCGACGCCCACCACTGTGGCGGTGTTGAACATCGTGTTGATGCCGGCCTTGGAGTGGTCGGCCATTATGAGGCCGCAGAACTGCAGGCCGGTGCGCAGGAAGCGGTGGGCCGGGTAGTTCCAGAGCTTGATTTCGGTGTAGTCGTTCTTGAGGTTCGAGGCGGTGCATCCGGCGCCGAGGTTGCACCATTCGCCAATCACGGCGTTGCCTAAGAAGCCGTCGTGCCCCTTGTTGGAGTAGCCGAACATCACCACGTTGTTGAGCTCGCCGCCCACCTTGCACCAGGGGCCGAGCGATGTGCCGGGGTATATGCGGGTGCCCATATTCACGGTCGAGTGCTCCCCTAAGGCGATGGGGCCGCGGAGGCAGCTACCCTCCATGATTTCGACGTCGCGGCCTATGTAGATGGGACCATGCGAGGCGTTGAGCACCACGCCCTCGACTATCGCACCGCTCTCGATGAAGATGTCGTCGTAGAGGCCGATCACGGTGTTGCTGCGGGGTACCGACTGCCCCTCGCGGCCGCGGGTGAGCTCGGCGAAGTCGCTCTCGATCTGCTGGGCGTTGAGGGTGAATATGTCGTAGAGGTCGCGGACGCGCTCAACCCTTCCGGGCCACACTTCGGCGTTGTCGGGTATGCTGTCGAGCATCGGGCGCGCCTCCTCGGGGGCTCCGGCGGCCGCTATGGTGAAGCGCTCCCCCTTGCGGTTCTCCCCGACGAGGGCCTCGCCCGGGAGCAGCCCGGCCACTTTCGCGGCCAGCTCGGCGGTGGGAATCACGTTGGAGGCCACGAGGATGTTACCCTCCGAGGCTTCGCGGAGGGGGAATTTGGCGCTGAGGTAGGGCACCGTCAGGTAGCTGTACTCGCCCGGGAGGAAGCGCTCCCATTTGGCGCGTATGGTGGTGATGCCGACCAGGAAGTCGGCCACGGGGCGGGTGTATGACAGCGGGAGGAGGTTTTCGCGAACCGACGGTACGTCGTAGAGGATTATGTTCTTCTGGCTCATGGCGTGTGGGGTTTTATAGTGTGGATTTCGGGGTGGGGGATGCCCTCGGCGCCTCCTCCGTTTTCCGTGTTGAACTTTCAAGGGGCTGGTGCCCGTAATTTTTAGCAAATATATTAACTTCGCGCTGAAATAACAAATTTAGTTATATGAAATATCGCCCGACACTCTTAAAAGGTGTTTACTTGATCGAACCGGCGCGTTTCGGCGACTCCCGCGGATACTTTATGGAGACTTTCCGGCTGGGGGAGTTCCGCCAGGCCGTGGGGCAACCCTCGCTGGAGTTCGTGCAGGACAATGAGTCGCTGTCGCGGCGGGGCGTTTTCCGCGGGCTCCACTTCCAGCGTGGCGCCGCGGCCCAGGCCAAGCTGGTGAGGGTATCCCGCGGCGAGGTGCTCGACATCGCTGTCGACCTCCGGCCCGGCTCGCCGACGTTCGGGCGCCATGTGGCCGAGGTGCTGTCGGCCGAAACGGGGCGCATGCTCTTCATTCCTCGCGGCTTCGCCCACGGCTTCCTGGTGCTCTCCGACGAGGCCCAGTTCCAATACAAGGTCGACAATCTCTACGCCCCCGAGGCCGAGGCCACGCTCCGTTTCGACGACCCGGCGCTCGGCATAGAGCTCCCGATCTCCCGCTCGGAACTCATCCTCTCGGAGAAGGACCTCCGCGGCCTCCCGCTGGCCGAAATCGGTCCGGCCCTTTAACCCTCCACTTTTCACCTTTCACTCTCCACTCTTCACTCCTATATGATTCACTTATAAAACTATGGAATACAGAAAACTCACATCCGAAGAAATCGCCATCCTCGAATCCCGCGGCTGCTCGGCGGCCTCCTGGGACTCCGTGGAGGTGGCCGACCCGTTCCGACCCGAGCACTACCGCGCGGCGGTGTTCGCCGGTACCGTTAAGCTCGGCACCACCGAGGGGATGGTTGACCGCGGCCCGTTCGCCCGCCCGGCCGGCATCTACGACGCGGTGGTTGCCGACTGCGTGATAGGCAACGACGTGCTCATCCGCAAAATCGGCAATTACATAGCCCGCTACGACATTGCCGACGGGGTAGTGATCGAGAACACGGCCCGCATCGCGATCGAAGGCCCCGACACGGCGTTCGGCAACGGCGTGGAGGTGTCGGTGCTCAACGAAACCGGGGGGCGCGAGGTTCCCATCTACGACTGCCTCTCGGCCCATGTGGCCTACCTGATCGCGATGTACCGCCACGACGCGGCCCTCGTGAAGCGTCTCCGCGAACTGATCGACGACTATGTGGAGAGCCGCCGCTCGACTCGCGGGCGCGTGGCCGAGGGTGTCACCATCCTCAACTCCGGCGCCATCACCAACGTGTATGTGGGCCCCGGAGCCCGCATCGACGGCGCCACCCGGCTCACCAACGGCTCCATTATGTCGGAACTCTGCGACCCGGCGTTCGTCGGCCCCAACGTTATGGCCACCGACTTCATTATGCAGGCCGGCGCGAAGCTTGAGGACGGGGCTGTCGCGGTCCACGCCTTCATCGGCCAGGCATCGCACCTTACGCGCCTCTTCTCGGCCCACGATTCGCTGTTTTTCGCCAACTGCGCCTGTGAGAACGGCGAGTCGGCGGCGATATTCGGCGGCCCCTACACGGTGACGATGCACAAGTCGAGCCTCCTGATCGCGGGTATGTTCTCGTTCCTAAACGCCGGCTCGGGCTCCAACCAGAGCAACCATATGTACAAGCTCGGACCTATACACCAGGGGGTTGTCGACCGCGGCTCGAAAACCACTTCCGACTCCTATATCCTCTGGCCCGCCCATATCGGGGCGTTCTCGCTGGTTATGGGGCGCCACGTCAGCCACCCCGACACCTCGCGGCTCCCCTTCTCCTACCTTATCGAGAGCGCCGGGGTGTCGCACCTCGTGCCGGGCGTCAACCTTAAGAGTGTCGGCACCATCCGCGACGCGCAGAAATGGCCCAAGCGCGACAAGCGCCGCACTCCCCATAAGCTCGACCTCATCAACTTCAACCTGCTCAGCCCCTACACGGTGTCGAAGATGATGGACGGCATCACGCTGCTCGACGACATTGAGCGCACCTCGGGCGTCACTTCCGAGAAGTATTCCTACCAGGGGATGATGATCAAGGCGTCGGCCCTGCGCAAGGGGCGCAAGTACTACGGTATGGCCATCGACAAGTTCATGGGCAACTCGGTGCTCAAACGCCTCGAAGGAGCCGAAATCAAGAGCGACGACGACGTGCGCCGCCTCCTGCGCCCCACGCTCGACGCCGGGGCGGGGGAGTGGCTCGACATCGCCGGGCTCATTATCCCCAAGAGCGAGATCAAGCGCCTCACCGCCGACATCGCTTCCGGCGCCATCGGCTCGCTGGCCGAGGTCAACGACCGCCTCAAACGGCTCCACGAGAGCTACTACGAGTTGGAATGGACCTGGGTGGTCGAGAATTTCCGCCGCTGGTGGGGCAAGGAGTGCTCCGAGCTCACCGTCGACGACGTGCGCCGCATCGCCTCGCGCTGGCTTGAGAGCGTGGTGGCCATCGACCGCATGCTCTACGACGACGCCCGCAAGGAGTTCTCTTCGGTGGCACGCATCGGCTTCGGCCTCGACGTGAACTCGGACCGCAACACCCGTGCCGACTTCGAACACGTCCGCGGCGACTTCGAGCGCGACCCGTTCGTGCGCATGGTGCTCGACCATATCGAGGCCAAGACCGCCCTGGCCGAGGACCTCTACAGCCGGCTCCCGGGCTGATAGTACGCCTCCGTCAATACCTTTTCAGCGCCAATTTTAAAGAAATTTTCACTAATTTTTGGAAATTTCATAAATTGGCGCTAATTTTGCGCCGTTACACACAGACACAGAGTTTCACTTACACACAATTCACATTTCTATAAATCACAGTTATGAAAATCAAAGCTCTGATTCTCGGCGCAGCCATGGCGGTTGCCGCCTTCCCCGCGATGGCCGACGGTTACAACCGCGTCACCGTTTCCTATGAAAACGAAAGCTACAGCTCCAGCGACAAGGACTTCACGGACGGCTTCTCGGCCAACGGCTTCGGCATTGAATACACCCGCGGCTTCGGTGTGGCTTCCTTCCCCCTCTACATCGAGGCAGGCCTCAAGGCTACCTTCGGCTTCCACAACGACTCTGAGAAGGCATACGGTATGAAACTTGAGGATAAGTTCACCGCTATCAGCCTCAACATCCCCGTTAATGTGGCTTATCGTATCGACCTCGGTGCCAACAATATGTCGGTTACCCCCTACACCGGTCTCAACTTCCGCGTGCGCCTCACCGCCCAGGACAAAGTCACCATCTCCGACGAGGACGACTCCCAGAGCAACACCATCAGCTGGTTCGACAAAGACGAATTTGATCCGACCGCCAAGCGTTTCCAGATGGGCTGGAACATTGGAGCCCGTTTCAACTACGGCCCCTTCGGCATCGGCCTCGGCTATACCCTCGACTTCATGCGTTTCTACAACGTTGACGAGGAAGGCTACAAGGCTCACATCAGCACCGGCACTTTCCACGTCGGCCTGAGCTACACCTTCTAAGACAAGCTTGTTAGCTATACAGCGAGAGCCGCCGCGGACAGTCCGCGGCGGCTCTTCGTTTGTTGGGTAGGTGGTTAGAATGTGTAGTTGAAACCGAACTGGATGTCGTTGGTGTTCAGGCCCACGCCGAAGCCGCTGTGCTCGCCGCCGTTACGTGCCGCCTTGTTGGCGCCCTTGTAGCCGAAGAAGCCGACCTTGGCGATCAGGCTGAAGTGGTTGTTGAGCGCGAGCGACACACCCGGGCGGAAGCCGATGCCGTAGGTCGCGGCGAGGTCGGAGTGACCGCCGTCGTAGCCGGTGCGGCCCAGACCTACCTCCACGGTGCCGTCGACGAAGACAGCCACCTTATTGTTGCGGTAGAAGTTATAACGGACGTAAGGCGCGATGTTGAACATATTGTAGCTCACATTGTCGCCGCTGTAGTTGTGGTACCATCCGAGCGAGGCGCCGACATAGTACTTCGGGTTGAGCTTGTAACCGATTTCAGGCTTGATGGCCACCTGAGTAGAGTGCTCGGTTATGTCGCGCCAGAAGCCGACGGCTCCGCCGACGTAGAGTTTGTTGGTGTCGATGGTGATTTCCTCGGCTGACGCCGCCCCGACGCCTGTAGCTGCCAGGAGGGCGAGTGCAAGAATCTTTTTCATAATCCAAAAGTTTTAGTTGTCAGAAACTTGTCGTTTGTTTTTCAGACTGTGGTTGAAACGCCGGGCGGGGCACGCTCCCCGCGCCTTAATGTTGAAGCGTTTCCAATATGAACGCACCCGCTGTTGAAAAGTTTGGGCGCGTCGCCCCGTTTTAACATTCCGCCGGGCGGCGGGGCGGAGTGGGGCGCCGCCGCCGGTGACTGGTGCGGGGCGCGATTCCGCCTGGCCCTCCGGCCGCGCTCCCGCCCGCGGTCGCGGCTCGGAAATTTTTTGGCAGACGGAGGCGAAAATATTTGGAAATCAGCGGAAAAATGCGTAACTTTGCCCTGCTTTTAAGGGCATAGAGTATGCTCTCGGTCGCAACCCTTTGTGGGTCAGGCCGATGGGAGTCGTGCGCCGTGCGCCCTCGAAAGCCTTACGACTACGAACTAAGCAATTTAGAACTATAAAATTTTTAAGTAACTGAGATGCCTACTATCCAGCAATTAGTAAGAAAAGGACGCGAGGCTATGGTGGACAAGAGCAAGTCGCCCGCCCTCGACAGCTGCCCCCAGCGCCGCGGCGTGTGCGTGCGCGTCTACACCACTACCCCCAAAAAGCCTAACTCCGCAATGCGTAAGGTTGCCCGTGTGCGCCTCACCAACGGCAAGGAGGTCAACTCCTACATCCCCGGAGAAGGCCACAACCTCCAGGAACACTCGATCGTGCTCGTCCGCGGCGGCCGTGTAAAGGACCTCCCCGGTGTGCGCTACCACATCGTGCGCGGCACCCTCGATACCAGCGGCGTGAAGGACCGCACCCAGCGTCGCTCCAAGTACGGCGCCAAGCGTCCCAAGGCCGGTGCGGCCAAGAAGTAATCCGGCTCCGCTGATCATCGCGGCCTGAACGAAGGCCGATGGCGGGCAGGGTGAAGCCCTCTTAACGCACCCTTCGAGAATCAACAGGCATCCACCTTTGTTTCTCCACCACAAACAAAACATCAATTCTTAACCAAGTTTTTGATTTCCCGAAGCTGTTACCCCTATGGTTGAGTAAGCCAAGCGCCCCCGATGTCGGCAGCGCCGCTGAAGATCCCAGCCAGCGTAAAGAAACGAAAACACATCGCGCCCCAGGAATGGGCGTCAGAAACCGAAAATGAGAAAAGCTAAGCCCAAAAAGCGGGTGATCCTCCCCGATCCCGTGTTCCACGACGTTAAGGTGACCAAGTTCGTCAACCACCTGATGTACGACGGCAAGAAGAACACCGCTTTCGAAATCTTCTACACCGCCCTCGAAACCGTCGGCGGCAAGATGCAGAACGAGGAGAAGACCCCCCTCGAAATCTGGAAAAAGGCCCTCGAGAATGTTACTCCCCAGGTGGAGGTTAAGTCGCGCCGCGTAGGTGGCGCAACCTTCCAGGTCCCCACCGAAATCCGTCCCGACCGCAAGGAGTCTATATCGATGAAGAACCTGATCAACTACGCCCGCAAGCGCGGCGGCAAAACCATGAGCGACAAGCTCGCCGCCGAAATCATGGACGCGTTCAACGACCAGGGCGGCGCCTTCAAGCGCAAGGAAGACATGCACAAGATGGCCGAGGCCAACCGTGCGTTCGCCCACTTCCGCTTCTGAGTCTGACACCTTATATTATATCAGACCGATTAGACAACCCTCTTTTTTCAACACTGAAAAATGGCTAAAGACGACCAGCTTAAATACACGCGCAACATCGGCATCATGGCCCACATCGACGCCGGTAAAACCACCACTTCGGAGCGCATCCTCTTCTACACCGGCCTCACCCACAAAATCGGCGAGGTACACGACGGTGCCGCTACGATGGACTGGATGGAACAGGAACAGGAGCGCGGTATAACAATCACCTCCGCCGCCACCACCGCTTTCTGGAAGTACGACGGACAGAAATACAAAATCAACCTGATTGACACCCCGGGACACGTCGACTTCACCGCCGAGGTAGAGCGTTCGCTCCGCGTGCTCGACGGCGCCGTGGCTACCTTCTGCGCCGTAGGCGGCGTTGAGCCCCAGTCCGAAACCGTGTGGCGCCAGGCTGACAAATACAACGTGCCCCGTATCGGCTACGTTAACAAGATGGACCGCTCCGGCGCCAACTTCTTCGAGGTTGTCCGCCAGGTGCGCGAGGTGCTCGGCGCGAGCCCCTGCCCCATCCAGATCCCCATCGGCGCCGAGGAGACCTTCAAGGGTCTCGTCGACCTCGTTACGATGAAGGCCATCTACTGGCACGACGAGTCGATGGGCGCTGACTACACCGAGGAAGAGATTCCCGCCAACCTCCTCGACGAGGCCCAGGAATGGCGCGACAAGATGCTTGAGAAAATCGCCGAGTTCGACGACGCTCTCATGGAGAAGTACTTCGACGACCCCTCCACCATCACCGAGGACGAAATCCGCGCCGCAATCCGCAACGCGACCCTCAAGATGGAGATCGTGCCCATGACCTGCGGCTCCTCCTTCAAGAACAAGGGCGTGCAGCCCCTGCTCAACAACGTCTGCGCTTATCTCCCCTCGCCGGTTGACGCCGGCACCGTGGAAGGCCACGCCGTTGACAACCCCGACCAGGTAGAGGTTCGCGAACTCTCGCCCGACGCCCCCATGTCGGCCCTCGCCTTCAAGATCGCCACCGACCCCTACGTTGGCCGTCTGACCTTCTTCCGCGTTTACTCCGGCGAAGTAGTTGCCGGCAGCTATGTGCTCAACGCACGTTCCGACAAGAAGGAGCGCGTTTCGCGTCTGTTCCAGATGCACTCCAACAAGCAGAACCCCATGGAGAAAATCGGCTGCGGCGACATCGGCGCCGGAGTCGGCTTCAAGGATATCCGCACCGGCGACACCCTCTGCGATGAGAACAACCCCATCGTGCTCGAATCGATGGAATTCCCCGATCCCGTGATCGGTATCGCCGTTGAGCCCAAGACCCAGAAGGACCTCGACAAACTCGGCGTCGGCCTCCAGAAGCTCGCTGAAGAGGATCCCACCTTCCGCGTCGAGACCAACGAGGAAACCGGCCAGACCGTTATCTCCGGCATGGGCGAGCTCCACCTCGACATCATCATCGACCGCCTCAAGCGCGAGTTCAAGGTTGAGTGCAACCAGGGCCGTCCCCAGGTTACCTACAAGGAAGCCATCACCAAGCCCGTCGAACTCCGCGAGGTGTTCAAGAAGCAGACCGGTGGCCGCGGTAAGTTCGCCGACATCATCGTGCGCGTTGAGCCCGTTGACGAAGGCTTCGAAGGCGGTCTCCAGTTCGTCGACGAGGTTAAGGGCGGTAACATCCCCAAGGAGTTCATCCCCTCGATCCAGAAGGGCTTCACCGCCGCTATGAAGAACGGCGTCCTCGCCGGCTTCCCCGTCGAGAAGCTCAAGGTTACCGTGATCGACGGCTCCTTCCACCCCGTCGACTCCGACCAGCTCTCCTTCGAGCTCTGCGCCATCCAGGCCTTCAAGAAGGCTTCCGAAAAGGCCGGCCCCGTGCTGATGGAGCCCATCATGAAGGTTGAGGTCGTTACCCCCGAGGAATCGATGGGCGACGTTATCTCCGACCTTAACAAGCGCCGCGGCCAGGTTGAAGGTATGGAAAGCGCCCGTTCCGGCGCCCGTATCGTCAAGGCTTACGCTCCTCTGGCCGAAATGTTCGGCTATGTGACCGCCCTGCGTACCATCACTTCCGGCCGCGCTACCTCCACCATGACCTTCAGCCACTACACCGAAGTCAGCTCCTCGATCGCCAAGAACGTGCTGACCGAGTGCCAGGGCCGCGTGGATCTGGTGAAGTAAGTTCCCTTACAGAATACCTCCGGGGGGGAGGCAGCAAATGATTCTTGACTCCCCCCCGGCCTTATAAAATCCCTAACGCCGCCCCGGCGGCATCTTAAAAGAATCTCATTAAAATGAGCCAGAAAATCAGAATCAAACTCAAATCCTACGACAACAGCCTCGTTGACAAGTCGGCTGAAAAGATCGTGAAGACCGTCAAGGCTACCGGCGCCGTGATCTCGGGTCCCATACCCCTGCCCACCCACAAGCGCATCTTCACCGTTAACCGCTCGACCTTCGTCAATAAGAAATCCCGCGAGCAGTTCCAGCTCTCTTCCTACAAGCGTCTCATCGACATCTACAACTCCACCGCTAAGACCGTCGACGCGCTCATGAAGCTCGAACTCCCCTCCGGCGTGGAAGTTGAGATCAAGGTCTGATGACCCATAACGTTAAGTAAACTTACAACACTATAACCCAAACCAACCAACCCGAAACCCGCCCGGGCGAAGGGCGCTCAGAAACGGCGCCTCCCGGTGGTTTCTAAAACTAACTGAAATGCCAGGATTAATTGGAAAGAAAATCGGAATGACATCCGTTTTCAGTGCCGACGGAAAGAACGTTCCGTGCACTGTTATCGAAGTAGGTCCTTGTGTGGTTTGCCAGGTGAAGACAGTGGAAACCGACGGCTACAACGCCCTCCAGCTTGGTTTTGAAGACAAGAAGGAGAAGCACACCACCCAGCCGGAAATGGGCCACTTCAAGAAAGCCGGCGTAACCCCCAAGCGCCACTTGGCCGAGTTCAAAGGGTTTGACCAGAACGAGTACAAGCTCGGAGACACCATCAGCGTCGATCTTTTCACCGAAGACGACTTCGTCGACATCGTCGGCACCTCCAAGGGTAAAGGCTTCCAGGGCGTCGTTAAGCGCCATGGTTTCGGCGGCGTAGGCCAGGCTACCCACGGCCAGCACAACCGCCTCCGCGCTCCCGGTTCGGTGGGCGCCTGCTCCTACCCCGCCAAGGTTTTCAAAGGCATGCGCATGGCCGGCCAGACCGGCAACGAACGCGTAACCGTGCAAAACCTCAAGGTCGTTAAAGTTATCCCCGAACACAACGTGCTCGTGATCAAGGGCTCGGTTCCCGGATGCAAAGGTTCAATCGTAATGGTAGAAAAGTAATCGCTCATGGAACTCGCAATCTACAACATAAAAGGTGAGGACACCGGCCGCAAGGCCATCCTCAACGACGAGGTTTTCGCAATCGACGCCAACGAGCACGCTATCTGGCTCGACGTCAAGCAGTACCTCGCCAACCAGCGCCAGGGTACACACAAGTCCAAGGAGCGCTCCGAAGTTTCCGGCTCGACCCGTAAGCTCCACAAGCAGAAGGGCGGCGGCGGAAGCCGTATCGGCGACATCAACTCGCCCGTGCTCGTAGGTGGTGGCCGCGTGTTCGGCCCCCGTCCCCGCGACTACCGCTTCAAGCTCAACAAAAAGCTCAAGCAGCTCGCCCGCAAGTCGGCCCTGACCCTCAAGGCCGCCGACGGCGAAATCAAAATCGTCGAGGACTTCACTTTCGAAGCTCCCAAGACCAAGGACTTCGTGGCTTTCGCCAAGAACCTCCAGGTCGATGGCAAGAAGGTGCTCCTGCTGCTCGCCGACCGCGACAAGAACGTCTACCTCTCGGCCCGCAACATCCCCAACACCCGCATCATGACCGCCAGCGACGTGAACACCTACGCCGTGCTCGACAACAAGACTCTCATCATCACCGAGAAGAGCCTTGAGGTCATCAACAAACTCTAACCTTCACCCTTCAAGGTAAAACGAAATGGAAATATCTATCAAACCCATCGTAACGGAAGCGGCAACCAACCTCACCGAGAAGCTCAACCGCTACACCTTCCGCGTTTCGCCCGAGGCTAACAAGTACCAGATCAAGGACCTGGTCGAGAAGCTCTACGGCGTGAAGGTCACCAAGGTCAACACCTACGTGGTACGCGGTAAGAACAAGAGCCGTTACACCAAGAGCGGCCTCCTCCGCGGCAAGACCGCCCAGTGGAAGAAGGCCTACGTCTCCTTAGCCGAAGGCCAGACCATCGACTTCTACAGCAACCTCTAAAACAAGCCTCCGGGTCCGGCCGCTCCCCCCTCGCGGGGCGGCGGCCGGGCAGCGGCCAGGCCAGGTCGAC
>JAMPHO010000001.1:695265-718995 GCA_023663385.1 Alistipes timonensis | reverse complement strand
GCAAGCCCCTCTGAGGCGGACCTCCCGCCGGAGTACGCGCTCACCGCGCCGCCCCCTTCCTCGAAGGCACGGCGAGCCGCGCGACCTCCTGCCGGAGGCGACCCTTGAACCGGGGGGCGTCATAAACATCTTCCAAAACTCGACTAACATCACACTCAAATGTTACAACCGAAGAAAACCAAGTTTCGCAGAGTGCAAAAGGGCCGCGCAAAAGGCAACGCGCAGCGCGGTAACCAGCTCGCGTTCGGTTCATTTGGCATAAAGACCCTCGAATCCAAGTGGATCACCGGTCGCCAAATCGAAGCTGCCCGTATTGCGGTAACCCGCTACATGCAGCGCCAGGGACAGCTCTGGATCCGCATCTTCCCTGACAAACCCATCACCAAGAAGCCTCTCGACGTACGTATGGGTAAAGGTAAAGGTAACCCCGAAGGCTACGTTGCCTCCGTTACTCCCGGCCGCATGATCATCGAGATCGACGGCGTGCCCTTCGACATCGCCAAAGAAGCCCTCCGTCTGGGCGCCCAGAAGCTCCCCGTGACCACCAAGTTCGTTGTCGCCCGCGACTACGATCCCTCCCTGAATGTCTAACCCGGCAACCTGAAAAGAAGCTATGACCAAAGAAGAAATCAAAGAGCTCTCCACGGCCGATTTGAAGGAGCGCCTGGAACAGATGAAGAAGGAATACCTCCAGCTCAAGGCCACCCACGCGGTAACTCCCATCGACAACCCCGCCAAGATTACCGCCGACCGCAAAATGATCGCCCGCGTCAACACCGAACTCCGCGCACGCGAGCTCAACAACAAGTAACTCTTATCCGCCACAAGAAATGGAAGAAAAAAGAAACCTCAGAAAAGAGCGTATCGGCGTTGTTTCGAGCAACAAGGGCGACAAGACCATCACCGTCATGGTGAAGTGGAAGGAGAAACACCCCATCTACGGCAAGTTCGTCAGCAAGACTAAGAAATACCACGCCCACGACGAGAACAACGAGTGCTCCATCGGCGACAAGGTGCGCCTTATGGAAACCCGCCCCCTGTCGAAGACAAAGCGCTGGAGATTAGTTGAAATCATCGAAAAAGTTAAGTAAGCAACACAACCACAATGATACAGTCAGAATCCCGTTTAACCGTAGCCGACAACAGCGGAGCCAAGGAAGCCCTGTGCATCCACGTGCTCGGCGGCACAGGTCGTCGCTACGCCTCTGTGGGCGACATCATCGTCGTTTCCGTCAAGAGCGTGATCCCCTCGTCCGACGTCAAGAAGGGCACAGTATCCAAGGCCGTTGTTGTCCGCACCAAGAAGGAAGTACGCCGTCCCGACGGTTCCTACATCCGCTTCGACGACAACGCGTGCGTGCTGCTCAACAACGCCGGCGAACTCCGCGGAACCCGCATCTTCGGCCCGGTAGCCCGCGAGCTCCGCGCCACCAACATGAAGATTGTCTCCCTCGCCCCCGAGGTACTCTAACTTCAAGTTCACCGCAACGCTAACCACACAAGCTAACAACAATGAAGCTACATATCAAAAAGGGCGACACCGTGGTTGTTATCGCCGGCGACGACAAGAACGCGAAAGGCCGCGTTCTCTCGGTCGACGCCAAGAAATTCCGCGCCATCGTCGAAGGGGTCAACATGGTCACCAAGGCCACAAAGCCCAGCGCCCAGCACCCCCAGGGCGGCCTCATCAAGAAGGAAGCACCCATCAACATCTCCAACCTCGCCCTGGTCGACCCCAAGACCGGCAAGGCTACCCGCATCGCCATCAAGGTGAAGGAAAACGGAGAGAAGGTTCGCATCGCTAAAAAATCAGGAGAGGAGATTAAGTAATGAGCCAGACCACACTTAAAAAGCACTACGACGAAGTAATCGTCCCCGCCCTGACCAAGGAGTTCAATTACACTACTCCCATGCAGGTGCCCCGCCTTGAGAAGATCGTCATCAACGAAGGCCTCGGCGAAGCAACCCAGGACAAGAAGGTCATCGAGACCGCAATCAATGAGCTCACCGCAATCACCGGCCAGAAGGCTGTCGCTACACTGTCGAAGAAGGACATCTCCAACTTCAAGGTGCGTAAGAAAATGCCCATCGGTGCCCGCGTGACCCTGCGTCGCGAGCGCATGTACGAGTTCCTGGAGCGCCTCATCCGCGTCGCTTTGCCCCGTATCCGCGACTTCAAGGGTATCGAGAGCAAGCTCGACGGCCGCGGCAACTACACCCTCGGCATCACCGAGCAGATCATCTTCCCCGAAATCAACATCGACTCCATCTCGAAGCTCATGGGTATGAACATCACCTTCGTAACCTCGGCCAACACCGACGAAGAAGGTTTCGCCCTGCTCAAGCACTTCGGCCTCCCCTTCAAGAAGTAAGCCGAATTCCCGAGAAGGAACCAATACCTACCGAGCCGCGACCCCTCCCGGGCCGCGGCTCTGTCCGTTTCCCAACTTGCGTGTTCCGCATTCTGCCTTTTGTCACAATTTATTCTCACGCGAATCTTCGCTTGTGACGTTTAAATTAAGAAAATTTAACAGTGTTAGCCGCGATTTGACTTTTAACGGTTTCGCGGTAGGGTAGTGGGCCCCTGCGGCTGGTTTGGGAAAAAGAGTTTGAAAATAAGGCAAATAAACTATTGATATTCGGAAGATTTTTATTATCTTCGCGAGATGAATCCCCGTCCGAAAGCCGGGGAGTATTACGTTAAATCCATAATCACTTCAAAACCAAGTAGAAAAGAATTTCTCATGGCAAAAGAATCAATGAAAGCCCGCGAAGTGAAGCGCGCCAAGCTCGTTGCCAAGTATGCCGCCAAGAAGGCCGCCCTCAAGGCTGCCGGCGACTACGAAGGTCTTCAGGCTCTGCCCAAGAACGCGTCGAGCGTGCGCCTCCACAACCGCTGCTCCATTACCGGCCGTCCCAAAGGCTACATGCGCCAGTTCGGCATTTCGCGCATCCAGTTCCGCGAAATGGCGTCGGCAGGCCTCATCCCCGGTGTGAAGAAAGCAAGCTGGTAAGCCACAGGCAACGCCAAACTTCGCAAGCGCGACGCGAACTACCCTGCGCGCCTCGCGGGGACGGCCCTCCGGGTAAGCCCATTTTCTGCGGGACCCCCCGGCTGAGAAGCCTCCCCGACGACCCTGGCAGAAGGCCTCGCGGCGCCACAAAAACAATTTTATCCAAAACAAGAGAGTGTTAAATATTGTCGGACCCCGGCCCGATCAATTTAAACCCCAACCAATCAAAAATGACTGATCCAATAGCAGATTATCTGACAAGATTGAGGAACGCCATCAAGGCTCAGCACCGCGTTGTTGAGATCCCCTCCTCGAAATTGAAGCGTGAGATCACCAAGATCCTCTTCGAACAGGGCTACATCCTCAACTACAAGTTCATCGAGGGTGAAACCCCCGCCGGCGTTATCAAAGTCGCCCTCAAGTACGACCCCATCGACAAGGTCAACGCCATCAAGGGGCTCCAGCGCGCTTCCCGTCCCGGCCTGCGCCAGTACTGCGGCTACAAGAACATGCCCCGCGTGTTGAATGGTTTAGGCATCGCCATCCTCTCCACCTCCAAGGGTGTGATGACCAACAAGAAGGCTTCCGAGCTCAAGGTTGGCGGCGAAGTTCTGTGTTACGTTTATTAATCGAAAGGAGGAAATCAACATGTCTCGTATAGGTAAAGCCCCCATCGAAATTCCCGCCGGCGTAACAGTTACCATCGGCAAGGACAACACCGTTACCGTGAAAGGCCCCAAGGGGGAACTTTCGCAGGCAGTAAGCCCTGAATTCACCCTCACCGTCGAGGACGGCCACCTCACCGTTGCCCGCCCCTCCGACGAACGCGACCACCGCGCAAAGCACGGCCTCTACCGCGCCCTGCTCCACAACATGGTCGTAGGTGTTTCCACCGGCTATAAGAAAGAAATGGAACTCGTGGGCGTAGGCTACCGCGCCGCAGCCACCGGCCAGGTGCTTGAGCTCTCGCTCGGCTTCTCCCACGCCATATATATCCAGCTTCCCAAAGAAATCAAGGTTGAAGCGAAGACAGAGCGCAACAAGAATCCCCTGATCATCCTTGAGAGCGACGACAAGCAGCTCCTCGGCCAGGTGTGCGCGAAAATCCGCTCCCTCCGCAAGCCCGAACCCTACAAGGGCAAAGGTATCAAGTTCGTCGGCGAGGTTATCCGCCGCAAGTCCGGCAAGACCGCTGGTGCAAAATAAAAACTGATCCACAACTATGATTTCGAAGAAAGACAGAAGAAATAAGATCAAGGCCCGCATCCGCGGCAAGATCTCCGGCACCGCCCAGCGCCCCCGTATGTGCGTGTTCCGCTCCAACAAGCAAATCTACGTCCAGCTCATCGACGACCTGGCCGGCAAGACCCTCTGCAACGCTTCCTCCAAGGGGATCGAGCAGGGCACCAAGTGCGAAATCGCCGCGCAGGTCGGCAAGGCTATCGCCGAGAAGGCCATCGCCGCCGGGCTGACCACCGTGGTCTTCGACCGTAACGGCTATCTCTACCACGGACGAGTTAAATCCCTTGCCGACGCTGCTCGCGAAGGCGGACTTAAATTCTAAGACATCATCATGGCAAATAAGAACAACAGAGTCAAGACCACTAACGATATAGAGCTTAAGGACCGCCTGGTTGCCATCAACCGCGTGACCAAGGTCACCAAGGGCGGCCGCGCCTTCACCTTCGCTGCCATCGTAGTCGTAGGTGACGGCAACGGCATCGTAGGCTGGGGCTTAGGCAAAGCCAACGAGGTTACCGCCGCCATCGCCAAGGGCGTGGAGTCGGCCAAGAAGAACCTCATCCGCGTGCCCGTCCACAACGGCACCATCCCTCACGAGCAGTTCGCCAAGTTCGGCGGCTCCCGCGTGCTCCTCAAGCCCGCCTCCCACGGTACCGGCGTTAAGGCCGGCGGCGCCATGCGCGCAGTGCTTGAGAGCGTGGGTGTAACCGACGTTCTCTGCAAGTCCAAGGGCTCCTCGAACCCCCACAACCTGGTGAAGGCCACCATCGCCGCCCTCGGCGAGATGCGTTCGCCCGCCCAGGTGGCCCAGAACCGCGGCATCTCCGTAAGCCAGGTTTTCAACGGCTAAACGGAGCTTGGCCGGCGCCCGCACCCGCGGGCGCGCGGCCCGCTTCTCCTTTAACAAGCAAAAGAGAAATCTAATGGCACAAATCAAAATCAAACAGATAAAGAGCCGCATCGGCGCTCCCGCGGTGCAGAAGCGCACCCTCGACGCCCTGGGCCTCCGCAAGATGAACCACACTGTGGTGAAGGAAGACAATCCCTCAGTGATGGGCATGGTTAACCGCGTACGCCACCTCGTAGAGGTTACCAACGCCTGAGAAGCCTCATCCGCGCCCGGGCTGTGATCGGCCAAAACCCCGGTCGACGTCGGCCCACGAAAACGCAGTGAGCGATACTCAAAGCAACATTACTTCTCAGTTGAACAAAAGCACAAGACAATCATTATGGACTTAAGCAATTTAAAACCCGCCGTCGGCGCAACCACCCGCGAAACACGCATCGGTCGCGGTCCCGGCTCGGGTAAGGGTGGAACTTCTACCCGCGGCCACAAGGGCGCGAAGTCGCGTTCGGGCTACTCTCGCAAAATCGGTTTCGAAGGCGGTCAGATGCCTCTGCAGCGCCGTCTCCCGAAGTTCGGTTTCAAGAACATCAACCGCGTTGAATACAAGGCCATCAACCTTGAGGTGATCGAAGCCCTCGCGGCAGCCCAGAACCTCGAAAAGGTGGGTCTTGACGAACTCCGCTCGGCCGGCCTCGTTGGCCGCAAGAAGCTGGTGAAGGTTCTCGGCAACAACGCCGTTAGCCGCGCCATCGCCGTAGAGGCAAACGCCTTCTCCAAAGCAGCCGAGGCAGCCATCGTCGCAGCCGGTGGCTCCATCAACAAAGTTAAATAAAGATGAAATTCATCCAAACGATAAAAAACATCTGGACGATCCAGGAACTTCGTCAGCGGCTCACCATCACGGTCCTGCTGGTGCTTGTTTACCGTCTGGGCTGTTACGTCGTTCTGCCGGGTATCAACCCCGCCGACCTCGACGCCCTGACGAACTTCACCAACAAGTCGGGCCTGATGCAGCTCCTCGACATGTTCTCCGGCGGCGCCTTCTCCCAGGCTTCGATCTTCGCGTTGGGTATCATGCCCTACATCACCGCGTCGATCGTGATCCAGCTCGCGGGCATGGTGCTCCCCTCCTTCCAGAAAATGCAGCGCGAAGGAGAGAGCGGTCGCCAGAAACTCAACCAGTACACCCGTTACCTCACGGTCCTCATCCTTCTGGTGCAGGGTCCCGCCTACCTCTACAACCTGCGCGCTCAGGTTGTCAATGCCGGCGGCTCCGTGGAGATGGGATTCTGGACCGTAGCCTTCCTGACGGTGATTCTCGCCGCGGGCTCCATGTTCATCATGTGGCTTGGCGAGCGCATCACTGACCGCGGCATCGGCAACGGTATCTCCTTCATCATCCTCGTGGGTATCATCGCCCGCCTCCCGGTGGCTCTGTTCTATGAGTTCACCTCGCGTCTGCCCGGGTCGACCGGCAGCGAGGGCGGTCTGATCATGTTCATCGTCGAGGTTGTCCTGCTCTTCGCCGTAACCGTCGGCGCCGTGCTTCTCGTGCAGGGAACGCGCAAGGTGCCCGTGCAGTACGCCAAGCGTATCGTCGGCAACAAGCAGTACGGAGGTGCCCGCCAGTACATCCCCCTGAAGGTGAACGCCGCCGGTGTGATGCCTATCATCTTCGCCCAGGCGATCATGTTCATCCCCATCACCCTGTCGGGCTTCGGCGCCAGCGAGAACTCCACCGGGTTCTTCAGCACCTTCGCCGACATCAACGGGTTCTGGTATAACTTTGTTTACTTCATCCTTATCGTAGCGTTCACATACTTCTACACCGCCATCACGGTGCGCCCGCAGCAGATGGCCGAGGATATGAAGCGCAACAACGGATTCATCCCCGGCGTGAAGCCCGGCAAGAAGACTGTCGAATACCTCGACTCGATCATGTCGCGCATCACTCTCCCCGGTTCGATCTTCCTGGGCATCGTGGCGGTTCTCCCCGCGTTCGCCCGCCTGTTCGGCATCAGCCAGAACTTCGCCCAGTTCTTCGGCGGCACCTCGCTGCTGATTATGGTAGGCGTCGTTCTCGACACCCTGCAGCAGATCGAGTCGCACCTGATGATGCACCACTACGACGGACTGATGAAGGAGGGCAAAATCAAAGGCCGCACCACCGGCTCGGCTTATTGATTCAGCCACCTGAAATAATCCACCAAAGGAAAGAATGATCTATCTCAAGACACCCGAGGAACTTGTCAAGATGCGCGCGGCGGCCGACCTGGCCAGCCGCGCCCTTGGCGAAGTCGCGAAGCTGATCGCGCCGGGAGTCACCACCAACAAGCTCGACGCCGTTGCCAGGGAGTACATCCTCGACAACGGCGGTCGGCCTGCTTGTCTGGGCTACGGCGGTTTCCCCGGAACGATGTGCATGGAGGTCAACGAGGTCGTTGTCCACGGTTTCCCCTCCAGCTACACCCTCCGCGAGGGGGACATCATCGGTACCGACATCGTGGCCGAGCTCGACGGTTACAACGGCGATATGTGCTACACTTTCCCCGTGGGCGAAGTCGACCCCAAAGTGCTCGACCTCTGCCGCACCACGAAGGAGGCCCTTTACAAAGGCATCGAAGCCTGTGTCGAGGGGAAGCGCATAGGCGACATCGCCAACGCCGTGCAGACCTACTGCGAGAAGCGCGGCTACACCGTGGTCCGCGAGATGTGCGGCCACGGCATCGGCAAGAAAATGCATGAGGACCCCGAAGTGCCCAACTACGGGCGCCGCGGAGTGGGCCCCCTGATCAAGAACGGTATGTGCCTCTGCATCGAGCCGATGATCAACATGGGGAGCCGCAACGTGGTGATCGAGGCCGACGGCTGGACCTGCCGCACCCGCGACCGCAAACCATCGGCCCACTACGAGCACACGCTAGCCGTGCACGACGGGGAGACTGAAATACTCACCACCTTCGACTACATCTGCGAAGCCCTTGGCGAGGCTTACATCTGACCCTGGCCCCGGCGAACTTCACGGCAATTCCTCGCGAAATAGAATATTCTAAAGCTTTTTATGGCAAAACAAGACTCAATCGAACAGGACGGCGTTATCTTGGAATCGCTCTCGAACGCTATGTTCAGGGTGAAACTCGAAAACGGACACGAAATCACCGCCCACATCTCAGGCAAGATGCGTATGCACTACATCAAGATCCTCCCCGGCGACCGGGTGAAGGTCGAGATGTCGCCCTACGACCTGAGCAAGGGGCGCATCGCGTTCCGCTACAAGTAATCGCCGCTCTTCCGACTCAGACACTTCAAAAACACCATAACTCATTTCTGACAACATGAAAGTAAGAGCATCGATCAAGAAGCGCACCGCCGACGACAAGATCGTCCGTCGCAAGGGACGCCTCTACGTCATCAACAAAAAGAACCCCAAAAACAAACAGCGCCAGGGATAACATTCAGCGGCGCCCCGGCCCGAATGGGCAGGGCACCCCGCTCTTCCAGGCTTGCCTGACAGGATATTAAGCCGCAGGCACCGCCGCCGGACGCGCACGATGCGCCGGAGGGCAAACGCCGAAGCGGCGCAGCGCCGAGCAGGCGCGGCACCGAAACCGCCCGGCAGCCCGCAGGAACTAATGAGGCGGCCCGGAAGAAATGTTAAATCTGCGACACAAACCAACAAAACGCTAAAAAGCATTTTTATGGCAGTAAGAATCGTGGGAGTTGACCTCCCCCAGAACAAGCGAGGCGCCATCGCCTTGACCTACATCTTCGGCATCGGCCGCTCGGCCGCCCTGACCATCCTGGAGAAAGCCGGTGTAGACGCTAACATCAAAGTTAAGGACTGGACCGACGCCCAGGCGGCCGCTGTCCGCGAGGTAATCCAGGCCAACTACAAGGTAGAAGGCGACCTCCGCAGCGAAATCCAGCTCAACATCAAGCGACTCATGGACATCGGCTGCTACCGCGGCATCCGCCACCGTATCGGGCTCCCCCTTCGCGGTCAGTCGACCAAGAACAACGCCCGCACCCGCAAGGGCCGCAAGAAAACAGTCGCCAACAAGAAGAAAGCCACAAAGTAAACAGTAACAGACTATGGCAAAGAAAACAGTCGCAGCTAAGAAAAGAAACGTCAAAGTTGATGCCGCCGGCCAGCTTCATGTTCACTCTTCGTTCAACAATATCATCGTGTGCTTAGCCAACAGCGAAGGCCAGGTGATTTCTTGGTCATCCGCAGGCAAGATGGGTTTCCGTGGTTCTAAGAAGAACACCCCCTACGCCGCCCAGATGGCCGCCCAGGATTGCGGCAAAATCGCCTACGACCTGGGTCTCCGCAAAGTCAAAGCCTACGTCAAGGGTCCCGGTAACGGCCGCGAAAGCGCCATCCGCACCGTTCACGGCATGGGCATCGAGGTAACCGAGATTATCGACGTGACTCCGCTGCCGCACAACGGCTGCCGTCCTCCGAAACGTCGCCGCGTCTAATCACCTCACGCGTCACTCCGCCGCGCCCCCTCAGGGCCTCGCGCGGAGGGCTTAATAAGAGAATTTAAGAAATCACCCAACTTCCATTCTCCCCCCGGGCCGGCAACCGACCCGGAAGCCACAGGGAAGCGGCCCCGAGCCGCGACCAACCCGCCGAGGCAGGGGAGAACGAAAATGAATTTTCAACATGGCAAGATACATAGGTCCCAAGACCAAAATCGCACGCAAATTCGGGGAACCCATCTTTGGCGAGGACAAGATCCTGAGCCGTCGTAACTTCCCTCCCGGCCAGCACGGCCAGAACCGTCGCCGCAAGACTTCCGAGTACGGCATCCAGCTCCGCGAGAAGCAGAAGGCGAAATACACCTACGGTGTTCTCGAACGTCAGTTCCGCAACCTCTTCGAGAAGGCATCCTCCATGAAGGGTATCACCGGTGAAATCCTGCTCCAGCTCCTCGAAGGGCGTCTGGACAACATCGTTTACCGCCTGGGCATCGCTCCCACCCGCGCCGCCGCCCGCCAGCTCGTGCTCCACAAGCACATCACCGTAAACGGCAAGGTGGTCAACATCCCCTCCTACGCCGTTCAGGCCGGCGACGTCGTTGGCGTCCGCGAGAAGTCCAAGTCGCTCGAAGTGATCGCCGACTGCCTCGCAGGTTTCAACCACAGCAAGTACCCCTGGATCGAATGGGACGAGTCCGCCAAGGCAGGCAAACTCCTTCACGTACCCACCCGCGAGGACATTCCCGAAAACATCAAGGAGCAGCTGATCGTCGAGCTCTATTCTAAGTAACCCCCCTAAACGCAAGATCCATGGCTATTTTAGCATTCCAAAAACCTGACAAAGTCGTAATGTTAGAAGCTAACAACTTCTACGGCAAGTTCGAGTTCAAGCCTTTGGAACCCGGCTATGGTATCACCGTCGGTAACGCGCTCCGCCGCGTGCTGCTTTCGTCGCTCGAAGGATACGCCATCCAGGCCATCAAAATCGACGGCGTGAAGCACGAGTTCGATACCATCCCCGGCGTCAAGGAAGATGTCACCAACATCATCCTCAACCTCAAGAAAGTTGATCTGAAACAGGTAACCGAAGACGCAGAATCCGAGAAAGCCACCATTACCGTGTCGGGCCAGGAGGTGTTCAAGGCCGGCGACATTGGCAAAGCCCTTTCGGGCTTCGAGGTTCTCAACCCCGATGAAGTCATCTGTCACTTGGATCCTGAAGCGAGCTTCACTCTCGAAGTCACCATCAACAAAGGTCGCGGCTGGGTGCCCGCCGATGAGAACCAGCTGGACATCACCGATATCCAGACCCTGGCGATCGACTCGATCTACACCCCGATCAAAAACGTGAAGTACTCCGTTGAGAACTTCCGCGTCGACCAGAAGACTGACTACGAAAAGCTCATTATCGAAATTACCACCAACGGCTCCATCCATCCCAAGGAAGCCCTCAAGGAAGGCGCCAAGATTCTGATCTACCATCTGATGCTCTTCTCCGATGACAAGATCACAATCGAGACCCAGGAAGCCGACGGCACCGAGGAATTCGACGAGGAAGTGCTCCACATGCGACAGCTTCTCAAAACGAAGCTCACCGACATGGACCTTTCCGTGCGCGCCCTCAACTGCCTCAAGAGCGCCGAGGTTGAGACCCTCGGAGAGCTGGTGGTATTCAATAAGACAGACCTCCTGAAATTCCGCAACTTCGGTAAGAAGTCACTGACGGAACTCGACGAACTGCTCGCCAACCTGGGCCTTTCGTTCGGAATGGACATCTCAAAATATAAACTTGACAAAGAGTAAAAACACCGATGAGACACAATAAAAACTTCAACCATCTTTCGCGCAAGAAAGCTCACCGCGACGCCTTACTCGCCAACATGACCATCTCTCTTATCCGCCATAAGAGAATCTTCACCACGCTGGCAAGGGCTAAAGCGCTCCGCATGTATGCCGAGCCGCTGATCAACCGCGCGAAGAACGACACCATGAGCAACCGCCGCCTGGTGTTCTCCTACCTCCAGAACAAGGAGGCCGTCACCGAGCTCTTCCGCGAAATCTCGCAGAAGATCGCCGACCGCCCCGGAGGCTACACCCGCATCCTCAAGACCGGCAACCGTCTGGGCGACAACGCCAAGACCTGCTTCATCGAGCTCGTTGACTACAACGAGAACATGCTCAAGGAGAAGAACGAGAAGAAGGCCGGCCGCACCCGTCGCTCGCGCAAGAGCGCCGCTGCCGCCACTGAGGCTCCCGCTGCTGAAGCTCCCGCCGCTGAAGAGGCTAAGGCTGAGTAATATCGCCTGAAGCCGGGTCCGCCGCCCCTGGGCGTCTGTGACCCGCGTGGAAAGCCAAGTTGTCTCACCGGCCAACCCGGAGAGATTCCATATCAAACATTGAAAGTCGTGCCGCAACAGCGGCGCGGCTTTCTTTTTTCCCGCTGGACAAATCGCAACCTGATCGGCGGCGAATTACCGCATATTCATAGTCTAAACATCAGAGTGATAGTTACCTAACCATCGAAAACGGCGGCGTGGATGATTAATTGTTTAACGATGGTGAAATACTGTTGCGTATGTTAAATTTTGTCGCTATCTTTGCCATTGATATAGCGACAATCACACACAATCCCAAACCTCTAACCACACCAACCCTATATACTTACCACACCACACACCATACAACTCTCATCCCTATACCACCTCATCACATTCAAATAACCCAACATTATACACACATCCTAAACCAATCTATCAACAAATGAAACATTTAATGAAAATGTTCTTCGCCGCAGGAATAGCCGCGTTCGCGCTTTCCTCCTGCTCCGAGGACCAGACGGAGTTCAACGTTTCCAACGTTCCCGGACGCGCCAAAATCTCAGGCACTATCGTCTACAACCAGGGCACCACGGTTGAAAACGGCCGTTTCGCCTACAACTACAAACCCCTCGCTTCCCACGAGGTAATCCTCGAAATCCCCAACAGCTACTACAAGAGCGGCGCCGAGGGCACGGCGGTCTACACCACTTCGACCGATGCCAACGGTAAGTACTCCTTCGAAGTGCCCGCCACCAACTCGACCGGCAGCGGCACCATCTCAATCCGCCCCTTCGAAAGCACCACCACCTCCATCAAGGTAGTCGACCACAAGCCTGTGGCCGAAACCAAGCAGGCTATCTTCCGCCGCTCCGATGTTAAAGTAAACATCAAGGCACGCGGCCTCGAAATCGAGAATTTCGAGTGCGTGGCCTATCCCATCGATGAAGTACCCGAAAGCTTTACCAAGTCTGTAGCGTTCAAGGTAGTTATCGGGCAGAATATGGAGTACAAGATTCCCATCAAACCCGTCTATAACTCCAATGACAAAATTACAAAGTACGAGGATGCCGATGTCAAAAAGTTATGGCAGCCCGCTTCCGGCGTAGATTTCGTGGTGGAGGTTGACGCTATGGCGTTCAAGGCTGAGTTTTCTGTCTACGGAACCACCGACTCCAAGGGCGAATGCACGATTCAGATTCCTGTCGGCGCTATACCCGCCTCGTTCTCCTACGAGGTGAAGCCCATATCGTATCTCGGCAAGTTCACCCACTACGTTAAGTGCGAGAAGCCCGAAGAACGCTTACTTTCGTCTGGCGTTCCCTTTGAAGTGTATGACAACGAAGCCGTTACTCTCGACGGCTATTATGAGAGCACAGGCACAGTGTCAGCTACTGCCACCTATGAGTTTGCCAACTTCGTTCAGAAGGCCGAGTGCAAGCGTATGCTCTTCCAGGTGCTCCCCGGTTCTGATGCCAAGGGCTACACCCCCACCGGCTGGAATTCCGACTGTGATTGGCTTGACGATCACAAAAAGAAGCAAGAGGGAAAGAAATAACTCACAACCTTTGAACCACAAGCATTATGCGTAAGAATATATTAATGGCGGCTTTTGCCGCGGCGCTGCTTGCCGGGGTTCCGGCTTCGGCTGCCGACGGCGCCAAGACCGTCTACACCCCCGAGAAGGGCGACATCGCCTTCGGGGTTGACATCGTGCCTCTGCTGCGCACGATCGACGACGCTTTCGACAGCAGTTCGGGCCGTACCGAAATCGGGGCCGACCCCTTCGACCCGGATAACGCCCTGGTGCGCCCCAACATCGCGGTCAGCGCCAAGTATATGCTCACCGACCGCCTCGCCGTTTCCGCCATCCTCGGCCTGAAAGTCGACAAAGGCACATCGCGCTATTACGTCACCGACGACCTCGCCGCGGGGCTCGACCCCCTCTCCGAGGCCAAGGTGGTCGACACGCGGAGCGACACCGAGACCGGCGGCTCGCTCATGGCCGGCATCGAGTACCGAATGGGCAAACGCCGCGTGCAGGGGATCTTCGGGGGCGGACTCCTCTTCGGGTTCTCCACCCGCACCGCGTCCTACACCTATGGCAACAAGCTGACCGAGCTTAACCAGAAACCCAGCACTGCCTTTGGCGACAGCTACGACGGCTACCGCACCCTCACCTCGCGCCCCGACGGGCCCGCTTTCGCGCTCGGCCTCTACGGAAAGATGGGCGTGGAGTGCTTCGTCGCCCCCAAGATCGCCATCGGCGCCACGGTCGACCTCTACCTCTATGGCACTTTCGGCCCCAACGGATGGGTGAAGAGCGAGGGGTTCAACACCGCCTACAACAAGGTTGAGGAGCGCGTCGACCTCCGCACCCCTGGCAACCGCGGGTTCCATTTCGGCACCGACAACATCGGCGGTTCGCTCTATATGGCGTTCTATTTCTGATAACCTCTTTGAATTTTCCCGGGCGCATCCCCGGCGCCTAAGTAACGAACATCCGCCCTCGGGCGACACTCTACAGCCGCGGCAAATCACTTGCCGCGGCTTTTGCGATAACCATTCGACATGCCAAAGGCATGTCCCTACGCATGATGCCGGAAATCATTTTGTAGGGACGTGCCTTCGGCACGTAGCAAAATCGGGCGCGGCTTTTGTGATAGCCATTCGACATGCCAAAGGCATATCCCTATGTATGATGCCGGAAATCCAATATGCCTTCGGCATATGAAAAACCATGGAAATATCGAAATTTTGTAGGGACGTGCCTTCGGCACGTTGTTTTTTTTCGGGCTGTGGGTTCGTAATTCGCGGGATTTGTGTAATTTTATAGGCCGAAACTCCGTTATGGGGTTTGGGAAAGCCGGCTGATGTCGTCGCGGGCGCCCTTTTGAGGCCGTCAGCGATGCGGTTTCCATCGGCGCTGCCGAGGCCGGAAACACAGTGCGAAAAATACGGAATATATGAATATAAAGAAGTGCCTTGCCGCGGCTTTAGCGGCAGTTTTGGCGACGACGGCCTACGACGCGGCCGCCTGCACCAGTCTGATCGCCGCCAAGGGCGCCACCACCGACGGCTCGGTGATGGTGACTTACGCGGCTGACAGCCACAACCTCTACGGCGAGCTCTACAACCAGCCCGCGGCCGATCATAAGAAGGGGGCCAAGCGCCGCGTTGTCGAATGGGACACCCACAAGTACCTCGGCGACATCCCCGAGGTAAGCCATACCTACGCCACCATCGGCAATATGAACGAGCACGGCCTCACCATAGCCGAGAGCACCTGGGGCGGCCGCGAGGAGCTCGAAGGGAGCGGCCTCATTGACTACGGCTCGCTGATCTACATCACCCTCCAGCGCGCCAAAACCGCCCGCGAGGCCCTGACGGTGATGACCGACCTGGTGAAGGAGCACGGCTACGCCAGCTCCGGCGAATCGTTCACCATCGCCGACCCCGACGAGGTGTGGGTCATGGAGCTCATCGGCAAGGGTAAGAAGGCCAAGGACGCCGTGTGGGTAGCCCGCCGTGTGCCCGACGGCTACATCTCGGGCCACGCCAACCATCCCCGCATCCACACCTTCCCCCTCTCCGATCCCGAGACCCTCTACTCGCCCGACGTGATCTCCTTCGCCCGCGAGCAGGGCTACTTCTCCGGCGACGACAAGGATTTCGACTTCTCCAAGGCATACGCCGTGACCGACTTCGGCGCCCTCCGCGGCTGCGACGCCCGCGTGTGGTCCTACTTCAACCGCCACGCCTCCGGCATGGACGCATACCTCCCCTGGATCAACGAGGCCAAGGGTGAGCCTATGCCCCTGTGGGTCAAGCCAGACAAACCCCTCGCCGCCGCCGATATGAAGGAGGCCATGCGCGACCACTACGAGGGCACACCCTTCGATATGACCCTCGACGTCGGCGCCGGCCCCTACGCCGTGCCTTACCGCTGGCGCCCGATGACCTTCAAGGTCGACGGCCAGGAGTACACCCACGAGCGCGCCATCGCTACCCAGCAGACCGGCTTCTCCTTCGTGGCGCAGATGCGCTCCGACCTCCCCGCGGCGCTCCGCGGCCTCCTCTGGTTCGGCACCGACGACGCCAACACCTGCGTTTATCTGCCGGTGTTCTGCTCCGTGGCCCGCGCGCCCCGCGAGCTCGGCCCCGGCGACACCAACACCTTCGACACCAACTCCAACTTCTGGATGAACAACCTGGTGGCCAACCAGGCCTACAACCGCTACTCCCAGATGATTCCCGACATACGCAAGGTGCAGAAGTCGCTTGAGGACTCCATCGCCGTCGACGTGGCGGTGGCCATCGAGCAGATACCCTCCTTCGACGACGAGACGGCCCGCGAGCTCACCCAAGACCTCGCCGACATATGGGCCAAGAAGGCCACCGACGCCTACCGCGACCTCTCGACCTTCCTCTTCGTGAAGTTCATGGACGGCAACATCAAGAAAACCGACGCCGACGGGCGCTTCCTCCGCACCCCCGAGGGGATACCGGCCTATCCCGAATTCGGCGGCTACGACGACGCCCGCTACTTCGAGAACATCGTCAAGGACAGCGGCGACCGCCTGAAAGTGCGGCCTATTGAATACAAGTAACTTCCGACGACCTACTTAACGCAAGCGATTGACAATGCGCACAGAAGCAGAACTCGGCGGTGTTTCCCTCCTGGGGAACACCGCCACGGAATATCCTACCGACTACGCCCCCGGCGTGCTTGAAACCTTCCCCAACAAGCACCCCGAGAACGAATACCTCGTGACATTCAACTGCCCAGAGTTCACCTCACTATGCCCCAAGACCGGGCAACCCGACTTCGCCCGTATCATCATAAGCTACATACCCCGCGAACGCATGGTCGAAAGCAAGAGCCTCAAGCTCTACCTCTTCTCGTTTCGCAACCACGGCGACTTCCATGAGGACTGCGTCAACATCATCATGAAGGACCTCGTGAGGCTTATGGACCCCAAATACATCGAAGTGCTCGGGGTGTTCACCCCCCGCGGCGGCATCGCGATCCACCCCTTCGCCAACTATGCCGACGAAGACCACCAGCCGCTGCTCCGCGCCCGGATGGAGGCGGCCATGAACCGCGCACTCGAAAACGTGTGACTATGGAAGAGAAACCCAAGAAAGACGCCCTGCTCGTGCTCTCGGGTGGTATGGACTCTACCACCATGCTCCACGAGTACCGCGACCGCGTGGCGCTGGCCGTCACGTTCCATTACGGCTCGAACCACAACGAGCGCGAAGCCGCCTGCGCCCGCTATAACTGCGCCCTGTTGGGTATCGAGCACGTCGAGATACCGCTCGACTTCATGGGCCGGTATTTCGAGAGCTCGCTCCTGAGCGGGGCCGACGCCATCCCCTCGGGCCATTACGAGGACGACAATATGCGTTCGACCGTGGTGCCGTTCCGCAACGGCATCATGCTCGCCGTGGCCGCCGGACTGGCCGAGAGCCGCGGACTCTCAGCCGTGATGCTCGCCAATCACGGCGGCGACCACGCCATATATCCCGACTGCCGGGGCGACTTCGTCGACGCCATGGCCGACGCCATACGCCTCGGCACATACGCCGGAATCCGCCTCGAATGCCCCTACACTGGGATTACCAAGGCCGACATATGCCGCCGCGGCGCCGCGCTCGGGGTCGATTACCGCCACACCTACAGCTGCTACCGCGGCGGCGAGCGTCACTGCGGTACCTGCGGCACCTGCGTGGAGCGCCGCGAGTCCCTCGCGGCCGCCGGGTTCGACCCCGCTGACTTCGACTGACGCGGAGTGCCTTCAGCGGGGCCTCTTTCGGGGAAATGGTAAACAGATTTTTCAAAACCCTCTAAACCGAGCCATAGTGACAGCCAAACGGAACAGAAAAACCGCGAAACGGGGCGGGACGCTTGTTAAGCGCCTCCGCGTCGTCGTGTCGTTGGCGATGCTGGCGGCCTGCTGCGCCCTGTTCACCACGCTCTCGGCCAGCGTCGCCCTGGGTCTCGGCTGGGTGGCCAGGCTCCAGCTCGTGCCCCTCACGCTCGCCGGGTGTACCTCGGCGCTGCTCGCGTGGGTGGCGCTGACGCTCCTCTTCGGGCGGCTCTACTGCTCCTGGTTCTGCCCGATGGGGGCAATGCAGGACATCTTCGCCCGGCTCCCGCGGCTCACCCGCAAGCTCGCCTTCCGCCACCGCTACAGCTACAAGCGCCCCCTCAACCGGCTGCGCTACGCCTGGCTGGCCCTGGTGGTGGCCGCGTCGGCGGTCGGCGTCGGGCTTCTTTTGTCGCTCTTCGATCCATACAGCGCCTTCGGGCGCGTGGCCTCGCGGCTCATCGCCCCGCTGTGGGGTTGGCTGTGGGGCAACCCTGTGGCTATCTCCTCGGTAGCCGCCTTCGCCGTGGCCCTCGCGACAATCTTCGGCATCGGTGCCGCGGCCGCCTGGCGCGGGCGCCTCTACTGCAACACCCTCTGTCCGGCGGGTTCGGCTCTGAGTCTGCTCAGCCGCTACTCGCTGCTCCATTTCGACATCGACACCGACCTCTGCGTAAACTGCGGGGCCTGCGGCAGGGTGTGCAAGGCCGAGTGCATCGACCAGGCCGACCATGTGGTCGACTCCTCGCGGTGCGTGATGTGCTTCAACTGCGTGGCCGCGTGCAACGAGAAAGCCATCCGCTACACCGCCAACCGCAAGAAACTCTCCATACCCCTGATGCAGAAGGTGCGCCACCCCGCCACCTCGTCGGCCGCCGTGAAAATTGACCGCCGCAAGTTCCTGGCCACCGGGCTGATGCTCGCAACCGCCCCGGCGCTCGACTCCCTGGCCGATGCCGCCTACACCGTCGGGCACAAGGGGGAGGCACCCGCGAGGCTCCGCCCCGTGGTGCCCCCCGGGCGAAGGAGCATGAAGGAGTTTCTCGAACGCTGCACCGGGTGCGGCCTCTGCGTGGCCCACTGCCCCCGCAAGGTGCTACGCCCCTCAGCCGGAGAACTCGGGTGGACCAGCATGCTCCACCCCGTGATGGACTATGACCGCTCCTACTGCCTCTTCGACTGCGCCCTCTGCACCGAGCTGTGCCCCACCGAGGCGCTCCAGCCCCTCACCCCCGACGAAAAGCATATCTTCATCATAGGGCGCGCCTCGGTCGACTGGACCAAGTGCGTAGGGTGCGGCATCTGCGCCCACTCGTGCCCCCGAAAGGCCATCGAGATGGTCGACCGCCCCGCCGACTCCCCGAAAGGGGGGCTCCGCGGCCCCGTTGCCCGGGTCAACACCGATATGTGCATCGGTTGCGGCCTCTGCCAGTACCAGTGCCCGGCGTACCCCGACAAGGCAATCCGGGTCAACGGCATCGTATAACACATCAAACATTCAACAAATGCGACAATACCTCGACCTGCTGCGCCACATTATGGATAACGGCGTCGACAAAGCCGACCGCACCGGCACCGGCACCCGCAGCGTGTTCGGCTACCAGATGCGCTTCGACCTGGAGAAAGGGTTCCCCCTGCTCACCACCAAGAAGCTCCATCTCAAGTCAATCATCTACGAACTCCTCTGGTTCCTCAAAGGTGACACCAACGCCCGCTACCTTCAGGACCGCGGGGTGCGCATCTGGAACGAGTGGGCCGACCCCGACGGCAACCTCGGCCACATATACGGCTATCAGTGGCGCTCCTGGCCCGACTACGACGGAGGCTTCATCGACCAGATTGCCGAGGCGGTGGAGACCATCAAGCGCGACCCCGACTCGCGGCGCATCATCGTGAGCGCCTGGAACGTGGCCGACATCAAGAACATGAACCTTCCCCCCTGCCACGCCTTCTTCCAGTTCTACGTCGCCCAGGGGAGGCTTTCGTTGCAGCTCTACCAGCGCTCGGCCGACACCTTCCTCGGCGTCCCCTTCAACATCGCCTCCTACGCCCTGCTCACCATGATGGTGGCCCAGGTGTGCGGGCTGCGCCCCGGCGAGTTCGTGCACACCCTCGGCGACACCCACATCTACAACAACCACTTCGAGCAGGTGGCCGAGCAGCTCTCCCGCGAGCCGCGACCGCTCCCCCGCATGGTCATCAACCCCGAGGTGAAGAACATATTCGACTTCAAGTACGAGGACTTCGCGCTTGAGGGCTACGACCCGTACCCCCACATCAAAGCAACCGTATCAGTATGACCACTATAATAGCCGCCGTGACCCCCGACCGCTACGCCATAGGGCGCCGCGGCGACCTCCTCTACCACGTCAGCGCCGACCTGCGCCACTTCAAGGAACTCACCATGGGGCACTCCGTGGTGATGGGGCGCAAAACCTTCGAGTCGCTCCCCAAGGGCGCGCTCCCCGGAAGGCGCAACATCGTCGTCACCCGCGACAGGGCGTTCACCGCTCCCGGCGCGGAGACCGCCCCCGGGCTCCCCGAAGCCCTCGCCCTGGCCGCCAATGATGGCCGCGAGGTGTTCGTGATCGGGGGAGGGGAGGTCTACCGCCAGGCGTTCCCCCTGGCCGACCGCTTGGAACTCACCGAAATCTACGCCCCGACCCCCGACGACGCCGACACCTTCCTCGACCGCCCCGACCCCGCCCGGTGGGTCGAGACCTCGCGCGGCGAGCGTCTGCGCGACGAGCGGAGCGGCCTGGAATACGCATTTGTTTGCTATAATCGGAAATAATGCGTAACTTCGCGTTAAGAAACTGTTTAAATTTTTTTCATTGTAAGTTTCTTCTGATTTTGAGGCTTTTTTGAGCGCTTTTTCCAATTCTCATCGGTCACGATGCCCGCATCGCTCCCTCTTCAAATTGAAAAAATCATCTCAAAACAGCTCTCAAAATCTGTCGGAAAAAATTTTAAACAGTTCCTAAGTAGCGGCTGAAAACGCCGCGAATGCCTGCCCTGGTAGTTCAACGGATAGAATAGATGTTTCCTAAACATTTGATAGCAGTTCGATTCTGCTCCGGGGTACAACGACAACCGACAGGCTGCTTGGCGAACCGTGGCCGGGCAGCCTTTCTATTAAATGCTTGTCGGCCTGATTAATATAGTTTTTTAGAAAACCAGAGATAATGCGTGCGGGAAAATGCGGCCGCGGAATGAGGATGCTTGCATGGGCGGTCATGGGACTGCTCACGGGGGCGTGCGCCTCGATCGGGCGTCCCAACGGCGGACCACGCGACGAGGAGCCCCCGGTGTTCGTGCGCTCCAATCCGGCCTCCGGCACCCTTAACTTCACGGGCGACCACCTGGAGGTGGTGTTCAACGAGAACATCAAGCTCGAAGACCCCGCCAACAAGGTGGTGGTATCTCCCGCTCAGGCCCAGCCCCCGCAAATCAGGGCCAACGGCCGGAAAATCAGCATCGAGCTCCGCGACACGCTGAAACCGTCGACTACCTACACCATCGACTTTTCCGACGCCGTGCGCGATCTCAACGAGGGTAACATACTCGACGGCTTCGCGATGGACTTCTCAACCGGCGACCACATCGACACCCTCCGCATATCCGGTATGGTGTTCGAGGCCCGCACCCTGGAGCCCGCGCAGGGCATGGTGGTGGGGGTCTACAGCGAGCCCGCCGACACCGCCCTGACCACCCTCCCGCTCGAACGCGTCGCCAAGACCAACCAGTCGGGGCAGTTCACCATACGCAACCTCCGCCCCGGGCGTTACCGCGTGTACGCCATCGACGACCGCAACCGCGACTGGCACTGGGACCGCTCGGAAAACATCGCCTTCTACCCCCTGGAGGTCAGTCCGACCGCCGAGACGGTCGAGGTCGCCGACACCCTCCGCGCCTCCGACGGCGCCGATTCCGTGGTGGTGCGGCGCGCCACCCACTACCTCCCCGACGACCTGCTGCTCACCTGGTTCAACGAGAGCTACAAGGCGCAGTACCTCCGCGACAACTCCCGCCCCGAGCCCCGTATGGTGCTCCTGAAGTTCGGCGCGACGCTCGACTCCATGCCGAGTCTGCGCGTGCTCAACGGCCCGCGGCAGGGGAGGATGCTGGAGGAGCTCTCGGTGATTGAGACCCGCCCCGAGCGCGACTCGCTCGTCTACTGGCTCCGCGACACCGCCCTGGTGGCCCAGGACTCGCTGCTCGTCGAGGCCCGCTACCGCCGCACCGACTCGCTCGACAACCTCGTGTGGCAGACCGACACCCTAAAGCTCTTCAACAAGGTGCGCCGCAAGAAGGAGAAAGAGAAGAAAAAGGAGGAGGCCGACACACTCCCCCCGCCCGTGCCCCTGCTCGACATAAAGACCGCCTCCGGCTCGCAGCAGGACCTCCACCTGCCGTTGGTGTTCGAGATGCCGCAGCCCCTGGGCTCGGTCGACTCCCTCGGCACCCGGCTCGAATGGACCGCCGACTCGGTGTGGAAGCCGGTGAAGGAGTGGACCCTCGCGCCCGACACCGCCTCGGTGCGCAAACTCGTGCTCTCGACCCGCTGGCAGCCAGGCACCCGCTACCGCTTCACGGCTGACTCGATGGCGATTCGCGACATCTACGGAGTCTACAACAAGGACTTCGAACACCAGTTCACTACCCGCCAGCCCGAGGACTACGGCAATATATTCTTCACCTTCTCCGACGCCTCGCAGGTGCCCGACTCGATGGATATAGTTGTCGAACTGCTCGACGCCTCCGACCGCCCCCAGGCCCAGGCCGCGGTGAAAGGGGGCAAGGCCCGCTTCAGCTACGTCACCCCCGGCACCTACTACGCCCGTGCCTACATCGACCGCGACCTCGACGGCGAGTGGGACACCGGCAACGTGGCCGACTCCATCCTCCCCGAGGATGTGTTCTACCTCCCCAAGAAGCTAAACCTACGCAAAAACTGGGACATAGAGATGGACTGGAGCCTCTTCGACACCCCCGTCGACCTCCAGAAGCCCTATGAAATCAAGCGCAACAAGCCCAAGAACTCCGAGCGCGACGCCCGCCGCCGCGGCGACGGCGACTACGACGACGAGGAGGATGAGGACGTGTACGACGAACAGGGGGGCTGGGGCAACGGCTCGCAGTACAACAACCGCCACCGGGGCGGCTTCGGCACCGGCGGCCTCCAGGAGAACCGTCCCTACTGACCACGTAGCCCACATATATTATATTATACCCGTAAACCCCCGGATTGAGATAACCCCGAATTGAGATAACCCCCATCGAGATAACCCAAGGTGCTTGGCAAGGAACTTATAAGGACAGGGCGCGGCTACCGCGCGTTTATCGAGGTCGACGACCGCGAGTGTCGCTTCCTTGCCGTTTCCGAAGGTGGTGAGCCGCCGATGGTTGGTGGCGCGGCGCCGTATCCCGCCGGGATGGACCGCGTGCGGGGCCTTGAGGAGGCGGTATACGCCAACCCCCTGATGCTGGCCGACTTCGACTCGGTCACGGCCCTCATCCGCGGCGGACGCTTCATGCTCATGCCGGGGTTCGTCACCGACGACGAGCTCGCCGCCGAGCTGTTCCGTGCGCAGTACCCCGCCGACAACTTCCTGCCGCCGAGCGAGCTGCTGGTCGACGACTGGGAGGGGCTCGACGCCCGGCTCGTCTACGAGGCGGGGCGCGACGAGATGGCCTTCCTCCGCCGCACCTTCAACAATCCCCGCTTCAGGCACCCGCTGACTGCGCTCGCCGCGTATTTCGCCGGGCGCCGCGGAGGGGGCGCCGCGAGTCGCACCCTGCTCAACATCGCCCCGGGGAGGGCCGACATCGTGGTTCTCCGTCCCGGCGCCGCGCTCTGCGCCAACAGTTTCCCGCTGGCCGGGCCGATGGACGCCGCGTATTACGCCCTGGCCGTCAGGCAGTCGCTCTCGCTCCCGGCGCGCGACGAGCTG
>JAMPHO010000001.1:679071-695165 GCA_023663385.1 Alistipes timonensis | reverse complement strand
ATCGCGGCGCTGGCCGCCCCCGCCGCCGCGGCCGACGAGTACAGGATGACGAGTCTGAGCATCAACGAAGGACTCAGCCAGAACTTCGCGGGCACACTCCTGCGCGACACCCGCGGCTATCTCTGGATCGGCACCAAATTCGGCCTCAACCGCTACGACTACAGCCGCATCAGATCGTACTACGCGTCGGAAAACGGGGGTTCGCTACCGTCGGACCACATACGCCACCTCTTCGAGACCCCCTACGGCGATGTATGGGCGCTCTGCGAGTCGGGCACGGCGGTCTACGACCCGGTGACCAACAGTTTCTCGGAAATCCGCTACGAGAGCGACAAACCGCTCAACCTCCGCTCGGCACTCAACGAGGGGCGCTCGGTGCTCCTCGGGGGGCGCGGCCAGCTGTTCCGCTACGACTGCGCGACGAAAAAACTCTCGCGAATCAACACCACCGGGGGCTCAGACCGCTACTACACGAAAATCGCGCCAATCGACTCCGACAACCTGCTGCTCGTTACGCGATGGGACGGCGTTTGGAACTACAAGCGCTCGACCGGCGAAATAACGCGCTACCCCGGAATCGAGGGGATGGAGATTTCGGCCGCCCATATCGACCGCCTCGGGCGCATTTGGATCGCCGTATACAACCAGGGGGTGACCTGCTACGACCAGTCGGGCAAGAAACTGACCACCATCGACAAGTCGAACTCCAACCTCGGATGCGACATGGTGCTGGCTATCACCGCCGGGGTGGCCCCCGACGAGCTGTGGCTCGCGACCGACGGGGCCGGGGTGCGCTCGCTGCGCACCGAAACCCGCGAAATCGAATGGATCACCCCCCAGGGGGGACTCTCCGTGACGGCCCTCTACAAGGACAGCTACGGCAACCTCTACTCGGGCACCGTAGATGAAGGGGTGCAGCTGTTCAACAAAATCGCGATGCACACCCAGCGCCACTTCCCCGGCGACCGCGACCGTCGCCTCAGCCCGACCTGCTTCCTCGACGACCCCGACCGGCCAGAGCGACTCTACATGGCCACCAACGGCGAGGGGCTCTGGTATATCGACCGCAACACCCACGAGTTCCACCTCGCCGAACCCACCAAGGGGATGAAGGTGACCCGCATAGAGCTATACGACAAGGAGCACTTCATAATGAGCGTATTCGGCGACGATGTTTACCTCGTTGACAAAGAGACGTTCAGCCTCTCCCCCGCCCCGAAGGGGTTCCGCGACGCCGCCGCCGCGGGCAACAAACGCGGCACCGGCACCGACGTGCGCCGACTCACCGACAGCAAGTTCGCCGCCATCAACACCGAGCTCTTCATCGTCGACACCGAAAAAGGCACCACGAAATACATCGACCTGCCCGGACGCCCCTCGAAGCGCCCCTTCATGCGCCCCTTCTACCGCGACTCGAACGTGCTGATGATGTTCGCCACCGACTGCGTGGTGCGCTACGACTTCAACACCGGCGAGGACAAGGTGATAGCCACCTTCCCCGACAATATGAAGGTGAGCACCGCGCAATTCGACGGCTCGCACACCCTCTACGTCGGCTGCAACGGCGGGGTGCGCCGCATCGACCTGCGGAAAGGGACCTCCGAGCCCCTCCCCGGCTACTCGACCGACAAGCGCCACCTCAACGTGACGAGCATACTGCTCGACGGCAACCAACTGTGGGTCGGGTGCTCCAACTCCCTGTTTGTCACCGACCTGCTCAAAAACTGCACCACAGAGTTCAACGCCCTCGACGGCGTTGAGCCCAACGAGTTTCTCGAACGCGCCATCTACGCCGGCCCCGGCAGCATCGTAATGGGGGGCTCCAAGGGGCTGCTCAACGTTGACCGCCAGGCGTTTCGCGAGCTTATGAACTACGAGAGCACTATCTCCTTCGCCCTGAGCGATGTGGAGGTCGATGGCCGGAGCCTGATGGCCCACGCGTCGAGCGACGGCGTGGTCGATATACCCCGGCGCTACGGCACCCTCGAACTCCGCTTTATCGACTCAGAGCGCAACCCCCTGCGCCACAAACGCTACCGCTTCTTCATCAACGACGGGTCGAAAACCTCTATGATCGAGACCGAGAGCCACGAGCTGGTGCTACCGATGCTTGCCAACGGCAAGGACTACGATATTTCGGTGGCCTCGACGCTGATCGACGGCGCGTGGTCGCCGCAGGCCCATATCGCGTCGCTCCGAGTGGCCGGCCCGGCATGGCGGTCGTGGTGGGCGCTGCTGCTCTACGCCTTCGCCGCCTCGGGCGTAGCCGCGATGTACCTCTACCACCGCCGCAACCTCAACCGCGAGCAGTTCCAGCTCGCCCGCCAGGCCCAGATCGAGAAGGAGCGCGACTTCATGCAGAGCATCAACAACGAGCTCCGCACCCCGCTGACCCTGATATACGCGCCGCTGAAGCTGATGCTCACCCGCATCGAGGAGTCGGACCCCGACGCGCCCGAACTCAAGGAACTCAACGACATTTACCGCAACACCAAGCGTATGCGCGACGTGATGGACATCACCTTCCAGCAATGGCGCGCGCAGAGCGAGGCCCTGGTGTCGAACATCGCGCCCCAGGCATCGGTGGCCGACAGCACCGACGCTGGAGAGCCAACCCCGCACCGCGACGGGACACAGACTGATATGTCGTCGATGACGGTGATGATAGCCGACTCCGACCAGGAAATGTGCGCCTTCCTCCGCCAGCAGCTCACGCCGCTGTTCAGCAAGGTGGCGGTCTACACCTCCGGCTCCGAGGCCGCCGAGGCGCTGAAGAGCGGCCGAGTGGTTCCCGACCTGATTATCACGAGCGACCTCGCCCTCGCCAGCGGCGTCAAGAGCTCCGACAAAACCGGCCATATCCCCGTGATATTCCTCTCATCGGTGCTCGGCCAACAGGACAAACAGGAGGTATACCGCCGGAGTATCGACTCGTACATCTCCAAACCGTTCGACATGGCGGTGCTTCTGAGCCGCTGCGGCAACCTCCTTCACAGCCGCCAGGTGATGCGCGACCGCTACAAGAGCCAGACACCGACAATCATCGACGGCGAACGAGTGCGCGACAACGCCTCGGAGGAGTTTATGATGAAGGTCAACCAGATAATCGAGCGGGAGCTCCCCAACGCCGATTTCTCGGTCGAAACCCTCGCCCAGGAGATGCTTATGTCGCGGTCGAGCCTCTATGCCCGCTTCCGCGAAGTGTCGGGCGGTCAGTCGGTAGGGCAATACGTCGCCGACTACCGTATGACCCGAGCCAAAGAGCTATTGTCAGGCACCCGACTGCCTCTCAGCGAGATAGCCATAATGCTCGGTTACAGCTCGCAACGCTATTTCTCCTCGGCCTTCAAGCAGCGCACCGGCATGACCCCGAGCGCCTACCGCTCGGCCAACTCCGGGGCCGGAGCCTGACAGCCCACTACCCCATAAACCAAGGCCGGAGACCATTCGCGTGGTCTCCGGCCTCGGTTATTTTTATCGGGAGAGTGACGTCAGGGGTTGAGGAGAAGGGAGAGGATGGCGAAAGTGGACTTCGGGGCGTCGTTCCAGAAGTTGAGATACTGGGAGATGTGGTCCTCAGCGCCGGGATAGTCGGAAATGACGCGCACGGCGAGGAACGGTATCCCCCTGAGGGCGCACACCTGGGCTATCGCCCCCGACTCCATGTCGATGGCCACCGCCTCGGGCCGCACAGAAAGCACTCGGGAGAGCGCTTCGGGGGTGTCGACAAACAGGTCGCCCGACGCGATGAGCCCGCGGCTCACCTCCGGCCTCGCGAATACTGCCGAGAGGTCGAAGGGACCCTCTGGCCCGATCGCGCATGCGAATTTCGAGGGACACCCCTGCACCTGGCCCCGCTCATTGCCCGGGCCACACCACACATCGTGGTAGGCCACCTCGTCGGCCACCACCACGTCGAGAATCCCCGGGCCGCGGCCGGTGCCCCCGGCTATGCCGGTGTTGATTATAGCCGAAGGGTGGTAATGATCCGCCATTGCCATAGTGCCCATAGCGGCGTTCACCTTGCCGATGCCGCACTGCATGGCCACAACCCGTCGGTTCCCGACTCGCCCGACGTGGAATCGGAATCCCGAGCGCTCTTCGACAACCGGCTCCGACATAATCCTGAGAAGCGCCTCAAGCTCGGAGGTCATAGCCACAATCACGCCCGTGACGGCGTTTTCAATCTCCTTCATATACATATATTAAGTGTCTCAAATAAATGATTTAATGTATTCAGTGGCTTTTTGAGAAATGTTTCTTTCGTCGTCTTTTGCGCGTCTTTCGCCAAGTTTCATCGGTCACGATGCCCGCATCGCTCCCTCTTCAACTTGCGAAATCCATCGCAAAATACTTCCGAAATAAACAGAACTCATTTATTCGAGCCACTTAAGTGTCTGTTCTAAATTATTTTTAGTGCGACCTTTTTTCGCTACTTTTGCGTTATATTTCCATAAAGGGGCGCCGAAGCGCCCGAGCAATGATTCAACTATTTAAACCCAAAGGATATGAGCAATAAAAGCAACTTGCTGATTTCGATTCTGGTATTCCTCCTGGGCGGTGTTTTCTGCTGGCTGTGCGAGTCGCCCACGCTGTCGGAGAAAATACTGTTTCTCGGCGGACTCGCCTTCCTCCTCCCCGCCCTTCTGAGCCTGTTAGGACTCTTTTTCACGAAAAAGGGTCAGGAAATCAACGCCGTGCAGAGAGTCATACAACTTATTTGCGGAGTGGCCGGGGTGGTGCTCGGACTCTGCGTGCTGCTGATGCCCGACTTTTTCCGCAGCCTGCTCGGCTTTATGTTCGGCGCCTTGCTGATAGCCGGCGCCGCCTGGCAGCTCTTCCTGCTCACCCGCAAGGGTCGCCGTTCGGACTACGCGGCCTGGACCACCGTCGCGCCGGTGATATGCCTCGTGGCTGGAGTGCTGATGATCACCATGCCCTGGTTCCGCAACGAGCTTAACGAGCGCTATATGGTGCTGACCACCGGCATAGGGTTCATTCTATTTGGCATCACCGGGTTCATAATCAGCTGCTGGCGCACAAAGGAGGCTTCCGCCGCACGCCGCGCCAAGATAGCCGCCAAAGCCGAGGCCAAGGCTGAGGCCGAGAGAACTTCGGCAACAGCAGATGAAGTGGGCGAAGAGCCGTCGGCAGAGAAAGCCGCTGGCGCCGAAGAACCGTCAGTCGGCGGCCAGGGGGTCGATACCGTAAGCCCCGCGGAGCACTCCGGCGACAAGGTCAACGATAGTATCCATTGACAGTTTCGAGGAGTTCACCGAAAGGTCGTACGAGGCCGAGTCGCCCCAGCGCTTGTCGGTAAAGAAATTATAATAGTTGGCCCGCAGCTTGTCAGCCTTCTCGGCGCAGGCGCGGGCCTTCTGGCTGTCGGCCTTGTCGCCCCGGGCGAGAATACGCTTCACGCGGTCCTCCATGGAGGCGTGCACGAAAATGTCGAGCTTCGGCGAGGGGTGGTCGCGGAGCACATAGTCGGCCGAGCGTCCCACGAACACGCAGGGGCCGCGGTCGGCCAGCGAGTGCATGACGTCGGACATTATATGGTACACCGAATCGTCGGCCAGCGACGAGGGAGCGTACCAGGGGAGGGCCGACACGCCCATATTGAACGACAGCGCCCCGGAGACAAACGAAGGGAAACGCTCGTCGGCCCGCTCGAAAAGCCCCTTGTCGAGGCCCGACTCGCGCGCTGCCTCGGCGAGCAACTCCTTGTCGTAGAAAGGTATTCCGAAGCGTTCGGAAATCCGCTTGGCCAGCTCGCGGCCGCCGCTGCCAAACTGGCGGCCGATTGTGATAGTGAAGTGACGCATTGTATGAAAAAGGTCAGTAGTTACTTTTATGGCAACAAAATTAAAAAAATTCTTTGAATCTCGAAAAAAAAGCGTAACTTTGCAGCCGGGTAAGTCCTACACGGCCAGCTCCCCCCGAACCCCGTCAGGTCTTGATCGAAGCAGCGGTAGGGGGTCGTAGCGGCGCGATGTAGTCAGCTTACCCTTTTTTTATGCCCGCCAACGGACCCCGGTCCGCTCCCATAAGTAACTGCTCAAAACTATTTCGACCAGCTACATACAACCAAATCCAAGCCTGAATGACACTCTTCAACATTATCGGCTACGCCGCGGCTATCTGCATGGTGCTCGGGTATCTGCCCCAGGCCCTCCACACCATACGCACCCGCGAAACCGATTCAATAGCCCTCCCGACATTCCTTCTCATGGGGCTCGGGTCGGCATTCTTCGTAGCGCAGGGGTTCCTGAGCGACCCCGCCAACTGGCCCCTCATCGCGACCAACCTTATCACCACCGCCTGCTCCGCAACCGTGTTCGGCATAAAGATGCGCAACGACTATTTCGGGGGCCGCAAACGGAAAAAGTGATTCCCCCGGACGAATAACTATACACAGATGGCACGCGAACTTCTGACCCGATATGTGTGGATAGTTGACACGCTGACGCGCTACGGCAGGCTGTCGAAGCGCGAAATCGACGAGCGGTGGGCCCGCTCGCACCTCAGCAACGGCGAGACCGAGATACCGCGCCGTACATTCTACAATTACCGCCAGGCTATCGAGGAGCTCTTCTCGCTCACTATCAAATGCGACGAGCACACCTATGAGTATTACATCGACACCGAGGGGGAAGGGGCCGACCCACGCCATTCGCGGATGACAGAGTGGCTGCTCAACAGCTCGTCGACAAGCTCGGTGGTGAGCGGCGCACGCGACATCTCCAACCGGGTGATGCTCGAAAACGTCCCCTCGGCCCGCGAATTCCTCTCCCCCATAATGGAGGCCATACGCGAAAACCACCCGGTGACGTTTGACTACCACCCCTATTCAAGGGTCAACCCCACCCCGGCGGTCGAAATCGAGCCGTACTTCATACGCATTTACCGCCAGCTTTGGTACGTCACCGGGCGCAACACCGCCGACGGGAAAGTGAAAACCTACTCGCTCGACCGAATGAAAAACCTGACGATCGGCACCGAGACGTTCCGCCTCCCGCCCGGCACCGACCCCGAGCAGTACTTCAACGACTCGATAGGGATTATGGTGACCAAGGGCGAGCCCCGCGAAGTGCGCGTCAGAGCCACCGCCCGGCAGGCCAAATATCTCCGCGCCCTGCCGCTGCACCACAGCCAGAGCGAGGAGGTAGGCGACAAATTCTCAGTGTTCAGCTACAGGCTGCTGCTGACCTCCGAACTGGTGTCGGAGATAATAAGCCGCGGACCAGAGCTCACCGTAATCAGTCCGCCCGAGCTCAAAGCGATGGTGAGGGAACAACTCTCCGCCGCGCTCGACAACTACAACTGACATCAGCCATTAGGCACGCGCGCCGCGCCACCTCGGGCAATAAACTTGCCCCGCATACGTTATCTATTTGGCCGACAATCCGCCCGATCGAGGCCACGCAACATTGACACAAGTCGAAACCCAATGAATATCAAACACTTCAGTCTGTTTATCGCATTGCTGGCGCTTCTCTCCTCCTGCAGCACGTCGAAAACGCACCTCACTTATTTCGAAGACATACAGAAGGCCGAGCGGATAGTCGACCTGCCGAAGACCCCGACCATCAGGATAGCTCCCGACGACGAACTGTTCATCACCGTGAACTCCGAGGAGCCCAAGGCCACCAGCAGCTATAACCTCCCCATGTCGAACGCCGGTATCAAGGCCGCGACCAATTTGTCGACCTCGCCCCAGCAACAGACCTACCTGGTTAACTCGAAAGGGGATATCGACTTCCCGATCTTAGGCACCATACATGTGGCCGGGATGACCACCGAGGAGCTTCAGCGCTACCTCGTGGAGCGCATCAGCAAGGATGTCGACAACCCCAGCGTTATGGTTTCGCTTGTGAACTTCAACGTGTCGGTGCTCGGCGAGGTGACCCAGCCGGGCGTGGTAAAAGTAACACGCAACAGGTTCTCCATACTCGACGCCCTCGCGAGCTGCAACGACCTGACACCCTACGGCGAACGAAGCAACGTGCTGCTCATCCGCGAGAACAACGGCAAACAGGAGCGCGTAATCCTCGACCTTAACTCAACCGACCTGCTCACCTCCCCCTACTACTACCTGCAGCCAAACGACTACATATACGTCGCCCCCAACGACATCCGCAAGGGTAACGCGAAGTACGACCAGAGCAAATCGTACAACGTGCAGGTGATTTCGACCATCGTCAGCGCCGCATCCGTAATCGCGTCGCTCATCATCGCCCTTACAGTCAACCGTTAAGCGGATGTTTAAAAGTTAAATACAAGCCTGCCATCACATCATATATGGAAAAAAACAACCCCGACATAGTCGATTTCGGCGCGGTTTTGCGCGACTATCGGAAACACTGGTACTGGTTCGTGATCTCGCTCTTCGCGTGCGGCCTGATCGGGCTGTGGCTCTGCTCGCGCCACAAGGACGTGAACACCATCGCCGCCTCCGTGCTAATCGACAAGGACGCTGCCAACGGCGGCATCCCATCCATTGATTTCGAGAGCCTGATTGCCGGCTCCAGCGAGGTCGACAACGAGCTGTACCTCATATCCTCGCACTCCATCTACGCCGAGACGGCCAAGGAACTCGGCCTCGACCGCAAGCGCTATATCCGCGAGGGTATACGCCTGCTCAACTTCAAATATGACGACGCCCCGCTTGATGTGACGGTGCCCGCCGGGTTCGCCGACACCACTACCGTCGAACTCATCGTGAAGGTGAAAATGAACAAGGAGGGCATAGCCGACTATGTTAAGGTAATTAACGACGGCTCAACCATCGGGCAGAAAAAGAATGCAAAACTCCCCGCATCAATCGACACGGAGTACGGCGAATTTTCTGTCGACAAAACCGCCGATTTTGGCAGCGAGGAGCTTCCGTTCACCTTCATCACCATGATTTCCAGCTACCACAGCGCCGCCGAGGCTATCGACGAGGACATCAACGCGTACCTCCCGAGCAAGAAAGCCAATGTGATAGCGCTGGAGTATAAGACCGCCTATCCGAAATTCGGCAAACTCCTCCTTAACACCATTATAGACCGCTACAACGCACGCGCCATCCGCGACAAGAACGTGCAGGGCGAAAAGACTCTCAAGTTTCTCGACAGCCGCATAGCCCTGTTGCGCGACCAGCTCGGAGTGGCCGAGCGCGAACTCCAGTCGTTCAAGGAGGACAAGGGGATTGTTGACTTCAAGGCCGAAGCCCAGTACAATTTGGAAATGAAGGGGCAGGTTGCCAAAGAGCTCATCACCGCCCAAACCGACCTGGAGGTTGTAAAACTCGCCCGCGAGTTCCTCTCCACCCCCGGCAACGAATACCAGCTCGTGCCCTACACCCCGGTGTCAGCCTCCAGGCAGTCGGGAGGAGGCGACGGCCTGACGGAGATGATCACCCAGTACAACAAACTGATCATCGAGCGTATGTCGATAGCTTCGAACGCAAAAAGCGAGAACTCCGCGCTCAAACGCATGAACGAGCAGCTTGACGCACTCCGCTCCAACATACTCTCTACCCTTACCAAGAGCGAGGAGTCGGCACGCCTGGTGGTCAACGAGATGCGCTCGCAGATGAACAACGCCGAAAACAAGCTCGGAGGCATGCCAGCCAAGGAGCGCGAATACGTCAACATCGAGCGCGAGCGCAAGCTAAACCAGGAAATATACCTCTTCATGCTCAAACACCGCGAGGAGACCGCCATCATGATCGCCAACGCCGTCTCGAAAGGCATTATCATCGATGAAGCCTACCAGCTTCGCGAACCCGTGAACATGGGTAAGAAGGGGATTCTGGCCATCGCGCTCCTCTTCGGCCTGATGCTCCCCCTGGTTGGCATATACCTGCGCCGCATGCTCCGCTCCAAGGTTTCCGAGCGCGAGGAGGTCGAAGCCCTCGCCGCTCCCCCGATTCTCGGCGAGGTATGCACCTCGCGCCTTGGCAAGGCCCTGGTATGCACCCCCAACAGCACATCGTCGGCAGCGGAGCTTTTCCGCCTCATACGCGCCAACCTGCAATTCATACTGACGCAGAACGACGACAAGGTGGTGCTCGTCACCTCCTCGCGCCCCGGCGAAGGAAAGTCGTTCGTGTCAATCAACACGGCCGCCTCGCTCTCCCTCTTAGGCAAGAAGGTGCTCCTCGTTGGAGCCGACATACGCAAGCCGCGTCTTTCGGAATATCTTGGCATAAGCGCTCCCAAGGGGCTCACAAACTACCTCGCCAACGACTCGGTGACGCTCGACGACATCGTATGCCGCCACCCGCTCGAACTCGCCGACCTCGACGTGGTGGTAGCCGGAGCCGTGCCTCCCAACCCCTCGGAACTGCTCCTTAGCAAGCGCGTGGCCCAGTTCTTCGAAGAGGCCCGCAAGCGCTACGACTACATCCTGGTCGATACCGCGCCGCTCGGCGTAGTATCCGACACATTCTCGCTGGCAAAGATCGCCAACGCTTCGATCTATGTGACCCGCCTCAACGTCACTATGAAAAAGGACATTCAGTTTATCAACACCGTGTTCGAGGAGAAGCGCCTTCCGAGGATGAACGTCGTAATCAACGGCACAAACTCCTTCCACCGCTACGGCTACGGCGAAGGAGAGGCCGGCAACGCCAAGCATCCCAAGAAAGCCTGGTGGCAGTTCTGGAAGAAGAACTAAATCCGCCTCCTTTTGAATAATATGAACTCTATCGCCATAAAAGCTAACGACTCCCACTCCCCGGCCGTCTCGGCCGGGGAGAAGCGTCGTTACTTCCACGCGCCCAACGGGTGGTGGGGTCCGATATTGTTCATGCTGTCGATGTCGGCCGTCGGGCTGAGTTTCTACCCGGCGTGGCTGATAGTGCTCGCCATGCTTCTCAAGCGGTTTCGCACCGACCGCTACGAGGCTCTGATCATGATCCTGATCATACTCGCGGGGAGCGGTTTCCGCGACCAACCGACGACAATTGAATGCGGATTGATATACATGGTGTCAATCCCTTTGATGTTCCTTATGCGGAAGACACCCGCGACGGTCAGGATTCTCAAAGTATGGGCAGTTTACTCCATAGGGTGTCTCGGATTCGCCTACCTTAGCCTGGAATCTATTATATCGCAAAGCATGGTACTTATGTGGTACCTTTCGTTCGCCTTCATAATGATTCCACTCGGTATGTTCGCGGGCCGGAGCTTCTCGATGGACGACTTCTTCAACCGCCTGTATCCGTTTGCCATGATATTCATGGTTTTCTATTGGATTGACGGTTTGATTCTCTGCGGACCGGTAATGCTGTCGAGGCTTCAGCCGTTCGTAGGCGTCATGAAGTTCTACGAGCTGTACATAATCCCGTTCGGAGGGTTAAGCGGGTACATCGCCCGCGTTTATCCCGCGGGGTTCTATATTCCGATGATGCTTGTTTACCCAGTCGTAAGGCGTTACCGACTGCGTATATGGGAGTTGGTGCTGTTTCTCGGCGCGTTGTTCATAACAAAGACCTTCGCCCTTATTTCCGCGATGCTGCTCGGCTACATCATTTGCCAGAAAGGATTTGGCAAGGTCAGCAAATACATCATTGTGGGTACGGGCCTGTTTCTGGCCATCTACGGCATCGATGTGGCCATATCCGACCCGGCCGACATCGTCACCGCCGAAGGGAGTAAACTCCGCGTCGCCTCTACCGTCACCCAGTTCGTCGTGCTTGACGAGGCCCAGGATGTCGAGGACCTCTCGGAGTTCGGCACAGGGCGTATGGCCCAGATCATACCCAAGGTCGAAAGGTTGTATGAGTTAGGTCTGGAATGGACCGGATTCGGGTTCCTGCATCCGTCAAAAACGGAGAACCGAATGTTCATGATCGAGAATCACCTGTATAGCGACATCGAGCAGAGTGAGGAATCAGTAGCCACGGTGGAGGTGATACCCGTTCAGGTATTCCTTAACATGGGTTATTTCGGACTTGTGTGGCACATACTGTACCTAATTGCCCTGGTGCTGTGCGTTCGCAAACTTCCCGATGCTAAATATGCCTGGTCGTTGATGGCTCTGTTCATCTGGATCGGCATAAGCGGGTTCTGCGGCATGATGTCGGCCCAGGGGCAGATTATTGTCGCTACAGCTTTCGCGATGGTGATCCTTCAGGAAAAGACACGCCTCGGCATCAATTGCAAGGAGTCGCCGATATTGATCAACAGGAAAAAGAGATAGGGCGACGATTTTTAGAGTAACGGCGACAACCTTTAGATATTAAGAGACGACTTTTGCCGCCCCCGCTTCAACTTACAAGCACGGGGATGGATGTGGCCCGGCTGACGCGGTCGCCGATAGCGCGAAGCTCTTCGACGGGTATTTTTTCAAGCGTCCGCGCCGGGGTCTGGCGGTCAATGGAGTAAAGCATTATTTCGCGGGGACGTATGCGGCGGTAGGCTTCGATAAGGGCTTCGATTTCCTCGTCGGTGGTGTTGTCGATACGCTGCCCCTCCCATTCGCCGCGAAGCATCATAGTCTGCACGATGCCGGTTCCGGCGAACTCCTCCAATTGCCCGATTACCCTCTCGCAACCGAATCCGGGGTCGTTGGGTCGGTCGAGCAGCTTCACGGTAGCGTCGATGGCCGAGTCGAGTTTTAGGATATTATTGTCGACCTTCTTAAGCGCCTCGCGGACCTCGCACGAGCCGAGGCGGGTAGAGTTTGTAAGCACGCTTACTTTCGCCTGGGGGAAATAGCTGTCGCGCAGGCGGAGCGTGTCGTCCACCACTCCCGCGAATTCCGGGTGCAGCGTCGGCTCTCCATTGCCCGAGAAGGTAATCACATCGAGGCCCTCCCCCGCCCTCTTCATCTCAGCCAACTTCTCTTCAAGCAGCCGCGCCACCTCACTCCGGGGGGCGAAACCCGTGGTGCCGGGGCCCTGGGCGTTGAAACCCGCCTCGCAATATAGGCAGTCAAACGAGCATATCTTGCCGTCGTTAGGTGTGAGGTTTACGCCTAACGAGGTGCCGAGCCTGCGTGAGTGTATCGGCCCGAAAATCGTTGAATGAAAGAGCACGCGTTGCATATTCTCCATTATGGGTACTAAAATGAAAAAAACGGAAAGTATAGGAGGGTAGCTCGTCTTATGCTTCTTAAATTCAGGTAATGAGCCCCCCTAAAACCGCCGGGGACGCGCCGATAGCGCGCCCCCGCGGTAAGTAAATAAGTATGTTTCGGGGCGGGAGGTATCGGCTGTCGCGCCGCGCCTCTCACCCGGCGGTTCAGACGGTGAGAATTTCCTTTTCCTTGGCAGCGAAAAGCTCGTCGATCTGTTTGAGGAAACGGTCGTGGAGCTTCTGGGCGTTGGCCTCGGCGTCCTTTTCGACATCCTCGGGCATACCCTGCTTGATGGCCTTCTTAAGCCCTTCGATAGCGTCGCGGCGGGCGTTGCGCACCGACACCTTGGCGTTCTCAGCCTCGGCCTTCGACTGCTTCACGAGCTGTTTGCGGCGCTCCTCGGTCAGCGGGGGGATGCAGATGCGTATCACCTCGCCGTTGTTCTCGGGCGTGATGCCAAGGTCGGAGTTGATGATGGCCTTCTCGATTTCCTTGAACATGGATTTTTCCCAGGGAGTAATCGCGATGGTGCGGGCGTCGGGCACGGAGATGTTGGCCACGTTGGAGATAGGCGACATCGAGCCGTAATAGTCGACGCGTACGCCGTCGAGCAGCTTGGGATTCGCCTTACCGGCGCGGATATGGCTCAGCGAGTCCTCCAGATAGGCCACGGCGAGTTCCATTTTCTCCTCGGCGGGTGCGAGGTAGGTCTTGGGATCAGTCATAACGTTATGATCGGTATTGAAAGGTTATTGTTATCAGTAAACGAGGGTGCCGATGGGCTCACCCGACATCACCTTGGCGAGATTCCCCGGGGTGTCCATATCGAACACGATGATCGGGAGGTTATTCTCCTTGCACAGGGCGGTAGCCGTGAGGTCCATCACCTTCAGACCGCGGGAATATACCTCGTCGTAGGTGATTTCGTTGAACTTAGTCGCCGTGGGGTCCTTTTCGGGGTCGGCGGTATAGATGCCGTCGACGCGGGTACCCTTCAGCATCACGTCGGCCTCGACCTCGACACCGCGGAGCGCGGCTCCGGTGTCGGTGGTGAAGAACGGGTTGCCGGTGCCTCCGGCGAGGATAGCCACGGCGCCCTGCTTCATAGCCTCTATGGCGCGCCACTTGCTGTAGTGGTCACCCACGGGGTGCATATTTATGGCAGTGAACACTTTGGCGGGCTGTCCGATAGCCTCCAGGGCCGAGCTAAGAGCCAGGGAGTTGATTGTGGTGGCGAGCATACCCATCTGGTCACCCTTCACGCGGTCGAACCCCTTGGCGGCGCCCTGCATACCGCGGAATATATTGCCTCCGCCGATCACAATGGCCACCTGCACGCCGCTGGCGGCGATTTCGGCAATCTGGCGGGCATACTCACCCAGTCGCTCCGGGTCTATGCCGTAGTGTTGCGCCCCCATCAGCGACTCGCCGCTGAGTTTGAGGAGCACTCGGTTGTATTTAGTCCTCATATCGGTAGTTTCTTATTCAACACACAAATTTAGCCCATTCCCCGCAAATATCCAAACTTCGGGGGTGATTACCCGAAAACTCCCCGGAGAAAAAATTAACGGGAGGCCGCTTAAAAAAACGGGAGGCCGCGCCCTGGCGGGCGCGGCCTCCGATGAGTATGCTGTGAGCCGCGATTAGTCGGCGCACTTGGCTTTGATGAACTCGCGGTTGAGGCGGGCGATGTTGCTGATGGAGATGTTCTTGGGGCATTCGGCCTCGCAAGCGCCGGTGTTGGTGCAGTTACCGAAACCGAGCTCGTCCATCTTGGCGACCATGGCGCGGGCGCGGCGAGCGCGCTCTACCTGGCCCTGGGGAAGCAGGGCGAACTGGCTAACCTTGGCGGATACGAAGAGCATCGCGGAACCGTTCTTGCACGCTGCCACGCAAGCGCCACAGCCGATGCAGGTAGCGGAGTCCATAGCCTCGTCGGCGATCTCCTTGGAGATGGGGAGGTTGTTGGCATCCTGGGCGCCGCCGCAGTTGAACGACACATAGCCGCCAGCCTGCTGGATCTGGTCGAAAGCGTTGCGGTTCACCATAAGGTCGCGGATCACGGGGAAAGCGGCCGAGCGCCAGGGCTCGATGGTGATTTCGTCCTCGTTGTTGAACTTGCGCATATGGAGCTGGCAGGTGGTGATGCCCTGAACGGGACCGTGGGGGTGTCCGTTGATGTAGAGGGAGCACATACCGCAGATGCCCTCGCGGCAATCGTTGTCGAACACTACGGGTTCCTCGCCCTTGTCGACGAGCTGCTGGTTGAGCATGTCGAGCATTTCGAGGAACGAGCTGCCGGTCGACACGTTTTCGACGCGGTACTTGACGAACTGCCCGGGCTCTTTGGGCCCACGCTGACGCCAAACCTTCAGATTGACATTAATTGTTGTTTCCATAATTTGTATGATGCGTTAGAGTGGGTTTTAAGACTTGTAGTTGCGGGTCTGCACCTTGATGGACTCGTAGTGGAGGGGCTCCTTGAGGAGGATGGGCTTCTCGTTGTCGCCGGTGTACTTCCAGCAGCCAACGTACATATAGTCCTTGTCGTTACGGGCGGCCTCGCCGTCGGCGGTCTGGTACTCCTCGCGGAAGTGGGCGCCGCAGGATTCGTTGCGGTGAAGGGCGTCGATGGCCATCATGCGGGCGATTTCGAGGAAGTCCTCAAGGCGGAGGGCCTTCTCCAGCTCGGTGTTGAGGTCGTTGGCCGAGCCGACGATGCGGAGGTCGGCGTAGAATTCCTTCTTGATCTTGGCGATTTCGTCGACAGCCTTGACGAGGGTCTGCAGGGTGCGGCCCATACCCACGAGGTTCCACATAACGTGGCCCAGTTTCTTGTGGAGCTGGTCGGGGCTCTGCTTACCCTTGATGGCCATCAGGCGCTCGATGCGGGCGCGTACTTCCTTCTCGGCCTTGTCGAACTCGGGAGCGTCGGTCGAGAAGCGGGGCACCTTGATCTGGTCGCTCAGGTAGTTCTGCATGGTGTAGGGGAGCACGAAGTAGCCGTCGGCCAGACCCTGCAT
>JAMPHO010000001.1:663354-678971 GCA_023663385.1 Alistipes timonensis | reverse complement strand
GGTAGTTCTGCATGGTGTAGGGGAGCACGAAGTAGCCGTCGGCCAGACCCTGCATGAGGGCGGAGGCACCGAGGCGGTTGGCACCGTGGTCGGAGAAGTTGCACTCGCCGATGGCGAAGAGACCCTTGATGGAGGTCTGGAGCTCATAGTCAACCCAGATACCGCCCATGGTGTAGTGGGAGGCGGGGAAGATCATCATCGGGGTTTCGTAGGGATCGTCGTCGGAAATCATCTTGTACATATCGAAGAGGTTTCCGTAGCGGTCGGCAACCACGTCCTTGCCGAGGCGGTCGATGGCGTACTTGAAGTCGAGGTACACGGCGTTGCCGGTGCCTACGCCGAAGCCGGCGTCGCAGCGCTCTTTGGCGGCGCGGGAAGCGATGTCGCGGGGGCAGAGGTTACCGAAGGCGGGGTAGCGGCGCTCCAGGTAGAAGTCGCGGTCCTCGTCGGGGATGTCGGTGGGGCGTTTCTTGCCGGCGCGGATAGCCTCGGCGTCCTCTTTCTTCTTTGGCACCCAGATGCGGCCGTCGTTGCGGAGCGACTCACTCATAAGGGTGAGCTTCGACTGGTCTTCGCCATGAACGGGGATACAGGTGGGGTGAATCTGGGTGAAGGCGAGGTTGGCCAGGTAGGCACCCTTGCGGAAAGCCTGGATGGCGGCGGAGCCGTTGCAACCCATAGCGTTGGTGCTAAGGAAGAAGGCGCGGCCGTAGCCACCGGTTGCGAGAACCACGGCGTGGGCGGCGTAGCGCTCGATTTCGCCGGTGAGGAGGTTGCGCATGATCACACCGCGGGCGCGGCCGTCGATGATCACGATGTCGAGCATCTCGCGGCGGTTGAAGCTCTTCACTGTGCCGCGCTTGATCTGGCGGTTAAGCGAGGAGTAGGCGCCGAGCAGAAGCTGCTGGCCGGTCTGGCCCTTGGCGTAGAATGTGCGGGAAACCTGGGCGCCGCCGAAGGAGCGGTTGGCCAGCAGGCCGCCGTATTCGCGTGCGAAGGGAACGCCCTGAGCCACGCACTGGTCGATGATGTTGCTCGAAACCTCGGCCAGGCGGTAAACGTTGGCCTCGCGCGAGCGGAAGTCGCCACCCTTCACGGTGTCGTAGAAGAGGCGGTAGGTCGAGTCGCCGTCGTTCTGATAGTTCTTGGCGGCGTTGATACCACCCTGCGCGGCGATCGAGTGGGCGCGGCGGGGGGAGTCCTGGATGCAGAAGTTGTAGACGTTGAAGCCGAGCTCGCCGAGGGTGGAGGCGGCGGAAGCGCCTGCCAGGCCGGTGCCGACAACGATTACGTCGAGGTGACGCTTGTTGGCGGGGTTCACGAGCTTCTGATGGGCTTTATAGTTGGTCCACTTCTCAGCGACGGGACCTTCGGGTATTTTGGAGTCGATCTGGAATTCGGGGAGCTTCGACGATTCGATGTCGGCATAGTCCTTCATGATGGGGGTCGAATCAATCATCCCCTCCAGGTTCTTAAGATCTGCCATATCTGATTGGTGGATATTAGTTGTTAGAGGATTCTGTTACGGTCTCTTCAACAGCGACAACCTCGCCGGAGCAGCAACCCTTGGCGGGATCGCAGGTGGCGGGGTCGCAAGAGGGGGTCGAGCAACCGGGGTTGCCGCAGTTGGCGGCCTGGCCGCAAGCGGCCTCGGTGCAACCGGCGGCGTTGGGGCAGGAAGCGTTGGGGCAAGCGGCCTGGTCGCAAGCGGCCTCGGTGGCGCAGGGGAGGATGGCGGCGCCGTGGGCGGCGTCCATCTCGGCGTACTGCTCAAGGAGGCATTCGTTGGAGGTATAGTAGCCGCGGTTAGCCTGCACGGTGAACACGATAGCCTGTGCGAGGAAAAGACCTACCACGATGGTAACCCACCAGTTGCCGATGGTTTTGAGGCGGGGGAGCCAGGTCTTGCCGTTCCAACCGCAGGTCTGGAACATCGACCAGAAGCCGTGGGTGAGGTGGAACCAGAGGGCTACCAGGCCGATCACATAGCAAGCCAGGGTGATCCAGCAGGAGAAAGCGAGCTGGAGGAAGAGGGTGCCGGCGGCGGGGTTGGCCACGGTCTCAACACCGTTGATGTCGATGGTGGTGGCGCCGACAGCGGGACAGATTTCAGCGAGCTGCATCTTAGCCCAGAACTGCACCAGGTGGAGCACCAGGAAGGCGAGAACCACGATGCCGAGCACGAGCATGTTCTTCGACGACCATTCCACCTGGGGAGGACGGGAAGTCACGGCGTAACGCTCGCTGCCGCGGGCGCGGCGGTTCTGAATGGTAAGCCAGAGGGCGTAGAGGATATGCAGGATGAAGCCGGCGGCCAGCACAGCCGAGGCGATCAGCGCATACCAGTTGGCACCCAGGAACTCACACACCACGTTGTAGGCTGTGGGCCAGAAGAGCGCCACACCGTTCATCAACGCATGGAACGTCAGGAATAGGACGAGAAAGGCACCAGTCACCGACATGATGAGCTTCCGACCTACGGATGAGGATGTTAACCACATAAGAGTTGGATAGATTTTGAGATTTTATAAAATTGGTTTGTTATTGTAGGCGTTGAGGCAGCCCCGCGGCTTCCGGCGTCAGGGCCGGGCGCGGGTAGCTTATTTCGACAAAATTAGTCAATTCCGCCAAACTTTCACAATCATTAAGGAAATTTTTCGTTAATTGGCGCGCTATTCGGAACGGGTGCGGATTAGAGCGCCGCATCTGCCCCATTCGGACGCACGTCACCCCTGCGAGCCGAGCACCAGCAACGCCAGGCTGACAAGCAGCAGCCCCAGGTCGGCCAGCTTGGCTTTGACGTTGCGCTCGCCCAGGAGGAACACGCCGTAGAAGAACGGCACAACCACGCTGCCGCGCCTGATCATTGACACCACGGAAATCATGGCGTCGGGCACCGACAGGGCGTAGAAGTAGGCGAGGTCGGCGGCGGTGAGGAAAAGCGAGATACCCAGGATGGCCCACCGCCAGGTGAAGCGGCCACCGCCGTGGCCGGCTCGCGTCAGCGCGGCGACAACCACCCCCATCAGCACCATCTGATACATCGAATACCACGCCTGCACCTCAAGCGGGGCGAAGCGCGTGAGCAGAAATTTGTCATACAGCGCGCTCACCGCCCCGAGCATCGTGGCCCCGATTGAGAGCCATATCCAGCGGCTGTGTTTCAGCGAGAACCCCTCTTTGGCCCCGATGCGGCTTATCATGAAGAGCGACACGAAGCCGAGCAGGATGCCGGCCCACTGCGTGAGGTTGAGCCGCTCGCCGAAAATAAGCAGCGCGCCCACGAGCACCATCACGGGGCGCGAGGCGTTGATAGGCCCCTGGATCGTGAGGGGCAAGTGCTTTATGGCGAAGTAGCCGAGCACCCACGAGCTGAGCACGATAACGGCCTTCAGGCCGATAAGCAGATGGCCGACCGCGCCCTCGCCTGGTCCGAATCGACCGCCGAGGAGGTCGCCGACGAGCACCGGCGACATCAGCAGGGTGCCGAAAACCGTGTTGAGAAACAGCACCGCGAGCACGTTGTTGCCGCGGAGCGAGAGCTTCTTCATTACATCATAGAAGCCGAGGCCGATGGCCGAACCGATGGCGAGCAATATCCACATACGAGGAGTGAAGAGTGAAGAGTGAAGAGTGAAGAGTGAAGAGTGAAGGGTGAAGAGTGAAGAGTGAAGGGTGAAGGGTGAAGGAGGCGAGCCGCGGGAAAATCAAAAGGAGCCGTGCCTGGCGGCACAGCTCCTTTCGTATGGTGGGAAGGGGTTATTTCTTCTTGCGGTCGCCGTAGCGGTTGCGGAACTTGTCGACGCGGCCTGCGGTGTCGACCAGCTTCTGCTTGCCGGTGAAGAAGGGGTGGGAGGTGTTGGTGATTTCGAGCTTCACCAGGGGATAGGTAACGCCGTCGATTTCGATTGTTTCCTTGGCGGCAACGGTCGAACGGGTGATGAAAACGTCGTCGTTCGACATATCCTTGAACACCACCTCGCGATAATCAGAGGGATGGAGGTCTTTCTTCATTGTGGATTCGTTAGAGTGTGAGAAACTGTTGAAATACGGGGCTTACTTGCGGATACCGAGTTCCTTCTGGGCGATCACGGCGCGGTAGCGGTTGATGTCCTTGCGGATGAGGTAGTCGAGCAGGCGGCGGCGCTTACCAACGAGGGCCTTAAGAGCGCGGGCAGTCGTATAATCTTTGTGATTTGACTTGAGGTGTTCAGTCAAATGAGCGATACGGACCGAGAATAATGCAATCTGGGCTTCAGGTGAGCCAGTGTCAGTCTTGCCCTTACCGTATTTCTCGAAGATCTCGATTTTTTCGTCAGAATTAAGATGCATTCTTTCTGAGATTTTTGAGGTTTATGGAATAGGATAAATAAAAGTATGTTAGTGCCTTAGGGGAGCAAAGCGCGGCATACTTCGGGACGAAACCCGCCGGCGAGCGCCCAAAAAGCGCTGCAAAGGTAGGAAATATTTCGCTCACAGCCAAGCGTTCCGCCGTTTTTTCCGGAAAAAACTCAACCGCCAACCCCGCGCCAACCCGCGGGAGCTCCCTCGGGGATGCCCGGCCAAGCACGCGTGATAAAATATGGGGCGCGGGGTTTGGCCGTGTGGAAAAGTTTAGCTACATTCGCGGCTGTAATGGTAACTCCGGCCCCTGGAGAGGCGGCCGCGGCTTGAGGCGGGCGCTCCCGCTGATGCCGAGGAGTTTCAAAAGGGAATCCGGTGAGAGTCCGGAACAGTACCCGCTGCTGTAAGTCCCCCGATTTCAGCCCGCCGCGTCATATGCCATTGGAGCCCAGGCTCCGAGAAGGTGCGGAAAGGGCCGGGACGAGTCAGAAGACCTGCCATTGCGCATATACAGATTAGAGCCTGCGGGACTATGGGCTTCGACTGACGCGTTTGACGTCCGGCTTCCGCCTGGCGCCCGCGCGATATTCCGTCAAATTTCACCAACCAACCCCATACATCCCGTCGGCAAAAGTCTGTGGCTTTTCCCGGCGGGATTTTCCGTTTATGAACCATCATCCAATAACCACCTTGCTACTGAAACCGACATACCTCACCGCGATACTGCTGGCCGCCGCTGCCCCGGCTGCCGGAGCAGCTCCCGTAAAGGAGCCGGCCGACTCCATGCGCGGCGAGCTGGGCGAGGTGGTGGTGACGGCCAAAAAGCCGTTCGAGGATGTGATTCCCGCCCAGACCCTCACCGGGAAGGAGCTCCGCAAACTCAACAGCAACAGCGTGGCCGACGCGCTGCGCTACTTCTCGGGCGTGCAGGTCAAGGACTACGGCGGCGTCGGGGGCATCAAGACCGTGAACATCCGCTCGATGGGCACCAACCATACCGGGGTAGTATACGACGGTATGGAGCTGGGCAACGCGCAGAACGGCCAGATCGACTTAGGGCAGTTCTCGCTCGACAATATCGAGGCTCTGTCGCTCTACAACGGACAGAAAAGCGAGATACTCCAGCCGGCCAAGGACTTCGGCTCGGCGGGCTCTATATATATGCGCACCCGCGCTCCTCGGTTCGAAGAGGGGGAGACATATCACGCCCGCGCCACGCTCCGCGCCGGCTCGTTTGACCTCCTCAACCCTTCGGCTCTGGTGGAACTGCGCCTCAGCGACCGCGTGAACGCCTCGCTCAGCGCCGAATGGGTTAATTCCAGCGGCAAATACAAATTCCGCTACCGCCGCGTGAACCCCGCCGGAGAACTCGCCTACGACACCACCGCCGTGCGCCAGAACGGCGACATCAACGCCACCCGCATCGAGCTAAACCTCAACGGAACACTCCGCAAGGGGAGCTGGCACTTCAAGGCCTACAATTACAACTCCGAGCGCGGCGTGCCCGGGGCCATTGTCAACAACGTTTGGCGCCGCGGCGAGCGCATATGGGACACCAACTCGTTCGTTCAAGGGCGCTACACCGGCTACTTCGGCCGCTTCACCACCCTCAACAGCATCAAATACGCATTCTACCGCACACACTACGTCAACAACGACGACAAGCAAATCAAGGTCGACAACCTCTACCGCCAGAAAGAGGCCTACTTCTCCTCGGCCAACGAATATGAGATTTTCGACTGGTGGCAGCTCTCGGCCAGCTACGACTTTATGTGGAACCACCTCGACGCCGATATGTACGGCTTCGCCCAGCCCGACCGCTACTCCAACTTCGTGTCGGTGGCCACGGCCATGTCGTTCGACCGCGTGAAGCTCCAGGCCAGCGCCCTCGGAACCTTTATCCACGACATACTCCGCGGCCAGCAGGCGCCGAAGGACAAGAGCGTGTTCACCCCCGCGGTATACCTCTCGGCCAACCCCTTGCGAAACCGCGACTTCTCCGTGAGGGCGTTTTACAAGCAGTCGTACCGCATGCCTACGTTCAACGACCTCTATTACGCCGATATGGGCAACTCGAAACTCAACCCCGAACGCGTCACTCAGTACAACATCGGCTTGCTCTACGACCACTCGGGGCGCGGCCTCATAGCCGCCGCCCGCCTCAGCGCCGACGTGTACTACAACCGTGTGAAGGACAAAATCGTGGCCTACCCCAAGGGGCAGCAGTTCCGCTGGACCATGCTCAACCTCGGCCTGGTCGACATCAAGGGTATCGACGTCAGCGGCCTGGTGACTTTCAACCCCGCGCGCGACCTCTACCTCACGCTCCGGGGCCAGTACACGTTCCAGGAGGCCATCGATGTGACCAACCCCGCCGACAACTACTACCGCGACCAGATACCCTACATACCCCGCCACTCGGGCTCGGCGGTGTTCAACGCCTCCTGGCGGGGATGGGGCCTGAACTACTCCTGGATCTACGTCGGCGAGCGCTACAACCAGCAGGAAAACATCCGCTACAACTACACACAGCCCTGGTACACCTCCGACGTGTCGGTAAGCAAGGATTTCCGATTCGGCAAAGTCGGGCTCCGCGCCCTGGTGGAGGTCAACAACCTTCTGAGCCAGGACTACGACGTGATACTCAACTACCCGATGCCAAAGCGCAACTACCGCTTCACGCTGACGGTCGAATTATAACCCTCTCACTCCCCCACCCCGTAAGAAAATGACGACAAAACAATTTTTCTTATATTTTCTGCCACTCCTGTTGGTCGCCACGAGCTGTCGCGAGGACGAGCTCGTGGTTCCGACGGAGTATGAAATCATCCCGGAAACCCCGGCCAATGATACGAAAGTCCGCGGCTTCTACCTCGTGAACGAGGGGAACATGGGCTCCAACAAATGCTCTCTCGACTATTTCGACTACCTCACAGGGCTTTACGCCCGCAACTTCTACGCCGAGCGCAACCCCAACGTGATCAAGGAGCTCGGCGACGTGGGCAACGACATCGGCGTCTACGGCTCGAAGCTCTACGTCGTGGTCAACTGCTCCCACAAGGTCGAGGTGCTCGACTCCCGCTCGGGGGTGCGCCTGGGACAGGTAGACATACCCAACTGCCGCTACGTCCGCTTCCACCGCGGCAAAGCCTACGTCAGCTCCTACGTCGGCCCGGTGCTCATCGACGCCAACGCCCCCAAAGGCGCGGTCTACGAGGTCGACACCACCTCGCTGGCCGTCACACGCAAGGTCACCGTGGGCTACCAGCCCGAGGAGATGGAGGTGGTCAACGACTATATGTATGTCGCCAACTCCGGCGGCTACCGCGCCCCCCACTACGACAACACGGTGTCCGTGATCCAGATGGTCGATTTCAAGCAGGTGCAGCAGATACCCGTGGGCATCAACCTCCACCGGCTCAAGAAAGATAGATACGACAAGCTGTGGGTCACCTCGCGGGGCGACCACAAAAGCCGCCCCTCGCGCCTGTTCGTTATGGAAAAGAAACCGGGCTACAACCAGATGGTCGTGACCGACACCATACCCATAGCCTGCACGAATATGGCGATCCGCGGCGACTCGCTTTACTACTACGCGACCGAATGGAACGACTATACCGCCTCCAACACCATCTCTTACGGCATCATCGACATACGCAGCAAGGAGGTCGTTTCGACCAACTTCATAACCGACGGCACCGAAAGGGATATTACCATCCCTTACGGCATCGCGATACACCCCGAGACCGGCGACATCCTCGTGACCGACGCCAAAAACTACGTTTCCTCCGGGACCCTCTACTGCTTCTCGCCCAAAGGTAAGAAGAAATGGAGCGTCCGCACCGGCGACATCCCCGCCCACATAACCTTCCTTCCAAGATGAAAAAAACACTGTTCATCCTCCCCGCCCTGCTGCTCGCCGCGTGCGAGAGCGACGATTCGGCGCCTATGGTCAACCTCGGCATCGACAGCTCCTACTACATCTACAGGATGCAGAAGCTCGACCTGCACCCGGCCCTGACGGGCGACTCGTACCGCTGGAGCCTCATCGGCCCCGACGGCGCGGAGCAAACCCTGTCGACCGACCGCGACTTCATATTCCTGACACCTGACGAGGGCTCCTACCGCCTGCGGTTCGAAATAGTTGACCCCTCGACCCCCTACGTCCACGACTTCACCGTGACGGTGCTCCACGAAGAGGTCGAGTACAGCCCGTACATAAGCCGCGTATACGAATACCGCCCCGCCCCGGGGCAGTTCGTCAACGAGATGCCGCGCTACGAGGAGGGCGATACCTACGAGACTATGCTCCAGAAGGCCGAGGAGTCGATTTCCGGCACCAACGACACGATGATCACCCTTGGGGGCTACGGCGGCTATGTGACTTTCGGTTTCGACCACACGGTTGTCAACAAGCCGGGCGAGAACGATTTCCGCATATGGGGCAACTGCTTCTACGAGCTCACCCAGCCCGACCGCAAGGGGGGCTCATCCGAGCCGGGCATCGTGATGGTAAGTTACGACACGAACTGCAACGGCATTCCCGACGACCCCTGGTACGAACTCGCTGGGAGCGAATACTCGTCGCCCGCCACCCGCAAGAATTATTCCATAACATACCACCGCCCCGACAAGGCACACGTCCCGACCCCCGACGACGATAACTCGCTTGCCGACTCGCGGTATATCCGCTGGACCGACAATCTCGGCGCCGAGGGTTTCATCCCTAAGAATTACTTCCATTCGCAGGACTACTATCCGAAATGGCTCAGTGCCGACGAGCTGACCTTCACCGGCTCCCTGCTCGCGCCCAACGCCGAGGACATCGCCGGCGACGGGTCATACTATATTCTCTACAGCTACGCCTGGGGGTATGTCGACAACCACCCCAACGAGTACGCCGACCTCAACTCCTTCGACATCTCGCGGGCTGTCGATTCCGGGGGCAACCCGGCGAACCTCCCCGGAGCTGACTTCGTGAGGGTTTACACCGGGGTCAACCAGCAGTGCGGGTGGCTCGGCGAGACATCCACCGAGCTATGCCGCGCCCAGGACCTCCACATAGCGACCGGCTCCATCGTTCCCCCGGAACCCGACGTCGCCGAATGAACCCCGAGTGCCAAGAGCCTATATAAAACAATAGAGCGAACCATTTGAGCTAAAATCCTGATACATATTATGAAGAGATTAATTTCCGCGACCCTCGCATGGGCCGCGGCGGCCACCGCTACGGCCATCCCGGTAGATTTCGACAAAATAACACACTGGACCGGGAGCGGCCCCAACCGCGCCGCCCTCGTCATATGCGACGACGCCGGAGCATCCGACCCCAAGGCATATGTATGGGGGTACCGATGGGAGGACACAGAGCACCCCGACGGCGACGATATGTTCTGCGCCATCTGCGCCGACTCCGACGAGCTGGTACTCCTGTCGCAACGAACGGGGCAATATGGATCGACGGTGTGCGGCATAGGGTTCGGCAATGCCGACCGTCTGCTCGAAAACCTTTACTTCGACTTTGAAAAGGCTAAAAATTCGGAGTTTATCAATTTCGACTACTACAATGCCTCATCGTTTTTCGGGCAGAAGGACGCTCCGGGCGACGACACTCCGATCATCTGCCGCGAAGCCATCGACAAGGCGAGGCTCTCCGGCACCCACCACATAGAGCACCCGCTGGACTTCACGGCCTACGGCTACCCAGCCTATGACTACGACTGCTGGGTGATGAGCGATAAGGGTTACGACCACGGATGGTGGTCGGCAGCCTGGTACGAAGGTTACTGGAGCTACTGGACGGCGGCCTCCCCCTCGTCGGACTGGACTTACAGCGGCACCGGTTTTTCAGGGCGCGCCCTTACCGACGGGTGTGTCGACGCGTGGATATTCACTCTTTTCGACACCCCGCAGGTAGGCGGTTTCGGCGAGGGGACTCCCCCGCCCACCGATGAATCGCTCTACTCGTACCGGCCCGCCCGCGGCACAACCGGGGTCTCGTCAGCCGACGCATCGGGAGCGCCCGAAGTCCGATATTTCGACCTTTCGGGTCGTCCCGTCGGGATCCACGCTCTAAAACCGGGCGTCTACATCAAAGTAACCAATGGTCAAACCGAAAAAACAATAATACGCTAACACACTCTAAATAAACCCAAATGAAAAAAGTTTTGCTAAGTCTTTGGACGGTCGCCGCGGCGGTCGCCCCGGGGGTTGCCAACGCTTCAGTCCCCGACAAGAACGTATCAACCACCCTCGCGACGCAAGGGGAGGAAGCACCCCGGCCTATCGCGATTGACCCGGCCAAAATACGCTATACCATCGGCGAGGGAGCGCACTTCCACGCTGTGATATTGCGGTTCAACAACCCGGAGCGACTCGACAATTTGGTACTCGGCTACCGAGGCGATGCCTCCGAGTTTGACCAGGGGGCCTTCCTCACGCTCCTCGAAACCGACCCCCGAGTACGGATGACAGAAACCGCCAACGGCTCTGAAATCACCTTTGACCTCGACGGCAACGGGGTGTTCGACGCGAAAGACGTCACCGCCGACGGATGGAACCTCGACGACAACCTCACCGCCACCGACGGCACAACCAAGGCCGCGCTGCTGTTCCACGGCGACGCGCCCGGCACCGCTCCCTACTTCTTCTACCTCCCATCGCCCGAGGAAAAGGGGATATGGCTCCCCGAGGCTATGTCCGCAAAACTTAGCGACGACAGTTTCGTGCTCCCGGTACTGGTGCAGCCGCAGGGCGAACAGGTGAAACTCACAACCAACTGGCAGGCATCGTCGAGCGGTGACACTTACCGCCTCGACCGCACGAAAGTAACAACGCCGTACGCGTTCGTTGACGATTCGTATCACGCCCGCCCCACCCTGGTCGGCGCTACCGGCACAACCTATGTGCGCTACCGCCCGCAGTTCGGCTCTACCTACACTGAATCGAACTTCATGGCTCTAACAATCGAGGCCCCGGAAATACCTATGACCTCGATAACGGTGGCCGACAAAGAGGTCAACTCCGGCCTCAACAAGAGCGTGGCGGTCAATTACACCTACCAGCCGGAGAATGCAACTTACACGGCGGTAAACATCACTTCCAGCGACACGAAGATCGCAACCTGGAGCGCCGCGGCCGGACTCAAAGCCACCACCAAGCCGGGCACCGCGACTATTACTGTCGCCGGCAAATACGATGCCGGGGTTAAGGACGACTTCGCCCTCACCACCGCGCTGCTCAACCCTGTGACAAACGTGACTTTCGGATCGGCCACCGACTACGGCGTTATCAACGTGCCCGTAAGGCAGCTCGTTGACCTCCGCCCCGTGGTAGAACCGGCCGACGCCGACATACCCGACGTGACCATCACGCTGAGCGACAACGGCACCTCCCGCGACAACTTCACCTGCACAACCTACAAGGTAAACTGGTGGGATGCCGACAACAACCGCAGCCAGTTCTACGAACTGTCTGGCCACAGGCCTACCGGCGACCATCCGGCCAAGATTCTTGTGAAATCCAACGACGGAGCTTTCCAGCGCGAATTCACGGTCAACGTAGTGGAGGCCGACCGCTCTCCGATACCCGGCGGATACACCGACGGCACAATCATCCTCAACGAGGAATGGTTTACCCACACCAACGGGGGCCTCAACTACATAACTCCCGACGATGAAATCATCTACCAGGCTTACGAGCGCGAAAACCCGGGCATGTCGTTCGGCGCCACTTCGCAGTATGGCGTGATATGGGCGGGCAAACTGATTGTAGCCTCCAAGCAGGCCGCCGACGGCGGTGATCCGCTCCCCGGCGGGGGCCGACTCGTGATTGCCGATGCCGCGACGCTGAAACGCATCGGCAGTCTCGACGAGCTGTCGTTTGACGGCAAGAAGGGTGACGGACGCGCGGTGGCTGGCGCGACTCCCGACAAAATCTACGTCGGCTCATCCAACGGCATCTTCATCGTAGACATCGCCGACCCGGCGAATCCTCGTATCACTGGCCGAATTGGCACCGGCGATGACAACGCCGACCTGTACTCCGGGCAGGTAGGCGATATGGTGACCACCAGCAAATACGTGTTCGCCGTGCTCCAGAACGGGGGCATCCTCGCCATTGACACCGCGACCGATGAGGCCACGCGGATTCCCGACTCCGGCGTACAGGGCGTAACCCAGACCGCCGACGGCACCGTATGGTACGCGACGGTTGAGAACGGGCACTCGGTATTCGTGGCCATCGACCCGGAGACACTTGAAGAGACCGACCGCGTCGCGATGCCCGCATCGATAGGCACGGTCGTATGCGGCTGGGGCGCCTGGCGCTCGACGGCCTTCAAGGGCTCGCTTGCCGACAATGACCTCTGGTTCGTCACCGGCGCCGCCGGAATAATGGGCGGGGCCACCGGCGACTACTACCGCTACCGCCCCGGCTCCGACCCCGAGTCCATAGAGCCGTTCTTCTCACTCACCGGGGTTACCGGCATAAACGGTTTCGGCGAAGAGGTCGGCCAGATGACCTACGGCACACCGATGTTCGACGCCCGGCACAACCGCCTCGTGGTCATGGCAGGGAAAAAGGGTGCTGCTTCCGGCGGCTACCGCGACCACTGGATCCACTTCGTCGACGGCGACTCCGGCGAAATCACAAAAACATTCCATCTCAACCCCTATTATTGGTTCCAGTCGCTCCCGATATTCCCCGACAAGTATGAGGCTGAAATCCTCCTTGACGACCTCTCGATCGCTCTTGCCGACGGCGCGATGGAAATTGACCTCGCGGAACTCGTTACCGACCGCGACAACATCGACTCGAACATCCGCGTTTCGCTTCTCGACTCAGAGGCAGCGCTCAACGACGAAGCTGCCGAAACCCCGGCCCTCTGCGCCGACGCGGCCCTCGACGGACGGAAGCTGACCATCGTGCCCTATTCGAAAGGCTCGCGCCAGCTCTCGCTCGCCGCCGAATCGAACGGACGCGTCGTGAGCAAAACCATCAACATCAACGTCACCGACCAGACCACAGGCATTGACGGCGCCGCTACAACCAGCGGAGCCATCTCGTGCGACGGCCGACGCGTCACCTTCCGCGGCCTTGACTCCGCCGAGTTCGCCCTCTACGACGCCAACGGCCGAGAAATGGCCCGCTTCGATGTCGACGGCGACTACTATGTGGCTGAGTTCGGTTTCGCCGGCGGCGTCTACATCCTCAAGGGTTCCAACGGCTCGACAGCCAAGATCGTACTCAACAAATGAAACTGATTCGTTCTTTGTTTATAACATCCGCGACACTCGCGGCAGCGGCCCAGGTGGCCGTTGCCGCGGGTTCCAATGACTACTCCGACGGCATCTTCTTCGTAAACGAGGATTGGTACGGCCACCAGAATTCCACCGTGAACTTCCTGCGGCCCGACGACCCGGAGGGGATATATTGGAACTACCGTGTGATCCAGGCCGAAAATCCCGGCAAGGAGTTGGGTTGCACCAACCAGTATGGCGCGCTATGGCACGGCAGGCTTTACCTGATTGCCAAGCAAGAGAAGGACCCCGGCGCCTCCATCTCCGGGGGACGCGTCACTGTGGCCGACGCCGCGACGCTGAAAATACTCCATCAGCAGACCTCCATCGACCCCTCCGGCGCCCAATGCGACGGCCGCGGATTCGTCGGCGTCGACGAGCACAAGGGATATATCTCCTCAAGCAACGGCATATGGGTATTCGACCTCGACACATTCACAATCACGGGCCAGGTCGAAGGCTCGGCCAACCCCAACACGGGGAGCGGCGCCGACAAACCGAACACCGACCCCACCGGCTCGCTCTACCACGGGCAGTCGGGCACGATGGTGCTCGCCGAGGGACGCGTGTTCGCTGCCCACCAGCAGTACGGCGTGATCGTGATCGACCCGGCGCTCGACAAAGTAACGAAAGTAATCACTATGGACTTCGTGCAAGAGGGCGCCGGAATCGGCTCGATCGTCCGCTCAAAGGACGGCGACCTATGGCTCTCCGTGGCCAAAAACAAGCAGGGATCCGGCGCCGCGCTCAACTATATAGCGCGCCTCGACCCGGAGACGCTTGAAACCGAGGTCATCGCGATACCCGAAGGGATGTACGCGCCGCTCAACTCCTGGTATGCCTGGACCCCCGACGCGTTCTGTGCCTCGGCCCGCACCAACACGCTTTACTGGAAAGGTGGCGCCAACCGCTGGTTCTCCGGCTCGCGAATCTACCGATTCGATGTCGACACCCGCACGGTCAGCCTCTTCATCGACCTCGACAAAGAGGGCGCCGGATGGAAGCTCTACGGATGCTCGCTCGGCGTACACCCGGTGACCGACGAGATTTATATGTCGCTTTACCACGAGTTCGGCACCCCCACCTATATCACCCGACGATACAGCCCCGAAGGCGAGGTTATCCGCGACTACGATATGATTATGAACTACTGGTTCCCCTCCATGCCGGTGTTCGCCACCAAGGACGCCGCCGGATGCGAGGCGCCGAATGTCCACCAGCAGGGAGCACCCCGGATAACCCTCGCCGGAGGAACCCTGCGCATAGCCGGAGCCGAGCCCGGGTCACGCCTGGAGCTCCACACACTCTCCGGGGCACTGGCCGCCGCCATCCCCCTCCCCCACTCCGGCGAAATCGACATCCCCCTTGCCGACCTCCCTCTCACCCCTGGCCTCTACATAGCCCGCTCCGCCTCCACAACCCTCAAGCTCGCCATCCCCTGAACCATTCCCCCATCCCGCAAGCTCCCCCCTAAACATCCCCGAGCCGGCAAACCCACCATCACCCAAGCTCCCTCCAACCATCCGGCCTCGCCAGCACCTCACAATGAGCCCGCGGCCGGATGGTCCTTTAATCCCCACCCAAAACACGTCAAAATCACACAAAAACACAAAAAAGCACCGAAAACCTCCTCGAAAACACGTCCAAAAACACGCTACAGCTCATACAGAATCACAAATACCTGTAAAAAATTTGCGTATTCCAATAAAACTTCATACCTTTGCATCGCTTTTGAGAAGAACACCTTCTCATTGCGCCACGGAGATTCGCTAGCTCAGTTGGTAGAGCACAACACTTTTAATGTTGGGGTCCTGGGTTCGAGCCCCAGGCGGATCACAAAAACGAAACGCAAAACGCGGAAAAGTCCTGAAAATCAACGATTTTCGGGACTTTTGATTTTTAGTCAACGGCGCAAAATCCGGCAAAACGAGGCACTTCGCATTGGACTATCCGTTGGACTTGATTTTGATGAAT
>JAMPHO010000001.1:657864-663254 GCA_023663385.1 Alistipes timonensis | reverse complement strand
ACGGCCTGTGTTCCCGCGGCGGCGCGGTTGCGGCGCTTTATCTGCTCGCGGGTTATTTCCAGCGCCCGCTGGGCGTCGGCCCTCTGGGTGGCGTCCTCGTTGTAGCGTCGGTCGTACCAGTCCTGGTTCTTCTTCCGCTGCCGCTCGATCCCGCGCTTGACCTCGCGCATCGCCTCCGAGGCCTTGATGCCCCCGAAGATGCTTCCGACCGCGCCTATTCCGGCTCCTATAAGGCTTCCTATCATCAGTCCTGTTCCAAAAGTTATTAATGCGGCGCTAAGGTAATCCCTTATCTTCGCGCTTACCTTTTAACTTTTGGATTATGGCATTGGGAAGAAAGACCGGGGGCCGGGTCAAGGGCACCCCGAACAAGGACAAACCGCTGAAAGTGATGCTCCGTGAGCATTCGCTTAGGTATTTCTCGCCCAACCCCGAAAATCCCGGGGGGATGAGCGACTTCGACATCGATATGCTGGCGATGCCGCCGACCGACCGGGCGGACGCCGAGCTGAAACTGCTCCGCTTCCACACCCCGCAGATGCAGGCCACGGCGGTGGACGTTGCTTTCACCGACGAGAAGTCGGTCTCCCTTGTCGAGAGGCTCGCCGCCCTCGCCGCCGAGAACGAGGAGTGAGGCCGTCTACTCAGGTCTATTTTTAGAGGACGAGCAAGGGTTGAAAACAGGGTGTAACCATTGGTTCGCTTTTGGTTTGCTTTTGGTTCGGTTTCGGTTCGGTTTCGGTTTTATTTCGGTTTCGGATAGGTTCGTTTATGGTTGAAAAACGTGTGTGAAACAGTGGCGCGTTGATAGCGAAAACGACCGCTAAGAGGCGGCCGCGGGTATTTGGCGAAGGCATTCATCACGAGTTTCAGCACTGCTGGCAATCGGTTTGATGAAACAACGGGAGAGTTTGCCGGGAAGTCGTCTGATTTGATAATTGAATTTGGTATGTGGCTTATTTGCAATTGTTTGAGAGCTGTGTGCGGCTAACCGAAATCAAACCTAATCCTAACCGAACACAAACCAAAAATAAACCGAATCGGAACCAAAACAGAACCGAAATAAAACCAAAAGCTAACCGAACCCGAACCTTCACGCGCGCGTGGTTGGATGTAGATGTAGATGAAGATATATATCAGAAAAATATAAAATTTTTCTTCCGACGACGGAGCGCGGGCGGGCCCGCGCATACGCGCGCGGGGCGCGCTCCGACGACGACGGCGAAAAAATTTTTTGAAGAGAATTTTTTTGAAAAAGGGGAGGAGCCTTTAACGGGCTCCGCCCGGAAAAAGAAAACACACCCCCCAACCCCCCTCAAAGAAAAAAGCCGGACGGAGAATACTCCGCCCGGCGGGGCTGAAAAATCACGCGGGAATCAGAATCCCTTCCCCTTCATCCGCTCGTACATGGCGGACCTGCCGTTGTCGAGGTTGACGATCTTGAACTGCACCATCGAGCGGGAAGGGATTTCCGACGGAAGCTCCGAGGCCAGCCTTGATATGACCTCGTCGATGTTGGAGCACCCGATGTCCTCGAACGACGCGACGCACTTCCCCCGGAAGAACGCCGCCGCCCTGATGAGCATCTTCGGCGACAGGCGGAACACGCCGTCGTCCCCGGAGTCCTTGACGGCCCGCTTGGACGGGGCGTCGGAAAACAGGATGAAATCAATCACTTTCTCGTTGAGCTCCCACGCCGGGGTGAAGTCGGGAATGACGTAGCCGCGCGTCACCCCGTGGCGCTGGGAGTGGTTCATCGCGAACCCGACCTCGGCGATGTTGGCGCCGCAGTCGTTCTGGGCGGTCGTCGCCCAGGTGTGCCGGAACGTGTAGACGCAGTACCAAGCCTCCTTGGGGAGGCCCATGTCCTTGCAGATTTTCTTGATGCCGGTGTTGGCGTTGGCGCAGAAGCTGTCGGAGGTGGAGAAGCGTTCCGAGAAGTTAAGCAGCATGGGGCTGTCCGCCTCCGCCGCGTAGCGCTCGAACACCGGCTTGAGCATCTCCGGCACCCGCATCTCGATATACGCCTTGTCGGCGCGGGACTTGCGGGTCTTGGCCCGGCAGTAGCGGATGATGCCGCCCCGGTAGTCCTCCTTGCGCAGGTTGTACAGGTCGACGGTGTTTATTCCCGCCAGGCAGAGGCACATCAGCGCCACGTCGCGCCCGAGCTGGGGCAGGGGGTCGACCATCTTCGAGCCGGGGAGCGGGTGCGAGAAGAACCGCCTTGCCTCCTCCGCGGTTATGGCTCGTTTCTCCGGGGTGTCCGCCCTGGGTATGCGCGTCTTGGGCCATGGGTTGTTCTTGATGCGGATCACGCCGTTGTCGTAGTCGTTGAGCTCGTTCACCGCGGCCTTGAACATCTGCCGCACACATACCGGGTAGTGCTCCTTCGCCCGGTGAGTGCCCTCCAGCGAGGCGATCCACAGCCCCACCGCCTTGGAGGTGAGCATCGAGAACGTCACCTTCTCCGTGCCGAGGAAGCGCTCCAGGTGGCGCAGGGCGAGCGCGTATGACTTGGCGTTGCGTATCTCGCCACGGTCAATCATGCGGTCGATGTGTAGGCGGGCGTAGTCGGAAAACACGACGTCGGTCTCGCTCTCCCGCAGAAACGAGGCCACCTGCGCCGCCGTCCACCGCGAGATGTCGTGGCGGTTGAGCGTGTCGGCCCACCTTGCGATCCGCTCCGTCAGCGGCCCGACTACGAAGGGGTCGGTGACCTCCATCGTGTCCGACAGGCCGCCGGGCCCGACGACCTTCTCGGTGGGTATGTAACTGGACTTGCCGTTGTGCGCAACCCGGATTCTTGCCTGGTACAGCCCGTCCCGTCGGGGGCGCTGTTTGTTGACGCAGATAGTGAAAATTGGCATAGGGGTTCTGTATTAATCGTTTAAGAGGTTTTATCAGTGTTTAATTCCTGTTTAACCGGGGGGCTGGGAATGACCCCGTTTTTGTTTAATTTTCAGCCCGCATTTTATGTCACAAAATGCTCAGAATGACGACGACCCCTAAGAATACGTTAGGCGGTAAGCCTCTGAAACGAGAGGACTTACCGCCTAACTTATTGATTAGTTAAGGGTTATGCCTAGTCTTCTAACGTCGCCTGGGCCGCGGCGACGCGGGCGATGGGCACGCGGTAGGGGGAGCAGGATACGTAGTTCATGCCGAGCTTGGCGCAGAACTTCACGGAGGAGGGCTCGCCACCGTGTTCGCCGCAGATGCCGACCTTGAGGTCGGGGCGGGTGGAACGGCCTTTCTTAACGCCCATCTCAACGAGCTGGCCGACGCCTTCCTGGTCGAGCACTTCGAAGGGATCGGTCTTGATGATGCCGTGCTCCTTGTAGAACTTGAGGAACTTGGGAGCGTCGTCACGCGAGAAGCCGAAGGTCATCTGGGTGAGGTCGTTGGTGCCGAACGAGAAGAATTCGGCTACTTCGGCGATCTGGTTGGCGGTGAGGGCGGCGCGGGGCACCTCGATCATCGTGCCTACGAGGTAGGGGAGCGACTTGCCCTGCTCCTCGAATACCTTGGCGGCGGTGGTGTTGATGATGTCGGCCTGGTTCTGGATTTCCTTCAGGGAGCCTACCAGCGGGATCATGATTTCGGGCTTCACGTCGATGCCGCGGGCCTTCACGGCGAGGGCGGCCTCGATGATGGCACGGGTCTGCATCTCGGTGATCTCGGGATATGTGATGCCGAGGCGGCAGCCGCGGTGTCCGAGCATGGGGTTAAACTCTTCGAGAGCGTCAACCTTGGCCTTCACTTCGGCGAGGGTGATGCCCATTTCGTCGGCGAGTTCCTTCTGGGTAGCGGTCTGGTGGGGTACGAACTCGTGCAGAGGGGGATCGAGCAGACGGATGGTCACGCCGAAACCGTCCATTGCCTCGAAGATGCCTTCGAAGTCGCCGCGCTGCATGGGAAGGAGCTTGGCGAGGGCGTGGCGGCGGCCCTCAACGTCGGAAGCTAGGATCATTTCGCGTACGGCCTTGATGCGGTCGCCTTCGAAGAACATGTGCTCGGTGCGGCAGAGGCCGATGCCCTGGGCGCCGAAGTTGCGTGCCTGGCGGGCGTCGCGGGGGGTGTCGGCGTTGGTGCGCACGAGGGTCTTGGTGTACTTGGCGGCGAGGTTCATAATCGCGCCGAAGTCGCCGTCGAGCTCGGGTTCAACGGTAGGAACCTGGCCGTCGTAAACGTCGCCGGTGGAGCCGTTGAGCGAAATCCAGTCGCCTTCGTTGTAGACCTTGCCACCCATTTCAACGGTGCGGGCCTCGTAGTCAACCTTGATTTCGCCGGCGCCGGAAACGCAGCATTTGCCCATACCGCGGGCAACAACGGCGGCGTGGCTGGTCATACCGCCGCGCATGGTGAGGATGCCCTGGGCCACGGCCATGCCGCGGAGGTCTTCGGGCGAGGTCTCGATGCGCACGAGAACGACTTTCTTTTTCTTGTCAGCCCAGGCCTCGGCATCGTCGGCGAAGAACACGATCTGGCCGGTAGCGGCACCCGGAGAAGCGGGAAGGCCCTTGGCCATAACGTTGGCGCGCTTGAGGGCGGCTTTGTCGAACACGGGGTGCAGCAGCTCGTCGAGCTTCTGGGGTTCCATGCGGAGAAGGGTGGTCTTCTCGTCGATTTCGCCGGCACGGAGCAGGTCCATGGCGATTTTCACCATGGCGGCGCCGGTGCGCTTGCCGTTGCGGGTCTGGAGCATCCAGAGCTTGCCGTCCTGGATGGTGAACTCCATATCCTGCATATCCTTGAAGTAGTCTTCGAGCTTGTTGGCGATGGCGATGAGCTCGGCGGCGCAGGTAGGCATCGACTCTTCGAGAGAGGGATACTTTTCGGCGCGCACTTCCTCGGAGATGCCCTGGAGGGCGGCCCAGCGGCGCGAACCCTCGACGGTGATCTGCTGGGGGGTGCGGATGCCGGCTACCACGTCCTCGCCCTGGGCGTTGATGAGGTATTCGCCGTTGAAGATGTTCTCGCCGGTGGCGGCGTCGCGGGAGAATGCCACGCCGGTGGCGGAGTTATTGCCCATGTTGCCGTAAACCATGGCCTGCACGTTGACGGCGGTGCCCCATTCTTCGGGGATCTGGTTCATGCGGCGGTAGAGGATGGCGCGCTCGTTCATCCAGCTGTCGAACACGGCGCAGATGCCGCCCCAGAGCTGGTCCCACGCGCTGTCGGGGAAGTCCTTGCCGGTGTGCTCCTTCACGGCGCCTTTGAAGAGGGCCACGAGCTGCTGGAGGTCTTCCACGGTGAGGTCGGTGTCAAACTTGACGCCTTTCTCCTCCTTGAGTTTGTCAATGATGGCTTCGAAGGGGTCGATGTCGGTCTTCGATTTGGGCTTCATGCCGAGCACCACGTCGCCGTACATCTGCACGAAGCGGCGGTAG
>JAMPHO010000001.1:626921-657764 GCA_023663385.1 Alistipes timonensis | reverse complement strand
GGCGCTGTGCGTCTCGCGGCGGTGGCGGAGGTGGATGGCTGCTGAGGCCGGGGGCTGGTGGGGCTTCTGGATGGCGGCCTCCTTAGGCGCGCTGCTGTTTTGCGCGGCGGGGGGCATCATAGGGCGCAGCGGGTGGTTCTCGCAGACGTTCGCCCTGATTGCGCTGCTTCTTTGGGGTAAGGAGCTGAGGCCGCTGCCGCGGATGGCCGCGGCGTGTATGGCGGCGTTGGGAGCCGCCGGGGCGCTGTTCTTCGCCTGGGCGCCGCTGCCGGGGGTTATCGCGATGGCACGGGCCGAAGGGAGAGCCCGCGAGGCGCTCGCCGAGAGCGCCGACGGGGTTGTGAGGGTGGATATGCCGCGGGAGGGTGACCAGCCGTGGTGGACACTGAAGCGGGTGCGGGTGCTCGACCCGGACGACTATTACCTACACCAGGTGGTGGCGGACTACTACAAGAAGCCGCGGTTTCTGATTCTGCCCGAGAGGCTCGACAGCGGGGCGCTGACGCGGCAGTTGCCGTCGGGAGCCGTGCCGCTCGACCCGGGTACCTTCGACGCGCCGGAGCCGGAGCGCTTCGCGCACACCGACTCGGCGGGGCGCCAGACAATATACCAGCTTATCCCCTCCCCCACCCCGCTCTACCACGCCTCGCCGCGCCACCGCGACCCGGGCGACCGCTAAACGCACCCCGGCCCCGCGCTGACGCGCGGGGCCGGGGTCTGAGGGGGCTGGGAGCTCGGCTTTCGCCTCGCCACTGTGGCGAGGCGGGAGAGGGGGAAGTTTGGGAGGATTGGGATTATTGGGGGAAGGAGTCGCGGTACTGCGCGACAAGGGAGCGCAGCAGGGGCTCGGCGCCATCGGAGTTAGCCCGGTAACGGCCTTCGCGGATGGAACGCAGAATATCGCGGTTGTAGGCGTGGCTGTGGTGGCGCAGGTCCATATATTGGTCGAGGTTGGTGATCCATGGAGAGGTCTGGAAATCGTAAAGATCTACGTTAGGGAGCGCGGAGAGCCGCTCAATCATATGCCTCTTAAGCGCAAGGTTGGCATCGAGGTCGCCGTATTTATCGTATATGATGAATTCCCCGATTGAGTAGGGGGGAAAGTATATGTGCCAGCGCACTGAATCGGGCGATTCGCTGACGGCCTTGAGCACCGAGGCGTCGAATCGCTCTTTCATCGCATCGAGTTCGAAAATCTCTTCGGGGTAGCCTACGTCCTTAGTTCTGTCGTAGGAGTCGAAGAGTTCCTCGCGGCCGTAGGGTGAATTGAAGTGGTACAGGCCCTTCTCGGGACGCGGATTACGAAGGTATTCTATGGCGTTCTTAAGGGAGGTATAGTTCCAGAGGTATTCGTAATCGTTCCAAAGATTATCGTCGTAGAGATACGGATTGACGGCTCCGCGCTGGCGTGCGAAGCTGAAGAAGTCGATGCCTAAAACGATATTCCTGACTTTGCCGCGGCTTATTATGAAAGGGAGAATGACGGCGTAATCGTCATCGGTGGCTCCCATCAGGCTGAAGTTCTTCGTTTTCCATCCCCAAAGCGAGTCGGCCTGAGCGGGGTAATGGTTCATAGCCATGGAGCTGCCCGAAATGAAAGCGTCATAATCGTGATGACGCGCCACTCCGGCTATCTCCATGCGCTGATTGCCGAGATAGTCGGTATGCGGGCGGTATTGCTGGTATGGGTCGACCACTATGATGAACAGGCCGATAGCCGCGAGAAGGGCGACAATGGCACCGATTGTGACGAAAAGCGTACCGCGATAAGATTTAGTTTCCATCAGAAGTTAAAATAAAGGAATGTGACAACTCTGGAAATAAACAAGATGCCGACAACGAAGCATATAACCGTGACGACTTGCCGCACGCGCACGTTCCCTTCGCGGGTCATTAACTGGTAGGCCGTGGGACCGAAAACTCCGATTATCATGGCGGCGAACAGTATGAGCATATTCACCGAGTTGGGCATTATTGAGGGGAGATGCGAGGTATAGGCCGGGGAGAGGTAGAGCTCATGGTTGTCGAACATCGAGCGTATGATCACCCAAGCCTCGCCGAGGTTGTCGGCCCGGAAAAGCACCCATAAGATGTTGATGAAGAAGAAGGTGACGAACATCCCGAGCCATGAGGGCATGGAGTATCCCCGACGATGCCACTGGCGGCGGATTATGACCCCGAACCCATGGCATAACCCCCAGATGATGAAGGGCCAACCGGCCCCGTGCCAAAAACCGCTGATGAAGAACACGAGGGCGATGTTGAGAAGCACCCTTCCCTCTTTACGACGGCTTCCGCCGAGAGGGATATAGACGTACTGGGTGAGGAAGCGGTTCAAGGTGATATGCCAGCGGCGCCAGAAGTCCTGGAAGTTAGTGGCCCGGTATGGGGCATTGAAGTTAAGGGGGAGGTTGATATTGAACATCCGGCCGATACCGATGGCCATATCGCAGTAGCCGCTGAAGTCGAAATAGAGCTGGAAGGTGTAGCTCAGGGATATAAGCCAGGCTTCGGCCATAGTGTAATGGTCGAGGTCGAGAGCGAAACCGGCGTTGGCGAATACGGCTATGGAGTCGGCGATCAGGACTTTCTTGATAAGTCCGAGGGAAAATATGTAAAGGCCGTCGAAGATGTTCTTCGCTCGCGGACGCCGGTTCTCTTTGGCCTCGAACTGAGGCAACATTTCCTCGGGGAGCACTATCGGGCCGGCGATCAGCTGGGGGAAGAAGGTTACAAAGTTGCAGTAATCGAGAAACTTGGGGAGTGTGCCTTTGCCTCGGTAGCAGTCGGTGATGAAGGCTAACTGCTGGAATGTGAAGAAGCTGATACCGAGGGGAAGAAGTATGTGTGTGAGTAGGAACCCTGTGCCGAAGAGGGCGTTGATGTTCTCGATGAAGAAGTCGGTGTACTTGAAATACCCTAAAATACCGACATTGAAAACGACACCTACCGCGAGCGCTAACTTACTGATATTGGGGGGGGGTACGCAATGGTGTTCCGTTATGGCGCATAATGAAGGCGCCAACGGCGTAGTTAACGAGCACTGATGCGACTATGATGGGGAGATAGCTGGGATTGAAAAACGCGTAGAAATACAATGACGCGACCACGAGCGCGCCTTTGGCCCACTGGTGATGGCCCAGCCTGTTCAAACCGAAATACAGCAGAAAGGTGAGGGGGAGAAATAAGAAAATGAATACAAACGAGTTGAATAGCATCTCTTATGGGGTTTGATTGGTTTAAAGGGGGATGGGAGCTCGGCTTTCGCCTCGCCACTGTGGCGAGGCGGGAGGTTTGGGAGGATTGGGATTATTGGGGGGATTGGGTGGGGCGCTTGGAGCGGCGCCACTCGGAGTAGAGGAGGGTCGGGAGGGAGACGATGATGCGGGCGCAGCGGCGGAGCTGCTTGCGGGGCTCTTTGGCGATGCGGTGTACGAATTCGAGGTGGTGGCGGACCATCCAGCGGGGAGCGCGGGAGGTCTCGACGCCGCTGTAGAATTTGAAGGCGGCGCCGACGGCGATCATCACGCCGCGGGTGAGGTGGGGGCGCAGGCGGGCCATGAACTGCTCCTGCTTGGGGGCGCCGAGGGCTATCCAGACGATGTCAGCTCCGTCGGCCTCGATCATGCGGGCGATGGAGAGGTAGTCGAACTCCTCGACGGGGAGGAAGGGGAGCTCGGCGAAGGTCATGGAGGCGACGTCGGGGTTCATTGAGGCGAGGTTGTCGCGGAGGCCGTCGAGGGTGGCCTGCTGGGTGCCGAGGAATATCATGCGGTAGCGGCGGGAGGCGACGATGTCGCGGAAGATTTCGCTGCCGCAGTACTGGGGGAGCCGCTCGCCGTAGATCCACTTGATGTAGAGGGGGACGTAGCTGCTGTCGCAGATGGAGAACATGCCGCCGTTGACGACCTGGAGGTAGCGGGGGTCGCGGTTGGCGGTGTTGAGGATTACGCCGTCGGCCACCAAGATGTAGTCGGAGCCGGGGCGGGCGAGGCGGTCGGCGATGGCGCTGTGGACGGCCTCGCGGTCAAATTCGTATCGGATCTTGAAGTAGGTTCGCATTCTTTGATGGATTGATAAGGGGAGAAAGGGGCGGTTTCGGGCTTCGCCCTCACACGGAACGACAGGCGGAGGGGAAGGGCGGGCTTCAGGGGAGGCTTCGCTTCCTTCGCTCGGCTTCCGCCTCGCGCACCAAAGGACGGGGACCGGGGGGAGGGCACCCGCACCAGGGGGAGGGGGTCAGCGGGAGGTGAGGCGGGAGAGGAGGGAGGCCCAGGTGCAGGCGATGACGGGGGTGGAGTAGGTGGAGCGGAGCTTGGCGGCGGCGGCGGCGCCGAGGCGGGAGGACTCGGCGGGGTCGGACCAGAGGCGGACGACGGCGGCTTCGAGGGCGTCGGTGTCGGCGGGGGAGAAGAGGCGGCCGATGGCGGCGGGGCCTTTGCCGATGATTTCGGTGAAGCCGCCGTGGTCGGGGCCGATCACGGGTTTGCCGTGGGCCGCGGCTTCGAGGATTGACATGGGGAAGCCTTCGTACCACCGGGAGGCCATGACGAAGAAGCGGGCCGAGCGGTAAAAGTCATCAAGGGCCGAGCCGGAAAGGTAGCCGGTGAGTGTGACGTTGGAGGGGAGGCTGGCTACCAGTTCCTTGTCGCGGACGGCTCCGGCGAGCCGGAACGGGATTTCGGGATGGCGACGGGCTACCTCGATTATCATATCGACCCCTTTCTCGCGGCTCAAACGACCGCTGAAGGCCACATAGGCGCCCTCGGCGGGGGTATCGGAAACAGTTGGAGCGTCGAGGGAGTTGGGGATGACGACGAGTTTTTCGGGGGGGAAGCCGGCGGCGATGAGTTTGCGGCGTTGGAAGTCGGTGATGCAGGCGAAGATGTCGACGCAGTCGAGGTAGTGACGGCGCAGTCGGGCCACGGCGTTGCGGGCGGCGTAGCCAATGGATTTGAGGAGGGAGTGCTCGCAGTTGTGGCGCACGCAGCCCCACTCGTTGCCCCGTTCGAGGCAGAGCTCGCAGGGGGCGCCGTCGCGCATGAAGAGGCCCGTGGGGCAGACGAGGCGGAAGTTGTGGATGGTCATGACGACGGGGACTCCGGCTCGGCGGCACTCGCGGAGGGCGGCGGGGGAGATGAAGGGGTAGAGGTTGTGGACGTTGACCACGTCGGGGCGCTCGCGCCGCAGGGCCTCGCGCATGGCCCTTACGCCGGAGGGGCACCAGAGCCCGGCGGCGAATCCGCGGATTTTGCCTGTGAGGGACTCGCGGGCCCCGGCGGTCGACATACGGAGCTGGGCGACGTCGTGGCCCTGGCCGGCGAGCATTACGGCCATCTTGTCGACGACGGCCTCCTCGCCGGAGTATTTGCCGTAGTCATTATGTACGAGCAGGATTTTCATTGTCTTGTGTCTCCAATACGTTTGGCGGGATTACCTGCCATTATGGAATAATCCTCAACCGTTCCTTTTATTACGGCACCCGCTCCGATTATGCAATTTTTGCCAATGGTTGTGCCTGGCAGCACGATGGCGCCGGCGCCGATGAAGCTGTTTTCCCCGACCACCACCGGCCTAAAAGCGCTAACCGCTTCCCCCCCAGATATTTAGCGCGCTTAAGGAACGACCAGTCGTGGGTCAGCACTATTACCTTGGTGGAGATTACGACGTCCTTGTGAATGGTCAATCCGCCGGACGGATCGAGATACGCATCCTGCTGGATGTATTCGGGCCTACCCGCGAACGCGACGCCCTGGCTTTTGTGGGCGAGGATTATCAGGGTCATATACCATCGCGATGACAATATGCGGGACAAAAAAGCTATATTTATGAGAAAATAAAAAATTAAACGTCGCACGTCAAAAAGAGACTTTAAATACTTTCTGTACAAGAATGCATTAAACAGATTTCTTCAACCCGATAATGCGCTTCCGTAATTTATCAGGACAAATAGCGAGAACAGCGAATGGCAAAACTCTGAAATTAACGGGGTTATATTTGAGAGAGAGAGCCACTTCTTTTAAAGTTTCAATACGTTCGCCAAATCTTATAGCGACTGAAGCCCTCATTTTATGCCAATGCGAAATGTAAAGTTTCAAATCCTTGATTTCTGGATGAATGGCATATAGTTCTTTCAGCGCTTTACCTACCGGGTCTCCCTGATCCTGTCTTCTCGGAGGGAGATTCGAATAATCATAACCATCGCCAAGATTATATGTCGCGCGAGGAATCAGACTATAAGCGATTGAATTTTTAACGGCGAGGCGCGCCCAGGTCAGAATGTCTTCTCCTGATTTGATACCTATTGGAAATCCGCCAATCTTTTCAATAGCCCGCTTAGAGACAACCACCGCCGAAGTCCATAAGGGCGGATGAGAGGTTGAAGCGACTGTGAAATAATTACTTAGTACGCCGTCGGTATGGTTGAAGGTAATGTTACGAATAATCGTTGGAGTTACAGCACCTGTTGATGTCCTAAATTGATAGTTCGAAGCATATACACCACAATCCGGATATTTCTGAATTAATTCGTTTATAGACTCCAAATAGTTTCCATCCCATTCGTCGTCAGCATCCAAAAAAGCAACAAACGCCCCTTTTGCCTCCTTTATACCCCGGTTACGGGCCGCCGAAACTCCCGCATTGCGTTGAGTGACAAGGCGGATGCGCTCATCGGAGAAGTTCGCAACCACTTCAATACTACGGTCTGTCGAACCATCATTCACTATGACGATTTCAAAATCCTTATATGTCTGTGACAGAACGGACTTGATCGCGTTCGCAATCTGCTTCTCCTTGTTATATAATGGTATGATAACTGAAATCATCAGATATATTTTTTTATGCCTCTAACAAGCATTTTGACATCCATATTGTGGATTAGCTTCCGAGCAGTTTTAAGCTTATTTTTCCAGTTTCTTAAGATCTGCTTTCGGAGATAAGGTTGAATGAACAAATCACGGCATCGAAGCGGTGACTCGCCATATTTGAAGAAACCATATTTGTTAACAAAAAACTTTTCAGGAAGTGATTCCCAATTCGGGGTGGTCCACATAGGGTTTTGCTTAGCTCCAACGAAATGAAAGAAAACATATTCCCGAGCCTCTTTGTCAAGCCATCTGCCATTATCATACGTTACGAGATCAGGTATACTCTCAAGTCCTATGTATCGAGAGTTCTCCAAAACCACATTGGAACGTGAGGAAAACACAAGGTCGCTGAATGATTCTAACTTGTTGGCTTTAGCATCATCAGATTTAGCATTATCAATCCTTAAGTATTCATCAAAAGCCCAATGTCTCGCATCGGAAAAAATATACCGCCAACCTGAGGCCTTTTGATATAAAGTCCTCATTTGAGGAGTATTCTTAAATATTGTCAAAGCTCCGGAAAGATAACTGGTTGTGATAGAGAACATATCGCACCGACGCTTGACATCTTCTGAAAAGAACTCTGATATACGGCCGAAGATTAAATCAATGTCGCAATAACCCACAAACTCATACTCTCGCAAATAATCTTCAAAGATGTGGGTCCAAGCCGGCTTTAAGTCACAAAGTTTATATGGCGTAACCACATTCCCAATCCGTATTTTACTATTAGATAGTTCATTAAACTCATCTAATGATGATTTGATAAATTTTATGTTTTCAGAAGAGATTAGCTGCTCACAATTCCAATCAGTAAAAAAGATAAAGTCTATATCAGCATTTTGCTTACAACTATCCAGGAATAAAGGCAAATAGGGGGGGATTTTTCCGTAATACGCCACAATAAGTGCCGTATCATTATGACCACTGACCTGTTTCATATAAATCTTTTACTTTCAAATAAATTCCTATCAGTATAAAGGGCAGTACGAAGCTTTGTTGAGCGTACGCGATAACATTGTCAAAAGCCATTGAAAAGAATGTTCCAGCACAACTACCCAGAGCCATCCCTCCCGTTAGTTTCAAAATAAAAGGAGCATTAGAAGACCACGCAGTCGAAATAATACTTGATAAAGTAACTAATACAAACAAACCGAACAACGCAATTCCGATTAACCCGAGGTCGCACAATATTTGCACATAATCGCTATGGATTAACTTGAGAATAGTATGATCTTTCGTATATTCGACCGACTCACCCAATCCAGAACCTGTAATAGGATGAGGATCATAAAACCGCTTCATATTCATATCCCACAGGTAACCGCGCGCATTCGATTGAATATTATCAAAGTTAGCATCTGAGACGCTAAATGATTCAAAAGTCGTGTCCTCATTTGTAAACATCTTCTCTCTAAAAGACGGCACACTGAACACAATCGCAACCGCAACCACAACCAGTCCGGCAATCCAAGGAACCGCCTTCAGTCTAAACATAGTGAGAATTAAGAAAGAGCTGGCCAGAAATATACCGCCAAGCCCAGTACGAACAGTTTCCAATAAAGTGGAAAGAAGTACCCACAACGCCGCATAAAGCCATTTCTTCTTTCTGGTGACAATATACAACCCTATCGGAATGACTATCAAGCCGGAAAAATAATCGGCAAGCGAAGCGAATGAAATGAATAAAGCCCCAGTAGAGAAATTAAGGAAAACATATAGCGGAGTCAGGAATTTTGCTGAAAATCCTCCGATGATTAATGCGTAAACGCACATACCGACCGTTGTGCGCGACATAAAGTATTCCAAATCATCGCTATCGGTTATAGCCGTGTAGCCCAACCATATGTAAAACAACGGCAATAGATACTTTATGAGCATCATTAACGCCTGAAATTTGACGCTTGAAAATAGTAAAGCCGAAACAACCGCCCAAGCCACAAACAGTAGGTAACTGCCCACTATCGCACCCATTTTGATTTCAAGCCTGCTGAATGCCAATATCATCAAAAAGACAATCCAGTAAGCGTACTTCACTAACGACAACGGTCCGAGAAAGACCATCGCGGTAAGCACGCTGAACACAAGAAATCCCAATTCGGGATTAATATAGATTTGCTTTAACCGATTGAACGGATGAGGCGCTGTGACTATTTTGCCTGCTCCATAGTACTTATATGGGTAACAAAATAGAATCAGAGCGGCTATGATATTGATAATTAAGGCCATTACAACACAGCGTAAAGTTGCTTTATTTGGGCGGCGTAGGCGGAGGGGGAGAAGATGCGGGCGCGGCTGAGGGCGGCTGCGGAGAGGGAGGAAAGGAGGGAAGGGTCTGCGGCGAGGCGCTCGATTCTTTCGGCGAGGGCGGCGACATCCTCCGAGGGGTGGAGGAGGCCGGTGCCGGGCGTTACTACTTCGGGGAGTCCGCCGACTTCGGAGACAACGGGGACGCAGCCGCGGGCCATGCCCTCGATGGCGGTAAGGCCGAACCCTTCGGAGCGGGATGGCATAAGGAGGATGTCAATGCTGTCGTAAACGGCCGGGAGGGCGCTCTGGGGCTGGCGGCCGAGGAATTCGACGCGGTCGGCTATGCCGGCCTCTCGGGCCTGGGCTTCCATCAGGGAGCGCTGCGAGCCGTCGCCGGCCACGACCAGGCGGAGGCGCGGGTCATTCGCAGCTGCTATTGCAAAGGCGGGGACCACGAAGTCCATCCCCTTGATATGCTCCAGGCGGCTGACCACGCCGACCGTGATGGGCGAGGCGGAGTCGAGAGGGCGTCGAGGCTCATCGCGGAGGGTGATATGGGAGGGTATATTGTTGTATATGGTGAAGTGGCGGCGTAGCTTGCCATCGAAGATGGATGAGGTGCCGAAATAGCTGCGTTCGGCCCGCTCAGTGATGCACTGGAAGGCCGTGAGGCAGGTCGCGGAGAGGAGGCGGATTATGCGTAACCCGTTGGGAGAGTATATGTCGCCAGGGGTATGGGTGGTGGCTATTATCTTTTTTACTCCGAGCGCTTTGAGGATAATCACGGGGAGGGCGCCGGGGGCCATATACTGGACGTGAGCGGCATCGGGGCGGAACCCCTTGACCGCGCCACGGAGCCCTCGCCAAAGATGAGCGATAGTGGCGCGGATGCCTACAGGCCGCACTCCCTCGGGCGACAGGAGGATTACCTCGGCACCGACGCGTCGGTAGCGGTCGGCCATCTCGGGCGCGTGCTCGAAATAACAGGCCACTCCGACGGTATGGCCATCGCCGACGAGGGCCTCCACGAGGCTGAGAGTCTGAATCTCAGTCCCCCCGGTCATCAGGCATGGTATGCAGACGAGGACTCGCATAATATTTAATGCTTTTTAAGAATACGCAAGAATTTGCCAAAGGTTCGACTCAAAAACATCAATGTCAAAGGTGGTACTAATCCGCGGTCACCTTTGTTGTAGAATCGGTAAGAGCCCGCATTGCGGAATGATTTCAGCCATTTGCCAAATGAGATCTCGCGATTGAGCACTCTTCGAAGATCGCCTACTTCGTCAATCATTTCATACTCGCAAGTAGGGACTGGCCTGGGCATCGTGCCATCGATATAAGCTCCGACGATATTTACACCAGCCGCAAGGGGGTAATGCGACGTACCATCATTGCGCAAATTTATCTCGAAGAAATAGTTTTTCCCGCACTCAAGTCCGAATTCGATACTGAACGGGCCATTATAATTAGTTGAACGGACAAATGCCCTGACTTTTTCTATTTCAGGCAGATATTTTTCCACATCGGTAGAAATCACGGCATGCGTGTATTCACCAATAGGGGACACACCCGGCTTTACAACGACAGCCGGCAACCATATATCGCCATTAGCGAACGCGACACCGAGAAAAAGTAGATCGGCCTCGTTGCGAATATATTGCTGCACAATGAAGTCACGCGTTTGCTTCCCAGACGCGAGGGCATGCCTAAGCTCGTTCTCGTTGTCGCATATCTTCATATCCCCTTTGCTGCCGTTAGTGCTGTTAAGTGGCTTAGCCATACAAGGGTATATGACTTTGTCAAACGAGAACTCAGGAGAGGTGGTAAACTGGCTGGTTATTATGCGCAGTCCGGCACGACGGGCGAGTTCGGTCTGAAGTTCTTTATCCATCAGACGCGCGACTTCACCCTGACGGCCCGCGTTCGGGAAAACGTATGTGGCGGAAAGATTGTCGAGATTGCCGTCAAGAAGCATCTCCGTGGTGTCGGCAGTTGGATATATAATTGTGCCGTTGGCGAATTGGCCGCGATTATTCGATAGCCATTCAAGCCCTTCCTCGGCCGAACTTACCTCTACAATTCTCCGGGCAAATTTGCTGTATCCGATTATATATCCGTTACCGCGGTCTTTTGCCTTTCCTATGATGAGTAAGACCGGGTCAATGCCGAGCTCTCCAAGCTGGTGAAGCACACCCAACGTATTGTAATTCCCCTCACCAAAGAGAATGAAATCCGGTTTGCCTTTATTCATCTTATTTTGAAGTAAAGTTCGTTAGCCCAACGGTTCGCCTTTAAGAATAATGGGGGGAGGACGCCGCTCCAGGGTCGTCCGCAAGGAGCGAGGGGCTTCGTGTAAGCGTCCATGGCGCGGAGTTTGAGGGAATGCTCCGAAGGTGTCAGTTTCAGGAGGCGGGCGTTTTTCCAATCGAGGCCGCGCCATACGTTATAGAACCACATCCATACGCAGTACTCCCAAACCTCGGTATCGGCCGGTAGGATGCTTTTGAGGATAAGGGCGGTGTTGACGTGATCGGGCCACCCTTCGCCCCAATGGGGAATGAACACGCTGGCGGGGCGGATTTCCTCTATCACAGCACGTAGCGCGGCAACCTGTCGATGCCCGGCATCGATTCCCCCGTCGGGGAAATCAAGCTCGCGGATATTCGCGGGCGGAACGCCGAGAATTTCCAAGGCATCGCGGGTCAGACCGCGCCTGGCATTGACAATTTCGGCTGACGATAGCGAGCAGCACTGATTGTGGGAGCCCTCACCACCTGTCATAATGACGATATAGGGGGGATTTCCCTGGCTGACGAGGCGTGCGATCAGTCCGCCGCATCCGATGACTTCGTCATCGGGATGCGGGGCCACGATGAGAGTCACGCCTTCGGGCCGCGGGAAGCGCGGCTTGGAGGCCGCCATTGCCCGCAGATACTTTATATGCGCCAGCCGGAGAGAGTCTTTAATCAAGGTACCAATCATTTTGTCAGTAATCTACTTACAGTGATTCGTATAGCTTATCAAGGTTCTCAGACAGAATCTCCGGGCGCAATCTACCATTTATGACCGTCTGCAACTCTTTGACCATCCGTCCAAGCTGCTCGGGATGCGTTATAGCGAATCTTACTTTATCGACTACGGCTTCAAGATTGTTGGTGTCAACCAAGAGACCATTCTTGCCATCCGTGACAAACTCCTTAACGGCACCGAAGCATGGCGCGATAAAAGGTGTGCCGATTAACGCAGATTCATAGGGGACCAATCCGAACCCCTCGCCGACTTTAGTTAACGAAAGAGTCAAATCGGCGGCTCGATACACGATCTGAATGTCAGATAATTGCCGCCCGGGTATATTTACTTTGTCTGCTATACCCAATTCTTCGGCAATCGACCTGTAATGGCTGACAAGTTCTTCAGAACCGCCTCCCGCAATTAGCAGGCGGGCATCAGGCTGGGTATCGAGTATTTTTGAAAAAGCCTTGATGGCCGTATCATGCCCTTTGTGCAAGGAAAGTTGGCCTACGGATACGAGGAGGAGATCGTCGGGGCTATAGCCAAGGGAGGCTTTTGCCTGGGCAGGGGTCTTGTCGCAGCGCATGAGGTCGACATCGACCGAATCGTAGAGCACTTCGGAGCGGGTGAAGACACCGCCGAGGCGGAAACGCTCCCGGGAGAACTCTGAGACGCAGGCCACGACGTCGAATAGCTTCTGAGCGGAGGCTGGGGGCACGAAGCCCTGCGACTGGCTGCGGTAGTGGCCGACAATTTTGGCGTCGGTGAAACGGCGCGTAGCCCATACCCACATTCCGACGTCGCGGCGCAGGAGGTTGACATCGACAATGTCAATCTTGCGGCTGCGTACCAGTCGGGCGAGCCGCCGACCGAATTCAACTCGTTTTATGAAGTCGGTGCCGCGGAGTGGTTTCGCCCAACGGTCGCTTCCCATCCACCAGGCTTTCGACTTGGCGAGGTATATGGTTTCGCAGCCAAGATCGGAGTAGCGCCGCTGGTGCTCCATCGGATATGGGAACACCAGTATGGGCTCGTACTTGCTTCGGTCGAGGTGGGCTATGGCGTTGTATAGCACTCGCTCGGCTCCGGCGAATATCGGACTGAAGTCAAGAAATGCGACTTTCTTTTGCATAGGTTAGTGTTTCAGTTTGCAGAGCAGCCTTTTAAAAGAGGTCGCAGCGTGTATAATGCATGTCGTTAACCAAGGAAAATGCTCAGATGTGCCAGAAAGAAAACGTTCGGCCAAATTCATACCGCCAATGAATTCATTTCGGGAACCAGAATTCTTTAAAATTCGTAGCAATCTTTTCCCATCGGTGAATGGGTAGTTTCTTATCTCTAAAATACTCCTTAAATAATGCTTTTTACCATTAGAGAGAATTCGTTCAATTTGATTTGCGGGCAGACCCGACGCTTGCCAATATTGTCGACAAACTTTATTGGCCAATATTGCGTCCTCAAACGCTTTCACGCTCTTAGACGTGGTAGTTGAATTTGTGTTTTTAAAATAGACATAGAAGGGGAAATCAAGAGTCACAATCTTGTGGGCTGATGTGTACGTTTTAATTTTCCAATCCGTATCCTCGTAAAACACGTTTTCTCTAAATCTGATATCGGAAACAAGCCCCTTTCTAAAAGCCGCCGTCACAATACATGGGTGCGGATTACTATTATAATATTCGCTGGGGGACAGGCATTTGACGTCAGATTGTTTCAACGAAGGCCCTGAAGACCTTTTACTCGAAGCATACTCAGAAGAAGTTTGGTATTTCCTCGCCTCAACAATATCAGATTCAGAATAGATATTAATTAAGCTATCAAACGTCTTCAGTACATCATACGAACACCAATAGTCATCGGAATCGAGGAAGAAGATCCATTCGCCCTTGGCAGCGGCGATTCCGGTGTTGCGGGCACCACCTTGACGCTTGTTGCGGTCGTGCTTAATCAGCAGAACATTGGGTGATTCATTACCCGCAGTGTCTCCGCTTTTGCTATTTAACTGATTTTCAGCGGAATATTGGGGGGGGGTAATTCCCTATATATCGTTCTATGACTTCGTTTTGATGGTCAGGAGAGCAGTCGTCGACAATGATTACCTCGTATTGGTCGTACGGGAAATCCTGATTCACAACGGAATCAAGGCAGTGGTGGATGTATTTCTCAGCATTATATGCCGGAATGATAATGGAAAACTTCATAAGTTAGAGAGATATGACAGATAGTTTGCCTTCATTACTGGCATTGAGAGAGACTTCTCCGCCTTTTCAAAAGCCTTGCGGCTCAATGCGGTTCGTTTTTCGGAATCGTTATATATCTCTTCAATGGCTTCCGCGAACGCGTCGATATCATCCTGAGGCAGCAGAAAGCCATTGTTTCCGTGATCAACGAGGTTGTCGGTGATTCCCAGCAGCAAAGTCACAACAGGAACCGCTCCATTCATCATTGCCTCGGCTATTACCAGACCGAAAGCGTCGAGATGGGTTGGATACAGGAATACGTCGGCTTTCGACATAAGGGTGTATACCCTCTCATGGTCAATCACACCAGTCATTGTCACTGTGCCATTCTCGATTTCGCCGCGGAAACTTTCGCGGAGCCAATCCGCGAGAATCCCGCCTCCGATTATAGTGAAACGCAGGTCAATACCTTTTCCGAGAAGTTTTTTAATGATTCCGGGGAGGACTTTTACGCCCTTGTGCTCGTAGAGAACCCCGGCGAAAACTATTTCCAATGTACCACTGCGACGTTCGTTATGTTCGGCAGTAGCGACCCCGTGGGGTATTACTTCAACTCGCGAGACGTATTTGCCGCCAGTATAGCTGTTGAAGTGGTCGGCAATGGCTTGGGTCGGCGCGATCCACCCGGCTATCCGCTTGCCATTAATGGCTCCGATGCGGTAAAAGTCGTCAGTATCGTTATGCAATATATGGATTACCTTTACCTTAGAGCCAATAAACGGTAGAACGAACTGGACTACTCCGTTGTAATTGTTGATTATTTTATCGGGAGAGATTTTCCGAATCCAAGCCATAGTCTTTAGGTACTTGCCGATTTTTGAAGCTTTACCCAAGGCTATAAGTTTGATATCCGGCGAGATTTTTGTCAATTCAGCAAGCGCGTATTCATTACTTCCTTCATCGTGGGTTGTAAGGACAAACAATTCGTTGCCCTCCTTTAGTATTCCGCACAGATTGAACACATAGCGGGTAAGACCACTACCAGGGGTCAATGAAGAGACAGTGATAAGATAACGCATATTCGCAGAATTTAATTTATAGTTTTCTCATCGCGATATTTGATGATCTTGGCAGGATTTCCGGCGACAATAGCGTTGGCTGGTACGTCCTTGACCACGACTGATCCGGCTGCTATGATGGCGTTGTCGCCGATGCGCACGTTCCCGATGCAATTCACATTAGCACCAAAATCCACATTCCGACCTATATAGGGCCGCTGATCATGCCTGTTTTTGCTTTTAACACCGAATGTAGTGAGCTGCCTAATTACCCCCCCCCGACGCTAAATAATTGAGTGACAGGTGACTACCAAATGCATGCTCGAAATATACCGCACCACCTTCTATTGTGCCACAGTCATCAGCTATTGTCAAAGACGGGTCAGGCGGACACAGCTTTTTTAATAAATTTGAATGTGATTTAATTCTGAAGAAAAACAGATTACGGAACTGAGGTTTAAAACGTAAAAGATAAACCAAAGCGGAACGCCCTGATATTTCAGCACCGATTTCTTTTATCCACCTGTCAACGTCCAAATCAATTGAACATTTATCTGGACAATTCCTATACTTATAAAGTAAAGGCAAATAGACTATACGGGCTACCGACAGTTTTAACTTAAATATAAAAGCTCCCATGAAATTAGTTATTAACATTGGATAACAACCAAGATTACTTGAGGTATACCATTTAATTGGCTAACTACAGACATATCAACAATACTGGTAGAGTACTAACTAAAGGCATGATTATTTAATGCAACCAAATAGATATGACTACAAAAAATATTTTTATTATATACTATCAACTCACTTTTGACTTAATCCATACGCCAAATTTGCCAAGCCGTGGCGCGATAATATCGACGGCTTGCGCTAAGGCGTAAAGGCGCCTGTAATAACAGATTGTGAAATATAATGGGACACACACGACTGTTGAGATGAACAGTGAGAGCAGATTATTTGGAACAATCCATGAGAAGAACAACGCAACAAGCATTATTACGACTGACGTTTCGAGATATGGACGTATCTGGCGCATCTGTTTTACAAATCCGAAATTAAGAAGTTTTTTCGTATAGATTGTGTTGAGATATAAGGCAATCGTGCCATACACAGACATACCTATACAGAACATATACAAGTTACCTATAATAACCGAGGTTATCAAAATCAGAAACGCGATTGTTTTTTTTATAATTTCAAGCCGAAGAACAAGGTCTGTACGCCCTTTAACATACAGTAGATTCAAGTTAATCTTAATAATCCCATCCCATAAAAATCCCACACTCAATATCTGCAACAGGAGGATTGACGGCGCCCATTTGTCAGTGAGCAGCAACAGTATCATCGGTTTAGCGATACCGCACAGAAAGAGAACTAACGGAAAGACAGCAAAAGCTGAAATCTGTATGTATTTATCGTAGATAGCAAGTAGTTTCGCATCGTCGTCTTGAATCTTTGACAATACAGGAAATGCAACAGAACCAAGGATGTTGTTCATTGTCCCCGCGGCCACATCGTTGAATCCTTGAGCACGAGTTACATAACCGAGATCCGCAGCATTGAACTGCTTGCCTATAACAAGTGGATACATTTGCGCATAGGCAGAATGAATAAGGCCAGAGACAAGCAGCTTTGACCCGTACGAGAAGAACCGCTTGAACGATTTAATGGAGAAGACTAATCCCGGTAACCATCTTACATAATAGAATAGCAGCACCCCGCGAATGACGCCTGCCGCAAGTTGCTGGGCAATCAAGGCCCAAACACCCCAACCGCTGTAGGCGCACACGATGCCGACCAATCCCGACATAAAGGCAGCCGCGGTACCTATAAGGTTGCTCAATTTATAATTGAGTTCGATGGTTAACCTGGTACTGTTAATGGCAGTCAGTGCCCCGATTACAAGTGTCAGGCAATACACCCTGACTATGGAAACCAATATAGGTTGGTCATAGAACTCGGCGATAAGCGGCGCGCACAGATACAGGAGACCGTACATAACCAAACTCATACCGAAGTTAACATAGAAAACCGTGCAGTAATCCTCGTCGCGACGATCCTTATATTGAATCAGAGCGGAGGAGAAGCCGCTATCGATAAAGGTTGACGCGATTCCGATGAAAAATCCCAGCATCCCTATCAGCCCGTAGTCGCTCGGCGTAAGAAGTCGGGCAAGAATCATAGAAATCACAAACTGAATCACTTTGTTGGCAATATTACCAACAAAGCTCCAGGCAACTCCTTTAACAGCTTTAGATTTCAAATTTTCCTCGGACATAGTCAATACTATCAGCTAGTGTCTATTCTAAGTAACTGCGACTAAAACCACTTTTCAAAGCTTGAACATTATTGCCTTTTATCGCAGTACTGACATCGCATCCGATATAAGCACTATTATTAGTAGAGATCCCATAACGTAATCAGACAGAGAATAACACCTAAAATATCCATTTAATGCAGTCGTAATGATTTCACAATATCATTGTATACATTCTCTGCCACACTTCTGCCGCCAGGGGGGAGAAGATAACGATTGAAGAAATCTCTCCGTTTATCTATTTTTGAATCCTTACCACTCAATATGATATTTTGAATAAAATCTTCAATGTCGCTTAACTGATTCGCAACATAATGCAAATCTAAGCATTTACGGCCAAATTCATCCGCGATACGTCTCACACCTTTCCAGTCACGCGTCGCGAAGATTACTGGCTTTTGCGTGAACATATATTCACCTGTAAAAGAGCCACAATCGTGAATCATACCATCTGACTGCATAAACAACTCTGTGAAATCGCCTGACTCAAACTGAGTGTTCGGCATATCAGCCCACTTCTTATAGTATTCATCTGTTCTTTTTTTCCCCCAACCATCTAAATCGCACAAGGTCGTATAAAGAAGTGGATGTGGTTTAAAAGCGAACTGCACTTTATCACTGTATTTACGGGCAATTTCTAACATCCCATCAAAAAGCCATAGAAAACTTGCCCTATTTAATGGGGAATTATTACTAATCGAAAAATGTGGTGCCCATATGATACGCTTACGGATAATCTCATCATCCATTTTAAGCCACACTTCCTCCCCCCTTTGACTCAGATATTTGTCCGCATTGGGCTCACCCACTACACGCACATTTATAGCATCATTACGCATAATCTGCTTAGATGTTTTAAGATGTAACGGGGATGCTTGATACACTCGCCATGCGAGATTTAGGAAAATAGTATTATAAACAAACTGTTCTTTAAGAGTAATCAAACCATAAGGAATATACCCCCATAATTTATCATTATGATTATCGTATTCCAAATAATCACCATAATTACCAGCATATTGCTGACAATAAAAAATTAAATCATGATTCTGCCGTACAAACCATTGTCGTACATCAAAATTAGAATCAATAGTGGAAGGAACATCTGGTATACCCTTTTCCACAAAAAATTTCCGAAGAGCCGCCACCTCACTTATTGACTCTGCCTCATTAAATCGACTAAACGGGGCGATAATTATGCTGACCTTGAATCGGGGGTCTTTTCTCATCAGGTCAACGACGCCCTGATAACGCCACATAGGCAGAGTGGAGGCTATAAACAGAACTTTAACCTCGTTTCGCCGGGATATTTCTTCAACAAGCCTGCGGTTCTTCTCCTCATTCTCTCTACCATGAAGCTTATTGATGTAATAGCGGCGCTTGCGGATAGAATAAGGGATTATATGGCGTATAATTGTTTTTAACATAGCAACAACGATTAATTCCGCTCTATAGCTCTAAGCGGTCTAAAACGAACAACGGTTTCAGAAATCGGATTCAACAAGAACCGGCAAATGCTTGTTTTAGAGAATAAAAATAACAAGCCCGTGATAAAAAGTGTATATATCACAATAGCGACAAAATTATCGGGCAAAAGACCGGTAGCAAGCAATCGTCGGTTAATTATATCCGTAAAATATATGTGAAATATATAGATCGGCATTGTAGCCTGCCCAAGTCGAGCAAAAAGAGAAGAACTTGGGAATTTACTGAACAAGGCCATCGAGAATGATCCGCCCACTATGAAACAGATAATTTTCCTTGCGACATGGGTCCAGTCCTCGTAAAACCGGTTACCATAAAACCCAACACGAAAAGATTCAGTATTGATGTCCAACAAGATTTCACCAAGACATAACGAACTGATTGCCAAGGCTATACCCCCCTATTAATTTCCAACTAAATTCGCCTACAGATTCACGTTTTACAATCATACCGATTATAAAAAAAGGATAATAGTAAAATGTGCGTTGAAAAGCTAATTCATTGCGTAATGGCACTACACCCGCCACCAAGGACGCACACAGAGCAAACGCAAGCAGCTGTTTCAAATTAAGGCTGTTGAATTTAGAATAGAGTCCTTTTGTCACAAGACGCCAAACAATAAGGCTAAAAATATACCATAGAATCCAATATGGTTCGATAACAGAGGAAATAGAAACATCGCCATTTCTCGCGAGCAACACAAATCGTAATAATTGGAATACAGTGAATGTCTCACACAATCTCATCAAATTCCACCTGAATTTCTCCTTTGGCTGAAACGGATTAAAGAAATAGCCGGAGAGTATTACAAACAGAGGCATATGGAATGAGTATATTGACAAATACGCGCCAAGAAACAGCGAATTGTCAATATGCGGTTCGATGAAATGGCCGAAAACAACCAGTACAATCAGAAATCCTTTAATAGAATCAAGTTTTAGATTTCTTGAAACACCCATACTGTTGTTATCTTATATATTCTCTAAAGGTTCGGATCGCATCTTCTAATGGCTCACCAGTCTTAAATAACCCCTTAGTTCCTCCAACAAAGATGTCGGCCCCGAGTTCCTTCATTGCTTTTGCTCTCTCTTTGCTAACGCTACCGTCGACACTAATCTCAACATTGCTGTACCCATGCTCGTCAAGGAATTCACGTGTACGTCTGACCTTTTCTATTATCCCGTGTATCAACGTGCTGCCGGCAAAACCAGGAACAATCAGCATCAGCAATATTACATCTACATATGGTAGATATTTTTTGACTTCGTCAATCTCGGTGTCTGGATTTAAGGCAAGTCCGAATCTGGCACCTTTCTGCTTTACGAATGCGACATTCTCCATTATGCTCTCCTTGCATTCAGCATGTATGCTTACCATATCAGACTCCCTGATATCCATTGACCTGATAATCACTCTAGGATGATTCATTAACAGGTGGATGTCGAGAGGTATATTTGTTGTTTTCCTGATAAGATTCACAACGTCCGGACCGAATGTGAGATTCGGAACGAAGTGGGCATCCATAATATCAATATGAAGAAAGTCCACGCCACCATCCTCTAACGCACGGATATTCTTATCAAGATTCAAAAGATCCGCACACATCAGTGACGCGGAAATTTTACCACATTCACTCATTGATTTTAAGAATTACTTTATTAGACAGAATATCCCTGTTTTCCATAATTTTTAATCCATCGAGAAGTTGGTCGAAAGCCAATCTATGACTTATCAATGGAGCGAGATTAAGCTGCCCACTTTCAATAAGTCTTAATGCCTCAATCCAATCATCTTTCATAGCCTTAAAACTGGAATTCCAAGTGCCATATAGAGAAAGTTGCTTACGCAGAATGGTCCAATATACATTTTTTTCTAAAGAGAAATCTTCAATTGGATTTCCCATCAGGATTACATCGCATCCTTTGTTAGCAATGCCAAGTGCGATTGAGAGAGATTGAGAAGCACCTGTACCCTCTACCACGATATCCGCACCCAAACCTTCAGTACAGCGCCTTACTTCCTCGGCAACATTTTGAGTTTTAGAATTGATAATCACATCAGCCGATTCCGATAGCGCGAAATCTAATTTAGCCTGAGTGCGACCGATCATAATAATTTTTGATGCACCCCGGCATTTTGCTACCTTTGCGACTATATTCCCTATTGTTCCAGGACCAATAATAGCTACAGTCTTTCCTTTAACGGTTTGAACCCTATTAAGGGCATGTATTGCCACGGAAACAGGCTCCAGCATAGCCGCCACATCTAAACCGACAGAGTCCGGCAACTCTAATAGATTCCATTCGGGGACAGCTACAAATTCTTCAAAACCGCCATCGCATCTGGAACCAAGATAGTCATAACTATCGCACGTCTCATATGAACCGGCCTTGCAGCTCGGACATTCAAAGCAAGGTTTTAACGGAAAAACTCCAACCCTTTTGCCAATCCATTTACTATCAACACCAGCTTTAACATCAACCACAGTCCCGGAAAACTCATGCCCAATAACAGTGGGAAAATGATACGTTCCAGTTTTGAACACCCTGGCCACATCCGAGCCACAGATTCCCGCATAACCGACTTTAACCAACACCTCGCCTGGCTTGAGTTTCGGAACTTCGTAATCGCGTACCACCCTCAAATCGTTAATTCCGTATAAAACATTAGCTTTCATCCCAATACTCTTTTAAAATTTGCTAAATCTTGACTATCAGTTATCTTAAAATTCATTGGATCACCCTTTACCAACCGAATGACAAGCCCTCGCATAAAGGCGACCTCAGAGCTGCCATTAATTTTCATAAGCTCATCAACGGACATATCATTATGAGCATCCAAGTATTTTCGGAAACGGAATGATTCGGGTGCTTGACCGGCATATAGAGTCGAACGATCCAACAAACCCGTGATAGACCTATTGTTATCGCTCTGGTAAATTGTATCCTTAACGCCAAGTACCGGGAGAGCCGCATCATAATCAGACTCAAGGCATAGGCAAGAATCTAAAAGTTCTTTTGAAACCAAAGGGCGGGCAGCATCATGAATTAAGACCAGATCGACATCATTACCAAATGTTCTTTCTATAACCTTCAGTCCATTATAAATAGAGAACTGACGTGTTTCTCCAGGTTCTGCGAAAACAACAGGCTTTAGTATGCCTTGCGCGTTTACTATGCTCAATATATCGTCGCGCCACACTTCAGCCGCAACAATAACCAAACCGTCAATTCGGCTATGATGCGCCAACGCCCCCAATGAATAACCGATAATCGGCTGACCATTTACCTCAATATACTGTTTCGGAATCTTAGCACCTAAACGCTGGCCTGTTCCTCCTGATAATAATATTCCAATATTCATATAACGAACGGGGGGATTACTTGTCGGGGTTGGAGGTGCCGTAGTTGTAGCCGTAGCCGTAACCGTAGCCGTAGCCGTAGCGGTAGGTGTGGGAGTAGCCGTAGCGGCCCTGGTCGTTGCGGGTGCCGTTGAGGATTACGGCCATGTTGCGGTATTTGCGCTCTTCGTAGACGCGGTCGAGCTCGGGGAGCATGGCGCGTTCGAGCAGGCCGGCGCGGATGATGAAGAAGGTGCGGTCGGCGTGGCGGTCGATGATCTGGGCGTCGGCCACTACCTCTACCGGGGGGCAGTCGATGAGGATGTAGTCGTAGCGGGGTTTGAGCTGGTCAATGAGCTGGCCGAAGCGGGGCGATTCGAGGAGCTCGGTGGGGTTGGGGGGTATGGCGCCCACGGGGAGTATGGAGAGGTCGCGGCAGTCGGGCGAGGTGATGATTTCGGCGTCGATGTTGTCGGTCGAGCCGCTGAGGTATGCGGAGATGCCTGTCTGGGGCTTGCCGAAGTAGGCCGAGGTTGAGCCGTGGCGCATGTCGCCGTCGATCACGAGCACGCGTTTGCCTTTGAGGGCTATGGACATGGCGAGGTTGACGGTGATGAACGATTTGCCGGAGCCGGGGTTGAAGGAGGTGACGGCTATGACGTTGTGGGAGCCGGGTGTGGAGCCGCACATGAACTCGACGTTGGTACGGAGCACTCGGAAGGCTTCGTTGATGATGTCGCGCTTGGCTTCCTTGACCACGAGGGGGTGTTTCTCGCCCTGAGTGGGGAGGCCTTTGGCTTTGCGCGACTTGCTGACGGCGGTTCCGGCGGCGTGCTGGGGTATCTCGCCGAGGAACGGGGCGGCGAGGTCGTCGACGTCCTTGCGGCCGCGCACCTTGGTGTTGTTGGCTTCCTTAAGGAAGATTACTCCGACGGGAAGGGCGAGGCCGATGAGGAAGGCCACCAGGAGTATGGTGGCGCGGTCAGGCGACGTGGGGCCGAAGGAGGCGGGTTTGTTTACGATGCGGGTGTTGTAGGCGGTAAATGCCTGGGAGAGCTCGTTTTCCTCGCGTTTCTGGAGGAGGAAGAGGTAGAGCGACTCTTTGACTTTCTGCTGGCGCTCGACGGAGAGGAGGTATTTGGCCTGGGTGGGGTTGGAGGCTATTTTGGAGGTTGTCGTGGCCTGGGTTCCCTGGAGGCTCTTTAGCTGGGTGGTGAGGGCGAGGATGGAGTTGTCGACCGTGGCGAGCATCGCCTGGCGCACCTGTTCGAGCTGGCCGTCGAGCTGGATTACGAGGGGGTTCTTATCGGACGATTTGGCGATCAGCGAGTTGCGCTGGAGCACGAGGTCGTTGTACTCGTTGATTTGCGACTGTATGTTGCCGTTCTCGACGCCAGAGTTGGCGGGGAGGAGCTTGTCGTTGCCCGCGCCGGATGATATGGAGTTCTTTATGAAGCGGGTGAGCTGGAGCTGGGTGGTGAGGGCGAGAATCTCCTGCGAAATCTGCTGGTTCTGGCTCATATACATCGACGAGGCGGCGGCGACGTCGGGTATGAGGTGCTGGCTCTTGTAGGAGGAGATGTCGGAGTCGACGTTGCCGAGTTCCGACTCTATGACTGCCAGGCGCTCGTTGATGAAGTTGGAGGTGGAGACGGCGATGAGGTTTTTGTCGCGTATCCAATATTCGTTGTAAACGGCGATGAGGGTGTTGATGAGGTCCTGGGCGCGCTGGGTCGACTGGTCGGTGACGGTGAGGTTGATGACGGTGCCCTTGTCGGAGCTCATGGCCACGTTGAGGCGGGCGTCGTAGGAGGCGGCTGTGGCTACCAGGGGTGTCTTGACCACTTTGAGGCTAACCTCGTCACCTTTGGCGAGGTATTTCGTCGGGGCCACGACGAGGGGGCCGGCGGGGGTGGCGATGGTGTCGTTGAGGGCGCCTTTGAAGGTTTCGCCGTCGATGTCGAGCGAGGGGGCCTTGAAGTCGTCAACCGTCACGGCACCGTCGGGGGCCACCTCCACTGAGAATGAGGCAGTGGCGTCCTCCGCGAGCTCGGGGAGGCTCACTGTGACGGGGAGGGTCGTGCCGTAGGCCACCACGTCGTGGAACCGCCCGGGGCGGTAGTAGTTCATATCGAGGTGGAGGCGGCGCACCACGTCGGCCATCAGGTCGGCCGACTTGAGGGTGGTTATCTCGTTCTGTATGTTGGTTTTGTTCTGGAAGAGGCCGAAGTCGCCGAAGTCCTCGGCTCCGGCCGACTTGCCGGCCGACTCGTCCTTGATGAGGATGGAGGCGGTGGTTGTGTACACGTTGGGGGTGCGCAGGAGGTAAATCACTCCCAGCCCGACGCATACGACTACCGACAGCAGGAGCCAGGGCCAGTAGTGGAGCGTGCGGTACAGGATGTCGGTGATGGGCACGCTGTTGTTCGAGTTCGATTTTCTCCTTACGGGAGCCGCGGCGGGAGCGGCGGCGATGCCGCTGTTGAGTATTTCGGCCATATCGGTGTGTTTCAGCTTTATAGCTTGGTGAAAAACGGATTCTTAACGGGTGAGGGTCAGCACGAGGGTCGCGATGGTGATGCCGAACGACGCGAGCGACATCCAGAAGGCGGGGGTGAAGGGGGTGTTGCCGTTGGGCGTGGTCTCGCGCTTGGTCTTGTCGTTGGGCTCGACGTAGATAATGTCGTCCTGCTGGAGGTAGTACACCGGCGACGAGGCGAGCTGCTGGGCATCGAGAAGGTTTACGCGGTAAGCCTCCTGGCGGCCGTTGCCGAGGTCGCGCATCACCAGGATGTTTTCGCGCTTACCGTTGATTTTCAGGTCGCCGGCCATCGCGATTGCGTCGACGATAGTCAGTCGGTCGCGGTTGAACTCGTATCGGCCCGGCGCCGCCACCTCGCCTATGATCGAGATGCCCGTGTTGGCGAACTCGACGGTAACGATGGGATCCTTCACCAGGTCGCGCCCCACGAGCTGCCCGGCGATATAGTCGGCGATCTCCTCGCGGGTCATGCCGCCGATGTGGAGCTTGCCGAGCACGGGGAAGTTGATGTCGCCGGCCGAGTCAACCGTGTAGTATGAAGTCTGGCCCGAGGAGTTGCTGGAGGCCGAGCCTACGGTGTTCGTGGCCGTGGTGGTGCCGCTGAGGCGGTTCTGCACCTGAATGAGGTTGAAGAGAGCCGAGAGCGCGGGATCCTGCGTGTTTACCATGATGGAGAGCTTGTCCTCCGGCTTAACGCGGATGAGCAGCTGGCGTTCGGCCTTGACGACCGACCCTGTGGTGAGCTCGGGGAAATAGGTGATGTCCTTCGGGGTCGAGCACGACGCCAGGACCAGGGCGAGGCCGCAGACCGCGCCAAGGATATGTTTCTTCATTTTCAAGTAGTGTTTTCTGGGAAATCGCACCCCGGGCATAGGCGCCCCGGGGGGAGTGTTAATTGACTGGTTCTAAATCTATAGTGCTGATTCTCAGGCGGGCGTTGCCGAGGCAGTCGACCGAGACAATGAAGTCGCTCTTTCCGTCGAAGCCACCGATCACCTCCCCTTCGAGCCCCTTGAGGCCGCCGCGGGCCACTCGCACCTTGTCGCCCCGCTTATAGTCCTGGGCTACGAACTCCACGGGGATGTCCGACTGGCCGAGCATGAAGCGCATCCGCTCGATCTGCGAGTCGGGCACCACTGCCAGCCGGCTGGTGTTGGCCGCCTTGTCCATCATGAACCGCGACACGCAGGGGTCGCCGACAATCACGCGGCGCTCGGCCTCGGAGCAGCGGATGAAAATAATCGAGGGTATCACGACCCTGTCGATCAGCTTCTTCTTGCCGTTGCGCCAGCAGCGAACCTCGCGCTGCGTCGCGACGTAACATTCGAACCCCGCGGCCCGGAGCCTCTCGGCTGACGCCTTCTCGGTGTTGTTGCGGCGCATACAGACCACGAACCATCCGGGCACGCCTCCGGCGTTGCCAACGTCCTCAGACCCTGACACTTGACCGCTGTTCGAAAGATTGTTTTCCAAAATATGAGGTTAAGAAAGTTTTCTATCTCTTTCAAAGAGACATATTTTGATGCGCGAAATTACGAAAAAATCCCGACATTCCGCAACCCCCGCCCCACATTTCGCGCATTTCGCCCCCAACCGCGGCGGAAGATTTGTTCGAAGTTGTCGGGGTTGTTGTCATTGGTCGCGGAGGCATCCAACGTAGGGACATGCCTTTGGCATGTCGAATTGGATTCCCATCGTCATGCAAACCGCGCCCGCCTTTGCAACGTGCCGAAGGCACGTCTACATTGCAACGTGCCGAAGGCGCGTCCCTACGAGAGGTCGCGGTTAGGCTGCCCGACAAAGATGTCGGCAGTGTTCTCTACCGCCTCTGTCTGACAGCCTTATATCCTGAATTTGAACCTCATTCTTCGTTAAAGCAATCCTGGTGCCATTTGGCAACATTATTAATAATATATTCACTGATTCTGTTTCCATCTTCGCTCCCTCGGATTAGATGGTCATGATAACGGGATTGCCAACCGAATTCGAGATTTAACATTTTAGCGTGCTTGGTTACAGCTCCTTTTAGCGATGTGATATATTTGCTCAATGCGGGGACATGCCTCTGACTTGTCGGATTCGCCCTTAGAGCCGCGTTTGGCGAACGTTGTTCATATCCGTTCGCGGCCACCACTCCAGTTAAAGAAACAATAAAGTGAATATGATTGGGCATTACGACAAACACAGGAATTGATATAGAGCGACAAAATTCCGAACATTTCTCAAGCTGCGCATTAACAAAATCACCGATTGCGGAACGAATCATTTCGGAGTCTTTGATTTCTCCGAAATAGTGCTTCCTGCCTTTCGTGCATATCGTTATGAAATAATCTCCTGAATCATAGTCAAGAAATCTTGCCCTTGGTGTTTTTCGGTATTGTTCCATTATGTTTGGCGGTTTGGTTTTACGTGCCAAAGGCACGTCCCTACAAAATTACAATAATTTTCTAATTGTCTCGGGGGAATTTCGGGGGAAGATTTGCTCGAAGTTGACGAGGGCGTTGTCATTGGGCGGAGGCATCCAACGTAGGGACATGCCTTTGGCATGTCGAATTGCCATCGCATAAAAACGCGCACGCGTTTGCAACGTGCCGAAGGCGCATCCATACAAGGCAACGTGCCTTTGGCACGTCCCTACGGATTCGCCCGCACGGCTAACGGGCCGCGTAAGCCCGCGGGTATGAAAAAGGCTCCGCGGGAGTGTTCTCGCGGAGCCTCGCGGTTGTCTTACCTGGATTCGAACCAAGACAGGCAGAACCAAAAACTGCAGTGCTACCATTACACCATAAGACAATCCTCACGTCCCGGAAGAGGCCGAAAGTGCCTCTTGGGCGGTGCAAAGGTAAGAAAGTTTTTTGGAGCGGACAAGAGTTTTGCGTAATTTTGCACTTTCTAAGTGGCTGTTCGAAGTTATTTTGAACGGACACTTATCCGCGGGCCAAGTATCTATGGGCCAAATTCCCGGAGTCTCGGCCGGGCTGCGTTGGGACCGCTTTGTTTTTTCGCGACGCGGTTTCCGGGGGGCGGCGTCCGCGGCAGGTTGGAAATCATTAATCAGACAGACAATATATATCGTATGGAACTGACTACGCTTACGGCTATCTCGCCGGTCGACGGTCGCTACCGCTCGAAGACTTCGGGCCTCGACGAGTATTTCTCGGAGTTCGCCCTTATCCGCTACCGCGTGAAGGTGGAGGTTGAGTATTTCATAGCCCTCTGCCGCCAGGGGCTGCCGCAGCTGGCGGGGGTTCCCGCCGCCGCGCTGGAGAAGCTCCCCGCCATCTATGAGGAGTTCACCCCGGAGGACGCTCTGAAAATCAAGGATTTCGAATCGGTTACGAACCACGACGTGAAGGCCGTTGAGTACTTCCTAAAGGAGCGTTTCGACGCGCTGGGACTCTCGGAGTGGAAGGAGTTCATCCACTTCGGCCTCACCTCGCAGGACATCAACAACACCTCGGTGCCTATGTCGGTGAAGGACGCCCTCCACGAGGTGTTCCTCCCGCTGCTCGACGAGCTGATCGCCGCCCTGGAGGCCCGCGCCGAGGAGTGGAAGGGGGTTCCGATGCTGGCCAAGACCCACGGGCAGCCCGCCTCGCCTACGCGCCTGGGCAAGGAGTTCGGCGTGTTCGTATACCGCCTGCGCCAGCAGCGCGACCTGCTGGCCACCGTGCCCGTCACCGGCAAGTTCGGCGGTGCCACCGGCAACTTCAACGCCCACCACGCCGCCTACCCCGCGATTGACTGGAAAGAGTTCGCCGCCCGCTTCTTAGGGGAGAACCTCGGCATAGGCCGCGAGGAGCTCACCACCCAGATTTCCAACTACGACAACCTCGCGGCGCTCTTCGACGCCCTGCGCCGCGTGAACACCATCATACTCGACCTCGACCGCGACGTGTGGATGTACGTCTCCATGGAGTACTTCAAGCAGCGCATCAAGGCGGGCGAGGTAGGGTCGTCGGCCATGCCCCACAAGGTGAACCCAATCGACTTCGAGAACTCCGAGGGTAACCTCGGGATCGCCAACGCCGTTTACGCCCACCTGTCGCAGAAGCTCCCCGTGTCGCGTCTGCAGCGCGACCTTACCGACTCCACGGTGCTCCGCAACGTGGGCGTGCCCATGGCCCACAGCGTGATCGCCATCCACTCCACTCTCAAGGGGCTGGGCAAGCTGCTGCTCAACGAAGAGGCCATAGCCCGCGACCTCGACGCGATGTGGAACGTCGTGGCCGAAGGTATCCAGACCATCCTCCGCCGCGAGGGTTACCCCCACCCCTACGAGACCCTCAAGCAGCTCACCCGCACCAACGCGAAGGTCACCGCCGAGAGCATCGCCGAGTTCATCGAGACCCTCAACGTGAGCGACTCCGTGAAAGCCGAGCTCCGCGCCCTCTCCCCCTCGACCTATACAGGAATCTGAATCCCGAAATCTTATTATGGAAAACTTCTCATACCAGAGCCCGACGCGCTACGTCTTCGGACGCGGCGCCGAGGAGCGCTCCGGCGAGCTCACAGCCTCGTTGGGGTGCCGCAAGGTGCTGATTGTGTGCGGCGGGGGCTCCGCCCGCCGCTCGGGCCTGCTCGACCGCGTGGAGCGCTCGCTCGACGCTGCCGGAGTCAGTCACACCGAACTTTCGGGCATCCGCCCCAACCCTACCGACGACCGCGTGTACGAGGGTATCGCCCTCTGCCGCGCCGAGGGGGTCGACGGCATCCTGGCCGTAGGCGGGGGCTCGGTGATCGACACCGCCAAGGCGATAGCCGCTGGAGTGCCCTACGAGGGTGACTTCTGGGATTTCTGGGCCGGCAAGGCCGTGGTGGGCGAGGCGCTCCCCGTGGGGGTAGTGCTGACCATCCCCGCCGCCGGTAGCGAGGGGAGCGGCAACTCCGTGATCACCAAGCTCGACGGCATGCACAAAATATCGCTGCGCACCGACAGCGCCCTGCGCCCCAAGTTCGCCGTGATGAACCCCGAGCTCACCTTCACCCTCCCCCCGGAGCAGACCGCCGCCGGGATAGCCGACATGATGGCACACATCATGGAGCGCTACTTCTCGCCCACCGAGGGGGTCGAAATCACCGACCGCGTGTCGGAAGGGGTGCTCCGCGCCATAGTGGAGGAGGCACCCAAGGTGATGGCCCGCCCCGACGACTACGACGCACGCGCCAATATAATGTGGAGCGGAACCCTGGCCCACAACGGCATATGCGGCTGCGGACGCCGCGAGGACTGGGCCTCCCACGGGCTTGAGCACGTTCTCTCGGCACTCCACGGGGTGACCCACGGCGCTGGGCTGGCCGTAGTGTTCCCGGCGTGGATGACCTACGCCGCCCGCACCCGACCCGCGAAAATCGCCCAGTTCGGCCGCCGCGTATTCGGCGTAACCGCGACCGACGACTCCGCCGCCGCGACCGAGGCCATAACCGCCCTGCGGGCCTTCTACCGCTCGATCGGGCTGCCGCTGACCCTCGGCGACCTCGGCATCGCCAACCCCGACTTCGCGGAGATGACCGCGATGTTCCACCGCGACAAGGGGAACCCATTCGGAGCCTACATATCGCTGGCCCCGGCCGACACCGAGGCCATATACAGGCTGATGCTCTAAACACGGGCTGAAGCTATAAGAATTTTATAATCAACGCAATGGAAATCAAGGAACTCGAAGAGATATTTCCGGGCAAGGCGAGGATGAAGGCCGTAGAGAAGGCCCTCGCCGAAGCCCGCCGCGGCGGGCGCCCCGCCGACATACGGGGCCTCGCCGGGAGCGCCGCGGCCATGCT
>JAMPHO010000001.1:606659-626821 GCA_023663385.1 Alistipes timonensis | reverse complement strand
CGAGGCCGCTGCCGCCGCGGATGCCGTGCGCGGCTGCTGCCTGGCCTCCGACGCCGTCGCGGTGCCCCTCCGCGTGGCCCCCTTCTTCTTCTGACCCCGCCCCCCTTCACTCTCCCCCCCTTTCACCCTTCACTCTCCCCTCCCTTCACCTTTTTTCACCTTTTGCGTTGACTTCATTGGGTTTTGGCAAAAAATAGCTAACTTTGCCGTTTGAAAGAACCATCCCAATTATGAACATTTCTTACAATTGGCTCAAAGAATATCTTGATTTCGACCTGGCGCCCCAAGAGGTGTGCGCCGCCCTTACCAGCATCGGACTGGAGTCCGACGGCGTGGAGGAGGTCGAATCGGTGCGCGGCGGTCTCCGCGGCCTGGTGATCGGCAAGGTGCTCACCTGCGAGGAACATCCCAACAGCGACCACCTGCACATAACCACCTGCGACCTGGGCCTCGACGCCCCCGTGCAGATTGTTTGCGGCGCCCCCAACGTGGCCGCCGGGCAGACTGTGGTGGTGGCCACCGTCGGCACAACCCTCTACGACGCCGAGGGTAACTCCTTCCAAATCAAGCGCTCCAAAATCCGCGGCACCGAGTCGTTCGGCATGATTTGCGCCGAGGACGAAATCGGGGTCGGCGAGTCGCACGACGGCATAATCGTGATCGACCGCGAGGTGGCCCCCGGCACCCCCGCCGCCGATTTCTTCAACCTCCGCTCGGACTACTGTCTGGAGGTCGACCTCACGCCCAACCGCGTCGACGCCGCCTCGCACTACGGCACTGCCCGCGACCTCAACGCCTACCTCTGCCGCCACCTCGCCGACGGCCATCTGCGCCGCCCCTCGGTCGACGCCTTCAAGCCTGACACCGACAAGGGCGCCGCGACGGTTGAGGTACAGGACCTCCAGGGGTGCCCCCGCTATTCGGGCCTGACGATCCGCGGCGTGAAAGTGGCCGAGAGCCCACAGTGGCTCCGCGACCGCCTCAACGCCATAGGTCTGCGCCCGATCAACAACATCGTCGACATCACCAACTACATACTCCACGGCTTCTGCCAGCCGCTCCACTGCTTCGACCTGGCGAAGGTCAAAGGGGAGAAAATCGTGGTGCGCACCTGCCCCGAGGGAACCAAGTTCACCACCCTCGACGGCGTTGAGCGCACGCTCCGCGACGCCGACGTGATGATTTGCGACCAGGAGAAGCCGATGTGTATCGCCGGAGTGTTCGGCGGCCTCGACTCGGGTGTCACCGAGCAGACCACCGACATATTCCTCGAAAGCGCCTGCTTCAACCCCACCCGAGTGCGCCGCACCGCCCGCGCCCACGGCCTATCGACCGACGCCTCATTCCGCTACGAGCGCGGCGTCGACCCCAACGGCACAATGTACGCCCTGAAGCTCGCCGCCCTGATGGTGAAGGAGCTTGCCGGGGGCGAAATCTGCGGCGAACCCGTCGACATCTACCCCGAGCCGGTGGCCACCTACGCCGTGGAGCTGTCGCTTGACTATCTCGACACCCTCGTCGGGAAGGCTATCCCCGCCGACGAGGTGGAGGCCATACTCCGTTCCCTCGAAATCGAGGTGGAGAAGGATGCCGCCGAACCCCGCCTGTTGCGCCTGAAGGTGCCCACATACCGCGTCGACGTGCGCCGCCCCTGCGACGTGGCCGAGGAGGTGCTCCGCGTTTACGGCTACAATAATGTCGACTACTCGACCACCGTGCACTCCTCGCTCCAGTTCAAAACCCTCACCGACGCCTCCGACGACCTCCAGCGCCTCATCTCCGAGCAGCTGACCGCCCAGGGCTTCAATGAGATACTCAACAACTCGCTCACCTCGAAGAACTACTACGAGGGGCTCGACCTCTACCCCGCCGACCGCTGCGTGGAGCTCCTCAACCCCCTGAGCTCCGACCTCGGCGCTATGCGCCAGAGCCTCCTGTTCGGCGGCCTTGAGAGCGTGGCCCACAACGTGAACCGCCGCGCCGAGGACCTCCTCTTCTACGAGTTCGGCAACGTTTACTTCCGCGACCCCGCGGCCGAATCGACCGCCGACGCGCCCCTCGCGCCCTTCACCGAGCGCCAGCGCCTCGCCCTCTGGATTACCGGCAACGTGCGCCCCGCCAACTGGGCCCGCCCCGCCGCCGAAGCCTCGTTCTTCGACCTCAAGGGGGCAGTGGCCAACGTGCTCGCCCGCCTCGGCATAGCCGCCGGCGAGGTGGTGCTCTCCCAGGCCGACGACAACAACATCTTCGACGCCGCGCTCAAAATCGCCACCCGCGACGGCAAGGTGCTCGGGTATATGGGCCAGGTGGCCCACGCCATACTCAAGAAGGCCGACATCGACCGCCACGTCTACTTCGCCGAGCTCGAATGGGGCGCCCTCGTGAAGCTCGCCTCCAAGAAGAAGGTTACCTTCGCGCCGCTCCCCAAGACCCAGCCGGTGAAGCGCGACCTCGCGCTGCTGCTCGACTCCGCCGTCACCATGGAGCAGGTCGAGGCCGCCGTGCGCCAGGCCGAGCGCAAGCTGCTCCGCGGCGTCGAACTCTTCGACGTGTACGAGGGTAAGAACCTCCCCGCCGGAAAGAAGAGCTACGCAATAACCCTCACCCTCCAGGACCCCGACAAAACCCTCCAGGACAAGCAGATCGAGCAGGCCATGGGCCGAGTGGTCGCCTCGCTGGAGAAGAACCTCGGCGCCCAGCTCCGCTAAACGTAAGTTCCAATAACAAATCACAATACAAAACTAAAATACTTCCATGGGAAGAGCATTTGAATACCGCAAGGCCCGCAAGCTCAAGCGCTGGGGCAATATGTCGAAGACTTTCACCCGCATCGGCAAGGAAATCACCATCGCCGTGAAGGCCGGCGGCCCCGACCCCTCCACAAACCCCCGCCTCCGCGCCCTGATGCAGAACGCGAAGTCCGAGAACATGCCCAAGGACACCGTTGAACGCGCCATCAAGAAGGCCACCGACAAGGACTCCAAGGACTATAAGGAAATCACCTACGAGGGATACGGCCCCCACGGCATCGCCATCTTCGTAGAGGCAGCTACCGACAACAACACCCGCACCGTGGCCAACGTGCGCTCCTACTTCACCAAGCACGGCGGCTCGCTCGGCACCCAGGGCTCGCTCACCTTCCTTTTCGACCACAAGGTGGTGCTCAAAATCCAGGCCAAGCCCGAAGTTTCGCTCGACGACCTCGAACTCGAACTGATCGACTGCGGCGTCGAGGAGGTTGAGGCCGACGAAGACGGCGCAATCATCCTCACCGGCGTTTTCGAGGACTACTCCAACATCCAGAAGTACCTCGAAGAGAACGGTTTCGAAATCATCAGCACCGAGTTCGTGCGCATCCCCAACGACCTCAAGGAGATTACCCCCGAGCAGCGCGAGAGCATCGACAAGCTCCTCGAAAAGCTCGAAGAGGACGAGGACGTTACCCAGGTGTTCCACAATATGCGCGAGGACGAGGAAGCCTGAACCCGCCATCCCGCGGCTTCCCCCCGCGAAGCCCTTTGACATAATTTATAACGCCTTATCTTTCAACCGACAATGCGTTACACCCTAAACAAGGTTGCCGCCCTGACGGCGGCAACCGCTTTTTTTGCCTTCACCCCCGCCGGGGCGAAGGCTCAATCTATTTTCGACGAAACTTACGTCGCCGGCGAGGTCATCGACCTCGACGACGATGACGAGCCGCGCCCCGAAGCCGAGGCCGCGCCGCTCCCCGTCGGCCCCTGGGCGTTCCCGGTGGATTCGACCCTGATTGTCGAGGACCTGCTGCTGCCACGCACGGCCTTCATGCCCGCGATTTTCGACACCTACTCGCTGAAAACCAACGAGGAGGCTTTCAACCCGCTGGAGGAGCGATACAACGACCGCTGGGACGCTATGACCTGGGCCGACCGCGCCGTGGCCCGCGACTCCCGAGTGCGAGCCTTCATCCAGGACTTCATGATTGCCCACCCCGAACAGGTGCGCTACAACCAGGCCACACTCCCCCGCCCGCCGAAGGAGTTCAAGATGACCGTCGACCCGGAGCAGGCCAAAATCCACGTCACCGAGTTCGAGCGCGACAAGAAGCAGATGGTAACCCTCGTCGGGGAGGCCACTGTGAAGAAAATCCACTGGCTCAAGAACTTCGACGCATCGCTCCAGTTCTCCCAGGCATATATCTCGCCCAACTGGTACCAGGGCGGTAAGTCGAACCTCAACATGATCGCTAACGTCATTTACAACGTCAAGCTCAACCCGGCCTACCACCCCAACCTCATATTCGAGACATACTTCGCCTACAAGCTCGGCGTGAACAACGCCCCCGACGACGAGGTGCACGACTACAACATCTCGGAGGACCTGCTGCAAATCAACACCAAGTTCGGTTACAAGGCCGCCAAGCGGTGGTACTACTCGCTCACGGCGCAGTTCAAGACCCAGCTCCTGAACAACTACAAGGTCAACTCCAATGTGATGACGGCCTCGTTCCTATCCCCCGGCGACCTCACCGTCGGTCTCGGTATGACCTACGCCTACGAGAATCCAAAGAAGACTATCCAGTTCAACGCCTCGATCGCGCCGCTGTCGTACAACCTCAAGACCTGCGTGAACCATAAGCTCGACCCGGTGTCGTTCGGCATCGAGGAGGGGCGCAGGACCAAGAGCGAGTACGGTTCGTCGTCGGAGCTCACCCTGCGCTGGAAACTCTCCTACAACATCGAGTACTTCTCGCGCCTGTTCGTGTTCACCGACTACGAGCAGCTCACCGGCGACTGGGAGAATACCATCTCGTTCAATATTAACAAATTCCTGTCAACCAGGATTTTCGCCCATCTCCGCTACCAGTCGCTAAAGGCCCCGGAAGTCGAGGGGTGGCGCCACTGGCAACTAAAGGAGATTCTCTCCATAGGATTCTCCTACAAGTTTAACCGCTCCTGAACACCGCCGTGAAACGCTCTCTGAGGCTTCTCTCCGCTCTGCTGCTTGTCGCCGCTATCCCCTCGCGGGGAGCGACGGTAGCGGAGCTGCGCGACGCGATAGCCTCGTCGGGCGACCCTCTGGCGGGCATCTATCGGGCAACCGATGTTGGCGGCTCGCTGGCAGTCATCCCCTCCGGCGCTCCCGGCAGCTACTCCATAGTGGTGGTCGACGCCGCGACCCCGGCCCTGCGCCCCGGCACAGAGATAGGCCGTATGCGCGCCGCCGGGGAGAAAGGGACGTATGTGGGCGAGCTGATGTCGAAAATCTCCGGGGGCGCTCCGTCAGGCCCTAAAAAGGTCACTTTCAAGGCTTCCGACGATTCTCGCCTCGTGATCCACCCCAAGCGGGCCAAAATACGGGTGCGGCTGTGGAAGCTCCTCCCGTATATGTTCCGCGCCCCTATCACGGTCGACAACCGCGGCGGCGACGCGGCTCCCGAGGGGCTGGTGCGCGTATGGCCCGAAAGTCCGTCGGCACCCCCGGCCATACCCAGAGCGCTATGAAGAGACTCCTCCCCATATTCCTGGCTTGCGCGGCCTTTGTCGCTTACCCACAGCGCACTACCTCGCGGAAGCTCCGCCCGGCCGAGCTCCCCTCCGCCGCTGTGGCCGAGGCGCTCCCGCTCGACACCCTCTCCCTGGCCGGCGATACTCTCGCGGTTCGTTTCTACGGCTACGAGAAGACACTCCGCGCCACCCGCGAGACCCTCTTCATTCAGAACGCTACCGACCGCGAGGCCTCCGAGGCCCGCTTCACGATCATATACCTCGACGACGCGGGACGCGAGATTCACCGCCGCAGGGTGGCCCGCCGCGTAGCGATTCCCCCGGGGCAGACAATCCGCCTCGACATCCCCTCCTGGGACACGCAGAAGACCTATTACTACCGCGGCGGCCCCCGCCCGAGGGTCTCTGCAACCCCCTACTCGGTAAGGATTATCCCCGACACCCTCATACTCATTCCCCGATGAAGCACCCCATCGACTTTATAAAGCAGTTCGCCACCCTCTCGCCCGAGGGGGAGGAGCGGCTCCGCTCGGCTATGAGGGAGCGCTCGTTCGCCCGCGGCGAGCGCATCACCGGGGCCGCGACCCTATCTTCGCGGGCATTCTTCATTCTCACCGGGGCCGCGCGCGTATGCTTTATCCATGGTGGTAAGGACCACACTATCTCCTTCGCTTTCGACGAGGAGTTTGTGCACCTCTCCCATATCGGCCTCACCAAGGAGCCGGAAACCATCGCCATCGAGTTTCTGGAGCCCACGCGTCTGCTCTACATACCGACCTCGGTGAAAGATATTCTCAAAGAGGAGGCCACTATTGCCGAGAAGGAGGCGCTGCTGTTCCTCAACGTGGCCCTGGCGATGCACGTCTTTCAGCTTGAGGAGCGTATCTATATCGGGCGCACCTGCAAGGCGCCCGAACTGTACAACTGGGCCATAACTCGTTTCCCGAAACTCACCAAGGTGGCCAACCTCAGCCAGATAGCCTCTTTCCTGGGGCTGACGCGAGAGACTGTCTACCGCATTCATTCAGGCAATTACAAGAAATGAAACATAACACCGCCTCGGCCCCCAGCGCCGGCAAACCGCTTAATATCAAGGCCGCCCTCATCGATATGGACGGCACGCTGCTTGACTCCATGCCCTCGCACGCCCGGGCCTGGCACCGTATGGTGTCGGAACTCGGCATTGAGTGCCGCCTCGACGAGTTCTTCGGCTACGAGGGGATGACCGGCGGGGCCACCATCGACCTCATATTCCGCCGCGAGCTCGGCCGACCCGCCACCGACCAGGAAAAAACTGAACTTTATGCCCGCAAGACGGGTTATTTCAACGAGATGCCGAAGGTGCCGGTGATGCCCGGCGCGGCCCGTATGCTCCGCACCCTTATGGATGCCGGAGTGGCCCGCGTGCTCGTCACCGGCTCGGGGCAGAAATCGACCATCGGTAGGCTCGCCGCGGAGTTTCCCGGCGCTTTCGCCGAGGATATGATGATCACCTCCCGCGACGTCAGCCGCGGCAAGCCCGACCCGGAGCCGTACCTGATGGCGATGGAGCGTGCCGGGGTGGCCCCTTCCGAGGCTATGGTTGTCGAGAACGCGCCCCTCGGGGTGAAGGCCGGAGCCGCCGCCGGAGCCTTCACCGTGGCCGTCACCACCGGGCCCATCCCCGCCGAGGCGATGTGGGAGGCCGGGGCCGATATGGTGTTCCCCTCGATGGAGGCGTTCGCCGATGCCCTCCCCGCGCTGCTCGGTCTGTAAACGTCCACCCCCGCTTGTTCGCTCCCCGGCATCGGAATGGCTGAAATAAAGGATATTATGAAAAAGAATCTGCTCTTCACGAACCATGTGGCCCAGGCTGTCGACGAAATAGCCGGGCGTATGAAACCCGCCTCGGTTTTCGTACTGGTCGATGTCAATACAAAATCGTTCGTCCTCCCCCGTATGATGGAGGAGTCGAAAACTATAGCCGACGCCAAAATTATCACCATCCGCGCCGGGGAAACCTACAAGACGCTCCCGACCCTCTCCGCCGTATGGAAGGAGCTTGGCGACGCCGGGGCCAACCGCCAGTCGCTCCTGATAAACCTCGGGGGTGGCATAGTGACCGACACCGGGGGCTTCGCCGCCGCCACCTTCAAGCGCGGAATCCCCTTTCTGAACATCCCCACGACCCTTCTCGCCGCGGTCGACGCCTCGGTCGGGGCCAAGACAGGCATCAACTTCAACGAGCTTAAAAACGAGGTCGGAGTGTTCGCCGACGCCGAGCTGGTGATTGTCTCGACGACATTCTTCCGCACCCTTAGTTCACAGGAACTTCTCAACGGCTACGCCGAGATGCTCAAGCACGCACTGCTCACCTCCCCCGAGATGACCGACCGCCTCCTGGCGTACGACGTTACCACCTACGAGCCGGACACCCTCCTGCGCCTCATCGAGGAGAGTGTCGAGGTCAAAATCAAGTATGTGGAGTACGACCCCGCCGATCGCGGCGCGCGCCACGCCCTCAACTTCGGCCACACCTTCGCCCACGCCTTCGAGGAGCTCGCCATGTGGCGTAAATCACCCCTCAGCCACGGCTACGCCGTAGCGCAGGGCATGGTTGCCGCCCTCGTGCTGTCGCATATGCAGCTCGGCTTCCCCTCCGACACGCTCCACAAAATCGCCGCCTACGTCCGCGAGAACTACGGCGCCTTCGAGTTCTCTTGCGACGACTACGAGCGCCTCCTGGGCTATATGGAGCGCGACAAAAAGAACACCACCCAGGGCGAAATCAACTTCACCCTCCTCCGCGCCCCCGGCCACCCCGAGGTCAACCTCCCCGTCTCCGCCCCCAACATCACCGCCGCCCTCGACATCCACCGCGACCTCCTCGGCCTCTGATTCCCCCCTGTCACATCCCCCATATTACACCAAAAGCCCCCCGATATGGAGGGCTTTTGGCGTATATGGATTGCGGGTTGCGGTTGGCACGTGTCTTTGGCACGTTGCGTTGTAGGGACGCGCCTTTGGCACGTTGCAAAGGCGGGAGCGGTTTGCATAACGAATGGAATCCAACCAGACATGCCAAAGGCATGTCCCTACGGAAATGTTCTGAAATTTGTCGCACGGAATCAATTCCGTTGTATGTCGTAATGCCCAACCATATTCACTTTATTGTTTCTTTAGCGTCAGGGGTTGAGGGTGACGGTGATGAGTTCGAGGCGGGTGGCGCTCTTGCGGGTTACTTCGAGGCGGAGGTTGCCTAACTCGATGATGTCGCCGGTGTCGGGGATTTTGCCTGTGGAGGTTAGGATGTAGCCGGCCAGGGTCTGGTATTCGTCGTCCTCGGGGATGTCGAAGTGGTACTTTTCGTTGAGGTATTCGATTTCGGTGCGGCCCGAGAACTCCCAGGTGTTTTCGTTGAGGCGGCGCTCGACGAGCGAGGTGGAGTCGTGCTCGTCCTGGATGTCGCCGCAGATTTCCTCAACGAGGTCTTCGAGGGTCACCATTCCGGCGGTGCCGCCGAACTCGTCGACGATGATGGCTATGGAGCGCTTCTCGGCCAGCAGGCGGCGCATCATCTTGTTGGCCATCAGGGTTTCGGGGGCGAACACCACCTCTTTGACCTGCTCGCGCCAGTCGACTCCGGGGCGGAACAGCTCGCTGACGTGGATATAGCCCACCACGTTGTCGATGTCGCCGCGGTACACCAGTATCTTCGAGCGGCCCGACTCGGTGAAGAGCTTCGACAGCTCCTCGCGGGTGGTGTCCTCGATGTCGACGGCCACGATTTCGTTGCGCGGCGTCATACAGTCGCGCAGGTGGGTCTGCGAGAAGTCGAGGGCGTTGTGGAAGATTTTCACCTCGTTCTCCACCGCGGCTTTCTTCTCGGCGTTCTCGTCGATTGTCTGTTCGAGGTATTCGTTGAGGTCGGTCATTGTGAGGAGGCCGAGCTTCTCGGAGTCGCTTTTGACCCCGCAGAGACGCATGAGCGACTTTGAAAGCCAGGTGGTGAAGAGCGACACCGGGTAGAGTATCATATAGATGAGGGCGGTGAAGGGGGCCACCATCCTCAGCGACAGGTTGGGGTTGATGCGGAATATCGTTTTGGGGAGGAACTCGCCGGTGATGAGGATTATACCGGTGGAGATAAGTGTCTGGAACAGGAGCACGAGCGCCTCGGAGGCGAAGTGGCTCTCAAGCCACGGCTCGATGAACTTGGCCGCGCCCATACCGTAGACCACGAGGGCTATGTTGTTGCCTACCAGGATGGTCGAGATGAAGAACTCCGAGTTGGAGTAAAACATATTGAGGGCTTTTCCCTTGATGCCCCCCTGCTGCACGTCGAGCTCGACGCGCACGCGGTCGCCGGTTACGAACGCGATCTCGATGCCGGAGAAGAGCGCCGAGAACGCCAGTGATACAAGGGTTATGGCAAGCCATACGGGGTCGAATGTAACGTCCATCGCTTCAGTTGCTTATTGCTTTACGGTTGTTTCGCGGCTACTCTGCAGTGTGTCGGCTCCCCGCGGGGCGGTCTCGCGGGAGTCGGTGCCTGAGCCCCCTTTGCGGAAGGCCGAGGTCGGGAAGATGCCCGAGGGGCGGTGTACCTTGTAGTCGCGCATATTCTGGTCGGCCTCGAAGCCGAACCCCTCGATAGTGCGGTCGGCCCGTTCGAGGTGAATGAACGAGTCGGAGTATACGATCTGTTTGTTTTGGTCCCAGAAGAGCTGCTGGGTCAGGAGGCGGTCGCCGTCGACCGAGCGGTAGCGCACGTTGCGGTCGAAGCGCCAGAGCCGTTTCTGGCTGAAGTAGGTCGCGGTGTCGGCGGTGAACGTGCCGTTCTCCTTCATCGCGTTGTCAAACTTCACCATGTACATCCCGTCGGGGAACACCCAGTGGGGCTCGCGGGCCTCCTCGAACATAAGCCAGAGGGGCGCCGTGATGTGGTACCGCGTGTAGCCAGAGTCGCTGATGAGGGTCGACACGTTCACGGTGCGCATCGTCGGGAAGGTCTCCGGGTCGGCGGATATGGCTATGGTCTCCCGCTTGTCCTCGCGGCAACCGGCCGCCAGCACAAGGGCACCCGCGGCCGCGGCCGCGAAGAATAGGTTTCGCATATTGTGTGTCGACGCGCCCATAGCCCGGCCTTAGCTTATCGGATTTTGTTCTGCCAGAACCAAAGCTCGTTGAAGTTTATGCCGAGGGTTACCACGAAGTAGTTCTCGTCGACGAGCTTGGCGGGGGTGGCGCGGCGGTTGCGCCATTCGAAGGCGAGGTTCACCACCGTTTTCTGCGAGGGCGCGGGGAGCCCCACGCCGAGGCTCACGCCCCGCTCCAGCACGTTGTTGCCGGCTATCTTGAGGTAGTCGTGGCAGTAGTATCCGCCCAGGCGGAACTGCATGCGCTGCAGGTAGTTGCCTCGGGGGTTGGTCATCCACTGCGCCCCGGCGCCCACGCGCCAGCGGTTGTCGAAGCCCGTGCCGTCGGTGCCGAACACCGGCTCATAGCCGGGCAGGGAGGTGTATTTGGCGTCCTTCCAGTTCTGATACGAGAAATCGATCTCGGCGATGAGGCGGCTGCCCCATTCGACGTTGATGCCCGCGCCATAGGTAGCGGCCTTGGTGTAGCGCCCCTTCATGCTCTTGGTGCCGCCGATTTCCTCCTCGGTGGGAGCGGTGTCGGAGCCGACGTCGTACTTGGTGCCGTACGATTTGCCCAGAATATCCTTCTCCGGCTCGTAGATCACGCCGAGGGTCAGGCGGGTGTCGCGGTTGATGTTGAAGCCGTACTGGATGCCGGCGCGGATGTTCCAGTCGCGAATCTCCATTACGCGCTCGAAGAGCGAGGTGGAGGTCGACGTGCCGTTCTCGGCCAGCACATAGTTGTCGTTAAGCAGCGTGCCGAACATATAGCTGATGTTCACGCCCAAGGTGAACCCCTTGAAGGGGCGGGCGCTGAGGCCGAGGAATAGCTCGCTGACGGTGCCGGAGCCCTGGCGCGAGTTCTCGCCGTTCACGATTTCGTTGCCGAAGCTGTAGCCCACCTGCGACCAGGGCACCAGGCCGATGGCGGCGCCGCCGTACTTGGTGATGGGGAACTGCATGACGGCGTAGTCAAGGCCGCCGGTGAAGTTCTTGCCGCTCTCCTTCCCCTCCTCGGTGTGGAGCATCTTGCAGTTGGCGGCGATGTCGAAGAGGAAAGTCAGGGAGTCGATGGTGGCGTACGACGCCGGGTTCATAAAGTTAATCTGGCGCCCGGAGCGCATCGCTATGCCTACGCCCCCCATGCCACGCTGCTGGGTGTTGGCCTGCTGCTCAAGCACTCCGTAGCCGAAGCGCGAGTAGGGGGTGACGGTTGAGTTCTGTGCCTGTGCCGCGGAAGCGAGGAGCGCCGCGAAGGCGAAGGCTGAAAGCCTACTGATGAGTCTTATCTTCATTGTAATGCAGGATACTGAGTAAGCCCTTGGTGACCAGGCAGGGATCCACCGTCACCGGGAAGTCGAGGAACTGGCTGACGCGCTCGGCCCATCCCCCTGTAAGCACCACGCGGGCCCCCTCGGGGAGCCGCGAGCGGTAGTACGCTATTTCGCTGACCACGCCCCGGATGGCCCCGGCGCGCATGGCCGTCACTGTGTCGGTGCCGAACACCGGGGTCTCGCCGTAGCCCCCCACTTCGGGTAGGCGGGCGGTGAAGCTGCGCAGGGCGCGCAGGCGCATCCCCACCCCGGGAGCTATGTTGCCGCCGAGGTATTCGCCCCGTTCGGAAACAACGTCGTAGGTCACGGCGGTGCCCATGTCGACCACCAGCGACATCTCGCCGGGGAAGAGGCTCCAGGCCCCGGCGGCGGCCGCGACGCGGTCCTCCCCGAGAGTCTGCGGGGTCGCGTAGCCTATGGTGATCGGCAGCGGCATGCCGGCGGTCACCTCCCGGGCCTTGACTCCGCGCTCGCCGAGCCAGCGGGCCATGCGGGGTCCGTTGCCCGTGACGGAGCATACAAGCGCCTCGGCGGGGTGATGTCGTTCCACCACCTCTTCGAGTACTTCGCGGGTGAGCCTGCTCACCGTAATCTTCTCCACGGCCTCCTGGCCGCTCCACAGCACGATTTTTGCCGAGCTGTTGCCTTGGTCGATAGTAAGGTTGAGTTCCATTGTCGCGGGTTTCGGACCCTTGGAAACCGGCCGCGCGGCCATCGGGGACTACGCGATCGGTTTCTATGAACGGCAAAATTACAAAATCCCATCCATTTACGCCCCCTCCGCCCCCTTAAATTTTCCAAAACCCGCCGATTACGCCGCCAGCGGCGCGTGTCGGCGTCCCGCGAAACGCCACTCTTACCCCGAGCGGCTACTTAAAAAATACAAAAGGGGCGCGGGGGCGCTGCGCGGGTGCGGTTTTTTTCGTAAATTTGCGGATTAAGAGCTTATTTAGAAACCTCAACATACTTTTCGTTATGTCAGAAATAAAGTGCATAGGGATCCTGACCTCCGGGGGTGACGCCCCCGGCATGAACGCCGCGATCCGCGCCGTCACCCGCTCGGCGATATTCAGCGGATTCAAGGTTAAGGGTATCTACCGCGGTTACAGGGGCCTTATCACCGACGAAATCGTGGAGTTCTCGACCGCCAACGTGTCGAACATCATCCAGCGCGGCGGCACCATCCTGAAAACCGCCCGATGCAAGGAGTTCCAGACCCCCGAGGGGCGCCAGCTCGCCTACGACACCCTCCGCTCCCACGGCATCGACGCCCTGGTGGTAATCGGCGGTGACGGCTCGCTCACAGGCGCCCGCATTTTCGCCAATGAGTTCAACTTCCCGATTATCGGCCTCCCCGGCACCATCGACAACGACCTCTACGGCACCGACCACACCATCGGTTACGACACTGCCCTGAACACCATCATGGAGTGTGTCGACAAGATACGCGACACGGCCACCTCCCACGAGCGCCTCTTCTTCGTGGAGGTCATGGGCCGCGACGCCGGCTTCCTGGCCCTCAACGGCGCTATCGCCGCGGGTGCCGAGGCCGCCATCATCCCTGAAATATCCACCCAGACCGACCAGCTCGCCGAGCTGATTCAGAACGGTTTCCGCAAGAGCAAGAACTCGTCGATCGTGCTGGTTGCCGAGAGCCCCGTCACCGGGGGCGCGATGGGTATCGCCAAGCGCGTCGAGGAGGAGTATCCCGAGTACGACGTGCGCGTATCCATCCTGGGGCACCTCCAGCGCGGCGGCTCCCCGACGGCCTGCGACCGCATCCTGGCCTCCCGCATGGGCGCCGCGGCCATCGACGCCCTCATCGAGGACCAGCGCAACGTGATGATCGGTATCAAGAACGACGAGATCGTTTACGTTCCCTTCTCGAAAGCCATCAAGAAGGACAAGCCCATCAACCAGGAGCTCCTCAACACCCTCCGAAGGCTCTCCATCTGATAAGCCGTTTCCACTTTTCCAACAGGTAAAATATCAAGAAAGTCCAAGAAAGACAAAGAAAGCCAATGTCTATCGACCAGATTATCGCCGAAGGCACCGCCAAGGCCGTCAAGGCCCTCTACGGCATCGACGTCGATGCCGCCTCAATAGTTCCCCAGGCCACCCGCAAGGAGTTCGAGGGGAACCTCACCATCGTAGTGTTCCCCTGGGTGAAGGCCGCCCGCAAGGCCCCCGAGGCCGTGGGTGCTGAAATCGGAGCGTGGCTCGTTGAGAACGAGCCCGCCGTGGCCCGATTCAACACCGTAAAGGGGTTCCTCAACATCGTAGTTGAGCCTACCTACTGGAACAAGGTGCTGGAACACATAGCCGACACCCCCGACTACGGTGTCGAGCCCGTGACCGACGCGTCGCCCCTGGTGATGGTCGAGTACTCCTCGCCCAACACCAACAAGCCCCTCCACCTGGGCCACGTCCGCAACAACCTCCTGGGCTACTCGCTGAGCCGCATCCTCGCCGCCTGCGGCAACAAGGTGGTGAAAACCAACATTGTAAACGACCGCGGCATCCACATATGCAAGTCGATGCTCGCCTGGCAGAAGTGGGGCGAAGGCGCCACTCCCGAGTCGACCGGCAAGAAGGGCGACCACCTCATCGGCGATTTCTATGTGCTCTTCGACAAGCACTACCGCGCCGAGCTCAAGGAGATCGCCGAGCGCGACGGCGTGAGCTCCGAGGAGGCCGAGAAGCGTTCCGCGCTGATGGCCGAGGCCCGCGATATGCTCCGCCGCTGGGAGGCTGGCGACCCCGAGGTGCGCGCCCTCTGGGAGCGTATGAACTCCTGGGTTTACGCCGGGTTCGACGAAACCTACAAGCGCCTCGGCGTCGATTTCGACAAAATCTACTACGAGAGCCAGACCTACCTCGAAGGTAAGGAGAAGGTGCTCGAAGGGCTTGAAAAGGGGCTTATGTACCGCAAGGAGGATGGCTCGGTATGGGCCGACCTCACCGCCGAGGGGCTTGACCACAAGCTTCTGCTCCGCGCCGACGGCACCTCGGTGTATATGACCCAGGACATCGGCACCGCCAAGCTCCGTTTCCGCGACTTCCCGATCGACCGCATGATCTACGTCGTCGGCAACGAGCAGAACTATCACTTCCAGGTGCTCTCGCTGCTGCTCGACCGCCTCGGCTTCAAGTGGGGCAAGGACCTGGTACACTTCTCCTACGGCATGGTGGAGCTCCCCGAAGGTAAGATGAAGAGCCGCGAGGGCACTGTTGTCGACGCCGACGACCTCATGGAGGAGATGGTGTCGGGCGCCCGCGAGGTTTCCCGCGAGATGGACAAGCTCCAGGGGCTCTCCGAACAGGAGGTGGCCGAAATTGCCGAAACCGTCGGCATGGGCGCCCTGAAGTACTTCCTGCTCAAGGTCGACCCCCGCAAGAACATGCTCTTCAACCCCAAGGAGTCGATCGACTTCAACGGCAACACCGGGCCCTTCATCCAGTACACCTACGCCCGAATCCGCTCCGTGCTCCGCAAGGCTGCCGAGAAGGGATTCGCCATCGGCGACTACTCGAAGGTGACCCCCAACGATAAGGAGATAGCCCTGATACAGGCGCTTGCCGACTTCCCCGCCACCGTGCGCGAGGCCGGACGCTCCTTCTCCCCGGCACTGATCGCCAACTACGCCTACGACCTGGTGAAGCAGTACAACCAGTTCTACCACGACTACACCATCTTGGGCGAGGAGGACGAGGCTACCCGCTCGCTGCGCCTGGCGCTTTGCGACCAGACCTCGCGCGTGGTGAAGACCGCGATGGGGCTGCTCGGCATCAACGTGCCCGAAAGAATGTAATAGGCCCGGGGAACTCTCCCCGCCGCCAATCCGTTAAACAGAAAAAAAGTTAATTGAATATGAGTTACTATCAGACTGACTATTACGACGGACGGAACCCGCAGTCGCTCGACGCCAAGGTGTCGGCGGTCATGAAATCCGTCTACGTCAAGATGTTCCTGGCCCTCCTGGTGACCGCCGCAACCGCCTGGCTCGCCGCCGCCTGGGGCTCTGAGGCCAACGTGGCCTACTTCATCGCCACTCACTCCTGGGTTTACTGGGGTCTGGCCATCCTGGAGCTGGGCCTGGTGTTCTTCATCACCGCCCGCCTCAATAAGCTCTCACCGGCGATGTCAACGGGGCTCTTCTACCTGTTCGCCATTGTCAACGGCCTGACGCTGTCGATTATCTTCCTGGCGTTCAGCTTCGCGAGCATCTTCAAGACATTCATAATCACCGCCGGCGTGTTCGGCGCGATGAGCGTGTACGGCTACTTCACCAACCGCGACCTCACCAAGATCGGCTCCCTTCTCTACATGGCCCTCTTTGGCCTCATCATCCTCTGCGTTGTGAATATGTTTTGGGCCAACTCGACCCTCGACTGGATTGTTAGCGGTCTCGGCGTGCTGATTTTCATCGGCCTTACCGCCTGGGACACCCAGAAAATTAAGCAGATGACCCAGCAGTACCCCGCGATGGCCGACGGCCGTCTCGCTACCTGGGGCGCCCTGAGCCTCTACCTCGACTTCATCAACCTCTTCCTCTACCTCCTCCGCTTCTTCGGCTCCAGCCGCGACTAACCCGCGGAGGCCGGTTATGACAAAGGTCTGAGACATTTCACAAGTTTAACCCAATCATAAGCCGCGACTAACCCTCGGAGGCTGGTTATGACAAAGGTCGGAGACCTTTCACAAAGTTAACCCCATCATAAGCCGCGTTAGCGGCGGTTGATGGGGTTAACTTGTGCCTCGGAAGAATGTCAAGGTCGGAGACCTTGCACAACATTGACCGCCGCCAACCGCTGTGCAAGATCTCCGACCTTGCACGTAACGCGCCACACACTCCCCCCACCAACCGCCGCTGACGCGGCTTATGATGGGGTTAACCATATGCAAGGTCTCCGACCTTGGTAATAAGGGATTTGTGGTGGTTCATCATCCGGGAGAGCGTCAAGCGGTGAGGTATTCCCTTCACTCTTCACCCTCTTCACCCTTCACTCTTCACCCCCTTCACCCTTCACTTTTCACCCTTCACTTTTCACCCTTCACCCTTCACTTTTCACCCTCTTCACTCTTTTCACCCTCTCCACTCTTCACTCCCCGATAGGGATGGTCGAGGTCGAGGCGGTAGAAGCGGTGCTGCTTGCGGCGGTCGGCCGGGGGGAGGGTCATATAGTCGCCGTAGGTGTAGGCGAGATATTTCTCCGGCTCGGCGAAGGTTTTGAAGGGTAGCCCCTCGAAGAGGATGTCGCGGGCCGGTTCGACCCAGGACTTCGGGAGCACGCCGCGGGCGCCGTTGTCGTGCTCCACCACCGACGGGGACTCCTCGTAGGGGTACTCGCGGAAAATGCGTTGCAGCTTGGCGTGGAGCCCGGCGCGGGTGAAGAGGCGGCGCGTCAGGAGCGGGAACCAGCTCGACGGCCCCCTCCCGTGGCGGTAGGGGTCACGGTAAATTAGGTACAGGGCGCGGCGGAAAAACTTATAGCGGGCGAAGTGGGAGCGGCGCGCGGGGGCGCTGTCGGTCATCCCGTCGAGGGGGAACACGTCGATGTACACCCCTCCGAGGTAGCCGAAGTGCTTCGACTCGATGAGGGTGGTGTCGGCGTCCTGGATTTTGCCGAAGGGGAACGGGTAGTCGGGGTCGTTCTCCGGGTCGATAAATTCGAGGTGTTTCGGGAGCCATTTCCGCCAGTTGGCCCTCAGGAGGTCGTAGTCGGGGCGGGGCATACCGATGTCGAGGTCGTCGTCCCAGGGTATGAAGCCGCCGTGGCGCACGGCTCCGAGGAGCGTGCCGGCAATGATGTAGTATCGGAGGTTATGCTCGCGGCACATCGCGTCGACGGCCTGGAGGATTTTCAGCAGCCTCAGCTGCAGGGGGCGTATTTCGTAGTCCATAATGGGAGGTTACAGAGTCATCGGGTTCAGGCGGTAGAGGAGCACCGGCGAGCGGAGGTCGGAGCTGCGGGCGTCCCAGCGCATCACCACCCTGCGGGGGAGGTTGGCCGGGAGCATGCGGTTGAACGCCGCCGAGTCGCGGCGCGCCACTAAGACGAGTCCCTGGGTGGGGGTGTGGGCCGCCACCCGGGCGCTGTCGAGCACCGTCAGTCCGTCGGTGGTGTAGAAGTTCACCTGATAGAAGCGTAGCATGCGGTCGTCGACATAGCTGTAGACCGGCTCGCCGGGGAGCGCGCGGGCCTCGACGGCCTGAGCCAGGGGGTAGTCGCTCTTGGGGTTGAGGGCTGCGGGCTGTATTGCCGCCGAGAACACCCAGTAGATGAGCATCAGGTCGATGAGGGTCCACTGCACGATTTGGCGGTTGTCGCCCCGCGCCATTATTCTGATGGTCGAGAGGCACACCGTGGCGCATAGGCAGCAGGTCATAGGCGCGGCGAAGCCCGCCCCGAGCATTCTGAGCTCGCCGAGCGCCGCGTCGATGGCCGGGTGGGCGTCAACCTCCGGGAGCCATCCGAAGAGGGCGCAGAGCAGCAGCGCGGGCACAATGGTGCCCAATAGCGCCACGATCCATCCGAAGGGTTTGAGCACACGGGTGGTCTTCCCGGCCAGCCACTTTATGTAGAACGCCAGCCAGTAGGCCGCGAAGGGGTACATCGGTAGCAGGTACACCCCGCGCTTGCTCTGGGGCACGCAGTAGAACACGAAAATGATTACCGAGGCGCAGAGGGCCAGCAGTCCGGCGGGGTCGTCGGCCACCAGGTCGCGCCATTTGAGTTTGAGGATGCCGTAGCGGAACTTGCGCCAGGCGAAGAACGAGATGAGGCCCAAGAGGGTCCAGGGAGCCATCCCGGCGGGGAACATCGCGAAGTAGTACCAGAGTCCGTTCTTATGCGAGTCGTACGACATCCGCCCGGTGAAGCGGCCGAAATTCTCCTCCAGGGCCAGGTCGAGGAAAGCGTCGCCCCCCTGCTGGTAGGCGGCTATGTACCAGAGCGCCGGGAGCACCAGCGAGAGGAGTCCGCTCAGTAGGAGTGTTATGAACGTGTGCCAGAACGGGTCGCGCTGTATCAGGCGCCACACACCGACCACCATGCAGGGGATCAGCATCCCGACGGGGCCCTTGGTGAGCACCGCCAGCGACATCATCAGAATCCCTATCCAGGGGAGCTCCCAGCGGCCCGGTTGCCGCTCCCAGTGGCGCGCCATGGCGAGGATGGCCAGCACGGTGAAGCAGCAGAGCAGCATATCGACCCGGCAGGAGGTCGCGGCGCGGTGAACCTCGAAGGCCGTCATGGTGATGAAGGCGGTCATAACGCCCAGCCCCACCGTGGTGCGGCGGCAGTAGAAGCGGAACACGCACAGAATCATCGCCGTAGCGGCCAGGGCCGACGGCAAGCGGCTAAGGTACTCGGTGACGTGCCCCCCGTTGAGCCAACCGAGCGCGGCTATGATCCAGGCCAGCATCGGGGGCTTGTAGGGGATGTCGGCCCCGACGCTCACGGGCAGAATCCAGTTGCCCTGCTGGAGCATCGACACGGCCACAACCGCCTCGCGCGGCTCCCCTTTTGAGTAAAACAGCGTCTGGCCCAGGAAGGCCGCGAACGTGACAAGGAGCAACCCCGCGAGAACCAGGGTTGCTCCGTTGAAGGAAATGCCGGCGGAGCGTTTCATGTAGATGTCGGTGTTATAATGTGATGAGTCTGAGATGCGTGGCGCGGGGCGCTACATGCCGTAGCTCAGAGTGGTGTAGTAGTTGCCGTAGTTGCCGTTGAACTCGATGGTGACGAAGCGGTTGTCGCCCCCGAACCAGGTCGCGGATACGATGCCGCCGCTGTTTCCGGTGTTGACGGGCGCTCCGTAGAGCTGCACGAAGCGGTTATACAGCGAGTTATATCGGCTCATATCGTAGTAGTCGGTGGGGTAGGTGAACTGCGAGCCGCAGAGACGGCCGTTGTTGTAGTACATCGCTGCGTCGGGCCACATAAGGTTCATCTGGGGCACGTTCGAGAGGTACACCACGTCGTTGCCGTAGTTGCTGACGGTGTAACCGCTGGTCGACAGCGTGTTGAGCGACGAGGCGAGCGTCGCGCCGATGGCCACGCCGAGAATCGTCGAGAACACCGGGCCTACGCCGGCGGTGTAGTGCCAGCGTGGAGGGGGTACGGGGCGGTGCCAGCGTCCGAAGAAGGGCACGGGGTGGCGGTAGCCGGGCCGCATGGGCCTGGGGGGTAGCGGCGCCGGACGATGGGGGCGCTGC
>JAMPHO010000001.1:590668-606559 GCA_023663385.1 Alistipes timonensis | reverse complement strand
CCCGGCGGTTTCGGCGGCCCCCGCCCCGGAGGCTTCTCCGGCCCGCGCCCGTCGGGTCCCCGCATGGTCCAGGGACCGCGCATGCCCCGAAAGGAGGAACCCTACAACGTTAACGACCGCATCCGCGCCAAAGAGGTGCGCATCGTGGGCGACAACGTCGAGAACGGCATCTACTCCATAACCGAGGCACTCCGCATGGCCGACGAGCTGGAGCTCGACCTGGTCGAAATCTCCCCCACCGCCCAGCCCCCTGTGTGCAAAATCCTTGACTACTCCAAGTTCCTCTACCAGCAGAAAAAGCGCCAGAAGGAGCAGAAAGCCAAGGCCACGAAGGTAGTGGTTAAGGAAATCCGATTCGGACCGCAGACCGACGACCACGACTACAACTTCAAGCTCAAGCACGCCCAGAGCTTCCTCCAGGAAGGATCGAAGGTGAAAGCCTATGTGTTCTTCAAAGGGCGCTCGATCCTGTTCAAGGAGCAGGGCGAGGTGCTCCTCCTCCGCTTCGCCTCCGACCTGGAGGAATACGGCAAGGTAGAGCAGATGCCGGTGCTCGAAGGCAAGCGCATGATTATCATGCTCTCGCCCAAGAAGAAAGCCTGAGCCTGACCGACCACAGAGAAAGACATTCCCGGCCGCGAGTCGGCCACGGACTTTAATAATCAATATTTTAATAAACAAAATGCCAAAGATTAAGACTAATTCCGGTGCCAAAAAGAGGTTCGCCCTTACCGGAACAGGAAAGATCAAGAGAAAGCACGCTTTCAAGAGCCACATTCTCACCAAAAAGACCAAGAAGCAGAAGCGCAACCTGACCCACTTCGGCACGGTTAACCGCGTCGACGCAGGCAACGTTAAAGCCCTCCTCGGCCTTAAGTAAGCGAGAACACCGCTCACGCGGAGCAAGCTTCCGGCTTGACACAACAGGCTCCCTCTCCACAACCCGTTCAACAAAATTTTTCTAACCGAGTGACTCAGCACAAAGAGTCGGGCGCGAATCCCGGCCGCTGACATTCAAAAAACGAACAACAATGCCAAGATCAGTAAACCACGTCGCTTCACGCGCTCGTCGTAAGAAAATCCTGAAACTCACCCGCGGCTACTTTGGCTGCCGCCGTAACGTATGGACCGTTGCCAAGAACACTTGGGAAAAAGGTCTGACTTACGCCTACCGCGACCGCAAGAACAAGAAGCGCAACTTCCGCGCCCTCTGGATCCAGCGTATCAACGCCGCCGCCCGCATGGAGGACCTTTCGTACTCCAAGCTCATGGGCCTGATCCACAAGGCTGGTATCGAGATCAACCGCAAGGTCCTGGCCGACCTCGCCCTCAACAACCCCGCCGCTTTCAAGGCGATTGTCGACAAGGTGAAAAACGCCTAAGGCTCTCTTAGCCTGAGAACAAGGAGGCTCCCGGCAAAATTGCCGGGAGCCTCTTCTGTTTTATCCGTTTTTATGCGCGGCCTGAACCGCGGCTTCGGGCTTTGCCTTCGCTTTCTCGGGGTTCGCCTCCGCTCTCGGGCTTCGCCCTCGCACCGAACGGCAAAGCCGACTGAAGCGAAATGCCTGGCTCCCCTCAAACCGAACCGCCGAGCAGAACGCCAGCTTGCAGTTCTGTGCGAGGGTGAAGCCTGGGAAAAGGGAGGCGAAGCAAGGAGCGAGGCCAAAGGGGCCGGGGGTTAGTCGGCGGTGAAGGCGAAGCGGATGCGGCGGCGGTAGGTGTCGCCGGGGAGGAGGAGCTGGGTGGGGAAGTTGGGGTGATTGGGGGCGTCAGGGCATCCCTGGCACTCGATGGCCACACCGGCGTAGTCGTGGTAGGTTACGCCCCCCTTGCCCTGCGGGCAACCTTCGAGCCAGTTGCCGCTGTAAACCTGGGCGGCGGGCTGGTCGGTGCTGACGGTGAGGGTGCGGCCCGACTGGGGGTCGCGGAGTATGGCGGCCTCGCGGAGGGTGCCGTCGTAGTCGTCGACCATCCAGCAGTTGTCGTACCCCTTGCCGAAGCGGAGCGCCTCGAAGTCCTCGCGTATGTCGCGCCCTAAGGCTTTTCCGAGGGTGAAGTCCATCGGGGTCTCGGCCACGGGAGCAATCTCGCCGAGCGGGATGAGGGTGTCGTCGGTGGGGAGCCAGCGGGAGCAACGGAGGGTGAGCTGCTGCTCCAGGGCGCGCTCCGACCCGGTTTCGTGTCCGCCGAGGTTGAAGTATGAGTGGTTGGTGAGGTTCACAACGGTCGGAGCGTCGGTCACGGCTTCCATATCTATGTCGAGAACATCGTCGTTGGTCCAGGTATACGATACTTTCGCGTCGAGGTTGCCCGGGTATCCGGCATCGCCGTCGGGGCTGTGGAGCGTGAACACCACCTTGTTGTCACCCTCGACAGCCGCGTTCCATACGCGGTTCTGGTAGCCGTCGGGGCCGCCGTGGAGATGGTTGGGGCCGTTGTTGACCGGGAGATGATAGGTTTTGCCGTCGATGGTGAGGCGTCCGGCGGCGATGCGGTTGGCGTAACGGCCAGGGGTCTTACCGGCGCAGGGGCCGTCGGCAATATAATCCTCCGCGTGGTCGTAGCCTATCACCACGTCGGCGAGCTTCCCCTCCTTGTCGGGCACCCGGATAGCCACGATTCCGGCACCGAGGGCCGACACCACGGCCTGCGAGCCGCGGTCGTTGGTAAGGGTGAATAGCTTGACCTCGCCGAGGACGGTCTGCTGGGTAGAAGTTTCGATTTTCATGATAAAAGCGTCTGTTGGGTTGCTGCGAGAAGCCCGGGCATAGCCGCCGGGCCGATACAGCAATCGGTTATGAGTTGAGTTTCCCACAAATTTAAGGAGAATCGCCGAGAACGCCAAAAATTTGCCTGATTAACGCCCGAGATTTAAATTCTCTTCAACTTCTTTAAGCCGAATAAGGGTTGGCTGACCACACCCCTGCGACTTAACGCCGCTATTGAATGACATTTTGCTTTCGGATTTAAAATAATTTCGACATTATGCGCATATTTTAAGAATAAATATTACCTTTGCGACAGAACCGATTCCGACACACCGATTCTGATACCCACCAAATTTCTGATACCCATCAAATCAATCGATATGAAGACATTTGCCTTAACCAACACATTGGCCATCGCGGCGGCGCTTTGCTGCGCGGGGGAGGCCAAGGCGCTCATTCCCGACGAAACCGGGCCGGAACCGACCGTAGTATTCGAGGATGATTTCTCACTGATACCCGCCATTGAACCTTGGACCGGGGCGCGTAAAGCCGCCTTCAACCAGGACGAGACAATGAAGCCCGAGTTCTTCCACGCCCCCGGATGGAAGGGGTGGTACATAACCTACGGTATGGAGGCCGGTATGGCCCACTTCGAAACCGACCAGGACGCCTACATCCAGACCCCGCCCATCGAACTTTCGGCCGACGGCGGTAAGGTGACGGTGACGTTTGAGTACCGCCGTATGTCGTGGGCCGGGCAAACCACCACTACCGACAACTTCTACGTCCAGCTCCGCGACCGCGCAAACGGGATGGACAAAGGGATCACCGGCATCTTCGCCAACGGCGTGCAGGTGACAACCGAATGGAAGGAGTACAGCGTGACACTCGCCGGAGGCACCCCCGACTGCTCGGTGCGCTTCTGGAACGGCAGTTACGGGGGCGATCTCCGCAACGTGAAAGTCAAGCAGGTACGCCCGACGCTCGACGTGCCCGTGGCCGACACGTTCACCAACTTCACCGGCACCGGGTTCACCGCCAACTGGCGCGCCGTCGATGGCGCCGACCATTACCTGCTGAGCGTGTTCACCCTCGGGGAGAACGATGAGCGCGACTTCCGTCTGCTCGACGAGCGGGTCGACGGCACCACTTACAACGTCGACGGACTCGACCCCGCCAAGACATACCACTACACGGTGAAGGCCCGCGGGGGCGAACTGACCTCCGGGGAGTCGGCCCCCGTGCGCTGCTTCGGCGTGCCGCGGCCCGAAATCAGGTCCATCACCGACGTTACCGCCGACGGGTTCAGAGTCAACTGGGACGCACCCTACAACGCCAACACCTACCAGCTCGAAACCTTCGTGAGGCACACCGCGCCTGTCGATGGCCGCTACTATCTGCTCGACGAGGATTTCCTCTCGACCCCGGCGCAGAACGCCCAGCCCGACTCCCCGCAGAGAGGGAAAACGGCGGAGTGGCTCGACGACTACATTTCGCGCTCCAACTGGTACGCCAAACGCCCTGCCTACGCCGCCGACTGCATAGGGCTCGACAACACCTACGCCTCGATGGGTGAATACGGCGAGCTCGACGGCCCGACCATGGACCTCAGCGCCGACGGCGGCAAAGTCACCATCGAAATGCGCGTCAGAGCCAGGAACGCCGCGTCGCTGAGCCTCTATATGATGAACGTCCGCGAGAAAGTCAACGAGTTCACCAGCGACGTGATCGCCTCGCGCGTAGAGCTGTGGGACACCGACAGCCGCCTCGACCCCCTTACCGAGGAGTGGACCGACCGCGTGTTCACCCTCACCGGGGGTAACGCCGAATCGTACATCGCCATCCAGGCCTACGGCTACGGCGCCCTGGTGCAGATCGACCGACTCGCCATCTCCCAGGAACTCAAAGCCGGAGAGAGCGTGCGCGTGCCCTACCGCTCGGTTGTGACCGGGGCGTGCGAAGCCTATATCGCCACCAACGGCGAGGGGTTCAGCAATACCGCCGACGAGTTTGAGTGCGAGCTGATGGGCGCCTATATCCCCAACCCCGGCCAGGATGAGCCGACCGTGACTTCGCCCTGGAGCGACATCGAGTCGGTGCGCCTCCCCGAAAAGAGTTCCCGCATCGCCGCCGCCACCGCCAACGGCTCCATAACCATAGCCACATCGGGCGGACGCATAGTCGCCACCAACCCGGCGAGGGGCGCGATTTCCGTATATACAGCCTCCGGCACACTCGTGGCCAGCGGCGACTCCGAATCGTTCGCCACCCCCGCCCTACCCTCCGGCATATACATCGTGGCCACCCCCGAAGGGGCCGCGAAAGTGGCTCTATAGGCTCAGAACCCGTCCTATTAACGCCTTTTAACATTAGCCAAGCTGCATAGGCTTGCCAAATTTTGTATATTCGCGACGCAAGCCAGCCACTGCGTATGCCCGGCTGGAGGGGAGATTACATCACCTCGGCAATTCAGCGGCCCGCAAGGCGCTGAAAGTGATTTGACGGCTCTTCTTCCCGGCGGTTTACCGCCAAACCAACATATCCTGCAACCCGTCTTGCAGAAACCGAAAGCGCCCTTTCCCCTCCGGGGAATGGACGGCAGGTTTCACACGCCGGGATTATCATTAGGGAATAACAAACACGAGCTCCGGCGGACCATTCCGCCGGAGCTCTAACATTATAAACCACAGGCTCAAAGATAATGAAGACCTTAAAACCATTATTATCACTGACTTTAGCCGCCTCGGGGGCGCTCGCGGCGGGAGCATACACCGAATGGAACGACGGGCAGGGACTCACCTACCACCTCTTCTCCAACGGCGAGGCGGCGCTCTACAGCGTAGCCGCGAACACACGGGAAGTGACCATTCCCGCCAACATCACGGTCGATGGCACCGAATACCCCGTGACCGAATGGGAGGAGTGCGACCTTAGCCGGGTCGAGAAACTCGTAATCGAGATGCCCCTGACTGAAATTCCAGGCAATCGGTTCTACAACCACAAGAACCTCAAGAGCGTAACCCTCCCCGCGACGCTTACTGCGATCGGCGATTACGCCTTCTACAACACCCGCATAAGCTCCGTCGAGTTCCCCAAGGCGCTGACCTCGATAGGAAGCTACGCTTTCGCCAACAGCTCGCTCGCCTTCCTGAATGTTCCCGCCGAGGTAACGGCGGTCGGCAGCCGCGCTTTCTCCGGGACCCCGTTGGAAATGGTGTCGTACAACGCCGCGGGTGCCGCGATAACGCCCGACCTCTTCGAGAGGTGCGCCAACCTCCGGGTGCTCCATCTGGGCGAAAACGTGACGAGCGTCGGCAAAGGGGAAGTCACTTACAAAGAGGGTAACGGATGGCAGTGGCAAAACTATCTCGAATGCGAGGAAGCGTTTAAGGACTCCCCGCTGACCGACGTGTATATCGACAACACCACACCCCCCGCCTGGTATATGGACTGGGAATTGGAGTCCCAATATATTTTCAGCGGGGCGATAATGACCGCCACCGATAAGGACATCACACTGCACATACCGGCATCGGCGGCGGAACAATACAGCTCATACACGTTTGATCTTGGCGGCATTTACCAGACCCAGCCGCCCTATGACTACAACCGAAACCTGCGCGTCGCGCCTTACAGTCCCGCGGCTAAGAACGCCCGGTTCAAGCGTATCGAAGGGCTCGAAGGGGGCCTTATAGCGCCGAAAACAATAACAATCGCCGGGCCGAACGTTATAACGACCACCACCCCCGGCCAACTCACCGCCGAATTCTATCCGGCCAACACCAACGTGCGCCAGCTCGTATGGAGCTCCGACAACACCTCGATCGCCACAGTCGACGAGAACGGACGCGTGACGGGTATCGAGGTCGGAACGGCGAACATCTATGCCGAATCACCTTTCAGAGGGGCCAAGTCGGAGCCGTTCCGCGTGACCGTGGCGAGCATTTCGCCCACCGACTTCACCATCGACCGCTACGTCGACCCGCTGGTAATCGGCATCGGCGGGGAGTACACCCTCACCCCGGCCTACAAACCCGAAATCTGCTCCGAGGGGCTGCTTTTCTCATCGTCGGACACCGATATAGCCACCGTCGACGCCGACGGCACCGTGAAAGCCATACGCCGGGGCAACTGCGTGATTACCGGCACCGCGATATTCGGCGGCGAGACCCGCACGCTCGAAGTGACCGTTGTTCCTACCGCTACCGAACTCGTTGTCAGCCCTATCGAAGGGAAACTCACCGCCGCCGGAGCGCCGATACAGCTGAGTGCCGAAGTGCGCCCCGAAGCCTCATCGCGGGAGGTCGTTATGTGGTCGGTCGACGGCGATACCGACAGCTTCACCATCAGCCGCGACGGACTCCTCACCCCGCTGAAGCATGGCTACGGCTACGGCGTGGTCCGCACGCCCGACGGCCTTGAGGCACGGGTGTGGGTTGACGTAGATTACGCTCCCGCCGAGAGAATCATCATGCCCGAGAGCGTCACGCTCGACCACCTCGAAATCGCGAAAATAGAAACCTCGATCGAACCGGCCCTCGCCGATCAAACCGTGGCACTCACATCCGACAACCCGGCGATTGCCAGTGTCAATTACAATGGCGACATTATCGGCCTCGCGGCCGGCGAGGCAACCATCACCGCCACCGACGCCTCCGGCAACGTCACCGCCTCGACGAAGGTCTCAGTCAACCCCAGCGGGGAGTATGCCGTGAACCTCTCGACCACGGAGATGCGCTTCGACTCCGACCTCAACAACATCACTGGCGAGCAGCCTAACGCGAGTGTATGCCCCAAGCCCGGACTGCCGCTCCACAATTCTATGGACGAAAGTGAAATCGGCAGCAGCCTAAAATATGGGTACCGCCTGAGCGTACTCGGCACGGAACCCGCCGAATACGGCGAAAAACTCGCGGCGGCGGCAAGCTCGTACTTCTTCCCCGGCTACAGCGAAGTCGGTTTCTCAGCGACCATCGGCGAGGTACCGCGGTACTGGAGCATCTCCGATGAAAGCGTCGCCCGGATTTACCCCATCATAACAAACTTCTACGACTATTACCACGGCACCATATACTATGCCCCGTACGCCAAAGCGATAGCCGTAATCCCGGTCGGCAAAGGCTCGGCTACCATAACCTACGACCCAGAGGACGGCTCGGGCGTGACGGCCACCTGCCTCATCTCCGTAGGCTCGACGGTCAGCATCGGGAACACCGACACCGAGGCCGGAATCACCATCGCGACCCGCGGAGGCCGCATAGTCGCCACTAACCCCTCGCGGAAAGAGATCGCCGTGTACACCGCTTCCGGCACCCTCGTGGCCCGCGGCGACTCCGAGTCGTTCGCAACCCCCGCCCTCACCCCCGGCATCTACCTCGTCGCCACCCCCGAGGGCACCACAAAGGTAAGTGTCACAAATCAATGATTTGACGCACACAGTTTCTTAGTTCTACTTGCTAAACACGATTCAGCCCGGCGAATCCGCTTCGTCGGGCTGAATTGTTGTCAGTTATGTCGTGGCGTGGATTACTTCACAAGCACCTTAGTGGCTTTGCCGCCCTGGCGCTTTATGTAGAGGCCATTCTCGGGATTGTCGACGCGCACGCCGTTGAGGTTGAAGTATTCTGCGGGGGCATTGTTGCCGTCAACCTCAACATCTTCGATACCGGCAGATTCCACATCACCCAAAATCTCGCCAAAGTCTTCCCATTGCTCCGCTTTCGAATATGCGGCTACAGATTCAGCCGGAACATGCAGGGTGGCATAATTAGGGTAGCTGCGCTGAAATACATCTCTTTCAAGTGTAGGAGGATTTATCGCCCATGAGTAAACGTTTTTCAGATTTTTGCAGTAACCAAAGGCTCCGTAAGCGATTTCTGTTACGGATTTCCCGATGGTTACTGAAGTCAGTGAATTACAGGAAGAGAAAGCACTATCGTCAATCGATGTAACAGCATCTGGGATAATTATTGATGTAATACCGGCGTCACTAAATGTTTGATATCCAATAGACACCAAGGAATTCGGGAGGGTTACAGAAGATAGTTTCTCGCAGCCATAGAAAGCTCTATCTCCAATTTCTGTGACACCTTCAGGTATTGTTACTGACGCCAAAGCTTTACATTCGGAAAAAAGCTTCTCGCTAATTGATGTCAAGGATGAGGAAAGTGTAGCTGATCTAAGCCCATCACAGCCGTTAAAAGCTGCAGAACCAATGGAGGTCACAGAATTAGGTATTATTACTTCTTCCAAATCAGAACAAGCGAAGAAAGCACGTTCACCAATTGTAGTCAGAGATTCGGGGAAATGGACACTAACCAAGTTCATACACCAATTGAAGGCACTATCGCCAATTGTAGTCAAGGTTTCGGGTAAATGGAGACTAACCAAGCCCATACACCAATTGAAAGCATATTTGCCAATTGAAGTAACGGATTCGGGAATGGTAATCGAGGTCAGATCATAGTTGGCATAGAATGAATAATCACTGATTTCTAAAAGGGTGTATTCAGTATCGCCGTTGACCACCTTTGAAGGAAGAACTAACGCTCCAAGAACTTCATTGCCTGCCTTACCGTAATTGCCGGGGTTTGTAGCAACGGTTTTTTCATCTTCGCTGAGGATGATGTACTTGATTGGCTGTCCTTGGTAGGTGTACTTGATGATGTCGCCTACCTCTGCTGAAAGTCTCGCAGGGAAAAGTGCGAGCAAAATCAGCATCAGGAGCGCAGGTAGATGCGCCGCGCTCACTTTTTGTAAAAATTCACTCATTTTGTTTTGTTTATTTGTTGGTGTTTAAGGATTTGTTCAAATAATGGATTGTTGATTTGGTGCAGCAGTTGCAGAAGATTAGCCGGGATATTGTTGCGTCCTTTGAGATTCCATATACATATAAAAGATGTGTCGCACAATAATTTATCTGCCTTGCCACCCGGCTTCACTCTATACACTGCCGCTTCGGCTCCATCTGTTTTGTATGTGGTGGATTGGTCGTAATCAAATTTGTGTTTGAATTTTTCAATCAAGCCAAGCCATCTGCGGTTGCTTATTCTGATAAAAACCGTATTTCTGAAAATGCTTTTCTCAGCCGCAAGGGCTGCAAATCTCATCATATACCAAAAGTGGCGTTCTTCGTCTTGCTCGAAAAACTGTTTAGCTTTCGTATCATTGAAAGATGCGGAATGATATGGATAGGCTTCAATGCAAAGTGTATTGGCTGAGAAAGAATCCGAATCAGCGGTAACGCCTCTCAGCATACCTGATAGAGGTATCTCGCGTTTTCTCTTATGCCATGCAGCGGTTTGGGGAAGTAGGCGCGCCAATAAGCGGTCGCTCATTGCACGGCGATAAGAAAACAAGTTTCCGAGCCGCGAACGTATATACTGCCGCGACTGTGAATATCCACCCTCACCCGGATTGAGGTTGATGACAACCGAGTGTAACTGATGACCACTGTCGGGAGTCCAGCCCCACCAAGGTTCGGGCATGAAAGCTTCGTAAGTAATCAGCGTTTCTTCAAGCCAATCGCTTACGACGCCATCATAATAGGCATAATAATCCCACAGAGTCATTATTAAGACTTGTTGCCGCCGAGGCCCACTCCGATGGCGATTGATAGTGATTGGTTGAAAAAAGAAAAGCGTGAGAGCCGTATCTGTTGCCCGCTCTCACTACTTGAGGCCCTGGAATTGCCCGAATCAGAAGAACGAGCAACGGTTCGAGGCCTCACGCAAATATGTATCACATCACGTCGGCGCGGTGTTCACACACCCTCCGACGCGGAGATAACATATCCACATAAGCCATCTACCGTTGCCGCATCCTTGACTGATTCTTTGAAATTTGCGAGATTTCTGAAAGCCAAGATTGCGCGTCGATAAACGCTTTTCATTATGTAAATTGCCAAGGCAAAGCGCCCCGACAATGGCTGCTGACCCACCCTCAACCCCGCTACCGAGGCCTCGAAATGCGGTCTGCCGCGCAAAGCTACGAAATATTTTTGAACCAGAGGGTATATCAACCGAAGAAATGCGAGACTTTCTCCGAAAATGAACCCAATCAAAAACAGCTAACAGATATTAAGAGCTTGCTTAAAGCAAGCTCTTAATATCTGTTTAGAATTTATTCTGAAAGAATCTGAAGGCTGTTTTGAGATGATTTTCAAGCAGTTTCTAAGGAACTGTTTGAATTTTTTCCGAAAGATTTTGAGAGCTACTTTGAGATGATTTTCAAACAGTTCCTTAATATCCCTAACCATATTATCAGTGGCGCGAGAGGGAGGCGAGGCGGAGCATATAGGCCGAGCGGAGCGAATTGTATTCGAGCAGGGCCTCGCGGAAGAAGTTGACTTCGCGGAGGTAGTCGAGGAGCGAGAGCTCACCGCCGTCGAACGCCCGGCGCAGAAGCCGCAGGTTGTCGGCGTTCTCGACCGCGGGACCCATATCGGCGAGCTGACTCTTCAGCGAGAGCGCGGCCACATAGTCGGATTTCAGTCCGGCCACCAGCTCGTTCTCAAGCTGCTTCGCGGTATTCTCCGCGGCCATAACCCGCGACTTCGCGGCGGCGTTGGCGTGGCCCCGCGAGTAAATCGGGAGACCGATGCCGAGCGAAAGACCGTTGAAATGGGTGCCGTCCTCAAAGGCGTGGTGATAGCCGAGGGCGAACGACGGATAGCGCCCCGCGCGGGTCGCGTCGGCCTCGGCCCGGGCCAGCTTGTCCTCCCCGGCGATAATCTTTGCGTGGGCGCAGTTCATCGCCTCGGTGAGATACTCCTCGTAGGGTTCGAGCTTCCACAATGGGTATTCCGCGAAAGAGTCCGCCGCCGGGCGCTCCTCCTCGGGCACGGCGTTGAACGTCTCGACCATCAGGCGGTCAACCTCCGCGCGGGCGGCGTTGGCCGCGGCGCGGGCACGGGCGGCCTCCACGGCGAGCTTGTTCACGTCGAGAATCGTGGCCTCCCCATTTTCCCAGGCCCGCTTGTATTTGGCCTGGAGCTCGTCCATCGAAGCGGAAATCTCCTCAAGAGTCGCGGCGTCCTTGTTGGCGGCTATCAGTTGGATTATCGAGCAACGGGCCTCGTAGCGGGCCTCGTGGAGCAGCTCGTCGAATTTCGCACCGTTGAGTTCGGCGGTGGCGTCGGCCACCCTCCCGCGGGCCCTGTAGGCCCCGGGCCAGTCGAAGCCCTGGGTAAGCCCAACGCTCCAACGGTTCTTGCCGCCCCCCTGCGGGAAGAGGAGTTCCCCCTCGACCTCGGGGTCGGCGAGCATATTCGCGGCCTTGGCCTCCGACACCTCGGCGGCGAGATTGGCCAGCTCGGCGTGCAGCCCGCTGTCGTGTTTTACCACCAGCCCCACGACCGCCTCCATATCATCGGCCGCGAACGCCGGAGCGGCGCCCAGGGCCGCGCATATCGTAACAGGAATCAAAAATTTCATTACTTTTTTACTTGATTTTTTCTCTTGGCGATTATACGGTAAAGGACCGGAACCACGAAAATGTTCAAGGTCGTTGACGAGAGGAGGCCGCCGAGGATCACCACCGCGAGCGGGCTCTGGATTTCGTTGCCGGGCACCTGCGAGCGGAGGGCGAGCGGTATGAGCGCCAGCGCCGACGTCAGCGCCGTCATAATGATAGGCGTGAGGCGGTCGGCCGACCCGAGGGCGACGCGCTTCTCCAGCGCGACACCTTCGGCCTCAAGCTGGTTGTAGCGCGATATGAGGAGCATGCCGTTGCGCGTCGCGATGCCGAGGAGCGAGATGAAACCGATGATGGCGGGAATATTGAGCTCCCCCCCGGTGATCACGAGAATCAGCACGCCGCCGATCATCGCGAGCGGCATATTCACCAGTATCACCATCGACTCGCGGAAATCGCGGAACTCGCCGTAGAGGAGCATGAAGATTATCAGCAGCGCCAGAAGCGAAGTGAGGCCAAGGGTGCGCGAGGCCGCGGCCTCGCTCTCGAACTGGCCACCATAGGTCACGAAGTAACCCTCGGGCATCTCCACCTGCTCGGCCACCTTGCGCGAAAGCTCGTTGACGGCGCCGCGGAGGTCGCGGCCATCGACATTGGCCGACACCACCAGGCGGCGGCTCACGTTTTCGCGGTTGATAGTGTTCGGCCCGGAGGCTGAGCGGATGTCGGCCACATACGACAGCGGAATCTTACCCTCGTTGGAGTCAATCATCATCGAGGCGATGCGGTCGCGCGAGGCGCGGGAGGCGTCGTCGAATTTCACGGTCACGTCGTAGGGGAGCCCCTCCTCGTAGACCTGCGACACGGCCTCGCCGGCCAGCGCCACGTTGACAAACCGGGTGAACTCGCTCATCGTTATACCGTAGCGGGCGAGCATCCCCCTGCGGGGCACTATGTCGAGCTGCGGGCGCTCGGTCTGCTGCTCGATGTTCACGTCGGTCATACCGGGCACCTCCTTGGCGATTTCGCGTATGCGGCGCCCGATGGCGTAGAGGTTGTTGAGGTCGTCGCCGAAAATCTTCACGGCGATCTGCGCCTCGGTGCCGGAGAGCATAGCGTCCATACGGTGGGAAATCGGCTGGCCTATCTCGACCATAATGCCGGGAATCTCCGTCAGGCGGGCGCGGATGTCGCGCACCATCGCTCCGCGCGAGCGGTTCTTGAGTTCGTATGGCACCTCCATTTCCGAGGAGTTGACACCCTGCGAGTGCTCGTCGAGCTCGGCGCGGCCGGTCTTGCGGGCCACGGTGCGTACCTCCGGCACCTCCAGGAGAATCTCCTCGGCCAGACGGCCTATGCGGTCGCTCTCTTCAAGCGATATACCCGGAAGCGCCGCCAGGTTGATGGTCATCGAGCCCTCGTTGAACGGGGGGAGGAAGCCGCGGCCGAGCGTGAAGAAGAGGCCGAGCGACACCAGGAACAGGACACCCGTGGAGACGAGCACCACCTTGCCGTGGGCCAGGCACCAGCCAAGGCCGCGGGAGTAATGCTTCTTAAGCCAGGCGGTGAGGCGGGGCTCCTTGTCGAGGGCGCCGAGCGCCTTGTCGGAACCGAGCAGGTAGGAACAGAGCACCGGGGTGAGCGTCAGCGCGACAACCGTGGAGGCCGCGAGCGCCACTATGAAGGAAACGCCGAGAGGTATGAGCATGCGCCCCTCCATGCCGTGGAGGAAGAAGAGGGGCATGAAGCTCGCCACGATAATCAGCGAGGAGTTGAATATAGGCATTCTGACCTCCTTCGACGCCTCGAAGACCACCGACACCGTGGAGCGGCGCTCCGCGGCGGGGAGCGCGCGGTTGGCTCGCAGACGCTTGTACACATTCTCCACATCGACGATGGCGTCGTCGACCAGCGAACCGATGGCGATGGCTATACCGCCGAGACTCATAGTGTTGATGCTAACACCCATAAGGTGCAGTATTATCACCGCCACGAGAATCGACATAGGCAGGGCCACGAGCGACACGAGCGTAGTGCGCAGATTCATCAGGAAGAAGAATAGCACTATAATCACCATGAGCGCGCCTTCGAGCAGCGACTCCTGGAGGTTGGAGATAGAGTTGGCTATAAAGTCGCTCTGGCGGAAGAGGTCGGTCGTGACCTCCACCCCAGCGGGGAGCGCCGAGCGGAGCTGCTCCAGCTCGTTGTCGACGCGCTCGGTAAGCTCGATCGTGCCCACGGCGGGCTGCTTGGTCACGGTGAGGAGCACGGCGGGCTTGGTGCGCACCGACGCGGTGCCGATTTTCGGAGCCTTGCTTCCGGTGGTCACCGTCGCGATGTCGGCGAGGGTCACCACCCCGTTCTGGTCGGACCGCACCACCGAGGCGGCGAGTTCCGCGACATCGGCGGTGTTTACGGTACCTTTAATTATATACTCGTTGCCGTACTCGTAGAGCACGCCACCGGCGGCGTTGCGGTTCACATCGGTAGCGGCGGCGAGGGCCTCGTCGAGCGACACGCCGTGGCGGCGCATCTTGTCGGGCGAGAGCAGCACCTGGTATTCGCGCACGTCGCCACCGATAACCGACACCTGCGACACGCCGCCGAGAGCGAGCAGTCGCGGACGGATCACGCGGTCGGCCAGCGTGCGGAGCCTTTCCTGCGACACCGAGTCGGACGTGAGGCCGATAATCATAATCTCGCCCATAATCGACGACTGCGGGCCGAGCACCGGGGCGTCGACACCCGGGGGGAGCTGCGACTCCAGGCCGTCGAGATGCTCGGAGATAATCTGCCGGGCGCGGTAGATCTCAGTGTCCCAGTCGAACTCCACCGACACCACCGAGAAACCGGGGGCCGAGGAAGAGCGCACGCGTCGCACACCCGTCGCGCCGTTCACGGCGGTCTCGATCGGGAAGGTCACCAGCTGCTCGACCTCCTCGGGAGCGAGTCCCGGGGCCTCGGTCATAACGACGACGGTAGGCGCGTTGAGGTCGGGGAATATATCGACCTCGGTGCGCGCGAGGGCCACGCACCCCGCCGCGAGAATCAGCCCGGCAAGCACCAGGGTTATCACTCTGTTGTAGAGCGACAGCTTTATAATCTTGTTAAGCATGGCTGGCGGGGGTTAATGTGAGTGGGTATGGCCTTCGGGTTTCACATCGGAGGTTTCGGCGAGGCGCACGAAAGTGACTCCGTCGGCTACGAAGCGCTCGCCGGGGTGAAGCCCCGAGAGAATCTCGACGCGGTGGCCGTCGGAGCTGCCGATGGTCACGGGCTGCTTGCGGTAAGCCCCGGGATGGGCCTCGACATAGACAAACATCTGCCCCTGCTGCTCGCTCAGCGCCGAGAGGGGCACAGTGAGGGCGCTCCCCTTTTCGGCACCGCGGAGGTAGACCTCGCAGAAGGCGCCGCTCACCACGGAGCCGTCGCTGTCGAAATCGAAATAAAGGGGGATATAGCCTCCGTTGGCGGCGGCATAGGGGTCGCCGCTCACCCTGCGGCCGTTGAGCTTGTCAAGGTCGACGGTCTCGGAGGAATAGGAGGGGCGGAACGAGGCGCCGGTGACCCTGGCGGCAGAGGCCGCTTTCCCCTCGGGGAGGTCGGCGCGGAGGGTAAGGCGCTTCGAGCCGGAAATCTCGGCTATAGGCTGGCCCGCCTCGACATACTGCCCCTGCCCCACGAGCAGGTTGGTGATGATGCCCGAGGTAGCGGCTGTGGCGGCGCTTCCGGCGCCGGAACGGCCACCGGCCGCGACGCGGGCCTCGTC
>JAMPHO010000001.1:556140-590568 GCA_023663385.1 Alistipes timonensis | reverse complement strand
CGAGCCGGAGGGCGCCGCGCTCGTAGTAGGCGGGGGCGTAGAGGGAGTCGGTCGCGATGGCGAGGGTGAGGTCGGCTATGGCGTCGTCGCGGCGCCCCATATGGTCGAGGACGCGGGCGCGGTTGGCTAGTATGGTCACCGAGCCTGGCGCCATGGCGCGGGCCTGGGAGAGGGTGCCGAGGGCGAGGGAGTCGTTTCCGGCATAGAATTGCACCATGCCGAGGTTGGAGAGGAGGAGTATGTTGTTGGCGTTGGAGGGCTCGGTGGTCATAGCTTCTTTGAGCCATTCGCCGGCGAGCCCGTAGTTGCCTTGGGCGATGGCGCGCTCGGCCTCCTCGACGCAGGTGATGTAGTCGGCAGCCGGGGCGGCGAAGAGGGTGAAAAGGGCCGTAAGGGGAGCCGCGAGGCGAGGCGTTATATGTTTACGAAAGAGTTTCATACGCCAAAATTACTAATACGTCGGCAATACAAGGGGCGCGGAACGGCCCGCTTCACTAACTTTCACACCGATTTAAGTTTCTTTTACCAATCGCGGTTCAACATTTTGCCCTTTTCGATTGTCTTATATACAGAAACAAGACTTCATAAGCAAGATTGATATAGATTGGTTAATGATTGATAGAATTGGTTTTTGCACTTATCCCCCGCTCCCGGAGGGGAGCATCAGCGGATAAGGAAGAATGAAATTTTGTATCATGCCGAGGCTCAGAGCCGAAACAGCATGGTTTCATACACAAAACAAATTCAAGCCAACGACCCGACCGTGAGGCCGGGTCGTTGGCTTTTCGTATGTCGCGGCTTACCGGGCCGAGGGGCCGGGTAAGCGCGCTATGGGGTTGTTACTTCAGGAGGATCTTGGAGGCACCGGCGGCGGTGCGGCGGATGTAGAGACCGGCGGCGGGGGCCGAGGTCAGGCGGCGACCGTCGATGGAGTAGTACTCGGCTTTGCCGTCGGCGATGTCGGAGGCTACTTTGTCGATGGCGTTGGTGCCGGCGAGGACGTAGTCGGAGTAAGCGATCTTGATGTAGTCGAACCAGTCCCCTTCGAGGGCTTCGAGGGGGGCCTCGATGTCGTCGACCGCGGCGCGGGAGAAGGCGAAGTAGTCCTCACCGCCTTCCTCTTCGAGGGGGTAGAACTCGCGGAGGGCGTAGGTTTCGGGCATATCGTGGTCGTTGAGAGTCTCTTCGGCCTTGGTCCAGTAGCCGAATTCCAGCTCGCCGCCGTAGATGTCGTAGGCTATTTCGCCGAGCGACTCACCGAGCTTGTCGAGCTTGAGGCATTCAACATACTCCTCGGTGTAGGGCTCCTCACCCTCTTCAGCTGCCATGACGAACTTGCTGTGGCTGAGGTAGCCGCCGTTTTCGAGGTCTGTCCAGGTCTGGGTGAATACGCCGTCGGCGTAAGTGGTGGTGAGCTCGAAGTCGTCGGAGTCGCCAACGTAGGTAACCTTTGTGCCGGAGAGAGCCGAGCCGTCGGAATTGAGCTGCTCGAAGGACTTCACCTTGTTGGCTCCCTCGAAGATGCAGTCCTGGTCGTAGATCTGGCCGTCGGTGGTGTACCACTCGATGTTGCCGATCACGATATCCTCGGCGTAGCCTACGGGCTTGTAGTTCTCGTCGTACTGCATCTGCATCAGGGCGATGCGCGAAGCCTTGCCGTCGGCGCCGTAGGTGATGACGTACTTGTGAACGCCGAGGAAGTCACCCTCGTAGGGGGCCTGGGTTTCGGCGGAGGTGATGTTGCCTGCGGCGTCGCGGGTGATCACCACCTTGTTGGCTATGCCGCTCGCGACCCACTGCTGGGTAGTGGCATCGTAGGTCTCGGTAGCGAGGTAAGTCGCGAGGGAGTGCACGCGGGGGTCGTACTGACGCACGTCGCGGCTCTCGGGCTGGAGCGCGTCGAGGGTTTCGCCGTTGAAGGAAGTGCGGGAGGTCCAGTAGCCGAACTCATCGTAGGCCATCTCCTCGCGGCTCACATATTCCTCATCGATACCTTCGGTGATAGTGGTGAGCACCTTGCCGTCGGCGTTCCAGGTGAGGGATACCTTTTCGATGTCGAGCCATTCGCCCGGTTCGAGGCTTATGGAAACCACCTCGGTGGAGGGGCGCCAGGTGTTGTTCTCGGCATAGGAAACGGCGCGGCGGGCGGCGCGGCGTACTTTGGCGGCTGATTTCTTAGGGGAGGCCTTCACCAGGAGATTGTCGGAGGGGTGTGCCGCGAGAACGGCGGACTTACCCTGCTTGGCAAAATGCTTGGGAGCCTTGGAGGGGGTGGCGGCATAAGCGGCCGCGGAACCCAGCAGGAGAGATCCCGCGAGGGCAAAAGAGTAGAAATTTGTCATACCTGTTGGATGATTGATTAGAAAATGGAGTGGCGACTTCACATAATGAAGCGGCAGGGCTGTTTCGCTTGTTATTTGAAACAGCCCTGCAAAGTTAGCAAAAATATCCTATAATTCGTAAAAAAGGCTTGGAAAAAAGCGCACAGTTCAGATTTGTGAGATTTGTGAGAGTCATTTGTGATTGAATAACAAAACACCCTGAATTTTCTGTATTATCCGAATTTTCTGCATTATCCGCATTTTGGGGAAATTATGTCTGACAAGTGCTGCTCAATTTAAAGCGCTACTAATAAACCAAGGCTACAATGCTTGAACAGCTGCTTACCTTAAATTAATATATAGAGCCGATTGCGAAAAATAACGGAAAACTGTGTTAAAAACCTTGGCTCTCAACATTTTTTGCTCTTCCGCATCAAACAATATGTCTAAATGGAATGTTTTTTTGAAAGTAGATACAATATGTTCAACTTAAATAATTTGTAACTTCTATGATGAAAACATTTTTATGGTCAACATCATTGGCAATTATCTTGCTTGCATCTTGCACACATACAAAGCAATCACAGCCTATTACCGAAGATTCCAAACAAGAGATTGCAACTCTTAAGGACGCATATGCTCAATTATCCCAAATCTCAGGGGTAACAGAGGATACGATTCCAATTATTAAATTCAGTAAGTACGAGGTAAAGGTGGAGAACAATGTCGGAGCTACGAATCTTAATCGGGAACAGATTAAGAATACTGGAAATGCAATGTTGTCCATCCTTGACAGAGTACCTATGGAATATATTGTCAACGGAGCGACCAACAATCTTGCTGCTGGGTTTGTATACGCTAATCAGCTTTCAGAAGATAAAAATGAAGTTTTAATCGTCGCATGCAGTGGAGAAGCTGGAATGTACAGTGCTTCATATGGCATAGCAAACGACTCAACCGTCAACGCACTCAGAATGTCACCACTATCAATGCAAGGACAGATGTTCACATTGACATTGGAAGATACTCCGAACCGACAAATTTACCTTATCAACTTTTATGAATAGGAAAATGCTTTCGTAATAGAATTATTCCGTCAAAACGAACTCGGGGCGGGATGGCCGAAGGAGTGTAGGAAGACCAAATAAATGGATGTGGGAAGTCAGAATTTCTGCATATCGACCAGGCGGCGGTAGTAGCCGTTCTTGGCCAGGAGCTCGTCGTGGGTGCCGGCCTCGACGATGCGCCCCTCGTGGAGCACGCAGATGATGTCGGCGTTCTTGATGGTCGACAGGCGGTGGGCTATGACGAGGGTCGTGCGCCCCTTCATAAGGCGCTCCAGGGCCTCCTGGACCACCTTTTCGCTCTCGGAGTCGAGGGCCGAGGTTGCCTCGTCGAGGATGAGAACGGGGGGATTCTTGAGGATGGCGCGGGCAATGGAGACGCGCTGGCGCTGGCCACCCGAAAGGCGGCATCCGCGGTCGCCAATGCCGGTGTCGTAGCCGTTTTCCGACGAGCGGATGAACTCGTCGGCGTTGGCGATTTTGGCGGCGGCGACCACCTCCTCCATCGTGGCGTCCTTCACGCCAAAAGTGATGTTGTTGTAGAAAGTGTCGTTGAAGAGGATGGCCTCCTGGTTGACATTGCCCATAAGGGAGCGGAGGTCGTGGACCTTCATATCGCGGACATCTACGCCATCGATGGTGATTGAGCCCTTGGCCACGTCGTAGAAACGGGGAAGGAGGTCGGCCATGGTTGACTTGCCCGAGCCTGACTGGCCGACGAGGGCGACAGTGGCTCCGGCGGGTATGTCGAGGTTGATGTCGTGGAGCACCTCGTTGGTGCCGTAGCTGAAGGAAACGTCGTTGTAGCGGATGTTACCTTTGAGTTTGCCGAGGGTTTTGGGCTCGGCGGGGTCCTTGATGGGGTTGGGGGCGTTGAGAATCTTATCGACGCGCACCATCGACGCGAGACCCTTCTGAATGGCGTACATACCCTTTGAGAGGTCTTTGGCGGGGTTGATGATGCTGTAGAAGATAATCATATAGTAGATGAACTCAGGCGCTTCGAGGGAGGAGGCACCGTTGAGAATCAGCGAGCCGCCGAACCAGAGGACGATGGCGATGGCCGTGGTGCCGAGGAACTCGCTCATAGGGTGCGCCAGGTTCTGACGGCGCATGATGCGGGTCGAGAGCTTGTAGTAGCGCATATTCTCGCGGTGGAAGCGGTCGGAGACCTTGTGCTCGGCGTTGAAAGCCTTGATGATGCGGAGCCCGCCGAGGCACTCCTCGATGTTGCTCATAAGAACACCCCACTGGTTCTGCTGCTCCAGGCTCTTCTTTTTGAGGCTCTTGCCCACCTTGCCCATGACGAGGCCCGCCAGTGGGAGGAGAATGAGCACGAACACGGTGAGTTGCCAGGATACGGCGATCATCATAACCAGGCAGACGATAATCATAATCGGGTTCTTGAACACCATATCGAGCGAGGTCATTATGGAGTTCTCGATTTCGCCGACGTCGCCGCTCATACGGGCCATGACGTCGCCCTTGCGCTCGGAGGTGAAGAAGGAGATGGGGAGGGTCACCATCTTGTCGAACACGAAGTTGCGGATGTCGCGCACGATGCCGCTTCGCATAGGTATGATGAAGTAGCTGGCGAGGTAGGTCGAGCCGGTTTTAAGGCCGGTCATAAACACCAGCAGGGCGGCGAGCATCGCAAGGGCGGCGCCCGGGCCGTAGGAGTCGATCACCTGCTGGGTATAGTAGTAGAAATTGTTGATAACCACATCCTTTAGCGAGTGGCCGTCGCCGAGCGACATATAAACGTAGACCCCCTCGCGGATCTTGAAGAGCATCTCCAGGATGGGGATGATGATCGCGAAGGAGAACAGGGTGAGAAACGAAGCGAGGATATTGAACAGGATGTTCAGTATCAGATACTTCTTGTAGGGGGGCACAAATCGCCTGAGGATCGATATGAAATCGTTCATACGGGCAGGTTAGTTAGTGTGGTCGTTAGTCAAGAGCCGCCGAGCGCCCCCGTTAGGGCGCTCCGCGGCTATGTGGGTGATGAAATCGTTATTTGCGTCGGCGCACCGAGCGGACAGCCGACGAAGAGCTCGACTTGGGAGCCTTCGGCTTGGCCTCCTTGCGCGACTTTTTCTTGACTGCCTTGGTGGTGCCGGAGGATTTCTTACCGCGGGAGGCGCGGGCCGACTTCCTGACAGACTTCTCGGCGGGCTGGGCCTCGGCGGGCTCGTCGCGGCTCTGGATGTCGGCACCCGAAGCCTCGGCCTCGGCTTTAGCCGCCTCGGCGGCCTCGCGGGCCTCGCGTGCGGCGATCACCTCCTCGCGCGAGGGTACCCAGAGCTTCTTGTCGAAGGAGTCGAGGCGGTTCTGAATGCTGTCCTGAGCCCGCTTGCGGTCGTCGGGGTCGGGGAACATCTGCATCATCGAGCGGTTGGTGAGGTTGCGGGTCTTGTAGATGTCGCCGTCGTACATCGAGAGGCGGAAGAAATCGTCGTAGGTGTACTTGGGGAGGTTGTTGTCGTCGTCGATGAATATGTACTGCTGGGCCAGGTACGGGCGGATGTCGTTCATCCTGATCCAGAACATCGGGTAGCGCACGGCGTCGCCACCGAAATCATCGGAGCGGTGGAGCACGGGGCAGATTGCCTCGACCACGCGGCGGGTCTTGTTGGTGCGGGAGTCAAATTCCCACTTCTCCAGTATATAGTAGGAGAGCACCTCGTTGGCGGGGACGTCGCTCTCGTCGATGGTGTATTTGGGATTCTTCTCAGTGGAGCCCTTGGCGGGGGTGTACATCACATGGAAGCGGTCGAGCATATCGCCCACCTTCAGGCGGTACTGGTCGGTGAAGATTTCCTTGCCGTCGAGGTATTCGTAAGCGGCCACCTGGTTGTTGGCCAGCAGGCGCATGAGAATGCGGAACAGATTCTCCTGTCCGTCGATCACCTCCTCGGGGAAGTAGAGAGCCGCGTTTTTGGGGTTCTTCACCTCCAGGTCGCGGTAAATGACGCGCATCCACATACGGTCGGCGTCGGAGACGTTCGACTCCGAGGAGTAGTGGGAGCGCATGCGGTCGGTGACACCGGGCTGCTGGTCCTGCGCGGCCCCGCGGCGCGAAGCTCCGGCGGAGCGGCGCACGATGGCGCTGCTCGACGAGGAGCCGCCCTGGCCGGCATCCTGCGCCGAGGCTGAGAGGAAACCGGCGGCGAACACCGCGCATATAGTGGCGTATTTAGCAATCAGATTCATAACTGAAGGTAAGAATATTAGTTGATTATAACCTCGATGGGGGCAAGGTCGCGGGTTATGCCGTCGGGGCCGGTGGCTTTGACGCGGGAGATGTAGAAGCGCTTGCCGCGGCTGAGGCGGCGGAAGGAGTCCTTCTGGCGCTGGGAGAACTGCGAGCCGTTGGAAACCTCGGGTATGGCGTTGCCCATGGAGTCGAAGAATACGGTTTCGAAGCTGAGTACCTTGAACTGGATGTTGAGGAGCTCGTCGTCGATGGCGGCCTCGATGCCGGGAGCGGCCATCAGGAGGGCCTTGGCGATGCCGCGTCCCCCACCCTTGTAGCGGTTCTCGGCGCCATTGGCGTCCTTGAAGGCGATGTATGGTGTCGGGTCAGGGAGCTTGCGCACGCGGAACTTGGTGGCGGCGACGGTCATCGGGCGGCCATCCATCTGCGCGGTGACCGTGACTGTAGCCTCCTCGCCAACCTTGGTGGGGCGGGCCTCCCAGGTGTCACCTTTACGGGTGAGGGTACCGTTGGTCATCGAAGCCGACACGGCGCTGTTGGCCACGCCGGGCACCGAGATGGAGATCGGGTTGTCGATACCGGCGTAGAGCACGTTCATCATAGTCGCGGAGACGGTGGCTGTAGGTTCGATCACCGTGTAGGATGATTCGAACGGGAGGCGGTTCATAGAGCCGTCGCCGGCGGGGACCTCAAGGTACCCCTTGTAGTCGAAAGTGCCGGTGGAGCCGGGGTTGAACTCGTAGAGGCCGCGGTCGTTGGCGAGCTTGGCGCCGTTGACGAACACCGAGGGGCGGGCCGTGGTGTCGACCGCGGCGAGCACGATGTTGGCCGAATACTTGCCGCCGCGGATCACGACGCGGCTGTTGGGTATTACGAAGGCGTTGAGCTCGTTGACGCGGACATCGCCGGCGTCGACATTGGCCAGGAGGGTCTGGAGGGCCTCGCCTTCGGCATATTTAATATCGTTCTGGAGCTTGGTGAGGAGAGTCACGGCGGCGACAACCGGCTGGTTGTCGAACTTGGACTCCTCCCACGACATTTTGCCGATGCTCCCCTTGCGCTGCACCGCGTCGGTGGCGAGCGCTTTGAGCACATTCTCGCGCTTAACGGAGTCGGTCATCAGGGAGGAGACGTATTCGCGGTAGCCGTCGACGTTGGAGCGGAGGCGCTTTCCGAGGGAGTTTGCGCCGTTGAGCATCACTACGGAGGCGGCTTCGAGGTTGTCGCGGTTCTGAATGTCGTCGACCTTGCCGTCGCTGCCGTCGGCCTCGCGAACGATGAGCCCCTTAATGGAGTCGATTTCGTGGCATAGCGCCTCGGTGACGCCTCGCACTTCGGCCGCCTTGTCGTACCACCGCTGCCCCTTGTCGGGGTTCTTCTCGGCGAACGCGCCAAGGGAGGCGAGAATCGCGGCGTTGCGCTGCTCGACGTTGTCGTTGGTGCGCGTGAGTCCCTCCTCGACCTGGGTGAAGCCGTTGAGCACGTCGCTCGACACGTTGAGGGCGAGCATGGCGGTCAGGACGATATACATAAGGTTTATCATCTTCTGACGCGGCGACAGCTGGTTGTTACTGGATCCCAATTCTTATGAGGTTTTGAGAGTTGCTTTCAATCGGATTTCAATCAACGGGGCGTTCAAGCCTCGGGAGCCTCGGCGGGGGGCACCGGGGGTACGGGCGCCTGCGCGGGCTGTGCCTGCGGTGCGGCCGCGGCAGCGGCGGCGGCCATCGGGTTGTACATATTGATGGTCATCGCGGTGATCATCTTCTCGTACACCGAGTTGAGCTGCTGCATATAGCGGGCCATCTTCTCGGTCTCGGCGCAGTAGCGCGAGGAGGCGTCGGACGACTGCTCGTACATCTGGCTGATGTCCTTGATGCCGCGGTTGACGCGGTCGATGGCGTCGAGCTGCGAGGAGACGCTCTTAAGCTGTATCTCGTAGATGGTGTTTAGGCCGTTGATGTTTCGGTTGAGGTCCTGCATCTGCTCGACGTAGCCGTTGGATGAGCGGGTGATGTTCTCGGAGTTCTCGGTGATGGCCCGGTATGATTCGAGGAGCACGTCGCTGACGGTGTTGAGGGCGCGGGTCGACTCCTGGAGGTGGCGGAGCTCGCGGGTCATCTCGGTGAGCTGGTCAACGTAGAGCTGCGAGGCGGAGGTGATTCCGGCCATCATCTCGGCGGGGGAAGCCCCGGAGAGGTCGGGCGACACAAGGGGTGCCTGCGCGGGGGCTCCGGCATGCGCCGCGGCGGGAGCTCCGCCTCCGTTGACCACCACGCCGCCGCCGTGCTCGAAGTCGGGGCGGTCCTCATCCTTGCCGGTTTCAAAGACGGGGAACACCTGCTCCCACTTGTACTGCTTGGGGGGGCGGTCGAAGGCCGTCAGTGTGAACATAAGCACCTCGGTGCCCATGCCGAGCGACAGCAGGAAGTTGCCGCCGGGGAGGTGGAGGATTTTGAAGAGGGCGCCCCAGATCACGATGGCGGCGCCGATGGAGTATGCGAAGTTGAAGAAACGCTGCCCTTTGTCGCTCTGGATGAACGCTCCGAGGCTGGTTTTATATTCTTTGATTTTTCCCATAAGGCAAGAAGAGGCTTGTCAAGAAGAAGATGTGGCTTGAGGTGGATAATGGCCGGAGCGGCGGGGTCAGCGGCGTTTGTTGTCGAGCTGCTGCCCGCGGGCGAAGCCGATCTGGGAGCGCACGCAACGGAAACCGATGTAGGAGCGCTGCTCGTTCTGGTACTCCCACATACGGAGGTCGCTTCGGATGTTGTGGGCCACATCCTTCCAGGAGCCACCCCTGACGATTTTGCGGCGGAGCTTGTAGGGGTCCTCCTTGGCGGCGGCGTAGCGGTATTCGGGGTTGAGGTCGGAGGTTACGTCGGTCACCCCCTCGATGAAGGCAGTTGAGGTCCACTCGCTGACGTTGCCGGCCATATCGAAGAGGCCGAAATCGTTGGGCGAGTAAGTGCCTACGCGTGAGGTGATAATGTGTCCGTCCTTGACGTAGTTGCCGTCGTTGGGCTTGAAGTTGGCGTAGAAGCAACCGCGGTCCTCGCTCATGGTGAGGTCACCCTCCCAGGGGTACATATTCTCGTTCTGTCCGGCGCGGGCGGCGTACTCCCATTCGGCCTCGGTCGGGAGGCGATAGGGCTCGACGTAGACCCCCTCGCGCCCGAGCGACTTGCGGAGGAAGTCGGTGCGCCAGTTGCAGAAAGCGTTGGCCTGGTCCCAGCTCACGCCTACCACGGGGTATTCCGAGTAGCCGCCGTTGCTGAAGTACATGCGCACATAGGGCTCGTTGTAGGCGTTCTCGAAGTCGTTGACCCAGACGGTGGTGTCGGGGTAGACGTTTACGATGTAGGTGTTCAGGAAGTCGTAGGGCCCGGTGAGGGAGCGGGTTATGGTCTCGGTGCGGATTTCGCCGTTGTCGTCGATGAAGGCGGTGTCCTTCGAGATGGTCGGGTTGGTTGTGGGCGCGGCCAGGTCGGTGTTGTACTGGCGGCGACGCGGGTCGAGGCGGTTTTCGCGCTTGGCGGCCTCGGTGTGGTTGAACACCTCGTAGCGGTAGTTGAGCTGCTCGGGGTCAAGCTCCTTGGCGCCGGTAATTGGGTTCACGCGGTAGAGGCTCTCGATGGCGCGTGCCTCATCCTCGCCGGGGTTGCGCCAGGGGATAGGCTTGCTCCAGTTGAGGTGGGGAGTTACGGGGTTGCCCTGCTTGTCCTCCTCGATTTTGAACTCCTCGTTACCGCCATAGGCGGGGTCGGCCAGGCGCTCGCGGATAATCGAGTCGCGCACCCAGAACACGAACTGCTTGTATTTGGAGTTAGTGACCTCGGTCTCGTCCATCCAGAAAGCGTCGACCGACATTCCTTTGGTGTCGGCTTCGAGATTCCAGAGGGAGTCGGCTTTCTGAGGGCCCATTTCCATAGAGCCTCGCCCGACGAGCACCATGCCGTAGGGGGTGGGCTCGGCCCAGGCGGAGCCGCCGACGCCGGTCACTTCGCCTCCGGCGGCCGAACGGCGCCCCGAGGCGCAGCCCGCCGCGAGCGAGAGGGTGAGCATCGCTGCCGGAAGGAGGTATAACGGGAGTTTCTTCATATCGGATTTCTCTTTGATTCAGAATTACATAATGCGCACGCTTTTGTGGCGGTTGCGGTTTTTGCCCGAGAAGTCGAGCTTCACGGAGTACCCGGCGAGAATCTCGTGGCTGCCGGATGAAGCCTTGGCGATGTATGAGGTCGAGTAGTCGTAGCTGTAGCCCAGGAAGAACCCTTTGAATTCCACCCCGAGCAGGGCGTAGACCGCGTCGTTCCATCGGTAACCGATGCCGGCGGTGAGGAACTTGTTGTAGCGGCAGCGCACCGTGGCCTCGAAGGTCGTGAAGGTGAAGTCGCTCTTTACAAGCGCGCTCGGCATCACTTCTATTAACGTGTTTTTTATCGGAATATTGCTGCCCGCCATAAAATATAAGGCGCGCCCCATGCGGAACTCATAGTTTTTCTCATTGCCCCCCTCGCCCGACTCGGCGTTCATAGTGATGGTGGGGGAATTGAGGTGCGTGGCCGAGATTCCGGCCCAGAACCAGGGGTGGTTGTAGAACACACCGAGGCCGAGGTCGAAGGCGTTGCCCCGGATGTCGTTCTGGGGGATGGCGTCGTCGGAGGATTCGTGGAAGTCGTCGTTGTCGGGGATGAACACCTCCGAGCCCTTGAACGACTGGTCGATGAAGCCGAGCTGCACACCCATCGAGAGCTCCCCCTTGAAGAGTCGGAGCTTATAGGCGAGCTGGGCGCCGATCTGCATATTCTTATATAGGCCGAAGCTCTCCTGCTGCATCTGCAGGCCCACCCCGAAGCGCTTGTTGAAGAGCTTCAGGGGCATATCGGCCCCGATGATGAAGGTGGTGGGGGCGTGCTTGATGCCTACCCACTGCATGCGCGAGCCGCCGCGGGCGCGGAGCATATCGCCCACGCCGATGGCGCCGGCGTTGTAGTAGGCGGGCACCTCGAAGTACTGCGAGAATTGCGCGTCGGCCTGGGCCGCCGCCTCTCCGGCGGGGAAGAGGGCCAACAACATCAGCAGGGCGGCGGCCACCCTGGCCGCCGAAGCCGAGAAGCGCCCCGCGGGGCGCGATATAGCTTTTGTGGGCTGGTTCATTCGAAGAAGAAGGTCAGGACCACCATTTTGGTGGTGGCTTTCTTAACCGACGAGGAGACGTCGGTGCGTATCGGGTCGTCGACGAGGTCGGGGCGCTTGTGGGTGAGCGCGTCCGAGAGGCCGAAGCAGAACTTTATTTCGGGGTTGAGTTTGAAGAAAGGGAGGTAGAAGTCGCAGCCGAAGCCGACGGAGAGCATCATATCGGGGCCCTTCATGCGGAGGAAGTCGCCCTGCTTCTTTAGCACGTCGTAGGCCGGGACGAAGCCGCCGACGACGTAGGGGCGGAGGTTGCGGAAGCGCTTGGCGGCGTATTTTACCTCGATGGGGCACACGATGTAGGCCGACTTGATGTCCTGTCGGTACTCTGGAACCTCGGCGGTGCCGGAGAGGTCGCGGAAAGTGATGTCGCGGTTGCCGAACCAAAGGCCGGGGGTGGCGCGGAGCGAGAAGTATTCGTTGAGCCGCAGGGAGAAGAGCCCGTTGACGCAGAAGCCCGGGGAATAGGTGGGCTGCTCCATATACCAGGTCTGCCCCCCTTCGGTGACGAACCCGTTGTGGGTGAAGTTGAAGCCGAACGTGTTGACACCCACGCCGAAACCGAGGTGCCAGCGGCGCATATCGGCGTAAGGGCGGTTTAGCAGCTTGTCGTTGAGCCGCGACTTCGCCCCCGCGGGTATCGCCGCCGAAATCGCGGCGAGAAACAGTATGAGAATAGCTCGGAACTTCATTTTCAGTAAAACACTACCTATAAGTGTCTGTTCAAAATTATTAATATCTTATCAATCAGTTAGTTTTATGCCGCAGCTTTTTCGTCATTTTTCCTCTCTTCATCGGTCACGATGCCCACATCGCTCCCTCTTCATCGAGCAAAAATGCCTGAAAAACCAGCTGGCCTAAAACTAAAATAATTTTGAACAGCCACTTAAATAACGCCGCCCCGCTCCGATTATTGCCCCGGCGGGAGGAGGCAGAAGGTGGCGATAGGGCGCAAAATAGCTTAACGAAAGTTAAAAAGGCGACCGATTGGCGTGCGAGAATTGTTAATAAGGTAATTTCGCGTCACTCTTTTCCGTTTCAACCCATATGAAGAAAATCATCAGCCGCAACCCGCTCGCCCTTCTGCTGCCGCTCGTGGCGGCGTTCGCCCTCGCGTCATGCGCCATCGAGGATGACGACCCCTACGGTGGTTACAGCCGCCTGGCGGGTACCTGGTACAACGCCGACAACCCCTCGGAATACTACGAGTTCTACAGCGACGGCACAGGCTACTGGTGGAGCAACGGCGACTACACCGAGATCGACTACAGCTACAGCTGGGACGGCGGCTGGATCGACATATCGTTCTACCCGTTCAACTACCCGCCCTACACGCTGCAGTGCCTGCTGTCGCAGTCGGGCTACAACCAGATTTGCATAACGTACCAGGACGAATACGGCCCCTACGACGTGTTCTACAACCGCTCAAGATAAGAGTAAATATCCTACTGACCGAGTGCTTGCAACCTCGTAAAAAACAAGATTTATGGAAAAAGTTAAGAATCCGGCCCGCGGCGAGGGCCGCGGAAGAGTCACCGTGCCGCTATTAGTGCTCGCGGTGACGTTCGTCACCTGCCTGATAGTGGCGAACCTCGTCGAAATCAAAACCATCAGCCTCGGGAGCCTCACGGTTACCGCCGGACTGACGGTGTTTCCCGTATCATATATAATAAACGACTGCGTGGTGGAGGTGTACGGCTTCCGCGCGGCCCGGCTCGTGATATGGCTCGGGTTCGCGATGAGCCTGCTGGTGGCGCTGTTCCTCCAGGTGGCCATATGGCTTCCGGGCGACGCCCAGTGGGGCGCGCAGGAGGCTATGGAGACCATCTACGGCTCGGTGCCGCGCATCATGGCGGCGAGCTTCGCGGCTTTCCTGTGCGGGTCGATGGTCAACGCCAGCGTGATGAGCCGCATGAAGGCCCAAAGCGGCGGCTCGGGGAGCACCCGCAGCTTCTCGCTGAGGGCCATGGTGTCGACCCTGCTGGGCGAGGGGACCGACTCGCTGGTGTTCTTCCCGATCGCGTTCGGCGGCGTGCTCCCCTGGGGCACTATCGCGAGCCTGATCGCGACGCAGACCCTGCTGAAGACGGCCTACGAGGCACTGATTCTCCCGGTGACGATAGCCGTGGTTAGGAAGCTGAAACGGGCCGAGGGGCTCGACACCGTCGACAGCGGCATCAGCTATAGTTGGTGGCGCCCCGGCGACCTGTAAAACGAAGTCCCGGAGAACGCCCGAAGCCAGCAACTGAATCTTAAAAGTTAGAGGGTCAAAAACTTATTACCATCTTTTTCAGCAAAAAAAAGCGCCAATATCGCGTTTGTTTCAAAAAAAAGCGCGATATTTGCACTTGCAAAATGCGGCGGCTCGGGTCGGACAGGCCCAAGCCGCTCTACAACAGCGAGTTAACACAAAACCAAGAAAATATTCATATAATTAAACTCTGACGTTCACTATGACAAAAGCAGAAATCGTCAACGAGATTTCGAAGACCACCGGCATCGAACGCGCCGCTGTTCTGGAAACCATCGAGAAGTTCATGGAAGTCGTTAAGGACTCTCTGGCCAACGGCGAACCCGTGTTCCTCCGCGGCTTCGGCAGCTTCATCATCAAGACCCGCTCGCAGAAGACAGCCCGCAACATCTCCAAGAACACCACCATCATCATCCCCGAGCACAACATCCCCGCTTTCAAGCCCGCGAAGTGCTTCATGGAGGACGTTAAGGCTGAAAAATAATAGCCGAGCGACACCGCGAACAGAACCAATATTAACACATATATAATATAATATTTCTCGACCATGCCCAGCGGAAAGAAAAGAAAAGGCCACAAGATGGCCACCCACAAGCGTAAAAAACGCCTGAGAAAGAACCGTCACAAGAAGAAGTAAGCGCCGATAGCGCGAAACTCTCCCCCCCGACGGGCAGACGCGACAAAACACGGAACAAACTTTTCGCCAGCGCCCGGCTCGCCCGGCAAGGAAAAAGTTTGTTCCCGCGTTTTTTCTGACGGCAGCCAACCCGCGGCCGGCTCCGCGATTTACGGGCCGAGCTGACTGGCGCCGCCGTAAAACCCCCAACCCACCACTACCAGATAATGAAAAGCGAACTAATCGTCGACGTACAACCCCAGGAGGTCTCGATAGCCCTCCTTGAGGACGGGCGCCTGGTCTCCCTACAGAAGGAGAGCCGGAACCTGGCCTACGCCGTCGGTGACATCTACGTCGCGAAGGTCAAGAAGCTCATGCCCGGCCTCAACGCGGCGTTCGTCAACGTCGGCTACGAGAAAGACGCGTTCCTGCATTACCTGGATCTTGGCCCCCATTTTTCTTCTTACTCGAAATTTATCACCGAGGCGCTCGGCGAGGGCGCCGAAAAGAACCAGCCCCTTCCGCAGGTTCAGAAGATGAAGCTGCTCCCCGACATCGACAAGCACGGCTCGATAGCCGACCAGCTCGCGAAGGACCGGGAACTCATGGTGCAGATCGTCAAAGAACCGATTTCGTCGAAAGGGCCGCGCCTGACCACCGAGATAGCGTTCACCGGGCGCTACCTGGTGCTCATCCCCTTCAGCGACAAAATCTCCATATCGCAGAAGATACGCTCGACCGGCGAGAAACTGCGCCTGCGCCACCTGGTAGAGAGCATACGCCCTAAGAATTTCGGCGTGATCATACGCACATCGGCCGAAGGTAAGTCGGTAGCCGAGCTCAACCACGAGCTCAAGACCCTGCTCAAATGCTGGGAGGACGCCGTAGCGAAGGCTCGCACGGCCCCGGTGCCGTCGCTCATCTTCGAGGAGGACAGCCGCATAGTGGGCGTGCTCCGCGACGTGTTCTCGACCTCGTTCGAAGGGATCCACGTCAACGACCCAGAGGTATACCAGCAGATCCTCAACTATGTGACGCTCATCGCTCCCGACAAGAAAGACATCGTAGAGCTCTACAAGAAGGACGAGCCGATATTCGACCACTTCAGCATCACGCGCCAAATCAAATCGTCGTTCGGAAAGACAGTATCGTTCCGCTCGGGCGCGTACATCATCATCGAGCACACCGAGGCGCTGCACGTTATCGACGTGAACTCCGGCAACCGCACCAAGGCCACCAACGACCAGGAGAGCAACGCCCTGGAAGTGAACCTCCGCGCCGCCGACGAAATAGCCCGCCAGCTGCGTCTGCGCGACATGGGGGGCATCATCGTGGTCGACTTCATCGACATGAACAAGCCGGAGCACCGCCAGGCCCTCTTCGACCATATGCGCGAGATAATGGCCAACGACCGCGCCCGCCACAACATCCTGCCACTAAGCAAGTTCGGCCTGATGCAGATTACCCGCCAACGCGTGCGTCCGGCTCTCGACATCGTGACGACCGAAAGCTGCCCCTCGTGCCTCGGCAAGGGGGAAGTGCAGCCGTCGCTGCTGTTTACCGACGTGCTCAAAGAGAAGCTCGCCTACCTGATCGACGACCTGAAGGTCAAGGACTTCATAATGTATGTCCACCCCTTCGTCGACGCCTATATCAAGAAGGGGCTCATATCGACCTACCGCCGCTGGAAAATGGAACTCGGCGGCAAGTTCAAAATAATGCCCGACCAGTCGCTGGCCTACCTGCAGTACAGGGTGCTCGACTCGGAACGCAACGAAATAGACCTCAAAGAAGAAAAGGACCTTGGGAAGACCTCGTCGACCAAGGCCAAGACAAAAGCCAAGAACCGGGTAAACCAGGAATAGCATCCCGCGAACCCAACCCACAACCCGATAACCGACGGGCGCCGACAGCACAGCTGAAGCGGCGCCCGTCGACGATTTAGGAGTGAAGGGAGTGAAGGGTGAAAGGTGAAGGGGAGTGTTGGGGATTATGGGGATTATGGGAATTTTGGGAGTTTTGGGAAATATGGGAGATTTGGGAGGGAGGGGAGTGATGGGAGCCCACGGATTTGTAGAATAAGACACTAAAACTGTGCAGAACGGGGATTGTCGCGGCAAAATTAAACAATTGTGGCAATGGGGTGGCGGGGAGCGCTCTATCTTCGCGGCAGACAAATCAAACACCGATTATGAAAAGAGAATTACTGACAGCTTTGCTGGCGCTCGCGATCAGCGCCATGAGCGCCGGAGCCACGACCGCGGCGAAGCAGGGAGAGCGGCTGAAAGAGAGCGCGGCCCAGACGGAGAAGATGCGGTGGTGGCGCGACGCCCATTTCGGCATGTTCGTCCACTGGGGCCCGTACGCCCAATGGGGCGGCGTTTACAACGGCTACCTGCAACGAGTCGGCGACGCCGCCTGGATTATGAACCGATGCAAAATCCCTGTTGCAGAATATCAAGAGCGGGCAAGGCATTTCAACCCCGAGGATTTCAACGCCGACTCGATAGCCGCCCTGGCCAAGGGTGCCGGGATGAAGTATTTGGTGCTCACAGCCAAACACCACGACGGATTCGCGATGTTCCAAAGTGACGCAAGCGAGTTCAACATCGCGGACTTCACCCCCTTTGGCCGCGACGTGGTAGGAGAGCTGGCGGAGGCCTGCAAAAATCAGGGAATGAAATTCGGCATATATTATTCACAGTTGCAGGACTGGAACAATCCCGGCGGGACCACGCACCGACGCCCGATGAGCCAGGGTTGGCCCAACCCCGAGGCGGAGAAAATCGACGCCTACACCGAGGCCCATGGTGGGAGCTGGGATCCGGCGCAGCAGACCCGGAGCCGCGACGAGTATTTCGAGCAGGTGGCCCTTGGGCAGGTCAGGGAGCTTCTGGAACGCCACGGCGACGACATAAGCGTAATATTCTGGGACACGCCTTCGGCCATGACAGAGGAGTACGCCCGCGCCATGACCGAACTGCTGGAAAACTATCCCCACATAATTACCAACGACAGACTGATACGCGGCAGCAGCGAGTTCACGGGGGACTACAAGACTCCCGAACAGACCATCCCCTCGGCAAAGGAGCTTGACGGCACTGACTGGGAAACCTGCATGACCATATGCGACAGCTGGGGCTACAAAGCCCGGGGCACCACCTGGAAACCGGCGGAAACACTGATTCACAATCTTGTTGACATAGTGTCGAAGGGGGGCAACTTCCTACTCAACATCGGGCCTGACGGAAAGGGCAACGTACCCGCGCCCAACATCGACCGATTGAAGGAGATCGGCAAATGGATGGAGAAATACGGCGAGGCGGTTTACGGAGTGGAACGCATGACTATAAAAAAGCCTGAATGGGGCTACTGCTCGCAAAAACAGCGCGAAAGAGGGGGCACCACGGTATACCTCTATATTGATTACTGGCCCGAAAAGAATGAGGAGCTGCTGCTGAAAGTGTTCAAGGAAGCGGCGTCGGCCAGGATGCTCCACAACGGGGAGCCTGTGGCTTTTCGGAATTCGGGCGACGGGGTCTACCTCACGCTGCCAGAGCGGTCGCCGGGAGGCGTGCTGCCTGTTGTCGCGCTCGAATTCAACACGAAGCTACCGCGGTTCAAGAGAAAGCCAATGAACAACGCCAGCTATGAGATAGTCGACGAACCCGAGACGAAGCCACAACGATAGGGGGGGAAGAGAGTGAAGGGAGTGAAGGGAGTGAAGGGTGAGAAGAGAGTGAAGGGAGTGAAGGGTGAGAGGTGAAGGGGAGTGTTGAGGATTTTGGGAAAATTGGGAAAATTGGGAGAATTGGGAAATATGGGAAATTTGGGAGTTATGGGAAAAAGGGGAAGAGTGTGTAGCGGGGGAGGGGCGCTACACACTCCAAGCGGGGAGGGTGGGTTAAAAGAAAAAATTATTTAAATTCAGCGGGAAAGTTGCGGGCGTTAAGGGAAGTTGCTAACTTTGCAATTTGAACAGAATATGCCCGTTCCCGACTGTGACAGGAGCTCCCCGAATACCGGAAATTCCGGCTTGGTCGTATAATACCCGGGAGGCGCCCGCGGGCGCGGCAACCAGATATGCTTGCATGAAAAAAGGACTTATATTCGGAGCGGCAATCGCGACAGCCATACTGGCCGGCTGCAACGGCGGCTCCTCCGACTACGAATACGCGCCGGTCAATTACGACGGGGTCGCCGTAACGGCGTTCTCCCTGAACAGGAACAACACCGTGCTCAACAACCTTGACTCGGTTTTCTTCACGATAGACCTCAACGGGGCAAGGATTTTCAACGCCGACTCCCTACCCTGCGGCACCGACGTGAGCGGGCTGGCGGTGACGATGTCGACCGACCAGGTGTCCGTTGCCGAGTTCACGGTGACGCGCCCGGAGAAGGAGGACACCGTGATCAACTACCTCACTTCCCCCAATCAGAAAATCGACTTTTCGCACGGAGCGGTTTCGCTGCGCCTCAAAAGCGCCAACGAGAAACAGGAGCGCGTCTACGAGGTCAAGGTGAACGTTCACCGGGTAGCCACCGACTCGCTATACTGGTCGAAGTTCGACGTTAAGCCGCTGCCGACCACCCTCCAGGCCCCGACATCGCAGAAAACCGTGGCTTTCAAGGGTAAAGCCTACTGCCTTACCGCCAACGGCGGCTCCTACTCGCTCGCCATCGGCGCCGACCCGTATGCCGACAACTGGCAGAAGCAGGGGGTATCGTTCCCCAAGAGCGTATCCTGCGAGAGCTTCTCGGCCACCGACCAGGCCCTGTACATACTGGCCACCGACGGCGACCTGCTGACGAGCGCCGACGGCGCCACCTGGACTTCGACCGGCGAGAGCTGGAAGGGGATTACCGCCACATACGGCGGCAAGCTCCTCGGCACCAAGGAGGTAAACGGCGCGCTGACGGCAGTGAGCCATCCTTCGGGCCTGAGCCAGCAGCTTCCCTCGACCTTCCCCGCCTCGGGCAACTCCGCCGGGGCCTCGTTCACAACGAAATGGGCCTCCGCGTCCCAAATTATGATCGCCGGGGGTCGCACCGCGAGCGGCGCGCTGACAGGGGCCACCTGGGCCTTTGACGGTACCGCCTGGGCCTCGATCGGCACCGGGCTCCCCGCCGCCGAGGGTTACGCCATGGCGGCCACCACGGTGTGCGAGACCGACACCGTGACCTGGCGCGTGAAGACCGCGCGGGTGCTCCTCGCCATCGGGGGGCGCACTTCGACCGCCGTGAGTCGCGACGTGTACATCTCCCGCGACCTGGGCCTCAATTGGCAGAAAGCCGCCGACCTGCTCCAACTCCCGACCTACATACCCGCCCTCTACGGGGCCGACCTCATAGAGTTCGACTCGACGTTCACCCCCTCGGGCGCTCTGCCGAAGGCGGTAAAGCCCATCGAGCAGTGGGAAGTGCCCCTGCTGTACCTCTTCGGGGGTCGCGACGACCGAGGCAACCTGCTGCCCCAGTACCGCCGGGGCGCCGTAAACCACCTACTGTTCAAGCCCCTGCAGTGAAGAGACTCCTGTTGTTACTCCTACCCGTGATTCTGGCGATATTCCCGCTGAGGGTGTCGGCCCAGGAAGAGAGCTACCGGTTCGACATCGGCGGCCAGCTCGGTATGTCGGGCTACGCGGGTGACGCTTCGAGCAACATATTCGCGCACCCCGGATTCGCCGGGGGCGTATCGTTCCGCTACCTGCCCGACGTGCGCTGGGCGGTGCGCGCCGTGTTCAACGCCATGGGGCTGAGCGGCGACACCAAGGGGATGGACGACGTGCTCCCCGGAGGGGCCCAGTACAGCTTCAAATCGACGGTCTACGACCTCGGGGGACGCGTGGAGTTCAACTTCCTCCCCTACGGCATCGGCGAAACCTACAAGCAGCTGAAGCGCATAAGCCCCTACCTGGCCGCCGGAGTCGGGGTGTCGCTGGCGAGCTGCGAGGGTCAGACGGCTGTGGGGTTCAACATCCCGATGGCCTTCGGGGTGAAGTACAAGCTGCGCGAGCGGCTCAACCTCGGGCTTGAGTTCTCGATTACCAAGGTATTCAACGACCATATGGACGGCCCGCTGGCCGACCTGCACCAGATACAGACCTCGTTTGTCAGGAACACCGACTGGTATTCCGACATCTCCATATCTCTCACCTATGAATTCGGCAAAAGGTGCTCAACCTGCCATTATGTCGACTGATTTAGAAAGAAACAAGCAGTGAAAGAGCTTCTCGACAAAATAAACCGCGCCGCGGTGCCCGCCCATGTGGCCATCATCATGGACGGCAACGGACGCTGGGCCCAGGCACGGGGCCTCGACCGCTCGGAAGGGCACGTCGAGGGGGTAAACACGGTGCGCCGCATCACGGAAATCGCGTCGGAGGCGGGCGTGAAGTGCCTCACCCTCTACGCTTTCTCGACCGAGAACTGGAACCGCCCCCAGGCCGAGGTCGATGCCCTGATGCACCTCATAGGGATCGCCATCGAGCGGGAGACCGCCGACCTGATCAAGAACAACGTGAGGCTGCGCATGATCGGCGACTTCGACCGCATGCCCGCCGACCCCAAACGCCGCCTGCAGGGTTGCTTCGACGCGACGGCCCACTGCACCGGGCTGGTTCTCAACCTGGCCCTGAGCTACTCGGGGCGCTGGGACCTGGCCAACGCCGCCCGCTCCCTGGCCGCCGACGCCGCCGCGGGGAAAATCGACCCCTCGGCTATCGACGAGGAGGCGCTGGCCGCCCGCCTGTCGACGGCGACACTCCCCGCTCAGGACCCCGACCTGCTCATACGCACCGGGGGGGATATGCGCGTCAGCAACTTCCTCCTCTGGGAGATAGCCTACGCCGAAATCGACGTTACCAACAAATACTGGCCCGACTATTCAAAGGAGGACTTCCTCAACGCCATAATACGCTATCAGAGCCGCGAGCGCCGCTTCGGCCTGACAAGCGAACAAATAACCGCCGGGAGCCAGGGCTGACACGCCGCTCCCCGCCACGATCAACCATTCGCCCGAAGAGATACATTATGCGATACATCACGACTCGCCGATTCACGATTCTCACCCTCCTCGCCTCGCTGCTCGCGATCGCCGCGCCCAAAGCGGGCGCGCAGGAACGCGTCGACACGATATACAACCCGCCGGTGGTCTACACCGCCCTACCCTCGACCTACGAAATCGCCGGACTGAGCGTCAGCGGCGCCGACAACTACGAGGACTACATCGTGCTGGGTTACTCCGGCCTGAAACTCGGCGACCGCATCGAGATTCCGGGCAACGACGTGACGACGGCCGTGAAGCGCCTGATGCGCCAGGGGCTTTTCGCCCAGGCGCAGGTGGTGGTTGAGAAAATCGCCGGCGACAAGGTATGGCTGCGCCTGAACCTGCGCACCCAGCCCCGCATCTCGGAGGTGAAATACGTCGGGATGAAGAAGGGTGAGCGCGACGACCTTCAGAAGCGCCTGCAGCTGATGAAGGGGAACCAGATCACGCAGAACATTGTGAACCGCGCCACCGACATCACCAAGAAATACTTCGCCGACAAGGGTTTCGGCAACGCGACCGTAAAAATCAAGCTCGACGAGGACCTGAGCAACAAGAACGAGATGATAGTGACCATCGCCGTCGACAAGCACTCGAAGGTAAAGGTCCACAAGATATACCTCTCGGGCAACGAAGTGCTCTCCGACTTCAAGCTCAAGCGCGTGATCAAGAAAACCAACGAGGGGAGCAACCTGCTGAAACTCTTCTCGCAGAAGAAGTTCGTGCAAGAGGACTACGAGGGTGACCTCGACCGCATCATCGAGAAATACAACGAGTTGGGCTACCGCGACGCCAAAATCGTGGCCGACTCCGTGGTGCCCTACGACGAGAACAAGGTCGACGTGTACATCGACATCGACGAAGGCAAGAAATACTACATCAAGGACATCAACTGGGTGGGCAACACGCTCTACAACACCGACCAGCTCAACTATGTGCTCGGCATGGAACCCGGCGACGTCTACAACCAGAAGAAACTCAAAAAACGCCTCCAGGAGGACGAGGACGCCGTAAGCGGCGCCTATATGGACCGCGGCTACCTCTTCTTCCAGCTCGTGCCCATCGAGAAGAACATCAAAGGGGACTCCATCGACCTGGAGCTCCGCATGTTCGAGGGTCCGCAGGCGCGAATCAACAAGGTCGCGATCACCGGCAACGACCGCCTCTACGAGAAGGTGGTGCGCCGCGACCTGCGCGTGAAGCCGGGCGAGCTTTTCAGCAAGAACGACGTGATGCGCTCGCTCCGCGAAATAGCCCAGACCGGCCACTTCAACCCCGAGAACATGCAGCCCGACATCCAGCCCAACGAGGAGAACGGCACGGTCGACATCGCCTTCAACCTCGAATCGAAGTCGAACGACCAAATTGAGTTCTCGCTCGGTTGGGGCCAGACCGGCATCATTGGTAAACTGGCGCTGAAGTTCACCAACTTCTCGATCAAGAACCTGTTCCACCCGAGCACCTACCGCGGCATCATACCGCAGGGCGAGGGGCAGACGTTCACCATATCGGCGCAGACCAACGCCCGCTACTACCAGATGTACTCCATCTCGTTCCTCGACCCGTGGTTCGGCGGCAAGCGCCCCAACTCGCTGTCGGTGTCGGCCTACTACTCGCGCCAGACGGGCGTCAACTCGTCGTACTACAACAGTAACTGGTCAAACCCCTACCTCTACAGCGGCTATGGGGGCTACGGTTATGGCTATGGCTACGGCTCGAACTACAACGACTACTACCAGCAGTCGATCGAGAACGCCTACGACCCCAACAAGGTGCTCCAGATGGCGGGCGTGACCATAGGCTTCGGCAAGCGCCTAAACTGGCCCGACGACTACTTCACCTTCACCACCGAGCTGACCTACAACTGGTACTACCTCAAGAACTGGGAGTACCTCTACTATATGAACAACGGTACGTCGAACGCCCTCGTGCTGGGCCTGACGCTTCAGCGCAACTCGATCGACAACCCCCTCTATACCCGCCGCGGCTCGACTTTCTCGCTCAACCTGCAACTCACCCCGCCCGCGTCGCTCTTCTCGGGCAAGAAGGACTGGGAGAAGCTCTACAAGGCCAACACCACCCAGTCGAAGAAGGAGCTGTACCGCTGGATCGAGTACTGGAAGCTCCGCTTCAAGTCGCGCACCTACACCCCGCTGACCGACCCCGACGGGAAGTGGACCCTGGTGCTTATGACCCGCGCCGACATCGGCCTCTTAGGCAGCTACAACAAATGGCTCCGCTCGCCGTTTGAAACCTTCTACGTCGGCGGCGACGGCATGAGCGGCTCCTACACCTACGCTACCGAGACCATCGCGCTCCGCGGCTACGAAAACGGCTCGCTGACCCCGTGGGGCCGCGAGGGCTACGCCTACACCCGCTTCGGCCTGGAGCTCCACTTCCCCTTCCTGCTCCAGCCGTCGACCACGATCTACGGTCTGGTGTTCGCCGAGGGTGGTAACGCCTGGACCCGCGTGAAGGACTTCTCACCCTTCTCGTTCAAGCGCTCGGCCGGCGCCGGCGTGCGCATCTTCCTTCCGATGGTCGGCATGATGGGTATCGACTGGGCCTACGGCTTCGACGAGGTGTTCGGCCAGAAGGGTGGCTCGCACTTCCACTTCATCCTCGGCCAGGAGTTCTAACCAGCGCTCTACCCCTCAGCGGATGGTATAAACGGCAGAGTTTAAACCTTTCGGCCCGCCATTTGTCTTAAATGGTAAATGACCGAAAAAACAACCCCGGCTTTGGCGCCCCGGCGCCCCGGCCACAAAAACAGAAAAACGGATATGAAAAAGATACTTCTCTCCCTGCTGCTCCTCGTAGGATGCGCCGCCGCCTCCCAAGCCCAGAAATTCGCCCTGGTAGACATGGAGTACATCCTAAAGAACGTGCCCGCCTACGAAATGGCCAACGAGCAGCTCAACCAGCTCTCGCAGCGCTGGCAGAAGGAGGTCGAGGCCGTCAGCAAGGAAGCCGACGGAATGTACAAGCAGTACCTCTCCGACAAAGTGTTCCTCACCGAGGAGCAGGTGAAGAAGCGCGAACAGGAAATCGTGGCCAAGGAAGAGGAGGCCACCCAGCTCCGCTACAAGTACTTCGGCCCCGAGGGTGAGCTCTACAAGAAGCGCCAGACCCTCATGAAGCCTATCCAGGACGACGTTTACAACGCCGTTAAGAAGGTATCGGAGGAACGCGGCTACCAGGCGATATTCGACCGCGCGTCGTCGGCCAACATCGTTTACGCCTCGCCCCGCATCGACGTCAGCAACGAGGTGCTGGCCAAGCTCGGCTACGCCAACTGACCCGCTCCTCTCCAACCACTGAAACGAAATCAATAACAAAACAATAATAGACCAAAAGAAATGATCAAGAAAATCCTTATGGCCCTGGTAGTGGCCCTCCCCTTCTGCGCCCAGGCACAGAAATTCGGTGTAGTCGACGTAGAGGCAATCCTCCCCAACATGGCCGAGTTCGCCGAAGCCCAGACCAAGCTGGCCGAGGCCTCCAAGACCTACGAGAGCGAGTACGCCAAAATCAACGAGGAACTCCAGAAGAAATTCACCGAGTACCAGGAACTTGAGAAGGACCCCCAGACCCTCCAGTCGATCAAGGAGCGCCGCATGCAGGACATTCAGGAACTCGACAAGAAAGCCCAGCAGTTCGCCCAGACCGCCCAGCAGGACATCCAGCGCCAGCAGGCCCAGCTGATGCAGCCCATCCAGGAAAAGATGATGAACGCCATCAAGGCCGTGGGCGCTGAAAACGGCTATCTGATGATTTTCCCCGAAGGTGCCGCCGCCTACACCAGCACCGACGTTACCGACGTCACCCCCCTGGTAAAGGCCAAGCTCGGCGTGAAGGACACCCCCGCCGCCAAGTAAGCCGGAATCCAAACGAACAAAACCACCATAATCCGGCGGCTCCCCCCAAGAACGGGGCGGGCCGCCGGTAGCTTTTACAGAGCGCGCCAAAACGGCAAATTTTCGGACCCGAGCACCTATTCAGCAGCGTCCGAGGGGTAAGGGAGCGATTCGAGGCCCGCAAAATGGGATAATTATGCGGGAAATTCGTAACTTTGTCGGAATAAGTAAGTCAATTAGGACCCCCGCGGGGTTTTTACCAGCATATGAAGCTATTCAACAACGAACAGATACGCGCGATTGACCGCTACACCATCGAGGTGGAGGGGGTTGCTCCCGCGGAACTTATAGAACGCGTGGCCGAAGGGGTCGCGGCCGAGATTTCGGCCCGCTGGCGCCCCACGAAGCCCACAACGGTGTTCGCCGGCCCGGGCAACAACGGGGCCGACGCGCTGGCCGCCGCCCGGCTGCTCTACGACCGCGGCTTCCACCCCGAGGTGTTCCTCTTCAACATCGGGGGGGACAAGCTGTCGGCCGACTGTGTCGCGGCGCGCGACCATATGCTCCGGGCTTGCCCCGACATCGCTTTCAGCGAGGTGACCAGCCGCTTCACTCCTCCCGAGCTGTCGAGAAACCACTTAGTGGTCGACGGCCTGTTCGGCTCGGGACTCCGCGAAGAGCTGCAGGGGGGCTTCAAGACCCTGGTTCAGTTTATCAACGACGAGCACGCGACGGTAGTCTCCATCGACCTCCCCTCGGGTATGTTCGGCGACTGGAACCCGCAGATTGTGAACCGCAACACAATTCACGCCAACCTCACGCTGGCCATACAGTTTCCGCGCATCTGCTTCTTCATACCCGACAACGCCGAGCTGATCGGCGAGTGGAAGGTGCTCGACATCGGACTCAGCGAGAAAGCAGCGGCGCAGACCCCCGCGGAGTTCTGCCTCGTTGAGAAACGTGACGTGCAGCGCCGTCTGCGCCGCCGCAAGGAGTTCGCTTCGAAGGCCGATTTCGGTTCGGCGGCGCTCTTCGCCGGCTCGTACGGCATGATGGGCGCGGCGGTACTCGCCGCCAAGGGAGCTTTGCGGGGCGGAGTGGGCAAACTGACCGTCACCTCGCCAAAATGCGGCAACCTCGTGCTCCAGACCGCTGTGCCCGAAGCTCTATACCGCCATAACCGCGGCGACCTGGTGATGGTCGAGATACACCCCGACCACGACTTCACCGCCGTGGGTATCGGCCCCGGCATCGGCACCAACGATATGACCGTCAAAGCCCTCGAAGAGTTTCTCGCGTCGACGAGCCGCCCCTTGGTGCTCGACGCCGACGCCCTCAACTGCATATCGCTCAGGCAGGGGATGCTCAATACCGTGCCGGTGCTGTCGATCATGACCCCACACGCCGGGGAGTTCGACCGGCTCTTCGGCCCCCAGCCCTCGGGGGAGGCGCGGCTCCGCAAGGCCATAGAGATGGCGAAATACTACAACATCTTCATAATCCTCAAAGGTCACAACACCGCCATAGTGCGCCCCGACGGCAAAGTTTACTTCAACTCGTCGGGCACCCCCGCGATGGCCACCGCCGGAAGCGGCGACGTGCTGACGGGCGTGCTCCTGGCGATGCTCGCCCAGGGGTACCCCCCCGAGATAGCGTCGATAATAGCCGTTTACATCCACGGGCGCGCCGGCGAGCTGGCCGAGGAGACCCACGGCGAATACGGTGTGACCGCCGGCGACATAGCCGACAACATAGGCCGCGCCATCAAAGAGACTATGACCAAATAACCCACAACCATGAAGCAGATCACCCTCGGACTGTGCGCCCTGGCTTTATGCTCGGCGGCAGCCCCCGCGCAGAACACCCAGCGACTCGCCGCCACGAAGGCCAACGAGTACGCCCTGGTATACAGCCTCCCGACCACGGCGCTGTCGATAACCCTGGAGGCCGAAGTGACCACCCGCAAGCCGGGCGAGTTCTACAAATACGCCAAGCGCTACCTCAATATCGACAACCCGATAACCTCCGAGAGCCACTCGGCCCGGCTGATAGGCGCGACCGTTGGTACCCGCGGGCTGGCAAACGAGGAGGAGCGATACGCGGTGCAGTTCAAGAGCGGCGCCCCCACCTTCATGCTCCTCAGCCCCGAGGGGATACCCTTAGCGGTGAACACCGAGCAGACCTTCAAGGCCCCGGCGGTCGAGCTGCCGGTGTCGAAGGACGCCGCTCCCACCCCGCTTGAAACCCCGGCGGCGCGCCAGGTTGTGAGCCAGGAGATGATGCAGAGCCAGTCGACGGCCAAGCGCGCCGAACTCGCCTCGCAGGCTATCTTCGCCATACGCCAGACCCGCAGCGAGCTCGTTTCGGGACAGGCCGAGACCATGCCCCCCGACGGCAAGTCGCTCCAGCTGATGCTCGACAACCTCGAAGCGCAGGAACAGGCCCTGATGGCGATGTTCGTCGGGACTACCTCGACCCGCACCGACGTTGCCACCTACACCGTGGTGCCCGACAAGGAGCTTAAAAACTACGTTCTGGCCCGCCTGTCGCCGCTCGACGGCCTGGTAGGGGCCGACGACCTCTCGGGCGCCCCCGTGACGCTCGACATCACCATAACGGCCAAAGGGGAATTCCCCCTCAACGACAAGGGTGAGGCCATCCCCTTCCCGAAGAACGGGTTCGCCTACCGCATACCCGGCGAGGCCCGCGTGAGCGTGAGCTACGACGGCGAGACCTTCGCCGACGATAACGAACGGATAGCCCAGTTCGGAGTGGTCTACGGACTCTCCCCCTCGACCATCGGCGACAAGAAAGCCCCCCAGTACGTCATCCTCGACCCCGCGACCGGCGCGGTGGTGGAAACCGGGGCAGCCCACTGACCTCACAGGCGGCGCCCATAGCCGCCAATACCCATACATCAAACCCAACAAACCACATTTCCAGCAGAGAAACATGAGAAAATGGAGAGTTGAAGACAGCTCCGAGCTCTACAACATCCCCGGATGGGGACGCAAATATTTCTCGGTCAACGAGAAAGGGCATATGGTGGTCACCCCCCGCGAGGGGCTGGCCCCGGTAGACCTCCGCGAAGTGATGGACGAGCTTCAAGTGCGCGACATCACCGCCCCGGTGCTCCTCCGCTTCCCCGACATCCTCGACAACCGCGTCGAAAAAATATCCAACTGCTTCAAGAAAGCTGCCGAGGAATACAACTATAAGGCGCAGAACTTCATAATCTACCCCATCAAGGTCAACCAGATGCGGCCCGTGGTCGAGGAAATCGTGACCCACGGAAAGAAGTTCAACATCGGCCTGGAGGCCGGCTCGAAGCCCGAACTCCACGCCGTGCTCGCGACCAATATCGACGACAACGCGCTGATTATCTGCAACGGCTACAAGGACGAGAACTACGTCGAGCTGGCCCTGCTGGCCCACAAGATGGGGCGCCGGATAATCCTCGTGGTCGAGAAGCTCAACGAGCTGAAAATCATACTCCGCGTGGCCAAGCGCCTGCAAATCACCCCGCAGATCGGCATACGCATCAAGCTCGCCAACTCAGGCTCCGGCAAATGGGAGGAGTCGGGGGGCGACCAGTCGAAGTTCGGCCTCAACTCCTCGGAGCTGCTCCAGGCCATTGACTTCCTTGAGAAGCAGGGGATTACCTCGTGGCTCAAGTTGGTACACTTCCACATCGGGAGCCAGATTACCAAGATACGGCGCATCAAGAACGCCCTCCGCGAGGCGGTGCAGTTCTTCGTGCAGCTCTCCAAGATGGGCTTCGCGATCGACTTCGTCGACATCGGCGGCGGACTCGGCGTCGACTACGACGGCACCCGCTCGGCGGCCTCGGAAAGCTCGATGAACTACTCCATACAGGAGTATGCCAACGACGCCGTGTACTCCGTGGTCGACGCCTGCGAGAAAAACAACCTCCCGCAGCCCAACATCGTCACAGAGACCGGGCGCTCGCTGACCGCCCACCACTCGATGCTCATTTTCGAGGTGCTCGAAACCACCTCGCTCCCCACCTGGAAGGATTCGGAAGGGCTCAAAGGTGACGAGCACGAGCTTGTGAAGGAGCTGTACAACATTTGGGACAACCTCAACATGCAGAACCTCTTCGAGGGGTGGCACGACGCCATGCAGTGCCGCGAGGAGGCGCTCGATATGTTCTCGCTCGGCATCATCGACCTGCGCAACCGCGCCCTGGTCGAGAAACTCTTCTGGGAGATAGCCCGCGAGGTAGGGCGTATGGGCAACCAGATGAAGCACCCGCCGGAGGAGCTGCGCAAGGTGGCCAAAATGCTCCCCGACAAATATTTCTGCAACTTCTCGCTGTTCCAGTCGCTCCCCGACTCGTGGGCGATTGACCAGCTTTTCCCCGTGGTGCCCATCTCGCGCCTCGACGAGAAACCTACCCGCCTCGCCACCCTCCAGGATATGACCTGCGACAGCGACGGCAAGATAGCCTACTTCATATCGCCCCAGGGGGTCGCGACGTCGCTCCCGGTGCACCCGCTCAAAGCCGGCGAGCCGTACTACATAGGCGTGTTCCTCGTAGGCGCCTACCAGGAGATTCTTGGTGATATGCACAACCTCTTCGGCGACACGAACGCCGTGCACATCAACTGCTACAAGGACCGCTACGAGATCGACCAGGTAATCGACGGCGAGACCGTGGCCGAGGTGCTCGACTATGTGCAGTTCAACCCCAAGAAGTTGGTGCGCAACGTCGAAACCTGGGTAACCCGCGCGATGAAGGACGGGCGCATCACCCCCGAGGAGGGGCGCGAATTCCTTTCCAACTACCGCTCGGGCCTCTACGGCTACACCTACCTCGAAAAAGACTGAACCCCGCGATCCACCCCGTATGTCTACAAGGCATTTCATACACCTGGCCTATCTGGGCGCTAATTTCCACGGCTGGCAGCGCCAGCCGATGGACATCAGCGTCCAGCAGGCTATAGAGGAGGCTATGGGGAAGTTTTTCCGCACCGAGGTCGCGGTGACCGGCGCCGGACGCACCGACGCCGGGGTCAACGCCTCGATGATGATAGCCCACTGCGACCTGCCCGAGCCTCTCGCCGACGACACCGCCGCCGTGAGGGCGCTCAACAGCATCCTCGGCCGCGACATAGCCATCTACGCCATAACCCCGATGCACCCCGAGGCCCACGCCCGCTTCGACGCCACGGAACGCACCTACCGCTACTTCGCGCACACGGTCAAGGACCCGTTCGCGGGTGGGCTGTCGTGGCAAGCCTCGCCGCGGCTCGACTTCGAGGCTATGAACGAGGCAGGGAAGATACTGCTCGAAACGAGCGACTTCACCTCGTTCTCGAAGCTGCACACCGACGTAAAGACCAACATTTGCCGCGTCACCGAGGCCCGCTGGTTCCCGCTGGAGGCTCCCGGCCACTGGTGCTTCCAGATAATCGCCGACCGCTTTCTGCGCAATATGGTCAGGGCGGTTGTCGGCACCCTCGTTGAGGTTGGGCGTGGAAAGCTGACGCTCGACGGCTTCCGGGAAGTCATCGAGCGTCGCGACAGATGCGCCGCCGGCACCTCGATGCCGGCCTCGCCACTTTTCCTTTACAATATACGGTACCCCTACCCCGTCAGGTTGGGATAGGGAGATACAGATCACCACCATCGGCGAGGTCGCGGAGGAGCAGGGCGTAAGCCTCGGCCACCGCGGCCGCGAATCGTGCGCCTTTCTCGGCGGTAGCCGCCGCCGGGGAACCGATACCCGTGTCGGCCGACACGCGGCTCCAGTCGCGAGGTATCCAGGCTATGCCGCGTCGCAGACTCTCCGGCGCGAAACCGCCCGCCTTTCCGGCCCCGGCCTCGGCGAGGTTGACCAGTTCAGGGTGGTAGTGCATCATCACGGAGGTTTCCAGCTCGTCGGCATGGTCGCCGGGGTCGTCGAAATACTCCTTGGCGGGGCACACCTTGAACCATTCGCTGGTGGCTATGAGCATATCGGGCATATCGACACAGAGGTCGCGTATCATACCCTTGAACGTGTTGCCGCCGTGGCCGTTGACGATTAGCAGCTTGTCGATGCCCTGGTGCCGAAGCGAGGCCGCGATGTCGGTGAGCACCGCCTTCTGAGTCTCAGAGCGGTAGTGCACGCAGAATTTAAGGTCGCGCTGCCCCGGGTTCTGCGCGCCGAGGGGCATCGGGGGCATCACCATGGCCCTCACGCCGTACTTCTCCCAGGCCACGCGGGCGGCGTCAACCGCGATGTCGTGGCTGAGGATGGCGTCGGTGAGGTACGGGAGGTGGAGGTTATGGGGCTCCGTGGCACCCCAGGGGAGTATGGCTATCTTATAGTCAATACCCCGCGTAGTGCCGTAGTTGCTGATACTGAGGTCTATTTCCTTGTTATTCATCATTTTATATCGTAATGAGTGATCTTCGGGGTTCTAACCCGGGGCTTTACCTCGCCGCCTATCAGGAAGAAGCCGTTGCCGCCGTCAGGGACGATCGCGGCCCCGGCACGGGCGGCGTCGGGATTTTGGAGTGCCACGCGCCACTCCGACTTGGCCGGATCAAACAGGAACACGCGCCTGTTGAAGCGGTACCAGTCCGCGGGGTGCGAAAGATAGTCGGAGGGGGTGCCGTTGAGCGCGCTCAGGAAAATATCCTTGTCGACACCGCCGACGGCCGCGATACGCCCGTCAGGCAGGGCGCACGCCGCGCCTCCCCCGAGTGATACGGGGTTTCCGGCCTCATCCTTCGGAGCCGGGAGCCGCGACCATTTCCCTTTCGCGGGGTCAAAGAGGAGGCCGTCGGTTTCGAGAGTGGCCCGGCGGAGCTTTTTCCCGGCTTTATGGGCCGGGGCAAAGCCACCCCAGAGGTAGAGTTTACCCCCGGAGGCGGCCATCACGGGCTGGGTGCGCGGATTGCCGGGGAAGTCGCGGAGGCGCTTCCATCCGGCGGCGGGATTGTCGAGGTCAAGCGCGAAGAGAGCGTTGCCCGGCACGCCGTCGATGTTGCCTCCGGCAATGTATACGACGTTGCCGATGGCGGCACCGGCCATATTGTCGACCGCGGCGGGGAGCGACGGGAGGGGCAACACCTCGACCGACGGGCCATCGGCCCGAAGGAGGTAGGCAGAGGCCGAGGGAACACCGTCGGCCACCCCTCCGGCGAGCACCAGGCCATCGGTCACCCGGGCCGAAGCCCCGTAGGCAACCGCGGCTGGGAGCTCCCCTATCCGCTCAAACCCGGCAGCGGCGCTGTCGGTGGCGTAGATACCTTTATAAAAACGTTTAAGGCTCGCAGGGGCGAGTGGCTTTTCCGGGAAGTTGCACCCCCCGGCCACTATAATACGCCCGGCGAGCCTACCTGCGAAAGGGGCCGAAACGCCGTACTCAAAGCCAGCCTCGGCTTTGCCCGCGTTCGACACCTCCATGCGGAAGGTTGACGCGGGGAGCCCCTCGCGGTTAACGAGGTTGGCGCGGGTGAAGGGTTGCCAGGCGTAGCGCACAAAGAGCGGGCGCGCCACCTTGTCGGAGCGCACGGCGATCACGCCGTCACCCTCGACCGTGGCCTCGGCGGGATAGTAGACCCCGTCAATCTCGGCCACCTCGAAACCGATGATACGGTCGCCCGAAGCGGGGCGCATGCCGTTGCCGTCGGCGAAAGTTACCAATACCGAGGAACCGCGGCTCTCAGCCTTCACCGGGTCGGGACCCGAGGCGGTTACCTTGTGGCCGTAAGTGTCGCGGAGGGCGAGGAGCCCTAAGCGCTCACCCACGGGGCGCTTGTTCTTGGGGTGAACATCAAGCGAGTCGCCGAGGTCGGAGCTGACTGCCATGGCTACCCCGGGAATCTCGCGGGCCATGCGCCGCTGGCTGTCGCGGAATCCGGGCCAGGAGGGGCGGTCGATGCTGCTGAGCTGCACGAAGTAGAACGGTAGGTCGCCGTCGGCGAAATACCCGCGCCAGTTCTTCACCAGCAGCGGGAAAAGGGTCTCGTGCACATAGGTGTTGTGGGCGTTGCTCTCACCCTGGTACCAAATGACACCGGCCACGGGGTAGCTGTCGAGCGGACGTATGCCGGCGGCGAAGAGGTACGAGGGTTCGTAGGGGTGGCGCCCCTCGGCGGCATTCTTTTTGGCACGCTGCTGGCACCACTTCTGCACATAGTCGTTGCCGCGCCAGTCGTTGAGGATCTCGGGAATCTCCCCTTCGAGGGCCTCGACCGAAATCCAGGCTTCGGCGGGAGCGCCCCCGACGGCGTTGGAAATCACGCCCACGGGCACCCCGAGGCTGTCGCGCTGCTCCTTGGCGAAATGATAAGCCACGGCGGAGAGTTTCCCGGCGTTGGCGGGGTTGACACCCTCCCACTTGGCGGGGAGGAAGTAGCCGAGTTCGTTGACCGCTCGGCGCACCGAGTCGGGCCACTCGAAGTTGCCCGTATGGGCTATGTGGGGCATATTGAAGAAACGTAGCGAGGGGTCGGCGCAAGCGGCAATCACCTCGTCGGCGCCGATTTCGTCCTTGAGCTTGTAGGCCATATTGCTCTGGCCGCTTGCGAGCCACACCTCGCCGGCGAGGATGTCGGTGAAGCGGAGGGTCTTGCCGCCGGAGGTCACCACCATCTCGTAGACGGGTCCTGTGACCAGCGGGAGGGTCAGCACCTCCCAGCGCCCGCGGTTGTCGGCCACGGCGTTGTAGGTTTCCCCTCCGAGGGTGAGGGTGACCGGCTCACCGGCATTAGCCGTACCGGAAATGCGGAGCGGGCGGTCGCGCTGGAGCACCATGCCCGACTGATAAACGGGAGCCATCGAGAGGCCGCCGTAGTCGCCGGTGACAGCGCCGCGCACCGTTTCGGCCAGCAGCCCC
>JAMPHO010000001.1:543249-556040 GCA_023663385.1 Alistipes timonensis | reverse complement strand
AGCAACTGACTCTTAATCAGTGGGTCGAGAGTTCGAGCCTCTCCGGGGTCACCACCAACCAATCCAATCGCTTGCCTCGCAAGCGGTTGGATTTTCTTTTATGCCCTCTGCCTATAAATTGTTGGTCGCATTGTTGTGTGTATTCCGACATTTGGTGTATCTTTGCGCTGCTTCCCCCAAAATTATTTAATTGGGTTTTGAAAATGAACGCGTATGATATTTATGGGCAGGGCTCGGTATCTCAGTCAGTTGCGGGAAGCGATGAAATGATTAATTTTGCATATCGTAAGGCTCCGTATTTATGACTGCCGATTTTGACTATATACAGCGTCTGGTTGAAAGCCATGAAGGCGTTGACGTTGAATTTAAGGAAACCACCGGGCAGCTTGACCGGGGGATGGAGACTTTATGCGGTATGCTCAATGGCGATGGCGGCATTGTGGTCTTCGGTGTCAAAAATTCGGGCAAGATTGTCGGACAGTAGATAGGCGACAAAACCACCCGCATGATAGGCGAGGCTTTGCGCCGCTTCGAACCATCGGTGGAAATACAACCTCGTTACATCAAACTACCTGATACGGACAAATATTTGATTCTGTTTGAGTCCATTGGGAATAATCCATGTGCTCCTTTCGCGTATGACGGACGGCCTTATCAGAGGTTTGATAGTGTAACTTCCGTTATGCCGTTGGAGAAGCTGATACGTCTGCATGAGAAGCGTCGGGGACTTAAATATTGGTGGGAAAAGGAAGTTAATCCGCGGTTGAAACTCTCTATGCTTGATGAGGGGCTGGTTCTGAAGATGATCTATGCCGCTGTCAATGAAAATCGCCTTACAGGACTGGCTCTGCGCGATGATACCATGACCGCCTTGCGCCGTCTGAATCTGATGACTGACGACGGACTGCGCAATGCCGCCGCCATATTGTTCGGTAAAGATGTGCGCCACGAGTATCCTCAGTGTTCGCTACGCATGGCACGGTTCAAGGGCGTTAAGAAAGTGGATTTCCTTGATAACCAGTGGGTGGCGGGAAATATCTTTGAGCTTATGGATGCCGCGATGTCTTTCTTCTTCAAGCATCTTTCGCTGACGGGCACCACCCATCACCGCATACGTCGCAAGGAGGAACTCGAAGTGCCGTCAAACGCTTTAAGGGAGGCTTGCCTTAATGCCTTCACCCACAGGGCTTGGCAATTTGACAACCTTCAAGTGAATATCGCCATATATGATGATCGTATGGAGATTGAAAATCCGGGGCGTTTTCCTGCCGACATTAATCCCAACGAGCTTGAAAGGTGCGAGGAGGAAAATAAGAAAAACACCTCCCAGCCGCAAAATGAGATTATCGCCAATGTTCTTTACCTCACCGGCACCACCGAACACTGGGGTCGGGGACTTGCGCTTATGTATGACGAGTGCGACCGCACGGGTGTGGAACGCCCCCGTTATTTCAACACTGAAAATTTCGTCCGCATCGTATTCAAGCTTCCCGACATGTCGAAATGGACCCATGATGGCTTCGTCAATGACACAATAGCGGTTGAAAATGTCACAATAGGAGTAATAAATGGCACAGTAGCCGTTGAAAAAAATGGCACAGCAGAAGAAAGCAACGATTTACAACAGCCCAAGTACAGCCCAAGTACAGCCCAAGTAGAAAAACTAATCTTAGCTGTTGGAACACGAATTCTACGTGCGAATGACATAATGAATATGTGTGGATATAAATCAATGCGCTACTTTAGAGCAAATTATCTTCACAAGGCGTTGGAAGATGAAGCTCTATGGCTTGAATATCCAGATTCTCCAAATGCACCTAATCAACGATATAGATTGAGCGATAAGGCGCTTGCATATTATTTGAGCCTAAGTAAAGAGCCTAAGTAGGATATCAGTACAGCCTAAGTTTGGAGTAAGTAGAGCCTAAGTAAAGACCAAGTAAGGATACAAGTAACAGCCAAAGTTCTACCCTTGGATATGAGGTGGCCGATGACAATTTTTTACTTTGGAAATAGCAGTAAATCAGACTACTATTGGCCCGTTCTTTGCTTTTAAAGAATGATTTTGGTCGCGTTGCCGTTTGTGAGTTTGATGAAGATGCCGTTGTGGGGGTGGGTGACTTTGTTGCCGAATAGGTCGTAGTAGGCGTCGTTTTCCGCGTCGTCAGCGGGGGTGTCGTCGAGAGAGGATGTCGATGAGTTGATGGCGGTTTCGGTTACATCGAACCGAATGCCGCTCCCTGTATTGGCGCGATCTTGGTAACAAGGCATCCACTCCGTGTTGTCCGTCTTGAAAACCGGGTATACATCATATGTACCGACCGGGAATTTGTCGGCTGGGATTGTGTAGAAACGATTCAGGGCGCGCGGACGATGCCATTGCTCGTTTTCGCAGCTGATGTAAAACGCGGGTGAGCCGTCAGCAGGCGCACACTTAACCCCGTGCGAATACCAAAAATCGGTCAGCGATACATTCCTGAAGTCCCCCATAAACCATACTTCAACTTCCGCATCGCGTATATAGTGGGGCTCTTTCGTTCTGAACTGGCCTTCCATAGAGATTGCCGGGATATAGGAAGAAGTCTCGCTCGTGGGCTTTATTCCTCTCACCATGGAGTGATTAAGTCGATAATTACCTCCGGGATAAGAGAAATCCGTTAATTTGAAATAACCATTGTTTTCGCTTCCAAAGCCCCAATTGATGTGGTACAAGCCCTCCTCGGAGTACCCGTCGAGCACGAATGCGTGCCTGGTATGTCTTTCATCATTCTCGCCTCCATATAAGATTGGTCGCCCCTCGGATAGTTCCGTGTAGCAAATATTATCCCATTCATCAAGGCTTTCAAACCATTTGCGTTCCAGGTATTCCATGCCCCGGTCATATTTGAGGTGCTCGATCATTCCGCTGGCCGCCAAGTAGAGGTAAGAGCCGCTCGCGCCATAGCCATATTGCATTTCCGCCGCCGCTCCACAGGCATACATCAACCCGGCTACCGCGTTTTCTTGGGCCGGTGTCGCGTCTTCATCATATTTATTGACCATATTACCCCAATCGAATTGAGCGTCCTCGAAATTAAAGCTATGGTCGTGGGCGGCGTAGTCCCGGTCGCAAGTCCACTGAATCGCGCCCTCGCCCTTGTCGGGCCATTGGTGGTGGCGCATGATTTGTGCCATCGCTGTGGCCACGCACCCGGTGTAAGGAGTGTTTCCGTTGTGTGGCGGAATCAAATTGTTGTAAGGGGCGCACTGGTCCCATTCGGAAGATAGCATGGGCGGTATGGGGCGTCGGGTCTCATTTCCGGCTGCTTTTGATGAAATATCGGCCGTCGCGATGTGTTGGGAATATTGCTCCAACCACCATTCCATTGCCGGCGATGTTTCCTGTGAGAAGCCGCCGTCGAGTGAGTAGGCCAATAATCCGGGCGCGTTGTCGTCGCCCGACGCTATTACAAACATCGATGGTGATGCGAAAATATAAAGAGTTGTAACGTCGTTATATTCTCGCAGTCCGACCAGTTCCAACCGCGAAGGGGCGGCATTGGTGTGCGTCACCGAAGTCAGCTCAGCCAGTGAGCGTTCCAAAGCCTGTTCGGCGCTTATTGGCGCGCCCGTGGCTTGTGTCGAGCTAAAAACGCATAGCGCGATCACCAATTTGTAAAGCGTTTTTACCATAAACGCGAAAGTAGCGATTTTGCGCCAATTATCCCGATATTTGGTTCGGAGTAATTATAGCGGTTCGCGGGTAATCGGTGCGCGGCGCGGGGGCAAACGGAAGTCGGCGGCTTCAGTCATTGACTGAAGCCGCCGACGGCGGTAGAATGTCGGGGTGAGAAGACTCGAACTTCCGACCTCCACGTCCCGAACGTGGCGCGCTGCCAACTGTGCTACACCCCGATGGCAGATGGTGCATTTTACCGAGGTGCAAAGGTAGGGGTTTCGGGCCGTTTAGCCAATTTTTCGGAGCGCTTTAACTTTTGTTAACCCGGGCGGCTGACGGATTGGCTACAGGGGGCTGACGGATTGGCTACAGGGGCGGGCACGTTGGCGTCGGTCGGCCGGGTGTCGGTCGGGGCTCGGCGGATGGTTGAAGCGTTATTAACAATAGGGGGTATTTATCAACAAAAATGTTTAAAACGGCGTCGGCCGCGGGGCGCTATATTGTTTAAGGTGTTAACTTTGCGGTATCAAAACCTTTAGACTCTGATATGGGAAAGATAATAGCCATAGCCAATCAAAAAGGGGGTGTGGGGAAAACCACCACCACCATCAATCTCGCCGCCTCTCTGGCGCTGGAGGGTAAGAAGGTGCTCATAATCGACGCCGACCCGCAGGCCAACGCTACTTCGGGCTACGGTATCGACCCCCGGACTATGAAATCGTCGATTTACGAATGCCTCGTCGATGAGTATCCGATGGACGGCTCGCAGGTCGATACCTGCGTCGAGGGGCTCCAGCTCGTCGGGTCGCGCATCGACCTGGCCGGGGCTGAGCTGGAGCTGGTCCAGAAGCCCGACCGCGAGAAGGTGCTCCGACGCCTCCTGGAGGGGGTGGCCCCGAAATACGACTTCGTGCTGATCGACTGCTCCCCCTCGCTGGGCCTGATCACGGTGAACGCCCTGACGGCGGCCGACTCGGTAATCATACCCGTGCAGGCCGAATATTTCGCCCTGGAGGGGATTTCAAAGCTCCTCAACACGATCCGCATCATTAAGTCGAAGCTGAACCCGTCGCTCGAAATCGAGGGGTTCCTGCTGACGATGTACGACGCCCGCCTGCGCCTCGCGAACCAGATTTTCGAGGAGCTGAAGAGCCATTTCGGGCAGATGGTGTTCAACACCGTTATTCCCCGCAACATCCGTCTGTCGGAGGCTCCGTCGCACGGGCTCCCCGCGATACTCTACGACCCGGAGAGCCGCGGCGCAACATCGCACACCATGCTCGCCAAGGAACTCATCGCCAAAAACAAACCTCACTCTCACAAATAAACCACACCGATGGCAGTAAACCACAGAAGCGCGCTCGGCCGCGGCCTTGACTCGCTGATTTCGATGGACGACACCCCCGCGCGCGGCGCCTCGGCCATCAACGACATCCTCCTGGAGCAGATTTCGCCCAACCCCGACCAGCCCCGCACGACCTTCGACGAGGAGGCGCTCGACGAGCTCGCCGCGTCGATACGCGAGCTGGGCATAATCCAGCCCCTGTCGCTGCGCAAGACCGGGCCTGACTCCTACCAGATTATCGCCGGAGAGCGCCGTTACCGCGCCGCCCAGCGCGCCGGGCTCACCTCGGTGCCTGCCTACATACGCCAGGCGTCCGACAGCGAGCTAACGGAGATGGCGCTCATCGAGAACATCCAGCGCGAGGATCTCAATGCTATCGAAATAGCTCTGACGTTCAAGAAGCTTATCGAGCAGTATTCGCTCACCCAGGAGCGGCTCGGGGAGCGCGTCGGGAAGAAGCGTGCCACCATAGCCAACTTCCTGCGACTGCTGCGCCTCCCCGCCGAGGTGCAGCTCGGTCTCCGCGACCGCCGTATCGACATGGGGCACGCCCGCGCCCTGCTGGCCATCGACGACCCACACGCGCAGCTGCGCATCTACAAGCAGATTCTCGCCGAGGGGCTGTCGGTGCGCCGCGTCGAGGAGTTGGCCAAGGAGGCCGCCGGGGAGGCTCCCGCTGCCAAGGATGGCGGCGCGAAGCGCGCCGCCGCGCCGTCGAGCCACGATTTCGACCTGCTGAAAAAGCACCTTTCGTCGGCGTTCCAGACCCCTGTGCGTTTCTCCTGCGACCGCTCCGGCAAGGGACGCATCACATTCCAGTTCGCCAACGAAGAGGACCTCGCCCGCCTGATCACGCTTTTTGACTCCCTTCCCAAATGAATGGCCGGCGCCTGATGGATCGCCGCGTCCTGACTAAGGAAAAATACCCGCCCGTATGCTTGCGCTGATAGCCGAGTCGAAAACGATGGGCCCGTGCGACGGCGCGGTGTCCGAAGGCGAATACGCCCTCCACGCCCCGCTCTACGGGGCGGAGGCTGACGTCATTATGGAGTCGCTGCGCGGCGCTTCGGTCGATGAGCTCTCCCGCGATGTGAAGATTAGTGCGGCGCTCGCCCGCGGCCTCCACTCGATGATTTATGATTTTCCCCACAAAGGGCGTGGTTCCCGCGCCATCGAGGCATTCACCGGCGTGGTGTTCAAGGCGCTCGACTATAAATCGCTCGGGGCTGACGCGAGGGAGCGCCTGGATGAAAACACGCGCCTCATATCGTCGCTCTACGGATGGCTCCGGCCCGGCGATTTCGTGAAACCCTACCGTTTTGACTTCACTACCCGGCTCGCGCCCGATGGCGGCACATTCGCCTCCTATTGGCGCGGCAGGGTCACTGACGCGCTCATTGACGAGGCGCGCCGCGGCGGCCACACCGAGGTGCTCGACCTGCTCTCGGGCGATGCCTCAAAGTGTATTGACTGGAAACGCGTCGACGCGGTCGCCGGGGTGTGGAAGGCCGACTTCCGCGAACTGCTCCCCGGAGGTGCCGAGCGCACTCCAAACGCCGGGCGGCTGAAAACGCTCCGCGGGCGCCTTCTGCGCCAAATAGCCCGGGAGGGTATCGACTCGGCCTCGGGTCTGCATGCTGTGGAAGGGGAGGGGTTTGTCGGCGCCGGACTGGGTGAGAAGCCCGGCACGCTCCTTTTCCACGCCGTTGCCGACTGATGCCACCATAAACGAAGTTCCTAAGCGAGAGTCTGTTGTTTGCTGACAGACTCTTTTTTTGCCACCTCGTCGGCAGGGGTATAAAAAAACAGGCGCCTTGCTCACGCGAGTCGCCTGTCACCAATTTGGGATTGGGGTGTCCCTCCCGCGGGTGGGGTAAAGAATGGGAGGGACGTTGGGGTATTTTGGAGTCTTTTCGTGCGGGGTCGCGCCTTATTCGGCGACAACCTCGAAGGGGATTTCCACCGAAACCTCTTTGTGGAGGTTGATTTTGGCGGTGTACTTGCCCAGTTCCTTGACAGCTTCCTTGAGTTCGATAGCCTTGCGGTCAATCTCGTGGCCGAGCTTTTCGAGTGCTTCGGCGATCTGGATGTTGTTCACGGAGCCGAAGATGGTGCCGGTGGCCGAAGCCTTGGCGCCGATGGTGAGTTCTACGTCGGCCAGGGAAGCGGCGGTAGCCTCAGCGGCTGCCTTGAGCTCGGCGAGCTTGTGGGCGCGCTGGCGCTGTACTTCCTGGAGCTGCTTGAGGGAGGATGCGTTCGCGATAACGGCTTTCCCCTGGGGGATGAGGTAGTTGCGACCGTAACCGTCCTTTACTTCAACCACGTCGTCCTTGTAGCCAAGGCCGTGGATGTTTTCTTTCAGTATGATTTTCATTTTCTCAAAGTCTTAAAGTAGTGGGTGGCTTAAGATTGGCGGCCGCGCCTTATTTCATAAGGTCGGTTACGAAGGGCAGGAGGGCCAGGTGGCGCGCGCGCTTAACGGCCTGAGCCACGCGGCGCTGGAACTTCAGCGAGGTGCCGGTGATGCGGCGGGGGAGGATTTTGCCCTGCTCGTTGAGGAACTTTTTGAGGAACTCGGGGTCCTTGTAATCGATATACTTGATACCGCTGCGTTTGAAGCGGCAGTATTTTTTCTTCTTTACGTCAACCGACAGGGGGGTGAGGTAACGGATTTCTGACTGTGTCTGTGCCATTTTCTTAAAGTGAACGGGTTAGAAACTGGGTTAAGCCTCCTTGGCTTCGGCCTCTGCGGGAGCTGCTTCCTGGGGCTTGTTGGCGCGGAGCGAGCGGCGCTTGGCGGCGTATTCAGCGGCGTACTTGTCGTTGCGGAAAACCAGGAAACGGATTACGCGCTCGTCGCGGCGGAAAGCGGTTTCGATTTTCTTGACGATGGTGGGCTCGCCGTCGAATTCTACCAGGGTGTAGAAGCCGGTCGACTTTTTCTCGATGGGGTAAGCGAGCTTGCGCAGGCCCCACAGTTCCTCGTTCACGATGGTGGCGCCGTTGTCGGTCAGCACTTTGGTGAACTTTTCTACCGCTTCCTTCATCTGAGCTTCAGACAAAACGGGAGTTAAAATGAAAACGGTTTCGTAGTGGTTCATTTTGTTAACTGAAAGTTATGTAACTTAGTGTTATTTGGGCGTTTGCGGCCAAAGTGGCCTCAAAACGCCCGCAAAGTTACGAATTTTCCCCGGTTCCCGCAAGTGTTTCGCTCACTTTCGCCTCTGTTTTTGAGGCGTTTTTGAAGTCTCTGGGGATATTCGGCGCTCGGTGCGGCGGCATGGGGCGTGGAGGTTGCTCGCTTAGGCTCGCTCCACCCGACGGCTTCGCGGGAGCGGCGGCATGCGGGGATCGGGTGGCGCCGGATGCGGGGTGGAAGGCGCGGGGCGGCAGGGTTTGAGAAAGTGTAAGGATATGGGTGAAATAAACGAAAAAATGGAGCGTCTCACGACGATCCATTTCCTTTAAACCTTTATCTTAATCTAATACTATGAAAAACACACATGCAAAGGAACTCATTATTTTCGAACTGTGCAAGCAATGGCGCGTTTTACCCCCCCCCATTTAACGAATTTTAACGCAAATTTAACGTATGCAGAATGAATAATCCCCCTTTCAGGGGCTTCTGAGGCCGTTTTTCTGTATTATCGGGGTTTCGCGGGTGGCGAGGTTTGCTTTCCTCGGCGGCGTTGGCTAACTTCGCGGTGGCGATCGCTCCGCGGGCGATCGCCACCGCGAGGCGGAAGCCTGATTTTGGTAAATTTGGGTTAAAATTATCCCTTTTGCCGTTAAACGGGGCGTACCTCTCGGAATTTTCTTTTTTAAATCTGCCGCGAGAATATTATTAATATGTGTTATTCAAACTCTGTAAGGCCGGCACCCGTTTGGGCGCTCCTGTGGCTGTTCTTAGCCGCCCTGTTGGCGGGGTGCGTCAATGACGACTCCGCATCGGAGCCGGCGCTCGGGGTCGGCGACAGTTGCCCGCGGTTTGAGCTCGTTTTGTCCGACGGCACCCGGGTGTCGAGTGGCGACTTCGCCGGGCGGCGCGTGATGCTCGTGTTCTTCAACACCGGGTGCGAGGACTGCCGCCGCGAGCTCCCCGAAATCCAGTGCGTGGCCGACCGCCTGGAGGCCGACGGCTCCGCCTCGGTCGGCGGCGTGCCGGAGGTCATATGCGTTTCGCGCGGCGAGGGAGCGGAGTCGGTCGCGGCCTACTGGGAGTCAAACGGCCTCACGCTCCCATATTCGGCCTCGGGCGACGACCGCGTTTACCGCCTTTTCGCCTCATCGCTCATCCCGCGCGTATATATAATAGGTGCCGACTCCCGCATTGAGGCTTCGTTTGCCGAGCGGCTCCCCTCGGAGGCCGAGCTGTACAGCCTGATGCGCCCGGGAGTTGGGGCCGACGGTGCGGGGCAATAAACCCGCGGCGGAGGCGTTATATATAGGTAATGGGACACTTCCGCACACTCAGCCGCGTATGGCCCTTGTTGCTTCTCCTGCTCGTTGCCGCCGCCGGAGCGCTTTCGTCGTGTTCCAACAAGCGCAACAACGCCGCGACGCGCAAGTATCAGGAGTTCATCACCCGCTACAACATCCACTACAACGGCGACAAGCACTTCAAGGAGACCCTTGAGGATATGGAGCTCACCTACGAGGACGACTACTCCAGGCTGCTGCCGGTGCACCCCGCCAACGCCAAGGCCGACGAGAAAGCGCCCCAGCCATCGGGCAACTTCGACCGCTCGATCGAGAAGGCTCAGAAGGCCATCCAGCTCCGCTCCATAAAGAAGAAGCCCAAAAAACAGGCAGGAAAGGGGAACGACCCCAAATACAAAGCCTGGATGAAGCGCGACGAGTACAACCCGTTTCTCCATAACTCTTGGCTGATGATGGGGCGCTCGCAGTTTCTCAACGGCGACTTCCTCGGCGCGGCATCCACGTTTTTCTACATTTCGAAGCACTTCGTGTGGCTTCCCGAGACCGTCACAGAGGCCAAGCTCTGGGAGGCGCGATCCTACGCCGCGCTCGGCTGGCTCTTCGAGGCCGAGACTATCCTTACCCGCGTGAAGGAGGACAAGCTGACGTCCAAGAAACTCCGCGAGCTCAACGCCCTGGCCTGGGCCGACTTCCTGATCCATTCGGGCGACTATCAGAAGGCGATACCCCGCGTCGCCGAGGCCGCCAAGATGGCCGGGCGGCAGCAGAAAGTGAGGCTGAACTTCCTCTTGGGGCAGCTTTACGCCCTGGTGGGCGACAAAACAGCCGCCTACGACGCCTTCAAGAAGGCCGGAAGCAGCGGCGCGGCCACCTACCGCACGAAATTCAACGCACGCATCAAGCAGAGCGAGGTGTTTTCCGGGGCCGACATCGCCCCCGAGGTGAAGGCGCTCCGCCGCATGACCCGCTACGACCGCAACAAGGAGTACCTCGACCAGATATATTACGCGATAGGCAACCTCTACCTGTCGAGGGCCGACACAGTTAAGGCCATCGAGAACTACGAGCTGGCCGTCGAGAAGTCGACCCGCTCGGGCATCGACAAGGCGCTCGCCCAGCTCACCCTCGGAGGGCTCTACTACGGACTACGCCAATACTCCAAGGCCCAGCCCTGCTACTCCGAGGCCATGCCGCTGATTCCCGACACCTACCCCGACTACAGGGTGCTGAAACGCCGCAGCGACGTGCTCGACGAGCTGGCAGTGTACTCGCAGAACGTCGAGCTCCAGGACTCCCTTCTGCGCCTCTCGGCCATGACCCCCGAGCAGCAGCTCGCCGTGGTCAACAAAATCATCGACGAGCTGAAGAAGAAGGAGAAGGAGGAGGCCGAGGCCGCCGCCCGCGAGGAGTTCCTGGCCAACAACCAGGGTAACGAGCTCCAGAGCACCAACACCCAAAACTTCACTATGAACACCGGCGACGACTCTTGGTACTTCTATAACACTATGACCAAGAACGCCGGCAAAACCGAGTTCCAGCGCCGATGGGGCAACCGTAAGCTGGAGGACAACTGGCGTCGCCGCAATAAATCGACCTTCGACTTCAACGACTTCGACTCCGCCTCAGCCGATGCCGAGGAGGGTAAGGAGGAGAACGGCGAGGAGACCGCCGGGGGCGAGAATGGAGCCGCTGAGCCGGAGGATGCAGAGAAGGCCAAACAGGCCGACGACCCCCACTACCCGGAATACTACCTCAAGCAGATTCCGAAAACCGACGAGGAGCGGCTCACCGCCAACGACATCATACAGGAGGGGCTCTACAATATGGGCGTGATCCTGAAGGACAAGATGGAGGACTTCCGCGCCGCCGAGGGGGAGTTCGAGGCCCTCATGACCCGTTACCCCGACAACATCTACCGCCTCGACACATATTATAACCTCTACCTGATGTACACCCGCGCCGGCGACACCGCCCGCGCCGAGCGCTACCGCCAGCTGATACTCGCCGAATTTCCCGACACTAAGTACGGCCTGGCCATGCGCGACCCCGACTACATAGGTTCGCTTCGCCGCATGGAGGCCGCCGAGAAGCAGCTTTACGACCAGGCCCTGGAGGCTTATCTCGACAACCGCAACCGCGAGGTGCACGCCGTGTACCGCACGGTGTCGACCGACTACCCCCTGAGCAAGCTGATGCCCAAATTCATGTTCCTCGAAGCCCTGGCATGCGTTTCCGACAAGAACAGCGAAGGGTTCAAGACCACCCTCCGCGAGATGCTGGAGCGCTACCCCGACACCGACCTCACCCCCTACGCGTCGGCGTACCTCAAAGGTCTCGCCCAGGGGCGCGACCTGCGTCAGGGTGCCAAGAATATGCGCGGCATGGTGTGGGAGACGCGTCTGAGCGCCGACTCGGCGGCTTCGGCCACCGACTCCGTGCCCCGTTTCGAGGTCAACGCCGAGGCGCCCCAGCTGTTGGTGCTCCTCTATCCGACCGACGTGATTTCGCCCAACGCCCTGCTTTACGATATAGCGCGCCACAACTTCACCTCGTTCGCCGTGCGCGACTTCGACCTCGAACAGATGAATTTCGGTCGGCTCGGACTGTTGATCATCAAAGGATTTGCGAACATCCGCGAGATGAACCACTATATATCGGTGCTCAACGACAACCGCAACTTCAAGCTCCCACCCGAGGTGCGTCCCGTGATAATCTCGCAGGCCAACTTCGACGCCCTGCTGCGCTCCGGCGGCTCGTTTGACGAGTATTTCGACTATATGCGCGACAAAACCTACTCCGACACCGAGCAGCGCGTGCTCCCTCCCGACCTCTACGAGCCGTCGCCCCTCCCCTCCGAGCAGCCCGAAGAACACCCCTCCGAGCAGCCCGAAGAGCCCGCGGCGGAGCCAGAACCCCAACCCGAACCCGAGTCTGAGCCAACGCCAGAACCGGAACCTCAGCCGGAAGCCGAGCCTGTGCCCGCGCCGAAACCCGAAGCTCCCGCTCCTGTAGCGCCCCCCGCGGCGAAGCCCGCGCCAACGCCCGCGGTAACTCCAACACCCGCGGTCAAGCCGGCCCCGGCCCCCGTCGTGCTTCCCGACTACCCCGAGGGTTCGGAAGGTGACGACCCCCTGCTTGACTGACAGTCGCTCACCCCGATTGATATATCAACGACCAAGGTCGGAAATATCGCACAACATACATCTGTGCGATATTTCCGACCTTGGTCGTTAATGGGTTTTCCTTAGAGGGTCTGGGGAATCTGGGGAACGGAGGGGGTGGGGGTGACGGGCACGGCGCTGGCGGTGGCAGCGGCGGCGGGCTTGGCCTCCCAGCCGAGGGCCGATG
>JAMPHO010000001.1:536919-543149 GCA_023663385.1 Alistipes timonensis | reverse complement strand
CGGCAGGGTGGTCGAGGAACTCGCCGCCGCGCTCGATGCCGACGACGTGGGTGTGGTAGCGGCGGCGCACTTCGGCGGTGGCGAGCGTGTGGCCCACCAGGGGTGAGGTGCCGGTGAGCACCACCGGGGTCAGGCGGAACTCCGGCATGGTGTCAGTAGGGGTCAGCTCCTGCCCGGCCTCCAGCACCGGGAGCACCGATGAAATCTGGTCGTCGGTGCCGATCACCCCGATCGTGTCGCCGGGGAAGATGCGGGTGTCGCCCGAGGGGACGGCTATGGTCTGCGGGCCGCGCTGTATCATCACCACGTCGACCCCGTAGCGCCCGCGGAGGTTGCTGTTGGCCAACCGTTCCCCCACGAAGGGGCACGAGTATCCCACATGGATGTGGGCCAGGTGGAGGTCGCTTATGAGGTTGTTGTTCTTGCCCGAGCGGCGCAGGTCGCGCTCGTTGAGGTTGTTGATGAACTTGGTTTCGATTTCGCGGAGGCGGCGGTTGAGGCTTTTCGACAGGAGCATCAGCAACAGGAAGAGGCACCCCAGGCCGATCAGGAACCCTACGCGGAGTGAGTAGGCCGAGGCAAGCGTGTGCACTATGAAGGCCAGGGCGATCAGCAGGCGGAACACCATCATCACTATGCGGGGCACCCGCAGCTGCCGGGCCGAGAGCCCCGCCGACTTGGCGTTCATCGGGGGCGGGAGCACCATGGCCAGCAGGAACGGCGCCATGGCCCCTATTGTCACCACTACCCCGGCCAGGCGGCTCCACGACGGAATCCAGCTGTCGAGCATCGGCTGTATGAAGCGGCCGCAAACCATGGCTATCGCCGCCAGCACCACCGAGTAGAGAGCCACGCGCCAGAGGTAGCGCTTGAGCAGCGCGGCCCAGGCGCCGCGGGTCGAGCCGCCACCTTCGGCGGTCGCATCGGCAGCGTCGTCCTGGTAGCGGTCGATCAGGAAGTGGAGCCGGCGGGGCAGGTGCCGCTCAACGAGCCGGTAGGCCGGGTCGGCCATGCGTATAAAATAAGGTGTGGTGAAGGTGGTGATCACCGACACGGCCACCACTATGGGGTATATCTCAGGGTCGAGCACACCGAGGCTCATACCGAGGGTCGCGATGATGAAGGCGAACTCGCCGATCTGCGTCAGCGAGAGGCCCGACTCGATGGCCACTTTGAGGCTCTGCCCGGTGATGAGCATGCCGAAGGTGCCGAAAACCGTCATGCCTACGATCACCACCACCGACAGCAGCAGTATCGGCCACCAGTAGTCGGCTATCACCTGCGGCTGCACCATCATGCCGACGGAGATGAAGAACACCGACCCGAAGAGGTCCTTCACCGGGGTGGTGACGTGCTCGATGCGCTCGGCGTAGCTCGTGCCGGCCAGAATCGACCCCATGACGAACGCTCCCAGGGCCAGCGAGAAGCCGCAGAGCACCGAGAACACCGCCATCGACAGGCAGAGCCCCATCGACACCACCAGCAGCGTCTCGTTGTTGAGGTACTTGCGGCAGCGGTTGAGGAACGACGGGAGCACGAACACCCCCACCAGGAACCATATCACCAGGAAGAACACCAGCTTGCTGACGCTCATGAGCATCTCGCCCCCCTCGACGCTGTTGTTGAGGGCTATCGACGATAGAATCACCATCATCACAACGGCGAAAAGGTCCTCGACTATCAGCACGGCGAACACCAGCGAGGCGAATTTCTTCTGGCGCAGCCCAAGGTCGGTGAACGCCTTTATAATAATGGTGGTCGACGACATGGAGAGCATACCCCCGAGAAACAGGCTGTTGATGTTGGTGAAGCCGAGCAGGTGGCCTATGCCGAACCCGGTGACCATCATCCCCGCAACGATGATCAGCGCCGTCACCACCGCCGAGCCCCCCGTGTTGACCAGTTTCTTGAAACTGAACTCCAGCCCTAAGGAGAACAGGAGCACGATGATGCCTATCTGGGCCCAGAACTCTATGTTGGCCTCGGTGGTCACCGAGGGGAGCGGTTTGAAGTTGGGGCTGGCCAGGAACCCGGCCACGATGTAGCCAAGCACCACCGGCTGGCGTATCCATTTGAAAAGCAGCGTGACGACCGCGCCTAAGAGCAGAATGAAGGCCAGGTCGGAGATGAGGCTTTCGAGCCGCGGCACCGCCGCCGAGCATATAATCAAGTCGAGAATCATCGCGAAAAAAGTTGTTTACGCGAATTTACGAAAAATAAGGCGAAAAAATTTGGTGGTTAGCGAAAAACGTCTTAACTTTGCAGTCGCAAAAAGCCTCAGTCCTCACCGAGGCTGCGAAACTATGAGTTGGCCCATTCGTCTATCGGCTAGGACGCAAGATTTTCATTCTTGAAAGAGGAGTTCGATTCTCCTATGGGCTACTTAATTAACAACAGACACATCGTATAAACTTACAATGGCTAACCACAAATCAGCTTTAAAACGCATTCGCCAGACCGCATCGCGCCGTCTCCGCAATCGTTACTACGCAAAGACCGCCCGCAACGCCGTGCGCCGTCTCCGCGCTATGACCGACAAGGCTGAAGCCGAGGTGACCTTCGTGAAAGTGACCTCCATGCTCGACCGCCTCGCCGCTAAAAAGACTATCTCGAAGAACAAGGCTTCCAACCTCAAGAGCAAGCTCGCCCGCCGCATCAACAAGCTCGGCTGAGCCCCGCTCCTGTAAGGAATGCCGACGTTCGCCCCTCAGGGGGCACGGACAAAGATATTTACTTATCCAAACATTCTCGTAATAATGAGTCTCCCCACCCGCTTGTGAAAGCTGATGGGTTGATTACGGCCCATTCGTCTATCGGCTAGGACGCAAGATTTTCATTCTTGAAAGAGGAGTTCGATTCTCCTATGGGCTACCGCAATACAAAAGTAATTTCCCTTGCTGACGGCTGATGTGAATCAGTCGTCAGTTCGTTTTTTGCGCCCCGACGCCTGCCGCCCACCGACCGCCTCACCTGCCAGGCCGCTATAACGAGGTCAATAGATTTTCCGGTTGGCGAGGATGATGGGTTGCCGTATAATCCTTACCTTTGGATATAGAAATTATAGATCTGCTGCGCGAGCTACTACCCTCGGAGATGGTTGATATAACGAGGCCATGCCCAAGGTCGGAGACCTTGAACATTGGAAACCCCATCATTAGCCGCGTTTAGCGGCGGTTGATGGGGTTAGCGCGAGGGCGGGGATGCAAGGTCGGAGATCTTGCACAAGAAAAGGCCGCCCCAGAGCGAGGCCGGGGGTGTCAGCGTATGTGGTGCGGCATCTCCTCGGGAATCACCATCGAAATCTCCACCATGCCGGCGATCGCGCCGCCGCGGCGCCAGGGGGTCTGGTAGATCATCTTCCGCAGTCCGTTCTTCGAAATGGTGTAGGCGTTGCTCTCGCCGGTCGCGAGCATGTGGCGGATTTTGGCGGCCGACTCGGCCGAATGGCATTCGAAAAGGTTGCTCCCGATGAGGTCGCCGTGCGAGGCGAACACCTCGCGGGCGCGGTCGTTCATATAGAGAATCACCCCCTCGGCGTCGCACACGGTTATGGCGCAGTTGATGTCGTCGGCCCAGGCCGGAAAAATTTCGTTCATAGCTGATTCTGTTTTGCCGCGGGCCCCAAGGCGGGTGGCCCGGCCCGCGGGTGGCGCGAATTTACGAAAAAACGCGCTCCCGGCCACCCGGCCATGCGGGAAATATCGCGAGAAATAAGGGGGCGCGTTTTGGAAGATGCGAACATTTTTGTAACTTTGGGGGAAATTTGGTAAAGTATGGCCGGCGAGTTCCAACAGACCTTAGAGCGGGTGGCGGCAAAGGCCCGCATCGTCGCTCAGCGCTACAAGCTGATCGAGCGGCAGCGCGACGAGGCGTTGGAGCGCGCGGAATTCCTCCAGGAGGAGCTCCGGCGCCGCGACCGCGAGATTCTCGACCTGCGGAGGCAGGTGGAATTTCTCCGCACCGCGACGACCATAGCCCCCGAGCGCGCCGACGTGGCGCGGGCAAGGGCCCTGCTTGCCTCATTAGTGCGGGAAATCGACGCATCAATAGCTGACCTCAACAATTGACTGACAAGCTCAACATAACAATCCGTATCGCCGGGCAGGCCCCGCTCGCGCTCCAGATAAACCGCGACGACGAGGAAGTGTGCCGAACGGCGGAATACCAGGTCAACCGCCTCAACTCCCTCTGGAGCGACCGCTTCAACAACAAGTCGCGGATGGAGGTGCTGGCCATGGTGGCATATCAGTTCGCACAGCTCTACTACACGCAGCTCCGCTCTCAGGAAAGCTGCCGCGAGGAGCTCGCGAAGTTCGAGGCCGACCTCGACGAGATTCTTCTCGACGTGGCCCCGGGCCGCGGTTGACAATTTACGGGCGGAACGCCGCTCCGCGTCCCCGGAGGGGGAGGGAGCGCCCCCGGATCGATTACCACGCACGCCGAAGCCGTCCCGCGCACAGCGGGTGGCCCCGGCTCTTTTTGTTTCGACGAGAATTTTTAACGACATAATACATCCACACATTACAAGTTAACCGACACAATGAACATTCTTTTATATCTCGCTGTGGCAGTGGTGGCTATCGCCATCGGTTCGCTCGCTACCATACTGGTGCAGCGCAACCTGGCCCGCAGCCGCGCCAAAATCATCATCGACGAGGCAATGCGCGAGGGTGAGGTAATCCGCCAGAAACAGGAACTCAAAGGTCGCGAGGCCGGAATGAAAATCAAGGACGAGGCCGAGCGCCAGGCCAACCAGCGCATGCAGAAGGTGCAGAGCGCCGAGGCCCGCGCCAAGCAGCGCGAGGGGCAGCTCAACCAGCAGCAGAGCGAGAACCAGCGCCAGCGCAACGAGCTCGACCTCTACCGCCAGCGCCTTGAGGCTGAGGAGACTGTGATCGGCCAGCGCCAGGAGGAACTCGACCGCCTGAAACGCTCCGCCCAGGACGCCCTGGAGCACATATCCGGCCTTTCGGCCGACGAAGCCCGCGAGCGCCTCGTGGAGTCGATGAAGGACGAGGCCAAGACCGCCGCCGCCGCTTACATCAACGAGATTATGGACGAGGCGCGCATGACCGCCAACAAGGAGGCCAAGAAAATCGTCGTGCAGTCGATCCAGCGCGTAGCGACTGAGGCCGCAATCGAGAACTCCGTGACTGTGTTCCACATCGACAGCGACGAAATCAAGGGGCGCATCATCGGCCGCGAGGGTCGCAACATCCGCGCCCTCGAAGCCGCCACCGGCATCGAAATCATCGTCGACGACACCCCCGAGGCCATCGTGCTCAGCGGCTTCGACCCCGTGCGCCGCGAAATAGCCCGCCTGGCCCTGCACCAGCTCGTGGCCGACGGACGCATCCACCCCGCCCGCATCGAGGAGGTGGTCAACAAGGTGCGCAAGCAGATCGAGGAGGAGATTGTCGAAACCGGCAAACGCACTGCCATCGACCTCGGCATCCACGGCCTGCACCCCGACCTCATCCGCATGATCGGTAAGATGAAATACCGCTCCAGCTACGGTCAGAACCTGCTCCAGCACGCACGCGAAACAGCCAACCTCTGCGCAATCATGGCATCGGAGCTGGGCCTCAACCCCAAGAAGGCCCGCCGCGCCGGTCTGCTCCACGACATAGGCAAGGTGCCCGACGAGGAGCCCGAACTGCCCCACGCCCTGCTGGGCATGAAGATCGCCGAGCGCTGCAAGGAGAAACCCGAAATCTGCAACGCCATCGGCGCCCACCACGACGAAATCGAGCAGACCACCCTGCTGGCCCCCATCGTGCAGGTGTGCGACGCCATCTCCGGCGCCCGTCCCGGCGCCCGCCGCGAAATCGTAGAGGCTTACATCAAGCGGCTCAACGACCTGGAGCAGCTCGCCCTGAGCTACCCCGGCGTTATCAAGACCTATGCCATCCAGGCCGGCCGCGAGCTCCGCGTGATTGTCGGGGCCGACAAAATCACCGACGCCGAGACCGAGAACCTCTCCACCGAAATCGCTCGCCGCATCCAGGACGAGATGACCTATCCCGGCCAGGTTAAAATCACCGTGATCCGCGAAACCCGCGCCGTAAGCTTCGCCAAGTAAGCCAGGTAACGCGTCAACAAAACCGACTGTTTACTATGGCAGAAAACAACGATAACACCAAAAGCGGCGGTTGCTGCGGCTCGGGGTGCGCGTCGTGTCCGAAGCGCGCCGCCGCGGAACTCGACGGGGCCGACCCCTGCGGCGGCTC
>JAMPHO010000001.1:381219-536819 GCA_023663385.1 Alistipes timonensis | reverse complement strand
TTGATGCTTCGGAAGGCATGTACCTTATCAATCAGCCTCTGTTGATGATTGCGGGTAGCGTCGCCGACACGTTCTACATGACCGAGCATTGCTTCAGCAAGGCCACGGGCACGCGGGACAAGGAGATGTTCCTCATTCCGGGAGCCACGCATATAAGAACCTACTATGTGCCCGAATATGTGCGGCAGGTTGTGGGAAAACTGACCGAGTTCTTCGGCGACAATCTTTGACCGCACCCAAAATATCAATCTCGTTAAAAGCGTCCGCCACACCGAAGCGGGCGCTTTTTTTCATACGCCATAGCCTTAATCCGTAATGTTGGTTATGAGTTCCGTGTTTATGGTTTATTAATTTGGCGATAAGATAGTAACTTTGCATTATCCAACTTTATAGGCGATATGAGTAACGACGTGATGATACTGACCGGAGCGGGTCAGATAGGCATGGCGATAGCCCGGCGTATGGGCTACGGCATGAAAATCGTGGTCGGCGACCGCGATATGGGGAATGCCGAAGCGATTTGCACAACGATGAATAATGCCGGATTTGATGCCGTGCCGTTTGAAATGGACCTATCGAGCCGCGAGTCTATTCTCGCGTTAATCGCCGAGGCTCAGAGCTATGGCGAGATTTCAATGCTTGTCAACACCGCCGGTGTATCGCCCAGCCAGGCATCAATCGAGACGATTATGCGGGTTGACCTCTACGGCACCGCAGTGCTGCTTGAGGAGGTCGGCAAGGTCATAAAACCGGGAGGAACGGGAGTGACCATCTCCAGCCAGAGCGGCCACCGCATGCCCGCCTTGACGCCGGAACAGGACCGCCTCCTCGCCACCACTCCTACCGACGAACTCCTCTCGCTCGATATGCTCCAGCCGGGAAACATAAGCGACACACTCCACGCCTACCAAATGGCGAAGCGCTGCAACGTGAAACGCGTGATGGCTGAGGCCGTGAAATGGGGCGAGCGCGGGGCACGCCTCAACTCTATTTCTCCCGGAATAATAGTCACCCCGCTCGCGATTGACGAGTTCAACGGCATTCGCGGCGACTTCTACAAAAATATGTTCGCGAAGTGCCCGGCGGGCCGTCCCGGAACTGCCGACGAAGTGGCGAACGTGGCAGAACTGCTGATGCGTCCGCAGGGCGCATTCATCACCGGCGCCGATTTCCTCATCGACGGAGGCGCCACAGCTTCATACTTTTACGGACCCCTCAACCCCGACAAGAAATGAAAAGACCTTACATCGTGTGCCATATGGTGGCATCAATCGACGGACGCATTGACTGCTCGATGGTCGACAAAATCAGCGGCGACGAATATTACGAAACCCTTGAGAAACTCGACTGCCCGACGCGGCTTGAAGGCCGCGTCACAATGGAGCATTACAGCGCGGCAAAAGAGCCATTCGTTGCCAATGACCCCGCGCCGATCGGTATGAAGTCGGTATTCAAAGCCGTCGACTCCGACGCTTACATGGTGGCGGTCGACACACAAGGCCGGTTGCGCTGGCCCGCTTCAGAAATCGACGGCGTACCCCTCCTCTGCATCGTAAGCGAGCGGGCGCCTCGCGAATACATTGAAACGCTCCCAAATCAAGGCATCTCCTACATCTGCGCTGGCCGTGACTCCATCGACCTCGCCGCCGCGATGGAGTTACTGCGCTCGGAATTCGGAGTAGAGCGCATGGCCGTTCTCGGCGGAGGACATATCAATGGCGGTTTCCTTGCCGCCGGACTTATCGACGAGGTAAGTCTGCTGCTCGCCCCGGGCATTGACGGGCGCGAGGGCCAGACCGCGCTTTTCGACGGCATCGCGTATATGGACCGCATGCCCGTAAAGCTCTCGCTTGCAAGCGTGGAACCCGTTGGCGACGGCACCCTCTGGATTCGATACAAAACTCAAGAAGTGAGAATTGACTGCGCGCATCCTTCGGAAGAGGAAGCGGCAATAGCGAAACAACAGGCTCAGACATTGTTCCGACTGAATCACACGATGCCGACCACCGAGGAGTATGACGCCCTGGTAAAGGAATTGTTTCCCGAGATTGGCGAAGGGAGCCGGGTCTCGACACCGATTAGCGGCGTGAGGTTCAACAATGTAAAAATCGGCAATAACGTGGTGATTATGCCCGGGTGCCTTATGATGTCGGCCGGAGGAATCACCATTGAAGACGAGGCGATGATTGCCGCCAATGTCCAACTTATTTCCAATAACCATGACCTCCACGACCGATGGATTATCACTTGCAAGCCCGTCAGAATATGCCGCCGGGCATGGATCGGTGCCGGAGCCACGATACTGCCCGGAGTGACCGTCGGTGAAAACGCCGTTGTTGGCGCCGGAAGCGTGGTGACGAAAGATGTCGCCGCTGACACGATAGTCGCCGGCAACCCCGCAAGAATAATTAGAAAAATAAATGACTGATGGCTCTACGGAAAATTAGAACAACACTCGCGGTTATCTTCTTGATAGCGATAACCCTATTGTTCCTCGATTTCACGGGAACAATCCATGCGTGGTTAGGGTGGATGGCAAAAATCCAATTCCTTCCCGCAATTTTGGCCTTAAATGTCGGAGTTATAATCGGCCTTGTCGCACTGACACTCGTATTTGGCCGCATATATTGTTCCGTGATATGTCCTCTTGGCGTTATGCAGGATATATTCGCTTGGTTTGGGAAAAAGAACAAGAGGAACAGATACTCTTATTCTCCGGCAAAAAACATTCTGCGTTATACAATGCTTGGTGTCGTTATTGTGGCATTCCTGCTCGGCATCGGTAGCATCGTGGCTCTGTTCGCTCCATACAGCGCATACGGACGCATTGCGCAGAACCTGCTTTCTCCTGTCTGGCAATTCGGGAACAATCTGTTGGCAGACTGGGCTGAGAAACACGATAGTTACGCGTTCTACACTGTTGATGTATGGGTTCGCAGTGGTGTCACACTTGCTGTCGCTGTCATCACACTCGGTGTACTCGGTGTCTTGGCTTGGAGAAACGGACGCACTTATTGCAACACTATCTGTCCGGTTGGCACAGTCTTAGGATTTCTTTCAAAGTATTCTCTATTCAAACCTGTCATTGATACATCAAAATGCAACGGCTGCGGTTTATGTGCCCGTAACTGCAAAGCTGCATGTATCAACAGTAAGGAGCATGAGATAGATTATTCCCGTTGTGTTGCCTGCATGGACTGCATCGGGAAGTGCCATCAGGGGGCGATTTCGTACACCATTAGAAAAAAGAGCCGGACATCAGTCAAGGAGCAGCAGCCAGACAATTCTCGCCGCCAATTTCTTACAACGACAGCCGTTGTTGCGGCAACAACCGCTATCAAGGCACAGGAAAAGACTGTTGACGGCGGACTGGCAGTGATTGCGGATAAGAAAATTCCTGAAAGAGCCACTCGCATTGTTCCTCCCGGAGCAAAGAGTCTGCGAAACATGGCACAGCATTGCACCGCGTGCCAGCTTTGTGTATCGGCTTGTCCCAATGGCGTGTTGCGTCCATCTACAAATCTTGAAACACTCATGCAACCTGAGTCATCTTATGAAAGAGGCTATTGCCGCCCTGAATGTACGCGATGCTCGGAGTTATGTCCCGCCGGTGCCATAGTAAAAATTACTGCCGCCGACAAATCGGCAATACAGATAGGCCATGCCGTATGGGTAAAGGAAAACTGCGTGCCTTTGACAGACGATGTGGAATGTGGCAACTGTGCCCGTCATTGCCCTGTCGGAGCAATACAGATGGTGCCATCTGACAAGGACAACCCTGATTCTCCGAAAATACCGGTTGTCAACGACGAGCGTTGCATCGGTTGTGGAGCCTGCGAGAATCTTTGCCCCGCACGTCCTTTCAGTGCCATTTATGTGGAGGGGCATCAAGTACATCGAACTGTATAAACGCATTACGCTGATGAAAAACAATATAAACCGTCGCGAGTTTATAAGACGGATGGGACTTGGCTCTGCCGCGGTTTCTGCCACGACTCTTGTCGGCTGTGACTCTAAGAATAACCCGGTTGCCGGAAATGTGACGGCACAGTCGGAGATACCGACCGACAGCATGACATACCGTACAAATCCTAAAACCGGTGAAAAGGTTTCCATACTTGGCTACGGTTGTATGCGATGGCCCGACTTGGATGGTGGCGCCGGACGCTCGGACGCGGATCTTGATCAGGAAACAATCAACTCACTTGTTGATTTCGCCATAGCCCACGGTGTCAACTACTTCGACACATCGCCCGCCTATTGCAAAGGTCGCTCCGAGGCCGCCACAGGCATAGCACTGAGCCGACACCCGCGCGAAAAATTCTTCATAGCGACAAAGTTGTCAAACTTTGCCCCGCAGACTTGGAGCAGGGAGGCATCGTTGAAAATGTATCATGATTCCTTCAAAAATCTTCAGGTGGATTATATCGACTATCTGTTACTGCATGGTGTCGGCATGGGCGGAGGAATGGATGAGTTCAACAAGCGCTATATTGACAACGGTGTCCTTGACTACCTTCTCAGGGAGCGCGAAGCCGGGCGAATACGCAACCTCGGTTTCTCATATCACGGCGACATTGCGGTGTTTGATTATCTGTTGGAAAACTACGATAAATACAAGTGGGATTTCGTTCAGATTCAGCTCAACTATCTCGACTGGCATCATGCAAAGGAGATAAATCCACGCAATACCGATGCTGAGTACCTATATACAGAGCTTGCCAAAAGAAACATTCCGGCTATAATAATGGAGCCACTGTTGGGTGGACGCCTCTCAAATGTTCCGGACCACATAGTCAGCCGCCTGAAACAGCAGGAGCCGGAGCGCAGTGTCGCGTCATGGGCTTTCCGCTTCGCCGGCAGTTTCCCGAATGTCCTTACTGTGTTGAGCGGCATGACATACATGGAGCATTTGCAGGACAACCTGCGGTCTTTCTGCCCGCTAAAACCATTGACCGACAGCGACAGGGCGTTCCTTTACGACACAGCCGACCTGATGGTGCAATACCCGACAATACCGTGCAATGACTGCAAATATTGTATGCCATGCCCCTATGGGCTTGACATTCCGGCAATCCTGCTGCACTACAACAAATGTGTCAATCAAGGAAATGTGCCGGAAAGCCAACAGGCGGAAAATTACCGCGAGGCACGACAGGCGTTCCTCGTCGGATATGACCGCAGTGTGCCAAAACTCCGTCAGGCAAGCCACTGTATCGGTTGCAACCAATGCTCACCGCATTGTCCGCAGAGCATAGACATTCCGAAAGAACTGCACCGTATCGACAATTTTGTGGAACACTTGAAACAGGGCACGCTATGATGGATGACCTGATAAAAATACTCCATGAGGGGCACCATTCGCTCGTTGTGGCAAATGGCGAGGTCTGCACATTCGATGGACGTGGCATATCCGACCTGTATAACTTACTGAATGAAGATCCCGGATTTCTGCAAGGAGCGGAGATTGCGGATAAAGTCGTGGGAAAGGGAGCAGCGGCACTTATGATTATCGGTGGTATAGCCTCTCTATACGCGGACATAATCAGTGCTCCTGCTTTGGATCTATTGCGACAAAGTCCTGTAAAAGTTGACTTCGGCAAACAGGTTGACAATATAATAAACCGTAAAGGCGACGGCATTTGCCCTATAGAAACGCTCTGCCTTCCATGCGCCACAGCTAAGGAGTGTCTTCCGCTTATAACACAATTCATTCGATCAATAAAAAATTAACCCATGCAAACATCATCATTAAAACTATACTCGCTCGGGTATTCCGAACTCCGCACTTATGGAGTCGCCGCTCTTTTCGTTCTGGGCAATATCATAGTGCCGCAGTTGTTCCACCTTATCCCGCAAGGTGGAGTGACTTGGCTGCCAATCTACTTCTTCACTCTTGTGGGAGCATATAAATATGGCTGGAAAGTGGGTCTTCTCACAGCCCTCGCATCCCCTGTCATCAACAGTCTGTTGTTCGGTATGCCCGCGGTCAGCGGTCTGCCCGCGATTCTGCTCAAATCCACTGTACTCGCATTTGTCGCAGGGCTGTTCGCGACTAAATTCCGTAAAGCTGCCCTCTGGCAACTAATGATAGTCGTGTTAAGCTATCAGATTATAGGCACTGCCGGAGAATGGCTGTTGAAAGACAGCTTATATGCCGCTATGCAGGATTTCAGAATAGGTGTTCCCGGAATGCTTTTGCAGATTGTCGGCGGCTGGTTTGTCGTAAACCACCTGATGCGCGACTGATCCGGCGGGGTGTCAGTCGAGGATTCCTTTGAGGATTTTGGCGGGGACGCCGCCGGCGACCATATTGGCGGGCACGTCTTTGGTGACTACCGCGCCGGCGGCGATGATGGCGTTGTCGCCGATTGTCACACCGGCCGTCACCGTCACGCGGGCGCCAATCCACACTCCGTTGCCTATGCGTATGGGCTTGTGGCGCAGGTTCTGCCGGCGCGACGGTTCAGGGTCGTGGTTGAGCGTGGCCAGCACCACGCTGTGCCCGATCAGGCAACCGTCGCCGATGAAAATGCCTCCCTGGTCCTGGAATTGGCAGCACGAGTTTATGAACACCTTTTTGCCTATGTGTATGTTGCGGCCGAAATCGGTGTAAAACGGCGGGAACAGGGCGAAATCCTCGTCCATCTCCTGCCCGATAATCTTCCCGAACAGAGCCCGTATCTCGTCGGGCGTATGGTAGTCGCGGTTGAGTTCAAACTGAAGGCGCCGCGAAATATCGCTCTGTCCGCGCATAAACCGAATCATCTCGTCACCCGCGAGCGGTTCGCCCGCCGCTATCATCTCCTGGAATTTCTCAAGTGTCATATCTTCGTTCGCTATATTTTTTCGTGCTGTTGATTCCACGGTGCGAAGTTACAAAGATGGTTGGCGGGCGGCGTGCCTGTTTTTCAGCAAAGAGAACCAAAATCACAGATTCATAAGCCCGCGAGATACTGGCTCGGGGTCATGCCGGTATGCTTCTTGAACATACGGCTGAAATGCTGCGGATACTCGAATCCAAGGTCGTAGGCCACCCGGGAGATATTTCCCGAGGCCATCAGCCTGTTCTTCGCCAGCCTCACTATGTGGTCGCGGATGAAGTTGCTGGCATTCTCCCCGGTGGACTTTTTCAGCAGGTCGCTGAAATAATTAGGCGACATACACAGTTTGTCGGCGAAATAACGCGCGCCGGGAATCCCTTCGGACAGCTGTCGCCCGCTATCGAAATACTCATTGAGCAGCGCGCTGAGTTTCACCAGTATATCCTCGCTCGATTGGCGTATCTGGCTGAACTGGCGCGAATATGCCCGGTTGCATAAATGAAGTATCACTGATATGTAGCTCACTATTATGGCGTTCTGCTCCCCATCAGGCCCCCTTTCGGCCTCGTCGCGGATGCTTTTCATCAAACCTACGAGCTCGCGCCGCTCATCCTCTTCGAGAAACAGGGCCTCGTTAGCGCTGTAATCGAAAAACGAGAATCGGCCCATCTCCTTTTCGAGGAAGGTGCCCGCGATCAGTTCGGGGTGGAACAGGAGCGCCCATCCGTCTATGTCGATAAGGTCGCCGGCATCCTCCCGCCCACCTATCTGGCCGGGAGCCACGCATATCAGGCTCCCCGACGCGCCGCCGAAGGCCCCGCGGCCATAGCTGAGGTCGTCGCGCACGCGGCTGTGCATAAACAGCCCGTAGACTCCGTAATTGTTCAGGCTCGACCGTATCGGGGATATTTTCGCGAAATCAACCACGCCGACAAGCGGATGCCGCCCTTCGGCACCAACATACGACAGATAGTCGCCCGGTCTGCTGACTTTTAGGATATTCTTCATCGGCCTGGGTTTCAGGTGCGAAATTAAGAAAATTACCCGATATTTCCTATCGTCGCGGCCGCGCATGAGTGGATTTTGGTTGCGAAAACAAAAAAATGGGTAAGTCGGCAGCCACTGATTTCCGTAATTTCGCATCGTGAAATAATACCGACAAATGTACAAACCGCTACTGACTTTTATAGCTTTCGTTATTGCCGCATTGGCGATACACGCTCAAAATGCCGCATCGGATATGGAATCAAAATTTATAATCTCAACAAACGGTAAAGAACTTACCGCTACTTTTGCCGACAACTCGTCGGCTGTCGCTTTCCGAAATCTTATCGCCGAAGCTCCGCTGACCGTGGAGATGAGCGATTACGGCGACTTCGAGAAGGTCGGCTCGATCGGACGCGACCTCCCGACCAACGATACCCGCGTAACCACCCGGCCTGGCGACGTGATTCTGTATCTCGGCAATAATATCACGATCTATTACGACGTCAACACATGGTCGTTCACCCGTCTTGGCCGGGTTGACGGAAACCCAACGAGGGAGTCAATGCTCGCCGTGCTTGGCAAGGGGAAAGCCAATGTCACTTTCTCGCTGGGGAAAGGCTCCGCCGGCATTTCGGCAGCGGACTCTGATGCCGCGCCCCTCAAAGTAACCGTGTCGGGTATGACGGTCACGGTCGCCGGAATCTCCGCCGATAAGGATATTTACGTTTACAATCTTGACGGACAATGTGTCTATCAGGGACCTGACCATAAATTCACGCTCTCCGAATCCGGCATATATATGGTTACTGATGGCTATGCCAAAGCCAAGATAATGTTATAACTCGAAGCTAAACAATGAAGTACAAATCAATAATGGCGGTGGCGCTGGCTTTCGGCGCCCTGGCCGCGAACTCACAAGTTATGGATAATAAGAACTCTAACACATCGTTGGCCCCGACCGAAAAGTTGGAGCTGACGCGGGAGTGGGACAAGGTGTTCCCCCTGAGCGACAAGGTTGAACACTCGAAGGTGGTTTTCGTGAACCGCTATGGCGTGACTCTCGCCGCCGACCTTTACAAACCGAAAAACTCGTCGGAGAAGCTGGCGGCTATTGCCGTGAGCGGCCCCTTCGGAGCCGTCAAGGAGCAGTCGTCGGGCCTGTACGCCCAGCAGCTCGCCGAGCGAGGCTTCCTCACCATCGCCTTCGACCCCTCATTCACCGGTGAGAGCGGCGGCATGCCCCGCCGAGTGGCCTCGCCCGACATCAACGTGGAGGACTTCTCGGCCGCTGTCGACTACCTCGCGAACCGCGCCGATGTGGATTCCGCGAAAATAGGCATTCTCGGCATTTGCGGTTGGGGCGGCATAGCCATCCAGGCCGCGATCAACGACCCGCGCGTCAAGGCAACAGTGGCCTCCACTATGTACGATATGACCCGTGTGAACGCCAACGGCTACTTCGATTCGGAAAACACCCCCGGGCAGCGCGTCGCCAAACGCGCCGCGATGGCCGCGCAACGCTCCGCCGATTTCAAAAACGGATCGTACCGCCGCGCCGGTGGCGTGGTTGACCCGCTCCCCGCCGACGCTCCGCAGTTTGTCAAGGACTACTACGACTACTACAAAACTCCGCGCGGCTACCACGCCCGGTCAGGCAACTCTAACGACGGCTGGAACGCGACCTCCATCCTCCCGTTCATGAACTTCAAGTTCTTCGAGTACGCCGACGAACTCGAAAACGCGGTGCTCATCGTCCACGGCGACAAGGCCCACTCCTATTACTTCGGCAAAGACACTTTCGCCAAGCTCAAAGGCGACAACAAGCAGATGCTCACCGTGAAAGGTGCCTCGCACTGCGACCTCTACGACCGCCTCGACATCATACCGATGGACGAGATAGCCGCATTCTACACCGAGTATCTCGGCAAGTGACATTCCAACCCGTCTTTAGCTACGGACGCGGCCTTGATCCCCCTGGATCAGAGCCGCGTTCGTCGTTTACAGAGCATTGCCGACCAGTTTCTAAATGAAGCGCCCGGTGACGCTCTCGGGGTTCCCCTTTACATCGTCGGGGGTGCCGCAGGCCACCACACGTCCGCCGGCCTCCCCTCCCGAGGGGCCCATATCGATAATCCAGTTGGCGTTGCGGATCACGTCGAGGTCGTGCTCGATCACTATCACAGTCGCGCCCAAGGATATAAGATGCCTGAACACCTCCAGCAGCTTCTTGACGTCGAGAGGATGCAGCCCTATGGTCGGCTCGTCGAACACGAACACCGAATCGCCCTGCTCCCTGCCCATTTCCGACGCCAACTTCAACCTCTGGGCCTCGCCGCCCGAAAGGCTCGGGGTGGCCTCGCCGAGGGTGAGGTAGCCAAGCCCCAGAGACTCAAGGGTCTTTATCCTCGACGCCACTGTCTTAAAGCCGCCGCACATACCGATCGCGTCGCGTATGTCGCTCTCCATTATCTCGGGGAGCGAGAACGCCGGACCATCGGCCCGCTCGCATTTTATCAGGTACGCCGCCCGCGAATACCGCGAGCCGCGACATTCCGGGCACGGTATGTCAACGTCAGGCAGAAACTGAACGTCGAGGCTCACCTGCCCCGTGCCATCGCACACCGGGCAACGTAGCGACCCGGTGTTGTAGGAAAAGTCCCCGGCCTTCACCCCGCGGGCCTTTGCCTCGGGCGTGCGGGCGAATATTTTCCGCAGGTCGTCGTGGATATTGGCGTAAGTGGCCACGGTCGAACGCACATTGGCCCCTATCGGGGTGGAGTCAATCAGTTTCACATGCTCCACTCCGGCCGCCTCGATTTCCTTGACGTGCTCCGGCAGGGCTTTCCCCTCGATGGCGGCATCAAGAGCGGGAATCAGGCTTTCGAGCACCATCGTTGTCTTCCCGGAACCCGACACCCCGGTCACCACGGTAAGCCTCCCCTTGGGTATCCTTACTTTCAGGGGCTTTACGGTATGGATGGCGCCTGTCGACATCCGTATCTCACCGAGGTCGAACATATTGGCCGCCGCTACCTCTTCGATTACCCTGGTTTCGCGCCCCCCGGCGAGGAACGGCCCGATCTTCGACGATGGGTCACGCTCGATTTCCTCCACCGTTCCCCGGGCTATCACGCGTCCGCCGTCGGAGCCCGCTCCGGGGCCCATCTCTATAATCCATCGGGCGTGGTTGAGTATCTGCGGGTCATGGTCGACCAGCGCCACCGAGTTGCCGTCGGCCACAAGGTCGTCCATCACCCCGGTAAGCCCCTCGATATTCGCCGGGTGCAGGCCGATCGACGGCTCGTCGAGCACATACAGCACACCCGTAGTGCGGTTTCTCACCGCCCTCGCGAGCTGCATGCGTTGGCGCTCGCCCGTCGACAGTGTCGAGGCCGCGCGGTCTATCGTAAGGTAGCCGAGCCCGAGATCCACGAGCCTCCGCGAGGTCGAAAGAAACGAGTCGCAAATATCAGTCGCCATCTGCCGCATCTCCTCCGGGAGGGTCGACGGCACGCTCCTCACCCAGTCAACGCATTGGTCGAGCGTCATCTCGCACACTTTGTCAAGCCCCAGCCCGTCGATTCTCGGAGCCCTGGCCTCGGCTGAAAGACGTGTGCCGCCGCAATCGGGGCATACCTCGCTCCGCAGAAATTTCTCCACGCGCTTCATCCCCTTCTCGTCGGTCACCTTGCTCAGCGCGTTTTCAACGGTATGAACGGCGTTATAGTAGGTGAAATCAAGCTCGGTGGCCTGGTCGGAGTTTTTCGGGCGGTATAGTATGTGCTTCTTTTCCGCCGGTCCGTTGAACACTATGTCGCGCTCTTTGGCGGTAAGTTGGTTGAACGGCACATCGGTCCTTACACCCATTTCGCGGCACACATCAGTCATAAGCGACCACATAAGCGAGTTCCAGGGGGCCACGGCGCCCTGGTCGATCGTCTTGGTTTCGTCGGGCACGAGTGTTGAGCGGTCAACCGCCATCACTACGCCCGTACCGCCGCAACGTTTGCACGCCCCGGTGCTGTTGAACGAAAGGTCCTCGGCCCCGGGACCGTAGAAACGCGTGCCGCAATTTTCACATACCAGTTCCTTCTCAGCCGCGACGTCAAGCGTCGGCGCGTGATAATGGCCGCACGACGGACATCGGTGCGAGGCGAGCCTCGAAAACATCAGGCGTAGACTGTTTAGCAGTTCGGTGCCGGTGCCGAACGTGCTCCGTATGCCCGGCACTCCGGGACGCTGCCGCAAAGCTATCGCGGCCGGCACATACAGTACCTCGTCGACATCGGCTTTCGGTGCCTGCGTCATTCGCCGGCGGGTATACGTCGACAATGCCTCAAGGTAGCGCCTCGAACCCTCGGCATAAAGCACGCCGAGCGCCAGCGACGACTTCCCCGAGCCGGAAATGCCGGCTATCCCGACTATGGTGTTCAGTGGTACGCTTACATCAATATTCTTCAGGTTATGGACTCTCGCCCCTTTCACCTTGATTTCCTGTGGCCTGCGGTTAAATCCCATATAGTGTTCTTGCTTTTATGAAATTATTGGTATAATTTCGCACAATAAATGGCTCGAATGACACTTAAAACAATCAAAAACAGATTTCTTACGCGAAGTTAACGATTTTTGAGTTTCCACAATCACATTTGAAGCCATTGCCCCCATAGTCGTACCGAATGAAAAATATATTGAAACTTATCGGAGGAGTACTCATCGGCATTGCCGCCGGGCTGCTTATAGCGGCCGCGGGGATAGTGTTGTTTACCGACACCACGTTCCGGGAGTTCGCTGGTAATTTATTGTCAACCGACCTGCTCAAAATAGCCGGAGCGGCTTTGGTCGGAGTAGCCGCATTTCTCGGGGCGTTAGCCATACTCATCCCCGCCCACGAGGCCGGGCATCTCGTGTGCGGACTCCTGACGGGCTACAAATTCGTGTCCTTCAGGATTTTCAACCTCACCTTCATCAAATCCGAAGGAAAACTCCGCATAAAACGCTACTCCGTGGCGGGCACCGGGGGGCAATGCCTGCTCGCACCGCCCGACCTCCCGCTCGAACAGATACCAACTATGTGGTACAACGCCGGGGGCGTGCTGGCCAATCTACTGATGCTTTTAGCCGTTCTACCCCTTTTCTCGCTTGACCTCAATCCATTTCTAAAAGAGGCGCTGACGATATTCTGCCTTACCGACGCGTTCCTGATCCTCACCAACGGCATCCCGATGAAGCTCGGAGGCATCGGCAACGACGCCTACCATATGCTCTACCTGAAGCGGGCACCGTTAAGCAAACAGTCATTGGTAAACCAGCTTCGGTCCAACGCCCTCATTCAGGAAGGCGTGCGCCCCAAGGATATGCCCGACAGTTGGTTCGAGTGGACCACCGACATTGATTTCAAGAATCCGCTTGAAGTGGGGCTCCCCCTGATGTACGCCTCGCGCCTTATCGACAAAATGAATTTCGAGGAGGCGTATCAGAAATTCGACGAGCTATACAACCATAAATCCGACATAATACAACTATACGTCAACGAAATAGCTTGTGAACTGGCATTCTGCGCCATGGTCACCGACCGCTCGGCCATAGCTTCCAAACTCCTCGACCCCACACTGACGCGCTACATCGAAGCGTACCGCGGCGTGATGTCCTCCAAGCAGCGAATCCTCTGCGCCAAAGCCCTGTACCTCGACAACAACCGCCCCGAAGCCCTCTCCATCTACACCGCCCTCGAACGCTCCCGCGACAACTACCTCCTGCGAGGCGAAACCGAAAGCGACCTCGCCATAATGCGCCACCTCCTCACCCCCTAACCCCGCCCCATCAATGAATTTCTTCCAATTAGGCTCAAAATAACCTCTCCACATCCAAAGCAATGTCAATGAAAAGCATATAAAAGTGATTTCTGTAGCCAAATCAGCTAAACTAACTTGTGATTCGGGAGAAAGCGCTATCTTTGTAGATTTATCTAATTCAAACCAAGATGAATCATACCGCAACCACCGCCCGACACTACTGTCTTAGCACAGTCAGTGACCGGGCTCTCGCGAATCAGAAAAGGGCCCGCGAGGTATTGGCAGAATCCGGGATAGCTGAAATATGGAAAGCAGCCGGATGCCGCGTCAACCAGATAGGCTCGCTTCGAATGGGCTTACTCGCCTCACACCGAGATATTGACCTGCACGTCTATTCCTCGGGCATAACCGCCGAGAGCAGTTTCGCGATCGCGGCGAAAATGGTGCGAAACCCGAAAATCACTGAAATAAGATGCATAAACGGGCTACATACCGATGAGCGGTGCGTTGCCTGGCACGCGTTCTACAAGGCCGACGATGGCGAAATATGGCAGTTCGACATCATCCATATCGAAGAGGGCACACAATACGATGGCTTCTTCGAGCGTATGGCCGACAGGATTACCGAGGTTATTACGCCCGAACAACGAGCCACCATACTCCGGCTGAAATTCGAGACACCCGAAGGCCGTGACTACCACGGAGTTGAATATTATGAAGCCGTGATTGCCGACGGCGTCACCGATATGCGCTCCTTTGAAAACTGGGTGGCCGAGCACCGCGCAAAAGCCCCCTACTACTGGATTCCCTGAAAATACCAAAACATCCCCTATGAACTGCGTAAAACGGCAGTCACTCATTATGCGAATCAGAGAATACCGTGATGCCGATTTGATGGAAATCGTCGCGTTGTTCCATCAAACCGTGCATCGAATCAATATCCGCGACTACACGCTCCAGCAGGTAAACGCCTGGGCGCCTGACAACATCGACATCGACGCTTGGCGAGAGTCATTGGCCGCTCACAACACTTTTGTGGCCATTGACGGCGATACAATAATCGGGTTCGGCGACATCGATGACTCGGGCTACCTCGACCGCTTGTATGTTCATCACGCCTACCAGGGGCGTGGAGTAGCCACCGCACTTTGCGACCGACTCGAAACGTCGGTCCGAGCGGAGCGAATCACGGTTCACGCCTCCGTCACCGCCCTCCCCTTTTTCTTGCGCCGCGGCTACCGAGTTGTCAAAGAGCGGCTCGTGGAGCGGCGCGGCGTCACGTTGAAGAATTATGCCATGGAGCGGCTTCTTGCTCCCGATGAAAACCAATAGGGACATTGATAAGCGTCTATTGTCAAACCACTGAAAAGCAGAAATATCAATAATTTAAAATCGAATTTCATATGAAAAAGGTGATAGTCATAGGGTGTCCCGGCGCCGGGAAAAGCACTTTTGCGAGGAAGCTGGCGAAGAAAACGTCGCTCCCACTTCACTATATGGATATGATATGGCATCGCCCCGACAGGAGCAATATCGGACGCGAGGCGTTGGTCGAGGCGTTGTCGGAAATAACCCTTGGCGATGAATGGATTATTGACGGCAATTACCTGCACTCGCTTCCCCTGCGCCTCGACCGCTGCGACATGGTGTTTTTCTTCGATCTGCCGCTTGACGTGTGCCTCGAAGGGGCGATTGGCCGGATAGGGCGCCCAAGGGTTGATATGCCATGGACCGATACGGAAATAGACCCTGAGTTCCGCCAGTGGATTATGGATTTCCCTGAAAAGCAACTCCCTGTGATTAACGACCTTTTATCCCATTACGCCGGACGGCTAAACATCGTGCGGTTCAAATCGAGAGACGAGGCCGACGCGTATATCTCCTCTCTGTAAACCACCATCTTATCGACGCGACCGACCGCCTCGGAACCAATATCCGTTATTGGCCGGGACGTTCAATCATAGTAAAAACCGCTGTGGCCGCATAATCGCGGACCGGGGTTTCCCGTTATTGAGTTATGGAGAATTTCGTAGCGATAGATTTTGAGACGGCCAACGGACAGCGCTCCAGCGTTTGCGCCGTCGGCATAGTGGTCGTTAGGGATGGCGAGGTGGTCGATAAATTCTACAGCCTGATCCAGCCCACACCAAACTATTACAACTATTGGACCACGGCGGTCCACGGCCTTACCCGGCGCGACACCGACGGCCAGCCGGAGTTTCCCGAGGTATGGGCCCGAATAGAGGAGCGCATCGCCGGGCTACCGCTCGTTGCCCACAACCGCCCCTTCGACGAGGGGTGCCTCAAAGCTGTTTTCGCCAAATACGGCATGGAGTACCCCGGCTATGAATTTCATTGCACCCTCGCCGCGTCGCGCCGCAAACTCCGCCTACCCTGCCACCAGCTCCATGTAGTAGCGGCGGCCTGCGGCTACGACCTCGAAAACCACCACCATGCCCTGGCCGACGCCGAGGCGTGCGCCGCTATCGCCTTAAAGATTCTGTGAGCGACCCCGGCGCGACCCGCGACGCGCGACGTACGCCGCGGTTATCACCATCAGGGTCAACACCTCCGAAATAGGGATGGCAAGCCACAGCCCCTCGACCCCGAGGAGGCGGGGGAGAAGGATGAAACCCGGCACCACGAAAACAAGCCCGCGCAGAAGCATATACACGATTGAGCGCGTCGACCGCTCGCAACTCTGATAGTAACCTATAAACGTGATATTGAGCGCGAACGGCAGCGCGCATACTCCGAGCAGCGGCAGACCCTCGGAAGCGAGCGCATAGGCCCGCTCACCCTGATTGAGGAATACCGCCGCTAACAGGCCCGAACCGAACCACATCACAGCGGCCACCGCGACACCGCAGAAGCATGCCGCCACGAGCGCCACTCTCAGCGCCTCCCTAACCCTGTCGGTCTTGCCGGCCCCGTAGTTGAAACTGATAATAGGCTGGGCCGACTGCGCGACGGCGTTGCTTATCGAGAACATAATGGGGAACAGATAGCACCCGACGCTGAACGCGGCAACACCCGCCTCCCCGAGCCGGGAAAGAAACATAAAGTTACCTGTGACCATCATCACCCCTATGGCGAGCTCCGCTATGAAAGTGGCGAAGCCGATCCTGGCCATATAGCCGATATTCCTCAAAGCCCCCTTCAGGGCGGCCTTGGTCAGCGGTTGACGGCAGAATTTCAGCTTGTCAGAGAAAAACAGAAAATAAGCTATAACCATCAGCCCAGCGGCCACACAGGATATGGATGTCGCGATCGACGCGCCCTTGATGCCCATACCGAGGGGGAACACCATGAGCCAATCGAGAAAGATATTGAGCACCGCGCCCACCACCTGCACCCCCATGGCGTAACGCGGTGATCCGTCGAGACGTATCAGCATCATACCCGCGCACTGGAGATAGAAAAATATCAGTCCCGGAAGGAGCCATAGCAGATAATCGGTGGCATAAACCTCAAGCGCCGGACTGCACCCCAGGGCGTAGAGCAGCGGCCTCGTGAACAGGAGCGACACCAGGACAACCAGCCCGAATATGATCGCCCCGGCCATATATGCCTGGGTCATAATCTGTCGGGCGCCGCCGACATTCCCATCGGCAAGCCGTATGCTCCCCGCAACCGAAGCCCCGATGCCGAACATCAGCCCGGTGCCTGCGCAAATTAGGAACAGCGGTGCCACAATGTTGACCGCCGCGAGAGCATCGCTCCCCACGCCGTGCCCCACGAACATCCCGTCGAAGATATTCAGCGCCGAGTTGAACACCATACCGATGAGCGTCGGGAAAAACATCGCGCGGAACAGCCTCCTTATATCACCTTTTCCGAAGTCAAGTTTGTCTTTCATTCTGTCGAAATTATAAAAAATCGGCTCCATCCTTGCCGACCAGGCCGCGAATATAGTAATAATGCTGAAATCCCGCAGGGTGCAAATCACCACAATCAGGGTACTTTTTATAACTAAGAAAAAGAGCCATCCTATCCGCGAAATCATCCGAATCACAAACTTTATTCATATCTTCGCGAAAAGGATATTAGATTATGAACGAGACAGACTCACCCGTGCGTTTCACGGCGGGCTTGACCACAGGCTCCGAATGGCGTTATGGCAAACCGTTGCCTGTGGCGGGGTGCCTGATAATGTTCGGTCGCGAAGGGTCGGCCGAACTTTCCATCAACTCGCATATCTTCCTCCTGGGCCGCGGCGACATGGCGTTCCTGGCGTTCGACATGGTCGTGGTTCCAGTCGGCTCGACCGACGATTTCGAGGCCGATTTTCTATCAATCGACTTTGAAGCGACACAGGACCTATTCTTCCTGGTTACCTCCAACCGCTTCTGGGAATTCATATACCGCGACCCGGTGTTCGCCCTCCCGAACATCCATCGTGCCGCGGTGCGCCACTGGTTCTCGACCGTCTGCTGGATTTCAGACCATTGCGGCCGCGCCGTCGCCGAAAAAACGTTGCGCAACGAGGCTGAAAACCTGCTGCTCGTAATGGCCGACCAGGCCGAGTCGCGACTCGGCACCCTGGGCGAGAACCCCTCTAAAAACCGGGCGTGGATCATCATCAACGACTTCCTGGGCCTCCTCAACAGGCATTACACCCGATACCACGACGTAGCTTTCTACGCAGCCAAACTAAACATAACACCCAACTACCTCAACATCATAGTCAAGCGCTACCTCGGCAACACGGCCAAAGAGCAAATCAACCTGCTCATAGGGCTTGTGGCGAAAACGCTGCTCGACACTACCGACTTAAGCGTTAAGGAGATAGCCGTGCGACTTGGCTACGACGACCCCTCCTACCTCTGCCGCATATTCCGCAAACTCACCGGCCAATCGCCTATAAGCTACCGCAATATGCGCGTCACCCGCGACTCAGAGTTATCGACGCCAACCTGAAACCAAACCGGCCCCACGTTCCCACGTTATTAAATACATAGATTATATACATTCAGAAAATCTAAAGCATATGAAAATACTGGTTATCAACGGGAGCCCGCACCTTGAGGGGTGCACCGACCGGGCTCTGCGCGAAGTGGAGAAAACGTTGGCCGCCAACGGCCTCGAAGTCGAACGCGTCAATATCGGCAACAAGGACATCCGCGGATGCATCGGGTGCAACTTCTGCCGCGAACACGGCAGGTGCGTATTCAACGACCTCGTGAACGAGACCGCCCCGAAGTTCGCCGAAGCCGCCGGAGTGATTGTCGGGAGCCCGGTATACTACGCCGGTTGCAACGGCCAGGCACTCTCGTTCCTCGACCGTCTGTTCTACAGCTCCTCGGGCACCATCGACAAGACGATGAAAGTGGGCGCCGCCGTAGTATCCTCACGCAGGGCCGGATCGACATCGGCATTTGACGAGATTAACAAATACTTCACAATCAGCGCTATGCCGATTGTGTCGAGCACATACTGGAACGAGGTTCACGGCTTCACCGCCGCCGACGTCGAGGATGACCTCGAAGGGCTCCAGACCATGCGCAACCTCGGCAACAATATGGCGTTCATGGTCAAAGCCTTCGACGCGGCAAAGGGAGCCGACGGCTTCCCCCGGCAGGAACGCTCATCGTTCACGAGCTTCCACACCGAGGGCTGACGGCCAAACCTATTCGCCCGACCGCACCCGGTGCAGTATGTCGAGGAGCCGCTCCCCGATACCTATGGTGTAGCCCGTCGAGAGCCATACCACGCGGTTGAAGGTGTCGGCGATAACGAACACGGGAGCCGCGGGATTGTCGAGATGCAGCGACTCCGCGAGTTCGCGGCGGCTCGCCCCATCCTTGTCAACTCCGAAAACCACATTTGAAGGTAACTTTGGAAACGCTTCGCGGTTGAAACGCGAGGCGTTTTCCTCGTTGTCAAACAGGAGCATAATCTTCACTCCCGCTTCCTCAAGCTGCCGCGCCACCGCCGAAATATCGTTAAGCGCGTGGACCGACGGCTCGTGACCCGGCTGTATCAGTCCGAGCACATAGTAGCCGCGGCCGGTGGTCGATAGCAGACTCTTGTCGGCCCCCAGGGCGAGGTCTCGGTAGATATTCTCGGCGTTCAGCGACCCGATGACCGACACGGCGCCGTCGTCGCGGCGAATCGTGAGCGGGCGCTCAGCGTGCTCGCCGGGTGCCAAGTTGAAAACCTCGCATCGGGCCAGCACGCCGCCGTCGGCGAGCCGCTGCCCGGTGACAACCATATACTGCCCGGCCTCCAGCTCAACCGGGTTGGCGAACAGCGACGCCGCCGTACCATCCTCGGCAAATTCGAGCTGCCGGGGCACACCGCCATCAATGCGGGCAACCGAGAACTGGGTATAGTATTTCGGATCAACGATGTAACCCTCGGGAGTGAACGTCAGCCGGAGGGTGCCGGAGGCCGAGTCGCGGTTAGTGTCAGCCTCCGAGGCGAATCGCGCCGTGCGCCAACCGCCATCGTCGGCCATATATCGCACCGCGCCTGTCACCGGGTCGATGCGGGCCGGAATCCCCAGGGTGCGGGCCGCGGCCACGAAGAATATGTCGCGCGACAGGGCGTCAGCCCTTCCGGTTTCCATCACCGCCCGGGGACTCATACGGAGCCTCAGCGGGTTCTCCGCATCAGCCGGGGCGATATTCCCGTCAATCCACGCCACCAACGCGTCGGCATCCCGCTCAATCCCTTTGGAGGCCAAGACATCGGCGAGATAGCCGCGCCAAGGACGAAGCCCCTCGTTCTCGATTCTCGGCGAAAGTATATAGCGGCTGTAAACGTCGCGCGACACCCGGTCGCCAACCGAGTCGCGGGGGATAGCGTGCGACACATGGTCCGCTATCACCTCGGCGCGTATGTCGCGGAGGTCCTTTTCAGTGACATTGAGCAGCATGCTCAGTGCCTCGCTACGCGCGCCCGGCTCCATCCCCGCGAGGCACTCGACTATATTCCTATGGTTGCCCCGCGACTTCACAAGCACACCAGCCAGCGAGTCGGGGTCAAGCCCCAGCTCCGCGGCGATGGCCCGCGCCCCGCGGTCGTCGCGAAAAGTAGCCGTATAGGCGCCGCGAATGGAGTCCTCGATGGCGAACCGCCTGTTGTTTTCCTCCCTGGCCTCGGTACTGACCTTGGGTGCCGCGTCGCGCGACGCGGGAGGGATAAGGTTGAGTTCCACAACCCCTTCCCAGGAAGCATCCTTATCGAGCACCACCTTGACCCGCTCTCCGGGCCTCCCTTTGGCGAAGCCGAAGCGGCTCCCGTCGGTAGCCCACACAAGCATATCCCCCAACCCGGCAACCAGCGACGCCTCCCCGCCGCCGTCGGCAGTCTTGCTTACAGCCGGATAGAAATCGGTATAGTTGTAAATGCAGAAATTCACCTTCGCACCGGCCGCGGGCGTGCCGTCGGGCCGGGTCACCATGGCCCTCAGCGTGTCAACCGGGGCATAGTTCGAAGTGACGTTGATGTGCGTCGCGAGCGGCTCGCGCAGAAGCACCTCCTCGGGACCGTCGTATACCCCCGTCACCTTGGTGCTCATCAGCAACCCGCGGGAGGCCGGAGCGTTGAACCAGGCGAGGTTGAGCACAGGCTCCGGCTCGCAGGCACCGAGGAAAAACCATTCGCCGTCGGCCCACGCCTCGACCCACGCGTGGTTATCGTCGGTATGCGCCCAGCGGGGCGTATAGATTTGCCGTGCCGGAATACCGACCGACCTCAGAGCGGCCACCGCGAAAGTCGACTCCTCGCCGCACCGTCCGATGGCCTGGCTCACCGTCGATAGCGGCGAGGAGGTGCGGGCGTCGGACGGGCGGTAGGTAACCTTTTCGTGGCACCAATGGTTTACCTCCAGTATGGCGTCGCGCATCGAGAGCTCCCTCACCCTGCCGCTCAGTTCGGAGTAGAACGCCGGGCGCGACATATCGAGGTTCTCGTTGTTAACCCTCACAGGGAGCACGAAATGTAGAAACTCCCTGTCGGGCACGCTCTTACCCCAGGGCATCTCCTCCCTCGCGCGCAGCGAGGCATCGACATTCTCCTCATAAAACTCCGCCGGATACTCGGCCTTGTCGGGGAGCGACATCGACGAGTAGAGGAAATCGAGGGCCTCCTCCTTTGTAATGGCCCCCATAGGGAGTATAAAGGCAGCGGCCACAGCCGCGGCAAACAGTCTCTTCAGCATATCTTCAAGGCATTATATCAAGGCATTATGTGCTTGCGGAAGCACTAAAATGTATAAGCTCTAAAATGTACTTACTATCGCACGTAGTTCGGCCACGACCGCGGCCGACGTGAGTCGCATCGAGTATTCATCGGCCCCGGGAAGCCCCATAGGCACCCCCTCGCGCCGATAGCGCATCGCGCTCTCCACAGTGGAGCGGGCGGTGGAGTGCAACGCCCCCACCCCGCTCCGCGAAAGGATTTCGCGGGCATTCGCCGGGTTCACGCCCCCTCCCGCCATAATCTTTAGGCGACCCGAGGCCGCTTCCACCAGCGAACGCAGGAGGTCGATGCCCTGCTCCGCCGATGGGGCCATGCCCGAGGTGAGCAGGCAGTCGCACCCAAGGCCAATCACTTCCTCCAGCGCTTCCATCGGGTCGCGGGCGAGATCGAACGCCCTGTGAAACGTCACGCCGACATCGCCCCTCTCGGCCCTCGCCACCTCGATCAGGCGGGAGCAGACACGCTTATCAACGAGCCCGTCGGGGGTCAGCGCCCCGATTACCACCCCGGTGGCGCCCGACGCGATAGCCGACCTTACGTCGCGCTCCATCGCCGCCACCTCCGCCTCGTTATACAGAAAGTCGCCCGGGCGCGGACGTATCAGTACATTTATGGCCTCTATACCCTCTCCGGCAGCGGCGAGCACGAGTCCCGCCGACGGCGTGACTCCCCCCTCGGCGAGTCCGGCGCAAAGCTCGACCCTGCTGGCGCCCACGGCTTTGGCGGCAACGACACTCGACGGGTCGCCGCAACATATTTCAAGTTCAATCATCCTTCACGCGTTATTAGAGCTTGTTTAACAACAAATGTGAATTTCTCGGTCGAAAAACTTGGGGTGGATTTTATCCTGAAACGAAGGAGCATAGCGAGCTATGTGACTGAGTTGAAGGATGAAAGACGCCCAAGGTTTTCGCTATTAAGTTACTTTGATATTCATATTACTATATTTTCGGGCTTGATCGCAGGTGAATTACTTTTGCCTCGGTGTCTCTTTGGTTAAATTTCTGTTACTCGTCAGTCACGATGCCCGCATCACTCCTTCCTCATAACAAGAAATTTACCTCAAAGATACACCGCCGAGAAATTCACATTTGTTATTAAACAAGCTCTTATTCAACAATCTCGCATTCGATAATATAGTCGGTGGAGTCGCGGTCATCGCCGAGAGTTACCACGGTGTGCCCCGCAGCCCGTTCGGCCTTCAGACGACGCCCAGTGGCGAACTCCCGCGGATTCTTCACCATCACTCCGGCGGGTATCATTATGGCGTCGGTTTCCGGGGTCATAACGTGGAGGAACAGACGGTTACCCTTGCGGGTGGATGTGCCCCACGACTGCGCGGGAAAAGGTCCGGCCTCGGTGCCGTAGATAGTCTCGCCGTTGTCGCTGAGCCACTTTCCGATTTCGGCCATACGGCTGAGCGCCGCCTCCGGGAGCTCGCCGTTGGGTTGCGGCCCAACGTTCAGCAGCAGATTGGCACCCATGCCCGCCGCCTTCACGAGATAGCGGATCAGCGTGGCCGAATCCTTGTAATTCTGGTCCATAATCTTGTAGCCCCACATACCGTTCATAGTGTTGCAAGTCTCCAACGGGAGGGGGCTGACCTCTTGGCCCGACAGCCCGGCGGTGTTCTCCCCCGGGAGGTCGCGCTCGAATATCTGCATATCCTCCCCGGCGAACGGGGTCTGGTGGTGGTTGTTGGCCACCATGCACCCCGGCTGGAGGGAGTGTATCAGGGCATACTGTTTGTCGAGCTGCCAGTCAAACGGGGTGGCATCCTCGTCGTGGTCCCACCACCCGTCAAACCATATGGCCCTCACCGGGCCGTAGTTAGTGAGCAGCTCGGTAAGCTGCCGGTTCATAAAGCCGTAGTACGAATCCCAGTCGGCCTTGGAGGCATCGCGGCCTGTTTTCCGCCCGGTGCGCCCCTGCGGATAGTCGTCGCGCACCCAGTCGAGATGCGAGTAGTACAGATGCAGGGCGATACCCTGCCTGTGGCACTCGTCGGCAAGCTCTTTCAGCACGTCGCGGCCAAAGGGGGTGCCGTCGGTAATGTCGTAGTCGTTCTCGGCGGTGTCGAACATGGAGAATCCGTCGTGGTGGCGCGTGGTGAAACAGATGTACCTCGCTCCCGCGTCCTTAATGGCCGCGACCCATTTCGCCGCGTCGAAGTCAGCCGGATAGAACCCCTTGGCCGCCTTCTTATATTCCTCAGCCGAAGGGCCGTAATTGAGGTACCACTCCCCCTGGCCGAACATACTGTATATGCCCCAGTGGATGAATATGCCGAAACGGTCGTTGGCGAACTCCTCTCTTGACTTCATCACCTCCGCCGAGGGGGTATACGCCTCAGCCGCCAGGCCGGGGGCCGACATCGCCGTAAACCCGACCAACGGGAGCAACAGGCGCGCGAGTTTCAATCTTAACTTCATATTTATACTGGTTAATGAGGCTGGAGCGTCATCAGGCCGCGACCTTCGCTGCTCCAACTGCAAAAATAGACTAAAATCCCGATTCCCGCAAAAAATCCGCCCCTCCCGATTGTTCTAATGGAAAAGTACTTTAAACTATAAGATAATATGGAGAAAACATGGCGTTGGTTCGGACCCGACGACAAGATAACCCTCGATATGCTGCGACAAATCGGAGTAGAGGGTATCGTGACTTCGCTGCACCACATACCCAACGGCGAGATTTGGCCCCTTGAGGAGATCGAGCGGCTCCGCGACATGATCGCCGACAAAGGCATGCGCTGGAGCGTGGTCGAGAGCCTCCCGGTAAGCGAGGCGATAAAATATGGCGGCCCGGACCGCGACCGCCTCATCGAAAATTACAAAAAGAGCCTCGCGAACCTCGGCAAGGCGGGTGTGAAAACCGTGTGCTACAACTTTATGCCCGTTCTCGACTGGGCGCGCACCGATATGGAGCACCCCAACCCCGACGGTACCTCCAGCCTGTACTTCAACCGGGCGGAGTTCGCCTACTTCGACATCCACATACTGAAAAGGGAAAACGCCGCCGCCGACTGGGATGAGCTTACCCTCGGCCGCGTCGAAGAGCTAAAGAAGGATATGACACCTGAAAGGGAGGCCGAACTTATCGACAACATAGTGATCAAGACCCAGGGCTTCGTAAACGGCAACTTCTCGGAAAACGAGCGGGAGCCGGTCGAGAAATTCCGCTCGCTGCTCCGGCTCTACGAGGGAATCGACAAGGAGGCGCTCCGCGCCAACCTCAAGTATTTCCTCGAAGCTATAATGCCGGTATGCCGCGAGTACGGCATCAATATGTGCGTCCACCCCGACGATCCCCCGATGCCTATCTTCGGCCTTCCGCGAATAGTGAGCCGCGACGAGGATATTGAATGGTTCCTCAACGCCGTGCCCGACGAGCACAACGGACTGACCTTCTGCGCCGGATCACTCAGCGCCGGAGCCTACAACGACGTGCCGAGGTTGGCGCGCAAGTATGCCGACCGTACCCACTTCGTACACGCCCGCATATGCACCGTGCTCCCCGACGGCGATTTCAAGGAATCGTCGCACCTCGACCCGAGGCTTATCGACGTGATACGGACCTTCGAGACGGTGCGCCCCGGAGTACCGATGCGAGTTGACCACGCGCCCCTGATGCTCGGCGACGAGTCGCGAGGCTACAACGCCGGATACTCCTTCCATGGCCGCATGCTCGCCTTAGGTATGGTCGGCGGCATTATGGCCGCTATTGATTCCGAAAACAAAGCATAAAAGTACTGTTATGAACGAACTGTTTTCCGTAAAGGACAAAGTGGTGGTAATCACCGGGGGCACCGGCGTATTAGGTAGTTGTATCGGCGAATACCTCGCCGCCGAGGGAGCGAAAGTGGCCCTGCTCGGACGCCGCCGCGACGAGGGGGAGCATATTGTGGAGAAAATCCGCGAGGCGGGAGGCGAGGCAGTGTTTATGGTGGCCGACGTGCTTGACCGCGACGCGATGGCCTCATGCCGCGACGCGATTCTCAAACTGTTCGGCAAGGTTGACGCCCTGCTGAATGCCGCAGGGGGTAATATGCCCGGCGCCACCATACCGCCCGACAGCGACTTCCTGGCAGTGTCGACCGACGATTTTCAGAAAGTGGTGAACCTCAACCTCACCGGCACCGTGATTCCCAGCCAGGTGTTCCTCGAACCGATGGCCTCGGCCGGGAAGGGGGCGATTGTCAACTTCTCGTCGATGGCCGCTTTCCGACCGCTCACCAGGGTGCTCGGCTACGCCGCCGCCAAGGCCGGAATAAGCAACTTCACACAGTTTCTCGCGACCGAGGCCGCGACGAAGTTCTCCCCGGGCATCAGGGTCAACGCCATAGCGCCGGGGTTCTTCCTCACCAACCAGAACCGCTCGCTGCTGACCAATCCCGACGGCTCGCTGACGAGCCGCGGTGCCGACGTGATACGCCAGACACCGTTCCGCCGTTTCGGTCGTCCCGAGGAGCTGTGCGGTACCATTCAATACCTCATAAGCGACGCGTCGAGCTTCGTCACGGGCACCGTGGCCGTGGTCGACGGGGGCTTCAACGCGTTCGCCATGTAGCGCTCCGCTCTAAGAAACTGTTAAAAACAAACAGAAAGGCGCGCCCGGATCGTCCAGGCGCGCCTTTCTATTGGATAAAGTGATTGTTCAGAGGTTGACAAACTTGCGTCCGTCGCTGATTACAATTCCGCGGTAGCCACTACTGACACGCTGGCCCAGCACGTTGTAGCACTCTCCGTTGGCGGCGGGGGCTTCAGCGGCGATTTCGTCGATGAAGGTCGTGCCGGCCGAGAGGGTAACATCCTGACCCGGTTCGGTCGGGATGTCGTAGAGGTACGTCTTGGGCAGACGGGTTTCGGGAATCTTGGCAGGGTTAGCGACTATCGGGGCGGGCATATTGTAGGGGCGGTTAAGCTCGTTGGCGTTATCCCCCTCGGCTTCCGAGAGGGGTGAGCCGTCGGCCATACGGAGCACCGAGTTGGAACGCAGGCGCAGGTTGCCGCCGAGGGTCGATTTGATAGTCACGCTCTCAACCGAGCCGTTTTTCCAGCGGAGGTCGGCGATTTCAAACCCGCCGCGGGCGCGGAGGCCGCGCACTTCGCCGTCGGCCCAGTCAGAGGGGAGCGCGGGGAGCAGGTGAACGAATCCGGCGTGCGACTGCAGAAGCATCTCGCCGATACCGGCGCTGCAACCGAAGTTGCCGTCAATCTGGAACGGAGCGTGGGCGTCAAACATATTGGCGTAAGTACCGCCGTTGGGGTCCGACATAGTGATGTCGGGGTGAACGAGACGGAGCTGGTTCTTGATGATGGCCAGGGCGTGGTCGCCGTCGAGCATACGGGCCCATTCGCATACCTTCCAGCCCATCGACCAACCGCGGGCGGCGTCGCCGCGGCCTACGAGCGACTTGTGAACACCCTGGAAGAGGGTCGGATTCTCATAGGGTGATACCTGGTTGCCGGGATAGGCACCCCAGAGGTGGGAAAGGTGGCGGTGCGACGTGTTCTCGCGATCCCAGTCATCCTGCCACTCCTGCACCTGGCCGTATTTGCCTATTTTATAAGGGGTGAGTTTGGCCTTGAGTTCGTCGAGCGAAGCGGCGAAAGCCTCGTCCTTACCCAGCACGCGCGCGGCCTCGGCGGTATTCTTCAGCACGTCGTATACCATCTGGTTGTCCATAGCCACGCCGCCGAACATAGCCACGTTCATCTTCGAGCCATCCTCCTTGTTGTAGGAGAAGAGTCCGGGGTGGTTTTCAGGCGAGTTCGAGGGGCATACGACCATATAGCCGGTCTCAGGGTCTTTCACCAGGAAATCCTGGAAGAACTCCGAACAACCCTTCATGACCGGGTAGACCTCGGCGAGATACTCTTTGTCGCCGGAGAAGAGGTACTTTTCCCAAAGGTGGGAGCAGAACCACGCGTTGCAGGTGGGCCAGATACCTACCGCACCATTGTCGACGGCGCCGGTGGTGCGCCAAAGGTCGGTGTTGTGGTGGAGCACCCATCCGCGGGCCCCGTACATACGGTCGGCGGTCTCGGCGCCGGTCACAGCCACTTCCTTCACCATAGTGATAAACGGATCGTGGCATTCGGAGAGGTTGCCTACCTCGGCACCCCAGTAGTTCATCTCAACGTTGATGTTGGAGGTGTACTTCGAGTCCCAGGCGGGATACTGGCGGGCGTTGGGGTTCCAGATTCCTTGCAGGTTGGCGGGCTGGGTGCCGGGCTGCGAGGAGGAAATCAGCAGGTAGCGGCCAAACTGGAAGTAGTTGGATACCAGGCCGGGGTCGTTGCCGTCGGTGTAGAACTCCTTGATGCGGGTCTCGGTGTCCTTGACCTCCTTGGAGGCGTTGGAGCCCAAGTCGAGGCTCACGCGGTCGAACTGCGAGCGGTATTTGGCAACGTGGTCGGCGAGAGCGGTTTCGTAATCCTTGTTCTTTGCGAGGTAGTCGGTCATATATCCGAGGGCCTTGGCCTCGGCGTCGGCGCTGATGTCGTTGTAGTTTACAAAGTTGGTGGCCGAGGAAACGATGATGGTCGCGCTCGTGGCACCGGCTACGGCGATCGTCGGAGCGGCGGAGTTACCTGCCACGATACCCTGCTGCACAACGTTCTGGCGGTTGGTTGTCGAGAGGGTGCCTCCGTCGTTGATAACCTTGATGAAGGTGAAGCAGTTGAGTTTGTTGTCAACGTTCTCCGACTGCGCTCTTGCGGGAACCAGCGAAGCCTTGATCATACCGTCGGAGGTGATTTCGTTAACCCCGAGTTTGGCCATATTGGTCTTGATAGGCGCGGCGAAGCACACATCGAAGTCGAGTCGGCCCGGCTCGGAAGCTTCGAGGCGGATCACGGTGACGTTGTCGGCCAGGGAGGTAAACACCTCGCGGGTGTAGGTGACCCCGTTGGCGACATACGTGGTGGTGGCCACGGCGCTCCCCATATCGAGGTCGCGGACATAAGCCTCCACGTCGCGCGAGCCGGCAGTTGCGCCCGGCTCCTCATCGGAGTAGCGGTGGCCGGGGAAACCCAGGAGGAGGCAACCGGCGGCCTGGTACTGGGCGCCGTGGGAACCTTGCGACTGGAAGTTGGCTATGGCGAGTTTCTGCGCCTCAACGTAATCCTTGTTGAAAACGAGGTCGCGCACCTGCTTGAGCACCCCTTTGGCGTTGGCGTTGTAGTTAGTGTTGGGCGACTGGCCCCAGAAAGTATCCTCGTTGAGCTGGATGGTATCCTTGGCGACGCTGCCGCTGACCATGGCGCCAAGACGACCGTTGCCGAGGGGGAGCGCTTCCTCCCAGTAGGAGGCAGGGCGGTTGTACCACAGGCGGTTCTTGCTATCGAGCACAGGCGGGGGCACGGGTCGCTTGTCGGAGGTGGTGAAAACGGTTTTCAACTCCTTGTCGCTGACATTGCCCGCGAGGTCGGAGAATGAACCTGCCGCTACCGAGAAGGTATAAGTAGCCGAAAGGTCGAGTTCCTCGTAAGGAAACGATACCTTGGCGTCGCTTACAGTCGGAGTCAGGCGCGTGGTCGCCTTGGTAGCGTTGTTGGTGAGCAGACCGAAAGCGCCGTCGGCCATCTTCACACTCTCGTTGAAGCGCAGAACGATTTTGCCGGTGGTGGGCACGCCGGTCTCCCCGTCGGCCGGAGCCGATTCGATAAGCTCGGGAGCCTGGAAATCGTCGGCCAGGATATTGACGTACTTGAGGTTGTAATTGCTTGTTTTCGTAGCCGACTGTATGAGCATCCTCACAATGAGGCGCTCCTTGTTGTCGGCCTTGAGGTCGTAGGTGGCGTCGTTATAGCTGTTCCAGTGGCTCGCCGCCTTGTAATCGTCGAGAATGGTCCAGGTGTCGCCCCCGTCGACGGAGTAAACCACGCCGAACGAGGTAGCCGAGCTGGACCCGTCGCCGATGGCGAAATTAAGGCGCACGTTGCTAAGCGCGGTAGTGGGCATCGAGATTTCGAAGTACTGGTCGTGCTTCGAGGCGTCGGCATAGTCGGCTTTGGGGGTGAAATTTGTCGTCGAGGCGGTATTTAGGCGCAGCAGGTAGCTCGGATTGGAGCCGCTTGAGGTGAGCTGCCACTTGCCGTCGGAGGTGCGGAGCGATACCTTGCACTCCTCCCTTGGAAGGGCGCTGGAGTTGGGGAGGAAATAGGGCTGGCGCGAAGTCCAGCGCTCGTTGGAAGTCGCGGCCCATCCGGCCTCGTTGGGGGTGTAGGTAACCTCCGTTCCCGACTTCGACTCATCGTAGCCGGTGGTAAATTCCCAGTGGGCGGCGATGGTCTGCTCGGCTCCCGCGGCGGGGAGGGTGCACAGCGCGACGGCGCATGCCTGTAGTAGTCTTCTCTTGGTTAGCATCAGTTTTTCAAGGTTAATGTTGATAGCGCGAATTTAATAACGCGCCAGCGCCAAGGGAGGGAAAAACGGGTCAATCGGGATGAAAAACGGGTCAAAACGGGTCAAAATCAAGTTTTACCCCCTGAATATCGCCGATTCTCACTATATTTGACACAAATTTGAATGATTCGCGATATGAGACCGCTTCGCCTCGCTATTTGTTTCATCATTCTCTGCGCCACCCTCGCGGCCCGGGCCGCCAATGTCGCGGAGCGCCGCTACGATATTGCCGACGGGCTGTCGAGCCCATTGGTCGGCGGTGGCGTGCAGGCTCCCGACGGACTGCTGTGGTTCGCGACCTGGAACGGACTAAACTGCTACGACGGCTACGATTTCCACTGGGTGAAAATCAAACCGGGCGACCGCGCCCCGATCGGCACCGACCGCATACGCGACATACTCCTGTCGGCCGAGAGGAACATACTCTGCCACACCGACGATGATTTCTTCGAATTCAACCTCGCGACTTACGAGTTCAACGACATTCCCCGGGAGCGCAAAGACTCCCTGCGCGAGGTCATGGGGCGCCCCTGGCGAGGTCTGACCGATTCGCAAGGGAACCGCTGGAACTACGACGGGTCGGGGTTGAGAAAGCTCACGGAAACGCACCATCCCGCTCGCGTAATCAAGGGCACCGAGGGGCTGCACCCCCGCGCCATGCTCCTCGACTCCAAAGGGGAACTTCTGATAGGCACCCGGGGCGACCGGGCCATACGCCTGTACTCCTCCCCGGATTCAGCCGTCTTGAAAACCACACTCACTTCGGCCCCGTACGCAATTTACGAAACGCGGTCGGGCGACCTTTGGGTTGGGTGCAAACCCGGCGGACTGTCGCGCGACGGCAGCGAAAGCATCGCACCCGACGCCGTGTACGACATCAAGGAGGATTCCCTGGGAAGGCTGTGGGTGGCAACCTTCGGCGACGGCGTAAAATGCTGCCCCGACCCGCGGAGCGAGCACCCCACCCTCTCGGCTTCGCTCGGCGGCAAACGGGTGAGGCAGCTGCTCATTACCCCGGGGGGTATACTCGTGGCGGCCACCACCGACGGCCTCCTCGCGGGCCGAATAGACTACGGCGACTTCCGCAGCACCACCCTGCGCCCGATACGCCGCGACGGCCACAACCCGCGGAGCCTCGGCAGCAACTCAACCATGGCGCTCGCCCGCGACTCCAAAGGGTACATATACATAGCAACGGAAAGCTCGGGCATCGACCGCGTGCACGAATCGCGCATCCTTGACCCGGATCCGGAATTCACCCATTTCAACCGCGGCAACTCAACGCTGCCGGGGGATATGTGCAAGGCCATGGCCCTGGACTCCGACACGCTGATAATGGTGGTAGGCAACGACAACGTAGCCGCTTTCAACCCCGAGAGCGGCCAGACAGTAAACTTCAGCCGCCGATTCTGGGGGGATTCGTGCCGTTTTGCCGAAACCACCCCGGTGAAACTCCCCGACGGCTCCTGGGTGTTCGGCGCGGAGCAGGGAGCCTTCCTCGCCACCCCCCACAACCTCTACAGCCGCGGCGACATCCCCCCGATTGTGTTCACAACCATCGCCATCAATGGCGGGGCCGAGGAATTCCGCCTGGCTCCGACAACCTCAGTGGATCTTCCCGCCGATGGCCGCAACGCCACGATACGCTTCGCGGCGATCGACTATGTAGACAACTCCGGCATCCTTTACCGCACAAGGGTCGACGGCTCCCCCTGGACCGCCGCCGACCGCGACCGAAGCGCGACCCTGTTCAACCTATCCCCGGGACGGCACCTCCTCGAAGCGCAGTCGACCGACCGCTATGGCCGCTGGGTCGATAATAACCGCGTGCTTGAAATCAACGTCGCCCCTTACTGGTACGAAACCTGGTGGGCCACACTGCTCTTCGCACTCCTCGGCCTGGGAGCTGCCGGAGCGATCGCGTACACCTATATATACGTCCGCAAAGTCAACAGGCAGCGCCGCGAACTCCTTGAGAAATATATGGCGCTCATCAGCTCCGGCACCCCCGCGGGGAGCACTGCCGCTGAGGATTCTTCCGAAGCCGATACCGCTCCCGAGCCGGTAATTGAAAAAACTGATGGCAGCGCCAACGAGCCACAGGAATTGCCCGAGAAGCCGGAGGACACCCCGTTTCTCAACCGGGTGCGGCGCTATATAGAGGAGAATATCGACAACCCTGAGGCAAATATCGACGATATGGCGGCGGCAGCGGCGGCAAGCCGTTCGACCCTGAACCGCCATCTGCGCTCGCAATTAGGCATTTCGGCGGCGCAACTGCTCACAGAGGCGCGTATGCAGCGGGCCGAGCAACTGCTCCGCGAACCCGAAGAGCGCTCGCTGGCCGACATCTCGGCGCTCTGCGGCTACTCCGACCCGCAGTACTTCCAGCGGGTGTTCAAAACCAGGCACGGAGTGTCGGCCGCCGAATTCCGGCGGAACGGGCTTCAAGAAATAGCCAAATAACTTATTTTAATCGGCTTCGCAACGATTCATTCCCCCTTGCGCAGCCGGGCGAACTCCTCGTAATCGCGGATATAGTCATCCTCGGAATACCCCTCCGAGGCGAGCACCAAGCATATGGAACCCGACGAGAAACTCTGCTCCGCAGCCCATATGCCGGGAGGGATGTGCAACCCGTAGAAGGGGCGGTTGAGCAGCACAGTGCGGGTGTTCACCCCGTCGCTGAGTACCACCTCGAAACTGCCGCTGGCGGCCACCAGGAGCTGGTGGCAGGTTTTGTGGGCGTGCGCCCCGCGGGCCTCGCCGCCGGGAATGTCGTAGGAGTAAAACACCCGTTTGATGTCGAACGGCACGTTGGTGAACCTGTGGATGGGCGTGATGTTGCCCGCGCGGTTCTCAATGCGGGGGAGCTCCAATACCGAGCAGTCAAATACCGAGGGTGCGTCTTTCATCGGGCCAGAGATTTGAATTCTTCATAATCGCGGATATAGTCGCCGGGTGTGTAGGGGGTCGACGCCAGCACGAGCGCGAGCGAGTTGGTCGAGAAGTTGGTCATCTCGCGCCACACCCCTTTGGGCACATAAAGGCCGTAGTAGGAGCGGTTGAGCGAGAAGCGGCGCTCCTCCCTGCCGTCATCGACCACAACGTCGAAACTACCCGAAAGGGCCACGATGAACTCCTCGTTCTCGCGGTAGGCGTGCCCTCCGCGGTGCTCGCCCCCGGGGACATCGTAAATCCAGTAGGCGCGCTCGATTTTGAAAGGTATCTGCTTGTACTCCTCGATAAAGGATAGATTGCCCCTGCGGTCGAGGTGCTTCGGCAGGTTTATTATGTGGGGGATGGTGTTATCCATGGGCGGCATATTTATTCGCGTCAAGTTTTTCGCGTCACGCAAAGATAAGTATTATTCCCCGAAATATCGCTATCTTCGCGCTATGCACTTACTGACTGACGAAAATATACTCATCACCGGGGCACTGCTCCTGATAGCCGGCGTACTCATCGGCAAGACAAGTTACCGCACCGGGCTCCCGCTGCTGCTTGTGTTCCTCCTGGTGGGCATGGGGTTCGGCACCGACGGGCTCGGAATCCAGTTCGGAAATATGCACGCCGCCCAGTTCATCGGCATGATAGCCCTGTGCGTCATCCTCTTTTCCGGCGGTATGTCGACGCGCCTGTCGTCCATCAAGCCAGTGCTCGCGCCAGGGCTGGTGCTGTCGACCGTCGGCGTGCTCCTCACGGCGCTGCTCATCGGCTTCTTCATATTCTGGCTCTCGGGGATGCCCTGGACCAATATCCACTTCGCCCTAATACCATCGCTGCTGCTGGCCGCGACAATGTCGTCGACCGACTCGGCGTCGGTGTTCGGCATTCTCGGCACCCACAAAATAGGGCTACGGCAGAACCTACGCCCGATGCTGGAGCTCGAAAGCGGCTCCAACGACCCTATGGCGTATATGCTCACCATAATCCTCATCGAGGCCATAACGCTCGGTAGCTCGCTCTCGGGCGGAATGCTCCTCGGGCAGCTCGCCCTGCAATTTGGCGTGGGCGGAGCGGCCGGCGTGGCCATGGGGTTCGCCGCCCGCTGGCTCGTGAACTTCTACCGCCGCCTCGGAGGGAACACCGAGGACGCCGGGCAAGCCACGGCCATGAGCGCCATACTCGTAATCGGCTCAGTGTTCCTCACATACGCCGGGACAGCCGCCTTAGGGGGTAACGGCTACCTGGCCGTATACATATGCGGCATAGTGCTCGGCAACTCACCCCTCCCCCATCACCGCGGCATCGCGAAGTTTATGGATGGTATGACCTGGCTCGCGCAAATCGTGGTGTTCCTGATGCTCGGGTTGCTGGTAAATCCGCATGAGATGCTGTCGGTGGCCGCCGTTTCCTTCCTTATCGGTATTTTCATGATATTGGTAGGGCGCCCGCTGAGTGTGTTCCTGTGCCTCGCGCCCTTCCGCCGCATCAACCTGAAGGCCAAAACATTCGTGTCGTGGGTGGGGCTCCGCGGCGCCGTGCCTATAATCTTCGCGACGTACCCCGTGGTGGCCGACGTGCCCGGCGCCTCGCAGATTTTCAACATCGTGTTCTTCGTCACCCTCCTCTCCCTCCTCATCCAGGGCACCACCGTGATAGCCGCCGCCCGCAAACTGCGCCTGATCGAGGACACGGCACCCACCGAGGAAGACTTCGGCGTTGAACTCGCCGACGAGCACCCCACCTCGCTCCACACCCTGCTGCTCACCGAGCAGGACCTCGCTTCGGGGAACACCCTCAGCCAAATCACCCTCCCCGAGGGGAGCTTGGTGATGATGATCCGCCGCGGCGACCGCTACATCGTGCCCAACGGCAAGCGCCGCCTCCTACCCGGCGACTCCCTCCTCATCATCCGCGAATCCCCCACCCCCTGACCCCCTCGCACCTATCACATTGGCCCCGGCACCGCCGTCGGGTGGAGCGAGCGTAAGCGAGCGGCCTCCAATCTCCTCAAAAACCAAACCAATAATTCCCAACTGATGGCCTCCCCTTACACTGGCCGCAAAAATCCAGACCGACTCGCCCGCGCCCGATGGAATGACTACAGAGGGCGCCGTATCTACCTCGTGACATTCAACGCCGTAGGAGGCATTTCCCCTTTCTCAAGCGTCGTGGCCGCCACACCCGGACAAGTCGCGACCGCCCGATGTGAACTTACTGAAATCGGTGCCATAATAAATGCCGAGATAGACAATCTGAAATCGCACTTTCCATTTGTTTCTGTCATAACCTCGTGCGTGATGCCAGACCATGTGCATCTGCTGGTTTTCGTAAAAGAGAAAACTGATAAAACTCTCGGTCAGATAATCGCCTCACTTAAAGCGAACTGCTTCAAGGCCGCATTGGCATCTGATGACGCTCTTCGCCAAAAAATCGAGGCTACCGGGCTCTTTCAAAAAGGATTCAACGACGGCATAGTATATCGCCGTGGGCAACTGGAAAATTTCCGGCGATATATCGATGATAACCCGCGGCGATATCTGATAAGGAAAACACACCCAGAGTACTTCGGCCGAGTCGGCAATATATCGATTGATGGCGTGCCATACGCCTTCTACGGCAATTTCTTACTTCTGCGCCGCCATATGATTTCAGCCGTAAGAGTCAGCCGTTCCTATTCTCAATTAGAGCTTCAAGAGCGTCAGCGTGAGTGGGAGGAAACAATCCGCTCAGGGGGCGCTCTCGTATCACCTTTCATAAGCGTCCCAGAAAAGGCTGTCAGGCAAAACGCTATCGAGCGGGGCGCCAATATTATACAACTTACAACCAACGGACTACCCGAACGATTCAAACCCACCGGGCGCGACTTTGACCTTTGCGCGGAAGGGCGCCTGCTCATAATCGCACCCGCTGCCTACACCACCCGCGAACCCAGGCTTTCGAGGGCGCGGTGCCACAGACTAAACGACCTGGCCTCGTCTATCGCCGCACAAAGCGCCCGTTTATCGCTCCGCCTTAACCGATAAGAAGCCGCTCGCTTACGCTCGCTCCACCCGACGGCACAGCACTGGAAATAAAGGGAAAATCAGGGGCGTCGGGTGGAGCGAGCGTAAGCGAGCGGCTTCCTAAGGCGCATGGGCCGCCCGCGGCGAGAAAGAGCAGGGGGAGCCGCGGCGCGGCTCCCCCTGCTGAGGGTTTGTTTGTGGAGTTAATCCCGGTTATTTCACCAGGAGTTTGACCGTGGTGTCGGCGACTGTCACGAGGTAGAGGCCGGGGGTAACGGGCACGCGGGTTACCGCGGCGCCTGTGCCAGAGTAAACGGTGGTGCCGTCAAGCGCGGCTACCAGCACACTCTTCCCTTCGGCGCCGAGAATCTCCACAGCGCCGTCGTTAGCGCGGATGGCGAAGCCGCCTACCTCAACCGGGTCGAGGCCCGACTGGCTCATATCGACAACCACCTCGTTGGAAATGTGCGATTCACCGGCGGGATAAACCGCTGTCACGGCATAGGTGTAGGTCGATTTGCCATCGGCGGGCTCATCGGTGTAAGCCGTGACTGCCACGGGCTCGGCGGTCAGCTTCACGCGGTCGCGGTAAACGTTGTAGCCGGTGATGTCAACTGATTCGAGCGGACCGTTCTTTGCGCGGAATTTGACATCATCAACGAAGAGCATATACTGGTCGTAGCTGGTGCAGCGGATGGCGAAGTACTTGGCGCCTTCGGGCAGATAGGCGGTGTACTCGGTCCACATCGGGGGGATGGCCTTGAATTCCTCAATGAGTTTGAAATCTTCGATATTGGTGCCGGTAGTTGAATACAGGATTTCGAAGGTTTCAAGATACTGGGTCTGGTCGGGGTCGGCCTTGAAGCTGGAAGCCCAGAGGGAGATGGTCTGGGGGTCGCCGGTGAGTTCGGGCGAGATGGCCCAGTCGTCGCTCTGTATCATCTTCTGACCCTGCATCACATACATCGAGCAGAGGAACTGGTTGCCGGAGTGGGCGGCGAACTGCGAGCCCTGGATCGCGGCATAGGTGTTATCCATGACGAAGAACGACTGGCGTCCGCTCACGGGGAGGGTCTTGCTGCCGATACCGCCGATGGTGGCCTTGTCGCCATCATAGAAAATCCAGCCGGGTATCGAGGTGTTCCACGAAAGCGCGGGATCATCGAAGTTGTGGGTTTCGGCGGCAACCTGCGAGGAGAGCCCGGCGGGCACGCCCCAGCTCAGCTCAACCTTGCCGTCGGCGTGGTTGGCGGCGAGGTCGGCCACCTTCGGGAGCGAGTTGTTACGAACCTCAATAAAGGCGGTCTTGGCATTGTCACCCTCGACCATATCGGGACCGTAAACTACCTCGGCCTTTACCGTAACAGCGTCGGGCGAGTAGATGTCGAAGGAGTGGTTGAACTTCACGACGGTCGAAGCGTCGGGGTCGAGGGCGTCGCCACCCTTCGATTCGATCAGTTCGTCGTCGATATAGAGGTTGACCTTGTAGCCAAGGGCGCGGTTCTGCCCCATATTGGTAAGGTTGGCTGTAATGTCGAAGGGGGTGTTGCGGTCCATCGACACGGGAGCGTCGAGCGAGCGGAGCGAAAGGTTGTGGTCGGCGTAGGAGGTTACCTGCAGTGCGTCGATATAATGGAAGGCATACTGCTTAGTGGTGGCCACGACGCGGATCTGCACCGACTGTCCGGCGAAATCGTCGAGAGGCACCACAACCTTGTTCCACTGGTTTTCAGCGCCAGTTTCGGCAACGGTCGAGGAGTAGAGCTTCTGATAGCCGCTTCCGCCATTGACCTCTACGTCGATGAGATTGAGGTTGTCACTGGTTGTCTTGAAGTTGTAGACATAGAAGATGAACGCGGGCGCGCCGAGGTCGCCGAGGTCGATTTTGCCGGTGAGCAGGGCGCACTTGGCCGGAAGGTAACCCTCGTAGAACATCATGCCGCCATCCTCGTCGAAGGGGTACACGCCGAAGTCCTCATGCTTGCTGACGAGGCTCCAGCGGTCGGTGCCCTCCATTACCTCGTAACCGATAAGCGACGTTACCGCACCGTTGGCGAACGACTCGCTCCAGGGGGTAGAGTAAGCCTGCCCCACGGCGGTCATCGACGAAGCCTTGGGCTTGGCCACGCCACCCTCGGTGACAGCCTCCACGAGGGTCTGCACGAACTTCTGACCACCGTCGGCGTCAAGAGCGTCATATTCATAGGTGGTGCCCTTTACATTCTCGGCGATGAAAATCTGCTCGCCGCTCATATATTTGGACACACGGTAGGTGACATCGTTCTCGCCCAGCGTGCGGCCATCGACATCCTTGGTTACGGGTTCCCAGGTTGCGACAACATGGCCAGGAGTAGTTTCCGACATACTAACCGACGCGGGCTGCAGAGGAGCGGCGAAACCGATATAGACCTCGGTCGAAGCGGAGCCTCCCGCGCCATGACGGTTATAGCATACTACCGAGTATGAGTGGCTGCCACCAGCGGGCTCGGTGTCGTCGACGATGCTGAAAGGCTGCCCTACGGCAAAACCCTCAGTGACGGTTTTCACCACCTCGCCATCGCGGAGAAGCTCGATTGAGGTAACCGCGTCGAGCTGGTCGCCCACGAGGTTGACCGACGGGAGTGTGAAGCTGATGGTAGCGGAATGCGCTCCGGCGGGGTCGGCCACTGCCACGAGGTCGGTGACAGCGCCCGGCGAGAGGGTTGACACCCCTTCGCGGATGGTGACGCTCTCAACATAGAGGTAACCGCCAGAAGCGGAGGTGGCGTGTATTCCCATATAGCACTGACCATCGGCCTCGGCGAGCAGGGCGCCGCTAAAGGGTGCGTAGGTCCCGGACCGCACCTCGGTCGAGGGGATAACAGTGTTGGTCATCGCCTCAGCCGTAGGGGTAGCGCCGGCCATCACCTCAAAAGTTTCAGTATACGAGCCACTGTAGCCTTTTACCGAGACACTGACCTCGTAGGAGCACCCCTCCTTCACTTTCAGCGGAGGAAGTATGAGCCAGTTGTCGGCGGGCTTGGAATTGGTCGACACATATGCGGCGTTGCTGCTGACGCTCCAGGTCTTCGAGTTGCCGTTGACCTGCGTCCAGCCAAACAGGGCGCTGCTGTTGGGGAACCCGGTAGTGAACGGCGGCTCGATGGCCCCGAGCTGGAAGCTGGCCGACTTAGTCGCGGGCGAAACCAGGTCGCCGGTCACGGCCTCGACGGTATAGTAATACTCGGTGCGGTTCTCCGGCATCGGGAGCGGATCCTCGAACATATATGTTTTGAGGTCAGCGGGGCTTACTACTACACCCTCGGGGTAGCGAGTCACGCGGTAAACCAGGTTGGAGCGGTCGATCGTGCCACCATTAAGGCCGCTGGAAACTGACCCCCAGCGGAGCGATACCTTGCCGTCGGCATAGCCGCTGACAGTTACCGACGAGGGGGCTTTCGGGGTGTCAACCCCGACGAATTTCTTCGAGGCGCGTTTGCGGGGGCTCTCGCCGGCAGCGTTGGATGTAGTCACGGCGAAGCTGTAGGTGTCGCTCTCGGTGAGGGTCACTTCGGCGGCCTGGTAGCCGGAAGCCCCGAACGAGCTTTCACCCGTGGCGATTTCCCGACCATTGGCATAGACGTGCCAGGTAAGGGGGCCTTCGCCGGGGGTGCCGTCGTACTTGTAGCGCGGCATCTGGAACTGCACCTTGCCGGTTAGACTCGTGCCGGAGAAGCTGAGGTTCACCGACGACACAGCCGCGGGAACCCCGGCGGCAGGTTCGGCCTCGGGTATATAGAAGCCGCCCACCTGCTCCTCGTTGGCAAAGTCGTAGAGCTTGGTGGGGGTCGCGGTGGCGAGGTCCACGGAGTAGAGTGCTGCCTCGGTGGAGGTCTTGACGCTGTAAATCAGCTTGCCGGAAATCTTGTCGAAGAAACCGCCGGTGATCCACTCGGTAGCGAGCCCGGTGTTACCTTTGGGCGTCAGCTCGCCGGTTTTGGTGTTGACGGTGAAAAGGGCGCCGTCCTCGTCGATGGCCCAAAGAGCACCCTCGCTGTCGAACGCGCACGCGCCCCACCCTTTGGGGAGGTCGGCGATTTTGGTCTTGCCCCAGTAAGGCACATTTACGGAGCATAAACGGAACGACTGTCCGTCCTCGTTGTAATAACATCCGAAGGTTTCGTCGCGGTCGGGATTATAGGCGATAGCCGTGGCCACATCTTCGATAGTCCCGGAATAGTTGTCCTCCTCGGCCCAGGTCTTGAGGTTGAAGCTCTGCTGGGCCACACCCGGGATACCCGAAATCACCTCGAAGCGGACACCATAGTAGTAACCGTCGTAGGCGATGCCGCCACCGCTGGCGAACACGTTGCGGGTTATCTGAGTCGGGTTGTAGGACTCGGTTGTGAACTCGTAGATTCCGACCGACTGAGGCGGATACGAAACCGCCGCGTTAAACGTGGCGTAATCGCTCGCATATGAGGAACTTACTCCTCCAAGTAGCAAAAACGCCAAGCCTAACGTGTTAATTTTGGCAGTAAAATTACACATTGATGAAGAAATATAATTGATTAGTGATTGTGGTACTATTGTGATTCTGACAATCGGTAACTCGGCGCAAAGGTAAACAAAAATCGCCAAACACAAATAAAAATCCTCAAATAAAGATGCAAAACTTATAAATATACAGTTTTAATATCAAATATACGACTTTTAACATTTAAAATCAGCGAAAAAAGAAGGCGCCGGGTCGGGGATGACCGACGCGGCGCCTTGCGGACCTATATTATCTAAACCTGACTTAGCGGTTATTTGAGGATCAGTTTCTCGACGAAAGTTTCGCCGGAGCGAGCGCGCTTGCACACGATGTTCACGCCGCGGGTCGGACGGGCCAGCGGACGACCCTGGAGGTCGTAGACGGCCACGATTTCGCACTCTTCCGCGTCAACAGCTCTGATGCCGGTGGTGCCGGGAAGGCCCTTGGCTGAGAGTCCGCCGAACTCGTTGACTGCCTGCACGGCATAGTTGCCGTTGGCACGGCCGGCGGGAAGCTCCGTCATAGTGTCGGTTGTGATGTCGACAACGGTGTCACCATCGGTCACAACATAGCAGATAGCGTAAGGAACAGTTTCCCATTCGATTATCGAACCGCTCACCGCGGGGCGCGGGGTGGCGCAAGCCTCGGTTTTGATGGCGGGTTGCCAGGAGTCGCTGCCGGAGAGCACGTTGGCTACGGTGTACTCGGCGGCTTCCTCGTCGGTAAGGCGGTTTTTGGCGGTGCCGTAGACTTTCTGGCCGTTCTCCTCGCGGTAGTAGGTGTCGCGGCGCTGCGAGAGGTCAACGAGGTTGCCGTTGGCGTCGGTGGTGTTCCACTCGGCCCAGATTACGGGGAGTCCGCCCATATGGTCATACCAGCCGGTAGCGGGGATGTTCACCTCGGCGCGGGTGTTGAGGAACACTGTCTTGGGGTAGTTGTGCCAGGGGCGGCCGAGCCATACGGTGGTCTTCGAGGGGTCGCCGGGCGCCGTGATCACGCAGTCGCGGAACACATAGCCCCAGGCCACATCCTTGTCGTGCGAGGGAGCCACGATATAGCCACCCGAGTCGCGGGTAATCAGCAGAGTGGTGTTTTCGATGTAGATGTCGCCGCTGTTGTAGATGAAGTCGACGGCACCCTCGATCAGCGAGTTCTTGACATAGGCGCGGTAGGCCGACTTGCCGGGGGTAATCCAGGTATCCTGGTAGGAGAGCATGGCGACGTTGTTGAAAATCGTGCGGTCGCCGGAAGTGTTGAGTGCCAGTGCCTGGGGGCCGTTCTGCTGCTCGTGGCCGTAGGAGTTCTCAAGGGTGATGTTCTCGAAGAAGCAGTCGTTGGCGTTTACAACCACGGTAGCGCCCACGCTGACGTGTACGGCGTTGTCGCCGCCGCAAAGTTTGTCGTCAAGCACCACGGTCTTTTCGCGGTCCTGGCCGATGATGTGGATGAAGGGCTTGGTCGAGGGTATGTCGACGTGTTCCTTGTAGTTGCCGTTCTTCACGAATATAAGCCAGGGCTTCACGCGTCCGGCGGGAGCGGCGTCGATGGCGGCCTGCACGGAAGCGTAGTCACCAGTGCCGTCGAGAGCCACAACGGCGTCGAAGAGACGCGCCTCGGGCTGAACACGCTCCATAGTGGTGAACGTGAGTGTGGCGGCGGGGGCAGCGTTGCCGCTGCGGTCGGTAATCACGCCGGCGGGCATACTGAAGGTGTAGGTGGTGTTGTAGTCAAGGCCGGTGTAGCGGAACACGGCGCTCTTGCCGGAGATGGTCGGGGTAACCGACTTTCCGTCGAGAGTGGCCGCACCGCTGCCGAGGATGATTTTCTCGTCGTAGGTGAGCACTACCGAACCATTGACCGAAGCGCCGGTGGCGTTGTCGGCGGGGATGGAGGTAGTAAGTTTCGGAGCCACGTTGTCGTCAGCGGCGAGGGGCAAACCGAGCACGAACACATCGGTGATTGCCAGGCCGTCGTAGTCGGTCGCGTTGCCGATCAGTTCGGAATCGAAGTCGGGGTACCAACGCACATACACTCGGCCGAAGTCATTGGCGTCGGCGGGGAGCTTGAAGTCGGCGTCGGTCCACACGCGGTTGCCGGGAGCCATCTCGCCGAGGGTCTTATACTCCTTGCCGTCGAGCGAGTACTGCACGAAGAAGCGGCTGTAGGTGTTGTAGGAGCAGCTGAGGGCGGAGCCTACGGTGATGTCGGTGTAGCCTTTGGTTGAGAACGAAGCCTCGAAGAAGAGTTTCGAGGTGCGCACCTTCCAGATGCGGGCGGCGTAACGGCCATTCTCGTCACCGCGGTTCACGCCGCGGGGGAGCCAGCCCGAAGTCTCGCCGTTTTCGTTGTGGAGCGACATCAGGCCCGCGTTGTCCGACTCGGCACGGAAGTCGGCGGCGCGCTCCGAACCGGGTTCGTCGTTGCGGAAGTCCCAGCCGACGATAAAGTCATCGGTCGAGAAGGTGGCCGTAACTGCTTTGGGGGAGTCCATACGCACTTCGCGCTCGGGGGCGGTGGTATTATCCTCCCAGTTGGTAAAGGTGACCACACGGTTGTTGGAGGCGGAGAGCACCACCTCGGTACCGGCCTCATAGTAGCGCACGCCGTCAATGACGTGACCCTCGGGGGCCACGTTCACCATATAGTCGTTGGCGCCACCTTCGATGGCGAGTTCGAGGGGATAAACCGTCAGACGGTCGTAGTCGGCAACGAGCGCCAGGTCGGAGGCGGCTGAGAACTTGTAGGGGTTGGCGGTGGAAACGGTTTCGCCACCCACGCTCCAGCCTGTGAAGCGGTAGCCGAAATTCTCGGTGGCGGCGACTGTAACCTCCACATTCTCTTCGATCGTGGGGGTGTTGGGGGTTATGGTCACGGTGCCTGCCTCGGCAATCGAGGGCACGGCGGTGATGGTGTAGGAGGGCACGGGAATCTCCTGGCCGGAAACCTCACCTTCTACAACAACGTCGTGGATGGTGATGGTCTTGGTGTTGCCAAGGGCCGAAATGCCGATGCGGAGGGTCATTGTGTTGTTGTATACAACCACACCGTTGACGTCGAACTCGAAGTATTTCTGCTTGCCGAGCGCCTCGTTGTTGTTGCGCACCGGTTCGAGGTCCTTGCCGAGTTCGGTAGTGGCGCCGTCGACATCAAGCACGCAGTTGAGCTTGCCGCCGTCGGTGCCGTTGCGGGTAGCGTAGAAGGAGACCTTTTTAGGCTGGAAAGTGATGCCGTATTTGGGACGGACGGAGAAAGCGATCGAACCGGCCTCTGTGTAGCCGTTCTGGTTGTTGACCGCGGGCTGGTACATGGTGCCGGTGCGGTCGGCGGGTTTCGAAGTGCCGGTGGCGGTGATTTCCGAACCTACGGAATGGCTCGTGAAGGAGAAGGAGTCGCTGGTGGTATCAGCGGTCGAAGGGTTGGAGGCACCCTTGTCGAGGGGCCAGGCGAGCGACACGGTGGTCGAGGCGTTGCTTACATAACCGCCGATTTCAACTCCGGCAATACGCAGAGGGGCGTTGGAAACGGCGCCGGTGGTCCAGGGATAAACGCGGAGCAGAAGGGTCTCACCCTCGCCGACATTCACCAGGTCGGAGGTCGAAACGTCGTTCATAACGTCCTTCGCCATAGTCGACGGGCTGTAGAATGTTCTCGGAGAACCGAATCCGGCTTCCTTGGAGTAGCTTACATGGCACTGCATCGCATCGGTGGAGATTCCGCCGAGCTTGAGGGCCATCTTGTTTACCTGGATTGTCTTCCCCTGGGGGGCCTTGATGCCGAATTCGATATATCGGGTCGGCGATTCGTCGATGTCACCGGCGGGCCAGCTGCCACCGGCGGGGAGCAGGTTGATGCCGCCGTCGAAACCGGCGGCCTCCATGCCGACGAGCTTCATGGCGACTACCTCGGCTTCTCCGTCGAGCGCGTAATTCATATCGGAGAGCAGGGGCCAGGCCACGCTCACCGCGCCGCTACCAGGAATTGCGACTCCGTTAGCTGAAACGGGAATCGAAACCGTGGAGTTCGAAGCCGAGGCGGTAAGGGTGCCCTGCAGGGCGCCGGGATTCTTCAGCGAGGCTTTCACGAAGAAAGTACCGATGAGGGTACCGCCATCGTAGGAAAGTTCGATGGAGTTGCTCCAGCGCGCCTTGTCGGTCGAGAGTTCGAAAGCGCCGTCGGAGCTGACGGTGACGTTGCCGCTTTCGGGAGCGAGACCGAAGCCGGTCATTGTAAACTCCTTGGTCAGCACGTTGCCGGTGTAAGCCTCGCCAAGGTTGCCGTCGGCGGGTGTGATGCTGAGTCCGGCGTCGCTGATATTGATTTTGTCGGCGAGCACGCCCTGCTTGCTCATCAGCTCGGCGCACTGCCGGGCAATCAGGGCCGCGCCGGCCACACTGAGGTGCGTTGAGCCGTTGCCGTCGGAGAGGAGCTCGTGGCACTTGGCATCGCCGTACTTCACGAAGAGCTGGCGGGTCGACTCTGTAAGGTCGAAGAAGGGAACGTCAAGCTCGGCGGCGAGCTGCTCCATCTGCCAGCGGAAGTCCATGGAATGGTCGTCGGCAGCCACCTTGTTGCCCGTCGTGGGGCCGTTCGCGGTAAGCAGGCTGAAGCTATCGCCGAGGTCATGGCGCCCGGCGCGGCGGATGTCGCCATTGGAGAAATTCATACGGCAAACCGAGGAAGCGAAGAGCGGTGTAGCCCCTTTCTCGCGGATTTCCGCGACAAGTTTGCGGAGTGTCTTCACATAGGTGTCGTGGGGTATGGAACCGCGCTTATCAACAGCGGCCGCGGCGGTCTGGTCACCCTTAGCGATGTAATAGTCGTAGAGCTGCTGGCCGTCCATGCCGCCGTTCTTCTCATCGTTGTGGGCGAACTGGAGCAGCACATAGTCGCCGGGCTGTAGCGCTTTCTTAATGGTGGGCCAATATGCGGCGCCATCGTAGAACCCCCGCACATCCATACCACCCTTGCCGCGGTTGACTACGGTGATGTCGTCGTTGAAAAACGCGCCGAAATACTGGCCCCAGCCGCGGGTGGGCGTTGAGCCGTCAGTCGCATAGTCGGCCATGGTGCTGTCGCCACAGGTGTAGAGCGTGGCTGCCGCCATCCCCGCGGGGAGCGCGGCCAGCAAAGCCGACAATAATAGCTTTTTGATTTTTTTCATGGTAAAATCAATTTCTTGTGATTGGTTTTACCGCGAAATTATTGACTTGCCTATCGCCGCATGGAGCAAAAATTGCCGCTCAAAGGCGTGAAAACTGCCGCTTGATTTTGTAAATCTTAATTACTTACATTTTTTTCGGCGCCTGGAGGCGTAGTCCGAGGGGGTCAGCCCCGTCTGCTCCTTGAAGAGCATAGCCATATACTGCGGTGTCTTGAAGCCGCAGCGATAGGCGGTCTCGGCCACGTTGAGCTTCCCCTCGGCGAGGAGCCGCGAGGCGGCGCGCACGCGCACGGCCCTGATGAAATCCTCGATGGAGATTCCGGCAGCGGCTTTCACCACGCGCCTGAGCTCGCCGCGCCCGACCCCCACCCCGCGGGCCACATCCTCGGCCCGTAGGGCGCTGTCGGGGTAGCGCTCGCCAACAACGCGGCACACTCCAGCCATCACACCGGCCACCGCGTCGGCACCCGCGTGACTCCCTTCGCCCGCGCCCCCTCCGAGAGCCATGGCGATATACCGTTCAAGGGCGCGGCGACGTTTGCGCCGGCCATACTCGCGGAACGCGGCGAACAATATCGCGGCGAAAGCCGCCGCGGCGCAGAGAACAATGGCGCAGTCACCGGCAATCTCGCGCCAGGTACGAGGAACCTCTATCGCAAACTCAAACGGCTCATCGGTCCATACGCCGTAAGCGTCGGTCCATCGCAGCGATATGCGGGTGGTGCCGGATGGGAGACTCGACAGGCGCACAACCCGCTCATGCCCGAGGGGCATCCAGTCGCCGTCGTCGAGCCGGTAGGCATACATTATGTTAGAGGCACCGGCGAAATCCAGCGCGGCGAAACGCGCTGTAAGGTCGCGGTCGCCCCGTGGGAGCCGTATAACCCCGTCGGCGGGAAGCCCCGTAAACCGCTCTCCCCCGGCTTCGACCTCCGTAACAGCGAAGCGGGGCACACCGCGGCTCGCTATCGCCGCCGGGTCAATTATAAGAAGGCCGCCACCTATGCCGAACGCGAACCGCCCGCCCGGGAGCGACTGCGGCCGTGCCTCGGTAAGCCTGAATGGCCTCCCGGCGTTCCCGGCATTGTAGGTCGCGATATGGTTCCAATCTCCGTCATAACGGGCTATGGCGCTGTGCGATACCACCCAGAAGCCCCCTTCGGCATCCTGGGTGACCGACAGAACGGGGTCAACAGCCAGCCCGTCGCGGATGTTGCGGTTGTTGAACTCAGGGCTTTCGGCCATCAGTTCGTCGGGCGAAGCGAGTCGGTCGATACCCCCTGAATAGGCTGAGAAATAGAGCGAGCCGTCGGCGGCTGGGAGTATGTCGAGCACATCGTTGTTACTCAGCGCCCCGCCGCGCGACGGATCCGTGGTATGCAAACGGAAGCTTATGCTATCGATTGGCGCAGAGGGGTCGAAAGCCACGACTCCGCGGGTTGTGGCGCCTACCATAAGCCCGTTGTCGAGCATCACGAGTTCGCGAACCCTTCCGGCGCTCTCCGCAGGGTATCGGGCGGGGAATTCGAACAGCGGCTCCCCGTCGGCCCCCTCCTCGACCTTGGCGACCCCTCCACCAAAAGTGCCGATCCAGAGATTCCCCGCGGAGTCCTCGGCGAAAGCGTATATATCACCGCATCGCAGCCCCCTTTCACCTTCGCGGTAGCGCTTTAGCGCGAACCGGCCATCCCCCGCAGGGGTGAGCACGGCGAGCTCCTTCTGCTTGGTACCGAGCCATACCCGGCCGCGGCTGTCGGTAAACGCCGAGTAGACCATCAGCCCGGATGACACAGAGGGGTTGGCGACCACTCGCCCGTCGGGAGCGAGATTCCCGACGTATCCCCCCGCCGAGTCATAAAGCATAACCCTCTTGTCGCGCGAGGTGGCCCACAACCGTCCGTCGGGAGCGGCGTAGAGGTTGTGTATGTCGTTCCCTATCGGTTCGAGGGGCTCGCTGTCGATAAACTTGAAAGCCTCAGGCGCTGCCGACACATAGTCGATTCCGTCGGTACGGCGCGCGAGCCATAGGTTGCCGTCGCGGTCGGTGAAACTCAGCGGCGTTTCGACCTCGAAGTCGGCCAGTTCGTCGCGCACTTTCCATTTAGGATGGCTCAGGCGGATGAAACGGGCCGAGTCGGCGCTCGTGGCAAGGGAGAAGCGCCCCGTTGCACCGTCGATGGAGTACACGCGCCCGGTGTAAGTCATGATCCACATACGCCCCTGCTCATCCTCCTCGACCCGCTCCACGCGGTTGTTGTCGAGTTTGACGGAATCGCCGGGGAAGGAGCGGTAGTTGCGAAATTCGTAGCCGTCGAAGCGGTCGACCCCGGTCCAGGTGGCGAACCACATATATCCGCGGGAATCCTGGGTGATGTCGCGCACATGGTCGTGGGCCAGCCCCTCCTCAGGGCCGAAATGGCGGGTGACCACTCCCGCCGGGAAAGCGGCAAGAGCCACGATCAAAGCCGACACAATGGCCGTTATTCTACCTGACGCGCCTTCTCCCATATTAGCTCAGAAACTTACTTTCATTATTTCCCTTGTGTCGCCGGCCTGTATCAGCATTATGTACATACCCGGTGCGACAGAGGCCTCAATGGAGGAGCCTCCGAGGGTAAGCGCTTCACGTCCGTCAATACTGTAAAGGGTTATTGTAGCGCCCTCAGGGAGCGACTCAGCCGACAGGTGCCCGCGACCGATCGATAGTTTGGAACATACATCAGCCGCCGGAGCGCTTACCGACGACTGCACGCCGTCGGTGATATTGGCGAATGCCGACCATCCCGCCGCCGAAGCATAGGCATCCACCGTGCCGATGGGCACGGTAACGCGGCACGCTTGCACGTCGACCCCGGCGAATGCCGAGGCACCGACCGCCGGAGGCACCGCGGCGGAGGACGCTATGGTTTTCAATGACGCGCACCCGCTGAACAGGCGCTCTCCGAGTTTCGACACCCCGGCGCCTATCGACACTTCCTTCAAGCCCTCCGAGCCGGAGAATGGGGAATGCCCCCGGCGGGTATTGTAGGTTAAGTCGCGGCCAAGGTAGAGTTTGGCAAGGGGCGCGTCGGCGAAAATGCCCGCATTCAGGTTCGGTATGTACCCCAACGACAACGGGCGTGGTGAGTCGGCAATCACCACCTCCGCAAGCGAGGAGCAGAAACTGAACGCGTCGTTGCCCACTGACACCACGCTTCCAGGAATCTCCAAAGAGGTAACCGCCGAGCAATCCTCGAAAGCCCCATCCCCCACCGCCGTCACCGCGTAGGTCGCGCCGTCATAACTCACCGCGGCGGGTATCGCCACACGGCCCGCGAGGGTCTTGTCGGCGCCCGTCACCTCCGCCTCAGCCGCCGACAAGGGGGCGTATTCCACCCCTTCGACGGTAAAGGCGGCGCAAGGTGTCGAGGCGCCAAGCAAGATTGCCGCTGAAATCGCCGCGGCGGCGCGTAACGTCGTTATCATCGCAAGCTATTACTTATGTTTGCGCGGTTCAGCGCCCTGAAGCACCGGGACCTCCGGCGGACGCGACGAGAGCGGGAAACGGCCATTGCCGGGGTTGTCGATCATCCCCTGCTTTATCATTATAAGGGAGTCGGTGGCCGTGAGGGTCTCCGAGCCGTTGATTCCGGCAGTGGGCGCGGCCACGTCCGAAGCCCGATCGAGGCGTTTGCGCCTCCCCTCGGAGCGTGTCGGGGCCGACGCTTCACCCGCAGCTGCCTCTCCCGCCCCGCGGTCGGTGCCGGGGAATTCGAGTTTGCCGAGACGGGCCTTGGAGATGCCGCTGCGGAACACGCGCTCGATCTGCTGCACGAGGTTCACGCGGGTAGTGTCGGCTATGGCCTGGCGCTCAACCACCATGCGGTCCTTGAACTTGGCTCCGCCGAGGCGTATCTTCATCTTGTCGGGCGTACCCTTTATATTAATGCCAAACTTGAACGGCACGGGGGATTTGAGCACCGACACATGGTAGTTCATATTCATCGCCAGGTCGTTGTGGCCCATAACTCCGAGGCGGTACCTGTCGATGTCGAACCGGAAGGGGTATAGCTCGATATTGGAGTTTTCGATAACCACCTCGACAGCCATATGGTCGATCATATTGTTCTTCTTGTTTTTGAAAAGGAGCCACTTCGAAACGGTCTTGAATGTTTCCGGGTCGAGGAGCACAAGCGAATCCCCCTCGATTTTTATGGCCGCTTTCAATGACGGTATGTCGATGTCCATATTCGGCATAAGGTCGGTGGTTACGGCCACATCGGCGTTAACGATACCCCCGAAGCTCTTGAGCGCGGGGAGCAGCGAGTCAATGGCGGGTATCAGCGACTCCAGGCGGTTGAGGCGGAAGTCGCTCACCCTCATGCCGAGGCCGAACTGGAGGTCGTCGGCACTCGGGGCGGAATAGAGGCCGTCGACAGCAACCGAACCGATGTCGGTCGACGCTGATAGGTCGCGGAGGTTCACAGCGCCGTCAAACACCATAACGTCGCCGCGGAAATCGCGCAGGGCGAGATCGGAGTAGAGAATATTGTCAGCCCGTATGCCGAGGGAGGCCTCGACATTGCGGGGCACGAGCAGCGGTCCGGCTGCCACGGTGTCGGCCATCTGGGCCAGCCCGCCGTCGTCGGTCTCGCTGTCGCTCCACACCATTGCCGAATCGGCCTGTTGCGCGAGCGACGGCCCGGCGAAAAGGGCTTGCACGATTTCGTTGACATTGATAGTGTCGGACCGCACGCCGAGCGCCACCCGTATCGTATTGCCGCGCCGCGAGGTGAGGGCCCGGCGGAGATTCGATATTGTGCCGTTGACCAGGAAATCGCTCCGCCCCGCTCGGTACGAGAGGTTGGAGAGCACCACGGAGTCGGAGTTGAACCGCAGGTCGATATGGCTCAGGCGGTTGTCAAGGGGGAAATAGGGGGTCACGAGTCGCCCGCGGCGCGCGGTAACGCGTCCGCTGAAATCCCAGCGGCGAAGCAGCGAGCGCTCTTTCTCGTCAAGTCGCAGGTCGATATTCCCGGCGGTGGCAGCGGCTATCGCGGCCGAGTCGGGGCGGTGAGCCGCTGCACGGGCACGCGCCTTGGCGACAATCGAGTCAGCCACGGCCTTGCGGCGCGACGGACGCATATGCACCGTGAGGTCCATATTCGACTTCAGCATCGCAACCTTAGTGAGCGACTGCCCCAGGAACATCATACCCGCCTCGACGCGGAGCCCCATCTGGGGCACCTTCGCGTCACCTTTATAGCGGCGGAGCGCGCCGGCGATAGAGGCGTCGCGCAGCCGCGCCCGGAGAGTGTCGGCCGGAGAGTCGAATTTGAGCCTGTCAACGGCTATGCGGAATCCGAAAGGATTGATTTCAGTGGTGTCGGCCGAGCTGCCGCGGTTCATAGCCCCGGCCCCGGCGATGAAGCCCCGGGCCTCGACATCCACCCCCATACCCGTGTACGACATGGAGTCAACCTTCAATGATACCTGAAGAAGCGAGTCAACCTTGGCTCCGTCAGGGGCTAAGAATTTGCCGTTGGTGCCGAAATCGAGGGTCGCCAGCTCCACGAAGGCGCGGCCTATGCTGTCACCCTCGGCCAGGAAGCGGCGAAGGGTTATGTCGCCGGCGATATTGGCGCGATGGAAACGTCCGCCCGAGAAATCGCTCGCGGCGAGATTGAAGTCGGCGTTACCCTCCACCACGCCGGAAAGCTCCATAGGCAGCTCGGCAGCGAGCCGCGGAGGTATGGCGCCAAAGTCCAGGCGGCCATTGAACTTACCCTTAACCTTGGGGTCGCTGACGACGCGCGTCACCACCCCCTCAAGGGAAAGGTCAACCCCGAGACCCTTGACGCGCAACTTTTCAAGCTCGAATTCCGAATCGTCGGGCGCGACGCCGTCGTAGCGCGCCGTAAGGTTTGCCTCGAACTCATCGAGTCGGGCGTTCTGGTATTGTATCGAGCATCGGGGAATCTCTATCGCGGCGTTGAACGATGGGGGCACGCTGTCGGCCATATTCCACGGGGCTGTGAGGCTGAACGACACCCCGACCTCCATATCCGTCTTCAATGGTTCCACAAGCGACGCGTAGGCGCGGGGCACATGGCGGGCGATATGCTCAACGCTGAGTCCCTCTGCACGGGCCCGCAACTCACTTATTATCGGGGCATCCGCGGCATCGACCGTGGCATTGACCCTCACGCGGAACTCGTCGAGAGCCACCTCAAGATTCTCCACCGCAAGCGACAGAGGGTCCGAAGCGTCCCAGGTGAGATTGCCGAGGGCGCTGAAGCCCACCGACTTGAAGTCAAAATCATCAAGCAGCGGCGAGGCCAGGCCACCGTCGATTTTCAATGCGTAGAACGGGGCCTTGCTCCCTTCGAGACTCATATTGCGCAGCGACACGGCGACATCCAGCGAGTCGGGAACCGACACATACCTGATCGGCACAGCGTCGGTTATCGAGAAATTGTTGATAGTGATTTCGGGTATCGAGAGCGGCCCTTCATCCCGCGGCTCCTCGTCGGGAGCCGACGGCGGGAAAATATCGTAATTGGCCACCGAATCAGTAGCCTGCACCAGATTGACCCGCGGGCCGGTGAAGGCCACGTCGTAAAGCGATATTTTGCCAACGAGCAGCGCCGGGACGTTGACACCCCCCTTGAACGACTTGATGGACAGAAGCTTCTCAGAGCCTGCCGGGAGCTTGGCGGCCACCGAGTCGGGCAACCCGGCGAGTGCGCCCGAGTTGAGCACAAGCGAGTCCACCTCGACTATAAGGTGGGGGAAAGAGCGCCAGAACGTTAGCTCGACGCGTTCGATGTCGAGCGTGCCGTCGATAAACTTCCCGGCCTGTTGCTCAACCAGCGGTGTGAGCCTGGCCGGAGTCAGAATCCACACAATCAAAGCGCAAACGAGCACGAACAGCCCCGCGATAGCACCCACGGTGATGCCGAGCCATTTCAAAACGCGCTTCCACAGCGGCTTACCCGGCGCGGGAGCCGGCTCGCGCGGCTCCTCCTTTATCTGGTTATAATCAGAATCGAGATCCATATGATGATGGCGAAAAGTCGTTGTACAGATTCACGGTCGCCCCCGGCATAACGCCGGCCGGCAACCCCGGTTAAACTATTGAACCAACAAATTTAATCAAATTCCGCCACAAAACACAACCGACCCGCCAAATTCCCGCCATTTCCCGCCACCCCAGCCGAAAAACCGCAAAAATTTCAACAGATAATATCACAAAACCGCGTTTCCCATCAAAATTTTTACTATATTCGCGATGTGCCGCCGCACAACCCAGCCTTATATTTTGTTTAAAAGCCGATGACACTTGAAGATTTCAGAAACACTCCCTTCAGAATGCGGAATCTGAATTCCGTATACCCTGATTGTGCGAACCTGGCGGCTAAGGCTAAGCGGCTGGAAGACTCCGGCTCGACAATAAGGCTCAAAAAGGGGATGTATGTGGTTCATCCGAGAGTCAGTAAGACAGAATTATCTCCATTCCTTCTCGCCAACCACATCTATGGCCCATCGTATGTGTCGATGCGCACCGCGTTGCGCCATTACGGACTAATACCCGAGGCGGTATACGCCGTGGAATCAATGACAACCGGCATCGCGAAAGAATACTCAAACAACCTCGGCTCTTTCAAGTATATCCATGTTCCGGCCTCATATTACAATATCGGGGTTTCAATCATGGATGAGGCAGGGTCATCGTTTATGATAGCGTCGCCGACAAAGGCGTTATGCGACCTTATGGTTTACACTCCGAACCTAAACCCGCGCTTCCAAATCGCCATAAGGGAATATCTTGAAGAGGATATAAGGTTCGATATGGACGAGCTCGACTCCCTCGACCTTGACATCATAAGGGAATGCGCCGAAGTGTCGCTAAAAAAGACAATGTTGCTCCAACTGATTAAATTTATTGAGAATGAGCGGAATATTTGAGCAGATGCTGGCATCATACGACCTATCGACCTCCACCTCGAAGAAAAACGCGGTCTACGAAGTGATGCAGCAGATAACTCTCGCGGGGCTGCAACGCGGGGGATTCTTTGAGAAAGCAGCTTTCTACGGAGGCACCTGTCTGCGCATTTTCCACAACCTCGGCAGATACAGCGAGGATATGGATTTCTCGCTGCTCAAGGAGGATCCGTCGTTCGCTCTTGAAAGCTATTTTCCTGCCATCATCGCCGAGTTCAAGGCTCTGGGGCGCGACGTAGTCATCACGAAAAAAGAGAAGCGAAATTTCGGGAAAGTCGAATCCGCTTTTCTCAAAGACGACACAGATGTGTACAACCTGGCCTTTCAAACAGAGAAGAGCCTGAAAATAAAGATAGAGGTTGACACCAAACCTCCGCTCGGATTCCAAACAGAGCAAAAGTTATCGTTGCAACCATTCTCCTTCATGACCCGATGCGTCGCCCTGCCCGACCTTTTCGCCGGAAAGATGCACGCGCTCATTTTCCGCAAATGGGGCCACAGGGTCAAGGGGCGCGACTGGTACGACTTCGAGTGGTACGTCCGCAACAGAGTACCGCTGAACTTCAACCACTTCAGGCAGAGGGCCCTCGATTTTGACGGCATCGACCTATCCAAAAAGGATTTTACGGACCTACTCGTATCCCGCCTTGGCTCAACGGATATAAATATGGTTAAAAACGATGTGTTTCCGTTCATAAAGAACCCTTCCGAACTCGACATTTGGAGCAACGACTACTTTATCTGCCTTGCCGGAATGATGAAGTTTGGGGAGTGAGGGGGCGGGATTCGGGAAAAAGATGTAACTTTGTGATGGATATGGAAGAAAAGACACTATACGTCAGCGACCTCGACGGGACGCTTCTGGACAACGCGTCGCGGGTGTCGCCCGAGACCGCGGCGATGCTCAACGAGGCTATCGCGGGGGGCGCCCTGTTCACGGTTGCAACTGCCCGCACCCCGGCCACGGTGCAGAACCTGCTGCGGGAGGTCAAGATGAATCTCCCGGCCATAGTGATGACCGGGGCGGCTCAGTGGGACCTCGCGGCACAGCGCTTCCGCTCGGTGACCACGATTCCCGAAGCCGACGCCGACCGAATAGCCGAGGCGTTCGAGAGCGGTAGCCTGCGCCCGTTCACCTATTGCGTGTCGGGCGACTCGTTTCTCAACGTCTATCACTCGAAAGTCATGAGCCGCCGCGAGGCATCGTTCTACGAGGAGCGCCGCCACCTCACCCTCAAGCGATTCCACTTAGGGCAGACCCCCGCGCGGCGCGACAAGGTAGCCCTGTTTTTCGCCACCGGGCCGGAGAAGCTCGTTGAGGAGACTTGCGCGAGGCTGCGCGAGGTGACCGACTGCGCCGTATCGTGGTACCGCGACGTGATCACCCCCGACACCGGCCTGATCGACATATACGCGCCCGGAGTGTCGAAGGCCCACGCTGTGGCCGAGCTGGCGAAGCAGACCGGCGCCACCCGTATAGTGGTGTTCGGCGACAACCTCAACGACCTGCCGATGATGAGGACGGCCACAATGGGCGTGGCCGTGGAGAACGCTCTGCCCGAGGTGCGCTCGGAAGCCACGGTTACAATCGGGTCGAACGCCGCTCACTCCGTGGCCCGATTCATTCTCGACGATATGGCCGCCCAAAGCCGACGCTAACCTTCCACCCGACAATGAATATCTACGACATACGGAAATATGGCACCGCGCTCTTCCTGGCGATCTCCGTCGGGGTGGTGGCCTACTTCCTATATGTATCAAACAACCTGGTGAAGGACCTCGCCGCCCAAGAGAGGGAACGCATGGAGATATGGGCCGACGCCACCAAGCAGCTCGCCGACATCAGCTCGATGCCCGGGGGCGACGCGCAGGCCGAGAACATCGACTTCCTATTCTCCATAATACAGCGCAACCACAACATACCCGTAATACTCACCGACGACGACGGCAACATACTCGACCACCGCAACTTCGACCTCCCGGAGCCCCCGGACACCCTCGACGCGTACCACCTCTCGGCAATCAACGAGCGGTATCTCAGAGGCAAACTCGCCGACCTTGAGGGGAGGCAGAATGTGATACACATCATAATTTCGGCCGACAACCTGCAACACCTCTATTACGACGACTCCAAGCTGCTGCGCCGCCTGAGCCTGTACCCCTATGTGCAGCTGCTGGTGATGCTGGCCTTTATCGCCGTGGTATATTTCGCCGTGAGCTCCACCAAGCGGGCCGAGCAGAACAAGGTGTGGGTCGGGCTGTCGAAAGAGACCGCCCACCAGCTCGGCACTCCGATTTCGTCGCTGATGGCCTGGATGGAGATAATGCGCGCATCGGGTGCCGACCCGGAGATGGTGGCCGAGATGGACAAGGATGTCAACCGCCTGTCGACCATCGCCTCGCGCTTCTCCAAGATCGGGTCGCAGCCGCAGATGGAGGACGCCGACCTCAACGAAACCGTGTTCAAAGCCGCCTCCTATATGGCAACCCGCATATCGGCCCGAATCAACCTTTCCGTGGAACTCTGCGACGGACGCCTCCCCGTGAGGCTGAGCGCCCCCCTCGTTGAATGGGTTATGGAGAACCTCATAAAGAACGCTGTTGACGCCATGGAGGGGACCGGCTCCATAACCGTGGCCACCTCAACCGACGGAGGCAAGGCCCGGGTGACGGTTACCGATACCGGCAAAGGGATTCCGAGGAAAAACCAGAAGACTGTGTTCAACCCCGGCTTCACCACAAAAAAGCGCGGCTGGGGACTCGGGCTGACTCTCGCGAAGCGCATCATCGAGCAGTACCACGGCGGACGTATCTTCGTGGCCTGGTCGGAACCGGGCAAAGGCACCTCGTTTGAAATCGACCTCCCGCTCCGAAAAGAGGACGCCGCGACAGTTTAACAAACTTTATAAATCGCCCCATTTGCGGTAAATCACTGAACAAATGAGGTAGTTCGCACCCCGAATAGAGCCATTGGGCGCATTTTCTTGCTTATTTGGCGGCATTTTGCTAATTTTGCGGAAAATTCGCACACATACATTATGGAAAAAATCGACAATATCGACAACCTCGACCGAAAGATACTCTCGATCGTGATGCACAACGCCCGCATTCCCTCGAAGGATGTGGCCCAGGAGTGCGGCGTATCGCGAGCGGCTATCCACCAGCGCATACAGCGCATGATCGACCTCGGCATCATCACCGGCTCGGGCTACACCGTGAACCCCAAGAAACTCGGCTACTCGACCTGCACATACATCGGGGTGAACCTCGAAAGGGGCGCTCTGTACTCGACCGTGGTTCCCGAGCTGGAGAAGATTCCCGAAGTTGTGGAGTGCCACTTCACCACCGGCCCATACACCATGATGGTAAAGCTCTTCGTGCGCGACAACGAGCACCTTATGGACCTCCTGAACCGCAAGATACAGATGATTCCGGGCGTCACCGGCACCGAGACCCTCATCTCGCTCGACAACTCGATATACCGCACCATACCCCTGCGCACGGAATAACCAACCAAACACCCCTGCCAGCTAAGCCATGATTATCGGATACGACGGCAAACGAGCCGTGAAAAACAATACCGGGCTGGGCAACTACTCGCGCCTGGCCGTGGAGCTCCTTGCCGGACGTTATCCCGACAACCGCTACCTGCTTTACACCCCCTCGATCTCCGACAACCCCAGGCTCAAACCCCTCAGGGAGCTTGCCAATGTCGAACTCCGCACCCCTGACCGGGGGATGTGGAAAGCGTTCCCGGGGTTGTGGCGCGTGCGCGGCGGAATAACCGCCCAGGCCCGCCGCGACGGCGTAGACCTTTACCACGGACTCTCGGGCGAGCTACCGCTCGACATTGACGCGCTCGGCAAGCCCTCGGTGGTGACCATCCATGATGTCATTTTCCGCCACTACCCCGAATGCTACGCCGCCATCGACAGGGCCATATACGACCACAAGTTCGCCCGCGCGGCCCGCAACGCGACCCGGATAATAGCCATATCGGAGTGTACGGCCCGCGATGTCGTTGAGTTCTACGGCGTCGACCCGGCGAAGATAAGCATCGTCTACCAAGGGTGCGCCTCGCAGTTCCACACTCCCCCCTCCCCTGCCGAAACCGCCGCGGTGCTGGCCAAGTACGGCATCGAAGGGCCCTACGTAGTGTCGATCGGCACCGTCGAGCGCCGCAAGAACCAGATGCTGGCCGTCAAGGGGTTGCTCCACGCCCCGAAGGAGCTGTCGCTCGTAATCGTCGGGCGGCAGACCGAATACCAGGCCGACCTCGACCGCTTCATAGCCGACAACAACCTCGGAGGCAGGGTGAAGTTTATCGACAACGCCCCGTTCGCCGACCTCCCGGCGCTGTACGCCGGGGCGGTATGCTCCTCCTACACATCGCGTTTCGAAGGGTTCGGAATCCCGGTGATCGAAAGCCTCTACTGCGGCACACCCGCCATCGTGGCCACAGGCTCCTGCCTTGAAGAGGCCGGAGGCCCCTCGGCCCCCGCGATCGATCCCGACGACGCCGAATCCTGGGGACGCGTGGCCGGCCGTTTCCTCAACGACCCCGCGGAACGCGCCCGTATCGCCGCCGAAGGGCGCGCCTACGTCGGGCGGTTCAACGACGCCGACATGGCCCGGCAGACAATGGAGGTCTACCGCCAAGCAATAGCCGAATACAATGCAAGAAAATAACCATACCCACACCCCTAAAATCTCTCTCGAAGGGAAGCGGCTCCTCGTAGTGGGAGCCGGGGGATTCATAGGCGGATTCATATGCGCCGAAGGGGCTCGCCGCGGAATGGACGTTACCGCCGCCGTGCGCGAAACCACCTCGCGCCGCTACCTCGACAACCCCGCGTTCAAGTTCCTGGTGCTCGACTATGACGACAAGGCCCAGATGGAGCGCGCCATAGCCGAGGCAGAACCCTGGGACTACATCATTTACAACCTCGGGGCCACCAAGGCAGCCGGGGGGTTCCCGGAGTTCAACAAAGTGAATTTCGAGTACCTGCGTGCGTTCGTCGAGACCCTCAAAGCCGCAGGCAAGGTGCCGCGGCGCCTCCTGTTCATGAGCTCGCTCTCGGCTCTCGGCCCGGGCGACGAGAAAGGCTACGCGCCGCTGACCTCCGATATGGTGCCGGAACCAAACACCCGCTACGGCCTGTCGAAAATCAAGGCCGAGCAGTATCTCGAACACCTCTCGGGGATACCCTGGATTATATTCCGCCCGACGGGGGTCTACGGCCCTCACGAGAAGGATTATCTGATGATGATTCAGGCCATCGACCGCCACTTCGACTTCTCGGTGGGGCTGCGCAAGCAGATGCTCACCTTCATCTACGTCGACGACCTCGTTGAAGCCATGTTCCGCGCCCTCGAATCGGGAGTCGAGCGGAAGAAGTACATCATTTCCGAGGACCGGGCCTACACGCAGAAGGAGTTCCGAAGCATCGTGGCCGAGGAGCTCGGGGCTAAGTTCGTGATACCCGTACGGCTCCCCATGCCGCTGGTGTGGATCGCGTCGTTCGTCGCTGAGAAAATCGGGCAGGCGCGTCTAAAGCCCTCGACCCTCAACCGCGACAAATTCAAAATCATGCGCCAGCGCAACTGGAACGCCGACATCTCCGACGCCAAGCGCGACTTCGGATTCGACCCGCGCTTCTCGCTCCGCGACGGCATCCGCGCCACCGTGAAAGCATACCTCGAAGAGAAAAACAAAGCGAAAAACCGATGAGCGACCTTACCGACAAAAAGCCGAGGGTGCCATGGTGGATGTGGGTCATAATAGTGCTCTGCATGGCCCCCGGGCTCTCGTTCCCCTGGATTCTCCAGATGGCCGAGCGGGCGGACGCCATTGCCCGCGGACTCATATGGTTCTACCCCTGCTATGTGCTCTGCTCCGGCTTCCTGGCCTGGCAGTGCTACGGGCGGCGCACCTATATGACGTGGATCATTCTGGCGCTGCTGGTGACCAGCCACCTCTGCCTGTTCTTCCTCGCCTTCGCCCTCCTGGGCCAGGCACTGTCGCAAATTTGAACCCGGCGACCCATTAAGGGGTTATTTCAACAACACACTTCGCCATGAAAAAGAAACTCGTAATCTCAACCGGCGCCGGAATGAGCGCCGAAAGCGGTATCAGCACCTTCCGCGACTCGGGAGGACTGTGGGAAAACTACAACGTGATGGACGTGGCCTCGCACGACGGCTTCGTGCGCGACCCCGAACTCGTGCATAACTTCTACAACGCGCGCCGCCGCGACCTGATCGCGGCCAAACCCAACGCCGGACACCTCGGGCTTGTCGAACTTGAAAAGGATTACGACGTGTATGTGATCACACAGAATGTCGACGACCTGCACGAGCGCGCCGGGTCAAAGAACGTGCTCCACCTCCACGGCGAACTGATGAAGGTCAGGGCCATCGACGACGAGACCAAAGTGTACACCCTGCGCCCCGAAGCGCTCGAAACCTCCCCCGCGACGGTGATTGACGGCCACCGCGTGCGCCCCCACATCGTATTCTTCCAGGAGGCGGTGCCCAACATCGAGCCCGCTATCGAACTGGTACAGAAGGCTGACGTGTTTGTGGTTATCGGCACATCGCTCAATGTTTACCCCGCCGCCGGGCTGCTGCATTATGTGCGCCCCGGAGTGCCCGTGTACTATATCGACCCCAAGCCGGCCGCGGTGCCCGCTGGGGTAACCGTGATTCCCCTCCCCGCCACCGCCGGAGTGGAGCGCCTGGCTAAACTGCTCGGCGAAAACTGACGCGGTTCCTAAGAAGGTATTTCAAACGAAGTGTCAGACACTCCGCCCGGCAATCGGGCTGGGTGTCTGACACTCGCGTATTATATCCTTCGGAGATTACAAGTATTTGTCGCCGTAGGCGAGCTTGGCGTCGTTCACCATCTGCTTGATGCGCTGCTCCTCGGCCTTGGGGCAAATCAGGAGCACGTCGCCCGCGTCGGCGACTATATAGTCCTTCAACCCGTCGACCACCACAAGCTTCTCGCCGTTCACGGCGAAGATATTGCCTGTTGAATTGTAGGCGATCACGCTGCAGTTCTGAGTGACGTTGCTGTCAGGGTTCTTGGGCGAATTATCGTAGAGCGCGCTCCAGGTACCGAGGTCGCTCCAACCGAAATCCACGCATTCCACATATACGTTCTTCGCCTTCTCCATCACGGCGAAGTCGATGGAGATGCTCATACATCCGGGGAAGTTCTCGCTGATAAAGCGCTTCTCCTCCGGGGTGCCGAAAGCGGCGGCTCCGGCGTCGAACGTGCCGGCCACGTCGGGAGCGTGCTCCCTGAGAGCCTTGATAATCGTTTCGGCCTTCCAGAGGAAAATGCCTGAGTTCCAGAAGAACTCGCCGGTTTCGAGGAAAACCTTGGCGAGCTCCAGATGGGGTTTTTCGGTGAAAGTCTTGACTTTGTGGATGTCGCCGCTCACGGGCGCCCCGACCTGGATATATCCGTAGCCAGTTTCGGGGCGGGTAGGCTTGATGCCGAGGGTGAGCAGGGCGTCGTTGGCCTCGACGAACTCGAACCCGGCCAGCACCGACTCGCGGAACATGGCCTCGCGGGTTATGAGGTGGTCGCTCGGAGCCACGATGATGCTCGCCTCGGAGTCGCGGGCCGCGATATGGTAAGCGGCCCAGGCGATGCAGGGAGCGGTGTTTCGACGCGCCGGTTCGAGCAGAATCTGGCTCTCCTCAAGCTCGGGAAGCTGCTCCCGCACCAGCGACGCGTACTGCTCGTTGGTAAGGATCACCACGTTCTCGCGGGGCACGATTTCAAGAATGCGGTCGTAGCTCATCTGGAGCAGCGAGCGCCCGGTGCCTAAGAAGTCGATAAACTGTTTCGGACGGGAGGCGCGGCTGTAGGGCCAGAAACGGCTGCCGATGCCTCCGCACATAATCACACAATAGCGGTGGGTATTAACCATGGGTAGTTATTGTCTTGATCAGATTGTAGTATGTTGACGCTAAGTTAACACTTTTCCCTCCCCGAAGCAAGAATTTGCGATTATTTTTTTAACTTCGCCGAACAAACGAACCGCTCGTTTGTTATAGTAGTAATCCCCCTTTCCGCGGCCACCAAACGACGCCTCGGAAAGAGCGCATATGCCCAAGCCATGACATCACTCCGCAAATCGCTCTCAGCCATACTGCTCGCGGCCTCAGCCGCGGCTTTCGCCGTAAGCCCCTACCCCCAGCTCGAACTAAAGGCCAACCGTTACTTCAGCCAGCGCGAGTGGGCGCAGGCCGCGGCCACCTACGACCTGATGCTCGACGAGCGTCCGCGGGTGGCCCGCACCTACGGCAGGGCCATAGTGGCCGGGAGGATGGCCGGCGACACCATAGCCGCGGCGCGCCTGTTCGACATGGCGCTCGACCACCATGTGCCGTTCGACTCGGTATTCGCCAACGTGCGCTCAACGAGCTTCGGGCTGGGGCGCTCCGATCTCTACGAGCGTTTCCTGCTCGACATCAAGGGGGAGCACCCCTGGATGAGGCGCACGGTCAACTCCTACCTGCTGCGCTACTACGAATTCCGCCGCGACGGCCCGAATATGACGGCCTACGCCGACATCATGCTCCAGGGCTCGCCCGACAACATCGGCTTCCTCTCGACCAAGGCCCAGGGGGAGATGCTCACCGGGAACGCCGACATGGCCGCCGCCACTTACCGCAGGGTGCTCGAACTCGACCCGGCCAACTACAACGCGCTGCTCGAACTTGGCAACCTCTACGCCATGAGGGCCGCGAAAACAGCCGGGCCGGAGGCCGAAGGCCTGCGGCAACTCGCAGCCGGATACCTCCGCCGGGCGTTCGAGATAAGGCCCACTCCCGGGGTGGAAGCCACCCTTGCAAGCCTCGAAACACCCCCGGAGGGCAAAAAACAGAGTAGATAATTTGGCCTTGTTGAAATAGGTTCGTAACTTCGCGTTGAATGAGCATTAACCAGACACCAGCCACCGCCGGAGCCGCCGCCAAAAGCGGCAGCGACTCCGTCGTAATCATCCCGATGTACAACGAGCGGGAGAACGCCGCGGCCATTATCGAAGCCGTGCTCGCCCTCCCTGTGCGGTTTGACGTGCTGGTGGTCGACGACAACTCGCCCGACGGCACCGCCTCCATCGTCAAAGAGAAGATGGAGCGCCACCCCGGAAGGGTCATGATTATCGAACGCGCCGGCAAGCTCGGCCTCGGCACCGCCTACATCGAAGGGTTCCGCCGAGCCCTCGACGAGGGTTACGAGTACATCTTCGAGATGGACGCCGACTTCTCCCACAACCCCCAGGACCTGCTCAAACTGCGCGAGGCCGTGGCCTCCGGCGAGATGGATATGGCCGTGGGGTCGCGGTACCTCACCGGGGTCAACGTGGTCAACTGGCCTATGGGCCGGGTGCTTATGAGCTACTTCGCGTCGAAATACGTAAGGCTCATAACCGGGATGCCCGTGTGCGACACCACCGCCGGTTTCGCTTGCTACCGCGCCGAGGTGCTCCGCACCATGGAGCTTGACAAAATACGCTTCAAGGGTTACGCCTTCCAGATCGAAATGAAGTTCACCGCCCACAAATGCGGCTTCCGCGTCGGCGAGGTGCCCATCGTGTTCGTGAACCGCGTGCTCGGGACCTCGAAAATGTCGACCGGCATTTTCGGCGAGGCTCTTTTCGGCGTGATACAGCTCAAAATCGACTCCTGGCGCCGCAAATACCCCCGCAAGCCGGGAACCTGACTCCGGGGACACCCCTCCTAACCGCTACCGCCATGAAACCCAAGATACTCTGCAACGGACTTATTTTCAACGACGGGCTCCGATTCCGGGGCACCATCACGATTGTCGACGGCCTTATCCGCAAGGTCGAAGGGGGCGTGATCGACCCGTCGGAAATATCCCGCGAGAGCTACGAGGTCCACGACCTGCGGGGCAAAATGGTGCTTCCGGGCTTTATCGACACCCACGTCCATTTCCGCGAACCGGGCTTCGCCGAAAAGGGTAACATCCACTCCGAGAGCATGGCCGCCGTGGCCGGAGGGGTCACCACCTACTTCGACATGCCCAACAACATCCCCGCTACCACCACCATCGAGGCGTGGCGCGACAAGATGGAGCGGGCCGCGGAGTCGTCGATGGCCAACTACGCCTTCTACCTCGGCGTCACCGCCGACAACATAGACCAACTGCTCGAAGCCGACCACACTCGCATACCCGGGGTGAAGCTCTTTATGGGCTCGTCGACGGGGAATATGCTGGTCGACAACGATGAATCAATACGCCGCCTCTTCGAGGAATATCCCGGAGTCATAGCCGTGCACGCCGAGAGCGAGCGCGAAATAGCCCGGCAGAAAGCGCTCCTGTCGGAGCAGTATCCCGGGGGTATACCCGTGGGACTGCACCACCTGGTGCGCTCCCGCGAAGCCTGCGTCGAGGCCACTCGCCGCGCCGTGGAGCTCGCCCGCGAGACCGGCGCGCGACTGCATGTGCTCCATATCACCACCGCCGACGAGCTCGAATTTTTCTCAGCCGGAGCGGTCGAGGGGAAACTCATAACCGCAGAGACCTGTCCCCACTACCTATACTTCGACCACGAGTCGGTAGAGGCCACCGGCGGACTCACCAAATGCAACCCGGCCATCAAGGACGCCGCCGACCGCAAGGCGCTGCGCCACGCCGTGGCCGACGGCGTGATCGACACCATCGGCACCGACCACGCCCCGCACCAGCTTGTGCAGAAACGCGTCAACAACGCCCTCAAAGCGGCTTCCGGGATGCCCTCGGCCCAGTTCGCACTCCCGCTGATGCTCCAGCTCGCCAACCGCGGATGCTTCACCTACGAGGACGTGGTGGAGAAGATGGCCCACAACCCGGCGCGTATTTTCAACATCGACCGCCGAGGCTTCATCCGCCCAAACTACTGGGCCGACCTGGCCGTGGTCGATCCCGACGCCGACTACACCCTCGACTCGTCGGAGGTAATAAGCCCTTGCGGCTGGACCCCCTACGAGGGCACCCACCTGCGCTTCAAGGTTGAGCAGACCTGGGTAAACGGCGACCTGGCCTACAACCGGGGGAAATTCTCCGGCGACCACACCCCGCTGGCTGCGCGGTTCTCCCCGTCGCACCTCTGACCCGCACATACCCCCGAACATACAGTATATGAAAGCATTACCGACACTCGCCGCATCGGCGGCAGCCGCCATCCTCTCAGCCTGCGGAGGGCTCTCCGAACAGGAGGAAAAGATGGTCGGTAATTACTATCTCCCGGCAGTATCCGACTCGCGCCCGATGTTCGAGCTGAAAAACGACCGTTCGGCGGTAGTCCGCGCCATCCGCCCGGGCGAGCTCACCTACAGCGTTGCCGGGCAGTGGAAGCTCAGCGGCGACACCCTCGTGATCGCCACCGACCCTTCGAGCATCACCATCGAGGAGGGGGATCCGGCCATGGTCGGCACCGTGGCGCCCCGCATAGCCTACCCGGTGGAGGCTTTCAGCGAAACAACTCTCTCGCTCGACCGCCAGGGTGTGACTTATGACTACCATCGCCGCAACGAATAATCAAGGGTTTATGGACTGGAAAGACTCCCTGGCCTCACTTATGGCCGAACTCCCCGAAGAGCCGGCGGCTGAACCCGCTGAGGGTGAACAGAAGGATGCCGGCGCCCCGGCTGAGACCGCGCGCCTCGATATACTGCTCGACAAGAAAGGGCGCAAAGGGAAGGCCGCGACCATCGTGTGCGGCTTCACCGTCGACGACAACGCCGTGGACGCCATCGCCGCCGAACTTAAAAAGAAACTCGGCACGGGGGGCTCATCGCGCGGCGGCGAGATCCTCATCCAGGGCGACAAGCGCGCCCAGGTGGAGAGCGCCCTGAAAGCCATGGGGCTCAAATGCCGCGTAATCTGACCTAATTCTCCCCCAAAGCCAAAGACCCGATACCGATGAAAACCCTGAAAATGTACCCGAGCAGCATCAACGAGCGCTATATCGGCCAGGCCGTTGACGAGCTGCGCCGCGGCGCGGTGATCCTCTACCCCACCGACACAAACTACGCCATCGGTTGCGACGCGCTCAACAACCGCGCCGTGGAGACCGTATGCCGCCTCAAGGGTATCAACCCCGACAAGCAGCGGCTCTCGATGGTGTGCGCCGACATATCCCAGGCCAGCGACTACGCCCGTATCGACAACGAAGCCTACCGAATCATGCGCGCCAACCTGCCGGGTCCCTTCACGTTCATACTCCCCGCCTCCACGCGCCTCTCCAAGGCTTTCAAGGGACGCAAGGAGGTAGGCACCCGAGTGCCCGACAACGCCATAGCCCGCCGCCTGGCCGAAGCGCTCGGCAACCCACTGCTCTCGGCAACGGCCAACTGGGAGGATGCCGACCCCGAAGACCTCGCCAACCCCGAGGCCATCGCCGACCGCTACGGGCGCGAAAGCGCCATAACTCTGATGATCGACGGAGGCGAGTCGCCCGCCGGAACCGACTCGGCCATCATCTCGCTGCTCGACCCGCGTGCTCCCGAGATACTGCGCGAGGGTCCGGTGGCTCCCGCCGACATCGACTGACCGCCCTACGACTTTGTCGCGGCAGGGGGAGTAATTGTGGGGAAACGGGGGTATTTATGACGTTTCAGCCCGGGAGGGTTGCGCGTGAGGCCGAAGTTCGGTAAATTTGTTTTGCATACATACGCATACAAATCTACCGTGAATTCACTACGCGATATGACACTCAAACTCACACATTCTGCCACTAACAGAATCCTCGCGGCCGCCTGCGCCATAGCTCTGCCCGCAGCCTTGATTGCCGCCGACTATTCCAAGTACTACGACCGGAAGCTCCCCGTTGAGCTGACCCCTGTAGCCGAACCGTCGATCCCCTCCTACGAGGTTTCGATCACCGACTTCGGCGGCGTCGGCGACGGCGTGACCTCGAACACCGAGGCGTTTGCCCGCGCGATGGCGCATCTCGCCGAAAAGGGGGGCGGCAAACTCAACGTGCCCGGGGGAATCTGGCACACCGGCCCTATCAGCTTTGAAAGCAACGTGGAGCTGCATCTCGACCGCGGCGCCCTGGTAATGTTCAGCGAGAACCTCGCCGATTACCCGGTCACCCCATCTGACTGGGAGGGGGTGTCGACCCACCGCGCCAAGTCGCCCCTCTCGGCCCGCGGCAAGCACGACATCGCGATTACCGGCTTCGGCACCTTCAACGGCAACGGCCAGTGCTGGCGCCCGGTGAAGAAGTCCAAAACCACCTCGGCCCAGTGGGCCGCACTCACCGCGAAAGGGTGCGTCAATGAGAAAGGCGACGTATGGTTCCCCAACGAACGCATCCGCGAGGTCTACTCCGACAAGGCGCTCCAGAACGAAATCCACACCGCCGATAGCGCCCGCCTGGCATATTTCCATGACTTTCTGCGCCCGGTGCTCCTCTCGTTCATCGAGTGCGAAAACGTGCTTCTGCGCGACGCCACTTTCGAAAACTCCCCGGCCTGGAACGTACACCCGCTGCTTTGCGAGAACCTCATCATCGACAATGTGAACATCCGCAACCCCTGGTACGCCCAGAACGGCGACGGACTCGACGTTGAGTCGTGCAACCGCGTCCTGGTGGTCAACAGCCGCTTCGACGTTGGCGACGACGCCATCTGCATCAAAGCCGGACGCGATAAAGAGGGTCGCGACCGCGGCGTCCCCTGCCGCGACGTGCTTATCGAGGGGTGCACCGTTTACCACGGCCACGGCGGCTTCGTCGTAGGGTCGGAAATGTCGGGCGGTTGCCGCGACATCGTGGTCAACGACTGCCTCTTCATCGGCACCGACGTAGGACTCCGCTTCAAATCGACCCGCGGCCGCGGCGGCGTGGTCGAGAATATCCACATCGACAACGTGAAGATGACCGACATCGCCGGCGACGCCCTCATATTCAACCTCTACTATGGCATTAAACCGGGCGCGCCCGTGCCCCCGGTTACCGAGGAGACACCCCAGTTCCGCGACATACATATGAGCAACATCTCCTGCCGCGGTGCCGGACGCGCCGCCCACTTCAACGGCCTCCCCGAGATGCCCGTGAAGAACATCACCCTCTCCAACTCGCGCTTCTCGGCCACCAAGGGGTTCCATATGGCCTACACCGACGGCCTCACCCTCAACAACGTGGCTATCGACACCCCCGAGGACCCCTACACCCAGGGCGAAGGGGTCTCCAACCTCTCAATCGACTAACCTCCCGGCCCACCGCCGCGAAACACAGCAATCCCCCTGAAACCGCTCGGCTTCAGGGGGATCGCTTATATTTTATGGGATGTTCTAATTATTTGGTGCTGGTCTCCGGCTCACCCTCCTGGGGGGCGTGGGCCGGGAGGGAGCGGGCGAGGATGAGGAAGCCGAGGATGCCTGCTATCAGCGAGCCACCGACGATACCGAGCTTGGCGTGGTTCAGGAGGTCAATCTGCTCGGGGGTGCCGAACGAGAGGTTGGCGATGAAGAGCGACACGGTGAAACCGATACCGCCGAGCATAGCGGCCCCGGCCATCATTATCCAGTTGGCCCCGTGGGGCTTGGGCGCGATACCGAGTTTCACGGCAAGCCATGAGAAGGAGAAGATGCCTATAAACTTGCCGGCCACGAGGCTGACAATTACCGCTAATGACACACCCTCTACGATGCTCGCGGGATCCATATCGAGCAGGAATATTCCGGCATTGGCGAAAGCGAACAGGGGTATGATGAAGTAGTTGACAATCGGGTGGAGCGAGTCCTCAAGCTCCTGGAGAGGCGAGATAACCTTGTCGGACGCACTCTCGACCTGCTTGAGCCAGTCCATCTGCTGGTGGCTGAGGATGGAGCGGCGGTTGAGAGTCTCGTCGTCCTCGGCGCGGAAGTGGCCTATCGAGTCGCGGATGAGCTGAATGTACTTCTTGGGGTTGAACACCGGCTTGGCGGGCACGCAGAACGCGACGAGCACTCCGGCGATGGTGGGATGGAGCCCCGAGTTGAGGAACAGGAACCACACCACTCCGCCGAGCGTGAGGTAGAAAATCTTGCTCTGGATGCGCATAAGCTGGCCGAGCACCAGGATACCGAGCACGACGACGGCTACCAGGAGCGGCACATACTCGATGCCGGTGGAATAGCAGGTGGCAATCACTATGATGCCGCCGATGTCGTCGACCACCGCCAGGGTGGTGAGGAACACCTTCAGCGCGACGGGCACGCGGCTGCCGAGTATCGACAGTATGCCGAGCGAGAAAGCGATGTCGGTGGCCATAGGTATCGCGGCGCCCTGGGCGTAGTCAGTGGCGCGGCCGAAGAGTGTGAAGATTACCACAGGCACTATCATACCTCCGCAAGCGCCAATGATGGGGAGGAGCGCCTTGCGAAACGACGAGAGCTCGCCGACCAAAATCTCACGCTTGATTTCCAAACCGATAGAGAAGAAAAAGATCGCCATCAGCGCGTCGTTGATGAAGGCGATGAGCGTCATCGGATGGCCTCCGTGCGAGAAGATGTTGAACGAGCCAAGCTGCAGACGCACCTCTTGCTCCCAGAACTCGAAGTAGAGGTGGTTGAACTGCGGAATGTTGGCGATCACGAGCGCGGCAACCGTGGCCACGATAAGAACTGTACTACCCGACGCGTGGCGGCGGATAGCCTGGGTGGCGGCATAAAAGACGCCGGTGGTCTCCTCTCGGAGATGCGAAGTCAGTTTGTCCATAAACAGATAGTTGAATCGATAGGTTCGCCGGGGAGTTGCCCCGGCGGGGAGAGAGGAGAGGGTTGTTGGGGAGAGGGGGCGGAGTCGGCGGGTAAACCCGTCAGCGTATCTCGGCAGCCAGGGCCGGATTCACCGAGTCGAGGGTCGAAAGGAACGCCTCCAGGTAGATGTCGGCCACGCGGTCGTGGCCTCGGCGGCGGAGCTCCGACTCGCGGGAGCGCACGTCGATCAGCTGCTTCTCCATCTCCATGGAGTCAAGCGGCAGGTCGGCCGAGAGTTCGAGCGCCTGCGCCCTTCCGAGCACTCGGGCTGTGGTCTCCTCGCGTTTCTGCTTCTCCGACTCGCCGCATGATGCGACTCCGAGGGCGAGAAGCGCCGAAACCGCGACCATAAGTGTAAAACGTATCATTGCTTATCAAGGTTCTCAGTAAGAGTTCTCAGCCCTGGAGGCTCTCAATCTTTTCCTTTACCCGCTCCATAAGCCAGCGGGGGGTGGAGGTCGCACCGCAAACGCCTATTGTCTCCGCTCCGGCGAGCCACTCGGGGTCGATTTCCTCGGGATTGCTCACCATATGGGTGCGTGGGTTAACCTCCAGGCAGTTGGCATACAGCACCTTGCCGTTGCTGCTCTTCTTGCCCGACACGAAAATCACGGCGTCGTGCCCCCGGGCGAAACGCTGGAGCTTCTCAACCCGGTTGGCAACCTGGCGGCAAATCGTGTCGTAGCTCTCGAAGCTCACCCCGGGCGCCATGCGCCGCTCTATTTCGGCTGAAATCTCCATCAGGCCGGAAATCGGCTTGGTGGTCTGCGAATAGAGCGCCACCGGGCGGGAGAAATCGACCCGGTCGAGGTCGGCCACGCTTTCCACTACGATCGCCTCGCCGTCGGTCTGCCCAACCAGGCCGTTGACCTCGGCATGGCCGAGCTTGCCGTAGATCACGATCTGGGGCCGCTCGGGGAGCGGGCGGTCGTGGCACTCCTTGATGCGCCGCTGGAGGCGGAGCACCACCGGGCAGGTGGCGTCAATCAGCTCGATGCCGCGCTCGCGGGCCGCGCGGTATGTCGACGGGGGTTCGCCGTGGGCGCGAAGAAGCACCCTCGCTCCGTTAAGCTCTCTGAGGTCGTCGTGGTTTATGATGCGCAGCCCCTTGGCGGCCAGGCGGCTCACCTCGTCGGAGTTATGCACGATGTCGCCAAGGCAGTAGAGCGTGCCCTCCCCCTTGGCAAGTTCCTCCTCGGCCTTGTTGATGGCCGTCACCACTCCGAAGCAGAAGCCCGAATCGGCGTCAATCTCGATGCGCGCCATGGTCAGGCACCGGCTTGGTTTACAGCCTCGTTGAAGCGCTCCATAAGCCATGCGTCCTGCTCCTCGATGGTCATGGAGGAGTTGTCGAGACCTATGGCGTCGGCGGCGCGGCGCAGCGGGCTCTCCTCGCGGGTCTGGTCGATATGGTCGCGCGACTTCACGTTGGCGAGCACTTCGTCGTAGCTTACCTCCTGGCCCTTGGCGCGGAGCTCCTTCACGCGGCGCTCGGTGCGGCACTCGGCCGGGGCGTCGAGGAAGATTTTAAGCTCCGCGTCGGGAAACACGGTGGTACCTATGTCGCGGCCGTCCATCACGATGCCGCGCTCGCGGCCGAATGCCTGCTGCTTGGCGACGAGGTCACGGCGCACGGCGGCGATGGCCGACACTGGCGACACGCGGTTCGACACCTCCATGCCGCGGATTTCGGCCTCGACATCCTCCCCGTTGAGCAGGGTGTGCTGTGAGCCGTCGGGCATCAGCGCGAAAGTGATTTCGATTTCGGGGAGACGGGCGGCGAGCGCCTCGGCGTCAACGGTGCCGTCGGGAGCGATAAGCCCGGCGCGCATCGCGAAAAGCGTCACCGCGCGGTACATAGCCCCGGTATCGACATAGCGGTAGCCGATACGGCGCGCCAATGCCTTCGCCATAGTGCTTTTGCCGGAGGAGGAGAAGCCGTCGATGGCGATTATAATCTTCTTATTCATAATGTGATATATCAATGCAGAAGATCCTGCAAATTGAAATTCAGGTTGAACATGAACGTTGTCGCCCCGGTATGCGGCTGGGCCAGCGCCACCGCAAGACTCACCTTGCGCAGGTTGAGCCCCGCCCCGAGCGAGAAACCGCTTAGGAAGGAGCGCTTGTAGGTCGACATATCGGTGCGGGTCTTATAGTTGTAGCCGAGCGCCACGAAAAAGCGGTCGCTCGGAGCGAAGTCCAGGCCGAAAACCAGATGGCGGAACAGGTTGGAGGTAAACGAGTCCTTCTTCTTGAACGGCTCCGAAGAGGTGCCGTCGCCGCTCTCCCAGTATGGCAGGTGCCACTTGGTGAGGTTCCAGGCCGTCACCGAAATGCGGAGCGGGATGCCCGAGAACCCCTTGGCGAGACCTATGCGGAGGTCCATAGGGAGGCGGTCGTTCTGCTCGTTGAAGCGCTTTACCTGGCCGCCGAGGTTCGCCCCGACTATCGAGGCCGAGAAATCGTGGTCCGGGTCATAGTAGTTCAGGCCCAGGTCGGCGGCCACGGCCATTGCCGAGTACTGCTCGTAGGCGCTGTAGAGAAACTTCACGGTGATGCCGCCGCGTATGCGGTCGGTGATGTCGTAGGAGAAAGAGCCCGAGAAGTTTATATCCTTCGGTGAGAATGTGCCTGTGATCACGCCCGTCTCGTCGGCAGCCTTGATTTCGCCATAGCCGAAATAACGGAGCCCGACACCCCACGCGCCCCGCTCGCCGATGGCCTTCGCGTAGCGCGCCCCGGCGAAATTCGACTCGCCGACGTAGCGCATATAGTCGAAAAGCACCTGGTTGTCCATCTCCGGGCCCATAAGCGCCGGGTTCTGGTCGGTGACCGACAGCTCGTCCTCGACGGCGGTGATATTCACTCCGCCCAGGCCGTAAATCCTGGCCGACGACGTGACATCGAGATAGTTATAGGCCGTAGAGCCCAACTGCGCCGAAGCCGCCGGGGCCGCCGAGGCCACAACCGCCAAAGCCGCGGCGCGGCAAAGCGTCGCGGCCTTAAAACGCCGCAGATAGGCGCCCACGCGCCCCAAGTATCTCAAAATCATCAAATTTCGGTCAAGTATTTATGAGTTTGCAACAACAAGCTCTAAGAAACTGTTTACAATTTTTTCCGAAAGATTTTGAGAGCTGTTTTGAGATGATTTTTTCAATTTGAAGAGGGAGCGATGCGGGCATCGTGACCGATGAGAATTGGAAAAAGCGCTCAAAAAAGCCTCAAAATCAGAAGAAATTTACAATGAAAAAAATTTTTAAACAGTTTCTAAGTCTGTTTCTGACTCTTGGAAACCGTGTAATGCATTTTTACACAGCCTCCCGACGGTCGGCATCAAGCCGACTCATATTAAAAACGTAATCCCGCCCCGCTTATTATATCCACCCCCGCTTTTTCGCATCTTACACCCTGCTCGGCAGCAGACGCGACATCGCGCTCCATACCTGCGATTAAAGAAAATGCTTCCGTTTAATAAGTATTTAACTCATTTTAACTATCGGGGGGTAAATAGTGAAATTTTCTTTATTTTCGCGTTATTAAACCAATTAACCATGAAAACACGGATAACACTATTTCTCATCGCGTTAGCTTCGGTTCTCGGGAGTGCCAAAGCGCAAACCTACCGCGGTATGGTTGACGTAGCTCCGGCAGTCACATTCCACTACAATTTGGACAACGATGCTTTTAACAGTGCGTCCTCATGCGCGGTATCCATCTCTACCGCCCACGGAGTGCAGTTAGGCCGACAACATTTCGTTGGCTTGGGTTTAGAATACACTCCACTGCTAATCCAAGTGAATAGCGGTGACTGGGGTGATTGGAGGGACTACAAAACTATGAAGAAATCCATACCTGTGTTCGCCATTTGGCGTATGGACTTTTTCAAAAAAAGAATCTCACCGTTCTTCGACGTTAGAGGGGGATGGCAAATCGGGAAACCTGGCGGCGCATATGCCAACTTCAACGTCGGAATGCGCATACACCTTACCAAACTCGCCGGTCTAAACTTCTCCATTGGTGCCTACACGAGAAAAATCCGATATATGTATGAAGGTTATTGGATAGCACAAGGTTATTGGATAGCACCTGAAGGAACATATGATTCACCACTGGCAGGTCGTATTTACGACACAACTTATGCCGTTGGTTTGAACCTGAGAATCGGTGTAGATTTCTAACCTAAACATCATTTAAATATCATATCTCATCAATTATGAAATACGTATACATCTTATCAATATATCTTTCAGCCATCATCGGTATGGCTATCACAACCGGGTGCTCACACGTTCTGGAGTTCGATGAACCCGAGTTCGACGTGGATGTCGCGTTTGGAATCTCCGACATCAAGTTTGCCGCCGACGGCACGTTTCGCCCACTTTTAAACGCCGGTAACACGCAGAGTAGCTACTACATAACGATTTCGCCAACATTTAGCCAGTATGAATGCCGAATTGAATATCCTGAATGGATGGAGATAAGGGCATACCGGGACTCCCATACCGTCATTGAAAGTGGGAAATGGAAATCCCAGAATACATTTTATGCGTCATGCAAAGCAAACAGTTCCATTCACCAGCGTGAGGGGGAGGTCACCATAACCGTACGCAACACGGCGACATCTGAGATAAGTAGAACCAAGCGTAGAAACGATATACCAGTTTACACATTCACAAAAACAGTGAAAGTTATCCAACAGGGCGCGACTACTGAATAAGTCCATAAGAAGTTATGAAAAGAGTGATAGTTTTCGTCGCGGCCGCCGCGATGGGGTTCACAGCGATGATGGCGGAGTCGGTGGTGGTCAACGGGGTGAAGTACACCACGCGGGGCACTAACGAGGCGAGCTGCCGAATCGCCAACAAGGCCGACAAGTCGCTGACCGACATCGATGTACAATCGTCGGTAACAATCGATGGTCTACCTTACAACGTCACCTCCGTAGAGGGTGAGGGTTTCCGAAACGCCAAACACATAGTGTCGGTAACGCTCCCCAACAGCGTGCGCCGTATCGGCATCGACGCATTCTCCGGCTGCTCTTCACTGGAAACTATTGTCCTCCCCGACCAAGCGAAGGTCGACATACCGCGAGAGAATTATGGCTACGGGGGGAACGGCCCGTTCGCTGGGTGCGTCAAGCTGAAAAACGTGAGCGGCAACCGCATGCAATATCCCACCTACGCCCTCACGATGGCGTTCCGCAAATGCCCCGAAGTGCCATTCGCCGCTGAAATTCCATTCCTCTCCCCCACCGAGGAGGGCTCGCTGCCGGTAGTGTTAGTAGCGCAGAACGAGCTGATACCCAAGGCAGAGGGCGCCGATCAAAAGGAGACCGAACCGCAGTCGGCGGTCGACAGCGACATACCGCACAGCGGGGTGGTGAACAACTCGCGCTTCGCCGTAGTAATCGGCAACCAGCATTACCGCGACGGGGTGGTTGACGTGGCGTTCGCCAACAAGGATGCCCGCGTGTTCGCCGAATACTGCGAGCGCACCCTCGGAATCCCCGCGGACAACATACGCCTCTACACCGACGCCACCTACGGCGCCATGCTCGGCGCACTGAAAGATATAGCCGCGATTTCAGCCGCCTACGGCGGAGACATCGAAGTAGTGTTTTACTACGCGGGGCACGGTATTCCCGGAGAGAGCGACCGCTCGGCCTACCTTATGCCGACCGATGCCGACGGCTCAATGACCGAGGTATGCCTCCCGCTCGAAACACTCTACGAGAAACTCGCCGGACTCGGGGCGAAGTCGGTGCTCGTGTTTCTCGACGCGTGCTTCAGCGGCTCGCAACGCGGCGACGGCATGCTTATGGCCGCCCGCGGCGTGCAAATCAAGCCGAAAGCCGCCGACCCCCACGGACGCATGGTGACCTTCTCGGCAGCTTCCGGCGACCAGACCGCCTACCCCGACAGCGCCGAAGGACACGGCCTGTTCACCTACTTCCTTCTGGAAAAGATACGCGAGACAAAGGGTGACATCAAGCTTGGCGACCTCGCCGACTATCTCATTACCAACGTCGCGCAGAAATCGGTAGTAGTGAACCGCAAGGTGCAGATTCCCAACGTTGCCGCGTCCTTAGAGTTGGCCGACAAATGGCAGGAGATGAAACTCCGCTGACCACGGGCGGCGGTGGCCGATTGGCCGATTGGGGAAAATTGCGTAATTTCGCGGGAGACAACAGCTAATTAGGCGATTTTGATTTACCCCGACAGTTTTGAAAGGAAAATTGGGTTCGAGGCCGTGCGTAAGCGGCTCGCGGCCCTGTGTGCCTCCCCGCTTGGGCGGGAAGAGGTTGAGGCAATGGCGTTTATGACCGATTTCCGGGCCGTGGAGCGGGCGCTCCTCGGTGTCGCGGAGATGATGGCGGCGATCGGTTCCGACGAGGGGTTCCCCCTCGGGGGGCTGTCGGACGTCACGCCGGTGCTGAAACGCGCCCGAGTGGAGGGCTCGGCGGTGTCGGTCGAGGAGCTGCGCCAGCTTCGCCGCACACTCCAGACTTTTGCCGACGTCAGCTCCTTCCTCAGCCACTCTCGCGACGACGAGGGGTGCACCCCCTACCCCGTGCTATGCTCCGAGGCGGAGACACTCGCCTCGTTCCCGGAGGTTACCCGCGAAATCGACCGGGTTATCGACCAGAACGGCAACATCCGCGACAACGCCTCGCCCGAGCTGGCACGCGTGCGCTCCGAACTGAGCCGCATATCGGGGGCGGTAAACTCTATAATGCGCAGAGTAATGGCCCGCGCCGTGGCCGACGGATACCTGGAGGCCGACGCCTCACCCTCGGTGCGCGACGGGCGCCTGGTGCTACCCGTGTCGCCGATGAACAAGCGCAAAATCAACGGCATAGTCCACGACGAGTCGGCCTCGGGAAAAACCTTCTTCATAGAGCCCGCCGAGGTGGTGGAGGTCAACAACCGCGCCCGCGAACTGGAGATGGAGGAGCGCCGCGAGATAGCCCGCATCCTTGGAGAACTCACCGCCCGGCTCCGCCCGTTCATCCCGGAGATGCTCGAATCCGCGGCGGTTATGGGTCGGCTCGACTTCATCCACGCCAAGGCGAGGTACGCCTCCGAGGTCGACGCCCGCATGCCGTCGATGGCCGAAGGGCGGGAGCTGGAGTGGTACCACGCCACCCACCCGGTGCTCCTCGAATCGCTCCGCCGCCAGGGCAAGGAGATCGTGCCGCTCGACATCACCCTGACCTCCGAGCGCCGGTTGCTCATTATCTCCGGCCCGAACGCCGGAGGTAAGTCGGTGTGCCTCAAAACGGTCGGCATAGTGCAGTATATGGCCCAGTGCGGCCTGCTGCCGACACTCTACGAAAACAGCCACATAGGGATTTTCGACGACATATTCATCGACATAGGCGACGACCAGTCGATCGAGGACGACCTCTCGACCTACTCCTCGCACCTGCGCAATATGAAGCATTTCCTATCAAACGGAAGGGCCTCGTCGCTCATACTCATCGACGAGTTCGGCGGGGGCACCGAGCCGCAGATCGGCGGAGCCATAGCGCAGGCTATCCTTAAAGAGTTCAACAACAAGCGCATGTGGGGCGTAATCACCACCCACTACCAGAACCTCAAGCATCTGGCCGAGGAGACCGAGGGGCTCGTAAACGGCTCGATGCTCTACGACCGCCAGCAGATGCAGCCCCTGTTCCGCCTCTCGATCGGGAACGCGGGTAGCTCGTTCGCCCTGGAGATAGCCCGCAAGACCGGGCTCCCGGCCAATATCATAGCCGACGCGCAGGAGATTGTGGGGAGCGACTACATAAATATGGACCGCTACCTGCTCGACATAGCACGCGACAAACGTTACTGGGAGAACAAGCGCCTGGCGATACGCCAGAAGGAGAAGAAAATAGAGCAGACACTCGCCCGCTACGAGGAGGACGCCGACACCCTCCGCTCCAAGCGCCGCGAAATACTCGCCGAAGCCAAGGAAGAGGCCAAAAAGATACTCGACGGCAGCAACGCGACCATTGAGCGGGCTGTGCGCGAGATACGCGAGAGCCAGGCCGAGCGCGAGCGCACACTCCAGGCACGACGCCGCCTCGAACAGGAGAAGAAGGAGCTGCTCGCCGAAAAACAGAGCGCCAACCCGCTGCTGAAAAAAGCGCCGAAAAAGAGACCCGAGAAAGTGGTCCGCCAGGAATCCGAGGCACCGTTGGCCGTTAACGACAACGTGAAGCTCGACGGGCAGGGGCAACCGGGTACCATTCTCGAAATATCAGGCAAGCAGGCCACAGTGGCTTTCGGAATGCTGAAAACGCAGGTCGCCCTCAGCCGTTTGAAACGCACGCTTTCAAAACCATCGTCGGGGGCGAAGAGCGCCTCGTTCGTGAGCAGCGCGACCACCGACGCCATGCGCGAGAAGCAGCTCAGTTTCAAGCGGGAGATTGACGTGCGCGGCATGAGGGCCGACGAGGCTATTCAGGCCGTGACCTACTTCATCGACGACGCCACACAGTTCTCACAGGACGAGGTGCGCATACTCCACGGCACCGGTACCGGGGCACTGCGCCAGGCCATACGCCAGTACCTCGACACCATCCCCTCCGTGGCCTCCTACCGCGACGAGCACGTGCAGTTCGGCGGGGCCGGCATAACCGTCGTGACCCTCCGATAGCCCGCGACGCCAACATCACGCCCCTGCTTTTATCCACGAGTTCCGTGAACCCGCGGAACCGGTAGTTTGTAACTATATATATTAACACCCCCTGACTATGAGGCTTGACGGACGAAGGAACAGCAACAACGTTAACGACCGGCGCGGTATTTCCGGGCGCACGGCGGGTATCGGTGGCGGCATTATCGGATTGATAGTGGTGGCCGTGGTGACTCTTATGAAAGGTGGCGGCGTGGGCGACGTGCTCCAGAACGTCATCGGGCAGCAGTCGCAGGGACTCTACACCGAAAACTACCAGCCTGACGCCGAGGATGAGCGCCTGGCCGACCTCGCGTCGAAAGTGCTCGCCGGCACCGAGGACGTGTGGACCGAGGAGTTCCGCCGCCAAGGGTGGGGCGAATACGAATGCCCCAAGATGGTGCTCTACTCAGGCGCGGTGCAGTCGGGGTGCGGCCACGCGACATCACAGACTGGCCCGTTCTACTGCTCGGCCGACCAAACCGTGTACCTCGACCTTGACTTCTTCAAGCAGATGCAGCAGTCAATCGGCGCCAGCGGCGACTTCGCCTACGCCTACGTCATAGCCCACGAGGTCGGGCACCACGTCCAGTACCTGCTCGGCACCCTCGGGCAGGCCCACGACCTTATGAACCGCGTGTCGGAAAAGGAGGCCAACCGCATAAGCGTGCGCCTGGAGCTCCAGGCCGACTATTACGCCGGGGTATGGGCCAACCGCGACAACGCCATGTTCAACTCCATAGAGCCGGGCGACGTGGAGAACGCCATAAACGCCGCTTCGAAAATCGGCGACGACTACCTGCAAAAGAAAGCCACCGGGCGCGAGGTACCCGACTCCTTCAACCACGGACGCTCCTCGCAACGAATGGCCTGGCTATCGAAAGGAATACGCATCGGCGACCCGCTCCAGGGCGACACCTTCACCCCCGCCTACGACAACCTATAGCGCCCACAGAACGCAGCACCCCCCCTCAGCCGTCGTCGGCTGAGGGTGGTGCCGCGCTTGTAAGAAATGCTGATGATTGCTATTTAATCACCTCCCATAAGCCACCATTAGTCGGGCCAATGTGACGCAATCTACCTTCTTTTACAAGAGCATTAATTCGTCGTTGCACACTGCTCTCATGCAATCCTAATTGCACAGACAACTCAATCCTACTAATCTGAGGATTGGACTTGATCAGTTCTACAATCTGATTTTTCTGTTCGGTTTTAGTTCGGTTTTGGTTCGGTTTTAGTTCGGTTTCGGTTTGGCTGACATTGGTATGTATCGGTTTCGCAGCACCGTCTCGTATCGACATAAAGATTTCACGGGGAATAATGGCTAAGACCCCACCATGCTCTTCCCTAAATGTCGGATGTTTAAGATTTGCCTTATCAAACTCAAGCATAATTTTTTCGTATCCTCGCCCCCAAGCCTCAATGAACCCCGCAAGAAAGAACACATACGCAATCTTCGGATTGCGAGCCTTTGAAATATGCTTGCTCATCAAAGTCTCAACGGTGTAGTCTTCGGGAAGAGCACCCTCATTCCACAACTGGATACGATCGTCATAGATGCTCATCTGATTCCATGTGCCAATCTGAAGCTTATGCACAATGCTATTGAAAATTATCTCTCGCAGGGCATCCTGAGGTATCTCCAACGGCTCTTTACGCTGCAGCCCCTCATAATGAATCGGGCGAATAAGATATTTGTCACTAAGCACCTGCATTATCTTGTCGGTCATCTGGATGAGATTGCCAGAAATCACATCTTGATTCAATAAATCGGAATCACCTACACCAAATCGACCGATCTTGAAACTGGAGGTGACAAACACACGCTGAGGATGCTTGCCAAACAATAGCACAGCCCCGTTTGTAGGGATACCATCCTTTAAAAGCCCCAGATTTGCAAGAACTTCCTCTTTTGTTGAATTAAGGCGCTCCCGACCCAATCGGCCTTCATCTATCGCGTGAGTCAAGAAATAACTGATGGCATTATCATCAATATCGTCCAAGGTCGTTCCATCGCAGGGCATATCCTCCCAGTTAAGCCCCATCTTTTTCAAGAGAAACTGATGAAGAGCAGTTCCGCGAAGCTCTTGTTTCGTAGCCCCGCTACGGTAGTAATAAACTCCGCGATATGATATTGGCATCCTGGATGGCTCAATGATAATCTCAATCACATCCTTGCCATCAATGATCAGATGATTAGTTTCCGGGAATACTCCTGTATTGTTGATAATCTTGTTGGGCAAATCCTCCATCTGCTTATGCAGGTCATCGACACCCACTACTGTCAAATCGTCATCAATGCCAATATAGATCTTGCCACCATGAGCATTGGCAAAGCCTGATACCCATTTCAGATACTCGTCCTTCCATATGCGCTTGTGCTCTATGTTCTGATTCTCCTGATTCATACTGCGAATTTACTCCAAAATCCTGACTCACACAAGTCAAAACAGCACGACCTGTAGCGCCTACAGAACGCATCACCCCCCTCAGCCGGTTGTGGCTGAGGGGGGTGTGACGTTTGTAGGGGTTATTTCAAAGTTATGGTGGAGCGCAGGGGGGTGGAGGCGGAGGAGGGGCCTACGAGGATTTCGTATTTGCCGGGGTCGGCAACGAAACGCCCGAGCTCGGGGGAGTAGTGGGCGAACGCTTCTTCATCGAGCAGAATCTCGTAGCGCTCCTTGGCGCCGGCCTTAATCATTTTCTTGTCAAAGCCTTTCAGCTCCTTGTAGGGGCGGAACACTTTCGGGTCGATGGGGCGCACATAGAGCTGGGCGGCCTCCATACCGTCGACGGCGCCGGTGTTGGCCACGTCGAAAGTCACGCGGTAAAGAATCTTACCCTTCTTCGACTCGTTCTTAACCCTCAGGCCGGAGTAGTCAAACGTGGTGTAGCTCTTGCCGAAACCGAATGGGAAGTTGGGAGCGACGCCCTTGGTGTCGTAATGGCGGTAGCCAATGAGGAGCCCCTCGCCGTAGGCCACGCGCTTGTCGCCGTCGGGGTCGTAATAATAGGGATAGGCGGGGTTATCCTCCCAGCGCTTCTCGAACGTCACCGGGAGCTTGCCGCTGGGGTTGGTCTTTCCGAAAAGAATCTCAGCGGCGGCTGTGCCACCCTCCTGGCCGGGGTACCAGAGGTAGAGGAGCGCGGGCACGGAGTCCTGCCAGCGGCGCATATCGACGTTGCCACCGGCGTTGACCAGCACGGCGGTGTTGGGGTTGGCCGCCACAACGCGGCTCACCAGCGAATCCTGGTACTCGGGTAGTTCGAAGGGGCGGTCGTTGCTCTCGCGTTCGAGGCTCTCGTTGAATCCGATGGAGACGATCGCCATATCGGCCTCCGACGCCATACGGGCGGCTTCGTCGAAGAGGAGCTTATCCTCGCGCCATCCGAAGGAGATGTCAACGGGGTGTACGTTGGCGAAGTATTCCAGCTCCACGGGGTACTCCTTGCCGGCTTCTAGGGGGAGCACCACCTCCTTGCGGGTGATACCCTGGTCGCGCCACTCGTTGATAACCAGCTCGCCACCCACTTTGAGGCGGAAGCCGTCGAAGCCGCGCACCACGAAGCGGTAGTCGGCGTTCTTCTCGGGACGCACCACACCGCTCCATCGCATCGAGCAATGGTCGTAGGGGAGGCCGCGGCGCTCGGTCGCGATATGGTAGCCGTTGGCGATGTTCACGATGGTGTCGATTTTAGTCTCAACCGGCTCACCTTTCAGCTTGGGGTTGTTGAAGAACTCGGCTTTGAGGCCGCGGCGGTCGGACCCGCTCTCGGTGTAGAACACCGACGAGGCCACGGTTTCGGGCAGAGTGGGGAGTCCGGGCGAGTAGAGTATCTCCATATCATCGCCGACCTGGGCCTTGATGCCGTCGAGCAGCGAAACGCTGTGGAAGGGGAATGTGTAGGAGGAGCCCCCGCCCGAGATATAGCTGTTGGCGTTCGGCCCGATCACGGCCACGCGCTTCACCGAAGGCTTGATCGGGAGAAGGTCACCCTCGTTTTTCAGCAACACGATGCCCTCGCGGGCGAGGTTGAGCGCCGCCGCGGCGCCCTGCGGGTTGTCCATCGGAATCGTGGTGTCGAGCTGCTCCTTATCGAAGAATCCGTTAGCGAAAATCAGGCGCAGCAGACGGCGCACCTTGTCGTCGATAGTCTTCTGGCTTACCCGGCCATCCTTCAGCGCCGGGATGAGCACCTCGCGGTTCATGCACTTCGCGCGGGGCATCTCCAGGTCGAGTCCCCCGTTGGCGGCCTCAACGCCGTCGTAAGTGGCCGACCAATCGCTCATCACCACCCCGTCGAAGCCCCACTGGTCGCGGAGCACCTTGTTGTTGAGGTAGTCGCTCTGGGTGGCGTGCACGCCGTTCACGAGGTTGTAGCTATCCATAACGCTCCCGGCGCCGGCCTTCTGGATGGCGGCTTTGAAAGCGGGGAAATAAATTTCGTGGAGAGTGCGCTCATCGATGTCGGAGCTGACGTTGTTGCGGTCCCACTCCTGGTTGTTTGCGGCGTAGTGTTTGAGGGTCGCGACAACACCCTGGTCCTTTAGCCCGCCGACATAGGCGCAGGCGGTCTCGGCGTTGAGGTACGGGTCTTCGGTGAAATACTCGAAGTTGCGGCCGCACATCGGGGCGCGGAGAATGTTGACACCCGGGCCGAGGAGTACATGCACCCCGCGGGCGCGACTGTCACGGCCGAGCTGTCGGCCAAGCTCGTAGACCAGCCCTCGGTTCCAGGTCGAGGCGGTGAGCACCCCGGCGGGATACGCCGTGCTCTTGCCGTCCTTGTGGGTGCCCACGGGACCGTCGGTCAGTTTTATCTCGGGCACGCCGAGGCGGTCGATAGCCCTGATGTAGAAGCCGTTGTAGCCTCCTATATAGTCAATTTTCTCCTCCAGGGTCATACGGCCCAGGAGGTCTTCGACCCTGGCCTCGGTGTCGGCCGCGGGGTCCTTGTACACCTGCGCCGAAGCGGCGGCGCAGAGTGCGAGCAGGGAAACGGATAATGTGGTTTTACGCATGATTCGTTATGGTTTTCGGGGCAACCGGGATGTCGCCCTCGGTTATTTAGTCGTTGATTACCTTGCCGAACTCGCGGCGCCAGATGTCGTAACCCTCCGGCGCGGGGTGGAGTCCGTCCTTGAGGAACAGCTCGGGGCGCACATTCCCTTCGGCGTCGAGCATCGGGGTGTGGATGTCAATAAACTTCGTGTCAGGCTGGCTCTGGGCGAACTCCTTCAGGCGGCTGTTGAACTCCTGAATCTTGGCCAGACTCTTCACGCGCACCGGCGAGGGCTTCACCGATACCAGGCAGATTTCAGCCCCTGGCTTCATGCGGCGCACCTCGAAGAAGAGCTTCTTCATAGCCTCCATCATCTCGTCGACCTCCCATTTGAAACCGATCTCGTTGTCACCCTCGTAGATGATGATACGCTTGGGGTTGAAGGGCTCGATGAGCAGATGGCGGTAGTTGTAGAGGTCGATGGCCTTTGTGCCGGAAACACCGCGGCGAATAACGTTCTTGCCGGGGAAATCGCTTTCGAGGCTCTTCCACATATCAATCGAGGAGCTCCCTACCACGAGGGTGGCGTCCTTCAAAGCAGCCTGCTCGGCGTCGCGGGCCATATAGTCGGAAATCTTCTTTTCCCACTTGAGCTGCTGCTTCATTTTGGGGAGCCCCTTCACGGGACGGGCCTCGGCGATCTCGCCGCGCACGAGGAGCCGCCCAAGCATCAGATACGCCTTCTCGCCCCGGGTTTCGGCGATTCTGAGGGTCACCTGGTGCTGGCCCGGCTCAACCATCACCAGGGCGTGCTGGAGCACGCGCCCGTCGGCGAGGCGGTCGAGGTAGTGGGGCCCTTCGAGGTCGGCAACCTCGTAATAGGGCTTGCCACCATTCTCCACTTTGTTGAAGCGGGCCATTTTGCCATCGATATAGACTTCAAGTTCGGCCATTTCGGGGCCGCCGAGGTCGTATAGTCCGAACATATCGCCATCGAAGGCGAAGGAGAGTGTCGATTTTGGGTGACCGCTGGTCATCACGGTCTCGAACTTGTCGGCGAACTGCTTCATACGCGAGTCGCGGGCAGCCTCCACGTTTTTCCAAAGCCCGTGTTTCTTGCACACTTCGGCGGGATTGTACATTTTCACATCCTCCCACCCGTCGCGGTCGAAGGTCTGCGGGGCGCTCTGCGCCGCGGCGGCCAGTGAGGCCGCGAGAAGCCAAAAGGCGGTTATAATACGTTTCATAATGGATTAGATTTCTATGTCGTGTTTTTTGACGGAGCCGTCGGGCTCGGTGATGCTCACTGAGAGGCGCGCCTTGTCGGAGGGGTTGAACTTGGCGAACGACCATTCGTAGGGGTACACCCCTACCTCGGTTTTCCTACCAGCGCATTCCACCTCGACTGTCAGCCCCTCGACCGGGGGTGTCTCGCAGAAGCCGTAGACCGAATCCCACCCGAAGGGTGAGCGTATGCGGAAGGTATAGATTTTCCCGGCCGCGGTACCGCTTTCGGTCACTTTCCAACCGTCGCGGAGCGCCGGAACCCGCTCCGTGCCGAGTATCGGGGCAAGAACCTCGCTTTCAGCCGCTCCCGGCACGAGGGGTATGGAGATTGCCGCGAACCCCTTGGCGGGGAGCGTGGCAACAAGGCCGTCTGCCTTGGCCAGTTTCGACTTTCCACCGAAGAGTTTGGCTCCGGCGGGGTCAGCCACCTTGGCGGCATCGCCTCCGAGGGTGATTTTGGAGGAAGCCTCGGCGCGGCTCTCGTTGCAAAGCAGAATCCACAACCGCTTGTCGGATACGGCGGTTAGATAATTGACTTCGGGGTTATCGCTCTCGACGAGCCCTTTTCTGAGCCACAGGCGGGCGTTTTTATCGTCGAACACAGTACCCGGCTCACCGCCGTAGACCCTGTTAGAGAACCACACGAAACCCTCCTGTTTCCCGTAGGGGAACGACACCTTCCCCTCCGAGCGCTGCGCGGCCTCGCTCACGAGGTAGTCGGCGGTGAATGCCAGGTGCGGGGGTATGTGATGGTAGTATATCGAGCTGACATCCGGGCCCTTGTAGGGGAAATCCTCGCTCATCGTCAGGTCGGTGTAGCCGGTAGCGTAGTAGCCGGGATAGTTGGTGAAGCGCCCTATCACGGCGTTGCGGGCATAGGTGTCGAAAATGTTAAGCCCGGTGTGGGTGTTGAGGCGCAGAAGCGCCGGAGCCCAGGAACTCATGAACACGGGGCGGGTGAGTTTCCCCTTTGTGCGGAGGAAATATGTCGAAGGCTGCTCGAACCCCAGTCCAACGGGCGACACGCGCCACTGCTCCACCTCGTGCTCGGGAGCGTCCCCCTCCGTGCGGGGGAAACCGAGGCGGAACTCTTCGGAACCTTTCCACCACATAGTGGTGTTGCCGTTGTATACCCCTCCGGGGTGGATGGTCTGCACGGAATCCTTCACGGCGGGCCAGGTGCGGATACCGGCAATGGTGTGCGCCGCGCCGTAGCGGGCCGCGTCGAGGAAACGCTGGTCGCCGGTAGCCTCGTAGAGGTCCACGAAGTCCCACCAGGGAGCGTAAATCGTGGAGTTATAGAACGCCTGATAGCGCTGGGGCTTCTCACTGTTGGCGTAAATGTGCATCCGGGCGTCGCGCTCGGCCACACTCTTGGCGCGGCGGAGCCACTTCTGGTCGCCCGTCAGGCGGTAGGCCGCGAGAGCCTGCGCCCAGGAGAGAATCGGCGTTGAATAGCCGCGGGGCGAGCGGAGGTCGCCGTCGGGGAGGGCTATGTCGCAGAGCCAGGGGTTGCGGTGGCCAAGGAGGCGGTTAAGACCTTCGTAATAGGTTGTGGTGAACTGCGATCCGAATGGCGAGAGGCGCAGCGTTTCGGGGTCTTTGTTGTAGCCGTCCTCGGTGGTGCGCGTGCTCCAGCGGTACCCCTTGCGCGAAAGGGTGTACTCGATTGCGGGGAGCGCCCGGCTGAGGTACATATCCTCGTCGGCGGCGTTGACAGCCGCGGCGATTATCGCCAAGGGTGCCGAATGCACCACCGTCGGGGCCTTTGTGGGCTTCCCCTCGATGTCGTAGAAACCGCGCATCGAGGCATCCCACCCGCCGTTCACTGAGTCGTTCATCAAGTCGATGATACCGAACATAGTCTCGGTCAGCGATTTATCGACCTGGCGGCGATAATCCTTAACCGCGTAAACATTCTGGGCCACATGTTCGAGGGTCTCGTTCCAAGGTTCGGCGGTAAGCCCCACAACGAACTTGCGGGTCACGGTCTGCCCAGCCTTCATCTTACTATCAGCCATACCGAGCACTGGGGAGAAAGCCGTCGGTTCAACCATATTCAGGTGGTTTTTCAGCGAAAAACCCATCGGGGAGTAGTCAACCCCGCCCCAGTCGAGGGGGAAAACCGAGTCATCGCCGCTGACGAAGGCGGTCATACGCCGTCCTCCGGCCTCAGCCTCGACCATCGACACCGGGGTGGGCATCATCACCGACAGGAGCATCTGCTGTTCGGATGGGATGCGGCGGTACTGGAACATCGGCGGCAGAAGCACGTTGGTAACCGCCGAGGGGAGCGGGGCGTGCAACCCCATAACCCCCAACGAGTAGCAACCCGCCTTCGAGGGGGTAAACTCCAGGGAGAAGTCGGCGCTCTTGCCGCTCGGCGAGAGGGTCCACACCCCGCAGACTTTATGGTCGCCGGAGGTAACATAGTCAACCTCGATGGCCCCTTTCCCGATGTTGCGGGCGGCCACTGGCACAGCCTCGCAAACCGAACCCGAGGCGAACGGATTCATCGACAGGGAGTCCGCCGAGGTCCAGGCGGGGTAATACTGCTTGTAGTTGGGGCGCTTGAGTTTCTCCGGGCCGGTGATTACGAACACCTTGTTATCCTCCATCGAGGTGGTGAACGGTTGCCAGCGGCCATCTACCTTGGCTTCCATCACGCATGCCAAAGCGCGGTTATCGTCGCCGCAACGAACGTAGCTGAGGCGCAAGTTATCGTTGGAAATCGACGCCACCCGTTCGGCTTCGGAGCCCACGGCCAGCGGCGGGGTCACGACCACAGCCCCCTGCGAAGCGGCTTCGGGCGCGGCTATCGCGGCCGAGACGAGGAAAGCGGCAAGTATATTCTTTATATTCATCTCTTTACTCTGATAAGTTCAAGTCCGTAAGGCGCCAAAGTCACGGCGCGTGAGCCGTCCGAGGCGATGGAGATATTGGCCGACTGCTCAGTGGCGAGGTCGTTCATAAGCATAAGTACCACCTCGCTGTCGGTCAGGGCCATAAGGATTTCAACATTGGGGTTGTCGGAAGTGGCGAACCCGGGAATCATCGCGAGTCGGGCCTCCTCGCCGTACACCTTGCCGGGAGCGAAACCGAAAGCGCGGTGAGGCCCCACCTTGGGGGTGATGAATCCGGCGGGAAATGTCACGGCGCCGTCGCTGCGGAGTTCGAGTTCGGCAAGCAGATAGTCGGTGATCCACCCCATCTGCCACCAAGCGTGGTGGGGATACGGCCCCGCCCCGCGGTTCATCGCGTTCCAGTAGTACGATGCCACGGCGGTCTCATCATCGACGAAGGCGTCGCGCCCCACCGCCGCCGCGCGGGCCATATCGAGAAAGATGCGGTCGCCCGTCAGGCGGTACATCCTGACGAACATCCCCGCATGCGAGGCCAGCAGTATGGGGCCGTGAAGATTCGTCGAGCCGATAATCCCTCCATGCTCGTAGGAGAGGCCGGAGGTGGTTATTTCCCACTGCTTGCGGGGCGTGCCCTTTACAGTGACGTCGCGCTCCGACCCGATCGGGTTGGTGTAGACCGATGTGGTGTAGAAGCGGGCTGTGCGCACGGCGGCGTCGCGGTAACGCTGGTCACCCGTGAGGTCGTAAAGTTCGAGGAGAGCCTCGGCGCTCTGCGCCGTGGCGAAGTCGGCGGCGAAGCGGGTATCGCCGCACACACCGAGCCAGCGGTCAGGCTCCACGGCGTTGGCTATGAGCCAGTCGGCACCCTTCCGGGCCGCTTCGAGGTACTTCTCATCGCCCAGCAGACGGTAGGCTATGAGGAGTCCGTAGAAGGTCGGGCGGTAATCCTTGAGATCGGCGAACGCCGGAGCGCCGGTAGCGTCGTCGTAGGCCACTTCCCAACTCCCGTCGGGGAGCTGCCAGCGGAGCAGGCAGTCGGCAGCCTCGCGTATCTGGGCTTTCACAGCCTCGTTAGCGGGCTCGAAGAGGGCGATGTTGCCCAGATCCATAAGCATATAGTATGTAGTGGCGATAGGCTCGGTATACGGCCCCCACTCCTCAACAAATCGGCCCAGGTCGCGCAGATAGTACTGCCCCCTCGAAGCGCCGCGCATAAAGCCGTCGGCGGTATGCTGCTGGCGGTTCTTGAAGTTAAGCGCGTACGGCAGACGCTTGGCGGTGAGCAGCGTGTCGCCCGTGAGCGCGCCGAGCATCCACATAGCGCCGTAGTCGGCATTCTTCATCGCGTCCTTTTTGGCGAGATAGACCCCGCCGAGGTACTCCTGCGCCCCGATGGTGTCACCCTCGAAAATCTCGGTGTGCCATTTGGAGGTGCTGTCGTTCACAACGTAGCGGTGAATGCCGTAGAGCCTGTCGGTGAGCGAGCGGCGGTTGCGGCGCAGCGCCAGCGAATCGTCGAAGCGGTAAATATCGTTGGCGACGTGGTTGAACACCGGCCACCATCCGTCGCGGCCCACGGTATAGCGGAACGAGAAAACTCGCTCCTCGCCGGCCTTCATGTAGGAACCCTCCTCCCCCAACACGGGGTGGTAAAGCGTGGGCGAGAGCTCGCCGTCGCGGTTCATAGCCGAGAGGCCGAGCCGCCAAACGCCGGTGTTGCGCTTGTCGGTACCCCACGGCTCGGCGGCGGTACCCGGCTCGGCGGTAACGGCCACGGTGAGTCCGTCCTCATCGGTAATCATCGAGGTGAGGGTCGACACCGAACGCTCGCGGAATAGTACCGGGAGCGCCGGAATACCCCACCCGTAGGCATATGCCCGTGAAAAATCGTTGGAAACCTCGTGGCCGTGGAGCACGCCCGGAATCAGGGCGAAATCAACCTCGTCGCGGTCCACCGATGTCACCGAGGGGGTGGCTATCGAATACCAGCCGTCGCGGGCGGCTTTCACTACCATGGTGACGCTTATATCGTTGCCGCTCAGGCGCCACTCCTCGGTGGCAGAGAATCCGTCACCCGAATATTTAAGCCGCACGGCATCGCTCCCGAGCTTCTCGGCAGATGAGGGTAGGAAGCGCAGCTCCTCCCCCGCCCTATTGAGGGCCGCGGGGGTAGCGGCCTCCTTCCAGGAGGGCACCACATAGCGGTATTCGGCTTCGGGAAACCCCTCCTCTCCTCCGAACTCGGAGGGCGCGAGCGGCTCGGCCGAAGGCTTGATGGCGCTGAAGAGCACCGAATGCTCCCTCGCGGCTGGAGCGGTGGAGAGCCCTCCGGCGCGTAGCTCGGCGAGCGACCATCCTTGTGACCCCTTCCGCCAGGTAAGCGACACGCTGTCGTTGCCGATAGTCACCTTGCCCGCTCCATACGCGTATGGGGCGGCGAGCAGCAGTGCGGCGGCGATAGATATGTGGCTTATACGGCTCATTCAGCAACGGTTACTTTTACGGTGGTTATCGAGGAGTTGGAGCTGTTGTACCATACGGAGCTGGAAACGAAAACCGCCTCGTAGGTGCCGGGCTTCTCATATACATAGCGGTACTTGGAGAGATCGGTGGCGATATTTTTCAGCACCACCCCGGTCGAGGGCTCGGAGGAGCGGAGCCTGAACCCCTTGGAAACCACCCAGGCATTCTTGTCGCTGGTGCTCACGTTGCCGGCGGCGAGAAGCTGTGTGCCGGGGAGGGTCCATTTCATAGAGCCGGAGATGGCCACGTTTTGCCACCCGGCGGTCTTGATGTCGGCCAGGAGGGTTTCCTGTCCCTCGGGGGAAACTTTACGGATGTTCATGCTACGCACCACCCAGCGGTTCTTCACCGCCTCTCCGTCGAGGTCATAATAGCGGAACGCAATGTAGACGAGCGGATCCTCAACCTCGTCGGTCACGAAGCGCTTGAGGTTGGCGGTGCCCGAAGGGGTGTTGGCCGAGGTTTTCGACGGGAGGGCGAACTCGCCCGTCACGTCGGTCCAGGTCGCGGCGGCCACGTTGTCAGCGTCATACACGCCGTTGAAATCGCTGCTGACAAGCACCTGGAAGTTGGGGTGCACACCGGTCGACTGGTCGGTGTACGACACGAAATCGACCATCAGGTCGTTGTCGGCAAACCGGCGGTCGCGGAGGCCGTACTCGTGGCCTACCTCGCCGGAGTAGAACACTATGTTGTCGGCGTCGCCGCTGATGTTGAATGTCACCGGCTCTCCGGCCTTGCATACGCCCTCGGCGATGGTTACGGAGAGTTTAGAGTCGGGAGCCTCCTGCTCGCACGAGGCCAGGGACGCGGCAAGGAGCGAGGCGGCGAGTATGTTGTATAGTTTCATCGTTTTCAATTTTTCAGGTTACCAACCGGGGTTCTGGGTCATAAGTTTGTTCACGGTGAGCTCGGTGTTGGGTATGGGGAACACCACGTTGCGGTCGGTGATATTGTTGCCCGAGTTGCCCGCGTAGGAGAATGAGCCACCGTCGGCAGCGGCCTCTCGGCCATAGTCGTTCATAGTCGACACATATATGCCCCAACGGATAAGGTCAAGCTTGCGCTGCCCCTCGAAGCAGAGCTCGCGGAAGCGCTCCTTCTGCACCGCTTCGAGGAACTCTTGCTCACCGAGCCCTTTGAGGTCACACTCCTCGGAAGCCACGGCGGGGTCCAGGCCCCAAGCCCTGCGGCGCACCTGGTTGATGGCCTCGTAGGCATCCTCGTCGGGGCCGTGCTTTACGGCGTTGATAGCCTCGGCCTTCATCAGGAGCACGTCGCTGTAGCGCATAATGGGGAAATTGGTGGAGTTGTAGGACTGTGCCTTCTCGCCGGTTTCGTACTCGCGGCGCCATTTTCCCGGATTGCGGTTGTAGATTTGCTTTTGGGTGAAGTACTTGCGGGTGGTCACCTTTGTTTCGCTGTTGGTCTCGTAGCAGTAAGGAGCGATGCACCAGTCGCGGCGGAGGTCACCCTCCTCGAAGGCGTCGTAAAGGCGCTTGGTCACCTGCATGGCTCCGCCGGAGTAACCGACGTTGATGTCGCGGCAGAGTATGCCGTTCTCCACCCCCACGCTACCAGCCAGGTCGACCGAACCGATCTTGTTGCCGTACATTCCAACCTCCCAGACGCACTCCTTGGGGTCGTTGATGTCCTGGCTGTGGTTTATGAAAATCTGCTGATAGTCGCGGTTGAGCGCGTGCTTATTGGAACTTACCACTTTTTCGGCATAGGTAAGAGCGTCGGCGTAACGGCTCTGGTCGTTGAGGGGGTAACCCGCCATCTTCAGGTATACGCGGGCGAGCACAGCCTGCACAGCGGTCACCGACACGCGCTCGTTGGTGCCGAGGGCGTCGATGTCGAGGCAGAGCTCCTCGGCGGCGAGCATATCCTTCTCAATCTGCGCGTAGATGTCGCGGAGCGGGGCCTTGCCTACGGGCTTCTCGTTCGGCGAGAGGGTCGGGGTAAGCTTCAGAGGCACCTCACCGAAGTAGGAGGTCAGAAGGAAGTAGTAATAGCCGCGGAGGAATCGGGCCTCACCCATCATCGCCTTCTCGGCAGGGGTGTCGAGCGCCGACTCGTCGGTGCGGGCTATGAGGTAGTTGGCGCGGCTCACACCCTCGTAGAGCACTTCCCAGAAGCGGCCTATGTCGAGGCTGCCGGCATCGAACTGCATCACGCGGATGTTGTTGATGGAGATATTTTTGTAGAACGCCTCGTCGCTTATGGCGAAGTAGGAGAAGAGTGCCTTGGAATACATGCGGCCGTTCGGATCAATCAGGCGGTTGTACACGCCGTTGAGTGCCGATTCCACCTGCTCGGGGGTATTGTAGTAATTGTCGGGGCTGAGGAAATCGGGCTCCTTCTGCAAGAAATCATCGCAGGAAGAGAAAAGGAGCGCGGTCCCCAAAGCGATGGCCGATATATATCTATTCATCTTATATTCAGATTTAAAGGGTTAGAAGGTGAGCTCCAGGCCGAGGGTCATTGTGCGGGAGCGGGGATAGGGCGACCAGTCGAAGGCGGGGGTGAGCGCCGTGTCGTAGGTCGAAACCTCGGGATCGAGACCCGAATACTTGGTCCAGGTAAGGAGGTTCTGGGCCGAGGCGTAGAAGCGGAGCGAGTTGATGCCGACCCGCTTGGTGAGCGCCGCGGGGAGGGTGTAGCCCAGGGTCACGGTTTTGAGGCGGAGGTAGGACCCATCCTCGATAGTGCGGTCGGAGTAAGCCGTCGGGCCCTGGCCCCCTACGCGGAAGAGGGTGTTGGAGGGGTTCTCGGGAGTCCAACGGTCCTTCACGGAGGCGAACATATTGAGCGATGTGCGGGTGGTCGGGTCGCCCCCCTCGAACTCGATGCGGTTGGCGTTCTGAATCTGGCCCCCGTAGGAGAACTGGAGGAACACCGAGAGGTCGAAGTCGCGATAGCGGAAATTGTTGGTGAAACCGCCGATGAACTTCGGGTTGGGGTTGCCGATCATGGTGAGGTCATAGCTGTCGACCTGCCCGTCGCCGTTGATGTCGCGGTAACGTATGTCGCCCGGCTGGATATTGGCGCGGTCGTTGCCATTGTTGGGTACTCCGGCCTTCAGCACATAGTTGTCGCCGACCTTGTCGAAGTCGGAATACTGGTAGATGCCGTCGAAGAGGTAGCCGTAGAACATGGCGATCGGCTGGCCCGGGATGGCGATATAGGGGTAGGCGTTGTTGAAGTTGCCCCAGTTGACGCGGGTGGCGAGCGAAGGCTCGTCCTCGTTGAGCGAAATCACCTTGTTGCGGTTGAAGGAGATGTTGAGGCTCGAATCCCACTGGAAGTCGCGGGTCTTGATGTTCACGGTGTTGAGCGTGAGCTCCAGACCGCTGTTGGAGACGCTGCCGATATTGCGGTAGGCGCTCAGGAAGCCCATCGAGGGGGCGAGGGTCGCGTTGAGCAGAAGGTCGTTGGTGCGCTTGTAGTACCAGTCGGCGGTGAAGTTGATACGGTCGTTGAGGAAGCCGAGGTCGAGGCCGACGTTGTACTGCACGGTGGTTTCCCATTTGAGGTCGGGATTACCCAGCGAGGAGGGCACCACCCCTTTGAGGGGCGCGTTGCTTACCGAGTAGCCCGAAGTCGGGGAGATCACGAGCGAGGTCAGCGAAGCGTAGTCGCTCACGCGGTTATTACCCGTCGAGCCGACTCCGAAGCGGAGTTTGCCGGAGTTCCACCAGGTGAGGTTTTTCATGAACGGTTCCTTGCCGAAGCCCCAGGCAACGGCGGCCGAGGGGAAGGAGGCCCAGCGGTTACCCTTGGGGAACTTCGAGCTGCCGTCGGCGCGGTAGGAAACCGTCAGCATATAGCGCGACTTGTAGTTATAGTCGGCGCGGGCCAGGAACGACATCAGGGAGTTGCCGGTGCGGGTCACGGGCGACTTGGTGACGGTGCCCTCGTCGAGTCCGGCGATGCCGAGCTCCTCGTTAGGCACGTTTATGGCGGTGAATCCGTCGGAAGCGTAGCGGTTGTCCTGGAGAGTAAAACCGCCAAGGAGTTTGAGGTTGTGTCCCTTCTTTAACTTGAAGATGTAGGTGAGGGTGTTCTCGTTGAGGAAGTTGGTGCGCTCGTAGTGGGTTATCGAGCCGTTAACCTTCTCGTTGGTGCGGGGGTGGCCCAGGCGCGACTTCGAGTTATTGAAGATTTCGCGGCGCTGGTTGATTTTGTTGTAGCCGCCGGTGATGCGGAGCACCAGGTTGTCGAGAATCTTCCACTGGAAGAACGCGTTGGAAATAAACGTGGAGGTGTACATCGGGTTATGCTCGTTCTCAGCCGCCATAACGGGGTTGATGCGGTAGTCGCGGGAGGAGTCGAGCGAATCGTCGTAGAGGTCGTCGAGCAGATTCTCCTGCCAGAGGGAGCCCACTGGGCGGTAGCCCCACATTGTGTACATTATCGAGGCTGTCGGCGAGCTGTTCTGCTCGGCGGCCACGGTGCCGAACTTCTTGGTGTAGGTATAGTTGAGGTTCAGGCCGACCTTCACCTTGCGGCTGAGGTTCTGCTCCAAGTTGAGGCGGCCCTGGTATTTGCGGAAGCCGCTGTTGGTGATCACACCATCCTGATGGGCCACGCTCCCGGAAATCGAGTAGCGGGTGTTCTCAGTGCCGCCGCGCACCGCAAGGTTGTGGTTCATGACGAAAGCGTTGCGGAGCACCTGGTCCTGCCAGTTTATACCCTTCTCGGAGCGGTAGTCGTCGAGGGTCTTCTCCGAGCCGAGATACATCGAGGTGTAAAGTGTCGGATTCACGTCGAGCTGGTAGCGCACGAACTCATAGGGGTCGAGCATCTCTTGCTGCTTTATGGCGCGCTGAACACCCATATTGAGGTTATAGCTGACCACGGGGCGCCCCACCTTCCCCTTCTTCGTTGTGATGAGGATTACGCCGTTGGCGCCGCGGGCGCCATAGATGGCGGTTGCCGACGCATCCTTAAGAATCTCCATCGACTCGATTTCCTCGGGGTTGAGCACGTTGCCGAGCGATGTCTCCAGAGGGAAGCCGTCGATCACATAGAGGGGCGCGTTGCTTTGGGTCACGGAGTTGTTGCCGCGGATCACGATGTTGAGGTCGCTGCCGGGCTGGCCGTCGCTACTGGTGGCCTGCACGCCGGCCACGCGGCCGGCGAGAGCCTCCTCGAAGTTGGAGACGGGGGCCTTCTGCATATCCTTTACGTTGACCTTCGACACGGCGCCGGTAACGTCCTTGCGGGTGGTGGTGCCGTAGCCAACGACAACTACCTCGTCGAGGAGCGCGGTCGAGGGGCGCATACGGATGCTGTTGCGCTTCGAGGCCGAAACCTTGGCGGTTTGGGTCTCGTAGCCGATCGAGCGGATTTCTATGGAAACCTCCGGCTTGGGGTTGCTGAAAGTGAACTCGCCGTTGATGTCGGTAATCATGCTGGCCCCTTTGCCCCCGACGGCTATGGTGGCGCCGATTACCGGCTCTCCGTTGTCGAGGTCGACAACTATGCCGCTGATGGTGTGCTGCGCCGGGGCGGCGAAACCGCCGAGCGCCACCACCATCGCCAGCAAGAGTGCGACGATTGTTTTTCTGGCTGAATGTGATTTAAGATTGGTATTCATTATATATACTTTGTTACTTTACAATGATATGGAAGAGAGCGGCGGGCACCCGGTCGGAGGGGTGTTTGAGGCGAACACTGAGCTTGTCGGTGCTGACGGGGCTTTCAAACCTGATATGGTTGACAGCCTGGTAGTTGCCCGACACCCGCGCTAAAATATCGCCATTTGATTCGGCTATCTCGTAGTCGCGCACGCAGAATGGCATAACGCTTTCGGAGTGACCCATCTGCACGGTCTCCATAGCGTGGTCGAAGTCGGTGTCGAAAAATAGTTTCAGCTCGCTTATGGTCTGAGGCTCATCCCATTCGAGGGTGAGCTCGGGAGCGGCGTCGGTGAGCGCGGCCGCCCAGGCATTGGTGGCGCCGACGGGGCGCGTCTGGCTGTTTTTCAGCAGGTCGAGCGAGAATATTTCCAGCTCGGGCGCGAGGGTGAACGCCACGTTCTTCCCCTGCGGGCGGCGGAGCGGGCACCAGAACTCGAAGCTCTCGATGCCGATGTTCTCGGGGGGATCCTGCCGCCCGTAGTTCGACACGGCGAGGTTTATCTGGTTGAGAACGGTGGTGGTGCCGGTCACCAGGTCGTCGCTCTCCGGGAGCGACACCTTGTCGTTGGCCATGAAGCAAACGAAAATGTAGCGGCTATCCTCGAATGAGCTTTCAAACTCGGCCGATACCTCGCTCTCACCTTCCGCGAGGGGTATAATAACGGTTTCGAGCACGCGGTCGGGGGTATATCCGTTTTCGCGCATGGCGGTGCGGAGCTGTACCCGCAGCTCGGTAGCCTCCACGGCCTTGACGCGCAGGGTGAGTTTCGGCATACGACCCTTCACGGGGAAAAGCGCCGCGGTTGAGAATTTCAGGGGGCGGAAGGAGCCGTTGGAGCGGTAGCCGCCGAAGCGGAATGTGCTGCTGGCAGAGAGTGTGGCGGAGTTGAGGAGATTCCCATCCTCGGAAACCTCTATGCCGGGGATGTACTGCCCCCCCTCGACGAGTGCCTTCTGGAGCTCGCCGATGAGGTCGCGGCTGACGTAGTCGGCGGGCATTCTGTTCTTTTCAACGCAGAGCGCGAGGGCGGTGCCGATGGCCTGGCCTCCTCCGGCCGAGGTGCACATTACGCGTGTCGAACCATTGGCCACATGGGAGGAGCTCATAATGCGCCCTCCGAACATCAGATTTCGGATATTCGCCCCCAAATAGCAGCGGTAGGGTATCTGGTAAACCCCCTTGGAGTGCCACTGGTTGCAGGCTCGGCCATCGGCGTAAACGCCGTTGGAGGGGTGCAGGTCGATGGCCCATCCGCCGTAGGAAACCGCGTCGTAATGGGTGCGCTGCTCTATTATATCTTGCTGTGTGAGAGTGTAAAGGCCCTGCATTCGGCGCGACTCGCGTTTGCCGGGTATTGTGCCCACCCATTCAAGCGTGTAGGTGCTCATCTCGGGGAATTTGCCTGAGTTCTTTATGTAGTTCCATATTCCATAGACTACTTTCCAAAGCTCGTGTTTAATATCCTCCGAGTCGTGGATGGTGTCGAGGCGCCCTCCGTACTCGATCCACCAGTACTTGCAGCCGTGGTGGTGTATCGAGAAATATTCGTCGTTCTGTATCTTGCTGATCTGTTTTTCGACATCCTTCAGGGCGAAGTCGGGGGCGACGTATTCAACCGGCTTGCCGGTGTCCTTCATATAGAAGAGGATGGTGTGCCCCATAAGCTCGCCGTAGGTCTGCTTGTCGGGCGTGAACCCCTCGCCGTATACGGCCCGGTCCTCGGCACCCATGCGGTAGGGTACCCCCGCGAGGTAGCTCACCAGGCCGTCGCCGGAGCAGTCGGCGAAGAAGCGGCCGCGGATTTCATAACGGCTCTCGTTGATGGGGTTGTAGGCAACGACGTAGTCAATCATATCGTCGGAGCTTTTGCCAACCTTGTAGACCACGGTGTTGAGGAGCATCTTTATGTTGGGCTCGCGCATCACCAGGTCGAGGAGCACCGTGTCGAAAATCACAGGGTTACCCTCTCTGTTGCGGAACACGTTCTCGGTCATGATCTCGTTGATGGCCCCACCCTCGCGCGACCAGCGGTTGTTGTTGCCCATATGCGATGTAGCGCCGAGGGCCCAGAGGCGCACCTCGCTCGAAGCGTTGCCGCCGAGCACGGGGCGATCCTGCACAAGCACTACCTTCGTGCCGCGGCGTGCCGCCGTAAGGGCGCAGCACACGCCGGTAAGGCCACCGCCGATCACCACTACATCGGCCGACACCATTTCGCGGCGGGCGGCGCGGGAAGTTACAAATCCTTGGCTATTCATATCGTATTAAGCTCTTTATATACCTTGAATTATTTACCTTGAAATTATTTTCTGTACCTGATGAATGTTCCGGCGGCGAGCACTATCGCGCCCATCGTCACGGGGATGTACCGCGAGCTGTCGGCCATAAGTCCGAGCACCACAATCAGCACCCCGGCGGCCATGATGCCCAGGCCGAGTACGCGGCGGGTGAAGCGGTTGGCCTCCTTACCTTCGGCAACGGTCTCCGTAGGCTCGCCATCTTTGCGGGCCTCGGCCTTATAGGAAGCGTAGCGCGGATCCTCATAACCCTTGCAATAGAGCCATATCTCCGAAATCACCAGCAGCGCCACGGGCACGAAGGCCCCTACCCCCATCTCGGCACCGCGGCTCAGCTCAAGCCCGAACAGCGGTGTGACGAACTTGAATGCGAGGTTCACCGCCAGGCTTATAAGCGTCACGGCGAGAATCGACCGGGCGTTCTGCCGCTTGCTGAAGAGCGACCAAATAACGGGGAGGTAGATGGGTACCCCGGTGAGCGCTGCCACGCTGATAACCACGTTGACTATGCCACCCATACTCTTCACGAGGAGGGCAACCACGAGCGCGAGCACTCCGAAGCCGAGGGTCGACAGGCGGGCCACGCGCATCAGAGTCTTATCGGTGGCGCGGGGCGAGAGACGTTTGTAAATATCGTTGGTGAATACGCCCGCCGAGATATTGAGGGTGGCATTTAGCGAGCTGGCCGTGGCGAAAATCATACCGCCGAGCATCAGTCCGAGTAGTCCGTTGGGCATAGCCTCCTTGCACATAAGCAGGTAGGCGTTCTCGTTGTCGAGACCGGCGAGCGAGGGGTCGTATACGCGGTAGAGCATCGGGGGGAGCATCCACAGCAGGGCGCTCACCAGGTAGAGGCATCCGAAGAGCCATCCCACCTTGCGGCTGTCGCCGGGGGTCTTCACCGAGGTATAGCGCTGCACATAAGCCCAGTTGCCTCCGAGGAAGAATGAGTTGTAGACGCAGAACGCCAACAGGAACCACCAGGAATATTCCCCGTGGACCGGCTCAAAGAAGTCTGCCGGGATGTTGGCCAGGAAGTTTTCCACGCCACCCACTTTCTCAAACGACAGAGGCACCACTATTATAACCGCCGAGAAGAGTATTACGAATTGCAGCACGTCGGTGACCACCACGCCGCGCAGACCACCAATCGACACATATATCATACTGAACACGCCGAGCGCCAGAATGGAGGTGGTGAGGGGTATGCCCGCCGACACCTCGACGATTTTGGCTACCGGGTAGAGGAAGCTGCCGGTGGTGAACACCGACACTATAAGGAAGATATAGGTGTAGAATTTCTGCACGTTCACCCCGAGGCGCTCGCTGATGTATTGCGCGGCGGTGAGGCAATGAGTGCGCTGCCATCGGGGAGCGATCCAGGTGCCGACCACGAATCCGGCCAGGGCCATGGTCATCTGTATCATCACCGCGACGAAACCGTAGGAGTAGGCTATCGAGCCCCATACAACGAAGGTCCCGGCGGAGAAAAATCCCATAAACAGGGAGAGGCCGCTCATGCCCCAGGGCACATTGCCGCCCCCGGCGAAGAAGCTCTTCATATCCTTGCCGGTTCGCGAGAAAGCTATGCCGGTGAAAAGCACTCCGATCGAAAAGAGAAGAATCGTGATCAAATCAACGTTGCTCATGTTTTTCGGGTATTTGTGTGATTTAAGTCCAATGCAAATTTAGAAAATATAAACGTGTGATTTTCGTAAACTTACAAGAAAATTAGCGGGAACGTTTTCGATAATTTTTGGAAACGTTTCCGAGTGGCGGCGCGACCCCGCGCCGCCCATAAAACCGGGCTATAGCCAAAGAAAACCGCCGGGTTCGCGGCGGTTTTTAGGGGGAGCGGGAGGCGGAGTCTTGGGGGCTTGGCGACTGGGCGGCTCCGCCGGACAGGTCGGACTTTTCGGACGGGTCGGACAAGTCGGACGCGGCCACGCTTATAAGCGTACCCCGACTAACCGAAAGGTCAGCAAAGTCCGACCCGTCCGACTTGTCCGACTTGTCCGACCTGTCCGACGTAGCCGCCAAGCCGCCGACCCGCCCGATTTCTTAAAAAGTTATCAGGAACCGGCGCCACCCGAGGATGCGCGGATATTAAGCGTTGCGTCGAGGCACACGGTGCGCGGAGCGAGCTGCCGCTGCGATTTCAGTCCGTCGAGCAGCAGGCGGGCGGCCTCGCGACCCATCTCCCTCATCGGCTGGAGCACCGTGGTAAGTTGCGGCTCAACGACAGTGGCCATCGACCCTTCGCTGAACCCTACGATAGCCACATCCTCCGGCACGCGCACTCCGGCGTTCTTCAAGGCTTTCATCGCCCCGATGGCCACCGGGTCGTTGAAGCAGAATACGGCGTCGGGCAGTTCGCCCCCTTCGGCAAGGATTTTCTCCATAGCCACCTTGCCGTCGTTGATGAATATCCCGGCGGTAACCGCCCTCCCCTCGGGGTCAAGGCCGTTGCGCCGCAGGGCGTTGGCAAACCCCTCGGTGCGCATAGCACTGATTTCCAAATTGATTGGCCCGGCGAGGTGCAATATATTCCGGCGCCCGGTGGATATAAGGTGCTCCACGGCCTTCTCGGCCATAAGCGAGTCGTTGATCAGCACTTTCGGGGCGGCGAGGGTCTTAGGGCAGCGGTTGAAGAACACCAACGGCATACCCGTGTTCATGACCTCGCGGTAAACATCCTCGTTGCCACCCTCGTTGGTGATCGACATTATTATCCCCTCTACGTTGTGTTCCTGCAGGAGTCGCAGGTTGTCGATTTCCTGTTCGCGGTTCTCGCCGCTCTGGGTTATGAACATATGGTAGTTCTCCTGGTAGAGCACCTCCTGAATGCCAAGCACCACGTTGGGGAAGAAACTGCTGACAAATTCAGGTATGATTACGCCGATTGTGCCCGTGCGCTTGTTCTGCAGGTTCTTGGCGTTGAGGTTGGGATGGTAGTGTAGTTTTTTCGCCATGGCGAGCACCTGGTCGCGGGTCTCGCGCTTTACGTCCCAGGCATCGGAGAGGGCTCTCGACACGGTTGATGTCGAGATTCCCAGGGCTTTCGCTATATCCTTGATTGTTATGTGGTTGCTCATATGGTATCAAATTTGGTTTGCAAATATATCGAATATTTCGCAACCACAGGGTGTTAGAGCGCTGTTTGGGCGCTATTTTTTAATTACTTTGTAACCGTTGGCGATGTAGAAACCGGGCGCTGACATATCCTCGACCTTCCGCCCGTCGATTGTGTAAATCCCTTCGCGGGGAGCCGCGGCTGGGCGGTCGGCGGCTACCGACTCCACGCCCGACAGGCGGGGGTCGAAGGTGTGCTCGATGGTTTTGACGTCGCGCCCGTTTATTCTGATGGTGACTTTCATAGTGGCGGACTCGTCGTAGGCGAAGCGGCGGAAACTCCACTCGTAGGGCCAGCTCGCGGCGGTCGCTGACTCCGGACCGCAGTCAACGCTGATTTCGAGACCGCTTACCGAGCCGCAGTCGGCGAACCCGTAGAGCGAGTCCCACCCGAATGGCGAACGGATGCGGTAGAGATAGATATTTCCGGCCAACGTCCCGGTCGCGACCGTGGCGAAGCCGTCGGCCAGCTCGGGTGCCTCTATGTAGTCGTCCCAGTCGGCATCCAGGGAGATGAGTTTCACGCCGCGCGAGGGCACTTTCACCTCAATCGGCGAGGAGTCGGCCAGGCGACGGGCCACGCGGTCGCCGAAAGTCACGGTCGCGGTGGCGTCCTCATCGTTCTCGCAGGTCAGGAGCACGAAGAAGCGCGAGCGGTTGCGCGCCGTCAGCACGTTTACCGCGGGGTTGTCGACCTTAACGGCTCCGGCGGGCATCCATAGGCGCGCCTTGTTGCCGTAGACACTCCCTTTGGCCGCGCCGTAAACATTGTTGGCGAACCATACGAACCCCTCCTGACGGGCCGCGGGGAAATTGACCTCACCGCCGCTCCGCTGCTTGAACTCCTCTACGAGAAAGTCCTGGAGCATCGCCAGATAGGCGGGTATGTGGTGGTAGTATATCGAGCTTACGTCGGGACCCTCGTAGGGGAAACGCTCGGATAGATTGATGTCGGTGTAGCCGGTCGCGTAGTAGCCGGGGTAATTGTCGGCGCGCCCGATCACGGCGTTGCGGGCGTAAGTTTCGAAAATCCCCTTACCCGACGCCCCGGCGAGCGCCAACAGCCGCGGGGCCCAGGAATTCATGAATACGGGGCGCACGCTTTTGCCGGAGGCGCGCACGAAATATGTCGCGGGCTGTTCCATACCGAGTCCCACGCCCGACACGCGCCAAGCGTCGGCCTCGTGCTCGGGAGCGTCACCCTCGCGCCGCGGGAACCCGAGGCGGTACTGCTCGGCGCCGCGCCACCATATCGTGGTCACCCCGTCGTACTTGCCGCCGGGGTGAACGGTCCGCTCCCCTTCGGCAACCTTGGGCCAGCTCTTCACCCCGGCTATCGTGTGGCTCGCGGCAGCGGCGGCGGCAGCGGCGTAACGCTCGTCGCCGGTAACTTCGTACAGGTCGAGCAGGGGTGTCCAGTCGGGGGCTATCTGGCTGTTATAAAAAGTACCATGGGCGGGCTCCCGCGTGTCCCCACTCTCCAGTTCGGCTATGAACTCATCGGCCAACGCCTTGGCGCGGTCGAGCCACGCGGCGTCGCCCGTCAGGCGAAACGCCGAGAGCGCCTGGCGGAAGGGGCGCACGGTCGCGAAATAGCCGTTGGCCGAGCGCGTTTCCCCCGCGGGGAGCGCCTGGGAGGCAATCCACGGGTTCAGTCCGCCGGAGAGTGTGTTCACCCCTTCATATAAGGTGGTGGGGAATTGCGATGCCATCGGATTGAGTTTCTGCGGATTATTACCGGCAGTGCGGTAGCCGTTGCGCGACAGAGCATACTCCACGGAGGGGAGCGCAACGGTCTCGTACATCGCCTCGTCGGCGGTCAGCATCGAAGCGCCGAGGAGCGCCAAGGGTGCCGACTGCACGACTGTCGGGGCAACCGCCCCGTTGGCCTCTATATCCCAGAATCCTTTCATCGCTGGGTTCCACCCCGAGGCGGAAGGGCCCTTCAGCAGCGCCGCGACGTTTTCCATCGTAGCGGTCAGCGATTTGGAATCCTGGCGGCGGTAGTCGCGGACCTCGAAAACATTGTCGCTGACGTAGGCGAGGGCGTCGCCCCAACCGCCGCCGACAACTCCGAGCACAAACCGGGCCTCGACGCGGTGCCCGGCCTTGACCTTGGAGTCGCGCATACCGGCCACCGGAGCGAACCCGACCGGCTGCGCCTCCCCAGCGCTGTTGCGCAGGGTGAAACCGGCGGCCGAGTAGTCATAGCCGCCCCAGTCCTGACTGAATGAGTCGAGGTCGGCGCTGACGAACGCCGACACCCGCCCGAAAGGCATAACCGCCTCAACCGCCGAGAGGCACTGGGGCATCATCGAGATAAGGAGCATCTTCGGGGTGGCGGGGAAAGCCTTGCCCGCGAACATAGGAGGCATAAGGCAACCCGCGGCATCAGCCTCGGATACGCCTTTAAGGGCGTGGAGGGCAAGAGTGTAAGTGCCGTCGTTAGCGGGTTTGAACACCAATCGCGCCGAGGCGTGGCTCCCACTCTCGGGTACCGACCAATAGCCTATAAGTTCGCCCCGCCCTCCGCAGTCGTAGGTGACCTTGATGGTCGAGGCATCGGTTTTGGTGACGGCCACCGGGGTGGCCTCTGTGAGCTCTCCGGCGAAAAACGGGTCGCAATCGTCATCGTCGGCCGACACGGGGTAGGTCACCCCCTCGAAACTGAACTCGCGGCGCGCGGAGCACACGTCCCAAGAGGGGTAGAACTTGTTATGGTCAATCGCGGTTGAGGCGGTAGTGCCTATGAGGGCCACGCGGTTATCCTCGGCGGAAGAGACGAAGCGGCGCCAGGAGCCGACGGCATAGAAGTCGGTCTTGCAAGCGATTGAGCCGTCCGAGAGGCGCGCGAAGCTGAGGCGCAGGTTGGGGTTCGAGGCGGTCGCGAGCACCGTGTAGCCCGCACCGATCTCCCTCGGAGCACCCAGCGCAGGGGCCGATGTGGTGACGCACTCCATCCGTACCGGGGAGCGACGCCAGCGGGCAACCTCGCTGTTGGTCAGTTTGTTGGGGTCTACGGCGGCGTCTTTGGTAAGCAGTATGGCGTCGCAGCGTCCATAGTAGCCGCCACTGTCGTGCAGCCGCAAGAGAGTCTGCTTTTTAGGGAGGGATACCTCCCCTACCCTTTCCCAACGGAATCCGGCGTTGCCGTGGGCTCCCGAAGGAGCCATCTCGCTCCCCCCTACCGAGAGGGTGTAGGAGCGCGGCCGGGGTGAGTCAAGGTAGTCTTGCGAACGGGTCCACACCTGATAGGTTCCCTCCTCGCCAATGTTGACCACGGTCAGGGCGTCGGACTCGGCTGAATAGTCATTATCCTGATACACCCGCAGCATAGCAGTGGCCAGGCAGTCGGACGATTTCTCGACCACCCACTTGCCCTTGAATTGGAACGCCTCGGCCTCAATGAGGTAGGAGCTTTGAGCCGTCGCGACAGAGGCAATTGAAATCAGTACGGCAGCTATCGATCCGCGGGTATTAATCATAACTACAATGAGTTTAAAAACGGGTAAAGTCTCGCGGAGTCAGGCTGATTCCGCAAGACTTTACACATTTTAATTACCTACTAACGTAACTGTTCAAAATTATTTTAACCTAATGGATCTCCTTATTTCAATATTTATCCGGCAAAATTTTTGAATCTTTTCCTCTCTTCATCAGTCGTGTAGCTCGCTACACTCCTTCTTCATCGAGAAAAATCTTCTAAAAATTTTTCTCGGATAAATATTAAAATAATTTCGACCAGTTACTAAACCTTATTTAACTATCTTTTTACCATTTACGATGTAGAGTCCGCGGGGGAGCCCTTCGAGGGCTTCGGCCTCGCTTACGCCGGTCTTAACGGCGATGCCCTGGATGTTGTAGACGTTGACAATCGCGGGGGCTGCATCAGCCTCGGCAACGCTGACACCGGTGAGAACCTCGCCGTTGACCTTCATAACCATGGTGGCGGGGCAGTTTTCAAGCCCGGAGGCGTCGATATAGGCGGAGTAAGCTTCAAGCTCACCGGCAGCGCGGGAGACGTCGGCACCGCCGAGCACCCACTGCGCGCCATCGAAGGCGTAGCACTTCGCGGGAACGGAGGTAGCGGCCCAGTTGCCCTGCATCTTCACGGGGAATGCCTCGGCACCTTCCTCAACGCTCTTAAGCCAAGATCCGGCATTACCTTTCTGAATGGTGACATTCTTGAACATCAGGTAGTTGTCGGCGGTGATAGCCTCATCGAACTTCACCATATAAGGCTTGCGGGCCTGGGTGTTAGCGCCGGAGACCGTCTTGAAAGAGAGATTGCCATTCTCATAGTCGTTCCAAAGGAGAAGGTCGGCGAACACTTCGCGCCAGTTCTCAACAACGAAGGGGAGGCAGATGGGATAGTAGCGGCCAGCCTCGAACTCGCGCTTAACGATAACGTTAACCCCGGTAGCGGCAACAGGGTCGCCGGAAGCGTCGCTGATTTCAACGATATTGGAAACCTTGTAGAGGTAGAGGTCGTTGAAGGCTACCTGAGTTAAGTTCCCGGCGGTCGAATTACGCTTGAAGCCAAGTTTGATAGTTTCCTCGGCAGCAAGACTGAAGCTTACCTCGTAATCCTTCATCGGGCTACCGGCCACGGTCTTGGCAGCATCCACATTCCCGGCTGAGAGGGTGGCGCAGGTTGCCGATCCTTGGGCAAAAACCTTGGCTGTCATCAGATACTCACCTGCGCTGAGAGTGGCATTCTGATATACGATGAACTTGCCGAACGAAGCTTCTGCCTTAAAAGCCGAAGTATCATTTACACGCAGGTAAGTACCGTTAGCTTCGGTAGTATAGTTTGTGAAAGTATCAGTTTCAGGACCGAAAACAAGACCTTCAACATCAGTCTTATAAACCTCGGCGAGTTTGGCTTTGGTATATTTGCCCTTGTTGTCGGCGGTTACTGCGTTGTAGCTAAGGAGCCACGACATGTCGAAGCCGTAACCGGCGGCGGGGGTGGCGAGCTGCATATAGAGGTGCATGGCCTCGGTCTTTTCGGCTTCGGTAGCCTCGGTATTGGAGAGGACGGCCTCGAACTGGGCCTTCGCCCCGGCCTCGTCCTCAACGGAGTTGGCGAGTACTTCCTCGGGAGCGGAGAGCACGGTGAAATCCTGTGCCTGTGCCGCGTTGAAAGCCGCGAACATCATCACAAGAGCGGAGAATTTTTTCATAGGATGGTATTGTTTTTGTTGTTAGATTTGAGGTTGTTTTGTCGGTTCGACAACGCGAATATAGGTATTAAAAACAACCGCCGTCAAATAATCCGGCTAAAAAATCAGCGGGAACGTTTCCAATCCTAACGGGAACGTTTCCAATAAGTTACCCTCGTCGGGCGGGAACGTTTCCAATATGGCGACAACTCCCAGGTGACGAAAAACCGCCGCGGACTCATAATCGATTCCGCGGCGGTTTCGCAACAGGGTTAGGTTTTGTGAATGTGTCAGTTTTTTAGACGCGCTCCACCCAGATGGGGGAAGTCCAGGCCCACTGGCCGTCGCGCTGACGCACGCGGGCGTAGTAGTAGTCGGTGTCGCGCTCGGGCTTCTCGTCGGTCATGATATGGCCCGCGAGGAAGCCACCCTCGGTGGTGGCGCGCTCGAATTGCACCGCCTCCGAGAGCCAGCCGCGGAGGAAGTGGGCGCGGGCGCCCTGGAGCAGCTCGTCGAGCGTGTGCTCGTACTTGTGGCCGTTGAAGTCGGCCACGATTTTGGCCGAGCGGGGCATCTCCACGTCGAGAATCACACCCTGCATGGCCGGAGTGAGCACGTTGGGGTTCTTCGACGAATACATATCGAGGCCGACGTGGCGGTCGCCGCGCTCGGTCACGCGGTTTACGCGGGTGTGGAACTCCGACTCGCCGGGCTGGGGCGAGGTGAAGGCCGCGCCGCGGAAGCAGGTCTGTATGTCGTTGATGCGGCCATCGGTGAGGGCGAGGTTGCCGAGCCAGTGGACGTACTCCTCCTCGCGGTTCCAGCCGAAGTTAACCTTGACCTTGGCGCGCACGGTGTCGGTGTCGGGTATTACGTTGCGCTGCGGGGCGTTGAGGCGGGCTATGCACTCGCCGTTCTTGATGATGTCGACGTAGTCGAGCTGCGACATACCCTCGACGTTGACGTAGATTTCGCGTTTGTCGGCCTTGATGACGTCGCCCGAGCGGCCATGGTTGATGCGGAAGTCAACCTTGATTTTGTCGCCTGTGATGCCGCAGACGTGGCGGTCGCGCATAGCGTCCCAGAGGGCGCCGCGCTCCAGCGAGTCAGCGAAGACGCCGATGCGGCCGTCGCCGTAGCTGCCGGGGTAACCGGCGTGCTGGTCGGTGGAGCACATAAGGCCGAACTTGTGGCCCTTCTCAAGGCCGCACTGGATGGAGCCCTCCCACACGCGGGGACCCATATCGTGGAGGTAGTTATAGTCGCCCGAGTCGCTCTCGGCCAGGCCGTGACGCGAGAACATCTCGACGAACGGGGTCACATTCCCCTCCTTGAACTTGTCCCAGTTAAAGCCGCGGAAGCCGGTCTGGTAGCCCATATGGTGGGGAGTCACGAAACATTTGTAGGGCGCGAGGCGGGCCATCAGGTCGGGCACCGAGGTGCATTCAACCAGGGGCACGTCGAAGTCGTGGAAGAGGGCGACGTGGTCGCCGTGCTCCATGCTGTGGCACTCGTAGGATACGAACGTCAGGAACTTGCCGGGGCGGTTGGCCTCCTCGACGGCCTTGCGGTACTTCTCGTAGCCCCCTTCGCGCAGGCGGCGGAAGGCGTCGGTATGGTAGTCGATCACCCAGGCCAGACGCGGGTCGTTGGCGCCGGGGATGTCGGGCCAGAGGGCGTGGGGGGTCACCGAGGCGAAGTCGAGCTGCTGCTCGGCGGCAGCCAGGGCGTCGGCCAGGTCGCCGTGGCCGTAGGTTACGTTGCAGTGATTGTGGATGTCACCCCAAAAGACCTTGAAGTCCTTCATCGAGGGCATCTTCCGCTTGATATCGTCGGGGAGCGACTCGCTGTCGCGCGAGCAGGCGAACAACGAGGAGCCGGTACCCGCGGCGGCCAGCCCTAAGAGGGTCCAACCCGAACTTTTGAGGAATTTTCTTCTGTCCATATATACAGTATTTTTCGTGATATTGATTGTTTATTGGCGTGTCAGAGCGCGTCAGAGCTTGTCGACCCCCTGGAAAAATTCGAACTCCTGCTCGCGGGGATCGGTGTCGTCGCACTCGCGCTGGAGCGCTTCGAGGCGGCGGTGCATATCGGCCCGCACCTCGGCATAGGCGGGGTCGTTGTATACGTTGTTCATCTCCCCGGGGTCGCGGCTCATATCGTAAAGCTCCCATTCGTCAACGTCGTTGTAGAAATGGATCAGCTTATAGTCGGCGGTGCGTATGCCGTAGTGGCGCTTCACGGAGTGCCACGAGGGGTATTCGTAGTAATGGTAGTAAACCCCGTCGCGCCAACCTTCGGGCACCTTGCCGCCGTTCTCGAACACGGGGCGGAGCGAGCGCCCCTGAATGTCGGAGGGTACCTGGAGCCCGGCCATATCGACAAACGTGGGCGCGAGGTCGATATTCATCGCAAGCGCCTCGGAGGTGCTTCCGGCGGGGATGGCTTTAGGGTAACGGATCATCATCGGGGTGCGCTGGCACTCCTCGTACATGAAGCGCTTGTCGAACCATCCGTGCTCACCGAGGAAGAACCCTTGGTCGGAGGTGTAAACTATAATGGTGTTGTCGAGCTCGCCGATGCTGTCGAGGTAGTTGAGCATGCGCCCAACGTTCTCGTCGACACCTTTGATTACCGAACAGTAGTCGCGCATATATTGCTGGTACTTCCAGCGGGTAATCTCCTCCTTGGTGCCGTTTTTCACCTTCTGCCACTCGGCTATGCGGGGAGCGTAGGCGGCGTTCCAACGCTCCTTCTCCTCGGGGCTCATGCGGTTGTAGACGCTCTGGTAGCGCATCACGCTGGCGCGCCAGTCGTTGGCGCCCTTCACGTCGTCCTTGTTGGCGTCGCCCGACTTCTCGATATGGTAGTCCTTGGCGAGGTCCTCGGGCGACATCAGCTTGAGGTCCCACTCGGGCCACATATCGCGGCCGATCTCCATGGTCTGCCCGCGGGCGGCGCTGCCGCGGCCCGAATAGTCGTCGAGCAGGTTGGAGGGCTCGGGGAAAGTGACGTCGTCGAACGCCCCGAGATGGCGCTGGGCAGGCATCCAGTTGCGGTGGGGCGCCTTATGATAGTAGAGCACGGCGAAAGGGCGGTCCTTGTCGCGATGGTCAAGGAAGTCAATCGCCTTGTCGGTGATAATGTCGGTTACATATCCGGGGACGGTGCGCTCAACCCCGTCCTCGATGAACACCGGGTTGTAATACTCCCCCTGCCCTACCAGGATGCTGTAGGTGTCGAACCCCTGGGGAGCCGAGTTGAGGTGCCACTTGCCTATCATCGCCGTCTGGTAACCGGCATCGCGGAGCAGCTTGGGGAAAGTCTGCTGCGAGCCGTCGAAAGTGCGCGAGTTGTCGGTGAATCCGTTCTTGTGGCTATATTTACCTGTGAGGATGCAGGCGCGCGACGGGCCGGAGATAGCGTTGGCCACATATGCGCGGTCCATACGCATCCCCTCGTTGCCGATGCGGTCGAGATTGGGGGTCTGCATCAGTTTGCTGCCGTAGCAGCTTATACCTTGCCAGGTATGGTCGTCGGTCATCATCACGATGATGTTCGGACGGCGTTCATCCTTGGGTTGCTCCGCGACTTCGGCCGCGGCCATAGGCGCGAAAGCCGCGGGAAGTGCGGCCAACGCGGGGATAGCTTGTAGGCGTTTGTTCATATGGAAATGGTATGCGATTTTAGGTATTATATTACCATCGCGAAGTTAGTCGCGAAAGCCCCGTCGCGCATCCCAATATTGTCCAATTTGACGCGAATATTGTTTAACCCGCCCCTAATATCCTATAAATCACTCACGTTTTGGCGAAACGGCCTCCCGGGGGCCACCCGCCGCCATTATATCGCTATCGTTGAACGCGCGCATACACATATACAAAAGTCGGAGGCCCCGCGCGGCCAAATGCCGCGCGGGGCCTCCGAACAAATATGTCGCTTCGATTAGAAGAGGTAGGCCAGGGTTACGGTCCAGAAACGGTTTTTGGAGTCGTAGAGCGCCTGGGTCTTTTCAGCCGACGAGGCGTTGTTGGTGATGCCGAGGCCGTAGGAGGCGGCAACCTGCACCTTGTCGACAAACGACAGGCCGATACCGAAGTTCCAGGCCAGGTCGTAGTTCTTCTGCTTCATATCCTTCACGGTGCGCTTCGAAACCAGGAACGAGAAGTCGGGACCGGTGGTGAGGAACGGGCTGACGAACTTGCCGATAACCGGGAGACCGATGTTGTACTTCAGGTTGATAGGGATTTCGATGAAGTCGCTGCCGATGTGCGCGCTCTGGGTCTTGTCATCGGCGCTATACATATGGAGCGAGCGGTGGGTGTACATTACCGACGCGTCGAAACCGAGGTTGATAATCGGAGCCACGAACTGGAGCATCAGACCACCCGTGAAGCCGGCACGGTTGTCCGACTTGAACATATCCTCGTTGAATTTGAGCGAGTTGATCTCTGTGCCGACCTTTACGCCGAATTTAAGAGGCCCGGCGGCCGAAGCCGACTGCGCGGCGAAGCCGAGAGCTATCGCCATAGCGGCGAGAAAGCATTTGAGCTTTTTCATAGATTTGTTAAATTTAGTTGTTATGTCGGCAAAGTTAGCATTTTTCTCCCATAATCCACCCCTTTCCCCAAAAAAATAGCATTCCGCGATAAACTCGATGAATCGGGCGGGGTCAGCGGCTGGTGATGGCGGCGTAGTTGGTGTTGGCCCAGGCGACGAGGTCGGCGATGAGCGGGATGAGGCTTCGGCCAACCTCTGTGAGCGAATACTCGACTCTCGGGGGGATTTCGGAATAAACCATCCTCGCGACCAGATGGTCGCGTTCGAGATTGCGCAGCGTCTCGGTAAGCACTTTGGGAGATATGTCGGGGATGGCCTTGCCGATGGCGTTGAATCGCGTCGATTCGTTCTCGGCAAGCACGCAAAGCACGAGCATCGACCATTTCCCGGAGAACCGGGCAATCACGTTCCTCACCGGGCAATCGGCGAGACGGGTGTATTTTTTCAGATTTTCTTGCAGTTCCAACGACTTCATAATCAATATGGCGAACTTCGGGGTAAGTATCTTTCGCCGCCGTAACTTCTTGCGGCTGCGGGGAATTGCCATTATCTTCGCGTTGCGAAACGTCAAGTTTCCAAAAGAAAGCGGCTTCTCGCCGCAAAGTTAATGATTCAGTTTTAAACCACAAAGTATGAGCGACATCAAGACCATTATCAAAGGCGACAAATTCGCCGCGGCGACCATCGGAGCGATCAATGGGTTCGAAGGGAAGCAGTTCGTGAATGACGCCACAGGCGCCACTTCCTGCGAAATCTCCTTCGGCTCTCTTCCCTCAGGAGCATCCGTACCTTTCTTCCACTCCCACAAGGAGAATGAGGAAAACTACATAATACTCTCGGGGGCGGGCAAATTCCAGGTAAACGACACGGTGTTTGACATCGCTGAGGGCACCGTGGTTAGAGTGGCCACAAACTGCGACCGCAACCTTAAATGCACCTCCGCCGAACCCCTTGCCTACATCTGCATCCAGGCCAAAGAGGGCTCTCTCGGCGGCTACACTATGACCGACGCCGAAATCACCGAGCGCCCCAGCCTCCTCTGATTTCGCTTAATCCCTTGCGACTATACCCGCATCATATCAAATAAGCATTAAAACTTAGTGGCTCGCCAAGAGTTCGATAACTTGGCGGCCACTGTTTTAATGCGACTGATGGATGTTCCGAGTATTACCGGTTATCATATGTAGATAGGGGCATCAGAGGCAGGCTCACCGAGGAACATCGAAAAGTATATCGGCATATAAATTATCTTTCCGTCACTCTCAACGACCCTGCTATTGGAAAGCACATATGCGTGCTTGATGTTGTAATCGGGTGTCGAAACAAACCGCGACAGAGCGCTATGGCGCTTGTAATCTTTTCCCGATTTGACCTCAATCGGAACCACCGACAAAGAGTCATAGTCATCTACCAGATAATCAACCTCTCCTCGCGTGCGGTTGTCGTAGTAAAACAATTGATTGTCATGAGCGGCAAGCTCCGCGGCGACCGCGCACTCATACACCGAACCGAGATTCACACTCGCCTCATCCCGCAATACCGCTGACACATTGTTGCGGTACAGTACGGATGTCAGCAAACCGGGGTCGTTAAGATACAGCTTCAGCAGATTTTTTTGCTCTGACTCTTTCAGTGGGAACAACGGATTAGATATAGCCCTGACTTCAAGCGTTATACCAGAGCTTACGAGATAGTCGATTTCCTCTATGTAATCGTCGGCCCTGCGTCCGCTTACATTATCGATATCCTTGTAAACCAATCGTTTCTTTTTGTTTTCGAGGTTTGATGGCACAAGCTCATATATGCGGGCTATCTTCAGCCGATGCTCCTCATCGTATTTTGACGCGTCAACCGCATACAGGTCATGAATATCGCGCTGCACTTCGCGCACCTTTACGATATTCCTCGTAGCGAGGTATACATTGACCGCGTCAGGCATACCGCCCACAAGCAGATAACGCTTATACAACGAAAGGATCTTGTCGTGAATCGGCTCATCGAGGCTCTCGCGGTTTTTGAAGTTATCACGCATACGCCCTATCGCTTCCGAAGCGACTCCGTTGGCAATAAGGAATTCCTCGAAATCAAGCGGATACATCCTTAGAATTTGTATGCTGCCAAGCGGAATAGAAGTAGACTTTTTCAGGGTGACCCCAAGGAGCGACCCACTCGCCGCATAGCGATAGCGGCCCTCCTGACGGAGGAATTTAAGCATCGTCAGCAGATGCGGATACTGTTGAATCTCATCGAGAAACACCAAAGTGTCGTCGGCATTGCCAAGTCTGTCGCCAGCGGCTATTCCGAGAGCGAAATAAAAATCTTCTGTAGTCTTTACATTACGGAAAAGCCCCTCGCCATCAAAATCCTCAATAAGGTTTATTTCAACCACATTCTTGAATATCTGACGGCCTACATGACGTATTATGTAGGATTTGCCTACCTGGCGCGCCCCACATACCACTAACACCTTATCCGAATCTCCGGCAAGATGCTCATATATAACCTTTTCTGCTTTTCTAAACAACATAGTTCACACTTTTCAAGCCATTTCAATAACGCGAAAATACACTTTTCAGGCCAAAAAAGCAACTAAAAAACACACTTTTCAAGCCAATTTACACTACGAAAAACACACTTTTCAAGCCGGAGGGGGCTGAAAAGTGTGTTCTTAGCGTTAAATTTGTGACGAGGGGTGGGGCGTCAGCTGCGGGTGACGGTGAGGCCGGAGCGGGAGAGCGACATATCGACCATGCGGGCGTTGGGGCGCAGGGGGTTGGCCGAGAGGATGCTCCTGATGCGCGACGCGGCCTCTGGGTCCTTGGCGATCATATAGAGGTAGCCGCCACCACCGGCTCCGGGGAGCTTGTAGCCCAGGCAGAGGTCGTCGACCAGGGCGGTGAGACGCTCGATTTCGGGCGGGTTCGTGCCGGCGTCGATGCGGCAGTTCTGCCGCCAGGTTTCGCGCACGAGCTCGCCGACGGTGTTGAAGCGGCAGCGCTGCAGGGCGTCGTACATCTCCATTGTGTGCTCCTTCATACCGCGGAGCAGTCGGAGCTGCTCGCCGCTGTTGAGGAACATATGGCGGACGATTTGAGCCAGGAGATTCTTGGCGGTGCGGGTTATGCCGGTATAGTAGAGCAGATGGCAGGGGGAGTATTCCGGGGCGGTGAACACGGTGTCGGGGAGCCAGTGGATCTGCGGTTCCTGGGCGAATCCGGGAGCCGACTGGAGTAGCTTGACACCGCCGGTAACGCCGCCGAACTGGTCCTGCCAGCCGCCTCCGGTGGTGAGCAATTGTTCGAGCACGAGGGTGCGACGGCAGATCTCAGCCTTGTCCCAGGCCAGCGAGCAGAAGTCGCTGAGGGCGCCGAGCACCGTCGCGGCGAGGATGCTGCTCGTGCCCAGGCCGCTTCCGGCGGGTATGGCGGAGAACAGCGTTATTTCCAGGCCGGAGCCGAACTCGGCGAGCTGGTCGCGGAGCGAGGCGTGGCGCCCGGAGCAGAAACGCGGATGGAACCCGGCCAGGGCCAATGCCGCCTTGGGTATTGAGAATGGCGACCCTACGCGGTGGAAATCAAGTATCTGCTCGAAAGTGTCGATATGCTCTTCGGCTCCGAGGTCGATGCTGCGGCACACGATGCGCAGTTCGCGGCAGGGGCGCACATAGGCCTGCAGGGGCTGCTGGCCGTTGAGGTCGATAGCGAGGTTTATAACGTTGCCCCCCTCGATGAGGCAATAAGGGGGAGTGTCGGTCCAGCCTCCGGCAATGTCGATACGCACCGGCGAGCGGCTCCATACAATCTGGTCGTCGCACACGGCGCGCACCGGCTCCTGCTTGCGCTCAAGCGCGGCGGCGGTGAGCCCCTCGCGCAGAAGGCCGAAGGCGGTCTCCTCCATCTCGGCGGGATTCTCACCCCGGGCGCGGAGCACCTCGGCGCGGAACATGGCGTCGGTCGCGCGCTTGATCAGCGGCTCGGTGGCCGCGTCGAGCGGAGCGGGGAGCATCGAATCACCCGATGCGAACTCAGAGGCGGCGTCGAGGAGGTCGGTCTGGTAGAACACGCTGTGGCGGTGGTTGGCAGCGAGTCCCTTCCAATTTTCGCGGCGGAACCGGCGGCGCTGGGCCACGAGACGGTCAAGCCGCGCGATGTCGGAAATGCGCTCGGCGCTGATGAGCTCCAGCCCTTCGGGGAGCTCCTCGCCGCGGAGCATAGCGGCGGCCAGGCGGCCAAGTTCCTCAAGCGAGGCGCTCACCGGGAACCGGGGACGGGTCTGCTCCTCTCCGGCAAACTTGTCGTCGATGCCGTAGACGCGGAGCGCCCATCGGTCGTCGGCGATGGGAACCATATCGACACACTGGCCGGGGGCGAGACTGAGCGCCCAGTCGTTTTCCGGCACGCCGGTAACGATATTGTCGCGTGTGAGGGTCCAGTTCTTGCCGACGTGGCTGTTCTCAACCCATATGTTGGTGTTATCCGATGTGAAGGGAAACTCAACCCGCGCGTTCTGCACGAAGAGCGAGGGGTGGGGCTTGCGGTCGCGGTGGATAATCTGCCGCTGGTCGTTGACTATGTTCTGCACGGCCAGCGTCGAGGAAATCATCTCGCGCCCGGTGCCGAAGTGGTAGAACTCGCCACCGTCGAGGGGTACCAGGGCCACCGACAGCGAGCGAAGCTCTTCGTCCTTCACATCGGGATCGGATCCGAGGGCGCGGCCGAAGTCGCTGTAGAGGTCATACTCCTTCAGCTTCCCGTCGGCGCCGGTCGAGCGGCGGCAGAGCAGCTCCACGGCGCGGTCGCTCAGGAGCCACACGCCTATGTCGGTAAGGTAATAGCCTGTCTGGAGCAGTTCGGAGAGCTTTTCGGGCGACGGCTTCTGAAGCATCCGGCAAAGAGCCGAGGGGTTCTCGCGGGTGCTGTAGAACACGCCGTGGTTCTTGGCAACAGCCGCCGGCAGCCAAAGGCCGTAGCACACTACGTCGGCATCCGGCACCGCGGGGAGCGTTGCCCCCGAACGGATATAAACGTCGCCGCTGACCACCATGGTGTTCAGCCCCTTCGGTGCCCGCTCCATAATGCGCTCATAGAGCGGAAGCTGGAGGTCGAGAAGGGTTTGGCCGAGCTTCTGGCCGCGCTCCCAGCGGAACACCGGCACAGGGGTGAGCACCTTGCCCGAAGGCGCGTAGGCAGGCATACGCCTCCCCTGCCCTCCGGCATGGATTATAATGCGGCGCTCGCGGGGGAGCCATTCGCTCCTCGGAGCGTCGGCCGCCCCTTCGGAGCGACGGCACTCGTCGAGCACCCACGCCGTGCCTCCGCCGCTGCCCAGACGGGAGCCTACGGGGTCGTTCGTACAAAAATATTCCGAAGTGGAGAAACCGGTGATGTCATGGAAGCAACCGACCAGGTTTGGCGGAAGCGACAATAGCTTTTTGCTCATTAGTCTTAGATAATATGCCGCGAAGTTACTAATTCAGCGCCTTATAACCAAACGGCGGGAGAATCGTAGTTGGGAGCGGTGAAGGGGGAAATTGAGAGTCAGCACGGTGTTCGACAGCGACAAGTCAGCCGTAGCCTCGGCGTAGTCCGAGAGGAAACGGGCATCGGTCCACGCGAGCCGGTAGTGGTCGGCGAAAATCGTAGGCGTGAGCGACCCTTTGCGCATTCCGGGGCGCCAACGGCTCCCCTCGACCTCCGCGCCCGAGAGGTAAATTATATCATACGCCGCCGTATCGGCGTTCTTTATCACGGCAAGCTCGTAGAAACCGCCGAGTATGGCCCATTGAGGGTCGTTGTCGCGGTCGAGATAGCTCCAGAACCCCTCCAGGGGGTCGGTGGAAGTGGCGAAATATTCGGCGAGCGACTCCTCGGTCCACTCCGTCATAAGAGCCGAAGCGTGGTCCTCGCTGACTGTCACTTCCATGCGCCGCACCTCCATCGGACGGTTTACCGAAAGCCTCACGGCGGCGAATCCGGCCCGGCATCGGGCACTCCCCGCCGGAGCCATACGGTCGCCCCCGGTTGAGAACGACACGGCGCCGTCGGCAAACTCGGCAGTCAGGCAGTTTACCCCGCCCGACTGGTTCGCGGCCTTCGACTCATAATGGTTAATCAGCGGCACTCGGGCTCCACCCGGCGCTATCGAATCGAACTTCAGTCGGAGCGCCCGCTCCCCGAACCCGGCGAGCGATGGATCCTCCTCAATCGAAAGCTTCGCCTCGTAAAGCGGCACGCTGTCGGAGTCCGTAAATGTAAGAGTCGCGGCGGAGCCAAGCGACTTCAACGCCTTGCGGGGGAAATCAACAGCCAGCCCCAGGCGCACGCTACCCGCCGCCGTATCGACCGCCGCGGTGAAACTACCGCCCGGCTCCAGACGGAAGTCAGGCGGGTCGCATACGGTCGCTCCCCTCTCGCCGGCAACGGCCTGAAAGGTGAACTCCGACGGAGCCGCCGCGGCTATCACAACCAGTAACGCTTTAACAACCCGCCACATAGCATCGGTTAAACCGCGGGGATACCCGCTCTGAGGTTTTCATACAGGCGGAGCGTTGCCCCGACGAACTCCTCGTCGGAAAGCGAGTGGTCGAGCCACGCGATAGGTATACCCCGCTTCTCCATACCTCGGAACCAGGTCATCTGCCGCTTGGCGAACTGGTGTATGGCTATTTCGAGCTGCGAACGCATCTCCTCACGGGTGATTTCGCCTATAACGTAGAGAGTGAGATACTTGTATTCCAACCCATAGTAAATAAGGTTCTCGGCGGGCACCCCCGCGGCGAGCAGACCCTCCACCTCCCCTATCATACCCGCCTCCAGGCGGGCATCGAGGCGCTCGGTAATGCGGCGGCGGCGCGTCTCCCGGTCGATGGCCACCCCGACCACAAGCGCCGGGCGCGGAGTCGGGTCAACCGCTCCCGCGGCGGCGTCGGGATTCTCAATATAGTATCGCTGAATCTCGATGGCCCGCACGGCACGTTGCGGAGTATCGACATCCGTAACGTTGTGCAACTGCTTCATAGAGGCCAGAATATCTTTTAGCTCGGAGAGGTCCTTACCCTCAAGCTCCGCGCGCAGCGATGGGTTTTCGGGCACCTCGGGGAGCACCATGCCTTTGAGGAACGACTCGACATAAAGCCCGGTGCCGCCGCAGATAATCGGCAGATTGCCGCGCGAGCGTATCGAGGCACACGCCGCGTCGGCGTCGCGCAGAAACTGGTAGAGATTGTATTTCGTGCCCGGCTCGGCCACATCGATCAGATGGTACGGCACCCCGCCATACTCTTCAAGGTCCTTGCCCGTGCCGAGGTCCATCGAGCGGTAAACCTGGCGCGAGTCGCCGCTTATGATTTCGCCGCCCAAAGCCCGGGCGAGGCTCACGGCCCGCCTGGTCTTACCCGTGGCCGTAGGTCCTACGACCGCTATCAGCGGCCTCTCCGCCGCCACGTCGCGCATTGCATTATCCATACAGGCTAATTATACAAACACACTGGTTACCTTGCGCCATAAACGCCTGATACCGAACAGGGTCGAATCCTGGTTAAGCATTGAAACGTCGAGCCAGCGCCCGTCGTCGTAGTCAACGTTCCACTTCTGCAAGTCGCGGAGACGGAACGTCGGGCGGTAATGCTTTATGCCGTAGAGGCGGCGCCCGTTCTCGTCGTAGGTCTTCCAGGCCATGGCAACGGTGTGAATCCGGCGTATCTCGGAAGTAAGGTTGCGCGACACAATATGCTGGTTGATCAGCTGGCGGAGGTGTCCGAGGGTGAACCATTCACCGCGGACGCGCGAATCAACCACATCGTCGGCATCAGGAATGAATGCGAAATAATGGAAGATGTTCTGAAACGTCACCGGGTCGGGACTTCCGTAGGCGAGCCTCACCTCGGCCCCTTTTATGCCTGTGCGCGTGCGGAACAGCTCGGCAGCTTCCATATCGCTCACTCGGTTTGTGTAGGGAATCTTGACCACCACAGGCGTGTCGACAAATTTAAGGATGGAACCGTTTGAGAATTTCTCATCCTCGGGCATAGAGTCGAGGAGGATGCGGTCGTCGCTCAACAAGAGGTAGCGCAGAGTTGTGGTCCCGGGCTTTTCAACATAGTGCCCTTCGTCGTTCTTGCAGTAGTAGGTCCATAGTGAATAGTAGCGTATCCCGAGGTAAACCAGCGAAAACAGATACAGCACCATAGGCATCCACAGGAAGAAGAAATGGTCGGCCCGGTTCAGATTCACATTCACATAGAACAGAAGATAGTAGGCCCAGTCGACCACCGTCAGCAGCGTGGAAAGCCAGAACAGGAGGCGGGTCTGATAGCGCCACTCGCGCTGGTACAGGTCGCCGATGAAGCCGAACTCTACCACGTTGCCGTACCTCGCCCGGCAGTTGACGCAGAGCCTCGGGTCGCGCCTGACGAACAGGTGGAGCCCTGTGACGATAACCGTGACCGGGGCCGTCACCAGTATGGCAAGCACCGGCACGGAGGCATCGTAAGGTTGCCCGGTAAGCTCGTAAAGGTCGGCGCGCTTACCCATGAAGTACAGCGCGATGACGAAAAGGGCGGTTATAAGCATCACCACCGACACTTCCTGGAGGAAGCGCCCGCAGGTAGGCACCCGGCGGGAAGTAACGTAGCGGCGCACTACCTGCAGAGCGAAGTAGAACGCGACGTTGACCAACGGGAGCCATTGCAGATGGATCAGCGGCGAGAGGAACACGAGCACCGTCAGCAGCCCCACGGCCACGGCCCAGTTGCGCCATAGCCCGAAAATCGCCGCGGTCATTCCGTCGCGCCTTAGTTGGGATCGAAACATAAGTCAGTAAAATTTACTCAGAGATTCCGCTTGAAATAGTCAAGCATGCGGCCATACACCAGGGCGCGGGCCTCGCAACCATTAATCGAATGGTTCATATTGGGGAACAGGAACATATCGGCATAGCGATGCGAGCCCTGCAGGGCGGCGACATACTCCATTGTGTTGGAAAGGTGCACGTTGTCGTCGGCAGTGCCAGACATCAGCAGCAACCGACAGTTCATCTTGTCGGTGAAGTTTATCGGGGCGCTCTCGCGGTAGCCGCTCTCGTTCTCCTGGGGCGTGAGCATGAAGCGCTCGGCGTAAACCGTGTCGTAGAAGCGCCAGGAGGTCACCGGGGCGATCGCGACGGCGGCCTTGTAGGGGCTCCCGGTAGCCTGCGCGGCCATAAGGGTCTCGTAGCCGCCGTAGCTCCATCCGGCGATGCCGATTCGCGACCCGTCGGCAAACGGGAGTGTCGCGGCGTATTTCGCGGCGGCGAGCTGGTCGATGGTCTCATAATGGCCCAGGCGTTTGTAAACGATGTCGCGGAAGGCCGTGCCGCGGGCGCCGGTGCCGCGTCCATCGACACACACCACGGCGAACCCGGCCTCGGCGGCGGCATAGTAGTCCCAGTCCATACGCCAGCGGTTCACCACCTCCTGCGAGCCGGGGCCGCTGTACTGCCACATAATCACCGGGGCCTTGCCGCTAACGCCCTGCGGGCGAATCATATAGCCGTTGAGCTCGACACCCTCGCCAGTGGTCATTGTGAAGAACTCCTTGCGGGGGAGCGAGGCATAGCGGGCGGCGTAGGCGGCGTTATCCTCCAGCACCCTCACCGATTTCCCCTTGGCGTTGTAAAGGGTGTAGACCGGCGGCGTGGCGGCGTTGGAATAGTTTATGGTCAGGAAATTGGCGGCCGGGGAGAGCACGGCGTCGGCCCATCCGTCGGCGGGGGTGAGGTCGTCGGTCTTCTTACCCTGGCGGTCAACGCGGCTCACCACTCGGTTGGCGGCGCGGGGAGTCTGGCACTTCTGCGACGGGCGGGGCACCGACTGATAGTATCGGTTGCCCTGCGCGTCAGCGCCGTAGTATGCCGTCACGTCGTAGTCGCCCGACGTCACCTGGCGAAGGAGCTGCCCCTCGTAGCTATATATATATAGGTGGCTCCAGCCCGAGCGCTCCGAGAGGAGGGCTATGCCGTCGGACTCCAGTTTCATCCCCTCGTAGAGGGCGGGATCGAGCCATGCCCTCGACTCCTCGACCAGAAGCGAGCGGCTCACTGTCGATTTGGGGTTGACCGAGTAAAGCTCCATTCGGTTCTGGGCGCGGTTGAGGGTGCTCACGATCAATCGCTCAGGCGAATTACCGAACTCTATGCGGGGTATGTATTCGATCTGCGGGTCCTTGAAGGTAACCCCCTTGGTCTTGCGGGTCTCAACGTCGTAGCTGTGGAGAGTCACGACGGAGTTTTTCTCACCCGCCACGGGATATTTGTAGCTGAACTGGCCGGGGTACAGCGCGTACTCCTCCTTCGGCTGGCACCATCCCTGGTACATTGTGAAGGTGAACGTCGGCACCTCGGTCTCATCGTAACGGAGGTAGCAGAGGGTCTGCGAGTCGGGCGACCAAGCCATCGAGCATGAAGTGGAAAACTCCTCCTCATAGGTCCAGTCGGGTATGCCGTTGATAATCTTGCCGTAGGCGCCGTCGGTGGTGACGGGTACCTCGGTATTGTAGTCCCACTTGCGGATATGGATGTTGTTGTCGGTAACGAACGCCACCATACGGCCGTCTGGCGAGAACACGGGGGATTGCTGGAGCCCACCCTCCATACCCAAGGGGCGGAGTATGTTGCGCTTGATGTCGAAAATATAATACGGGGCTTTGAACGAGCGACGGTAGACGGGGGTCTTCTCGCCGCACACAAGCAGCTTGCCCCCGTCGGGCGAGAGGGTGAAATCAGTGATTTTGCCAATGCTCGACTCGCGGGTGTGCGAGGCGTCGAACACGATTTCCAGCTCCTTGCCGGTCGCGGTGTCGAAGCGGCGCACCTTTGTGCCGTCGTTGTCGAGCAAGAGGTAGCTCAGCCCGTCGGGCATATACACGAAACTCTTGGGGGCTTCTGGGCGGTTGGCCGGATAAACATATTTGGAGAGGGCGTCGACCGGGATCGTCTGTGCGAAGCCCGCCGAAGCCGCCGCGAGCAGCAGGGCGGCTGTTGTTTGCCTTATATTCATCGTATATCTATAAGTATGTACTAAGTCAGGGTTATCACCACAGGAGCATCTGGGCCGGCGACTCGGGGGGCTGGCGGCGGGTAGGCTCCTGGTAGCCAAACTCGTTAGCAGCGGCGGCCGCGTCGGCCTCGGCTTTCGCTTTGCGCGATGCGGGCGGGGTGGCTATCAGCCAGTTGGTGCTGTCGAGTGTTTCGTCGATGGCCGAAATTTTCGGTTTGTCGGCGCTTTTCTTCCGTCCTCTGCCACGGCGCGGTTTGGGAGCCTCGTCCGAGGCGTTGATTTCGTCGGGAGTGTCGGACTGCGGAGTGTCGCGTACTTCGAGGCGCGGAGAGGGCATATCGGGGAGCGCCCCAAAATCCGAAAAGTCGGTTATCAGGTCGCCGTCGTGCGAGGCGAATCCCGGCGAAGGCTGGGGGGCGTCGATTACGGCGGGTGTCGCCGCGTCGGCGATCGGGGCCAATTCCGGCGCCGCGGCGGGCTCGGTCTCGGAGGCGGGGAGATTCTTTAGCCGGTCAATTTCAGAGCGGAGCAGTGCCTCACTCTGGGCCTGGTGGTGGAGGTTGTTCTCAATGGTCTTGCGCAGCGAGTCGGTGAGGTCCTCAAGGCGGCGCTTCTCCTCCTCGGCCTGGCGGAGGCATGCGTCGCGCTGGGCCAGGGCGGTGTTCTTTCGGCGCACGTCGGACCGCAGGTCCTCCAGCAGCACCTCGTTCTCCTTCGCGGCGTCGCGAAGTGATTCAAGTTCCTTGTCGCTGGCTATTTTTTCCTGTTCGAGGTAGCCGAGCTGCTCGCGCACTTCCTGCACCACTTTGAGTTGCTGGCGCGCCTTCGTAAGCTGGGCGTGCGACTCCTCGGCCTGCGCGCGCGCCGATTCAGCGTCGGCCCGCGACTGCTCGGCGAGCGCCGAAAGCTCCTCGACGCGTGCCGACAGCTCGGAGCGGGCGTCGTTGGCTTCGACCAACTTAGCCTCGGCCTCTTCGGCACGGGTGAGCGCCTCCTTGGCACGGCTCTGAAGGTCGTTGACCATCGCCTGGGAGAGGTCGTGGGTGGCCACTGCTTCTTTGGCCCCGAGGTCGAGCTCCTCGATACGCTTACGGGCGGCTTCGAGGGCCTCGGTGAGTTTGCCGTTCTCCTCACGCAGCCGCTGGAGCTCCTCATCCTTGGCGAGCAAGGCTTCCTGGACCCCGTCGCCCCCGGCATCCTGTACGGCGCACACGCGCAGCTTGTTTACCAGGCTCTTGTTCTCCAGCAGGTATTGCTCGTTCTCAGCCTGCAGGGAATCGACCTGCTTCTCCAGGTCGCGCACGCGCTCGGTGAGCGCCCGCTTCTGCCGCTCGGCGCTGAGTTGCAACTTCTTGGCCTCGGCCTCATCAACCTCACCCTTGCGCACTTTCTCGCGCAGGGACTCGAACTGGCCGTCGAGGGCGCTTTTCTCGCGTGCCCAGCGGTCGTCGTAATCGCGGCGGGCGCGGCGCTCCAGGTCGGCGAGATACTGCTTCATACCGTCGTCGAGGGCGTTCAGCAGATAGCGCTCCTGTTCCTCGGGGTCGATAGCCGATGAAAGGAATTGCGGGAGCGACTCATTGATGAGCCGCACCGTGTGCCGGAATATCAGTTGGCGGTTGGCCTCGTCGGCTTTCTCCGCGGCGGCACGTTCGGCGGCATCCGCCTCGGCCTCGCGGGCCTCGTCGGCATCCGGGGTTTCGTCGGACTGCTGCCGGTCGGCGGCCATACGCTCCTTCAGGGGGGTCACCGTCGCGTCGATGCCTTCGGGAAAATCATCCTCGATTTCCTCGGCGTCGAAACCGAACGCCCGTTTTAACGACTTTAAAAAGGCCATATCTTTACTCGCACTGTTGTTTTCTGTTCTGTTAGCGGCCACCCGCCCGGCCGCCATCGGCCTCTCGGGAAAAACCTTATCCGACAAAATTAGCAAAAAAGCGCGACCCGCGGACAATCGCGCGGCGCAAAAAACCTGCCCCCGGAGCCATAATTTGGAAAAAACGGAAGCGCCCGCCCCGAAAACCCCTCGACAAGCCTCCGAAAACGGATATTCAAACATAAATTTGAAAAAAGTGGCCGAAAAATTTGGCCGGTTAAAAAAAACTCCCTACCTTTGCATCGCTTTTGGGAACGAGAGGGCGCTTAGCTCAGCTGGTTCAGAGCGTCTGCCTTACAAGCAGAGGGTCGGGGGTTCGAATCCCTCAGCGCCCACCACTCACCCCTTAACGCCGCGTTTCGGCCCTGGAGAGGGCTTGATCAGCCCCCTTCGCGAGAGGGACGAATGGCGAAGCCCGCTTCGCCGACCGAGAAACCGGCATTAAGAACATCTCGTCGCCTAAAAAGCTTTACAATCGGGCGCTTAGCTCAGCTGGTTCAGAGCGTCTGCCTTACAAGCAGAGGGTCGGGGGTTCGAATCCCTCAGCGCCCACCCGATTAACCTTGCGGAAACCGCCATAGTTTCCGGCGAAGGAACAAAACAAGCTCCTCACCTCACAAAGGAGCCGGAACAAAACCCAATCCCCTACAAAGGGGCGCTTAGCTCAGCTGGTTCAGAGCGTCTGCCTTACAAGCAGAGGGTCGGGGGTTCGAATCCCTCAGCGCCCACCACCAACACCGCGCCGAAGCATCAGCTTCCGCGCGGTTCTTTTTTCGCACGCCCCGCACCCTACCCACCTCAGAGGTCCGACCCGTCCGACCCGTCCGACCCGTCCGACGGAGCCGCCCCGCTCCGATGCACAAACCAAATATCGCTGAAACCCAACAGCTTTTTCACCAGACATTGGCAAAGTATGAATCAAAAGCATTACCTTTGCCGCAATGAAACCCTCTACACGCCACCTCTCCATCACCGCAAAGCTCGCCACGCTGATACTGGCGCTCGCATCGGCACCGACCGCCGACGCCGCGAGCAAGAGCGACGACACGTTCGAGTTCACCCACCATCGGGCATCAATCAGCGGCATGCTTACGTCGTCAGATTCCTGGCAGCTGGAATTCGGCTACCACTATATGTTCAACAAATACATCGGCATTGGTGGCGCGATTGGCGGATGGAAAGTTTGGTATGAGGACGGATGCGCCTACGGCAGTAACTGGCAGATAGAAAGCGACGACAACAAGCCCTGGAACATATTCCTGCGCCCCTCAATCATACTGAAGACTCCAGCCATACGAGCTGGGCAGGTTAATTTGGGACTGTTTGCCGAGCCCGGCGTAATGTTAAACATACCATACGCCAAGGTTTGGATTCGCCAGGACACCAATTGGCCCGAACACGAAAGCAACAGCGTCAGCACCACCAAAGGCCAATGGTGCGCCGTTGACGCGAGGGTCGGCATATACGCCAACATCGGCCCCTGCGGCATCAGCGCCGGCTACACGCTGTCGAACCTCGACGTCTACAGCCGCTTCCGACATCTCTCTTACAACGGGACATCTTTCCGCCCATTCTACCCCAGGAAACCGTTCATGCAAGGCGCCTACCTCACCCTCTCATACTACTTCTGATCCACCCGTTATTTCCGATTATTTCTGATTCACCCGCTATATCTGATTCACCCGCTATCCCTGGTTCACCCGCCAAGCAACGCCCTGCGACGCGCCGAATGGTAAAATCAGCGCCGATGGGACGGCACAAAAAAAAGGCTCCCAACTTCATTGAAGCTGGAAGCCTTAAGTGTCCGAAATGAGACTCGAACTCACACGTCATAATTGACACTACCCCCTCAAAGTAGCGCGTCTACCAATTCCGCCATCCGGACATTTTAAATAACCAAGTTGTCGCCGTGGCTCCGCAGGGAGGGTGGAGCCCGGAGGAGATTCCTTGTTGGATATTTTGAGCGAAAAACGGGACTCGAACCCGCGACCCCGACCTTGGCAAGGTCGTGCTCTACCAACTGAGCTATTTTCGCATTTTAAGTCAGGAGCGGCGCTGGCCGACACCCGGTTGAAATGCTCGCGACGTTAGTCGCTTTAGAACCTCAGTCCCGGTTATTTCAGTAAGTAAAAGTTCTATCGAGAAAACTCGGAGCGAAAAACGGGACTCGAACCCGCGACCCCGACCTTGGCAAGGTCGTGCTCTACCAACTGAGCTATTTTCGCATTTCGATTTAAAAGTTCGCTTCGGCTTTCGCCTTTCAAATCGTCGGCCTCAGCCTCAGATTCTTTCGTTTTCGGGAGGTGTTTCCCTCAATTGCGATGCAAAGTTAGGCATTATTTTTGAACCGACAAAATTTCGGAGCAACTTTTTTCACAAAAATTTCATAACCGCACCGCCCGGCAAGCTCAATCAGCGCTTCAATAAACTGCGATACAACACATTATAGCCAACGAGCGAATTTTAAGGAAAATCGCTCCGTATTGCCGAAAAACAACCGCCAGACGCGTTAATGGCGCCCGAGCTGCCAAAAAGCAACCGCCGCGGCCGACGCCACATTGAGCGAATCGACGCCACGCGCCATGGGGATTTTCACCGTATAGTCGGCCGACGCGATCACATCCTTCGGCAGACCGTCACCCTCTGTGCCCATCACGATAGCGAGCCGTTCCTCCGCCCCGAGCGCCGGGTGGTCGAGCGACACCGAATCGTCGGTCAGCGCCATGGCGGCGGTTTTGAAGCCATAGTCGGCAAGCGCGGTAATGCCGCCGTCGAGCCAGGTCCAGGGGAGCAGAAACACCGAACCCATGGAAACGCGCACCGAGCGCCGATTGAACGGGTCGCAGGTGTCGGGCGTGAGCAGCGCGGCGTCGATACCGAGCGCCGCGGCGGCACGGAAGATAGCGCCGATGTTGGTTGTGTCGACCACACCGTGAATCACCACCACCCTCTTAGCCCCGGCGAGCACCTCCCCCACCCCGGCGGGAGCCGGACGGCGCATCGCGCAAAGCACGCCGCGGGTCAGCTTGTAGCCCGTGAGCGCAGCGAGCAGCTCGCGGCTCCCGGTGTAGACAGGCATATCGGGGTTGCGGGCTATAATGTCGGCCGCGTCCCCGACGATATGCTTCGCCTCGCACAGAAGCGAGTCAGGCACATACCCCGCGTCGAGGGCCACACGGATCACCTTCGGGCTCTCGGCTATGAACAACGCCCGCCCGGGGTCAAGCCTGTTGCGCAGCTGCGCCTCGGTGAGCGACGCGAACGGCGCCACCCGCGGATCGTCCAACGATGTTATCTCAAAAACCGCCATAGTCGTTATGTTGTGAATTTGTTATCGGTTGGGGAGGTCGGCCAGGAGGTCGGCGACCACGAAGGTGCTGCCGCCGACGAAAATCACGGCCGAGGGGTCGCGGCGGGCCTGACGCAGGGCGTCGTGTAGCGCCTGGCTGACGCTGAAGGTGACGGCGCCGCGGATTCCGGCCTTGGCCGCCATGACGGCGAGCTCCTCGACGGGAAGCGCCCGGGGCACCGACGCGCGGGTGAATATGTAGTCGGCCTCGCGGGGAAGATGCGGGAAGATGTGCCCGAGGTCCTTGTCGTTGACGAAGCCGAGTATGGCGGTGAGCCGCGGGCCGTAGGCAGCGAGCTGGCGCCCGAGCAGTTCCCAGCCCCCCTCGTTGTGCCCGGTGTCGCAAATCACCAGCGGGGAGTCCATCACCTTCATCCAGCGCCCCATCAACCCCGTGGAGTCGCACACGGAGGCGAGTCCGCGGGTCACGGCATCGTCGGTGAGCGGGAACCCGGCGCGGCGCAGTTGGTCGAGGGCGCAGAGAATGGTACGCAGATTGCGGCGTTGGCAAAGCCCTGTGAGCTGGAAGCGCACCGGGCCGAACGGCGTGGCCGCCGCTTCGAGGAAACCGTCGGCGCCGAGCGAGGCATCCAGGGAGGCGAACTCATCGTCGGCATACCTGACGGGCGCGCCAGCCTTGTCGGCGGCGTCGGCAAACACGCGCCTAACCTCCCCATCGGACTCCCCGATGACCACCGGCACCCCGGCCTTGATAATCCCCGCCTTCTCCGAGGCGATTTTTGCGGGGGTGTCGCCGAGCTGGGCCATATGGTCCATGGAGATGTTGGTAATGACGCAGAGCTCCGGCACTATTATATTAGTGGAGTCAAGGCGTCCGCCGAGTCCAACCTCAATCACAGCAACGTCGACCTCCGAGCGGGCGAACCAATCGAAGGCCATGACAGTGGTAAGCTCGAAAAACGAAGGTTCGCACCCCTCGGGGCGCGTTTTGCGGAAGCGCTCCACGAAAGCCGTCACCTCCTCATCAGGAATCATCGCTCCATTGACGCGTATACGCTCCCGGAAGTCAACGAGGTGGGGCGAGGTGAAGAGCCCCACCTTGAGTCCCGCCGCTCCGAGGCACGACGCCAGGGAGTGGGCAGTGGACCCCTTGCCGTTCGTTCCGGCAACGTGCACGCAGCGCAACCGCCGGTGAGGGTCGCCGAAGAGCGCCGACAGGCGGCGCACGGTGTCGAGTCCCGGCTTGTAGGCGGCAGCGCCAATCTGCTGGAACTGCGGTGTCTGCGAATAGAGAAAGTCAATCGTATCCTGATACGTCATCGGGCAGCTCAATCAATAATACAACATAAAGCCGGCCGCTCCGCTGAGAACAATCACCAAAATCGGGTGCATTTTGAAACGGAGCACCAGCGTGAGGGCGATTACCGCTATAATGGTCGAAACAGTGACCTCGCGCGGCGTCGAGCCGAAATTCTCGGCATTCATCAGTAGCAGGGCCGCCGACGCGATCAGGCCGATGACCACCGGGCGGAGCCCCTTGAACACGCCGCGCACAACCACGCTGTCGCGGTGGCGCATTATTATATGGCTCGTGTACGCCACCAACAGGAACGACGGCAGCACCACCACAAACGTGCAAAGCAGCGAGCCAAGGATGCCGAACAGCGGATGGTCGAAGCCCGCGTGCATCGGAGCCACATAGCCAATGTATGTGGCCGAGTTGATACCGATCGGGCCTGGGGTCATCTGCGAGATAGCAACTATGTCGGTGAACATCTGCTCCGTGACCCATCCCGGCTCCACGATTTCGCGCTCAATCAGCGAGAGCATGGCGTAGCCACCCCCGAAGCCGAAGAGTCCTATTTTAATATAGCTCCAGATTAGCTTTAGGTAAATCATACGAGGTCGTCATCTTCGGCGCCCTTTTTGGGGCGGCGTTGTTCAACATGGCTGAGCACCACCCATCCGAGCAGCCCTCCGAGCACAATATATAATATAGGGTTCGACACCACCGGCCACTTCGACCAGATCAGCAGGGCCACCACGACGGGAATCCACAGCGTCTTCCAGCCGAGTTTGGCGGCCTGAGCCGAAGTCACCATCGGGGCGATAATCAGGGCTACAACCGCTGGGCGGATGCCCTGGAAAATAGCCGACACCACCTCGTTGTTCTTAATAAGGTCGGGGGTGAGGAACACCGCGACGGTGAGTATTATAAGGAAACTCGGCAGAATGTTGCCCAGGGCGGCGCACACGCTGCCGCGCATACCGCGCAGGCGGTCGCCGACGGCCACAGCCACATTGACGGCCATAACCCCGGGGAGCGACTGCGCGACCGCGAGCAGGTCGAGAAACTCCTCGCGGCCAATCCATTGGCGGTTGTCGACCACCTCGCGCTCTATGAGCGAGATCATGGCCCATCCGCCACCGAAAGTAAACCCGCCTATACGCAGAAACGACCAGAACAGTTTCCAGAGGACCCCCTTCTCGGCCGACCGCGGCGCGGGCTTGTTCACAATATTACCCATCTGATTCATAAAAAACATTAGAAGCGCCACATCGGGCGCGCCAGGCGCCCACAGCGCGCTCACAGGCGCCGCGAAGTTAGCAAAAAGCCCCGAATCGCGGAAGAGAAAACACAATTGTGTTAAATCTGCCCCCATAACCGCTAAAAAACGCGAAAATATGGAAATATTTCCGTATTTTCGCGGCTAATTGAAGACGCACATGTTTTCCAAAACCCAGAAATTTTAAAAGAACACGCAATAAACCACCACATTTCTTTATGACCAACTTCCGCTTGAACGCCATCGGCCGCCCCTGCGCGGCGGGTCTCGCCTTGGCAGCCCTGGCAATCCTTCCCGGGTGTGTCGACAACGACTACGACCTCTCGAAGGACATGGACCTCAACGTCACAATCGGTACCAACGGGCTCACCATCCCCGGCAGCTCGACCCAGATGCTGACGCTCAAAAACCTTTTCGACCTCAACGAAGACGGCACCTCATCCATCAAGGTAATCAAAGCCCAGGACACTCAGAAATACGGCCTGCAGGTAGGCGACTACGTCCTGATCCAGAAGCCCGACGAAGCTACCACCTCCTCCGTGGAGATTCCTGTGGTCAAGCTCGACAACATTGACGGGAGCACGGAAGAGTTTAAACTCGAAACCATTACCGTGAACGGTATGGGCATGCAGTGGACCACCGTCAACAACTTCAAGAACGACGTTAACATCTGCAGCTACGAGGCACCGCAGGACATCAAAAAGCTCACCAACGCTACTACCGACCTCCCCATCGACGTAACGTTGAAGTTTACCACTAATTATTCCGGCACTGTTTACGTTGGAACGGACTTCACCGTAACCTTCCCCTCCTGGTGGACCCTCTCTCTTGACGAGACCAACGGAGTGCCCGTAGTCCTCGACGGCAAGAACGTGCTCCGCTTCACCAAAGACTATGACATCTCGCATAACACGCTCCACATCGTGGCTAACATCCGCGAGTTCGACTTCAATACCGCGCCCGCCGGCCAGGGTCTTATCTGGACCGACGGCGAACCCAGCTTCGAAGTACGCGAGGAAATCACCTGCGCCGGTAAAATCGGCGCTGACGGTCAACAGATGGAACAGCTCGGAATCGAGAAGGTCGACATAAACCTTGCAACCACGGTGCAGCCCACCGCCGCCACCCTTCTGTCGGTTACCGGCATCGTTGACCCCAAGATCGACATCGCCGAGAGCGATTTCCAGATCAGCGACATCCCCGAGTTCCTGGCCGAAGAGGGTAACCACCTCGACATCTACAACCCGCAGCTCTACTTCAACGTGACCAACGAGGCCCCGATTGACGTGAACTTCAGCGCCATGCTCACCCCCTACGACGACAAGGGCAACGTAATCAAGGACCAGAACGGCAACCCCAACATCATCAAGCTCGGCGCCGCCTACGGTGGCCAGGAAATCCTCATCAAGGCTTCCGGCGACACCCGCATCTGCATCTCGCGCCGCGGCGCTTCCGACAAGAACATCGACACCGAGGTTATTGTCAGCAACCTCGCCGACCTGTTTATGACCGTGCCCAGCCGCATCACCATCACCGGCATCGAGGCCAAGGTGCCCCAGACCAAGGAGTACACCATCTACCCCGGCAAGTCGTACGACGAGATGTACACCTACGAGGCCGTGATCCCCTTCATGTTCGGCGACAACACCACCATCGACTACATGACCTCGTCGGACGACCTCGACACCGAGGACTTCGACAAGTTCAACTTCGAGTCGATCGAAATCAGCTTCAACGCCGTGAACGGCATACCCCTGAACCTCACCCCCACGCTTGAAGCCACCGACAAAAAAGGCAATCCCCTGCAGAACATCGTCTGCAAGGTTACCGGCACCATCGCCGCCGGCACCGCCAACGGCCCCTCGACCAGCAAAATCAAGGCCGTGCTGACCTCCTCCGCCGACGACCTCGGCCAAGTTAAAGGTATAACCGCCAGCTTCACCGCCCACACCGACGCTCAGTGCGCCGGCGTAGCCCTCAACGAGAACATGGGCGTGAAGTTCACCGAAGTTACCGCCACCCTCAAGGGGAACATCGACTTAGACCTCAACGAATAATCTCCATTCTATCACCCCTCACACATGAAAGCAATTAAGAAATATATGCTCGCCGGGGCGATGGCCGCCGGCTTCATCACCGCCGGAGCCCAGGAGGTTTCCCGCACGGCTTATTTCCAGGACGGCTACAACTTCCGCCACGAAATGAACCCGGCCCTCGCCCCCGAGCGCGGCTACTTCTCGTTTCCCGTTCTCGGAAGCTTCTCGCTCGGCACCCAGGCCAACATAGGCATCAACAACTTCATCTACAAGAAAGACAACGGCCAGCTGACCACCTTTATGAACAAGAGCGTCAGCAGCTCCGAGTTCCTAGGCGGCCTCTCCAACACCAACAAACTCCTCACCGGACTCGACCTCAATATCATCTCCGTAGGCTTCAAGGGGTTCGGCGGCTTCAACTACCTCGGCCTCTCGGTGAAAACCGACCTCGGAGTGTCGCTCCCCAAAGGGATGTTCGAGTTCATGAAAGTCGGCCAGACAGGCCCCGACACGAAGTATGATTTCGCCAATATGCGCCTCCGCGTGATGAGCTACGGCGAAATCGCACTCGGCCACCAACGCCAGATCACCCCCGAACTCGCCGCCGGTGTAAAGGTGAAGTTCCTCCTGGGACTGGCCCACGTTGACGCCAACATCAAGAAGATGGACATCGCGATGGGCGACAAGAAGTGGGTTATCGACGGCGACGGCGAAATCTTCATCGGCGCCGGCAACGGCCTCTATGTGCCTACCAACGCCGAATCGGGCAAAGAGCTCGACAAACCCTCGCGCTCGGAGCAGATCGACTTCGACGGCATCCAGTACAACAACTTCGGCCTGGCTGGTTTCGGCCTCGGCTTCGACCTGGGCGCCACCTACGATATGAGCCGCATCGTCGACGGCCTGCGCCTTTCGGCCGCCGTCACCGACCTGGGCTTCATCAAGTGGAGCGGCGCCGTGGTGGCCCGCATGCCGGGCCGTGCCTGGGAGTTTGACGGCTTCCAGGACATCGCCATCGACGACACCCAGGATGGCTACGACGACAACAAGCTCGACCAGCAGCTCGAAGACCTCGGCGACAAGCTCGTCGACTGCCTCAACTTCGAGAAGCAGGCTCAGAAAGAGGGTGAGACCCGCGCCCTGCACGCCACCCTCACCATCGGCGCCGAATACGACATGCCCTTCTACAAGCGCCTGTCGGCCGGCTTCCTCTTCACCCAGCGCATGGCCGGCAGCTTCAGCTGGACCGAGGGCCGCTTCTCGGCCAACGTGAAGCCCACCGGATGGTTCGACGCGACCGTGAGCTACGGCGCCTCGACCTTCGGCTCATCCTTCGGCTGGATGCTCAACTTCCACCCCAAAGGCTTCAACTTCTTCGTAGGTTCCGACCACCAGTTCTTCAAGCTCACCAAGTCCCCATCCCTCCCCCTGGGCCATATGAACCTCAACGTGAACCTCGGCATCAACTTCACCTTCGGCAAAAAGTACAAAGGCACCCCCATCGTGAAGGGCTGATTCCCTGCTGAAACCACAACGTAAACGACACCGCGCACGGCAACGAACCGGCGCGGTGTCGCTTTTTTACGCCGCGGCACCATATGGTTAAAAATGGCTCACATAATGGCGCGCAATATTATCGGTCGATGTCAAAATATCGGAAAAACACCTGCCGACGGGTGCGTTTTCGTTAAATTGGTTTAACCGGGGAGGCTCGGAGCCTTTTTTTATTTGGCGCTTTAAATTTTAAATGTTAATTTTGAGCCAAATGTTAAAAATGTGGCGGTTATAGCCACAAATCATTGGATTGTTGAAAACTTTCGACCCGCCGGGACGGAACAATAGCGCCCGGCAGGCGTTAACTATTGGTGAGCCGGCGGGCCAAAGCGCCCCGCCCCGCGATTCATCACTTTCCAAGAAAGAGGCATATAGAATATAATGAAGAAATCTACCATCTGGCTGCTGACCGTGCTTATGGCCCTGACCGTCGTCGGGCTGCTCTATATACAGATTATGTATATGGAGTCGATGATACGCATGCGCGACGACCAGTTTTCCGAAGGTGTGAAGCGCTCGCTCAACGTCGTGGCCTCGCTCCTGGAGCAGGATGAGACGAAATATTTCCTCGAAGAGGACGTGGCCGAGGTCGAGTCGTCGTCGGTCTACACCCAGTACGGCGGAGCCCCCCACCTCGGCGGAGTCAAATACGCCTTCACCACCCACAGCGGCCTCATAGGCGACCTCACCCTCAAAGCCGACGCCGACAAAATCTACAACATACAGAACGAGCCGTCGAACATCGCCAACTCCTACAACAGCATGCGCGAGGAGCTCAAAGGGCAGTACCTCTACCAAAAGGGGCTAATCGACGACGTGATAATAAACATCATGAACAAGGCCTACGACCGCCCCATCGAGGAGCGCGTCGATTCGACCTCGGTGCGCCGCTACCTGGCCCGCGAGCTTGAGAACAACGGCCTCGACCTCCCCTTCGAGTTCGCCGTGGTCAACCGCAGCGGCCACGTTTTCTACGCCTCGCCCGGCTTCACCCGGCAGAACAAAATCAACTCCGACGAGAACTCGGTGTTCGTGCAGTCGCTATTCCACAGCGATCCCCCCTCGAAAAAGAACTACCTCAAGGTCTACTTCCCGCAGAAGGCCAAATACGTGCTCAGCTCCGTGAAGTTCATGATACCCTCGTTCATCTTCACCTTCATACTTCTGATCGTGTTCCTCTACACCATCATCCTGGCCTTCCGCCAGAAGAAGCTGACCGAGATGAAGAACGACTTCATCAACAATATGACCCACGAGTTCAAGACCCCCATATCTACCATATCGCTCGCGGCGCAGATGCTCAACGACCCCTCAGTGCGCAAGTCGCAGCCTATGTTGCAGCACATCTCGGGCGTGATCAACGACGAGACCAAGCGCCTCCGCTTCCAGGTCGAGAAGGTGCTCCAGATGTCGATGTTCGACAAGAAGAAAGCCACCCTGCGCTTCCAGGAGGTCGACGCCAACTCGGTGATACAGCAGGTAATCAACACCTTTAGGCTCAAAGTCGAGAAATACGGGGGGAAGCTCTCGGCCAACCTCGACGCCCAGGACTCGATAATCAACGTCGACGAGATGCACTTCACCAATGTGATTTTCAACCTCCTCGACAACGCCGTGAAGTACCGCAAGGAGGATGTGCCCCTCGATCTGAGCGTGGCTACCCGCGACGCGGGCAACGACAAGATGCAGATCGTAATCTCCGACAACGGTATAGGGATACGCAAGGAGGACCTGCGCAAGATTTTCGACAAATTCTACCGCGTGTCGACCGGCAACCGCCACGACGTCAAAGGGTTCGGCCTCGGGCTCGCCTACGTCAACAAAATGACCGAGCTCATGGGGGGCAACATCAAGGTCGAGAGCGACCTCGGCAAAGGCACCACCTTCACCATCACGATGCCCCTGCTCAACGACTGACAACGACAGAAAAAAACGCTGTTTCGGCCCAAAGCCGTGAACAATTAACGTGTGAAAAAAATTATATTAATATAACAAAACTTATTAACTATGGACGACCGTATGCGAATCCTCCTCTGCGAGGACGACGAGAACCTCGGCATGCTGCTGAGAGAATACCTCCAGGCCAAAGGCTTCAACGCCGACCTTTACGCCGACGGCGAAGCCGGTTACAGGGCGTTTCTCAAAGGGAAATACGACATCTGCGTGCTCGACGTCATGATGCCCAAGAAGGACGGCTTCACGCTGGCCCAGGAAATACGCGCCGTTAACTCCGAAGTGCCCATCATATTCCTCACAGCCAAAACTATCAAGGAGGATATTCTCGAAGGGTTCAAAATCGGGGCCGACGACTATATCACCAAACCCTTCTCGATGGAGGAACTCGTGTTCCGCATCGAGGCGATTCTCCGCCGCGTGAAGGGCAAGAAGGGCAAGGAAGTGACTATGTACAAGATCGGGCGCTTCACCTTCGACACCCAGAAGCAGGTGCTCCTGATCGACGACAAGGTGACCAAACTCACCACCAAGGAGTCGGAACTCCTGAGCCTCCTCTGCGCCCACCTCAACGAAATCCTGGAGCGCAACTACGCCCTGAAGACAATCTGGATCGACGACAACTATTTCAACGCCCGCTCGATGGACGTGTACATCACAAAGCTCCGCAAACACCTCCGCGAAGACCCCTCCATCGAAATCATCAACATCCACGGCAAGGGGTACAAGCTCATCGCTCCCACCCCCGACAAGCAGGGATGACGCTCCGGCCACAGGAACGAAAAATGACATGACTACATACCGGCACCGCCCGGCCCGCCACAGCGCGGGTCGGGCGGCGCTACTTCGCCGCCTACCGATTTTTTCGACCCGATTTTTTTCGTATATTCGCGACCGAATACTTACATCATCCATATTCCCAAACCATGAACAAACTGATACTGGCGCTGCCCCTGCTGGCCGCGGCCATCCCCTCAGCGGCAAAGGACCGCATGACCCACAACCCCGAGGCGACTAACGAGCAGATTATACTCCACGCCTGGAGCTGGAACTTCCCCACCATCGCCGAGAATATGAAGCGTATCGCCGATGCGGGCTACACCATGGTGCAGACCTCGCCCGTGCAGAACTGCTACAAGCCCGAAGGCTCGGTGACCAGGAAACTCTTCGACCCCACCCACAAGGAGGGTAACTGGTATTACTACTACCAGCCTACCGACTGGAAAATCGGCAATGAAATCGTGGGCTCGCTCGACCAGATGAAGGAGATGATGGACTCCGCCGCGAAATACAACGTGAAGGTAATCGTCGACGTGCTCCCCAACCACACAGCCTTCGACATCGACGCCGTGAGCGACGAAATGTACAAAGCAGCCGGAGGCCGCGCCAAGCTCTTCCACTCCAACGGCCTCGCCCCCATACGCGACTACAACGACCGCGCCCAATGCACCCTCGAATCGCTCACCGGGCTCCCCGACGTGAACACCGAGAACCCCGACTTCCAGAAATACTATATGGGCTTCGTAAACCAGCTGCTCGATATGGGCGTGCGAGGCTTCCGCTACGACACCGCCAAGCATATCGGCGTGCACTCCGACCCGGTCGACACCGCCGCCGGGGTCAAGGAGAACGACTTCTGGGATGTGGCCACAGGACGCAAGGCTGTGAAGGGCGTGCGGTTGAGCGTGCCCTACGACTCGCTGTGGGTCTACGGCGAGGTGCTCCAGGACCGCAACGTGCCCGAACTCGAATACGCCTCATATATGGGCCAGACCGCTTCGAGCTACGGCCATGTGCTCCGCGAAGCGCTTGAAAAGGGTTCGGCCAAAGGGCTCGACCTCGCGTCGTGGCACCACCAGGCGGCTCCCGAATACCTTACAACCTGGGTTGAGAGCCACGACACATACTGCAACGCCCACGAGAGCGCCGGACTCACCGACGACCAGATACGCGCCGGATGGGTGTTCCTCACCGCCCGCCAGAACGGTGTGCCCCTCTTCTTCAGCCGCCCGATGGGCTCAACCCGCGACAACTACTGGGGCGACAACCTTTCTGGCGCCCGCGGCAACGATGAGTTCTTCCATCCCGAGGTAGTGGCAGCCAACAAGTTCCGCCGCGCGATGGCCGGCGAGAAGGAGGACCTCCGAGTAAGCGACAACGGCAGCGTGCTCCTGGTGAACCGCGGCAAGAAGGGCGCCGCGCTCGTCAACATCGCCGAACACGCCAACTTCATCGACCTCCCCACCGGGCTGCCCGACGGCACATACCGCGACGCCGTTTACGGCAAGGAGTTCAAAGTTAAGAAAGGGCGCCTCTCGGGAGCCCTCGCCCCGCACCGTTCCTACATTCTTACGAAATAAAGATGGGGCAAAAGGTCAGCATCCGCCCCGGAGGTCGCCGACGATAGTCTCGGCGGCCACCCGCGCGGCGTGAGAGTCGCCCAAGGCGGCGCTCACTGCGGCATAACCCTCAAGCATCTCCCCGCGGCCTGAGGCCCCGGGGAGTATTTTTTTCATCTCCGCCGCCACTTCGCCGGGGTTGCAGTGGTGCATCAGCAGCTCGGCCACCACCCGACGCCCGGCGATAAGGTTCGGGAGCGAAACGAAGGGGCATTTCAGAACGTGCTTCATGACGTCGTGGAACAGCTTGCTGCCGCTGCCGCGGTAGCACACCACCTGCGGCGTGCCTAGCAGGGCGCATTCGAGCGTGGCGGTGCCGGAAGTCACCAGCGCCACCGCCGAGGAGGCCATCAGCTGGAACGTCTGCCCCTCGACACGGGGCACCCCGGGCGCGTATCGGTCATACAGCTCCGCGTCGAGCCCCGGAGCCATAGCCACCACGGGCTGATAGCCGGGAGCGCTATTGGCCGCCTCAAGCATCACCGGGAGATTGTTGCGCAACTCCCCCACCCTGCTGCCGGGCACGATGGCCAGCAGCGGCTTGTTCTCAGGCAGAGAATTGGCCCGAAGGAAGTCGAGCTTCGGCTGGAGAGCGCGCTTACGCTCGGTAATCTCCTCGGCCGAGGGGTTACCCACATACTCCACCGCGACTCCCTTGCCGCGGAAGTATTCCACCTCGAACGGCAGAATCGACAGCACCTTGCGGCAAAGCTTGCGTATGCTCTTCACGCGCCACTCCTTCCAGGCCCACACCTTCGGCGCGATATAATAGTACACGGGTATGCCGAGTTTCGCCGCGTGCTTCGCCAGCTTGAGGTTGAAGCTCGGATAGTCAATCAGTATCAGCGCGTCGAAGCCCCCGGCGGAGAGCGCCTTCTTGGCCGTCGCGAGGTTACGGGCCACATCGGGAAGGTGGCGGATTACCTCCGCAAAACCCATATAGGCCATCTTGCGGTAATGGATCAGCGGAGCCCGGCCCGCGGCGCAGGCCATCTCGTCGCCCCCGAGGAACTGGAACTCAGCCCCGGGGTCGGCATCGCGGAGCGCCCTCAGGAGCGCGCCGCCGTGGAGGTCGCCGGAAGCCTCTCCGGCGGAAACGAAGTATCTCATAGCGCGAAGTTAATAATTTTAACTTCACCGACAGCCATTTTCGCTTCGGGCGTTACCCGCCGAACCGAAATAATTGCGTAACTTTGTAAAATGATTGACCTGCGAGAGACACCCGCGCTGTATCTGTTTCCCGTGCCGCTGAGCCCCGAAGCCCCGATTGAAAGCTCGTTACCCGCCGCCAATACCGAGATATTGCGCGGCGTGAAGCACTTCATCGTGGAGAACGTGCGCTCGGCGCGCCGCTTCCTGAAAAAATGCTGCCGGGAAATCGACATTGACTCGCTCACCTTCAGCGTGCTCGACGAGCACACCGACCCCGCCGAGGTGCCGGCTATGCTGGAGCCCCTCGAACGGGGGGAATCAATCGGCGTGATCTCCGAGGCGGGTTGCCCCGCCGTGGCCGATCCGGGGGCCGACGCCGTGGCCGCCGCCCAGCGCCGCGGATTCCGTGTGGTCCCCCTCGTGGGGCCGTCGAGCATCCTGATGTCGCTGATGGCCTCCGGCTTCAACGGCCAGAGCTTCGCCTTCAACGGCTACCTGCCAATCGAGGCCAAGGCCCGCGCCGCCAAATTCCGCGAAATGGAAAGGCGGGTGCGCTCCGAGCGCCAGACGCAGATTTTCATCGAGACCCCCTACCGCAACAACAAGCTGGTCGACGAGCTGTGCCGCACCCTGCCGGGGCAGATGCTGCTGAGTGTAAGCTTCGACCTCACCGGCTCCCGCGAGTCGGCCCGCACGATGACCCTCTCCAAATGGGCCAAAACCCAATACGACTTCTCCAAGACACCCGCCATTTTCCTCCTGTTCTCATAATCCCCTGCCAGCAACTAACGTATGTCAGCCGCCCGATACAAGAAAACGACCTCCGACAGCAGCCTCTTCCCGGGGCTGTTTGACGACGTGGAGGATGCCGGATTCTTCCATCCCGGCGACCGCGCGCAGGGGCTCCCCGACATAGAGCGGGAGGTTGAGCGCCTTCGCCGCGAGGGGATTTTCAACAACGGTGCCGACGACCTCACCCCGATGGAGGATGTCAAGCCAGCCGACAAACTGACCTTCATATCGTTCGGCAGCGGAAGCTCGGGCAACTGCGCCTACATAGGCGACAGCTCCACAGGGCTCCTAATCGACGCCGGGGTCGACGCCAACACCGTTACCGACGAACTACGCCGCTACGGCATAAAGATGGACCACATCAAGGGGATTCTGCTCACCCACGACCACTCCGACCATGTGCGCTACGTCTACACCCTGGTGCGCAAGCGCCCCCACATCGGCGTTTACTGCACCCCGAAGGTGCTCAACGGCATTCTGCGCCGCCACAGCATCTCGAACCGCATAAAGGACTATCACCGACCCATCTACAAGGAACACCCCTTCAGGATAGGGAGCTTCGAGGCCACCGCTTTCGAGGTGCTGCACGACGGCACCGACAACGCCGGGTTCTTCATAACCCGCGGGCGACACTCAATGGCCGTGGCCACCGACTTAGGGAAAATTTCAGAGCGAGCCGACCACTATATGCGCCAGGCCAACTATCTGATGATCGAGGCCAACTACGACAGCGCCATGCTCGCCGCCGGGTCGTACCCCGAATACCTCAAGGCCCGCATACGCTCCGACAACGGCCACCTCGACAACGCCGTGACCGCCGAATACCTGGCCCGGATCTACACCGCGAAGCTGAAAAACATATTCCTCTGCCACCTCAGCCGCGACAACAACCGCCCCGACATAGCCTACGCGGCCGTGGAGAAGGCCCTGGCCGCCGTCGGCGTGCGCGTCGGCAACTGCTCCAACACCCCCTACGACCGCTCGGCGCCCCTGCAGCTGATGGCCCTCCCCCGCTTCGACAGCTCCGGCCTCATAACCCTCTCCCTCTGAACTTAAGCACTCCTCTCCATTAGTTCGACCCTCTTAAACGCAATCCAGCCCGGCGAAGCGGATTCGTCGGGCTGGAATATTGTGGGCGTTATGTAGGGGAAAGCAGCGATTGCATGTTCAAACGGCGTTGAAATTTCCATCAGATTCTGTCGCCGCGGATTGGTTACAGCAATTTTTTCAGGTCTTCCACATCAGGCAATGCCTCACGTAGTTTCTCAGGCATGTCGGAGTTCATACGGTAAGTGGCTACGCCCATCGGCTTGGCGTAGTCCTGAATAACGTATTCCACGAAGTCTTTGTCGGCGGTCTTGCAAAGCACGATACCGATTGACGGATTTTCATGGGGCTTCTTTACCTTGTCATCGAGAATGCGGAGGTAAGTCATCAGCTGGGCGAGATAGCTGGTCTTGAAATCGCCGGTTTTCAATTCCACGACTACAAGGCAGTTCAACTCGCGGTTGAAGAAGAGCAAGTCGGGGAAGAAGTCGTGAGAGAAAACCTCAAGATGATATTGATTTCCGACGAAAGCAAAATCACGCCCGAAAGTCATAATGAATTTCTTGATGTTATGGACAATTTCTTTCTCGACAACCCGCTCGTCGATATCCTGATAGTCACGGATTCCGATTTCTTCGGTATTGATGAAGTCGAGGAGATATTCGTCCTTGAACATATTTAGGGCCTTGATTGCATCGCGGCTGTCCCTGATGGTCACTCCAAAATTGGATGGCATCACACCGTAATGGTCTGCTGTGTTATTTTCGATCTCTTTTCGGAGTCTCTTGGCCGACCATTTTTGAGACAAGGCAAGGCTTATATACTTATTACGGACACTTGTATCAGATACTTTGTTGAGAATCTCAATATGGTGGGAGAAACTCAACTCCAAAAATTCGTCAAGATTTAGATTGACCGCCGTGGCGGTCGATTTAGGAACCAGAAGAGCGTTCACATCAATTTCGTCAGTCGTAACCGACGATTTGATTCTTGGTAATTCGACCGCCGTGGCGGTCGAATTGGAAATCACCGGTTCCCACTGTTCATAAAATTGTCGCATCTTCTTGATGCTTGTCTCGGAAAAGCCCCTCAATCCGGGTAGTTCCATGCGCAGCCGTTCGGAAATAGTCTTGATTGCTCCAGTTCCCCAAAAACCATCGCGGGAATTGGCAGAAATGTATCGTCCGATGCCGTAGTATAGCGACAGCATTTCGCGGTTGACCAACTTCGCCGCCTGATACTGACTGCGGAGAATGGCATCTTTTATGGTGGTGACCGCAACGCTATAGTCGGTCGTCTGTTTCGATGAGAATTTTTCTATCTTCATGGCGATTGCGAATTTACGAATTATTTTTTAGTAGCGGACAATATTGCGGCTATCTTTTCGGGCGGCATTTCTTTCATAGCCTTGATTAACTCCTCTTTCTTAGTCTTGGGCTTTTCAACGCCTCCGAAAAGGTTGATGAAGGCGTTATCGGCTTTCCGCGTATCGAAGTTGCCCATATGTCTGAAAAACACACCGCACACCCCGGCGAAATAGCGAAACATACGACAACCTTTTTCGGTTAAGATGTGTTATAATATCAAACCGATAATTAACGGCCCCGCTCCTTCGGAGCCGCGTATCGCGCAAACCGAGAAAATGTTTCACTAATTATTTCATAAAACTATGAAAGCCTTATCATTAAACTTTTGGGGACAGACCAAATACTGGTGGATTGTCCTCGTTGTAGGGATTCTCCTCGTGCTCGGCGGTTTCTGCTACTGGTTCTGGCCCGCTGCCGGGTTCGCCGTATCTTCGCAAATCTTTGGCTGGCTGCTTATCCTGGCCGGCGTAGTACAGCTCTGTGTGTCTTCAGGCACCAACCGACCCCGCGGCTGGGGATGGTGGATCGCCGGAGGCGTCATTGACATGTTCGTAGGTTTCATGCTGGTTCGCAGCGTGGTCCTTTCCGAAATCGTGTTCCCGTACTTCCTCGCGATCGTGTTCATCTTCTGGGGCATAGCCTCCGTGATCGCTTCGGTATCTGGCCGTCAGCAGCGCTACTGGTGGATGTACCTGATCAACGGCATCCTGCTCATGATCATCGGTTTCTTCTTCCTTGAGGCCGGATGGCTGCAGGATATGATGATGGTAAGCTTCCTCAGCGCCCTCGCCTTCATCTACTGGGGCTTCACCGTGGCGATGATGAGCTACGATATGAAACCGACCGTCCGCTCATAACAGCCGACAACTCTTACAGCTCATAACTTTACCGCCGGGGATGGTGCTCACGCGCCACCCCCGGTTGCTTTTTACCCGCCTTTTTAACCTAAAGTTGTTAAAATCGGGAGTTTCTCAGGGTGGTGCGTGAAAAAATACGCCGCAAAATGTTATATTTGTAGTTTCAAGGCCCGGACGGTTAAACCTCTGAGGTCTATGACCGTCTAACTAAGGAACTATGACAAAAAAGTTGAATATGAAACGCTTCACAGCCACAATGCGCAAGCTCTCTCTCGTCGCGGCGGCGACCCTCTGCGGGGTTTCCGGCGCCGTGGCCCAGAGCTACTACGACGACGATATTTACTACGACGCCTCAAAAGCCACCCCCAAGCCCAAAAAGCAGCAGACCCGCCAGGCACAGCCACAACAGCAGCAGACGCTTTACTACTTTGACGGCTCGGAATATGTGCCCTGGACACAGGCCGGCATTTACCCGGCAGCCTCGGAATACGTTCCTACCGGAACCTCGACCCGCGACGTTGACGAGTATAACCGCCGCGGGGCTTACCAAGCTGCCAACCAGCCCGACTCCATATCGCTCGCCGAATTCGAGCAGATGTCGGCAATGAGCAACACCGAGCGCCTGGCCCGCTTCCACGATTCGCAGGCTGCGAAGGACGCTGTGCCCGAGGTTGACTTCAACGAACTGGGCGACGCATATGCCGACACCTACAACGGCGGCAACGGCACGACGACGATCGTGGCAGTGCCCACCTCCTCGGTGAGCTTCAACTTCGGCGTAGGCTACCCCTACTACTACAACTCGTGGTACGGCGGATGGCCCTACTACAGCTACTCCTGGCCCTACAATTCCTGGTATTGGAACGACTGGTACGGTCCCGGATGGGGCCCCTCCTGGGGTTGGGGTCCGTCGTGGTCGTGGGGCTGGGGTCCCTCGTGGGGCGCGCCCTGCCCGCCGCACCACTGGTGGGGCTGGGGTGGTGGTCGCTACTACAACGACCCTCCCGGTGCCATCAGACCTAACCGCCCCATGGCCGGAGGCTCCAACGGCAACCGCTATTATGGCAACTACGGCTCGGGCAACCGGGGCAGCATCTACAACTCCAACGGTCGCCGCCCCTCGGCTACAGCCAATGGCTCGGCCAGCCGCCCCGCCACCTCTACCCGCCCCGGCTACGCGGCTCCCGTGAGCCGACCCACCACCGGCACCACCCCCGCCGGCAGCTATTCGGGCGGCAGAGGACGCGCCTCGTCGACCTACCAGTACGGCGGCTCTTCCACCAACCGCCCCTCCACTCCAGCCTACAACAACTCCGGCACCCGCAGACCCTCCTCCACCCCGAGCTATTCGGGCAGCCGAGGCGGCAACTCCTCGGGTGGCTACTCGGGTAGCCGCGGAGGTTACTCCGGCGGTGGCGGTGGCCGTTCGAGCGGCGGAGGTTACTCCGGCAGCCGCGGTCGCCGATAACCCACTCGGCCATCTTCCCCTCATAACGCGACTAAAAACTATCCAAATATGAACAAGCTGATTACCAACAGATATATGCTCGCCGCGGCTTTAATGGCCGCGACGGGTGCCGGGGCCGCGGCGCAGAGCGCCGTAGATGCCTACAACCTGTCGCAGACCGAGTTACGCGGTACCGCCAGGTTTATGTCGATGGCCGGAGCGTTCACCGCCCTCGGAGGCGATATTTCGACCCTAAACCAGAACCCCGGCGGTATAGGCGTGTACCGCGGCAGCGACATAGGCTTCACGTTCGACGTGAATATGATGAACGCCAAGACTTCGGGCAACCTCTCCGGCGGCCGCGACAACAGTTTCACCAAATGCGATGTCAACGATTTCGGCTACATAGGCACCGTGAACCTCGGAAACTCCGGGCTTCAGACAATTTCCTGGGGTGTCAGCTACGCACGCCTGAACTCCTTCAACCGCCAGTATTCCGGCGTGGGGATGCCCCTGAGCACCTCTATGTCGAACTACATAACCACCTTCACCGACGGCTACGACCCGGGGGCGCTCTTCGACGACGGCTCCGACAACAACCCTTACCAGGACTACTCGGCCAACGCCCCCAACTGGCTCAGCGTGCTCGCCTTCAATGGCGGACTGGTGACGCCGCAGGTTGGTGTTGATGCCGAAGGGCAACCGTATGAGACTGACGTATACGACGGGCTGTTCCAGTACCAGGAGGTTGGCGACGGCGCCGGAGGCGTGATTCCCGCGACTACCGGAACCGGGGCGATGACCGTCAACGAGTCGGGCTACACCGACGAGTATTCGATCAACTTCGGCGGCAACGTGTCGAACGTTGTCTACTGGGGTCTCGGAGTAGGAATCACCGACTTGGGGTATACCCAGAACTCAACATACACCGAAAGCCTGGCCAACGCCGACGTGCCCGTCAACGGCGATATGGGCATACAGCCGGGCAACGGCGGCTTCCAGCTCTCCAATTGGAAGCACGTCAGCGGCACGGGTGTCAACGTGAAGCTCGGCCTCATACTCAAGCCGATCAACGAGCTCCGCATAGGTGTGGCGTTCCACACGCCTACCTACTGGTCGATGACCACCTCCTACAACGGTCGCATCGACTCGCGGTTCAGCTCCGGCTTCCAGTCGCCCGACTACAATGAAACCCCCACCGCCACTTACGACTGGCGGCTCCACTCACCCTGGAAACTGATGGTGGGTGTGGCCGGAGTGATTGGTGGCCGCGGCATCATCAGCGCCGACTACGAATACCAGGCATATAACGCGATGAACACCCGCGATGCCGACGGCACCGAGTTTGACTACTTCACCGGCGACATCAAAAACTACTTCAAGGCATCGAACACGCTGCGCATCGGCGGCGAGTTCCGAGTGACGCCCCAGTTCAGCATCCGCGCCGGCTACGCTTACACGGCCTCCAACCTCAAGGAGGATGTGAAGAACAGCAACCTCGAAGTGTACACCAACGGCACCAACCCGGCCTACACCTTCGACTCCGACACGCAGTACATTACCTGCGGCCTCGGCTACCGCTTCAGCGGCTTCTACGCCGACCTGGCCTACGTCTACAAGCACCGCGAATCGACCTACCGCGCCTTCACATCCTTCAAGGACTACGACGGCTACTGGTACGACGGCCCCTCGGCCAAAGTGACCGACAACAACTCGCAGCTCGTGTTCACCATCGGCTACCGATTCTGACGACTTGTTAAACAACAATTGTTAATCCGCACCCGCGACGCGGCGGGGAGTGAACCTTTACGGCTTAACGGCGTTTTGCTAATAGAGCCGCGGCTGGCAACCTGGTTGCCCCGGCCGCGGCTCTCGCCTTATGTATTAACCAAAACACGACAACAATGAAATACACTCAGCCCGAACTCCCCTACGCCCACGACGCGCTCGAACCCGCTATCTCGGCGCGCACCGTCGACTACCACTACGGCAAACACGAAAAAGCATACATCGACAACCTCAACAACCTCATCGAGGGCACCGAGTTTGCCGACCTTCCCCTTGAAGAAATCATCCGCGACGCCAAAGGCCCGCTTTTCAATAACGCCTCCCAGGCGTGGAACCACATCTTCTACTTCTTCTCCTTCTCGCCCGAAGGGGGCGGCGAACCCGAAGGTGAACTCCGCGAGGCCATCGACCGCGACTTCGGCTCATTTGAGAACTTCAAGAAGGAGTTTGTCGACGCCGGAGTCAAGCTCTTCGGCTCGGGATGGGTGTGGCTCTCGCGCGACAGCGAGGGTAAGCTCTTCATCACCCAGGAGTCGAACGCCGGCAACCCCATGACCAAGGGGCTCACCCCGATTCTGACATTCGACGTGTGGGAGCATGCCTACTACCTTGACTATCAGAACCTCCGAAAGGACGCCCTCGAACACCTCTGGGACATTATCGACTGGCCCATCGTAGAGGGGCGCTACTGAAACGATACCGGCGCCTCATCACGCGCCAACACTTATTAATGGATTTTAACCCCATTAACTTCAACCTCTTACGATTACTCATTGTTTTTAGTATAGAAACTGAAAGAGTAACAGAAACTGAAAGAGCACTTAATTGTAAGCATAATGTGATGAATGGAGAGAGTGGCACTCGTGAGAGCCCCACTCTTTTTTTATGCCCCACCGCCGACGCACTTAACACGCCCTTAACAATTCGCCCGTATGCGAAAAATAATTCATATTTCTAAAGGGATATTTGGAAAAGTGCCGACTGATTCGCTATATTTGCGTTCAAGTAGTTCAAACCTTAAATTCTTCCTGAAACCATGGCTAAAGTGAAACCCTTCCGCGGCATCCGCCCGCCGAAAGAGATGATCGAACAGGTGGCATCGCGCCCCTACGACGTGCTCAACTCCGAAGAGGCCCGACGCGAAGCCGAAGGCAATCCGAAATCGCTGTACCACATCATAAAACCCGAAATCGACTTCGAACCCGGAACCGACGAGCACGACCCCAAAGTTTACGACAAGGCCGTGGAAAACTTCCGCGCCTTCCGCGACAACGGCTGGCTCGTGCAGGACGACGAGGACCGCTACTACATCTACGCCCAGACTATGGATGGGCGCACCCAATACGGCATAGTGATCGCCGCCAACGTCCACGACTATGTGAACGGCGTGATCAAGAAGCACGAGCTAACCCGCCGCGACAAGGAGGACGACCGCATGAAGCATGTGCGCGTCAACAACGCCAACGTCGAGCCGGTGTTCTTCGCGTTCCCCGACAACGAGCGCCTCGAAGCTATAATCCGCCAGGTAGCCGCCGGAACTCCCGAATATGACTTCATCGCGCCCGACGGCTTCGGCCACCACTTCTGGGTTGTCGACGACCCAGCGATGATACAGACCATCACCGAGGAGTTCGAGGCTATGCCCCACCTCTATATCGCCGACGGCCACCACCGCTCGGCAGCAGCCGCCCGCGTAGGTCTTGAAAAGGCCGAGCAGAACCCCGACCACTCCGGCGACGAGGAGTACAACTACTTCCTGGCCGTGGCGTTCCCCGCGTCGCACCTGCGCATTATCGACTACAACCGCGTGGTCCGCGACCTCAACGGCCTCACCCCCGCTGAATTCCTCGCCAAGCTTGACAAGGACTTCATCGTTGAGGATAAGGGAGCGGAAATCTACACCCCGCGGCAGCTTCACAACTTCTCGCTCTACCTCGGCGGCAAATGGTACTCGCTGACCCCCCGCGAAGGGCGCTTCGACGACTCCGACCCGATCGGGGTGCTCGACGTGACAATCTCTTCCGATCTCATACTGCGCGACATCCTGGGCATCACCGATCTCCGCTCCGACAAGCGCATCGACTTCGTGGGTGGCATCCGCGGCCTGGGCGAGCTCCGCGACCGCGTCGACTCCGGCGAGATGGCTATGGCCCTGGCCCTCTACCCCGTTTCAATGAAGCAGCTGATCGACATTGCCGACACCGGCAACATCATGCCCCCGAAGACCACCTGGTTCGAGCCCAAACTCCGCTCCGGCCTCGTGATCCACTCGCTCGACTAAGCATCAACAACTTAAACCACTAACAAACAAAAAGGAAGGGGATACAGCTCGACTATAATGATCGAGCCGCATCCCCTTCCTTGTTTTTCGCACAAGCGCTTCACAATATCACGCTCAAACATCATACGTCGCCTTTGTCAGGCTTCAGCCTGGATGGTAGCGGCGGCGCGCCCGGATGGCTGGCGGTGCGTCAGAGTGGTGCGGATGGCAGGAGCCAGAGTCCGAGCGCCGATGGGAGCGACCTAAGGGTCGCGACCGAGGCCGAGAGGCTCCGGCGACGAACCAGGCGCGCCGCTATCACGCGCCGACAATACTGCACACAAAAAGAGGAAGCGAAAATCGCATCCTCTTTATTTTTTGCTGTTATCTTTCAGCTCTGTCTTACAACAGGCTTGCGGATTACTGAGCGGCAGCTTCGGTAGCAACCTCGGTAGCGGCAGCAGCAACAGTGTCGGTAGCGGCAGCAGCGGAGTCAGCTACTTCTTCTACTACAGCAACTTCTTCTACTACAGCTACGGTGTCCTGAGCTTCAGCAGCTTCAGCGTTCTCAGCCTTGTTGCCGCAGGATACCATTGCGAAACCTGCGATCACAGCGAAAGAAAGGAATAACTTTTTCATTTTCGTGTTGTGAGTTAAATAATAAAACAATATTTTGTGCTTCAAAAACACTGCAAAGTTACGACTTATTTTCAAGTCACCAAAAAAAAACCGGCTTTTTTTAACCCCTTTATATGTTTTGCAACATAAATTTCGGGGGAATTCCGTATCTTTGCACCGCGTTTCCTCCCCGCGGAACACGCGGCCAAATCGTCAACACGTTATAACAATATATCAATCTTATAATTGATTATGAAAGTATTTATGTTCCCCGGCCAGGGTTCCCAGTTTGTCGGGATGGGCAAGGACCTCTACGACAACAACCCCGTTGCCAAAGAGATGTTTGAAAAAGCCAACGAGATTCTCGGCTTCCGCATTACCGACCTTATGTTCGAAGGCACCGAAGAGGACCTCAAGCAGACCAAGGTGACCCAGCCCGCCGTGTTCCTCCACTCTGTGATTCTCGCCAAAACCCTCGGCGACGACTTCAAGCCCGCCATGGTGGCCGGACACTCGCTCGGCGAGTTCTCCGCCCTCACCGCCGCCGGCGCCCTGAGCTTCGAGGACGGCCTCAAGCTGGTGGCCATCCGCGCCCAGGCCATGCAGAAGGCTTGCGAGGCCAACCCCTCGACCATGGCAGCCATCATCGGCCTCCCCGACGAAAAGGTTGAGGAAATCTGCGCCAACACCGACGGCGTGGTGGTTTGCGCCAACTACAACACCCCCGGCCAGATCGTTATCTCCGGCGAAATCGACGCCGTTGACCGCGCCTGCGCCGCACTGACCGAGGCCGGAGCGAAGCGCGCCCTGAAGCTGAAAGTCGGTGGTGCCTTCCACTCGCCCCTCATGGAGCCCGCCCGCACCGAACTGGCAAAGGCCATCGAAGCCGCCGAGATCCACGAGCCGATTTGCCCCGTTTACCAGAACGTTGACGGCATGCCCCACACCGACCCCGCTGAAATCAAGGCCAACCTCATCGCACAGCTCACCGGCCAGGTTCGCTGGGCACAGAGCGTGAGCCGCATGGTTGAGGCAGGTGCCGACGAATTTGTGGAAGTAGGTCCCGGCAAGGCCCTCCAGGGCATGGTTGCCAAGATCGCCCGCGGCGCCGCCATCTCCGGCATGCAGTAATCCGCCACCACACCAACCCCAATAATCAGGTCGGGGACCTCGCACGATTTAACGTCGCGCCTGGTCCCCGACCTTGTTTTACCCCAATGAATAGACTACTCACCATCAATAGCCGACCAACTGCCTCTCCTTAAAGGAATCGCCAACCGCCACCTCTCTCCATCGAGGAATCGCAAACCGACACCCCTCCTTCAAGGATTCGACAACCGACACCCCTCCTTCAAGTAATTGACAACCGACACCTCTCCTTCAAGTATTCGACAACCGATACCCCTCCTTCAAGGAATCACTAACCGACACCTCTCCTTCAAGGAATCACTAACCGACACCCCTCCATCGAGGAATCGCCAACCGCCACCCCTTCTTCAATTCATCTCGTCCGCCAAACCTCTATCACTCACACCCAAGGTCGGAGACCTTGGACATTGGAAACCCCACAATAAGCGGCGTAGCCGCGGTTTGTGGGGACTTGTGTCGGGGTGTATAAAGCAAGGTCGGAGACCTTGCACAACATCAATTCGTGCGAGGTCTCCGACCTTGTATGCTAAAAACTATTATAATCGGGGATTAGTTGACCGACTGCTTGGTGAAGGTGAATGTGATTTTCGCCTTGCCGAGGTCGAGCTTGGTCATTACCGGGGTCAGCACATAGGGTGTGATGGAGCTGATGTAGGTCGAGGTCTGATAGTAGCCCGACGAATTGGTTTCGGTGGTGACGGTCACCGGGGTGAGCGTGAAGGTATAATCCTCGGCCTCGACCTTGCCGTTCTTCTCATACTCCTCAAGCATTTTCAGAAGATAGGCGCGCAGACCGCTGAACGTGTAGCAACCCTCGGCCGAGTCGTAGGTAGCCACGAAAGAGGTCACATCGTCGGTTATCTCGTTGTTGGCGAAGAACTTCTCCTTATCCTTCGACAGGAGCATCAGCATACGCGACGGGGGATTGATGCCATAGTCGTTCTCGATTTCCTCGGCGGGGAGCTCCATGCTGAGCGAGTTAATCACAGCCATACCCCCCGACTTCGAGCGGTAAGACTCGATAACGTCCATCAGCGGGAAGGTCAGCTCCACGTCGCGGCCGGCGGGGGCCACGATGATTGCCTCGCCATCGTCGACCCGCTTTTTCAGCGACTCGGCCATAGCGTAATTGATATTGTTGTTGGTGATTACCACCGGGGTTACGGCGTAATAAGTTCCGGCCTGGGGCACCTTCACCTCCTTGCCGTCCTCGTCGGTACCCATTGTGTGGTAATGCATGCGCATCACTACCGACTCGAAACGGGTCACGCGGCCCGAGCCGTAGGAGTTCCTGACGTAGATACCGGCGAAGTGCTCGGCAAACGCCGTCGGTGTGGCGTAGGCCGAGGGGTTCTCGCGGTAGAGCGTGAAGAGCTCCTTGCCGAGCGACAACGGGAGCTTGACGCTTACCTGGCGGTATGACAGCGCCTTGACGGAGTCGGTCTGCCCGAGGGCGTTTACGGCGTAAATCTTCGATGCGATAGGCTTCGAGGGGTCGAAACATTGCTCGGCCGCGGGGTCAAAGTCGCTGTATATGGGGTAAGGGAGCGTTTTCGTCAGGCGGAACACTTCGAGACCCATCGGGGCCACGGAATCGCCGACAAACGACCCGGTCGGCATGGTCAGCACGAGGTTCAGCGAGTCGATGTCGTCGACCTTCACCTCGTCCGACGCGATGTTCTGGGCCGGCATGAACTGGGTGACGAAGTCGGAGGAGAATTTGCCGTACCCCTCCGCGTCGATCACGCCGAGAATCTCGGTGATAGTGCGCGACTGAACCTTGGTGTTTTCGACCACCCGGCCCGAAACGCTGTATTCATCCTCGATCACCACCTCGGAATTGTCGGTGACGAGCGAGGAACCGATATCCTCGGTTGTATCCTTGCAGCCTGAGAGCGACGCGGCGGAAACCATTACCGCCGCGAGTATGGCTGAATGCTTGAATGTCATCAGGAGTTTTCCTTAAAGAGAGTTGTAGAATTCGACCATCGGGGCGCCCTCGACCTCGTCGGACCACGACTCGATCATCGGTTTGCCCGAAGCCTTGGCATAGTCCTTGAGCTCCTGGGGCACATCCTCCGAAGCTATCACCAGGCCGTCGGCGTAATCAATGGCGAACTTATTGAGAGTGAGCCAGTCGACGGGCTCGGTGCCGAGCGTCGCGATTTCCTCGGCCGAGAAGCCGTCCATGCGGAGCTTCTCCTGGAAACGGGGGTCGAGCGGACCCTCGAAAGCGTCGTTGAAGATCGAGAACACCACCTTGGCGCGGCCTATCGTGGGGTCGTCAGCATAGGTTTTCTTGAGGTAGAGGGGCGCGAGGGCCGAAACCCACCCCGAGCAGTGCACGAATGCCGGTTCCCAGCGGAGCTTCTTGGCCGTCTCCATGACGCCGCGGGTGAAGAACACCAGCCGCTCATCATTCTCCTCGGGAGTCTCGCGGATTTCGAGGTCGCTGACCCCGTGGTGGCGGAAGTAGTCGTCGTTGTCGATGAAGTACACCTGCATGCGCGAGCTCTGGAGAGTCGCGACCTTGATAATCAGCGGGTGGTCGTTATCGTCGACCGGGATGTTGAGGCCGGAGAGGCGTATCACCTCGTGGAGCTGGTTGCGCCGTTCGTTGATACAACCGTATTTCGGCATAAACGTCCTTACCTCGAATCCTTCTTCCTGGACGCGGTGGGGTATATACTGGCAAAGGTGGCCCAGATGCGTTTCAGGGAGGTAGGGAGTCACCTCCTGGGAGATGTAGAGTACTTTTTGCTTGCTGTTCATCAAGGTGTAATTGGCTGGCGGGGCGCCCATCCTCCGGGCGCCGGTTGGATTTGTGGGAGAGTATATAATCTCTCCTAAACGCGAAGTTACGAATTTTTTCCGAGATTACCGCCAAAGCGGCTAAAAAACAAGCAGCCAGCGCCCCCCCGGCATTCCCCAACGCGTTCCCCGAGCCCGAACCCGCCCGAGCCCGCCCACTTCAAATGGTTATGCCGAGTTCCATGAATATGATATGAGCCTATATCAGTTTGATGCAAACAATTGTCGCGTCATCTCCCGCCTCAATCTCTGATTCTATAGGGGCGCCCACGTTGTGGTGAAGGTAATACCCGTCCGTTGCAATATATACCTCATCGCCAGAATGTAAAACCATATCTGAAACAACCGGGGAATAACGAAATTCTCTGCCATTGACACAACGTGTCAGAAACGAGTGATTCCCTTCGATGGCTAAATGATCTTTCGTCAGCAATTCCGTCTGGTCACCTTGTTTGAGATATACTCTGACATCGCCAAGCCATGAATAATAGCAACGATTGCCAACAAATAAGGCCAGTCCAACCGACGCACCCATCTTGGACTGAAGGCGCAAGCATTCTTTCGCTAACTCATCATTGGCGTATTGTATGGCATTGACTATGGTGTGTTCGGGTTTCTGAATGCAAAGGTTTTTCTGAAGATAGTTTTCGATGCTGTGGGCTACAATTCTTGACGCATCCGCGCCATTAGACAATCCACCCATACCATCGCAAACGACAATCAATGCCACATCGGGAGCGATTTCCGTGTGCAAAACGTAATCCTCATAATCTTTCCCGATGCCGGCTTTCGAGAATGCTTCAACATCAATCATCGGTCAACTTTTTTTGAGAATACATCTGAAATTGTTTGCAGAACTTTAAGGACATCTGAGGACGTGACAGACCTGTTGGTTTCAAGAATCTGGACTACAAGTCGGCTATCTTCCTCACGTACCATCTCATTACGGAGAACGCCAGCGTAGTAAGCAATCTGTTCTTGCGTCAGCAGGTCGGCAATATCATGTGCCATCCAATAAGCGCCTCCAATGGTAAGGTCAAATCCATCAAGGTCATACACTTCGGGGTGTACTCCTCGTCCCTCATTGGCAAGATAGTAATTGTCCACTATGTACCAAATATCTTCGGCATCCTTATTGGTGCCGATATTGCGGTCAAGCCAAGCATTGAGCTTCAATAAAAACAGTCCGTGCAATGACGCTATTCTTATCTCAAACTCATTATCTATGCTGACCGTAATCGCCTCGTTCAATACTTCGTCAAAACCTTTGACTGACATAGCTATCGTTTCTTCAGGCGGCCAATAGATATTGTCATCGGCTTTCGCCACCGCACCGTATGGGACTATATCCACCTCATAATCGCCGAAGTAGAATCGTTGAGCCTGATGAGTGGACTTTTCAAATCCATCGGCAACCAACGCCTGACAGGTTTCATTATACTTGCCCCAGCCGGTTACAGCAATGGCAACATCAAGGTCCTTGGTTTTTCTTCTTGCCGATGTATTAGCGAGAACGCGCAGTATTATATCACGGGCAGTCGCACCAATGACAAAGAAATCGCTGCCGATTTTCGAGAAAGTACGATTAAGTTGACGCAACAGATCAATCAGCAGTGGATTGTCTATTGTTTCAGAGGAGATATTTAAGCTCATATTCCTTTATCTTTTGAGCAGCTTCGATGCAACGACTGTTGGCCGTGTCCATCAAATCCGCGTATGTCAGTATCGCGGGTGTTACATTAGTTGCTTCTTCATCTTTCCAAAACTTCTCATATACGGTAATTTCCCCGTTTGTGTCAGGAATTACAGCACCTGTTTTCATCAAAGTTGCAGCGGGGACATCCGTATATATAGCAAACTCGCCCGGTGTGAGGAAGCCATCGGTAAGAGCGGCGGCAGGCTCTCCTCCCCAAATCATACCTTCGGGGAGAGTCATTGCCTTCCAGTTCTTGCGTTTTTCCTCATCGCGGAATGCAAAACGGGTCTGCAACAGTCTGGGTTTCAGAATCTGCCCATAGTTAGTCGCCCAGAGCATCAGCAGTCGGTCTGCATTTGTCAGAAAGCGTTTATTCCTTTCAACACGCGCGAATTGCTGATATATCATTCCATCAATGATATTCTTGACTGTTCCGATTGAAACCCCGGTGGCATCCATTATATCCCGGTAAGGACGACCAATGTTTTTCTTATCAAGTAACAGATAGAAGATAACTTTAAGTCCTTTTTCCAAAAATACAGGGTAAGCTTTTGGCATTACATCTTCAATCGGTTTTTCGCCCTTGTTGGCAAGCATAAGCACTACATTACCATTTTTTTGCTGATACTGGATGTTGAAATTCCCGGCGCAGTCCAATACATTGACTTCCGGAAGTTTAGCAAGTTCCAACATTTTGGGCGTAGCGTTGATAGTGATGTAAAGAATCCGGGCATCTTTATCGGCAGGCAGACACTTGTCCATCATATCTCCAAGTGTAAGGTTCGGCTTTACAACACACAAAAATCGCTTGCCCATCAAAGTAAGACAAGGGGCATCGCCGCTATAATCTACCGTGGCTTTCTCACAACAAAGATTGCTGTTCAGTGCAGCAACGGCTCTATTTAATATTTCCTGATCGCTCATCTTTTTGTTCAGTTATCGTTGTGCGTTCAATTCTATTGAACATCGCAAAGATAATGAACAAATCTGGAACAACCAACTATTTTGTTCAAAAATACCGAATTGTTCAATTGCATTGAACAGCAACGCCAAATTGAACACACGAGCAAGGCGGCGCAGACATCCGATTGGCGGCGGGTTGGCGGCAAACGCGCGGCCGGCTGGCGCGACC
>JAMPHO010000001.1:343946-381119 GCA_023663385.1 Alistipes timonensis | reverse complement strand
CGCGAGGCGCTGGCCGCGCTCGACCGCCTCGAAGCCATCGAGCCCGACAAGGGGGCCAACGCCCTGCTCCGCGGCCACTGCCACCTCCAGCTCGAAGAGTACGACGAAGCCGTCCGCGCCCTCTACAAGGCCGACTACCTCGACCCGCGGTCGGGCAAGGCGCTCCGCCCCCTGGCCTGGGCCCTGCTGATGCGCCGCGAGCTGGAGCAGAGCCGCAAGTATTACGAGCGGCTGATAGCCGGGCACGACCCGATACCAGCCGACTACCTCAACCTGGGCCACCTCTCGCTGGCCGAGCGCCGCTTCCGCGAGGCGATGAACTTCTACAAGCTCAACATCACCGCCCGCCGCGACCCGGCCAAGCCGGGCACCTCGGGGGAGAACGCCTCGCGCCAGGAGGCCGTAGAGGGGTTCATAGCCGATATGCGGAGCGACTCCCAGGCGCTGCTGCGCATCGGGGTCGATCCGAAGCTGCTCCCGCTGATCACCGACTCGATACTCTACGAGCTGTCGTGAGCCGCCGGGCGCGCCCCGCCGCCCCTTTCCCGCGCCTGTTTAAAAACAGATGTGAACCGCCCTACGGATTTTTTCGTTAAATTTGCAGGCACAACTTACACTAACAAAAACTAACTCGTAAAAACAATGGTAATACAACGCTGGCAGTCGGTATGGCTGCTTTTCGCCGCCATCCTCGTGGCAATGTTCTGTTTCGTGCCCGTTGCCGTGGTTTCCGACCCGGCAGCCGAGCTTGCCGTGGCCAACCTGACGATGACCGACTTCCCCGTACTGGCCATAGTCAACGGCCTGGTGGCTCTGCTGCTGTTTATAGCCATATTCCTTTACAAAAACACGCGCCGGCAGAAAACGGTGACCCTGCTGTCGATGCTGCTGATCTGCGTGGTGGCCGTGGTAACCGTCACCGTCGCCTTGCGCGGCGGCAGCGAGACGGCCCGCGTGGAAATCGGCGGCTCGGTACTGCTGCTGCTCGGGGCGCTGATTTTCGCCGCGATGGCCTACCGGGGCATCCGCAGCGACGAGAAGCTGCTCCGCGCCGCCGACCGGCTGCGATAACATCCCCCTCGATATGAACGAATCCCGATCCGACAACGCCGGGGGCGCTGACGCCCCCGCCAAAAAGCCCTCGGTTGCCGAGCGGTTTAAATCCGCCTACGACTACCTGACCGCCGGAGTGTGGAGCGACACCCGCACGGGCTGGAAAATCAACACGCTGAAGACCATCAACCTTTCGGTGCGCTCCTTCTTCGACAGCGACCTCCAGAACCGGGCCGGGGCCCTCACCTACCAGACGCTGCTGGCCATAGTGCCGGCGCTGGCGCTGCTGTTCGCCATAGCCCGCGGCTTCGGGTTCCAGAACCTGGTGCAGTCGCAGCTGATGGCCTCCTTCCCGGCGCAGCGCAAAGCGCTCGAAACGGCCCTCGGGTTCGTCGACTCCTACCTCGCGACCTCCTCCGAGGGGGTGTTCGTGGGAGTCGGCATCGTGTTCCTGCTCTGGACCCTGATTTCGCTGCTGTCGTCGGTCGAGGACTCGTTCAACAAAATCTGGGGCGTGCCCAAGGGGCGCTCGTTCTGGCGCAAAATCACCGACTACACTGCCATCTTCCTGATACTGCCGGTGCTGATGATATGCGCCAGCGGCATCACGGTGTTCATGTCGACCACGCTGCAAAACGCCACCCCGCTGAAATTCCTCTCGCCGGTGTTCAGCGTGGCCCTCGACATCGCCTCCCTGGTGCTCGTATGGCTCTTCTTCGCCGGCACCTACATGCTCATCCCCAACGCCAAGGTGAAGATTTCCAACGCCCTGCTTTCAGGTGTGCTCGCTGGTACAGGGTTCCTGGTACTCCAGTGGCTGTTCGTGAGCGGCCAGGTGTATGTGATGCGCTACAACGCCATCTACGGCTCGTTCGCCTTTCTGCCGCTGCTCCTCATATGGTTGCAGCTCGTGTGGCTGATCACGCTGGCCGGGGCGGTGCTCTGCTACTCGTCGCAGAACATAGTGCAGTTCGCGTTCTCCGACCGCATCGAGCGCATCTCCGACGACTACCGCTCGGAAATCGACCTCGCGGTGCTCACCATCGCTGTAAACCGCTTCACCAACGGCGAGCCCCCGCTCGACGAACTCTCCATATCGAAAACCTACGGCATACCGATCCCCCTGGTCAACGCCGCGGCGAGGAAACTCACCGGCTGCGGGCTGCTGCAGAGGGTAGTGGCCCATCCGGGCGACGAGCAGACCGCCCTCTCGCCCGCGACCGACCCCTCCGGCCTGACCCTCGGCGACGCCATACGCGCCATACGGTCGCACGGCACCGACGACTTCATCCCCGACTTCGACAAGCGTTTCGTGTCGCTGTCGGAAGCGGTCGACTCGGCCGAGGGCTCGATGGAGGCCGACGCTTCTAAAATACTAATCAAAAATATAAATATCAACTCTTTAACCCAAACCAAACCGAAATGAAGAACCAGATTGCCACCCAGAACGCCCCCGGCGCCATCGGACCCTACAGCCAGGCTATCGACTGCGGACCCTTCGTGTTCGCCTCCGGCCAGATTCCCATCAACCCCGCTACCGGCGAAATCCCCGAAGGGATCACCGAGCAGACCCGCCAGAGCCTCGCCAACGTGAAGGCTATCCTCGAAGCCGCCGGCCTGGGGATGGACAACGTGGTGAAGACCACCGTCTACCTTGCCGACATGGGTGACTTCGCCGCCATGAACGCCGTTTACGCCGAAGCCTTCACCGCCCCGTTCCCCGCCCGCAGCGCCGTAGCCGTGCGCGAGCTCCCCAAGCAGGTCCTCGTCGAAATCGAAGTCCTCGCCGCCAAATAACCCCCACCCGCCAACACTTAACCGAGTTATAAAGACCGGGGATTCCGCTCCATAAACGAGGGGCGGAATCCCCGGCTTTCGTCGCGGAGGGGTGGGATGCCGTTAATCTATGCTTAATAACATATGGCGGGGGTGGAAAATAATTGCGATTTTTTGGTCGCGGTATCGTTTTTTAGCCTTATATTTGCGGTGCCGGGAAAAACCGCCTACATTCAGGCCGGATTTCCCCCTTAAAAAAGCATATTGTTAACCTATACTCTATTTCAGCTATGGACATCAATAGCATTATGAACGGCCTGGAAGCCAAACATCCGGGCGAACACGAATACCTGCAGGCTGTCAAAGAGGTGCTCCTCTCGGTTGCCGACGTATACAACGAACACCCCGAGTTCGAAAAGAACCGCATCATAGAACGCATGGTCGAGCCCGACCGCATCGTAACCTTCCGCGTGACCTGGATCGACGACAAGGGGGAGGTGCAGAACAACATCGGCTACCGCGTGCAGTTCAACAACGCCATCGGCCCGTACAAGGGCGGTATCCGCTTCCACGCTTCCGTAAACCTGAGCATCCTCAAGTTCCTCGGTTTCGAGCAGACTTTCAAAAACGCACTCACCACACTGCCCATGGGCGGTGCCAAGGGCGGCAGCGACTTCTCGCCCCGCGGCAAGAGCGACCGCGAGATCATGCGCTTCTGCCAGGCCTTCATCATGTGCCTGTGGAAGAACCTCGGCCCCGACCGCGACGTGCCCGCCGGCGACATCGGCGTGGGTGGCCGCGAGGTAGGCTATATGTACGGTATGTACAAGAAACTGGTCGACGAGCACACCGGCACCTTCACCGGCAAGGGCTTCGACTTCGGCGGTTCGCGCCTGCGCCCCGAGGCTACCGGCTTCGGCGCCCTCTACTTCGTGGAGAACATGCTCACCCGCATGAACAAGGACATCAACGGTAAGACCGTCGCCATCTCCGGCTTCGGCAACGTGGCCTGGGGCGCCGCTATGAAGGCTACCCAGCTCGGCGCCAAGGTGGTCACCATCTCCGGCCCCGACGGCTACATCCTGGATCCCGCGGGACTCAACGACGAAAAGATCAACTATATGCTGGAGCTCCGCGCTTCGGGCAACGACATCGTGGCTCCCTACGCCGAGAAGTTCCCCGGCTCGCAGTTCTTCCCCGGCCGCAAGCCCTGGGAGCAGAAGGTCGACATCGCCCTCCCCTGCGCCACCCAGAACGAGCTCAACGGCGACGACGCCAAGATGCTGGTTGACAACGGCGTGGAACTCGTAGCCGAAGTGTCGAACATGGGTTGCACCCCCGAGGCTATCGACCACTTCATCGCGACCAAGACCGTCTATGCCCCCGGCAAGGCAGTCAACGCCGGCGGCGTGGCCTGCTCCGGCCTGGAAATGACCCAGGACGCCGAGCACCTGCAGTGGAGCGCCGAGGAGGTTGACGCCAAGCTCCACCAGATCATGGCATCGATCCACGAGCAGTGCGTGCGCTACGGCCAGCAGCCCGACGGCTACCTCAACTACATGAAGGGCGCCAACATCGCCGGCTTCATGAAGGTCGCCACCGCAATGATGCAGCAGGGCGTAATCTAAGGCAAGCGATAAAACGCTTTATCCAACTATAAAAAAAGCTAATAAACGCTAAGGCCACCCGCCGCGTTAAGAGATTTTTAGTAAATTTGTCAGACCGAGGGCATACCCTGCCCTTGGTCTGACGTTTTTACTGTATGAAGAAACTGATATACATCATAACCGCCGTGGCGGCCCTGGGCCTGGGGCTGGCGCTGTCGGCGGCTCCCGCCAAGAACGACAAGAAAGTTACCGTCGAGGTTCCCGACCTCGACAAGATACGCTCGGAGGTCTCCGACCCCCGCTCGCCGTACTACTACCCGAAGCTGATGGCCCGCTACGAGCAGAACGAGACGGTGATGAACCTCCAGGACTACCGCCACCTCTACTACGGCTACCTCTTCCAGGAGGATTTCGACCCCTACCGCCACTCGGAGTACTCCACCAAGAACGAGAGCCTCTACTTCAAGAACAAGCATACGCGCGCCGAGCTCGATTCGATGATATACTACGCCGAGCAGGCCCTGAAGGACACCCCCTTCGACCTGTCGCAGATGAACTTCCTGATCTACGCGCTCCGCGAACGCGGCAAGACCAACCGCGCCAACATTTGGCAGTACCGCCTGAACCATATACTCCAGGCCATCGTCAGCTCCGGCACCGGGGCCGACCCGGAGCACGCCTGGTACGTCACCTCGCCCCGCCACGAGTACAACATCATCAACTTCCAGAACGCCGTGGCCAAGGACCAGCAGTACCAGGAGCCGTACTTCGACCGCATCGACGTCGAGAAGAACGGCGGCAAGGAGACCGGCACCTACTACTTCAACATCCGCAACCTGCTGGAAGAGTATTACCGCAAGCACCCCCAGCAGTAGCCCCAGGTGTGAATCCGGTGGCTTATAAGGCTGAAAAGTTGGAAAGCGCGGGCGCGCGATAGCCCGAATGTGCGGAAAATCGCGTAACTTCGCGCAACCGCATCTCTCACCAACCAGCGAACCGATGAACGCATTTCTAAACGACAGTTACCGATGGATACGCCGCTATGTGAGCCTGCCGCTCCTGTTAGTGGTGGCGTACGTCGTATTCATAGCCTTCTTCAACGAGAACTCCTACTTCAAGTCGATGGAGTACCAGGAGCAGATTGACCAACTGACGGCTGAAATCAAGGAGAACAACGACACCATGGCCTACTATCGGCGGCTTAACCGCAACCTGGCGTCGAACCCCGCCGAACTGGAGCGCGTGGTGCGCGAGCACTACCATATGCAGCGCCCCGGGGAGGACGTTTACGTTTTTGAATAATCACCACAATCACATTATGGCTGAACAGAAAAAATACACCCTCGAAGAGCTCACCGGGCGGCAGCCGGCCGCGTGGGCCGTATGGCTCGCGACCATCGGGCTGCTGGCGATATTCGCCGGGGTGCTCCTCCCCCTCCTTGACCTGCGCTACTTCCACGGCGCCTTGGGATGGTGGAAATACGTGTTCGCCGGGGGCGCCCTCTGCTTCCTCGCGGCGAAATTCTTCACCCCCTACACCGGGACGCACCCCCGCGTGAAACGCCTCTACCGCATCGAAAGCTGGAGCGCGATATTCTTCTGCGTGGCGGCGTTCTTCCTCTTCTACAGCGGCCAGACCACGCGCGACTCGTTCGCGTTCACCCTCGCGGGGGGCGCGCTGCTGATATTCACAACAATAGCCATCCCCTCGACGATACGCAAGGAGTTGCGCCGCTCGCAGGGGGGCGACACCGACCGAAAGAAATGAAGATAGTACTTGTAGGCTACGGCAAGATGGGGCGCGCCGTGGAGCGCGCCGCCCTGGGCCGGGGCCACGAAATAGTATGCCGCGTCGACGCCGGCGAGGAAGCGAAATTCGAATCGCCCGAGTTCCTCGCCGCCGACGCCGTTATAGAGTTCACCCGCCCCGACGCCGCGGTCGCGAACTACCGCCGCCTGCTCCCCTTGGGGAAGCCGCTCGTGTCGGGCACCACGGGGTGGACCTCCTCGCGCGCCGAGGTTGAGCGAATGGTGGCCGACAACGGTGCGGCGATGTTCTGGACTTCCAACTTCTCAATAGGGGTGTACCTCTTCAACCGCCTCTGCCGCCAGGCGGCGGCCCTGATGAGCGGCTACCCGGAATACGCCCCCTCGGTCGAGGAGACTCACCACATACACAAGCTCGACCACCCCTCGGGCACGGCTATCACCCTGGCTGAAAACATCATAGCCGAGACCCCCGGCCTTGACGGATGGACCGAGAATCCCCGCGACCTCCCCGGCAAGCTGATCGTGAGCCACACGCGGCGTGGCGAGGTGCCCGGCACCCACACGGCCACCTGGGAGAGCCCCGTCGACGAAATATCGATAACCCACCGCGCCAAGTCGCGCGACGGCTTCGCCCTCGGCGCCGTGATAGCCGCCGAATGGCTCGCCGCGGAACCGCGGCAGGGGCTCTTCTCGATGCCCGACATGATACCCTGAGGCGAGGATACAGGGCAAAGGCAAGCACTTCTTAAAAATCAGACACTTATCGCACAATGACATTCAATAAAGAAGACTTCAAGCGCCGCGTGAGCGAAAACCGCCCCACCCGCTGGGCGCGGTTCGGAGCGGTTATGCTCCTGTACGTTCTGTGGGTGGCCTGGATGGGCAACTGGTGGCTCCTCTTGGGGGGCATCCTCCTCTTCGACATATATATCACCGGCTATATCCCCTTCACCTGGTGGAAGAAATCGAAAAACAAGGCGGTGAAGAGCGTTATGTCGTGGGTCGACGCGATCGTGTACGCCCTTGTGCTGGTCTACTTCGTGTTCGCCTTCCTGGGGCAGAACTACCAGATACCCTCCTCGTCGCTCGAAAAGACGCTGCTGACGGGCGACTACCTCTTCGTGAACAAGACGGTCTACGGCCCTCGCGTGCCTATGACCCCGATATATTTCCCGCTGGTTCACAACGAGCTCCCTTTCGGCCTCGGCAAGAGCTACCTCGACAAGCCCTCGGTGGGCTACAAGCGCCTCAAAGGGCAGCGCGACGTCGAGTGGGGCGACATAGTGGTGTTCAACTTCCCCGCCGGCGACACCGTGATGTCGAAAGTCAACAACCCCGACTACTACTCGCTGGTGTCGATGCACGGCCGCGACCGCGTCGTTGGCGACAAGGCTACCTTCGGCGAACAGGTTTACCGACCCGTTGACCGCCGCGAGAACTATGTGAAGCGCTGCGTGGGGCTCCCCGGTCAGCGTATCAAGATCATCGACGGTGTGATTTTCATCGACGGGGAGCCGATGCCCACCCCCGCCGACGCCCAGTTCAACTACTTCTACCAGGTGAACGGCGCGCCGCTGACCGACGAGGAGTTCGAAGCCCTCGGCATCGCGGTAGACGACCGCCACACGGTTGAGGTCACCCCCGCCGACGTTGCCGGGCTGCTGTCGCTCGGCTTCAAGGTGAACCCCGACGGCTCCGTGCCCCGGGTTTACATATCCCCCCTCACCTCCTCGATGGTGGAGGAGATGGAGGGTTCGGGCCGCTTCGCCAAACTGATGGTCGACGTGCCCCAGCCCGAGAACGTGCTCACCCTCTTCCCCGAAGGGGTTTCCGCCGACTGGACCCGCGCCGACTACGGTGGCGAGAACGGGCTCTGGATTCCCAAGAAGGGTACCGCGCTGAAAATGGACAAAGCCGCTTGGGACATTTATGGCCGCTGCATACGGGTGTATGAGAACAACCCCACAGCCGAGTTCCGCGACGGGAAGCTCCACATCGACGGCAAGCCGCTTGACTACTACACCTTCAAGATGGACTACTACTTTATGATGGGCGACAACCGCGACAACTCACTCGACTCGCGCTACTGGGGCTTCGTGCCTGAGGACCACATCGTAGGCACCCCCTGGCGCGTGCTCATCTCCTTCGACAAGGACAAGGGGCTTCTCAACGGCGGAATACGCTGGAACAGGATTTTCCGCGACGCGAACCCCGACAAATGACCTCACCTCCCCTGACGACGACGATGAATCATCTCGCGATATACGGCGGCGGAAGCATCACGCTTCCGCCGCGCTATTTCGGCCCGGTGGCCTACTACGCGCTGATGGCGGCCTACCCCTCGGCCACCATCGCCGAAGGATTGCTCTACGACAAACGGCAGAAGGGGGCGCACCGCTGCGACATAGCCGACACCCACGGCCCGGTGAGCCTCACGGCGGCAGTGGCGAAACCCCACGGGCTGAAGAACGCCCGGTGGGCCGACGTGGAGCTGAGCGCGCACGGCCGATGGTGGCACACGCACCGCGTGACCCTGGAATCGGCCTACGGGCGCACACCCTTTTTCGAATATTACGCCGACGAGATTCTGCCCCTGATTGATTTCGCCGAGGGGATGCCGGTGACGCGCCTGGACCGCGCCGCCGACACGGCGCTCCGCGCCCTGCTCGGCATTGAGACCGAGGTGACTTACTCCGAGGAGCCGCTCCGCGCCGACGCCCTCGACAACCAGCAAGCGGCGGGGTTCGGGGCTCCCGGCGGACTTGAAGCCACCCTGGCGCGCCTCGCGGAAGCCGCCGCGGCCCTCCCCTACTACCAGGTGCGGGCCGACCGCTTCGGCTACCTCCCCAACCTCTCGGCCCTCGACCTCCTCTTCAACCTCGGCCCCGAAGCCCCCCTCTACCTCCGCGCCCTCATTGACCGCGCAGGGTTACCGGGTCGTCAGGGGTGATGGCCGCGATTTCAGCGGCTATCGCGTTGAGCCGCAAGGAAACGGCGCGGGTCAATTCTTCGTAGCCATTATCCTTCACTCGGCTTCCGCCTCGCGCACCAGTTGATTCGGACAACGGAGCGATAATGAGCAACCGCCCCTCCTCGCACAAAGCGAACTCGGCGGCCGCGGGTTTGAAGCGGTCGGGGAAACCGTTGTGGCGAACAGTTATTATCGAGCCTCCGAGCGACAGCGCGGCGTCGCGCACCGCTTTCTCCTCTTTGGATATGAACGGAGAGACCAACACGCCGCCGTTGGCGGCGCATTCGAGCCATTCGCGGCGTCGTATTGCCTTATCGGCGGCGGTATCAGCCCGATGCACCATTACGGCGAGGCGCTGGAAGTTGCGCAAAAGGAAGATGTTGCCGTAGGCCGCATACTCCCGTTGTCCGATTTTCAATCGGTTATATCGACGGAAGAGGTCGGGATGGCGCCGCCTGACGAGTAAACGCCTGGGGTTATCGGCAATATAGGCGGCGCAAGCGATATATTGCGGGGTGTCCTTTACGATTCGGTCGTTGAAGTTCTCGGAGAACAATGGGTTTTCGGGCGCGGCGGGGCACAGGGTGTGATAATGGGCGGAACAAGCGCCCTTGAACCCCGCCAGTTCCTGACCAAGCTCGCGGGAGAGCCGCTCGCGCACATAGAGTATGAAATGGATATGGTCGGGCATCACTACCGACGCCCTGGCTTCGAATTGCGGATGAAACTCCGACAGGCGGGTCAATTCCCAGGTTATAAGCTCCCCAAGCGGGGTGAGCGAAAGCAGGGGCGAGCGGTCAGAGTTCTCAGCTATAATAGAAAAGGCGGGGCGCGAGCGCTCCGCCGTCATTGTGATCATATACACTCCGGGTGCTTTGTAATCATGCCCGTAGGCGCGGCGGTTGCCGCGGTGCCTGGTCTCGGCACGGAGCCAAGGGGAGTTTTCAATTCTCGCGGCGCGGGATGAGGCGGGCTTTTCCATTTTGGGGAGGGTATTTGATTTCGAGGTTTTTAGGGTGCTTATTCCTTTATTCTTCTTTTATTCGCAGCTTTTATTCTTCGCTCGGCTTCCGCCTCGCGCACCAGTGGATTCGAGGCCGCGGAGGAGAGTTTGCGAGGTGTGCGAGGCGGGAGCCGAGCGAGAAATAAGGGAGGGGGAAAGGGTGAAAGGGGAGAGAGGGGGAGAGTGAGGTAAAGAGGGGAAGGGAATCAGGGGCGGGGGGCGCGCTTGGCGACGGTGGTGCCGCAGCGTTCGAGGTAGAGGCCAGTGGTGGAGGGGGAGGTCAGGCGGCGGCCGGAAAGGTCGAAGTATTCGACGGGGGCGGCGGCAGGGGCGGCGGCATCGATGACTTCAAGCGAGGAAGTCAGGGGGAGCTCGGTGGTGACGGTCTGCGACCAGGGGGAGTCGGCGGCCTCGTCGGGGTTGACGGCGCAGGCTTTGACTCGCCAGTCGTAGATGCCGCCGGGGGTGAGGCCGGTCACGAGGCATTCGGTCGCGGTGATGCCCTGGATGAGGCGGGTCTCAGTAGCGGGGTTGACGGGTTTGTCGGCCGCGGCGCGGGCGGGGGCGCTATGGGCCTCGTCGGTGTCGCCGTCGTAGACCTTGACCCACTTGATCATGGCGCGTTTCTTCTTGGCGGTGGTCTGGAGGCGAACCTTGCAGCTGCCGTCGGCAACGTCGGGGAACTTGACGGTGTAGGTCGCGAAGTCCTCGCCAAGGGTTACGCTCTTGGTGGCGAGCACGCTGCCCGAGGCGCTGAGCACGTCGACCTGGAGCGAGGATTTGTCGGCATTGTAGTATTCGGCGTTGACGAACACGGTAACGCCGTCGCCGGAGGCCACGTTGAAGGCTGGCGAGGTCATTGACCCGGTCTTATTGCTGGAGCCGAGGCGCAGGCACCCGGTCTCGGCGCCGACGTAGCCGTCGGTATCCCAGGCGGTTTCGCCGGACGCGCAGTTCTCGTCGAGCACGAGCACCGAGGTTATAAAGCTGTGGGGACGGATGTCGAGGGTGTAGGTGAAGTCAAATTCCGACTCAACGGCGGGCCAGGTCGCGGTGAACCCGGTGGAGGTGGCGAAGAGCTCGCCCGCGTCGGGGAGTACAACGCCGAAGTCGGGGGCCGCGATCGGGGGGAGCGCGTCGGCCATATAGCGGAACGAGATGGTACCGTCGGGGGCGCGGCGGATGTCGGTCACCGGCTTGTCGAGGGTCTTTGAGCCGTGGTTGAGGGTGGCGGCGGGGCTTGAGGTCGCGGTGAACGAGTTATTCGACCCGTAGGGGAAGAGGTCGCCGGCGTAGGTCTCGTCGGTGCGCATATTGTCGGCGGCGACGATGGCCATACGCTCGGGGTAGTAGTCGTTGACGCAGTTCTGCGACCAACTGGCGGCGTCGTAGGTAACGTGGTAAATCATAAGCCCTTCGGCATCCATGGCGGAGTCCCATCCCTGGCGTGCGCGGTTTTCAAGCACAAAGTACTCGTCGGGGTATTCGGGGTTGACGAGGCGGTAGGCGACGTCGGTCGCGGCGTTATTCTGATTGAACACCGGGAGGGTAACGGTAGCGCCGGGTGTCGGCTCGGGGATGTCGTTAATCCAGCCCATAAACCACTTTTCGTAGGCCGAGTAGCCAATGGGGGTGTAGGTGTCGTCGTTGTAGGAGCCGTAGTCCATCAGCGACCAGGGCCCCATGCCGAAGTGGCCGCCATACTGGGTGTCGTAGAAGTCGGGGAGACCGAGGCAATGTGAGAACTCGTGGCAGAAGGTGCCGATGCCGTCAACCTGGTTCTGGTAGTCGCCGTGTACTTCGTTGAAAACGGCGTATTTGCTGACTTTCACACCATCGAGGCGGGGGTCCTTGCCGTAGTCGGAATAGCCGAGCTGGAACTGGTGGGGCCATACTGACTCGGCCACGTCGGAGGAGGCCTCCCCCACCCCGGCGTAGAGCACGATCACCACGTCGCACTCACCATCGCCGTTGTTGTCGTAGAGGGAGAAATCAATCTGGCCGTCGAGGCCGATGCAGGCTTCGGCAACCATCTCGCCGGCGCGGGCATCCTCCTCGATTTCCTCGCCGTAGTAGTTATAGGTGATGTTGCCGCCGTAATACTTGCGGTTATTCTTGAGGTGGTAGGGGCCGTAGATGTCAAATTGGGGGGTGAACTGGCCGTTTGACTGGTCGGTGAAATACTTCAGGGCGCTCTTCTCGCCGGAGTTGAAGAACTTGTCGAAAGTAGCGGCGGCCTTGTCGCCGTCGAGGAACTTCTTGTCGGTATAATCGACCAGGATGATGGGGACGCGGGGTGAGCCGACGTGGGGCACCTGCGACTCGTTGTGGTCGGATGCCGCGCGGCTCGGAGCCTTGCGCATGGCGCTCTTGCGGGCCTTTACGGCGGCGGAGAGCGCCTCCTTGGTGGTATAGTCGTAGGTGCCGTCGGGGCGGAGGGTCATCGGGCGCCCGTCGGGGGCGGTGTAGACGCGGAAATTCTCGTCGCCTGACACGGTGACGGTTACCTCGGCACCGTCGGGTCCGGTGACGGTTTTCTTCAAGCCCGGTTTGGCGGGCACGGCGTAAGCGGCGGCGACAACCGCGGCTGAGAGCGCCGTAAGCAAAATTCTCTTCATATTCAACTGGTTAATTTACTTCTCGCAAACAAGCGGCATCCGAAGTCCCGGAAGATTCAAGAAACTGTTTAAAAATTTTTTCATTGTGATTTTCTTCTGATTTTGAGGCTTTTTTGAGCGCTTTTTCCAATTCTCATCGGTCACGATGCCCGCATCGCTCCCTCTTCAAATTGAAAAAATCATCTCAAAACAGCTCTCAAAATCTTTCGGAAAAAATTTTAAACAGTTTCTTTAAACCGCAAGCCAACAAAATTAGCGAAAACCCTTAAAAAAACCAAAACCATTCAACGAAACGGCGGAAACGGCGGAAAGAAACCGCCGAAACGGCGCGGGGCGCTGTTTCGGCGGCAGCCGGGGCGGGAGGGCCCCAATGTCCTTTCAGTGTGATGAATTTCGGCAGAGGCGGGCGTCAGTTGGCCACGAAGCACCCCAGGGAGGGGGGAAGAGACTGGGCGCAGGAATAGGCCCGAGCGAACTGGCGGATTGCGGCCAGTGTGAGACGCCTCGGAGCGGCGGCCTCGGAACGGCGGCCTCGCATGCAGGTGTGATTCATTTCGGAGGAAGAGGACGGGGTTAGATGGGTAGAATCATTTTTCATAGGCACGCTATGTTTGTTGATTTTCGGTGTACATCTATATAACGCCCGAAAGCGCCTAATATTGCGGCGGGGCGCGCAAAAAGGTAGCGGCCACCCGTCGCTGGGCCCGGCGGAGTGTGAAAAAGCATTTACCGAGGCGCTTCTGATAGTTGTCAACGCTTAAAGAACGCCGTTATTGCCCCGCATATAGTAAAAAAATCATAACGCGGGGGCTAATCGTTTGGCGATTCAGTTCCTTTTTTGTAATTTTGCCATACCCAAACAAACAGACAACTCTGAAAAGACCTGCCAATCGTCAACTAAAAACTAACTTAACACCCACAAAACCAAGCAGCCTATAGATTATACTTCTACTTAATCTAAACTACTGACGATAATGCGAAATCTCACCCGGCTCACCGACGAGAAGTTGGTAACCGCTTTCTTCAACGGAGACAACACTGCTTTCGACACGCTTCTGCGCCGCCACCAGCAGCGAGTTTTCACCTATATCCTCAACATTGTCAAAAACAAGGATATCGCCGACGACATCTTCCAAGAGACGTTCGTGAAGGCGATCACCACCATCAAACAGGGGCGCTACACCGAGTCGGGCAAGTTTTCGGCATGGCTCATGCGCATAGCCCACAACATCATCATCGACTACTTCCGCCAGGAGAAGAGCGAGAACACCATGTCGGCCGACCAGGAGGAGACCGACGTGCTCAACCGCCGCGACCTTTCGGAGGAGAATATCGAGGACCTGCTGGTAACTTCGCAAATCCACACCGACGTGCGCCGCATCATGGAGTCGCTCCCCGAGGCGCAGCGCGAGGTTCTCGACATGCGCTTCTACCGCAATATGTCGTTCAAGGAAATCGCCGAGGCCACCGGCGTAAGCATCAACACGGCCCTTGGCCGCATGCGTTACGCTGTGCTCAACATGCGCCGCATCGCCCAGGAGAAGAACATCGTGCTCACCCGCTGACGCCCCGCGGCCCAGCCGAACCATAAAGGCCACCCCCGGCAAGCTTTGCGCTCGCCGGGGGTGGCTTTTATATTATTAAACCGCCGGGGATTAGGCGGGGCGTTGGCGGACGACTTCGTAGATGAGGACGCCGGCGGCGACGGAGACGTTGAGGGAGCTGATGCGGCCGCGCTGGGGGATGGATACCCAGGTGTCGCACTGGCGGAGTACGCCGGGGTCGATGCCTACGTCCTCGGCCCCCATGACGATTGCCACTGGCCCGGTGTAGTCGGCCTCGGTGTAGTTCTGGGTGGCTTTCTCGGAGGCAGCCACGACTTTATAGCCGTTGTCCTTTAGGAATTTGACGGCGTTGACGATGCTTTTCTCGCGGCACACGGGGAGGTAGCTGAGGGCTCCGGCGGAGGTTTTCACGGCGTCGCCGCAGACGCTCACGCCCCCCTTGCGGGGTATCACAATGGCGTCGGCTCCGGCGCACTCGCAGGTACGGGCGATTGCCCCGAAGTTGCGAACGTCGGTCACGCCGTCGAGTATCACGAGGAAGGGCATCTTCCCCTCCTCGTAGAGGCGGGGCACGAGGTTTTCAAGAGAGTCGTAGCTGACGGCCGAGAGGATGGCGAGCACCCCCTGGTGGTTTTTGCGGGTTATGCGGTCGATTTTGTCGGCGGGCACGCGCTGGGTCACGATGCCGTAGCGGTGTATGACCTCGAAGAGTTCCTTGGCGAGCTCCCCCTGGAGGTCCTTGCGGAGCAGTACCTTGTCGATTTCCTTTCCGGCCTCGATGGCCTCGATAACGGGGCGTATGCCGAATATATATTCATCGCGTTCAAGCATTTGCGGTATTCAGTGTTTATGCCGGGAGTTCCGGCGGGGTTAAAAGCGGAATAACGATTTATTCAAAGAGGTTTTCGGCGGGGAAGCCGAGGAGGGAGCGGGCGTTGGCCAGGGCTGCGGCGTCGACGTCGGAGCCGGAGAGCATCACGGCCAGCTCGCGCACACGCTCTGCCGGGGCGAGTTCCGCGATGCGGGTCACGGTGGCTTGCTCGGTGTCCTCCTTGTAGACCTTGTAGTGTGCCTTCCCCTTTGCGGCAACCTGCGGCAGGTGGGTTATGGCTATCACCTGTATGTTGGCGGCGATCTGGCGCATCATCTCCCCCATACGGTTTGCCACGTCGCCGCTGACGCCGGTGTCGACCTCGTCGAACACGAGCGAGGGGAGCTGCATCTTGTCGGCCACGATTGATTTGATGGAGAGCATCAGGCGGGAGATTTCGCCGCCGGAGGCGGTGTTGCCCACCGGAAGTGGCTCCTGGTTCTTGTTGAAAGCGAAGAGGAACTCGACGTGGTCGACCCCGGTTGACGATAGTTCGGCGTCGCGCACCTGGATCTCGACCTTGAGGTTCTTCATGCCCAGGGGCACGGCGCGCTCGCGGAGCATCGCGGCGAAGCGCTCGGCCTCGTCGCGGCGGACGGCGGAGATTTCGTGGGCCATATCGAGGGCCACCTTCTTGGCGCGCTTTGCGGTGAGCTCCAGGTCGCGGAGGTCGGTGTCGCTGTTGTCGAACGAGCGGAGGCGCCCTTCGAGCGAGTCGCGGAGGGCTATCAGTTCCTTGACGGAGCCAACCTTGTGGCGGCGCTGAAGGTCGTAAAGCTCGTTGAGTCGCTCCTCGACCTCTTCGAGCCGCATCGGTTCGGAGTTGAGCTGGCGGTCATACTCGCCGAAAGTCTCGGCTATGTCGCGGGCCTCGACGCGGATGGCGCGGAGGCGCTCGGCCAGCGAGTCGGCGTCCTCCAGGAGGTCCGAGAGGTCGGCGGCGTTGTCGGCGGCATCCTTCAGGAGGGAGTCAACGTTGGCCTCCCCTTCGGAAAGCGCGTTGACCACCACTGAGAGCGAAGCCTTAATGTCGGCCATATTCACCAGCAGCTCGCGCTCGCGTTCGAGCTCCTCCTGCTCGTCGTCCTGGAGCTTGGCGTCGGTGAGTTGCTGGAACTGGTAGCGGAGGTACTCCTCCTCGTCGCGGGTCTGGGCCACGGCCTTGCGGGCCTGCTGGAAGGTGCGCACCGCCTGTCGGTAATGGCCGTAGGCGTCGGCGAACCGGGCGAGGCGCTCCTCGTTTCCGGCCAGGGAGTCGAGCACCCTGAGCTGGTATGGGGGTGAGGCCAGGAGCAGATTCTGGTGCTGCGAGTGGATGTCGACCAACTGCAGGGCCACACTCTGCAGGGCCGCGAGGGTCACCGGGGTATCGTTGACGAACGCCCGGGAGCGCCCCGCCGAGGTAATCTCGCGGCGGAGAATCATCCGCTCGGGGTCCCAGTCAATATCGTTATCGCGGCATATGGCCTCCAGGTTGCCGTAGCCGTCGACGGTGAACGAGGCTTCGACCACCGACTTCACCGCCGGGTCGCGCATGGCCTTGGTGTCGGCACGGCCACCCAACAGCAACGAGAGCGCCCCGAGCATGATTGACTTACCGGCCCCGGTCTCGCCGGTGATGATGTTCAGACCGGAATGGAGCCGTATGTCGACCCTGTCGATCAGAGCGTAGTTCGATATATGGAGCGATTCGATCATGGTGTTACTTATTGACACCCTGCTTGATGAAGTTGATGCGCTTCATCTCCGTAGGGTAAAGGGGTTGCAGAATCTCCACCACCTTGTCGCGCTCGGTCTGCGACGCCTTGGTGTAGATGTTGACCAGCTCGTCGAGCTTGGAGTCCATGAACATGGCCAGGAACACCGACATAGGGTCGTGGTCGTAGACCTTCTGGAGCGTCGACAGCGACTCGGTAATCTGCGCCCTACCCTTGTCGGGGGAGAGCGCCATCTCGTCGAGACCCTGGCGGTGGTATTTGTACAACATATCGCGCACGGCGTTTGTCGCGGGGTCGGTGAAGGCGCCGAGCACCGCCGAGCGGTTGCGCTTGTCCTCGAACGCCTTCCAGCCAGGCTCGCCCGCCGACTGGGCGAACTGCACAATCATCTTCAGCTGCTCCCACTGCTCCTCGCCTCCGCGGGGGGCCATGGAGTCGCCGTCGAGGGCTATTATGAGGTAGGCGTAAAAGTTGAGGATCGCCGTGAGCTGGCTCTCCATAGAGGTGGTGGAGAACACCAGCGGCTCCCCCTCCTGGTATTGGAACTCGATGCGAGTGTCCTTGAAGTTGAGCAGCGTCGTGGTGTATGACGCGTTGTAGGTCGGGCGCGACGACTGTATTTGGAGGTCACCTTTGAGCACGTTGTCGGCGTACTCCTTCACCGTCAGGAAGAAACGGCAGTCAATGCGCTCGTTGGCGTTGAACTGCATATTGGTGAAGTGGGTGGTGTTGAGATAGTCGTTGACCGCCTGCTGGAGCGATTCGAACACACTCTTGTTGGTGCCCTGCATCTGATCGGAGTTAATTTCGACCTGGCAGTTGAGTTCCTGGGCGGCAGCGCGGCCCGGGAGGAGCGCCGCCAGCAACAGCAAGAGGCCGGAGAGAAGTTTTCGTATGGAGAGAGGGTTATTCATAACGATTCGATGGCGTTGAGGATGTCGGCGGCCACCTCCGTCTTGGGCTTCAGGGGGAAGCGGAGCGGTTCGGCGTGGCCGCGGCGGAAGATGCTTACGCGGTTGGTGTCGGTGGCGAACCCGGCGCCCTTGTCGCCCAGGGAGTTGAGCACCACCATATCGAGGTTCTTGCGCTCCATTTTGCCCAGGGCGTTGGCGTCGCCGTTGTCGGTTTCGAGGGCGAAGCCCGCGAGAATCTGGCCCGGCTTCTTTTCAGCGCCGAGGGTGGCGGCGATGTCGGGGTTCGCCACCAGCTCGATGCGCGGGGGCTCGTGGCCCTCGCGTTTGATTTTGGAGGCGGCGGGGTCCTTCACGCGGTAGTCGGCCACGGCGGCGCACATAATGGCGACGTCGGCCTCCGGGAAGAGGTCGCGGCACTCGGCGAGCATCTCCAGGGCCGACTCCACCTTCACGACCCTCACCCCGGGATGGGCGGGGGCCACGGATACCGGGCCGGAGACGATTGTCACCTCGGCGCCGCGGCGGGCGGCCTCGTCGGCCAGGGCGTAGGCCATCTTGCCGGTGGAGAAGTTGCTGATGAAGCGCACGGGGTCGATGCGCTCCACGGTCGGCCCCCCGGTGATGAGCACCCGGCGCCCTTTAAGCGATGAGGGAGCCTCCTGGCTGAGGAAGTACTCCTCCAGGTAGCGGAAAATCCCCTCCGGCTCCTCCATACGCCCCTTGCCAACGAGGTGCGATGCGAGCTCCCCTTCGGCCGGCTCAATGATATGGTTGCCGTAGGAGCGGAGCAGTTCGAGGTTGCGGAGGGTCGACGGGTGGGCCATCATATCGAGGTCCATAGCAGGGGCCACAAACACCGGCTCGCGGGCCGAGAGGTAGGTGGTGACCAGCATATTGTCGGCCACCCCGTTGGCCATCTTGGCGATGGTCGAAGCGGTCGCGGGGGCTATCACCATCGCGTCGGCCCAGAGGCCGAGGTCGACGTGGCTGTGCCACTCGCCGGTGTTGGCGGTGAAGAACTCGCTCACCACCGGCTTGCCCGAGAGGGAGGAGAGCGTCACCGGGGTGATGAACTCCTTGGCGTTGGGGGTCATTACCACCTGCACCTCGGCGCCGGCCTTCACGAAGAGCCTCAGCAGCGACACCGACTTATAGGCGGCGATCCCCCCGGTGATACCTAATACGATATGTTTCCCTTTGAGAATGCTCATATGTAACCGTTTAGCTCAATACTTATGCCCTGCGCGGAGCTTGATAGCGAGGAAGCAGCGCTTGGTGTCGGATGGGAACTCCCCCTGCTGCACCCAGCTGAAATAGCCCGGGTCGCGGCGGAGCACATCCTCGGCGAGCTGCCCCTTGTACTTTCCGAAGTTGATTACCTCGCGGCGCTTGTCGTCGTAGACCAGTCGCCCCATGAGGTCGACGTTGCGGGTCTGCGAGGAGTATTCCGCGAGGGCGTCGATGTCGTTGGGGAGGTCGTCGTAGCGGTCGAGCTGCGCCATGAGCACCTCATAGGTGGCGCGGGTGTCGGCGTTGGCCGAGTGGGCCCCTTCGAGGTCGGAATCGCAGTAGAAGCGGTAGGCCGCGGCGAGGGTGCGCTGCTCCTTCTTGTGGAAGATGGTCTGCACGTCGATGTAGCGGGGCGAGCGGAAGTCGAAGTCGATGCCGGCGCGGGCGAACTCCTCGGCGAGCATCGGCACGTCGAAGCGGTTGGAGTTGAACCCGGCGATGTCGCACCCCTCGAAACTCTTGGCCAGGTCGGCGGCGATGTCGCGGAACGAGGGCTTGTCGGCCACGTCGGCGTCGGTGATATGGTGCACGGCGGTAGCCTCGGCTGGGATGGGCCGCCCGGGGTTCACGCGGAGGGTGCGCTGGATGTCGGAACCGTCGGGGAGCACCTTGATCATCGAAATCTCCACGACACGGTCAGTCATGATGTTGGTGCCGGTGGTCTCCAGGTCGAAGAACATCACCGGCTTGGTGATATTGAGCTTCATCGGGTCAGAACTCCTGGACGGTCATCGGCATGAGGATGATCACGAGGTCGGTATTGTCGGCGTTCTCCTCGGGGAGGAACACACCCGGGCGCGAGGGGTCGGCAAGCTGCAGCAGCACGTTGGGGGTTGCCAGGGTGGAGAAAATCTCGGTGAGGTAGGGCGACGAGAAGCCGATCACCATCTCGGGACCCTGGAAGTCGCAGGGCACGTTCTCCTTGGCGAAGGTCGAGAAGTTGGTGTCGTCGACCTTGAGCTCGATCTTGTTGTCGGAGAAGCGGAACTTCACCAGGCCGTGGGCCGGGTCGGCGCACACCGACACGCGGCGCACCGCGGTGAGAATCGAGGCGCGGTCGACGGTCACGACGTAGGGGTTGTTCTTGGGAATCACGCGGGTATAGTCAGGGAAGTTACCCTTGATGAAGCAGCAGTTGAGGGTAATGTTCTCGGTGGAGAACACGGCGGCCTTCTGCGAGACGCTCACCTTCACGAGGTCCTCGCGGCGGAGCAGGTTTTTGAGAATCACCGAGGGCTTTACCGGCACGATGCAGGAGGCGGTGACCCCGGGGGCGGAGGTCTTGTTGATGTAGCGCACCAGTTTGCGGGTGTCGGTGGCGACGAAGGTGATGCCGTCCTCCTTGATGTCCCAGAGGATACCCATCATCTGGGGGCGGAGGTCGTCGGAGCCCACGGCGAAGAGGGTGTTCTCGATGCCGTTGAGAATCTGCTCGGCGGGAGCCTCGAAAGTGAGGGTCTCGGCCTCGTCGACAGCCTCGACGGTGCGGGGGTACTGGTCGGCGGAGAGTGCCACCAGGTCGAATTTGCCACCGGGGAACTCGATTTTGAGCTCCAGGGTGTCATCGTTGACCTCGACGTCGACGTCGACGTCGGGGAGCTCCTTGGCGATGTCGGATATGCGGCGGGCGTTGACGCAGAATGCGCCCTCCCCCTCGACGGCCGAGATAGCCACGCGGGCCGTGAGGGTGTTTTCGGTGTCGGAGGCGGTGACCACCAGGGCGTCCCCCTCGACCTTCATGAGGAAATTGTCGAGAATCGTGAGGGTGTTCTTGGAATTGATCACCTTGCTGACCCCCGATAGCACGGAGTAGAGCGCCTTGCTCGCTACTTTGAATTTCATAAGTCTATGCTGTTTTTATTGATTTTTCTTTGATGTTCGCGCGTAATATATAATGAACCTACAAAGGTACAAATTCCGCGCCACAAATCAAAATGGGGCGGGGCGAAGGCGGTGATTTCGGGCTTCGCCCTCACACGGAACGACAAGGGGGGAAGGGGGGTGAAGGGTGAAGAGTGAAAAGGGGGAAGGGGGAAGGGGGCGGGAGGTTTTTATGCGGAATCAGTTCGGATTAGCTTGCGCGGGTCGGAAATTTTAGCGACCTTCGCGGTGTCAAACACAGATACCCGCGAATGAGACTTTCCGACCTTACGACAGGCCAGTCGGCTGTGATAGTGAAGATACTGGGCCATGGGGCGTTCCGCAAACGCGTCATGGAGATGGGCTTCGTAAAGGGGCACACGATAACCGCCGTGCTGGCAGCGCCGCTGCGCGACCCGGTGAAATACAGCATAATGGGCTACGAGGTGAGCCTCCGCAGGGCCGAAGCCTCGATGATCGAGGTGATGCCCCTGGAGGAGGCGGCCATGCCCGGCGCCGGGAGCGCCGCCGCGAGTCCCCGCATGATCGACGACGCCGACCCGGCGCGGCGCCGCGAGTTCGAGGGAAAGAGCCACACAATCAACATAGTGCTCATAGGGAACCCCAACTGCGGCAAGACATCGCTATTCAACGTGGCCTCCGGGGCACAGGAGCACGTCGGGAACTACAGCGGGGTAACCGTGGGGTCGAAGAGCGGCACCTTCCGCCACGGCGACTACACCTTCAACATCGTCGATCTGCCGGGCACCTACTCGCTGTCGGCCTACTCGCCGGAGGAGCGCTTCGTGCGCCGCTACCTGCGCGACAACAACCCCGACGTGATAGTCAACGTGGTCGACGGGTCGAACCTCGACCGCAACCTCTACCTCACCACCGAGCTGATCGACATGGACCACTCGATGGTGATAGCCCTGAATATGTACGACGAGCTCCGCGCCGCCGGAACGGTGTTTGACTTCGAAGCGATGGGTAAGCTCATCGGGGTGCCGGTGGTGCCCACCGTGAGCCGCACCGGCGAGGGGGTAAGCCGCCTGTTTGACACCATCATCGACGTTTACGAACAGCGCGACCCGAGGGTGAAGCACGTGCACGTTCACCTCGGGCCCGACATCGAGGCGGCGCTGACCTCCATAAAGGACGCCATCAAGGCCGACAAGACCGTTGACCAGCACTTCTCGGCCCGCTACCTCGCGATAAGGTTGCTCGAAAACGACCCCGAGGCGGAGGAAATAATCGCCCGGGGCGCCGACGGAGCCTCGATCATCGCCGCCCGCGACAACGCCCTGGCGGCGCTCGCGAGGCAGCTGCCGGGCGACGACGTAGGGTCGCTCATCGCCGGGGAGAAGTACGGCTTCATAGCCGGGGCGCTGGCCGAGACGCGGCAGCTCGCCGCCGACCGCAAGGGGAGCGTCACCGGGCTGATCGACGCGCTGGTTACCAACCGGCTGTTCGGCTTCCCGCTGTTCATACTGGTGATGTGCTTCATATTCTGGGCCACGTTCTACGTCGGGCAGTATCCCGCCGACTGGATCCAGGAGGGGGTCGACGCCCTCGCGGGATTCGTTGACGCCCGGATGCCCGCCGGACCGCTGAAGAGTCTGCTGGCCAACGGCGTGATAGGGGGCGTCGGGGGCGTTATAGTGTTCCTCCCCAACATACTGATACTCTTCTTCTTCATATCCTTCATGGAGGACTCGGGCTATATGGCCCGCGCGGCGTTCATCATGGACCGGCTGATGCACAAAATCGGGCTCCACGGCAAATCGTTCATCCCCCTGGTTATGGGTTTCGGGTGCAACGTTCCGGCTGTGATGGCCGCGAGGTCGATCGAGAGCGCATCGTCGCGAGCCATCACGGTGCTCATAACGCCGTTTATGTCGTGCTCGGCGAGGCTGCCGGTTTACGTCCTCCTGGTGGGGACGTTCTTCAGCGCCCACGCCGCCATAGTGTTCCTGGCGATGTACCTCATAGGGGTGATAGTGGCCGCGCTGACGGCCAGGATGTTGCGGCGGTTCTTCTTCAAGACAGACGAGACCCCGTTCGTGATGGAGCTCCCCCCCTACCGCGTGCCGGCGCTCAAGACCTCGCTGCGCCATATGTGGTGGAAGGGGCGCGAATACCTCAAGAAGATGGGTGGCATAATCCTGTTGGCCTCAGTGATAGTGTGGGCGCTCGACTACTTCCCCCTCCGCTCGCACGAGGACGACGCTCGCGACTCCTACCTCGAAAGCATCGGCAAGGCCGTGAGCCCCGTGACGGAGCCGCTCGGCTTCTCGTGGCGCGCCACCGTGGCCGCCGTGGCCGGAGTCCCCGCCAAGGAAATCGTGGTTTCGACCCTCGGGGTTCTCTACACCGGGTCGGAGGAGGCCACCGACCAGTCGCTCTCGACGCGACTCACCTCGGTGATGCCCGGAGCGGAGAAACCCGACTTCGACCCCGCCTCGGCCCTGAGTTTCATGATATTCATACTGCTCTACTGCCCCTGCACGGCCACGGTGATAGCCATCGTGAAGGAGACGCGCTCATGGCGCTACGGGGCGTTCACCGTGCTGTACAACACGGCGGTCGCGTGGCTCGCCGCCTTCGGAGCCTACCGTCTGGCGCTCCTGTTCTGACCCGCGGCGTCGATTAGCCTTTTTGGCATAATCCTGGCAGATTTCGCCCAAGCGGCTAAAAAAATAACCAAGCGGCTAACTTGCCCTACGTCGGTCAAGTTAGCCGCTAAGCGTCAGCGCCATAACAAAATTTTAACACTTTGGTTAAAGATTGTTTGGAGAATAATCGCTATCTTCGCCCCAAATTTTTTCTTTAACTATCTATAATGATGAACAAAGTGCTAATCGGGTTGATTGGCGCCGCCGGGGCGATGTTAGCCGTCTCCTGCGCCGACACCTTCAACCCGGGTGGCGACAGCGACCGCCAGGGGCGCGTGTTCCCGATGGTTGACCTCGACAACGCCGTGGTCACCTCGAAGAGCGCCTCAAAGGCTCCCGCCTCGCGGGCAGCGGACGCTATAACCGCCGACCAGATGCAGATCCGGCTCACACGAAACGCCGGAGGCTATGAGAAAACATGGAATTCAATCGCCGATTTCCCCTCGGGAGAAACCTTCCCGGTAGGTGCCTACACATTCAGCGCCGAATACGGCGACCCTGAAGAGCAAGGTTTCAACAAGCCATATTACTATGGTGAAACCACCTTTGACGTGGAGGAGAACAAGGCCGCGCAGGTACAGGTGACCGCCCAGCTCGCCAACTCGATGCTGACAATCACCTACACCGACGCCTTCAAAACCTACTTCACCGACTACAAGACAACGCTCACCACCTCGCTCGGCTCGCTGGAGTACGGCAAGGAGGAGACCGCCCCGGTGTACATTCCCGCGGGCGAGGTATCGTTCGCCATCGACGTTACCAAGCCGACCGGCTCGAAGGTGACCCTCACCCCCGGAAGCGTAACCACCCAGGCGCGCCACCACTATTTCGTGCAGTTCGACCTCAACAACGGCAACGTGGGCTCCCCGGTAATCAACATCACCTGGGACGAGATGCTCGACACCGAGGTTGTGGAAATCGACCTCTCGGAGGACCTCATCAACGCCCCGAAGCCCACACTGGCTGCCGAAGGGTTCCCCGTGGAAAGCTTCATCGCGGGCAACGCCCCCAAGGGTAACCGCACCGTGACCGTCGTGGCCCACGGCGGCATCTCCTCGATCGTGATGACCACCAACTCCGCCTCGCTCATCGAGCAGGGGTGGCCCGCCGAGACCGACCTCCTGGCCGGCGACGCCGCGGCCAACGCCGCCACCGCCGCCTTAGGTCTGACTACCCGCGGCCTCAACCGCCCCGAGAAGTTCGCCCAGGTGAACCTCACCGACGTGCTCAACCACATCAAGTACGTCGACGGCGGCTCGAACACCACGGAGTTCACCTTCGTTGCCAAGGACAAATACAACAAGCAGTCGGAACCGCTGACCGTCAGCGTCAACATCGAGAAACTCATCCTTGAGATTTCCAACCCCTCGCCGCTCGTGAAGGGTCAGACTGACCTCAGCTTCAACCTCGACTACAACGGCGGCAACCCCGAGGAGAACGTCACCATCCAGTACGCCAACGACCGCGGCACCTGGAGCGACCTCGCCGCCAAATACACCCTCGCGAGCCGCGCCGCGCAGACCTACCTCGTGGAGGTGACCGTGGAGGCCGAGCGCGACACCAAGCTGCGCGCCGTCACCAAGGACGCCACCGGCAAGGTGGTCGAAGCCTCAGTGGCCCTCGACATCAAGCACGCCGACGCGCCGCACGCGCTGAGCATCGACGAGCGCGACACCTTCGCCCACACCGCCAAGGTATCGCTCGTAGCCAACCCCGCCTACGAGGGTGAGGCCAAGGACCCCGCCGCTATGGCCAAGGGCGCCACTCTGATGCTCTCGACCGACGGCAAATCGTTCGCCAAGGCCGCCAACGCCACCCTCAACGGCACCACCTGGAGCGTTTCGGGCCTCGACGCCGGGAAAACCTACCACTTCCGCGCCATCGCCGAGGAACTCCCCTCGCAGAGCGTCGCCACCACGACGGAGGCCGCGCTCCCCATCGAAAACGGCAATATGGACTTCGACTGGACTACCTCGGCCAGCGGCTCTTACTGGAAGCGTTTTCATCCCGCATCTCCTTGGGAAACACTCAACCCCAAGACTACCAGCGTGACGGGCACTGGCCATAATTACGCGTACGTAAATAACCCCGGCACCTTGAGTTCAACCGATGCCCATTCTGGCAACGCGGCCCAGCTTCGCACAGTGGGCTGGGGAAGCGGAAGTACCGCCACGGGCAACCCCAACAAAGCCAAACACGTCGACGCCGGCGAACTCTATCTTGGTCAGTTCAACTCCGAAACAAATACCCCCGATTACGGCATAGCATTCGCTTCGCGTCCCGCTTCCGTATCTTTTTGGTACAAGTATGAGGCGAGAGCATCCGAGGATTACGGTTACGCGGAGCTGACTCTTTCCGACGCTGCCGGGAACACTCTTTACACCGAGACCAAACAGCTCACCGCTTCAGAATATACGAAGGAAACTTTCGTTATCAATTATCAGACTCCTTGCGCCAAGGCCGCCAAACTTTCGATTGTATTCAAATCATCGGGACACACCGACCTCGAAAGCAAGAAAAACAAGACTTGGCTCACAGCTCCGAGCTTCGGCAATCTGAGCGACGGACAATTTCTCGGATCTTCGCTCTATATCGACGACGTAGAGGCAAGCTACTAATCTCCCCTCCACCAATAACCGATTATTTCACAAGAATATAATGAAGACAAAGATTTTCACCATAATGGCATCGGTCGCCCTGGTGGCAGCGGGATTCAGCTCCTGCAGCGACAACTGGGACCCCGACGTCAATACCTCGGGCAGCGGTAAGGGCCAGCTCCGCACCGCGACGCTCTACCCCGAGGTGACCAACGGCGAGAAGCTCATCAAGGACGGCGCCGCCCCCGACCGCAAGAAAGCGGCCCTGTCGCGCGACGTGATCGACCTCGCGAGCTACGTCGTCACCGTAACCCCCAAGGGTGGCGAGACCCCGGTTGAAACCTGGACGCTCGGCTCGATGCCCGAACTCCCGATTTTCACCGCCGGCGACTACACCGTGAAGGTGGCTTCGGCCGAGGCTCCCGAGCCTGCCGGGTGGAACTGCCCCTACTTCGTGGGTGAGCAGCCTTTCACCATCGAGGCCAACAAAATCACCGACGTCGAGAAGGTGATATGCACCCTGGAGAACATCCGCGTGACGGTGGTGTTCAAGGAGACCCTCGTGAAGGCCGCCGGTGGCGACCTCAAGGTGACCGTTACCTCCGAGGCTGGCAACAGCCTCACCTTCACCCCCGAGACCCCCTCGACCGACGCGGGCTACTTCGCATCGACCGAGGATGCCAACCAGACCCTGAAAGTAACCTTCACCGGCACCGTGAACGGCACCGAGGAGAACTTCGCCAAGGCGCTGCTCGACGTGAAGAAGGGGCAGCACCGCCGCGTAATCTTCGGCCTGACGATGAACGACGCACTCTCGCCCGAGGAACAGGGAGTGATCACCGTCGACGGTTCGCCCATCTCGGTTGACACTTCCGTAATCGAGGAGGATATGACCGTGATCAACAACGATATGGAAGAGGAAGTACTCGACCCGATCGAGCGCCCGGGCCACGAAGAGCTCCCCGAGGAACCCGGCCCCGACCAGCCCGGTCCCGATGAGCCCACCCCTCCCGCCACCGAGGTAATAAAATTTGAGAGCCCCACGATCAACCTCGAAGGGGTCAACAAGGTTACCGACTTCTCCGACGAGGAGATGAACCCCACTCAGGAGGCTAAAGTATTCATGACCTCCACGGAGGGTATCGCCAACCTTATAGTCAAAATAAGCGCTTGCGAAGGTCTCGCCCCGGTTCTCGACGGGATGGGTATGGGCAAGCCTTTCGACCTGGCTTACCCCGGCGAGCTGGAAGGTCAACTCGCCCAGTTCGGATTCCCGCTCGGCAACGATGTAATCGGCAAAAACGAAGTGATATTCGACATCACCGCATTCGTACCGCTGCTCGGAATCTATCCCGGAGCCAACACCTTCACCATAACGCTGGTTGATGCCAAAGGGAATGAGAAATCACAGAACCTGTTATTTGAATAAGGAGGACTGACCTATGAAAAAGCTATTGATACTTAGCGCCGCCGCCCTCGGGCTGGCCCTGGGCAGTTGCTCCGACGACGCCAAATACGACCTGGGCAACGGCTCGGGCGAAGGACGCGTGATGCTCCGCGCGAGCCTCGACACCGAAGTTGTGAAATCGCGCGAGTTCAAGACCGCCGACCAGCTCGACGAGGAAGCCATCATTTGGATTTCCAACGAGAAAGGCGCCGTGCGCCGCTATAACGGCAAAGCCGAGATTCCCGCCGGGGGCGTCACCCTCCTGGCCGGCAAATATGTAGCCGAGCTTTGGGCCGGCGACTCCGTTCCCGCCTCGTTTACCGAGCGCTACTTCAAGGGGATGGAGGAGTTCACCGTAGGCGACGGCTCCGTGTCGCAAGTTAACCTCGTGGGGCATATCGCCAACGTGGTTGCCAGCGTGGTTATCGAGGAGGGAGCCGCCGACGTGCTCTCCGGCATAACGATGACAGTGGGCCACAAAACCGGCACCCTCGAATTCAACGAGGAGACCATAGGCCAGCGCGGCTACTTCATGATGCCCTCGATTGACAAAGACCTCGCCTGGACCCTCAAAGGCACCACCGCCACCGGCGAAGAGTTCACCAAGTCGGGCACCATAGCCGGAGCGAAACCCCGCACCGAGTATGTGCTCACCGTGAAGCACGACACCGGCGTTGAGGCCGAGGTAGGCGCCGCCTTCATCACCGTGGAGGTCGACGAGAACCCCTTGGAAGAGGTCGAGGACGAATTCACCATACTCTCCGCGCCTATCATCTCCGGCATCGGTTTCGACCTCGCGAAGCCCGTGATCGGCGAGCCCGAGAAATTTGCCAAGCAGTCGCTCTGGGTAGCGGCCACGGCGTTCCTCCGCCAGGTTGAAGTGCGCTGCGACGCCTTCGACACCCTCCTGGGCATCGGCGGCAACGACTTCGAGATTTTCGGTATGGAGCCCTCGGTTGAGAGCGCCGTCAACGCCGCCGGAATCCGCTGGACCTACACCACCCACGACGACACCAAGTTCTCGGAGCTGAAGCTCACCTTCGACAAGGAGCTGCTCAACCGCCTCCCCTCGGGCGAGCACGCGATTTACATCGCCGTGACCGACGAGAACGGCAAGACCTCCGAGGCCGCGCTCAACGTGATGGTTTCCGACGCCCTCGTGATGACCGTGCAGGTGGATCCGCTCGCGCCCACCACCTGGGCCCGCACCGCCACCCTCAGCGCCACCGTCATGAAGGAAGGCTCCACCGGGTTCGGCATCCAATACCGCAAGAAGGGCACCCAGCAGTGGACCCAGGCCGCGTCGACCGACGCTTCGGGCGCCGTCAACTCGGAGTACACCGTCGAGCTCACCGACCTTGAACCGGGCACCACCTACGAATACCAAGCCTACTGCGACGAGTTCGTGTCGGGCGTGACCTGCGAGTTCACCACCGAGGCCGCCGCGCAGCTCCCCAACGCCGGGTTCGAGGAGTGGGGCAAGAGCGGCAAAGCCGTGATTCCCGCCGCCTCAGCCGACAACCAGTTCTGGGATACCGGCAACAAGGGCTCCGCGACAATGAACAAACAGGTTACCGACAAATCGGAAACTTACAAGCACGAAGGCACTTACTCGGCATATCTCAAAAGTCAGTGGGTAGGTATGATGGGCATAGGTAAATTCGCTGCCGGCAATATCTTTATCGGCGAGTTCATTGGTACCGAGCAGACATACTACGGCATACTCGGCTGGGGTCGTTCGTTCACGAGCCGCCCCCGCGCGCTCCGCGCCTGGGTCAAGTACACTCCCGGCACAATCGACTACGCCGAGGAGAACTCGCGTGACCTGAAAGTCGGCGATCCCGATGCCGGCATAATCTATGTTGCGCTCCTCAACGGCGACAACAAGACCGATGCCTCGCTGGGGACGAAATGGCCATGCGTGGTGCGCACACTCTCCCCCGCCAAAGTATTCAGCAAGAATGATAAAAACGTGATCGGTTACGGCGAACGCATCTTCAATGAGGCTACCGCAGGCGATGGGCTGATTGAAATCGAGATTCCCATCAGCTATGAGGGGTACCCCCTGGACAAGGCTGTAAACATCATCTGTGTGGCATCGGCTTCCATCGGTGGCGACTACTACACTGGCAGCACCAAGTCAGAGATGTATCTCGACGACATCCAGCTGATCTACTAATCGGGCTCACTCCCCGAATACACGCGACGACCGCGCCGGAAATTCCGGCGCGGTCGTCAGCGTTATATGGCGCTGTGGTTCATAGAATTATCGGCAAAGCACTATTTTTTGGCCCAATTCCGCTAAATTAACATCCGTTAGCGGCGAATATTCGGAAAATTCGCGTATCTTTGTGGCGAATTTGGAACCCTCAGACCTTAAATCCGTCATAACCAATTCATTTCAACTCTGACGCCAGTCCCCAACGGCCATCGGGCCGGTCTCTCCCTCATTTTTACTCAGCCAAACAAAACCAACTCATAACCATCCAAAATCATTTTTCCAATGCGAAAAAGTCTACTACTCTGCGCTGGAATCGCGGCCTCGATAGCCGCTCCGGCCTATGCCGCAGACCAGTACCCTATCAATTTCCCGCTGGACCAGGTCATTCCCCTGAATGAGCGTTCGCTGCAGGGCGTGAAACTCACTTCCCCCGCCGACGGCACCCAGCAAATCTACATCAACCAGGAAAAGGACGCGAAACTCTACCGCGACGCCACTGACAAATGCTTCACAGCCGGTGTGGGCGAGGCTCTGCTCCCCTCCTTCAACTGGACCGGCTCCTGGATGCACGGCTACGTTTACCTCGACCGCGGCAACGACGGCCAGTTTGACTACAAGCTCACCGCTATGCCCCAGGGCGACATCGTGGAGATGGGCGACATCATGGCCTACTCCAACTACAACGGCTACAACAGCGCCGGCGCCAACACCGCCAACGGCAATGTGGGCGTGGACACCCCCGCGTTCACCCTCCCCGCCGACCTGCAGCCTGGACTCTACCGTATGCGTTATAAAGTCGACTGGCAGTACATCGATCCCGCCGGCCGCCCCGGCGACGTGGAGACCGCCAACTCGATCCTCAAGAACCGCGGTGCCATCGCCGACGTGATGCTTTATGTGCACCCCGCCGAGAGCGGCTTCGACATCAAGGCTGAACACGCCACCGTTACCGACGCCAACGGCAACCCCCTGACCGCCGACATGGTTACCACCGGACAGCCCATCGAGCTGATGGTGGCCCCCGACGCCGGCTATTATGTTAGCAAAGTGACCATCGAGAGCGGCTACAAGTTCGAGAACTCCGACCTCGACTTCGCCAACCCCGACGTTGTCTACAAGAAGGTCGAGCTCCCCTCCACCGCGATTGTCGACAACATCTTCACCATCCCCGGCTCCTCGACCTACGGCAAGATCGTGCTCACCGTTGAGATGGCCGAAGGCTCCGACCCCACCCTCAACTACTACACCTGCGCCCTCGAAGGCACCAAGAACGCCGCTGAGGGTATCACCGGCGTGAACGTCAACGGCGAGCTGAAGGTTTCTACCGACCAGCGCCACTTCTTCCAGGAGAAGAACGAGCTCGCTGCCGAAATCGGCAAGGCGTTCACCCCCGCCGTCACCTACACCGGCACCGCCTCCAAGGTTAACTTCTACATCGACCTGGGCCAGACCGGCCAGTTCGCCGCCAGCGACATCGTGGCTTCCGGCGCTCCCGCCTCGCTCGCCGCGGTAACCATCCCCGCCGAGACCAAGCCCGGCGTTTACCGCGCCCGTATGGAGGCCGAGGGCGACTGCGCCGTTGACTTCCTCCTGAACGTACACAGCGACAAGGCCGCCATCCGCGTGCAGCTCCTCAACGGCACCCTCACCGGCGCCAACGGCGCTCCCGTGCCCCTCTACGCCACCTTCGGCCAGGAACTCACCCTCACCCCCGCGGCAACCCTCCCCGGCTTCGTGGCCGAGAAGGTGACCGTGCGCCACGGCCAGAACGTGACCGGCCGACAGTACATCCGCGGCAACCGCCAGTGGGATGAGATCGAGATACCCGCCGGCGAGTCCACCACCCTTAACGCCAGCGAAGTCAACGGCATGGTGCTCGTTTCCGGCGAATTTGCCGAAACCGAGAGCGGCGACTGGACCCTCGTTTGGAGCGACGAGTTCGACTCCCCCGAGATGAACCCCAGCAACTGGAGCTACCACGGCCGCATGGGTTCCGTTTGGAACCGCTTCTGCGCCCTGGGCGACGAGCGCGAGGTTGTCAACAAATTTGACGACGGCATGTACAGCGCCTATGCCATCAAGACCCCCGAGGAGTTCAAAGACATCGAAGACAAGGAGATGATTTCGGGCGCAATCTACACCGCCGGCAAGTTCTACATGCAGGGTGGCTATGTAGAGGCACGATGCAAGACCCTCCCCCACAAGGGCAACTTCCAGGCATTCTGGCTTATGCCCGTCGACCAGTCGGCCGGTTGGCCCGCTTGCGGCGAAATCGATATCTGGGAGCAGATTGACGAGCAGAAGGTAGCCTGCGCTACCCTCCACCACGCTTGGAAATACGCCAAGAACTCGGAATACTCGCAGCAGTTCCGCGCCATGTACGGCCAGATTTCCCAGACCTGCCCCTACGGTGGCGGCACCAAGGACGGCGTTGACGCCGCTCTCTGGCACACTTACGCCTTCGAATGGGACGAGGACAACCTCAAATGGTACATCGACGGCCAGCTCATAGCACACGCCGAGAACCCCCACTACTCGCAGAACAAATGGACCGAAGCCGTAACCTGGCCCTGGAACAAGCCCTACTATGTGATCTGCAACCAGTCCGTAGGCAACGGCTCCTGGGCAGCGGCTCCCGACCTGAACTTCGAGTACCGCACCGACTTCGACTACGTACGCGCTTACCAGAAGAAAGGTAACCTCAACTACTACTCCTCGGCCGACGGCCAGGTTTCGGGCATCGACAACGTGATCACCGACACCGCCACCGGCGACGACAACGCCCCCGTTGAATACTTCAACCTCCAGGGCATCAGCGTAGGCTCCAACCCCGTGCCGGGCGTTTACATCCGCCGCCAGGGTAGCAAGTCCGAGAAGATCATCATCCGCTGAACACCGCATCAGCCCCGCTGACACGAAACACCCCTACCGACTCCGCCGGCACCGCTTGAGAGCGGCTCCGGCGGAGTCCTGTTTTTGGCCGTGACGCGGAATATTCGTAACTTTACACATCGAACGCGCCCCGGCACCGCGCCGGGCACCGCTATTCACAAAACCAAACCATCATAACCATGTTCAACTCACGACATTTCCTGATCGCCGCGGCGGCGTGCGCCGCCTCAGCCACAATCGTTACCGCCGAAACCATCGACCGCGCCTCCGACCCGGAATGGCAGCTCATTTGGAGCGAGGAGTTCGACGGCAACGCGATGGACACCGCGAAGTGGGAATACATGCACCCCGGAGGCTCGACCTGGAGCCGGTTCATAGCGCGAGGCGAAGCCGCCCAGGGTGAAGTGAACCGTTTCGCCGACGGCAGCTACCAGTCATACTGCCTCAAGACCCCGCCGAGCATGGCCGAGGGGAACAAGGAGATGATTTCCGGCGCGATACGCTCCCTTGGCAAGTTCCATATGCGCGGCGGTTACATCGAGGCGCGCTGCAAGACACTCCCCCACCCGGGCAACTTCCAAGCGTTCTGGCTCCTTCCGGCCGACCACACCGGCGGCTGGCCCGTGTGCGGCGAAATCGACGTATGGGAGCAGATTGACGACGAACCGATCGCCTACCAGACCCTGCACCACGCGATGCGCTACCCGAACCATCCCAACTCCAAGAAATTCTTCACCCCCGTCGCGGTCGACAGCACCTACGCCGGATGCGCCACCCCGGGTATCGACGGCGCCCGCTGGCACGTCTACGCCGTCGAGTGGGATGCGGAGCACATCACCTTCTTCATCGACGGAGAGGAAACAGGCACCATCCTCAACCCCCACTTCGCCGAGGGAGCGTGGACGGAGGCCGTAACCTGGCCCTTCGACAAGGAGTTCTATGTGATACTCAACCAATCGGTAGGGAATGGTTCCTGGGCCAAGGACCCGGATATGGATTTCACCTACCGCACTGACTTCGACTACGTCCGCGCCTACCAGAAGAAAGCGGCGCTCGACTACTTCACCCCCGCGACCGGCCGCGTCACCACCGCGGGGAAGCGGTGACGCCGCCCCGGCACACAACAAAAACGGGGGCGCCCGGTAAGAGGCGCCCCCGCCAGGATTGGGGGTCTATATGAAGAGCGGGTTGCCGTAAGTAGGCTTTTGAATCCGCTGTGGAACCTTGCTTAGTAGTTCCACTGGCAGGCGATCATGCGCAGGGAGTTGTCGCCCATGGTGCGCAGGTCGTTGATCATGTTGTTTCGGCAGTTGACGTAAACCAGAGCCTGGTCGAAGGAGACGTCGAGCATGGTGAGCTGGTTGTTGTTGCAGAGCACGCGCTGCAGGAAGGTCTGGTTGCTGAGGGTCAGCTGGGTCAGGTCGTTGTAGGAGCAATCGACGAAGAGGAGCTGCGGGCAGTTGTCAACGCTCAGGGAGGTGAGGTCGTTGTAGGAGCATACGAGGTCGAGGAGCGCGGTGCAGTCGCGGAGCGCGAGACCCTGCATGTTGTTGTCGGAGCAGATAAAGGAGCTGAGCGAGGGGAGACCGCTGACGATCATGTTGGAGATTTCGTTGTCGTCGACGTTGAGGTTCTGGAGGCTTTCAAGACCTACGAGGGTAACGCCTGAGAGCTTGTTGTAGCCGCAATAGAGGTTTTTCAGAGCGGTGCAGTTCTCAACTTTGAGGCTTTCGAGGTGGTTGCCCTGGCAGTTGAGGGTCTTCAGGGTTGCCGAGTTGGCCACGTCGAGCGAAACGAGGTAGTTGTTGGAAACGTTGAAGGTGGTGAGCATCGGGGTCGCGCTGAGGTCGATTTCGGTCAGGCGGTTCTTGTAGATGTTCAGGGTAGTGATCGCTGAGCAGCCGGTAAGGTCGGCGACCTTGATCATGTTGCGCGAAGCGTTGAGGTTGGTGAGAGCGGCGTCGCCCGAGAGATTAAGCGAGGTAATCTTGTTGCGGGAAACGTTCAGGGTTTCAAGGGCGGTGAAGCCGGTGAGCGAGAGGTCGCCGGCGAGGTGTTTGTCCTTCCACTCGATGGCTTTCACGCGGCCGTTTTCAATGGTCACGCCTTCCCAGGTGGAGGGGGAGTTAAGGTCGGTAATCTTAAGGGCTTGCGCGTTAGTACCGTCCTTTTCGGCGGGCATCGACAGGAACGCCTTGAGCTGCTTAAGCTCGTTCTTGTCAATCTTCTGTGCGAAAACAGTCATGCAACCCAGCATGAGAGTAATCATTAAAATCGCTTTCTTCATAATAAATAGTTGTTTAATCCAATTTCTGTTAGGAGTTTTTGTACATATTAAACACTCCTTGGCAGAAAAAGGTTGGCAACGCTACGAAAAAAACGAAAAAACGGCCCTGTGGGCCATTTAAGAGGACTATTCCCGCTTACTATTCCAAGCCGGGGAGCACCGGGTCGGGGAGGAGGCGGAACGAGAGGCGGTGGTAGGGGGAGGGGCCGTTGGCGGCTATCGCAGCGCGGTGGTCGGCGGTGGGGTACCCCTTGTTGCCCTTCCAGTTGTAGGCGGGATATTCCGCGTCGAGGCGCTCCATAAGCTCGTCGCGGTGGGTTTTGGCGAGCACCGAGGCGGCGGCTATGTTGCCGAAGCGGCCATCCCCCTTGACGAATGTCTCGCACGGGAGGTCGCGGTAGGGGCGGAAACGATTGCCGTCGACAATCACCCTGCCGGGGCGGGGTGAGAGCGCGTCGAGGGCCCTGTGCATGGCCTCGATCGACGCGTTGAGTATGTTCATCGAGTCAATCTCCGCGGGGGAGCACCAGGCCACCGCCCAGGCCACCGCCTCCGCCTCGATTATGGGGCGGAGCAGGGCGCGGCGGCGCTCGGTGAGCTGCTTTGAATCGTTGAGCCAGGGGTGGTGGAAATCGTCGGGCAGAATCACGGCGGCGGCGGTGACGGGGCCCGCGAGACATCCGCGTCCGGCCTCGTCGCACCCGGCCTCCATGGCCGAGAACACGCTGCAATTCGGCAGTGAGAACTCTTTCATGACCTGACCTTTATAGAGGCTTGCGGAAGGTGGCGCGGCGGCGGTGGAGACGGTGGTCGAAGTAGGACCACTGGCTCTGCACGGCGGTATTATCCTCCAGTTCGAGGTTGGTCTCGGCGTGCTTGAATCCGTATTTGTTGTAATACGGGATGAGGTCGGTGAACAGCAGCGCGTTGACCCCCTTGTTCTGATACTCTGGAGCGACGGCCACCAGAAGCAGGTCGACGGCGTCGGCCTTGCCGCGGAGCGCCTTTAGCAGGTGGCGCCACCCGAGGGGGAAGAGCTTGCCGCCGCTCTTGCGGAGCGCTTCGGAGAACGACTGTATCGAGATTCCGATGGCGATGAGCTTGTCGTCGGCATCGGTCACCACCGTCACAAGGTCGAGGTTGATGATGCTCAGATACATATCGATATAGTAATCAATCTGGCGGGGCGTGAGTGGCGAATAACCGTAAAGTTTGTCGTAGGCGCGGTTGATGAGCTCGAAGAGCGCCACGCCGTACTCCTCCTTGATTTTCTTGCGGGAGGTGTATTTCTTTATTTTCAGGTTCTCGCGGCGCTTCACGATGTCGGCTATGCGCTGGTACTTTTCGGGAATCTGTTCGGGCACCTTGATGTAGTACTCGACCCACCCGGCATCCTTCTTGAAGCCCATACGCTCCATATGGTCAACGTAATACGGGTGGTTGTAGATGGTCGCCATTGTGCCCATCTCGTCGTAACCGAAGGTGAGCATACCCTCGTGGTCCATATCGGAGAATCCCATCGGGCCGACAATGGAGGTCATACCCTTGGAACGCCCCCAGTCGCTTACCGCCTTGAAAAGGGCGTCGACCACCTCGGGGTCGTCAACGAAATCGACGAACCCGAAACGGAGGTCGGCCGAGCCGGTGCGCCCGTTGACGATCGGGTTTATAATCCCCGCTACGCGCCCAACGGGCTTACCGTCGCGGTAGGCCATGAAGCACTGCGCCTCGCAATGGTCAAAAGCGGGGTTCTTCTTGGGGGAGAGCGTGTTGATGTCGTCCATCATCAGCGGCGGCACATAGCACGCGTTATCTTTGTAGAGAGAGTTACCGAAAGCTACGAAATCGCGGAGGTTACCGCGGGTTGGTTCGATTGCCTTAACTTCAATCATTGTCGTATGGAGGTGGCGGATGTGTAACCTATTGTTTCCTATTGTTAGTCAGATATTGTCAACAGTCGCGGTGGGAGAAACGCCGGGGGCGGTCAGCGGGTGGCGGATGCCGCGGGCGGAGTGGCCGGGTGGGCGCCCGGCATGGG
>JAMPHO010000001.1:226232-343846 GCA_023663385.1 Alistipes timonensis | reverse complement strand
TACACCCCGCGAGCGGGCGAGTAACGGAAAAAATGCCTAAATTTGTGGAAAATAAGGCGGAAAGCGCCCCGCGGCGCCCCGCCACCTCAGACAACCAAACAATTCGATTATATCCATGGAAAAGAAAATCAAAGCCATCTTCAACGAAAAGTTCGGCAAAGAGCCGGAAATGTACGCCTCGGCGGGCCGCATCAACCTCATCGGCGAGCACACCGACTACAACGGAGGCTACGTATTCCCCGGCGCTATCGACAAGGTGATCATGGCCGCAATACTCCCCAACGGCACCGACACCGTGAAAGTCTACTCCGTTGACATCAACGAGGAAGCCGAGTTCGGCCTCCGCGAGGAAGACGCCCCCAAGCAGCAGTGGGCCCGCTACATCTTCGGCGTATGCCGCGAGATTATCAAGCGCGGCGGCACCGTAAAGGGCTTCGACGCCGTTTTCGCCGGCAACGTGCCCCTCGGCGCAGGCCTCAGCTCGTCGGCAGCGCTTGAGAGCTGCTTCGCCTACGCGCTCAACGACCTCTTCAACGGCAACACCATCGACAAATTCGAGCTCGCCCGCATCGGCCAGAGCACCGAGCACAACTACTGCGGCGTGAACTGCGGCATCATGGACCAGTTCGCCTCGGTATTCGGCAAGAAGGACCACCTCATGCGCCTCGACTGCCGCTCGATGGAGTTTGAATACTTCCCCTTCAAGATCGACGGTTACAAGCTCGTGCTCCTCGACTCCAAGGTTAAGCACGCCCTGGTTGACTCCCCCTACAACAAGCGCCGCCAGAGCTGCGAGCGCGTGGCCAAGATGCTCGGCGTCGAAACCCTCCGCGATGCCACTATGGAGGCCCTCAACGCCGCCCGCGGCGAACTGACCGCCGAGGACTACTTCCGCGCCAAATTCGTGATCGAGGAGAAGCAGCGCGTGCTCGACGTGTGCGACGCCCTCCAGCGCGGCGACTGCGAGACCGTGGGCCGCAAGATGTACGAGACCCACGACGGCCTCTCGAAGGACTACGAGGTATCGTGCGAGGAACTCGACTTCCTCAACGACATCGCCCGCGAGTGTGGCGTCACCGGCTCCCGCATCATGGGTGGCGGCTTCGGCGGCTGCACCATCAACCTGGTCAAGGACTCGCTCTACGAACCCTTCATAGCCACCGCCAAGAAGGAGTTCAAAAAGAAATACGGCCACGAGCCCGTCGAAATACCCGTGGTGATTTCCGACGGCGCCCGCAAGCTCTCCTGAACCCGACTTACCGAGCTTCCGCCCCACCCGCGGGCGGAGGCTCCTTATTTTGAGACACATTCTATTTTTGAGACATATTCCTAATAAGGTACAACGACAAAACTAAAGACTATATGAAACCTACACTCTTCGTGCTCGCGGCAGGTATGGGAAGCCGCTACGGCGGTCTCAAGCAGCTCGACCAGCTCGGCCCCAACGGCGAGACCATTATGGACTACTCTATCTACGACGCCCTCCAGGCCGGTTTCGGCAAGGTGGTGTTCGTGATCCGCAAGGACTTCGAGGAGCAGTTCCGCGAAAAGGTGCTCAGCAAATACGAGGGCCACATCCCCGTGGAAGTGGTATTCCAGGCTACCGACAAGCTCCCCGAAGGCTACACCTGCCCCGCCGACCGCACCAAGCCCTGGGGCACCAACCACGCCGTGCTGATGGGCCGCGACGCCATCAAGGAGCCTTTCGCCGTGATCAACGCCGACGACTTCTACGGCCGCGACGCCTTCGAGGTAATCGCCAAGGAGCTCTCGCGCCCCCGCGACCGCAAGGGTGACTACTGCATGGTGGGCTTCCGCGTAGGCAACACCATGACCGAGAACGGCTCCGTGGCCCGCGGCGTGTGCGGCACCAAGGACGGCATGCTCGACACCGTGGTTGAGCGCACCGCCATCTCCTACGCCCCCGACGGACGCATCGTGTTCACCGACGAGAACGGCGTCGAGCAGACCCTCGACCCCGCCACCCCCGTTTCTATGAACCTCTGGGGCTTCACCCCCGACTACTTCGACTTCTCCGACCGCGAGTTCCGCCGCTTCCTCGACAAGGACATCGACACCCCCAAGGCCGAGTTCTTCATCCCCCTCTGCGTCGACACTCTGATCAAGAACGGCGAGGCCACCGTGAAGGTGCTCGACACAGACTCAAAATGGTTCGGCGTGACCTACGCGGCCGACCGTCCCGGCGTAGTTGAGAAGTTCGCCGAACTCCACGCCAACGGCACATACCCCTCCAAACTCTTCTAAACGATCGAAGATGACAAAGCCAAGAATCCTCGTCACCGGGGGCACCGGGTACATCGGCTCACACACCGTGGTTGAGCTTCAGAAAGCCGGCTACCCCGTGGTGATAATCGACAATCTGTCGAATTCCAACGCCGCCGTGGTCGACGGCATTGAGAAAATCACAGGCATCCGCCCCGACTTCGTGGAGGCTGACTGCACCGATATGGACGCTCTCCGCCGCCTCTTCGCCGACTATCCCGGCATCAAGGGGATCATCAACTTCGCCGCCTCGAAAGCCGTCGGCGAGTCGATGAGCAAGCCCGTGCTCTACTACCGCAACAACCTCAACACGCTGATGAACCTCCTCGACATGATGGCCGAGAAAGAGGTTGAAGGTATTGTGTTCTCTTCCTCCTGCACCGTCTACGGCGAGCCCGACCAGAATCCCGTGACCGAGGAGTCGCCCATCAAGAAGGCAACCTCCCCCTACGGCAACACAAAGCAGATTTCCGAGGAGATCATCACCGACGTGATAAACGCCGGCGCGCCCTTCAAGAGTATCATACTCCGCTACTTCAACCCGGTGGGCGCCCACCCCTCGTCGGAAATCGGCGAGCTCCCCAACGGCGTGCCCCAGAACCTCGTGCCCTATCTGACCCAGACCGCTATGGGCATCCGCAAGGAACTGAGCGTGTTCGGCGACGACTACGACACCCCCGACGGCTCCTGCATCCGCGACTACATCGACGTTGTGGACCTCGCAAAGGCCCACGTTATCGCCGTAGAGCGCATGCTCCAGGACAAGTCGGCCGAGAAGATTGAAATCTTCAACCTCGGCACCGGCAACGGCGTGAGCGTGCTCGGCCTTATCGCCGCCTTCGAGAAAGCCACCGGCGTGAAGGTGCCCCACAAGATCGCTCCCCGCCGCGCCGGCGACATCGAGAAGGTATGGGCCAACCCCGAACGGGCCAACAAGGTGCTCGGATGGGTTGCCGACACCCCCATCGAGGACACCATGCGCAACGCCTGGGCCTGGCAGGTGAAGCTCCGCGAGCGCGGCGTTATGTGACGCCCGCGACGGATAACCCGCTTCGCAACAGACAACATTACCACACTCCCCGCCTCCGCGCCCCACGACGGGCCGCGGAGGGCGGGGATTATCCGATAAACGCCACCAGCTTTGACGCACCCCGACATCCAAGAATCCACACTTTCCCGCGGCCCTATAGGCGTGTTCGACTCCGGCTACGGGGGATTGACCATACTCCGCGAATTCCAGCGGCGGCTCCCCGACTACGACTATATTTATCTTGGCGACAACGCCCGCGCACCCTATGGCTCGCGCTCGTTCGACATCGTTTACCGCTTCACCCTCGAAGCCGTCAACGAGCTGTTCGCACGCGGGTGCCCGCTCGTGATACTCGCCTGCAACACCGCGTCGGCGAAAGCCCTGCGCACCATACAGCAGAACGACCTGCCCGGCATCGACCCCACTAAAAGGGTGCTGGGAGTCATTCGCCCCACCGTCGAGAGCCTGCCCGAGCACACCCGCAACGGCCACGTCGGGCTCGTCGGGACCTCAGGCACCGTCAACTCGCACTCCTACGACCTCGAAATCGAGAAGCTTTATCCGGCATACAGCTTCACCCCCCACGCCTGCCCTATGTGGGTGCCGTTGGTTGAGAACGGCGAGGCCGACAAGCCCGGTGCCGATTACTTCGTCAGGCAGGAGATTAACGCCCTTATGCGCCGCGACCCGAAAATCGACACCCTTATTCTCGGCTGCACCCACTATCCCCTGCTCATAAATAAAATACGCCAGGCGCTCCCCCCGGGAGTCGCAATCGTGAGGCAGGGGGACATTGTGGCCGACAGCCTCGCCGACTATCTCCGGCGTCACCCCGAGATGTGCCGCCGCCTCACCACCGACGCCACCACTACCTACCTCACTACCGAGGACCCGGCCAAATTCTCCCCGATGGCCTCACTTTTCCTCGACCGCCCGGTATCAGCCACCCAGGTAATTATGGCCTGACAAGGCATACGCTCCCTCCTGAAACGCGCCAGCCCGCCACGGCATATCGCCGGGCGGGCTGGGTTTATCGTCGGTTGTGATGATGGAGCGGCTGTCGCTGCTTACTTGCCTCCGATGTTGCTGGAAACGGTCAGGCGGGCGCGGCCTTTAGCGCGGCGGCGGGCGAGCACTTTGCGGCCGTCCTTGGTCGACATTCTTTCACGGAAACCGTGTTTGTTGACTCTCTTTCGGTTGGAAGGTTGGAAAGTTCTTTTCATTGCGGTATGATGTTTTGTTTATTTTTCTCCGTTTCCGGGTTTTCTCGAAGCCCTTAACCGCGTCGTGCGCGCAGAGGCCACAATTCGAGGTGCAAAGTTAGCGTTTTTCCCTCTAACCGCCAAACATTCGCGCCGCTTTCTCACCCCACCCCGGAAAAAATCACACAAAAAATCGCACATCGGTATTTACACCAATCTCGGAGGCAATAATCAATTTGCTACTTAATCAGCGCCCATTTTGGTCAGCTAAGGTTAATAAATGTGGAATTACGGATTTTTAACCGGGCGGGGGCAATGATATTTCGCCGAAAAGCGTTAACTTTGCATCTTGATAATTATCGCTTTTGAAGATGAGACAACTAAAGATAACAAAATCTATCACCAACCGCGAAAGCGCCTCGCTTGACAAATACCTGCAGGAAATTGGCCGCGAGGACCTTATAACGGTGGAACAGGAGGTGGAGCTCGCCCAGCGCATACGCGAGGGCGACGAGGTGGCGCTTGAGAAACTCACCAGGGCCAACCTGCGCTTCGTGGTCTCCGTGGCGAAACAATATCAGAACCAGGGTCTGAGTCTGCCCGACCTGATCAACGAGGGGAACCTCGGCCTGATCAAGGCGGCCCGCAAGTTTGACGAGACCCGCGGTTTCAAATTCATTTCCTACGCCGTGTGGTGGATCCGCCAGTCGATTCTCCAGGCGCTTGCCGAGCAGTCGCGTATCGTGCGTCTGCCGCTCAACCAGGTGGGTTCGCTCAACAAGATTTCCAAAGCGCTGTCGAAGTTCGAACAGGAAAACGAACGCCGCCCCTCGCCCGAGGAGCTCGCCGAAACCCTCGACGTGCCCGTTGAGAAAATCGCCGACACGCTCAAGGTCAGCGGACGCCATATCTCGGTTGACGCGCCTTTCGTAGAGGGCGAGGACAACTCGCTGCTCGACGTGCTCACCAACGACGACTCCCCAATGGCCGACGCCACCCTTACCCAGGAGTCGCTCTCGAAGGAGGTTGACCGCGCCCTGCACCAGCTTCACGAACGCGAACGCGAGATTTTGAAGATGTTCTTCGGCATCGGTTGCCAGGAAATGACGCTTGAGGAAATCGGCGCCAAGTTCGACCTTACCCGCGAGCGCGTACGCCAGATTAAGGAAAAGGCCATCCGCCGCCTCAAAGGGCAGAAGTCGCGCCTGCTCAAAACATACCTCGGCCAGTAAAAAGCCAAGATACTTTCACAGAGTTTCTCTCTAAATAATAGACCCATCAATGCCGCCCCCAAGACCGCTGGGGGCGGCAATTTTATTCGCTGTTAATGATGGGTGGTCGGGGCTTCGGACTAATCGGGCTCTTTGGCGCCGTCGGACTTTTGGGGTAGATTGGCGCCGTCGGACGGGTCGGACAAGTCGGACGAGTCGGACTTTTCTGGCAACCTGAATCCCACACCACTCCCCCGCGGCGTCCGACCTGTCCGACTTGTCCGACCCGTCCGACGGAGCCAATCCACCAAAAGTCCGACGCATCCCTCCGAAAAATGCGGTGCCGGCCACCCTCACGGGCGGCCGGCACCTTTACCTATGATTCACTTATTTGCTATTTGCTTTTCTTTCTTTTAGAGGGGATGGTACTCGACGAACGCCTCCATAGCCTCGTAGGAAGCGAGGCCGAGCGATTCGTAGAGCCCGGCGGTTGCGCGGTTGCGCTCTTCGGCACGCTGCCAGAAGAGACGGTCGTCGTCGCCGAGGAAGGGAGCGTTTTCCATCTGGCTCTGATGTTTGAGGATGGAGTTACGCTTGAAGCGGAGCTCTTCGGGCGAGATGGGCACGGCCATTTCGATGTGGTCGATTTCCCATTCGGCCCAGGCGCCGCGGTACATCCATATACGGCAATCCTTCAGCCAGGCTTCGCCCTTAAGCTCGTCGATGGCGGCGAGCACGGCGTCGGTACAAACGCGGTGGGTGCCGTGGGGGTCGGCCAGGTCACCTGCCACGAAAATCTGGTGAGGCTTCACCTCCTGGAGAAGATTCTTCACGATTTCGACGTCGCGCTCGGTGAGATCGCCCTTCTTGATGGTGCCGGTTTCGTAGAACGGGAGGCGGAGGAAGTGGATGTTCTGGGGTTTCACACCGATGAATCCACACGCGATAGTCGCCTCGGCCTCGCGGATTTTCGTTTTGATTTCGCGGATGTCGGCGGTATCGACGTCACCAGCCGAAGCCTTGCTGCCCACGAAGTCGCGCACCTCGGTGCTGAGTTTATTGTAGCCTTCGGTGTCGAAGCCGAACATCGGGGCAATCTTGTCCATCATCAGGAAGTAGCGCATCATATCCTCGTCGCCCACGGCGATGTTGCCCGAGGTTTCGTAGGCCACGTGCACATCGTGGTGCTGGTCGACGAGACGCTTGAAGGTACCACCCATCGAGATCACATCATCGTCGGGGTGCGGCGAGAAGATAACCACGCGCTTCGGGTAAGGTTTGGCGCGCTCGGGACGGTATGTGTCGTCGGCGTCAGGCTTGCCACCGGGCCAGCCGGTGATGGTGTGCTGAAGCTGGTTGAACACCTTGATGTTCACGGCGTACGCCGAGCCGAACTTGGCCACGAGTTCGCCGAGGCCCCAGTCGGTGTAATCCTTGTTGGTGAGTTTGAGGATGGGCTTGCCGGTCTGCTTGCAGAGCCATACGATCGCGCGGCGCACGAGTTTGTCGTTCCACTCGCAGGAGGTCACCATCCAGGGATGCGATATGCGGGTGAGGTCGTCAGCCGCCGAGAGATCGAGGGCAATGCGGGCATTGTTGTGGAGCTGGAGATAGGAGGCGGGCAAATTGTCGTTGACCGGGCCTTCGATAGCCTCGGCCACGACGGAGGAGCGGGCCTCGCCCCAGGCCATGGCCATAATGCGGCCCGACTTGAGGATGTTCCCCAGGCCGAGGGTGATGGCCGAGTTCGGGGTAGCCTCGCACTTGTAGTCCTTTTTAATAATGTGGCGCAGTTCGGGCGAGAGGAGCACCAGGCGGCAGAGGCTCGTCGAGAGGGAGCCCGGCTCGTTAAACGCCAAGGCGCCCTGCGGGCCGATTTCGCACACGGTGAGGTCGAGTCCGCCGCAATCCTCGATTTTGCGCTCGTACTCCTTGCAGTACTCGAACATATCCTCCATCGTCACCGCGGGGTTGATCGAGTGGATATTGTCGGGACGGATGTCGATATGGTCAAGGAACACCTCGCGGAGGCGTGCAAGGGTCGAGGTGCCGTCGGGCACCAGGGGGAAGAACTCGTTAAGGTTGAACACGATCACCTTGTCGAAGGAGACTTCACCCTTCGCGCACATATCTATAAGTGAAGAGTAGACCGAGTGGGTCGCACTGCCCGCGCCGAGAGCGATCACGCAGCGGTTCTTGGCGGCGACATTCTTGCGGATAACCTCGGCGATATGGCGGGCGAGATAGGCGCTGCCGTCAGCGACATCCTCAAAGATGCGGGTATGTATTTTCTCTTCGCGTGTGAGGGCCGCGGCTTCGATTTCACCCTGGGGCATATAGTAGCGGCTGGGTACGCGGTCGAGCTTGATTTGTGAGCTGAGATTTGTTTTCATGGGAAAGTATATGCGGAAAACAATTGTTATTGTCGACGAATATTGATGTTGGTTTTGTCAAACCCGGTTTTATTACTACCTTTGCAAAGGTAGACAAAAAGGGGATGCGGAAGTACGAATTTTGTATAAAAAATTTACGTTTTCGTGCAAAACCTCCACCGCCGCGCAGTAGGCGCGCCGGAACCCTACATTTTCATCACGGCGGCCACACCTTAGTATATACTGAGCCGCGGCAGCAAACCACGCTCACCAGTAATCAACCATAATCCGATTCCACCACAATGAGAGTCATCATTCAGGAAAACTACGAGAACCTTTCGCGCTGGGCGGCCAACTATGTAGCCCACCGCATCAACGAGGCCAAGCCCACCGCTGAGAAACCCTTCGTGCTCGGGTGCCCCACCGGCAGCTCACCCCTTGGCATGTACCGCGAGCTCATCAAGCTCTACAAGGAGGGCAAAGTATCGTTCAAGAACGTTGTGACCTTCAACATGGACGAGTACCGCGGCATACCCCGCGACCACGAGCAGAGCTACCACACCTTTATGTGGAGCAACTTCTTCAACCATATCGACATCCCCCGCGAAAACGTGAACATCCTCGACGGCAACGCACCCGACCCCGAGGCCGAATGCCGCCGTTTCGAGGAGAAGATGGCCTCCTACGGAGGCGTTGACCTCTTCATGGGTGGCGTTGGCCCCGACGGCCACATCGCCTTCAACGAGCCCTGCTCCTCGCTGAGCTCGCGCACCCGCGTGAAGACCCTCACCACCGACACCATCATCGCCAACTCGCGCTTCTTCGACAACGACGTCAACAAAGTGCCCAAAACTGCCCTCACCGTGGGCGTTGGCACCGTGATGGACGCCAAGAGCGTGCTGCTCCTCGTCAACGGCCACAACAAGGCCCGCGCCCTGCGCCACGGCGTTGAAGGGTCGGTAAGCCAGATGTGGACCATCTCCGCGCTCCAGCTCCACCCCGCCGCCGTAATCGTGGCCGACGACGCCGCTTGCGCCGAGCTCCAGGTGCAGACCTACCGCTACTTCAAGGACATCGAGTCGGCCAACCTCGACCCCGAGAGCCAGCTCTAAACCCCAAAACAAACAAATAGGCCCCTCGGCGCGAATACGCCGAGGGGCTTATTAGTTCAATTCAAAATCAGGCGCTCAAGCGCCTTAAAAGCCAAGAGAAACTGTTTCCCAAGTGGATAAACAGCTTCTTAGTCGTCGAGGCCGAGCTTTTCCTTAGCGGGGTTGCGGAAGAAGATTTTGCCCTCGGTGTACTCCTGTGTTGCGATCAGGGTGGGCTTGGGGAGCTTCTCGTAATACTTCGAGATTTCGATCTGCTCGCGGTTCTCGGAGATTTCCTCAAGGTTGTCGTTGAGCGAGGCAAACTCCTGGAGCTTTTTGTCGAGGTCGTGCTTCATTTCGCCGGCGATCTGGTTGGCGCGCTTTGCGATAATGCACACAGTCTCATATACGTTGCCGGTGTCCTTGGAGAGCTCCATCATGTCGCGGGTGACGGTGTTGAGCGGAGCGTTTGTCTTCTTGTAGTCCATATTCGGTATGTGTTGCTTTTTGTTTCTTTGGTAAGGGCCCGCCAGGGTTACTCCTTGACGTGTTTGCGGGCGATTTTGCAGATGTTCTCGGCCTCCTGGCGGCGGGGCGAGTCGGGGTAATTGTTGATGAAGGAATAATACTCGTCAAGCACGTCGCGGAAGCGGTCGGCCTTCTTCTCCTCCACCGAGAGGTTGGCCTCCTGGTAGCGGGCTTTCAGCACGAGCATTTCCAGCTCCTCCTTGTATTTCGAGTAGGGGTACTCCTTGATGGCGTTGCGGGCGGTGATGATGGCGCTCTCGTAGTTGTTGCCCATATAAGTGCCCAGGTTGTAATATAGCTGGGCGTTCTGCAACTCTTTGAGCGTGAGCTTGTCCTGCATCTCGAAAATGGCGTTCTGCGCCGAGTTAACTTTGTCGGAGCGGGGGAAGAAGTCGAGAAATCCTTGCAGCTCCTCGATGGCCTTGATGGTTTCCGACTGGTCGAGCTGCGCCTCGGGAGAGTCGAGATAGTAGGCGTATCCGGCATAATAGCGGCAGAGCTCCGAGAACTTGCCTTTGGGATAACGCTGGTAATATGCCTTGAAATAGGCGGCCGCGTCGGGGTACTCCTTGTTTTCGTAATAGCTCAGCCCGAGTAGGTAGAGCGCCTCCTCGGCTTTGTCGGAACCCTTTAGCTGGGTCACGATGTCCTTCAGCAGAGTGTACGACTGAACGTAGCGCTTGTTCTCGAACGCCCTTTTGGCGTAGTCGAACCTATAGTTGGGGTCGGGACTCTTGAGCGCTTTCTGGTATTCGCCGCACCCCGAAAGGAGGGCGAGCGAGGCCACGGCGCAAAGGAGCATTCCGGCTATTTTCTTAAGCATAAGCGGATAACCTAAATATATATTGATGGGCGCGGCCTATGCGGGCCGATAACCCGTTAATAACTAACGGCTTCGCCCCAAGAGCGTTGAGGGCGGGGCATTTCAAGCCACAAAGTTACAAAAATTCCGCCGAACGCGCCCATCACCCGACGCGAATTTTTGCTAAAAAGCGCCGTATTTCGTAACTTCGCGCCACCGCAACGACACAAGAACACTTCCGACCACCACTCTATATGAACCAAGATAACGATCCGAGATATACCCGCCGACGCCCCGACGGCCTCCGCGACGAGGACTGGGACGACGATGAATTCCAGACCCCGCGGGGCCGTAGATACCGCTACGAAGATGAGCCGGCGACCGATGATTACGACTTCGTTGACGCTCCGCACCGAAGCCTCGGGCGCGGGGGCCGGCCCGCCGAGCCCGAGGCCCCGGGGAGCTTCCGCAAGCGCCACCCGGTGCTCATGAACTTCCTGTACATCATCCTGGCCACCTGCCTCGCCCTGTGGATGCTGATGTGGTTTCTCGACTACTGGACCTTCCACGGCCAGGAGCGCCCCGTGCCCGACGTGAAGGGGCAGCCCGCCCAGATGGCCCTGGCCAACATCGACCATATGGGGCTCAAAGGGGTTGTTTCCGACTCGGTGTTCGACTCCTACAGCCGCCCCGGCACCGTAGTTGAGCAAGTGCCCGTGCCCGGCGCGCGCATCAAGACCGGCGGCAGCGTCTACGTCACAATCGTGGCCTACTCCCCGAAACTCGTCACCGTGCCCGACTTCTACAACGTGTCAATCCGACAGGCCCGCTCGATGTTCGAAGGGCTCGGCATAGCCCAGGTGCGCGAAGTGCCCGTGCTCTCGGAATACGCCGGGCTCGTGCTCGGGGCCAAGTTCAACGGCGTTGAGCTACAACCCGGGGCCCGCATACCCGTCAGCTCCGTGGTTACCCTCGAAGTGGGCACCGGCATGAAGACCATAGAGGAGGAGGACTCCATCTTCGACCCGGGCGCCATCGACCAGGTTATTGACCAGCTCAATATAGAATAAGCCTATGGACCGCGAATACCAAGACTTCGACGACCTCGAAGCGACCGACGCGGCCGACGGCCTCGCCGGGGCTTCGGCCGACGGACAGGAGCTTTTCGAGCATTTCCGCTTCGTGGCCGACAAGGGGCAGCAGCTCCTGAGGGTCGACAAATTCCTTGTGGCCCATATGCCCAAGGCCTCGTCGCGCAACCGCATCCAGCAGGCCGCCGAGGCGGGGTGCATCCTCGTGAACGGCAAGGCGGTGAAATCGAATTACCGCGTCAAGCCCGACGACGTTGTGAGCATCGTTATGGACCGCCCCCGTTACGAGATGGAAATCGTGGCCGAGGATATTCCGCTCGACATCGTGTATGAGGACGACGACGTGCTGGTTGTCAACAAACCGGCCGGACTGGTAGTGCACCCTGGCCACGGCAACTACTCCGGCACGCTCGTGAACGCTCTCGCCTGGCACTTCCGAGACACCCCGAACTACGATGTAAACGACCCGAGGCTCGGGCTGGTACACCGCATTGACAAAGACACTTCCGGGCTGCTGGTCGTTGCAAAGACCCCTGACGCCAAGACCGACCTCGGACGTCAGTTCTTCAACAAGACAACCAAGCGCGAATACATAGCCCTCGTATGGGGGATTCCCAATCCGCCCGCCGGAACAGTGAGTACCAACATAGGCCGCGACGTGCGCGACCGCCTGAAAATGACCGTCTACCCCCTCGACGGGGAGGAAGGTAAGCGGGCCGTGACCCACTACGAGGTGACGGAACCACTGGGCCACGTCGCCGCCGTGAAATGCGTGCTGGAAACCGGCCGCACCCACCAGATACGCGTGCATATGCGCCACCTCGGCCACCCGCTCTTCAACGACGCACGCTACGGAGGCGACATACCCCTGCGGGGCAACACCTCGGCCAAGTACCGCCAGTTCATCACCAACTGCTTCGCCGTGTGCCCCCGCCAGGCGCTCCACGCCCGCACCCTCGGCTTCGTGCATCCCCGCACCCGCCAGGAAATGTTCTTCACCGCCCCCATCCCCGCCGACATGGAGGCCCTCCTCGAACGCTGGCGCTCCTACGCCACCGCCAACTGACCGCGCCCACTCGCCCAATCAGCCGAATTAAATCACCTATGCGCATCGACGTATATGAACTATACCGCGGTATCGCCGGGAAACGTCCGGCAAGAATCGCAATCGCGCTCGCGCTCATAGTGGCGGGGGTGGCGTTACCGATGGCGCTGGTGCCGTTTGAGGATTTCCGCTTCGGCGATGAGCCGTACCAGGCGCATTGCTGCAAATTTTACGACAGGGCATACCTCGGGATGCTGTCGTTCTGGATCGGGCATCTGTGGATGATGGTTTTCGGAGAACGGTACATAAGCCTGCGTGTGCTGATGACGCTATGCTATGTGTCGTCAATCGCTATCGGGTGCGGCTACCTGCGCCACCGAGGATTCTCTATCGTGAAGTGCTCAGCCATCTTTTTCGCGGGCGCGATAGGTATAATTCTCAACAACATAACGGTTTATGGATGGGATGCGGGTAGCTACCCGTTTGTGGCTATCACACTCTGCTCCACATTGTTATATCTCGAAAAGCCGTCGTGGAAGCGCGCCGCGGCTACTGGCGCGGGGCTCGCGGCTATGGCTCTCGCGAGATTGCCACTTATAACGGGAGTTCCAGTAGTGGCGGCCTTTATACTATATCGCCGAGGCATCGGCAAAGGCAATCTTAGGATAGCCGCTACCGACCTCGCTTCGGCAGCGGGAGGATTTCTGCTTATGTTCATAGCCCTGACCACTCTGATGGTCTGCTCTCCAATGGGCTACTTCGGAGCCATAACGCGGGAAAACACCGTCGGAGGACATTCCATAGGCTATTTGATGTATATATGGGAGATGTGCGTGAAATTCGCGTATTACATTTCGGCAACTTTCCTACCGGGGTGCGCGGCTATAGCGCTCAGCTACTATTACGCGAGGCAGAAGGGAAACAGCCTCTGGCTCCACATAGCCGCGATAGCGATTATCGCTTACACGGTGAGATGTGCCTTTATGAATATGCCTAACGCCCGCGACCAGCTGTTCTGGTGCAATTTCGGCATCATCGTGCCGTCGGCGTTTTTCGTCTTGGTTGCCGGTCCGTTAGGAAACCTGCGCTCGGGAAAGCCGCTGAAATCCGGGCTGCTGTATCTCGCGGCTATTGCTGCATTCGCCCTGACCCAGGCATCCGGCTCCGACCGAATCGTAGAACGTATCGGATGGACTCTGACATTCGCGTTCGCATTTGGAGCGAGCAGCGACTATTTCCTGCGCGAACGTCGGCTCACATTTTATATCACGCTATTCACAGCCCTGATCGTAACCGGGTTCTATGCCCAAAAGCTAAACGCTCTCAACAAGGCGTGGCTTCCAGCTGTACATCCCCGCTACGCGACAGTGTTCGACGGCATAAGACCATACAACGAGCCGGGCATAGTCTACGCCCCGCTCGACAGCGTGAAATTCATTAAAGACAACTTGGAGAATCTCGGGCTCAGGACCGTAGCCATAGGCATGGTAAGTCATTGCTATAATTTCAGTATCGACGAACACGGCGAAAACTCGGGCATGAAGTTTTACCTGACTGATGAAGATGTCAGGAACGATTTCTACAGAGCCGAAAGCCGGGAACCAGCAGACGCAGTGATCAATCTCGCTGTATGGGAAGACCCTAACGTAGATTCGCTTATGACTGCCAACAGCTTTCTACGCTACAGGGCCACTGATTTCCCACGGGTAGTAATCTACGTCAAGGACAGTATATTGCCGACCTTGCCTACCGACCCCTACGAAGCCTGGGGCTATACGAAGTAACTCATTGAATTAAACGGAATGAAACGATTGGCCGAAACAGGACACCGATTACTGAGCGACCCGAGAACCCGGGTGGCTCTGACTGTAGCGTGCCTGGTTATGGGCACTGCCCTCCCCTTCCTGTTAGTACCTTTCGAAGTGTTCCGCTTCCGCGACGAGCCTTACCAGGCCTACTGCTGCTTGGAATATAGCCGCGCGTATCCGGCGCTGCTCACCTTTTTCGCGGGCAACAAGTGGATGGAGGCTTTCGGCCAAACATTCATCGCCCTAAGATACCTCATGACCGTTTGCTTCGTATCGTCAGCCGCGGTCGGTTACGCGTATATGAGAATCAGGAAAGTGTCGGCTTTGCGGGCCTCAGTCGTGTATATGATTATAGCCATTGGCTTGGTACTCACCTATCTGCCTATCTACAATTGGGACTCAGGCGCTTACCCGTCGACCGCCCTCGGATTGTTAGTGTTGCTGCTTTACATCGACTCGCCTTCACGAGCTAAAGCGGCATTGATGGGAGCGGCTGTCGGACCGATGATTCTGTTCCGGCTACCGATGGTTGCGGCGCTCGCGGTAATGACCGTGTTCGTGATGGCCGCGCCGGAAGCCAGTTACCCTAAACGTCAACGACTTGCCGACGTCGGGACGCTCACCACCTGCGCGGCAGCGATATTCATGATAGGAATATGCGTTATATCCGGATCACCGCGGGCATATATCTCATCATTCTCCCTCGGGAACACGGTCGGGGGGCACAGACTCGCTGACATACCTGAGATTATACGGTTTTCCTACGAATTGGCGGTCGCACAATACAAATTCATGCTTCCATCGCTGGTCGCCATTCTACTTAGCGTGTGCTTTACAAAATGCCGCCGACACGGATGGATTTTATGGACAGGCGCGCTGCTGCTCACATATTATTCGGTCAAAACCGTAATATACAACCACGGTGACTGGACCTTCTTCTGGTCGCACAACGGGCTGCTTACACCGCTGGCGTTCGTCGCCATATTCTTCACACCCCTGTACGCCAACCTCAAAGGGGAAGCCACCGACAGGAAAACCATTTGGGGCGTGCTGGCACTCGTAGCGTTTATGCTCTTGCAGGGTTTCGGATCCGACGCGGTTTCCGAACGTATCGGATGGGTGCTCGCTATGGCGTTCGCATTCGGAGTAAACAAAAGCGCGATGGACCGATGCGGGCGCTTCGTCAGGTACATGCTGATATTCTCCTCCGCGAGCCTGCTATGCTACTTCGCGTTCGTCATCAGACGATTGGAATGTAGTTGGGACGAGCCATTACGCACACGATATACCCCCGCGATAAACGGCACCCGCAACTATCATCCGTTCGACTACCACCTTGATATTGACAGCGTGAAGTTCGTGTTTGACAACCTGCGCGACCGCGGCATTACGACAGCAGTGGTCGGAAAGGACTGCTGCTCTTATACATTCATCCTTGAAGAAACAACTCCAAACTCGACAATGCGGTATATACCGCCAATAGATGAGGTTATAGCGGATATTGAACTCGCATCGGGTCGCGGAGCGGTAATAGGCTGGATGGATTGCGAAAAAGATTCCACAATAGGCGGTGCGCTGGCGGAAGCCGGCTACGGGAAATGGCTTCAAATAGGCGACGATTTCTCGCTTTACGCCACTGACAGCGTCGCGGGGAGGTTGCCGGGGAATCCGTTCAGGGAGTGGGGCTATGAGGGTCCGGGGGAATGAGGGAAGAGGCGCGTTTGATGATATACTCGTCGTAGTAGCTTAACAGCAGGGTGGTGAGCGGAAGCGCTATAATCATGCCGATCATGCCGAAAAGGGTGCCCCAAACCGACAGCGAAAGCAGTATTATCGCCGGGTTGAGCCCCATGGCCTTACCCATTATGCGGGGCATGAGTATTAGGTCGGCGACAATCTGCACAACGGCGAACACAGCCATGCAGCTCCACCACTGGCGCCAGAAATCAACCGACCCGTCGGCCGCCCCTACAAGGCATAGCAATGTGACCGGGATTATGGTGAGGAACTGGAAATAAGGTATCATGAACAGCACGCCGGCCCCGAGGCCGAGCACTATGGCCAGCGGCAGACCGCAGATGTAGAAACCCGTGCAATAGATAAACGCCACGCATACGGCCATCAGGGCCTGTCCGCGGAAATAATGGTTCATAGAATCCTTGATGTCGTTGCCTAACTTGTAGGCCAGCGGGCGCATACGAGGGGGCACCAACAGGCGGAACCCCGCCATAAGCCGTTCGTAGTCAAGCATTATGAACACGACATACAGAAGCACCATCAGCCACCCGGCCACGGCGAGCACAACGTGGAGCCCCCCGTTGACCACCGACATAAGCCTCTGCACCAGCGAATTGAGGTCCTGGCGCATAAGCCGTTGGCCCAGGTCGCGGAAATCAATGTTCTGGCGCAGAAAATCGTGGAGCTCGGCGGGAAGGAACTGAATCGACACCTCGGCGGTCGCGTAGCGGTCGAGCATCGAGGCCATCTGCCGGAACTCGTCAATAATCATCGGCACGGTGAAGTAAGCGAGAATCCCTATGAAGAGCAGTACCTCGAAAAGGGTCACGAATATGGCCGTTATGCGCCCGCTTAGTTTGAGCAGGCGGCGGTTATACTGCACGAACGGCTCGAAAATATACGCTATAAGGCATGCCACGCAGAAAGGGAGTAGAACATCCTTGAGCAGATTCACGAGCCACACGAGGAAAACCACTATGGCGCAGCCAATCAGGAGCCGCACCACCCGGTCGAAGGTGAAGGGGCGGGAATACGCCGTTCCGTTATACATATTCAGGTGTCGTTGTTGAAATCAAGCCACAAAATTAGCCAAAAGTTTTCATAACGCCCCAAATTATCGTAAATTTGTGGCAATTTTATCGCCGGAGGCGCGGAGCGCCTCCATGTCATTAACCCTTTTAAACCAATAGTTGTGACCCAAACAGTTACCGCTAAGACGAAGCAATTGCTCAACGACAAGGCCTGGGCGCGCTGGACGGCGCTCATCCTGGTGGCCTCCATGATGTTCTTCGCCTATATGTTCGTCGACGTAATGTCGCCCCTCCAGTCGCTGATCGAGCAACAGCGCGGCTGGACTCCCGAAGCATTCGGCTACTACGCCGGAGCGGAGTACATACTCAACGTATTCGGCTTCCTGATTCTGGCCGGCATAATCCTCGACAAGATGGGGATACGCTTCACCGGCACTCTCTCGGCCTCGGTGATGCTCATCGGCGCCTGCATTAAGCTTTACGCGATTTCCGACGCCTTCCAGGGCACCGGCTTCGAGCAGTGGCTCGGCTCCTGGTGGGTCGAGATGCCCGGCAGCGCCAAGCTCGCCGCCTTCGGCTTCATGATTTTCGGCTGCGGCTGCGAGATGGCCGGTATAACCGTCAGCAAGACCCTTGCCAAATGGTTTGAGGGGAAGGAGATGGCCCTCGCGATGGGGCTTGAGATGGCCATAGCCCGCGTGGGCGTGTTCGCCATCTTCTCCATATCGCCCCGCCTGGCTGAATGGATGGGCAAGAACGACCCGACGGTAGTTATCCCCGTGGGCTTCTGCACCGCCCTGCTGCTGATCGGCCTTATCTGCTATATCGTGTTCAACTTCATGGATACGCGCCTCGACCGCGAGATGGCCGCCGAGCGCCTGAGCGCTACCGGCGACGAAACCGCCGAGGAGGAGTTCAAATTCTCCGACGTGGGCCGCATCCTCTCCAGCCAGCTCTTCTGGATCATAGCCCTGCTCTGCGTGCTCTACTATTCGGCAATCTTCCCCTTCCAGCGCTACGCGACCAATATGCTCCAGTGCACCCTCGGGATGGACGCCACCCAGGCAGCCGACATCTTCCGCTGGTTCCCTATCGGCGCCGCCGCCCTCACCCCCTTCCTGGGTATGTTCCTCGACTATAAGGGGAAAGGTGCCTCGATGCTGATTCTCGGCGCCATACTGATGATCGGCTGCCACCTCACCTTCGCCCTGGTGCTCCCCGTTTATCCCGCGACCTGGCTCGCCTTCGTGGCTATCATCGTGTTAGGTGTGAGCTTCTCGCTGGTGCCCGCCGCGCTCTGGCCCTCGGTGCCCAAGGTTATGGACAAGCGCTTCCTCGGCTCGGCATACTCCCTTATTTTCTGGGTGCAGAACGTGGGCCTGATGGCCTTCCCCATCCTCATCGGCATCGTGCTCCAGGCATCCAACCCCGGCATCGACGATCCGATGAAATACAACTACACCGTGCCGATGCTCCTGTTCGCCTCCCTTGGCGCCCTCGCCCTGGTGTTCGGCATCTGGCTCAAAATACTCGACGCCCGTAAGCACTACGGGCTGGAGCTCCCCAACATCCGCTCCGACAAGGAGGCTGACCTGATGGCCTCCGAAGGTATCGACAACGAATAACCTCATACCAGCGACCGCTGGGCCGCCGAGGGGGTGTCAATCTTTGAGAGACACCCCCTCGTGCTGCAATCAGTTTTCACTCGCAAAAAAATCCTTGGCAAAGGACTCGCTCGAAACAATGAGACTCGCTACTTTCCGACAGAAGATAAAGCCCTGGATGCTGCCGATAGCCATGCTGCTCGGCGTGCTTTTCCATGACTCCATAGGCCATGTGGCCTTTCTGTCGCGCTACCTGATTTTCACGATGCTGCTTATCACATATTGCCGACTGAAAACGAGCGACTTCCATGTCGGGCGCTACATATGGCTGCTGCTCGCCGCCCAGATCGGAGGCGCGGTGGGGGTCTACCTGCTCATCCGCCCGTTCGACGAGGTGCTCGCCCAGGGCGCGTTCATCTGCGTGTTCTGCCCTACCGCCACCGCCGCCCCGGTGATTACCGGCATGCTCGGTGGCTCCGTCGGACGGGTCGCGGTATACTCGTTTTTCTCGCACATCAGCGTGGCGCTCCTCGCCCCCCTGCTGCTGACGTGGATCGGAGGGGAGGGCACGGCCATCGGTTTTGCCGACTCGCTGCTCGCCATCGCCCGGAGCGTGCTGCCGCTGATCCTCGGCCCGCTGGCCATAGCGGCGCTGATGGGGCGCTTCGCTCCGAAGGCGAAGGAGGCGGTCGCCGGGCACCAGGGGCTGTCGTTCTACATATGGGCGGTGGCGTTGCTGATAGTCGTAGGCAACTCTGTGAGCTTCCTCATGCGGGAACCCGCGTCGGCGATACCCCAGATTCTGCTTCTCGCGCTGGCGGCGCTCATTGCCTGCGTGCTCCAGTTCGGCTTAGGCCGGAAAATAGGAGCCCGCTACGCCGACCGCGTCTCAGGAGCGCAAAGCCTCGGGCAGAAAAACACGGTGCTCGCCATATGGTTGGCCCTCACCTACCTCAACCCCCTCGCGTCAGCCGCCCCGGCAGCCTACGTCGCCTGGCACAACATCGTGAACTCCTGGCAAATATACCGCTCGGGGAAACGCTGAAACATTCAATAAGCTTGTTAAAATACAAGCTCTTAATAGAAAAACCGGCCGGACAAGTCGGGCTTCGAGCCTCGACCGTCCGGCCGGTTTTTATTTTTGCCTCGCGCCGTATCAGCCGCACTTCGAGGTGCCGCAGGAGGTGCATATCAGGCAACCTTCCTGGTACACGAGGGTCTCCTGGCCGCAGTTGGGGCACTTCTGCCCGGCGGCTGAGGTGCCGTTGGGGAGATACTTCTTCAGAGCGCGTTCAACACCCATCTTCCAGGTGTTGATGCTCTGCGAGTTCAGTTCGAGACCGCCAACGAGTTTGAGAACCTGGTCGATAGGCATTCCGTAGCGGAGCACGCCGGAAATCAGTTTGGCGTAGTTCCAGTATTCGGGGTTGAACTTGTCAGAGAGCCCCTCGATAGTGGTCTTGTAGCCGCGCTTGTTCACGAACTGGAAGTCGTAACGCTTGGTCCCGTCGGGAGCTACAGCCTTGATAATCTTGCCGTGGCTTACCGACTTGGGGCAGAAGATACCATCCTCGTCGTCGGCCAGACCAGTGAATATCTCGTAGGGACGGCCATCAACAAGCCCGATGAAGGCGATCCACTTCTCCTTATTGTTCTGGAAACGAACCACGTCGGCCTCAAGCTCGATTGGGCGCTTGGTCATATGCTGCGGGATGCCAGCCGCGGCCTTTGCCTCGGGCTTCTTCTTCTCCATGGCGATCAGCACGCCGGATCGGGAGCCGTCGCGGTAAACGGTGCAACCTTTGCAGCCCGAACGCCAAGCTTCAACGTAGAGGCGGTTAACCAACTCCTCGGAAACATCGTTGGGGAGATTGATGGTGACCGAAATCGAGTGGTCGACCCACTTCTGCACACGGCCCTGCATACGCACCTTCTCCATCCAGTCGACATCGTTGGACGTGGCGCCGGCGTAGGGTGAGCGGGCCACGAGGGCGTCGAGCTCCTCCTGCGAGTAGTCGTCCTTCACCTCGATGCCGTTGACACGCATCCACTCAACGAATTTCGGATGGTAAACAACGTATTCCTCGAAAGCGTCGCCACTTTCGTCAACGAAGTCGACGCGCGACTCAGGATCCGAGGGGTTCACCTTGCGGCGGCGCTTGTAGACCGGCATAAACACCGGTTCGATGCCGGAGGTAGTGCGGGTCATAAGGCTGGTGGTGCCGGTCGGAGCGATGGTCAGACAGGCGATATTTCGGCGACCCGAGCGGGCCATACGCTCGCCGAGAGCGGGGTCGGCCTCGGCCAGACGGTTGATGAAGGGGTTGTTCTTCTCCCTCTCGGCGTCGAAAACCTCGAACGCGCCGCGCTCCTCGGCCATAACCACCGACGAATTGTAGGCGGCAAGGGCAAGCTCGCGGTGTACCTTCTCGGAGAAAGCCGTGGCCTCCTCTGTGCCGTATTTGAGGCCCAGGGCGGCGAGCATATCACCCTCGGCGGTAGTACCGACACCGGTGCGGCGACCCATGAGGGTTTTGCGGCGAATCTTTTCCCAAAGGTGGCGTTCGGGGCCTTTCACCTCCATGCTCTCGGGATCTTCGTCGATTTTCTCTATTATGCGGTCGATTTTTTCGGCTTCGAGGTCGATGATGTCGTCCATAACGCGCTGCGCCTTGGCCACATGCTTGCGGAAGAGTTCGAAATCGAACTCGGCCTGGGGCGTGAACGGGTTCTTCACATAGGCGTAAAGGTTGATGGCCAGCAGACGGCAGGAGTCATACGGGCAGAGGGGTATCTCGCCGCAGGGGTTGGTCGATATAGTGCGGAAACCGAGGTCGGCATAGCAGTCGGGCACCGATTCGCGGGTAATAGTATCCCAGAAAAGCACACCCGGCTCGGCTGACTTCCACGCGTTGTGGATTATTTTGCCCCAGAACTGGGCCGCGTCGACTTCCTTGACCACCTCGGGGTTGTCGGAATCGACGGGGAACTGCTGGCGGTACTTCGTGCCCTCGGTAGCGGCGCGCATGAAGTCGTCATCGATGCGGACCGACACGTTGGCGCCGGTAACCTTCCCCTCGGTCATCTTGGCATCGACAAACGCCTCGCTGTCGGGGTGCTTCACCGAAACGGTGAGCATCAGCGCCCCGCGGCGCCCGTCCTGAGCCACCTCGCGGGTGGAGTTGGAGAAGCGCTCCATAAAGGGCACGAGCCCGGTGGAGGTCAGGGCGGAATTCTTAACCGGCGAGCCTTTGGGACGGATGTGGCTGAGGTCATGCCCCACCCCTCCGCGGCGTTTCATAAGCTGCACCTGCTCCTCGTCGATGCGGATGATGCCCCCGTAGGAGTCGGGGCGCCCGTCAAGGCCGATCACGAAGCAGTTGCTCAGCGAACTTACCTGGAAATTGTTGCCGATACCCGTCATAGGGCTACCCTGGGGCACAATATAGTTGAAATCTCGGAAGTAGGAAAACACCTCCTCAACGCTCATCGGATTGGGGTATTTCGCCTCGATGCGGGCTATTTCCGAAGCCAGGCGCATATGCATGTCGTCGGGTGTCCGCTCGTAGATGTTTCCGTAAGAGTCTTTGAGGGCGTACTTCGTTACCCATACTCGGGCGGCGAGCTCGTCGCCTTTGAAGTAGTCGAGCGTGGCCTCGTAGGCCTCGTCGTAGGTGTAGGTTGGTTTGGTTGACACGGCAGTAGTTGGTTACTGTATGATTTGAAGAGAATTAGAGTTACAAACCTTATGGCCCGCCCTGTGCGGCGGGGGGCGCTATTCGGTTGTAAAGTTCTCCATTTTTCGCGAGACGGCAAAGCCGGGGCCAACTTTTTTGGCTTATTGTTGATAAGTTTTTTGCCACTACGGTTTATAAGCGCTATATTCGCGACGCGGCGCCGAAACCACGCGTCACCCCGCCCGCGAGTTTTCCAAAAACGACAACTTTATGACAACCGACATCAACGAATATTTCTCAAAAAGGCGAACTATACGCCGCTATTCCGACTGCGAAGTATCCGACCAGCTTATCGACCGACTCCTCAGCGAGGCCGCCCACGCCCCCACTACCGGCAACATGCAGCTTTACAGCGTGGTGGTAACCCGCGACCCCGAAGGGCTGAAGCGACTCGCCCCGGCCCACTTCAACCAGCCCCAGGTCGAGGGGTGCCGGGTGGCGCTGACCTTCTGCGCCGACCTGCACCGCTTCAGCCGCTGGTGCGAGGAACGCGACGCAGAACCCTGCTACGACAACGCCCAGTCGCTCGTGGCCGCGACTATCGACACCATAGCCTTCGCCCAGCAGTTCAACACCCTGGCCGAACTTAACGGATTAGGGGTCTGCTGGCTCGGCACGACCACCTACAACGCGCCCGAAATCGCCGAGATTCTCAACCTGCCGGACCTCGTAGTGCCCATAATCACACTCACCGTGGGCTATCCTGCTGACGAAGGCACCGACGTGGGCCGGCTCCCCATCGAGGCCGTAGTACACCGCGAAACCTACGAGCCCTACACCCGCGAACGCATCGACGCGCTCTACGCCGAAAAAGAGGCCCGAAAGGACTCCAGGCAGTTTGTCGCCGAAAACGCCAAGGAGACCCTCGCCCAGGTGTTCACCGACGTCCGCTATCCCCGTGCCAACAACGAGGCATTCTCCGTCAAATTCCTCGACTACCTCAACCGCTCAGGGTTTGCTCCGAAATAACGCCGCGACAGCGCGCCCATTCGCACCATAAACACAAAAGCCTCAGAAACCATGCGCTTCTGAGGCTTTTGTGTGTTGTATGAACCGTTTATTATTCGAGGAACGACTTCTCGATGGCCGCCACATCCTCCTGGAGCTGCTTCTCGAAGGGGAGGCGCTCCTCTATGTTCTTGCAGGCATATAGCACGGTGGCGTGGGTACGCGACAGACGGGTTCCTATCGCCGTCAAGGGCATCTTGGCGTGCTTTTTGGCGAGATACATCACCATCTGGCGGGCGTCGGAAATCTCGCGTTTGCGCGACTTGGTGAAAATCGCGTCGGGATCTATATCGTAGTGCGACGCGACACCCTGGGTCACCATCTCGAAATTGATAGCGGTTGACTTGCGCATCTTCACCACATTGGAGAGCACATGGCGGGCAAGGTCGACCGTCACCTCGCGGTTGAGCACGGTGGCATGGGCCAGGAGCGACACCACCACCCCCTCAAGCTCGCGCACGCTGTCGGTGACATTCTCGGCGATAAACTCCATAACCTCGCCGGGGAGGGCGAGGCCGTCCTGGTCGGCCTTGAGCTGGAGCACCTCGCGGCGCAGCAGCAGGTCGGGGCGCTCAAGCTCGACCGTCATGCCCCACTTGAATCGGGAGAGGAGGCGGGCGGTCATACCCTTTAGGTCGGTCGGGCAGCAGTCGCTCGACAGGATTATCTGCTTCTGGTTGAGGTGCAGATGGTTGAAGATATGGAAGAATGTTTCCTGGGTCTTCTCCTTACCTATAAGGTCCTGAATATCGTCGATTATGAGAGCGTCGATACTCTGGTAGAAATTGATGAACTCGTTGATCTTGCCGTTGCGGGAAGCAACGGTGAACTGGCTCTCAAACAGACGCGCTGAAACGTAAAGCACCCTCGCGCGGGGATTGTTCTCGCGGATTTTGATGCCTATGGCCTGAATGAGGTGGGTCTTGCCGACTCCCGGAGGGCCGAACACGAACAGCGGGTTGAACGTCTTCACCTTCGGGTCGTTGGCGATGGCCTCGCCGATGGCGCGGGCGATCTTGTTGGACGACGAGCCGCAATAGTTCTCGAACGTGTAGCGCGGATTGAGCTGGGAGTCAAACGCCGGGTCGACCGGCGCGCGGAAAAGGTCGGCACCCCTGCGCCCTACCGCCGGGGATGCAGCGAGGCCCGACTCCTTAATCTGAGTGTCGGGGAGATCCTTTACCTGCTCGTAATGATAGAACAGCTTCACCTCCGGCCCGTAGACGCGGCGCAGGGCCAGCTTCATGATGGGCAGGAACGTGTCCTCGATGTGCTCCTTGAAGAAGGCCGAGGGCACCGAGATGTGCAGCTCGCCGTTGGAGAAATCCAGCGACGAAACCGGTTCAAACCAGTATTTGTACTGCTCGGGAGAGATATTATTGCGGATGATGCCGCTGCACTCTTCCCAAAGCCGGAGGTGCGAGTTATCCATTAATAAACGTGTAGGGGCGTTAGAAATGCGTTAGATTGTCAAGAACTGAATCCGAGCGTCGCTACCGCCATACCGGGGACCCTCGAAAATGAGGAATCCGCCATGACAAACCCGGCGGGGCGCTCGATTTGGTAATGCAAATTTCCGCAAAAAATTGTTGAAAAACAAAGGCCGAAAAATTTGGAAAATTCAAACATGGTCAAATGCCACTGTTTTTCAGCCCATTATAAAACGGCTTCCACAAAGTCGTTAAATAACCCCTGTAATTATCAACATTCCAGCCAGTTGACAGCCATCCGACCAACATCCGGCAACAAACAGCGCCCGGGGTAATGCCTTAAAAATCCCCCTCTTATCGCGCTCCCGCCCGATTGGCAAAGTTATCAACAAAAATCCCTTATCCGAAATGATTCCGAATAAGGGATTTCTATGCTGTAACAGCCGGGATTACTTATACTCGTCCCAAGACTTGATCTGGATGTCGGACACGGGGAGCGTGGTGAACGCCTCGATGAAGGCCGACGCCAGGCGGGCGTTGGTCAGCAGCGACACGTTGAGGTCGATGGCGGCGCGGCGCACCTTGTAGCCGTTCGAAAGCTCGGTCGACGAGAAGTTCTTCGGCAGGTTGACCACGAAATCGACTTTGCGCTCATGCAGGAGGTCGAGCACCTGGGGCGTACCCTCGGGCTGCGAGGGCCAGTAGGCGCGGATCGCCGGGATGCCGTTTTCAGCGAGGAACTTGAAAGTACCCTCGGTGGCATAAATCACATAGCCGCTATTGTGGAGGCGGTGGGCGGCGTCAAGCATATCGGCCTTCTGACGCGGCGTGCCGGTCGAGAGGAGCACGGCCTTGCGGGGTATGCGGCACCCTACGGAGAGCATTGACTTGAGGAGGGCCTCGGAAGTATCGTCGCCGATACATCCGACCTCGCCGGTTGAGGCCATATCGACACCGAGCACCGGGTCGGCGCCCTGGAGGCGTGAGAAGCTGAACTGCGAAGCCTTGATGCCGACGTAGTCGAGATCGAAGAGGTTCTTGTTGGGCTTCTGCACGTCGAGGCCGAGCATAACCTTGGTAGCCAGGTCGATGAAATTGAGCTTCAGCACCTTCGACACGAACGGGAAGCTGCGCGAGGCGCGGAGGTTGCACTCGATAACCTTGATATCGTTGTTCTTGGCAAGGAACTGGATGTTGAACGGGCCGGATATGTCGAGCGCCTTGGCGATAGCGGCCGACACCTTTTTGATGCGGCGCATGGTCTCCACATAGAGTTTCTGCGGGGGGAACTGGATCGTGGCGTCGCCGGAGTGAACGCCAGCGTATTCGATATGCTCGGAGATGGCGTAAGCCTTGATTTCGCCGTTCTGAGCCACGGCGTCCATCTCGATCTCCTTAGCGTTCTGGATGAACTCGGTAACCACCACGGGGTGCTGCTTGCTGACGTTGGCGGCGAGTTTGAGGAAGCGGTGAAGCTCCTCCTCGTTGGAGCAGACGTTCATCGCCGCACCGGAGAGCACATAGCTGGGGCGCACGAGCACCGGGAAGCCCACCTCCTGGATGAACTCGTCGATGTCGGCAAAGCTGGTCAGCTCGCGCCAGCGGGGCTGGTCGATGCCGAGGCGGTCGAGCATGGCCGAGAACTTGTGGCGGTCCTCGGCGTTGTCAATCGACTTGGCCGATGTGCCGAGGATATTAACCCCGGCCTCGTCGAGGCGGGTAGCGAGGTTGTTGGGTATCTGACCGCCCACGGAGAGAATCACGCCATGGGGCATCTCCAGCTCCAGAATATCCATCACGCGCTCGTAGGTGAGTTCGTCGAAGTAGAGGCGGTCACACATATCATAGTCGGTCGAAACCGTCTCGGGGTTGTAGTTGATCATCACCGAGCGGTAACCCTGCTCCTTGACTGTCATAAGGGCGTTGACCGAGCACCAGTCGAACTCAACCGACGAGCCGATACGGTAGGCACCCGAGCCGAGCACCACCACCGAGCGGTGGTCGCCGAGATAGTGTACATCATTCTCGGAACCGTTGTAGGTGAGATACAGATAGTTGGTCATAGCCGGATACTCGGCGGCCAGGGTGTCGATCTGCTTGACCACCGGGGTTATGCCCAGCTCCTTGCGGAGGAGGCGAACCCGGGCGTTGTCGGCCCCGGAGATGTCGAAAGCCTCCTTGCGCACGGCCCTCGCGATCTGGAAATCGCTGAAGCCCTGCTCCTTGGCCTTGCGGAGAAGCCCGGCGGGAATGTCGGCCACCTCGCCAATCTCCTTCAGCTCGCCCTCGGTAACGATAATATGGTGGAGCTTTTCGAGGAACCAGCGGTCAATTTTCGTGAGCTCGTGGATGCGGTCCACAGTGTAGCCCCCCTGCATAGCCTTCGCGATGGCGAAAACGCGCTTGTCGGTAGGCTCGGCCAGGGCGCGGTCAAGGTCGTCGAACTTGATGTCGCGGTTGCCCACGAAGCCGTGCATCCCCTGCCCTATCATGCGGAGACCCTTCTGGATTACCTCCTCGAAAGTGCGGCCGATAGCCATAACCTCGCCGACCGACTTCATCGAGGAGCCGATTTCGCGGCGCACGCCGTGGAACTTGCCGAGGTCCCAGCGGGGAATCTTGCAGACAATATAGTCAAGCGCGGGCTCGAAGAACGCGGAGGTCTCGCGGGTCACGGAGTTGCGAAGGTCGAAGAGGCCGTAGCCGAGGCCGAGCTTCGCGGCGACGAACGCCAGGGGGTAGCCCGTGGCCTTCGAAGCGAGAGCCGACGAGCGGCTGAGACGGGCGTTGACCTCGATCACGCGGTAATCCATCGAATCAGGGTCGAAAGCGTACTGCACGTTGCACTCGCCCACGATGCCTATATGGCGGATAATCTTGATGGCGAGCTGGCGCAGGTAGTGGTAGTCGTCGTTGGAGAGTGTCTGCGAGGGAGCCACCACGATGCTCTCGCCGGTGTGAATACCCAGCGGGTCGAAGTTCTCCATGTTGCAGACGGTGATACAGTTGTCGAAACGGTCGCGGACAACCTCGTATTCGACCTCTTTCCACCCCTTGAGCGATTTCTCAACGAGAACCTGCGGGGAGAAAGAGAATGCCTTTTCCGTGAGGGCCACGAGCTGCTCGGCGTTGTCGCAGAAACCGCTGCCGAGGCCGCCGAGGGCGTAGGCGGCGCGCACAATCACGGGGTAGCCGAGACGTTCGGCCGCGGCGAGAGCGTCGGCGGTAGTCTCCACGGCCTCGCTCTTAATGGTCTTGACGCCGATCTCGTCGAGGCGCTTCACGAAGAGCTCGCGGTCCTCGGTGTCCTTGATGGCCTGCACGGGGGTGCCGAGCACCTTAACGCCGTACTTCTCAAGCACGCCGCTCTCGAAGAGCTCGACGCCGCAGTTGAGAGCCGTCTGGCCGCCGAAGGAGAGCAGAATCCCCTGCGGACGCTCCTTCTCGATGACCCGCTCCACGAAGTAGGGGGTAACCGGGAGGAAGTAGATTTTGTCGGCAAAGCCGTCGGAGGTCTGCACCGTGGCGATGTTGGGGTTGATGAGCACGGTCGCGATACCCTCCTCCTTCATAGCTTTCAGCGCCTGGGAGCCGGAGTAGTCAAACTCGCCGGCCTCGCCGATTTTGAGCGCCCCGGAGCCGAGGAGGAGCACCTTTTTGACTGTCTTGTCGATATTCTCTGTTGACGCGGTGGTCGTCCGTTCGGTCATATCAGTAAACTCTTAAAGCAGGGAAATAAACTGGTCGAAAATAAACTCTGTGTCGCGGGGACCCGAGGAAGCCTCGGGGTGGAACTGCGCCGAGAAGTAGGGCTTCGTCTTGTGGCGGATACCCTCGTTGGTGCCGTCGTTCATATTGATGAACAGGGGTTCCCAGTCGGCGGGAAGGGTCGAGTCGTCAACGGCGAAGCCGTGGTTCTGCGAAGTGATGTAGCAGGTGTTGGTCCCGGCCTGGCGCACAGGCTGATTGTGGCTGCGGTGACCATATTTCAGCTTGTAGGTCGAGGCACCGGCGGCCTTGGCGAGGAGCTGGTTGCCCATGCAGATACCGCAGATAGGTTTGCCGGTCTCCATGGCCTTGCGTATGTTGGCCACGGTGGCTTCGGCGAAGTCGGGGTTGCCGGGGCCGTTGGATATAAACAGCCCGTCGTAGGGGATGGTGTTGAAGTCGTAGTCCCAGGGAACGCACACGACCTTCACCCCTCGGCGGGTAAGGCATCGGATAATGTTGTATTTTGTGCCGCAGTCGACAAGGACGACGGTCTTATCCCCCTCGCCGTGGGTCTGCACCTCGTTGATGCTGACTTTAGCGATGAGGTTTTCGGAGTTGGGGTCGCTGAATTCAACCTCGTCGGGGTTGTCGAAATAGATTTTGCCGAGCATCGAGCCTTTCTCGCGGAGATGCTTGGTGAGGGCTCGGGTGTCGATACCATAGAGTCCGGGGATTTTCTCGTCGCGGAGCCACTCGTGGAGCGAGCGCGTCGCGAGCCAGTGGCTCGGTTCCCACGAATAGTCCTGGGCGATGATGGCCCGGCAGTGGATGCGCGAACTTTCGAGGAACTCGCTGACGGAGTCCTTCTCCGTTTCGGGAGGGACGCCGTAGTTGCCCAGGATGGGATAGGTGGTGACAAGGATCTGCCCCTCGTAGGAGGGATCGGTTAAGCTCTCGGGATAACCCGTCATCGCGGTGTTGAATACAACTTCACCGGCTGCCGGGGCCTCGAAGCCGAAGGACTTGCCCTCAAAGAGCGTGCCATCTTCGAGCAGGAGGAATGCTTTGCGCGGGGTAGGCATCTGATCGGTCATAGCGCGAAGTTACGAATTTTTTTGCTGAGGTAAAAAAATACGGGGCACCTTTATTATCTCTGTCCCCGGAAATTCACGCGACAGGTAGCGCTCAAGGAATCCGAAGGTGTCGGAAGCTATCAGCGAATCGTCGTCGAAATAGGTGTTATACAGCACATAAGGGAGGCTCAGGCCGCGGCTCTTTATGGCTTCGAGCGAGAGCAGCGCGTGGTTTATCGAGCCCAGGGCGCCGTGGACCACGAGTATCAGGGGGATGTTCCTCTCAGCCGGGTAGTCGATGGTGAGATACTCGTCGGTGAGGGGCACCATAAGCCCCCCCGCCCCCTCGATAATCACCGCGTCGTAAGCCGCGGCCAGGCGGGCGGTGGCATCCTCGATGACCCCTAAGGGTATGTCGCGCTTGTCGAGCCGGGCGGCGAGTTGAGGCGAGCACGGGTAGGAGTAGATCAGCGGCGCGGTGGTGTGGTCGAGATCGGCTGGCTGCAGGGGAATCCCCATAATGCGGCGGTGCAGGTCGATATCCTCGGAATACTCGCCGTTGCCCGTCTGTACGAACTTCTGCGTGATCACGTTTTTGCCCTGCCGCGCCCACTCCCTTGCGAGCCATCCGGCACAGTAGCTTTTTCCGGCATCGGTGTCGATGCCGCTGAGGAAATAAACTTCGCTCATATCGGTTTTCTGATTATCAGATAATTTGACACATATGTAAGACCGACGCGGCCGTCGGCTTCAGCAGGGAGACAGCGCATGAGCTTGCGGCCGGCAGCGACCGCCGATGCCCGGTCGCGGCGCAGGGCGTTGACCCCGGTGCGGCTTATGTGGCGCGCGGCAGCGGCAGCATCGGTGAACCGCTCGGTCAGCGTCTCCCTTAGGCTCGCGAGCACCACTCCTTCCGGCTTCCACCGCGAAGGGTCGGGATACTTCAGCGAAACGCCCGTAATATCGGCAACCTCGCGGTAAGTGCCCTCGCCGAAAAACGACAACGCCATTACGCCACCGGGGGCGAGCGCCCTGTAGGCCATAGCCACGAAGCGTTCCGGAGAGTGGAACCACTGCAATGTCGAGGCAGAAAGAATCAGGTCGACCGATTCCTCGGGGAGCCCGGCCACGGCCTCCTCAGCGTCGCATCGCGTAAAGCGGGCGCCGGCGGGGAACCGCCCGCGGTCAACTCCGGCGATGTCCATAAGCCCAAGATCGGCAATTTCGAGCTCGGGAACGTACAAGTCGGTGAGGAGTCCGTCCCCTACCCCGACCTCAAGCACCCGAAGGGCACCCGAAGGGATGTGGGGTCTGGCAAGCTCCCAGAGTCTGGCAGCGACCGAGCGTTGCGCCGGGGCGCTGTCGCGGTAGGTGTTCCTTGCCGCCGAGAAGCGGGTGGCAACCAGTTCCTTATCGACAACGAAATCATCCAGCACCCTCCGCAAGTCGATAAAATGACCGGCTTCGGCGATTACTGACAAGGGGACCCCGGCCTCGCGCCAGCAGGCCTCCTGCGACACCGGGGGGAATATCAGGTCGCGATCCCCGGCCACGGCGAAGTCCCAGCGAGTATCGCCCGTATATGGCGGCAGATCGCCGAAAAAGTGGAGTTCATCAGCCACCGAGTTGAAATCCCTGCTATTGCCAGCGGCAACGAACGCGTCGAGTTCACTATTGTTGGCGAACATACGCGCCGTGAACTTTTCCACCGCCGCCTCACTCAGTCCCCTCAGGGTTAGATTGAACACCGCGGGGGGGATGCCGCGGCGGCGATCGATGTGGAGGGGGGTACCGTTGACGGCCACCTTGCGGGTAACCGGGAGGTCGCCCATCGCTTCGAGAAGATATGAAGCGGCGACCACGCCGAACGACCACGCTATCACCACGATCTCCTTATAACCCCGCGCTATGCGGCGGAGCTCCCCATCGAACCCCTCTCCGCGGCGATAGCCCCATAGGAGCATAACGTCGTAGCCCGGCTTGGACAGCTGGAGAAACGGCTCGGGCGACATACCCCAGCCGAGGAACACCATAACAAGGCGGCTCTCGCCGGGCGTTCCCGCGAAACGGTACGAGGCGGCAATCTCCGCCTTGCACGCGGTCATATCAAGCGGTTCCATCAAAGCGTCGGAAGATTGATTACGGGGAGCAGGTCGGCCAGGGCGCTGTCGAGAGCGTCGAGGTCGGCGTCGGTCATAGAGGCGTGCAGACTAAACCGCAGCCGTTCCGTGCCGGCGGGAACGGTCGGCTTGCGTATCGGGAGCGCCTTTATACCATATATATTATATAGTTTTGACGATAGTTCGACCGCCTGGCGCGAGTCGCCGATAATTAGTGGCTGGATATGCGAGGGCACGATTTCCACCGGGGAATACTTTCCCAGAATCTCCCTGAGCCGCGCCGCGAGGCGAGCGAGATGCCCGCGTTCCTTGTCCATCGCGATGAGGGTGCCGAGCACGAAGCGGGTCCATGCGGCCTGCATCGGGGGGAGAGCGGTGGAGAATATGAAGCTGCGCGAAGTGTTTACCAGATAGTCGCGCATATCGCGGCTTGTGACGGCGAACGCCCCCATCGAGGCGGCCGCCTTGCCGAAAGTGCCGACAATTACGTCAAAAATCCCCGGCTCCGAAGAAGCCGCCGCCAAACCGAGGCCGCGGGGGCCGAGCACGCCGAAAGCGTGTGCCTCATCGACGTAGAGCATTACGTTGGGGAACCGCTTCTTGAGGGCTATTAGGCGCTCCATATCGGCCGAGTCGCCGTCCATCGAATAGACGCTCTCGACCACCACCAGTATGTTGCCATATTCCCCGGCCTTGGCCTCGACCATCCGCTCCAGGCGGTCGAAGTCATTGTGGGGGAAACGGGCGTAGGGTGCCCGCGATAGTATTATGCCGTCGATTATGCTGGCGTGTACCAGCTTGTCGGCCAGGATGTAGGTATCCTTGGCGGCGATGGAGGAGATGAGCCCTGTATTGGCGTGGTATCCGCTGTTGAACATCAGCACGCCGGTGTCGTCGCCCCGCCGCCTGGCGTAGAGCAGCCGCAGAAATACCTCAAGGTTGGTGTACTCGATCTGCCTCGGGGCGAGCAGCCGGGCGGCAGCCGACGTCATAGGCACCTTCGCGGACGCGGCGTCGGCAAAGAAACGCTCCTGGAGCGCCGTGTCGACGCCCAACCCCATATAGTCGTTGGTCGAGAAGTCAAGCACCCCGGCCTTTGAGAAACTGGGTATCTCGCGGAAATTCCCCTCGTCGCGGAGCTGCCGCAGGTATCGTTTTATTTCCATTTTCCCTCCTTTATTATATCGGTCATACCGCCGCAGAGAATTTCCAGATCCTCGTCGGGGGTTATGTACGGCGGCATTATATATATATTGTGTCCGAAGGGGCGAATCCAAATGCCGCGGTCGACGCACTCTTTCTGGAACACGCCCACGTCGACGAAGCCATCCACTTCTACCACGCCGATGTTGCCGAGCACCCTAACGTCGGTAACGCCCGGGAGCGCGGCAGCGGGGGCAAGGAGTTCGCGTATCCGGCTTTCCATTTGGGCTATACGCGAGCCCATATCATTTTCGTTCAAGAGCTTCAGCGAAGCGCAAGCCACAGCGCACGCGAGCGGGTTGGCCATAAACGTGGGGCCGTGCATTAACACTCCGGCCTCCCCTCGGGAGAGGGTCTCGGCCACCTCGCGGGTAGTGATCACGGCGGCGAGCGTCATATAGCCCCCGGTGAGCCCCTTGCCCACGGTCATTATGTCGGGCACGACTCCGGCATGCTCCAGGGCGAAGCAGCGCCCCGTGTGCCAGAACCCGGTCGCGATTTCGTCGAATATGAGGTAGACTCCGAACTCGTCGCAAAGGCGGCGGGCCTCGCGGAGGTACTCGGGATGGTAGAACCACATACCCCCGGCGCCCTGCACCACAGGCTCAAGTATGAAGGCCGCGATCTTGTCGGCCGAGCGTTCGAAAAGCTCGCGCAGGGGCGCTATGTCGGCTGGGTTCCACTCCCCTCCGAACCGCGACTCGGGCCGCGGGAGGAAGAAACGCCTGGGGAGGTCGGGGCCGAAAGCGCCGTGCATTCCTGTCACTGGGTCGCAGACACTCATCGCGTTCCAGGTGTCGCCGTGATAGCCCGAGCGGATGGTCGCGAAGTTCGACTTGGCGTGGGAGCCTGAACGGCTCACAGCGGCCTGGATAGCCACTTTCAGAGCCACCTCGACGGATACTGAACCCGAGTCGGCGAAAAATATATTGTGCATCTCCGGGGGACACATCCCCAGGAGGAGTTTTCCAAGCTCGATGGCGGGCTCGTGGGTGAAGCCGCCGAACATCACATGGCTCATGCTCCGCAGCTGCTCCTCAGCGGCGGCGTTGAGGGCCGGATGGTTGTAGCCGTGGATGGCGCACCACCACGACGACATGCCGTCGACAAGCTCGCGTCCGTCGGCGAGCACGACGCGGTTGCCCCGGGCGGAGCTGACCTTGTAGGTCGGCAGGGGGTCGATGGCCGACGTGTAGGGGTGCCAGAGGTGCTCCCGGTCGAACCTGTCGAATATTTCGTTTTCCATAATCGTCTGCTTTTTCTGACGCGAATTTACGCAAAAAAGCCCAAACAACGGCCCGGGCCGGCCATATGTTTGGCCCTGGGCAAGGCCAATCGCGTCGGTGAACCTTACGCGCCGGAAGTTGTTCTATTGATAAACGAACAAAAACTACAACGTTACAACTATGGCAACTAAAAAGAAAAGCATTAAAGGCACAAAAACCGAGGAGAACCTCGTAATCGCCTATCTCGCCGAATCAAGCGCATACTCCCGCTATACATTCTACGCCCAGCAGGCCGACAAGGAAGAGTACTTCCCCATCGGCGAGGTATTCCGCGAAACCGCCGCCAACGAGCTCCGCCATGCGAAAATCTATTTCAAATATCTCGAAGGGGGTTCGTTAACCGTTCCTATGGACGCTGATGCCGGCGTGATCGGCGACACCGAGTCAAACCTCGCCACCGCCGCCGCGGAAGAGCTCACCGAGGGCGTGAAACTTTACACCGACGCCGCCGACGTGGCCGATAAGGAAGGCTTCCCCGAAATCGCGTCGCACTTCCGCCACATCGCCGAAATCGAACAGCACCACCACGACCGCTTCGAGCACTACCTCAAACAGGTAAAGGAGGGTACCGTGTGGAAGCGCGAGAAACCCATCAAGTGGCAGTGCCTCGTGTGCGGCTACGTTTTCGAGGGCACAGAGCCCCCCAAGGTATGTCCCGCGTGCGACCATCCATACCAGCACTATATGGCCCTCGACTATCCCGAATAATCATCGGCCAAAGAATACGCGGCGGCGCCATCCCGGACCTATATCCGGGGCGGCGCCGCCTCATTGTTGAAAACTTTCGACCGCCCCAGAGCCGCCGTATTGGGAAAATTGCATAACTTCGCCATCTGAATCCCACAACCCAACAGCGCAATGAACCGCAAAGGCAAGCTCTATTTCCGATACGGCACCATGGGGTCGGCCAAAACCGCCCTCCTGCTCACCACCGCCTACAACTTCGAAGAACGTAGAATGCGATACATCTGCATGAAGCCCGCTACCGACACGCGCGACCTGCGCAACGTGATCCGCTCGCGGCTCGGCATCGAGCGGGAATGCTCATGGATTTATCCCGAGACGGACCTCTACGAGTTCGCCCGCGAAAAGTTTACCCGCGAGGGGGTGGTGGTCGACTGGATTCTTATCGACGAGGCCCAGTTCCTCACGGCGCACCAGGTCGACCAGCTGTCGAGAGTGGTCGATGACTTCGGCTCGAACGTTATATGCTACGGACTGCGCACCGACTTCAAAACCAACCTTTTCGAAGGCTCTAAGCGCCTGTTTGAGATAGCCGACACCATCGACGAGATTAAATCGACCTGCACCTGCGGCCACAAAACAATCGTCAACGCCCGCATCGACTCCAACGGCGGCATAGTGAGCGAGGGCGCGCAGGTTGAAATCGGAGGCGACGACCGCTATATCGCGGTTTGCCGCAAATGCTGGCGCGACCGCCGCATAGCCAAAGCCGCTTCGCTCTCGCTCCCCTTCCCCCAGGACACCGCGCCCGACGAAGAGTAAACACTTGGCTATAAACCAGCTCTAACTCCGCGCTTATCCGCCATAATTTAACGCTGACGGCGGGCGAAGCATGCTCCGCCCGTGAACTTTTGTGAACTTTTGCCCGCCCGATTTGGTTAATTAAAGAAAATGACGTAAATTTGTGGCGGATTTAAAGGGAACAAGTGACCGTCCCCCTCCGATAACTTTTCGAGGCTCCCGAGTCCGCCCCCAATCCCCCCTCACTCTCAACCCCTCCCCCTCTTTTCTCCGCTCCTCCGGCATTTCCGCCAACCCCTCCTCCATCACCCACACCATTTTTCGCTCTCTTTCCGCGACCCTCGGCCCGGGGCTCGTTTCCCGCCGCCATAATGTCCGCCCGGACCGCTCCGAGCCTCCGGCATAGCGGATTTACCCCCTCCCCCCGATATTAAATCAGAACCGAAAACGGTACTTTCCAATACCCGCCCCGCATTTTATCGAAATCCATTAAGCATCAAAGGTTTCCGCAGACATCAGCGGACTCCGGCGGCGAGCGGCACCACCCCCCGAACCATACGACTCAAGATGTACAATATCTCTGAACTGCAGAACATGGCCGACGACCAGCTCACCGGCGTGGCCAAAGAAGTGGGACTTAAGAAAATAAGTCTCGACAACAAGGAACAACTCATATACCAGATACTCGACCAGCAGGCTATAACCCTGTCGGCCAACGCCGAACCGGCCGAGAAAAAGCGTCGCGGCCGCAAGCCCAAGAGCGAGCAGGCCGACGCCGCCGAACAGCCCAAGGCCGAAGAGCAGCCTAAGAAACGGGGCCGCAAACCCAAGAAACAGACCGAGGCATCCGAAGAACCGACTGCGGCCCAGCCTGAAGCCGAAACAACCAAAACATCGGAACCCGAAGCTGAAAAGCAGCCCAAAAAGCGGGGCCGCAAGCCTAAGAAACAGGCCGAAGAGGGCGTAGCCACCCCCGAAGAAACCGCTTCGAGATCCGAAGAGGCACCCACCGAGACACCCGCCACGGTGACCGCCGTGGAACAGATTCCCGCCGTGGCAGCCACCACCGCCGCCGAAGAGCGAGCCGCCGAAGAGCGCCCTGAAGGTGAACAGCGCGACGGCGCCAACCGTCAGAACCGCCAGAACCGCTTCCAGCAGCAGAAAGGACAGCGCGTATTCACCCCCCGCGGCGACCGCCAGCCCGAAGGCGAACCCGCCCAGGCAGCCGCGGAGCTCCCCCGCCAGGAGGAGACCGCCGAACAGCAGCGCACGCGCCAGAACCCTCCCGGAGTGTTCGGCCGCAACGTCGACGAATCGTTCGGTTCCTTCTTCCCCCGCATGGGTGGTGGCCGCGGTTTCGCGCCCCGCGGAAACCGCGACAACCAGCAGCATCAGCAGCAACACCAAAAGCATCAGCAGCAACCCGCGCCGGAATTCCCCGCCGAACCCATAACCATCCGCGAGCCGGGGGCTCAGAAGCAGATTCAAGAACCCAAGAATAAGAAAGGTAAGAAGCAGAAACAGCAGCAGAAAATGCCGCTCTACAGCTTCGACGGCTTCATCGAGGCTTCGGGCGTGCTCGAAGTGATGCCCGAAGGCTACGGATTCCTCCGCTCAAGCGACTTCAACTACCTCGCCTCGCCCGACGATATATACGTCACCCAGGCGCAGATAAAGAGCTACGGCCTCAAGCCGGGCGACGTAGTTGAGTGCACGATCGCGCCTCCCCGCGAGGGCGAAAAGTACTTCCCTATGTCGGAAGCGCTGAAAATCAATGGCCGCTCGCCCGAGTTTATCCGCGACCGCGTGCCCTTCGAGCACCTCACCCCCCTCTTCCCCGACGAGAAATTCAACATCACCGGCGGCAAGCACTCCAACAACCTCTCGACCAGGGTTGTCGATATGTTCTCCCCCATCGGCAAAGGACAGCGCGCCCTCATCGTGGCACCCCCTAAGACAGGTAAAACCATCCTGCTTAAGGATATAGCCAACGCCATCGCCGAGAACCACCCCGAGGTGTACATTATGATTCTGCTCATCGACGAGCGCCCCGAGGAGGTTACCGATATGAGTCGCTCGGTCAATGCCGAGGTAATCGCCTCGACCTTCGACGAGCCCGCCGACCGCCACGTCAAAATCGCCGGCATCGTGCTCGAAAAAGCCAAGCGAATGGTTGAGTGCGGCCACGATGTCGTGATTCTCCTCGACTCCATCACCCGCCTGGCCCGCGCCTACAACACCGCGCAACCCGCGTCGGGTAAGATTCTCTCGGGCGGTGTCGACGCCAACGCCCTGCAGAAGCCCAAACGATTCTTCGGTGCGGCCCGCAATATCGAAGGTGGCGGCTCGCTGACCATCATTGCAACAGCCCTCACCGAAACCTCCTCAAAGATGGACGAGGTGATTTTCGAGGAATTCAAGGGCACCGGCAACATGGAGCTTCAGCTCGACCGCAAGCTCTCCAACAAACGCATATTCCCCGCCGTCGACATCATGGCCTCCTCTACCCGCCGCGACGACCTGCTCCTGCGCGAGGAAACCCTCAACCGTATGTGGATTCTGCGCCGCTTCCTCTCGGACCGCAATTCGATCGAGGCTATGGAGTTCATCAAGGAGCGTATGGAGCGCACCGCCGACAACGACGAGCTCCTCCGCACCATGGGCGATTAACCCGCGCCCAACCCCGCCGCTATTCAAAGAAGTTTCTTAGCGAACAACGTTTAGCGGCTGGAGCCCGAAACTCAAACATATAGCAAACCCCGCCAAAAGCAGCGCATAAAGCTTTTAGCGGGGTTTGTTGTTATTCAGATAATTCTGAGTCCACTCGATATTCGCACGGACTCAGAAAGAAATGTTACCTCGGAATTTTCACGGCCCGTGTTTCGCCCGCACGCGAATGGGCTACGACTATAGTCAGCCCCGCGGGGAACGCCGACAGGTCAGCGCTGACAGCGTTATCGCCAGACTGCGCACGCCACGAACCAAGGAGCGCGCCGGAAGCGGAATAAACCTCCAGGCGGTCAATACCTTCGTCGCACACAGCCGTCACGCGACCCGAAGCGGCATCATAGCTCACGCCAACGCCGCTACCATCCGCGACAACTTCCTCAACCGCCGCATTCGACAGGCTGAACTTCACTCTTCCCAACAGGTTGAAGTCCATATCGTACAAATCGCATACGAATCTTTGCTGGTCGCGGTACTCATTTGGAACTGAAATATTTAGATCTATCGTTTTGGAGTCGCCTTTCTTAAGAACAACAGGCGCGCTTGAGCTGCTCTCACAATACGACGACGAATCATCATCGGTCATATAATACAACCACAAGCGCAATCCGCCGCAGTAATAACCCGACTCGCAATTTATATTAGCTTTGAATCTCACCATTTCAGGATCGACGCTTTCAGAATCGCCTACAACACTGAAATCCGAGCATTTAAGAATGCCTTCGCCGGGATTCTCCTTAATGGCGATTTCTTCTTCCGTCAAAACATGCCAGTATGTGTCGTCCATTACAAGAAAATGATATTTCGAGTCGGGCGAAATCTCATCCAAATCGCAGCGAAGATAAAATACCTTGGTCACAGATTCCCCGGACTCAAGGAAAATCAAGCTCGCATCCGCATTAGAAACCAACGTATAGTCACACGAGAGAGCCGGAAGCACATAGCTCGTGATAGAATACGAATTATTGTTTGTGAAAGTGACACTGAACTTGTTCAACGCTCCGTTGTAAATCTCCGTCGGCATCTTTACCATCCCAATCGACAGATAATCGTTCACAAACGGATATGCGTTGATTTCGCTTCCTTCCTTGACTATCGCGACACCGGGCCACGTCGATGCGGCATAAAGGGGCGTTTTCCAAATATCTGGTTCTTCTGGGTTCTTCCAACGTACCCATACGGCACTGACTCCGTCAGGCAATGAGTTGAAATCATAACTGATTGTCATCGCATCCCAGCCGTTACCTACTGGAACGTTTGCCGAACGTGAACTTGATTCCACATATACAGATTCCAACCCGTTGGCTTCTACCATAGCTCCGAGAACCACACCGAACTCGTTAGGAGAATTATTCGTCCATCCGCCATATATTGTTAGCATCGTGTGGTCCTCGTTTAGGGAGGCACCAGTTACTTTACTCATAAATATTTCTTTTTGAGGCTTGGATCCGCCTGATTTAGGCCGCGAAATGCCGAAGATACCCCACTGATACGCAGAAAAACCACCTTCATCTATGCCATTGCTAACATAATAGGGTTGCAGGGCTGAAAACAGGAAATAGCCGTTATACATACCATTCCACCCCCAGTTGAAGTGAAAGTATCCATCAGCCGAGTAACCGTCGCAAACAAAAATATGTCCGCCGTCGACTTCGCTGTATCCGCGAATGATTACGGGGCCATCGTTAGCGAGATTCTCGTAGACCTGCTCATTCCAGGACGACAGTGAGGAGTGCAGCAGCTGACGCACTGATATTCCGGCATCGTAATTGAAGTTGTGAATGAGAGCGTAGGCTGCCTGGTCGGTGTTGCTCGACGACCAACTAAGACCATACTCCATATTCAGAGCATAACCTACAGCTTTCATCAAACCCGACACAGCGTTAAGCTCCGCATCCGTAGAATTCTCGCGGAGTGACGAGGCCATATTAGCCCAATCGAATGAAACGTCGTCGAGATTCATTGAATGCGACGCGCCGCTCAAGTCAGTGCAACCTACTACTCCCGTACCCTTTTCAGGCCATTGGAAATAACTCATTACCTGCGATGCGGCTACGGCGCCACATCCAACAACGCAATGTTGGCCGTCGATTACAGGGGTCTGCTCGAAATAATACATACCTTGCCCCCAGGCGTTCTCTTTGAGGAGAGGGGCGATGGGGAGCCAGGCATCGGAGTAGGCCGCTTTGGGGGTGGCGGCATCCTTGCGGACTACGGAGGCAGGGCGGGCGTTGGTGCGGAGCCAGGCGATTTCCTCGCCGTACTGCTTCATAAGCCCTTCAAGCTGCGGGGGCAAGGCAGCGGTAGCGGTTGACGCGGGCGCTATCGGCTCGCCCGAATCGGAATAGCCGAGGAGCGCGGGAGCGGCATCGTCGGCCGACAGCAGCAAGTAACCCTCGTTGCCGGGGGTGGCGAACAGGTAGACCGCCGGAACACCGTCGGCATCATTTTGGGTTTTGGCGAGCTTGTAGCTCTCAGTGGTTGCCGCCGCCACAGAAGCCGGAGCCTTGCGATCGGCCCTGACGCGCGACAAGGCCTCCCCGGGCGTGAGGGGAGCAGCCGCGGCCGCGCAGGTCCCCATCAGGACGGCGCAGCATAACGCGATGTGATGTTTTCGCATTGCAGTGTGTGTTAATAATGTGTGTGTTAATAAAATATGGATTAATAATGTGTGTCGGTAGCGTGTGTCGGAGAAAAAGGATCGGAGACCGGAGTGAAAGGGGATGAGAGAGTCGATAAAGTGCTGGGAGAGGGGATCAGACGGGGACGGGGAGGTTGGAGAGGCGTTTTTCGAGTTCGGTGGAGCTCAGGCGGGTTGAGAGTTTGCCGCGGTAGGCCACGGAAATGTTGCCGGTCTCCTCCGAGACCACCACGGCGAAAGCGTCGGTGGCCTGCGATATTCCGAGGGCCGAGCGGTGGCGCAGCCCGAGCGAACGGGGCACGTCGGTGTCGTGGCTCACCGGGAGGATGCAGCCGGCGGCCTTTATGCGCCCCCCGGCTATTATCATGGCGCCGTCGTGGAGGGGCGAGTTCTTGAAGAATATGTTTTCAATGAGGCGGGAGTTGACCTCGGCGTTGATCATATCGCCCGACTTCTCGTAGGTTTCCAGTGGCACATCCTGTTCGACCACAATCAGCGCCCCGGTCTTGCTCTTGGCCATAGCCATACAGGCATAGACAATAGGCATAACCCTCTCGTGGCGCTCTTGCTCGCTGCCACCCGAGTTTTTGCGGTGATGGAAGAGGTTGGTGAGGAACTTCCAGCGTTTTTTCGAGCCGAGGTCGACAAGGAAGCGCTTGATCTGCTCCTGGAATATAATCACGAGCACGAGCAGACCTATGCTCATAAACTTGTCGAGGATAGTGCCTATAAGCCTCATTCCGAGTATCTCGGAGGCCACCACCCACACCATTATGAAGGCCAGCACACCGTAAAAGATGTTAATCGTGCCCGACTCCTTCATTATCTTGTAGAGATAATAAAGCATCAGGGCCACAATCGTGATGTCGAGCACATCCTTTATGCCAAATGCCTCAATCATAAGCCGCTATTGTTATATTTGTTGCCGGAGAAACGGTCGTACATCATCCACACCTTGACGGCCTGGGCCGCCTCGGCCACGTCATGCACCCTCAGGATGGAGGCACCCCCTTCAAGGGCGAGCACGTTGAGGGCCGTGGTGCCAGGCAGCGCCTCGGCTGGTGTTATGCCCAGCGGGCGGTAAATCATCGACTTGCGCGACACACCGACGAGCATCGGCCTGTCGAGCAGCCTCCCCACTTCCGGGAGAGCGGCCATAAGCTCATAGTTCTGCTCAGCGGTTTTGGCGAAGCCGAAGCCGGGATCCACGATAACGTCGGCCACTCCGCGGAGCGCGAGCTCCCTGAGCTTGCCTGAAAGCTCGGCAACCACCCCCGCCGCCACCCCCGCGGGATAGTCGGTGAGCGACAGCATATCGGCGGGGGTGCCGCGCATATGCATCAATATATATGGGCATCGGAGGTCGGCAACGGTGTCAAACATCGCCGCGTCGAGAGTGCCGCCGCTGACGTCGTTCACAATGTCGGCGCCAAGTCCGGCCACGGCCTCGCGGGCAACAGAGGCGCGGAATGTGTCGACCGAGACGGGAATACCCGGGGCGGCGGCACGTGCCGCCTTGATGCCGGCCTCTATACGGCGGAGCTCCTCCGCTTCCGACACCTTCCCGGCCCCGGGGCGGGTGGAGTATCCCCCGATGTCGAACAGGTCGGCACCTTCAGCGGCAAGACGCTCGGCCCTGAGCCTAAGCGCCTCTCCGCTATCGGCCGGAGTGCGGGAGCCGGCATAGAACGAGTCGGGCGTAACGTTGAGTATGCCCATAACCAAGGGGCGGTCGACCGGCAACCGCTCCCCTTTTATATTTAGCGAGAACTGCTTCACGATTTCCAAATGACTCTCTGGAGAGAGTCGGCCTACAAAAGTAAGGAAAATCCGCCACCCGCGCAAACCTTTCGCGGGCCCGACTCCCAACTTCCACGCCATCACATACGTTATAATATATAAAACAAACAGCACAATGAAGAGCACGTTCGACGTATTGCTCAGTCTGCCGCTATTCAGCGGGGCCAGCACTCAGAAAATACAGCAGATCGTAGGGAAGCACAAATTCCACTTCCTGAAATTCACTGACGGCGAGCAGATGACCGCCGCGGGCGACCCCTGCACGCACATACGGTTCATAATATCGGGCCGTGTCAGGAGCACCGTCGAGAGTCCCGACGGCCGCATAAGGGTGTCGCAGACCCTTCCCGCCCCGAACGTCATAGCGCCCGACTTCTTTTTCGGGCGCACGACCTCGTACCCATGCACTGTGAAGGCTATCGGCTCGGCCGGCGTGGTTGACGTTGAGAAAAGTGAGTATCTCAAGATAATCGAGAGCGACCCGGTGTTTCTGTTCAACTTCCTCAACCTCCTCTCGGTCGACGCCCAGCAGGGGGTGCAGGGTGTGATGTGCCTCACCTCCGGCGACCTCCGCAAGCGCATCGCCTACTGGATTCTCGCCCTCACCCAGCGCGGCGGCGAGGATATTGAGATGGAGTGCCGCCAGCGCGACCTCTACACCGTGTTCGGCGTTCCTCGCCAGTCGCTCATCGCGGCGCTGACCGATATGCGCGCTGAGGGAGCGATAACGTTCGCCCCCGGACTCATCAAGGTAGCCCGGCGCGAAAGCCTCGAATCCATCCTCAAGGACTAACTTTCGACAAGAAAAAGAACTTGATTTCTATATATTTTAGCTATAATAGTGTCTATATTCACGCATACATATAGAAACTAAAACAGGTTGGTATTAAGCAGTTTATTTAAAATATTTGTCTATACAAATCTATATTCGGCAGATATTGGGGCGCCGGGGAGTTGACAAAGGCTTTCCGGCGCGCTAACTTTGCAATCGAAAACAAAACGGGACACCGCCGACAGCGGCCCCGGAAATTGATACGATTGGATTAAAGACAAAAGGATTTGTTTGATTTAAGGAATTAGTTTTTAGGGTTAGTATTTACAAATTCAGATTGCCCCGCGAGGGCATCCCGATTAAAAGATCGTGTTTTATGTTAGGTTTGTTACCCGGACGGCTTCCGATCGGAACTCCGGGAAAGGATTAAAAGGCGCTCTGTGAAGAGCGCCTTTTCCCTTTTTCGACAATTCACCCAAGCCCCATCCCCCATTGCTCCCATTGCTCCCAAATTTCCCAATACTCCCATAAATCCCAATCCGCCCAATCCTCCGCCTCCCTTTTTATATATTAATGCCTCCCGGCTGAAAGCCAGCGAAAAATTCTCCCGTGTTAACGGATACTTCCTGAACAAAAAAAACGTTGGCGGCGTTATTCAGACAAAAGGCAGCTTAGTTACGAGGGTTAACAAAAAGATGTATCAGACGAATCACCCTATGCGGCTACTTTTTATGAGAGAAACAAAAGATTTGTAAACTTAATTTGCTCAAAGAAAATGAAAAAGAATCTTCTTTACGTTGCGGCAGCGTGCGCATGCGGTCTTTTTGCCACCGCTACAGCTAACGCCCAAGAAGCAGTAGTAGTCGAGGAAGAAACAGTCAGCGTCGTCGACGCGGCCAACTGCAAGACCCACTACAGTGTCGACAAAGGTGACAACTGGTTTATCCAGTTAGGCGCCGGCATCGATGTCCCCCTGTTCGAGAACGAACTCAAGGGAGGCGTAGATCCCAAACGCCACATCACAGCAACTTACAACCTCGGCGTAGGCCGTTGGTTCTCCCCCTATCTCGGTTTCCGCCTGAGCGCTTACTACGGAGCGTGGCACTGGGATAACGTGAACTTCTCGAAAGCCCAGATGGTCAACCTCAACCTCGACTTCATGTGGGATATGTGCAACTCCCTCGGCGGCGTTAACGCCGGACGTCCTGTCAGCGTGATCCCCTTCGTAGGTCTCGGCGGCACATATGTATGGGACATCAAGAGCGAAGGACGCAACATCATGAAGAAGGACGGTGGCACCCGCTCGCGTGAATGGCTCCTTCCCGTATCGGCAGGTATCCAGTTCCGCTTCCGTCTCTGCCGCTATGTCGACTTCTTCCTCGAAGGCCGCGCATCGTTCTACGGCGACAACGCCAACGGCTGCGCCTACGACAAGTCCATCGACATCAACGTACAGGCAACCGGCGGTTTCTCCTTCAACCTCGGCGGTGTCAACTACCAGGCTTACAACGAATGCAAGGACCTCGCCTACATCAACTCGCTCAACAACCAGGTTAACGGTCTGAGAGGCGAACTCGCCGCCACCGCAGCAGCTCTCGCCGCAGCACAGGCACAGCTCCCCTGCCCAGAAGTGAAGCCCGCGGCTCCCGCTCCCGCCAAGACCTACGCTCCGATGATGTCGACCGTACGCTTCACCATCAACTCGGCCAAGATTACCGATGAGGAGATGGTAAACGTTTACAACACCGCCGAATACCTCAAGAGCAACCCCGACGTGAACGTAGTGATCAAGGGTTACGCCGACAAGGACACCGGTACTTCCGAATACAACCAGGAACTCTCCGCACGCCGCGCCCAGGCCGTCTATGATACTCTCACCAAGACCTACGGTGTGAAGGCCGACCGCCTCTCGATCGACGCTGAAGGCAGCTCCACCCAGCCTTACGACACCAACGACTGGAACCGCATCGTGATCTTCGTCCCCGGTAACTAATCAACAGCACTTCATAGAAAACCTTACCAAGGTAACTAAGCACCATTGCTCTCTATAACCCGAAGAGGCCGCGCCATTGATGGCGCGGCCTCTTGACTTTCAGTGCCTGCTTGGGGAACAAGCCCTTATGCTATTTCGCGGCGGGTCAGCGGATGGCGCGGCGGGTGGCCGAGCGGTGGCCCGAGGCTGTAACGGTCTCGACGATGTAGACACCGGCGGGGAGGTCGGCGAGTGATGCCTCACCCTCGACGGAGCGCACAAGAACTCCCGCGAGGTTATAGACCGCGGTTGAAACAACCGGGTCGGACGCGTCGACCGTCTCGATGCCCGAAGTGTTGTCGAGGGTGAAAACCACCTCCGAACCCTGCGGAGTTATGGCGGTCTGCCCGTCGTAGAGCACGGCGAAGTAGGTTTTGCCCGGCTCGCCCGCGGCAAACGCCCCGGAAGCCTTGATGTCGGCGCTCTCCCCTGCCGCGATAAAGAAGTTGGAGGTATTGAAGAAGCCGATGGCCGATACATTGCCGTTGGTGTACGGGAAGAGAACCACCGAAAGCGAGCGCCCGAAATAACCCGCCTCGCAGGTCAGCTTGCCGCTGAACTCGACATTCTCGCGGTCGACTTTCTTCGGGTCGCCGACCACGCCGAACGATTCCTGCCTGAGTGTAGTCTCCTCAGGCACACCGTGGAGCTCAACCGTCATACCTTCAGAGAGAATCTCGTTGGTCGACTCTTTCACGATATAGAGGGTGTACTCGCCCGGAGCGGGGAGCTCGGTTGAAGCGAAGTGGTTGAAAATGCCTGTGTATTCAAGTTCCATGCTCTCGCCCGGCAGGAGATCGATCTGCACAGGGTCGGCCTTGGCAACAGGCGCGTTGCCCGAAGCGAGGGTCGGCACGAGAGCGCCTACGAACTCCGTATCGCCCGTGTTGGTCACTTCGGCCTTCATGCGGAAGAGGTTGCCGAGGTATACCGGCGTGAGCATCTCGACGTTGTCGGCGCGGCATGAGCCGGTCGATGCCTCCTCGAAGGAGCAAACGCCGTTCTTGATGGTCATCTTCACGGCCTGGGGAGCGGAGAGCTTCACAGGCACATCCTTCCACACGCCGTCGGTGCCGCACATAACGGGCGTGAGGGTATAAGTTCCGGCCTTGAGAGTCGAGGGAATCTGCGCCGTGTAGCTATCGATGTAGTTAAGGGGGAGAATCGATATGCGGGTCGAGGCGGTGCTGTACTTCACCTCGTCGGTCTCATCGTTGACAAACTTCACGCCCATCGCGCCGCTCGCGGTGCCCGTCGAATAGTTGAGCACGCGGTAGCCAACTGTGATCTGGTCGCCGGGACGCGAGCCGCCTCCGCTTTTCGAGGCGACGGTGAACCCTTGGTCCATCATCAGGTTGAGGTACATCTTCGATGTCGAGCGGGGCTTGCGGATGTTGGCGATCACCGCCTGGTTGAAGTTAAAGCCCGACGAGGAGCCGCCGATACCCTGCGACGGGGGGTCGAGGGCCGACAGACGGAAATAACCGTCGCTCTTGCCGCCCCAGCCCCAGTTGATGTGGAAGAAACCGTCGGAGCTGTAGCCGTCGCACACAAAGGAGTGGCCACCGTCGGAGCTGGAGCCGGAATACTGCACGGGGCCGTAGTCGCGGAGCTGGCCGTAGATGAATTCCTCCCAATCGAGCATGCCGAAGTAGTCGCGCTCGGCGTAGCGTATGCCGCGGTCGTAGTTGAAATAGTCAACCAGTGCCGAAGCCACGAACACGTCGGCGGTGCCGCTCTGCGAGGGGGAATACTGCATGTCGGTGCTCACGCCGCAGGCCTGCATAAGCCGGGCCACGGCAATCTTCTGGCGCTCGTTGCCGGCGCCGCCGGCGTAGCTGTCGAGCATATTGGCCCAGTCGTAGGTAATCTGGGAGAAGTCAAGCGAGATCCACTCGCCCTTATAATAATATTGGTGCGACCCCTTACCCACCAAAGGCCATTCGTGGTAATTCACAATCTGCGCCATGGCCGTGGCCACGCAGCCGGTCATCGAGCGGGAGCCGCCGTATTCGGGGCAAAGGGCGTTGTAGGGGGCGTCCTGGTTCCAGGTGGTGGTCACCATAGGGGCTATAGCGTCTCTTTCGGGGCGTTCAACAGCCGTGGCCAGCGAGCGTGTACCGCGGGCATGGCCTATTTCTCGGGCATACTCGCCGAGCCACCAGCGGGTGGAAGCCGGGAGCCCCGCCTCATCGAACGAGCCCGAGTCGGTGTAACCCAGCAGGGGCACCGCGCGGTCGTCGGCGCTGACTATAATATAGCCATCGCCGGCCTTGGGGGTGAAAACGTAGAGCGCCTGTTCGCCACCCTCGGGGTCGGCTATAGTGTGGGCCAGACGGAGCGCCGCGGCGCCTCCGTTGAGAGCTTTCGGCAACGCCGCCCGCGAGCGTCCGAGCCTCGCGAGGGCCTGTTCGGGCGAGAGCGTTTCCGCCCCGGCCCCGATGGCGGCAAGAGCCGCTAAAGACAATGTGAAGAGCTTGATATGGTTCATTGCAAATTGATTTTTCACGGCAAAGGTAACACCTGGCGGCGTGCAAATCGCATAATTATACTTAAAAAAAGTTAAACGATTTGTTTACTTTGTCGATTTTACAATGCAAATGCTTTAATTTGTGAAAAATTTCGGAGCGGTGGCTTAAAAGACTCCCACACCACCCGAAATAATTCATTGACCAAACCAACCGGGAGTCTTACATCAATCGTTCAATCTCTATGAAGCAATTTTTCCCAGCTTTAGCTATCATGGCGGCGGTTTCGTTCGGCGCTTCGGCCGAGGGTTACCGTTCAGTGGCAGTGAACATCATCGACGGCTCCAAGGTTGAAATCAACCTTACCGACGACCTCACCGCGGCGTTCGACGAAGAAAGCCTGCTCATCGCCTCCGAGGGGCAGGACGTCGCGATTCCCCGCGCCACGATCAAATCGTTCAGCTTCTCCGACAAGGAAGTGGTCGGCCTCGACCAGGTATCGGCCGGAGCGGCCCCCGTTGTCAGCGGCGGCAAGATGATTTTCACCGAGCTCCCCGCGGGCTCCGTGGTGGCGGTCTACAACACCGCCGGAGCGCTCCTCACCGAGCAGAAAGCGTCGGGCGACTTCACCCTCGACCTCTCGACCCTCCCCGCCCAGACCGTAATCGTGAATGTTAACGGAGTAGCTTACAAAATCGCCACCAAGTGATGAAGAAACAAGCATTAGCAGTCGGCGCCGCGTGCGCCGCGACCTTCGCCATATTCGCCGCCAGCGACCGCATCGACGTGTTTGACGCCGCCGGCAAGTTCGTATCCATCATGGTCGACGACATCCAGGAAATCACCCTCGGCAAGGGGGAAGGCAAGGATGCCGGATACACCACTCTGAACATCACCACCACCTCGGGCACCAAGGTAAAGGCCATCGCCGAGCTCTCCGACACACGTTACACCCCGGTTGACCTCACCAAGCCCCACGAAATCGCCATCCAGCACGCTCCCAACGCGAAAGTTGTGCTGCTCGACTGCCGCAACAACACCGACGTGATCGGCACGCCCCAGATCGACCCCACCAAACCCGCCGACTGGCGCGGCTGCGAGGCCGAGGGTATACCCCACTTCCAGATGAAGACCGACAAGGGGTTCGCTTCGGAATACACCATCACCGGCCAGTACTCCGGCAAGGTGTACACCGACAACCCCAACTTCGTGTACTTCAGCCCGAAGGAAATGAACCTCCTGGGCCAGGACTGCCTCGCCTTCGACATGCCCTTCGAGCCGATTCTCATCGCCGCCACCTCGGTTGAACTCGACACATATAACGGAGCACACTTCCTCGGCAACTACACCGGCTACCGCCTCAACACCGGCGAGAACCGCATAGCCCACAAGGTTGAGCCGACCCTCACCGCCGAGTTCCGCGCCAACGGCACCTACGTGATGAAGAGCTCCGACGAAAAGGCTTACGACATCCTCGACCTCTTCACCTGGAAAGAGACCGCCAACACCTTCGCCTACGTTCCCTACGAAGGTGATCTCAAGAATCCCATGGACCTGGAGATTACTACCGGCGTCGACGGCCAGTTCACCAACGACGGCTTTATGTTTGCCACCTTCCACGACCTCCTCGACGGCCGCCCCGACTTCAACGTGAAGTACTTCGCCGCCAAGGGTGACATGGAATTCACCGTGGCCTCGGCCGACGAATACGGCAACAACCTGCTGGTTCAGGTCGTGCCCGCCGACGGCAGCGGCGCGCGCTACTTCTTCTACGACAACCGCGCCACCTACCCCTACGAGGTAACCATGGAGTACAGCTTCGGCAAAAACATCGGCGGCGACTGCACCGCTTTCGCTTCTGCCAACGGCGAGAAACTCTTCAAGTATGACTTCAAGGGTGGCCCCACCGACCAGCCTGTGTTCACCTTCCGCGGAGCTGAGTACGGCGCTTACAACGGCGCTTCCGAAACCCTCACCCTCGACGGCTTCGGCAAATGCACCCTCGGCGAAACCGCCGGTACCTACACCATCGACGGCGGTCTGGCCAGCGTGACCATCGGCAGCGAGAGCCGCCTCTTCGTGGTTGACCGCGACGCCCGCACCTACTCCGAGATGATTTCCGACGCCTGGGACGGCGCCGCCGAATACACCAACGAAGCAGCCGCCGGCTCCTACCGCGGCGCGGAAGTCAACAACCTCAACAGCCTCAGCATCCAGTTTGACAAGGATTACGCGGGCAACGACGCTCCCGGCACCGCCGCCGTACGCTTCAAGGTTTCGCGCAACGACGGCTTCACCGGCGGTCTTACCGAACTCGTGGCCAGCGCCGGCAAGTACATCTACAACGCCGAGTCGAACACCATCATAATCACCAACCTCTACATGGGCACCTCCGCCACCACCTCCACACGCCGCAACCTGGTGCTGAAAGTGGCCGCCGACAAGCTCTCCATGTGGATCGACGACTCGACCGAGGACCGCATTTACGGCACCGGCCGCGACGGCAGCTACATCCTCACCGGCTCCGCCAACGCCCTCCTCGCCCCCGTGCCCCCCGTCGCTCTCGAAGAGATGTACAAGGGCGCTCCCATCCTCAACGTGTATGGGGATAATTACGCGCTGACCTCCTCCATCGAGTTTGACGCCGCAACTTCCAAGGCTACCATCACGCTCTTCTCCCCTGACTTCGAAATGACCCTTCTCGCAGGCACATTTGACTACGAGGTGAAAGGGAACAACGTAACCATCAAGCAGGTAACTTCCTACGAAATGGTTGACTATATGGTAACTGAAACCCCGGTTGACGTTGTGTTCACCGTGGCTGAGGACGGCACAATGACTTCCACCCAGGCCATCAATGTTGATGCCGGTGGCGAACTCTACGAAGTAAAATTCGCCGAAGCCGCATACGCGCCTTTCATCCCCGAACCTGTGGAACTCGAAAAGAAGTACGAAGGCGCTCCGTTCCTCGTTCTGGACGACACCAATTTCGCTTTGACCTCCTCCATCGAGTTTGATGCCGAAACAGGGAAGGCCGCGATCACAATCTTCTCGCCCGACTTCGATATGAACCTCCTCGAAGGCTCGTTTGACTATGTTGTAAAAGGTAACAAAGTCACCATCAAGCAGGTTACATCTTACGAAATGGTTGACTATATGGTAACTGAAGCCCCTGTCGACATTGTTTTCGTAGTGGCAGAGGACGGCGTTATGACCACCACCCAGGCCATCAAGGTTAACGCTGGTGGCGACCTCTACGACGTGAACTTCACCGGCGCTACCTACGCGCCCGCAGTTGTTGGGCTGGCAGCAAGCTACACCGCAACTTACACCCCCAACTACAATGGAAGTCCGTTCTTCAAAGATGCCGAAATCACCATTGCCTTTGATTCAGCGACTGGGAATGCGACCATTTCCGCAATTGTAGGCGGTTCTATGTCATTAAAAAGCATATCTGGAGCATTTGAATTATCTGGTTCCACCGTGACTATTAAAGACCTCGATAATTTTGATATGTTATATGGCTTCATGCCTCAATGGGGTAAAACAGACCTTATTTTCGCATTAGGCGATAATGGGGAACTGACTTCCGAAGGTTCTATCGGTCTTACGGATGCACAACAGTCTGCCGCCTATGTCATCAATTTCGCTGACGCTCCCCTCACCCCCGCTGAATAAGCTACCGCTCATAACACGTTAGATACTGGCCGCGTCGATGGTTTTCATCGGCGCGGCCATCTTTTTGGGCGCTTTTTGGAGGTGCGGGTTCGGGGTTCGGGATTTTTGGCGTAAATTCGCGATATAATGATGAACCGCGAAATAGAACTCAACGGACTGCTCCCCGCCATCGACGCGCCCGCCGACGGTGCGCCGGTGGTGATAGCCGGGCCCTGCGGCGCCGAATCGCGCGAGCAGGTGCTCGAAACAGCCCGCGCCCTCGCCGAGGCCGGCATAAAGGTATTTCGCTGCGGGCTGTGGAAGCCCCGCACGATGCCCGGATGCTTCGAGGGGGTCGGCGAGGAGGGTCTCCCCTGGCTCCGCGAGGCAAAACGGCTCACCGGGATGCTGACGGCTACCGAGGTAGCCACCCCGGCACACCTCCACGCCGCCCTCGACGGCGGGGTCGACATCCTGTGGCTCGGAGCCCGTACCACGGTCAACCCCTTCCTCGTGCAGGAAATAGCCGACGCCGCGGCTGAAAGGATTGCCCGCGGCAACACGGTGCGCCTCCTTGTCAAGAACCCCGTGAACCCCGACGTGGACCTCTGGATCGGCGCCATACAGCGCCTCTACAACGCCGGTGTGCGCCATATATCAGCCGTACACCGCGGCTTCACCGCCTACGGCGAGCAGCGGTTCCGCAACCCGCCCCAATGGCCCGTGGCCGTTGAGCTGCGCCGCCGCGTGAAGGGGATTCAGATACTCTGCGACCCGAGCCACATAGGGGGGAGCCGCGCCCTGGTTGAACCCCTCGCCGCCGAGGCACTGCGCCGCGGTTTCGACGGACTGATCGTCGAGAGCCACCGCGACCCCGACGCCGCCCTCAGCGACGCCTCCCAGCAGCTCACCCCCGCCGACCTGGCCGCTATGCTCACCCGGGTAACGCTCCCCCGCCCCGCGACCACCGAAAGGCCCGACGCGGAGCTCGAAGCGCTCAGGCAGCGCATCGACGCCGTCGACGACCAGCTTATGGAGCTCCTCGCGCGCCGTATGGAGATAGCCCGCGAAATCGGGCGCCTCAAAGAGCGGCACAACCTCCCGGTGCTCCAGCCCCATCGCTACGACGCCCTGATTTCAAACCGCGCCGAAGCCGCCGAGCGCCTCGGTATGAGCGACACCTTCGCCCGCAAGCTCCTCGCCATAATCCACGAGGAGTCGGTGCGCCAGCAACTCCCCCGCTGACGCCGCGGCCAGTCTCCAATACGACAAACAACCACACAAATACCAACAAAAACACATTTATGCGCCACCTATCAACAATCTTGCTGATTCTGGCAGCCTCGCTGACCTTCGCGTCGGCCGGAAGTTTCAAATCAGTCCCTGTGCCGGAAGGGAGCGTTATTTTCAGTAAAGACTCGACGCACGTCACCCAGTCGCCGGCCGCGAAAATCACCATAAGATACCGAAACTTCTACTCGCCCGTAGAGGTGACCGTCTACGCCGACAGCGCTGGACGACCGCTCATAGCCATCGAACACACCAAGGCTCGCAAAGGCACCCGCGAGAGGTACGACACCACGCTCTTAACAACCCAAGGGATGGTATTGCGCAGAGGAAAAATGACGACCCTCGACGGCGAATTTGAAAGACACGATGTGAACGTTGTCTATAAATCCGAAACAAAGTGGAGCCACTACCCTGAATACACTAATTTCAAACCCGAACTGGTAGGTACGAAAATCGACCAGGCGGGCAACTGGACAGAGGCCCACGGCTATTTCCCGCCCAATATGGATCCTGACGTGAGCGCCACCCGGGAGGTCTCTTACACGCTAACGCCCGAAGAGGCCGATATGGTCTCGCACTATGAGGCGATGCGCGACGAGCTGTCGAGTTCGGCTTTGGGGCAACTTGAGAAGATAGGGTTTCTGCTGCTCGCCATCGCCGTGGCAGCCGCGGCGTTCACACTGCTCTGCAAAGGGCTTAACGCGAAAATCCGCGGGTACATAGCCGGGCCGCTTGTCGGGCTGACCTCCTGCGCGGGCATATATCTGTCAGCCATATACATAAACAATCGGTTGCACAGCACGGAGTTTGCCGCCATACTTTGCGCGGTGTATATTTTGGCGCTTTCGGCGTTCCGCTACAAAACCATGCTCGACCTTGAGGATGACCGCAGCCTTTCCAATGATGAAGTAAACGGCCGGTTCGTTCTCACAGGCTTTGCCCTGCTGTTAATAGGGTGGAGTATCGGTGCGGAGCTATGGCAAACCTGGTGGGCCGCGGGACTCACCGCGGGAGCGTTCTCATTGCCGATATACTCAGTTCCCACGCGCGGCGAGCGGTGCGCTAAATGCCACCGGGTCAACGCCGTCGAAAAGGTGGAGGACATCGATCTCGGCACCCGCATACACACCATGGAGCATAACCGCGCCGACCGAACCACATACACCATAAGCACTTACCGCAAATTCAAGAGCCGCCGCCGCTGCTCATATTGCGGATATGAGTACATCACCCCCGAGAAAGAGGAACTGGTAAGCAGGAAAGAGTTAAACACCGCGCCCAAGCAGGCCCCGCAGGCTCCCCGGCCTAAGCCCGACCCGCGGCCCGCGTCGCAGTCTGAGGAGTATAAAAGAAAAGACAACTCACTTGCCAGAGACTACTGCGGATACTGGAGAGAGTACGACGGCATTGTCGGGGGAGGCTACTGCTCCTACGACTCTTGCAAAAACCAATGCCAGTACCCCTACAACTGCCTGGACTGCCCGAGGAGAATATCCTGACGGCAGCGCGCTTCGCCCCCCTTCCCGGGGACGCGATGGAACCGGCCAAACGCGATTAACCATTGGCCGTTGGCCCGTGACTGAGGGATTTTTAGTAAATTTGCGGTATAATCGACAAGAAAGAATGGAAAACAAGTCATTTCTGGCGGCGGTAGCCCAGCGCGCCGCCCTCGACAACACACTGACGGCCAAAATGGCCGAAGCGCTCTGCGACATAATAGTACGCGGCGCGTGCGACGACTGCCGCGTGGCCATACCCGGCTTCGGAACCTTCGCCGGGGCCAAACGCGAGGAGGAGATTGTCGAGAATCCCGCCACCGGGGGGATGCTCCTCATGCCCCCCTCGCTCCGACTTGAATTCTACCCCTCGTCGATGTTCAAAAAAGCAATGAAAGGGGGTGCCATATGAGCGGGGAATACCATCAGGGCACAATGCCGCTGCCAGCACTCGCCGCGGCGCTGGCCGAACGATGCGGCGTGAGCGCCGCGGCCGCTGAAGCGTTCGTAGCAGCTGTGACCGACACCATCACCGCCGCCCTGCGGAGCGACGGCGTGGTGAAAATCAAGGGGCTCGGCACTTTCAGCACCGACTCCGAAGGGAACCCCTCGTTCGAGGCCGACCCGGCGGTGGCGGCGGAAATCAACGCCCCGTTCTCAATCTTCGAGCCGGTGGAGCTCGACGGCACCGAGCTCCCCGCCGATGACCTGCCCGACGAAATCCTCTCCGAGGAGGTAACCATCGAAGAGAACCGCGAGGAAGCAATTACCGAGGAAGAGGTCATTGATGTAGAAGCTCCCGAGGAAATGCCCGTTGAGGAGCCTGAGGAAGAGCCCGTTGAAGAGCCCTCTCCCGAAGAGCCTGATTCCAAGGAGCCCGCGCTAATAGAGGCCGCGGCGCCCACTCCTCCCACCACACCCACTCCTCCCACCCCTCCCATTACTCCCATTACTCCCAATCTTCCCAAATCTCCCATCACTCCCAAGCCCTCCACCCCCCCGGCTCCCGAGGAACCCCGAGTGGTGAAAGTCGTCGTGCGCGAGCACCCCTGGCTTACCGGCATCCTCGCCGCGCTGGCCGGCATAATGGTCGGACTGGCCGCCGGGTATTTCCTTTACCCCGAGTTAAACCTTAAAGGGGCCGGGAGCGTTGAAGTATCAGCCGGATACGTCAACGTGACGTCCGACACGGCCCCGCGGGAGCGCGACGAGGCCGCTCCGGCTCCCGCCGCCGACACCGTAGCGGTGCAAGCACCCGACAGCGCCGCCGCTCCCCAGGGAGCGCCCGCCGCAGTCGCCACCCCTCCGGCAACCAAGCCCGAGGCGGTCTACGACACCGTGCGCGGCAACCGCTATCTCACCACCATGGCGCGCGACCACTACGGACGAAAGATTTTCTGGGTATATATCTACGAGGAGAACAAGGGCATAATAGCCAACCCCGACAATATAGCCCCGAACACCATAGTGGTGATCCCCCCGGCCGAGAAATACGGCATCAAGGCGGGCGACAAACTCTCGGAGCAAGCCGCAGAGCGAAAGGCAATTGAGATTATCGAAAATAACCGCTAAAAATCTTTAAAACTTAATAGAGGTTTATACTTGATAGACAAAATTAACAATTCGTTTTAACGTTTTAGCGGCTTAATTCCATACTTTTGCATCACGGATCGGCCGCGGCAGACTCACCTTTCTCCCGTCGAGGGACGCCCGGAATCTGCCGCCCGTTCATCACATCCGAATAAAACGAAAACGAAATACCCACCACAAAGAATTCATTTATGAGTGACTCGGTAAACATCAGAGAGTTAAACGACCTGGTTGCAAGCAAGAACAGCTTCGTCAACCTCATCACACGCGGGATGGACCAGACTATCGTCGGTCAGAAACATCTCGTTGAGTCGCTGCTCATCGCCCTCCTCTCCAACGGCCACGTTCTGCTCGAAGGCGTGCCCGGCCTGGCGAAAACACTCGCCATCAAAACCCTCGCCCAGCTCATCGACGCCAAATACAGCCGCATACAGTTCACCCCCGACCTCCTCCCCGCCGACGTGATAGGCACCATGGTCTACAGCGTCAAGTCGGAGCAGTTCCAGATCAAGCGCGGCCCCATCTTCGCCAACTTCGTGCTCGCCGACGAAATCAACCGCGCCCCGGCCAAGGTGCAGTCGGCCCTCCTCGAAGCCATGCAGGAGCGCCAGGTGACCATCGGCGACAGCACATTCCGCCTCGACGAGCCGTTCCTGGTAATGGCCACCCAGAACCCCATCGAACAGGAAGGCACCTACCCCCTGCCCGAGGCGCAGGTCGACCGTTTCCTGCTCAAGGTCGTGATTGGCTACCCCACCCGCGAGGAGGAGAAGCTCATCATACGCCAGAACATCTCCAACCAGAAGACCGAGGTGCGCCCCCTGCTCAAGCCCGAGGAGATCATCGAGGCACAGAAAATCGTGGAGCAGATCTACATCGACGAGAAAATTGAACGCTACATCGTCGACATCGTGTTCGCCACCCGCTTCCCCGATGAATACGGCCTGGCCGACCTCAAGAGCATAATCGCGTTCGGCGCCTCGCCTCGCGCGTCGATCTCGCTGGCCCGCGCCGCCCGCGCCTACGCCTTCCTCCGCCAGAGGGGCTATGTGATACCCGAGGACGTGCGCGCCGTATGCCACGACGTGCTCCGCCACCGCATCGGGCTCACCTACGAGGCTGAGGCCAACAACATCACCTCCGACGAGATCATTTCCGAAATCCTCGACAAGGTAATCGTACCCTAACCCACTCTCCCACACCATCCACTATGGACGCCAAAGACCTCCTGAAAAAAGTCAGGAAAATAGAAATCAAAACCCGCGGCCTCTCGCAGAATATCTTCGCCGGCGAGTACCACTCGGCCTTCAAGGGGCGCGGTATGACTTTCTCCGAGGTCAGGGAGTACCAGTACGGCGACGACATACGCGACATCGACTGGAACGTCACGGCGCGCCACAACCGCCCCTACGTCAAAGTATTCGAGGAGGAGCGCGAACTCACCGTTATGCTCCTGGTCGATGTCAGCGGCTCGCGGCTCTTCGGGGCCGTCGGGCAGGAGAAGCGCGAGATGATAGCCGAAATAGCCGCCACGCTCGCCTTCTCGGCAATACAGAACAACGACAAAATCGGGGTGATTTTCTTCTCCGACAAAATCGAGAAGTTCATTCCCCCGAAGAAAGGGCGCAAGCACATCCTCTTCATCATCAGGGAACTGATCGACTTCACCCCGGAAAGCAAGGGCACCGACATTTCGATGGCCCTCAGATACTTCACCGACGCGCTGAAGAAACGCTGCACCACCTTCCTGATTTCCGACTTCATCGACAACAACGACTATTACAAAGCCCTGTCGATCGCGTCGAACAAGCACGACGTGTTCGGAATCCAGGTATACGACAAACGCGACTCCTCGCTCCCCGACGTAGGGCTGATGAGGGTGAGCGACCTCGAAACCGGCGCCGACCGATGGGTCGACACCTCCTCGAAGAAGGTGCGCGATGAATATGGCCGCTGGTGGTACGGAAGGCAGCAGACCATGTCGGACACCCTCAAGCGGTGCCGGGTGAATTTCTGCTCCGTCCCCACCGATGAAGATTACGTCGTGGCCCTCATGGGCTTGTTCAAGCGCCGCTGAGCGCCGCCCCTCCCACCGACCCGGGAAAACCGTTACAACCCATTTTTAATCCGCAGAACCGTTAACTCACTATATGTTTGGCAAAAAACTGACAGCATCGCTCCTACTGGCGCTCGCGGCCATGGCCGCGGGTCCCGGCGCCTCAGCGGCTCCCGCCCCGAAGGTGAAGGCCACCATCGACTCGGCCCAGATGCTTATGGGTAACGTCACCGCCGTAAGGTTCGAGATTGTCGACCGCGCCGACGCCCCGTCGCAGCTCGCGGTCGACAAGGCCGCGATGCCCCCCGAGGTGGAGCCTCTCGACTGGGTCGAGGGTGACACCACCGACCTCGGCAACGGCCTGGTGGAAATCAAGCGGGCGCTCCTTGTGCAGTCGTTCGACTCGGGCGTGTACACCATACCCCCGTTCCTGCTGATTTCCGGACCCGACACCGCCCGCACCAACCCGCTGACGCTTAAGGTTATTCCCGCCGACGTAAGCAAGCTCGAAGATATTCACCCGATAGCTCCGACGGCGGAGTTCGAATCCCGCTGGTATGACTTTCTGCCCGACTGGCTGACTGACTACTGGCTGTGGCTGCTCCTCGGCGCCGTGGTTATAGCCGGAGGTGTATGCGCCTATCTGATTCTCACCAAGAAGGTGGCGGTGAACATCCTCCCGCAGAAGAAGCGCCTCCCACCCTACGAGATAGCCATACAGAAGATGCAGGCACTCCGCGAAGCCCAGCTCTGCGAGCGGGGCCAGGAGAAGGAATTCTACACCTCGCTTATCGACATTCTCCGCGAATACCTCCAGTACCGCTTCGGCATCAACGCTATGGAGATGACTTCGTCGCAGATTATGCGAGCCCTGTCGAAGAACGCCGACACCCGTCTGCCGGGCGAGTATATGAAGAAGGTGGTCGAAATCGCCGACTTCGTGAAGTTCGCCAAGGTGCGACCCCTCCCCGACGACAACCTGCGCTCCTACAACAACGCGATGCGCTTCATCGAGGAGACAAAGCCCGCCCCCGACCCCGAGGAAGACCCGAACGCCCCCGCCGCGACCGCCTCTCCCAAGGCCAACCCCACTAATACTGAATCTGTTAAGAAATAAGATATATGACGCAATTCGCACATCCGGGCCTGCTTTGGCTGCTGCTCCTGCTCGTGCCCCTCATCGGCTGGTACGTTTGGAAGCGGCGCGGCGCCCACGCGGCGCTGTCAATGTCGACCCTCGCGCCATTCGCCCGGCTCGGACGCCCAATGAGGCAGTACGCCATTCACGGCGCTTTCGCCCTGCGGCTCCTGGCGCTGGCCTGCCTGATAGTGGCGCTCGCCCGCCCGCAGACACGCGACTCATGGCGCACGGCCAAAACAGAGGGCACCGACATGGTCATAGCGCTCGACATATCCTCCAGTATGCTCGCCCGCGACTTCAAGCCCGACCGACTCGAAGCGGCCAAGAAGATTGCCTCGAAATTCGTCAACTCCCGCGAGAACGACAATATGGGCCTGGTGGTGTTCGCCGGCGAGGCATTCTCAGCCGTGCCGATGACCACCGACCGCGCCGCGCTGGCCAACTATATCGGCGCCCTCAACCGCGAGATGCTTGAGGACGGCACCGCCATAGGCGACGGCCTGGCGACCTCCATCAACCGCATCAAAGAGGGCAAAGCCAAAAGCAAGAGCATCATACTCCTTACCGACGGCTCGAACAACACCGGCATAGTGGCCCCGCTGACCGCCGCCGAAATCGCCAACAAGTTAGGCATAAAGGTCTACACCATAGGCATCGGCACCAACGGCACCGCCCCCTACCCCCAGGTGAATATGTTCGGTAGGGTTGAATATGTGCCCCAGCCCGTTGTAATCGACGAGGCCACCCTCAAGGAGATTGCCTCCATAACCGGCGGCAAATATTTCCGCGCCACCGGCAACAAGGTGCTCGCCGAGGTGTTTGCCGAAATCGACAAATTGGAAAAATCGGAACTCGACGTCCGAAATTTCTCCCACACGGAGGATAATTACCTGCCGTGGGCTCTCGCCGCACTGGCCCTGCTCCTGTTGGAGCTCGTACTCCGTCAAACCTACTTGCGCTCCATCCCATGACTTTCGCCTATCCATATCTGCTATACCTGCTGCTCCTGGTGCCCGCCCTCTTCGGGCTCTGGTTCCTGAGCCGTATGGCGCGCCGCCGCAAGCTGCGCCGGTTCGGCAATCCCGCCGAGCTGGAGCACCTTATGCCCGACGCCTCTAAGTACAAGCCCGCCATCAAAATCACCCTCCAGCTTCTGGCGCTCGCCTGCCTCATCGTGGCCGTAGCCCGCCCCCGTGCCGGCGAACGGGAAGAGGTTGAGAACACCCAGGGCATCGAGGTGATGATCGCCTTCGACGTTTCGCGCTCAATGCTCGCGTCGTCGACCGACGACCCGGGGGGCATCTCGCGCATGCAGCGCGCCAAGTTCATCCTCAACCGGCTAATCGACAAGCTCGACAACGACAAGGTCGGCCTCATAGTGTTCGCAGGAGAGGCTTACACGCAGCTCCCCATCACTACCGACTTTGTATCGGCCCGGATGTATGTCGACGAGCTCTCGACCGATATGGTACCCACGCAGGGTACCGCGATCGGCTCGGCCATAAATATGTCGATCAACTCATTCACTGCCGACAAGGATATAAACAAGGCCATCATCGTGATTACCGATGGCGAGAACCACGAGGGTGACGCTATCGAGATGGCCTCTTACGCCAAAAGCCTTGGTATCGAGGTCGACGTGATCGGCGTCGGCTCGATCAAGGGCTCGCCCATACCTCTCGACGCCCGCCGCGGAGAATTCCTCAAGGATGAGACCGGCGCACCCGTCACCACCGCCCTCAACGAGGCCGAAGCCAAGGAAATAGCCAAGGCCGGCGGCGGCGAATACATCAACGGCTCGGGCAACAAGGCCGTCGACAACCTCATCGACCGACTCGACCACATAAAGAAGAGCGACCTGCGCCACGTTACCTACAAGGCTTCGGCCGAGCAGTTCCCGGTGTTCATATGGCTGGCCCTGTTCTTACTTCTGGCCGACGTGCTCGTTCTGCCCCGCAAGAGCGGGTGGCTGAAAAAGTACACCTTCTTCACCAAAAAAACTACCGACAATGACCGTTAAGCATCTATACCGACTGTTACCGTTAGCCCTGGCCGCGGCGATGGCGCTGCCGCTCGCTTCATGCGGCGGCGACAAGGACGATGCCGCCCCGGAACCGCCCAAGTCGACCAAGCGCGAACGCAACGCCATAAAGGAGGGCAACCAACTCTATGCCGACAAGCGATACGCCGACGCGGAGATAAGCTACAAGAAAGCCCTGGAGGAGAACCCAGAGAACTCCGCGGCGCAGTTCAACCTGGCATCGGCCTACCTCAAGCAGCGCGGCGACGATATGGCCAACAAGGGGGACTCACTCGTGGCCACCGCCGACGCCATGATGGCAAAGCTCGCCCAGGCTCCCAACAGTGAGATCGCGCAGAGCGCGTACTACGACCGTGGAAACATATCCTACAAGGCCGAGGACTACGCCGCCGCTATCGAGCACTATAAGAACGCCCTGCGCCGCGACCCGTCGGACGACAACGCCCGCGAAAACCTGCGCCTCGCCCAGCTCAAAAAGCAAGAGCAGGATCAGAACAAGGATCAAAACAAAGACCAGAACCAGAACCAGGACCAAAACCAGGATCAGAACAAGGACCAGCAGGACCAGCAGCAACAACAGCAGGATCAGAATGACCAGAAGGACCAGGATAAGAACAAGGACCAACAGGACCAGCAGCAACAACAACAGCAACAGCAGCAACAGCAGCAACAGCAGCAACAGGACCAAAAGCAGCAGCAACAGCAGCAACAAGGTGGTCTGAGCGACGCCAACGCCAACCAGATTCTCAAAGCGATGGAGGATAAGGAGAACGGCACGCGCCGCAAGGTCGAACTGATGAAACAGGGCGAGGAGAAGCGTGCGCAACGCCGCACTACCAACAAGCCCTGGTAACCGCTCCCCGCTGTCAGCCTTCTCTCCCCAGCTCCCTCCCCTATCCTTCCTCTCTCCTCTCTCCGGCGCTTCCGACGCCGGATAATGAGTTTCACAACTCGATAATATGTTTTTAAACTTGGCAACGAGTTTTGAATATGAAGAAGCTACTCATAATATTGACACTCGCGGCGGCGTGGATTGGCGCCGCCGCACAGTCGTTTAAGGTTGAACCGCCCCGCAACGTGATCGCCGGGCAGCGGTTCCAGGTTACCTACCGCCTGACAAACGGCGAAGGGTCAGGGCTCAACGCTCCGGCGATACAGGGTTGCAAACTGCTCAGTCCCTCGCCCGGTGTCAGCACCATGCAGAGCTACCAGTATATCAACGGGCAGAGCACATCGACCTCGACCGTCGACTATACCTTCACCTACAGGGCCGAGAAGGAGGGTTCTTTCACAATCCCCGCCGCCACGATTAACGTAGACGGCAAGAAACTCTCCACCCTCCCGACTAAATTCTCCATACTCCCGGCCGACCAGGCCCCGGCGCGAAACTCCGCGTCACAAGGTGGTTACGGCGGCGGGGGCTATCAGCAGGTGAGCGTCACCGACGCCGACTCGCAGAACGACACATCGAAACCGATCTCTAAGGACGATATTTTCGTACGCATCATACTCAACAAAAGCCGCGCCTACGAACAGGAGGCCATCGAATGCGTGATAAAACTCTACACCAAATACGAGCGCATCAACTCGTTCATGATGACCTCGCCCCCGACGTTCGACGGATTCCTCATCGAAGAGGTCGACGCGCAATCGATGCTCAACCAGGTAGAGCACTACAACGGCCAGAACTACATCACGGCGGTGCTGAAACGCTGCATCATCTTCCCGCAAAAATCAGGTAAGCTGACAATCAACTCCGGCAAGTATGACCTCAGCGTGGTGCAGCTCGAACGGGTGTCGAACGGCTGGTTCTATTCGGCCCGCCCCGTTGAGAAGGAGGTACGCCTCCAGCCCTACACATCGACGGTCAACATCACCCCCCTCCCCGAACCGCGCCCCGCCGGATTCACCAACGCGGTGGGCCGATTCCAGTTCGACTCATCTCTGAACCCTACGCAGCTCCGCACCGGCGAAGCGGCATCGCTGACCTATGTGCTCACCGGCTCGGGCAACCTTAAATACATCGAGGCCCCGAAACCCGAGATTCCTTCGGAATTTGAGCAGTACACCCCGAAAACCGATGTCAGGGCACGCGTATCAGGCAACAATGTCACTGGTACCATGACCGTTGACTACACCATAGTGCCCCAGAGCGTGGGCGACTTCCGCATCCCCCGCCAGGAATTCGTATACTTCGATCCCTCCGCCGGGCGCTATGTGACGCTCCACGCCGACGGCTACGACGTCAAGGTGGCCAAAGGTTCCGGCACGACCATCAGCGCCGAGCAACGCGACATCGAGGCTAAGAACACCGATATTCTCCACATCAAGACCGGCGACAAGGGCCTCCGCAAAAACTACACCCCGGTGGTGCGCTTCTGGTGGTACTGGGCCCTCTTCGGACTCATACTCGCCGCCCTCATAGCCGCCTTCTACATAGCCTCGCGACGCGACAGGCTCAACGCCGACGTGGCCGGACGCCGCAACGCCCGCGCCAACAAGGTGGCCCGCAAGCGCCTCAAAGCCGCCGAGGGATTTATGAAGAGCCATCAGAGCGACCGCTTCTACGAAGAGACGCTCCGCGCCATGTGGGGCTACCTGTCCGACAAACTGAGCATACCCGCCTCGCAGCTCACACGCGACAACATCGTGGCCCGCCTCATCGACAAGGGTGTCAGCCCCGAACTCGCCGACCGGGTGATTTCGATTCTCGACCGATGCGAGATGGCCCGCTACACACCCGATTCCTCGGCTGAGTCGTCAGTCGAAGCCCTCTACAACGAGACCGCCGACACCATCAACGCTATCGAGAAAACAAAATTCGGCCGCTGAACCGCTACTCATAATTTTTGAGCTATGAACAAGATAATAACTATAATAGCCGCAATACTAATGCTGACAGCTCCCTGCGCCAAGGGAGCACAGCAACCCGACTACGACCAGCAGGCCGACTCGGCTTACGCCGCCGACAACTTCGCCCTGGCCGAAGAGCTGTACCTTAAAGCCGCCAAAGAGGTTGGAACCTCCGCTACACTTTTCTATAATCTCGGCAACACCTACTACCGCCAGGGTAATCTCGGCAAGGCCATCGTATATTACGAGCGCTCGCTGAAGCTCGACCCGTCGAATTCCGACGCCCGCGACAATCTCCGCTTCGTGAAAGAGCGCATCGCCGACAAGGAGCCCGACAGCTCGTCGGTAATCAGCAAAGCGGTTGATAGTGTGATAAACACCTTCCACGCCGATGCCTGGGCCTGGATAGCGCTTGCGCTCTTCGCCATATTCATCGGAGCCGCAGCCGCATACCTCTTCTCCGAGATTGTGGCCGTTAGGAAAACCGCCTTCTTCGGGGGAATCATCGTATTCCTCCTCACGGTATGCGCCGTGGTGATTTCCTTCACAGCCGCCAACCGGGCCGAGGCTGACAACTTCGCCATAATCCTCCCCCCAGCCGCCCAGCTCTCGACCTCCCCCCGCGAAGCCCGTTCACAGAGCGAGCAGGCCTTCCTCCTTCACGAAGGGACCAAGGTAGAGGTGATCGACTCCGTAAGCTCCCCCGGCGACGGCGGCAAATGGCTCGAAGTCCGCGTCCCCACCGGCGAGCGCGCCTGGATCAAGTCCACCGACCTCGAACGCATCTGACCCACTTCAAGTCAGCGGATTATACCACGGTACCCGCCAAACAACCCAACATCGTTAAATATCATATTTGACCTCCAAGGTCAAAATAAACAAGCAGGCCGCTGCCCGGATGGGAGCGGCCTGCTGTGGTATGGGGTGCTGTCTGTATGAACAGCGGGGGTAATATTCAGGATTATTTGGGGAGGTTGAAGGCGGCGGTCATCTCCTTCATCTGGGTTTCGGACATGCCGTCGGGGATGAAGCCCATGGAGCGGGCGTCCATATAGATGACGGCGCTCTTGGTGAGCACGTCGATCATATCGAACGCTTCGAGAACGTCGCCGGCTACGGAGAACACGCCGTGCTTCTCCCACATCACTACGTCGTAGTCGTCGTCGATGGCCTTGATGGTGGCGTCGGCAAGTTCATTTGACGAGGGGAGCATATAGGGCACGATGCCGAGGCCGCGGGGGCAGAAAGCCTTCGTCTCGGGAATCATGCTCCAGAGAATGTTGGAGAGCACATCCTTCTTGAGGAACTCGGGGTTGTGGCTCATTGCAACGAGTTCGATGGGATGGGTGTGGACCGAAGCCTTGTAGTTGGAACCCTTTCCGATGAGATAGTTGTGAACAGCTAGGTGCGAGGGGAGCTCCGAAGTGGGCTTCACAGGCTCGTCGGCGATAATCTCGTAATGGGCGCAGTCGTCGCAGATGCGGATCACTGAGCCGTTCTGCATAGGCCAGCGGGCCAGGTCACGCATACGGCGGTTTGTGCCCTTGCAGTAGAAGTAGCACCCCTTGAGGTTGGGAAGAGTCAGGCCGATAGGTGTTTTGGGACCGATGGCGGGCATGGCGCGGATCGCGTCGTCGACGTGTTCGGTTATGTTAACAGTGATGTTGCCGCCGTTACGCTCGGCCCACCCCTTTTGCCAGAGGTAGCCGGCCACTTCGGCCACATCGCCGACCTGCTTGGCGAGGCCGGGACGGTTGTCGAGAATTGACATAATCAAGTGATAATGTGATTGGTTTTACAATATCGATTGTGTGATTGCCCGGGAAGATCCCGGGCAATCACTTAAATAAGCTGAGGTAGGAAGCAGGAAATCACCAGCACGATGATTCCGGCCACGAGAACGTTGATGGTCTTGCGCGAGCACCCTTTCCATTCGTGGAGAATGATGCCCCACACGTTGGAGAACACCACGTTGAGCGCCATAAGGATGCAGAACGAGAGGGTCATCAGCGTGGGCGATTCGGTCAGGAAACCCTTTCCGAGGCTCAGGCCGAAGAACTGGCTGTACCAGAGTGCGCCGGCGAGAGCGCAGAAGAGCAGGTTGTTGCCCCATACGGCACCCTTGCCATAGTCGCCCCAGGTGCGGTTCTTGCTGTTCTGGTAGAAGCAGTAGACGGCGTTGGTGACGAAGCCGCCGAGCGTCACGAGGAACGTGGCCGGAAGGGTCTTGTACATATCGGGGGTGAGGTCGCCGAAATTGATGTCGGCGCCGAAAGTAAGCCCCACGTTGAAGCATCCGCTCATAAAGCCGGCGAGCAGCGCGATCGCGAGCCCTTTGGGGAAATTGAAGTCCTTAACGGCCGCACGCTTCTCCTCCTCCGAGAGGGATGCCGACTTCATCGACCCGGCCACTCCGATGATGGCGATACCGATCAGGGTAACAACCACTCCGAGAATCACCGAGAAGGTGAGCGACGAGAGAGCGTCGAGCTCAGGGAAGAAGATGTTGAGCAGCACGGGGCCCATAATTGTGCCGAGACCGGCGCAGGTGCCCAGGGCGATTGACTGACCGAGAGCGACACCGAGATAGCGCATCGACAGGCCGAAAGTGAGGCCGCCAACGCCCCAGAGGGCGCCGAAGAGAATCGTCATCCAAACGTTGAACGGATCGCTCGCGGCGAGGAGCTCGCCGAGCGACCTCCCCTCGGGTACGGCGAGGAGAGCGCCCAGCAGCGGGAACAGGAGCCAGGCGAACACGCCCTGCACGATCCAGTACGACTCCCAGCTCCAATCCTTAATCTTGTTGATGGGGACGTAGCAGCTCGACTGGCAGAACGCGCCGACGGCTATGATGATCAGACCAATGAGAATTTCCATCAGTACTTTTCAGATACGCGGTTTAACGCTTGGAGGTTACGTCGCGCTCGTACTTTTCCACCTCGGCGATGAACGACTCGCCTACGGGCACGTTGTTCATCAGGCAGAACATATCGTAAACGGCGTTCCAGGGGAGGTTCTTGCACTCCTCAAGCAGGGCGAGGCGCTGGAACTTCTTGTCGGCCAGCTCGTACTGACGGAGAGTGTCGGTGGGTTCGAGAAGGGCGCGGAGCATGCACTTCTGGGCGGCGCGCGAACCGATCACATAAGCGCCGATACGGTTGAGGGTGCCATCGAAGTAGTCAAGACCGTAGTGAACGCGGTTGAGGGCGCCGGCGCGAACGATTTCGCTGAAGAGGTCCATGGTGGGGTCGTCCATGATGGTAACATGGTCGGAGTCCCAGCGGATGGGGCGGCTCACATGGAGCATCAGCTCGGGCACGAACAGCAGCATTGCCGAAACCTTGTCGGCCACGCTCTCGGTCGGGTGGAAGTGGCCGGTGTCGAGCGTGATCATCATATCGTTCTTGGCGGCGTAGGAGGTGTAGAAGTCGTTAGAGCCCACGGTGTAGCTTTCCAAACCGATACCGAACACCTTCGACTCAACGCAGTCCTTCATCCAGTCGTACTTGTGCTCGAAAATCTGGTCGAGCGAGTCCTTGAGGTACTCGCGGTACATCAGACGGTTCACGGTGATGTCCTTCGAGCCGTCGTGAACCCAGGTGTTCATGATACAGGGGTCATGCTGGGCCTCGCCGATAGCCTGCGAGATGGCGCGGCAGCGCTTCGAGTGCTCGATCCAGAAGTCGCGGATACCCTTGTCGGGGTTGGAGAGGCTGAGGTCGCCACTCTTGGGGTGCGAGAAGGAGGTCGAGTTGAAGTCGAGCTTGATGTCGTTGGCCAGACCCCAGTCGATCCAGCTCTGGAAGTGCTCGACGGAGCACTGGTCGCGGTCGACGAACTTGTCGCCGAAGTCGCCGTAGATTTCGTGGAGGTTGAGGCGGTGCTTGCCGGGGATGAGGCTCATGGCGTAGAGCACGTCGGCGCGGAGCTCGTCGATATTGCGAGCCTTGCCGGGATAGTTGCCGTTAACCTGGATGCCGCCGGTGAGCGAGCCACCCTGGTTCTCGAAACCGGCAACGTCGTCGGCCTGCCAGCAGTGCATGCTCAGGTGGAAGTCCTGCATCTGCTTGAGCACTTTATCTGTGTCGACGCCGATAGCGGCGTAGCGTTCTTTGGCAATTTCGTAAGCCTTGGTAATAGATTCCTTAGTCATGGTGAAATAATAGGTATTAGGGTAGTAAATAATTAGTCATTTTGGAGCCTCACGCGGGCTTGAGGGCGTTGAAACGTCGGGCGGGCTCGTCCCAGAGTTCGGGATCCACGGGGTCGAAGCGGGTTGTCTCTACATTCCGAGCTACGATTTCGCGGAGCGAGTCGAGCGAGTCGACGTATCCGGCGGCGCGGGCCTGCATAAGTATGTTGCCAAGAGCGGTGCACTCCACAGGGCCGGCAATCACGGGGAGATTGATGGCCGAAGCGGTGAACTGGTTGAGCAGGGCGTTGCGCGAACCGCCACCGATCACATGGAGCAGTTCGATAGGCTGGCCCGAAACCTCGCGGAAGAGGTCAAGCACCGCGCGGTACTTGAGCGCCAGGCTTTCGAAAATGCAGCGCACGATCTCGGCATGCCCCTCGGGAGCCTGCTGCCCTGTGGCGGCGCAGAAGTCGGCAATCGCGGCGGGCATATCGGCCGGAGCCACGAAACGGGGATCGTCCGGGTCGATGAAGCACTTGAACGGCCCGGCCGCGGCCGCCATGGCCACGAGTTCGGGATAGGTGTATTCCACACCCTGTCGCTTCCAGCACTTGAGGCATTCTTCGAGAATCCACATACCGGTGATGTTCTTGAGCACACGGATGGTGCCCTCGATGCCACCCTCGTTGGTGATGTTGTAGGCTGCTGATTTCTCATTGATCACAGGTTCGGCGCTCTCGATACCCATCAGCGACCAAGTGCCGCTGCTGAGATAGGCCCAGCCGCTCCCCTTGGCGGGGATGGCGGCCACAGCCGAAGCAGTGTCGTGGCCACCGACGGCGATCACGGGCACAGCGTCGATGCCTGTAGCGGCGCATATTTCCGGGCGCAGCATGCCGACCGGTGTTCCGGGAGCCACCAGCGGGCCGAATTTCGAGGGGTCGGCGCCGGCAGCCTCTATAATCTCGGGGGCGAGGCGGCGCGAGCGGGCGTCAACGATAGCCCCGGTTGAGGCTATGGTGTACTCCGTAACGAGCACCCCGGTAAGGAGATACGATATGACGTCGGGCACGAACCCGATGCGGTCGGCGTGGCGCATGGCCGAAGTATCCTTCAGCGCGTTGAGCTGGAACACGGTGTTGAAGTTAATAACCTGTATGCCGGTCACGGAATAGAGTTTCTCGGCATCCATCGCCTCGGCGAAGAAGCGGGCCGTGTTGCTGTCGCAGAAACGCTGGTCGCGGTAGGCCACGGGGAGGCCGAGCAACGAACCGTCGGCCGCCACGCAGGCGATGTCGACGCCCCAGGTGTCGACGGCCACTGACACGGGCTTGATGCCCCTTTGGGCAACCTTGCGCAGGCCGTCCTTTATATGTTCGAAAAGTGAGTAGATATTCCAGTGGGAGGAGCCGTTGACATTTATAATGGCGTTGGGAAAACGGTTGATTTCCTCGGTAGTCAGTTTGCCGTCGGCGTGCAATTCGGCGAGAATCGTGCGGCCGCTGGTAGCGCCCAGGTCAAAGGCGACAAAATAGGCAGGATAATTCATGGATCAGAAGTTGGTCGGTGTTTGTTGTCTTGCGTACCGCGAAATTAGCCAATAATATCGGAGTAAGCAAACTTTTCTCCGCATCGGGCGCCCCGCTGTGGCCGATTTCGGTATCTTTTTCGTAACTTCGCGCCATACCGATCTATATTCACTCAACTAACCTAATCTGAAACCAGAGTAAAAAATGCGAAAGCTATTAATCGCCGCAACCGCCCTGATCGCCGCGCTCGCCGCCGCGGCACAGGACCCGGCCACCGCGTGGACCACCATCTACCCGCAGGTGGAGAAGGCCATCAAGGCCCCGGAATTCCGCGACAAGGACTACCGACTGTTTGACTACGGCAAACCCTCGAAGAAAGAGGGCTACCTCTACACCGACCTGATTAACAGCGTAATCGAGCGCTGCTCCAACGAGGGTGGCGGCCGCGTGGTCATTCCCGAAGGCACCTGGCTCACAGGCCCCATCACCCTGAAGAGCAACGTGAACCTCCACCTCAGCGAGGGCGCGACGCTCCTGTTCACCGACGACCTCAGCAAGTACCCCCTCGTGCTCACCCGCTGGGAGGGCATGGACTGCTGGAACTACCAGCCGATGGTCTACGCCTATGAGCAGAAGAACATAGCGATTTCCGGCAAAGGCACCATCGACGGCGGCGCCATGAACGAAAACTGGTGGCGTATGTGCGGCGCCAAGAAATTCGGCTGGGAGGAAGGCATAATATCGCAGCGCATAGGGCGCCCCAAACTTATGGAGTGGAACGAGGCCGGAGTCCCCGTTGACCAGCGCAAGATGGGTGACGGTTACGGCATGCGTCCCCAGCTCGTTAACCCGGTAAAGTGCGAGAACGTGCTCATCGAGGATGTAACACTTCTCCGCTCCCCCTTCTGGGTAATCCATCCCCTGCTCTGCGAAAACCTGACCGTGCGCGGGGTTCACATCCAGAACGACGGCCCCAACGGCGACGGCTGCGACCCCGAGTCGTGCAACAACGTACTCATCGAGAACTGCTACTTCGACACCGGCGACGACTGCATAGCCATCAAGAGCGGACGCAACCGCGACGGACGCACCTGGAACATCCCCTCGCAGAACATCATCGTGCGCAACTGCCGCATGAAGAACGGCCACGGAGGCGTGGTTATCGGCAGCGAGATTTCCGGCGGCTACCGCAACCTGTTCGTTGAGAACTGTGTCATGGACTCCCCCGACCTCGACCGCGTGATCCGCATCAAAACCAACTCCTGCCGCGGCGGCATCATCGAGAATGTGTTCGTGCGCAACGTGGAAGTAGGCCAGTGCCGCGAGGCCGTGCTGAAAATCAACCTCGTGTACGAGTCGAAGGAGGCATGCCGCCGCGACTTCGCCCCGACCGTGCGCAACGTGTTCCTTGAAAACGTAAACTGCAAAAAGAGCAAATACGGCGTCAAAATCGACGCGTTCGAGGACGTTTGCAACGTATACAACATCGAGGTCAAAAACTGCCGATTCGACGGCGTGACAACCGGCGCCAACTCCATCAACGGCAAAACCGCCGACATACGCCTCGAAAACCTCACCATCAACGGTAACCCGACTATCGAGAGCCTCCCCGTATCGCTCAAAATGGCGCTTTCCGAAATGCGTCGCAACCCCATCAGCTGGCAGATCGACCACTCCAAGCGCCTCAACTGGTCATACTCAGTAGGCACCGAGCTTGACGCGTTCTTCGACGTGGCCAAGCGCTACGACGCTGACTCTGTGAAGGCATACGCCCTCTCCTATATGGACTCCTGCGTGCTGGCCGACGGCACCATACGTCGCTACAAGCCCGAGGATTTCAAACTCGATGACGTGAAGAACGGCACCCTCCTCCTCGAAGCTTACCGCCTCACAGGCGAGGACCGCTACCTTAACGCCGCCCGACAACTCTACAACCAGCTGCTCAACCAGCCCCGCACCAAGGACGGAGGCTTCTGGCACAAGCGCATCTACCCCCGCCAGATGTGGCTCGACGGCCTCTTCATGGGCACCCCCTTCTATACCGAGTATGCCAACGAATTTCTCACCGGCAAGGAGCAGAAGAAAGCCTACGACGACATCGCCAAGCAGCTCCTCACCGTGGCCAAGCACACCTATGACCCCGCCACCGGCCTTTACCGCCACGCCTGGGACGAGTCTAAGAAAATGTTCTGGGCCGACAAAAAGGATGGCCGCTCGGCCCACGCCTGGGGTCGCGCCGAGGGTTGGTTCATCTGGGCCCTGGTCGACGTGCTCGAAGCCATGCCCCAGGACCATAAGAAACGTCCCGAGCTGGTGAAGCTCCTCCACAACGTTGCCGACGGACTGCTGAAATACCAGGACGTGCCTACCGGCCTCTGGTACCAGGTGCTCGACTCCCCCGACTGCGAAGGCAACTACCTCGAAGCCACCGCTTCGGCAATGTTCTGCTACAACCTGCTCCGCGCCACCCGCCTCGGACTGCTCGAACCCTACTACCGCGACGCCGCCCTCAACGCCTACAAGGGCATTCTCGACAACTTCGTGGTGACGAACCCCGACGGCACCATCACGCTGACGAAATGCTGCGCAGTGGCCGGTCTCGGCGGAGGCTCCTCCGAACGCCGCAACGGCTCCTTTGAATACTACATTTCCGAACCCGTACGCGACAACGATGCCAAGGGCGTGGGTCCCTTCATCCTCGCCTCGCTCGAAATGGAAGCGGCCAAGTAAGCCCCTGCCAAATATAACACACTACAAACTAACCCGCCAACGCCGCGTGAAATACGGCTGTTGGCGGGTTTTGATTTGAGCGCTTTATAATCAGTGTTTGACAGCACTAACGATTACCGGCGATAAAAAATGATATTATATTGGTAAATAAAGGTTTTGCTACTTGCGGAGCGTATACGCGTCAAAGCCTCCGCGGGAAAACTCCTCGGAGGTGCGAAAATATAGAATGATGTGTCAGAGTGGAAAATATCCAACATCGCTCTTGAAGAATTAATATACAGAACCAACGGCTTCGGCAGCATATAGCCGCCAAGACCGTGAAACATAAATTAATTCTGCAAGACGGGACGCAGATATGTTGTTTGTTCGCCGGGCTGGAAAAACTCCCGACAGGAGAGAAGAGCCGTCCCACCACTTTCAGTCACCGACAGACCGCTCCTAGCCTGTCACGGATGGCCGAATTGCCAAGGTGATGTAATCTCTCCGCCATCGGGGACTCCGCCCCGATGTTCGCGCTGCGAAATTAGTGAATATTTTTGGGAATAAAGCTACAAAATGTCATAAAAAAGTAGCCCGAATGTCGCATAACTGGCCGTTTTAGCCTTCAGAGAAGCGTTCTACGGCTGAATGGGCGCCTATTATGCAAATCATACAGGAATCACAATCATCGGCACATCGGCCCGGAAGAGAATCTTGTGGGCCAGCGAGGGATTGAACACCCTTGCGAACAGGTTGCGTTTCTTATTGGGGACGCAGATAAGGTCGACATCGGCGTCGGCGCATCGGTCGAGCGGTTCCGAGGTCGCAGTGAAAGCGATGCCCGGGTAATGCTCGCGGCAATAACCGATAAGCGGGGCGAGCACCCTGTCGGTGATTTCCGAGGTCCCGCCGCCGATGTCCTTGCGCTCGCGGCGTGAGGGGATGCGGATAAGCGTCACCTCAAGGCTTGAATCGGGAAACAGACGATTGAGCGAGTCAATGGCCAGTATGTCCTGTTGGTCGCCGTTGCAGAAAAAGGCAACCTTCCGAGGCCGCGAGAGCAGCGCCGTGTCGGAATCCTCGGGGATAGTGAACACTGGCACCCTGCATGAGTCGAGCACCTCGGCGGTAACGCTCCCTATCAGCTCGGACTGCTTCTTGTCGGCTGCCCTCGTGCCCATCACAATCATCGTCGGGGCCTTGTCGCGGGAATACTGGAGAATGACCTCCTCGGGCACCCCTTCGAGCACGGTGCCGCGGAAGCGCGCTGCCGGCATATCCCCCTCCTTGATCAGTTTCTTCAGCCGCTCGCAGAAACGGTCCATCATACCCCTTGCGTCCGACAGCTCCCTGCGGGTAGCCTCCATATCGGCGGGAATTTCATACTTATATGTATCCGACAGCTGGAAAGTGTTGGCTGTCTCGGTCGGTATAATCGAGTGGAGGAGCACCACGTCGGCCTCCATACGTCGGGCTATCGCGAAAGCCATACGGGCGGCGTTCATGGAATGGTCGGCGAAGTCAACCGGGAGCAGCACCTCGCGGCGGAGCTTGCTGTCAGCCGCTATCGAACCGTCGAAAATCTCGCGGTTCTCAACCAGCCGCAGGGCGAGCGGCAGGTCGCTCTCCTTGATTCTGATTCTGACGCCAGGCGCGACCTTGGGGTCGTCGAGGTTTATATTGTGCAGTTCAACCTCAATCCCCTCGCTTTCGAGGAGGTTCTTAATAGGGAGCGCCTTGGGGTAGGTGTGTATGGCGAGAGTTATGAAGCGGTCCATTGAAGGGGGTGTTTGTCGCGTTAGCGAGTGGAAGGGAGTGACGCGTAATCGGCGCCACGTTATCTATACGAAGAGATGGCGTGCCTGAATGCGAGGACACACCATCTCCTTTAAGCGGACGGCGGGCCGCCCCGTCAGGGGGCTCCCGCTCAGTAACTTTTTATTTTTCCTTCTTTGCTTCCTCTTCCTGGAGGATTTCCACGGCCATGTCGTAGATGGTAGTGTCGTCGAGGACCACGATACCGCCGTCGGGACCCGGTTCGATGTGGAGGCCGCAGTTCTTGCCGAATTCGTAGTTGGCGCCGCCGAAGTAGTTACGGACGGTCTGGGCGGTTATGTTGAGCTTGTCGGCAATGCGGCTGGTCGCTCCGTCAGGCAGGGCGTCCTTGATACGGCGCAGGTCGTTGAAGGTGATGGTCTTAGTCATAACAGTATGATTTAAGAGTGGAACGTGTTATTTATTTTCAGCTAAAATATGAAGATTATCCCGTACCGCCAATTTTTTTTATGTGTTATACAACACATATTGGCGATGAACTTTCATAACGGCATATAACTCAAAATAATAACCCGGAAGCGATTCTTTCAACAAACTGAAATAAATTCGGCCTCGGCTACCGCGACGCTTCATTCCGACAATTATGGCTTGAAAAAACAGCGAGGTCGAAACCACCTTTCGCGTGTTCGCGACCCGGCGTTTTCGACCTCGCGGTTAGGGCTCCGGCTCACGCCCTTTTTTATTTAGGCAAAAGCCGGAGTGATTCTCAGAGCTTACTTAATTTTATAGACCTCGGTGCCGGCCAGGAGCACGCAGCCGGTGCCGTAGTCGTCGAAGTCGGGCTTGGAGTCATAGGCCACGGGCTGGCCATCCTTTGGCTCCTTGCCGGTGCCCTGCACGAAGCCGAGGTAACCGTCGGGGTGCACGGCGTCCTTCACGATAGCGTTCCAAGCCTTGGCTACTACGGGCAGATACTTCTCGCGGTCGAGGAGGCCGTTGTTGATGCCCCACGCCATACCATACACGAAAAGGGCGGTGCCGGTAACCTCTTTGCCACCGAAGTGGTCGGGGTCGTGGAGCGACACGTTCCAGAACCCATCCTCGCGCTGGCACTTTACCAGAGCCTCGCACATTGCCTTGAGGTCCTTTTCGTAGGCGGCGCGGTGGGGATCGTCGGCAGGGCTCTCCTCAAGCACCTTCACCAAAGCGGCCACCACCCAGCCGTTGCCGCGGCTCCAGTAGCAGTTCTTGCCGTTGGGTTCCTTGTAAGGGGGCACGAAATCCTTGTCGCGCCACCAAAGGCCCTCTTTCTCGTTGTAGAGGCCGCCGGCAAGGGTGTTGCGCGACCAGTTGTACATATCCCAGGCCTTCTCGTAGAAGCGGCGGTCGCCGGTCTCCTTGCCCATCTTTGCGAGCAGGGGCATGCCCATCTGGATAGCGTCGATCCAGGTCCAGTCGTCAACCTGCGGGGTGTTGACGAGCATGTTCATGTTGGCCTTGGTCTTGGTGAGCATGCGGGGCTCGGGAGTGAGGCGGTAAAGGTCGACGTAGGTCTGCCCGGCGCAGTAGTTGTCGGCGTTGCGGGTAGTGGTGTCGTCGCGACGGAAACCCCAGTTATGCTTCTCGGCCCAGTCGTAGGCGTAGTCGTAGTAGCGGTTGTCGGGGTAAATCGAATGGAGAGCCATAAGCCCTTCGAAATACACGCCGCGGGTCCATATGTTGGCCTCGTAGACCTTCTTGCGGGAGTAGTAAGGGATCGTCACCCCGGGATCGGGGTGCTTCTTCAGGTAGTGGTCGTTGACCTTGATGAGGGTCTTGAGGGTCTGTTCGCGGGGAATCAGCTGCTCGGCGGCTCCGGCAGGGAGCAGGCACGCGGCGGCAAGCAGGGCGAGCAATGTTTTCTTCATTGTGATAATGTATCTGTTGGTGATTTAAGATTCTGTTTATTTTGAGAGTTTCACAGGGGTGAGCGTCACCTTGGAGTTGAGCCCGGAGGGGGTCACGGGCCAGTCGCCGAAGGAGAATTTGCGGGCGTTGGTCACCGAGGCGATATTGGCGTCCTTGAAACGGCGCCACTCTACGCCGCGCCTCTCGTAATCGGCGATGCGGTTGGCCTGAAGGTTCGTCACGTCGATTTCAAGGGTGTTTTCGCCGGGACGGAGCAGTTCCCCTACCCTTACGCGGAACGGAACGGCCCACACTGTCGCGGCCTCCTTACCGTTGACTTTGACGCGGGCCGACTCGCGCACATCGCCCAGGTCGAGCACCCAGTCGTCGGCTTCAGCCGGATTGTCGAGGGTGAAGGTCACGGTATAACGGCCTGTGGCGGCGTTGACGCTCGCTTTCGGCTCCGGGAGCGCGCACCACTGAGTCAGCGTGTCGGTCGCGAAAGTGCCATCAATGGCGGGCTCCGACCGCGGGAAGGATATGCTCCAGCCGCGTTCTATCTCAATCGGGTTCCCCTCACTCTCGACGTAGCGCCAGGCATCGGCCTCAACAGGCTCGGCCATGGTCTTGAGGAGCAACGACTCACCAGGGGCGAGCTGAACGCGCGCTTGCGCTGTGCCATCGGCAGCGGCTGAGGTCTCGGCGGCTCCGCTACGCCCGGTGAGAGGGTCGAATATAAGCACGCCGCCCGCTTTCACCGCCAGGGGGAGCATCCCGGAGAACGATTTGTCCGACAGGTTGGCGATAAAGTAGTTATGGCCGCCGGCCTCGTTAAGGCGCCGGGTCATGCGGAGCCCGTAGTCGCGGCGGGCCAGTTCAGGTTTGACGCCGGTAAGCGCCAGCCCCTCGGCCATATTATCAGAGCGAAGCACCGAACCGTTGGCTTCAAGCCTCGACACGGCATCGGCCAACTCGGCCCGACGCGCTTCGAGATTGCCCATACCCGGCACATCGGTCGGCATACCGCCGACGAAGAGTATTTTAGCGCCACCATCGGCAAGTTCGGCCAGACGCTTGGCTGTGGCCGGGCGCATCAGTTTCGCTGCCGGAACCACCAGGCCGCGGTAGAGTGTGCCACCCTCCGAGCGGAGCCTGCCGTCAGGTTCGACCGAAAGGGTTTCCACGAAGCGGTCCGAGATATAGTCGCAGTCATAACCCGCGGAGAGAATCTCGTTGACGGCCCTCTTCACGTCGGGCATACGGCGGTCCATCTTGTGGATGTCGAACATCAGATACGGGTTGCCGGTCTGCGAATACCACACATCCTCGATAGGGAAGTAGAGCAGGAAATCATTGTCGGGCTTCCCGGCGGTGAGGAACGCCTGCACCCTTTCGAGATACTTCATAAGGCCCCCGGCATCCTCCCATATGGAGTTGGTCGGCGACATATTGATTGACGCGTAGAACATCCATCCGGGGAACTCCGCCCCCTTGGGAGAATACGGCGCTCCATGGAAATACACATGGTTCACCCCCGAGCAGAGCATCTGGTCAAGCTCGGGCTTGCAGTTGCTCAGTGAGGTGTGGAAGTGCTCGGTGAGCCAGGTAAGCGTTTCCGACGAGGTCAGCGGCTTTCCGGCGAGGTGCGCCGCCGAGGAGGCGAATTTAAGCACCGCCGGATCGGCATCGCTCGGCCTGGAGGGGCCGCTGCGGTGCAGCCCGGGAATGGAGAAATCGGTCTGCCCGAACGACTCGCACTCGGGTATATCCACATCGGCATAAATGTCGATGATATTGGCGGGTGACCCGTGCGACTGGTTTCTGATTCTTGCACCTTTAGCGTGGGCCCAATCGGTCCAGGGGCGGGTGAAGTTATCCTCCAGCATCCGCGCGAGGGTGAAACGATAGTCGCGCACCACCCTGCGGCGCAGGTCCGACGTATCCTTCTCGTCGACGAACTCGGGTATGTAATCCTCAAGGCGGTAGCCATGGTCGGCCGCGAACTCCTCGAAGATGTTGTCGGCCCAGTCGGAACCGTACACCTCGTAGCTGTCGTTGAAGAAGGTGTCGGGCACTGGGGCGCCGCTCTCGGCGAAAGCCTTGTCGAACTTGCCGAGGTAGCGCTTCACGGCGATGCTGTCGTAATGGTTGAGCACCAGCCCCTCGCCTCCGGGCGCGGCGCGCTTTACCTTTTGGAAAGTGCGTCCGCTGAATATGGCGTAAATGTCCCACTCCCCTTTCGGAAGTTTTACGGAAAGCACCGAGTCGCGCCCGACCTTGTCGGTAAGGTCGAGCCGCTTGTCGCCCGAGGCGGCGATAACGCGTTGCAGCGAAGCTGCCGCACGCTGTTTCGCGTCGGAGGGCACGATTTTCAGTTTGGTTTTCTTGCCACCGGCGACATTGAAACGCTCCACCACGCGCTTGCGGGCGCTGAACTCCGTAGTGACATCGGGACCGCCGAAAGGCCACCCCGTGCCGTTGTTCATATCGACCTGCAACCCGAGGCGGTCAGCCTCGCGGGTGGTGTGGGCGAGCATATCCATCCACTTCGGCGAAAGATACGGTATATCGTTGGCCTCGTTCCCTTTAACGCCATAGATGGGGGTGATTTCGACCCCTCCGAGCCCCTTTTCGGCAAACTCTTCAAGGTTGAAAGTCAACCCCTCGGGATCGACCGCGCTCCCAAGCCACCACCAACGCACGAACGGACGGTTCTCAACCGTAGGCTCGTACCAGTCGGCGGTTCCGGCCATAGCCCCGGCGGGGATAAGGGCGCAGCAAGCCATCAGGTATTTTGTTAATTTTCCACTAATCATAGTTTCTGAATACCATTCATGATCATTAAGAGGGTGTCTCAGGGGCGTTGCAGGGTCACAGCCATAATACCGACCACATCGTCGCGCGAAATGGTTTCCAACCGCAGTTCGGCAAGCTCCTTATCGGCGTCAACGGGGAAATCGACAAGCACGCCAGCTCCTCCGGGAATCGCGCGGCCCGTTTTAGCCCCCAGCTCCATACCGCCGTCGATAGCCACCTTCTTACCCGCCATATCGTCAAGCAGGTTGCGGCTTACGCGCCCGTCGGCGAAACAGAGGCGGTAAGGGTTGGCCGCGCCACCCGGCTGGGCGTAAGCGTGGTCGTCGGTGTAAAAGTCCTGCTCGATAGGCGCCCAGTTCAAGGGGTTGATGAGCGGGAGTGTGGCGGTAGTGCCGTCGGTGTACACCGCGGTGAGGCGCGCGTTCTCCATACCCCACTGCATATGGTTGGTGCTACCGGCCATCAGCAGGTAGATATGCGACGCCTTTCCATCGAGCGGAATGGCGGTCGAGGCGGGATAATTGTCCCACAGCGTGGTGTATATGGTGTTGTTCCCCTCGGAGGGTATCACGAAATCTATACCGAGCGCCGTAGGGAGCGTGTCACCCTTGGCGGCGAGAATCGCGCGGAGCGGCTCGTCGTCGATGTCGAACATCGCCTTGGGGTGGCACCATTCACCTGTTCCCTGAGTCGGGAGCTGCAAGGTGGTCACCGGGGGACGGGGCGAGAGGTATTCGTTTTTGAAAATATCGGAAACCCTGGCGTTGTAGCGCCCGTCGAGCTTCACGGGGGAGCACTTCGACGCGTCGATAGCTGTGAAATCCTCGGGAAGCGGGGTTACCATCGCGGGGAGGCTCACCACTTCTGCCTCCCACCAGGTGAGGGGTCCGGCTGCCATCTCCTTGAAGCGCACGCCACCTTCGTCGCGGGTGGCGCCGGTGGGGGTGGCGGCGACATCGCGGCCGCGCTTTACAGTCACTGTCGACGAGCCGTCGCCGAGATTAACCGTCACTCTCGGCTCGCCGATGGTGTTGGGCGTTGAAACAGCGGTAACCTCTTTGCCGTTGACCATCACCTTGTCGATACCCGAAGCGGGCACAGAAAGGCGCACCACAGTTCCGGCAGGGTATCTGTTATCAACGACATAGGTATCAGCAGCGCCGTTTCTTGTGAACTCATAGCCTATCTCGGGGAGCGAAATCGATGCTTCGTTCCAGGCCGCGGGGAAACCGGGGATTACGTCAACCCTCGGGTCCTGGCCGATTCTCACGGGACGGATTCCGTAGAGTCCCTCGGTAATCGCGCGGCTCCACACGCCGATGGGGTCGGCGAAGTCGCGGTAGCACTCGCCTCGGGCGACGTCGTACCAACTGATCTGCCCGAAGTTGAGGGGGGAGGCTCCGAGGTACATATTGTCGATAACGGTGCCTTTCATAAGCCTGTAAGCCTCTTCGGGTCGGCCGGCCTGCCAATAGGCGAGCGCCGTGTGTATCACTTCGGCGATGGCCACGTTGTTGATACTCCAGGAGTAGGGTTTCCAATTTGTGGTGGAGAGGGTGTAGAGGGGTTCGTCGATACCCTCGGCCTCCACGGGGATGTGGGGGATTTCGCGGTCGACATACACCGTCGCGGCGTAGTTTTCAAACGGGTCCCCCACTTCGGAGTCGATGGCGTGGTAAACGGTCCAGAGCGCGGCGGCGGGGTGAAGCCTACCCTCAGGTCCGTAGTCCTTGAACTCGGCCCAGTGGCCGCGGTCGCCAATCCAGAGCACGCTGTCGATAGCGCGCCCAATGGCCTCGGCCTCGGCCCGGTAAGGAGCGGAGTCCTCCCCTATCGCGTCGGCCACATCGGCGGCGAGCTTGTTGGCCAGCATATTGTAAGCCGACGAGTGAGTAACGGAGCCGCCGCTATAATACAGAGCGTCGCTGGCCCATATGCAGCAATATGCGTCGTAGAGGTGGTCGCCGTCGGGGTCGAAGTTGCGCTTCTCCCAATCGAGATGCAGCTTGACCACGGGGAACAGCTCGCGCATCGCGGCAGTGTCGGCAGTATGGCGGAAATGGCGGAGCATCGCGTCGACATACACGAGGTTCATATCGTAATGCGACATCTCGTCCTTCTTGCCGGGGCGGCGGCATATGTAACCATTGCTATACATCGGTGTGCCCCAGCGCTTTTCGGCTCTTGCGAGATTAAGCACCAAGTCCTGCCGGGGGTGTTCGAGCACGGGGGGTATGTCGGTCACCTGGTTGGCGGCATAGGTACGAAAATGAGTGAGCGCGCGGTCATGGAGCCCGAGAGCGTCGCCGGCATAGGCGCCGCGCCAACCGAGGTGGGGGGTGCGCCAGCCTATCGAGCCGTGAAGCCAGGCCTCACCGCTCCAAATGCCGTCGGCGGCCACTGAGAGGGCGTTGCCGACAGGATTGATCCAGGCATCGGGAGTCGACATCGAGAACGCCGACGCTAACTCGGCCCTCTCGGCCTCGGCCTTGGCGAACAGCGCGGGGAGCATTTTCTCACCCACGGGTTCCACCCCGGCGGGGAAAAGGGCCACATAACGGCTCTGCCCTGGTTTGAGCGTAATCGTGCCCTCGTAGGAAGGCATGGCGGTGATTTCGGGCTTATCGGCGGGAAAGACGAGGGAAATCGTCTTGCGCTCCTTCTTGCCGTATTCAACGGTCACGAGGCCGTTCTTGCCGAGGGTGTAGACGTTACCCTCGCAATACTCTGGTTTCAGGTCGAAGCAGTCGGGGCGGTCGACTCCAAGGTCACCCTCGCGGGAGAACTTTTTGTCGGCAACGCCGCCAAAACGCACGCCGATGGTCAGCTTCTTACGGGTCGTGTTGGTGAGTTTCCAAAGCGCGGCGTCGGAAGAGCGAAGCACCTGGGCCTCAACGATGACCCCGCCCTGCGAGTACTCCATCCGTCCGGGCACATAGGTAGCCTCGCAATCACCCTCGGGAAGGGTGAAACGCATATTGCCCCCCATTCGGGGCAGGTAGATGCCGAACTCGGGCATATCGCCGCAGTCCATTCGGAACCCGGTGTGCGCGCCGTAGAGACCGCGTATGTATTTGCGATCGCCGTTTACGGTGTACGCGCCCGAGCCGTCGGGCAGCGGGCGGTAATGCAGCGGACGCGACGCCGCTGTAGCGGAAAGCCCGGCCACCGCGAGCGCAGCCGCGGTGGTCAGGCGTATAACTGGTTTAAATATCATCAGTTGACTGACTTATTTATTGGGTTTTGTGAATCAGATTGAAGGCGCTCTGGCCAGGCAGGCGGCGTCAGGGGAGCGGCTTGATGCCTTCCCAGCGCACGTCCCAGGTACCGTCCTTGGGGAAGCCGGGGTTCTCGACCTCGCAGCCATCCCAACCGGCGGTCATCAGGGCCACCGCGGTCAGGAGTCCGCCGTTGCCGGGGAGGTAGCAGCGCAGACGCTTGTCCTGGTAGTTATGGCCGTTGGGGAGGTAGGTGTTTGTACGCTTGTCCATGAGCAGGGCGTTGAGGGCGCGTTCGGGCTGACCGAGGCGCACGGCGTTCATTGCCGTTGTCGGGTAGTCCCAGCCCCAGGTGCGACCCCACTGCCAGTTGTCGTAAATCCAGTCGAAAGTATTGAGCATGAGGTCCTCGCGCACGAGCGGCGACTTGGGAAGCACACCCAGGGCGGCGAGCACAGCCATATGGTCGGAAGTGAAGCGGGTGTCCTTATAGGTTTCGGTAGCGGTCTCGGCGGCGAGATAGAGCGAGTCCTGAGCGGCGAGGGGTGAGAGTTTGTCGATAATCTCATCCCAGTCGAGATTGCGACCTTCACCCTTGCGCTCGCGCCATTTCTGGGCGGTCGAGAGGGCGTAGTGCCAGTAGGAAAGCTCGAAGGGGGGATTGACTGTTTCGGCGGCGCGGAGTGTTTCCTGCGCGGGAATGGCGCCGCGGAGCACATAGCGGTTACCCATACCGTCGTATTCGGCAAACGAGGTCATGAACTTGGCGGTACCCTGCACGAGGTCGTAATACTTATTGAGCACCGAGTCGGTCGGGTTGGCGCGGTACAGGAGCTCGGCGAGGTAGATAAGGTGGGGCTGCTGCCAAATCAGGAAGGAGCCTACCTTCGAGGGGGCCTCGGTGCCGGAGGGGTCGGTCATCTTCATCCAACGCAGTCCTTCGAAGCCCTGACGGTTGGCTATCTCGGCAGCTACGGGAGCCACCGACTCATACCAGGGGAGGGTGCGGGCCAGGAGGTCTTCGTGGCCGTAGAGGGCGAACTGCGCCTGGTGCCACCAGATCATCTCAAGGTGGAATTTGCCGAACCAGGAGTTATAGGTAAGGCCGGTTTCCTGCGGAGGGGTCGGAGCGGCGCACTGCGCGGCCAGGAGATACTGCGAGAGAACCACGCGGCGCTCCAATTCCTTGGCGCGGGGGTCGGTGCAATGGCTGAAATCGACCACGCCGCCGTTGTTCCAGAAATCGCCCCAGTACTTGGCCGAAGCCTCGGCGGTCTCCTTGGCCGAGGGGGCCGCAGCGGGCTTCTCGGGCGAGAATGTGGCGGTTATGGTCCAATCCTTCGCGGTCGGGGTGATGGTTACGGCGTTGGGGCCGGTAAGCTCGGGCACGGCGGCGTTGGTGTAGGCCAGGTCAACGTAGTACGAGGTCGAGTCGAGGTTGTGGCGTATGAGCGCGTGCTTGGCGTCGGCCTCGATAATCTCGGTGGTGTGGAGCGAGTCCTTGGTCCAGTCGCACGCGTCGTCGCAATGTCCGCCGGTGGGATACGGGAAGCGGAGGCGCACCGGGAGCATCGCCTCGGAGGAGATGCTGGCAGCCACGATGTCGGCATCGGGGTGGCAGGTGGTGCTAACCGACACGGGCTTGCCGTCGACGGTGAAGTTCGAGCGAATCTCGCCCTTCATGAGGTCGAGTGTCTGGTCGACATCCTTAACCTGCTCGGGGTTGAGGTCGGCAAAGCCGAGAGCACCGAGATGGAGGCGGTGGGGGTTCACGCGGTACCAGTTAGCGGCGTCCTTGTTGCGGCCGGCCTCGTTGAACTGAACCGAATAGGGTTCCTTGCGACCGCGGCCGAAGTCATAATCCTTCAGGGTCTCGTCGTGGGTGAAATTCTCCGGGTTGGGGAACGAGTGCCACCCCCAGTGGCTCTGAGTGCCCAGGGGCACACCCTTGCTGTAGAGCTCGGGGAAGGTCTGGAGGCCGGTGGCGTCAACTGTGAAGGCAAAGCCTCCGTTGCCCACGGTAAGCGAGGCAAGTGTATCGATTTCGGTGATTCTCGGGTTATTGCGTTCGAGCAACGCTACGCGGTCAATAGCCGACGACTCGCTCTTGCACGCCGCGATCGCCACCAAAGCGGGCACGGATGCCGCGAGAAGATAGTGAATCTTGCTGCGGTTCATTGGTAAAGTGATAATGAAAACGGTTTTAGATCAGGTTGGGAAGACATCCGGGGTTTCCGCGACGGATGAGCTTGATGGATTTGAGCGCAAAGTTAACCATTTTTGACAAATTATGCCACCTTCGGTTGCTCCTTTCGGCATTTTTAGATAATTTTGCGGAATAATTCCGCGGCAACTACCGCCGCTAGCCTACCGAAAAGCTAACCTTAACTGATTCACATCATGAAATTTCTGCCGACTTTATTCGCGGCATTAGCCCTCCCCTTTTGCTCCTCAGCCCAGCAGTCGGAACCGACCGACACCGTCACCGTGTTCATGATCGGCGACTCTACAATGGCCAACAAACCCCTCTCGAAGGAGAACCAGGAACGCGGCTGGGGACAGATGCTCCCTATGTATCTCACCGGCCCGGTGAAAGTTGACAACCACGCCGTAAACGGCCGCAGCAGCAAGAGTTTCATCGACGAGGGGCGTTGGGACAAGGTTATGGAGAAAATCCGCCCGGGCGACTACGTCGTGATACAATTCGGCCACAACGACGAGAAGCCCAAGGCCGACCGCCACACCGACCCGGGATCGACTTTTGACGACAACCTCCGCAAATTCGTCAACGAAAGCCGCTCGAAAGGCGCGACACCTATTCTTATGAACTCGATCGTGCGCCGCAACTTCCCCGCGCCCGATGGTCAGGCAGCCGCCGAGACCGACGACAAGCAGAAATCTTTCCAGGCCGGTAAAAAGGATTATCCCGCCGAGGGTGAAATCCTGGTGGAAACCCACGGCGACTATATCGTGGCTCCCCGCAACGTGGCCGAGGAGCTGGCCGTATTCTTCGTGGATATGAACGCCGCCACCCGCGAACTCGTGCAGGGTCTCGGCACCGAGCGCTCGAAGGCCCTCTTTATGTGGATTCCCGAAAACACCTACGAGTTCTGCCCCAAGGGTAAAATCGACAACACCCACCTCAATATCAAAGGCGCCATACAGGTTGCCGGCCTCGCCGTCGACGGCATGGCGGCCACCGTTCCCGGGTTCCGCCGTTTCGTGCGTCCCGAGGCTTACAACCTTAAATAACTCCGAAATACCTAACACAAAACCTTATACCTAAATGACCCACAAGAATCTTATACTTGGCGCGGCGCTGGCCCTCACGACCTTCGCACCGCAGGCCAAAGAGTATGTGCTGACCGACTACAACGTATCGACCGACAGCACCCTGGTGCAGACCGCGGCCATCCAGGCCGTGATTGACCGCGCCGAAGCCGACGGCGGCGGCACGATCGTGGTGCCCGAAGGAACGTTCCTCTCCGGCGCCCTCTTCTTCAAGCCCGGCACCAAGCTCCACCTCCGCGAAGGCGCGCAAATCAAGGGCTCCGACGACATAGCCAACTTCCCCCTCATCCCCTCCCGCATGGAGGGTCGCAGCATATATTATTATGCCGCACTCATAAACGCCTACCATGTCGACAACTTTGAGATTACCGGCCCCGGCGTGATTAACGGCAACGGCCTCAAATACTGGCAGCAGTTCTGGGACCTCCGCGCCGAGCGCAAGAAGGAGGGCCGCTCCTGCACCAACCTTGAGGTTCACCGCCCCCGCCTGGTATTCCTCTGGGGGTGCGACAAACTCAAACTCTCCGGCGTCAACCTCAAGAACTCCCCCTTCTGGACCACCCACCTCTACCAGTGCAAGGACGTGCTGATCGAGAACTGCCGCATCGAGGCTCCCCGCGAGCCGGTGCGCGCCCCGTCGAGCGACGCGCTTGACCTTGATATGTGCTCCAACGTGACCATCCGCGGTTGCTACCTCAACTGCGACGACGATGGTGTCTGCATCAAGGGTGGCAAGGGTGTCTACGCCAACCGTTCGATGGAGAGCGGCATCGTGGAGAACATCCTGGTTGAAGACTGCGTGTTCGGCCCCAACCTCCACGGCATCCTCACTATGGGCAGCGAGTGCGTACACGCCAAGAACATCCTGCTCCAGAACTGCCGCCTCGAAGCCAAGTGCGCACTGCTCCGCCTGAAAATGCGCCCCGACACCTACCAGACCTACGAGAACATAACCGTAAAGAACGTCACCGGCAAGTGCGCCACCGTGATCGACATGAAGCCCTGGAAGCAGTTCTTCGACCTGGAAAACTCCGGCGAGGAGCCCTCGGCTATCGTGCGCAACATCCTGATGGAAAACATCGACGTTGAATGCCGTACTTTCGGCACCATCGCCGGCAACCCCGCCGACAAGGTTAGCAACTTCGTGCTCCGCAACATCAAGGCCCAGGCCGAGGACCCGACTTTCAACTGCGTCTACCCCGAGGTAGTGCTTGAAAACGTCACCCTCAACGGCAAAAAGCTCACCAACCCCGCGAAATAACACAAAATCGCACAAGATAAAAAGGGCCGGTAATCCCGGCCCTTTTCTTATACCTTTATAATTCAATATTCATTCGAGGCGCAGCCGAACCACCGACTCCGACGACTCCGTGACGAGGTAATACCGCGAGCTTCGGATTCCGCACAGCCACAACGTCTTATCCCCCGCCATTAACACCCATTGGCGGGGTTTCTCATTGTCGGGAATCTTGGCATCCTTCATAAGTTTCGAGAGGAGCGTCGTGCCCCGCATGCCGAATGGAGCCAATCGGTCGCCGGTGGCGGGATGGCGCAACGTGAGGGGCGCGTCAAGCGCCGCCGCGTCGAGCCATATCTCATCAGCGCCTAAGGGCATCGCGAACGCCGCCGTCGGGAGCAATTCCGCCGTCAGCGTCACGCCCCCGAGGGAAAGCGAGCAGCGCCCATCGCGCCGCAATAAGTCGGTAGGAAATAGCAGCAGATCGTCTGAGCCGCCATCAGCCAAAGGATCAAGCAGATAAAGCATCCCGCGGTCAAGAAGGAATTTAGCAGCGCCGAAACTGAAATAACGGCCACTCTCCCCTATCGCACCCAAGATGCGGGAAGCAGTCGCGGCGCTCCCCTCCGCCCCTGTTATATCCTTCAAAAAATGGTATAGCAAAGCGCCCCCCGCCTCTTCGCCGAAATCATCGACAATAGGCTTTAGCGCCACTCGGCGGTCTTCGACATATTTAGGTTTGACGGCTTCAACGAGCGCCGATAGCAGCCCGAAGTCAGTCCGCAGATTCTCCATTGTGCGCGCCAACCCCTTCGAGGCCGACGGGAAGTCGCGGAGAAGCACCGGCAGCACATTGAGCCGCAGCTTGTTGCGCTTCACATCGTCAACGAGGTTCGAGCTGTCGGTCACATATCGCAGCCCCCTGCGGCCAAGGTAATCGAGCACCTCGCGCCGGGAGCATTCAAGCATCGGCCTGACAAATATGCCCCTCCGCGGCGCGATACCCCCGAGCCCTTTCAGCCCCGAGCCCCTGAGGGCGTTGAGGAAGAAAGTCTCCTCGCGGTCGTCGGCATTGTGCGCGATGGCCACGAACCTAAGCCCCGACTCCTCCGCCACACGAGTGAACCATTCGTAGCGAAGCTCGCGGCAGGCCATTTCAAGTGACTCCCCGGTGGCCCGGCGGCGCGCTTCCACATCGAACCGGACCGAGCTGAAGTCGCAACCCAAAGCGCGGGCCGTGGCTTCGGCGTGGAGGGAGTCGCGGTCACTCTCCTCCCCCCTGAGCCCGAAATGGCAATGGAGCGCCACGCAGCGCCAACCGAGCGCTGCCATCGCCCCGAGGAGCGCCACCGAGTCGGCACCCCCGCTGAGCGCGACGCCCACAGGTCCGTCGCCCGGGCGCACTCCCTCTCTGTCAAAAAAAGAAGCAACCCGCCGCTCTACCATCAGGGATTTAGCAGATCGGGGTTGAAGAAGTCCATGATCCCGTTGGAGTGCTCAAGCAGCAGCGCGCCCGGCCCGGTGGGGTCCTCCTGGGCCGAAGCCTCGTAGCAGCTGATGGCCTCGGCCTTGTTGCCGAGTTTCCACATCAGCTTCCCTTTCTCGGCAAGCGCGGCGGCGAGAAGCGCCTCCCCGCGGGAGTTGAAATTACCGTTCATCTTCAGCTCGTCAATCAGCGGCTGGAGTTTTTCGAGCGCGTCGGTCGCGCTGTTTTCCTCGATAATTTGTTTAATACTTTGAAGAGTGACCATAATTTCTTACTTTTGACGACACAAATTTAGTAAAACATCCGCACTTATGCGCCGAATATTTCTTATTTCTATCCTTATAACAATCGCCGGCCGGCTTTGTGCGGCCGACCCGACGCAAACCTCCTACCCCGCCGGCGACTGCCTGGGAACCGCCAAGCCGTACCCCGTGCCGGAGCATCTCATCGAGACCCCCGACTCGCTGACACCCGTGTTCATAAACCACGTCGGGCGCCACGGCGCGCGCTTCCCGTCGTCGTCCACCCCGGTTGAGAAACTGATGCGCCACCTCCATTCGGCCGACTCCGCCGGACAGCTCACCCCCCTGGGGCGCTCGGTGCTTGAGGCGGTCAATATGGTAGCCGAGGCGTCGCACAACCGCTGGGGCGCGCTCGACTCGCTCGGCATGGCCGAGCAGCGCGGCATCGCCTCCCGAATGTTCCGCACCTTCCCCACCCTCTTCCGCGACCAGACCGTCAGCGCCCTCAGCTCCTACGCCCCGCGCTGCGTGATGTCGATGTACGAGTTCACCCACCAGCTCGACCGCCTCAACAACCATGTGGAGATTATCACCACAGCCGGGCGGCAGAACTCCCCCCTGATGCGCCCCTTCGACCTCGACAAGGCATATATAGAATGGCGCGCCGACAAAGCCTGGGAGCAGCCCTACGATATGCTCTACGAGACCGCCGTGCCTACGGCTCCCGCCCGCCGCTTCATCAGCGACCCCGCCATGAGCTCCAAGAAGGCCCAGGAAATATCGCTGCTCTGTTTCACGGTGCTCCGCGGCATCCCTGCGATGGGCCGCGCCATCGACCTCGGCAAATTCTTCACCCTGGAGGAGATGAACTCGATGTGGAGCGTCGAGAACCTGCGCCACTACCTCCGCTACTCGGCAACCACCCTTTCGATCCTCCCCGCCGAGCTGGCATCGCAACTGGTGCTCAACCTAATTTCGACCACCGACGCCGCGGCCGCCGGTGAGAGCCCCGCCGCGGTGATGCTCCGCTTCGGCCATGCCGAGACGCTCATGCCGCTGCTGTCGCTGCTGCGCCTCCGGGGCTGCTACTATATGACCAACTACTTCGACACCGTCGGGCTCCACTGGAAAGGGTTCGACATAGTGCCGATGGCCGCCAACCTGCGCATGGTGCTCTTCCGTTCGAAGAAGGGCGCGCTCTATGTGCGCTTCGACCTCAACGAGCGCCCGATACCGCTGCTCCCCAACAGCGACTCGGTCTACACCCCGTGGCCCGTGGCCCGCGACTTCATGACGCGGTGCATACCGCTTCACCTCCAGCCCTGAACGGGAGACGCGTCTCCATACGCCCGAGCATCACCACCCTGCGGGCCGAGGTGCCCTGGGTGCGGTTGCGAAGGCGGAGCGTCACCAGTCCGCCGACACTCTTCAGCGCCGCCGCGGCGGCGCGCATAAGCTCCGAGAGGTCCGACATCCCGGTGAACCCGACCGTGGCCACGAGCCGCCCACCCTTCACGGCGCTGACGAGCACCGAGTCTTCCGGTCCCACGGTGAACGCTCCCGAGTCGCCGGGCGCGTTTTCAACGCGGCGCTCTTCGCGGCTGGAGGGCATCGCGGCTGCCTGGTCGAACAACGAGGGGAAATTTGACGGAAATGCGCGTAAAGTCTTCATAACTGGAGAGTTTTTAAGTTTATACCGCGAAGTTAGGCCCGTCTTGGGCAACAAACCTGCACACCCTCTTTAAAATAGATTAAAACCTCCGCCGCGCGCCCCTCTTTGCCGTTTTTTTGCAAGAGGTTACCTTTTTTGGAGGTTTTTTAGTAATTTTGCGGTTTGAAAAGAGGGGCCGAAAGCCGATACCGCTTTCCACCCCAAAAAAAACAATACCGCCAAGACCGCCAACCGCGAAAAATTATTCAAAGCAATGCTTAACAAGATAAACGCTCTCAGGGCCGAAATCGAGGCCATCCAGGCCGCCACTCCCGAGGAAGTGGAAGCCCTCCGCATCAAATACCTCTCGAAGAAGGGCTCGGTGAGCCTGCTTATGAACGATTTCCGCTCCGTGCCCGCCGAGGAGAAGAAGGCCGTCGGCATGGCCATCAACGAGCTCAAGAACTTCGCCACCGAGAAAATCAACTCGCTCCGCGAGGCATCGGAGGCCGGTAAGGCCAAGGCCGAGATTCCCGATATGACCCGCACCCCGGCCCCCTGGCCCCTGGGCACCCGCCACCCCCTCTCGCTGGTGCGCGACGAGATTACCGGCATCTTCCGCCGCCTCGGCTTCAACATAGCCGAAGGGCCCGAGATCGAGGACGACTGGCATGTGTTCTCCTCGCTGAACTTCGCCGAGGACCATCCCGCCCGCGATATGCAGGACACATTCTTCATCCAGCGCTCGCCCGACGTGCTGCTCCGCACCCACACCTCCTCCGTGCAGACCCGCGTGATGGAGCGCTCGCAGCCCCCCATCCGCATCATCTGCCCGGGACGCGTTTACCGCAACGAGGCAATCTCGGCCCGCGCCCACTGCTTCTTCCACCAGGTCGAGGCCCTCTACGTCGACAAGAACGTATCCTTCGCCGACCTCAAGCAGACGCTCCTCTACTTCGCCCGCGAGATGTTCGGACCCGAGACCAAGATACGCCTCCGCCCCAGCTACTTCCCCTTCACCGAGCCCTCGGCCGAGATGGACATCTCCTGCAACCTCTGCGGCGGCAAGGGTTGCGGCTTCTGCAAAGGCACCGGCTGGGTCGAGATTCTCGGCTGCGGCATGGTCGATCCCAACGTGCTCGACGCCTGCGGCATCGACTCAAAGGAATACTCCGGCTTCGCACTCGGCATGGGTGTCGAGCGCATCACCAACCTGAAATACCGCGTCAACGACCTGCGCCTCTTCTCGGAGAATGACGTGCGCTTCCTCCGCGAATTCGAAGGCGCCCACTGACCCCGGCCCGATGACTACAAAGGAACGATACCGCCGCGTGCTCGAATGGTTCGCGGCGGAGATGCCCTCGCCCCAGACCGAGCTGCACTACGACACCCCCTTCCACCTCTTAGTGGCGGTGATTCTCTCCGCCCAGTGCACCGACAAGCGGGTCAACATCGTCACCCCGCCCCTGTTCGAGGCATACCCCACCCCGGAGTCGATGGCCCGCGCCACCGAGGAGGAGCTCTTCCCCTACATCCGCTCGGTATCCTACCCCAACAATAAGACCAAGTCGCTCCTCGGGGCGGCCCGCGTGCTGGTCGAGGAGTTCGGCGGCGAGGTTCCCGACAACATCGACGACCTCCTCCGCATCCCCGGCGTCGGGCGCAAGACGGCCAACGTGATGCTCGCCGTGGTCTGGAACAAGGCCGCGATGGCTGTCGACACCCATGTGTTCCGCGTAAGCGAGCGCATCGGCCTCACTACCGGCTCGCGCACCCCGCTCACCACCGAGAAGGCGCTCATGGAGCACATCCCCGAGGCAGACATACCCCGGGCCCACCACTGGCTCATACTCCACGGGCGCTACGTCTGCAAGGCGCGCCGCCCCGACTGCCTCAACTGCGGCCTCACCGATGTGTGCCGCTTCTACCAGAACGGCGGCAAATAGCCCCGCTACACAAGCGAGTTTGTTAAAGGACAACTCCAAGCCACAATGGATTCCACATTCCTATATATAATAGAGATTATCGGCACCGTGGCCTTCGCCATCAGCGGCATCCGCCTCGCGGCGTTCCGCGACTTCGACTGGTTCGGCGCCTACACCGTGGGGCTCGTCACCGCCATCGGTGGCGGAACACTGCGCGACGTGCTCCTCGACATCCCCCCCTTCTGGATGCAGACGTGGGTATACCTCGCCGTCACCGCCGCCGCCCTCCTGTTCGTGATCCTCTTCCGCAAGATGCTCGTCAGCAACAACAGGATGCTCTTCCTGTTCGACACCTTGGGGCTGGCGCTCTTCGTGGTCATAGGTATTCAAAAGTCACTCGCCGCCGACTACCCCATGTGGGTGGCCATAGTTATGGGGGTCATCACCGGCTCCTTCGGCGGTGTGCTCCGCGACATACTGATCAACGTGCAGCCCCTCTTCTTCCGCAAGGACATCTACGCGACCGCCTGCATAGCCGGGGGAGTGGTCTACTGGGCGGCGAGCGCCTTAGGCGCCACCCCTACCGCCTGCCAGGCACTCTGCGGCGCCACCATAATAATATTGCGCACCTGCGCCCTGAAGTGGGACTGGTCGCTCCCCGTGCTCCACTACGACCCCAACCCCCAGGACAACGACCAATGACCGACTCCAGGGCCGAAACAATCCGCTTCGCCAAATTCCTCGTCGTCGGCGTGCTAAACACGCTGGTGACCCTCGCGGTCATATACATACTGCACGCCTTGGCCGGGTGCGGCGAGATGCTATCCAACTTCGTCGGCTACGTCGCCGGGCTGGTCAACTCCTTCCTTTGGAACCGCCAATGGGTGTTCCGCTCCCATGGCCGGGCCTGGGCCGAGGCCGCCAGGTTCGCCGCGGGCTTCGCCCTCTGCTACTGCCTCCAGGCCGCCTTCCTCTGGGGTACCACCCGCTACTCCCCCGTCGCCGGCTACGAGGGGGAGCTGCTCGGCCGGCATATCGACGGCTACGCCATCGCGACCATCCTCGGCATGGGGGTATACACCGCCGCCAATTTCGCCTACAACCGCCTGGTCACATTCCGCCACCCCTTGTAGACTTATCGGCGACACCGCCGCGGAGCCCGCGATGTGTTAAAGTTTCATTAATCCTATTTACAAGCAGTTAACAACCTATCATCCACCGCCAACGGCCTCGCCGCCGGGAGCCCAAACGTTAAAGTTGCCATTTTGCGCGCTCCGAATAACCTCAATATCAGAATTAATTGTTACCTTTGCACGATTTCCAACCCTCCCGGCGACGGAAGGGTCAATCACAAATCCTATCGGCGTATGTTAACACGATTTAGCGCGGAGGCGCTAAAATCAGCAAGCAACCCCGTCACTGCTATTTGACCAATCTATTATCAACCATATCTAAACCATGCCTGTATGAAATTAAGTCAGAAAACGCGCTATCTGCTCACATGGCTCTTAGCGGTAACCTTCTCACTTACTGCTTATGCTCAGGACATCACCGTTACCGGCACTGTATTTGACGAAACCGGCGAGCCCATGGTGGGCGCCACCGTCATGCAGAAAGGCTCGGGCAACGGCGTATCGACCGACATCGACGGTAATTACTCAATCAAAGTCCCGTCGAAAAGCTCACTCACCTTCTCTTACATCGGCTACGACCCCAAGACTGTGGCGGTAAACGGCCAGACTAAGATTGACGTCACCATGGACGGCTCCTCGACAATGCTTGAAGAGGTTGTGGCCATCGGTTACGGCACAGTAAAGAAGAAAGACCTCACAGGCGCCGTATCCTCAGTGACGGGTAAGGACATCGCGAAAGTCCCCGTGGCCAACGTCGCCACCGCCCTCCAGGGTAAGGCCGCCGGTCTTAACATCGTGTCGCAGAGCGGCGCCCCCGGCGCTTCGCTGAACGTCACCGTCCGCGGCGGTACGTCGATTACCCAGAGCACCAAGCCTTTGTACATCGTCGACGGCTTCACAATGGACGACGCGCTCACCAACCTTGACGCCAACGACATCGAGACCATCGACGTGCTGAAGGACGCCTCCGCCACCGCCATCTACGGTGCCCGCGGCTCCAACGGTATCATCGTTATCACCACCAAGTCGGCAGCCAAGGGTAAGACCAAAGTCGACTACAACGCCTTCTTCTCCTGGGAAAAGCTCTCGCAGAAGGTCGATATGATGGACAACACCGCCGACTACGTACGCTACCAGTACGAAATGTCGGAGCTCCAGGGCAAAACCTCCATGTGGGCTACCGTATATGACGAAGGTTCGACCCCCGGCGCCGGTTTCTATGACTCCGTTTACGGCAACATCGCCGACCGCTACGGCAACGCCTACGCCCTTGACTGGCAGGACGAGGTGTTCGGCGGCACAGCCTTCACCCAGAACCACAACGTCAGCGTGTCGACTGGCAACGACAAGCTCCAGGCCATGGTAACCTACAACCATAACGGCCAGGACGGTCTGCTCGCCAACCACGACTACCAGCGCAACTCGCTCCGCGCGAAAATCAACGCCCAGCTCTACCCCCACATCAAGTTTGACCTCTCCGCTTTCTTCTATAATAATGTGGTACACGGCGGCGGCGCTTACTCGGGTATGAAGAGCGTGCTCCTCCAGCCGATCAACGGCGGTACCTACTTCACCCGCGACCAGCTCCTCAACACTCAGACCTATGTGGCATACCGCGGTATCGACAACACCTATGACACCGCCAACCCGCTGATTCAGAACGACGCTTCGACCTCCGAAAAGCGCTCGCGCCACTTCGACGTGAACGCCGGTGTTACCGTCGACTTCCTCAAGCACTTCACCTGGCGCACCGCAGGCAACTACTCGACCAACTGGGGCAAATCGACCTCCTTCGCCGACGAGAACTCCACCTCGTACCTCATTGACCCCGTCAACACAGGTATGAACGGCTCCATCGGCAACTCCGAGGGTTATAGCTGGCACATCACCAACACACTCACCTGGCAGCAGGCTTTCGGCAAGCACGACATCACCGTGCTCCTCGGCCAGGAATACAGCTATTCCGAGAGCGAGAAGAACGAGATGAAGATGCGCAAGTTCCCCTTCCCCAACCATGGTCTTGACGACATCAAGAACGTAGAGGTTTGGGAACAGGAAACCGGCCACAGCCACTCCAATATGCTCTCCTTCTTCGGTCGCGCCTCTTACAACTACGACAACCGCTACCTGGTCACCGCGACCATGCGTGCCGACGGCTCCTCGAAGTTCGCCAAGGGCAACAAGTGGGGCTACTTCCCCTCGGCTTCCGCAGCCTGGCGTATCTCCCAGGAAAAATTCTGGCTCGACAACAACATCTCCAACGTCATCAACAACCTAAAGCTCCGCGTGGGCTACGGTGTGACAGGTAACAACGGCATCGGCGCCAACCTCTACACCACCCAGATGACTATGACCTCCTACCCGATGGACAACGACGAGAACTCTCCCGCCTACGTCTTCGGCAACACCCGCGGCAACAAGGATCTCAAGTGGGAGACCCTCCACGCCACCAACATCGGTATCGACCTCGGCCTCTTCAACAATCGTGTCGACCTCTCCGTTGAATGGTACAACAACCAGATTTCCGACATGCTTTTCAAGGCCCAGATTCCCTCATCGACCGGCTTCAAGTTCCAGTACCAGAACATCGGCAAGATGCGCAACCGCGGTTGGGAAATCTCGCTGAACACCGTCAACATTGATGCCGGCGGCTTCCAGTGGACCTCCAACCTCAACCTCTCGTTCAACCGCTCGAAGGTTATCTCGCTCGCTGGCGACAATGACTTCCACCGCTTCACCGTGGGTGGCAACCGTTCGGGAACACTTACCTACTACGCCCAGGTTGGCGAAGCGCTCGGCGACATGATCGGCTACAAATACCTCGGTGTCTACACCGCTGACGACTTCGACGAAGTTGGTGGCAAGTTCGTACCTAAGGAAGGTGTCCTCGTCGAGGATGGCAAGAACCCCCAGCCCGGCGACATCAAGTGGGACCTCTACGAAAAGGACGGCAAGCTCCAGCGCAAGCTCCAGAAGATCGGTAACGGCACCCCCCTCTGCACCGGTGGTTTCAACAACACCTTCACCTACAAGGGCTTCGACCTCAGCATATTCCTGAAGTTCTCCATCGGCAACGACATTTACAACGCCACCAAGCACTCTATGTCGCCCTACGCCATGTTCCAGAACACCCCCGTCGAGTTCGGAAGCTACTACCGCCTGATCGACCCGCTGACCGGCCGCATGGCGGCAAGCCTCGACCGCATCCGCGAGCTCAACGCCAACAACCCCGACTACACCTGGGGTCTGACCTCGACCAACAGCGAGTACATCACCGACCCCAACTCATACTATGTCGAGGACGGCTCGTACCTCCGCATTGGCCAGATCACCCTCGGCTACACCTTCCCCACCAAGTGGCTCAAGAAGGCATACATCTCTAACCTGCGTCTGTACTTCACCTGCAACAACGTCGCAACCTGGACCAAGTACTCGGGCTACAACCCCGATACCTCATCGGCCAACGACAACGTGATCTGTACACCCGGCTACGACAGCTCCGCCTACCCCCTGTCGCGCAGCTACGTCCTGGGTCTGAACCTCTCCTTCTAAAACGACGCGAAAAACAAGGTTAACACAACTTGAAATCTAACGAAATGAAAAAAATCAAGATACAGAGCCTGTTGGCCGCAGCACTCATCTTAGGGTCAGCCCCGGTGATGCTCACCTCGTGCGACGACACGCTCGATATGCCTTCGTACACCGCCGACGACATCGAGTTCGTCTTCAGCGATGTATCCAAAGCGGAAATCTTCGTCAAGGGTTGCTACCGCGGCCTGGTGCATGAGGAGCAGTTCCGTATGTACAACACCGGCGACGGTGTTACCGCCGCCGCCGAGGATGCCTACAGCGGCTCGAAGTTCTTCATCTCCAACTTCTACTACAACCCCACCCAGGGCCCGTACACCCTCAGCACCTCTTTCAGCGAGAACTACCGCATCATCGAGGCGTGCAACGTCGGCTTGAAGAACCTCGCCGCCCTCGGTGAGTCGAAGAAGCGCGACCAGCTGATGGCCGAACTCTACACCATCCGCGCCTTCTGCTACCACAACCTTATCCGTATGTACGGCGACGTTCCAGCCAAGTGGGATCCCGACCTCGACAAGGACATCACCGACTCGTCGGTGCTCTACCCCTCGCGCACCAGCCGCGACGAGATTTACGACCACATCATCAAGGACATCACCGACCACGTCGACGCGCTCCCCTGGTTCTCGGAAGCTGACTACGCTACCCCCGAGCGCTTCACCAAGCAGGGCGCCCTCGGCATCCTGGCCCGCATCTGCCTCCACGCCGGTGGCTACTCGCTCCGCTGGGATCTCAAGACCTTCTCGCCCGCTTCGCTCCAGATGGCCCGCCGCGACGATCAGGCCCGAGTGGACGAACTTTACAAAATCGCTGATGACGCCCTCAAACGCATCATCTTCGAGCGCAACGAGAACGACCTCGTTCAGGCCGGCAACGGTATGAGCGGTTACCAGAACCTCTTCTACAACTATTGCCAGCGCAACTTCGGCGTTACCTCGACCGAGTTCCTGTTCCAGACCGCCAACCTCGGCACCTCCACAAACTCCAACTTCGGCGTTTGTGTAGGCCAGCCGGGCAGCACCGGTGGAGTTTACGGCCAGCGCAAAACCCTCCAGTTCAAGCTCCCTACCTACTATCTCTCGTTCGACCCCGCCGACACCCGTCGCGACGTGGCCTGCACCAACTACACAGTCACTTACCTCGACAAGATGGACGGCGGCACCTACACCAACATTGGCACAGGCTACTCCTCTGTTCAGTCCGGCAAGTTCCGCATCCAGTGGTGTACCGCTCCCGCCGAGGCCGCCAAGCGAAACGTTGACATACCCATTCTTCGCTTCGCCGACGTGCTCCTGATGTTCGCTGAAACTCAGAACTACATCAACCATGGTCCTACGGGTGATGCTATAGCAGCCCTGCAGCGTGTACGCGACCGCGCCGGTGTAGGCCATCTCCCCATCCCCGAGGGCCAGGACGAGTTCCAGAAGGCAATCATGCAGGAACGTCAGTGGGAGCTCTCCGACGAGATGACTCTCCGCACCGACCTTATCCGTATGGACCTCCTCGACTACCAGGTACACAAAACCCAGGACGAACTGATCGCCCTCTCCGACCATGCCGGCAAGTATGCCGACGTTCCCCGCGTGCGCCTCTACCCGATAACGCTCGACGCTCAGGAATACGGCAACAAATTCCTCACGATGAACTACATCGAGATTACTGACGCCAACGAGCTCGCACAGATTCAGGCCGCGGAACCCTTCTACACCCCCGCAGAAGGAGAAACCCTCACACCCCGCCAGCTTAACCAGAAGAACTACGAGGCCCGTCAGGCGCACCTCGGGGTTGTAAAAACGATTCTTGGCAACCATGGCATCGCGAATTCCGACACTGACACCAAGTGGTACGCCACCCGTATGTTCGAAGCCTGGAACAGCGCTTACAACAAGGGCTCTCGCCAGGCAGCGGGCTACAGCGCCGACGCTATCTCGGTTATCGGCGTAGGTTCCTCGATGTATACCCAGGCCACCGGTCGCGAAGAGAACAATTCCGATCCCGGCACTTATCCCCGCTGGATTAACGGCGACGACCGCACCTACTACAGCTACCAGCGCAACAAGGTTGAGCTCCTCCCCTTCGCCAACATCAGCGTAGGCCACCCGCTGGTTGACAACCCCAATCTGAAACAGCACCCCGGCTACAATTGATAGCCCATCTGTAGGGACGCGCCGCGGCGCGTCGGCCGAGCGAAAACTCGGAACGCGGCTCTCCGCGACGCGTCCCCACAAACAACCCCGCAAACCAATCAACCAAATATCTTTTAACCTTAAAGTTTCACAAACAATGAAGAAAACTTTACTTTTCTCAGCAGCCGCTCTCTGCGCTGCCATGAGCGTGAACGCCGAGGAAATCGTTTACGATTTCAACCAGGTAGCACCTCAGTTCCCTATCGATGTCTATCTCCCCGCTGAAGCCCCTGACTTCGGTTTCGGCCTTTCCGGCAATATCGACATCATCGACAAGAATGGCCTCGCCGGTCCCAAGTTCATCGAAGGGGGTCCCCAGATCGTGAATGCCGACAACTCTGTTGACACTTCCATCATGTTCGACATGGAAACAGGCGAAATGGTTGCCCGCGACAAGGCTGACCTGTCCCACACCTTCATCTACTGGGGTGAAAAAGGCGCTGCCCGCACCCTCATCATGTCCGGTTGGGGTAACTACGACGGCATCTGGGGCGAAAAGGACTACCAAGCCGCTACCGAAGAGGACTATATCGGCACCCGCAACGCTATCGCGTTCAACCGTATGAGCCAAGGTAACCGCGGCTGCCGCGAAGATACCTACTTCCAGGTTCCCGCGGTCCAGGGTCCCTTCACCGCCGACATCTACATCGGTAACGGTGGTGGCACTTATGGCCCCGAACTCAAGTGCAAAGTTGTTCCCGTTGTCGACGGTGTAGAGCAGGATGCCACCGTTCTCTCGAAAGAAGACTTCGTGGCAAAGCGTATGTACAAAGTCACCTACAATTACGACAAGACTGACGCTCCTATCGTTCGCTTTGGTTGCGACGGCGCCGAGCTGCACATCTACCACATCGTTATCAAAACCGGCACCGGCGCAGGTGTTGAAAACGTTGCAGTTGACGCTGCCGCTGAAAACGCTCCCATCTACAACACTCTCGGTGTTCAGGTTGACGAGAACTACAAGGGTCTCGTGATCAAGGGTGGCAAAAAGTACATCCAGAAGTAAGAATCCCCCCGTTTTCCGCTTTCGACGGAAACAATCTCAGTACTGACCACAGAGAATGAATTCTGTTAAAAGCTGAAAATACCTTATCTCCACCGCCGCGCCCTCCCCTATCGGAAGGTACGGCGGTGGAGTCCGTTAAAACTGAGCCAATCAACTACCCCACACTCTCTTCTTTAACCTAAAAACTATTTTACCTATGAAGAAATTTCTGAAAGGCGCCGTGCTCGCGACCGCCGTCTTAGGTGCCTCGTTTGGTGCCTCGGCGCAGCAGCTCGCGTTTCCCGGCGCTGAGGGCTTCGGCCGCTTCGCCAAGGGAGCGCGCGGCGCGGGTATCGTGGAAGTGTACCACGTTACCAACCTCGATGACTCCGGCAAAGGCTCGTTCCGCGACGCCGTGAGCGGCTCCGGTCGAGTAATTGTATTCGACGTGGCCGGCACTATCAACCTGAAGTCCGCCCTTATCGTAAAGGGTAACAACACCATCCTCGGGCAGACCGCCCCGGGCGAGGGCGTGAACGTCTACGGCGACCGCATCTCCTTCTCCGGTGCCACGAACCTTATCGTGCGTCATATGCGTTTCCGCATGGGTAAGGGTGGTACCTCCGGCGCCGATGCCTGCGGCATAGCCAACGGCACAGATATGATTTTCGACCATTGCTCCGTAATGTGGGGCCTTGACGAGAACTTCTCCGTAAATTGGGACAAGAAAGGCACCCAGCCCGGCAACATCACCATCCAGAACTCCATCATCGGCCAGGGCCTCCAGTCGCACTCTTGCGGCGGCCTGATACAGACCGACGGCGGCGTGACCCTCTACCGCAACCTCTACATCGAGAACAAGACCCGCAACCCCAAGGTGAAAGGTCTGAACCAGTACGTCAACAACGTGGTTGCCAACTGGGGTGACGGTGGTTGCTACATCATGGGCGAAACCGAAGGCGCTTCGTGGGCCCACATCGAGAACAACTACTTCATGCGCGGCCGCTGGAACAATGCAGTATTCCCCTTCATCCGCGGCTCCCAGGCGTTCCACTTCTACGGCGCGGGCAACTACTACGACGACAACAAGGACGGAGTAATCAACGGCCGCCTTATGACCGAGGACGAGAGCCGCGGCTGGCTGCGCAACAAGAAGGTTGTGCGCAATGGCGAGACGGTGACCGAAGACTGGGCCAGCACCCCCGTCGCTTCGCTCGAAGCCCTGAACAACACCGTAATCAAGGAAGTTGTACACAAGCAGACCGACTCCAACTACAAGGACGGCAAGGGGATACCCATCATGGATGAGATTTCCTCGGAACAAGACCGCCCGATTCCGCAGCAGATACCAGTAATCGCCGGTATGACCAGCGCCGAGGAAGCCCTCCACTGGATCGAGCAGAACGTAGGCGCGTCGCTCCCCGTTCGCGACAACATCGACGAGTATGTGATCGACCTGCTGAAGTCCTACGGCACCAAGGGCACGCTCGGCGGCATATCCAGCGAGACTGAGCTCTCCCACAAGGGTGTTGCAAACCTCTCGGGCGGCGCGAAGCCCCTCGACACCGACGGCGACGGCATGCCCGACGAATACGAGACCGCCAACGGCCTCAACCCCAACGACGCTTCCGATGCCACCACTATCGCCGCCAACGGCTATATGAACATCGAGAACTACTCGTTCACCCTCACCGGCGCTTACCCCTACATCAAGAAGCCCCTGACCCTGAAGGTTACCGCCATCGACAAGACCACGGCCACCCTCACCTGGGACATCAACGGCAACACCGCCGACGGCTTCACCATCGAGGCTAAGGCCGACGGCGGCGAGTTCGCCCCCGTAGCCACCGCCGAGGCCGGCGCCACCACCGCTACCGCCACCGGGCTCACCCCCGAGACCAACTACACCTTCCGCGTGTTCGCCTCGAACGCCACCCTCAAGTCGGACTACTCCAACGAGGTGACCGCCGAGACCACCGGCGACCCCTCGCTCCCCAAGAAGTCGACCAACCCCTCGGTTGCCGACGGTTCGAAGGTAGGCGTGGCCTCCGGCCTCACCCTCACCTGGGAGAACGCCACCAAGAACTACGGCGGCGCTGTGACCTACACCTTCAACATCGGCGAGGCCGCCGACGCGATGGTTAAGGTTGCTGAAAACCTCACCAAAACCGAGTACTCCCCCGCCGTGGAGGCCAACAAGACCTACTACTGGCGCGTCGACGCCACCAACACTCTCGGCACCACCGAGGGGGACGTGTGGTACTTCTCGACCACCGAGGGGGGCGTGCTCTTCTACTCCGACTTCGCCACCCAGCCCGCCTCGTTCGCTGAGAAATTCGGCAACATCACCGCCAACACCAACGTTATCAATGGTGCCAACAAGGCTGAGAATTTCGATGGCATGATCATTGGTTCCGGCGAAGCTTCGATGCGTGTAGCCGCCCTCAAGGACGCCAACAACCTCGAAGCTGCCAGCGAATCGGACAAGGGCGCTTCCAACCGCGCAATCCAGTTTGTAACAGCGGCTGAAGGTGGTTATGTCGAGAGCCCCGAGGTAAGCGGCCCCGCCACCGCCACCCTCTTTATCGGCAATGGCAGCGGCTCTTCGAGCTGTACCGTGAAGGTTCACACTATAGTGAACGGCGAAATCGTTGCCACTGAGAGCGTTAAGATGTCGGGCAAGAAGATGTTCAAGCTCACCACCAAATACCTCTCCTCCGGCCCCGTGAAGTTCCGCTTCGACTCCAACGGCAAAAAGCAGGTGAACGTCAACGACTTCCTTGTTGAGCGCTACATCTTCCCCACCGGCGAGGAACCCCTCGAACTGACCTCCGACAACCTCGTGAACGACGGCATGAGCTACGCCGACGGCTCGCTCAGCCTCGCCTTCAACCAGGACGTTATCTACAACGGCAACGCCACCATCACCGGCGATCACCAGTATGAGAAGTTCACCATCGCCGCCAACGGCACCAAGGTGAACATCGACTACGAGGCCCTCGACGCCGACAGCGAGTACACCGTGACCTTCCCCGAAGGCTCCGTGACCAACGTGGCCGGCAACAAGCAGTTCACCGGCACCGTGCGCATGAAGACCGCCGACTTCGGCGCTCTCAAGGCCGAGGGTGAAACCCACTTCGGCAAGCCCATCAAGACCCTCCCCGCCAACTTCGAACCGTTCGACGCAGTGGCTCCCTTCGAGACCGAGGGTGGCCTCGTGCAGGAGAAACAGGCCGACTACCCCCACTGGGTACAGGTATCGGGCGGAGTGGAAGCCGAGCACGTTACCATGACCAAGAGCTCCGACAAGGTGATGGCTTACTACGGCCCCGTTGCCAAGAATATGTACCTCGACATCGAGGGTGAGGGCACCTTCACCCTCAAGCTCCAGGAGTCGCGCAACTGCGACGTCGCTCCGGGCTGGCGCACCATCCGCGTGCTCCACGCCGAGGATATGCCTTTCCAGGGCGAGATCGCGCTTAACCCCGAATCGCACTTCATCAAGATCACCCCTTCGAGCATCTCCGGCTCCGTGAAGCTCAACGGCTTCATCATATCCGACGCTCAGGGCAGCTACGGCGACAGCGGCGTTGAGAATGTGACCGTCGAGGCCAACGGCCCCTTTGAAGTGTTCAACCTCTCCGGCATCTCGCTGGGCGTGTTCGAATCGCTTGAAAGCGCCGGGCTCCCCGCCGGCCTCTACCTCGTGAAGAGCGCCAACGGCGTAGCCAAGGTAATCCTGTAAAAACTCCCCCACACCACATTGCGAGAAGCCGCGCTCACCAGCGCGGCTTCTTCGTTTTCTACCCCCGCGCTTTTCGCGCCTACCGCTGTGCAAGATCACCTTGCTTTGTTTACCCACACAGAAAACCCCATCAACCGCCGCTAAACGCGGCTTATGATGGGGCTTCCAATGTGCAAGGTAGGAGACCTTGGGAGTTTTATTCAGAAAGGGATGCCTTCGCTCGGCTTCCGCCTCGCGCACCAGAGGGCGGGAAGGCTGCCGAATGGGGGAGGCAACAGAGGGGGAGGCAGCCGGAGGCGGGGAGAGAGATCAGAGGGTGACTTTGCGGGTGGTGGTGCCGCGGCGCTCGATGTAGACGCCGGGGGCGGCGGTGGAGGGGTCGATCTTGATGCCCTGGAGGTTGAAGAGCTCGGCGGGGCCGTCAGCGGCGGAGGAGGCGTCGATGGTCACATCGGAGATGGCGGTAAGGGCGTCGGTTTCGAGCTTGATGCAGTCCCACATAACGCCGCCGTTGCTCTTGATGCCCGACATGGTGAGGGCGATTTTGTTCTGCTCGCCGGGTTTGAGCACCGAGGCGGGCACAACCACCTGCTTCACGCAGTGGCGACCACCGAGCTTGCCGGAGCGGTAGATGGCGGCGTCGTTGTAGAACGACCAGTTGGCCTGGCTCTTGCCGTTGACCGATACGCCGACCTTCGGGGAGTTGGATGCACCGGCCACGGAAGCGGTAAGCACCACGTCGTCGGCGAAGCCCTCTTCAAGGTCGAAATAGATGTTCCAGGAACCGTTGCGGGTCTGAGCATAATACCAGTTTTTTTCGGGAGTGCTCTGCCCGATGTAGTAGTTATTAGTGGCTGGAACCTTCTCCCAGTCGCCGTAAGCGCGGGGCTGGTCGGAGAAACGGAAACCGTCGGAGAGGCGGTCGGCCTCGCCGATCTGCCAAAGGAGGGTAAGGCGGTTGTCGGGGGTCCAGTTGATGTCGCCGAGGTCGGTGACGCTCCCCTCCCCTACCGTCACTCCGTCGTACTTCATCTCGTCGGTGATGGAGCCTTTGGTGGCGAAAGCGTAAAGGGAATAGTTGCCCGGACGCACCGCGGGGATTTCAAAGTTACCCTCGGCATCGGCGTTGGCCCAGAACATATACTGGTGCTTCTTGCGGATAAGCTCGGTGTCCTCGCTGTCGGCGAGTACCATCTTCATACCCTCGGGCGAGAGTCCCGCGGGGAGCACAAGACGGCCTTTGACGGTCGGGCGCTCGGTCGGATAGAGGTCGTTCTTGAACCATTTGAAGGGCCACTCGGCGCGGGCCTGGAGAGCGCGGGCGCGGGCATCGGCGATCATCTCCTCCTGTGTGCCGGTGTTGACGTAGATCATGAAGGGGCCGTAGAGGTGTTCCTCGCCGTCCTGGAAAATTTGGGCCGCGCCGCCGAAATGCTCGCCCTGGAGCATCTGAATGGTGATTGGCGACTTGCTCGTGGCGTGCACGGTAAGCTCCTGGCGCATCGGGCCACCATTGAGCCATTCGTAGGATACGGGTATATTCCACACGCCGACTGATTTGTCCATAAGGCCATGGAAGAGGTCGCGGTCGATATACTGGGCCCAGTTGTATTTGGTGTAAATCGAGCCGTCGGCCATACGGTAGGTAGCGTCCTGGATGGTGTTCTCCTCCTTTTCGGCGGTAGCCATCTCGGAGTTGGTCGGTATAGTGCCGTTCATCGTCTCATCGACATAGCCGTTAATGAATCCGTCACCGAGGCGGACGCAGACACGGGCTTCCTTGACACCGGTTGTCGAGGACTTCTCAGACCCGCGGACAATCACATAAGTATAGATTGTCGAATCGTCGCGGCGCAGAATATAGCCCTGCGAAATCTTCAGACCGCTCTGAGTGTTGGAATACAGCACTTCGGCGTAATCCTCGGTATCGGCGATAAGCTCTACCTTGTCGGGCGAGAGAGCGGCGTTAGATGAAGCGGTATAGTCGAAGTAAATGCCGTTGGTGCCGAGAATGCTCGCACGGCGGTTAAACGGCTTTAGGAACGATACTCGGCCGTTAGACCCTATTGTGAACGACATCATCCCGTTCTTCATTGAGGTCGAGCGGTCAGCGTTGACCGTCACCGTCACCGGGGTGCTCTCCTCCTGGGCGAAAGCGCCCAAGGCGAGCGTTCCGGCCAAAGCGGAAAATAAAAGTTTTTTCATGCGTGAAATATAGATTGGTGTTATTTTTCCTTAGGACCGAACACCTTGGCGCGAACCCATTCGAGGGCCGCGTCGAGATTCTCCTTGAAGTTGTAATGCGAGTTGGTGTAGGTCGTGTAGATCGTCTTGGGAGCCTTGACCTCGTTGAGCATGGCGCTAACGGAAGTAGGCGAGCAGGTATTGTCGTTGTAGCCGAAGAGGTAGAATCCGGGCTGGGTGATGGTGCGGGCGAAGTTGACCACATCATAGTACGGGAGGGTCTCCAGCACGGCCTGACGGTCGGAGTCGGCCACTTCAACGTTGCGGAAATACTTGGGCCACCCTCCCGCACGGTCGTGGGCGAACCCTTCGAGGTCGCACAGCGCGGGATACGAGGGGCACACGAGCGTTACCTTCGGGTTGAGCGCCGCGCTCACAATGGAGAGCGCGCCCCCTTGCGAGCCGTCGAGGCAGACGATGTTCTCGCCATCCCAATCGGGGAGCGAGGCCAGGAAGTCGATGCAGCGGGAGCATCCGGCGTAAACCTGGCGGTAGTAGCAGCTGTCGCGCGAGGTGATGCCGCGCCCCCAGTAGCCCGTGTAATCGTCCTGAATATCTTTGAAGTACTTGTCGGAGAGCTCGGGGGAGAGGCCGTGGATGTCGGTGCTGAACACAATGAAGCCCTTCTTGGCATACTCCGCGCGGGGCCAGCGCTTGAATGGGCCGGCGCCGGGAGGGCAGAACATGGCGGGGTGCTTCTTCCCGTCGTTAGGCTTGGAGAGGTAGCCGTAGAAATAGCGATTACCCTCCCCTACCGTCAGCCGAACGAGGTAGGTGCTCACCTTGTCGTCGGAGCGATAGTCAAGCAAGGTTATCTGAGGGTCGAGGGGCACGGCCTCGGCCTTTTTCAGCTCGGAGTCCCAGAACTTTTTGAAGTCGCGGGGCATCTTGGTGAAGGTCTTGATTTTATGCGGGTCGAAAGCCACTTTCACCACGTTTTTCACCGTTTCGCGGCCAACTTTGAAGGTGAGGTCGCATTCGCGGAAGCCGGGGCGGTCCATGGAGCCCATGTCGATGGTGGCCACCCCGTTGTGGAACTCTACCGTATCGGTAAGCGCGGGGAGGAACATCTCGTCGGCGCAGGAATATGCCACCTTCACGCCATCGACGGGGATGCCGCCGCCATATGCCTCGATACGGATTTTCGGACTTTCGCCTACTTTGTAGACGCGGTCGGGATGGTCAACCGTCACAATATGCTGGAGATAATCCTCCTTGGGAGCTGTAAACTGGGCCCGCACAGGGAAAAGCGCGCACGCCGCCAGCAGAGCGCTGACAAATAAGTTTCTCATCGGTTTAAGGTTAACGATTATTTCGCGAATTTAGCAAAAATAACGCTAACAACCTTGACGGGACACTCATTTGCTCGCCAGCCAACCGGCAGCACGGAATTATTCTGCGTTATGCCGCGGGGCCGCCGGTCCATCCCCCGCCGAGCACCTTGTAGAGGTTGATCAGACCGAGGTAGCGGTCGCGCACGGCGTTGATGAGCGAGGTCTGGGCGTCGAAATAGCGGCGCTGGGCGTCGAGCACGTCGATGTAAGCCAGGTTGCCGCCGCGGTAGTTGGCCAGGGCGAGGTCGGCGTAGCGGCGCGCCGCGTCGCGGAGGTTGGCCCGCAGTTCCACGGTCTCACAGGTGCGCTGATAGGCCGACACAGCGTCGGAAACCTCGCTGAAAGCCGTGATCACGTTCTGCTCGTAGGTATAGCGGGCCTGGTCGTAGGCCGCGATCGCGGCCTTGTAGCGCCGCTTCCGCTTGCCGAAATCGAAAATCGAACCGGCGATGGAGCCGAGCGTGTAGCTATATGGCGATTTGAAAAAGTCGGCGAGTTCCTTGGCCTCAAGTCCTCCCTGGAGCGAGATGCGGAGCGAGGGGAAACGGTTGGCATAAGCCACACCCACCCCGGCCATCGCCGCCTTCAGCCGCTGCTCCGAAGCGCGGAGGTCGGGACGGCGCTCCAGCAGCTCGGAGGGGAGCCCCACGGGAACCTCAACGCTCAGCGCGTCGTCGGGGTTAAGGTCGGCGGCGGCGTAGGTGGTGCCGGGCAGCTCACCGAGGAGCACCCCGAGGGCATTGTTGGCCGCGGTGATGCGATGCTCTATACCAGGCACGAGCGCCGCGGTGGTCGCATGCTCAACCAGCGCCTGGCGGTAGACCACCTCGCTGACGGCGCCATAGTCGAAACGGAGTTTGGCATACCGCACGTTTTCCTGGCGGGTGATGAGCGTGCGCTTCACGAACGCCAGCTCGCTATGCAGCGCCCGGAGGCGGTAATAGAGCGAGGCCACATTGGCTACCAGCGACATCTGCATGGCGCGCTTATCCTCCTCGGTGGCGAGCCACTGCGCCTCGGCCTGGCGGCGGTTCTGGATTCCCGCGCCCCATAGGTTGAATTCCCAAGCCACGGTGGCCTTCAGTTCAAAATAATCCTTTACGGTGGTCTCAGCGACATCGCCGTAGTGCTCGGTCTCGCGGGTAGGCTGCGCCATGGCGCCCAACTCGGGCAGGAGCTGCGCCTTCGCCACGCCGAGAAGTTCGCGGGCCTCCTCGACCCTCGCCGCGGCACGGCGCAGGTCGCGGTTGTTGGTGAGCGCGCGGTCTATAAGCGAGCAGAGGGCCGTGTCGGTGTAGAACTGCCACCATCCCTTGTCGGCCACGCAGAGCGAGTCGGCGTACCCCGCCGCTAGCGTCACAGGCATGTCAACTTTGGCCCGGGTGAGGTTCCGGGTGCCGGAGCAACCCGCGGCGAGCATCGCCGCGGCCGCCATAAAGGCTATGATAATCTTATTTCCCATAAGTGAAACTTCTTAGAGCTTATTTCTTGCGGAGGCGCTGCTTAACGGCGCCTGCCAGCTTACCGGCCACGGCGCGGGTTTTCTTCATCTTGGGCTTGGCGAGTTTCGACACCTGAACGAAGAAGAAGGGCACATAGATGATACCGATGGTTATGGCCACGAGCATACCGAAGAACACACCTGTGCCGATGTCGCGGCGCGCCGCCGAACCGGGGCCGCTGGCGAACACCAGCGGGAGCAGTCCGAGCATAAAGGCCAGCGAGGTCATCACAATCGGGCGGAAACGCATCGAGGCCGCTTTGAGTGCCGCCTGGGCGGCGGTTAGTCCCTGCTCGACACCCTCCTTGGCGAACTCAACGATGAGGATGGCGTTCTTGGCCACGAGGCCGACGAGCATCACCAGGCCGATTTGGAAGTAAATATTGTTCTCAAGCCCGCACACCCATATGCCGAGGTATGCGCCCACGCCCGCTACTGGGAGCGAGAGAATCACAGCGAGGGGCACCGCCCAACTTTCATAGAGGGCCGCGAGGAAAAGGAACACGAAGAGGAAGGCCAGACCGAGCACCAACCCGGTATTGCCGCTCTCGTGTTTCTGCTGGTACGAGAGGCCGCTCCATTCAACCCCGATATTGTCGGGGAGCTTTTCGTAGACGATATTCTCAAGGTCGGCCATCGCCTCGCCGGTTGAGTAGCCCTTGGCCGCCTCGCCCGACACGGTCGCCGAGTTGAACATATTGAATCGCGAAATCGTACCCGGGCCTGTGGTGTAGTGCGAGGTACCGAGAGTGGTCACAGGCACCATCACGCCCTCGGCGCTCCTTACGAAGAACAGATTCATATTGTCGCGCCGCTCGCGGTAGGGTGTTTCAGCCTGGAGGTAGACCCTGTAAATGCGGTTGTACATATTGAAATCGTTGACGTAAATCGAGCCGGTGAAAGCCTTCATCGTCGAAAATATGTCGCTCAGGGGTATGCCCTGCATCTGCGCCTTGTCGCGATTCACGTCGAAATATAGCTGCGGAATGTCGGCTTGCATCGAGGTGGAGAGGTCGCTCACCGAGGGGGTGCGCGAGGCGTAGAGTTTAAGGGTGTCAACTGCAGCCTGAAGGTCGGCGTAAGTGGCATCGCCGCGCGCCTCAAGCACCATTTCGAAACCGCCCGACGATCCGAGCCCGGGGATAATGGCGGGGGTGAAAATGTAAACGTTGCTCTCGGGATACGCCGAAAGAGCGCGGCGCACGCGCTGGCGCACCAGGTCGATTGAGCCGCTGTCAGTCCGCTCCTCCGATGGTTTGAGTATCACGGTCAGCTGTGAATGGGCCTGGTTGGTGCCCACGCGGGGCGACGAGCCGGTAACGTTGAGCACATGTTCCACATCCGCGTCGGCCATAATCTCTTTGATAGCCCTGTCGGTAACGGCACGGGTGCGCTCGATAGTCGCGCCCTCGGGGAGCTCAAGCTCCACGGTGAAGTAACCCTGGTCCTCCTGCGACATAAAGCTCTGCGGCATAAGGTTGTTCATAAACCATATGGCCACGAGGGCCAAGCCGAAGCCGGCATACATACGGGGGGAATGGGCCAACGACTTGCGTATCAGGCGGCAATAGATGTTACCCCCCTTGGCGAGCCAGTAGTTAATCAGACGGAACGGGCGCCATTTGCGGCGGTTGGAGGGAGGGGTGAGCAGTGCCGCGCACATAACCGGCGACAGCGTAATGGCGACGACGGTCGAGATAATAACCGACACGGCGATGGTGATTGTGAACTGGCGGTAAAGCTGCCCGGTGATGCCCGGCAGGAAGCTTACAGGCACGAACACGGCGCACAGCACCAGCGACATAGCTATCAGGGCCGAACCGAGGCCGTCCATGGCGCGGCGCGTGGCCTCCCGTGGGCCAACGTGCTCGGTGTGCATAATGCGGTCGACATTCTCCACCACCACTATGGCGTCATCCACCACAATGCCTATCGCGAGGATGAGGCCGAGCAGAGTGAGCATATTGAGCGAGAAGCCGAACACGAGCATAACCCCGAAAGTACCTATAAGCGAGATAGGTACCGCTATAATGGGGATGAGCGTGGCGCGCCAGTTCTGAAGCGACAGGAACACCACGAGAATAACCAGCAGAAGCGCTTCGAAGAAGGTGCGGTAAACGTGGTGGATCGACTCCGATATGTAGGTGGTCATATCGAACGGAATCGAGTATGTAATCCCCTCGGGGAAGCCTCGGCTGATGGTCTCCATCTCCTCGCGTACACGCTCGGCCACCTCCATGGCGTTGGCGCCGGGGAGCATGGTGATGTTCAGCACCGCGGCGTTGCCGAGGTTGATTCCGCTCTCGGTGTTGTAGCTCTGCGCTTCAAGGGTGACAGTTGCCACGTCGCGCATCCTGACGAGCGACCCGTTAGCATTGGCCCGGATAACTATATCCTCGAACTCGGCCACCGACGACAGGCGGCCGCGGGCGATGATGGGCACCGTAACATCGACACCCTCCATAGGAGCCTGACCGAGGACACCGGCAGCGGATTCGCGGTTTTGGTCGCGGAGGGCGTTCTGGAGGTCCTTGATGGTGAGTCCGAGGTCGGCGAGCTTGTCGGGCTGCACCCTGATCTGCATGGCGTAATAGCGACCGCCGACACTGCTGACGCGCCCCACGCCGGGGATGCGCCGCAGAAGATCAACGACGTTGAGAGTGGTGTAGTTACTTAGGTATACCTCGTCGAACTTCGGGTCGTCGCTGAGCACGGTTATGGTCATAAGCCTCGTAGAGGTCTCTTTCTCAACCGATATGCCGTTCTGCACCACTTCGGCCGGAAGGCGGCTCTCGGCAGCCTTCACTCGGTTCTGAATGTCTACGGCGGCGAGCTCGGGGTCGGTGTTGATGTCAAAAGTCACCAACCCGGAGAAATATCCCGAGTTGGATGAGGTCGAACTCATATATATCATACCCGGGGTACCGTTGAGTTCCTGCTCGATGGGGGTGGCGACAGCCTGGGTGACGGTTGATGCGTCGGCACCAGGATACGAAGCCGAAATGCGCACAACCGGGGGCACTATTCGCGGGTACTGATCGACCGGGAGCATCGCGAGGCCGATGCCGCCGAGTATCACCACCACGATCGAAATCACGATGGAGAATACCGGATGCTCAAGGAAAAAATTCTTCTTCATTTCTTATCGGCTTTCGGCGCTGAGGTTTTTACAGAATCGGTAGCGGATGACTGCCCGAGGCCGTCGCTGGTGCCGTCGGCGTTAAACGTGCCGACCACCGGGTTAACCCGCATACCCGGGGAGAGTTTGTGGTAACCCTCTACCACGATAATTTCCCCCTCGGCGAGGCCGCGCTCCACTATGACGCCGTTGGGCACCTCGGGGCCGGTTTCGATGAAGCGCTTCTCAACGATGTTGTCGCGGCGCATGACGTAGACAAACGAGCCACCTTTCTCGACCACGAGCGCGCGGCTGGGAACCACGATAGCCTTCTCGCGCACGTCGAGGAGCACCTTTACGCGGGTGAACTCGCCAGGGAGCAACGAATGGTCGGGGTTAGGCATCTCGGCGCGCACGGAGAATGTTCCGGTTTTCGGATCGACTTGCGGGTCGGCGAAATCGACGTTGCCCTTATAGGGATAAACCGAGCCGTCGGCGAGCGTCACGGTGACGTAGGCGTTGACTTTCTGCTTGTTGTCGGCTCCGCCAAGGCTAACGTTTCGGCTCTTGCCACGCAGATAGTCAAGGGCGGTCATAGAGAAATCAACCCTTACTGAGTCGCTTTTCACAACGGTTGCGAGCAGCGACTTGTTGTTGGGGCCAACGAGTGTGCCAATATCGGCCGAGCGCTCCGAAATATAGCCCGAAATGGGCGATTTTACCGAAGTGTAGCCGAGAGTCAGCTCAGCCTGGGTGACGTCGGCCTCGGCGACGATGACGTCGGCGTTGGCGCTCTCATAGGCGGCTTCGGCGTTGTCGAGGTCGAGCTGCGACGCGGCGTTCTGCTCGAAAAGGGGGCGTATGCGGGCCAGGTCGCGCTCCGCCTTCTTGGCAACCGACTTGGCCTTGTTGAGCTGGGCCTTCGCCTTTTCGAGGCGTGCCCGGTAGAGCGTGGGGTCAATCACGAAAAGGGTCTGCCCCTTCTCGATATAGGCACCCTCGGTGAACAGCATATTCTGGAGGTAACCCTCGACGCGGGCGCGCACCTCGACGAACTGCTGGGCGCGGATGCGTCCCACATACTCGCCATAGATGTTCACATCGCGCACAGGAACCATTATAACCTCTACCGTGGGATAAACGGGCTCGGTTTCCTTGTCGCGCAGCACAATCGGGAGCACTATGGCCGCGGCCAGAAGTATGAGCGCCGCGATAACGGTCACCCGGCCGGCGGTGGTTGAAAAAAACGAACGCGGGGAGAACTTTCTCTTCATAAGAATAAGCGTAAAATGTGATGCCGCGGGCCGGATTGCCGGACACCGCCGAATAAACTGCAAAAATACTAAAAAAGCACTTAACAGCGGTATCATACCGCCGGTTTTTGACCAAAGTCACCTGATATAACACTTGAAAAGGCCGTTTTGCTCACGGGCGATGATTTTTGGCGCCACGATAGTCTGCGGAACAATTTTTTTGTTACCTTTGCCTTCACAATTAATGCCGGGGACACGCCTCAACGCCCCCCCCGCCACGATAATTATCTGTGATTATGAAATATTTCGCTATCAACGCCGCCGCACTCGCTATAATCGCGCTCGCATCGTGCGGCAATAAAACCGCGCCCCCCCCCTCAGCCGACACCCTGGGCACAACCGAAATATCCTGGGCCGATTCGATAAGCGCCAACAACTGCACGGCCAAATGCGAGATCGATGTAATGTATCCTACCGAAGGTGGCAAAGAGCTGCTCGACAGCACCCGCGAATGGATCGCGCAGACGCTTTCCACAATCACGCCGGTTGACACCGCCGCCACCGCGACGGCTTTCTCCAGTGAAACCGCCGCCGACGGTCAACTGCTGGTCGCCGACGCCGGGAAGCGGGTGCTCGAATTTGCCCGCGGCGAGTTTGAGAGCTTCAGCGCTGATGAGGGCTTTGCCTTCAACTACGAATACAACGCCAAGATTGACAAGGCTTTCGCCTCTGACTCGGTGGTGACGCTCACTTCGACGATATATATGTACAACGGCGGCGCCCATGGGGGCACCCTGGCCAACGGAGCGACTTTCCGCACGTCCGACGGCCTGCGGCTCGGCTACGACATCTTCGAGCCGAATTCCCTTAGAGAGCTGACAGCCATGGTGAAATATGCTGTTTCACGCCAGTATTTCGAAACCGGCGACGACTTCAAGATGGAGGACGCGCTCATTATCGACTCGCAAGAGTTCCCCCTCCCCGCGGTGGCACCCTACTTCACTGAAAAAGGGCTAACATTCATCTACCAGCAGTATGAAATAGCCTGCTACGCCGCCGGGATGCCCACCTGCACCCTACCCTATTCAGCCGTCGCCCCGCTGCTTACGCCGGAGGCCCGAACGCTGATACCCTGACAATCAATAAAGCTCCCTCGTTATGACCAAACCATTCAAAGTATTATTCTTCACAATCCTACTGGTAGCGACCGCGGTAGAACTCTATGCCGAAACCGTAATCATCAAGGATCCGGGCTATTATGAATCGCCCATCCGCGACGGATTTAAGGTTTTTCCCGATTCACTCGTCTTCGACAGTGAGGCCGAGGAGATAGAGTTCCCCGACTTAGGCACCTTCGTACGGCTGGGCGATTACAACTTCCCGAACCTGCGCAAAGTGATTCTCAACAACGTTGATTATATGCCGGCAGCCTCGTTTATGAATATGCCAAAGCTCGAAGAGGTTGTGGTCAAGGGGCTGGTGGGACACTTCGACTGCGCGGTTGCATTGCACTGCCCCAACCTTAGATCGGTAAGGTTCGAAGGACCAATATCGAGCACCGGGGGACCGCAATTCGCCTTCGATTGCCCGAAACTCGAAGAAGTCGCTTTTGAAAAATTCGTGGTTGATTTCGGGCTGAACGCGGCCAGCAACAAACAGTGCCCCAAGTTCAAAGAATACACCGGAAGCTCCGTTTACTTTTGGGTTGACGACACTGAAGCCAACACGAAAACCGACATTGACACATTCGAAGGAATCAAGGAGCTCCAACCCGATATGGAGGCTCTCGCACAGTGGTATGCCCAGGTACTGACCGCCGGCGATTCAAAGTGGATGCGCCGCTGCGCTTATACCGACGCCAAAGACCTGCTTCCGGCGCTCCAACAGGTTGAGAGCCGTGAAGCCGAACGTCTGGCGAAAGCAATGGAATACGCTTGGAACCTTGGCGACGACGTGAAATCAGATCTTGAAATACTCAAAGAGTCGCCGGAATACGCGGCCGACACCACCCGCGGCGAGCGATTTGTCTACGCCCAACCGACTGACTCCCTGCTTACAATCACGCGCCAAAGGTTCAGGCTCGACAGCGTGGCGGGCAATGGCGATGATTTCAGCCGCATCAAGAAACTGATGTACTGGGTTCACGACAACATTCAGCATGACGGCAGCAACGGATTACCCGCCGGCCCGAGAAACCTTAGAAACATCTACGACTCTTGCCGCCGCGACAGCTGCGGAACCAATTGCCGTGCCTTGGCTATATGCCTTACGGAAGCCCTGCTCTCCGTTGGCATTCCGGCCCGTTTCCTGACCTGCGAGTCAAAAAAATGGGACACCGACAACGACTGCCATGTGATATGCGCCGCCTGGTGCGCCTCTCTCGGAAAATGGGTATGGGTTGACCCTACATTCGCCGCGTACGTCACCGACGAGAACGGGCTCCCGCTGCACCCCGGGGAAGTGAGGCACCGTCTGAGCAACGACTTGCCGCTGGTGCTCAACGAGGACGCGAACTGGAACCATCGCTTCAAACAGACCAAAGAGCATTACCTTGATTACTATATGGCTAAGAACCTTTACATTATTTCGGCCAGTCTCCGCAATCAGGCCGAGCCGGAAGGTGATGTGAGCGCTCACGGAGGCCGAGCCGCGCATCCGCAAGGCCCCTATGCCGCCCTCCTTCCGATTGGAAGCAATTACACCAACTGCCACATTCTGACCACCGATGACGCCTGGTTCTGGCAATCGCCCGATTGCATCAAGGATTAAAGGCATACGTCGGAACCGCTCGTAACCGCCGATTAATATATGTCGATTCTTAAATATATTGGTGAGTTAGCTCTTTTCAAGGCAATTCTCAGCCTGTTTAAGCGCGAACGGAATCAACGCGTCACACCCGGGAACTGCTTGAATGGAAACGAAACGTATATTCCTCGATACGAAGCCGAGCGCGAAGAGACCCTCCCAAAGTTCACGCACGACGGCGCACGGAACAATGGGCGCGCCGCATTCGCTCCGACGGCCAACGCCTACTACGAATACGGCGAATACGATGATTATGAAGCGTATGAATTGGAGGAGCGCATATTGGACCTGGAAGGGCAGCTTGACGACTGCGATGAAATGTCGGACCGCTACGATCTGCTACAGGACGAAATCAACAGGCTCCAGAACAGACTCGACGAAATGGAGGGCATCGCTTTTGACGCCGATTACGGCCAATATAGCGACAACTCAGCCACTACACCCGGCACCCCGACCGACAACTTTCTCTTAGACTTCCCCATCGACATTGACCTCGACGATCCCAGCGACGAATACGCCGAAGAAGGCGACTGGTAACCGCCTCCCTCCCCGTAAATATCATTTCATCCAATTGGGTGAAAGTGATTTGTATGAGTCAAGAAAGTGTTCTTCAGATGGCAAGCAAATTGTGTCAATGAAATACAGATTGCCGTCGATTCCATGAAGAACATTATTCGGTAACGCGTCGAAAATATCAACTTCGCCATTCGTAAAATATTCACCATCTTGCTGTGGCATAAAACCCATCAAGGCCAATGCCCCCGCAATTTCCTCAATAGATGCCTCGCGGTCGGCACGAATAAACGGCTGAGATATTACTGCACAAATTTTAGAATCTTGATTCTCGGCAAAGCCACAAAGCGTATATGCGCAATCGGCGAAAAGATTATTATGTATTTTCAATCGTTGAAAGAAAGACTCAAGATTATCATCGGCATATCGAAAGTCATTAAGCTTATACACTACTTGGTTTACGACATCCATATAGACCTCATTCTCAGATCCACGGTCAGAGAATTCGCCTAACATACCGCGGTTTTCAATCCAGCAGCAATTATCGATAGCCCATTTTTTCAGTCCATTGATTTGGACTCCCTTGCAAGCCGTTGTTCCCGCAATTTCTTGAATTGCGCACGATATTCTTCTGGCTTCAGCGGCTGCTGTTGCCATGAGGCTATTGACGCTTTCTTTTTCTCTATTGATTCCTGATGATATTTTGTCATACTCCATTTTTTTATATAACAAATGAAGGCGGTGAATCGCTTCATCGCCTTCGCAGGTTTCGTTAATGGTGATCCGGCCGCGACTCGAACGCGGGACCGACTGCTTAGAAGGCAGTTGCTCTATCCAGCTGAGCTACCGGACCA
>JAMPHO010000001.1:182541-226132 GCA_023663385.1 Alistipes timonensis | reverse complement strand
CCCAGCCCGCGCCCGACGCGGGGCGCCGCGAGTGGCGCCTGGAGTCGCCCCAGATCGCCGATGCCGACCAGGAGATGATGGAGAAGCTCCTGCGCTTCATGGAGGAGCATATCGCCGACGAGGATCTCAAAATCGAGGAGCTCGCCGAGGCGGTGCATATGGGGCGCACCGTGTTCTACGGCAAAATCAAGGCCCTGGTGGGTATGTCGCCCTCCGACTTCCTGCGCCGTCTGCGCATGCAGCGCGCCGAGGAGCTGATAGCCCGCAGCAAGATGAACTTCTCGCAGATCGCGTTCCGTATTGGATTCTCCGACCCGAAGTACTTCACCAAGTGCTTCAAGAAGGAGACCGGCATGACCCCCTCGGAATACCGCCAGCAGGCCAACCGCCAGCGGGAGGACGCCTCGTCGTGAGTCCCGGCCCGACTCTTTGGACGAACATACAGGAAAACGCCGCCTCCGCGCTCGGGGGAGGCGTTTTTTGGCGCAAAAAGGGGGAATTTCTCACGGGTTATTATATAGTAGTGTTTTTTGTGTTTTTTTTGTGTGCGCGTGTGATTGGTTTTCTGTAATTTTACACTAAAATTCAACTTAAACCTAACATAACACAAACCATGAAGCAGTTTAACGACGCCAACTTCCTGCTGCAGACCCCCGCGGCGGAGCGTCTCTACCACGATTACGCCGAAGGGCTCCCCATCATCGACTATCACTGCCACCTCATCCCCGAATACGTCGCTTCCGACCACAAGTTCGAGAATCTGTCGAAAATCTGGCTCGAAGGTGACCACTACAAGTGGCGCGCCATGCGCACCAACGGTGTCGACGAGCGTTTCTGCACCGGCAAGGACACCACCGACTGGGAAAAGTTCGAAAAATGGGCCGAAACCGTGCCCTACACCATGCGCAACCCGCTGTACCACTGGACACACCTCGAACTCAAAACCGCTTTCGGGGTCGACAAGCTCCTGAACCCCTCGACCGCCCGCGAAATCTACGACCACTGCACCGCCATGCTCCAGACCCCCGAGCGCACCGCCCGCGGCCTAATGAAGCACTACAACGTGGAGGTAGTGTGCACCACCGACGACCCCGTTGACTCCCTGGAACACCACCTCAAAGTGAAGGAGGACGGCTTCCAGGTGCGCATGCTCCCCACCTGGCGCCCCGACAAGGCCATGGCCGTCGAGGTTCCCGCCGACTTCAAAGCTTATGTTGACCGCCTGGCCGAGGTTTCCGGCGTGGCAATCAGCAAGTTCCCCGACCTCATCGCCGCCCTGCAGAAGCGTCACGACTTCTTCGCCGAAGTAGGCTGCCGCCTGAGCGACCACGGCATCGAGGAGTTCTACGCCGAGGATTACACCCCCGCCGAAGTAGAGGCTATCTTCGACAAGGTTTACGGCGGCCAGGAGCTCACCAAGGAGGAAATCGACAAGTTCAAGACCGCTATGATGGTGGAGTTCGCCATCATGGACCACGACTCCGGCTGGACCCAGCAGTTCCACTACGGCGCCATCCGCAACAACAACTCGCGCATGATGAAGCAGCTCGGCCCCGACACCGGCTTCGACTCCATCGGCGACTTCACCGTGGCTAAGAAGATGTCGAAGTTCCTCGACATGCTCGCTTCGCGCGACAAGCTCGGCAAGACCATCATCTACAACCTCAACCCCCGCGACAACGAGCTGGTAGCCACCATGCTCGGCAACTTCCAGGATGGCCGCTACGGCGCCGGCAAGATCCAGTTCGGTTCCGGCTGGTGGTTCCTCGACCAGAAGGACGGTATGGAGAAGCAGATGACCGCCCTCTCGAACCTCGGTCTGCTGAGCCGCTTCGTCGGGATGCTCACCGACTCGCGCTCCTTCCTGAGCTACCCGCGCCACGAATACTTCCGCCGCACCCTCTGCAACCTCTTAGGCAACGACATCGAGCAGGGTCTGCTCCCCGCTTCCGAAATCGACTTCATCGGCAAGGAAATCGTGTCGAAGGTATGCTACGGCAACGCCAAGGAGTACTTCAAGTTCTGAATCCTTAACATCAATACCATCAAATAAATATGGCAAATTCTTCTGTTGCGGGAACGAAGATGACCAGCTTCCGCTGGACCATCTGCCTGCTCCTGTTCCTCGCGACGACCGTCAACTACATGGACCGCCAGGTGCTTTCGCTCACCTGGAAGGAGTTCATCTCGCCCGAGTTCCACTGGACCGACGCAAACTACGGCCTGATAACGGCTGTGTTCTCAATCATTTACGCCGTAGCCAACCTCTTCGCCGGCCGCTTCATCGACTGGATGGGCACCAAGAAGGGTTACCTTTGGGCCATCGGCGTGTGGTCGGCCGGCGCCTGCGTACACGCGCTCTGCGGCATGGCTACCGAGTGGACCCTCGGCCTCCACGACGCGGCCGAGCTGGTTAACGCGACCGGCACCGTGGCCGTGACCATCGCGACCGTTTCGGTTTACTTCTTCATCGCGGCCCGCACCGTGCTCGCCCTCGGCGAGGCCGGCAACTTCCCCGCCGCCATCAAGGTAACCGCCGAGTACTTCCCCAAGCGCGACCGCGCCTACGCCACCTCGATTTTCAACGCCGGCTCTGCCATCGGCGCCCTGATCGCCCCGTTCACCATCGGCCCGCTCGCCAAGTTCTTCCAGAGCATCGGCTGGGGCAACGGCTGGGAAATGGCGTTCGTGATTATCGGTGCCCTGGGCTTCGTGTGGATGGGCTTCTGGGTGTTCCTCTATAAGAAACCCGCGTCGAACCCCCGCGTGAACGCCGCCGAGCTCGCCTACATCGAGCAGGACGACCACGCCAAGGATGAGACCCCCCGCGAGAAGGCCAAGGTTGAGGACAGCGAGACCGCTACCATCCCCTTCCTGAAGTGCTTCAAGTACCCCCAGACCTGGGCTGTGTTCTTCGGCAAGTTCCTGACCGACGGTGTGTGGTGGTTCTTCCTCTTCTGGACCCCGGCCTATATCACCGACGTGTTCAAGCTCTCCACCTCGTCGGGCGAGGGCATGCTGATGATTTTCGTGCTCTACCTGATCACGATGCTCTCGATTTACGGCGGCAAGCTCCCCTCCATCTTCATTGACAACGCGGCCCGCCGCGGCGTGAAGGTCGACCCCTATGCCGCCCGTATGAAGGCTATGCTTATCTTCGCCGTGTTCCCCCTGCTGGCCCTTCTGGCCCAGCCTATGAGCTCGCTCTCACCCTGGCTCCCGATCATCATCATCGGTATCGCCGGAGCTGCCCACCAGTCGTGGAGCGCCAACATCTACTCCGTTGTGGGTGATATGTTCCCCAAATCGACCATCGCTACCATCATCGGTATCGGCGGTATGGCCGGCGGTATCGGCTCGTTCCTGATCAACCTCGGCTCGGGCGTGCTCTTTGACTACGCCGCCCAGACCAACATGGCGTTCATGAGCTACACCGGCAAGCCCGCGGGCTACTTCATCGTGTTCTGCATCTGCGGCGTCGCCTACCTCGTCGGGTGGTGCATCATGAAGCTCCTCGTGCCGAAGTACAAAGTGATCGAAGTTAAGTAGCTGTTCAAATTAAAACGCTACTAAAATTACTTTTCAAGCTTGAACACTATCTGCTTGTTCTTTTTGGCCATTTTCTTTACTTTCATCAGTCGCAATGCCCGCATTGCTCCTTTTTCAAGTAAAGAAAATGCCTCAAAAATAACTTCGCATATAGTATTCATTTAATTTGACCAGCTACTTAAGTAAATCGCGGATGCGCGAGTAAATTACTGATTCAAAGACTCCTATTAATACCTATGAAAGAGATTAAGAAACTCGATAAGAACGCTGTCGCCAAGGCGGAGCGTCCCGTGAAAATCCTCCAGTTCGGCGAGGGGAACTTCCTCCGCGCGTTCGTCGACTGGCAGCTCGACATCGCCAACGAGAAGGGCGTGATCGACACTAACGTGGCCCTGCTGACCCCCCTGTTCGGCCAGAGCAAGGTAATCGACATCCTCAAAGAGCAGGACGGCCTCTACCACGTCGTGCTCGAAGGTATCGAGGAGGGGCAGCCCAAGCGCGAAATCCGCCTGGTGAAGTCGGTGGCCGACGCTTTCTCCCCCGCCAACGAGTATGACACCTATGTAAAATATATCACCTCGCCCGAGCTCCGCTTCATCGTGTCGAACACCACCGAGGCCGGTATCCGCTACGAGGAGGGTGTCGACGTGATGGCCGATATGCCCACGTCGTTCCCCGGCAAGGTCACCAACCTGCTCTACCGCCGCTGGAAGCACTTCAACGGCGACCCCTCCAAGGGTCTGGTGTTCATCTGCTGCGAGCTCATCGAGGACAACGGCACGACACTGCGCAAGTATGTGATCCGCCACGCCGAGGAGGCCGGTCTCGAACCCGCCTTCATCCAGTGGGTCAAGGATTCCTGCTTCTTCTGCGATACGCTCGTTGACCGCATCGTGCCGGGCTTCCCCCGCGACACCATCAACGAAATCAAGGAGGAGATCGGCTTCGACGACAACATCGTAGTTAAAGGCGAGCTCTACCACCTCTGGGCTATCGGCGGCGAAGGCTACAAGGTTGTGGCCGAGGAGCTCCCCCTCGACAAGGCCGGACTCCACGTCCTCTTCATGCCCTCCATCAAGTCGTTCCGCGACAAGAAGGTGCGCATCCTCAACGGCTCGCACACCGGCATGGTGCCCGTGGCCCTGCAGCTCGGCTGCGAGACCGTGATGGACGCCTTCAACAACCCCGCCGTCAACAAGTTCGTCAACACGATGGTGGCCCGCGAGGTGCTCCCGATGATCGACGAGGATCCCGAAGAGCTCCGCAAGTTTGCCGACAGCATCCTGGAGCGCTTCTACAACCCCTACATCAAGCATATGCTCAGCTCCATCGCCCTGAACTCCCTCTCGAAGTGGGAGGCCCGCAACTGGAGCACCGTCAAGGACACCTACGCCAAGAAGGGCGAGCTGGCCGACTTCGAGCTCTTCACCTTCGCCGCGCTGCTCTCGCTCTACGGCCCCGGCACCGACTTCGTGCCCCAGGACACCGCTTCGCACATCGAGCTGATCAACAGCGTGTGGGACGACAAGGACTACCCCGCGACCGTGGCCAAGATCGTCGACAGCCCCATCTTCGTGGAGCGCTTCGAGCAGGCCGTCCCCGGCTTCTCGGCCAAGGTAGCCGAATACCTCGCCGCCATCCGCCGCGACGGTATGGAAAAGGCTCTCAACGACTTCCTCGCTGCTCACGAATAATCAGAAAGCGAATACGATGAAGCGTTTCCTTAAAATCAACGCCGCCGACAACGTGGCCGTCGTCCTCGCGGACGACGCCCGCGCCGGCGAGGTGTTCGTGACCCCCGAAGGCGCGGAAGTGACGCTCCAGAGCGACATCACCCGTGGCCATAAGTTCGCCCTCCGCCCCATCGCCCAGGGGGAGCCTGTAATCAAGTACGGCTACCCGATCGGCCACGCCACGGCTCCCATAGCCGCCGGCGAGTGGATCCACTCCCACAACCTGGCCACCTCACTGAGCGACGACCTGAAGTATACCTACACCCCGACGGCCATCCCCGAGGTGAAGGTAGAATCGTGCCCCGAAATCAACGGCTACCTCCGCGCCAACGGCGACATGGGTATCCGCAACGAGCTCTGGATCGTGCCCACCGTGGGTTGCGTCAACGGCCAGGCCAACGCCATCGTTGAGCGCCTCCGCCGCGAATGCGACCTTACGGGTATCGACGACGTGCGCGCCTTCACCCACAACTACGGCTGCTCGCAGCTCGGCCAGGACCACGCCAACACCCGCGCGGCCCTCTCCGCGCTGATCAAGCACCCCAACGCCGGAGGCGTGCTCGTGCTCGGCCTCGGATGCGAGAACAACCAGCTCCCCGTGCTCCGCGACCAGTTGGGCGAGTATGATGCCGACCGCGTGAAGTTCCTTATAGCCCAGGAGGTTGAGGACGAGGTCGAAACCGGCTTCGAAATCTGCTCCAAGCTCATCGAGCGCATGCGCTCCGACCGCCGCCAGCCCCTGCCTATCTCCAAGCTGAAGGTTGGCCTTAAGTGCGGCGGCTCCGACGGTTTCTCGGGCATCACGGCCAACCCGCTGGTGGGTCTGCTCTCCGACCGCGTGATCGCCTGCGGCGGCACTTCGGTTCTCACCGAGGTCCCCGAGATGTTCGGCGCCGAGACCATACTTATGAACCGCGCGTGCACCCCCGAGGTGTTCGACGAGACCGTGAGCCTCATCAACGACTTCAAGGGTTATTTCCGCTCCTACGGCCAGCCTATCTACGAGAACCCCTCGCCGGGCAACAAGGCAGGCGGTATCACCACCCTGGAGGAGAAATCGCTCGGGTGCGTGCAGAAGGGTGGCAGCCAGGCCGTTGTCGACGTGCTCAACTACGCCCAGCCCGTAACCAAGCACGGCCTCAACCTGCTGACGGCTCCCGGCAACGACCTCGTGGCCGCGACGTCGCTGGCTCTCTCGGGGTGCCAGATCGTGCTCTTCACCACCGGGCGCGGCACCCCCTTCGGCACCTTCGTGCCCACTATGAAGATTTCGACCAACTCGCAGCTTGCCGCCAAGAAGCACAACTGGATTGACTTCAACGCCGGCACCATCGTCGAGGACGAGGCCGCCGAGGTCGTATGCGACCGCCTTATGGACAAGGTGGTGGCCGTGGCTTCCGGCGAGATGCTCCACCACGAGAAGGTCGGCGCCAAGGAAATCGCCATCTTCAAGACCGGCGTGACACTCTGACAATACCTCTATTCGCCGATACGCGGGACGCGACGTCCCGCGTATCAGGCGTATTTTTTAATGCTTACAATCTATCCATGAACCGTTTATCCAAGTTCTCACTGCTGTGGCTCCTCCCGGCGGCCCTCCTGGCCGGATGCGGCAGCGCCCAGCGCGTCACAGTCAGCAACCCGCTCCCTTTCGATCGCGAGGGGGAAATGGCGCAAGTGCCTGTAAAAAAGATTAAAAGCTCTCTCCGCGGCTCGGGGTTCGTAGTTACCGACCCCGCCGGAAACGAGGTGCCTTACCAGCTCACTTCCGACTCCCTTTTGATATTCCCGACATCGGTTGCCGCCAAGGCTTCGGCTGTCTACACCATAAAGCCGGGCACTCCCGCCCCGGTGAAGCCACGCGTCTATGGCCGCTTCTTCCCCGAACATAAGGACAATATGAACTGGGAGAACGACAAGGCCGCCTACACCGCCTACGGCCCGGCGCTCCAGGCCCGCGGCGAGCGTGGCTTCGGCTACGACGTATGGACCAAGAACGTCGACACCCTCGTGCTCGAACTCCGCTACAAGCTCGCGACTCAGAAAAAGTCGATGCACAAGGACCACGGCAACGGCATGGATGCCTACATCGTGGCCAACACCCTCGGCGGCGGTACCGCCGCGCTCCTCGACGACAAGGGTGAGATTATTTTTCCCTGGTGCTGGAAGGAGTACGAGATTCTCGACAACGGGCCGCTCCGCTTCTCGGTGCGCCTCACATATAACCCCCTTAAGGCCGAAGAGGACGCCAATGTGGTCGAAACCCGCGTAATCACCCTCGACCAGGGCTCGAACTTCAACCGCACGCAGCTCCGCTACGACGGCCTGAGCCGCCCGCGCCGCCTCGCCCCCGGCATAGTGGTGCACAAGCAGAACCCCCGCGAGTTCGGTTTCAACGCCAAGGAGGGGTGGATGGCCTACGTCGATTCAACCGACAACCCCCGCAACGGCAACGGCGTGATCTACCTCGGCGCCGTGGCTCCCGCCGACACCATTATATATAAGCCCGTGAGCGAACCCGCCCGCGACGCCGACGCCCACCTGCTCGCCATATCGGAGTACAAGCCCGGCGACACCTACACCTACCTCTGGGGCTCGGCCTGGTCGAAAAATCCGACCGCTCCCGCGAATACCGACGAATGGAAGGAAGCAATGCGCCGCGCCGCGATGTGCTTCCGTAACCCTCTTGAAATTAGTGTGAAATGAAGATTAAACTGACTTCCCTGTTGCTCCTCGCCGCGTCGATGGCTTCCGCCGCCGAGGCACCCCAGGCTCCCGCGGCCGAAAACGCCCGCCCGGCCTATGACTTCGTTGTTGCCAAGGACGGCAGCGGCGACTTCACCACCGTTCAGGAGGCCGTCAACGCCGTGCCCGACCTCTGCGGCTCGTACCGCACCCGCATCCTTGTGAAGGAGGGGCGCTACGAGGAGAAGCTCGTGATACCCCAGACGAAAATCAACCTCTCGCTGATAGGGGAGGGGGACGCCGTGATCACCTATGCCGACTACGCGTCGAAGAAAAACCGCTTCGACCAGGAGATGGGTACCGCCGGCTCGTCGAGCTGCTACATTTTCCCCGTTGACTTCTACGCCGAGAACATCACGTTTGAGAACACCGCCGGGAATGTCGGCCAGGCTGTAGCGTGCTACGTCGGCGGCGACCGCTCCGTTTTCAAGAACTGCCGCTTCCTCGGCAACCAGGACACCCTCTACACCCACAGCACCGGGCGCCAGTACTATACCGGGTGCTACATCGAGGGTACCGTTGACTTTATTTTCGGCAAATCGACCGCCCTGTTTGACGACTGCACCATCCATTGCAAGCGCGCGGGGGGGTACATCACCGCTCCGGCAACCCCGCAGGGGCAGCGCCACGGCTATGTGTTCACCAACTGCAAGCTGACGGCTGACTCAGCCGCCGTGCGCTGTTGGTACTCGCGCCCCTGGCGCGACTACGGCCAGACCGTGTTCATCCGCTGCGATGTCGGGGGGCACATCCGCCCCGAGGGGTGGCACAACTGGCGCAAGCCCGAGCGCGAGAAAACCGCGTTCTACGCCGAGTACGGCTGCACCGGCGAGGGGGCCGACACCACCAAGCGCGTGCCCTGGGCCAAGGTGCTCGCCTCCGACGAGGGGTACTCGCTCCCCGAAGTTCTCGGCGGCGACGACAACTGGGATCCCACCTCGCTGACGGGCGAGACCCGCGCCGTGGTATATCCCTGAAGCCTAATTGCCAACCATTCATTATCTTACCTTTAATCAGACTCTCTCCCATTACCTATGAAACGTTTTGCCTCTCTTGGGGTGGCCGCCGCCGCGATGCTCGTCGCCGCGGCGGCTACTACCGACCCCGCGTCGGTGGTAGAGCGGTGGTCCGATGCCGCTACCCATCCGAAAATCATCGACATTAACTTCTCCGATACCACCTGGCCCGATTCCTGGCAGGGTGAGACCGGGCGCGACTGCCCGTCGTTTGCCGACGGGGGTTACGTCAACGCCATTATCGACGTGAACGCCAACGGCGGCGACGCTGTGAAGTACCCGGTGGTGTTCCACAACTGCTCTTTCGCGACGAATGCTTCGGCCAACGGCTTCGGCGGTACTACCGCCGCTTTCGCCCGCCAGTACTACATAGGCGAGAAGCCCTCGGGCAATTCCGCCGCGACGTACAACAACTGGACCGTGGCCGGACACACCACCTACCTTGAGGACAACATCGAACGCGACGCCTCGGGGCGCCCCACCCACGGCGAAGCCGGGTTCGTGCAGATGTGCCGCGACGCGTCGGCCGACGGCGCGACCTCGCTCCACGGCTGGATGGAAATCGACCATATTCCCTACGTCGAGCGCGTGCAGTGGTCCTGGTCGTCGACCTCCTGGGGGCGCGGCATCAAGTGCGACGTCAAAATCGGCAACGGCCCCTGGAAACCCCTCGTGTGGATGGGCTCCGAGCGTCAGAAGCAGGGTTGGACCGTATTCAGCGACCAGGGTTACTTTATGGAGAATGAAATCAACGCCGAGGATGTGTCGCTCCGCTGGCGCGTATGGGACGGCGAGGATTTCGCCAACCCCGTGCAGACCGGCGCCGACGGCAACTGCCCCTTCAATGTGGCTCTCAACCCGCTGGGGCAGATGCAGGCGCCGCGAGTACACAAAGTGAAAATCTACGGCACGGAGCTAACCGCCGAACAGGCCCGCTTCGCCCGAGAAAATATGGTGAACGACCCCGGCGAGCTTTCCGACCTCTCGGAGTTTGGCGGGGGCACCGCGTCGCCCGCTCCCGACGATAACGCCGAGGCGCGCCTCTTCATGGTGGCACAGGACGGCAGCGGCGACTTTACCAAAATCCAGGACGCGATTGACGCAGTGCCCGCCGGGACCCGCGGACTTATCTACATCCGCCCGGGTGTGTACGAGGAGAATCTCTATGCCGGGCGCAAGGGTGAGGCCGAGCGCTTCATTTCGCTGATCGGCGAGAACCGCGAAACGGTTATCATCACCTCGGGTGTGGGCCGCGGCAACAACAGCGGCAACACCTTTAACGACTGCGCCGCCCTAAACGTTTATACCCCACGCTTCTACGCCGAGAACCTCACCATACGCAACACCGCCGGCGAGAACGCGGGTCAGGCCGAGGCGCTCTTCACCGGGGCCGACGCCCATGTGTTCAACAACTGCCGCGTTTCCGGCTACCAGGATACCTTCAAGGCTAACGTCGGCTCCCGAGGCTATTTCCGCAACTGCCTGATCGAGGGTACGGTCGATTTCATCTACGACGCCGGACTCGAATGGTTTGACAACTGTGAAATCCGCGCCCGCAAAGCCTCGAAGGGGGGCTACATTACCGCTCCCGGCGGGTCGGCCATGGCTATGAGCCGCGTGCTCTTCCCCGAGCTTTCCGAGCCTTATTTCTACCCCGGACTCTTCTTCGACAACTGCTCGCTGACCGCCGAGGATGGTGTGGCCGCCGCGTCGTTCACCCTCGGTCGCCCCTGGCAGGAAAATTCCGGCTCGATGTTCCTCAACTGCACTCTCGGTTCGCATATCGCTCCGGCGGGATGGACCGCCTGGAGCGGTTCGGAGAACTCCTCGTCGCTCTATGAGTTCCGCTCGATGAACGCCGACGGCACACTCGCCGACGTGAGCCGCCGAGCCTCCTTCTCGCGCCAGGCCACCGAGGCCGAGGTCGAAGCATATATGAACCCGGCGTTCCTCTTCGGCAATTTCTCGAAAACGCCGTTCGACTACGAAAAGATTCTCAAAGCCCCGTCGGCTCCCGCCGGATTCCATATCGACGGCACCCGCTTCACCTGGGAGGCCGACGACGCTGCCGCCGCTTATATCGTAATGCGCGAGGGTGTTCCCGTGCTCTTCACCGAGAAGAACTCCTTCGATGGTTACGATCCCTCGGCGCGCTACACGGTGAAGGCCGTGTCGCGCTACGGCGCGCTCTCCGCGCCCGCCGAAGTCAAAGAGGCCGTGCGCATGCTCGCATTCCCGACCGCCGAAGGGTTCGGCAAATTCACCTCGGGAGGCCGCGGTGGCCGGGTGGTTACAGTGACCTCGCTGGCCGACGACGGCTCCGCCGGGACTCTCCGCTGGGCCTTCGAGCAGTATAAGGACGAGCCCCTGACGATTGTGTTCGCCGTAAGCGGCCAGATCGCCCTCACCCGCGAGCTCCGAGTGAGCCGTGCCGACTGGACCCTCGCCGGGCAGACCGCCCCGGGCGACGGGATCGCGATTACCCGCAACAAGGTGAACCTCGGCGGTTCGCGCAACTTCATCGTGCGCAACGTGCGCTTCCGCATCGGCCACAAGTCGATCGCGGGCGACGTGATGATGGAGAACGCCCTCGGTGCCGAAAACTGCTCCAACTTCATCTTCGACCACTGCTCGTTCGGATGGTCGGTTGAGGAGAATATGAACACCGCCGACTCCCATTTCCTCACCGTGCAGTACAGCATCGTACACGAGGGTCTCTACCGCGGCGGGCACTCCAAGGGTGATCGCGGCTATGGTTGCCAGTGGGGCGGCTCGCCGGCCACATACCACCACAACCTGCTGGCCCACAATCAGTCGCGCTCATGCCGCTTCAACGGCGCCCGCGGCGAGGACCATCTGGTGTTCCTGGAGTACATCAACAATGTCAACTACAACTACGGCAACAACGGCGGATGCTACGGCGGCGAGAACACCGCGCCCGTGGCGTCGTACAACGGCCTTAACTCCGCCCACGAGTGCAACTTCATCAATAACTACTATCGCCGCGGCCCGGCCTCGAATGCTACCAAGGTGGTGTTTGTCAACGCCTCGGGCGCCCGCGACGGTGCGACCTCATGGGCTCCGGCCAAATGGTTCGTTGACGGCAACGTGGCAACCGCGAGTGCCGCCGCCACCGCCGACAACTGGTCGGCTATGACCGCTGAGATTTACAAACTCGACGACATCAAGGCTGCCGAGCGCATTGTGCCGCAAAACGCCTATTATAAGTACTCCCTCGCCGGGAACCAGGGCAACTACGAGCCCTCGCTCTATATGCTTAAGGATTTCCAGAGCGCAGAGGACGCGTTCAACACCGTTGTTGAGAAAGCCGGTACCATCAACCGCGACAAGGTTGAGGCCCGAGTGGCCAACGACGCCCGCACCGGCAAGGTTACCTACGGCGGCTCCACCAAGGGTAGAAGCTCAGGCATAATCGACACAGAGGCCGATGCCGAAGGTTTCTTCGACTATGCCGCTGATTACGAGGTGCCCGCCGACACCGACGGCGACGGCATACCCGACGCCTGGGAGCGCGCCAACGGTCTTGACCCCGAAGTGGCCGACCAGAACCGCCGCAACGCCGACGGCTACACCGCCCTCGAAGTGTACCTCAACTCGCTGATGGGCGAGGAGATGGACCGCGTGTTCGGAGCCGACGCACTTGCTACCGTGAGCATCGCCGCCGAAGTATCGTACGACCCCGCGACCCGCACCCTCACCGTGCCTGAGACCGCGGTTGGCGGCACCCTCGCCGTCTACGCCGCCGATGGCCGCCTCCTCCGCGTAGAGCGCCTCGCCTCGACCACCACAACCCTCACCGGCCTCCCCGCCGGTCCGGCCCTCCTCCGCGTCGAGGCCCCAGCGACCGCCCCCGCCACCCTCAAAGCCCTCCTCTGACCATGCCCCCGCGGGACTGCGGCAAACCCCAATCCCGCGAGCATCCCCAACCCCTCGTGATTAACTCCGCCCCTCGGGTCAGATAATCATTAAAGCCTCTACGAAGGTCGGAGACCTTCCACAAAGTTAACCCCATCATAAGCCGCGTCAGCGGCGGTTGATGGGGTTAACTTGTGGGGCATAAACGGCAAGGTCGGAGATCTTGCACAACGTACACCTGTGCAAGGTCTCCGACCTTGATTGACACCACCGACACAGAAACCCCATCAACCGCCGCTGACGCGGCTTATGATAGGGTTTCCAATGTTGAAGGTCTCCGACCTTCGTAGCATTGTGGGCAATGTGCGGGTTCTATGACCTTCGAAATGACGGGGTTTCATCGTAGGTCTCCGGCCTTGATTGTCTGACGGTGAAGCGGGCAGTAGGGACGCTTTTCAAAGCGTCCACATAAAAGTTGCCGTTACGCGGCGGCAATCCGGGGGGGAAATTATGTGGAACCATCCGGGATGCGCCATCCGGGGGGTGATGCCATCCGGGATGCGCCATCCGGGTGCGGACGCTTTGAAAAGCGTCCCTACTCCGTAATCGACCTTCATAGCATTGCTGGCGTTGTGCGGGGTCTCCGACCTTTGGTGTGGTGATGAGTGGGATTTTTCGGTTTTTTTCGGGCGGACTATTGCGAGTTTTGCGGAAATAAGCGAACTTTGCGATGTGGATCAAGCACGCAGAAGCCCCGCAAGGGGTTTGGTGGCCTCTTCATTTTTGGAGACGCTTCCGGCGGGCGGGGTCTGCAAGACATAATGAAAAGCGTTTACTCGACGCTTGATTCTTGACATCAGGGAATCTCGCAAATTCTTCAGAGCGCCAAGGGGGGAGACGGTTCAAAGCCAGACAGTCCCCGAAGCCTCACATCATCGTCAAGGGTGAAGCAACGGTAGATGCCCGTGGATATGTGTGTTCCAAACACGCTCGTTCCGTCGTATCTTTCCAGACACGGCGCGATGGCGCTATATGATTGACGCATATATTAAGCGTGGGCTTCTGCGTTGCTCGTTCCTCGATGATGGGCAATGCGAGAGCCTCCTGGTGTGGAACGAGCGACAGGTACAGTCTCCCGCGCTTTTCTCGTTTATAAACCTTTCAAAATATTGCCGACGAGAGGGGCCCGAGGCACACACCAATCATTATGTTTCTATCACATTTCAAAAACGGCTCGAAGAAGTTGGCTGTAGCGCTGCTTTTCGGACTTCTGTTGGGCGTGACGACTCCCGCCTGCGGAGGCGACGACGATGAGCCGGAAGTCAAAGAGAAGACTGAGCAGCCCGACGCGCCCGCTACCCCCGACACGCCCGACGAACCTCAGGAGCCCGAACCATCGGAACCTGACGAGCCCGTAGTGCCTTCCGTGCCTGACCGCGACATCGCCGAAGAGGAGCTGCTCGGATTCTGGCAAGCCGAAAAGGTACAGGAAGACAATTATTACTGGAACGGCAGCAAATGGGTTTTCAAAAAATCCGAGACCTTGGACCGCGCCAATGGCGACAAGATCAACAGGTGGTTCAGCTACGTCACCATACTCCGCTACAACGGCAGTAAGATGTTCTTCATGAACCTGACAAGCAGAGATATAGAGAAACTCTATAACCTGTTGGACACTAATGGTACCGGCGGCTGCGGTAGCGGCCTCGGGCGTGTTTATGTAGAGAACGGCCGCCTTTCGGGCGACGATTACACATGGATTTGGTATAACGATACTAAGACCTTAGTGACCAAGAAGGGTAGCAAAGTCTACAAGCGCTGGAAAATCACCAATCTCACTGAGGATTACTTCGATGCCTACCAGGAACTGAACGTACACGAGCTTGGGGGTGCCGACCTCAAAATGTATAAGGATCTCGGCTACACCAACTACCATATCCATTACGAGAGGAGCAAGTATGATACCGCGCCGGTCGATTACGTCACACCTAAATCAGAAAATCAATAACATCGCATGCTATGAAACGGATATTCGCGCTTATGCTTATCCTCGCCGCTATGTTCACAATGGTGTCGTGCGGGGATGACGACGATGACGACAAGGCTTCGGCTCTCAGCGGCTGGTATGTTGCCGACCTCCCTCCGAAAGGGAGCAGCGACTATACGGGTATGGGCTACTACTTCCAAAACAAAAACACCCTCGTATACTACAACTATATCTCGGGTCAGCCTCGCTGGACCTACTCCGAGCAGCTCAAAGGGCTTTCCGGCTATTATGCGCAACAAGGTGGTGGTGAGACGTATACTTACTCCGTCAGCGGCAACAAAGTATATGTGCCGATGCAGGGGCGTATCCTCACCATCGACGGCAAGACTCTCCGCCTCGACGGTTCGAGCGTGGTCTACGCGAAACGATAGATAGCGGGAGACACCACCGACACAGAAGCCCCATCATAAGTCGCTGGCGCGGCTTATGATGGGGCTTCCAATGTTGAAGGTCTCCGACCTTCAGAGCTCTGTGCCTATTGATCTGTTTGTTGGGCTTGGCGGGGGTCAGGGGAGGATGTCGGTGGTGAGGCCGAGGTGCTCCATTTCGAGGGAGGCCCAGATGAAGGGGCCCACGCCCTTGGCGTCGTTGTCGCGGACGGGCTCGGAGAGGTAGTAGGCGTAGGAGCCGTCGCGGCGGGTGTTCTCCTTGACTTTGGGCGCGGCTTTCTGCACGGAGGGGGAGAGGCCCGGGCCGAGACCTGCCACGGCGCAGCAGTCGGTCAGCGAGATGGTCTGGTCGGGGTTGACGCGGATGAAGTTGTTGACGATGCCCATATACGCCTTTTTGCCCGGTTCGAGGTATTTGCTGTCGGCGTAGCCGAGGCGGGCTGCCTTGAGCATCGAGTAGGCGAACATCGAGGAGCAGGTCGATTCGAGGTAGTTGCCTTCGCGCTCGGGGGAGTCCATTACCTGATACCAGAGGCCGGTTTTCTTGTCCTGCCACTTCACCACGGCTGCGAGACTCTTGTCGAGGAGTTCCTCAACCTCGCCGCGGCGCTTGTAGTCGGCGGGGAGGGCGTCGAGAATCTCCACCAGGGCCATCGTGTACCAGCCCTGGGCGCGTCCCCAGCAGTGCTGCGAGAGCCCGGTGGTGTTGTCGCTCCAGAACATATCGCGGTTCTCGTCCCAGGCGTGGCGGTTAAGCTCGGTCGCGGGGTCGAAGGTGCGTTCGTAGGTTTTCTTAAGCTGGTCAACGGCGTCGTCGTAGATTTTGGTGAGCTTCTTCCCCTTGTGGAACTGGGGCGCGGTGAGCACCCGGTAGGGGAGGCCCATGAAGATGCCGTCGAGCCATACCTGGTAGGCGTAAATGGCCTTGTGCCAATAGACCCCCTCGTTGGTGCGCGGCTGCTTTTCGAGCTGCTTCATGAGGGTTTTCATCGCGGCGAAGTTCTTGTCCTGGGGGAAGTGCTCGTGGAGGCGGGTGACGAAGTGGCCCGTGCGCACGTTGTCGAGGTTGTAGTCGGCGATGTTGTATCCGCGGATCGACCCGTCGGGGTGGATCATCGTGTCGGTGTAGGTGAGGCAGTAGTCGCGGATCGCGTCGTTGCCGTATTTAAGGTATGTGTCGAGCATGGCTTCCAGCTCGATGCCCATCACATAGCTCCATTTCGGCTTCTTGGAGAAGTCGAGGAGGTAGCTTTGCGGCACGCGGGCAATTTCCGAGTGGGTCATCCATTCGGAGAAAGTCTTGTGGGGCTTCTCGTTGAGGGCGAGCGAGCCGTTGATGAAGAGCTGGTCGTAGTGGAGGTCGCGGGCCTGCCCTTTGAGGTAGTTGCCGGCCTGCACGCCGTTGAAGTGGCAGTTCTTCACGTTGATGTTGTACACGTTGGCCACCGAGTCGAGGGCCACGATCATCACGCCGTACTTACTCTTGTCGCAGGTGATGTTCTCCAGGTAGATGTCGCGCACCACCGGGAGGTAGCCGCGGCAGCAAATCTCCTTGGGCTCGTAGTCGAGGTTGATTTTGAGCACCGACTCCTTGCACTGGCCCACGCGGATGTCGCGGCCGTAGATTTTCTCAATCACACCGCCTCGGCACGAGTTGGTTTTCAGGCGGAACACGCGGTCGAGGTTGGGGGAGTCCATATCGTTGTTCTCGGCGAAGAGGTTGCGGCAGCCGCCGGAGATTTCCGAGCCGATGACGATGCCGCCGTGGCCGTTCTCCATCTTGCAGCCGCGGATAATGATGTTCTCCGAGGGGAGGCCCCAGAGTCGGCCGTCGTTGTTTCGTCCGCTCTTTACGGCGATGCAGTCGTCGCCGGTGTTGAAGAAGCAGTTTTCGATGAGCACGCCGTCGCAGCTCTCGGGGTCGCAGCCGTCGCCGTTGGGGCCGTCATTGCTGACGTGCACGCCGCGCACGATCACGTTTTTCGACAGCAGCGGGTGGATAACCCAGAAGGGTGAGCGGAGCAGGGTGAGGTTCTCGACGAGCACACCCTCGCACTGGTTGAAGTTAACGAGCTGGGGGCGGAGGAGGTCCTTGGCGGTGAACACGCGTTCCTCGGCGGGCACACCGTCCTCGGCCATGCGGAGCAGGCGCGGGCGGGCGTGGTCGTCCTGCTGGCGGGGTTCACCCTCTTTCCAGCCGTAATGTTTCTTGCCCGACCATTTCCACCAGGTGTCGTTGGTGGCACCGCCGTCGACGGTGCCCTGGCCGGTGAGGCCCACGTTCTTGGCCTTGTAGGCGTAGATGCAGGGTGAGAGGTTGGTGCAGTCGAGCCCTTCCCAGCGGGTGGGTACCAGCGGGTAGAGTTCCGGCTCGAAGGCGAAGAGGAGGGTGGCGTCCTTCTCGACCACGAGGTTCACGCCGCTTTCAAGGCGAATGGCGCCGGTGGTGTAGGTACCGGCGGGCACCACAACCCGGCCTCCGCCGGCTTTGGCGCAGGCGGCGATGGCCGCGGTGATCGCCTTCTGGTTCTGGGCGGCTGTAGCCTGGGTGGAAGCGCCGTATTTGGTAATGTCGAAGGCGCGGTCGGCGAACTGCGGTTCGACGATTTTGGCCTCGATGGCGCGATACTCCGTGTCCCAGGCGCTCGCTGCCGCCAGGGCTGGCATCAGCAGGCTCAAAAGAATCAGGGAATACTTTTTCATGGATATGTTTTATGGTTATAATTGATTCGACAGATATTCCGTATGCTCAAAATTAGTAAATGGAGGGTTCTTTTCAGTGGAAGAATTAGCGGAATATGCGCCACGGCGCCTTTTGCCTTCCGCGGCTTCGGGCCGAGGGTGGAAAACACACCCCGCGGCGGCTCCCCGACCCGGCGCCGAAAGGGGTGCGAATTGGTGGAAAGAGGGGGAAATGTTGTTGACGCGGCCTCTTAAAAGGCAATTGCGATGAAATTTTTCTTTGCCGTTTAACACGGATTGTTAAATTTGCGCGCTTTTAGGTCACAAACGACCAAAATACGCCTCCCCGCCCCCCCCGCGGGGCGGACGGACACCGCTTAAATCGAAACCAACATAAAACTATTCACGCCCCATGTACTTATTAGGCTATGATATCGGCACCTCATCGGTGAAGGCCTGCGTCGTCGACGTCGCCACCGGCGAGATTGTCGCCTCTGATTTCTACCCCCGCCAGGAGGCTCCCATCAAATCGCTCCGTCCCGGATGGGCCGAGCAGGACCCCGCCGACTGGTGGACCCGCGTCAAGGAAGCCACCCGCTCGGTGCTCGCCATATCGAAGGTCGACCCCGCCGACATCAAGGCCATCGGCATCTCCTACCAGATGCACGGCGTGGTGCTTGTTGACAAGGAGGGGCGCGTGCTCCGCGACAGTATAATATGGTGCGACTCCCGCGGCGTGCCCTACGGCGACCGCGCCGTTGCCGAACTCGGGGCCGACAAGATAATGCCCGGCATCCTCAACAAGCCCGGCAACTTCACCGCGACCAAGCTCGCCTGGGTAAAGGAGAACGAGCCCGAGCTCTTCGACCGCGTATGGAAGGTGATGCTCCCCGGCGACTACGCCGCCTGGCGCATGACCGGCCGCTGCGTCACCAACCCCGAGGGGCTCTCGGAATATATGCTCTGGGATTTCCAGGCCGACGCCCCCTCGAAGCTCCTGATGGACTATTTCGGCTTCCCGATGGATATTCTCCCCGAGGTGCTCCCCACTTTCGGCGACCAGGGTGGCCTCACCGCCGAGGCAGCCGCCGAGCTGGGTCTAAAGGAGGGTACGCCGGTAACCTACCGCGCCGGCGACCAGCCCAACAACGCCCTTTCGCTCAACGTGTTCGAGCCGGGCGAGATAGCCTCGACCGCCGGAACCTCCGGCGTGGTGTACGGCATCAACGGCACCGTTGACTACGACCCCCTGAGCCGCGTGAACAACTTCGCCCATGTGAACCACACCAAGGCCGCGCCCCGCATAGGCGTGATGACCTGCATCAACGGCACCGGCATCCTCAACTCCTGGATGAAGCGCAACGTGGCCCCCACCGGGTGCTCCTACGACGAGATGAACGCCCTGGCCGCCGAGGCCCCCGCCGGAAGCGCCGGGGTGTCGATCCTCCCCTTCGGCAACGGCGCCGAGCGCGTGCTTGAAAACCGCGAGGCCGGATGCTCGATCCACGGCGTGAACTTCAACATCCACGACCGCCGCCACCTGCTCCGCGCCGCCCAGGAGGGTATCGTGTTCTCCTTCATGTACGGTATGGAGATCATGGAGAGCATCGGCATGAAGATTGACAAAATCCACGCCGGCAACGCCAATATGTTCCTCTCCCCCATCTTCCGCGAGACCCTCGCCGGGGTATCGGGCGCCGCCATCCACCTGTTCGACACCGACGGCGCCGCCGGAGCCGCCCGCGGCGCCGGTATCGGGGCCGGCATCTACGCCTCCCCCAAGGAAGCCTTCGCCTCGCTGCGCCAGCTCGCCGTGATCGAGCCCCCGAAGGACCGCGCCCCCTACCTCGAAGCCTACGCCCGCTGGAAGGCCATCCTTGAAAAGGCATAAACCCCATAGCAACCATATACTTACCAAACATAACACAACCAAACGCAATGTCAAAGAAAGAGTATTTCCCCACCGTCGGCAAAATCGCCTACGAGGGTCCCGAGAGCTACAACCCCATGGCTTTCCGCTACTACGACGCCGAGCGCCTCGTGCTTGGCAAACCCATGAAGGAATGGCTTAAGTTCGCCATGGCCTGGTGGCACACCCTCTGCGCCGAAGGTGGCGACCAGTTCGGCACCGGCACCAAGAAGTTCCCCTGGAACGAGGGCGCCGACGCCATGACCATCGCCAAGCAGAAAGCCGACGCCGGCTTCGAGGTGATGGAGAAACTCGGAATCGAGTACTTCTGCTTCCACGATACCGACCTCATCGGCGACCTCGACAACATCGCTGACTACGAGGCCCGCATGCAGGAAATCACCGCCTACCTCAAAGAGAAGATGGCCGCTACCGGCATCAAGAACCTCTGGGGCACCGCCAACGTGTTCGGCAACGGCCGCTATATGAACGGCGCCGCCACCAACCCCGACTTCGACGTGGTGGCCCGCGCCGCCGTGCAGATCAAGAACGCCATCGACGCCACCATCGCCCTCGGCGGTCAGAATTATGTGTTCTGGGGTGGCCGCGAAGGCTATATGAGCCTGCTCAACACCGACCAGAAGCGCGAAAAGGAGCACCTGGCAATGATGCTCACCATGGCCCGCGACTACGCCCGCTCGAAGGGCTTCACCGGCACCTTCCTGATCGAGCCCAAGCCCATGGAACCCTCCAAGCACCAGTACGACGTAGACACCGAGACCGTGATCGGCTTCCTCAAAGCCCACGGCCTGGAGAACGACTTCAAGGTGAACATCGAGGTGAACCACGCCACCCTCGCCGGCCACACCTTCGAGCACGAGCTCGCCGTGGCTGTCGACAACGGCATGCTCGGCTCCATCGACGCCAACCGCGGCGACTACCAGAACGGCTGGGACACTGACCAGTTCCCCATCGACAACTACGAGCTCACCCAGGCCATGATGCAGATTATCCGCAACGGCGGCCTCGGCAACGGCGGTACCAACTTCGACGCCAAGACCCGTCGCAACTCCACCGACCTGGAGGACATCTTCATCGCCCACATCGCCGGCATGGACGCCATGGCCCGCGCCCTTCTCAGCGCCGCCGACGTGCTTGAAAAGTCGCCCTACAAGAAGATGCTCGCCGACCGCTACGCCAGCTTCGACGCCGGCAAGGGCAAGGAGTTCGAGGAGGGCAAGATGACCCTCGAACAGGTTGTGGAATACGCCAAGACCCAGCCCGAGCCCGCCGTTACCTCCGGCAAGCAGGAGCTCTACGAGGCTATCATCAACATGTACGCCTGATAGGGCGTCACTCCCCCCCACACATACTGAACCGCCGGGCCCCGGGACCCGGCGGCTCATTCCCTTAAACCAACCAAACTAATCCCATGACCAACAACGATAAAGGAAGCAAACTGTACCTGTTCTCCATCGTCCTGGTGGCGGTGCTGGGCGGCCTTCTCTTCGGCTATGACACCGCCGTGATTTCCGGCGCCGAGCGCGGCCTGCAGGCTTTCTTCCTCGGAGCCAACGACTTCGTATACTCCGACACCATCCACGGCATCACCTCCTCAAGCGCCCTGCTGGGGTGTATCATCGGCGCCGCCCTCTCGGGCTACTTCGCCGGAAACCTCGGGCGCAAGAAATCGCTGATTGTGGCCGGCGTGTTCTTCTTCATCTCGGCCCTCGGCTCCTACTACCCCGAATTTATGTTCTACGACTACGGGGTACCCTCCTACAGCCTTCTCTGGACATTCAACGTATACCGCGTGATCGGCGGCATCGGCGTGGGCCTCGCCTCGGCCATCTGCCCGATGTACATCGCCGAGGTGGCCCCGAGCAACCTCCGCGGCACCCTCGTATCCTGGAACCAGTTCGCCATCATCTTCGGCCAGCTGGTAGTATACTTCGTTAACTTCCTCATTCTCGGCGAGCACACCCAGCCCATCATCGAGAAGATGGGGGAGGCCCTCTACTCCGTTTCGCCCCAGAGCGACCCCTGGACCATCAGCACCGGCTGGCGCTATATGTTCGGTTCGGAGGCGTTCGTGGCCGGAATCTTCACCATCCTGGTGTGCTTCGTGCCCGAGAGCCCGCGCTACCTGGCCCTCACCGGCAAGGACTCCCGCGCCCTCACCATACTTGAGCGCATCAACGGCCGCCTGAAGGCCCGCGAGATTCTCGACCAGATCAAGCAGACCGTCGAGGTAAAGAGCGAGCGCCTCTTCTCGTTCGGCGTTATGGTTATATTCGTCGGCGTAATGCTCTCGGTGTTCCAGCAGGCGGTCGGCATCAACGCCGTGCTCTACTACGCGCCGCGCATCTTCGAGTCGATGAATATGGGCAACCCGATGGTGCAGACCGTGATCATGGGTATCGTGAACATCTCGTTCACCCTCGTGGCCGTGTTCACCGTAGAGAAGCTTGGCCGCAAGCCCCTTCTCATCTGGGGTTCGATCGGTATGGCCGTCGGCGCCCTCGGCGTGGCCCTGAGCAACGTCATCGAGTGCCCCCCGCTCATGCCCGTAGTGAGCATCATGGTCTACTCGGCCTCCTTCATGTTCTCCTGGGGCCCCATCTGCTGGGTGCTCATCGCGGAGATATTCCCCAACACCATCCGCTCGCAGGCCGTTGCCATCGCCGTAGCGTTCCAGTGGATTTTCAACTTCATCGTGTCGTCGACCTTCGTGCCGATGTACAATATGAGCGTCGGCGATATGGGCGACAAGTTCGGCCACTGCTTCGCCTATGCCCTCTACGGCGTGATCTGCGTGCTGGCCGCCCTGTTTGTCTACAAGCTCGTGCCTGAAACCAAGGGTAAGACCCTGGAGGATATGACCGCCCTCTGGCGCGACCGCTCCAAGAAGAAATAACATCTTTACCTTATAATACCTATACCTGATTAAAAAATGAAGATTTCAAGACTTATAGGTGGCGCCGCCCTGGGCGGCCTGCTGCTGGCCGGCGCGGCCTACGCCGCGGTCAGCTCCACCTCGGCACCCGTGGCGCCGAAAGCCTCTTCCCTGAAACAGGCCACCGCGACCTGGGCCATGGGTTGCGAGCACGCCCTGATCGAGGGCGTGGCATCCCGCGAGGGGCTCACCCTGAGCTATAACCGCGGCGCCGGGCTCGACGAGGCCGGAACCGTGGAAATCGGCGGCGACGTGATGTGCAAGTACTCAGTTACCAACGCTATGAACGGCGTCAAGGGTGACCAGTACGCCGAGTTCGTTGTTTCCCCCTCCGCGAGCTTCACCCCCAAGGTGATAGCCTTTGAGTTTGTCAACGTAGGGTGGGGCGACGGTCGTTATGCCCTGGAGGTAATCTGCGGCTCGACCACCAAGACCCTCCTCGATTTCCAAACCCCGGTGCGCGACAACGCCGCCGACGTTACCGCCAAGGCCCGCACCGTGTCGGCTTCCGTGGAGGGTATAACCGCTACCCCCGCCGAGCCCCTCAAGGTGCGCGTATACTTCTACACCAAGAAAGACCAGACCAAGGCCCGCACCTACGCTATGGGCAATATGGTGATTTCCGGCGACCTGGAGGTTGTCGAGGTGCCTGAGGTGCCTGACACCGACCCGGTGCCCACCACCCCCGTCGACGTGCCCGCCGACTGGAAGGGCGAGGTGGCTCCCGGCCAGTTCAATATCTCCGAGGGTTACCCCTGGACCTTCACCGGCACCCGCTACCAGGCGTGCAACGGCGACCTCGGTCCCGCCCACATCGCGTATGTGAAGGGTGGTACCTCCTGCTCCACTGAGTTCTACTGCAAGCAGGCCGGCGTGTACACCGCTTCTTACAAGATGTGCAACACCTCGAACCCCGGCACCATCACCCTCAGCGTGGTCGACAAAGAGAGCGGCAACGTTGAGGCCAAGGGCGTGTTCCCCTACAACAAGGAGAGCGAGTTCACCGTGATGCTCGAAGGGAAGCTTTCGACCGGCGCCAAGAAGCTCGATATGGCTTTCGCCGCCGACCACACCGGCTACATCGGCAACTTCCACGCCCCCGAGCTGAAGCTCGTAGGCTATGAGTACGCGGGCGTTACCGGCATCACCGTCGACGGCGTTGTCAACACCCCGCTCGACGGGTACGACTACAACTTCATCCTCCCCGCCGACTTCAACGAGGAGGAGGTCGTGCTCAACCTGGCTTGCCGCTACGCGACCATCACCGCCGGTGACTACCCCGTGAACGTGCGAAAAATCACCGTGCCCGCTCCCCAGCCCAGCGAGGCTACCGTGGTCGACATCACCACCACCCCCCTCGAAGGCGCCGCTACCCCCCAGACCGACTATAAGGTGCGCCTCTACCGCATCGGCGGCGTGGTTGTCAACAGCCTGCTTGTCAACGACACCGAGGTTGGCACCGAGGAGCTCCTCGAAGCCATCAACGGCGATGAGGGCGTTGCCACCCTCGCCGGTCGCTGCTACACCGCCGTGCCCGCCGTCAAGGTAGTGTTTGCCGACGGTTCGAAGGCCGACGCCGCGGTTACCCACGAAGGGACCACCGCCAAGGCCGCTTTCTCCGGCAAGTCGGGCAAGGACAGCAAGTCGTTCACCCTCTCCATCGAGGGTATCCACCTCTTCGAACCCGCCGAGGGCGACAAGACCGTCAAACTCGTGTTCGACACCGCCAACAACAAGGAGGACGGCTCCTGGAGCAACGGCCTCTACACCCTGCGCAGCTCCAACGACGGCTGGGGCGGTACCCAGTTCAAGTTCAAGAGCAACGTTGAGCACACCTGGTCGGTTCCCTCCAACGTGGTAGTGAAGCAGATGCGCTTCTGCCAGCTCGGCGACAACTACGCCGCCGGCACCGTTGAGTACGTCACCTCCGAAGGCGCCACCGTTTATCTCCCCTCCGACAACGATTTCTCCAACAAGAAGGCCCGCTACGACCTCGTTGTGAACTTCGAGAACCACGCTGCAGGCCAGCCCATCGCCTTCAAGTTCAAGGACGGCTCGCAGCCCGTGGCCTGGTTCGAGTTCGTGGTCGAGGAGCTCCCCCTCACCGGCACCCCCGAAATCCTTGAGGCGGTGACCACCCCCGAGCTCCCCCTGAGCCAGAACCACTGCATCGTGAAGCTCACCTTCGACCGCCCGATGGCCGCTTGCACCGCGACCTACGGCAGCAACCTTAAGGCCAAGGCCGAAGGTGAGGGCACCCCGACCCTTTTGTTCTCCCTCTGGAACCTCGACTGGAACACCGACAACGCCTTCACCATCGCCCAGGGCGACCTTAAGGACGTTGACGGCAACGCTTACCCCGAGCCCGTGACCTTTGAAATCACCGTAGGCGCCCCCGCGCCCGTGCTCCCCGTCGACGCTGAGAACGTGACCATCGTTTCCAATATCGACGAGTTCAAGGCCGCCATCGCCTCCTGCATGGAGACCAATAAGACCGCCGCCGCTCCCCGCCGCGTGATCTTTATGAAGAACGGCGACTACAACCTCGGCTCCTCTTCCGAGGCCAAGGCCATGCTCCACCTCAACAAGGCGTTCAACGTGTCGATTATCGGCGAGAGCCGCGACGGCGTGGTGCTCCGCGGCGAAATCGCCGGCATCTCCAACCCCGTGTTCTCGACCCGCTACTCCACCAATATCTATATGGAGAACTTCACCATCCGCAACGACCTTGACTACGGCAAGCCCCGCAAGGATGTCGGCGTGGCCCACTACGGCGGCAACCGCGACATCATGGTGAACATGCGCCTCCTCTCCCAGCAGGACACCCAGGTGACCGGCGAGCTGGGCTACTACTACAACTGTGAGCTCCACGGCACCGTTGACTACATCTGCGGCGGCGGCAACCACTTCTACGACCACTGCCTCTTCGTGCAGCAGAGCGCCGGCGCTATCGCCGCTCCCTCCACCTCGGCTCTGCTCAAATGGGGCTATGTGCTGCAGAACTGCACCATCAAGGGGGCTTCGGGCTACACCCTCGGCCGCCCCTGGAAGGAGGAACCCCGCTGCTACTGGCTCAACACCACGATGCTCTCCGCCGTGGCTCCCGCCGGATGGGGCAGCATGGGCAACCTCCCCACCCACTTCTACGAATACAACTCGATGGACAAGGACGGAAAGGCCCTCGACCTGAGCGGTCGCAAGAACTCGCCTACCTCGACCAACAAGTACACCCCCGTGCTCACAGCCGAACAGGCTGCCGAGTTCACCGTTGAGAACGTTCTTGGCGGCAACGACTCCTGGTACGCTCCCGGCGAGTATGTTGTGCTCGACGCTCCCGCCGTATCGTTCGACAAGGATGCCAACGCCGTTACCTGGACCCCCGACGCCAAGGCTGCCGGTTACATGGTTTACCGTCTCGGCGAGATCGCGGCTTATGTGCCCGGCGACGCCTCGACCTACGCAGTTCCCGCCACTGAGGCCGCCGACGCGACCTACACCGTGCGCGCCATGAGCACCAACGGCACCCTCTCGGCCCACTCCGCCGCCGTATCCACCTCCGGCACCGTCGGCATCGACGGCGTTGAGGCCGAAAACGGCTCCGAGGCCCTCTACTACGACCTCCGCGGCGTGCGCGTCAGCGACAACTACCGCGGCGTGACCGTGAAGGTAGCCCGCGGCGAGGCCACCAAAAATGTGAAACTCTGATTTGACCATTGCGAAGCCGCCGGGCCCCGGCACCGACCCGGCCCGGCGGCTTCCTTTTCTTTCACCTGACTCACACACCTCATCCTTCGTACTTCGTACCTCACATCTCTGACCTATTACTTCATCTACCTGACTATCTTAATAAACCTATTTAATTACCTATCTTTACTTATCACAATGCGAATCAAACAACTGATCGGAGCGCTCGCTTTCAGCGGCATCCTTGCCGCCGGCGTCGCCTACGCCGCCGCGACCTCCGCTTCAACCTCCGCCCCGGCCCCCCAGGCCGAATCGGAATCCGCTGCAACCGAGGCCACTGTCACTTGGCCGATGGGTGCTTCATCTGCGGAAGGTATTACTGCTACTGTAAATCCTGAGAATCTTCTTACTACTACTTTTTCGGTAGGATCCGACATTGCTGCGACAAGGTCTGCAACAGCCTTTACTACTGATGGAGCAGGCTGGGCTTGCACTCAGTTCCAAGTGAAAAATCGTTCCACGGAAGCTGAAAAGGGTGATGTCAATGAAAACGAGTATATCGAATTCGTTGTAACTCCTGTTGCTGGCAAATTCAAGGCTACAGGTTTGTCGATGTATGCTATGCTCGATGGATTTGGCGATGGGAGACTTAAAATTACGGCTATCGCTGGTGATAAATCTGTTGTGGTAGATTCAGAGGTGACCCCTAAAAGGCCTCGCAATGAGGCTTCCGTTACTTGGACTAAGGAAAAGTGCTTACTGACATATCCCATCACTGGTCTCGATGCGGTAACTGGTCCAGTTACTATCCGCATTAAAATGTGGAATAGAAATACGGGGTCTAATAAACGTATCGGTTTTGCCGATGTAGTTGTTACTGGCGAACTCTATGATGAGGGTGCTGATGTTCCCGAAACCGCTCCCGCTGGTTGGTCGGTAATCCCCGGTACGTTCAACAAAATCGAATCAGCTACCAATGGTACCGATGCAGGTTGGACTACGAGTAGTAAGAATATCAAATATGAAGATGCGAAAAACCAGTTCGGCAGCATTACTTCCGGCGGTTGGGCTTCGATCAACTTCTTCTGCGACAAGGCTGGCGCTTACGAAATGGTTATGCCGTTCCGTTGGGACCAGGCAAACGGCCAGAACGATGACATCCACTTCGTTATCACCGACCAGGCTACAGGCAAAGTCGAAATCGACCAGCACTTCATCTTTACCGGCGGTCGCGACGACAAGACCATCCCTCTCGAAGGCGTGATTTCCAAAGGCCGCAAGACCTTCAAAGTCACTTTCACCGGCGTTGGAAACACGAGCTATATCACCAACATTATGGCCCCGACCTTCAACTGGGTTTCGGAAGATTACGACGCGTCGCGGATTCCTTCGGGCTATCTTGCCATCCCCGGCACTCTCACCCTTTCGAAAAACTACTGGACTGAAAACGGTCTCCAAATAGAGAATGAGACTTCCGAAACCCCGAATTTCGGCTGGGCAAGCAACGGCAGCTCCGCTACCGCCCGCGTTTACTGCGCCGAAGAGGGATTTTATTCGGCCAAGTTCGATTTCTATGGCTTCTACAGTGAGGGCGATATGACCCTGGAGCTGAAAGATGAGGCTACTCAGAAAGTCGAGGCTACCGCTGTTTACCACGTTGCCGCTCAGGAAGTGGCCGAAATCCTCCTCCCCGGCAAGGTTACTGTCGGCAAGAAGTCGCTAAAGGTATCTTTCTCGAATGTCGCAGGTAGCTTCTGCGCCAACTTCTACGCTCCCGAGATGGCTATAGCAGAGCTTGGTGAGGGCACCGTGGTTGGGCTGACCGTTGACGGGCGTCAGGCTGACGCCGCCGTGGTTGAGGCTCTCAATGCCGATGGCGCTGCCGCTATCTCCGATATGGTGTTCACCGCCGTGCCCGCCGTTAAGGCCACTTTCGACAACGGTTCGGCTGTTGAAGCCGCCGTGAAGGTTGAAAACGGCACCGCCGTTGCCACTTTCGCTCACCCCGTGCTCGCCGAGAAGAGCTTCACCCTCACCATCGACGGCCTCCACATCTACACTGCCGCCGCAAACGACAAGGCTGTGAAGATCGTGTATGACGCCGCCCTCAACCAGGCCGACGGCTCCTGGAGCAACGGCCTCTACACCATCCGCGACTGCAATGACGGCTGGGGAGGCACCCAGTTCAAGTTCAAGCCGGGTACCCACACCCTCGAAGTCCCCTCCAACGTTATCGTTAAGCAGGTTAAGTTCGCCAAGCTCTTCGACAACTACGGCCCCGGTAAGGTCGTTTCCGTGACATCCGAAGGAGCCGAGACGTTTATGCCTACCGTTTCCGACTTCGTTCAGGGTGGCGCCGGTGCCTACGACCTCGTTGTGAACTTCGAGAACCATCAGCAGGGCGCTCCGATCACCTTCACCCTCGAAGGTAGCCAGCCCGTAGCTTGGTTCGAGCTCCTGGTTGAAGAGGTTCGTTACGAAGGGGAACCCACCTTCAAGGGTGGTGTCCACACCGCTACCGAGGCTAAGAACCACGCCGTTGTGACCCTCAGCTTCGACCGCCCGATGCAGGACGCCGTGGCTACCTACAATGGTAATGAGGTCAAGGCCGACGGCGGCAAGACCACTCTCAAATTCTCCCTCTGGGATCTCGCCTGGGATGCCGAAACCGTGCTGACCCTCCCCGCCGGAGCCGCCAAGGACGTTGACGGCAACGCCAACACCGAGGCTATCACTTACACCGTTAAGGTTGGGGCGCAGCCCGCTACGGTTGAGCCCGTTAAGAGCGTTATCTATGTTACCAACGTTGAGGAGCTCCGCGCCGCCGTGGCCGACGTTATGGCTTCCAACAAGACCGCCGAGGCTCCCCGCCGCGTGATCATCCTTAAGGATGGCGACTACGACCTCGGTGTTTCCGCCGACAACAACGCCCCGCTGCTGCACCTCAACAAGGCTTTCAATGTGTCGATTATCGGCGAAAGCCGCGACGGAGTCGTAGTGCGCGGTACCGTCAAGGGTATCTCTTACCCCGTGTTCTCGGTGCGCTACTCCACCAACACCTACCTTGAAAACTTCACCATCAAGAACGAAATCGGCCCTGACGGTGGTCAGGCTGTGGCCCTCACCGGCGGCGTGCGCGACGTCATGGTGAACATGCTGCTGCTCGGCTACCAGGATACCTACGTCAGCGGTGATCGCGGCTACGCCCTCAACTGCGAAATCCACGGCACCGTCGACTTCATCTGCGGCGGCGGCAACCACTACTTCGAGAACTGCCTGTTCGTCACCGAGCGCGAAGGTTCCGTAGTATGCGCCCCCAACACCAGCGCCGCGCAGAAGTGGGGCTTTGTGTTCCAGAACTGCTCCATCGACGGCATCGCCGGTTACCACCTCGGCCGTCCCTGGGACAACAATCCCGCGGCCTACTATCTGAACACCACCCTCCTCTCGCTCCCCGCCGAGGAAGGCTGGGACAAAATGGGCACTCTTGAAACCCGCCTCTACGAGTTCAACTCGATGGACAAGGACGGCAACGCCCTCGACCTCAGCGGCCGCAAAAACCCCTCGACCTCGACCAACAAGTACACCCCCGTGCTCACCGCCGAACAGGCCGCCGAGTTTACCGTTGAGAACGTGCTTGGCGGCGACGACTCCTGGCTCGCTACCGAGGAGATCGCCACCGAAATCAACGCACCCGAGGGTGTGGCCTACGAAAAGGAGGGCAACTACATCTACTGGTATCCCGTTGACGGCGCCGCCGGTTATATGATTTATAACAACGGCCAGTATGTAGGCTATGCCTCGGGCGACTGCGACCACTTCGACCTCGCCACCAATTCCGGCTACAAGAAGGTTCAGGCCCGCGCTGCCGAGGACTACTCCTACACCATCCGCGCCATCGCCCCCAACGGCACCATGAGCGACCACTCCTTCGCGATGACCCCCGGCAACCCCACCGGCATTGAAGCCCCCGAGGCCGACAACGCCGCCGTCGAGGTGCTCTACTACAACCTCCAGGGCCAGCCCGTCGAAGAGGGTTACCGCGGCGCCGTGATCAAGGTGTCGGTTGCCGCCGATGGCACCCGCTCCGCCTCCAAGATTCTCGCCGACTGATTCCCCGCCTAATCAGGCACCATACCAAGGCCCCGCCACCCGGCGGGGCCTTTTCCGTTTTCCGCCGAAGTCATTCCCGTTTCACGTCGCGGGGTCGGCATCGCCGTCGTGTTGAGCGAGCTTAAGCGAGCGGCTTCCCATCGCACCGCTTCGATGCCGTTTCGCGGGCGTTTTCCCTATTTTTGTCAGATTTTACACCATTGTTTGCGCGGTTTGTAGTAGTTTTGCACTGGAGAAAGCTCTCTTTCCCGCGAAAACCGATTTTTACCCGATATTCATACCATGAAGTTTGATTTCTCAGGCCGCTCGGCGGCCGCATTGCTGCTGCTTGCCGCCATGTCGGGCGGCGCTTCGGCCCAGGATATGGAAAAGCTCCCCGCTTTCCCCGGCGCCGAGGGCTTCGGACGCTACGTCGTAGGAGGCCGCGGCGGCACAGTATACCATGTGACCAGTCTGAAGGACAGCGGCACCGGCACGCTCCGCGACGCCCTGTCGAAAACCGGGCCCCGCACCATCGTGTTCGACGTTTCCGGCACGATCCACCTGGAGTCGGGCCTCAAAATTCCCGAATACACCACCATAGCCGGGCAGACCGCCCCGGGCGACGGCATCTGCATCGCCGACTACCCCGTGACCCTCGGCTCCAACACCATCGTGCGCTTTATCCGCTTCCGCCTTGGCAACAAGAATGTCAACGTCGGTGGTGCCGACGGTTGGGACGGTCTCACCGCCATGGACGAGCGCAACATCATGGTCGACCACTGCTCCGTTTCCTGGAGTATCGACGAATGCTGCTCCATACTGGGCAACGTCAACTCGACCCTCCAGTGGAGCATCGTGTCGCAGAGCCTCGTGAACTCCGGCCACTCTAAGGGGGCCCACGGCTACGGCGGCAACTGGGGAGGGAGCGGTGCCTCGTTCCACCACAACCTGGTGGCCCACCACGGCTCGCGCACCCCGCGCCTCGGCCCGCGCGTCTCGACCCAGCTCGACGAGCGCATGGATATGCGCAACAACGTCATCTACAACTTCGGCGGCAACGGCTGCTACGGAGGCGAGGGGATGAACGTCAACATCATCAACAACTACTACAAGCCGGGTCCCGCCACCCCCACCGACAAGAAGGGGCGCCGCATTGCCGGTGTCGGCATCCGCACCAAGAGCTACTGCACGACATACCCCGCCTACTCGCCGGCGCTCCACCTCTGGGGCACCTACCTCGTGGAGGGTAACGTCAACTCCAAGTACAGCGACGTGACCAAGGACAACTGGGGCGTGGGCTTCCTCGACCAGATTGACAAATCGGCCTCCGCCACCGACGGCACCTGGAACGACGAAACCGCCGCCGCCATCAAGCGCTCCGAGCCGGTTCCCTTCCCCGCCACCACCACCCACTCCGCCGAAAAGGCATACGACCTCGTCACCTCCTACGCCGGTTGCTCCATCTCATACGACTGGGTTGACCAGCAGATGATCGACGACACCCTCAACGGCACCGCCACCTCCACCGGCAAGAACCTCTCCAAGGGCCTGATCAACTCCCAGGAGGACAACAAGCCCAAGAACGCCGGCGACGACTGGAGCGCGTGGCCCGAGCTCAAATCGGAGGCAGCGCCCGTCGACACCGACAAGGACGGCATGCCCGACGAATGGGAGATAGCCCGCGGACTCGACCCCAATAACGCTGCCGACCGCAACCTCTGCGACGAGTCGGGCTACACGATGCTCGAAGTTTACCTGGCCGAACTCGTGGCCGACATCACCGAGGCCCAGAACGCCGAGGGGTGGACCGAGGGTTACCGCTCGACCTTCCCCCTGGCCGACTCCTACGAGGTGTCGATGAACACCAAGGACCGCTCCGGCTGGTACTTCTCCGACGGCATAATGTGGCTCACCGGGGGGGACTACACCGACTGTAATGAGAACGGCCTGCTGCAGATGCCCGTCAACCGCCAGCACACCCTCTGGCTCCCCCACGGGGTTGCCGTGAGCAAGGTGCGCTTCGAGGGTCGCGGCTACCGCCAGACCGCCAGCTATAAGGAAGCATCGCTCACCGAGCTCAACGGCCAGGCCTACGACCAGGGCGTGTATACCCTCCCCAAGTCGGAGACCGAGACCGGCTCCTTCGAGGTGTCCTTCCCCGAGCCCGTGCGCAACCAGCTTACGTTCACCTTCAAGGGTAACGTGCCTGCCGCCAAGATCACCATCTTCACCGACCGCGCCGCAGGGGTGGAGTCGGTAGAGGCCGAGCCCGTTGCCGAGGCTGACGACGCCTGGTACAACCTCCAGGGAATCCGCGTCGCGGAGCCCTCGGTCCCCGGCATCTACATCCGCGGGGGCAAGAAGGTGCTCGTGCGCTGAAAAGTTAAAAACAGAAGATTATTAGGTTTTGTGAATGAAAAATCGTTGCTGAGGGAGATTTTACACCCTTAGTGACGATTTTTCCCCCGCAAACCTCCCGAGCGGTTGTAATTTTACCGCACCAATCACAGCGGCCCCGCCGCGCCATACACAGCTTATATAATAAACCTAATACCAACAACCAACCTGACTGACATGAAAAAACAGTTACTCCTTGGTTCCGCCCTGCTGGCTTTCGCTTTCGCGAGCGCCCAGACCGCGCAGAACATCCCCAACGAGTCGATGCTGCTCACCGACACCGAGTACACCGAATTCGACATCGTCAACTTCCCCGAAGACGGCGGCGAACGCGAGCACATCACCACTCACGAAAAGAACAAACTCGGCGCTGACCACAAGTATGTGGCCAATATGTACGACGGTGACGCCGCTACCTGGGCAGTGAAGAGCGAGGCAGAGGCTTGCTACATCGTGCGCTTCTACATCGCCTGCAAAACCGACGCCCCCGGCTCCTACGGCGAATTTTCGCTGATCGACCGCGCATCCAACAAGACCGTATGGGAAAAGCGCTACGACGCCGCTCCCGTGCAGACCGCTTCCTATGGCTTCGCTGAAACCGAATTCTACATCGACGAGCCCATCCCCGCCGGCGAATACCTCTTCAAGCTCGTGTTCCACAACGAGAACGGCCCCATCTCCGGCACTTTCAACTGCTACGGCTGGCGCTTCGAAGCCCGCGAGGAGATTCAGGAAGTGAACCTCGCTACCTACTGCGAGCCCGCCGAAGGTGGCACGATTTCCGTAACCCCCGGCCGCAGCAAGTTCGTTGCCGGCACCGAGGTTAAGGCCCAGGCCATCGCCAACACTGGCTACAAGTTCGTAGGCTGGGACAACGGCATCGACGATCCCTTCACCACCAACCCCTACACCTTCAATATCGAAGAGGACGTTGACCTCACCGCTTACTTCGAGGAAGTGCTGATGTACAGCAACATCCCCGGCTATGTGAACTTCGAGAACACCCGTCTCATCGGTCAGGGCAAGGTGCAGTATGACTCCCACCAGATCAAACTCTACAACCCCGAGACTGAGGCTTACGACATCCTCCACGGCGAACCGGGCACTGTGCCCTGGCTCGGCGACTACCGCAACAACAACACCGAGGAATTCGAGGTAAAGGCTACCCAGGCCGGCGACTACAACTTCGTATTCCACTGGTCGCTCAAGACTATCGATGATGCGAAAGGCACCCTTACCCCCAGCCTGACCTTCGAGCTCTACAACAAGGCCGACATCGACGCTGACGCTACCGCCGCCATGCCCGTATGGAGCGACGTATTTGAGGCTAAGGAAGCCACAAAGCAGTGGTTCCAGTTCAAGGAGGAGAAGATGGAAGGCATCAACCTCAAAGAAGGCAGCTACATCCTCCGCATTTACTTCAAGGAACCCGTCGCAGCCAAGTACACCATCAACATCCTCGATATGAAGTTCGGCATCGGCGACAACTACGGCGAAGAGCAGGACGCTGTTGAGGTAATCACCATCGACGAGGCCAAGGCCGTTCGCGCCTACAACCTCCAGGGTATCGAGGTTTCCCCCGAAACCAAGGGCCTCATCATCGTCGACGGCAAGAAGGTCTACAACAAGTAATCCCCTTCTCCCAACGATATAAAAAACCTTTGATTCACAAATACTACGGAGCCGCGACCCGCGAAGGGCCGCGGCTCTCATTTTACCTTGGTTACACTTATTTCGCCAATTATTACCCGCCGCGAGGGGGGCGGATGAGGTAAATTCGCGTATTGCTAACCCGAAAGCCTGTTTACCAATCAGGCCAATTATACCCGATCTGCCTTGAATCATTTGAAGAAACTCATGCTCCGCGCTTTCGCGGCCGCGGCAACAATCGCCGCCCCCGTCCTGGCTACGGCTGCCCCTGTCTACCCCTTCAACAATCCGGAACTCTCCCCCGAGGAGCGCGCCGCCGACCTCTGCTCGCGGCTGACGCTTGAGGAGAAGGTGAAACTGATGATGAACGGCTCCCCGGCCATCGAGCGCCTGGGCGTGCCCGCGTTCGAGTGGTGGAGCGAGTGCCTCCACGGGGTAGGGCGCAACGGCCTCTCGACCGTGTTCCCCTCCTGTATAGGTATGGCCTCGGCCTTCGACGACGACCTGCTCACCGAGGTGTACACTGCCGTGAGCGACGAGGCACGCGCCAAAAACACCCAGGCCCGCGCCGAGGGGAAGGTGGGCAAGTACAAGGGGCTCTCGTTCTGGACCCCCACGGTGAACATATTCCGCGACCCGCGCTGGGGCCGCGGCCAGGAGAGCTATGGCGAGGACCCCTATATGAACGGACGCATGGGGCTCCGGGTTGTGCACGCCCTCCAGGGTGACTCCGCCTCGCGCTACCATAAGCTCCTGGCCTGCGCCAAGCATTTCGCCGTACACAGCGGCCCGGAGAAGGAGCGGCACAGAATGGATGTGGCGATGCTCCCCGAGCGCGACCTTTGGGAAACCTACCTCCCGGCGTTCAAGCAGCTCGTGCAGGAGGGTAACGTGCGCGAGGTTATGTGCGCCTACCAGCGCCTCGAAGGTGAGGCGTGCTGCGGCTCCTCGGCCCTGCTCCAGCAGATACTCCGCGACCAGTGGGGCTTCGACGGCATGGTGGTGAGCGACTGCGGCGCGATCAACGACTTCTACCTCCCCAAGCGGCACGGCGTGGCCAAGGATGCCGAGGCGGCCTCCGCCTTGGGCGTGCGCTCCGGCACCGACGTGGAGTGCGGCCAGATTTATAAGAAACTCCCCGCCGCCGTGAAGCGCGGCGACATCTCTGAGGCCGAAATCGACACCAGCGTGCGCCGCCTCCTGGCCGAGCGCTTCCGCCTGGGCGACTTCGACCCCGACTCGCTGGTCGAGTGGACCCGCATACCCCTCTCGGTGGTAAACTCGCCCGAGCACAAGGCGCTGGCCCTCAAAGCCGCCCGCGAGCAGATGGTGCTGCTGAAAAACAACGGCATTCTCCCCCTCGACCCTGCGCGGATGGACCGCGTGATGATCATGGGCCCCAACGCCGCCGACTCCACTATGCAGTGGGGCATATATTACGGCCAGCCGGGCCACACGGTGACCATCATGGAGGCCATGCGCTCGCGGTTTCCGGAGATTCCGTATGCCCCCTCGTGCGACATCACGTCGCTCACCGAGAAGGAGAGCATCTTCAACCTCTTCACCGACGCCGAAGGGCGCCCGGGGCTGCGCGCTGTTTATTGGAACAACCTTGACCTTCAGGGCGATACGGCGGCAGTGGCCAACTATACCTCCCCCCTGACCCTCGACAACGGGGGCAACACGGTGTTCGCCCCCGGGGTGGAGCTTACGAACTTCACCACCCGTATGCGCGGCTCGTTTACCGCCCCGGCTACCGAGGAGCTCGACCTGGTTTTCAACAACGACGACGGCTTCCGCATTATCGTAAACGGCGACACCATACACAACCGCTGGAAAACCGACCCCCTCTCGTTCCGCACGATGAAACTGGCGGTGGAGAAGGGCAAGACCTACGATATTGAGCTGAACTATAAGCAGCTGGAGGATGGCGCTACGCTCAACTTCGACATCTGCCGCTCCCGCGAGCTGACCATACCCGAAATCGCGGCCCGCGCCAAGGATTACGACACCGTGATTTTCGTCGGGGGTATCTCCCCGGCGCTCGAACGCGAGCAGGCCCGCGTGCAGCTCCCCGGCTTCGACAACGGCGACCGCACCTCGATCGAGCTCCCCCAGGCGCAGCGCGACATCATCCGCGCCCTCCATGAGGCGGGTAAGAAGGTGGTGCTTGTAAACTGCAGCGGCAGCGCCGTGGCCCTCGCACCCGAAAACGATATTTGCGACGCCATACTCCAGGCCTGGTATCCGGGCGAGCAGGGGGGCGAGGCGGTGGCCGAGGTGCTCCTTGGCGACTACAACCCCTCGGGCAAGCTCCCGGTGACCTTCTACACCGACGATTCGCAGCTCCCCCCGTTTGACGACTACAATATGGCGGGCCGCACCTACCGCTATATGGCCGAGGAACCCCTCTATCCCTTCGGCTACGGCCTGAGCTACACCACTTTCGCCTACGGCAAGCCCAAGTATAAGAACGGGGTGGTGAGCGTGGAGGTACGCAACACCGGCTCCCGCGAGGGCACGGAGATCGTGCAGCTATATATGCGTCGCCCCGCCGACACAGCGGGCCCCTCGAAGTCGCTCCGCGGCTACGCCCGCGTCGACCTCAAGGCGGGCGAGAAGCGCGTGGTCGAGATTCCGATGCCCCGCGAGGCGTTCGAGAACTGGGACGCCGCCGAGCGCCGCATGCGCGTAGTGCCGGGCGACTACGAACTGATGGTAGGCTCGTCGAGCGCCCCCGCCGACCTCGCCACCCTCAAAGTGAAAATCAAATGACCACCGCGGCAAAAAGACCACCGCGGTAAAAATAAAATGACCAACGCGGAGCATCCCGCTCCGCGCCACAAGCAATAATCCATGATACATATGCCGGGCCGGGCCTCCTTCGCGAGAAGGGGTCCCGGTCATTTTTTTCGCGATGCCGAAATCTTGCACAACATACACCTGTGCAAGGTCTCCGACCTTGATTTACACCACCGACACAGAAACCCCATCAACCGCCGCCGATGGCGGCTAATGATGGGGCTTCCAATGTTCAAGGTCTCCGACCTTTGGCATGGCCTCGTTATCGCGGCCAATCAGGCGAGGAGGTCGGAGAGGGTGACGTGGTAGGGACGCTTTTCAAAGCGTCCGCGCCCGGATGGAGCATCCTGGATGGTTCTACTTAATTTCCCCCCGGATGGCGCGCCGTAACGGCAACTTTTATGCGGACGCTTTGAAAAGCGTCCCTACTGCCCGTTTCGCCGTCAGCCTCGTTATCGCGGCCAATCAGGAGAGGAGGTCGGAGAGGGTGACGGGGGAGGGGTCGGGGCGGAGTCCGGCAAGATGGGCGACGCGGCCGAGAACCTGCTCGGGGGTGTGGGTGGCGCGGAGATACTCCATGCCGGCGGCGCTGTCGCGCTTCGAAAGGCGCACCCCCTGCTCGTTGCACACCAGGGGGAGGTGGGCGAACTCGGGCGCGGGGTACCCCAAGAGTTCGTAGAGGTAGAGCTGCTGGGCGGCGGAGAGGAGGAGGTCGTCGCCGCGGACTACCTCGGTGACACCCATCAGGGCGTCGTCCATCACCACGGCCAACTGGTAGGCCCACGCGCCGTCGGCCCGGCGGAGTATGAAGTCGCCGCACCGTTCTGCTAAGTTTACGCTCTGCGGGCCGCACACGCGGTCGGTGAAACTTATCACCTTGTCGGGCACGAAGAGGCGGGTGGCCGCCGGTATGTCGGCGGGGATTTCGGCCGTTCCCCCCAGGCGGGGCGGGCGGCAGGTGCCCTTGTAGATAACGCGCCCGTCCGACTCGTGGGGGGCCTGGGTCGCGAGTATGTCGGCCCGGCGGCAGCGGCAGCGGTAGGTGAGCCCCGTGGCCTCCAGGCGGCGCAGCCCCTCGGCGTAGATTTCGCCGCGGAGGCTTTGCAGGTAGGGGCCGTTGGGCCCGATGCCGTTGAGGCCCCCCTCGTCCCAGTCGAGACCGAGCCAGCGGAGGTCATCCTCGATCATCAGGGCGTGTTCGCGTTTCGACCGTTGCGGGTCGAGGTCCTCGATACGCAGTATCCACCTCCCCCCGGCGCGCCGCGCCGAAAGCCACGACACCACCGCCGTGTAGACGTTGCCCAGGTGCATCCTCCCCGATGGCGACGGCGCGAACCGCCCCGTCACAATTCGACTTTTTTCATCCATAACATCGCGAAATTACTCATATTCCGCGGGATTTCCCGCTTTCGGGGGTAGGGGTTTGTTTTCAACGGCGCGATTCGCTAACTTCGCGGTCGAATTTTGAACCACCCCGATACCACCCCGCGAAAATGGATAATGACACTTGGGCATCGCGCCTTTCGGCCACGTTGGATTTCGCCAGGTTCCCTATGATAATGGGTATACTGGTGATACACTGCTATCTGGTCGCCGGGCCGGATGGGGACGCGGTTCCGGCTCCGGCCCGCGACGTTATGTATCTCGGGTCGCAGGTATTGTCAAGGCTCTGCGTGCCGCTGTTTTTCGCAATCTCCGGCTTTCTGTTCTTCTATCGCAAGGACCCTGACGCGCCCGGTTTCTATCCGGCGCAATGGCGCAAGCGTGTCAGCGGGCTGCTGGTTCCATATCTGTTGTGGAACGTGCTGGCATTCGGTTGGTTGCTGCTTAAGGCGGGCCCGTTGGAGCGTTTTTTTCCGAATATGGCGGGTGTTGACCTTTCAGCCGGAAAGTTTCTGCTCTCATTCTGGGAGTTCTCCTATACTGGCGAGCCTTCGGTGCCCCAATTCTACGAGCCGGCCAGCTCCCCGGCGGATTTCCCTCTCTGGTTCATCCGCGACCTTATGGTGTTGGTGCTCCTGACCCCGTTGATAAGGATAGTGTCGCGGCTGACCCGCGGGTGGATTGTCGCGGTGCTGTGCGCGTGCTTCGCGTGCGGATGGTGGCCGTCGGTGCCCGGTTTCAGCTGTACGGGAGTCACGTTCTTCACACTCGGGGCGTGGCTTGCCCTGGTGCGGGTGAATCCTGTGAGACTGCTTTTGGAGAGCCGCCAATCGCGGCGCGTTCTCGCTCTGCTGGCCGCGGTTTACGCCGCGGCGGCGGTTGTCGAGCTGTATAACCCGGGCACTTTCATCGGCGAACGGGCCCACGGCGCGGGGATTCTCGCGGGTGTGCCCCTCCTTACCGCCTGTTTCGGCAGCTTTGTTGCCCGCGGATGGCGCGTAGCCCCCTGGCTGGGCCGGTCGGCATTCTTCGTGTACGCGTTCCACGGATTAGTCAACAGCACTGTGGCGAGCGCCGTCACGAAAATCGCGCGCCCCGATGGCTCGGCGGCGTGGATACTCTGCTATCTCGCGGCGATAGCCGCCCTTTGGGGCATCTCGGAGATAGCTTACCTGGCAGCGCGCCGCCTCTCGCCGCGCCTCACCTCCTGGCTCTGCGGCGGCAGAGGGTAGGGCGCCTGGCGGTCAGTGGCGCGGGCGGGTGTGGGCGTTGAATTTCGGCAAGCTGGTGTATTCGGGTGTTTTGGTGAATTGTTTACCCTGTCGCATACCCGCGAATCGGTTGCGCATTTTGTAGGGGTTGCCTGTCACAGCGAACCTTACGAGGTCAAGCATCCACATGGCCCACTGGGTAGAGTGGTAGCAGGCGGAGCGGTAGAGACGCGATGCGCCTGAGCCGGCCGTTGAATAGGAAATGCGGTGCCACAGGATGTAACGCACCGCTTCCGCGAGCCGGAACTGCTTTTCACGGTCGGCAGCGTGGCCCGACCCGGCGTCGAGATGCGTGATGCCGGTGTCGAATTGGGCGAAAACCTTGTAGCCGCACTGATGCAATTTGTTGAAAAACAGCAAGTCCTCCCCGAGCGGATAACCGCAGAACTCAATCCATCGCTCCTCCTCGAAGCGTATGGCTTTGTAGGCGCTGAAACGTACGAGGGCGCACGGCCCGGCCCCTGACTGGGTGGGCATAACCGGGTCGGGATGATTACAGTAGTTGTAGTAGGTGCTGTGGCGCACGCGGAAAGCCCATTTTTTCGAGAATGAGGGGAGTGCGCCCTGCCCCATATTGCGCAGTTTCCATTTCAGCGAGCCTTCGCTATTGGGGAAGGTGTTCGGCACCACGGCGTCGGCGTTTTCCCTTATGGCTGTCCGGAGCAGCTTTTCGGCGCCTTCGGGAGGGAGGTACACGTCATCGTCGAGAAACAGGATGTATTCGGTCTCGACCTCGTCGAAGGGGAGCGACCGCTGGGTAACCATCCCTTTGGGTGACCTGATCCAGCGCACGACTTCGCTCCCGGGGAACACGGGAATCTCGTAGCCGTCGGGTATGTAGGCCAAAATCTGTTGAGGCCGCACGGACTGGGCGCGTAGCGAGTTAATCTCGGACTCGAATTTTTCGCCGGCTTTGCCGAGGGTTCGTATTACGGCGGTGTATTCGGGGTAATGGGAATCTGCCATTTCGAGGTTTAATGCTTTAAGAAATGGTTTCGTAGCGCGACATAAACCATCGGGCGGGTCACCTCCCCGGCTCCGATAACGCTGACCGCGTACACTACAGCTATAATCACGCAGTTGACAATGGCGGGGAGGGTGACGAGGGCATCGACGGCGGCCACGGCGGCTACTGCGAATATGGCTCCGAGAACAGGCAGGCCGATGCTGCGGAACGCGGCCATGCAGATACTGCTTAACGGCTGCTGGGTGAGTTTTCGGAATTTTACCGCGTAAACGGCGACGCTGAAAAACTCGCAAGCCACCTGGACCCATACAATGACGAGTATGTCGCGGAAAAACGCGATGGTGAGCGCCAGCAGCAGTATCTGCACTATTACCTGTATGACACAGAGATTACGCACGAAAACGGTGCTTCCGTGAACTTTGCAGACCGCCTGGAAGAATGATTTTATGCAGAATAGGAACTCAGCGACCGCGAGTATGCGGAACATAGGTATACTCGCGGCCCATTTGCTGCCGTAAAGCGCTATGATGGCCGGCCCGGCTATGACGAGCAACAAAAACAGCAGGGCGCTGTTTATGCCGACCACCATCGAGAACATATTGCGTATGAGCGAGCGTTGGGAGTCGGGTGTCGACTCGTTCGAGGCAACGACAAAGAAGGAATTGTTGACCGACTGGTCGCTGACCTGGAACGGCACGTTGGCCAGCTTGGCTCCCTGATAATAGAGGCCGGAGGCCGCGGGTGTGAAGAATTTTCCGAGCAGGAAGGTATTGACGTTTTTGCCTATGACATTGCTGATATAGGCTATCGCGAGATGGAAGCCGAAGCCAAAAAGCTCCTTGAACGATTGCTTGCTGAACTTTACGCGGGGAAACCACCTCGTAGCGATCAGGCAATAGCAGAATGTGAACAGCAGAAGGAAAATCTGTGTGGAAACCAGCGCCCACCATCCCAGACCGAGCGCCGCGAGAATGATGCCGAGTGTGATCGCGGTAAGGGTGGAGCCAACTTTAACGAAGCACATCTTCTTCATAGCCAGCTCCTTTCTCAGACGTGTCTCTTGTACGAAGCCCATTGACTGAAAGAAGAAGCACACGCCGAGAATGCGCATGATCGCTATCAGTTCCTCATGCCCGAAAAATCCGGCTACGAGCGGCGCCCCGATGAAGAACGAAAGGCCGAAAAACAATCCGAAAGCGGTGTTGAACACGAACACGGTCGAATAGTCGTCGTCGGTAGGCTTCGTCTTGTGAATAAGCCCGTCGGCCAGGCCGCACCCTGAAATATCCTGGGCGATGGCTATGAAGATGGCTATCATTGCCAGGAGGCCGAAGTCAGCGGTGGTAAGCATACGCGCAAGAACGATGTTGCCCCCGAAGTTGAGGGCTGCCACGGAAATACGCTCGATAAGCGACCATTTATATACTTTGGCGTTACTGCTCATTGGATTGTTGCGGGCCGGGAGGGCCGCGTTCCCGTTGCTTCCGGTGACTGGCTGCGGTGGTTTTTCGCGCGTCGGGCCGAGATGGACGCCCGGCGCGTTGCAAAGGTAGCTATTTCCCCCCGATAAAAAAAGTTCCGCCCCATAAAGTTGGGGCGGAACAGATGTGTCGGTTTTAGTCGCGGGGCGCGTCACGCACCCGTGCGGAGCGGGTTTACTTGGTGGCGATGGCGATGGCTTCGCGGCACTTCTCGGTGATGTAGGCCCAGTCGCCGGCGGCAACGCGGTCCTTGGGGAAGAGCTTGGAGCCCATGCCTACGCAGTAAACGCCGGCGGCGAACCATGATTTGAGGTTCTCCTCGGTGGGCTCAACGCCGCCGGTTACCATGAGCTTGGACCAGGGCATGGGGGCCAGGAGACCCTTGACGAATTTCGGGCCGAGCACGTCGCCGGGGAATACCTTGCAGAGGTCGCAACCTGCTTCCTGTGCGAAGCCTACCTCGCTGACGGAGCCGCAGCCGGGGGTGTAGGCCACCAGGCGGCGGTTGCAGATCTTGGCAACCTCGGGGTTGAACAGCGGGCCTACCACGAAGTTGGCGCCCAGCTGGAGGTAGAGGGCGGCGGTGGCGGGATCGACGATGGAGCCTACGCCGAGGGCCATCTCGGGGCACTCAACGGCGGCATACTTCACGAGCTCGCCGAAGATTTCGTGGGCGAAGTCGCCGCGATTGGTGAACTCGAAGGCGCGCACGCCGCCGTCGTAGCAGGCCTTGAGCACCTGCTTGGCGGTTTCGAGGTCTTTATGGTAGAATACGGGTACCATGCGGGTGGCGCCCATCTTGGCCAGTACGGCCTGTTTGTCAAACTTTGCCATTTCTTTTTTTGATAAGAACGGAGGTGTGGTGTGGGTTGTTGTGGCGGCTGTTTGAAATTTTCTGAAAAAACTCAGAAACTGTTTAAAATTTTTTCCGAAAGATTTTGAGAGCTGTTTTGAGATGA
>JAMPHO010000001.1:108929-182441 GCA_023663385.1 Alistipes timonensis | reverse complement strand
GGGGCGGCCAGCGCCGCGATGGCGCACAGGAGCGCTCCGAGCGCGGCGCGCGCGGTTCTGAGTTTGGTTTTGAGAAGCAACTGTTTGGAAATCATAGGTCGATCCTGAATAGGGCTGTCCCCGTGCCGCGCCCCCGCCCGGGTGTCGCGGCGGGGGGAGGCGGGGCGGGGTGTTATCGGGGTTCTTTGAGGCGGAGGCGCTGGAACACTATGCGGAGTCCGCCGGTGTTGCACGCTTCCTCGGTGAGCATCGCGAGGGTGCCGTCGGGGAGTATGGCCATCGAGGAGTAGCAGGCGGGGCCGTAGCTGGTCTGGCGCAGCCGCTGCCAGGTCGCACCGTTGTCGGCGCTGGTCCATAAGGCCACGTCGCGCCGGTCCTCGGGGGCGGGGAGGGAGTGGAGAAGCAGCTTCCGGCCCGAGGGGGTGTTCCAGTTTATCACCTCGCCGTTGCAAGCGGGGTCGATCAGGGTCGCGGAGCGCTCGGCGGCGGTCCAGGTGCGCCCGCCGTCTGAGGAGTAGCTGAACTTGCGCCCCTGGGTTTTCTGGCGGGTGCGCACCGAGGCCATCACGCGGCCGTCGGGGAGCTGCACGAATTTCGTCTCGTCGCCGTCGGTGTCGACGGGTTGCCCGGAGGTGGTCCAGGTGCGTCCGCCGTCGTCGGAGTAAACGCAGTATACGTCAAGGGGTTCCCATTTCTTGTTGCCCCGGCGGGAGATGAGGCCGAACATCAGGCGGCCATCCTTCGTCTGGAGTCCGCGGCCCGAGGTGGCGAAGGCGGTCAGCCCCTCGATGGGGGCGTTGCTGCCGGGGGTGCCGTAGAAGCCGTCGGTGACGTCGGAGGGCGCGCTCCAGGTTTGTCCGCCGTCGGTGCTGCGGCTCACCACGATACGGGCTGGGGAGGGGTGCCCCCCCTCGTCCCATAAGCCGCGGCCGTGGGTGGCCACCACCACGAGGGCTTTCTCCTCGCGGTCATAGATTATGCAGGGGTCGCCGTAGCCTCCCCCCTCGTCGTTGGTCATGACGGGGATCTGGGGCGACCAGGTCGCGCCGTTGTCGTCGGAGTAGCGGGCCACCACGTCGATGCGCCCGGGGAGGTCGCGGTTCGAGTCGATGCGTTTGTCGGCCACGGCCACGATTCTTCCAGAGGGGAGCACCTCGATGGCCGGGATGCGGTAGAATTTCGAGCCCTCGTCGCCGGGGCTGAACAGCACGGCTCGGCTCACTACGGCGCCGTCCTCGCCCGAGGCGGAGCGGATGTAGGGGGTGTCGTTGGCCGGGGCCTCGGCTGCCGCTGTGGTGGCGGCGCCGGCGAAGATTGCCGCGGCTAAGGCGAGCCGCGCGAAAAGATTTCCGATTGTGGTTCGATTTTGGTTCATTGCACAGGTTTGTGGGTTGGTATTTTAAGGTATCGCTGTCGTTGAAGCCGCCTGTGCGGCGTTTGATCCGGTGTCTATGATAATATGGTGCAAATATAGTCAAAAAAGATGAATTAGGGATATTTTGGACGAAATAACGACGTGCTTATTTTGGACGAAAAACGGCTTTTGTTGTCTAAAGTGTACGAATTTGCACTTTTTCTGAAATTTTTAAGATATTTTTAGGCGTGAAATAATTGCGCGTTCCTCTATCTTTGCCGCGTGATTATTATTCGACAGCGCCGACGGCGGCAGTTTTTACTCCCCTCCGCTCCCGGGTAATACCGACACTATAATATAATATAAACGACAACGCCTATAACATAAGCACCGACAGCGATTCGAGATTGGCCGAAGCCTCCGGGCGGGGCCTGATTGAGACCGCTTTCACATTTAACCTTATACCAACAAACACTAAACTTACCTTTTTCTAAACCTGTAAGCATGAAAAAGATTTTACTCAGTGCAGCCGCCGTGGCAGTGTCGGTTTTCGCCGCCAGCGCCTACGAGCACACAAACCCCAAAATCAACGAAGTCTATCCCCAGGCTGTCGATGCCGAGGGTGAACTGGCTCCTGATAATTTCAAGAGCGCTACCGCGACTTCCATTCCCAAAATCATGCGTAACCCGACGAATACGACCCCGTATAATGCCACGCCCTACATCATCCGTGACTGGTTCATTAAGGGTGAGGAGTCTTATGAGAATGGCGTAATCGTAACGCATGGTCCTCACAGCAACAACGACGAAGCGACACGCGAACAGGTGCTCGGAGCGTTCCATATGGTAAACTTCGGCTCTGAGTGCGGCAATGTGTTCGTGCTCAATGGTCAGGGTTCCAAACTGGGCGACGAACTTAAAAAGTACGGCATCGATGCCGAACTCGGCGAACTCCCCGCTATAAAGAGCGGAATCCAATTATACTGGATTCCTAATCCGAGTACGCTCAAGTCTTTCGCTAAAGGTAATGCCAAAAATAACCTCCGCCTTTCTCTGGAAGTTATGCTCTACCATAATGAGCCCACTACAGGTCTTGTCGGTATCGGTAACTATTATATAGTTGACGACTGCAATAATGTCAAGCCTTTTGGCTCAAACGGTTCCAACGGCTCCTCTGTGGAGATGAAGGATTTTGTTTACTCCTGGGCCGACAAGGCTGTCGAGGGAAGCGAGTTCTTCGAAGAAGACTGCAAGGACACCGGCGTATGGTTTGACGAAGAAGCCAAGGAGAATGAAACCTCTACTCCCCACTGGAATCCCTACCGCTGGATGTACAACGAGAATGACTTCTGGCTTAACGGCGAGGATCTCGACGGAGCCTGGGGTTACGCACCCAAGGTGAAGATGGAAATCAATGCCAACTTCCTCAACTCAGGCGGTGCCATCATCTTCCGAAACGTGAAATTCTCTGAAGTCAAAGACGAAGGTCTTGACGGTCTTAACCACCGCATAACCTGGAACTGGTACGACCTCGGCGCTTCCGCAGGTGTTGAAAACGTAACCGTTGCTGACACCGACGCTCCCGCTGAATACTTCAACCTCCAGGGCGTGCGCGTCAACAACCCCGCCAACGGCGTCTTCATCTGCCGCCAGGGCAACAAGGTTACCAAAGTTGTGAAGTAAATTCCAATAGTTTTATATCCCCCCGACCTCGGGCGGCTCCCCCGGCACCCCGGGGGAGCCAAGGCCCCGGTCGCAGCTCCCTCCCTCTTATCTCTTAAACAACGTCAGCGCGACGCGTTCGCGCCGGCATTCCGCCTCCCGACGAGCTATAATGGCGATGAAGGTACGCCCCGACAGCTTTTCCCGACGCGATGGACTCCAACCTCATCAATTTCCGTCCCATTCAAGCGGCCCGCGGGCCGGGACTGTCATGCCTACCGAAATTCAATTATCGCCGTCTATCGGCTCCCCCCCGATTAACCAGTCTACCTTCAACGAAACAAATTCATTCTAACAAACGTACCTATCTTCTTACCAATCTAACCAAATTGCTGACCAAATGAAAAAGTATCTTTTTCTTCTGACGGCATTTCTCGGCTCCCTGACGGCGTTTGCCGCCAAGGAAGCCAAGGATTGCGAAAATCTTACCCCTTACTGGGACTTCAACAACGCCGAAACCGCCCCCCAGGCCGGGATGTGGAACCATACCTCGGCCAACTGGGATATGAGTCAGGCGAGTCTTGACGCTGTTAAAACCCAAGACAGAACTAACGGATATATCGTTGCCGGTGGTGGCGGTCCGAGAACCGCGGCTGACCTTGCCGATTTCAACCGTGCTTTCAACCTTATCGACCTTGGTGGTCGTATCGGCAAAGTGCTCTGCTTCACTTTCCCGCAATCCAACTTCCAGCAGGAACTTCAGAACAGAGGTTATGATGTAGAACTCACTGCCCGTAAAACCACAAACTGGGTGGCCAACGCTAATATGTTCCTGTTCCCGAATCCCGAAATATTCGCCAACAAACAGAATGCTTATCGTTGCCGCATCGAGTTCAATATGTACCGCGATGAGTACAAGGAGTCGCCTGTGTTTGTCGCAAGTATGCGTAAACTCGGTGTTGATGATGTGAAACATGGAAATGTCAATACTCAAAGCAACCGAATCCCTACTTCAACATTCTTCGAGAATGATGCCTGGGATATGGATAAATGGATGGTTTACGACTTCCCCATTAGCCAGGAGTATATGACGGAAGATGCCGCTCTCAGATTCGACTTTACTGGTGACGGCACAAATTTGGTCGTTCTCATCAAGTCGATTAAAATATACTCTCCCTATGAAGCAGGAGAAGAAGTTCCGACTCCCACTCTCGACGAATTGACCAGTAACTTTAAGAATTATGGTTTGACTCCGTTTGAGAAGCTCGAAAAGGCTGACACCGATATGGTTCCGGCTGACTTCTACAGCGAGTTCTGGTTCAACAGCCGCGAAAGCGATCTCCCCGTATTCTTCGATGCTCAAGCTCCTTATCAGTGCGCTGGTGATCATTATATTAAAGTCAAAGGAGATAACGAATGGCTCGATGGCGCTATTGGCATTGGTTATGGTGTTGGTGGCACTGATCAGACTAGTGCCGTTGACGAGAATCGTGCGGCTAAATTGTTCGAAGGTGTGTCAAAAGTCGACTTCGGCGGTTCTTGCGGCCCCGTGTTTGTTATCAACAATAACAAATCGACGCTTGGTGATGAGCTTGCGGAGATGATTGGCTACGAGCTGCCTAAGAGCGCTACCGCTGTTACCCCCAACTCTATAACTTTCTTCCCGACTGCTGTGGAGTCAGCCGCTAACAACTATAAGGTTCGATTTGAGTTGAATATTTACGCTCCGGGCGCTAAAGGATCTTATTCGGTGTTGCCGCGCACTTTAAACAAGCATGACGTGACCACGAATACAGATAAGGCAAGCGTTCTTACCAGCGATTACTTCCTTGATGAGAATGGCGAGTGGACTCCTAATCAATGGGTAGCCTATGAGTTTACTACTCCCAGTATGATTGGCACCGACCCCATCACGCTAAAAACCTCTTTAGGCAAGCTTGACAACGCCGCTCTTCTGATTCGCAATATCGCGGTTTATCCCTGCGACGCTTCCGATATGGCTGCTGACGGCAAAGGCGTTTACCTCCCCTTCAAGGCCATCGAGCACACTGTCGGCAAGGTTGAGTTCCCGATAAACGTTCATCCCGAGGACCAGGAGAAGGTGCCCGCCGATGGCGACAAGTACCTGTGGGGTCACAAAATCCGCTACAATGTGCCGGAAAACTACGACCTCTACTATAAGATCAAGCACGACGAAACCACTTGCACCCACAAGAACCATCAGACCGCGGCTCCCGAATCGCGCGCCGCTGCCGAGGATGAATGGGTGAAGCACGATACCAACGAATACACCTACGCTGTCCCCGAACCGGGCCACACCGAGATTCTCTCGCTCAAGGCCGTTAATCGCGTTACCCAGCGCGAGTTCGCGATGGAGCCGATCACCGTGGCCGCCGACCCGATCCTTACCGGCATCGAGGTTGTCGACGCCGACCGCTTCGAGGGCGCTGTGGAGCTTTACAACCTCCAGGGTGTGAAAGTTGACCCCGCTACCGCCGCCCCCGGCGTGTACGTTGAGCGCCGAGGCGCCGCTACCCGCAAGGTAGTCAAATAATTGACAATTGTACTCCATAATCGGAGGCGCACGGCCCCGGCCGCGTGCCTCCGATTCTCCGATACGATGGTGCCGGCGGGGGCCGAAAGCTTCCGCCGACACCAATTGGAACTGTTTAAAATCTGATTTTAAGCAGTTTCTTCTGTTAAATAAAACCTAAAATCATTCATACCGATGAAGAAAACCTCAGTGCTTTTGGCAGCGGCAATTGCCGCGGGCTTCGCCGTGGAGGCCGGAGCCATGCCTAAAAACTACGCTCTTGAGCTTACCGCCGGCGCTACCGCCGACTGCGGCCCCCTGGCCGCGCTCTCGGGAGCCGAGAATTTCACTCTACAGTTTTGGTTCTGCCCCGCGGAATGGACCGAGGGCGCCACTATCCTGTCGCGCGGCGACGGCTTCAAGGTGTCGCTCGGGAAGCCCGGATCCCTCTCGATAGCGATTGGCGCGACCTCGCTCAGTGTGAACTCAGCCGACTTCGCCGCCGGAAAGTGGGCGCAGGTAACGGTTGTTCGCTCAGCCGAAAGTGGCAAGGTTTTCGTCAACAACGCCGAGGCGCTGTCGCAGCCGATCGCCGCCGTTCCCGCTTCCGACGACCCGCTGACATTCGGCGGAGGCTTCATCGGGCGCGTCGACGAGGTGCGTCTTTTCAAGACCGCCATCCCCGAGGACTTCGAGCGCTTCACATTCAACACCATAAACAAATGGCACCCACAGTGGGCCGACCTGCTCGCCTACTATAAGTTTGACATGGCCGGGTGCCCCGACGTTGTCGATTACAAATACATCATCGACTGGCGCTCGGCCAAGGACCGCGGGCTCGCTTTTGAGCGCGAGGGGCAGCAGAACAACCACGGCTACCTCCGCGACGGCGCCCGCAAGGTCGAGGTGGCCGACAATGACAAACTGCCGTACCTCATCAACGCCGGGTACACCGCCAACGAGCGCTTCTTCGACCGTATAATACCCCGCGACCAGTACCTGATGCACAATGAGATTATCAACCTGGCCGGATACTCATTCAACGACGGCACCGCCAAGGAGCAGAACCCGACCCGCCACGCCGAGGTCACCGGGGAATGGCTCGCCGAGTTCAACGGGCGCCAGGGTGTCGTCGCTTTCGACGGCACCAACCGTATGACCCGCAAGGACCTGCTGGCCAACAACGCCGGCTACGCTTTCGAGGCGTGGCTAAACCTCGACGAGTGGGTCGACGGCGCGGTGCTCATCGCCCGCGAAAATGCCGACAAAACCGAGGGTATCTCCATCGAGTTGGGGAAGAACAAGGCTGGTACCGACAACGCGCTCGTAATCCGCGTCGACGGCAATTGCTGGCGCTACTCGATGGCCAACCGCCTCGCGCCGGGCGAATGGCACTATATCGCCGTAAGCTCGCTGGCCAACCCGACCTCCTCGACCAACTGCTACAACGTGGTGTACGACGGCCAGATTATCTCGGCCCGCGCCGCCCAGCACGACGGAGGCACCAACAACGCTTTCTCCGGCAGCAACGACTGCGTGCTCTTCAAGGGGTTCAAGGGCAAGGTTGACAACGTGTGCGTATGGGCCGCCACTCGCGACGTGTCGCAGCTCATGGACCATATGAACGGCTACATAGTGCCCTCTCTCACAACCCATAGCAACCGCGAGCGAATCGACAATTCCGAGGCTCTATACCTCTTCGACCGCCAGGAGGCTCCGGGGTGGGACAGCTTCTCCAACGAGGAGTGGTTCCGCGTGATGCGCTCGGCCTATGAGGGTTACACCCAGCCCCGCATGATTATTTCCTACCGCCAGCCCGAAGGCTCGACCCTGAGCGGCGCGAGCGGCATCTTCGCCAACAAGGAGGCCCGCGAGAAGTTCGCCCGCATGGTGGTCGAGCAGTCGAAGGAGTACGACGGCGTCGAGCTCGACTTTGAATGGGTCTACAACAGCGACTGGAACAAATACGCCCTCCTCTCCGACGCGATCCGCGCCGCTCTCCCCGCCGACAAGAGCTTCAACGTATCCTGCCACAACGTGTCCTACAGCTATCCGAAAGCCGAGATGGACAAGGTGTCGGCCTTCACCTTCCAGCAGTACGGCCCGCAGGAGAACCACAGCCGCTTCACCCACTTCAAGAATATGTGCGCGGCTTTCGTTAACTACGGCTTCCCCAAGGAGAAAATCATGACCTCCTACGCCACCACTACCGCCAAGGGGTCGAACGGCTCCCCGATCAAGGGTATCCGCGACGGCTTCGTGCCCGACGACACTTACCAGCTCACCGACGACGATATCGAGTACCACACCTTTGGGAGCGAGCGGTTCGCGTTCACCGGTCCCAAGCAGGTTTACAACCGCGCCAAGTACACCCGCGAGAACAATCTCGGCGGTATCTTCTACTGGGATATGGGCAATGACTACTGGATTTCCGAGGAGCAGATGGGCAAATACAACTTCGCCAAATATTGCTCCTACGGCATAAACTCCAACATCGACCCGCTGGTCGACGCCGTGGAGGTGCTCCACACCCCCGCCGGGGTTAGCGACGTGTCGGCCGACGCCTCCGGCGCGGCGCTCACCGTGAAGGTAAGCGGCTTCTCCGCCGAGTTCTCCGAGGAGGCCGACGTGTATGCCGCCTCGGGCGCGCTCGTCGCCTCGAAAGTGCGCGGTGCCCAGCTTCCCGGCGGCGTTTATATAGCCAAGGCGGGCAATAGCGCGGCCAAGTTCGCCGTTAAATAATGTAAAATGGCATAAAATTTCATAAACCAATCTATACCTTATATAATGAAAAAACTGCTGTATCTTCTTGCCGGTGTCGGTATGCTCGGCGGATTCGCCGCCTGCGACGACGAGGCCGAGAACCCCGGCGACTTCTCGCTCAAGGCCACCCTTGAGTTAGGGACCATCACCTCGGCCAGGGGGAGGGTCTACCCCCTCACGGTCGACGAGGTGAAGGACACGGTCTACGAATATTTCTACACCGTGCGCGACACCCTAAAGGACGAGACCGGCGAGCCGGTGCTCGACGAGAACGACGACCTGATTATCAACATCTACGAGGATAGCTACTTCTCGAAGAAAACCGCCAAGCTTGTGCGTATGAAGCAGGTGGTGCTCTTCAACGAGGTCGACACGCTCACTATACCTATCAAGTCGAACGCCAAATGGAGCGCCCCGATGCCGATTTTCACCCTCGACGGCAAAGCCCAGACGCCTTGGTTTGAGAACTACGGCTCGACGCTGGCCGGCGGTGGCGACTCGTATGTGAAGCTCGCAGTGACCACGGCCCGCTCAAAACGCGCCTTCGAGGGGTACCAGCGGGTGCTAACGAGCGATTCGCTGATCATGTACGTCATTCCGTTCACACAGGTCGGACGCGGGCAGACCCCCGACGGCTACGACTTCAGCCTTGAAAACCGCGACGAGTGACGCGCCGCTCCCAAACCGACCAATCTACTACCAATCATCAATCACAGATCATGAAAAAACTACTGACTATGATAGTCTGCGCGCTTGTGGCCGCCACCGCCTGGGCGCAGACAACCGTCACCGGCACGGTCTTCGAGCCTTCGGGCGAGCCCGCCATCGGCGCCACCGTGCAGGAGAAAGGGCACCCCGCGACCGGGGCCGCCACCGACATCGACGGCAACTTCGCGATCAAGGTCTCGTCGACCAAGGCCACGCTCGTCGTGAGCTATATCGGTATGGAGAGCCAGGAGGTCCGCCTCGACGGCCGCACCAAGCTCGACATCCATATGAAGGAGAACTCCACACTGCTGGAGGAGGTCGTGGTCGTTGGCTACGGCACTCAGAAGAAAATCAACGCCACCGGCTCGGTGCGCACCATCGACAACGAGGTGCTTGAGTCGCGACCCATCTCCAACGCCGTGCAGGGCCTGCAGGGCGCGGTGGCCGGCCTCAACATCACCAACGACGGCGGGGGCGCCCCCGGCTCGGAAATGAACATCAACATCCGCGGCGTCGGCTCCATCGGCGAGGGTTCCGACTCGAAGCCCCTGGTGCTCATCGATGGCATGGAGGGTGACCTCTCGACCATCAACCCCAACGACATCGCCAGCATCTCGGTGCTGAAGGACGCCGCCGCGGCCTCGATCTACGGCTCGCGCGCGCCGTTCGGCGTAATCCTGGTGACCACCAAGGGGGGCGACCGCGGCACCCGCGTCACCTATACCGGCAACGTCCGCTTCCAGGAGCCGGTGTCGGTGCCCGACGCGGTTGACTCATATACCTGGGCGCTGATGTGCAACGACGCCTGGGTCAACGCCGGAGGCAACCCCTATTTCGGTGCCGGGGCGCTGGAGAAGATTCTCAAATTCCAGCGCGGCGAGCTGCAATACGCCACCGGCGCCAGCCAGTCGAACACCTCGGAGTGGTACAAGGACTACCAGGCATGGGGCAACACCAACTGGTATGACGTGTATATGAAGAAGGTGGCCGTTTCCCACGAGCACAACCTCTCGGTTACCGGCGGTGGCGACAAGGTGAGCTACTACTTCTCGGGCAACTACCTCGACCAGGCCGGTATCTTCAACTACGCCGATGAAAAATACCAGCGTATGGCGTTCAGCGGCAAGGTCAACGTGAAGTTTAACGACTATGTGTCGTTCCAATGGACCTCCCGCCTGATCTGGACCTCCAACAACAAGCCCTCGGCCCTCAACGCCCTCTTCTACCATAACCTCGGGCGCCGAATGCCAACCAACCCCGTAAAGCTCCCCAATGGCGACTACTCGCCCGAGAACATGATCGCGAGCATCGAGGATGGCGGCCGCCAGAAGCAGAACACGCTGCAATTCTACAACCAGGCCAACCTCATCATCACCCCGATCAAGAATGTCGACTGGGCCATCCACGCCGAAATCAACTCGCGCCTGGAGAACAACCCCTTCACCCGCCAGTTCAACCCCATCGGCTACACCGGCCCCGACGGCGCTTATAAATATATAAGCGTGTTCAACGGTGTCGAGGCCAAGCACTCGATCAACAAGAACGGCGACTTCATTGTGAACCCCGGTGCCGGCGAGAAATATTACGAGAAGGCTTTCACCAAAATCAATTATTTCTCGACCAACTTCTACACCGACTACTCGCTGTCGATCAACGACAAGCACAACTTCAAGTTCCTCGTCGGCCTCCAGACGGAGTACTACCAGCGCCAGATCGACCGCATGGCCCACTTCGACATCCTTGACCCTAACAAGCCGTTCATCCCCTCGGAGGTGGGCTCTGACAAGGCCATGGCCTCCGAAGTAAAGGGCGAGTGGTCAACGATGGGTATCTTCGCCCGCGTGAACTATAACTTTATGGATCGCTATATGGCCGAGGTGAACATCCGCACCGACGGCGCCTCGCGTTTCCCCAAGGACCAGCGCTGGGGTTGGTTCCCCTCCTTCTCGCTCGGTTGGAACGTTGCCCAGGAATCGTTCTGGGAAGATTGGTCCAACGTGTGCAACTACCTGAAGTTCCGCGGCTCCTACGGCGTGCTCGGCAACCAGAACACCACCTCCTTCTACCCCTACTATCAGAAGATGGTGACCTCCGGCGCCGACGTTATCATCGACGGCAAGCAGGTCAACAAGCTCCCCGTCTACGACCCGTATTCGACCCAGCTCACCTGGGAGAAGATTCACAACTGGGGCGTGGGTCTCGACTTCGCATTCCTCCGCTCGAAGCTCCAGGGCTCGTTTGACTGGTACGAGCGCACCACCAAGGATATGGTTGGCCCCGCCCGCGCCTTCTCCGCCGTGTTCGGCGGCTCCGCGCCCAAAACCAACAACGCCGAGATGCGCACCCGCGGCTGGGAGCTCGAACTCTCCTGGCGCGACCGCATCAACGACGACTGGAGCTACTCGGTGAGCGCCTCGCTCTCCGACTACCAGTCGAAAATCACCAAGTATGACTCCCCCGACGGCGCCCTCTCCGGCTGGTACGCCGGCAAGAACTACGGCGAAATCTGGGGCTACGACGTGGTCGGCATCGCCAAGAGCGACGAGGAGATGCGCGCCTACCTGGCCGAGCACTCCCAGAGCAACATCAATAACCGCGGCGGCAACACAGTGATCGGCGCCTGGGGCGGCGGTGACCTTATGTACCTCGACCGCGACAACAACGGCTCGGTCGACGGCGGCTCGCAGACCGTCGACGACCACGGCGACCTCCGCGTGATCGGCAACGAGACCCCCCGCTACGCCTACAGCTTCACCCTGGAGGCAAAATGGCGCTTCATCGACCTCCGCGCCTATTTCCAGGGTATCGGCAAGCGCGACTACTTCATCGGCACCTCGACCTTCTTCGGCTACGGCGCCAACGCCTGGCAGGCGACCCTCTTCAAGGATCACCTCGACTACTTCCGCTACGCCGGTTCGGAACTGGGCGCGAACCTCGACCCCTACTATGGCCGAATCCGCACCGACGCCAACAACGTGCAGGTGTGCGACCGCTATCTCCAGGACGCTTCCTACCTGCGCCTGAAGAACCTCACGCTCGGTATCTCGCTCCCCGAGAACGCGAAAATATCGAAATACGTCCAGAAGGCGCGCCTCTACTTCTCGGCCGAGAACCTCTTCACCTGGACCAAGCTGAAGATTTTCGACCCCGAGGCACTTTCCTACCAGGACGGCGACTACAACGGTGGCGCCGGCAAGACCTATCCGCAGTACCGCACTTACTCCATCGGTCTTGAGCTAACCTTCTAAAAACATCTTACCGCAATGAAATTCGCGAAATACGCTATACTGGGGCTGATGGGGGCCGCCGCGATGGCCTCCTGCTCCGACGACTTCCTCGACCGCAAGCCGATGGACTTCGGCGACGAATCGTCGTACTACAATAACGAAGGGGATCTCGAAGTCGCCGCCAACGCCTTCTACGAGTACCTCCCCAAGAACAATAACCTCTGGGGCGGCCTCTACACCCAGGACAACACCTCCGACTCCCAGGCCGGAGCCTCCCCCTCGGCGCTCTTCTATCAGGGCGACAAGCAGACGGTGAAAATCGAGAGCTCCGAATGGAACTTCACCAAGCAGCGCGCCATCAACTTCTTCATCAACAGCACCGAGCGGAAGTACGCGTCGATCACCGGCAACAAGACCAACATCGACCACTACCTCGGCGAGGGGTACTTTTTCCGCGCCTACGACCAGTTCCGCCTGCTGCGCAACTTCGGCGACTGCCCCGTGCTCCGCGACCTGCTTGAGTCCGACCAGGACGCCGTGACCGCCAAGAGCCGCCGCACACCGCGCAACCTCGTGGCCCGCGAGATTCTCAAGGATCTCGACCGCGCCGCCAAGCTGATGCTCGACTGGCACCCGTCGGCCGGACGCGTCAACGCCAAGGTGGCCCAAGCTCTGAAGGCCCGCGTGGCCCTCTACGAGGCTACCTGGGAGAAGTACCACGCCGGTACCTGCTTCGTGCCCGGCAACGACAAGTGGCCCGGCAAGAGCTATTGGCCCGACTTCTCGTGGCCCGCGGGTTCGGCCGAGGCTGAAATCGACTTCTTCCTCGACGAGGCCATCAAGGCCGCCGAGATCGCCGTTGACGGCCACCCCCTGGCCAAGGATTACCAGGCGATGTTCAACACACCCTCCGACCAGCCCTTCGGCGCTGACTCCGAGGTGCTTCTGGCCCGCTACTACGCGACCGGCGTGCTCACCCACTCCTGCACCCGCTACCTCGTGAGCGGCGGCGGCTGCGGCGTTACCCGCGCGGCTGTCAACTCCTTCCTCATGGTCAGCGGCAAGCCTTGGTACGCCGCCGGCTCGGAGTACAAGGGGGACAAGACCTCGTATGAGGAGTTCCAGAACCGCGACACCCGCCTTACCGGCTCGGTGCGCGCCGCCGGCAGCTTCATCAACGAGTCGCGCGACCCGGAAACCGGCAAACTCGTGCGCGACACCGTGTACCACTACGTTCCCTACATCACCCAGAGCGGCAACCAGAAGGCCACCACCGGCTACGAGCTCAAAAAGTGGTGGAGCCCCGACAAGGCCCAGGACGCGCAGTCGGAGTGCACCACCTCGGTGCCCCTGTTCCGCTCCGGCGAGGCGATGCTCAACTATATCGAGGCTTACTACCTGCGCCACAACTCGCTCGGCGGCAAGTGCGACCAGTACTGGCGCGAGCTGCGCAAGCGCGCCGGCGTCGATGAGGACTACAACGCCACCATCGCCGCGACCGACCTCAACAAGGAGAACGACCTGGCCGTATGGTCGAAAGGCGTGATGGTCGACGCCACCCTCTACAACATACGCCGCGAACGCCGCTGCGAACTCCTGGCCGAGGGGCTCCGCCTCGACGACCTCAAGCGCTGGCGCTCGCTCGACAAGATGGTGGGCTACCACGTCGAGGGTCTCAACCTCTGGGACGAGATTTACAAGCTCTACGAGAACGGCAAGGGGCCCAAGGCCGACGTCGTGTCGCAGTCGCCCGTGTCGAAGTATATCCGCCCCTACCAGATCAACGCCACCTCGAAGGCCTACGCCGGATACAACTTCCCGAAACCCCACTACCTGGAGCCGATACCTATTTCGGAGTTCCTCCTCACCGGCGGTTTCGACAAGTCGCCCCTTTACCAGAACCCCGGCTGGCCGCAGCGCAACGACGGTATAGCCGACTATTCCTACGATTGCGATTGACCTTGTACATTCCGTACTGTCACACATAATACCGCGGAGTCGGCAGCCCGCGCATAGGCTGTCGGCTCCGCCGTTTTTCAGATTTATTCAGTTAATATTGGTTTACAAAAACTCATTCTGCTAAAAAACGCGTGCGAGTTGAACAAAATCGGTCTCCGCGCCGCGGTATATTGATTTTTGTTTCGTATCTTTGTTAGCTGGAATTCAAGTTGAATAAAGAACACTTTTTTGTGCCGAACTTATATGATTAACAAGTCCTATGCCAAATGGGTGGTACCCTCAGCCGCTCTTCTCGCCGCCGGAATCGGCGTTTACGGCCTCTCCTCGTGCCAGAAAGCCAAGGCCGGAAACACCGCCGACAAGCCCCTCAACATCGTCTACATAATGACCGACGACCATACGGCCCAGATGATGAGCTGCTATGACACCCGCTACGCGCATACCCCCAACCTCGACCGCATCGCGCGCGACGGCGTGAGGTTCACCAACAGCTTCGTGGCAAACTCCCTCTCCGGGCCTTCGCGCGCCTGCATGCTCACCGGCAAGCACTCACACACCAACGGTTTCACCGACAACACGCTCTGCGAAGAGTTCGACAACACCCAGCCCACTTTCCCCAAATACCTCCAGAAGGCCGGTTACCAGACCGCCGCTTTCGGCAAGTGGCATCTCCACAGCCTCCCTACCGGGTTTGACCGCTGGGAGGTGGTGCCCGACCAGGGTGACTACTACAACCCCGACTTCATCGTTGAGTCGGGCGACACCGTGCAGGTCCACGGCTACCTCACCGACATAATCACCGACAAGAGCCTCAACTGGCTCGAAAATGAACGCGACAAGGAGAAACCCTTCTGCCTGCTGATCCATCATAAGGCCATCCACCGCAACTGGATGCCCGACACCGCCCATCTCGCCCTCTACGAGGACAAGACCTTCCCCCTGCCGTCGAACTTCTACGACGACTACGAGGGGCGCCCCGCGGCCGCCGCGCAGGAGATGAGCATCGACAAGGATATGGACCTCCTTTACGACCTCAAAATATACTCGCCCGACCGCGACTCGCGTCTCAAGGAGCGCTACGAGAGCTACGTTGACCGTATGGATCCCGAGCAGCGCGCCGCCTGGGACGCTTTCTACAACCCGATCGTTGAGGAGTTTGACTCGCTCAAACTCACCGGCAAGGCCCTGGCCGAATGGAAGTACCAGCGCTATATGCGCGACTACCTCAAGGTGGTCAAGAGCCTCGACGACAACGTTGGCCGCGTGCTCGACTACCTTGAAAAGAACGACCTGCTCGACAACACCCTCGTGGTGTACACCTCCGACCAGGGCTTCTATATGGGCGAGCACGGCTGGTTCGACAAGCGCTTCATGTACGAGGAATCGTTCCACACACCCCTGATAATGCGCCTCCCCGCCGGATTCGACCGCCGCGGCGACATCGAGGAGATGGTGCAGAACATCGACTACGCCCCGACCTTCCTCGACATCGCCGGTGTCGAGATTCCGAAGGACATTCAGGGCGTGTCGCTCCTCCCCCTGCTCAAAGGTGAGCATCCCGCCGACTGGCGCGACGCGCTCTACTACCACTTCCACGAATATCCCGCCGAGCACGCCGTTAAACGCCACTACGGAGTCAGCGACCTGAAGCACAAGCTCATCCACTTCTACAACGACATTGACGAATGGGAGCTCTACGACCTCGCTGCCGACCCCAACGAGATGCACAACATCTACGGCAAGCCCGGAACCGAGGAGGTAACCGCCGATATGATGCAGAAACTCAAGAAACTCCAGGAGCAGTATGACGACCCCGTGCGCCATCAGTTCCCGATAAAGTAAGCCTCAGAGCCGGTCGGAGCCCGCTGTAAAAGCTGACTCCGGCCAGCGCTTTGCTTCCCCAAACCACCCACCTCGCGCTCTCCGCCACATCCCTTCCTAACATAACCACTTCTTGCTTAAATCTGAAATGAAGAAACTTCTTTTGGCTCTCTGCCTGTCGGTCTGCGGCCTGGGCGCGAGCGCCGACTACGCGCTTCTCCCGGCTCCGGCACAACTGAACGTCACTACCGGTGAATATGCCGTCCCCGCCAAGGGGCTGACCGTGGCAGGTAAGGATGCCAAGACTTTCGCCCGCGACCTCCGGCTCCGCGGCGTGGAAGCCAAACAAGCCTCGAAAGGGGCCTCGGTGACCCTGAAAACCGACGCGTCGATCTCCGCCGAAGGGTACGCCCTCAGTGTCACCCCCGTCGGCATCGAGGTCAAGGCATCGGCTCCCGCCGGTTTTTACTACGCCGCCCAGACCCTGGCGCAGATGGTGAAGCAGAATCCCGCCGCGCTCCCCGCGGTTGAGATTACCGACTCGCCCCGCTTCGGCTACCGAGGCATGATGCTCGACCTGGTGCGCTGCTACCTCCCGTTCGACGAGCTGAAGAAACTTGTCGACGAGGCCGCGGCTCTGAAAATCAACAACGTACACCTGCACCTTACCGATGATAACGGCTGGCGCCTCGAAATCAAGAAGTATCCCAAACTCACCGAGGTAGGGGCGTGGCGCGTCGACCGCCCCGAGATATTCCCCGCTCGCCTCAACCCGCGCTCGGCCGACGAAAAGGCCACCTATGGCGGTTTCTACACGCAGAAGCAGATGCGCGAGCTGGTGAAGTATGCCGCCGAGCGCCATGTCAACCTTATTCCCGAAATCGAGCTCCCGGCCCATGCCGCGGCCGCGATCGCGTCGTATCCCGAGCTGACCTGCCCGGTTGACTCCGGCAAGTTCATCGGCGTGTTCACCGGCATCGGTGGCAAGGATGCTTCCATAATAATGTGTGGCGGCAACGACAAGGTAATCGACTTTTACAACAACGTGCTCGACGAGGTTATCGACATCTTCCCCTCGAAGCATATACACCTTGGCGGCGACGAGGCCGCTAAGGACCGCTGGAAGCGTTGCCACCTCTGCCAGGAGCGCATCAAGAAACTCGGCCTCAAGGACGAGGAGGAGCTCCAGGCCTGGCTTATGAACCAGATTTCGGGCCACCTCATCGAAAAAGGACGCGTGCCTATGGGATGGGACGAGGCCACCTATGGCAAACCCACCAAGGATATGGTAATCTACGGCTGGCAGGGTATGGGCCAGATTGCCGTGAACGATGCCCGCGAGAGTGGCCGCAAGTTCATTATGACCCCCGCGCTTAAGTTCTACCTCATCCGTTACCAGGGTCCGCAGTGGTTCGAGCCGTTCACCTATTTCGGCAACGTGACCCTCAGCGACATATATAACTACGAGCCTGTGGCCGACGATTGGACTCCCCAGCTCGAAGAGCAGTTGCAGGGGCTCCAGGGCTCGCTTTGGACGGAGTTCTGCCGCACCAACGAGGATGTCGAGTACCAGCTCTTCCCCCGTATGCTCGCCGTTGCCGAGCGTTCCTGGGCACCCAAAGGGCGCGTCGACCTCCCGGCTTTCGTGAGGGCGGTTGACCGCTACGTCCCCGGAATGGAGGAAAGGGGGCTTACCGTCGCGAAGTCGATGTACAACATCCAGCACAAGATTGTGCCCAACGGCGACGGCACCCTCACCGTGGAGCTTGAATGTGAGCGCCCCGACGTTGACATCCGTTGGACCACCGGCAAGGACCTCGACGCCTCGGCCCGGAATCTCGGTCATAGGGTGGCGATTCAGAATCTCAGCGGCGACTTCACCATCACCGCCGCCACTTTCGACCGCCACTCGGGCAAGCAGCTCGGCGAGACTCTGGTGCTCCCCGTGAAGTCGAATCTCGCGACAGGCCGCACCGTAACCGCCAAAAACGCCATGCGACCGACGGCGCCGCTTACCAATGGCCTCCGCGGCAGCGAGCGTTTCAGCGACTTTGAATATGTGGGCTGGAACGGCGACCCGGTCGAAATGACCCTCGACCTGGGCGAGGTGAAGCCCGTGAGCAAGGTCGTGCTCGGAAGCATCGTCAACTCCGACCTCTGCTCGGCAGCGCCTCTTGAGCTTGTGGTTTACGGTTCGCCCGACGGCCGCAGCTATTATGTGCTCGACCGCATAGAGGTTGACAAGGACAAGATTTTCCGCGGCAACCCCAACAAGGTTGACTATACGGCCCAGTTCCCGACAACCGACGCGCGCTACATCCGCGTTCTTGGCGTGAATCCCGGCGCTATCCCCGACGGTATGCCCCGCGAAGGGGTTCCGGCCCAGATTTACTTCGACGAGATTATCGTTGAGTGACGCTTCCCCAAAATGAAATCCAACAAATCAAACATATACCTGATGATCAAACAACTTTCAGCTCTGGCCCTCGTGCTTGGCGGTTGCTCATTCGCCGCATTCGCCGACGACACGCCCGAATGGCAGCAGCCCAACACGTTCCGCGTCGGACAGATCGACCCGCACGCCCTGGTAGTGCCCTATGCCGACGACGCGCCCGTGTCGGCCATCGCCGATATGAAGTATGCCGACTCCCCCTACTATCTGAACCTCAACGGTCAGTGGGACTTCAAGTGGGTCATTAATCCCGGGCAGCGCCCCCAGGGTTTCCAGGCTCCCGACTACGACATCAAGGGTTGGGACAAGATTACCGTGCCCGGCAATTGGCAGACCCTCGGCTACGGCACCCGCGTCTATACCAACGAGACTTACGAGTTCGACACCGAATTTTACAACTTCAAGAAGGACCGTCCGCGCGTGCCGTTTGAAAACAACGAGGTGGGTTCCTACCGCCGCGAGTTCACCATCCCCGCCGGATGGGAGGGTCGCCGCGTGGTGCTCGCCGCCGAAGGCATATCGTCGTTCTTCTACGCCTGGGTCAACGGCCAGTACCTCGGCTGCAATATGGACTCCAAGACCGCTGCCGAGTGGGATGTGACCGAATATCTCGTTCCGGGCAAGAACGTGGTGGCCTTCGAGGTTTACCGCTGGTCGTCGGGCAGCTATATGGAGTGCCAGGATATGTGGCGCCTCAGCGGCATAGAGCGCGACGTATATCTTTATTCCACCCCGAAGACTTTCATCTCCGACTTCCGCGCCGTGGCCACTCTCGACAAGAAGGCATATAAGGATGGCGAGCTCCAGCTCACCATCGACCTCCAGGGGCTCCCGAAGGCTCCCGAGGCAGCCGTGAAGGGTAAGAAGAAGGTGAAAGCCAAGGAATTCAAGCCCTATACCATTGATTACAAACTCTATGATGCCGATGGCAAGGTAGCAGCCCAGGGCGCTGAAAACGGTTCGGAAATCGTGAACTTCTACGCGGCCCTCCCCGGTGTGAAAGCCTGGTCGGCCGAGCATCCCAACCTCTACACGCTCGAACTGTCGCTCAACGACCCCGAGGGTAACCGCACGGAACTCGTCGGCTGCAACGTCGGTTTCCGCACCACCGAGGTGAAGGACGGCCTCTGGCTTATGAACGGCAAACGCGTGATTGTGAAGGGTGTCAACCGCCACAGCTGGGACAAACTCGGCCACGCTCTCGATCCCGCCACCGAGCTCCGCGACATCGAGCTGATGAAGCTCAACAACATCAACACCGTGCGTAACTGCCATTACCCCTCGACCCGCAACTGGTACCACCTCTGCGACAAATACGGCATCATGGTGATTGACGAGGTGAACTTCGAGAGCCACGGCTACGGCTACAAGGAAGAGGCTATGGCTAAGGACCCGATGTGGATTCCCGCCGCTATGGACCGCACCAAGCGCGCCTACGCCAAGAGCAAGAATAACCCCTCGGTTTGCTTCTTCTCACTCCAGAACGAGTCGGGCAACGGCGTGGTGTTCGAAGAGACCTATAAGTATATGAAGGAAATCGAGCCCAACCGCCCGATTCAGTGCGAGCGCGCGCTCAACGACTGGAACACCGACATATACGCCAATATGTACCGCCCCATCAACGTGGTTATCGACTACGCTTCCAAGCCGGAGAACAAGCCCTACATCCTTTGCGAGTTCGCCCACGCGATGGGCAACAGCGTCGGCGGCCTCCGCGACTATATGAACGTGTTCGAGAATCTTCCCAAGGCCCAGGGTGGCTGCATTTGGGACTGGGTTGACCAGTCGTTTATCGAGAACGACTCGCTCGGGCGCCCCTATTACACCTACGGCGGCGACTACGGCCCCAAGATGGAGGTCCCCTCGTCGATGGCTTTCTGCTGCAACGGCCTTATTACCAGCGACCGCAAGGAACACCCCCATATGCAGGAGGTCAAGAAGGTATATCAGTATGCCAAGGCACGCATGATCAATGAGCGCGAGCTCGCCGTAAGCGTGCGCAACTGGTATGACTTCTCCAATCTCAATGAACTCAAACTCAACTGGAAGGTCAACACAGCCGACGGCAAGGTGCTTATGTCGGGCGCTATCGACAATGTGAACTGCGCCCCCGGCGACTCCGTGCTCCTAAAGCTCGGCAACGCCCCCGTGCTCTCCGAACCATGCTACCTCGACCTCTCCTGGACCACCAAGAAGGCCGCCAACCTTATCCCCGCCGGATATGAGGTGGCTTACGACCAGTTCACCATCCCCGCGGCCGAACCTGCCGCCATCGTGGCCGAAAAGCCCCTCAAACTCAAAAAGAAAGGTGATGTTTACTCCAACGGCGACCTCGCGTTTGCCGTAGATCCCGCGACGGGCGTCATCAGCTCCGTTAAGGTTGCCGGTGTTGAAAAACTCGCCGCTCCCATCGAGCTTTCGCTCTACCGTCCGATGACCGAGAACGATGCCGCCGGTGCCGGTTCCGGAAAGTTCTGGACCAAGGAAGGCCTCAAGCATATCACTTTCGAGGCCGGTAAGGTCGAGCTGAAGAAAAACGTGCTCACCGTTCCGTTCGCCGTCAAGGGCGCCGAAGGGCAGAATGTAGGCGCTGGTTCCTACGCCGTGACCATCCTTCCCGGCAACAAGATGGAGATCACTACCACCTTCAACCCCGACACCGCCGTGGTTACCTCGCTCCCCCGCGTGGGTCTCACTTTCCGCGTGCCCGAAGCTGACTGCCGTACCTTTACTTTCGTAGGCCGCGGCCCCGTTGAAACCTACAACGACCGCAACTCGGCAGGGCGCATCGGCACCTACACCCTTACTCCCGCCGAAAACTTCCATAACTACGTTGTGCCCCAGGCCACCGGCAACCACACCGAGGTGAGCCGCCTCACCCTCGGCGATGGTATCACGATTACCGCTCCCAAGCTCTTCCAGGCTGGTGTCACCCCCTACGATGACGCTTCCTACGGCGCTCCCACCTGGCAGCAGCAGACCAAGGAAGGTATCCGCGGTCACATCAAGGACCTCAAGGACGACGGTATGGTTACCGTCCACATCGACGCCGAGCAGATGGGTGTCGGCACCGCTACCTGCGGCCCCGACGTACTCTCGCAGTACCGCGTGCCCGTGGCTCCCACCACCTTCACCTTCACCCTCGACTTCTAAACCCCGACCCACACCGGGCGGCATCCACCGCCCGCCAACACCCACAACAGCGAACCCGGCCCCCGCACAGGAGCCGGGTTCGCCGCATTCAGCCCTCCCGATCGAGCACCTGGGAAGTAATGAGAATTATGGGAGTTTTGGGAATAATGGGAATCCCAATCCTCCCAAAAATCCCATTATTCCCAAATTTCCCAATTCTCCCAAATTTCCCAAGCCAATCCTTTTTTATTGCAGCCCGCCCCCTCCGCCATAGCCGTTGTTGGCTCGGTAGTCGCGGCGGGCGCGGCTCATCTCTTCCCGGATGCCCCCATTGGCGAGGAAGTCAGCCTTTGCTCGTTCAATTAGCCTAACTAAAAGCACGAGTTCCTGGTGTATCATTGTGATACACAGGTTTGCGATAGTCGCGTCATCGCGGCTTGGCGCGACCTGTCGGTAAAGCGCCGAGTCGTTGTTTTTTCGGCAAAATTCCCTTACTCTGCGTTGTTTATCCTCAGGCCAAACAGGCAAGCCTCTGACCCGGAGATAATCCTCATAGTCGGCCAGCAGTTCGTCAAAACTCGCTTTAGCCACGTTGAACAACTTTATTTCCGTTTCCCGGGAGGTGGTTGATGCGGCAGAACCCTCGATGATGTTTTGTTTGCCGCTTCTGGCCGACTGCACCATCTGGTCGATAGTCCTGTCTTTAGGAGATAGAAACCTGTGGGCGAAATGGTAGCTTAGGTCGTAAATGCACTCGGCTTTCTTATAAGCGATCAAACCGCGATAGTCCCCTTTGGGTTTGAGAAACTGGGTCGGCATAATCCTGATAAGTAGGTCGCGGTTATTCGGTCCGACCCGGGGTGTAGGTTTTTGTGATGTGGTCGAATACCGCGGGGGAGTCGATTACCTGCTGCTGCAAGAAATTGCGGTTAAGCTCCTTCTCCTGCGACATCTCCCTTACCAAAACCTTGTCGTCGGCCAAGAACGCGCTGAGCCAGTTGCGAGTAAGGTTCGGCTTGAACTCGTTCCGCGGCACGCCTATCAGATACGGATAGCCTTTCTTTTCAAAAAAGTTCGTCACTGGATTCACTTCGAGGACAAAGCGGTTTTTCGACGGCTTCAGCTTCGAGAAACTGATCCACAGCCTAAGATGTTCACCCGCGGTTCGGAAAGCGAACCATTTCATAAACGGCTTCCCCTTCTCCATTGTTTGTTTCGTTGAGCCGTCTTTCATATTGAAAGTGCCGGAGGGTAGCCATTTGATGAGGCAGCGGTCGTCCGGGTTGTCGTTGTGCCATATCACCGCGTGGTCGATTGAGTCGGCGGCGAGCTTCACTTTCTTGCCGTTGACCACCACCTTTATCTCCTTGTCCCATCCCTCGGGAATCTTGTCGAGGGGCACCGACTTATATTCCGTGCCGTTGTTCATTATGATATCTGCGGCGGCCTTTGGCGCGCCAGCCGCACCCACGCATACCATCAGCGCGATAGCGAAAAGAATAATTCTGTTCATGGTCATTATTATTAGAGATGAATAGATTCGTTGTTCAATATGTGTTAGTCAGGCTTTTGGCAAATATACTGCTTTTCCATGAAAAAAGTGTGGCAATTACAGCTTGATTATTGTGGATAAGAGAAAAAAACATTAACTTTGCCCGCAATCCACGCTGATAGCTGCCGGAGGGCAGCAGAAGGGTGGGTCACAATTTATTAACTAAGCGTTATTCAGCGCTTGATTCTTGGCTGTTTCAGAATCTCGCAAATTCTATCTTCACTGTCAGGAATGAAGCAACGGTAGCGCCCAGGGTATGGTAAGTTTCCGCGGCCAGCGATGGTCGTGATTATTTCCATATCAGCGTGGGTTCTGCGTTGCTCGTTCTACAGTGAATGGCAATGCGAGAGCCTTGAAACAGCGGAACGAGCAATGGATAGGTTCCCGCGCTATTTTTTTGTTATGCCGGAAACGGGGAATCAACCGGCACTAAACCATTTATCTATCATGCATAAAATTGCATTGGGAATCATCGCGGTTGCCGGGCTGGCACTCGCAAGCTGCTCCACCGTATCGTCTGGCTCAGGTATGGGCGTTCTCTACACCGGGGTGACCGAAGGTCAAATCGCTACTTCCAACTCGCTCGGCACGAAGGTTGGCACTTCTTCCAGCCTTGGCGTGCTCGGCCTTGTAAGCGTGGGTGACGCTTCGATCCAGACCGCTGCCAACTCCGCAGGCATCAAGAAAATCAGCCATGTTGATGTGCAGAAGACCAGCATCCTGGGTCTTTACGCATCTTACAAGACAGTCGTTTACGGGGAATAAATCATATAACCCGTCCGGCGCCATAGTCCTTACCGACTTGGGCCGTGTGTCCTAAACATCACATTGTGAACGCATGCCGGGGTCCCCGCGGGTTTCGGCATGCGTCCAATACCGTATTTAATAATTTTTAGCCGTTATGAAACATTTGGCCGCTACCCGAATGCTAATCCTATGCGCGATCGCTATGACGTTGTGCGGTGCTGGGATTGGAAATATGTATGTGCAAAAGAAAGGCGATTCAGGCTGGATGTTCCATATATTCAGCCAAAAAATGCCATTACTTTACGGTGATGCCGGAAAGCATATGGAATATGACTATACTTTTGTCGAGAAAACTGATAGTGTGTCGCTTCTCGCTACTGTGGTATGTGCCGGCGCGCCTAAACCTGTGGATATGGCGGTAAGTTACGGAGATGCCCGTTATAATCGTCAACCCGATTTAATCTATGCGAAACCCAAGGGTGAAAAAACAGAATATAGGTTAAGACTTATGCTCCCATTTGAGACGTGGGACGCTATGTATGGGTCCGTCGAGCCGTTTGTAGTTTCATTTGGGTTTTCTTCGGGAAGAGATACCATGGTCGCATCGTATGGTCTGACAGGGAATAAATGGCGCAAGAATAAGGAAAAAATAGCCGTAATTATAGGGCAGATAAAACTCAATACCGGGAAATGAACAGAAGGGGAATCTCATATGGCGCAGCCGCGGTTCTCGGGCTTATAGCGACAACCGCCTGCGGAGGAGCGAGCTCCAAAATTAATAATAATGACTTTGAGAACAGGCTGTTGTCAAACGTATGGTCGTGCGAAATATCGGATGGCGAGATTTCCGGCCTTCAAACTATTTCGTTTGCCGGAGACGGCGCTTTCAGCGAGCGTGAAAGCTTGCGCCTGCATTCGTCCGACAATGGCTTCGAGGTCGCTGTTAATTTCAATATATCAATTTCCGGCCGTTGGAGGATTGTTGGCGATTCGCTCGCTGTTTGTTATGATATGACCTCTGTTAAAGTCGTCACCGACAGTGCGTCTTTCACACTTCGCCCCACTGATGAGGGAGCGGACCGCGAGGCGCTCGAAAATGTGAGGGGTTCTATGTTTTCCGACTTGTTAACGGCTTTGGAGACGATGGCTGACGCGAGATATAGACCTTTGTCAACTAAATATAATATGCTGGGCAAGTTGTCTGTTGTGGACGATGATACCCTGCTGATTCAGCATAATGGTCAAGAGATTCGTTTAGCCAAAATGCTGTAGCATTATAATGAAAACGTGAGATAAAAAATAACTGTGATTTCACATTATTAAATGTGAATTGTGTAACGGGCATTCCTTAGATGTGAATCTGGGGAATGTTTTTTTATAAACATAGCGCCCCGCGGCGTGGGGCAGCGGGGCGCTCGGTATGTGGGGTGGGGGAGCGTTAGCGAAGGATTACCTTGGTGGCGCGGGTGCCGCGGCGGAGGATCACGATGCCGCGGGTGGTGGCGGGATCGACGCGGCGTCCGTCAAGCGAGTAGTATTCGGCGGGCGCGTTGGAGTCGTCGGCCTCGTTGGCGAGGTTGGTGTCGATGAGGTCCTCGATACCGGATGCTGACTTGCGGGCCGACAGCGAGAAGTTCTGTACCTCCCAGGTGCAAGCTTCCGATGTGGTCGATGTGTAGCGGAATCCGATGCGCACTTTCTTGCCGGCGAAGTCGTTGAGGGGCACTTTCACGTCGCGGGTAAAGGTCCACGATGTTCCCTTGGGCCAAATAATTTTTTGGGCGGGTATGGTGTAATCCCCTTCGCCGTCGGCTCTCACAATTACAGAGAGTACTGCCGAGGGATCGGCGGCGAACTTCACGGCGTGGTCAAACTTGATGCTCGGTTCGGTGTACCCGGCGAGGTCTATCTCGGGGGTGAGGAGTGTGGCGTCGCTCTCGTAATATACGATATTGTCGTTGGAGCCCACGGCCGCGGATGCCTTCCATCCGTAGGTAGCGTCGAGGGTCCACACGTTCTGTTTGCCGGATGGCTGTACGGCGGTCTCAACCTCGCAGCCACCGTCGCTGCCGATGAAGGTGCTGGCGTAGAGTTCCTCGATTATGCCTGTAGCGGGGCCATCGCCGATGGAGCCTCCACCGGTGTACGCGGCGCTCTTAACGGTAGTCTTTACGTTGAAAGGGGTGCTCACCGAGTCGCCCCAGATGTATTCCATAAGATTGGGGAAGTCGACAAACGGGTTGCGGTTGCGCTGGAGGCTTTCAACGTCGTCGTTTCGGTCGGTCTCGATTCGGTCGACGGGATCCTGCTTGGCCCACTCGATGTACAGCTCGGCGGCCCAGCTTTTGAGGGTGGGGTAGGCACCCTGTTGCAGAATTGAGAGGCCCGATTCGGTGGTCCAGCTGAAGTTCTGGTAGGCGGTGGCCATATACATATAGCCGCGGGCGAAGTCCCCCTTCCATTTGTCGGCGGGTTCCCAGTAGTTCACGCCGTCGGAGCCTTTGCCTACGCGGGTGCAGCCGTTGTCGCCCGAGTCGGTCGGCCTTATTACCACGGCCATCGCGTAGTTGCTCTTGGTTGAGTTTATTTTCTGTTCGCAGGGCATGAGGTTAAACAGGTCCTTGTAGGCGTTGTTTGTCGAGCCGCCCCACCAGCTCTTGGGGAAGGAGTGCTCGATGTTCATGCCGCTCACCGATGAACCGCGGGAGCCGAAATAGCGCTTGTCGTTGGAATATCGGTCGCGCACCATGCCGTCGTCGCATCGGTCGGTCACATAGAACCCCCACCAGGTATGCCTGTCGCCCGATCCGTAGTCGAGCATTTTCACGTTCTCGGTAAGGATTTCGTGGACGGCGGTTTTCAGCGCCGCGCCTTTCAGCCCTTGCAGGCGGCTGTAGTAGTCGAGGTCGATCGAGGCGGAAGCATCCGGGGCGATGGCCGCTCCGGCCAGCCCGAGGAGTATGGCTTTGTAATGAATCTTCATCTGCGGTAATGTTGGTTCCAATTGGTTTTGAAATGGTATCAGACGCACCCGCTGCCGCGTTGTGGCGGGGGTAGCCGACAAATTTACAAACATTTCCATTCACCGCAAATCATATTACGAGGAAATTTCGTAATTTTGCCGAAACAATACCCCTGTAATACGCGCTCCGGGCGCCCCTATAAGAATGATGAAGGAACCGAAACCCAAAACAATCTACGCCCGCGGCGCTGACGACGGCCTCTGGATGGGGCTCTACATATCGGTGGCCGTGGCCCTGATTGGCGGCTCGCTCGCGGTGCCCCTGCTGAGGATTCCGGCTACCGCCCTGGCCCTCGGGGTGCCGTTCCTGACCTACTTCTTCCTGAGGCGCACCCATGTCGCTGCCCACGGGATGACGGTGTTCTCGGCACTTTGGATGCAGGGCATTGTGATGTTTGCCTGCGCGTCGATTATCTTCGGCGCCCTGGCTTTCGTGTACCTTAGGTATATCGACCCCGGGTTCATCGACGCTGTTTTCAACTATCTGATTGACTTTTACGATTCGATGGGCGACGAGGCGGCCGATGCCCTGGCCGACGAGCTGAGGCTGGTGGCCGAGAAAAATGCCTATCCCCGCCCGGCGGTGCTCGTCCTGGGCGAGATGTGGTCGATAATGTTCAGCGGCTCGCTGCTGTCGATGGTGGTGAGCGCCATAGCCCGTATCAAGCGGGTACCTGTCGGTGGCCCGGGTGGCCGCTGACGAATGTTTTTTGTTTGACGCAACTGAAAAAGAGATGGATATTTCTATAGTCGTGCCCCTGTACAACGAGGCTGAGTCGCTCCCCGAGCTCCAGGCTTGGATTGAGCGCGTGATGCGTGACAACGGATTCTCATACGAGGTAATCTATGTCAACGACGGCTCGACCGACGGCTCCTGGGAGGTGATACGCTCGCTTGCCGCCGCCAACCCGGCGGTGAAAGGGGTGGCTTTCCGCCGCAACTACGGCAAGTCGCCGGCGCTGAACACCGGCTTCCGCAAGGCGCAGGGTGACGTGGTGATCACTATGGACGCCGACCTCCAGGACTCGCCCGACGAGATTCCCGAACTGTACCGTATGATTACCGAGGACGGGTACGACCTCGTGAGCGGCTGGAAGCAGAAGCGCTACGACCCCCTGTCGAAAACCATCCCCACGAAGCTCTTCAACGCCACGGCCCGCAGGGTCAGCGGCATACGCAACCTCCACGATTTCAATTGCGGCCTGAAGGCTTATCGCAAAAGCGTTGTGAAGCATATCGAGGTCTACGGCGATATGCACCGCTACATCCCTTATCTGGCCAAAAACGCCGGATTCGACAAAATCGGGGAGAAGGTGGTCAAGCACCAGGCCCGCAAGTTCGGCAAAACCAAGTTCGGCCTCGACCGCTTCGTCAACGGCTACCTCGACCTGGGCACCCTCTGGTTCACCGGGAAGTTCGGCGCCAAGCCTATGCACCTCTTCGGCCTCCTCGGCTCGCTAATGTTCTTCATCGGCCTGGTGGCGGTTATGGTGGTCGGTTTCGGCAAGCTGTGGGCCATGCATCACGGCGACCATTACACCCTTGTCACCAACTCTCCCTATTTCTATATCGCCCTCACGATGATGATTCTGGGCACCCAGCTTTTCCTGGCGGGCTTCGTCGGGGAGCTTGTGGTGCGCAACTCGCCGCGGCGCAATGAGTATGAGATTCGCGAAGAAATATAATATATCAAGCCTGTCGGCCCTAGCCGCTGTCGTGGCGCTATGGCTTGCCGCGGCGTTTGCCTCGTGCAACAACCAGGGGTGTACCGACAACCATAACGCGTTGCCGCTGATGGGGTTCTATGCCATGGCCACCGACGATGCGGGCAAACCGGCCGAGCAGGCCATCGCCCTCGACTCCGTGGCTATCGGCGGCGTGGGCGCCCCCGACGACTCGCTCCTGGTGGCCGTGGGCCAGCGGGTAGGGTCGCTATATCTCCCATTCCGCTACCACACGCGCCAGACCGATTTCTTCTTTCGCTACGGCTACAAGGCCCAGGGACTCGACAAGCCGGTGTTCAATGACACATTGCGGTTCACCTACGACTCCGAGCCATACTTCGCCTCGGAGGAGTGCGGCGCGATGTACCGCTACCGCTTGCGCGAGGTGGTTTACACCCGCCATCTGATTGACTCCGTGGCCGTCACCGATTCGGTGATTACCAACGTTGAGCGCGAGCGCATCAAGGTGTATTTCCGGGTGGCCAACCTCGGCGAGGGCACCGACAACGGCACCCTCGAAGTGCCCGATGACCCCGACCGCTTCGGCGAGATAGAATTCCCCGCCCGGGCCTTTATGCCGAAAGGAGGTGCGTTGTGAGGCGTCTGCGAATACTCCCGCTGGCCATGCTCCTCGCGGGGCTGGCGAGTCTGCTCGGGCTTAGCGCCCAGCGCAGGGTCACCCCCGTTACCGCCGCGTCGCAGGGTATCACGGGCGTCAACGAAAACAAACTCCCGGGCGACTCGCTCGACCGCTCCTCGCTGGTGGAAATCACCGATGAGAACGGCCGCAAGATTTTGGTCGATACCATCAATGGCCGCGAGGTGCCCGACTCGCTCATGATGTTTCCCGACTCCGTGAAGATTCCGAAGATGATACAGCCGCTGATCTATTCGGCCACTGTCGGTGTGAACATCTGGGATCCGTTCATGCGCCTTATCGGGCAGAAATACGGCCTGGTTGACTTCTCGGCGGAGTTCAACCTCCACAACCGCTATATCGCGGTATTGGAAGCTGGTGTTGGCAACGCGCGTTACACCCCTGACGACAATAACTACACCTACCGCGTGGGTGTCACGCCCTACTTCCGCATCGGTGCCAACTATAACTTCCTGTACAATTCAAATCCCGACTACTCGGTTTACGCCGGGCTGCGCTACGGGGTGTCGCATTTCAAGTACCAGCTTACCGACGTCACCATCGACCTCCCTTACTGGGGGGAGACGGCGATGGTTGATTTCCCCTCGCAGCGCTCCACGGTGCATCACATACAGGTGCTCTTCGGGCTGAGGGTGAAGGTGTTCAAGCAGTTGTCGCTCGGATGGGAGATACGCTACCGCGGCATCCTCGGGCAGACGAAACAACCCGCCGGAAATCCCTGGTATATACCCGGCTACGGCACGTCAAACGGGCACCTCGGAGCGGCGTTCTCCATCTATTACACTTTCCCGCTGGGCAAGGAGGGGTACGTCGGCAACAAGGCCGACGCCGTGCCTGAAAACTGACGCCCCGTGCTGATTAAGCGAACCTTAAGTTGAAAAAATAATTATATACACCATATGGAAAAACAGAACATAGCACTCTGCAGCGACCACGCTGGCTACGAGATGAAAGAGATGGTCAAAGGCTATCTTGAAGCCAACGGCTTGGAATATACCGACTTCGGTACCCACTCAACGGAGTCGTGCGACTACCCCGACTACGCCCATCCCGCGGCTCTCGCCGTGGAGAGCGGCCAGTGCGACCGCGGCATAGCCCTCTGCGGCTCGGGCAACGGCATAGCTATGACCCTCAACAAGCACCAGGGTATCCGCGCCGCGATTTGCTGGCTCCCCGAGCTCGCCTCGCTGGCCCGCCGCCATAACGACGCCAATGTGCTCGTGCTCCCCGCCCGCTTCATCGAGCCCGCGGTGGCAATGGAGGTGGTCAACACCTACCTCAACACCGACTTCGAGGGTGGCCGCCATCAGCGCCGCATCGACAAGATGCCCCTGCGATAACCGCTATAATTCCGCGGTGTATCTAACTTGTCACGTCATACGCTTGGAGCATAGGACCAAAGTAGTTAATTTTGTAGCTTAATATATTTACTCGTCCAACCACTTATGAAAAAACTCGAGCAACTCCTCGCCGAAAAACTTCTGAAAATCAGTGCGATCAAATTGCAGCCCGATATGCCGTTCCGCTGGGCTTCGGGTTGGAACTCACCGATATACACCGACAACCGCAAAACCCTCTCGTACCCCCAGGTACGCACATTCATAAAAACCGAGCTCACCCGCCTCATCCTGGAGAACTACCCGATGCCCGACGTGATCGCCGGCGTTGCCACCGGGGCCATCGCCCAGGGCGCTCTCGTGGCCGACATCCTCGGTCTCCCCTACATCTACGTCCGCTCCTCACCCAAGGACCACGGTCTGGAGAACCTCATCGAGGGGCACCTCGCTCCCGGGCAGAAGGTAATCGTGATCGAGGACCTGGTTTCCACTGGTAAGAGCAGCCTCAAAGCTGTGGAGGCCGTGCGCATGGCAGGTGCCGAGGTAGTGGGCATGGTGGCAATGTTCACCTACGGGTTCCCCACCGCCGAAAAGGCGTTCAAGGAGGCCAACGTCAAGCTCATGACCCTCTCCAACTACGACGCGATGCTCAAGACCGCCCTCGAAACCGGCTTTATCCGCGAGAGCGACCTCGACACCCTCCAGCAGTGGCGCGAGGATCCCGGCAACTGGCTCCCCGATTCAAGCTCCAAGCGCGACCTCTGATTCGTGCCAGGACCACACAACATCAAAAACTCCGACGAATGTCAACATACAAAAGCAAACCGACGGTGGTCGAAAAGCCCGCCGCCGACCTTTTTGACCGTTTCTCCGATATGACCCGCCTGCAGAGCGCCCTCGACGCGCTCACCGATGAGCAGCGGGCCCAGATCGGTCAGGTCGAGTTCACCGCCGACTCCATCAAGATCGTCACCCCCCAGGTTGGCGAAATCGCGTTTTCGGTGATTGAGCGCCAGGCTCCCTCGAAAATCGTGTTCGGCACCACCTCCTCGCCCGTGCCCCTTACGATGAAGGTCGACCTCAAGCCCCTTTCCGAAACCTCTACCGAGGTGGAAACCGTTATCGACGTGGACATCCCCATGATGCTCCGCCCGATGGTAGGCCCCTATATGCAGAAGGCCGCCGACAAGTTTGGCGAACTCATCAGCGGCCTCAGCCGTTAATATATCACAACCGCGCGGCCCGTGCGCCTTGCGGTGTGAGATACTCCCGGAGAGTCCGGGAAAACACAATCCGGATGAAAAGCATTCTGCGAAATATAACCATAGCGACAGCCGCGGCCGTTCTCGCCGCGGCTGTCGCCGCCTGTGGGTCCAACGACCATGTGCGCACCCCGCCCGCCCCGGTTTTTCTCCGCTTCGCTACCATCAACGAGTGGCAGCAGTACGGCCCCGGCGCCAACCCGCTCGACTTCGACTACTACATCAAGAGCGAGCGGCTACCGAAGGATTTCCCCTATCTCGCCACCAACGAGACCGGCTATGGGGGTGTGCTCCTGGCCGTGGCGCTCACGGGGCAACCCGTGGCGCTCGACCTCTCCTGTCCGGTCGAAAACTCGCAGACGGTGAGGGTGCGGGTCGACTCCAAAACCCACGAGGCGGTGTGCCCCAAGTGCGGCAGCCGCTACTTCGTGTTTGAGAATTTCGGCCGTCCCATCTCGGGCAAGGCCGCCGAGCACGATCCCGCGCTGGAGCTGCGCCGCTACAACGTGCTTCCCACCGACGACACCCCTCTTCACGGATACATCGTAAACTGACCTAATTCCCACTTTCCCTTATGGATACCAAGACCATTACCGAGCGCCTCAGGGAGCGCCACAATATAAACGTACTCAACGATATGCAGCAGCTGATGGCTTCGACCGAGGCTGACCGCGTGATACTGCTCGCGCCTACCGGCTCGGGCAAAACCGCCGCTTTCGCGTTGAGGCTGCTCCGCGCCCTCGGCCCCTCGGACGGCAAGAGGGTGCAGGCCGTGGTCATGGCTCCCTCGCGCGAGCTGGTAATCCAGATTGCCGACGTGCTGAGGCCCGTCGCCGCGGGATTGAAAACGGTAGCCTTCTACGGTGGTCACAATATGGCCGACGAGGTGAAGTCGCTCTCGCCGCTCCCCGATATTATTGTCGCGACTCCGGGCCGACTCCTCGACCATCTGCTGCGCCGCAACCTCGACCTCGCGACTTGCGACGCCCTGGTGCTTGACGAGTACGACAAGTCGCTGGAACTCGGTTTCTACGACGAGATGAAGCGCATCGTCGGGAGGATGAAGAAACTTAAACTGATTATCTTGACTTCGGCAACCAAGCTCGCCGAAATGCCCGACTTCCTGAATATGGGGCGTAACCCCGAGGTTATCGACTTCACTCGGCAGGGGGCGAAGAGCCGTCTGCAAACGGTGATGGTCCCCTCCCCGGCGAAGGACAAGCTGTCGACCCTCGACGAGCTTCTGCGTTCGCTCCCCGACGGTAAGGCGGTGGTGTTCGTCAACCACCGCGAGAGCGCCGAGCGCGTTTTCAGCCACCTGAAGGAGGAGGGGTTCCCCGCCGGGCTGTACCACGGCGGCCTGGAGCAGCGCGAGCGCAAATTAGCCGTCGACCTGCTCAACAACGGCACAACGCCGATACTGGTATCGACCGACCTCGGGGCGCGCGGCCTCGACATTGACTCGGTCAACTATGTGATCCATTACCACCTCCCTCTCTCGCCCGAAAGCTGGACCCACCGCAACGGGCGCACAGCCCGACAGGGGGCCGAGGGCACGGCTTACCTCATTGTAAACGAGGAGGAGAGCATCCCCGAATATGTCAATTGGGACCACGAATACCATCCGCGCTCGGTTTCCGACAACGGCATCCGCTCCGAGGTGGCAACGCTCTACATCAACGCCGGGAAAAAGGAGCGTATCTCCAAGGGGGATGTTGCGGGCTACGTCATGCAGCGCGGCGGACTTACAAAGGAGGAGGTCGGCAAAATCATCGTTGACGACCACAGCTCGATCGTCGCGGTGCCCCGCGCGAAGGCCGGAAAGGTACTCGAACTCCTTGCCCCCCACAAGCTGAAGAATACACGCGTGCGGGTATCGCTCCTGAAGTAAGCACGTTAAGTAAGCGAAGAAGTCACTTATCGTTATCGCCATACGGGGCGGCGGGTTCCGCCGCCTCGCTTGTTTCCCTCGCGGTGGTGTATGTCGTTGGTGCGGCGGTGATGAGCGGCAGGTCGTGTGTGCCGGACTGGAGGTCGGTAGGGAGGTAGGCCGGAGCCGAGAGCGAGCTGAATCCGGCGAGGTATTCGAGCACGGCCCGCAGGCACGCCCCCGGGTCCTTTTTAATTTCCGACTCCCAGAAGCGGAGCACCTTCCACCCCATACCCTCAAGGCGGGCCGTCACTTCGCGGTCGCGTTCGATATTCCGCTCGATTTTGGCTATCCAGAAGTCGCGGTTGCGGTGAAATCGGTTGTTGTCCCGCGAGAAGTCGCGACCGTGCCAGAAATCACCATCGACGAATATGGCGAGCCGATAGCGCTTTATCGAGAAGTCGGGTCGCCCCGGAATAGTGCGGCTCTGCTTGCGGTAACGCACCCCGGCGCTCCACAGAAGCCGGGCGAAAGCTCGCTCCGGCTTGGTGTCGTGGCTCTTGTTGGCCCGCATGCAGCGTAGCCGTTGTTCCGGGGTGAGTACGTCCATATCAGAGGGTGTTTCATTCGTAGCGGCCTCTGAGGAGGTCGAAGTTGATGATGTCGTCGCTGGCGCGCCGCGCTCCGAAAATGTTGTCGCGGAGTGCCGGATCCACTCCGATGGTGTCGCCGACCACCTCCTTGGTGTACGACGATACGGCGAATCCGGCCACCGGGCCGAGCATCGTCTGCCCCAGGCCCTTCCAGCGGTAATCGTCGAGGCCAAGCATCCCCAACAGGGTGGGGTAGATGTCGTATTGGCCCACGACCTCGTCAACGCGGCCGCCTACCGGGCTGTTGAGTATTATCAGGGGCACGAACTGCTTGTCGGGCACAATGCAGAGGCGGTCGTCAGCCACTATTTCGTCGCGGTAGTAGGCCAGCCCTTCGTGGTCGCCGGTGATTACCACGAGGGTCTCATCGTAGTCGGGGCGCGTTTTCAGGTAGTCGATTATGGTGTGGAGCTGTGCGTCGGTGTAGTGGGCCATCGTGGTGTAGTCGGCGAATCGCTTGTTGAAGTCGCCGTTGTGAAGGTTGAAATCGGGGTCGCGCTTCTCCTCGGGGAGGATGAACGGGTTGTGGCCCGAATACGACACGAAAGTCATCAGTCGCGACTCACCCTTGGGCCATAGGTCGCCACCCTTGAGCAGGTCAGTCGACTGGCGGAAGAATGAGGCATCGCTCAGTTTGGCCGGTTTCCCGATCATATCGTCGAGCACCCAGGCATCGCGGCTGTACATCGCGTCGTAGCCGAAGGCGGGTGATACGGCCTGCTGGTTCCAGGTTATCGGGCGGTCGCAGGTGAATATGTAGCTCTTCGTGCCATACTTTTCGCGCATCGCCTTGTTGAGGGTGGGGTAGAAGTTGTCGGGATGCTTGGTGCTGAATATGGTGTGGAACCTCGGCAGCAGTCCCGAGAAAATGAGGAGCTGCCCGTCGATGGAACGCCCCGAGCTTACCTGCGAGAGCACCCTGGGAGCGTAGAATGTCGACGAGTCGCGCAGCAGTGAGTTAATGTAGGGGGTGATCGGTTTGCCGTTGATTTCGGTTTCGGGGAGCCAACCCTCGAACGATTCCAAGAGCACCACCACGAGGTTTTTCCTCGGCGCTACCGAGTCGGGGAGCCCGCGGTAGGGGCGCAGACGCTCCTTGTCGAGCAGCCAGTTTTCCACCCGTTGCTCGATTTCCGGGGTCAGGGTGTCCTCGGTCTCCATCGCCGTGTGTATGAGGTAGGCCACCGGGGTGTAAATCTGCACCGGGGTGGTATTGTAGTAGCACGACGACGACAGCTTGCGCATCACCTTCGGGAAACCTCCCTTCGACGCCATGCCGATGGCCGACACAATGCCGAGCAGTATTATAGAGCCAAGATAGGAGCCCCAATGGCGGCGGTGCCTTTCGCGGGGGAGCCTCGAAGCCAGCCACACGGTGGCCGCCAGGAGTATGAAGAACCCGAAGTCGAACCAATATATCGAGTCGGTGACACTCGCTGTGAAATCGCCCAGGTTGCCGGCCATCAGATAGCTTTCCGGCGGAATCGGGGTGAAGTAAGTGCGGCGGTACATCAGGTTGGCTATCAGGGCGCAGTCAACCAGGCCGATGGTCACTCCCTGCACCCATATCCTTCGGGAAACCATATATGGGAGCATCAGCAGAAGCGCCAGCAGGGCGTTGTTGACGTACAGCTCCCAGAACGACATTCCTCGGAATGTCGTCTGCATCGACCAGTCGATGCAGAAATAAATCAACGCTATAAAAGTCCCGCCGTAGAGCGCGGCGAACCGGCTTTTCAGGAAAGAAAATCTAACGGACATTTTTATTACAGGTTCTGAAGAACATAATCCGGGGGTATATGCTCCCCGGCTGGAATAATTGATTGTGTACGCCGCGAAGTTACGCATTTTTTTGCGGTTAGCGAATGATTTATTACATTCGCGCCGACTTACTTTACTAAGTAACTGGTCGAAATTATTTTAATATTTATCCGAGGAAAATTTTTAGAAGATTTTTCTCGATGAAGAGGGAGTGTAGCGAGCTACACGACCGATGAAGAGAGGAAAAGATTCAAAAATTTTGCCGGAAAAATATTGAAATAATCAGACCGTTAGTAGAAAATAATTTTGAACAGTTACTTAATACCAGGATGGAAAAGATACTTGCATTCATCGCGGCGGGCGCTTTGCTGGTTTCCGTCGCTGCCTGCGGGCAGAAAAAGAAGAGCGGTGCCGAGGAGGTGGCCGCGGCTTCGGCTCTTGATTCTACCTACACCACCGTGACCCACCCCGATTGGAGCCGCGACGCGGTAATCTACGAGGTGAACCTCCGGCAGTTTACCGACGAGGGCACGGTCGAGGCTTTTGACCGGCATCTGCCCCGCCTGAAGGAGTTGGGGGTCGACATACTCTGGTTTATGCCCGTGTTCCCCATCAGCGAGGACGGGCGCAAGGGTGAGCTCGGCTCCTACTACGCCGTGCGCGACTATAAGGCGTTCAATCCCGAGTTCGGCACTATCGAGCAGTTCAAGGAGACGGTGCGCAAAATCCACGAGGCCGGTATGAAGGTGATTCTCGACTGGGTGCCCAACCACTCGGGCCGCGACAACGCCTGGGTCACCGAGCACCCCGACTGGTACGCCACCGACTCGCTCGGAAAGATGTACGGCCCGTACGACTGGACCGATGTGTACAAATTCGACTATTCCAACCCCGAGATGCGCCGCGCGATGGTCGACGCCTTCAAGTTCTGGCTGACTGAGGTCGGAGTCGACGGCTTCCGCTGCGATGTGGCGATGGAGGTGCCCGTTGACTTCTGGGACGAGACCCGCCCGCAATTGCAGGCCGTGAAGCCCGAGCTGTTCATGCTGGCCGAGGCATCGGTGCCCGCCCTGCAGAAAAACGGGTTCGATATGGGTTACAACTGGCCGATGAAGGACCTCTTCAACGAAATCGCTTCGACTGCGGGCGAGCGATCGTATGTCGGCGAGGGTGAGACCGCGCCTCGCAAGCTCGCCGTGAAGCACGCAGTCGACATCGACTCGCTCCTTGCCGAACAGGCCGCCACCTACCCTAAGGATACCTACCTTATGAATATGGTCACCAACCACGACCTCAATTCCTGGGAGGGCACTGAGTTTGAGCGCCTGGGCAAACTGACCGACGCCTTCGCCGTGCTGAGCTACACCCTCCCCGGTATGCCCTTGATATACACCGGGCAGGAAACCGGCATGAACCGCGCCTTTGAGTTCTTCAAGAAGGATACTCCCCCCGCCTGGGAGCCCCGCAACGAATATTTTGAGTTCTATCAGAAACTCAACCACCTCAAACACACGCAGAAGGCCATCGCCGCGGGCACCTGGGGCGGCGAGATGAAGCGTTACCCCACCACCGACGAGAACCTCTATGTATTCTCCCGCGAGGTCGAGGGCTCGCTTGTGATGGTGCTGGTTAACCTCGGTGCCAAGGAGGCTAAGCTCGAATTTTCCGGCGAGACCCCCGCGGTACACCCCCTCACCGACTACTTCACCGGCACCCCGGCCACCCTCCCGGCCACTCTCGCCCCGGGCCAGTACTTCGTGTTCGTCAAGTAAACGACATATAGATAGTAAACAGCGACTCCGCCATCGGTTGAAAGGCCGATGGCGGAGTCGCTGTTTACTTTGAACGTTCAGATTGATGTTTCGCCGAGCTTTTGCAGAAGCGATTTGGGCTTGGTGGCCTGGAAATCCTTCAGGTAGGTAGGCACGCTGTAGGCCAGGTCGAGGAAACGCCCCTCGCGGTAGGCTTTGTCGGCCAGGGCCAGCATATCGGTTGCCAGCGGGTTCACGTCGGGGATGAATGTGGCGTTCGGGTGGCTCTCCATGAGTTCCCGGGCTTTGGCGGCTCCGTTGCCGAAGAATACCGCGGGGCGCCCGGAGGCAAGGAGTTCCGCGCAACTCTCCTGGTCGAGGATGAGGGGCCGGGGCTCCACTACCGGGGCCAGCGAGAAGTCGTACACGGCGGTGTACACCTCCATGCGGCGGGCGTCGATCATCGGTATGAACAGGGTGTCGGGGTCGAGTATCTCGTTGTTGAACATCACCCCGACGCACATTAGCTGAAGGGTGTCAACCCCGATCAGCGGGGTGTCGAGGGCGTAGGCCAGACCCTTGGCCTCCGAGAGACCGATGCGCAGGCCGGTGTAGCTGCCCGGCCCGAGCGACACGGCAACGGCGTCGAGCTTCATCTCGTGGGCGCGGGCGTGGTCGAGGCACCCTTTCACGAAGTCGCTGAGCACGGTCGCGTGGTTGCGCCCTGAAAATTCCTCGAAATGGGTCAGTATGGCTCCTTCCGATGTGAGGGAGGCCGAGCAGACCTCCGTGGAGGTCTCGATGTTTAGTATGGTAGGCATCGGCAGATTGGCTTGGAGGGTACGGGGCGGGAACCGCCCTTTATTTTTTTTGCAAAATTACTGAATTTTCGCCATTATTTCGCTACTTTTGTAAGACCAATAGCTGAATCTATATGTTACTATCGATGACAGGCTTCGGCAGCGCGGTTGCCGAATGCGCTACCCGGAAGTTTACCGTTGAACTTAAATCACTTAACTCCAAGCAGCTCGACCTTTCGATGCGCTGCCCGGCAGGCTACCGCCAGCTGGAGCCCGAGATGAGGTCGATGGTGGCCTCGCAGCTTGAGCGCGGCAAGGTCGACTTCAGCCTGGCCGTGGAGACGGTCGGGGGTGACGGAGCCGTGGAGCTCAACGTGCCCGCCCTCGAAGCCTACTGCCGCCAGATTCGCGAGGCTTCGGCCAAGCTCGGCATTCCCGAGCCGCAGGACTGGTACTCGGTGCTGATGCGTTTCCCCGACGCGGTGAAAACCGAGGGTGCCTCGGAAATCAGCGACGACGAGCGCCGGGTGCTCCTCGCTACGCTCTCGGCTGCGCTCGACAACATTCTCGAACACCGCGCCGCCGAGGGGCGCCGCCTCGATGAGTTCTTCCGCGTGCGCATCGACCGCATACGCGCCCTGCTGGCCGAGGTGCCCCGCTACGAAACAGAGCGTGTGGCGAAAATACGCGCCCGCATGCAGGACGCCCTCTCGTCGCTCCACCAGGTCGAATACGACAAGGGGCGCTTCGAGCAGGAGATGATTTTCTACATTGAGAAACTCGACATCAACGAGGAGAAGCAGCGCCTCACGCAGCACCTCGACTACTTCCTCCAGACTCTCGACGCCAAGCCCGGCCAGGGGAAAAAACTCGGGTTCATCGCCCAGGAGATGGGCCGCGAAATCAACACCCTCGGTTCCAAGAGCAACCAGGCCGAGATGCAGATTCTCGTGGTGAAGATGAAGGACGAGCTGGAGCAGATCAAGGAGCAGGTGCTCAACGTAATGTAATCCAAGACCCACCCCACAATACCTATCACGATGAAAAAAGGTAAGCTCATTATAATTTCAGCCCCCTCGGGTTGCGGCAAGTCAACGATTATCGGCGAGATCATGGATGCCGGAAAACTCGACCTGCAATTCTCCGTCTCGGCGACTAACCGCAAGCCCCGCCCCGGCGAGGTCGACGGTGTGAACTACCATTTCCTCACCGACCAGCAGTTCAAGGACCTCATCGCCGAGAACGCCTTCGTGGAATACGAGCAGGTGTACCCCGGACGCTACTACGGCACGCTCCGCTCGGAGATTCAGGGCCGTATCGACGCCGGCCACAACGTGATACTCGACATCGACGTCCGCGGCGGTGTCAACGTCAAGGAGCAGTTTGGCGCCGACGCGCTGAGTGTGTTCATCGCACCCCCCGACATCCCCGAACTGCGCAGCCGCCTGGAAAAGCGCGGCAGCGAGAGCGCCGAGGCTATCGAGGAGCGAGTGGGCCGCGCTGAGTACGAGCTTGGGTTCAAGGACCGCTACGACTATGTTGTGGTCAACGACGAACTCCCCCGCGCTATCGGTGAGGTGGCCGCTCTGATGGAAGATTTCATCAAGGCTTGATGCCGGTTATTGGAATTTTCGGCGGGTCGTTCAACCCCGTCCATCTCGGTCATATCGCCATAGCCGATGCCGTGGCGCGGTCAGGGCTTGCCGACGAGGTGTGGCTCACTCTCTCGCCGCTGAATCCGCTGAAGGCGGGCTCCTCGGAGCTGGCGCCCGATGCCGACCGCCTGGCTATGCTGCGGCTCGCCGCCGAGGGGCACCCCGGGATAGGTGTGTGCGACATCGAGCTGTCGATGCCCCGCCCCTCCTATTCGATTGACACCCTGCGCGAGCTCGCCAGTCGCTACCCCGACCGCGAATTCCGGCTTGTGATCGGAGGGGATAACTGGGACATTTTCCCCCGATGGCGCGAGCACGAGGCCATAATACGCGAATTCCGTCCGATCATATATCCCCGTCCGGGCGCCGAGCTCGGAGCGCTCCCCGAGGGGGTCGATGTCTGCCCCGACGTGCCTCTGCTCGATGTGTCCTCCACCATGGTGCGAGAGAGGGTGCGGGCCGGCCTGCCGGTGAACAATCTTGTCGGGGAACGGGTATATAATTACATTACCGAACACCAGCTTTACCTTTGAAATGGAACTATCAACCAACTCCATCGCCTTCATAGGGCTTTGCAACGAATACTGCGTGGCCGTAGAGGGCGCGCGCGACGACGACCGCGACACTTTCGTGAACGCGATGCTACGTCTGCTCCCGCGCATTTATATCGCCGCCACCGACCTCCGCTCAACGCTTATCGACGATGAGGAAGCCTATGTAGAGCAGGCGCTCGATGAGGACTATTACGAAGCCGCCCGGCGCAATATCGAGCGCCTCCTCGGCCCCGACGATGTGTATCTCGAAGTGTTTGAGGAGGATATGAAGTACAGCGACACCCCGGTGGCGGCGAGCGTCTCCGAGGGGCTGGCCGACATTTTTCAGGTACTTTTCAACTTTATCAGCACTATCCGCGACGCGACCGACGAAACCGTGGCGCTCGCCCTCCAGGCCGTCAGCGAGGATTTCCGCTCCTACTGGAGCGGCACGCTCTGCAACGTGCTCCGCGCCCTCAACCACATACGCTACCAGATCGGCTCCGAAATGGACTGATCCCCCCTCATCACTCATACTTATCACCTCATACATCCTGAAATGGACCCCAAGCAAAGGATTCTCGATCTCCGCGAGCAACTCGACCGCCACAACCATAATTATTATGTGCTCAACGCGCCGGAAATTTCCGACCGGGAGTTCGATATGCTCCTCAAGGAACTTGAAAAGCTTGAGGCGGAGCATCCCGAGATGGCCGACCCGCTGTCGCCGACACAGCGCGTTGGTTCCGACCTCACCGGGGGATTCGAACAGGCGGCGCACATACACCCGATGCTCTCGCTCTCCAACACCTATTCGATCGAGGAGGTCGACGAGTGGTTCGGCCGCGTGAGCGGTTCGCTCGGGGGCGAGAAGTTCGACATTGTGGGTGAGATGAAGTTCGACGGCACCTCCATTTCGCTGATTTACGAGCACGGGCGCCTGGTGCGCGCCGTGACCCGCGGCGATGGTGAAAAGGGCGACGTCGTGACCGCCAACATAAAAACTATCAAAAGTATACCTCTTCGGCTCCAAGGGTCAGGCTGGCCCGAGCTGTTTGAGATTCGCGGCGAGGTGCTTATGCCATGGGAGGCGTTCGAGCGCCTCAACAAGGAGCGCGAGTTCAACGAGGAACCCCTCTTCGCAAACCCGCGCAACGCCGCTTCGGGCACGCTGAAAACCCTCGACCCCAAGGAGGTGGCCCGCCGCGGACTCGACGCCTATTTCTATTATCTGCTGGGCCCGGAGCTCCCCGCCGACAACCATTACGACAATATGATGGCCGCCCGGAGCTGGGGCTTCAAGGTTTCCGACATAATGACCCGCCTCGGCTCGCTGGAGGAGGTCGACGGCTTCATAAAGCACTGGGACAGCGCCCGCCGCGACCTCCCGGTGGCTACCGACGGCCTGGTTTTCAAGGTCAACAATCTGCGCCAGCAGCTCAATCTCGGATTCACGGCCAAATCGCCCCGCTGGGCCATTGCTTACAAGTTTGCCGCCGAAAGAGCGCTTACGCGGTTGCGCTATGTGTCGTTTGAAGTGGGGCGTATGGGCATCATTACCCCGGTTGCCAACCTGGAGCCGGTGCTCCTTTCGGGCACGATTGTGAAGCGCGCGTCGCTCCACAATGAGGACATCATACGCTCGCTCGACATCCACGAGGGTGATATGCTCTACGTTGAGAAGGGTGGGGAGATTATCCCCAAAATCACCGGCGTCGACGAGAACGGGCGCCTCCCCGAGGCCAAGCCCGTGGAGTTCGTCGGTAAGTGCCCCGCTTGCGGCGCCCCGTTAGTGCGTGTCGAGGGAGAAGCCTCCTGGCAGTGCCCCAATAAGTACTATTGTCCGCCGCAGATTGCCGGCAGGGTCGAACACTTCGTTGGGCGCAAGATGATGAACATCGACGGAGTAGGGGAGGAGACCGCCAACCAGCTGATGGTGCGCGGCTATGTGCGCGACATCGCCGACCTCTACGATCTCACCGAGGACCAACTGCTGAAACTCGACGGTTTCGGTCCGCGCTCGGCCCAGAGGGTGCTCGAAGGGCTTGAGGCATCGAAGTCGGTGCCCTACGACCGCGTGATTTATGCCCTGTCGATACCTTTCGTGGGGGACACGGTCGCTAAGAAAGTGGCCAACGCCTTCCCCGACATTGACCGGCTTATGGCCGCCACCGCTGAGCAGTTGGCGGCTGTCAAGGACCTCGGACCCCGCATCGCCGAGAGCATAGTGTCGTATTTCGCCGAGCCGCGCAACCGCGAGGTGGTCGAGCGTCTGCGTGCCGCCGGGCTCTGTATGTCGCAGCCCGAGGAGAGCGCCGAGGGGCGTACCGATCTCTTGGGGGGCAAAAGTTTCGTGATTTCCGGCACCTTCACCCACCATTCGCGCGACGAGTACAAAGAGCTCATCGAGCGCAACGGCGGCAAGAATGTCGGCTCCATTTCCAAGAAAACCGACTATGTTTTCGCCGGCGAGAATATGGGCCCCGCCAAAAAGGAGAAAGCCGCCTCGCTCGGCATCCCCATCATCTCCGAGGCCGACTTCCTCGCCATGATCGGCGAAGCGTAACCCCAGCACCATTACAGGTACCTAATTTATAATGCGTAAGCGCCGCTGAAAAGCGGCGCTTACGTATGTTATTTTAAAATTCCACTTGTCTTATTAAGATAAGCATATTGATTGCGGTTGCATGCCTATTGCCAAAGAGCTTCATTCTGCCAATCATCCGGAAATCCCATAGCTGCTACGTTAACATTGGGATATTTTGCCAGCATTGACTTAAAACGGTCCGCAAACGTGTTCTTAGGATTGACAGCCTGAAGAAAATACATAAGGATTGATATGACGTAATATACGCGTTTGGTATCCACTGGAATACTTATGAAGGGAAATAGTGTCTTTCGGGGAACAATCGCATTGATGCTCAATCTACGGTTCCATAACCGACTATGATGGGCACAAATATTGCGTACATATACGATTGAATGCAGCCACGACTCCATAACCGTATCTGTCAAACCATAGAACTGAGCAACCTTTCGGCGTGCGTGACCAGCATTAAGCCAACGATACATCATGGATAATGTTCCGAATGAACTTACCTCGAATGCCATCCAACTTGGAGGGAAAGCATTTGAGTACCTACGTTGAAAGTCAACTATAGCGTCATCATCGCTTCGGCGCAATTCAGCTTCCAAACTTGCAAGGAGTCCGGCATGAAGTTTGGCATTCCTGAAATTTGAACTATCCTCAAACCAATACACTCCGGCTTCATCACCCATTATTAAGGATAATTGTGTACGGATTGAAATCTCGATTTTCTCCATTTCGGAGCAAATCATTTTTCGCAATTCAGAATCAAACTTATAGAGTTGATACGCATCCTCAAAATTTGCTTCAGGTATAAACAATCGAGATCCAGCGTTCCTGAAAGGCATAAGGTAGCTTTTCATCCTGAAAAGACTGATGTTTTCAAGAATGTGTCGTGCCCTGTTCTCGTCAGAGAATTTCAAGCCTTCAGATTTTAGAAGTCGAATTTGTTCAGATACAGAAATCTGAGGTTTAGCATATCTTGGAAGTGCCATAAAAAAGAAAAACTTACCCTGAGCGCGCTGTTCTTACGGGAAGCGGGGTAAGTATGTTGCTGCAAATGTAATGCTTTTATTTCAAAAAACAAAATCGGCTCCCGAATTTTTCTTGATATTTAGGCGATTTAGCTGATTTTAAGTTTTTAGATTCGCTTAAGTATTCTATAACACAGTACTATGCGCGGATGTATTGGCGGGTGGGGGCGGGGGATTAGTTGCCGAGGACGCGGCGGGCGCCGATGTAGCGGGCGGCGTAGTAGGGGGCGGAAACGCGGTCGATGCGGATGCCGCCGCTGATGGCCGCGTGGATGAAGGTGATTTCACCGGTTTCGGGGTTGTTATCGATAGCCATGCCAACGTGGCCCACCCGGCCGCTTTTGGCTGAGCGACCGGTGAAGAACAGGAGGTCGCCGGGCTGCACCTCGTCGCGGGTGATTTTCTCGCCCTGGCCGTACTGGCCTCCCGAGGAGGGATTGAGAGAGTAGCCGAACTGGTTGAAAACATAGCTCGTGAAGCCGGAGCAGTCGAACCCTTTGGGGCCCTTGCCACCGCGAACATAGCGGGTGCCGATATATTTTTTCGCGAATGAAATCATATCGGCCACCATACGCTCGTTGTCAGCCGCGTCGAGGTCTTCGAGCAGCTCCATGCCGGCTGCCGGAACGATTTCAAAAGGGTTGGTCTTTGATATGGACGCCAGGTTCATCTCCTCGGTGGCGGGGAGCTTGGCGGAAGAGTTTTTCTGGGATGCCGGCTTGGCGGCCGCGGCATTCATCACCGCGACGAGCATAAAGCTGACAAACGATATAAGGTATTTCATCGGTAGCAAAATCAGGATGCCGCGACCGCGGCGCTTTTCCATCTGGGCCGTCTGCCATCGAGGCAGTCGTCAAGTATGTTTTGAATGATGTGCAAAGATAGTGATTTTCAGCCTTTACGCCAACCGGGGCGGGCGCGGTATAACTATTTTTATGTTAATATAATTAAAACCGACGCGCTTTCCGCGCACTCCCGTATGCGAGTGCGCGGTTTTTCGGCGGGCGCGGTGTTATCGCGGCGGGCGATAGCTCTATCGAAACAAAGGGTAGCCGCGGGGCGTTTTTTCTGTAGCCGGGGTGTTTAATTCGCGAAACAATTAAAGACCCAAGCTATGACACAGACTATGATTGTGATGAATGTACCGTTTCTTACCTGGTGCGTAATCGTGTTCGGCGTGATCGCCATAATACTTTGCCGCGTCGGGCGCCATGTGTATCTCGAACATAAGGGGAGTGCCCGCCGCACGCCTCTGTTCAGCATTGGAAGCGAGCGCGAAGAATTCTTCATCCCCGGCGATAAACCTGTTTACTCCAATGAGGACGATGATGACGCATATGATGACTGACGACGGAGTGGTGACCGCCTCGTGCGGTTGCCGCGAAGCCGCTGTCGATTACTCACTTAGGGAGGTCGGCGAGTTTCTTTCGGAATACTCGGCGTGGCTGCTCGGGTGCGGTGCCACCTGCATCCGCCTGGAGAAGAACGTGAGGCGTATGGCCGAAGCGTTAGGGTGCGGCGTAGTGATGACCATTCTGCCCCGCCATGTACACCTCACGGTGTGCCTTTCCGACCGTTCCGATAGCTATACCTGCATCGCCAATACGGTGGAGGTACCAATCAGTTTCGATATTAATACCCGACTGAGCCGCCTGAGTTGGGAACTGGCCGACGGACGCATCGACTTTGAGGGCGCACGGCGTTCGTTCCGGGAGATTATACGCACTCGCCCAGAGGATAAGAGGGTGGTGCTACTGCTCGCGTCGCTGGCCAACGGCGCGTTCTGCCGCCTTTTCGGAGGCGACTGGCAGTCGGTCGCCGTGGTAGTGCTCGCCACTATGGCTGGGTTTTATCTCCGGCAGCTGCTCTGCGGGCGGAAGATGGATTTGCGACTTGTGTTCATAATCTGCGCCTTCGTGTCGTCGGTGATTGGCGCGAGCGCCTCGCTCTTCTCCCTCGGAAGCACGCCTGAAATCGCGGTAGGCACCAGTGTGCTCTACCTCGTTCCCGGCATTCCGTTCCTCAACTCGTTCAGCGATATGCTCGACGGCCATTATATCTGCGCGTTCAGCCGTATGACCCACGCGGTTGTACTCACCTGCTGCCTCTCGCTCGGACTTTGCGGAGGGTTGCTCCTTATGGGCATCGGAATGTTCTGAAAGCTCTGAAAGCTCTGAACGCTCTGAACGCTTTAAATAACGCTCATTATGCTAAGTGAATTTTTACAGGACGCTTTATTCGCCGCGATAGCGGCTATCGGTTTCGCCGCGATCAGCAACCCGCCGCGGCGCGCCTACCTATACTGCGCGCTGATCGCGGCCGCGGGCCATTCCGCCCGGTTCTTGCTAATGTCGCCCGCGGTGTGCGGTATGCATATTGTAGTAGCCACGGCCCTGGCCTCGCTCCTGGTCGGGGTTCTCGCGGTGCTCCTCTCGCCAGTGGCGCGTACCCCGGCAGAAACCTGTCTTTTCCCATCGCTGCTCCCGATGATTCCGGGCATCTATGCCTACCGTACTTTCGGTGCCATGGTTATGTGTATCTACCGCGGCGGGGCCGGGGAGGAGGTTTTCAACCATTACTTCTATCTTTTCGCGAGCAACGGCCTTACCTGCTCGTTTATCCTCCTGGCCATGGTGGCCGGGGCCACGGCGCCTATTTTCCTGATGAAGAAAATATCTTTCCAGGCAACAAGATAACTCCTCCGCCAGACGTTATAAATATATGCCCCAACCTGCTATTCATCACTACGAATATGGAATTACGCCAGCTACGCTACTTCGCCAAACTTGCCGAGACCTTGAATTTCTCCGAGGCTTCGAGGGAACTGTTTATAACCCAGAGCACCCTCTCGCAGCAGATCAAGCAGCTTGAGCAGGAACTCGACGCGCAGCTCTTCCACCGCGACAGTCATTCCGTGGCGCTCACCGAAGCGGGCGCGGCCATGCTCCCCTACGCCGTGAAGACCATCCGCGACTCGCAGCTATGTGCCGAGCGGGTCAACGACCTGCGCGACCTCCTGGCCGGCACGTTGAACATCGGTGTGACCTACTCATTCAGCCCGATTCTCACCGAGACGCTCATCGACTTTATGAAGCTCTATCCCGGTGTGAAGCTGAATATCGTCTACAAGCCGGTGGCCGAGTTACTGCGGATGCTCGACGACCGCGCGGTTGATTTCGTGCTCGCGTTCAGGCCCCGGCAGTGCGGCGCTTCGATCGAGTCGCACGTCCTGTTTCAAAACTACCTTGCGGCGATTGTCGGGGTTGACCACCCTCTTGCCTCGCGGCGGAAAGTGAGCCTTGCCGAGCTGGGGCGTTACGAGCTCGCGCTCCCCTGCCAGGGGCTGCAGGCCCGGTCGCACTTCGACGAGGTTACAGCCGGATGCGGCGTGGAGTTCAAGGCACGGGTGGAGCTCAACGAGGTGAACATACTGCTTAAGCTCGTGAGCCGCGGGCGGCTCGCCACCGTGCTGGCCGAGGCCACAACCCACAATGTGCCCGGGGTCAAGGCCGTGCCGCTCGACATCCCGGCCAACGAGATGATAGGCAGCGTGCTGACCCTCCGCGACACTTATCGCAAGCGTTCTATGCGGGAGTTCCTGAGGATACTCGGCGAGTCGGCCGCCATACGTGAGAGGGTCAGCGCCTGGCTCTGACGGAAGTTTTCGGGCGCGTCCGGGCGTAATCTCGCGGTTTTTGAGTAACTTTGCAGCCGTTATAATAAAACAGAATCCGACCCGATGTTCAGAGTGAAACGTTTATACAGGTTTATGCTGCGCAGTTTTCTGCCGCTGTTCCTTATGACGTTCTTCATATGCCTGTTCATCGTGCTGATGCAGTTCCTCTGGCGCTACATCGACGACCTTGTGGGCAAAGGGCTTGAAATCCATGTGCTGGGCGAGCTGTTTTTCTACGCCGCGCTGACGATGGTGCCCATGGCGCTCCCCCTCGCCATACTCCTTGCGTCGCTTATGACTTTCGGCAACCTCGGCGAGCGGTTCGAACTCACGGCCATGAAGGCTTCGGGGGTGTCGCTCGTGAAGGTGATGCGCCCACTTATGGTGTTTATCGCCCTGGTGGCGGTGGGGGCATTCTTCTTCCAGAACAACGTGCTGCCGATCGCGCAGACCAAGATGTGGACCCTCCTCTACTCCGTCAGGCAGAAGTCGCCCGAGGTGGAGATTCCCGAGGGGGTGTTCTACGACCAGATTCCGGGCTATAACCTCTACGTCGCGAGCAAGAACCAGGAGACGGGCACGCTCTACGATATGATGATCTACGACGTGAGCCGCGGATTCGACAATACCCGCGTGATTCTCGCCGACTCGGGCCACCTGAAGATGGCCGACGACAAGGCCCACCTCTTCCTCCAGCTCTACGACGGGGAGCAGTTCGAGAACCTCCGCGACAACAACGGGGGATCCTCATCGACCGGCGCTTACCAGCCTTACCGCCGCGAAACGTTTAAAACCAAGGAGATACTCGTGGCGTTCGACGCCAACTTCAATCGTATGGACGAGTCGGGGATGCGCAACCAGTATGTAGGTAAGAACATCGAGGAGCTGCAGGCCACGATTGACTCCGTGACGCTCCGAGTCGATTCCATCGGCGCCTCGATCGGGAAAAACATCAAGGAGTACCCCTACGGCGGCGTCACCTATTACAAGACCGACTACACGAACCCGACTAATCCGAGGGTTGAGCGCGCACCGGTGGCTCTCGACAAACCTATCGACATCGACTCTGTGTTCTACAAGTCAAAGCCCGCTATGACCCGCTCCTATCTGGCCCAGGCCATAAACCGCGCCCGCCAGATGAAGCAGGACTATGAGTTCCAGAGCTATTCGATGGCCGACGACAAGAAGACCATCCGCCGCCACGGCATCGAGATGCACAAGAAGTTCACACTCTCGTTCGCCTGCCTGATATTCTTCTTCATCGGCGCGCCGCTGGGAGCCATCATACGCAAGGGTGGTATCGGTACGCCGCTGGTGATAAGCGTGTTCCTCTTCATATTCTATTACATTATCGACAATACCGGCTACAAGATGGCCCGAGACGGCAAGGTGGAGGTATGGGAAGGTATATGGCTCAGCTCCTTCGTGCTGCTGCCGCTCGGTGTGTTCTTCACCTACAAAGCTGTGCGCGACTCGGCGGTGTTCAACTTCGACGCCTACAAGCTGTTCATACTGCGCTTGCGGGGTAAGTTAAAGCGCGAGCTGGAGGTCAAGGATTTCACAATGACCGAGGTCGAGCCGCGCGCGGCTCTCGAAGTGCTCGGCCGGCTCGACAGCGCGATCACGACCCTTACCGAAGCGTACCGCAAGCTCCCCCTGATCAAGCGCGGCTACTATATGCTCCGGCGGTTCCCGCAGCGCGACGCCGCCCAGGCGGCGCTCAACGAGGCGGTGGACTATCTCTCCAACACCCGCGAGCGCCAGGTGATACAGTTGGTGAACCTGTACCCCTTCCAGCTCACGGTGCGCAACGCCGAATCGGCCCGCCGCGCAACTTCCTCCCTCTCCGAGTTGTTTAAGAAACAGATTGAAAATTCAGAAACCAAATAATATGAAATCGCCCACTGACAACGAACCGATAAAGCTCGATTCCATTGAAGAAGCCCTCGCTGACTTCCGCGACGGGAAAATGGTGATTGTAGTCGACGACGAAGACCGCGAAAACGAGGGTGACCTCATCGTGGCCGCCGAGAAAATCACCCCCGAACAGGTGAATTTCATGCTTAAGAACGCCCGCGGCGTGCTCTGCGCCCCGCTGACAATCAGCCGTTGCCGCGAGCTCGGACTCGATCCGCAGACCACCAACAACACCTCGGTGCTCGGCACCCCCTTCACCCTTACTGTCGACAAGCTCGAAGGGTGCTCGACCGGGGTGTCGATCCATGACCGCTGCGCGACTATCCGCGCGCTGGCCGATCCCGCCTCGACCCCGGAGACATTCGGGCGACCGGGCCATATCAACCCCCTCTACGCGCAGGATGCCGGGGTGCTCAGGCGCTCGGGCCACACTGAGGCCGCCGTCGACCTGGCCCGACTCGCCGGACTGCGTCCCGCCGCCGCGCTTATGGAGATTATGAGCGACGACGGCTCGATGGCCCGCCTCCCGGAGCTTCGGCGTATGGCCGACGAGTGGGGGCTCAAACTTGTGTCGATCGCCGACCTTATCGCTTACCGCCTCCGCCAGGAGTCGCTGGTCGAGGAGGGGGTCGAGGTTGACCTTCCCACCGCCTACGGCCATTTCCGCCTCATACCGTTCCGCCAGAAGAGCAACGGCCTGGAGCATATCGCGATTATCAAGGGTGACCTCCATACCGACGAACCCGCGCTCGTGCGAGTACACTCCTCATGCGCGACCGGCGATATTTTCGGCTCGATGCGCTGCGACTGCGGCGAGCAGCTCCACCAGGCTCTGCGCATGATCGAGAAGGAGGGTCGCGGCGCCGTTGTATACCTCATGCAGGAGGGTCGCGGCATCGGGTTGATGGATAAAATCAAGGCTTACAAGCTCCAGGAAGAGGGTATGGATACAGTCGAGGCCAACCTTCACCTCGGCCATAAGGCCGACGAACGCGACTACGGCGTAGGCGCGCAGATACTCCACACTCTCGGGGTCAAGAAGATGCGGCTGATGACCAACAACCCCGTGAAGCGCGTCGGCCTCGAAGGGTACGGCCTTGAGGTGGTCGAAAACGTGCCTATCGAAATAGAGCCCAACGACTACGACCGTTTCTATATGTCGACCAAGAAGCACCGCATGGGGCACACCCTGCGCCGCGTCGACTGAGGCTGAGGTCCGCCAATATACAAGGCCGGAGATGAAGTGCGAAACACCGCGCCATCTCCGGCCTTGGTATGTTTTTTACGGGGAACTACATAAGGTATTTTCCGGCAACTGGAATCCTCCGCAGCAGGGCGGCGGCCGGGTAGCATACGCCTATCGTGAGGAAGTATGTGGCCCAGGAAGGCTCCCAACCCGGAAAATACGGGTAAAGGATATGGAATACGAAGAGCCAGTGTATAAGGTAGAGGCCGAAGCTGTCGACGCTCAGTTCGCGGAGCAAGCGGTCGGCCATCCGCGCTGCTCGTCCGGCGGGAGAGGCGCTCTGCTTCCAGCCGCCGAACAGTTTCCAGATAATCACGAAAAGTGGTATTCCGAGCGCGGCCTCAACGCAGTTTGGCGTTATGTAAAACGCCTCTGAGTAAGCTTCCCAGCCATTATGCAGCCGGGTGTATAGGGGATAGACTGTCACGAAAAGTACCGCGGGGAGCCATACGCGCCACGATGGTGGACGGGGAATGGCATAGTGCACGAGGTAGAACCCCGCGATGCTGTAGCCCATACAGTTGTAAAACATCGAGAAGAGCCCGGCGTTGATGTCGGTCTTGATGCCGAAGTAGGGGATGTTGAGCGATAGGAGCCACACCAGAAGGTAGGCCTCGATCGCCCTCCTCCCGGCAGTGCGTAGCCAGGGGGATATGACGGGAGTGAACAGGTATATCCCGGCGATGGCGTAGCAGAACCATCCTGGAGGGAATGTCGAGCGGAACAGTATGTCGCGAATCGACCTGATGGTCTCGACGAGCGTGCGTTCGTCTTGGAAATAATATACCGCCGCATAGACGACTGACCATATGGCCAGCGGAACCAGTACCCGCCGCAGACGCTTGCGGAAGAAATCGCGCGCCGAGCCGTGCATCGGCAGCAAAAGCGCCCCGGAAAGCACGAACATGGCTCCGAGGCACAGATTGCAGGGGAGGTCCTTCCAGAGCCGGGCCTGCATTTCGCCCGGGAGAGTGTGGGAGGTGATGATAGTGAGTATGGCGACCACCCTCAGGAAGTCGAGCGCCGGGAAGCGCCGACCCATCGATGCCAGCGGCGTCGGCCCCTCCCCGGGGAGGGTTATAGCGCCCGACTCGGGCGCTATAACCTCGGGTTTGTTATTCATTCTGCCGCGGGGCATCAGAGAGCCAGGAGTTCCTCGATTTTCTCCACGAGGGTCTCGCGCTTCTGCGAGCCGGCCAGGCGAATGTCGGTTTTCTTGCCATCCTTGAAGAAGAGGATGGTCGGGAGCGACATGATGCGGTACTCGGTGCTGAGGTCACCCTCCTCGTCGACATTGTATTTGCCGATCACGACGCGGCCCTCGTATTCGTTGGCCAGCTCGTCGATTATGGGGGCCATGCCAACGCAGGGGCCGCACCAGGTTGCCCAGAAGTCGATAACCACAGGTTTGCCCGACTCGATGAGTTCGCGGGCGTTTTCGTCGGTGATAGTCATTGCCATAATGAAGTATGTATATTGTTGTTTGTTGGTTAGTTGCGTTCGAATGTGTAGGCCACGTCGAGCTGCTCAAGGGTCTTGGCGAACTCGCGGTCGAGAGGCACGCGGTGCGACGACGTGAGCTTCACCAGGCGCCCCGACGCGGGGTCGGCCATGCTAACGTTGAAATGGCCCATAGCCGTACCCTCCTCTGGCTTGCGGTTGAGGCATTCCTTGAGTATGTCGGTGAGTGTGGGGGTGATTTCGGTGGGGGCCAGGGTCAGGTTCACGCCGCTCAGGAGCTGCCCCTTGATGTCGCTCAGCAGGCGTATTCGCTGTATTTCGAGGGTTATTTCCCCGTTGTAGCGGCGCTCGAAGCGGGCGTTGACCACGATAGGAGTGCCGGGCACTCCGTATTTGGCGAAATCGACGTATTTCTGCTTGAAGAGGCGGAACTCGGTGGAGCCGGAATAGTCCTCCACTGACATTATGCCGAAGAAGCCTCCCGACTTGGCCGGGCGCGACTCGAATTTCGTCACCATGCCGCCGAACACGACCTCCTTACCCTCTTCGGGCTCCATCTCGTTGCGCTGCTTGATGGTCTGCATGCCGAAGTTGAGCTCCATGTAGAAGGGGTCAAGCGGGTTGCCCGAGAGGAACATGCCTACGAGGTCCTTCTCGTGTTGCAGTTTCTCGCTGTCGACCCAGCGCTGCGCGGGGCGGATAGGGGGGCGCCCCGCGGTGTTGAGCTCGGCGTCCATATCGCCGAACAGCGAGGCCGTTTGGTCGCTTTGAGCCTTCTGGTAGAGGGCGCCGTAGCGCATCAGCTGGTCGGCGAGGCTCTCGTCGCGCGAGTTTTTCTCGAAATAATCCTCGCGTTTGGCCTCGGGGAAGCAGTCGAAGGCTCCGGCCAGGGCGAGCGACTCCATGACCTTGCGGTTGATGGCCTGGGAGGGCACGCGCTCAACGAAGTCGTAGATGCTCTGGAACGGTCCACCCTCCTTGCGGGCGGCTATGATGGAGGCCACCACGTTGTCGCCCACCCCCTTTATGGCGGCGAGTCCGTAGCGTATGGCCCCCTCCTTGTTCACACCGAAGTCGTTGAACGATTCGTTGACGTCGGGGCCCTTGATGGGGATGCGCATCGACTTGCACTCGTCCATGAAGAATGTGAGCTTCGTAATATCGGAGCGGTTGCGCGACAGCACCGCCGCCATGTATTCGGCCGGATAGTTGGCCTTGAGATACGCGGTCTGGAAGGCGACCCAGCTGTAGCAGGTCGCGTGGCTCTTGTTGAAGGCGTAGGACGCGAATTTCTCCCAGTCCTTCCATATTTTGTCGAGCACCTTGGGGTCGTGGCCGTTGGCCTGGCCCCCCTCCATAAACTTCCCTTTGAGGTGGTTCATCTTGTCGATGAGCTTCTTACCCATCGCCTTTCGTAGGGTGTCGCTCTCGCCTCGGGTGAAGTTGGCCAGCAGGCGCGACAGCAGCATGACCTGCTCCTGGTACACGGTGACCCCGTAGGTGTCCTTGAGGTACTTCTCCATCACCGGGATGTCGTAGACGATCGGTGTCTTGCCGTGCTTGCGGGAGATGAACTCCGGGATGTAGTCCATAGGCCCGGGGCGGTAGAGGGCGTTCATCGCTATGAGGTCCTCGAAGGTCGAGGGCTGGAGCTCGCGGAGGTATTTCTGCATACCTGCCGACTCGAACTGGAACGTGCCTATAGTACGGCCGTCGCAGTAGAGCTGGTATGTGGCGGGGTCGTCGATGGGGATGTTGTCCATGTCGATTTTCACTCCGCGGGTGAGCTCGATGTTCTTCACCGCGTCCATGATGATCGACAAGGTTTTGAGGCCCAGGAAGTCCATCTTGATAAGCCCGGTCTCCTCGATTACGCGCCCCTCGTACTGGGTGACGAGCAGCTTGCCTTCCTGCTTGTCGACGGCTGTGCTCACCGGTACCCAGTCGCTGATCGGGTCGCGGCATATTATGACGCCGCAGGCGTGCACGCCGGTGTTGCGCACATTCCCTTCGAGCTGCCCGGCGTATTTGAGTACCTGCTTGGTCTCCGGCATGCCTAAGGAGAGTTCGCGCTTGAAGTCCTCGACGTATTCGTAGCAGTTCTTAAGCGTGGGTTTCAGCTCCTTGCCGTTGACCTCGGGCATATGCTTGGGTATCATCTTGGTCAGGCGGTCGCTCTCGGGTATGGAGAGCCCCTCGACGCGGGCGGCGTCCTTGATGGCTGATTTGGCGGCCATGGTGCCGTAGGTGATGATGTGGGCCACTTTGTCGGCTCCGTATTTGTCGGTGACGTATTGCAGCACGCGGGCGCGGCCGTCGTCGTCGAAGTCGACGTCGATATCGGGGAGCGAGATTCGGTCGGGGTTGAGGAAGCGCTCGAACAGCAGGTCGTACTTCACTGGGTCGATCTGGGTGATGCCGAGGCAGTAGGCCACGCATGAGCCGGCAGCCGAGCCGCGGCCCGGGCCGACGCTGACTCCGAGCTTGTCGCGGGAGGCGTTGATGAAGTCCTGCACGATGAGGAAGTAGCCGGGGAAGCCCATGGTCTTCATTATGTGCAGTTCGAACTTGATGCGCTCTTCCAATTCCTCGGTCAGCGGGGTTCCGTAGCGGCGGTGCGCGCCCTCGTAGGCGAGTTTGGCCAGGTAGTCGGCCTCGAACTTTATGCGGTATAGCTTGTCGTAGCCGCCGAGTTTCTTGATTTTTTTCTCAGCGTCCTCCTGGCTCATGACCACGTTGCCGTTCTCGTCGCGGGTAAATTCGTCGAAGAGGTCCTTCTCCGTGATTCGCTGGCGGTATTCCTCCTCGGTGCCGAACTCCTCGGGGATGGCGAAGAAGGGCATGATTGGGGCGTGGTCAATGTCGTAGAACTCAACCTTGTCGCAGATTTCGAGCGTGTTGGCGAGCGATTCGGGCACATCGTCGAACAGGCGGGCCATCTCGTCGGTGGTCTTCATCCACTCCTGCTTGCTGTAGAGCATTCGGTTCTCGTCGGCGAGTTTCTTGCCGGTGGAGATACATATTAGGCGCTCGTGGGCTTCGGCGTCGTCCTCGTTCACGAAGTGCACGTCGTTGGTGCACACTAATTTGATGCCCTGCTCGCGGCTTATGCGCAGCAGTTCGCGGTTCACGACCTGCTGGAGCTCGAAAGCCTCATGGTTGGCGCGGGGCACTGTCGCCTTGTGGCGCTGGAGTTCGAGGTAGTAGTCGTCGCCGAAAAGGTCGTGCCACCACTTCACCTGCTTTTCGGCCTCCTCGATTTCCCCGGCGGTGATGAGCTTGGGTATCTCGCCGCCGAGACACGCCGAGCATACGATGAGCCCCTCGCGGTGCTTCTCGATTTCGTGCTTGTCGGTTCGGGGGTGGCTGTAGAAACCCTCGGTCCAGGCTTTCGACACGATTTTCACCAGGTTGTGATACCCCTTGAGGTTCTTGGCCAGGAGTATGAGGTGGCGGCCGGTGTCGTGCTTGTCGGTGTGGGTCAGCAGGTTGTCGTTTGCCACATATACCTCGCATCCGAAAATCGGCTTGAAAATCTTCTTGCGGAGTTTCTCGGCCTCAGCGAGGTGGGCGGCGCGCTCCTCGTCGGTAGCGGCTTCGGCGGCGGCTTTCTCGGCATCCTTGATGGCCCCCTTGGTCTTGCCGTTCTTTTTGGCAACATAGTTGAAGAACTCCTTGATGCCGAACATGTTACCGTGGTCGGTGATAGCGATACCCGGCATCCCGTCGGCCATAGCCTTGTCGACCAGGGCGTCGATTGAGGCCTGGCCGTCGAGAACGGAGTATTGGGTGTGGACGTGCAGATGCACAAAACCTGCCATAATAGTAATTGCGTGTGGGGATAAGCGCCGGCGGGGAGCGCCCGCCGGATTGTTTGAGGGAAAAATCACCCAAAGTTACCCAAAATCCCGCAAATTCCCTCCGCGGCCGCGTTAAATAGTTTTTATGTGTAGATAACTTTGCGTCGTTGAGGGGTGTTGGAAAATATTTTCGCTAAAATGTCCGAAAAATTTGGGAGTTTCAAAAGAATGCGCTAACTTTGCATCCGCAAATCGGCCCCGTGCCCCTTGCGAATAGTTTAGTTTTGAAATATGGTACCATGGCCGAGTGGTTAGGTAACGGTCTGCAAAACCGTCTACAGCGGTTCGATTCCGCTTGGTACCTCCATCCTGAACCCGCCCCGATGGGGCGGGTTTTTGTGGATAAATTTGATTGCTTGCAACCACTTAAAAAAATGCTAAAAAGCTCCATGAATTATTTATTTACATCAGAATCGGTCTCCGAGGGGCATCCCGACAAGGTGGCCGACCAGATTTCCGACGCCGTGCTCGACGAAATGCTCGCCTACGACCCCGCGTCGAAGGTGGCTTGTGAAACCCTCGTGACCACCGGCCAGGTGGTAATCGCCGGCGAGGTGAAGTCGGAGGCATATGTTGACCTCGCCGAAACTGCCCGCCGGGTAATCAACGAGATCGGCTACTGCGACTCCTCGATGAAGTTCGACGGCGAGTCGTGCGGCGTGCTCTCCGCCGTACACGAGCAGAGCCCCGACATAAACCGCGGCGTCGAGCGCGCCGAGGTCGAGGAGCAGGGTGCCGGCGACCAGGGCATGATGTTCGGTTACGCCGTCGACGAGACTCCCGAGTACATCCCCCTGACCGTGGGCCTCAGCCACGCAATCCTCAAAGAACTGTCGAAAATCCGCCGCGAAGGCGAGGAGATGACATACATCACCCCCGAAGGGAAGCGTAAGAGCTACCTCCGCCCCGACTCCAAGAGCCAGGTTACGGTGGAATATGACGGCGACAACCGCCCCGTGCGAGTGCACACCATCGTGGTGTCGACCCAGCACGACGACTTCATCCGCCCCACCGATGGCCGCACCCAGGAGGAGGCCGACAGCGAGATGCTCGCCATAATCCGCGACGACGTTGCCAAGGTGCTCCTTCCCCGCGTGAAGGCCGCGCTCCCCGAGGCGCTCCGCGCCCTGTTCGACGACGAGATCGTGCTCCACGTCAACCCGACCGGGAAATTCGTGATCGGCGGCCCTCACGGCGACACCGGCCTCACCGGGCGAAAAATCATCGTTGACACCTACGGAGGCCGCGGCGCCCACGGCGGCGGCGCTTTCTCCGGCAAGGACCCCTCGAAGGTCGACCGCTCGGCGGCTTATGCCGCCCGCCACATCGCGAAGAACCTCGTTGCCGCCGGCGTGTGCCGCGAGGCGCTCGTGCAGGTTGCCTACGCCATCGGTGTCGCCGAGCCCGTCAGCCTCTATGTCAACACCCGCGGCACGGCCAAGGTGGATAAGAGCGACGCCGAGATTTCGGCAATCGTGAAGCGGATTTTCGACATGCGTCCCGCGTCGATCGAGAAGCGCCTCAAGCTCCGCGCCCCGATTTACCTCGAAACAGCTACCTACGGCCACATCGGGCGCACGCCACGCACCGTCACCAAGCGCTTCCACTCGCGCTACGACGGCGACCGCGAGCTCACCGTCGAACTCTTCACCTGGGAGAAGCTCGACTACGTTGACGCCGTGAAGGCCGCGTTCGGTCTCTGAGCCTGGCGCCCCGCCGACCCCATACCCCTACCGCCCGCTTTACCGCGGGAGCCGAAAGCGCCGCACGGACTACGTGCGGCGTTTTTGGTCTAAAAAATGAGCGACGTCTTGCCCCGGCTTGTGTATATCGCTGAAAATACATATGTTCGCGATATGAAAAAATACATCGCTCTCTTTATATCGGCGCTTATCACCCTTTCGACATTCGCGCAATCGGCGGATGACAAGGTGGGTGGTATGATGAACAGCGGTCAATGGTTTGAATTAAGGGATTTCCTTAACATGAACACTGACTCCGTCACCCCTTTCTTAAATGATTTTGCCGAGGCTATGCTGGCCCACTTTTTCAACAAGCCCGAAAAGGCTGTCAGGCTTTCTGCGGCCTTGATTAACAGCGGGAATTTGGACCTCGGCAATGTGCTGTCGGTTAGTCAGCTTATGGCTATTGATATGGGCAACCTGGGTGATAATGAAGGCGCCGCGCGGCTGCTCACGCAAATTGTGAGTCAGACCAAGCAGTATCTTGATTCAACCACCATCGCGGTTTTTGAGAATCAGATTGACCGTCACAAGGCTCTTTCCCACTACAATCCTTACCGTGTAGTCAATAATGTCGGGGTTCATTCCATACCCTTGCGGATAGATACTCTAACGATGGTTGAGTCGCAACCTTCTATCATGGTAGCGTATCTTGAGGATTGCCAAATCAACGGCAAAAAATGCGATATTCGCTTCGACACCGGTGCGGGTGTCAACGTTGTTTCAACACAAAAGGCTAATGATATGGGGCTTAAAAAATTGGATGCCTCAATGGTGGCTGGTGGCACTCGCGATGTGGCAGGTGTGCCTATGGCGATCGCTGACTCAATGAGGCTTGGCGACGTGACGATTTACGACGTCCCTTTCCTTGTTTTGGATATGCGCACTGGTCACGACGTCCTCGATGTCCAGCTACAGCGTACCGACATTGTGATCGGTTACGAAGTGATGAACGCTCTGCGGAACGTCAAACTTGATTTTGAGAACTCTTGCCTCGTGGTGTCTGACAGCTCTCTTGTACCCGCGTTTGAGGAATCAAATATGATGATTGCCAATGGCAACCAAATTGTGGCGCGGGGTAGCGTCAATGGTCATCCTATGCTTATAGACCCGGATTGCGGCGATGGCTCGTTCGGCATTTTCTTCGCTAATTGCTGGCCCGTTATGAAATCGTATGTGGGAGAAGGGCAGGAGCCTCGCGACGCGTTGATGGGTGGAAGTGGCGGCTACGATGAAATCCGGATTTACAAGATTGAGGATGTGCCGCTTACCATCGGTGCTACTACAATTTCAATACCTCGGATTGATTTGTCTGAAAAATACCAGCCGACGGAAGAATACCAGGTCCGTATCGGGTTAAAGACGTTTATATTGAACAAAAGTGTGTCTTTCGATATGGATAGGATGGTAATGTCGTTTTCGAGGTAGCGACCGCGGGAGCCGAAAGCGCCGCACGGATTCCGTGCGGCGTTTTTCGCATCAAAAAAATTGGCCGGGCCGACTGAAAAAATTTGCGCGGATTGCGAAAAACCCGTAACTTTGCGTGCAATAAAATTTTCTGATTCCGTTATGTCCGATTTTATTGCTGACCGAGTGGCTATGGACGGCCTCACCTTCGACGACGTCCTCCTGATTCCCGCTTATTCCGAAGTGCTCCCCCGCATGGTCGATCTGAAGACCAAGTTCTCACGCAACATCGACCTCAACGTGCCGCTTGTTTCGGCGGCCATGGACACTGTCACTGAAGCAAAACTCGCCATCGCCATCGCCCGTGAGGGTGGCATCGGCGTTATCCACAAAAACATGTCGATCGACGAGCAGGCCCGCCAGGTGCACGCCGTCAAGCGCGCCGAAAACGGTATGATCTACGACCCCGTGACCATACGCCTCGGCGCCACCGTTTCCGACGCCCTGAAGATGATGGAGGAGTACCACATCGGCGGTATCCCCGTTGTCGATAACGAAGGTATGCTCAAGGGTATCGTCACCAACCGCGACCTCCGTTTCGAGCTCGACCTCAACCGCCCCGTCGACGAGGTTATGACCTCTGAAAACCTCGTCACCACCTCCCAGTCGACCAACCTCGAAGAGGCGGCCCAGATTCTCCAGCAGCACAAAATCGAAAAGCTCCCCGTGGTCGACCACGACGGCCGTCTCGTGGGGCTCGTGACATATAAAGATATTACCAAGGCCAAGGATAAGCCCAACGCCTGCAAGGATAAGCTCGGGCGCCTCCGCGTGGCAGCCGGCGTCGGCGTTACCGCCGACTCGATGCAGCGCGTCGACGCCCTCGTTGCCGCCGGGGTCGACGCTATCGTGATCGACACCGCCCACGGCCACTCTAAGGGTGTGATCGGCACACTCCGCGCCATCAAGGAGAAATATCCCGAAATCGACGTCGTGGTCGGCAACATAGCCACCGGCGAGGCCGCGCGCTTCCTGGTTGAGAACGGCGCCGACGGCGTGAAGGTCGGCATCGGTCCCGGCTCGATCTGCACAACCCGCATCATCGCCGGCGTGGGCGTTCCCCAGCTCTCAGCCGTCTACGACGTGGCCAAGGCCCTCGAAGGCACAGGTGTGCCCCTGATTGCCGACGGCGGCATCCGCTACAGCGGCGACATAGTGAAGGCACTCGCTGCCGGTGGCTACAGCGTGATGCTCGGCGGCATGCTCGCCGGAGTCGAGGAGTCTCCCGGCGACACCATCATCTACAATGGCCGTAAATACAAATCGTACCGCGGCATGGGCTCGCTCGAAGCCATGGAGAAGGGGTCGAAGGACCGCTACTTCCAGGGCAACGAAACCGACGCCAAGAAGCTCGTTCCCGAAGGCATCGCCGCCCGCGTGCCTTACAAGGGCTCGCTCTTCGAAGTCGTTTACCAGATGCTCGGCGGTCTCCGCGCCGGTATGGGCTACTGCGGCGCCCCCGACATCGAGGCGCTCCACAAGGCCCGCTTCACCCGCATCACCAACGCCGGTGTGAACGAGAGCCATCCCCACGACGTGGCCATCACCTCCGAGGCTCCCAACTACTCGGCTTCGGCCCGCTAATCAATATTCGCAGGCAAAACGCTGACCAACAGCAATTAAACTCTTTTTATCAAAATATGTTAACGAGGCATCGTATAGTTATACGGTGCCTCGTTTCTTTATTATGGCATTTTGCTCGCCAAAATGGCGCAAAAGTGTCAGTTTGTCCTCAAAAAGCCGCTATCGGCGGCAAAGAATGTAAAATAGTGTTAATATGACGCGTTTTTCTTGCCGAATTATTTGCACGCGCCTCGGAAATCGCTTACCTTTGCAATGTGTTTTTCATGGTATTAGATTTAAGGTTAACTAAGATTGGTTGTCGGGAGACAATCAATTTTTTTTGCGCCTACCCCAAAATATTAGATGTAAGTAATTGATTGTTAAATTATTAAGCAGGGGTAAAAACCTTTACTCGCCCTAAACAGGTAAGAAAAACAGGTGTAAAATGCAGGTAAGGATTACAGGTGTAAAAATTTAGTCTTATCTAATTGTCGCATAGTTGTTTAACCCCAATACGACAATCAAACGATGGAAACGCCCTCAATTTCGCTTGTGGAAATGCCTCAACAGTTCGCCTCCCGTGGTGGTCTTACTTTTTACGTCCGTAGGTCAAAGACAGACAATCCGACTATGGTCTATGCCACCTTTTATATAAGGGGAGAGAAGCATCACATAGGGGTTGGAGTCAAAGTCAGGCCATCGCAGTGGGATAGGGATAAACAAGAGGCGATGGTTAAAACTACTTATTCTCAGATAGATAACTATAACAACCGAATAGCCAATGCAAAATTATCTGGCCTAAAATTTGGATTTTATAATAAAAATTCGTATCTTTGCAATAGTCTTAGTGATATTTTTAATGAATTAACTAAATTTAAAACACCGAAATCATCTTCTATGAGATTAAAAACGAATGGAAAAATTTTAGATAGTGAGGCAAATAGGCTGATGGTTACTCAGTTGATGAGAAATAAGGCAAGGGAAAACACCAAGGGTCGCAGTTTTAATACTGAATGCGGTAAGATAGATAGATTTAAAAAATTCTTAAAAAATAAGCGAATTGCCGATTCTTTTGAGAATATGACCTTTGAAACTATCACTCAGTTTAACAAATGGCTCAACTCCAAATCAACCGACTTATCATTGTCTACTGCCGACCAAACGTTGAGGTGCATTAAGAAATACCTAAAGATGTTGGGAGCAGAACCGCCAAACGGTTACAATTTCGATGCCACTGGTATCAGTTCCATTAAATCGCCTAAAGACACAAGGTCTATTAAGGATATTCACGATAATTATGTCGCACTTACCCATACTCAGATTGAACAGATAGCGAATTTAGAGATAGGCAATGATAAAGCCTTGTCAAATTGCAGGGATTTGTTCCTTATTCAGTGTTACAGCGGTGTGCGCATAAGTGATATGCATCAGTTCTTAGACACGGGCAATTACAAAAGTGTCAATGGAGAGCCTTATGTGGTGTTCGTTCCCAAGAAAACCAACAAGAAGTGTTTCAAGGAAGCCAATATACCGCTCAGTGCGCTCTATCCCCAATTGTCGGATTTATACGAAAAGCATAAAGGCAAAACCTACACTTTTCTGCCAAATGATGAGGATGAGCAGGGTGACCAATCTTATAATAATGCGATAAAGCAGTTGGGTTCGATGTGTGGTTGGACGCAGACGTTCTCAAAACGGGTGTTCAAGGGCGGTGTTGCTCGCAAGGAATCTGTTGCATTCTATAAGAGGTTGTCAAGTCACGTTGGCAGGCATTCGTTTGTCACCAATGCAGTACGTGAGTTTCAGATGGAATTGACTGACTTAATACGGATTACAGGGCATAAGAACACCGAGCAGATAACCTCAACCTACCTCAATCTGCAAAGTGGCGAGGATGCAATATTGCTTGATAAAGCATTGAAAGGCAGGAAGATAGGCGTTGATTCGCAATCCTCTGCCACTGTCGCCGTACCCACTGAGGCTATTGTTAAGGAGGGTTCGCCGTCTGTAAACGCTCTTGTTGATTACGTAGACAGCGTTGATGAGGCTAAGAGAGTCCTTAATTTCTTAGGTGCTGATGCTGATGATTATATGGAATTGGATGATATACAAATGCTTATCCGTATGATAGTACACTATGAGGATAGGATTGTCAGAGGATGCGCCAACTGTGAGCAACTTGAAAGCATCAAGAAGATATTCAACGATGAGGCAACTTTGAAACAAAGGAGGGAGCATCTTCACAACTATGCTGAATCCCTAAAGAGAGTGGCGAGTATAGGGTGAGCAGTGTCGGGGGTGTTAAGAAAGAATTAAATGTTAAATTATGTAAATATTTTATCTTTATTTGTTTTTCTTAATTATTTTTAGTATCTTTGAACAAGACTCTCTGTCTATTCTGATTATCGGGGATGTAAGTAACCCATATCGCCAAATGTACTTGATTTAGGTGATTCCGATGATAAGGGTTTGGCGAAAATCCTGTCTGGAAAATTTTCGTATCCCAAAATAACAAGTGCGTGGAATAATAAGGTCTACTATATATTATACTAATATTCTTATTATCAAATTAAAATCAAAAATAATTTAATTGATTAAAATTTAAAAATAAATTTATTTTCTATGTTTATAAATAAAGTAATTTTACTTAAATATGGTTTAGATAAATTATATATCAAATATAGAAAATCAATTATTTTAGAAGATGTTTTAAACGATAATTGTCAAACCAATGATGGTTTTTTGTTTAATCCAATTAGCAATCATCTTTCCTATAAAGTCTATGAAGTTTTTTATAGAGATTTACTGATAGGAAAAATTTCATTTAAGGAGAAAGACAATATCATATTAGAAGTAGAAAACAGATTGCTTTACTCTGATTGCTTGGATAATGTCTACTTGTTTGCTGAAAGGTTTGAATTGCAGTTTGTGACATTTTCAAAATTAGATATTTACTGTGATTGCAATGTTGATTTACCGAGTAAATTGAACAGATTACTAAGAAGCAAAGTTTACACTATTACTCGAAAAGGCGTTGAAATGCTTAATGCCAATGGTAATCTCGACCTCGGAGTCAAAATCTTACAGAATAAAGTGATTCTCAAAGGAATCAAGGAGAAAACCTTTCCTACATATAATTTCACTCCAATCAAGACGAGCGGATGTCTTAAATGCCCCGTCAGATTGGTAGGATATAACAAGACTGTTGAAGTATTGGAAAACTCACATAAGTATTATGTGCTTGAATCATTGCCATTTGGGAGTGATGTCGTTCATCGGTTGGAAATCCGTACTTGTGGCTATGAAATGAGGCGGTTCGGCGTTGATGTTGATACACTTTATTACCATCTTTCCGACTCAGACACAATCAAATCCTTATTCAGAGACTACATTAATCGGTTCTTTGAATTTCGCAAGGATGGAAAGTGCCATTCGGTAAGTGAGTTGTTGAGACTTGACAAGGAGGGTGTGCAAGGTGGGTAAATGGCAAAACCCTCAAAAATCACGCAACACACTGATAACCAATAAAAGTAATCAGTGTGGCGTGTATCGCTGAGAGGCATTTTAAACCGTTTTCCAGAGGTTGTAACGCTCTATGATACGTTTTACTGCCGTGGGAGTAAAAGAGGCGTTCAGGGCCGTCTTAAACCCGTTCTCGTTGAGGGTCTCTGCTATGCGTGTGAGATTGCGGGTGTGTGCCGACAGTGCCTCAATCATAATCTTCGCTCGCTTGGTGTTGGGGTTCTCCTCGGCCTTTGCCTTGTTGGAGCGGCAGGCCCGTTGGCGCATTTCATCAGTGAATGAGGCGTTAGGTTTGCCGAGTTTCACGCCGTTAGCCCTAAGCACTGCGAGTGCTGCCTTGGTGCGTTGGCTGATAAGTTCTCGTTCTTGTTGTGCGAGTGCCGAGAAAATGGCGAGTGTGAGTGTGTTGAACTGCGGGAGGTCGCAGGCAAGAAAGTCAACGCCACTGTCACGCAATGTGAATATAAAGGTGATGTTACGTGACAGGCGGTCAAGTTTAGCGATTATGAGGGTCGCCCCCGTGCGTTTGCACTCTTCGATGGCGTTGTTCAGTTCGGTTCGGCGGTCGTGCTTTCCAGATTCTTTCTCACTGAACTCTGCTACAAGTTCCCCATCGTTGGCAGCGATGTAGTTGTTTACGGTCACTTGCTGTGCGTCCAGTCCGAGAGATTGTTTCTTAGTAGACACCCTGTAATATGCTATGTATTTTTTCATCGTCTCAAATTTTTTTTACAATGCAAAGATACTGGTTTTCAGGATTCTAACGAACGTTTGAGACGTGATAAATTCAATCTGTTAGCAAAATTTAACACATATAATCTCCTGATAGACAGGAATATATGTAATTTCGCAATGTCTTTTTCACAAAGACGGTCGTCAAATTGCATCGGTGTTTCGGCAAAGGCCGACAAGCAGCGATAAACCGACTGACGGATAAAATTTTAACACAGATTTTAGCGTACTTCCAGCGAAAATGCCTATCTTTGCCCCGTAATCCCAAAGGGGATACATTACATAGATAGAAAGCGCATTTCGCTTAATCCATTTACGTGAACTTGGACACTTCACCTAATAATGCTGGATTATGTGGAAGTACGCCTTTCTTGGCTTGTATATTCGTGTACCTAAGCGTACCTGCGAAATACGGTCAAGTGGGGCTATCATTCCCTTATCTGCATTAATGGTAGTCCAAGACCAACGTAAAAGATGAGGCAGAATGACGGCCTCGCTTTTTATTTAAACCTTTAACCGAATATAAACACGTTGTCGCAAGGCCGTAGACACACCTAAAACCAATCGTTGCAATGAAACGTGTTTTGTTTCTCGCCGTTATCTTAATGGCAGCAGTCGGCAGCGCATTTGCACAAAAGGGGCAGAGCGCAGCAGGTATCAACATCGGTGTCGCTCCATCGCTTGAAAGCGGGATGAATGTCACCAACTTCGAGATAGGGGCTAAGTATCAGTACGGGATAACAGATGCCCTCCGTGCCGAAGCAAACCTAAACTACGGGTTCAAATCCAAAGGGATGGATGTGTTTACTATCTCGGCCAATGTTCACTATCTCTTCAACATCGGCAGCAAATTCGCAGTCTATCCCCTCATCGGTATCGGTTACGGCCATCTTGGCGCAGGTGGTGGCGTAGAGTTTGACCAGGAAGAATACGACAAGTGGATGATTGAACAGAACAAGAACAATTCCAACTATGACTACTCGCAATCTCCTGATGTTGCTCCTGGTTTTTCTTCATCATCCTCTTCTGCAAACCGCTTCCTCTTCAATGTAGGTGTTGGTGCAGAATATCCCATTACCGACAAGTTCGCCGTTGGGCTTGAAGTTAAATATCAGTATATGAAAGACTTCAACCGCCTCCCCATATCACTCGGTGTAACCTACAAGTTCTAATCGCACAGATAAATGAAAAAATACTTTTCCACCCTTGTGGCTGTGATGCTCGCAGCCCTCTCGTTCACCCTCACCTCTTGCGGGGATGACGAAGATGAACCAGACCCTAATGGCGGTGGTTCAAGTAGCAAGATGGAGATAAACGGAGTTGCCTATTCTACAGTCGGTGTCGTCTCTCTTGATGGCGGTTGGAATAAGACTACTGGTCACGGTTCTTTTACCATTGGTTTCAACTTCGTTGACATACAAGGCACTATATATCCCGACGTTTGGTCAATGTACTTTACTTCACCAAGCAAACCCAAAGTCGGTGATGACCTTGCCACAATGGGATTATTCAGATATGGTTGGCAGGGCAATTGGGAGGCTGTGAGTGGAAAGGCTACCATTACGGCTATCAATGGCAGCGAAATGACTGTTAAGTATGAAAATCTCACACTTAGGTCAAATGACTACTCTGGGTCAGATAATTCATCGTATGATTCATTTTCAGAGATGCGGCAATATGTCGTAAATGGAACTCAGACGGCATCCATTGACCTTAGCAGCAACCAAGATGAGGTTTTTGGTATGCAGACCCCGTGGTAATCCATCAACACTTGTTATGATTAATAGATGTGCCAAATGGTGCATCTATTTTTTATGTTTGTGATTCTCAGGATTTTACATTAACTTTGCGATGTCTAAAAAAGTGACAAACAGGTAAGAATTACAGGTGTAAATGCCTAATCTGCTGATTTTCAGATAGCCCCGACAATCAATTTTTTTTGCGCCTACCCCTGATGTTTTACATTATTGACGATGTTCGCTGCCGCGCGGGGGTGCGGTTTTTTTAGGCGGTGTGGGGGATTTTGAGTAATTTCGCGGTGCGAATACATTTATTATACAAGGATATGAGAAGCGCCGCTATCACCTCGAAGGTCAGCTACATCGGTGTAAATGACCGCACCACGCATCTGTTTGAAAGTATGTGGCCTCTCCCCTGCGGGGTGAGCTACAATTCATATCTCGTTGACGGCGGCGATAAGGTTGCCGTGATCGACGGGGTGGAGGGCCCGTTCGCCCTGCTCCAGATTGAACATATCAAGGCAATTCTCGGCGACGACAGAAAGCCCGACTATCTGGTGATCAACCATATGGAGCCGGACCATTCGAGCGGCATCGAGATGCTACGCCAGGCGTTCCCGGATATTGTGATCGTAGGCAATGCGCAGACGCTCTCGATGGTCAATGGCTTTTACGGCATTGATGACGCGACGCTCGCCGTGAAGGAGGGCGACACGCTGCCGCTCGGCCCCGGGGCCACGCTCCGATTCTATCTGACCCCGATGGTGCACTGGCCGGAAACTATGATGACGTACCTCGAAGAGGAGTGCGTGCTCTTCAGCGGCGACGGCTTCGGGTGTTTCGGGGCGTTGAACGGGGCGGTGCTCGACACGGAGATGTCGACCGACCGCTATTTCCCCGAGATGGAGCGCTATTACAGCAACATCGTTGGCAAGTACGGGAAGTTCGTGCAGCGCGCCCTCGCGAAATTCGAGAATGTCAAGGTCGACACTATCTGTTCGACCCACGGCCCGGTTTGGCGCTCGCGGGTGGCCGAGGTGGTATCACTCTACGACCGTATGAGCCGCTACGAGCCGCTCGACAACGGCGTGACGATTGTTTACGGCTCGATGTACGGCAACACGCAGGTGCTCGCCGAAACCGCCGCCGAAGCGCTGGCCGAGGCGGGGGTGCGCGAAATCGAGGTGTTTAACGCTGCGGTGACCGACCCCAGCTATATTATCGCCGCCGTGTTCCGCCATAAGGGGCTCGTGATAGCCTCGCCGACGTATTCCGACGGACTGTTCCCGCCTGTGTCGGTTGTTGCCGAGGCTATTGCCCGCCGCGGCGTTACGGGGCGCGAGGTGGCCCTGCTTGGCACCCATACCTGGGCCCACAAGGCGGTAGGGGAGCTGGAGCGCATACTGCAGCCCTGCGGTTTCGATTACGTTGCCGAGCCGGTGGTGGCCAGGCAGGCCCCGGGCGCCACCGATCTCGACCACTGCCGCGCCGCGGCCGCAGCCCTCGCCGCCCGCCTCGCCTGACGACTCCAATTGTTTTTTAGCGAAGTATAGCGCCCCGCGTACCCTCGGAAAAGTGCCTCATGCTTCATAACACATCACTCTGACTTAGTACTTATTCCTGACTTCGTACTTCCTATTGATATAAAACGAGCACCCCCTGCGACGTTCAGCCGTCGCAGGGGGTGTTGGTTTGGCGGGCGGAGCGGGGCTCCGCCCGATGGGGGATGGGATTTACTTCACGAGTACTTTTTCAACCTTGTTGCCGCGGACGCGGATGTAGAGACCCTCGGCGGGATTCTCAACGCGTACGCCCTGGAGGTTGTAGTAAACGGCGGGAGCCTCGGCGTCAGCAGCCACGTCGGCCACGCCAACGGTGCCACCCTTTTCAGCCTTGGTCACGAGCAGGTCGTGGATGTTGAACTGGTTGCCGTTGTTGTAAAGACGGAACTTCACGGGAGTCTCGACAGCCACGGTGTGCTCGAACTTGAACATCTTCTTGTCGGCAGTGGTGTCGAAGGTAGCGATGGGGGTTTCGCTGTCGGCGGCGTTCACGAGGGTGAAGCTGAATGCCTTGGCGGTGGAGTTGCCGATGATGGCGGTGAACTTGCAGGGGCCGAGAACTTCGGGGAACTCGATGTAGAGAGCATCGCCGCCGCCGCTGATCTGGGCGCAGCGCTGCGAGCCGCCCACGTTGTCGGGGTCGTCAACGAGGTTGGACTTGCCCATAGCCACCACGCGGCCGGGGGTAGCGCCTACAACGTAGGTGAGGCCACCGATCTCAACGGTCTTGTCGGAGCTGTTCTTCGCGAAGATGTCGCCGTTGTCAGCGCCGTCGGCGGGGTACATATTGTACTTGGTCCAGTAGGAGTAGGGGTAGAAGTTGTAGTCGGTGTAGAAGAGCACGTCGGCTGCCTCGGTGTTGATGGTCATTGCGAGGGGCTCGGTGGCGTTGCCGGCTTCGTCGGCAATGGCGGGGATGTTCACGGTGTAAGCCTTGCCGTTTTCAAGACCGGCGTAGGCGATGGTTGCCTTCTTGCCGTCGACAACGATGTCGGTTTCAACGCCGTTCACGGTAGCTTTGGCGGATGCGAAGATGGGTTCGTTGTATTCGAGCACGATAGCGCCTTCAACGGGAGCGTAGGGGGCGTCGGAGGGCCAGGACTTAACGAGTACGGGAGCCTCTTCGTCGACGATCACGGGCTTGTCGATGCCTTCGCCTTCACCCTTCACGATCAGCACGTCGTTGATGTTGATCTGGTTCTTCATATTGTAGAGGCGGAGTTTCACGGTGCCCTTGTAGGGGTAAGTGTAGGTGAACTTCGACATCTTCTTGGCGGCGGGGAGCTCGAAGGTGGTCAGGGGAGCCTTGGTGTCGCCGTTTTCGTCGGTGAGCACGATGGTTCCGGCTGCGGTTTTGGCGTTGGCGACGTAGAATGTCACATCGGCGGGGCCTTCAACTTCGGGGAACTCAACATAGAGGCCGTTGCCGCCGTCGATAAGCTGCACGCAGCGGTCGGAAGCGCCGAGATCAGCCTCGGTGTTGGGGCCGTAGTCGGCTTCGAGGTCGGTCGAATTGTTGTTGTTCTTGAGAGCCACCACGCGGCCGCTGGTTCCGCTGAAGAAGGTCATGCCACCGGCGGTAGCGGTCTTGTTGGTCGAGCCCTTGGCGAGGATGTTCACGTTATCGGTGATGAAGGGGAGGCCGTAGAGCTCGTAGTAACCGTAGGGAAGGTTGCTGAAGTCACAGTAGAAGAGGGTGTTGACGGGCTCGGTGGTGAAGGTGTAGGTGAGAGCCTCGTTGGCGCCCTCGGCGTTGCCGATAGTGCGGGCGGGGATGGTGAGGGTGTACTCGGTGGCGGCGGTCAGCCCGGTGTAGGGGATGCGAACCACGGTGCCCTGCTCGTTGCCGGCCTCCATGTCGAGAGCGGTGCCGTTGAGGTCAGCCTTTCCGGCGATGGTCACGGGAGCCTCGTAGGTGAGCTGGAAGTAGCCGTTGACGGGGAGCATCTTCACACCGCTCGCGGGCCATGCGATGGGAGCGGCGAGGGCTGCTTCGCCGAAACCGGGGTCAACGGGTTCAGCTTTCTTCTCGGAGTAGTCAACCACGAGAACCACGCAGGGCTGCTGACCCTTGTTCTGAATGGTGAAGAAGTTGTTTTCGCCTGAGAGCTTGAAGTAGCTTACGTCGGGGTTGTTGTAGTCCTTATAGCTGGAAAGATGGTCAGAAGCGGGAGCGTCATACTTGGTGCCGTCGATGTTCTGCCAGTAGCAAATCTTGGCGGGATCCTGTACGCCGTTGGTCACGGAGTAGATTGTAACGGCATTGGCCACATACCCTTCGGGCATTGTGATTTTGCACTCCTGGCCGTTGGAAATCTTGATGGTGGGGTAGGACGTGCCGTCAATCTTGATTGAGGAAGCCTGGTCAAGCGTCTTGGCTGCGTTGGTGTATTCCATCTTCCAACCTGCGGGAGCGCCGAGCTTGTCAGCTTCGAGAGTGGCGATTTTGTCTTTGGTGGGATGATAGAGTACCTGTGTCTGTCCGATAACGGTCTCGTTGCCAGTCGGCGCGAAGGGGTTCTCAGCGAAAGCCGAACCCGCTACGGAAGCCGCGAGCAGCGACAGTGAAAGGGTAAAGAAACTTTTCATAAAAGAATTGTAAGTGAATAGATTTAGGTTAAATCGTTGTGTGCAACGGAGTTGTTTCGCAACATTGGGGCAAAGGTACGGAAAATATGCCGACCGACCGCCTTCGGCCTATATGTTGTTTAACATATTTTTGGCCGAAAGCGGTCGGTTGAATCGTTTGGGAGGGGGTGTGGGCTTAGTGGGAAACGGTTTCTCAATTGTCGGCTATCGAGGCGGCGATGTCGTCGCACTCGGCGAGCCACAGCGCGGAGGACGCGTCGGAGGGCATGCGCCAATCGCCTCGGGGCGAGAGACATACCGACCCGACTTTCGGGCCGTCGGGGAGGCAGGATCGCTTGAACTGCTGGTTGAAGAAGCGGCGGCAGAAGGTGCGCAGCCAGTGGACTATCTCCTTGGCCGGGCGCTCGGGGAAGGCCACGCTCGCCAGCAGGAAGATGCGCTTGGGCGAGAAGCCGTAGCGGAGCATATAATATAGGAAGAAGTCGTGGAGCTCGTAGGGGCCTACGAGGTCCTCGGTTTTCTGAGCGATGTCGCCCGAGGTGTCGGCGGGGAGCAGTTCGGGGGAAATCGGGGTGTCGACAATGTCGAGCAGCGCCCGGCGCATCTCCTCGGTGTCGGCGTGCCCGGCGAACCAGCGCACCAGGTGGCTGGCGAGCGTCTTGGGTATAGAGGAGTTCACCCCGTACATCGACATATGGTCGCCGTTGTAGGTGGCCCACCCGAGGGCGAGCTCCGAGAGGTCGCCGGTGCCGAGCACCATCCCCCCGAGCTCGTTGGCGAGGTCCATGAGGATCTGGGTGCGCTCGCGGGCCTGCGAGTTCTCGTAGGTCACGTCGCGGCGCTCCGGGTCGTGGCTTATGTCGGCGAAATGCTGCTCAACGGCCTTGGCTATGGGGATTTCGCGGGATGTGACGCCGAGAGCCTCCATAAGCACCAGCGCGTTGGAGCGGGTGCGCCCCGTGGTGCCGAAGCCGGGCATCGTCACCCCGACTATGCCGGAGCGGTCGAGGCCGAGCCGGTCAAAGGCCCTTGCGGCCACCAGGAGGGCCAGCGTGGAGTCGAGGCCCCCCGAGATGCCGACCACGAGTGTGCGGCAGCGGGTGGCTTTCAGGCGCTGGGCCAGGCCGGTGGCCTGGATGTCGACTATTTCGGCCGAGCGGCTGTCGATCTCGGAGTCGGAGGCGGGCACGAAGGGGTGGGGCGCTACTTCGCGGAGGAGGCTCCATCCGTGTTCTTCAGCGCGGGGAGCGGGCGGCACGGCGGGAACGATGGCCACCGGCTCGGGTGCGAGGCGCCGGGCGCAGTCGCCGAACGTGCCCTGGTGCATGCGGTCGCGGCGCAGGGCCTCGATGTCGATGTCGCGCACGATCATCTGCGGGTCGTTGCTCCAGCGCTCGGTTTCGGCCAGGATGTCGCCGTTCTCGGCTATGAAAGCCTTGCCGTCGAACGCCAGGTCGGTGGTCGACTCGCCGAAGCCAGCCGAGGCGTAGACGTAGGCGCAGATGCCGCGGGCGCTCTGCTGCGAAATGAGGCGGCGCAGGTAGGCGCGCTTCCCTATCAGGTCGTTCGAGGCCGAGAGATTGGCTATGACGTCGGCGCCGGAGAGGGCCTGGGCGCACGACGGGGGCACCGGGGCCCAGAGGTCCTCGCACACTTCGGCGCCGACCCTTACCCCGGCGATGTCGGCCAGGGCCGAGGTGCTCAGGAGGGTCGTCCCGTCGAGACCCGGCAGGCTGATCTCCCCCTCGGGAATCCCGTAGGCCGAGCTCCATATGCGCTTCTCGTAGAACTCGTTGTAGTTGGGTATGTACTGCTTGGGGCGTATGAGCGGGCAGCGCCCGCGGGCCACCACCGCGCCGCAGTTGAAGAGCAGCGGGCC
>JAMPHO010000001.1:99825-108829 GCA_023663385.1 Alistipes timonensis | reverse complement strand
GCCCCCCTTGTCGGCCTTGGCCTTGCGGGCTTTGCGGGCCGCGGCGGTGGCCTTTTCGCCGCGGGTCATGCGGCGCTCCTCCTTGCGCTCGGCCTTTTCCTTGGCGCGGGCGGCTTTGGCGGGGTTGGGGCCGTGGGGGCCGTGGGTCTTGGGGTTGGTGAAGCCGAGGTCGTCCTCGCCCGGACGGTTGCCGCGGGAATCAACGAGGAGGAAGTCGAGCTGCTTGCGTTCGAGGTTGGCGTTGGCCACGCGCACGCGCACCTTGTCGCCGAGGCGGTACACGTTGCCGCGGCGGCGTCCGCGGATCAGGAAGTTCTTCTCGTCGAAGTCATAGTAGTCGTCGGCCATGTCGCGCATCGGCACCAGGCCCTCGCACTTGTTCTCGTCCAGCTCCACATAGATGCCCCATTCGGTAACGCCGGAAATCATACCCTCGTACTCCTCGGATATATGGTCGGCCATATATTCGACCTGTTTGTATTTGATCGAGGCGCGCTCGGCGTTGGCGGCAAGCTGCTCCATCTCCGAGGAGTGCTTGCACTCGTCTTCGAGTTTGTCGAGGCTCACGCTGCGTCCGCCGTTGAGATAGCGGTCGAGCAGGCGGTGCACCATCATATCGGGGTAGCGGCGTATGGGCGATGTGAAGTGGGTGTAGTAGTCGAAGCCCAGGCCGTAGTGGCCGATGTTCTCCGTTGTGTAAATGGCTTTGGCCATGGAGCGTATGGCGAGCACCGACAGGTAGTTTTCCTCACCTTTCCCCTTGACGTCCTTGAGCATCTTGTTGATCGAGCGGTTGATCTCGCGGGGGGTGCCGGTGGTCTTCAGGCGGTAGCCGAAGGCGGCGGCGAGCTTCGCCAGGTCGGCCAGGCGCTCGGGGTCGGGCTGGTCGTGTATGCGGTAAACGAACGCTTTGGCTTTCTTGCGCCCTTCGACCTTGCCGATGGCGGTTGCCACTGTCCTGTTGGCCAGCAGCATGAACTCCTCGATGAGCTTGTTGGCGTCCTTCGATACTTTGAAGTACACGCCGACGGGGTGCCCCGTCTCGTCGATGTCGAATCGCACCTCCTCTCGGTCGAAGTCCACCGAGCCGTTCTCGAAGCGGCGGGCGCGGAGCTCCTTGGCGAGGTGGTCGAGGGTGAGGATTTCCTCCTTCAGGTCCCCCTCCCCGGTTTCGATTACCTCCTGCGCGTCCTCGTAGGCGAAGCGGCGGTCGCTCTCGATCACCGTGCGGGCTATGCGAGAATTCAGCACGTTGGCCTGCTGGTCGAGCTCGAAGATTACCGAGAAGGCGAGCTTCTCCTCGTTGGGGCGCAGCGAGCATATGCCGTTGCAGAGGTGCTCGGGAAGCATCGGAACCACGCGGTCAACGAGGTATACCGACGTCGCGCGCTTCTGGGCCTCGCAGTCGATTATGGAGTTCGGGGTGACGTAGTGGGTCACGTCGGCGATGTGTACGCCTACCTCCCAGTTGCCGTTGCCGAGGCGGCGTATCGAGAGGGCGTCGTCAAAGTCCTTGGCGTCCTTGGGGTCGATGGTGAAGGTGGTCACCTTGCGGAAATCCTCGCGGCGCGAAATCTCCTCCTTGGTTATTCCGGCGTCGATTTTGTCGGCGGCTTTCTCCACGGCCTGCGGGTAGCGGTAGGGGAGGCCGAACTCGGCGAGGATGGCGTGAATCTCAGCGTTGTTCTCGCCGGCCTTCCCCAGGATGTCGACTACCTCGCCGCGGGGGTTCTTGGCCTCGTCGGGCCAGTCGGTGATGCGCACCACGGCCTTGTCGCCGTCCTTGCCCCCCTTGATTTTGTCGCGGGGTATGAATATGTCGAAGCCTAAGAACTTCGAGTCGGTTTTAAGGAAGGTCACGGCCTTGTCGACCTGGAGGGTGCCTATGAGGTTCTGCTCCTTGCGCTCGATGATTTCGATTACCTCGGCTTCGGCCTCGGCCCCCTTGCGGGCGGCGGCCACGGTAACCTTCACGCGGTCGCCGTTGAGGGCGTGGCGGGCGTTGCGCTCGGCCACGAAGATGGTCTCGTTGTCGTCGTCGGTGATGACGCTGTTCTTGCCGTTGGAGCGGCGCACGAAGGTGCCGGTGGCCACGTTGGTGCGCTGGGGCGAGCGGTACGACCCCGGGGCGTTCTCGATCAGAATGCCGTCAAACGCCATCTCGGCCAGCATCATAGCCACCTGCTTCTGCGCCGCGGGTGCCTTGGCTCCTACGGCGGCGGATACTTGTTTATAGTTGAATGAATTGTTTTTCTGCTCTGCGATGAACTGCCCGACGGCGTCGCGCAGCTTCAATACGGCTTGTTTCGGTTTGGCCATAATGCTGTTGGGGTTATAATGTGGGTTCGGCGGCTTGTGGGACCGACGGCCCGGATGGTCGTTATATAAATCGAGTAACCGGGATTAACCGGGATAAGCCGGGATTAATCGAGATATATCGTGTAATCGTTATATATATTGTAACGCTTAACACCTTGAAATGTTAAGCGTCACAATCAATGGCGCGGTTTACGCGTCGATATTGGCGTAGTTGGCGTTGGCTTCGATGAACTCGCGGCGGGGTGCCACGTCCTCGCCCATGAGCATCGAGAAGATGCGGTCGGCGGCGGCGGCGTCGGAAATCTGCACCTGCTTGAGCATGCGTCCTTCAGGCGACATGGTGGTGTCGCGGAGCTCCTCGGCGCTCATCTCACCGAGACCCTTGTAGCGCTGCACGCGGGTCTGCGGCCCGTATTTGTCGATGAAGGCCTGGCGCTGCTGCTCGGTCCAGCAGTACTCCTCGACCTTGCCGCGCACGCACTTGTAGAGGGGCGGGGTGGCCAGGTAGAGGTACCCCTGCTCGATGATGGGGCGCATGCGGCGGAAGAAGAGGGTCATCAGCAGTGTCGCGATGTGCGAGCCATCGACGTCGGCATCGGTCATGATAATCACCTTGTGGTAGGCCAGCTTGGCGAGGTTGGCCTCCTTGGGGTCGTTCTCGGTGCCGATGGTCACGCGCAGGGCGCGGAAGATGTTGGTAATCTGCTCCGACTCGAACACCTTGTGGTCCATGGCTTTCTCGACGTTGAGCACCTTGCCTCGCAGGGGGAGGATGGCCTGGAAACGGCGGTCGCGGCCGCTCTTGGCTGTACCGCCCGCGGAGTCACCCTCGACCAGGAAAATCTCGCACTCCTCGGCCGTGCGGCTGGAGCAGTCGGCGAGCTTGCCGGGGAGGCCGCCGCCGCTGAGGGGCGACTTTCGCTGTATCTTCACGCGGGCGTTGTAAGCGGCCTGGCGCGCCTGGGCGGCGAGTACCACTTTCTCAACGATGGTTTTGGCTTCCTTGGGGTGCTCTTCGAGGTAGTTGCGCAGGGCATCGCTCACGGCGGCGCTCACCGCTCCGGCAACCTCGGAGTTGCCGAGCTTCGTCTTGGTCTGACCCTCGAACTGGGGCTCCATGACCTTCACGGAAATCACGGCGGTCAGGCCCTCGCGGAAGTCGTCGCCTGCTATCTCGACTTTGCTCTTCTCAAGGAGCTTGTTGTCGTCGGCGTATTTCTTCAGGGTGGTGGTCAGGCCGCGGCGGAATCCGCTGAGGTGCGTGCCACCCTCGATGGTGTTGATGTTGTTTACGAAGGAGTATACGTTCTCGTTGAACGAGGTGTTGTACGTCAGGGCCACTTCCACGGGGATACCCTGGCGCTCGGTGGTCAGGTGGATCACATGCTGGATTAGCGGCTCCTTGTTGGAGTCGATGTACTGCACGAACTCCTCCAGGCCGTTGGCCGAGTAGAACACCTCGCGGCGGGCGTTACCCTCGCTGTCGCGCTGGCGCAGGTCGGTGAGGGTGAGCGATATGCCGGCGTTGAGGAACGCGAGGTCGCGCAGGCGGTTGGCCAGCACGTCGTAGTCGTAGATGCTTACGGTGAAAATCGACGAGTCGGGCAGGAAGGTGATCGAGGTGCCGTGGTCGTCGCTTTCGCCGATCACTTTGAGCTCGGAGGTCGGCTTGCCGCAGGAGTATTCCTGCATGTAAACCTTGCCGCCGCGGCGCACTTCGGCGCGGAGGTAGGTCGAGAGGGCGTTGACGCAGCTGACGCCCACGCCGTGCAGGCCGCCCGACACCTTGTAGGAGCCTTTGTCAAACTTGCCGCCGGCGTGGAGCACCGTCAGCACCACTTCGAGGGCGCTCTTGTGCTCTTTCTCGTGCATATCGACGGGGATGCCGCGGCCGTTGTCGACAACGGTTATCGAGTTGTCCTCGTTGATGGTTACCTCGATGTGGGTGCAGAATCCGGCCAGGGCCTCGTCGATCGAGTTGTCGACCACCTCGTACACCAGGTGGTGCAGACCCTTGGCGCTGATGTCGCCGATATACATGGCCGGGCGCTTGCGCACGGCCTCAAGTCCTTCCAGCACCTGGATGTTGCTGGCGCTGTATTCTTCCTGCTTCTGTTCTTTTTCGTCTAAGTCAAATAAATCGTTTGACATACTATGTGTTGTAAGCTGTTTTTGTCGTTCTAAAAGTTACAACAAAGGTACGAAAAAAACTTGGAACAGGCAACTCGCCAACGGCTAAAAAGCGCCCCGCCGCGGCCCGCTTCCGCACCCCGCGTGAATTAATTCTTAGCGGGCTGTGAAGGCGTTCGGGCCGGCGGCGGCACGAGCGGATATTGGTTGGCCGTAACTATTTGAGGTTGTGGTGCGTGTGCGGCGGAAGTATCGAGCGGAAAAGCTCTATGACGTCGGCTCGCGGCGCCCCTTCGGCCAGGGCGGCGAACACGGTGTCGGCCCCGGAGATGGTGCCCGCGATGAGGGGTGAGTCGATGGTGTCGATGTCGTAGGCCAGGCCGCTGGCGTAGCCGTTGCGGGTCTTCACCACGACGAGGTTCCCGGTGATGCTGGCGCTCACTACCGAACTGTGCTGCGGATGGGCCGCGCCGGCCCCGTACTGGCGCCCGCGCCGCGCGCCGCGCTGGAGCGAGCTCCCTTCCCCTACGATATAGCGGTAGAGCCCTTTGTCGGTCGCGATCTTGGTCGCCTTGATGTTCTTGAGGTCGCGCGACAGGGTGGCCTGGGTCACTATGTGCCCCCGGATGGCGAGCTGCTTCGACAGCTCTTCCTGCGAGCTTATTACCTGGTGGGAGATTACGTCGATAATCTCGGCTAAGCGGGTGTTTCTGTTTTTCATCGGCCTGCGATTGATATGCCGCCGGGCGGCTGTTAGGTAATTCCCCCGTGGAGAGCCGGGGCTGTGGATAACTGGTTTTTGCGAAATTAAAAATATAATTTGTAAAAACCTAATAAAATCGCAGAAAAATTCAAATAAAACTGTTTATGCGCAATAATTATCCGTGAAACGCAATTAAATATTCGTTTTATTGCCGAATAAGTCGGAATAAATCTTATCCGTGGCGCCGATATTCTCTTTAATATATTTACCCGCGGCCTCTCCGGCGTGACGAAGTGTAAGGGGCGAATCGGTCAGCGCGGCCATCGTGTTGTTGAACTCCGTGGCCGAGCCGATGGAGAACCCTCCGCCGCATTCGATCAAGTCGGAGGCCTCCTTGAACTTCGAGTGTTCGGGGCCGAAAATCACCGGCATGTTGTAAACCGCGGCCTCGTTTAGGTTGTGGATGCCGGCGCCGAACCCCCCGCCTATGTAGGCCACGTCGGCGAAGCGGTAGAGGGTCGAGAGTTTCCCGAAGGAGTCGACGATTATGCCGCGCACGTTTTTGACGAACGGGGGGAAGTTGCCGTCGGGGTGCGCCTTGTGGAGTCTGATCCACTCCGAAAGGAGCAGAACGCTCCCGGCGGGGAATCGGTTGCGCAGGGCCTCCAGGCGGGTCTCGTTGAACTCGTGGGGGGCGATGATGAAGGCGGTGTCGGTGTGGGCGTTCAGCCAGGGCGCGTAAATCTCCTCGTCGGCCTCCCACGACGACCCGGCTATGAAGCGCAGCTTGTGGCCCGAGCCGAAGCCGGGGAATCCGGCTATCTCGACGCTCGAACGCATCACGTCGGTCACGCGGTCGAAGCGGGTGTCGCCCGCCACGGTTACGTTCTCGACGCCGATCACTTTTAGCAGGCGGCGCGAGCGCTCGTCCTGAACATACAGGTGGTCAAAGCACCCGAGCATTTTGCGGAACATGCCACCCACGGAGCGGAAAAAGCGCTGACCGGGGCGGAATATGGCCGATATGATGTAGGTGGGAATCCCCCTGCGGCGCAGCTCGCCAAGGTAGTTGCCCCAGAACTCGTACTTGATGAAAATCGCCATCGACGGGCGCGCGAGGTCGAGGAAGTGCTTCACGCGGTGGGGGGTGTCGAACGGCAGGTAGACTACGGCGTCGACAAACGGGTAGTTCTTCCTCACCTCGAAGCCCGAGGGGGAAAAGAACGACAGCAGGATCGGCTTCTCGGGGTGCTCGCGGCGGAGGCGCTCGATCATCGGGCGCCCCTGCTCGAACTCGCCGAGCGACGAGGCGTGGAACCATATGCAACCCGGCTTCAGCCCTAGCCGGCGCCGCAGTATGTCGTTGGTGCGGTGCTGCCCGCGGAGCATTTTGCGCACTTTGGGGCTGCGAAGCGACACTGCCTGGGCGGCGAGGGCGTAGAGGCGTATTCCGGTGTTGTAGAGGATGTTCACTGCTGGGGTATTAGAGGTGTGTGTCCTGCTTGTTCTAAGGCTGGGTCATTCGGTCGGTCGGGGTATCCGCTCGATCGCGGCACGGAGGCGGGCTATGGTGGCCTCGCGGCCCATCAGTTCGGCGATGTCAAACATATGCGGCCCTTTGCACTCGCCTACCACGGCCAGGCGGAACGCGTTCATCACGTTGCCCATATGATAGCCGTTGTCGGTAATCCAGCCGAGCACCACCTCCTCGGCCTCTTTCGAGGCCATCGACGGCAGATTCTGCAGAATCTCTATAAGTTTCTCCATCAGCTCGGGGGTCTCAGCCTTCCAACGCTTGCGGATATCCTTCTCGGCGTACTCCTCGGGGGCGGTGAAGAAGAAGCGGGCCTGGTCCCAGAGCTCGGGCAGGAGGTTCACGCGGCCTTTCACCATTTCGAGGGCGGCGGCGATATATTCGTCGGTGAAGTCGGCGGGGTTCACGCCGTGGGCAAGCATTATGGGTTTGAACAGCTCGGTGAGCTCGGCGCCCGACTTGGCCATGATGTACTCGTGGTTGAACCACTTGCACTTCTCGAAGGCGAACTTGGCGCCGGCCTTCGAGCAGTGGTCAAACGAGAAGCGCTTGATCAGCTCGTCCATCGACATGATTTCGGTGTCGTCGCCGGGGTTCCATCCGAGCAGGGCCAGGAAGTTGATCACGGCCTGGGGCAGGTAGCCCGACTCGCGGTAGCCCGAGGAGATGTCGCCGCTCTTGGGGTCGTGCCATTCCAGGGGGAACACGGGGAAACCGAGGCGGTCGCCGTCGCGCTTGGAGAGTTTCCCTTTGCCGTCGGGCTTCAGGAGCAGGGGCAGGTGCACGAAGCTCGGCATCGTGTCGGTCCAGCCGAACGCCTCGTAGAGGAGGACGTGCAGCGGGGCCGAGGGGAGCCACTCCTCGCCGCGGATAACGTGGCTGACCTCCATGAGGTGGTCGTCGACGATGTTGGCCAGGTGATAGGTGGGGAGGTCGTCGACGCTCTTGTACAGCACCTTGTCGTCGAGGATCGACGAGTTGATTGTCACCTTGCCGCGCACCAGGTCGTTGACCTCTACGTCGCGGCCCGGCTCGATGAGGAAGCGCACCACATACTGCTCCCCGGCCTCGATCAGGCGGTTCACCTCTTCGGCGGGGAGGCTCAGCGAGTTGCGCATGCCCAGGCGGGTCGACGCGTCATACTGGAAGTTGGCTTTCGAGGCGCGGGCCTTCTCCAGCTCCTCGGGGGTGTCGAACGCGATGTAGGCCTTCCCGGCGTCGAGCAGCTGCTTGACGTGGGCGCGGTAAATGTCGCGGCGCTCGCTCTGCTTGTAAGGGCCGTAGGCGCCCCCTTCGCGCACTCCCTCGTCGATGCCGATGCCGAGCCATTTCAGCGACTCGTTGATATAGTCTTCGGCGCCGGGCACGAAACGGTTCGAGTCGGTGTCCTCGATGCGGAGAATCATATCACCCCCCATCTGGCGGGCGAAGAGGTAGTTATATAGGGCTGTGCGCACCCCGCCGATATGCAGGGGGCCCGTCGGCGACGGGGCGAAGCGCACTCTTACTTTCCTTTCCATGGATAGGTCGAGCTTATCAGTTTTGTTTATACGTTTTGCTATACGTTCCGCGAGTTGTTCACGAGATGTTCTTGTGCTATGTTTCGCAAGAAGTTCCACGATATGTTTCGCGCTACGTTTAGCGATATGTTTCGCGGCACGTTTTGCAACCGCGAAATTAGTTAAAATCCCCCAATTACGCCAATTCTCCGCCGATTTTCCTAAGCATTTTCGCATCCGGCTTTTGATATTATCAAACCGAGCATATATGCCTCCAACGGAGCATTACTGGGATTTAAGGTCATACCACATTAAAAAAAGAGCGGCCTTTCGGCTGCTCTTTCCCATCTGCGCCAGCAGATGCCTAAAATCGTTGCTTTCGCACTCGAAGTATTTCTTTATTGAGGGGGAAACCTGACCCCGTTTAGTATCGCAAAGATAGTGATAATTTTGCAATCTACAAACTTAGAACATAAAAAGCAGCGTAAAAGTTTGTTATAAATCTTTTAACAAATCTTTCCGGTTAATATTTCCTGTTGAAATGGGGGCTTAGGAGAATTCGCGGTGGAGGGTTTCGAAGCGGGAGGCGGAGGCGGGGCCGAATTTGGCTATGCTGGCGCGCACGCGGTCGAGGGGTTTCTCGGTCATGTCGCCCGACTTGGAGTAGTATTTGTCGGCGTAGCACACGAGGCGCTCCAGCAGGGTATCGGGCATGTAGGTTCTATCGGCGGGGAGGGGGAGCCCGGCGGCGGCGATCTCCCCGGGGGTGAGTCCGGCGCCGGTGTGGCGCTCGGCCACGCGGGCGTAGGCTTCGGGAGC
>JAMPHO010000001.1:84852-99725 GCA_023663385.1 Alistipes timonensis | reverse complement strand
GCCCTTCCTCTGGTGCGCGAGGCGGAAGCCGAGCGAAGAAAGCGCAGCCCCTTCCCCGCCTTGTCGTTCCGTGCCGAGGGCAAAGCCCTCGGATCCCTTATTTCGCGACTAAAAACCGCTCGAACTCCTCCTCGCTCCCCGCGAAAACATCGAGGTCGACCGTTCCCTCGACCCCTTCCAGCCGTCCGCGGTGGCTGTACTGCCAGAACACCCAGCTCGACCTCGCCCCTTCGAGCGGCGGGTCGGTGAAAGAGCATATCCATAGCGGGTAGTTGTCGAAGTTCCCCCTCACGAAGCGGTAGTAACCATCCTTGTTGGTGTAGAGGATAGGGGAGTGCCCCAACCGTTCGAGCGTCTGAATCATCCTGCGCAGCCGCTCCACTATGCTGGCCGTCGCGTGGCCGTCGGGGTTACCCCACTCCTCGATGTCAATCGCCGGGGGGAGCGCGAAATCCCTCCCGCGCAGCGCGTCGTTGAAATTCAGCGCCTGTAGTTCCCCGTCGGTGTCGAAGCGGAAAAAGTGGTAGGCCCCGCACGGGAGCCCGCTCCGCAGCGCGCGCCGCGCGTTGTCTATGAAGTAGCGGTCTATGAAATCGGTACCCTCCGTGGCTTTCAGGTAGGCGAACGCTATCCCCTGTCCGCCGAGCACGTCGAAGTCAACCGCGCCGTTGTGGGCCGAGAGGTCCACACCCCTCACCGGGTATAGCTTCTCCGAGGGGTGGGGCGCCTTGCCGAAGTACCTCCCGTAGAGAAACAGCCCCGCGAACGCGCCTCCGGCCAATAGCAGCGCCGTAAGCAGCAGCGCCATCCCCTTGCGGTGTTTCATGCCACACCTCCTTTGGCTTTTTTGCGGACTATCCCTCTTGCCGCGCGGCAGACGAAATACGCGCCGCACATCACGGCCACGATCAGCGCCGAACAGGGCGCGTCGATCTGAGTCGCCAACGCCAGCCCTACGAGGCCGCACGCCAGCGATATGATGGCCGATAAAATCATTATACCCTTGAACCGCTTCACGAATATCTCGGCGGTCATCTGCGGCAGCGAAATCATCGACATCAGCAGCATTATGCCCACGAGCCTTATAGTCAGTACGATGCACAGCGCTACCATCACCGTCATTGCCATATTCACGCGCTTCACCGGCAGTCCGCTCACTCTCGCGAAGTCGGCGTCGAAGGCGCACGCTACTATTTCGCGGAACTTCCAGGCGAACAGCGCGCCGAGCGCTATGGTGTAGAGTGCGAACGCTATCAGGTCGCCCCGGTTGATGGTCAGTATGTTGCCGAAGAGGAAGCTGTTGAGCTCGGGCACGAAGCCGGGGGTCATGAACACTAATAGCACGCCGACGGCCATGCCTACCGACCATACCACGGCTATCGCGGAGTCCTCGCGCACTTTATGCCGCTCCGACAGCCATTCGACCCCGAGCGCCGACCCTATGGCGAATATCGCCGCCGTGGCTATCGGGCTGATGCCGAGATAGTAACCTAAGCCGAGACCCCCGAAGCAGGCGTGGGTGATACCCCCGGAAATCGCTACCAGCCGGCGAGCCATTATGTAGGTGCCGATCATTGCCGCCGCGATCGAGATTATGGCAACCCCGATTACCGCGTTTTGGAAAAAGCTGTATGTCAGAAACTCAAGCATCCCGGTTTATTTATCGTGCGATTCTCTTTTGGCGCGTTCCTCCGACACGATCATCAGAAGCTCCTCCCGCACATCGGGCGGCAGGGTGATGTCGCGGAGCTGGATACTCCGCGCCCAGGGTGCTATGTCGTCGGGCAACAGGGTCAGGAGCACCTCGCGGAACTGCTCGGTCTCTTCCGGGGTGTAGCTTTCAGGGTCGCGCCCGGCGAAGGCGTCGAGCTCTTCATCGTCGAAATACTCGGCACGCTCGCTCACCCCCGCGAGCAGCGAGTCGCGCTCGCAGGTGATGTGCATTCCGCAACAAACCTCCTCGTCGGCGGGGTCGGTCGGCAGGGGCGGGTCCTGTACCTGCCCGAGGGTTGGGGCCTGGGCGGTGCCGCGCTTGAGGTCGCGTCGATGGAAGGCGTAGAGCACGCCCCCCACTATCAGCAACGCGCTGAGTATTATAAGGGATACCGTCATTGTACCTTGAATATGACGCCCATGGCCTTGCTATGCGCCCGGCCGTCGGCATCGTTTACGCGTATCACCACTCTGTGACGTTTGCCGTCGATGTACGGCGCCACGTTCTTCAGCCGGGCTATGTAGCCGTGGATCAGCGACTCGCAGAACTCCAGGTCGGCAAGGCTGACGTTCGAGAAGCGCTCGTCGGTGTAGGTGAGCGTGCCTCCGGTGCGGTCCGAGAGGCTCCTTGCGGGCTCGTTGTAGAGGGGGGTGTACTCGCTCGGCGAGGGCTCGGGGGCGGAGTATACGGTGTGTACCTCACCCATGGTCGAGTGCCAGTGGTCGGTGAGCCAGTCGATCGAGTATTCGTGGTTGCCGTAAGGCTGGTTGGGCTCGTCGGTGAAGTTGATGTAGACGCGTTCGGCCCCCTCGCGGAAGCTCAGGTGCTCGTCGGCGAACCGCAGGGCCAGCATACAGCACTCGGTATTGAGCCGTGGATAGCGGGTTGCTGCCTCTTCGAGGCGGTCGCTCCCCGTGCCCCCGAAATGCGAGGTGCGGTCCGAGCCGTGTTTGTAGTTGAAGAATATCTCAAGATTCTCGGCGGTCGAGAAGTCGGTGGCGCCGTTGATGGTTCCCTCCTCGGAGTGGCCCACCACGGCGTAGCGTGCGTCGACTCCTCCGTCGGCGAGTTTCCTGGTCCAGGCGGCTAAGCCGTCGGCTATGGCGTCGTTCTCCTCCTCCATCGACTCTGAGTTGTCGACCAGCAGGGCTATGTCGGCCTTCAACGTGGCGGCTCCCGCGTCGCCGGGGTTTACGAACTCGACCAGCGCGTCCTTACCGTCGATTTCCACCCACGCGTTGCGGTGGGAGTTCCCGGTGCCAAGCAGGCGCGGCCATTCCCCGGTGGCGCGGTTCCTCAGTTCCGCCATGAAGAAACGCAGGTCGTAGCTCACGGGTTTCCCGGTGCCGGGCTTGCCGGTGCCGTCGTCATCGCCACCCCCGGGGCGGAGCCCTCCGCTCTGGGCGGGGTCGTCGGGGTCGATAAGTATGGTGTTTACATCGTCCTCCAGGCAGGAGGTCAGGGTGGCTCCGCATCCGATCGCGGCGGCCATCGCCAGTATCTTAATTCCGTTCATATGGTTCAATAGTTAAGGATCTCGAACTCGACGCGGCGGTTGAGCTCGCGCCCTTCGGGTGTTTCGTTGGTGGTGATGGGGAGGCTCATGCCGTAGTAGGAGTAGGTGAGCTTGGCCGGGCTTACCCCGCGGCCCACGAGGTAGGTGACAACCGCCTGGGCGCGGTCCTCCGACAGTCGGTTGTTAACCTCGGCGGAGCCGATGTTGTCGGTGTGCCCCTTTACCTCCACCCGGGTGTTGGTGCGCGCTATGAAGCGGGCGAGTTTGTCGAGGTAGGCGAAAGACGCGGGATTGATCTCGCTCTTGCCGAACGCGAAGTTGATGTCGGAAATCGAGCAGATGGTTTTTCCCTCGACGCGTTCGCCGCGGGCCATCATCGATATTATTTCGTCGAGCGTGTAGCATCCGTGCTCGCGGGCCGGGGCGGGAAGTTCCTCGCGGGTATCGACCACTGGCGTGGGTTCCGGCTCCCTGACGGGTTCCGGCGCGGGTTCGGGCTCCGGCTCAGGCTGCGGTTCGGGAAGCGGGGTTACCACCACGGGCACGACCTCCGCTCTCTTTTTCGAGAAGGCGCCGAGCGACATCCCTATCGTGGCCTTGATTTCGAGGCCGTCGAGGTGGCGCCACCCTTTGGCGCGCTTGCCCGACGCGGGATTCTCGGGGTCGTTCACGATGTATGCCTCGCCGTTCTTCTCCTTCGCTCCGAAAGTGTCGGTGAGTCCGAACTCATATCCAGCCTCAAGCCCGGCGAAAAAGGGGCGTCCACCTATCGAGAAAAGGCACTTGGCGCCGAAGCCGAGTCCCAGCCCGAGCTCGGCGCGCTTCATATTGGCGGTGTTGAGGTTCACCTTGTAGGCTCCGTACTCGCCCGACGCGTCATACGCGCGGAGCGACGCGTGCCCCCCGGTCGAAAAACCTACTATCGGGGCGGCGTAGACGTAGGGGCGGAATTTCGATTCCCGCCCGAGGAACTGGTAGGCCACGGGCACCCTGATGTCGATGAAGTGGCTGAACAGTTTGTAGCGTATCTCTCCCACGGGCGCGGCCACGCCGTCACCCTTGTCGAATGTCAGGCCGGAGCGGCTGTTCGAGAGCGTTCCCCCGCGGTTGAGGAAAGTTATTTCGGGCCGCACGGCCAGCTGGTGCTCGTCGAGGAAGTCATATTCGAAAAACACTGAGAAGAGTCCCGACCCAAGCCATTTGTTGTCGGGGTACAGTCCGCGGTCGAGGTCGGAATACCTCAGGTGCGACCCGTGGTAGCCTACGGTTACCCCGATCCAGGCCCTCGGAATCTCCTCTTCATCAAGGGAGGTGTGCCCGTAAGTGTTCGTCGTGTTTTGCGCTGTGGAGGCCGGAACCGCGGTAACGGCGGCCGCCAGCAGTATGGCATGTGCGTATTTTCTTATCGTTCCTGTGTCTTTTCTCATCGTTTCAGCATCTTTTCTAAACGCTGCGGCATCGTCGTTTCCCGACGCATCGGCGTTTTGTCGAATCGCTTTTTCAATATCTCATATACACCACAAAATTACAAAAAAAGTCGCTCCCCCGCAACCCCGGCTCGGGAATTGTTATCGGGTGTTAATTTTGCCGAGTTAAATTATGCTAAATATTAAAATATGTGAAATCAAAGAAGTTTTTCGGCCTAAAACTATGTTGTAAAACATATAATTCATACCTTTGCATCAGTTTTTCATGGTATTAGATTTAAGGTAAGAAGATTATTCGTCGGGATGACGGATAATTTTTTTTGTGCCTGTGCGTTTTAACTAAGACTGATGAGCTTCTGTAATTGAAGCGCTTCCAATTTGATTATGATGAAAAATACCAACTACGTTCCGCGGCTTTATGAATTCCTCGCCGAGCTTGGAGCGCGGCAGGACCGCGACTGGTTCAAGGCTAACCGCGCCGAGTATGACGAACTCAGGGCGCTATGGCTCGCCGATGTCGACCGCCTTATGGCCGCGATACGCGAGTGGTGGCCGGTGTTGCGTCCGGCCACGGCCAAGGAGGCGGCCTACCGCATATATCGCGATACGAGGTTCTCGCAGGACAAATCACCCTTCAAGGATTATTTTTCGGCTTCTTTCGGCCCCTACGGAAGGCATTCCGGTGCGGCCCATATGCCGGGGCTGTACCTTCATATGGGCCCCGACTACGCTCCCGGCGAGGTCGAGGGTGGACTCTACGGCGGGGTGTGGTGCCCCGACAGCGCGGTGCTGAAGAAGCTTCGCAAGGCCATTGTGGACAACATTGAGGAGTTTGAGGAGATTGTCGCCGACCCGGAACTGAACAGGCTCTACCCCGGTTGGTACGGGGCGCGCCTTAAAACCATTCCTAAGGGGTACGACCGCGACCATCCCCAGGCCGAGCTGCTCCGCCTGAAGGAGTACGGGCGTTTCCGCCCGTGCGGCCTCGACTATTTCGCCGACCCGTCGTGGCCCGAGCGTGCCGCTGAGGAGTACCGCCTCCTGCGCCCCCTTATCGACTTCCTCGCCTACTCCATCGAGGAGGACCTCTGAAGGAAGGGTCTCTATAATGGAATCTCGAACCTCGCCCGGTAGGCGCGCTTAAGAGTTTGTCTATTGGCGTTTAACGACCGAAGCGGCGGGCATTTGATTGCCCGCCGCTTCGGTCGTAATGTTCTATGTCGAAGTGTTTTCTGCGTTGTCGGTTATCGGATGACGGTTTTCTCGACTTTGCCACCCTGCTTGCGAATCAGGAGCGCGCCTGCCGAAGGATTGCTTACGCGCTGCCCCTGGAGATTGAAGTACTCTGCGGGAGCTGCCTGGGCGTCGGTGGCGATGCCAAGGATGCCGGCCTCCTCGGGGGCGGGGAGCACGATCTTGGTGCCTTCGTTGCCGAGGAGGAACTTGCCGTTCTGGTATTCGCTCTCGCCGAGGAATATTGTGTCGTCGGGGATGCTGATGGTGCGGGTCGCGGCGTCGTAGGTGCCGAAGAATCCTTCCTGCTTGGCGGCGGCCTCAAGGTCGGTTCCGGCGTATTTCGCGGCGAGCGAGTGGATGGCGCCTTCGCCGTAGATCCGCACGCCTACCGGCGAGCTCTCGATAACCACATACCGGGGATCGGTGGCGTTGATGTAGATGTAGTGCTTGTGGTCGGAGTGGCTGAAGACGGCCTGACCAAGCTCGCTGTGCGCGGTGTAGGGGTCGACGAGGCGGTAGTAACCTTCGATTGTTTTGTGGCGCTGCGCCTTGGCCGCGCAAGTCTCGGAGGCGATGTCGTCGTAGCCTACGGCGTAGATGCCTTCGGTGAAGAGGGCGTCGCCCATGTCGGTCCAGTTGTCGTCGTCGTCAACCACGCCGAAGAAATATTTCTCAGTGGCGGCTACCACGTTGCCCTCGGCGTCCAGCCCGACGGCGAGCAGGGTGTGCAGCCCGTGGCCTTCAACTTCGATGGCCACGCTGTAGTTGCCGGGGAAGCGGGTCCCTTCAGAGGCCACGATGGCGGCATTCTGGCTGGAGCATTCATATTCACCTTCGAGAAGCACCACCTTGACATGGTCAATGTCGGCGCCACACACGAAGTCGTTGGTGACCTTGTTGTCGGCGGCGCAGAAGGGTGCTTTGATTGTGAATGAGTAGTCCTTGACATCCGCCCCGGGGAGGTAGAGTTTGAGGCCGGTGTTGCGGGTGGTCAGTGTCCACCCGTTGTAGTCGATCGCGAAACTCTGGGTCGGGAAACTGATTACGTTGTCGGCCAGAGTGCCGTATTGGGCGGCATCATCCCAATCGTTTTCCGGCACCATGTTGCTGAAGGGGAAGGCGCCGAACGCGGTGAAGTCCTCGGCATATACCTTCTGCGGGTTGGTGGCGTTGATATACAGGTAGTTCTGCGTGTCAGCGCGGCCCAGCATCTCGGCCACGGGGCCGGAGGCGTAGGGGAGGAGGCGGTACCATCCTGGGGTGGTGGTCGACTGCTCGACATCGACCTGCCACTGCTGGCCGGCGTCGACATCAGAGAATAAGGTCAGGAGGTCCTCGCAGTAGGTGCCCTTGCCGATCGACTCCCAGGTTCCGGCTGGAGCCTTGGCCGGGGTGGAGGCGGCTCGCGACACGGCTGTGGCTTTGAGTTCCGCGGCGGCGCCCACGCGCCTGATGCTTTCAGCCTTGGCCTTGGCCGGGGCTGTGAGCTCGAATAGGGCGCGGTCCGATTTGGTTACTTTGGCGGTGGCGGTGGCGGCCGACGCGCCGAGTCCGGCGGTGAAGGCGGCCAGCGCCAGAGTGATTGTGTAAATCTGCTTCATAACAAATTCCGATTGATTGTAAGTTGAAGTTAATTGTATCTATTGAATATTATAACTTTGCCGGGCTATTTTGAGCTACGGTAATCAGTATGATTGTCGGAGTGAATTATCTTAAGTCGGAGATTGTGATGCGAAATTAGCGTTTTGTTTTTATTCTGCCAAGTTTTTAAGCAAAAAGTTGTGAATTTTTATGTGAAAAACACAAATGGGAAACACAAAAAGCCGGAGGGCGGGATGCCCTCCGGCTTTGTATGGGTCGGAATGTGCGGCGGGTGAGCGGTTCAGACGTAGCCGCGCACGATGCCGCGCTTGGAGTTGCGGATGAACTCGATGATTTCGTCGCGTTCGCGCGAAGCGGGGAGTTCGGCCTCGATGCGGTCAACGGCGTCGGAAACGTTCAGGCGCGACAGGTAGAGGTAGCGGTAGATTTCCTGGATGTCGCGAATCTGGTCGTTGGTGAAGTTGCGGCGGCGCAGACCGATGGAGTTCACGCCGGTGTAGGCGATGGGGTCGCGGCCGGCCTTGACGTAGGGGGGGATGTCCTTGTTGACGCGCGAGCCGCCCTGGAGCATGACGTGCGAGCCGATGTGGCAGAACTGGTGGATCAGCGAGCCGCCGCCGATAACGGCGAAATCGTCGATCTGCACCTCGCCGGCCACCTGGGTGGCGTTCGACATAATCACGTTGTTGCCAATCTGGCAGTCGTGGGCCACGTGGGAGTAGGCCATAATCAGGCAGTTGTTGCCGACGATGGTGTGCCCCTTGGAGGCGGTGCCGCGGTTCACGGTGACGCATTCGCGGATGGTGGTGTTGTCGCCGATGATGGCCACGGTCTCCTCACCTTTGAACTTGAGGTCCTGGGGGATGCCGGAAATCACGGCTCCGGGGAAGATTTTGCACCCCTTGCCGATGCGGGCGCCCTCCATGATGGTGCAGTTGGAGCTGATATGCGTGCCCTCGCCGATTTCCACGTTCTGGTCGATGGTCACGAACGGGTCGATCACGACCGAGGGGTGGATCTTGGCAGCGGGGTGTATGTAGGCGAATGGCTGTTTCATAGTCGTTCTGTGGGTGGAGAGGGATTATTTGTTTTTGATGATCTGCGCCATGAACTCGCATTCGCAGACTACTTTGTCGGCAACGAAGGCCACGCCCTTCATCATCGCGCAGCCGCGGCGAAGGGGTGTCATGAAGGAGACGTGGAAAATCAGGGTGTCGCCCGGCACGACTTTCTGGCGGAACTTCACGTTGTCGATTTTCATGAAGTAGGTCGAGTATTTTTCGGGTTCCTCGACGGTGCCGAGCACCAGCAGGCCGCCGGTCTGCGCCATGGCCTCGACCAGCAGCACGCCGGGCATGACGGGTTCCTGGGGGAAGTGGCCGGTGAAGAAAGGCTCGTTGCCGGTGACGTTCTTGACGCCTACGATGAACGAGTCGCCGCGGTCGATGATTTTGTCGACCAGCAGGAAGGGGTAGCGGTGGGGGAGGTGGTGACGGATTTCGTTGATGTCCATCAGCGGTTCGAGGCCCGGGTTGTAGACGGGGGCCTGGAGTTCCTGGCGCTGGATTTCCTTGCGCACCTGCTTGGCGAAGGTGGTGTTGATCTTGTGGCCGGGGCGGCAGGCGATGATGCGCCCCTTGAGGGGGCGGCCGATCAGGGCGATGTCGCCCATGACGTCGAGCAGCTTGTGGCGCGCGGGCTCGTTCTCAAATTCGAGGGGTCGGTTGTTGATGTATCCGAAGTCGGCGATTTTCTTGCGCTCGCACCCCATGGTGTCGGAGATGTGGTCGAGCTGCTCCTGGGTCATTTCGCGGTCGTAGATCACGATGGCGTTGTCGAGGTCACCACCCTTGATGAGGTTGGCGTTGAGGAGCGGTTCGATTTCGCGGACGAACACGAAGGTGCGGCTCGAAGCGATGTCCTTGCGGAAGTCGGCCATATTCTCCAGGCGGGCGAACTGGTTGGAGAGCACGGGGGAGTCGTAGGAAATCATCACGTCGATGGAGAAGTCGCTGTCGGGGAGCACGGTCAGGTGGGCGCCGGTCTCGGCGTCGCGCACCTCGATTTTGTGCTTCACGACGTAATAGTTCTTATCGACAGTCTGCTCCAGGAGCCCCACGGCCTCGATTTTCTCGCAGTATTCGCGGGCCGAGCCGTCGAGAATCGGCATTTCGGGAGCGTTGAGCTTGATGAGCACGTTGTCGACGCCGGCGGCGTAGAGGGCGGCCAGGGCGTGCTCGATGGTGGACACGCGGAGGTCGCCGCGGGCGATGGTGGTGCCGCGGGAAGTGTCGGTGACGTTTTCGGCCAGGGCGTCGATCACGGGTTCGCCGGGGAGGTCGACGCGCTGGAACTTATATCCGTGGTTTTCGGGAGCGGGAAGAAATTCGGCTTCGATTTCGAGGCCGGTATGCAGACCTTTGCCTTTGACGGAAAACTGTCCGTTGAGTGTCTGTTGTTTCATTCTATGGTGTGATAATGATTTGATTCAGAGTATCGCTGCTGACCGTTACCGGGCCGCTTCGAGCTTCGCGAGCTTCTCTTCGAGGGCCCGCAGGCGGTTGATGATGTCGGGGAGGTTCTTCTGGGCCACCACCATGCGGGCGAAGTTGCCGGCGGGGATGGCGGGGGAGCCCATCATGCGCTTGTCGGAGGGGATGCTGTTGGGCACGCCCGACTGCGCTCCGAGCTGCACGTTGTCGCCCACGGAGATGTGTCCGGCGATGCCAACCTGTCCGCCGAACTGGCAGCGGCTGCCGATGTGGGTGGAGCCGGCGATGCCGACCTGGGCGGCCATCACCGTCTGCTCTCCGATGACGCAGTTGTGGGCCACCTGTATGAGGTTGTCGAGCTTTGTGCCGCGCCCAACGCGGGTGGAGCCCATCATGGCGCGGTCGATGGTGGTGTTGGCTCCGATTTCGACATCGTCCTCAAGCACGACGTTGCCGAGCTGCGGAATCTTCTCGTAGCCGTTCTCGGTGGGCGCGAAGCCGAAGCCGTCGGCACCGATCACGGCGCCGGAATGCACGATGCAGCGCTCGCCGATGACGCACCCGTGGTAAACCGACGCGTTGGGCTTGACCACGCTTCCGGCCCCGATGGTCACGCCGTCGCCGACGTAGGCGCCGGGGAAAATCTTGACCCCCTTTCCCAGTCGCGCCCCTTTGCCGATATAGGCGAAGGCGCCGATGTAGGCATCGGCGGGAACTTCGACCCCTTCGGCAATGAAGCAGGGATGCTCGACCCCCGAGGGGTTGGGTTCAAGCAGTTGGGAGGCCATGCGCATGAGCGAGGCCACGGTGGCGTAGGGGTCGTCGACGCGGATGAGCGCGCACGAGAGCGGCTTTTCGGGGGAGAAGTCGCGGCTTACGAGCACCGCGGAGGAGGCGGTGTCGTAGATATGGTGGGTGTATTTAGGGTTCGCCAGGAAGGAGATGGCGCCGGGGCGCCCCTCTTCGATCTTGGCAAACGAGTCGATTATAATGTCGCCGTTACCTTCAACGGAGCCCCCGCACATGGAGGCAATCTGGTTTACGGAAAATTGCATCAGTTTCGATTTGTTACTTTCGCTGCGGTCCGGCAACCCGGAGGAAGCCGGTTTTAAGAATCTTTAAGTCCTAATATTTGGCAAAGTTCGCTATTTTTTTCGGAATAAGCGGCATATTTGGCGAAAAACTTCTCATTGCGAGGGGTTCTGCGCGGTTTCCGACAGGGGGTTGTGGCCGAAAGGGGGACGCGGATGCCGGCGGCACAATAAACCGGGGCTTTTCGCCGTATATATAATATTGTTATATCTTACTTACATCGCAAAAAAATAACCTTAAACAATGAGAAAACTGATGATCGACCTTTGCGCCGGCACCATCGCTGCCACCGCCGCCCTATGCGGCGCGGCGCCAGCCCGCGGAGCCGAGACCACTGACAACCCCGACTCGCGGTTCGCGAGTTTCCCGCATTACACGGGCGACGACCTCGGGCTCACATTCGGCCCGGAGGGCGCGGCGCGGTTCCGCCTGTGGTCGCCGGAGGCCGAAAGCGTGAAGCTGCGGCTCTACGAGCGTTCGCGTGGCGGCGCTCCGTTGGCCGAGATCGATATGGCGCGCGGCGAGGCCGGAACGTGGACTGCCGAGGTCAATCCGGCTCCGATGGGGCGCTATTATACCTTCCAGGTGCTCGTCGATGGCAAATGGCTCGACGAGACCCCCGGCGTGTGGGCCAAGGCCGTTGGGGTAAACGGCGGCCGCGGCGCGGTGATAGATTTTGCCGCCACGGACCCCGAGGGATGGAGCGAGGACAAAGGTCCGGCGCTCTCGTCGATAACCGACGCCGTGCTCTACGAGGCACACCACAGGGATTTCTCGGTGCACCCCTCGTCGGGCATCGTGAACAAGGGTAAGTTCCTCGCCCTCACAGAGGAGGGGACGGTGAGCCCCCTCGGCGACAAAACCGGTATCGACCATCTCAAAGAGCTTGGCATCACCCATGTGCATATCCTCCCGAGCTATGACTTCAACAGCGTTGACGAGACGCAGCTCCCATCGAACGGCTACAACTGGGGCTACGACCCGCAGAACTACAACGCGCCCGAAGGGTCCTACTCGACCAACCCCGACGACCCCTCGGCCCGCGTCAGGGAGATGAAGCGGATGGTGAAGGCGCTGCACGACGCGGGAATCGGAGTGGTGATGGACGTTGTGTACAACCATACCGCCCAGAACGACGACAGCAATTTCTCGCTGACGGCTCCCGGCTATTACTACCGCCACCGCGCCGACGGGAGCTATTCCGACGCCTCGGGGTGCGGCAACGAGACCGCCTCGGAGCGCCCGCAGATGGCTGACTTCATAGTGAACTCCGTGAAATACTGGGCCAAGGAGTACCATATAGACGGTTTCCGCTTCGACCTGATGGCGATCCACGATACCGAGACGATGAACCGCGTGGCCCGCGAGCTCAAGGAGATCAATCCCTCGATATTCGTGTATGGCGAGGGTTGGACCGCGGGTGACTCCCCGCTCCCCGCGGAACGCCGCGCGCTGAAGGATAATGTTGCCAAGATGAGCGGTGTCGCGGTGTTCTCCGACGATATACGCGACGCGGTGAAGGGGCACTACTCCGACGCCGCCGACCGCGGTTTCGCCACCGGGAAACCAGGCAACGAGGAGACGGTGAAAATAGGCATCGTCGGGGCTACGGCCCATCCGCAGGTCGACTACTCGAAGGGGAACAACTCCAAGGCCCCCTACGCCGCGAGTCCGGCCATGGTGATCAACTACGTCAGCTGCCACGACGACCTGACGCTTACCGACAAGCTCGCCAAGTCGCTCCCTGACGCCACCGAGGAGCAGCGCAAGCGGGCGGCGCGGCTGGCGCAGACGATAGTGTTCACGTCGCAGGGCACCCCATTTATGTTCGCCGGGGAGGAGGTTTTCCGCGACAAGAAGGGGGTGCACAACTCCTACAAGTCTCCCGACAGCATCAACGCTATCGACTGGCGCCTGAAGCACGCCAACGCCGACCAGTTCGCCTACTACCGGGAGCTGATCGCCCTGCGCAAGGCCCACCCCGCGTTTCGCATGACCAGCGCCGGGGATGTGGCCCGGCACCTGCGTTTCGAGAAGGTCAAGGGGGATAATCTCATCGCCTACCAGCTCGTTGACCACGCCAACGGCGACACCGCCGAGCGTATCTACGTCGCTTTCAACGGGAGCGACGAGGCCCGGAGCGTCAAGCTCCCCAAGGGTGAGTGGCGCGTCATCGCCTACGACGGGCGCATCGCCCACGAGGGGCTCGCCGACGCCGACGGGCTCGGGGGCGTTGTCAGCGCTCCCGGCGAGGCTGTCGTTGTCAAGGGGGGCCGGATGGTTTCGGTTCCGGCGGCATCCGCGCTCGTCCTCGTCCTCGTCAGATGACATTACGACGCCGTAGCGCGCGATTCCCTCGGCGGCGGTGAGGTAGTAACCCATAGAACGGAAATGATCCAGGATAGGATTTGTTGTGTATCGCATAGTAAAGGTTTTTATATGTTTTCTTTGACGCGAAGATAACGCGGCGGCGGGGTGCCGCGGCTGCGATAACGCAACTTTGACAGCAAAAATAAGCGCCGCTCCCGGTTTGAGGGGGCGGCGCTTTTTTTATTGGGGGAAGGGACCCGGCAGCAAGCTGCCGGCACTCATACAAAAGCCATGCGGGGAAGGGCCTTCGGGGGCCCGAGGGCTTTGCCCTCGGCACGGAACGGCAAGGCGGGGGAGGGGGGTTGAAGAGTGAAAGGTGAAGAGTGAAGGGAAGAGCTAAGAGGAAAGGAAGGGGCTTCGCTTTCTTCGCTCGGCTTCCGCCTCGCGCACCAGAGGGCGGGGCTTTAAGGAGTGAAGGGTGAAGGGTGAAGGGTGAAGGAGGGCGGGGGCCATCGGGGAGGGGCCTTCGGGAAGGGGGGAGGGGGGCCATCGGGGAGGGGGGAGGCGGGGTTAGCGGGAGGCGGGGTTAGCGGGAGGCGAGGAGGGCGGACTGGACGGTGGCGCGGTAGGCCATCAGGCCGGATTCGGAGAGCTCGGTGAGGCGCTCGGAGCCGTCGGGGGCGGGGAGGAGGACGTGGGTGTCATCAACGAAGGTCATGAGCTTGTGGGTGGAGCCGTCGGGGGCGGTGAGGTTCCAGGAACGGTCGTCCTGCTCGAAGTCGAGGCGGATGGCGGTGCCTCCGTCCTCGGGGGTTATGGTGTAGCCTTTCCCGTCGCACTCAACGAGGTAGCGGCCATCCTTTCCGTCGATCACGGATTTGCCGACGGCGACGGGGTTGCTGCCGCTCCAGAATTCTATGGAGTTGATTACGAGGACGTCGGCTACGGCGGCGACTTCGTAGACGGGGATGATCCAGAATGCGAAGAATACGAGTTCGTTGACGAATTTGTTGCTGACTTGCTTGTTCCAGCTCAGGAGCTTGTTGGTGAGCGCGAAGCTGCCGATGCAGGAGGTGCAGAGGGTGGAGGCGGCGATGGCTGAGATTACAGCTACTGAAATGAAATGTTTCTTCATCGGTCGGAGTATGGGATAAATAGTTGAAAAATCGAGGGAAGGGAGGGGGTGTGAAGGGTGAAGAGGAGGAGAGTGAAGGGGACGGGGGCGGCGGGGGGAGACGGGAGGGGCGGCGGGGGGAGGAGGCACCCGGCAGCGAGCTGCCGGCACTTGGACAAAAGCCATGCGGGGCGGGAGGAGAGGGGGAAGGGGCTGCGCTGCCTTCGCTCGGCTTCCGCCTCGCGCACCAGAGGGGGAAACTCCGGGGGCTTTGCCCCCGGCACGGAACGACAAGGCGGGGAGAGAGGAGGGGGAGTGAAGAGAGTGAAAGGAGTGAAGAGGAAGGGAAGAGAGGGGGCGGCGGGAGGTG
>JAMPHO010000001.1:71468-84752 GCA_023663385.1 Alistipes timonensis | reverse complement strand
CTTACCTGTTCTTCTATCTTCCGCGCTTCAACAACAAACTGAAGCTGATGAAGAAGGCTCCGCGCAAAGTCTATGTGGTGGATAACGGATTTGTGCAGAGCACCGCATTCAATCTCAGCGAGAACCTCGGACGACTGTTGGAAAATCAAGTGTTCGTGGAACTCCTGCGCAGAGGCTACGAACCTGGCAACACACTATTCTACTACCGCACCCGCAACGACAAAGAAATTGATTTCGTGACCCGCCGCGGCACAAAAGTGGAGCAACTGATCCAAGTATGCTACGACATGACCTCCGAGAAAACCCGCAAGCGCGAACTCGATGCTCTCGTCGAAGCCGCCGAAGAACTCCACTGCGACAACCTCCTCGTAATCACTAACGACCAAGAGGCACAAATCGATTGGAAAGGGAAAACAATTAGCGCAATTTCCATAAGTCATTTTTAGATTGCACACCTCAACCGTGATATATATTCCTATCTGGAATCAATAGGAGAAGGCACACCAGAAGCGCAACCAAAGGGATGCTCTGTGAAATCGGATGCGGATTTCCCGACCTAATGCTCGGATGAAGTCTCAGAGAATGGCTCGGATGAAGGGGGTGGGGGCATGGCGCTGATGAGGGTGCGGAGAAGGGTGCGGAGAAGGGCGCGGAAAAGGATGCGGAAAAGGATGCGGCGGGGGGCGGCGGGGGGAGCGGAAAAGTTTTTGGGGGATTTTTGGGGCGGGGCGCGGTGGAGTCGGAATAAATTGCTAACTTTGCGGGTGCGGACCGCTTTCGAGGCCTCGGCAGGGGTTGAGGGAGGGTCGCTAAATATTGGAAAGCGTTTATCGACGCGCAATCTTGACAACTTGAAACTTCGCAAACTTCAAAGGTAAAGTCAGGGATGTCGCAACGGTAGATGGCTTATGTGGATATGTTATCTCCGCGTCGGAGGGTGTGTGAACACCGCCGGCGTGACGTGATGCATATTTGCGTGAGGCCTCGAACCGTTGCTCGTTCTACTTTACCGGGCAATGCGAAGGCCTCAAGTTGTGGGAGCGGGCAACAGATACGGCTCTCACGCTTTCTTTTTTTATAAACCAACCATTTATCATAACCAGCCTTCGGAGTGAGCCACGGCGGCAACGGCAAAGCGCTATGACCGAACCGCCTTTCATCCGTCCTCCCGACTTTAACCAAGGCCGCGACTTCGACCGCGAGGCTTGCCGCCGGCACTGCCCCTGCGAGGTTGACTTCGTAGGCGCGCTCGTGGCCGGCTACCAGGCCGAGACACGCCGCAACTGGGAGCGGTGCCTCGATATGAAATGGTCGATGCAGGACTATGTGTCGGGATGCCATAACGCCTGCGAGGACGCCGAACGCCTTGACCGCAACGGCCACCAATACCGCCTCTACCTCGACAACATCAAAGCCCTGGCCAAATTCCTCAACGACAAGGATGAGGGGTATTGGGAGCGGTTTGCCAACGCCGACTTTGAGGAATTATACGACACTCTATCCCCGGAAATCCGCCGGCATACGGGAATCGGCGAGCTCTCGACCTACGACACCATTCTGCGCCTGGGCTGGAACTACCGCAAGCGCATCGCACCCCAGGCATTTGTCTACCTCCACGCCGGCGCGTTTGAGGGAGCCATAGCCCTGGCCCGCATATCGGAGCTGAAGCGCCGGAAGTATATCGACCTTACCGAGGCGCGGCTCATAGCCGGGAAAAAGGTAGGCGAAGTCTGCAAAATCGACATCCGGCACTTTCATCGCGGCCTGCGGCTCCTCGATGCCAACCACCTCGAAAACTTCCTATGCGTGTTCCATACCCCTCTGAGGGGGTATGCCGACCTTCTTGAACGCGAAAAACAGAAAAACCGACAATCATAATATTAACCAATCAAAATCAAAAGAAATGAAGAAAATTCTACTTCTTTTCGCGGCGCTGCTCACGCTCAACGTGACCGCCTACGCGCAAAATCCGAACGGGATTCCCTGTTTCCAGAATGGCGACTGGCTCTACGCCATCAATCCCGATGCCAACCACGAAGTAACCGTCGTTAATTATACCGGTGAAGAAGGCTGCGATGCGACCGAGCTGACCATCCCCTCTTATGTCACATACAAAGGTTCCCGTTATTTGGTCACAATCTTAGGCGAATACTTGTTCTCACGCTACGATATCGAAGGCAACGATGTATACACCCACTGGTGGAAACATGACACCTATACCAAACTTGAGAAAGTCGCCATTCCCAATACCGTGACTGAAATCGGACGTAATGTTTTCTCCGGCTGCACCGGCCTGGCCTCGGTGACTATCCCCAACTCCGTGACTGAAATCGGAAGTGATGCTTTCTCCGGCTGCACCGGCCTGGCCTCGGTGACTATCCCCAACTCCGTGACTGAAATCGGAAGTGGTGCTTTCTACGGCTGCACCGGCCTGGCCTCGGTCACCATCCCCAACTCCGTGACTGAAATCGGAGGGTTAGCTTTCGCCGACTGCACTGGCCTGACCTCGGTGACGATCCCCAACTCCGTGACTGAAATCGGAGGGTCAGCTTTCGCCGACTGCACTGGCCTGACCTCGGTGACGATCCCCAACTCCGTGACTGAAATCAGATATAATGCTTTCGGAGGCTGCACCGGCCTGACCTCGGTCACTATCCCAAGCTCTGTGACTAAGATAGCGAACAATCCTTTCCCAAAATGCACATCTCTGCAAGAGATTGTAGTAGAGGATGGCAACTCTAATTATACGGTAGTTGATGGAATTTTATATAATTCCGAACGTACTCAACTCATAAGCTATCCCGCAGGGAAAGAAGGTGCTTTTGATATCCCCAACTCCGTGACAGAAATCGAGTTTTACGCTTTCGAAGGTTGCTCCGGCCTGACCTCGGTGACGATCCCCAACTCCGTGACTGAAATCGGATATAACGCTTTCCAAGGCTGCACCGGCCTAACCTCGGTGACTATCCCCAACTCCGTGACTGAAATCCAATTCAAAGCTTTCGAAGGTTGCTCCGGCCTGACCTCGGTGACTATCCCCAATTCCGTGACTAGAATCTGGAATTATGTTTTCTCCGGCTGCACCGGCCTGACAACAATCTACGCACTGCCGACGACTCCCCCTCTTTGCGGCTATAATGTGTTCAAGAATGTACCCGAAACAGCTGTCGTATATATACCCAAAGGCTCTTTCAAGGGTTACTTCGTAGCTGATGGCTGGGACCACTTCACCGACTTCCGTGAGATGGGTGCGCTCGACATTACTTTGAGCGAATCAAGCATCTCAATCGAGGAGGGCGAAACCGCCACACTCACCGCGACAGTGACAAAGGACGATGACGTGACTGTTAAGTCGGAGACCTGGTCAACCTCCAATCCCGAGGTAGCCACTGTTGCCGATGGCGTGGTAGTAGCAGTGGGCGAAGGCACCGCCACCATCACCTATACCGTTGTCGATGGCTACGGCGTGCCCCACGCTGAATCGTGCGATGTAAAAGTTTCAAGCGTGAGCGGCATCAAAAACATCAACGCCAACGAAAGCGACGCCCCGGCCGAATTCTTCAACCTCAACGGCGTGCGCATCAACGCCGAAGCCCTCACCCCCGGACTCTACATCAAGCGCCAGGGTGGCAAATCCGCCAAAGTGCTGGTGAAGTAAACCGCCCCACAATAATCCGAAACACTAAGAAGGCCCGAAAATCGCTGATTTTCGGGCCTTCCATATTTCTTAGCGCGTTGGAGGGGTCAAAGGGGGCGGAGTTCGCCGGTGAGGGTGTCGATAACGTACCCCTTAACCGACGAAATATATATGTCGCTCTACCACGAATTCGGCACCCCAACCTACATCTCCCGCCGGTACAGCCCCGAAGGGGAGGTCATACGCGACTACGATATGATCATGAACTACACGTCCGCATTCCCCGCTGACGCGCGGCATGATCCTTACCTGACGCACTCTGAAAACTTCCGCAAGAAGAAGGATTTGGATAAAACCTATCTACAAGAACGTTTGAATGCGATGCTGTATATCGAAACATATTGCACTTAATCTAAATTGTTATAACTTTGCAATAAAGTTTTAACCGCTAAAAATGAAATATTTCGAATTCGAAGATACTATATCTCCCGAGAGGATGCAGAGATACCTTGCAGCCTGCAATTACGACACTCGGAAAGCTATGACGTTATATCGTTATAACATTCGGCTGTCACAAGAATTATTAGCAGTCGTTGGCTGTTTTGAGGTTTCATTGCGAAATAAAATCAATAAACAATTTGTAAGCCAATATGGGAATGATTGGTTACGGGATTTCGTGTTGCCTAAAGGAGTATTTTATTCTGATTATCGAGTCGCAAAAACGAAAAATATTATAGAGAAAGCATATAATGGATTGATGCGCTCTCATTCATATAGCCATGCAAAGCTTCTTTCCGAAATGGAGTTCGGTATCTGGAAATATATGTTTTCTAATGTTCAATATCGTCTGACTCAACAAACCTTACTTAGTATTTTCCCAAACAAGCCACGCTCCACTCCATCGATTCAGTATGATAATTCTTACATTTTTGGAGAACTTGATTACATCAACAATTTACGCAATCGTATTGCGCACCATGAACCCATATGTTTCGGCAATCATGCGAATAGATTATCCATTGATACGTTTTATGCCGTAAATAGATATTCACGCATTATCACATTGTTTGATTGGCTTGGAATTGACGGCAGGTCTTTGCTTTATGGCTTGGGGGATGTTGTAGGAATGAGTAATAGAATAAACTCGCTGTAAGAACATAAAAATTATTAAATTCAAAAGACACACCTAAATATTTTGCATCGTGTGTTGTTTTATCGAGAAAAAAGCATTACATTTGCAATGTTTATTCCCGGTAGCCTCTGGTATCAAGCTATCGGGTTTGGTTTTTATAGGGAATGCCATTATGCCTAAAAGATCAATGGAACAATAAACGCGGATATACCACCTAATTCGCAGAACCTTGGCGGATTATTGATAGAATCTCTAAAATCAAGCAGTTAGACTAAGATTTGACTGCTTTTTTTGTCAATCGCCATTTTTAGGAGCTTTGTTCTCTGCTGGACGCGGCGTGCACTGCGGAATCCCGAATAAACCAAATCGCAATAAAGGCCCGAAAATCGCTGATTTTCGGGCCTTTATTATCCCTTAGCGCGTTGGAAGGGGTCAAAGGGGGCGGAGTTCGCCGGTGAGGGTGTCGATAACGTACCCCTTGACCACGATGTCGGAGGGGATGAGCGGGTGGCGCCCGATGAGGTCGACCGTCTCCATCACCGCCTCGTCGGTGTCCTCGAAGCCGTGAAGCCAGCTCTTGAGGTCGATACCACAATGCATCATAAGTGTTATATGCTCCTCGGGGATGCCGCGCCGGCGCATCAGGTCGAGCATCTCGTCGGCGTCCATGCCCTGCACTCCGCAGTTGGTGTGCCCTATGACCATTATCTCCTTGACCCCCAACTCGTAGACGGCCACCAGTATGCTTCGCACCGTGGAGTCGAACGAGTTGGTAATCACTCCGCCGGCGTTCTTGATAATCTTCACATCGCCGTTGCGGAACCCGAGCGCCGCCGGGAGCAGCTCCACCAGGCGGGTGTCCATGCAGGTAACGATGGCGATTTTCTTATCAGGGTACTTGCTCGTGATGAACCGTTCGTAGCCCTTGTCGGCCACGAAGCGGCGGTTGTATTCCAAAATCTCCTGTATCATTTGGTCGAAACGTTTTTTACACCGCGAAATTAGGAATATTTTGTAAATTCGCGAAACAACATCAATACCGACAATCCTTAACCCGCAATACCTATGACCCGAAAACTACTGCCGCTGCTCTGCGCTTTCATAGCCTTCATCGCCGCGGCCGAGAACTATCCCTACCGCGCCGACGCGCTGTGGCTCGCACAGCCCGACCACGCCGACTGGCTCTACAAGGCCGGGGAATCGCCCGAAATCGACATTCAGTTTTACCGCTACGGCATCCCCCAGGACGGGGTGGAGGTGGCCTGGGAGGCTTCCGACGACCTACTGCGCCCCGACGACTCCGGGAAAATCACGCTCAAAAACGGCAAGGCCAAGCTCCGAATGAAACCTATGGGGAAACCCGGATTCCGCAACCTGAAACTCACCGCCGAGGTTGACGGGCAGACATTCCGCCACCACATCAAAGTGGGGTTCGACGCCGAAAAAATCGAGCCGTACACCACGATGCCCGCCGACTTCGACAAGTTCTGGGCGGCAAACCTCGAAGAATTAGCCAAAACCCCGCTGAGCTACACCATCGAGCCATCGCCGAAATACTCCACCGACAAAATCGACGCCTTCCTGGTAAAACTCACAATCAACCGCCAGGGACAGGCCGTCTACGGCTACCTCACCATGCCCAAAGGGGCCAAGCCGGGTAGCTGCCCCGCGGTGCTATGCCCTCCCGGAGCCGGAATCAAGACCATCAAGGAACCCCTACGCCATAAGTACTACGCCGAAAACGGCTGCATACGCTTCGAAATCGAGATTCACGGCCTCAACCCGGAAATGCCCGAGGAACAGTTCCGCGAAATCTCGAAAGCGTTCTCCGGCAAGGAGAACGGCTACCTCACCAACGGGCTCGACAACCGCGACAACTACTATATGCGCCGCGTATACCTCGGATGCGTCCGCGCCATCGACTTCCTGACATCGCTCCCGCAGTGGAACGGCCGCGACTTAGGCGTGCAGGGTGGCTCGCAAGGTGGCGCGCTGGCCATAGTCACCGCCGCGCTAGACCCGAGGGTCACCGCCGTGGCCGCCAACCACCCCGCCCTGAGCGATATGGCGGCTTTCAAGGCCGGGCGGGCCGACGGTTACCCCCACTTCTCGCGCATCCCCGGCTCCGACACCCCTGAGAAACTGAACACTATGGCCTACTACGACGTGGTGAACTTCGCCCGCCGCCTGCGCTGCCCCGTGTTCATGACCTGGGGCTACAACGACGACACCTGCGCGCCCACGACGAGCTACGCCGTCTACAACTCAATCACAGCGTCCAAGGAAGCGCTCCTCACCCCCATCAACGAACACTGGACCTCGGAGGCCACCGAACGCGCCATACACCGCTGGCTCCTCGGCCAATTCAAATAACACCGGGGAGGTCGGACGGGTCGGACGGGTAATAGCAGCGTCTACCACGAACCCTACGTGGAGGCACCGCTAGTTCGACATGCCAAAGGCATGTCCCTACATATGATGCCAGAAATCATTGTGTTGATACCGGAAATCATTGTGTAGGGACGTGCCTTTGGCACGTTGCAAAGTGCCGGAGCGCGGGGCCACAGGCGTCGCGGCCTATGGGAGAGCGCCCGGAGGGCGATGGGAGGTCGGACTTTTCGGACGGGTCAGACGAGTCGGACGATGGGATACCAAGGGCGTACGATGGGACCCAAGGTCGTACGATGGAGTATCAAGGTCCGACCTGTCCGACTTGTCCGACCCGTCCGACTGGCTATGGGTGCTTCGAGGGGCTCAGACCTCCAGGGCGCCGACGAGGTCGGCGACCGAGGCGACGTTGTGGCGGCGGCAGTAGTCGGCCATATAGTCGATGATCTCGGCGCACACGGCGGGGTTGAGGAAATTCGCCGTGCCTACCTGCACGGCGGTGGCCCCGGCGAGGATGAACTCCATCGCGTCGCGGCCCGAAGCTATACCCCCAAGCCCGATCACAGGAATCTTCACCGCCTTGGCCGTCTGCCACACCATGCGCACGGCAACGGGGCGCACAGCCGGACCCGACAGTCCACCCGTGACGGTCGACAGGCAGGGGCGGCGGCGCTCCACGTCGACGGCCATACCCATCAGCGTGTTAATCAGCGAAACCGAGTCGGCCCCCTCGGCCTCGACGGCGCGGGCTATCTCGGTGATGTCGGTGACGTTGGGCGAGAGCTTCACGATGAGCGTGCGGGGCCAGGCGTCGCGCACGGCGCGGGTCACCGACCCGGCACCCTCGGTGGTGGTGCCGAAGGCGAGTCCCCCCTGCTTCACATTGGGGCAGGAGATATTGACTTCGAGCGCGGCCACATCGTCGAGTGCGGCCAGCCGCCGCGCGGCCTCGGCATACTCCTCGGGGGTGTTGCCCGAGATATTGACAATCAGGTTGGAACCCTGGCGGCGTATGCGCGGATATATCTCGGAGGCGAAATAATCGACCCCCTTGTTCTGGAGCCCTACGGCGTTGAGCATGCCTGAAGGGGTTTCGGCCATGCGCGGATAGTCGTTGCCCTGGCGGGGGTGCAGGGTGGTGCCCTTCACAATATAAGCCCCGAGCGACGAGATGTCGAGCAGGTCGGCAAACTCCTCGCCGTAGCCGAAAGTCCCGGAAGCGGTCATTACCGGGTTTGCCATCTTCAGCGAGCCTATTTCAACGCCCAGGAAAGGGGCGGCAGCGGTATTCTTTTCCATACAGTTCAGTCAAACCAGGTAAGTTCTTCGATATTGAAAACGGGGCCCTCGGTGCATACGCACACGTTACCCCTGACGGTTTTCTCCACGCAGCAGAGGCACGCGCCCAAGCCGCACGCCATCATATTCTCCAGCGACACCTCGCAGGGCGAACCGCTCTCAAGGGCCTTCTTAGCCACCCCGACCATCATCGGTTTCGGGCCGCAGCAGGCCACGAGGTCCCAATGGGCGTCGAGCGCCGGATTGAGGGTCACGAGGCCGCTGTGCCCGGCCGAGCCGTCGTCGGTCGACACGTGCACCTTGCCTATCGCCTCGAACTCATCGCGCAGGAGCAGCTCGGCTTCCGAGCGCGCCCCGGTCAGAAATTCGGGATGGTAACCATTGGCTTTGAGCCATTTGCCGTAGAAAAGCATCGGAGCGACGCCCACGCCGCCACCTACGAGCAGCACCTTCGCGTCCTTCCTCTCCGGGGCGGCGAAGCTTCGGCCCAGAGGGAGGAGGAGGTTAACAGCGTCACCCTCGCGCAGGGAGCAGAGCGCCTCGGTACCGGCACCCGCACGGCGCACGAGCAGACGGAGCACCCCTGCGGCGGGTTCGGCGTCGCATATCGAAATCGGGCGCCGGAGGAACGTCGGCTTGCTGGTATCGACCCGCACCTGGGCGAACTGGCCGGGAAGTATTTCTTCGGGGAGCCGGCCGCGGAGAGTCAGCATGTTGAACCGCGGGCCGAGCGTTCGGTTTTCGGAAACCGTGAGGTCGCAAAGAGCTTTCTTCATAATCGTTTAAGGTCTTTCCCGCGAAGTTACGGAAAATCCCCCGAAATATCTCCCGCCCCGCGCTTTTTCCCTCGGGCCTTATCGCGGCGAAACCATCCCCCACCCTGACCGACGCCGCAAACTTTCGGGATTCGGAGGGCGTTATTTAAGTACGCGCGCCTTCGCGGGCGCCCCGCGACCAAATACATAAAAACGCATTATAAAATATCAAACAAACCGAGGGTATGAAAAAGATTTTCAGCTTTATAGCGTTGATCGCGCTCCTTTGCGGCTGCTCGCCGTTCCAGCTCGTCAACAGCGAGGTATACAACAACGCCGACCTCGCGCAATACAAGACTTTCCGCATCGTGACACCCAATATGGGCAAGCTCCCCGAGGGGATGGAGATGGTGACCTACTACAATATCGCCGCCGCCATCCGACAGGAGATGGTAATGCGAGGCTTCACGGAATCAACCGAGTCGCCCCTGCTGATCAACATCGCCGTGACCACGCAGAAGGAGATTCAGACCGAACCCCTGATGCCCCCTCCCGGCTACTTCCCCTACAACGGCCCCTACTACCCTTCGTACGTTTGGCCGAGATATAACTACGGGCCCTACTGGAACCCCGCCTACTACAACAACGCCCAGGTTATCACGGGTATATACAAGGAAGGCGTGCTGACGATGGACTTCGTGAACATCGACACCAAGGTACCGCTCTACTCCGCGTCGGTAGCCACGATTATCGACAACGGCAGCGGCCAGTACCGCAACCTGCAAAGCATCACCGAGGCCGTGCAGACCCTGTTCTCGAAATTCCCCGTGCCGATGCTCCCCCAGTACCGCGGCCAGAAGTGAACTTCAAACCAAAACATAGCCAAGGCGCCGACTCCCGATTGAGCCGGCGCCTTGCCGTATTGTAATGTCACACGGGATTAATTATATCTTGCCCAGCGGACAAGGTCCTTCAGTGAGGGCTTCTTGCCGTGCATGAAGATACCCACGCGGTAAATTTTGGCGGCGAACCAGGCCATAAGCACGAACGAGAGATAGAGCGCTACGACCGACACAGCGATTTCCCATCCGGGAATATCGAACGGGATGCGGATGAGCATCACCATCGGCGAGGTGAACGGGATAACCGACGACCAGAACGCCAGAGGGGTGTTGGGATCGGTAGCCGCGGCCATACCGATAATTATGCCGACGATGATGGGCATCACGGCGAACGACTGAAGCTGCGAGGCATCCTGGATGTTGTCGACGGCGGAACCGATTGCCGCGAAAATCGAGGCATAGAACAGGAAGCCACCCACAAGGAAGAGGAGTACATAACCGAACAGCTTGGCGATATACCATACCGAGCCGAGCACCGATATAGCCTGCAGAAGGTCGATGTCGGTAGTGGCCGCGGCGGCGTCGAGAGTGCCCGCGTTGAGCATATCAACCTGCTGGCTCACCGACTCGGGCAGAATAGCAGGAACCACGAAGGCCGAAATCAGGCAGAGCAGCACGCCCCAGATAACGACCTGCACCACGGCCACCAGCCCCACTCCGAGTATCTTGCCGAGCATCAGCTGCATGGGCTTCACGGATGTCACCACCAGTTCGAGCACGCGGTTGTTCTTCTCCTCGATGATCGAGGTCATAACCATCTGGCCGTACATCAGAAGGAACATATACAGGATGAAGGACATAAAGATACCTATGCCGTAGGATAGCATCGATGAGGTGCTCTCCCCTTCGCCACTCTCGTCAATACGCACCGTGCGCAGGTTCACGTCGGCCTGGATTTCGTCGAGAATCTTGGCGAGGTTCTCGATGTCGTATGACTTGAGCCGCTGCTCCTCGACGGCCTGCTTCACAGCGTTGCGTATGGCCGATTCAAGCTCCATCGAGGCGGCGTCGTGCAGAAAGAGGGTTACGCCGTTGGCGGGGTTGCTCACCACGTCGGGCGAAACGGCCAGCACGGCGTCGTAGCCCGTGTCGCGGAGCACTGAATCAGCGTCGCCGCGCACCTCTACGAATTTGGCGTATTCCATATCGGCCCCCTTCAGCGCCGGATAGATTATGCCCGTCGGGTCGTCGACGGCGATAACCCGCTCCGAAGGGGTGGAGAACATCGCTATCAGCGCGGGGGTCACCATCAGGGCCAGCATCAGCACCGGCATCAGCAGCGTGGTGATCAGGAAGCTCTTCTTGGCTACGCGTTCGCGGAACTCGCGCCCTATTATAATGTTTATCTTGCTCATACGTCAGTGGAGGTTATGCCGTGGCGACGGTTGTAATCCTCCACGGTGCGGATGAAAATATCGTTCATTGAAGGGAGAGCCCTGTCGAAGGTCACGAGGTCGACGGCGTTGTTGGCCAGAGTTATAACCTCGCGGCGGTCAATATCGGGGCGCAGTCGGAGCGAGGCTTTCAGCAGCCCGTGCTCCTTGGTCACGGAGCTTGCCAGAATCCTGTCGCCCAGGGCGGCGAACAGCGCGTCGGGGTCGCCGTCGAAGCTGATAGTGTAGCGCCCCTGCCCCAGCCGGGCGCGTATTTCGGCCACATTGCCCGAGAGGATGTTGCGCGAGCGGTTGATCAGCGTGATGTTCTCGCACAGGGCCTCGACACTCTCCATATTGTGAGTTGAGAAAATCACCGTCGAGCCCTCCTCGCGGTTAAGCCGCAGAATCTCGCGGGTGAGTATGTCGGCGTTTATGGGGTCGAAGCCCGAGAACGGCTCGTCGAAAATAAGCAGTTTGGGGCGGTGGAGCACCGTCACGATGAACTGCACCTTCTGCGCCATACCCTTGGAGAGCTCCTCGACCTTCTTGTCCCACCAGTCGGAAATCTCCAGCCGGTCGAACCAGCGGCGGAGTTCCACCGCCGCCTCCGAAGCCTTCAGCCCTTTGAGCTTGGCGAAAAACAGGGCCTGGTCGCCCACCTTCATCTTCTTGTAGAGGCCGCGCTCCTCCGGGAGGTAGCCTATGTGGGCCACATCGTCGGCCTTCAGCGGATGGCCGTCGAAAATAACCCGCCCCCCGTCGGGAGCCGTGATATGGTTAATGATGCGTATCAGAGTCGTCTTTCCGGCGCCGTTAGGCCCTAAGAGCCCGTAGACCGAGCCCCTCGGCACCGCCAAACTCACGTCGTCGAGAGCCTTATGGTTGGTGTAGCTCTTGCTGACGTTTTCAATTTGAAGAATATCCATTTAGATCGCGTGATTGATTTAGTTGGCAAAATTAACATTTTTTTTGGAGACCCTCCACCCCCAAACGTTAATTTGACGAAATCCCCCCGCGATTAGTTGCAACAATTACCCGAAATAATTATTTTTGCATCGTAAAAATGCGGCTCTTTCTCTAACCTGATGATTTTTTCGCGAACTGTTAGGACGGCGCTTTTGTGCGCGGTGGCGTTCGGCGGGCTGATGCTCGGCGGATGCGGCTCGTCGCGCTCGGCGGTCAAGGGCTCGCAAGGGAGGGTGGTGAAAAACGAGAGGCGCCATGGGGGTGGAAGCCGCAAACCGGCTACCCCGCCCAAGCCGGTAAACCTCGCCGACATCGACGACCCGATGGCACGCGACCTCATAGCCGAGGCCAACGGCTGGCTCGGCACACCTTATACATATGGCGGGGCCTCCACGGGGGGCGTCGACTGCTCGGGCCTGGTGATGAGCCTTTACCGCGACGTGACGGGGATGAAGCTCCCGCGCACCACCCGCGAGCAGGTGAGATACTGCACTAATCTGGCCCGCAACAAGATACGCCCCGGCGACCTGGTATTCTTCGCCAACGGGAGCGATGTGAGCCACGTCGGCCTTTACGTCGGCAACGGCTCGATGATCCACGCCTCATCGTCGCGGGGCGTGGTGGTCAGCGACATCGACAACGGCTACTGGGCCGACCGCTACCTGACCGGCGGACGCGTGGAGAGCGCCCGCGAAGCCTGGGCCTCGCTCAACCGCCCCCGACGCGGCAAGGGGAAGCCCGCCAAAGAGGCCCCCGCGCCAGCGGAATCGCCCGCCCAGCTTATATATGACCACGGCGAGATGGCCGCGGCCAAATCCCCCGCCGCTCC
>JAMPHO010000001.1:19323-71368 GCA_023663385.1 Alistipes timonensis | reverse complement strand
TCTGTACATAAGGCACCCCAAAAGTTTTGTGTCTAACTTTTGGGGTGCACTTCAAGTACTATAACCTTGTCAGCTTTATTGAAGAAATTGATATAGAGTCTCGCGTCTTTCCCCTCAAAAGTGTCTTTGATATTGAATGCATGAAAATGGACTATTACTTTTTTATGCAGAATCTTTGCCAATTGGAGGAAAAGACCTTTGCGCTTTATAGTAATTGGTTGACTTACATGAAAGTGTACAATGTCGTAAAATGGAATATGAGCCAAATAATCAAGAAAACCAGCTAAGAAGTACAATATCTTGCGCCAAGCGGGGCCGTCGCGGTGGGTCTGCACCCAATGGCAATGGAAGCGCTTCCACTGCTCGCCGGTTTCGTGTGCTTTGATTACGGAAGTTATACCGCCACGGGTTTTGCGAGAGGTGGCAACAACTAGAACGCGTGTCATTGACAGACTAAAGTAACTTGGGTAAAATGAATAATAGAATCGGGTGAATCCGATGAGTTATCAGGCTATGAATAGCCGCATATTTCTTCGGCAGTCTTGAAATAGGGTAGCCATTGATAAATGCGGCCGACATCATGTCGTCGCTAAGGCCGTTAAGCAATTTCTTTTTTTCGCGATATGGCAAGTCGGATTTTATAATTCGGGCGCATTGGCTCCTTGCTTCGCCGATAAGGAATCTCGCCAATCTTAATTTCAGCTCTTCGACAAAATGCGGCTCGTCTGCACATTTTCCGCCACTGAGAGTGGAGAAGATTAATTTGGCAGTCTCTTTGATTTTCGCGTAATGTAATGGCTTTACGGTAGTGGAAATCGAGGTAAGGTTAACGAAATAATTGTAAAAGAAGTCAGGCACCACCACCACGGTATCAGCTTTTGAAAGAGCTGTTATGTTGAAGATTAAATCTTCAGAGGGAAACGTCCTTTCGGAAACGAACTTAATATGCTCGCGATTGAGGAATCGACGATTGTATAACGCGACTTTGGCGGAAACCTGAATGGTTCTGTCGTATTTTTCTTCAGGTCGCGAGGCGATCATGTCAAATATCAAATCGCAAACAGAACTGCCGTTGTATATTTCCTTAATAGTCCTGTGCGGAAGATACCCGATTATATTTCGGTCGCCATCAGCTCTCTTTAATCCAGAATAAACGATGTCAGCACTCGTTTGTGTGGCTGTGTCATAGAGAGATTGATACATATTGCAGTCAACCCAGTCATCGCTGTCGCAGAAAGCTACGTATTCGCCTGTGGCTACTTCGAGGCCGGAATTACAGGCCATACCGAGTCCGCCATTCTTTTTATGAACGACTCTTACTCGGGTATCGTGCCGGGCATATTCGTCGCATAATCGGGGGCAGTTGTCAGGGCTGCCGTCGTCAACGAGAATTATCTCAATGTCGTTAAGCGATTGAGAAAGAAGTGACCGCATACAACGGTCAAGGTATTTTTCAACGTTGTAAACCGGTACGACTATAGATACTTTGGGCGGCATATTATTGTTTGTCATCAATTCTTGTGAATAACCTTTGCGGGATTGCCCACTACGACAGAGTTGGCCGGAATATCCTTGACAACGACAGCTCCGGCGCCTACAGTCACATTGTCTCCTATATGTACGCCACCTACAATGATACTACCAGCGTACACAGAAACGTTGTCTCCGATAACAGCTCGTTTATCGTTGTTCCATACGATGTTGACACATTGGTTGACATGGAAATTCTTGCCGATACTCTCCGCTACGATTACGGTGCTATAGCCATGCTGTATTATCAAGCCGGGGCCGATATCGTCGCACGCAATAGATAGATTTGTCTGCCTTTTCCATAACCATGACAAAAGAATGGAAAGATGGCCAATGCGCTTGTAAACAATATTTCGAAATTCCCTATACTCCGAAAAAAGACATAGGAAATTAATGGTATCAGGCTTGCGTGATTTCCATTCGGCCCACGCTTTAAAGTCGAGTTTCAGAATCTCCTTTTTACGCCCGTTAATCAAGGGGAACAGCAAAAGAAACGGGACGTACAGCGGAATTACGTGTAGAAGTCTGAAGATATATCTCAAGCGGTTCATTGTCTGCCTGAAAATTTCCATTTTATGATACAGATCGCGGCCTGAAGAATCATTTTAATTCCGTGGTAGAGACCAGGTTTCCCCCAGGTGCCGGCGTAATCATGCACGGCGAATGTCGAATCGTCGTCGTATCGGCCTTTAATCCAATCTTTTCCGCACAGATATATCTGAGGAAACAGGGTGTGTCCGTTGATTGTCTGCTGTTCATTGTTCATTACGAATCCTTTGGTTTTCAAGAAATTCGTAAAACAGTTGACATTTGTGGTAATGTCGAATCGGAAGCCTTTGAAAAAGGATCGGTTGAGATATGAATTAAAAAATTCCTCGATCCACTCATTCCCTTTAGAGGAAGCAATCACTCCGGTGCCGGCATAAACGTCATGCTCAAACCCGCTGAATCCATCTTGTGAAAGCCATTGGTCGGGAATCCTTTTTTTGATTATTATATCGGTATCCAGGTAGATACCACCTTCGGCCAAGAGCGCGTAAAGTCTCGCGACATCACTGACAAATGCGAATTTACCGGCGTAATAGGCCTGACGGGTGTAGAGTAGGGCGTTGACATCAAAATTTGTCTCATCCCACTGCTTGATTTCATAGTCCGGCATATGTTTTCGCCATGTCGCGATGTACTGCCGAACACTCTCGGGCAACGGTTTCCCGCCGAACCAACAATAGTGTATGATTTTAGGTATCATTGTTGAAAAAACAGAGACTCATCTATTCGTGAGACTCATACATTTATCGCAGATTGAATAACTTTTGCTGGTCCTTATGAAAGAATGATACTTTGTAGGTGCTGCTTTCATATGACTTGCCTGAAGCTTTGAATACATCCCAGCAAGTGTTGAGGGCAATAATGAAGCAGAATGCGAGCGTGGTAATCTGGCGTAGGCCGTATTCTTTATAATCGTTCCAAAGGTAACATAGCAACAGTGAGGCCATAACCATTTGGAAAAGACTGAAATACATGGTTGGGCGAATGAAAATGTGTCCAAGATTGCAGACTAAGAAATAAGAGCAGGCGTAGAAGAAGGCGAAATTAAACCAAAGATTGAAATAAGGAATTTTATCCTCGAAGCGTTTTTTGAGTTCCGGCCCGAACGATAAGGTGAACAATGGTATGAGCAAGTAAGTGAGCATCATTGGTCCGAAACTGAGTTTCTCTTCGTCATAGCCGCTACTTAGCATTTCGGCCATACTATCTTCATAACGATGGTAGTCAGTCGCTCCGGCTATCATTTGCACATATTCCGATAAGCCGGACATTTTCGCTACCTGGCCGATGGCGACGCATACAAGGAAAACCGCTATAAGCAACCAACGGTGTTCCGCCAAGTTTAATTTTTTAGGCATGAAGTAAAACGGGAGGAGAATCAGCGCTGACTGGTGAATGAGTGCCCCGGCCAATACAAAAATGGCGTAAAAGATTATTTTCTTATCGTATATGTATTTTATCGCCCAAAGGAAACAGCAACCGACCATCATTTGTCTGACAGCGTTCATGCAATCCATCCAATAACGCCCTCCGAAGAATACGAACGGCATGAATATCAGTAGCCACCGATATGGCTGCAACGCTTTGGTAATGAAGAAAATTTGCAAAAAAGCGCATAGTGCGAGGCCCAAAGTCCAATGTAATCCCCAGTCGTGGAACCAATTGACAATCGCATACCAAATCGCTTCTTTAGAGTCCGGATCCGTATACGCGGTGTTGAATATGACAGCGTATGATATGCTATCGCCTCCGACACTCCACCGGATTCCACCTATCACGGTGAAGAACAATACGAAGTAAGTCAGATATTTGTCCCATCGCGATGGGGAAATGTCGTTTACTTCGATATGCTTGTCGGATTTTTTCGCAAGGCTGGAAGCGAAAAAGGCGAAAGCCACATATATCAATATGTCGACAATAGTCATCATGACCGTCTAAAAAAACTAAGCAGTTTCGAAGACTCGCTTAACCGATAATTCATTAAAGCTTTATGGGGAATGGAGACGCTTTTATCAATGGGGCGATGTCGATATAGCCTCGTTGCCAAGTGCTCAGATAGTTGAATATCAAGTTGATGTCGGAAGCGTCGCTAATCAGCAACGGATTTTCAGACTTCCCGATGGAGGCGAAGAAATCGTCATATTTAAACCGGTCGCGTCGGACTCCCTGTTGAAACTCAACCCACACATTCTGTATGTCGTAAGCGTAGGCCATTATAAGTCCGTGCAGCGATGAGGATGCGATCGCCTCGCATTCGAGAATCTCATCGATGAAATCATGCCAGTCGTTGTAATTCCTGATATCGATGAGCTTGATATCGGTTTGATTCTCGAACAACGTCCTTACCTTGGGCAGGTCGTGAAAGTGGGGGATAATGCCCAGTCGGTATTTCTTTTTAATGGCCGGTTTGTAATGAAGTGGTATCAGCAGGGCCGGATCGCCAAAAACTTCGGGACAGTCATATCCCATACCCAAAAGCTTATTTCTTGTGAGAGGCCCCCTTACAGCCCTAATTTCTTTAAACTTTGGTAAGATGGCGGTTTGGCTGTCGATGATGCCGGCACCCCAAATGACGCTCTTTTCGTCGGCAATAAGGTCGATGGTCGAGCCGATGACGATGTAGTTAGGGCGGTTAAGGTGTTTGGCCCAAAAAGAATGGTAGTAAGTGACGAATGGTGAGTCGATTATTTCCCTCAGAAAGTAATAATTGATGTCGTCGCCCCAGTTGGAGTGGTCGATAGTGCCATCGTAGTTCATCCAGGCGTAACTGTTGACCACAATTCCCCCGCGGAGTTCATTTATCAGGTTTCCAAGCAGGAAACTAAATTTTTGAATGATGTTGCGTATTCTGCTCATTTTTCGACATCTATTCCATTTAATGATATAGCAACAGTATCATTCGACTGTAATTTGTCGATGTTCAGGTGGTAAAAGTTCTGCCCCCAATATTTGTCAGTATCGAACCAGGGCGTTTTCTTGAAGAATAAAAAATGGATGTATGGCAGCTCCTTGCCGTCAGGGCGGAATACTTTTCCGTCTTTGATTCGGTAACGCCATATTTCGGCCTCCTTAGGAGCCGGGCTGGTGAAGTATTCGCGAAAGAGTCGACGGCCACCGTTGATTCGGTTAGCGAAGTCCATGAAAGAGAAAAAGTCGGTAACTCTCAATTTTTTCACAATACGGTTCCAAACGGATCTGTTGACCTTTATACCTGGAAACGCGAGGGCCGACCATTCGCCTTCGTCAAAACCATAGTGTTTGTCGCCGCACAAGCGGTTTTGCCAATCAGGGATGCGGAAACACAACTCGCGATAGTGCTTATTGTTACGCAATACAGTGAAATGTCCCGCTATATGATAGTTATGAGTCGTGATCAAATCATATTTTGAGAGATTATGATCGTTCAACAGCATATTTAAATCGCCATAGCAGAGGTCTAAATCGCCAAATGACCAGAAATCATAGCCTCTGAGTTCGGGTTCGTGAATAGCTCCGAGAAAAGGTTTTAGATCGGTCAGCTTATACGGGTTTTCGATTGAATAGTCTATCCCGAGTCGTTTTCCGACAAGCTGGTAGTATTCTTCCGCTTTGATTGTGATAAAATGCGTGTTGGCGTATTTTTTATTCGGAACGGGGCAGTCAGTGTAGAAAAAGAAATCGACCATCGGGTTTCGCCCGCAGGAATACAGGTAAAGGTCGAACCATTCCGGCCATCTGCCGAAGTATGGGATTATTTGAGCGATACGCGCCATTTGAAGATATTGAAATGTTTATTCTGCAACAGAGGAACGCATACCGCACAAAGCATTATCACAATTAGCGCGATCAATGCGTATTGCAGAATATTGTCGGCTAAAATATATCGACCAATAAGCATTATAAATGCCATTTGCAGAAGCATAGGGGTAAGAGTGTTCCGACCAAACCAGGCAATGAATGAAGTCGATGCCAATTTACTTAATTCAATCACGAGCAGCGACCCAGCTATGGCTTCGATATAAAATGCGGCATATGGTTGTGACACCAGATTCAACGATAGATTTTGCGGAGACTTGAAAAATATCAGCACTGTCGCAACCCATACAAGAAATGTTGATGCGCATACGATCCAATTAAAATTGGAATTTACCAGATGTTTTTTCAAATAAAAACCTATGGCGTAAAATGGCAGATTCAGAGCCGCTTGACCGAGATATAGGTAAGAATGACCTGTATTTGACAGCCAAATTCCAGCTGCCATTATTACGATGACATATACATATCCATACCGTAGATTCTTTATGATTCCAAAAATCGCGGATATCCAAATCAACGTTACAATAAACCAAGTGAGGCTTCCTTTGAAGCAGGAAGATAAACCCCATTTATTTTGAATCAAGCCAACAGCGAGAATCCCTGTAAAGGCAAAAACGGGTAGTAATTTAAACAGAGATAGTAACCTCTTCACATATTTAGACCTATTGGATTCGTTGGGCTCGAATATGCCGCTCAGTAAGAAGAAAAGCGGTACATAGAAAGAATTGAGCGAAGAATCCCAGCCGCTGAATATAGAGGTCGATTGGAAACCGGTAGTAGTCCATATATGTGATGCGATTATCAGCATCATTCCTATTCCTTTGGCGGTATCGATATGTTTAATTCTATCTGACATAAACTAATAGATGGATGAGTCAGATGTTTGCGATGATGGTCTTTAACCTCGATTCAAGTTCGGCATAGTAATTCCAGATAAGTTCTGGAGCCTCGGGTTTGAAGCGGGGTTGATTGGCAAACTCAAGGTACATTTGCCTATCGCTGTTTAATCTGCCCACAAGGTCAATCGCGTTCTCGTTGTCAGCCCCGGTTTCAATGAAAATAATCGCTTCATGATTGAGAATTTCAGGCTCCGGATTATTGTCGCCGCCATGATAAATGGGGACACATCCAGAAGCGATTGCCTCAAATAGTTTTTCAGTGACGTATCCCTCGTGGTTTGTATTCTCCGGGGTTAGATTAAAGCGGTAGTGGCGAAGATATTCAAGTTTGTCGTCGTTATATTTAAGCTTGAGGTCGTCATTGTTGTGAAACAACTTACCGTCGCAATCAACACGTCCTATGGCGGAAAATTGTTCGAACATCTTACGTCGGCCCTTGTCGTTGTGGCTGCACAGGTACGCGCAAAACCTCCTGTCATCGAAGGAGTGATTGTCCGGGGAGTTGTATTTCGCAATCTGCCTCTTAATATCGTCATATGTCGCTGTCGGTGAAAAAACAGTCCACATAACCCAAAACGGGAAGCGCATATACTGAGGGTGGTCAATGGAATCAAATCCAAGAGATAGGTCAATGCGTTTGTCGTCGAGGAACCGATGCAGCCACGGACGCATCAAAGGTTTGTGGAGATTCTCGCGTTCGACGAACAATCGTGCGTCGGCTCGGTCGAAAGCGCTTAACCAGAATGGCCCGAAGATACTATACAGCCCGATTCTCGCATTTGGTTTGCTGTTAAGGAGACCGCGCTTTTCGATAAAGTCAATCAACCATGCGTCGGGGGCAAAAGGGCGACTCCAATTGTAAAGCTTTACCTGATGGCCCTGGCTGAATTTCATCAATGCGTCTCGGGTCGACAATATATCGTTCCAATATCTGAATTTATTGATAACGCGCTGTATCATGGAGTGTTTAGAATTTAATGAACTTTCGAGCGATGCCGTAGGCACCAAGCTGGATAAAGAAAAAGCCGATACGCCATCTGAGGCCGAATGAGCGGTAAGCGTATTGCTTGACTTTGGCGAACTCCTGTTTGATTTCCCGATTGGGGAATACGCGGTTCACGAAGCCCATTATGAAAGTGTCGAGCTCGCTTTTACAGGCAAAATCGTTAAAGCGGGGTTCGTCGGGTAGCATTACTGGGAAAGCGGCGTTGAATCGAAGCATCCGATCGAACCCCTTTCGGGTTATGTTCCGGGTCAGGGAGCTATCCGTCATCACATAGTGATAAAAAGCCTCGGGAATGTATACTATGTTCAAATCAAGTTTCGCGAGAATCTGAGTCAGCAGCAATACATCCTCGCAAAAGTCGATACCGGGAATGAATTTTGCCGAGGCTTTTTCGTAAAGCGCTGTTCGCAGTAATTTATGGCAAAGGCCACCGAAGAGCTTCTTGTCATAAATGGCATACAGTACGTCTTTGCTGTCCAGGCTATCCGGCTTCTGCCTGACGATGCGAGGTTCTTGCCTGTCGATGTCGATAAAGTAGTCGGCTATAACCAAATCCGCATCAGTGGCTTCTGCTTTGGCTACCATTCGTTCAAGCATCTCCGGCTCAACCCAGTCGTCGGAATCGGCGTGTATGGAGTATTTGCCGCTAACCCGGTCAATGCCGGCCTGTCGAGCCGAAGCAACCCCGCCGTTAGGCTTGTCGATGACTACAATCCTATCGTCATTTGCCGCCAATTGGCACAAAACATCGAGGCTTCGGTCGGTCGAGCCATCGTTGACGGCGATAAGCTCCCAATCGGCGAGTGTTTGCGCCTGGAATGATTTGACCACCCTCTCCAGCGTTTTCTCCGCATTAAATACCGGCATTACTATGGATACGATCGGCTTCATACGCAAGTAGTTATAATCGTGACTATGAGAGGATATGGCATAACCGCGAATATCATTTGTTCGCAAAATTCAACCGCGAGCGCAGTTTGTTCAATGCCATTTGTTTTATGTCGCGGTTAAGGACGAGGAACCACATAAGAGTCAATGTGCAGACAAGCGAAGTCGATCCCACCGCGAGGAAACGAAGCAAGCCGTCAGGCATAACTGAGTGGACCAACAGCGGCAGTAATAGGGCCAATGCCACAACCCCGAGATTCTTGAGGAAAACGACTCTAATATACCGCCACATTGGGAAGCCGATGAATTTACGCAGTAATGAGAGGTTTACCATGAATTTCATCAGCGAGGGAAGCGCGCTTATCCAATACACCATGACCGGGCTGTTGGATATTTTGAGGGTAATATAGATTATCGGCAGAATAAAGAGTTCGATTGGGGCAAGAAAAAGGTTCAGCTGCTTGACATTGCCCGTGGCCACAATCGCTTTAACCACCATAAGGTTGCTATAGGATATAAAGCAATTTAGTAATGTAATTTTGATGAATATTCCCGTGTATTCCGGCACATTGTCGCCAAGCCATAGATGTAGGACGTAATCCATTTCCATCCAAATGGGTACGGCGAAAATGGCGAGCATAAACAGTGTCATCTGGCTTATATCAAACACTAACTTTTCCATTCTGCCGTAATCGCCTTTGGCATAGCTTTTGACAAGTTGTGGCTCGGCTGCCATAACGAAACCGCTGACAAACTGCAAAACGGTGAAAGTCACAGTGGTTGCCACGCCCCTTGCGGCATTGACGAGTGTTCCGAAAAAGATGTTAAGGAGTATTGTTATGCCCTGCACATTGACTATGCTTGTAATGTTGCCAAAACAGTCCCAACCGGAAAATTTCAGCATCTCTTTAAGTAGCGGTTTGTCAACTATGAGGGATATTGATCTGGTCTCCGAGAATTGCTTAATGCAGAACCGCATATACACTCCGGCCACCAAAGCGGCCACTGCGAACATCAAGGCGGCATAAACAATCAATTTGTCAAACGGCAGCAATACAAGGAGAAATAAAATCACGATTTTGCCTACGATGTCGAAAATGCTGAGGTACGCGTAAACATCAAATCGTTCGTGAGAAGTCACCGACGCGACATAAGGGGTGTTTAATATGTTGATGGCCACGCTTAGAACGGAGAACTGGAATACCCAGTTAGCCGCCCACATTCGTGAGGCCTCTATGTTGAGTTTGTTGTTGAGAAACCATAAACCGCCTGTTTCCAGCGCCAATACCACCAAGGCGGCAATCCATATGTGGATAACAACGGCTGTTTGAAAGGTGTCTTTTATGGCGGCATCATTCTCTTTGCCGATGGCTAACGACAGGTAACGGCGGGTCGCGCTTTGGAGTACGCTGTTGAGAATGGTGAACATTGAGACAAAACTCCCAACAACGGAGTATATCCCATAATTTTCCACCCCCAACTTGTCGAGTACGATGCGGGTGGTCAGCAGACCGAGCACCAGCACGATCCCCTGCCTTATGTAGAGGTAAAGCGTGTTTTTTACGACCCTTTTGTGGCCTGTGTCCATTTATTTGCGAATTAGTGACGCGATTTTGCCGCACATCACCCGAGCGCGTTGGAAAAATCTTTTCGACGGACTGATGTTTTGATTGAAGAACGGCATTATTTCGAGAAGCATTTCGTCGCCTTTTATAGCCCCGCGGTATCCTTCTTCAATTAACCGCATGCGGTTCTTTTTGTACGAATTGATGTCGAAAACCCCGCCAAACTGATCGACCATGCCTGAGGCGTCGAGTTCCAGCAATGTGCGTTTGCATTTAAAGCAATGGCCGCAGTTGCGCACTGATGCCACGCATACATTGAGATACTTCTCTGCGGGTTTGTATCCGTTTAACGCCCGCACCTTGCTGACGCGATTCAAGCTACCTCCTGTAGAATAGAATGATATATTAGGACTGGAGGCGCACCATAATATGAAGAGGTCATAATGGGCGCACCCCAATACCTTGCCTTTTTGTAATCCACAACTGAATTCTTCATATGAATAACCACCAGAGTAATAGTAATGACTGACACCAGACTGAATCATTAGAAGGCATGAAAGCATCATATATGTATGATGCTCCAGGTGATCATAGGTAGTGTATTTGTCAAAAATCTCAGGCAGATTTGTGGAAATTTCAATCAGAGGAAGTCCGACTTCCTTACTGAAATTCCGTGCATTTTCCAGGCGTCCCATATAGAGCTCATCCCAGAGGTCTTTTGAACCGAAATGATGCGCGCCGGCATCGAGAAACACAAGATGATTGAGGCGATTGTTATCGGAGACTTTCTTAGTGTGCTCCATTATGGAGTAAAGACTGTCAACGCCGCAGGATATGCCTGTGGCCACAATTCCGCCATCCGCTGACGGGGGTAGGTCTTTGACAATTTCAGCGTAAATACGGGGTTGGTGTACCCTGTCGCCACAGATTCCGGGTATAAAATGGTGGGTCAGCTTATAATATAGGGTTTCTGAAATCGGTATATGGGATTCAATATCCATATTCTGACGAATAGCGAACATCAGCAGGCCCATAATTATAGCGTCAGCCCGGTCGGTAGTAAGGTGGCGTATAGCATTTTGTGAGAAATCGATTTTTACCGTTTCCTTTTTTCCAGCGATCACAATATCTATGTCAACTCCATTCGTATTGGGCTGGATTTTGTCGATTATTAATTTATTCATTTCCGGTTGATGATTTTCTCCCATTTTTCCATCGTTTTGTCAAGGGTGAAGCGCCCGGCTGATCGCAGCGCGTTGCGCTGCATAGATTGCAGTCTGCGTTGATCGGAAATCAAAGACTTTATGTGGGCCAAGAATGAATTCATATCGCTTCCGTTGGAAAGGTAGCCGTTGTAGCAGTGGTCGATTATGTCGCTGTAAACGGGGCATGTGTTCATTACCACTGGCACTACACCTTTCTGCAGGCTTTCGGTTATCGTCAAGCCCCAACCTTCGATGCCGCACGATGTCATCAGAAATATCGACGCTTCTTCGTAATAAGGCTCAGGACTCTGTCGTCCTTCAAATGATATTCTTTGCAGATTATGTTTCCGGGCGTATTCTTTGTATAAGTCAATGTCGGGGCCTGTGCCGACGAGTTTGAGTTGCCAGTCCTTAGCCGCATCTGTGGTCTGTAACGCCTTCCATGCTTTAAGGACTAATGAAATTCGTTTTTGGTATTCATCCATCCGCGAGCACACCAAAATAATCTTTTTCTTTTGAGAAAGCGCTGATTCCGGCGATATAGTGTCGAAAGTCAGGGGATTGTTGATCGCTGCCAGCTTTTCGTAGTCGTCGCGGTGGGTTACTTTTTTCAGATATTTGAAGTGCTTTTCTGACAGGGTCACAAACCAATCGGAATGGTCGTAGATCCAATTATACGTCGTGCCAGCCTGGAGGCGTTGGGTACGAGCGTAATATGGGTATAGTGCAAACGCCTTGGCGATATTGATGTAAGTGCGGGGTGTTTTGTGGCGGATGCTGCACAGATAGTAGAGCGAGGAGGTGGACTTCGGGTCGAAGTGGAGGCAAGAGATGATGCGGCCACCTTCGGAGCGCCAGCAGTCGCCGCCGTTGGCGAGGAAGGCTTCAAGGAGCCATTTGGCGTATGCTATCTGGTTGATGACGATGTCGACCCCGTGCTCTTTGAGGAAGGTGTAGAGGTCGGTGATGGTTTTGCCGTCGTATGTCATCGAGCCGTCCTTGTCGTTGAATACAAGGATACCGAGGCAGTTGTGGCCACGCGCAGAAAGTCCTTTGGCAACAAGGGAGGTGATTCTTTCAGTGCCTCCGGCTTCGGGAACAAGCGGCTGGTTGTAAATCCAAAGTATGGTCATGGTTTCCGGATGAGGAATCCGCACAGGGTATCGTTAAGACGGTTTACCGCATAGGCTGTCGGTATCAGTATAGCGAATGTGGCAATCCATTCGGCGTGAAAGGTAGCGGTGTGTCCTGAGAGGATTATGAAAATAGCGTTTTGGAGTAGATAAACTTCATAAAATGAGCGAATTACCCCCCCCGATGCTATGAGCTTGACCACTCTTGATGAGGCCTTTACGCACAGCAGGAGGCATATGGCGGTTAGAGCGAAAAAGATAACGCTAAGGAATGAGGCGGCGAAGGCGTATCTGTAAGCGGCGAGAATAGGCGCGCCTAAGATACTCCACTGCCAGAAGAATATCCACAGAGAAGCGAAACCGAATGTGAGCAGGCGCAATCTTTTAGTGGTGATCTGAGAGATGATTCTTGTTTCGTATTCTCCATACCATATGCCGATGATGAGTCCCGGCAATGACACCGCGTACCATAATGGTTGCCGCGTGATGAGAAGGCCCAGCGTAAGGGCGACGATTAGTGTTGTCAGAATCAATAACTTCAGCCTATAGGTGCTCCCAATTTTCATGGCGATGAAGAACAGGAGATAGACTACGGCAATTTCAGACACATACCAGCTGAATTTCAGATAAGGGCCACCCCATATCAGGGTAGTTGCAAGTGTTTCTGCTTTTATCGGTCCTTTGCACACCGCGTATATCGGCAGTGTGATCAGGTAGGCTGTCACAAGGGGAATGAGAAGGCGGATGTATCTCTTGCGAAAGAAATTCTTAAGATAAGCGTCACCTTTTGTCCTGTAAGAGTATGTGAGGCCGTAGCCGGAAAAGAAGAAAAATAATCCTACGCAGCACGCCCCGAGGTTCATAAAGCCGGTCATTTCGGCGGGGCCTCCGTTGAAAAGAAACATATGGCCGTTGACTACCAGTAACGCGGCTATATATTTCGCAATCGCGCAGATGTCCTGTTTCCGGTTAAGGGGGCTGATCGGCATTTGGTGAGGGGGAGTTATTTGGATTTGGGGTCGTAGTTGTAGCCGTAACCGTAGCCATAGCCGTATTTGTAGGAGTGGGAGTAGCCGTAGCGGCCCTGGTCGTTGCGGGTGCCGTTGAGGATGACGGCCATGTGGCGGTATTTCTTTTCTTCGTAGAGGTGGTCGAGCTCGGGGAGCATGGAGCGTTCGAGCAGGCCGGCGCGGACTACGAATACTGTGCGGTCGGCATACTGGTCGATGATCTGTGCGTCGGCCACTACTTCGATCGGGGGGCAGTCGATGAGGATGTAGTCGTAGTGGGGGCGCTCCCGGGAGATGAGTTCGCCGAAGCGGGGCGATTCGAGGAGTTCGGTGGGGTTGGGGGGCACGGCGCCGATGGGGAGGACGCGCAGGGTGGGGATGCCGTCCATGGTGACCAGCCGCGAGTCGATGTCGTCGGAGACGCCGCAGAGGTAGTCGGACAGGCCTTTGTCGGCTTTGGCGACGTAGCCCGAGGAGGAGCCGTGGCGCATGTCGCCGTCGATGACGAGCACGCGTTTGCCTTTGATTGCGATGGCGGAGGCGAGGTTCATTGTGATGAACGATTTGCCGCTGCCGGGGTTGAAGGAGGTGATGGCGATTACGTTGCACCCTTCTTTGTTGACGCGGGAGAATTCGGTGTTGGTGCGGAGCACGCGGAAGGCTTCGTTGATGATGTTGCGGCTCTTGGGTTTGACGATTATCTCGCGCTTGGCGTTGACGTGTTTGGCGCCCTTCACGCCGGGCTCGGTGTGCTGGGGTATTTCGCCGAGCAGGGGCGGGGTGATGTTTTCGAGGTCTTTGCGGCCGCGCACCTTGGTGTTGTTGTTCTCCAGGAGGAACACGATGCCGAAGGGGATGGCGAGGCCGAGCAGGAAGCTGGCGAGCAGGATTTTTTTGCGGTTGGGCGCGGTGGGTCCCCAGGCCGAGGGTTTCTGCACGATGCGGGTGTTGTAGGCTGTGAAGGCCTGCGAGAGTTCGTTGGCCTCGCGTTTCTGCAGGAGGAAGAGGTAGAGCGATTCCTTGACTTTTTGCTGGCGCTCGACGGAGAGGAGGTTTTTGGCCTGGGTGGGGTTGGAGGCTATGCGCGATGTGAGGCGTGCTTCGTTGCCTTTGAGGGCGTTGATCTGGGTGGAGAGGTTGGTTATCTCGTTGTCGATTGAGCGGGTTATGGCCTGTCGTTCGGCGGTGAGCTGTTCGTCGAGCTGCACTACCAGGGGGTTCGATTCGGACGATTTGGCGACGAGGTTGTTCCTTTGCAGCGCCTTGGTGTTGTAGGCGCTGATCTGGGGGCCGACGTTGGCGTTGTTCATCATCGAGTTGGTGGGGAGCAGGGCGTCGGGGGAGCCGTTGGCGATATAGGAGCGAACGTAGCGGGCCATTTGCAGCTTGTTGTTGAGTTCGAGGAGTTGCTGCTGGGTTTCCTGGCTCTGGCTCATGTACATCGACGCGGCGGCCTCGACGTTGGGCACGAGGTTGGCGCTCTTGTAGGATGATATGTCGGAATCGACGTTTCCGAGCTCGTCCTCGATCACTCGCAGGCGTTCGTTGATGAAGTTGGAGGTGGATACGGCTATCTGGTTCTTATCGGTAATCCAGTTTTCGTTGTAAACGGCTATAAGGGTGTTAAGTATGTCGATGGCCCGCTGGGTGGAGTTGTCGATGATGGTGAGGTCGATGACGGAGCCTTCCTTTTTGTTAAGCGCCACTGTGAGCTGGGAGGCATACGTCCCCGTGGCCCAGCCCATAGGCACTTTCCTTACTTTGAGGGCCACTTCCTTGGAGGGGTTGTAGGTGTCGGTTGGTTTGACGACTATGCCTACGAGGTTGGCGGCTATAGTGTCGTTGAGTCGTCCGGTGTATTCCTCGTCGGAAAATTTCTCACTTCCCACGCTGAGGTTGGTGATGGTCACGGCGCTGTCGGGCGCGAGCCTGAGGTCGAATTTGACCTCGGCGGTGGGGGGCGCGCCGAGCAGTTCGGCCTCCGCGGGGAGGTTGCTGCCGTAGGCTACCTTGTCGTGGAACGTGCCGGGGTAGAAGTAGCTATAGTCGAGTTTCAGACGCGCCACCACTTCCGACATCAGGTCGGAGGAGGAGATTGTCATTATCTCGTTCTGTATGTTGGTGTTGTTCTGGAATAGGCCCATGTTGGCGAATTCCTCGCCGCCGACCCCCATGGGCGACATGCCGCTCTGGCCATCGACTTTGACAAGGATGGAGCCCGAGGCGGTGTATACGTTGGGGGTACAGAGGAGGTAGAGGGTGGCGGCCCCCATGCATATTATCAGCGACAGGAGCACCCAGGGCCAGTGGTGCAACGTTCTGTAGGCGATGTCCGCGAGGGGTACGTTGGCGGCGTTTGCTTTGGCCGTTTTTTTAGCTTTTTCTTCAGCCATGATTGTTAGGTTGTTACCTTGTCAGAGTTATTATGAGGGTCGCGACGGTGATTGCCACCGAGCCGATCGAGAGCCAAAATGAGGGGGTGAAGGGGGAGTTGCCGTTGGGAGTGGTCTCGCGCTTAACCTTGTCGTTGGGCTCGACGTAGATCACGTCGTCCTGCTGGAGGTAGTATACGGGCGACGCCGTGAGCTGGTCCATGTTCAGAAGGTTCACTCGGTAGGCTTCCTGCTTGCCGTTGCCAAGGTCCCTCATCACGAGGATGTTCTCGCGGACTCCGTTGATTGTGAGGTCGCCCGCGTTGGCAATGGCATCGATGATGGTGAGATGGTCCTCGTTGAAGGTGTACATGCCGGGCGATTTCACCTCGCCCAGTACCGCGATATGGGTGTTGGCGAATTCGACTGTGACAATCGGGTCCTTCACGAGGTCTCTCGACGTAAGCTCGTCGGTAATCTTTTGAGCCACCTGGTAGCGCGTGAGTCCGGCGATGTTGATTTTGCCGACCACGGGGAAGTTGATGTCGCCCGCCGGGTCGACCGAATAGTAGGACACCTGCCCGTTGCCGTTGCCGGAGGTGGCTCCGATCATGCCCCCTTGCGTGAGGTTATTGAGGTTGTTCTGCGTTGTGACGAGGTTGAACAGCGACGATAGCGCGGGGTCTTGGGTGCTGACCACGATTGAGAGCCTGTCCTCGGGCCGCACCTTGATGTAGTTGTTGTTGTCGGCCTCGACGATGGTGCCGGAGGTCAGGCTGGGGAAGTAGGTTATGTTCTTTGGGGTGGAGCACGAAGCGGCCAGCACGGCGCACGCTATGGCTGCCCCCATTATGCTTTTGTTCATCGGTATAGTCTGGTTAATTGACGCTGTTGTTGACTGGTGCTATTTTGCGGCGGGAGGTGGTTTTTCCGCCTTTTATGATTTCGAGGTTCACCGTGTTGATTTGCAGTCGGGCGCATCCGAAATGTTCGAGCGTCACCACTACGTCGCTTTTGGCCGTGTCGGCGTTGCAGACTTCTCCTTCGAGCCCCGCGAGGCTCCCGCGGATGACCCTCACGCGGTCGCCAACCATATAGGGGCGCTCGGTGATGGTTACGGGCACGTCGGACTGCCCGAGCATGAATTTTAGCCGGCTGATTTCGTCGTCGGACACAACCGCCAGAGGTTTGCCGAGCGGTGTTGCCGGCGCGGCTTTGTTGACCATGAAGCGGTAGATGAAGGGGAGTGCCACGAGTTCCTTTCGCTCCTCCTCGGTGCAGTGGATGAAGATAACCGCAGGAATCACCACGCGGTCGACTTTCGCCTTCTTGCCGTTCCGCCAGATCTTGACGACCCGCTGGGTGGGAACGTAGTTCTCAACCGACATTTTGGCGAGTCTTTCGGCGGCGGCTTTCTCCGAGCGGTTGTTGACAATCGCGATAAACCATTTGGCTCCGGGCACGCCTACGGCGCCGTCAACGCCCTGCGGCACTGTCGCTCTGCGGTCTGTTATGTCCTTATTCTCACTCAATTACTGGGTGAATCGGTGCGTTTTCTGTGTGTACTTCTCTCCGTAGGAGATGTATCGGAAAGCGTGTTCGGCGGCAACAGGCTGAAACGTAGTTCAATGCGATTCGCGGACGGCTAAAGCATGTAAAACATTTTGTAGCCAAAACGAAACAAAGAATGCCGCGGACCCCTGTCGCGGCAAGATAATAATTGGAGAATCAGCGATTTTTTTGTAATTTTGCGGCCTGATACCTCTCCTACGGAGAGATGAATCGGATTTGCCCTACCCGGGCGATAAAGCGGCCCCGGCGTTTTTTTAGCGCCGGGGCCGCTTTGTGTCAGTCGAGGAGGCGCATTATGCAGTTGTTGGCATTGTCGATAACGGCCGCGTTCAGCGAGGCGAGGTATATGCGTGTTGTCTTTTCCGAGTCATGCCCCATCCCCTGGCTGATGACTGATACGGGCACGTTGTTGGCCAGGGCTATGCTGGCCCAGGCGTGGCGGGCGCGGTACATCGTCAGCGGCTCGGCCATGCCGAGCCTCGCTCCGAGCTGCTTTAGGCGCCGGTTGATCATATGCGACGCGTTGAGGTACTGGCGGCGGCAGTCGGCTTCAGTCGATTTTATGAGAGGAAGCAGAAACTCCGAGTCGTCTGCGCCGTAGTGCTCCACGATTTCCTGCATCTTCGTTTCCCAGCGTATGTGCAACTGCTGGTTGGTTTTCCTTCGACGGTAGCTGAGGATGCCGTCGCGGAGGTCGCTCTTCCTGAGATAGGCTATATCGACCATAGCCATGCCCCGGGTGTAGAAGCTGAAGAGAAATATGTCTCTCGCGAGCTCCGACATAGGGTCGACCGCCAGATCCATATCGCGGAGCGCTCTGAGGACGTCGAGCGTGACGGCCCGCTTCTTTGTCTTGGCCACCCCGGTGTAGACCTTGCGGAAAGGGTTGCGCTGGGGAGTCAGCCCCCGGTCGACCGCCCGATTGTATATAGCCCGCAGCTTCCTCATATAATAGGAAGTGGTGTTGGGGGTGAGATTGCCGGCCCTGAGATGACATTCGTAGGCCATCAGAAGCGCCGAGTCGAACGCCTCGAAAGCCAGTTCCGCGTCTCCCCGGAAACGCATAAGGCTGTTTAGCGCCGATGAGTAATGTTCTGCGGCGCTCACCTTGCCGACGCGCCGGCACTCGTCGATGAGGCCGCGGGCGAATGAGATGAATCCAGCCGCGGTGTCGGGCCGATGGTATGACGCGGCAACATCCGCGGCGGTGTACTCCCTGCCAGAGCCGTCGAGCCGGGCTATGACGCGCTCAAGCCTGGCCATATTCTCTTCGAGCGTCACGGCGGCGCGCCGCAGATATTCGCGGCGCGGACACCGCGCGGCGATGACGATCGAATGGCGGTCCGCGTCCCATTCCTCGCGGGCAACGCGGATGCCCGTATGGATTAGCCGCGTCACGCGTTTGTGGATGACGCGGTAGTAAAGTGTGCCCTCGCCGCCGTTGACCGATGGCGCCCTGAAAATTACTTTTATAGAAGCCATAATTGCGAATTTAAAACCCTATAAAAGTACGGATATAAGTATGTATTAAGTCAGAGTTATGAGTGATGAAGTAAGGTGATAAACTTGATGGATTCGATTCTCATCAATGGTTTTATTCTTATAATAGCCCCATTTAAGTGCCTCGAATATACATTAACTAAATCCAAATTATACCATAAAGGGTATAAAATAATTGAATGTGACGTTAATTATACCCTATGGGGTATATTATGGGGGGTGGCTGTTATCTTGTTTGCGGCCTTGGTCGCGTATTCGCGGTGGGCGAGGCGAAAATGGCAGGTGCCGGCTTACGCGGAAGCATATGCCGGCACCTGTTGCTTATAGGGGCGCGTTTAGTCGACTTTCTTGAACTGGTCTTTGCCTACTCCGCAGAGGGGGCAAACCCAGTCGTCGGGGATGTCTTCAAATTTTGTTCCGGGGGCGATGCCTCCTTCGGGGTCGCCTATCGCAGGGTCATAAACCCAATCGCATACTTCGCAGATGTATTTATCCATAATTGCCAGTTTAATTATTAGTTGGTGAGGTGTTTCATATCTCCTTCGCAGATCAAGAGTGTGCCTTGTTGGGGCAAACGATATGAAGGCATTATTTAAACACTCTCGGCAGCGCGAAGGTTCATAGAAAGCAGGGATGAAACTTTGCGGGGGATGGGTTGTTTCCATTATTATGAAACAGATTATAAGCATAAAACGGGCTTACGAACCCGCGACGCCTGATGACGGGTTCAGAATCTATGTCGATAGGTTGTGGCCCAGGGGATTGTCGCACGAGACTTTCCATTATGATTGGTGGGACAAGGAAATCGCCCCGTCGACCGCGCTGAGGGAATGGTTCCATAACAATCCGCGGGCGGAGTGGCCGGAATTTGAGGAGCGTTACAGGCGGGAGTTGCTGGCAAATCCGGCCTATGCCGATTTGAAGAGGGCTATTGGTGATAAGTCAAGGGTAACGCTTGTTTATTCCTCCCGTGATGAGGCGCGCAACAATGCAGTGGTACTGCGCGATTTGCTTTTATCCGGCGATAGCCCAAAGGAAAAATGATTATCGTCGGATTTCGGAAATGATATGGTGTATGGCTGCTGTCGGGTGAAGGTAAATCATTCTCGGCCCCGAATAGCGCATCTCGGCTTTTATACGCTCTTTCATATCAGGGCGGTAACAGTGCACCGGGCATTTGCGGCAACTGGTCTTTTTCTCGCCGAAAGGGCAATTCTCCAGACGCATCAAGGCATACTCCAAAAGGACTTGGCAATCAGCGCATAATTCTCTATTACGCTCCTTATGACGGCAGTGTATACGAATCATCCGCGCCACGGTATGCTGTTCGCGTTCAATCCGCGTCATTTCGTCAGTGAGTCAAAAAGGTGGTCGAACTTCTCGCGGAGAAGCGGTTTGTTTTTGATGGTTTCCCGCAAGGCATTGAGACGTACGGCATTGGGACTGTTCTCAAACCATAGCCGGAGGTAGCCGCCTTCGGCATACTTATCATGAAGATGGTCGAGGGTGCGTTGCCAGTGCCCCTCCTTGTCAAGCTCCGGGTAGTAGGCGAGTCCGTATTGCACCGTGCGCAGAATGATGGTGTCGGGGTCTATGAAACGGTCGGACTCGGCAACGATTTTGCCATAGATGCTTCGCGGCTCGTGGTCCGACGACGCCCGGTGGTCCTCACACGCCTGAGCCATAGTCTCAATCTGATCCTCATTGAACCAGTCGCGCAGCCGCTTGTCCTCACGGACAATCCTGCACGACACAAGATGGTGCGTCTCGCGGTCGGCCGTCAACCCGGTGTCGTGATAAGCGGCTATCGTGTAGACCATATTCATATCCACATTGAGGACGGCCGCGATCGCCATACTCTGCTCGATGACCATATCGACGTGGCCGCGCTGATGGGCCGCGTCAAAAGCGTCATACCGCGGCAGAATGTTGGTTTTGATATAATGAGTAAGAGATTCGTCAATCATAGGACGGTGGGGGAGTTGGATAAAGCAAAAACTCCAATCATTTGGGACACAAATGATTGGAGTTTCGTGTGGGGTGGTCCCACTAGGGCTTGAACCTAGGACCCACAGATTATGAGTCTGTTGCTCTAACCAACTGAGCTATAGGACCGTCCGCGGGCGCCGGAGGGCGCTTCGGGGAAATAAAAAGTGGAGGGTGTGCCTCCACTTTCAGTGTTGCCTTGGAAGGATTCGAACCCTCACAGGCGGAACCAGAATCCGACGTGCTACCATTACACCACAAGGCAATTAAGTTTTGTCGTCAATCGGAGCTTTCGGTCGCCTGACCGGGATGGCTGGAGGGAGCCGGGCTGGCGGGCGGCCTCCGCTGAGGCGCTGTCTCCGTTTGACGTGTGCAAAGGTACGCGCTTTTTTTGAACTGGCAAAATTTTCGGCGATTTTTTTGTATCTTTGCGCAAGAAAATCGAAAAAGGCAGGTTCAACTGTCAAGAAAATCGAAAAATTATGGAGAAACCACTGATACTTATATCGAACGACGACAGCATCGACGCCAAGGGGCTGCGCTGCTTGGTCGACTGTGTGGCGTCGCTTGGCGAGGTGTGGGTAGTCGCTCCCGACGCTCCCCATTCGGGGCAGTCGTCGGCGATGACGGTCAACTCGCCCCTAAAGGTGATCGAGCACCCCGACTATAACGGCGCGAAGATGCGCTCCGTGACGGGCACGCCGGTCGACTGCGTGAAGCTGGCGATGCACAATATCGTGCCACGCCGCCCGGCGCTGGTGCTCGCGGGCATAAACCATGGCTCGAACGCGGGCAATTCGGCCATATACTCCGGCACGATGGGCGCGGTGTTCGAGGGGTGTATGAACAATATCCCGTCGGTCGGTTTCTCGCTGCTCCACCACTCGCTGCAGGCCGACTTCTCGGAGTGTCTGCGGTTCGTGACGGAGATTTCGCGCCGCGTGCTGGCCGAGGGGCTTCCCGAGGGGGTGTGCCTCAATGTCAATTTCCCCGCGAAGGTGAAAATCGAGGGGCTGAAGGTGGTGCGCTCGGCCCGCAGCCGCTGGACCGAGGAGTACCAGGAGTACACCGACCCCCACGGCAAGCCGTTCTACTGGCTCACCGGCAAGCAGATCAACGAGGAACCCGACGCCGACGACACCGACCTCTACTGGCTCGCCCGGAACTACGCAACCGCGGTGCCGACGCGCCCCGACCAGAACGCCCTGGAGGCTGTCGCTGGAATCTCCCGGCTGCTCGACTGATTATTTAAACACTTACTTATAACCGCGAAATGGGAACTAAGGATTCGGGCTACGGCGTAAAGGAGTACGGATGCCCGGTGAAGCGCTACTGCCAGACACTCGACCTCCGCGACGACCCGGCCCTGGTGGCCGAGTACCGCCGCCGCCACGCCGCCGTGTGGCCCGAGATTCTCGCCGGAATCAGGAAGGTGGGTATTCTCGAAATGGATATATACCTCCTTGGCAACAGGGCGTTTATGATCGTGGAGACTCCGCTCGACTTCGACTGGGACTCGGCCATGGAGCGCCTCGCCTCGCTGCCCCGTCAGCAGGAGTGGGAGGACTATATGTCAATCTTCCAGGCTGCCGAGCCGGGGCAGACTTCGGCTCAGAAGTGGAAACCTATGGAGCGGGTGTTCAACCTGCCCGACTGATGGCGAAAATGCCCAGTGGGCGGCAATTTGCCGCCGTGATGATATTTTTTTTAGCAAACCGCCGGAAAATTATTCCGGCGGTTTGCATTTTTTAAGAATTATACATACCTTTGAGCGCATAAGTCTCCGATTATACAATCACCAACTCAATATCACTATGAAAAGATCAATCTTTGCGGCGGCGTTAGCTTCGGCGATGCTGACGGTTCCCGCGTTAGTCGCGGGTGTCGGTTTCGAGCGCGCGGCCACCGCGCCGGCCAAAACGCAGCAGAAAGCCCCGGTATTTTCCGTTGACCTCCCGCTGGAGATGGCCCTGACGCAGGACGACATCAGCTATTTCACAATCATCGACGCCAACGAAGACGGGCAGAAGTGGAGATACCAGGCTGGAGGCCTTACCTCGCCCGCGGCCTTTAAGGTTGACAATGACGACTGGGCCATTACGCCCGGGCTCCGCTTCGAGGATGTGTCCTCCAACTACGAGATGGCTTTCACGCTCCAGCAGAATATGGCCGGGCCGAGCTGGCAGTCGACTTTCGAGTTCTATATCGGCACCGCGCCGACCGCCGAGGCCATGACAACGCTCATCGGCAAAATCGAAGGGTTCTACGTCACCAAAAAGGATACCCCGTTCTCTCAGGCCCTGCAGTTCGCCGTTCCTGGCGCCGCCGGCACCTATTATATAGGTATCCACTGCGTGTCGCCAATGGAGACCAAGGAGGTAACCCCATGGCCCGCCACATTCAAGAATCTATCCATCAAGGCTATGGCCAGCAGCGCCGCGGCACCTATGCAGCCCACCGACATTATCGTGACTCCCGCCGAGGCCGGGGGCTTGTCGGCCACCGTGGCCTTCACCATGCCCTCTACGGCAATGAATGGCCAGCAGCTCCCCGCCAAGGAACTTACCGCCACTATCACCTCCCCGGCCGATACTAAAGTGGTTAAGGCTATGCCCGGAGCGCCTGTGAGCCAGTCGGTAGCCACCAATCAGGGTGACAACGCCATCAGTGTCAAGGTCGATGGCGACCTCGAAGGTGAACCGGTACCCCTGACGGTATATACCGGGGTTGTGCTCCCGATGCGCGTACACGACCTTGCGGCCACACTCACCCCCGACAATATGTCGATGACCATCACCTGGACCCCTCCCACCGAGGGTAAGGATGGCGGCTACGTCGATTTCTCCAATCTCGACTACATCGTCTACCTCAATGACGGACCCGACGGCGACTTCCGCGAGCTCGCCACCGTAAGCGGCGAACTGACCTACACTTACACTATGGAGCCCGGGGCCAAGCTCCGCACCACTAAGCTGAAAGTGCTCTCGCGCAACGCCGCGGGTGTCAGCCAGGACGAGACCGCCTGGATCGACCAGGATCCCGTATATGTGTCCGAAATGCTCGGCACCCCCTACGCCCTCCCCGCCATCGAGCGCTTCGACAATCTCGATATGAAGTACACGCCGCTCACCATCCAGCGCCCCGACGGCTATTCCGGCCGTTGGATGATCAGCGACCCCTCGGGGTGCGTGCCCGACGGTAATAAGAGCGCCCTGATGGCCTACAGCCCCTTCGACGAAGGCTCGACAATGGGGCGCGTGTCGCTGCCGAAATTCTCCACCAAGGGGTTAGGCAATGTGGCGTTTACCATCAAGGCTATGAGATACGCCTCCTACGCGTCGAATATGGACGTTTACGCCCGCAATTACGACACCGAGGAACTCGTGCACCTCGGCACGATCAACTGCTCGACGGCCACCGACTGGATGGAGGTAACTTACCCCCTCCCGGCCCAGTTCCAGGGGAAGGACTGGGTGCAGTTCGTCATCGACGTTGAGCTTGCCGACGTTGACTACGTCTACGCCATTGACTCCTACCAGGTTGCCGTTTCCGCCGCCACCGACCTCGCGGTGCTCGAAGTAACCTCGGCCGACCCTCTTGTGGCCGGTACCGCCGCCAAGTTCTCGGCCCGCGTGGCCAATCTCGGCTTCAACGCCGTGGCCCCCAAGGTGCGCTTCACCGCCGCCGCGCCTGACGGCACCGAGCTCGCCAGCCAGGAAGTTGCCGTCGAGAGCATCCCCCTCGGTGCCGAAAAGAGCGTCGACTGGATGTTCACCCCGCCGACCGAGCAGATTGACGCCGAGCTAACCATAAAGGCCGAGCTCGTTTCGGGCGACGAGGTTCCCTCCAACGACTTAGCTTCCGCCGTGTGTCATGTGCGCCGCCCGGAACTCCCCGTGGTCACCACTCTCGGAGCCAACTCCCGCGACGGCGGAGTGATACTGAGCTGGGAGGAACCGGTGCTCAACAAAACCCTCACCGAGTCGTTCGAGCAGCTTGACGACTTCTACTACGGCACCGAGATGGGCGCGTTCACCGCCTACGACGGCGACGGCAAGAGCGTGTATAAGTTCTCCAACCAGGTTATGCCAAACGAGCAGCTTCCCAAGGCGTTCCTCGTAGTCAACGCCAACAGGGTAGGGGAGGGTCTTGAGGCCGCTACTGGTGACAAATACCTCCTCGCTACCTGCCCCGAGATTATCGGCGATGTCAAGCCCGACCCGGCAAACGACTGGCTCATTTCGCCCGTTACCGAGGGTGGCAGCTATATGTCGTTCTACCTCAACATCATCTCCGAGACCTATCCCGAGACCGTGCGCGTCATGAGCTCCTCGACAACCGCCGACCCCGCGGCCTTCACCGAGGTGTCCACCATACTCAAGCAGAAGTTCGGCTGGCAGAAATATGAGTTCCGCCTCCCCGCCGACGCCAAGTATTTCGCGATCAACTACGTCAGCCATGATATGTTCGGCGTGATGATCGACGACGTCAAGTTTGTCTCCGCCGCCGACCAGCACACCGTGGAGTCGTACAACGTTTACCGCGACGGCGTGAAGCTCGCGACCACCACCGACCGCGAGTACTTCGACGCCACCGCCCAGACCGGCACCCGCTATACCTACCATGTGACCACCCTCACCCCCTCGGAATCCACTCGGAGCAACGCCGCGGTAATCGTGGCCGGCGAGTCGTCGGTTGAAGGCGTGACGGCAGTTTCCGGCAGAGCCGTGGCCGTGCCCGGCGGCATCCTCGTTGAGGACGCTTCGAGCGTCAGCGTTCATTCGGTATCGGGCGTCTCTCTCTTCAGCGGCGACCTCGGCGGCTCCTCGGTTGAGATACCCCTCAGCCCCGGCATCTACCTCGTCACCCTCGACGGCCACACCGTAAAGCTCCCCGTGAAATAATCCCCCGCGAAATACAACACACTCCAGGCCCGGCGCACCCACAGCGCCGGGCCTGTGTTTTTTGCGGGGCAGGGGGTCAGTGGGGGCCGGTTTTGGTAATGTCGTCGAGGGTTTTGGAGTCGAGCTGCTTCTCGGCGGGGGAGGAGTCGGAGCGGTTTATGACGTAGCGCTGGTAATAGGAGAGGAGCAGGGTGGTGAGCGGCAGGGCTATGATCATACCTATCAAGCCTAACAGCGTGCCCCACACCGAGAGCGACAGCAGTATTATGGCCGGGTTGAGTCCCATGGTCTTCCCCATGATCTTCGGGGTGAGGATGTAGTCGCAAACGCACTGGCTCACCAGGTACACCAGCAGGCATTTGCCAAGCTCGGGCCAGAAACTCGCCTCCCCCGCCATCGACACTATGAAGCAGACCATCGCGACGGGTATCAGCGTGACGTATTGGAAGTAGGGTATCAAGTACAGAACTCCGACGAGTATGCCGAGCACCACGGCCATCGGTATTCCCACAATCGAGAACCCCACGCAGTAGAACACCGCCGCGCAGAGCGCTATCAGTGCCTGGCCGCGGAAGTAGCGGTTCATGCTGTCCTTAATGTCATCGCCGATCTGATAGGCCATCGGGCGGTATTTCGGAGGCACCAGGAGGCGGAACCCCTTCATAAGGTGCTCGTAGTCGAGGAGTATGAACACCACATATATGAATGTCAGCAACCATTCCAGGGTGTGAAGCAGAAAGCTCACTACGGCTGAGAGAAACGAGCCCCCGGTCGATAGGATCGCGCCCCAATGGCTTCCTTCGAGCATTTTCGAGAGGTTTAGCGAGGCGACGTAGTCGGTTATGGTGTGTATCACGTCGTCGGGGAGGAACGCCAGCCCGCTTTCGCCCCCGTGGTCGGCCTTGACCATCGCTTCGAGTTGTTTGAGCTCGCTTATGGCCGAGGGAACTACGAGGTAGCCGATGCCGACGAGCGCCCCGGTGACGAGCGCCAGCGTGACCACTATAGGTATGAACCGCCCCTTGATATGGAGCACCCTGCCTACGAGGCGCACCAGCGGCTCAAGGAGGTAGGCTATAAGGCACGCCAGGCAGAACGGCAGTAGCACGTTGGCCAACACGTTGATAAGCCACACGGCTCCGGCAGCCATGGCGCATCCGGCGAGAATCCTCACCACCCGGTCGAAAGTGTATGGTCGCTTGCCGCTCATAAGTCCCTCTGATTTGAAACGTCGTTTACTGGTATAACAAATCCGCCGTCAAAAGGTCGCGCCGGGTAAAGCTTGTTTTATTCCTTCAAAAGCGACCGCTCCCCGAAAGTCCGTCAAAAGGAGTTTCGGGGAGCGGGTATGATGATGAACGGGTGATGGCGGTCAGCGGATCGAGGCCCAGTCGGCGGCGGGGAGTCCGGCGTTTACGCGGCGCAGGCGGAGCAGGGCTTCGAGGTAGTAGTAGTCGGCGTAGCTCAGCGGGGTGTCGATTTCCGAGCCGTGGGGGAGCGAGCCGGTGGAGTGCATCAGCACGAAGCCGCCGTTTTCGCCGAGCTTGGCGGTGTAGGCCGGGGTGGCGAGCGATTTGAGAATCTTCTCGGCGTATTCGCGGTAAGCCTTACCCTCCTTGGCGGGCACCAGTGTGCTCAGTTCGATCAGCGCCGAGGCGTAGAGCGCTCCGGCCGAAGCGTCGCGGGGAGAGTCGGCTGCGTCGCGGGCGTCAAAGTCCCAGTAGGGCACGAGGTCCTTGGTGACGTTGCGCTTCATGATCATCGCGGCGATGGCGCGGGCCTGGTCGAGATACTCCTTTTTGGAGCTTTCGCGGAAGCATTCGGTGTAGCCGTAGAGGGCCCAGGCCTGGCCGCGCGACCAGGCGGAGTCGTCGCTCTTGCCCTGGAAAGTGCCGCGGCTCTCGATTTCCCCGTCGGGCGTGTAGCTCACGACGTGGTAGCAGGTGAAGTCGGGGCGGAAGTGGCACTTCATAGTCTTGTCGGCGTGGGTGAGGGCTATGTCGCGGTACTTGCTGTCGCCCGTCAGGCGCGAGGCGTTGAACAGGAGCTGGAGGTTCATCATATTGTCGATGATCACCGGGTAGTTCCAGGGGCCGAAGTCCCAGGAGCGTATGCAGCCCACTTTGGGGTCGAAGCGCGAGATGAGGTTGTCGGCGGTGCGCACGATCACCTCCTTGATCGAGTCGTTGGGGGCAAGGCGCAGGGCGTTGCCGTAGGAGCAGTTGACCATGAATCCCAAGTCGTGGGTGGTGGTCATATGCGACACGGGGAGGAGCTGATTGGTGAACTTCGCGGCGCGTTCCTTGATGTCGTCGCGGCCGGTGAGCTCGTAGGCGAGCCAGAGCGAGCCGGGGAAGAAGCCCGAGGTCCAGTCGGAGTAGTCGCCGTAGCGCACGGTCATGAAGTTCGTGAGGTCGGGGTGCTTGCGGAGTTCGATCTGGGGGTAGAAGTCCTTGGGTTCGCGTTCGAGGTGGTACGACACCAGGGGTATGGAGTAGTCGGTGAAGAGGGCGCGGGGAAATTTACCCGGTTCCTTTATCTCGTCGGCCTGGAAGGCAAGCTGGTCGGCCGCTGCGGCCGCGGGGGCGGCGGTCCAGTCGGCGGCGAAAGAGGGGAGCGAGGCCGCGAAGAGAGCGGCAGCGATCGGGAGGAGTTTTTTCATGTTATCTTGGTATTGCTTATTCAGGAAAGTTATGCCGCGAAGTTACAGCCAAAGCGCCCCGCGGGCGTGCTGAATTGTCGCGGCGATTGACGGGCGGGGCGAGACCCATTGCAATTTTGGCCAAAAAGAGGCCAAAATTGTGCAATGGCTCGTCGCGGCGCTCGGTTTAGGGGTTTACGGTCAGTCGTTTTTGAGGAATGCCGACGGGAGTTCGCCGAAGAATTTCTTGAACGATGTCGCGAAGTACGAGGGGGTTCCGTAGCCCACCATCGCGCTCACCTGCGATATGTTGTAGCGCCCGGTTTTCAGCAGCTCCATTGCCCGGCGGAGGCGGAAGCGGCGTATGAACTCGTTGGTCGATTCCCCGGTGAGCGCCTTCATCTTCAGGTGGAGGTTGGAGCGGCTCATACACATTTCCGAGGCGAAAGCGTCGGTCGAAAATTCCGAATCGTCGAGGTGCTTCTCCATCGTGTCCATCGCTTTTTTGAGGAATTCCTCGTCGAGAGGGTTGAGGGCGGCGCTTTCCGGCTTGATGTCGGCGGTGTCGGTGAAGTGGCGTATGGCCTGGCGGCGGGTGCGGAGCTGGTTGCGGATTTTCGAGGCGAGGAGCTCCATAGAGAACGGTTTCGCGATATAGTCGTCGGCTCCCACCTTGAAGCCGCCGAGCTGGTCGGCCACGTCGCTCTTGGCCGAGAGCATGATCACCGGGATGTGCGAGGTGCGCAGGTTGCGCTTCACCGTGCGGCAGAGCTGCACCCCGTCGATGTCGGGCATCATTATGTCGGTGATGATCAGGTCGACTTTCTGCCCCGAGAGTATCTGTATGGCCTTGGCTCCGTCGGCGGCGGGCACCACGTTGTAGGTTTCGGCCAGACTCTCGCATATGTATTTGAGGATGTCGGGGTTATCATCGACCACGAGCACCGTTTCGCGTTCCTTGTCGGCGTCGGTGTCGCCGGGGAGCTCCTCGGCGGTCTCCTCGGGTAGCTCGGTCATATCGGGTATGTCGAGCGGGGCCGGGAGCGCCGTGGCGGGCGCGGCGGCGGTTTCCGACGCGATTTCCTCGGGCGAATATTCCGAGGGGCCTATGGGGAGCTCGACGGTGAAGGTGGTGCCGGCGCCCAACTCGCTGTCAACGGTGATGGTGCCGTGGTGCAGCTCCACCAGGCGCTTCACGAGCGAGAGCCCTATGCCGCTGCCCCCCGCGCGGTCGTAGACCTTGTAGAAGCGGGTGAAGATTTCCGGGAGTTTCTCGGCGGGAATGCCGCACCCGGTGTCCTTCACGGTGACGCGCATCGTAGGTTTGTCGGGAGTGCCCCCCTTGGCGAGCGCGACGTTGATCGACTGCCCTTTGGGGGTGTATTTGAAGGCGTTTGAGATCAGGTTGTTGCATATGAGGTCGATATACTGCGGGTCGCAGAGCGCCGGGGTGTCGGGCATCGTGGAGTCAAACGTGTAGTCGATGCCGCGGCGGGTGGCCTGGTACTCGTAGTTGGCGAAAATCTTGCGCAGCAGGTCGTTGGCCACAACCGGCTCGGCCTTCAGCTTGAACATACCCATCTCGGCCCGGCGGTAGTCGAGCAGCTGGTTCACGATGCGGAGTATGCGCTCGGCGTTGTTTTTCACGATGGAGAGCTTCTGGGCGGTTTTGCGGTCGGTGGCTCGCTGGAGCAGTTCCTGCACCGGGAGGAGGATGAGGGTCAGGGGGGTGCGCAACTCGTGCGACATATTTATGAAGAAGCGCACCTTCATTTCGTTGAGCTCGCGCTGGCGCTCGCTGTCGAGGGTGGCCAGGCGCTCGCGTTCGCGGCGTGCCTTGCGGCGGTAGAAGTAGGCCATCACCAGGGCTATGGCTCCGGCGATGAGCAGCACGAACAGAATCCTGGCCCACCAGCGGTTGTACCACTTGGGCATTATCGTGATGTCGAGCCCGGTAGTCTCCTCGCACCACACGCCGTCGTTGTTGGCGGCTTTGAGCAGGAAGCGGTAGTCGCCCGGGGGGAGGTTTGAGTAGGTCACCGAACCGGGTCCGTCGATGGTGGTCCACTGGTCTTCAAGCCCTTCGAGCTTGTAGGAGAACGTGTTATGGTTCCCGGCTACATAGTTGCACACCGTGAAGTCGATGGTGAACACCGTCTGGTCGGCGCCGAAGGTCACCTTGGCGGTCTCGGCCACTGACCGCTCCAGCAGCCCCGTGTCGTCGCCCGGGACAACCGGCTTGTTGAAGAGGCGCAGCCCGGTGATTATGGGTGCCGGAGCGTAGGGGTTCGATTCGAGCACCGTGGGGTTGAAATAAGTGAGCCCGTTGATGCCGCCGAAGTAGAGGTAGCCCGCCGAACTGCGCAGGAAGCTCTTGCGGTTGAACTGGTTGCTCTGCAGGCCGTCGCGGTCGGAGTAGGCGCGTATGGCGCCGGTCGCGGGGTTGAGGAACGCGAGGCCGCGGTTGGTGCTGCACCAGAGGTTTCCGTTGGCGTCCTCCAGCACGCCGTACACTATGTTGTTGGGCATCCCCTGGGCCGTGGTGAGGCGGCTTACCGAGTCGGAATCGGCGTTGAAGCGTATCAGGCCGTCGTTGGTCGATATGTAGTAGTTGCGGCCGTCGCGGCTGAGGTACACGTTGTTAACCCCGCGGCGGTAGCCGTTGAGTTCTGCGGGAATCTCCGGGGCGGGCACCAGGCGGCTGTCGGCGTCCTCGGCGAAGGCCGTCATACCGTCCTCGCCCGACACCCACAGCAGCCCGCGGCTGTCGCGGTAGAGGTCGGTGACGCGGCGAAGCCCGTTGGCGGTCACGGCGGTAGCCGTGCCGTTGGCTATGTTGTAGAGCACCAGGCGGTCGATGGTGGCGAGCCAAAGATGCCCCTCGCGCCTGGCCGGGACTATGCCGTAGATGTTCGACGGCACCTCGGAGGGTTTTGACATCCGGCCTGTGCGCTTGTCGAGTATGTTGAGTCCGCCGAGATGCGACCCGATGTATACTTTTCCGGCTTTCTCGTCGATATAGATGGCTTTCACGTCGTTGGAGCCGAGGCCGTCGGCCTTGGTGAAGTGCCGGTAGCTGTCGTTGGCTGGGTTGTAGAGGTTCAGACCCCCGTTGTTTGTCGCGATCCAGAGGTTGCGGTCGGCGTCCTCGGTCATGGCACCCACAACGTTGTCGTTAAGCGAGGGGCGGGTGGGGGAGTGGCGCAGGGTGTGGAACTGGTTTTTGAGCGGGTGGTGGTAGTTGAGCCCCCCGAAGAAAGTGCCGAGCCACATACCACCCTGGTGGTCAGCATAGATGCGGCGTACCGACGCGTGCGACAGGTTTTCGGAATCCTGCCCCGCGGCACCGTAGTGCTCGAAGCGCTTCCTTTCGGTGTCGAGTATGTCGAGCCCGGTGAAGGTGCCTATCCACACTCGTCCCTGGTTGTCGTGGGCGAGCGAGCGCACATAATCCGAGCCGAGCCCCTCGGGACCGCCGGCGCGGTACGAGGTGGTTTTACCCGTGGCCGAGTCGAGGCGTATCAGTCCGAGCCCCTCGGTAGCGACGAGTATCGTTTTCCCGTCGGGGAGCGTCTGCGACACCACCGGCTCGCCGCCGAGGCGTATGGCCGTCAGCGACCCGTCGGCAAGGTTCAGGCGGCTTAGTCCCTGCTTTCCGGCCGAAAGGTAGATATTGTCGCCCTGGCGGCTGAGCGAGGTTATGGCGAGTCCTATGTTTTTCCCGGCGACCCCCTTTGAGAACTCTCCCGAGGCGGGGTTGAACGTGTATAGCCCCGAGGTCGAGCCTACGAGAATCCGGGCGCTGTCGATCGGCATAATGTCGGTGACAGTGCCTTCGTGGTCGAAGCGGAAGTTTCTGAAATTGTCGGCCGAAGAGTCGTAGCGCGACAGGGTTTTGTCGCCGCTGACCCACATGGCCCCCCCCGCGTCGAAAGCCACGCGCTTCACCGAGTTGGTTGCCAGCGAGTTCTCGTTGCCGTCCTCCGGCCGGTAAACCCTGAATCCGTAGCCGTCGAATCGGTTTAGTCCGTCGGGAGTGGCGATCCACATATATCCGTCGGCGTCCTGGCCGATGGCGGCCACGGTGGCGTGCGACAGTCCTTGCGACAATCCTATCTGCTTGAATTTAAGTTCAGTGTGCACGGCGGCGGTCACCGTGAGCGTCGCAAGCAGCAAGGCAATGAGAATTGCTTTCTTCATGGGGTAGATCCGGTTGTTGAATAACTGTTTGTCGGGCGATAGCGCGAATATACTCAAATTTTCGTTATCTGCGTTCGATATAGTGCCAATCAAGGGCCGCGGTCGCCGCCTTGGCGGCTCCGCGGCCCTTGACCGCATCTATCTATCTTTCTTACCTATGACTATATCCTATTGTGTGTCGTAAATATCAAATGGTGTGTTTCAGCGGATTGCTATTTTCGAGGTCTTGCCGCCCTGGCGCTTTACGTAGATGCCGGGGGTGAGGTTCTCGGCGTTGACGCGCATGCCGTTGAGGTCGAAGTATTCAGCGGCGCCCTCGGCTTCGGCTTCCACAGCCTCGATGCCGGTAACGATTTTGTTTTCAAGCGCTTTGATGCCACCATTGTCGGCCATCAGCGACCATCCGTTGTTGGTCAGCGTGAAGAGGCTTTCATCATCGCAGTTGGTGATTACCGGGGCGTCGTGTACGAATCCGTTGCCGATGGTCAGCTCGATAGGCTCGCTATCAGCGCTCAGCCCTTCAGCGTTGACAGTGGTTCCCGCGGCAACTCTGAGCGACAAACCTTTGATAGAGCCGGATATGGCGCAACCGTCATTATTGGTGTTTACCAGCGGGTTGCCGTTGGCTCCAGTGCAGTTGCTGAAGCTAACGTTGTCAAGGTTCCAGGTCCCGCCGGCGTTCGCGCGAATCAGGTAGTACTGGGAGATATTGATGTTCTGGAAAGTCACATTCTCGATGCTTACGGATGAGCCTGCCACAGGAGCCTGTGCGGTGTAGCTCGCATAACTGTCAAGCACGCCGTTAACAATCAAGTCTTTAAGCGTGACGTGGGTGTCGGCTGCCACTGCGTTGGCCAAACTTTTGTCAATCGCGAGATTTACCGTTACCGCCGGGTTGGCACCGGCGATTGTCACTGTTTTCCCCGCGAGGCTTGGAATGCTCGAAGCGAGGTCCACGTCCTCGTTGATTATAATCTGAGCCGATGTGCCGGTGATTTTACCGCATGCTCCGTTGGTACCTCCAAGGGTGGCCACTCCTAGGCTTTCCTTGCCCGCTTCAGAGTCATTGACAACGAGTATTTTGGCGTAGTTGATGGCGCAGAGGTCCGCTCCCTGGGGCGCGAGCATCTTGGCTGCATTATCGAGGGTAAACTTCGACAGGTCGGTAGTTCCTTTAACAACGGGCACGCCGTCGGTGTGGCTTGTGAAGCTGATGGCCACGTTGCTCCCCTCGGAAATGCCACCATCGGTGATGAATGCGGCTGCCTGGGCGAGGTTTACAGAGTAGTCGCAATTCCCCTTGAGCGTCAGCGTTGAAGCGGCTACGGCGTTGTTCACATCATAAGTTGATGTGCAGTTCTCAAACTTCACGTTATTGAGAACCGTGGAAGTTGGTGTGCCGGTGAGGCGGATCATACCGGGGTTGGTGTTGTTGTATACCAGGTCTTTGACTGTGACGTTTTCGAGCGACAGAGTTCCGTTTGCTTGCGCAATGAAATTGGTAGTCGTTTCGTTCCCACCGGCATTAATCGTGAGATTTTGAATTTTTAGCGCTCCAGTGGCGCTTGCGTTCATGTTTACGAAAGTGCGCAGCGAGGTCGCTCCGGAGCGAAGCACATAGTTAATTGTTATATCTTCGCCTTCGGAGGAACCAACAATGGTTATTTCCTTTTCTCCAGGGTTGATGGTGCCGTCGAAGTTAATGCTTTTATTGAGCTGAATTGTTTCGCCGGAAGCCATCTCGCTAACTGCGGTAGCGAGTGAGGTGTATTCTTTCTGCGTGTCGAGGTTGACGATGTTTGCGGCGTTGGAGAATGTTGTTGCCGACATTGCTAGCGCTCCGAAAAGTAGCAGTTTTTTCATGTTTGATGGTAAGTTGATGTAGTTGTAAGGTAGGTTTTCTGGACGCTAAATTAGCGGGTGCCGATTTAACGGCAAAATGGTCGGCGGCAAGTTTCAACAAAAGCGCTACGGTTTTCAACATCCGCGTTAGCCCTCAGGGGCTTCGGCGCGTGTTTCAACAATCGCGACATTGTTTTGCACAGGATTTATAGCCGCCGCCCCATTAATATACAGGCCGAAAAGTGAGGGGCGAAAATTTGCCGTAACTTCGCGTCGAAGACAAACCAACACCCTTTGTTGCCGTGAAAAAACAAGCTGTTGCCGTGGGCGCACTCCTCGCCCTCCCCATCTCGATGGCGGCGAAACAACCCAATGTGATTTACATAATGACCGACCAGCAGAGCGCCAACGCGATGAGCTGTGCCGGAAATACCGACCTGAAGACCCCGGCGATGGATCGCCTGGCCTCGCGTGGCGTGCGCTTCGCCAACGCCTACTGCGCGCTCCCGCTGAGCGGGCCCTCGCGCGCCGCGATGTTCACCGGCATCATGCCCTCGCAGTGCGGCATGATCGAGAACGAGACCCCGCTCCCCGACTCGCTGCGCAACCGCACCCTGGGCAACCTCATGGAGGAGGCGGGCTACCGCGGCGCGTACGCCGGGAAGTGGCACGTCAACACCAACGCGCTCCCCGCCGAGAAGGCTTTCGGTTTTGAACGGCTCCACGGCCACGACGACCGCGGCCTGGCCGAATCGGTGGTCGAGTTTCTCCGCCGCGACCGCGGCGACAAGCCGTTCTTCCTCGTAGCGTCGTTCGACAACCCCCACAACATTTGCCAGTATGCCCGCGGGCAGCGCCTCCCCGAGGCCGAGATTCCCGAGCCCGCGTCCGTGGCCGACTGCCCGAATCTCCCGGCCAACCACCTGGTGCAGCCCTACGACCCCGACATCCTCTCCTGGGAGCGGGGCCTGAGCTACCGCCTCTACCCCACCAAGGGGTACACCCCCGACGACTGGCGCCGCTACCGCAATAATTATTTCCGCCTCGTGGAGCACGTCGATGCCGAAATCGGCAAGATCGTCGACGAACTCGACCGCCAGAACCTCTGGGAGAACACCGTGGTGATTTTCACCTCCGACCATGGCGACGGTCAGGGCGCCCACCAGTGGAACCAGAAGACCGCCCTCTGGGAGGAAACCGCCAACATCCCCCTGATTGTGTGCGCCCCTGGCAATAAGAAGAATGCCGGGAAGGTGTCGGAGGCGCTGGTCAACAACGGTATCGACCTCATGCCCTCGGTGCTCGACTGGGCCGGGGAGGGGAAACCCGCTTGGTGCAAAGGCGTGAGCTTCCGCGGCGCCGTCGAGAACCCCGCGGCCCCCTCGGAGCAGGAATTCGTTGTCACCGAGACCGATTTCGCCCAGACCGGAGGCACCAAGGGGTGGATGCTCCGCACCCCCCGATATAAATATGTGCTCTACGAGGCCGGAACCAACCGCGAGGCGCTCTACGATATGGACTCCGACCGCCTGGAGATGCGCAATCTCGCCATCGAGTCGGCCTACAAGCCCGTGGTCGAGGAGCACCGCCGCCTGCTGAGCCGCTGGTTCGAGGAGAATCCCGGCGGACTCCGCTACTCGCGCCTCCGCTTCATCCCCGTAAACTAACCGACAATCAATATACAGGTAACCATGAAATATATAGCGCTATTAATGCTTCCGCTCGTGGCGGCGTCGTGTTCGTCGCGCCACACCCTCGAAGTCAGCAACGATTCGCCTATAGCCCGCGACGGCGAACTGGCCCAGGTGCCCCTGTCGCAAATCCGCGAAGCGGTAGGGGAGGGGAGCTTCGTGATCACCGACGCTTCCGAGGCCGAGGTGCCCTATCAGATTACTTTCGACTCCCTGGTGGTGTTCCCCGCCAAGGTAGCCGCTAACTCCAAGGCGGTCTATACCATAGCCGCGGGTACCCCCGCGCCGGTCGACACCGTGGTTTGCGGCGATTTCTATCCCCGCCGCAAGGACGACCTCACCTGGGAGAACGAGAAAGCCGCCTACCGCGCCTACGGCCCCGCGCTCCAGGCCACCGGCGAGCGCGCTTTCGGCTATGACGTGTGGACCAAGTCGGTGACCCACCCCGTGGTGGCCAAGCGCTACCGCGACGCGTTCGCCAAAATCGCCAATTTCCATGAGGACCACGGCGAGGGGATGGATGTCTACACCGTCGGCCCGACCCTCGGTGCCGGCACCGCCGCCCTCCTCGACTCCGCCGGGGTGATTACCTACCCCTGGTGTTTCGAGAGCTACGAGATACTCGACAACGGGCCGCTCCGCTTCACCGTGAGGCTCACCTATCCCGCGGGCGCTTTCGGCAACGACTCGACCGTGCGCGAAACCCGCCTAATCTCGCTCGACAGCGGCGAGTTTCTCAACCGCGCCGAGGTGCGCTACGAAGGGCTTTCGCGTGAGGCCACCGTGGCCCCCGGCATAGTGCTCCACCGCCACAACCCCGACGGCTACATTCTCGACAATGAAAACTCCTTCATGGCGTGCGCCGACCTCACTGACAACCCCGACGGACAGAACGGCGTGATTTACGTCGGAGTGGTGGCCCCCCAGGCCGACACCATCGTGCTCAGCCCGATGCCCCAGGCCGAGGGTGACGCCGTGGCCCATCTGCTGGCCAAGGGCGCCTACCAGCCCGGCACCCCCTACGTTTACTACTGGGGTTCGGGATGGTCGAAAGGGTTCATGCCCGACTGGGATAGCTGGACCGACTACCTCGCGGCCTTCCGCCAGCGCGTCGAACACCCCCTTTCGGTCGAGGTTAAATAACCGCACCGTTGTATGGCCGCGGGGCCCCGGACACCCCTCCGAAACGGCCTCACAGCGCCCCGAAGGCCGTTTTTTCAACAAATGCGGGATACCTTAGGCCATATGTAACATATTTCAACACAGTGTTAACATACAATATATATTACTTCTGACTAATTTTGCGTTATCAAAACTGCCGGACTTCGGCCCCCGGCGGTGCCCTCCTGACTATCGACAAAATTTCAAGCAGATCACCACAGAATACCATCGAAAACGACCAATCAACATCCTGATGAAAAAGATACTGTTTAGCCTTGGCCTTCTGCTCGCCGCCGCGAATCCTTACGCCGCCGCACAGGACGCCAATATCCGACTGACCGACGTGAGTCTGATGCATGAAAGCCGCGACACTCCGTATCCCGCCGACGGCTGGGTGGAGAGCGAGCGCGCCATCTCGTTCCAGTGGCCGATGCCGGCCTGGGCCCGCGGCAAGGGCGCTCCGCTCGACGGCATGGAGCACACCGTCAAGAAAGTCGACAAGTCAAAGCTCAAGTACAAACTCCGCTATTCGACCGACAAGAGCTTCCCCGAAGGGAACACCGTGACGGTCGACCGTATATGGCCCTTCTACAACCCCGAGAAACCCCTTGCGGCCGGCACCTGGTACTGGCAGCACGCCTTCGTCAACGAGGACGGCAAGGAGGACTGGAGCCCGGTGTACACCTTCACCGTGGTCGACAACCCCAAGGCGTTCACTCCCCCCTCCTATAAGGAGTTCATCGCCAAGCTCCCCGCGACCCACCCCCGCATCCTGGTCGATGCCGCCAACTGGGACGACTTCATCGAGGGCGCCAAGGATAAGCCCGAATACCGCTGGTATCTCGACGTGGCCGACAAGGCCCTCGTAGAGCCTATGAAGCGCGTCGAGGATATCCGCACCGACAAGGTGAAATCGCTCAAGAACCAGCAGCAGGTCAAGGCTTATCTCACCCGCGAGTCGCGCCGCATCATCGACGCTGAGGAGAGCACCTGCGAGGCCCTGATCCGCACCTACATCCTCACCAAGGACCGCAAGTACGCCGACGAGGCCATCAAGCGCATCACCACCATGTTCAAGTGGAGCGACAACCCCAACGTGCAGGGCGACTTCAACGATGGCGCCATCGTGTCGCTCGCCTCTATGGCCTACGACTCTTTCTTCAACTTCATGACCGACGACCAGAAGAAAGAGTTCCTCGCCCAGCTCCGCCCCCGCATCGCCAAGATGTACAACCATTATAACAACTACCTGGAGAACCACATCGCCGAGAACCACCTCTGGCAGATGAACTTCCGCATCACCTCCATGGCCGTGTACGCGACCTACGGCGACCTCCCCGAGAGCGACCTCTGGGCCGACTACTGCTACAACGTGTGGCTCTGCCGCTTCCCCGGCCTCAACCGCGACGGCGCCTGGCACAACGGCGACTCCTACTTCACCGTGAACACCCGCACCCTGGTCGAGATGCCCTGGTTCTACTCCCGCGTCACCGGCTACGACTTCTTCTCCGACCCCTGGTACGACAACAACACCCTCTACACCATCTACCACTGCCCCCCGTTCCAGAAATCGGCCGGTAACGGCAGCTCCCACCAGAACGTGGCCCGCCCCAACGCCATCCGCATCGGCTACCTCGACGCCATGGCCCGCGTGCGCAACAACAGCATAGCCGCCGACTTCGTGCGCCGCACTCTCGAAAAGGAGCCCCAGTACCTTAAGAAAGCCCACCTCGCCAAGCCCGGCGACCTCTCCTGGTTCCGCCTCCAGTGCGACAAGCCCCTCCCCACCGGCCCGGGCCTGACCGCCCTGATGTCGGGCTGCACCTTCCCCGAAAGCGGCCTCTCGTCGGCCTGCAACAACTGGGACCGCAACGGCGCCAACTCCATGTGGAGCTTCCGCTCGTCGCCCTACGGCTCGACCTCCCACGCCATCTCCAACCAGAACGCTTTCAACACCTTCTACGGCGGCCGCCCCCTCTTCTACAGCTCCGGCCACCACACCTCATTTACCGACCTCCACTCGATTCTGTGCCACCGCGCTTCCCGCGCCCACAACACCATCCTCCCCGACGGCAACAATCAGCGCATCGGCGTTGAGGGTTACGGCTGGATACCCCGCTACTACAACAGCGACAAGCTCAACTACGTTGTAGGCGACGCTTCCAACGCCTACGGCCAGGTAGTCTCCCCCCTCTGGCTCGAACGCGGCCAGCAGAGCGACGTCGAGTTCAACAAGGAGAACGGCTGGGACGACAACCACGTCAAGAAATTCCGCCGCCACATCGTCGACCTCGGCAGCAACGGCTGGATTCTGGTTTACGACGAACTGGAGGCCGACCAGCCCGTATCGTGGCACTACCTGCTCCACGCCGTGGCAGGCCCGATTGACTTCGACCAGAAGGAGAACCCCGCCTACGTACACCTGAACACCATCAACCGCGGCGCCCAGGCCGACGCCTTCCTCTTCTCCTCCGGCGCCCTGGAGTGCGACACCACCGACCAGTTCTTCGTGCCCGCCACCAACTGGCTAAAGGGCGACGCCAAGGGTAACTTCAAGAAATACCCCAACCACCACCACTTCACAGCCAAGTCGGAGAAGGCTCCCGTCTACCGCTTCGCCGCGCTGGTCAACAGCCACGCCCTGAAGCACCCCTCGGTGAAGCCCAGCATCCGCCGCGACGGCACCATCCGCGTTCCCGGCTGGCTGATCAACGTCAACCTCACCACCGAGGGTAAGCCCTCGTTCCTGGTACGCAAGGAGGGTGAGGAGAATGTGTCCATCTCCTACGAGGGAGAGGAGACAATCGTCAACGAGAACGGCTACGTCACCACCCTCACCGACGTGGTTCCCGACCTGGAAATCTAACATCATCACAAACACAGACCTGATAAAGACCAATGAAAAAACTTGCAATTCTTCTGTTGGCCATAATGCTTCCGGGGCTCGCTACGGTGAGCGCCCAGGCTCCGAGGATCCGCACCTCGGCCCCGGTTGAGAAGACGGCCCAGAAAGGCGCGAAGGCGTCAAAGCCCTCCGAACCCGCCTCGAAGGCTGCCGCCGCCCCCAAGGGGGGTAAGAAAGGCGGAAAGAAAGGTGGCAAAAAAGCTGCCGCCAAAGCCGCCGCCAAAGCCGCTGAAACCTACACCGCCGCTTCGAACGGCCTCTATATGGCCCTGAAGACCAACCTGGCCTACGACGCGTTCGGCGTGCTCAACCTGGCCTACGAATGCCAGTTCGCCGACCACTGGACCGCAGAGCTCCCCGTGATCTGGAGCCTCTGGGACTGGAAAGAGACCCGCGGCCTGCGCACCGTGGCCATCCAGCCCGGCGTGAAATACTGGTTCTCGAAGCCCGGCAACGGCCACGCCGTGGGCGCCGACTTCGACCTGGCCTGGTACAACGCCCGCTGGGACGACGACCGCTACCAGTCGGACTGCCGCCCCGCGATGGGCGCCAGCATCCTCTACGCCTACACCCTCAACATGGGCCGCGGCTGGAAGGCCGAGTTCTCGCTCGGCGTGGGCTACGTCAACACCCGCTACAATACCTACTACAACATCACCGACGGCGCGCTGATCGACACCCGCACCAAGCACTACTTCGGTCCGACACGCCTCGGCATCACTCTCGCCTACTCCTTCTAACCCCCAACCATTCACCCTATAGCAATGAAAAAGTTTCTATTTTCTGCCGCGATAGCCGCCAGCGCGATGCTCTGGACCGGCTGCACGCTGACTCAGGAACCCAAGGGACAGGGGGTTGACCCCACCCAGGTAAACGTAGAGGTCGCCGTTGACCTCAATCTCGAACTCCCCGACACCGAGGGGGCCTACGAGGCCCTGGTGCCGGAGGTTACCGACGAGTTCACCCGCCGCTTCGTGGTCGAGGCGGTGCTCCCCGACGGCACCGTGGCCCAGCGCCAGGTGTCCTACGAGAAAATCGTCGAAGGGAAAAAGGAATACGCCATCCAGACGAAATTCCGCCTCAACGCCCGCCAGTACAAGGTGCTGGTGTGGAGCGACTATGTGAAGACCGAGGAGATGGAGACCAACCTCTACTACGACCCCTCCTCCCTCACCCCGGTGCTCCCCCAGGGCAACAACTACGTTGGCAACAACGACCGCAAGGACTGCTTCCGCGGCCGCGCCGACCTCGACCTGCGCCAGTACCGCGACGAGTGGGCCGCCAACGTGTCGCTCGATGTGGAGCTTGAACGCCCCGTGGGCCGTTACGAAATCATCACCACCGACCTCGGCGCCTTCCGCCAGCGCCTCGCCGACGGGCTGATCTCCGGCTCGGAATTCACCGTGCGCGTGCGCTACGCCGACTACCGCGCCACCGGCTACAACGTGCTCCAGAACGTGCCCAAGAACTTCCTCTCGTACCTCTTCTATAAAGCCACCCTCAAAAACGAGAACTGGGAAGGTGACCAGGCATCCATACGCCTCGGCTTCGACTACTGCCTCGTTGAACCGGGCGACGCCGGATCGAAAATCCCCGTCGAGGTCGAAATCCTCAACGAGAAGAACCAGCAGGTTTCGCGCACCGTGTTCACCATCCCCGTGGTGCAGGGCTACAACACCGTGGTTTCGGGCCGTTTCATGACTGGCACCGACGACGGCTCCGTATCGGTTGACACCGCCTACGACGGCGTTGTCGACATCGACCTCGGCAAATTATAATTTTCAGAACAATCAACTTTAAAGTTTAATATCGATATGAAAAATTTTTCTAAAATCCTCTTCGGATTCGGCGCCGCTTTCGCCATGACCGCGTGCGCTTCCGAGGAAGTGGCCAATCCCGCGGCCACTACCGACATCGCTGTCACCGTGGCCACTGAGTCGGGCATCGCGAGCCGCGCTCTCGCCACCGTCGACGGCTACGAACTGAAATGCGTAATGCAGCTCCTCGACGACAACGGCGCAACCGTAGGCACCCAGGCCACTGCTTCCGCCGCTGCCGGCAAGGCATCCTTCGTAATCAAGGCCGCCGACCTCGACGCCGGTGCCTCCAAGGCACTCTTCTGGGCCGAATACGTTCCGACCGCTTCCGCCTCCAAGGTGTACAACAGCGCCGACCTCACCAACATCAGCTACAACGTCACCGAGTTCAATATGGCCGACGCCAACCTGATGGCCGCCGCTGACGCTTTCGCCGGCACGATCACCACCCTCACCAACGGCGCTTCGGCCACGCTGACCCGCCCGATGATCCAGTTCAACTTCGCTCCGACCAACCCCGAGGCCGCTGCCGGAGCTACCACCCTCAAGGTGGCCTACACCGCTCCCTCGGCCTACAACGTGCTGACCGGCAACTGCGAAGCCGCTTCCGCCCAGGCCCTCACATACGATAACGCCGCTTTTGACCCCGCCGCCAAGGGCGCTTGGTTCTCCAGCTTCATCTTCGCTCCCGCCAATATGTCGAAGTTAGACCAGCCGATTTCGATGACCATCGGCGGCGGTGTGAGCAAGACTCTCACCATCGAGGCCGGAACCCTCCCCCTCGACGCCAACTACATCGTTAACGCCAAGGCTGAACTCACCAACGGCGGTGGCGACGAGACTCTCGACCTCGACGTGAACGTCGGCATCGACGGCGACTTCGAAAACGAGCCCAAGCCCGCAGTGTTCGAGGTAGGCAGCTACGTTGACGCCGCCGGCAACGCCACCAACGACAAGGCCGCAGCCGTGGGCATCATCTACCACATGGGCGCTATCGAGGGTGACGACGCCAGCCTCTATCCCGCCGAGTTCGCCGGCAAGACCATCAAGGGCTATGTGGTAGCTATCGAAAACGCCACCAAGGCCCGCGCCCAGTTCAACGCCGACAAGATGCCCGAAGGCCTCCCCGCTAACGACGCCCTCATCAACGGTACCCAGAACAGCGCCGCCGTGCTCGCCGCCATTGGTGAGTCGGCCTTCGCTACCCAGTGGAACGCCTGGACCGCCGCCCACGCTCTCGAAGCCAACGGCAACATCACCGGCTGGTACCTCCCCGCCCGTCTGCAGATGGAGGTTTGGTTCTCGATGCTTCTCCCCACCACCAACCTCAAGAACGAGACCATCGACCCCACCGGCACCGACGCGTTCAAGGCCCTCTTCCCCCTGAACACCATCTTCGACCGCGACCCGTTCCAGAACTGTATGTACGCCACCTGCTCCGTAAACTCGGGCAACAACGTGCAGGGCGCCAGCCTTACCGCCACAGGCGAGACCGGCACCGTGAAGTTCGCCCAGATCGACATCAAGACCAAGACCCAGTCGGTTCTCGGCCGTCCGATGTTCACCGTGTTTGAATAATCCCATAACGTATAATTACGATTAAGTAGGAAGCTGAAAGCGCTTTCAGCGAAATACCCGGGAGCCGGAGGGGCTCCCCCCGGCTCCCGGAGTATTTTTTCAATCAAAGGCCGCGGCTCGTCGGCGACAAGGATTTTTATTCGAGCGATAACTTTAAAGATGATACTGTCAATGAACAAGATACAGAACCTCTTACTCGGTGCGGCGGCAGTGCTCGCCATGGGCTCCTGCTCCAACACCGAAGATATTACCCCCGCCGGCGCGCCTAAAGGCGACATCGTGGTGCGCGTGGCTACCCAGGGGGCCGAGGCCGGCAGCCGCGCCGGTGTCGAGGCCATCCCCGGATACACCCTTAAGTGCGTCATGCAGCTCTTCGCCGACGACGGTGTGGCTGTCGGCTCCCGCGAGGTGATGAACGCCTCATCCGGCACCGCGGAGTTCGTGCTCCACGCGAAAGATATTGCCAACGGGGCAACCAAGGCCGCTTTCTGGGCCGAATACACCCCCGACGACCCCCTCACCACCCCCCGAATCTACAATAGCGACGACCTGTCGAACATCACATACAGCGAGACCGCTTTCAATCTCGCCGACGCCGACCGTATGGCGGCAATGGACGCTTTCGCCGGTGTGCTCACGAAGCTCGAAAACGGAGCCACCGTCACTCTCAAGCGCCCCATGATCAAACTCAACTTCACCCCGAAGAATCCCGAGATGGCCGACGGCGCCAAGCTCATCAAGGTGAGCTACAACGCCCCCGCCGGGTATAACGTGATCGACGGCACCTGCGACAAGGAGGCTTTCACCGCCGTTACCTACACCAACAACTCGTTTGACCCCTCGCAGGACCCCTGGTTCTCCAATATGATTTTCGCCCCCGCCAACATGGCGAAGCTCGACAAGCCCATCACCCTGCAGGTGAGCGGCCGCGGCGACCAGAAAATGACCATCGTAAAGAACACCATACCCCTCGACGCCAACTACACGGTCAACGCCAAGGCTGAAATCTCCCGCGCCGAGACCCAGGACCTCAACGTTGAGGTTTCGATCGACAACGAGTTCGTCAACGACCCCGACCGCAACGTCGAGATGGTGCTCGGCTCCTACGTCAACGCCAAGGGTCGCGCGACTCTCGATCCCTTCTCGGCTGTAGGCATCGTGTTCTATATGGGTGCCATGTCGGGCGACAACATCGGCCTCTACCCCGAAAAATATGCCGGAAAGACCATCAAGGCATACGCCGTGGCTATCGAGAATGTTGCCAAGGCCCGCGCCCAGCTCAACGCCGCGACCATCCCCGCCGGGTTCACTCCCGCCGAAACCCTCGTGAACGGCATGCAGAACAGCGCCACCATCCTTGAGGGGCTTGGCGAATCGGCCTTCACCACCGCCTGGAACGCCTGGACCTCGGAGCACGCCATGGAGGCCGGAGCCAACACTACCGACTGGTACCTCCCCGCACGCGCCCAGATGGAGGAATGGATGAGCATGCTCATGGTTACCACCAATCTCCGCAACGAGGTTATCGCCGGGTCGCCCACCGGCTCCCGCGAGTTCCGCGCCCTCTTCCCGCTCAACACCATCTTCGACCGCGACCCGTTTGCCAACTGTATGTACGCCACCTGCTCCGTCAATTCCAACGGCAATATCCAGGGCACCAGCCTCACCGCTACCGAGAATGGCACAAACGGTACCGTCAAGTTCTCGCAGATCGATGTCAAGACCAAGACCCAGAGCGTGCTCGGCCGCCCGATGATCACCATCTTCGAATAATCCACTCTCTCCCCGATACCGAACTATGATGATGAAAAAATTCCTGACGATAGCGTCCGCGGCGCTCCTTCTCGCCGGGTGCTCGACCGACGACGCCCCGCTGGTCGTGCCCGACCCCGACGGCGAAGTGCTTGAGTCGCCGGTTCTCGACTCCCCCTCGGAGTATCACGAGAAGATGCGCACCGTTCCCTATCCCCGTTCGACCAACGAGCTCTACATCAACCCGGCCCCCCTGATTGTGCCGCAGAAGATGAAGACCCACACCTACCTCCAGTTCGCCCTCTCGACCTCCGCGGATTTCGCGGAGGGGGCAACCGAGGTTTCGCAGCCGGTGAACTGGAATATGTGGAACCCCCACCGCCAGCTCGAACAGGGCACCTGGTACTGGCGTTTCCGCAACGTGAGCTCCTCGGGCGAGGTACAGCCCTGGAGCGACACTTACTCGTTCGAAATCAAGGGTAGCGAGCCCGTGTTCGTGACCCCAGCGTGGGAAACCTTCCTCCAGATGGCGCCCCAGTTCTCGCCGCGCCTCTACTGCTTCCTCGACGCCAAGCTGGCAACCGCCCGGCAGAAGGCTCCCGAGCACCCCGAGTACAAGTCGCTCATTCAGCGCGCGGGCACCGCTCTCAAAGTCGACTACGCGACCGAGCTCAAGGGGCTCTACGCCTCCCACGACAAGCTCTACCAGAATGTCGAGTACCTCTACCAGGCTTATCTGCTCACCCGCGACGAGCAGTATGCCCAGAAGCTCGTGTCGCTCCTGGAGGCTATGATCGCCAACCCCTGCTCGACGTCGGTGCTCTACAGCGACAACTTCATTACCTCCACCGTGACCTACGCCCACGCCGCGGTTTACGACCTCCTGGCCGACCGTCTTGACCCCTCGCTCCGCCAGGCAGCCGAGAAGTTTGTTTCCGACCAGTGCCGCCGCTTCTACCGCAACAGCCGCGGTTATGAGGAGAACCATATCTTCGACAACCACTTCTGGCAGATCAACTACCGCCTGATGTTCTTCTCGGCCCTGACGCTCTACGACCGCGCCGAGTACCCCGACGCTCTTACCCTGCTCGAATACCTCTACGAGCTCTGGACCGCCCGCGCCCCGGCCTCCGGCTTCAACCGCGACGGTGTGTGGCACAACGGCACCGGCTACTTCACCACCAACTCCAAGACCCTGGCCTATATGGCGATGATGCTCAGCTACATCACCCGTACCGACTTCACCCGCCACCCCTGGTATCAGAACGCCGGGCAGGCCCTGGCCTTCAATATGCCCCCCGTCGGCGCCAACACCGGCTTCGGCGACGGCCACGAGAAGAACCCCGAACCCAACCGCCAGATGGCCGCGTTCGCTGACTTCCTGGCCCGCGAGGTGGGCGACGGCTACGCTTCGTGGTACGCCACCAGCCGCCCCGACCTGGTGCGTGACGACTGGGAGATGCGCGTATACCGTATGTGCAACGAGGATACCTACCGAGCCGCGCTCCCCGACGATGTGCCCCTGCTCACCTGGTACAAGGATGCCGGCGAGGTGTCGATCCACTCGTCGCTCACCGAGACCGCCGACGACCTCGCCCTCGGGTTCCGCTCCAGCCAGTACGGCTCCGGCTCGCACACCACTTCGAGCCAGAACGCCTTCAATATGGTCTACGGCGGCAAGACGATTTTCTGCTCCTCGGGCTACTACCAGAGCTTCAGCGACGCCCACAACCTTATGTGGTACCGCCACAGCCGCGGCCATAACACCATCCTGGTTAACGGCATCGGCCAGCCTTACACCACCAAGGCATACGGGCGCATACTCCGCGCCGGATCGGGCAGCTCGATCGCATACGCCCTCGGCGACGCCTCGAACGCCTACTGCGGCTTCACCGACGACGAGATGTGGCTCACCAACTTCAAGAACGCCGGTGTGGAGCAGACCCCCGAGAACGGCTTCGGCCCGACTCCGCTGACCCGCTACTACCGCCACCTGGTGATGCTCAAACCCGGTATCGCCGTGATTTACGACGAGCTTGAGGCTTCCGAGGCCGCCCGCTGGGAATGGCTCCTCCACAGCCCGGTACAGTTCGACATCGACGCCGAGAACGGCATTCTCACCACCGAGAACAAAACCGACCGCAACCATTGCCGCGTGACGCTCATGACCTCCTCGAAGGCCGATATGACGCAGACCTCGAAGTTCCTCGTGCCCCCCGCCACCCAGGGCGCTTCCTACCCCGACCAGTGGCACTTCACCGCCAAGGTTGAGAACGCTCCCGCAGTGAGGGTGCTGGCCATCATCCAGCCCTCGAACATCGCCGACGAGTTCTCGCAGGTCAAGCGCGACGGCGACAGCTATGTGATCGACGACTGGCGCGTGACCGCCACCCTTGACCCCGCGGCTCCCGCGGCGCTCAAAATCGAGAACACCCGCACCGGGGCCCTGCTCGACGCCGGAACCTCGGCCGAGGTTACCACCCTCGCCGGAGCCTCATACCGCCGCGGCTACACCAACTCGACCCTCATCGTCGACGGTAAGACCCTCGAACTTGTCGACGAGGCCCAGATGGGTTCCCGCTCCATACGATAACACATCCACCCAATCATTGACCAATCAGCAAAATGGAAAAAATAATATCTGTAGCATCGCGCAAGGTTATGGTCGCCCTCATGGCGGCCCTGGCCCTGCTGATGTGCGCCCCCTCGGCCTTGGCGGCGCCGCTGACGGTGACCGGCACCGTTCTCGACAACGAAGGGCTTGAGGTTATCGGCGGCGTGGTCGAGGTGAAAGGCACCAAGACCAAGGTTGTCACCGACGTCAACGGCGTGTACACCATCCAGGTCGACAAGCCCCGCAAGGCGGTGCTCCTGTTCACCTACCTCGGCTGCGAGCCGAAGGAGGAGGCCGTGAACGGCCGCAATAAAATCGACGTCGTGCTCAAACCCGCGATGCAGGCCCTCGACGAGGTTGTCGTGATCGGCTACGCCACCGTGAAGCGTAAGGACCTCACCGGCTCCGTTTCCTCTGTGAAGGGTGCCGAGATGATGAAGACCCCCGGCGGCGACGCCACCCAGGCCCTCGCCGGCCGTATGTCGGGTGTGCAGATCGTGCAGACCGACGGCCAGCCCGGCGCCACCCCCTCGGTGCGCGTACGCGGCGGTATCTCGATCACCCAGGACAACTCTCCGCTCTACATCATCGACGGCGTGCCCAACGAGGATGGTATGAGCAACATCAACCCCAACGACATCGAGAGCATCGACGTGCTTAAGGATGCCTCGGCAACAGCTATCTATGGTGCCCGCGGCGCCAACGGCGTAGTGCTCATCACAACCAAGAGCGGCGCCGACAACGATGGCAAGGCCACCGTCACTTTCGACGCCTATGTGGGCTGGCGCAAGCTCGCCAACCGCCTCAAAATGCTCTCCACCGAGGAGTTCGTGCTCGCCGACTACGAGCGCACCATCGGACGCCTCACTTCGAGCACTCCCGAGGAGGGTGGCATGAACAGCTGGCAGTCGCGCTACGGCGGCTTCGCCGACATCCACGCCAACTACGGCAACCGCCCCGGTATCGACTGGCTCGACCGCACCATGGGGCGCACCACGCTGGCGCAGAGCTACCGCCTCACCGTGAGCGGCGGCAACAAGAAGCTGAACTACTATATGTCGTACGGCTACTATAACGACGAGGGCGCCATGATCCACTCCGGGTCCGACAAGCACTCGATTGCCGCCAACATCCGCTCGGAAGTGAGCAAGCGACTGAGCATCAACGGACGCGTAAGCTACGACGTTCAGTCGATCACTGGCGCCGGCGTGGCCGGTAACGGCACCAACTCCGGCGGCTCCAACGTTGACGCCCGCTTCAACAAGCTCGCGCAGATTCTGGCCTACCGCCCGACCATCGGTATCCGCGGCAAGGACTCCGAGCTTCTCTACTACGACGACCCCATCCTCCAGGACGACTCCGGCAACACGCTGGTGAACCCCGTGCTCGCCGCCGCTTCCGAAAAGGACGACCGCAAGGTGCGCACCATCCAGGCTGTCGCTACCCTCACCTTCAAGCTCGGCCGCGGCTGGACTTTCCGCTCCACCAACGGTACGCGCTACCAGAACACCCGCCGCTCGCTCTTCTACGGCCCCAACTCGATTCTCGGCCGCCGAAGCGGTATCCACGGCAGCGTGCGCACAACCGAGGCCGGCTCGTTCTCGACCTCCAACGTGCTCTCCTACGACAAGCGTATCAAGAAGACCCACCACATTGCTTTCCAGCTCGGCCAGGAATATGTGAAGCGCTGGACCCAGTATGTCGAGACCGGCGTGAAGGACCTCCCCACCGACGACTTCATCCTCGACGATATGGGTCTCGGCACCCCCTCGTCGGCCAACTCTTCGTTTAACGACGACGACCACCTGCTCTCGTTCTTCGCCCGACTCAACTACGACTACAAATCGAAGTACATCTTCACCGCGACTTTCCGCGCCGACGGCTCCTCGAAGTTCGGCAAGAACAACAAGTGGGGCTACTTCCCCGCCGTTTCCGCCGCGTGGCGCCTGGCCGAGGAGGATTTCATCAAGAACCTCGACATCTTCTCCGACCTGAAAATCCGCGCCGGCTACGGTCTGGCGGGTAACAACCGAATCGGTTCCTACAACTCGCTGGCGCTGATGCAGCGCATCCTCACCGCCGTGGGCGACGCTACCCGTCCGGGCTACGCCGTGACCCAGATCGCCAACCCCGACCTCAAATGGGAGTCAAACAAGACTTTCAACGTCGGCATCGACCTCGGTTTCTTCAATCAGCGCCTCACGATTTCGCCCGAGTTCTACATCAACAACAGTAACAACCTGCTGCTCAACGCTACTCTTCCCATGTCGTCGGGCTACCAGACGATGCTCATCAACGCCGGCGCCACCCGCAACATGGGTGTCGACATCGCCATCAACTCGGTGAACATCGCTACCCGCGACTTCCAGTGGAACTCGACCCTGACCCTTACCCACAACGAAAACAAAATCACCTCGCTCGTGGGTGGCGACAGCCAGCTCTACGAGGCACGCTTCGGCTTCAACCAGAACACCCACCTGCTCCAGGAGGGTAAGCCCGTCGGGCAGTTCTACGGCTTCGTTACCGAGGGCCTCTACCAGGTGAGCGATTTCGACTACAACCCCCGCACCAAGCAGTACACCCTCAAGAAGGATGTCCCCTACCAGACCAACCCCAACCTCGTGAAGCCCGGTATGTGGAAGTTCAAGGACCTCGACAACAACGGCATCATCGACGAGCGCGACAAGACCGTGATCGGCCACGCCGCTCCCAAACTCTACGGTGGTTTCAACAACTCGCTTACCTGGAAAGGGTTCGACCTGAGCGTGTTCTTCACCTTCAGCTGGGGCAACGACGTGCTCAACGCGACCAAGCTCGTGGCTGCCAAGGTAGGCACGCAGAACAACAACTCACTCGACATAGTCAACAGCTCAAACCGCTGGATGACCATCGACAAGAGCGGCAACATCGTGACCGATCCCGCCCAGCTCGCCGCTATGAACGAGGGGAAGACCGTGGCCGCCTACTACGACCTTGAGAACGGCGACAACTACGTTCACTCCTGGGGTGTCGAGGACGCTTCCTACATCAAGCTCTCGAACATCACCTTCGGCTACACCCTCGAACGGAAAGCCTTCATGCGCAAGCTCGGCCTCACCAAGGCGCGCCTCTACTTCACCGGCAACAACCTCTACACCTGGACGAAGTACACCGGCTTCGACCCCGAGGTGTCGACCATGCGCTCGCCGCTGACACCGGGTGTCGACTTCGGCGCCTACCCCCTGAGCCGCACCTTCCTTTTCGGTCTCAACCTCACCTTCTAATCTCTCCTTAGCATACTGACGATGAATAAGAAAGCATACCGATTCCTTTCGTTCCTCCTTGCCGGGGCAATGTTCAGCTCCTGCAACGACCTCCTAACGGAGACCCCCTCCTCGGGCTACGACACGGACACTTACTTCGCCGATGCCGAGAAGGCCGATATGGCGATACTCGGAATCATGAGTTCCATTTCCGACTACAACCATTACGGCCAGGACGAGATGGCGATGCCGGCTTCCGACGATATGTACTTCGCGTCGCGCACACAGTCCGACAACAAAATCAACGACATATCCCACTACCGCTACAACTCGGGCAACGACTGGGTGGAATACCTCTGGCGCATGAAGTACCAGGGTATCGACCGCGCCAACGTGGCGGTGAAGGGTATCTCCGCGATGCCCGACTTCGAGACCGACGCCGACCTGCGCCGCCTCGAAGGTGAGGCCCGCTTCCTCCGCGCGTTCCTGACGTTTGACCTCATTAAGTACTGGGGCGAGGTGCCCTTCACCACGGAGCCGGCCACCGGCTACGACTCCTCGTTCCGCCCCCGTATGGGCCACGACCAGCTTTACGACCAGGTAATCGACGACCTCACCCGCGCCAGCGAGCAGCTCCCCTGGGCCACAGAGGGTTCGTCGCCCGAGCGCGCCACCCAGGGCGCGGCCC
>JAMPHO010000001.1:0-19223 GCA_023663385.1 Alistipes timonensis | reverse complement strand
CGGCGGCCACGGCGGTGGCGCAAGCCCCGGTGCCGCAGGCCATAGTCTCGCCGCTGCCGCGTTCCCACACGCGCATACGTATTTCCGAGGGTGAGAGCACCTGGGCGAACTCTATGTTGGCGCGCTCGGGCCACATCGGGTGCGTTTCGAGTATCGGTCCGGCTGTGTGGACCCTCGCGCCGAAGGCGTCGAGGTCGTCGACGAACACCACCCCGTGGGGGTTGCCGGTCGACACGGCGTTGACCTCCAGGATTTCCCCCCCGTCGGCTTCGGCGGGAATCGCGAGGTTGCGGTCGGCCAGCACGGGAATCAGTTCCGGGATGAATTCCGGCTCACCCATATCGACGGTCACGGATTCCACTTTGCCGTCGTTACCGAGGTGGAGGCTTAAATATTTAACGCCCGAAAGTGTTTCGAGCGTTATATTTTCGCGGTCGGTGAGGCCGCGGTCGTAGGCATATTTTCCGATGCATCGGGAGGCGTTGCCGCACATGCGCCCTTCGGAGCCGTCGGCGTTGAACATCCGCATTTTGAAGTCGGCGATTTCAGAGGGGAGAATCAGCACCAGGCCGTCACCCCCGACGCCCGTGTGGCGGTCGCTTACGCGGCGCGCGAGATCCTCGATGTTGTCAGGGCAGGAGGCGGTGCAGTCGATATAGACGTAGTCGTTGCCTATGCCGTGCATTTTGGTGAACTTCAGAGATTCCATTCGGTAGTGAAGCGTGTTTTCAGCGTTAGCGCTGGAAAAAATTCACCGCGAAGTTACGCCATAAACGCGACACCGCCAAGCCCCCGCCCCGATTTTTTCGCAAATTTTTGTGCCGTTTCCGCACCTCGATTTTTCGCATTGTGAGGCAATGGGATATTCACAATCGGCCGATTACTATTAAAGGCTTGTTTTTGATTATCCGAGTAAGTGCGGAATAAGTGAATCCCCGACCATATTCCGCAGTCAATTTTTGCGACAGTGTCGCAAGAATCGATTTGCCATAGTTGTCGTAGCATTCGGTTGCGTATGTTATATCAGCGGGTCAGGAGAGGACCACGTCGAGAATCATCATGGCCGCGAAGCCGATGGCGAACCCCATGGTGCTCAGGTTGCTGTGGGGAGGCTGGGAGGCTTCGGGGATTAGCTCCTCGACCACGACGTAGAGCATCGCCCCGGCGGCGAAAGCCAGCAGGTAGGGTAGGAGCGGGGTAATCCAGGTGGCCAGCAGCAACACGAGGATGGCGCCGAGCGGCTCAACGACGCCGCTCAGGGTGCCGTAGGCGAAGCTACGGGTGCGGGAGTGCCCCTCGGCCCGCATCGGCATGGAGACTATGGCTCCCTCCGGCACGTTCTGCACCGCGATGCCGAGCGCCACGGCCAGGGCCGACGCCATAGTGATGTCCGACGAACCGTCAAGCACCCCTGCGAGCACCACCCCGACGGCCATCCCCTCGGGGAGGTTGTGGATGGTGACCGCCAGCGAGAGCATAGCCGTGCGCGACAGTTTGCTGCGGGGCCCTTCGCGGTCGCCGTTGAGGTGGAGGTGCGGCGTGGCCATGTCGAGTAGGAGCAGAAACCCGATGCCGGCGAGGAAGCCCACGGCCGACGGCACTACCGACCACCGACCCATATCGGAGCACATTTCGATCGCCGGAATCAGGAGCGACCACACCGAGGCGGCCACCATAACCCCCGAGGCGAACCCTAAGAGCGTCTTTTGCAGACGCGGCGAAATCTCGCCGCGGAGGAAGAACACGAACGCCGCCCCGGCGGCGGTGCCCAACAGCGGAAGAAGAAGCCCTATGATGAGTAATGAATTCATACTTGTTGTAATCTAACCACAAAGATAAACATTTTGGCGAAAACAAAGGTTTTGGACGCTTTTTCCGACCTGTAGTTGCCGAGTTTTTTGCTACCTTCGCGATATAATAGCACAATTACTGTAATCAATACTTTAAGTATGACTTTTCTGAAGCGTTTCGCGGCCGCGGCTGTGGCCATGGCTTTTCTCGGCAGCTCGGTGTGCGTGGCCGACCATCCTTTCCGCCGCCATCGGTTCGATGTGATGAAGACCCTCCCGGTCGATTCGGCCGACATAGTTTTCTTCGGGAACTCCATAACCAATATGCACGAGTGGTGGGAGGCCTTCGGCAGCGATGGCCGCATCCTCAACCGCGGCGCGTCGGGCGCGTCGTCGCGCGAGCTGGTGAAGAACATCGGCTCGGTGATCGACGGCAAGCCGTCGAAGATGTTCCTGATGATCGGCACCAACGACATCAGCGGCGGCAAGGTGCCGGTCGACACCGTGGTTTCCAACATACGCAAGATGGCCGAAAGGGTACGCCGCGAGTCGCCCCGCACTAAACTCTACATTCAGAGCATCCTCCCGCGCCACGAGCAGTGGAAGAACGACAGCAACCGCGTGGCCAACGAGCGCGTGGCCGCTATGTGCGCCGAGTTGGGCGTGCCGTTCATCGACCTCTGGGACGCCATGCAGGGGGTACGCGGCAAGGGTGAGTGGTCGGCCGACGGGCTCCACCTCTTCGGCCATGGCTACCGCGAGTGGTGCGGCATCATAGCCCCGGAGGTAGGTCTAAAATCGGTGTACACCGATTCGCTGGTCAATCTCCCCTCGGATCTCCCCGGCAGCTTCGGCATGCGGTCGAGCTACTTCGGCATGCTCCCCCTGCGCTCCACCGACGCCATTATCGTCGGCGACGAGATGGTGCACGGCGGCGAGTGGCACGAGCTGCTCCGCACCCCCCGCGTGAAAAACCGCGGCACGGGCTGGGGCTACGGCGGCCTTACCTTCGACCAGCACAAGGCCCAGCTTAAAACCATACTCACCGGCAACGGCAACAAGGAGCTTCCCGCCAAGATTTTCTTCTATTGTGGTACCACCGACAAGGACCTCGACGCCTACGGCTCGCTGATTGAGTATGCCCGCGGCCTCGCGCCCGGGGTACCCCTGTACGTTATGTCGCAGATTCCCGTAGACGACCCGATGGGGAACGCCGCCGTTGCCGAGTGGAACGACCGTCTGCGCCAGCTGTGCGAGAAAAAGGAGGTTACCTACATCGATATTTTCCGCCCCCTGCTCGACTACGACGGGCATACCGACAAGGAGTGCGTCCGCGAGAACTATCTCTACGGCAAGGGATACGTCAGGGTCGCCAATCTGCTGGCTCCCTATCTCAAAGAGGAGGGAGCCCGACCGCTCTCCGAGGAGGAGTGCCGCCAGGTGGTTGCCCGGCGCCTCGCCCCTTCCTACGGGAAGTAACGGCTTGTTCAAACCGAGGGGCCTTAAAAAGAAATTTGGGCAGACTCCTGGAGCGAAAAGAATTGTTAAAATGAATATGCGGAGCGGCATTGCCGCTCCGCTCGCTGTTTTCGGCGTATTTTTATGCGTTATGTATAATAATTCCGCATATTGCCCCGTTTATTCGTAACAACAAGGGGCACGGGCTTATAGGTTGGGATTTTTTAACACATTCTTTTCCGTCTGTCCGCTGATTATATGCAGAATAATGCCTATTTTTGTACCGATTTACCTACGCGGGTGCGCGGCGAGCGCGACACCCGGCGCCTTTTCTTAGAATTAAACAGGCCAATCAGATAAAGAGATGAACAAAAGTATTTTGCTCGCGTTTCTCCTTCCCGCCCTCCCTATGGCGGGTCAGGCAAAGCTCGGTCTCAACGACCGCGTTGAGCTCGGAGAGATGCTCGCCGCCTCAGTAGCGGCTAAGGGGACTGCTGCCTCGCAGGAGCCCCGGGTTTCAATGTTCGCGCGTGTTTCCGGCGACGCGGCGGTCGACGCTATGCGCGCGGCCGGCGCCGAAATCGAGCAGCGCGAAGGTGACATCGTGGTGCTCTCCGCGCCCCTGTCGAAAGCCGAGGCTGTTGCGGCCGCTCCCGGCGTGATTACCGCGTCGCTTGGTAGCCAGCTCAACCTCTACGGCTACACCAACCCCCTGGGTCTCGACCTCAGCCGCGGCACTCTCGGACTGGACAAGATTCACGCCGGTGAGGCCCCGTTCTCGCAGGCGTATACCGGCAAGGGGGTGATTGTCGGCATCATCGACGCCGGCATCGACGTGCACCACATCAACTTCAAGGACGCTGATGGCAACTACCGCGTGAAGCGCGCCTTCAAGCACGCCGTCATGGGCAGCTCGTCGGTAACCCTCACCGCCGACACCCCCGAGAAGATGGCCAAGTTTACCACCGACAACGCCGCCATGACCCACGGCACCCATGTGCTCGGCATCATCGGCGGTTCTTTCAAGGCCGAAGGTGATGACGCTCCCGATTTCCGCGGAGCCGCCCCCGATGTCGAGCTGGCTGTTTCCTGCGGTACCGCCGACACCCCGCGACTCATAAAGGGTCTGCGCTCGATAATCGACTACGCCAAGAGCGAGAACAAGCCCTTGGTCGTGAACATTTCGATGGGTAACAACGAGGGTCCGCACGACGGCACCGACGAGTTTCCCGCCGCTCTCAACGCCATGGCTGGCGAGGATGGGGTGACCATCTGTGTCGCTTCCGGCAACGAGGGCGCGACTGAGGCGTTCCTCTACGGCGATTTCTCCGAGGGTAACACTACACTCCGATCATTTATCTCCCCCTCGGACTACACCTCCTCGCTCTGGGGCGGTATGTCGCTCTTCCCGCAGGCCACCGGCTCGATCGAGGTTTGGTCGGAGGACGATACCCCCTTCACTATGGCATTCGACCTTGTTGACGTGCCTACCGGCAAGGTGCTTTCGACCTATACCGTTCCGGCCAACGGCTCGGGAGCGCTCAGCACCTCGGGCACTCTCAACGCGACGGTCGACGAGGTCGTATCGGACGACGCCAACTTCAACGAGCACTACTATAATAGTTATGTGATGGGCGAAACCGGCACCTACGCGGCCAACAACCGCTACCATGGCGAAATTACTATGCGTCTCGAATGCCTCTCGATGGACAGCTTCCAGCGCTACGCCATAGCCCTGCGCCTCGAAGGTAAGCCCGGCCAGAAAGTCTACGTCTACGGCCAGCCTATCAGCCAGCTCTTCCCCTTCAAGTTTATGTCGCGCAACGTGCCCGGCTACGCCGCCTCCACCGGCGACGGCTCCGTAAGCTCGCTGGCCGGCGCGAAGAACGTGATTACCGTGGGCTCCTACGTCACCCACAACTTCAACGCCGCCAACGGCTACCGCCAGTATGAGATTGGCACTACATCGCCCACCTCCTCCTGGGGCCACCTCCCCGGCGGGGCTGTGCATCCGCAGATCAAGGCGCCCGGCACCCTCATCGTATCCTCGATGTCGAGCGACTACGTTAACGGCTCGGACTATAATCCCAACGTCGATATCAAGTATTACTCGCACACCGACGGTGGCAAGACCTACTTCTGGACCCCGATGTCGGGCACCTCGATGGCATCCCCCTTCATGTCCGGCGTGGCAGCCACATGGCTTTCGGCCGACCCCGACCTCACCACCGACGAAATCCGCTCCATAGCCCAGGAAACCTCCGACGCCCCCTCGGCTGTCAAGGCTAACGACGGTGTCTCCGGCAACCTCAACGCTTACCGCGGCCTCTGCAAGATTCTCAATCTTTCCGGCATCAACAACGTTACCGCCGACTCCAAGGGCGCGATTTCGGTGAGCGACCTCGGTTCCAACCGGTTCAACATCCAGGCTCCCGCCGCCGCCCGTCTCGAAGTGAGCGTGGTGTCGATGGGTGGCGCGAAGGTGTTCTCCGCCGCTTCCACCAACCAGATTATCGACTTCGACGGCTCCTCGCTGCAGCCCGGCGTGTATGTGCTTTCGGCCACCGACGGCCTCGTGTCGCGCGCCGAGAAAATCGTAATCCGATAATCATTCACAAACCAGTAATCAAGCTATCCAAAAATACAGTTCTATGCTGAAATCATTAATCACAGGAACAATCGCCGGCGCGGCCCTCGTTGCCGCCATCCCCGCCACCGCGGGCGCGATTTTCACCCCTTCCGGCCTCGGCCAGAGCGGCGGCCTGAAGTTCGACAACAACAAGTCGGCCCTCCTGCAGCGCCCCTCCAAAACAAAGGGGTACTCTCTCAAGGCTGTTGACTCCAATGGTGTGATGACTCCCGACTTCACAATGTCGTCGGAGTACAACACAAGTTCCAATAATACGGGCTTCCTCATCGGCCCCGATGGCACTGAGTGGCTCTATGTGATCGAGCCCGAGTACCGCAATATATCAGCCCCCGGGGCCACGTTTGTCGACCGCGACTACACCGGCTTCAAAATCAATGTTTACGATGGTGATATGAATCTGGTCGGTCAGGCTTCCGGCACCATCGAGCATCCCGAAGGCACCAAGCGTTGCAACGAGATTACCGTGGGTACCCAGGCTACCACCCAGTTCTTCAACTCCAATAACAGCGATGTTGAAATCATGGTGATCGCCTCCTTCAACCCCGAAAAGGGTTATGGCTCGAAGAGCGTCACCCAGGTTTACTCCCTCAAGGCCGAGGGCGAGAAGACCCCCTGCCTGTTCACCACCCCCGGCTCTTACGTCGTGGCTATGAACGCCAGCAACACCGCCTCGGAAAACTACTGGTTCGCTTTCTTCGACGAGAGCACCTGGACCGAGGACCTCGCGATTGACAAGAATACCGGCAAGCAGAAGTACGAGCCCAAGTTCTCCATCTTCCGCAAGGCCGGATGGGGCACCCCTCCCTCCAACGTGCTCGACATCCCCTTCGAAGAGCTTTATGTGGCTTCCGACGGTGAGAACGACCAGGTGCTCCCCCTGATTATGAACGTTAAGGGTAGCGAGGTGTACATCGCCACCTGGCGCTACGAGAAGACCTTCTTCCTGAATCCCACCGATCCCAGCGACGACCGTCTCTCGCCCGACAACAACTTCATGATCGACCTTTACAAGGGTGACACCCGCTCGTTCGACAAGGTCAAGACCACCAAGATTCCCGTTTCCGACCCCGACGGCGACTATATGATGCGCTCCTATGGTCTCGGAATGTTCTTCGGCGCTACCGACCTTACGTTCGACTTCGAGACCGGCACTCTCCCCGGCTACATCATCCGCGTAACCGACTCCGACATTCAGAGCCACGGCACTTCCTCGTCGTACATCGTTTACGACACCGACGGCAAAGAGGTGAAGAGCTTCGGCAAGGAGAGCTCCGGCTACACCGAGATGACCCGCTACAAGGGCCTTCCCCAGCAGGTTATGTTTGATATGACCTCCGACAAGCATGGCGAGGCCGGGCTTGTGATTTTCGACTACCCCTCGATGGAGGAAACCGGCTTCATCCCCAAGCTCTTCGTGCACGAAGATGACATCTGGCAGCTCCAGCAGACCCCCGACCGCGTGAAGTCGCGCGACGGCATTTTCTACGTCGCTCCCGTGCAGCCCACTTCCGGCGCCACTTCGGCCCGCGTGGTTGACATCGCTTTCTTCACCGCCGACGGCGAACTCGACCATGTCGACCACCTCGAAGTTACAAACGATGGTGGCAAAATCGCCAAAATCAACTCCTTCCTCAGTGAGGGCGCTGTGTTCGACCCCTATATGATCCACACTTCCAAGGGGCAGGAATACCTCCACTGGATTTACCGCTACATCGACGAGGCCGCCAGCAAGACCTCCGTCGAACTCGCCATCACCGACAACAAGGGTAACATCCTGGCTTCGCGCATGATGCCCGAAGGCGCCCAGATGCCTTACTGCGTGCCCATCAACCTTGAAAACAATCCCAAGATTGTTGTGCGCTACCCCCTCAATGGCGATGAAATCATGGAAGTTATCGCACTCCCCCTCAACAAGTTCGAGGGCGAGGGTACCGCCGAGTCCCCCTACCTGATCAAGACCGTCGGCGACCTGGAGCAGGTGCGCAACAACCTCACCTCGCACTTCGCCCTGGCCAACGACATACTTTGCGAAGGTCGAGAATTCCGCCCCATCGAAGGTGCCTTCACCGGCTCGTTTGACGGTCGCGGCTACGAAATCAGTGGTCTCAGCATCGAAAGCTCCAAGTCGGGCGACGCCATGTTCCGCGTACTCGGCCAGCGCGCCTCCTTCGATGCCGATGGCGAGCCCATCGCCACTGAGCCTGCTGCGATCAAGAATCTCACGCTCTACAACCCCTCGTTCGTTAGCACCGCCACCAGCGGCAGCATGGAGCACGCTATCGTTGCCAACGTTGTCTACAACTCCAAGATTGAGAACGTGCGCGTGATCAACCCCTCCGTCGAGGTTCCCGCCGGTTCCCGCGCCACCATGGGTATCATAGCCCACACGGCTAACAATGCCGAAATCTCCGGCAGCGCCGTGCTCGACGCCAATGTCAGCATCCCGCAGGCTACCGGACTCGCCGGCATCGCCAACATCCTCGCCGGTGGCTCCGTGAAGGCTTCCGCTTTCACCGGCAAACTCGAAGCCGCTTCCGGCGTGGCAGGTATCGCCTCCCAGAACCGCAGCGAGGCCGCTGTGATTGAGAACTGCCACGTCAATGCCGAGCTCGTTGCCCAGCACACCGTGGGCGGCATCATCGCAACCTCCAGCCGTTCCTCTGTGAAGAACTGCCTCGTTGAGGGCAAGATTTCCGCTACCGCTCCCACCACCGGCTACACCGAGGAGGACGTTTACACCACCTACAACGCCGGCGGTATCGTGGGCAAGCTCGAAGCGGCTACCTACGAGGATCCCGATGCTGATGACTTCCTGGCCGTTGACAAGTGCGTCGTGGCTCTCGAAAGCATCACTCTTTCCACCGAACCCGACGCGGCTGACGCTATCGGCGCTCACCGCCTCATCGGCTGGTCGTCGATCGACGGCGGCCCTGTTACCGAATGGGTGCTTGATGGTGGCGACGAGTCGCACCCCGTTATTCACCCCGCCGAGGCTGAGAAGCGCGTAGGCGAGAACTTCGTACTCGGTTCGCTCGCTCCCGTTGAAACCGCCGCCGAGCCCATCGTTACCGAAGGCACCACCTTCGACGGCACCGCCGACAAGGCCTGGTTCACCACTAAGGGCTACGCTTTCGACGGCGCTTCCGCAGCCGCTCCCTGGACTTTCGAGGCCGCTCTTCCCGTGCTCTTCTACGAAAGCTCTGCCGCTCAGGCGCTCTACTTCGCCGATGCCGAGCTGACCGGCACCGAGGGTGAGACCCTCACCGTGGCTCTCGTGCTCCGCGACATCGACCCCTCTACCGTAACCGTTACCTCCTCCGACGCTACCGGCGCTTCCGTTGAGTATGCCGACGGCGAAGCCGCCATCAGCCTCCTCAAGGCCGGCACCTACACCATCACCGCCACCTCCGGCGCCAAGACCGCTACCACCGTGGTAACCGTCAAGGAATACGTCGGCATCGGCGAGGTTGAGGCAGAGGCCGCGTCCGCTCTCCGCTACAACGGCACCGAGGTTGAGGCCGAAGGTTGCGCGATCGCCATCTTCTCCGTACAGGGCCAACAGGTAGCCGTAGGCAACAACGCCATCTCTACCGAAACCCTCCTCCCCGGCGTGTATGTGGCCAAGGCGGTAGCCGCCGACGGCTCCGTGGCAACCCTGAAGTTCGCCACCAAGTAAACCTCGCCGAAAACCCGGCATACCGCAGGTATGCCTGACAACCAATAACGATGAACGCCCCGCGGAACCAACTCCGCGGGGCGTTCTGTTTTCTATCGGTCGGGTGTGGTGGCGTTACCTGCGGGCGCGTGCGTTGATGAATCGCATCAGGCCGTAGACGTAGCGGCGCATCCCGGGACGGTAGCCGAGCAGGCGGTCAAACCATCCGAGGCGGCGGCTAAACTGCTTTACGGCGTACCCGACATAGACCATCGCGAAGAGTGTCCCGGCACCCACCACGTTCCACAGCCAACGGCCGAAAAACAGATAGCACGATGCCACGGCCATCACCACAAGAAGGATGTCGATGCGGATTTTGACGTCGGCAAACTGCTTGCCGCTGATTTTGCTGATGGCGGCTGGGAGCCCCTCGCCGGGCATGGTGATCGACGCGCAACGCATCTCCATGGCGATGCCGAAGGCCATGACCGTGCATCCGGCAAACTGGGCTATACCCTGCGAGAGGAGTGTGTCGCAACGGAGCGCCGCGGTGAGGTCCATATTGATGTCGATCATCGCGCCGAAAACGAATCCGATGAGCAGTTGCAGCAGCTGCACGGGCTGGAAGCGTCGGCGAAGCACCGCGATCTGCCCCACCACGAGCAACACGTTGAGGATGTTGGTGTAGGTGCCCAGCGACAACCCCGGTACAAGCCCCGCCTCTCCGGCGAGGGTGAACGCGAGCGGGCACGACGATATGACGCTGCTCCCGAGGTTGGAGCGCACGCAGAGCGCCACCCCGGCGGTCATAAAGAATAAGGAAACCAGCAGCAGCGCGTGCTGCCATACGAACGATACTGTTTTTTCTTTGCTTGGAACTGAAATTGAGTGAATCATTAATTAAACCTAAATTTTCCGCGAAGTTACTCATTTTCCCCCATACCGCGTATCGCCTCCTGCTCCCGGCCCTAAAAGTCAGTCGTTTGCGGATTAATATTGAAGGAGATGGAGCAAGGGTTGGGTAATTCGGGGGAGTTTGCTAAATTCGCGGCGGTTTTCCAACTTTAAGGTTTCTTAATCGTTTTAAAGGTTATGAAGAAGAGTTTGATAGCGCTCGCGATTCCGACGTTCTGCCTGGGGATCGCCGAGTTCGGTATGATGGGTTTTCTCGATGATGTGGCCCGCGCGCTTGACATCAACGTGGTCAAGGCGGGGAGGCTTATTTCGGCATATTCGCTCGGTGTCGCCATAGGCGCTCCGGGGCTGATCGTGCTGCGGCGGTGGCCTATGAAGCGGCTGCTGTTACTGCTGACCGCCATAATGTGCGTGGGCAACGCGTGCGCGGCACTTTCCCCCTCGTTTATCACACTCTTGTGCTCGCGCTTCCTGGCCGGACTCCCCCACGGGGCGTTTTTCGGCGCCGGAGCTATTGTTGCAGAGCGTATCGCGCCCGCCGGAAAGAAGGCCATGGCCGTGGCGGTGATGGTGGGTGGAATGACAATTGCCAACGTCGTGGGTGTGCCGCTTGCGACCTTCCTCGCCAACGCCCTGAGCTGGCGCCTGGCATTCGCGACGGTGGCGTTGGGTAGCCTCATAGCGTTTTTCGGTATCCGTGCCTGGGTGCCGAAACTCGACGCGCTGCCCGACAGCGGTTTGAAGGGGCAGTTTGCCTTTCTGCGCAAGCCCGGGCCGTGGCTTATCTATGCCGGAGTGTTCTTCGGGCAGGCCTCGGTTTATTGCTGGCTCAGCTATATCGCTCCGATTATGACTGAGGTCACGGGCTTCGCCCAGTCGTCGATGACGTTGATTATGGTCGTAGTCGGCCTCGGCATGGTGGTGGGCAACGCGGCCTCCGGCAAGCTGGCCGACCGCTATCCGGCGGCGCTCGTCACCGGGGTGACAGCGGCCCTGCTTCTGCTCATAATGCCGGCGGTTTATTTCCTCGCGCCGTATAAATTACCCTCGGTGCTGCTGGCATTCCTCGCTCCGGCGTGTCTGTTCGCCGTCGGAGGTCCGTTGCAGTACCTCATCGTGCGTTATGCCAAGGGGGGCGAGATGCTCGGTGGCGCGGGTATTCAGATCGCTTTCAACGTGTCCAACGCCGTTGCCGCGTCGCTCGGCGGGGTGGCCATACATCACGGCCTCGGACTGGCTTCGCCCGCGCTTGTCGGCGTGCCATTCGCCGCTATCGGAGCCACGGCCCTCTTCATCCTTTACCGCCGTTACCCCGCGCCCGGGGCGTCGCGGTGAAAAAGTTGGGCGCTTGGAGGGGAATGTCGCGGAATTTGCGTAATTTTGCAAGGAATTTTGCTAAGAAATTAATTGAGACATTCTCATCTATATATACTGCTGATATTCGTTGCGTCAATTCTCGCCGGGAACCTGTTCTCGCGCGATGGTGTCGACGCGGCGTCGCGGGTGCCGTCGGCCGGTGTGGCCGTTGACTCCGGCGACTCGGCCATAGATGTCTCGCGCCTTGTCGCTGAATCCATAAAGGGTTTTGTGCCAATGGATTCTGCCGTTATCGACTCGACTGATGCCGCGTGGCTGATGAGTGGGGCGGTAATGGCCGATTCAGCGGCGGTGGCCGACACGGTGGGAGCGGTAGCCGATTCCGTAGCTGTGGCGGTTGACTCCGCGGCGCTCGCCTTGGACTCCGTACCCGCCAAACGTCCGTCGAAGATCCGCCGCCAGAAGGTCGACCTCGACAACCAGGTAGTGTTCTCCTCAGCCGACTCCATGATTCTCATCGGGCGCCAGACCACCTATATGTATGGCGACGGTAAGGTAGACTACGGCAACCTCAAACTTACCGCTTCGGAGATACAGCTCGACCTCGATTCGAGCATCGTATATGCCTGTGGCACACCCGACTCTATCGGCGACCTGCAAGGCACTCCCGTGTTCGAGGAGGGGGGCACCAGCTACGAGTCGAAGACGATGCGCTACAACTTCAAGTCGAAGCGCGGCTTCATCTCCGACGTTATCACCCAGCAGGGCGAGGGTTACCTCACCGGCGGCAAGACTAAGAAGACCGCCGGGGAGGATTATTACATCCAGGACGGTATTTACACCACCTGCGACGACCACGAGAACCCCCACTTCTGGCTCCAGCTTACCCGCGCCAAAGTGCGCCCTAAAAAGAATATCGTGACCGGCCCGGCCTATATGGTGCTCGCGGGCTTGCCGCTCCCCCTGGCGGTGCCGTTCGGCTACTTTCCGTTTACCGACAAATATGCCTCGGGCGTGATCGTGCCTACTTTCGGCGACGACTACAACCGCGGCTTCTACCTCAGCGACGGCGGCTACTATTTCGCCATCAACGACAACATCGACATGGCGCTGACGGGCGAAATATACACCAAAGGCTCCTGGGGCCTCTCGGCGCAGTCGACCTACAACAAGCGCTACAAGTTCAACGGTCGCTTCAACATCAACTACCTCAAGAGCATCTACGGCGAGAAGGGGGACCCCGACTACTCCACCGCGACCAACTTCCAGGTGATCTGGAGCCACACCCAGGACTCCAAGGCCAACCCCAACATGAACCTCTCGGCCTCGGTGAACTTCACCACCTCGGGCTACACCCGCAACTCGGTGAACTCCTACTATTCCAGCGCTTTTACCGAGAACACCAAGAGCTCGACGGTGAACCTCTCATACCGCTTCCCGCAGTCGAAGTGGGCCATATCGACGTCGCTCAACATTTCGCAGCGCACGCAGAACTCGACGCTTGCGATTTCGTTCCCGAACATCAACGTCACTATGTCGCAGACCAACCCCTTCAAGCGCAAGAAGGCCCTCGGCGACGAGAAATGGTACGAAAAGATTCGTCTTGCCTATTCCGGCCAGTTCCAGAACTCGCTGACAGCGCCGCAGGACGAATTTTTCAAGAAATCGCTCATTAAGGACTGGCGCAACGGTATGAAGCACAGTGTGCCTATCTCCGCGACATTCTCCCTCTTCAAATATTTCAACCTCACGCCGTCGATTTCGCTGAACGACCGAATGTACACCCAGAAGGTGCGCCGAGCCTGGGACCCCGTGGCCTCGGCCGAGGTCGCTGACACCTCGTACAGCTTCTACAACGTGTGGGACTTTAACGCTTCGATTTCGCTCGACACCAAAATCTACGGCTTCTTCCAGCCGCTCCCCTTCCTTGGTGACAAGGTGAAGATGATACGCCACGTCCTGACACCGACGATCTCCTTCTCGGGTGCTCCCGACTTCGGCTCGTCGTTCTTCGGCTACTACGGCTCGTACTCCTACGTCGACCCGCAGGGTAACCGCCAGAAGCGCACCTATTCGATGTTCCCCAACGCGCTCTTCGGCGTTCCGGGGCAGGGGCGCACCGGCGCCGTTTCCGTATCGCTGGCCAACAACGTCGAGATGAAGGTGAAGTCCGACAACGACTCCATAGGCGAGAAAAAGGTGTCGCTCATCGAGAACTTCACCGTGTCGCAGAGCTATAACTTCGCCGCCGACTCGCTCAACTGGAGCAACATAAACACCTCCATACTGCTCCGACTCACTAAGCAGTTCAACCTCAGCCTCTCGGCCACCTGGGATGTGTACACCTACCAGCTCAACTCGTCGGGCAACCCGGTGCGCGTCAACGTGCCCCGCTGGAAGGTAGGCAAGGGGCTCGGGCGCCTCTCGTCGACGGGTACGTCATTCTCCTACACGTTCAACAACGACACCTTCAAGAAGAAAAAGAAGGATGCCAATGGGGGCAAGGGGCAGAATCCGCCACCCGACGAATCCTCGGGCTTCGACAACGACTACCTCAACCGCGACACCCGCGGCGGGCGAGGAGGCCATAACCACAACGATGGCGACATCGAGCTTGACGAGGACGGATACGCCCCCTGGACCGTGCCGTGGAGCCTCAGCGTAAACTATTCGGTGAGCTACTCCTACGGAGCGTTCAACAAGAAGAAGATGGAGTATGACGGCCGCATTACCCAGAACCTCAGTCTGTCGGGCAATATCCGCCCGACCAAGAACTGGGAGTTTTCAGCCACCGCCTCATATAACTTCGACACCCACCGAATAGCGTATATGAACATCAACATCGGGCGCGACCTCCACTGCTTCGCCATGCGCGCGAGCGTGATACCCGTCGGCCCGTACAAGAGCTATAACTTCCATATCTCCGTGAAGTCGTCGCTCCTGAGCGACCTTAAGTACGACAAACGCTCATCGCGCACCAACGGCATCGAGTGGTACTGACGCCGCCACTTTCACCCTCCTCTCTCCACCCCATTTCACCGTCAACCCTTCACTTTCATATCCATTATGATTACTCAGGAACAACTCAAAGAGACCATAGAGCGCAAGAGCGCGCTTAAGAAGTATCTTGACATCGATTCGAAGAAAATCCAAATCGAGGAGGAGGAGCTCCGCACCCATGTGCCCGACTTCTGGGAGCACCCCAAGGAGGCCCAGGCGCAGATGAAGAAAATCAAGGACCTGCAGGCGTGGGTCAACGGCTACCGCGACGTCGAAGTCGCCGTCGACGAGCTGGCCAACGCCTGGGATTTCTATAAGGAGGAGCTCGTCAGCGAGGAGGAGCTCGACGCTTTCTATGCCGACGCCATCGCCAAAATCGAGGCGCTGGAGCTTCGCAACATGCTCCGCCGCGAGGAGGACAGCATGGATGTCGTGATCAAAATCAACTCCGGCGCGGGCGGCACCGAGAGCCAGGACTGGGCTTCGATGCTTATGCGTATGTATCTCCGCTATTGCGAGAAGCACGGCTACAAGACCTCCGTGGCCAACCTGCTCGAAGGCGATGAGGCCGGCATCAAGTCGTGTACAATCAATGTCGAGGGTGATTTCGCCTACGGCTACCTCAAGAGCGAGAACGGAGTGCACCGCCTGGTGCGCGTTTCCCCCTACAACGCGCAGGGCAAGCGTATGACTTCCTTCGCCTCGGTATTCGTGACCCCGCTGGTCGACGACTCCATCGAGGTGAAAATCGAACCGGCGCTTATGTCGTGGGATACTTTCCGCTCCGGCGGCGCTGGTGGTCAGAACGTCAACAAGGTTGAGTCAGGCGTGCGCCTCCGCTACCAGTACACCGACCCCTACACCGGCGAGAAGGAGGAAATCCTCATCGAGAACACCGAGACCCGCGACCAGCCCAAAAACCGCGAGAACGCGCTGCGCCACCTCCGCTCAATCCTCTATGAGAAGGAGATGAACCATCGCCTCGAAGAGCAGGCCAAGGTGGAGGCCGGAAAGATGAAAATCGAATGGGGCTCGCAGATCCGCTCGTACGTCTTTGACGACCGCCGCGTGAAGGACCACCGCACCGGCTACCAGACCTCCGACGTTGGCGGCGTGATGGACGGCGACCTCGACGGCTTCATCAAGGCTTACCTGATGGAGTTTGCCGGCAACCAAGAGTAACCCTCATATAACGAAAAAATAGCGATACCCTGCCAACCGCGGCTTTTCCGTTCGTTGGCAGGGTATCGCTATTCCTATATTATATTAATAAGGTGTGTTTACGCGTTTATGTCGCGCAGGGCGCGCTCGTGGGCGGCGCGGATGTCGGCGATAGGGTGGGGCGACTCATCGGTCTCGGCGAGGCGTTGGCTTGCGGGTACGGCTGCGAGAGCCTCGGGATTGAAGCGCTCGCCGAACGAAATGTACAGTCCGGCGGCAGCGAGTTGCCTGGCCTGTTCCCTCTTCCCGCGGAAGCCGTGGATTATCCAAGGCAGAGTCGGGCGTAGCTCCGCTCGGAGCGCGAGCAGCCTCTCCTGGGCTTTTACGAGGTGTATGATCAGCGGCACTCCGAACTCCTCGCTCAACTCAGCGTGGCGGCGGAATCGGCGCTCCTGTATCTCCATCGAGGGCCCTCTCAGCTTGTCAAACCCCGTTTCGCCAACCGCGGCTGCTCCTTCGAGGCGCAAGGAGCGGCGAAGTGCCGCAAACCGTTCATCCTCTTTCGCGTCGGACTCATACGGCTCCCAGGGATGGATTCCGGCGGAAAACATTCGGCCCGGATACGCGGCCGAATACGCGGCGGCATCCTCCGGGTTGAGCGACAGCAGGGCGTGCTCGGCTGCTTCCGCGTTGTGGGTATGTATATCGGGGAGCGCTGCCAACCGTTCGGGCAGCGGAGGTGGAAGATTGCTCAACTTGGGGGGTATCAATATTGCGTGTCGGGAATAATCCATACAGGAATTTCCCGGAACGTTTTCATTGTAGTCTTTCAGGGCACCGGGTCGTAGCCGCTACCTCCCCAGGGATGGCAGCGCGCTATGCGCCGTATGGCGAGCCAGGTGCCGCGCAGCGGGCCGTGGCGCTTCAGCGCTTCGAGGGCGTATTCTGAACAAGTGGGGGTAAAGCGGCATACCGAGGGGAACATCGGCGAGACGCAGTAGCGGTAGAAGGTCACCAGCCCAATAAGGGGCAGTGAGAGCACGCGTGCCAAGGCCGATGGCCTGTCATTTTTCCGCGGCATCGGGTGAGGTAGTGATAGTGGGGGAGGGGAGAGTGGCTGCGATTTTTTTCAGCAGCCGCTTCATCGCTACGTCTATGCGGCTGTAAGGTTCGACACCCTGCGCCACATATACGAAGGCGATGTCGGAGGCTTGTTCCCGGCCAATGTTAAGCGACGGGAGGCGCAGTCGGTACGACTCGCGGACGCGCCGACGGGTGAGCACGCGGTCGACCGCCTTGCGCACCCTCTTCTTGGGCACCGAAATCATGAATTTCAGCGGCTCGTCGGACTCTCCGCGGCGTATCCCCTCGGAGCTCCACACGGCGCGCAGCGGATAGGCCAAAGCGCTGCGACAGCCATCGGCCTGGCTGAAAAGCCGGTCGATGGCTGTCTGCGAGCATAGCTTGTGGGGTTTTCCTAAGCCGTACTTTTTCACTTCGTGGCGCTGGTGGTTGGGGTGTTATTCTTCCGAACCGGCTTCCGAGCGCTCTTTGAGGAAGAGGTCGAGCGCGGCGGTGATTGAGGGAGCCTTGGGGGTGGGGGCTTCGAGGTCGAGGCGGAGCCCGGCGTCCTTGACGGCTTTCGCGGTGGCGGCGCCGAGGCAGCCGATCTGCACGTCGCCCTGCCCCTCCTTGAATTCGGGGAAGTTCTTCAGCAGCGCGTCGATGCCGGCGGGCGAGAAGAAGAGCAGCATATCGTAGTCAAACTTCTCCTCGGGGGTGAAGTCGTTGCTCACGGTGCGGTACATCACCGCCTTGGTGTAGTTTACGCCGTGCTGGTCGAGCACGTTGGGCGCGCCGTTGTGCACGTCGGAAACGGCGAAGAGGTACTTCTCCTTGTTGTGCTTGGTGAGGAAGGGGATCAGCTCGTCGAGCTTGCCGGTGAGACCGTGGAAAATCTTGCGTTTGCGGTACACGATGTATTTCTGCAGGTAGAGGGCGATGGCCTCGGTGGTGCAGAAATATTTCATGGTGTCGGGAATAGTCACGCGCATCTCCTCGCAGAGGCGGAAGAAATGGTCGATGGCTGTTTTGGCAGTGAAGATAATCGCCGTGTGCTCGGCGATATTGATTTTCTGCTGGCGGAATTCGCGGGAAGAAAGCCCTTCGACTTTGATGAAAGGCCGGAAAACCACCTCCACTCCGTAGCGTTCGGCGATGTCGTAGTAAGGTGATTTGTCGGATGTAGGCTTAGGCTGCGATACTAAAATCTTCTTTACTTTCACGATAATGAGCTGAATTGTCAACCCCGTGTTAAAAAACTCACCGAGGTTGAGGAATTTAACCGATTAGCGGTGTGAGATTCATTAAGTAAGCCCGATTGGTAGACTTTGCTTGCTTAAAATATCTTGACCGGTATTTTCAAGGTGCAAAGTTACGAAAATTTTCGTTATCTACGCAAAACGCATTGCCTAAAAAACTGTAAAACCGACAATTTCGCCCCGGCAGATGGCCCGGGCGACCTTGATCAGGGCGGCGGGAGGGAGCACCTCTATCGCGCCGAGATACAGCAGGAAATACACCAGCGAGACGGGGCCGCGGTAGAAGATGCGGAACCCTTTGGCGATAAACACCAGGCGGGTCGCGACGTAGGCTCCGGCGCAGGTCCAGAGCATGGCCGAGGTGAGGGCCGGGTAGAAGAGGGCCACGAGCATCGGAAGCGTTATAAGCTGGGCAAGGAGCACCGACGAGGCGTTGAGCCCGCGGCGCCACTGCGAGTTGCGCTGTGGGTCGGCGAATGCGTAGCCGATGGTGCCCACGGCGGCTAACTGGAAGAGGTAGTAGCTGCCGGTCGCGGCGGTGAGCCACCCGACTACCGACGAAAGCGACGCGCCGTGCCCTATGAGGCCGAATCCCGCGGTGTTGCCGTGGGGCGCGAGCCACAGCAGGAACATCACCGCCGCGAACACGCAGAGCTGCGCGATCAGTAGGAAGTTGGAGCGGGTTTCGTTGGCGGTGCGTTCGTCGAACACGTTGGCCCTGCGGCGCAGTGACCACAGGTCCTGGGGCAGGGCGTGGAAAAGTCGCCGGATGTGGCGCGTGTTGAGGGCGAGCATCACGAGCACGCCCACTATTATCCCCATCACCTGCGGGTCGGTGCCGGCGGTGACCGCCTTTGCCGAACCGACGATGCCGCGCTCCCACTCGGGGGGACGGGTGGTGAACGCCGCGCGCTCGGCGGCGGTCATCGGGGCCTCGGACCAGAGGCACACCTCCT
>JAMPHO010000019.1 GCA_023663385.1 Alistipes timonensis | reverse complement strand
ACTCTCTCAATAACTGGATAATGTTTAACCAGTCCAGCTTTTTGGGGTCACTTCACTATTCGGCCACATCCACGCCCAACACGGCCTCGCGACCCACCCCGCCACCACCTTCTCCAACGGCGCCATAATGACCGCCGACTACACCACCCTCGCCACCCCCAACCTCCTAACAATATAATCCGCTGCATATCAGCCAAAGGCCACCCGAAACCCTATTGCGGCAATGGCGAACAACGCGTTTTCCAGCATAACCGATTGCTGTCTCAAAAATTCTTTGTAACTTTGTAATTAGGAATAGTAACGTCTATCTGAAAATGACCAACTAATAACAACAGACTTACGGCGCGAGCCAAAAACCACTTTGTAAACTCCTGAGTAGCCGTTACAGGCGTTCTTCGCAGTTGCGAAGCGAGCACAGCTCGATAAGGTCGGCCTTCAGATGCTGCAAGGAGTTTTAGTTTTTTATAAACTTCAATAATCTGCATGACGTTAAGCGCACCGCAGGCTAAATATTTCGCCCATTGGCTTACACGGAGTTTGCCCTCTGACAACCTCGGTAAGCTGACCGCGTCCTTACAGGATGCGCAGGTCGACTTAACTCCTCATCAGATTGACGCGGCGCTCTTTGCTTTCAAGTCTCCGCTATCCAAAGGGGCTATTCTCGCTGACGAGGTTGGGCTTGGTAAAACTATTGAAGCCGGAATTATCCTTTCTCAGTTTTGGGCTGAACATCGCCGCCACCTGCTTATTATTGCTCCGGCTAACCTCCGCAAGCAGTGGGCGACTGAGTTGCAGGAAAAGTTTTATCTCCCCTCTCGTATACTCGAATCCAAAACTTTCAACGGATATATCGAGCAGGGCAATCTCAATCCATTCAACTGCGAAGAAATAGTCATTTGCTCATACCAATTCGCAAAGACAAAAGCTCCTTATCTCAAACAGACTCCGTGGGATTTGGTCGTTATAGACGAGGCTCACCGTCTCCGCAATGTCTATAAGCCCACCAATAAAATTTCCAACGTCATAAAAAACGCGCTTGCCGACCGCAAGAAAATACTTCTTACGGCCACTCCGCTTCAAAACTCCATTCTTGAACTTTACGGTCTGACCACAATTATAGATGATTATGCCTTTGGCGACCTCAAAAGTTTCAAGATGCAGTATAATCAAAATCTCGACGAGAACGATTATCAAAACCTGCGCCGACGGCTCGCTCCGCTTTGCAAACGCACTCTGCGCCGTCAAGTGTTGGAGTATGTGCGCTATACCAAACGCATAGCCATACTCCAAGAGTTCTTTCCGACCAAAATGGAGCAAGAACTCTACGACCTTGTTTCTGAGTATCTGCAACGTCCTCGCCTCTATGCGCTACCGAACAGTCAGCGTCAACTGATGACCCTGATACTCCGCAAACTCCTTGCTTCCTCTACCCACGCAATATATGGGACACTTTGCTCGCTGATCGCAAAGTTGGAAGATAAACTCAAACGTCAAGGCATCGAATCGGAGGAAAATCTTTTCTCCAATGATTATGAGGATTATGAAAGCGAGACCGACGAATGGCTCGACGATGAGGAAGAGGAAGACGAAGACGTGCCGGAGGAAGAAGAAATCTTAATGCCCCACGATATTGAGTGCATTAAGAAAGAGATCGCCGACCTTGAAAAGTTCCGCGACCTCGCTTTCAAGATTAAGCGCAACTCAAAAGCGGAGCAGCTTTTTGAGGGCCTTAATCAAGGCTTCGCCCAACTTGATGAATTGGGCGCGCCTAAAAAGGCTCTTATCTTTACCGAAAGTCGCCGCACACAGGACTTCCTCTTTGAACTCCTCGAAAAACGAGGCTATAAGGGGAAGGTCGTTCTGTTCAACGGCTCTAACTCCGACAAGCAATCCACAGCCATTTATAAGGCGTGGAAAGAAAAACATAAGGGTACTGCGAAAATCACAGGCTCAGTCACCGCCGACAAGCGAGCCGCTCTCGTTGATTACTTCCACGACGAAGCCACTATTATGATTGCAACCGAAGCAGCTGCCGAGGGTATCAATCTTCAGTTCTGCTCGCTTGTTGTCAACTATGATATGCCGTGGAATCCGCAGCGCATTGAGCAACGCATAGGCCGTTGCCACCGCTACGGTCAGCAATTCGATGTCGTCGTTATCAACTTCCTTAATAAACAGAACGCTGCCGATGTGCGCGTTTACGAATTGCTCGACCAAAAATTCCAGTTGTTCAACGGCGTGTTTGGCGCGTCCGACGAAGTGCTCGGTGCTATCGGCAACGGTGTCGATTTTGAAAAGCGCATCGCACTTATCTATCAGCAATGCCGAACTCCGAAGGAGATAAAGGAAGCTTTCGACGCACTTCAAGATGAACTGCAAGAGCAGATTTCCGACAAGATGCTCAAAGCCCGCTCCACGCTTTTAGAAAACTTCGACGAGTCTGTCAAAGAGAAACTGCGTAGCGACCTCGAAGAAGCGCAAGGCCATCTCGATCGCTACGAAACCGTGCTTTGGAATCTCGCCCAATATGCCTTTGGCGAATATACCAATTTCAACGAGGCTGAACGCTCTTTTGTCATAGACCGCCGAGAATGTTATCCGGCTTTGCCTACTAAAGACACTCGCATTTACGGCAAACACATTCTGATACCTGCAAAGGATAAGCGGAAACCGCTCGCGGATGATGCTATCGCTTTCCGTCGCGGTTCTTTCCTCGCGCAGTCTATGCTCGAAACTTTGATGAACGCGGATGTTGAGCCGATGGAAGTTACTCTTGACTATTCCAATTCAGGCACCAATGTCGCGCTCATAAAAGAGCTTATTGGCAAGTCGGGATGGCTCACGGTTGACAAACTTACCATCGACTCTTTCGAGCGTGAGGATTTTTTTCTCTACGCTTGCGTTACTGATACCGGGAAACAGGTCTATGCCGATATTGCCGAAAAGATTTTGCAGTTGCCAAATATCGGCACACAACCTATTGCAACTGAACTCTCGGAGGCAACCGCTTCAATGCTTGCCGACCAAATCACCGCCCAACGTGCGGATATTACAACCGCCAATGCCGAGCGCAACAACAATTTCTTCGAGGAAGAAATGGAAAAGCTCGACAACTGGGCCGACGACGTGAAAGCCGGGTTGGAGAAAGAGTTGTGCGACCTCGACGCTGAAATCAAGCTCCGCAAGAGCGAGAGCAAAAAGACCTCTCGCCTTGAGGAAAAAGTGCGCTTACAACGTCTTATCAAAGACCTTGAAAAGCGACGCAGCGAAAAACGACTAAATCTCTATCAAGCGCAAGACGATGTCGATTCTCGCAAGGAAACCTTGCTCGCCAAAGTCGAAGCAATGCTCGCCCAAAGGATTGAGCAAATTAAGTTAATAACCTTTCACTGGAGGATAGTATGAGCAACTTGACAAATATCATATATTCGCTTTTGGGAATCGGATTCGTAGGCAATTTAATTTTGTATTGGAAAAAGAGGCATGACGAACAACATGACTCCGATAAGGTTCTTCTCAGTCCGATAATTGATGAATTATGTAAAGTTTGTTCAATTGCAGAAGAAATCATTGAACGAAATTCATCATGTCAAAAGACAATTTCTGAACTGCGAGCTAAGGAGTTACGCTTGTTCAAAGAAGCTAATTCTATAATGTCCCGATTTAATTCATTGCTAGATGAGCTAATGACCATCTGTAGTCAAGATGTTATATCTGCATCAGAGCAACTGAGGATCAAATCACTACGCAATCTATGTGACAGTTATATTAAAAAAAGGAGCGAGTTAATGAATGAAGCGTTATCCGAATCAGATGTAGAAAAACAACTTATAGTAGAATTAAATTCCTTTATTCAATCTCAAGTGGAGCAAATAAAAGGGATACCGCATAGGCTTACCAATGCATATAAGTTTTCAAATTCCAAATCTCGTAAATTAGTACATAAAGAACTATCTAAGATAGATAATGTTATTAAGCGCATTCTTGAGCGTAGTAAAGAGCATCCCACACACCTCCCTCTTACACCATTACTTTTTCAATTATACAAATCGTCTACCGACAGTCGATATAATATAACAAATCTAAATGGCTAATAAACTAAATAAACTTGAACTTACTTGGATAGGCAAGGAGGATGACCAGGCACCGTTGGAGCCTCGCATCTTCCTTGACTCTCCGCAAAATAGCTATGGCGAGGTCGAAACCGGCACTCTTCCAAACGGGAAACCGTGGCCAGGCAATATGCTCATCCACGGTGACAATCTTCTTGCACTCAAAGCTCTTGAACAAGACTTTGCCGGACAAGTAAAATGTATCTACATAGACCCTCCCTATAACGTGGATGCTACTAATGAATACTACGATGATTTAGTTGAACATAGCGTCTGGCTAAGTCTAATTTGCCCACGTTTACAAATATTAAGAAATCTGCTGACTACCGACGGTGTAATCTTCATCCAAATAAGTGATGAAGAGCAAGCCTATCTTAAAGTCCTATGCGACGAAGTATTTGGGCGCAAAAATTTTGTAAATATGGTATCTGTAAATATGAAAAATATTGCAGGTGCATCAGGAGGCGGAGAAGATAAGCGACTGAAAAAGAACTGTGAGTATATACTTATATATGCTAAAAACTATGAGAGTATGGGCTTATTCAATGGCCCATACTCTTATACAGAAATGTCTGAACTCATTCAGCAGTATAAAGATGAAGGACGAAGTTGGAAATATACTACTGTGCTCTTAGACCCAGGAGAAAAAGAATACTTCGGATCTACAGTGGATGGTGACGGCAACGAGATAAAAGTTTATATTCGTCGTAATCCCGTGATGATGTCAATAAATCAGATAGCAAAACGAGATGGGATATCCGAAAAGGAAGCTTATAAACGATATGGAATTAGCATTTTCAGAACTACGAATGCTCAAAGCTCTATTAGAACCCGTATACTTGACTATCGAAAAGATGAAGGGATAACTGAAGATCTGCTTTCTATTGAATATATTCCAAAAACAGGTAAGAATCGAGGGAAATTGTACGAACAGTTTTACAAAGGAGATAAAGGTAACCTCTTTGTGTGGCTTCGTGACACTTCAGAAGTTATCGATGGAGAATTGTTCAAAAAGGATTTGCAAGGCACCTATTGGGATATGAACGCATGGATGAAAAACCTTACCAAAGAGGGTGATGTGGAATTTCCACAAGGAAAGAAACCCGAAAAGCTCATATCTCAAATTATTTCAATGACTACTTCCGAAGGAGATTTAGTTCTCGACAGCTTTCTCGGAAGTGGGACAACCGCTGCTACAGCCCATAAAATGTGTCGCAGATGGATTGGTATAGAATTAGGAGACCACGCATTTTCACACTGTGTACCGCGCTTAACCAAAGTAATTCAAGGGAAAGACAACGGTGGTATTACCTCGGACGTGAATTGGAAAGGCGGCGGTGGCTTCAAGTTTTACGAACTGGCTCCAAGCCTACTCAATCACGACAAGCACGGCAACCTTGTCATCAACAAGGAGTATAATGCCGATATGCTTGCCGCTGCTATGGCAAAGCACCAAGGCTTCACATATTCACCTGATGAGGCGTTGTATTGGAAACAGGGCCGCAGCTCGGAGCACGATTTTATCTTCACTACCACCCAACTGCTGACTTCGGAAACACTCGAAACCATCCACGAGCAAATGGGCGAAAACGAGTCGCTGCTTATATGCTGCACAAAATTCCAACCCGAATGTCGCAACCGCTACTCAAACATCACTATCAAGAAAATCCCCAAGGTACTTCTTGACACCTGCGAATTTGACAAAGATGATTACTCCCTCAATATCGTGTCAGTACCCGATATTGAAGACGAGGAATGGGACGATTTCAATCCCGAGGTCGAAAATGATGAAACCGCCGAGTTTTCGAGTAATGAACAAATAACCCCATCACTTTTTGACTAATGAGCAGAGTCGTATATCTTCTTGGCGCAGGTGCCAGTTATGGTAAGAGAAGTGAAATTATCCATCGAACAATGGATGGTCTATCTCCTAGTGGCAAGTATTCTATTGATGAAGGGATACCCGTGGTTAATGAAATCAACCACGAAATTGATATGCTCGTCAAATCTCTAAAAGAGATCGATCCGGATTATCAAACGGAAGGAAATTTTGTTGGTAACTTTATCAAAGACTTAATCTGGTTAAAAAAGGAAGCTGAACGTCATATGACAATAGATACATTGGCAAAGCAGCTTTTTTTACAAGATAATCATACTGAGTTCGATAGGCTTAAACGAATTCTGAGTGCATTCTTTATCATGATGCAAGTCATTTATCCTGCCGATAAACGTTACGACGCTTTTCTTGCAAACGTACTTACATACCCAGCTAAACGGATTCCAGATGACATAACAATCTTGACATGGAACTATGATAGCCAAATTGAGATTGCCTATCGAGAATATAATCCGACTACCAATCCCTCGGAAGACTTTTGGAGAAATGTCAGAAAACAGTTAGGAATATCGGAATCTCATGACGTTGAAACTGCCAATGGAAAAATATACAAGCTTAATGGCTCAGCTATGCTTGATTATTATGGCTCTTTTACCCGCATAGGCAATCCTTATGTTTCGGACAAGAAAGAATTTGTGTCGAAATTATCAAGGATATACCGTATGTCTACAACAGAATGTTATCTTCGATTTGCATGGGAGATTGATGACGATTGTATATATCTTAAAGACGTTTTTGCTCAAATTCAAAATGCCCAAGTATTAGTTGTAATTGGATATACATTCCCTTATTTCAACAGAAAAATTGATCGTGCTTTATTTAATAATATGCCAAATCTGAGGAAAATCTACATTCAAGATCCTATGGCGGAAAGAGTGTCACAAAATATGGCACCAGCACTATCAACCTATCAAGCAGATGGCAGTATCCCTGTAATTTTACTAAAAGATGTAGACCAGTTCTATCTCCCTTCAGAGTTATAAAAATGGATTCAACGGTTAACGATATCCGTCAGAGGCTTTCGCTTCGCACTCCGCTCGCCAAGGCTCTTGAACTTACTTCGCGGCTGACCGATAAACTATCTTTGCAGAAACCAACGACCGACTCGGATTTGCTCGAAATGTTTATCGCTGCCGAACTCGCAAAGGTGAAGTCTATCGTGCCGACGGTCAAAAGTTTTGACCGCGATTTCCCCTCGATTGCTTTTTCGATTGCCACCGGCATCGGAAAAACCCGATTGATGGGTGCTATAATCGCATACCTATATTTGAAGAAAGGCATAAAGCATTTCTTTATTCTCGCGCCAAACTTGACTCTTTATGAGAAGTTGATACGAGATTTCGGTGATACTACCTACGACAAATATGTGTTCAAGGGAATTGCTGAATTTGTAACCTCGCCGCCCAATATTGTTACTGGCGACACATATACCGACCGTCCTGGTCATCTGTTTTCTGATGTTGAAATCAACATCTTCAACATCTCGAAATTCAATAAGGAAAGCAAGGAGGGTGGCAAAGGAGCACCCAAGATGCGTCGCCTTTCTGAATATCTCGGAGAGTCGTACTTCTCTTATCTTGCCGGGTTGCCTGACCTCGTCGTGCTGATGGATGAGGCGCACCGCTATCACGCTGATGCCTCAAAGAAAGCCATTAACGAACTACGCCCGGTACTCGGATTTGAAATGACCGCCACCCCTTTTGATGAGAAGGGCAAGGCGTTCAAAAATATAGTGTTTGAATACAACCTTGCGGAAGCACTCGACGAGGGGCTGTATGTCAAAGACCCGGCTATTGCCAAGTCGCGCAATTTCAATAAGGCTAATTTCACGCCTGATGAAATTGAGATTATAAAACTGGAAGATGGCATCACCGTTCATGAGCGCACAAAAGCCGCTATCGAACTTTATGCCCGACAAAACGGCAAGCCGGTTGTCAAGCCATTTATTCTTGTAGCTTGCAAAGACATCAATCACGCGAAAGATGTAAAGGCTCTTTTGGAAAGCGACCGTATTTTCCACGGAAAATATTGCGGAAAAGTGTTGCAGATTGACAGCTCCACCAAAAAGGACGATGATATTTCCCGTCAATTTGTCGCTCTTGAAGCACCCGACAATGAAATTGAAATCGTTGTCCACGTCAATATGCTCAAAGAGGGCTGGGATGTAAATAACCTTTACACCATTATACCGCTTCGAGCCGCCGAAGCTGCCGTACTTATTGAGCAGACAATCGGGCGAGGATTGCGCCTCCCATACGGAGGACGACGTACAGGCAATAAAGATGCAGATACCCTCACTGTGATTGCCCACGACAATTTCGAGAAAGTGATTGAGGAAGCGCAAAAAGGCAACTCCGTGCTTCAAAAACTTTCGTACATCGAACTTGACGAGACCGACGAGCGCGACTGCGGAGCAAAGGTGGAAACCACGCCTACTACAACTCAGCAGAAGATTGAACAGCGCATTGCCAAAGTTAAGGAGCAGATTGGTGAAAAAGCCGATAAAGTCGTAAAGCAGGTTGGCAAAGCAGTTCAGGAGGCAATCGCCACTATTACATCTCCCGGCGTTTCTTCTTTCTCTGACCTTCAGAAGAAAGAAGTTAAGGCTCAAATCCGTCTGCAGGCAGTTAAAGCTATCAAGGAGAGCGTAAAGGACTCTCTATTTGCAGAAGATGAGGCGGCAGTTCAGATAGCGCAGGTTGATGAAGTTATCAATATTATTGTTGAGGACTTCAAGAAAAATGTTATCGAGATACCGCGTATCGTGATTGAACAACAGGAAGTAAAAGCCTTCTTCGATGACTTCGACCTTGATACCTCTGAGGGTTATACCCCCGCTGAGCTGAATAGAGAAATTATTCGTCAAAGTCTGCATGACACAACCGACTTCGAGATTTTCGAGGGAAAATCGGGCAGTTCAAAACGTCCGGCTGTTGAGCAAATACTTGTGAAACTGATTGACAAAGACGATATTGATTACGACGAAATCTCCGACCTGCTCTATAAACTTATCGAGCAAGCCGTTGATGCAATTCGTGGGAAAAACAATATCTCTAACGAAGATGAACTGAACGAGCGTGTTCACCCTTACCGTCAAATGATTGCTGACAACATCTATAAGCAGATGAAGCAGCACTATCGCATTGAGCCGGGAGAGTATAAAGTCAACAAGGTACTTCCATTCTCCAAGATACTCGACCAGCCTATATTGGTAAACAACTGGGGAGAACTTGACTATCACGACCCGGTGCCATCGCAGAAATCCCACATCATCAAATTTGTGTATGTCGGCTTCAAAAAATCCTACTACACAAAATATCGCTTCGATAGTTCGACGGAACTTGACTTTGCTGTTGTGCTTGAGGCGAGCAATGAGGTATTGAAATGGATTCGCCCCGTGCCAAATCAATTCAATATTTACTGGGCCAATGGCGCAAAACGCTATGAGCCGGACTTCATCGTGGAAACCGCCGACGAAATCTATATGTGCGAGACCAAAGCTGAAAAGGATATTGATGATGCGGATGTTCTCGCCAAAGCTGAAGCTGCAAGAGAGTTCTGCCGCCGTGCCACCGAGTTTACCGCCAAGAATGGAGGCAAGCCTTGGCAGTACGTCATTATTCCTCATACTCTCGTTGACCGCTCATATTCTTTCAACTACATCCTTTCGCAAACCAAGCTGAAATAGACATGGGCTTCTGGAGTTTTATATGCAATATGTTTGTTTTTGATTGGCTGTTCGGACACCGGAAGAAAGAATCCTTTTGGGAACGCAGCCAAAGGGAGAATCAACGTTATGCTGACCATTTTCATCACGGCGATTATAATGGCGGATATAGCAATTGCAGTCACAATGATTATGCCCAACAGAAGTTTGACGAAGACTTGGATTATGGCATGTTCGACGATAATTTAAAATTTTTAAGAACAAGTGTAATTAAAATACGGCACTGAAATAATATGATAGCTAAAAATAAAGATATTTCGGCTTTGATTCCACAATCTGAATATGATGCGCTCATCGGGCGAATTGACAACCTATGGACGCTGGCAAAGAACCGTGCGGTCGAGGCGGTCAATACCGAACTGCTTGATGCTAACTGGCAGACCGGGCAGTATATTGTTGAGTTTGAGCAAAAGGGGCAGATTCGTGCTGAGTATGGTAAATTTCTTATAACTCGTCTGGCAAAAGACTTGACTGTAAGGAGAGGTAAAGGATTCAGTCGCTCTAACCTCATATATATGAGGAAGTTCTATCTTGCTTTCCCAAAAGGTGTGACGCTGTCACACCTTTTGAGCTGGAGTCATTATTATGAACTTCTAAAATGTGAGGATGAAATGGAACGACAATTCTATTATCATGAGGCTGTCAACCAAAAATGGAAAGTCCGAGAACTACGCCGTCAGATTAAATCCTCGCTTTTCCAGCGTCTCGCACTAAGCACTGACAAGAAGGGCGTTCTCGCACTTGCACATCAAGGTCACCCCATTCAGACTCCTGAGGATATTATCCATGACCCGTTTGTGTTGGAGTTTACCGGATTGGAGCAAAAGAAACGTTATAAGGAAAGTGATTTGGAAAAAGCTCTCCTTGACAACATGGAGAAGTTTCTGCTTGAACTCGGTAGAGGTTTCGCTTTCTATGGTCGTCAATACGTCATGCCCATAGGCGGACGGCAGTTCAAGGTTGATTTGGTATTTTACAACTGCATCCTGAAATGCTATGTGCTGATAGACCTCAAGCGGGATGAAATATCGCATGGGGATATTGGTCAGATGAATCTGTATCTGAATTACTTCAAAAATGAGGTGTGTATGTCCGATGACAATCCTCCGATTGGAATCGTGCTTGGGTCCAGACGAGACGAGGTGCTGATGGAATATGCACTTGAAGGGATTACCAACCAACTCTTTGTGGCACGCTATCAATTATATCTTCCCAAGAAGGAGGAATTACAAGCCCAACTCGACAAGGTGCTCAATGAAACTCAAAATGAATAAATCGGCAACCTGTCAGAATTTCCGACAGGTTCAGTTGTTCGGATTTTCCGAACAACTCCTGGTATGGTTGCGTGAAACGTGGCGCAACTTGTAAGAAATTCTTACTGGTTCGATGGCTGGGTGGCGATAGCCTACCTCGACACGATAAAAGCCCTCAATGCAAAAGCGAAAGGGAAAGGCAAGAGTTCCGAAAAATAATGGGCGGAGCCGCCTGTTGAGGTTCAAGGGGAAGGTGAACGGCGGACTTCGGTTGACACCATTTATCTCGTGGCGATAAATGTAAGCGGAACTCGATGAGCACTGCGTGGTTGCACGCAATATGCACGTAGAATAAAATGAAAGCGAGATAACTATTGAGGTTTCAATGAGTTATCTCGCTTTTGGGGTGCCCAGAACAGGACTCGAACCTGCACGCCTCTCGGCACGCGCACCTGAAACGCGCGCGTCTACCATTCCGCCACCTGGGCATCGCGTTTTGGTAGTGCAAAGGTACGCGTTTTTTTTTAACCGACAAATTTTTTAACGCGGTTTTCATCGCGGTCAGGCGAAAAATCGTCGAAACGCAATCGAAAATCGTCGAAACGCAATCGAAAAATCTCCTCTTACCGCCCTAATACTCTGGCAAAAGCCTCACCGCGCCAGCGCTTCTCATCCAAAATGGCTCCGCGGCGGTCGGTTATCCGCTATGCGGGCACCGACTAAACCTCACTTCACCAGCGCGCTTCACCCAAAATGGCTTCGCGGCGGTCGGCTAACCGCTATGCGGCTACCGACTAATCCTCACCTCGACAGCACGCTTCAGCCAAAATTGGCTCCGCGGCGGTCGGCTAACCGCTACACGGCTACCGACTAATCCTCACCTCGCCAGCGCGCTTCAACCCAAATGGCTACCGCCTAACCGCCCCTCGCTTGCCGCCGCGCATTTCGCACACCCCAGACCGCTCGACCCGGCATCCGAACCCGCTCCATCACGCCCCATCGGCCGCATCCAGCGGGCCTGTCACACCTCAACCGCGTTTCGTATTTTAAGGTGTAGTTTCAGAAGCGAAGCCCTAAATTCCCGACTTCATCTTTTTGAATGAGCAGATGGACGGGAATGCCGCGAATTTTTGCTATATTTGCGGTGCGGTGCGCGGCGGCGGGCTCCCCGGACGCTTGGTGGCGTAAGCCCTATCCCCCATGAGGCGCGTGGCTGCGGCGGCAGCCATCTCCAAGGTGTAGCGTGGCAGCCGAGGCCATATCCCCAAAGAGGCGTTTGGCGGTAGCCATCCCCCAAAGGTGCGCTTGGCTCAGGCCCCCCCAAGGCGTATGGCTAACCAAGCCCCCAAAAGCTCCCCGGCAGCGGACCGTTACCTGAATCTTACCGAAGAAAAATCTTACCGAAGAAAAATTATGAAGTATCCGAAAATCGGAATCCGCCCGACAATCGACGGCCGCCAGGGAGGCGTCCGCGAGAGTCTCGAAGAGAAAACCATGGCGCTGGCAAAGGCCGTCGCCGAACTCATTTCGTCGAACCTGCGCAACGGCGACGGCTCCCCCGTAGAGTGCGTCATAGCCGACGGCACGATCGGCCGCGTGGCCGAGAGCGCCGCCTGCGCCGAGAAGTTCGAGCGCGAGGGGGTCGGCGCCACAATCACCGTCACCTCCTGCTGGTGCTACGGCGCCGAAACAATGGATATGAACCCCCACTGGCCCAAGGCCGTATGGGGTTTTAACGGCACTGAGCGCCCCGGCGCGGTATACCTCGCCGCCGTGCTCGCCGGACACGCCCAGAAGGGGCTCCCCGCCTTCGGCATCTATGGCCGCGACGTCCAGGACCTCGACGACAACTCGATTCCCGCCGACGTTGCCGAGAAAATCCTCCGTTTCGCCCGCGCCGCGATGGCCGTCGCCGCGATGAGGGGCCGCAGCTACCTCTCGATGGGTTCGGTGTCGATGGGCATCGCCGGCTCGATTGTCAACCCCGACTTCTTCCAGGAGTACCTCGGCATGCGCAACGAGTCGGTCGACCTCACCGAAATCATCCGCCGCATGACCGAAGGGATTTACGACCCCGAGGAGTTCGCCCGCGCCATGGCCTGGACCGACAAATACTGCAAAACCCGCGAGGGGGCCGACATAGCCAACACCGCCAAGGCCAAGACCCGCGAGCAGAAGGACCAGGACTGGGAGTTCATCGTCAAGATGACCCTCATCATGCGCGACCTCATGCAGGGCAACCCCCGCCTGCTCGAAATGGGATTCAAGGAGGAGGCGATGGGCCACAACGCCATCGCCGCCGGGTTCCAGGGGCAGCGCCAGTGGACCGACTTCTACCCCAACGGCGACTTCCCCGAAGCGCTCCTCAACACCTCGTTCGACTGGAACGGCATCCGCGAGCCCTTCGTGCTGGCTACGGAGAATGACGCCCTCAACGGCGTAGCCATGCTCTTCGGCCACCTCCTGACAAACCGCGCCCAGATTTTCTCCGACGTGCGCACCTACTGGAGCCCCGAGGCCGTGCGCCGCGTCACCGGCAAGGAGCTCACCGGCCGCGCCGCCGGGGGCATAATACACCTCATAAACTCCGGCGCCACAACCCTCGACGGCACAGGCCGCGCCGTCGACACCGACGGAGCGCCCGCCATGAAACCCCACTGGGAGATGACCCCGGCCGATGTCGAGGAGTGCCTCGGCTCAACCACCTGGTACCCCGCCAACCGCGACTACTTCCGCGGCGGAGGTTTCTCGTCGAACTTCCTCACCCGCGGAGGCATGCCCGTCACCATGTCGCGCATCAACCTCGTCAAGGGGCTCGGACCCGTGCTCCAGCTCGCCGAGGGGTGGACCGTCGACATCGACCCCGAAATCAACCGCGCCCTCGACAAGCGCACCGACCCCACCTGGCCCACAACCTGGTTCGTGCCCCGCCTCTGCTCCAAGCCCGCCTTCCGCGACGTCTACTCCGTGATGAACAACTGGGGCGCCAACCACGGCGCCATCTCCTACGGGCACATCGGCCAGGACCTCATCACCCTCGCCTCGATGCTCCGCATACCCGTGTGCATGCACAACGTCGACGACGACCTCCTCTTCCGCCCCGCCGCGTGGAACGCCTTCGGCATGGACAAGGAGGGAGCCGACTACCGCGCATGCGCCAACTACGGACCCATATATAAGTAACCCACTTCCCCACGCCAGCCAATGACGCGTAACGACAACGACTCGCTCCTCCGCCACGGAGGAGCGAGCTACCTCCTCCCTTTCATACTCATCACCTCCTGCTTCGCCCTCTGGGGATTCGCCAACGACATCACCAACCCGATGGTCAAGGCCTTCTCCAAAATCTTCCGCATGAGCGTCACCGACGGCGCCCTGGTGCAGGTGGCCTTCTACGGGGGCTACTTCGCCATGGCCTTCCCAGCCGCCATATTTATACGCCGCTACTCCTACAAGGCCGGGGTGCTCCTCGGGCTCGCCCTCTACGCCGCCGGGGCCTTCCTCTTCTACCCCGCGATGCTCTCGGGCAGCTACTACCCCTTCCTGGCCGCCTACTTCATCCTCACCTGCGGCCTCTCATTCCTGGAGACCAGCGCCAACCCCTACATCCTCTCGATGGGTTCCGAGCGAACGGCCACGCGCCGCCTCAACCTCGCCCAGTCCTTCAACCCCGTGGGTTCTCTCCTGGGCATGTGGGTCGCCATGAACTTCATCCAGGCCCGCCTCCACCCCATGGGGGGCGACGAGCGGGCCCTGCTCCCCGACGCTGAGTTCGCCGCCATGCGCGACGCCGACCTCCTGGTGCTCATCAAGCCCTACCTCTTCATCGGCCTGGTGGTCGTGGCCATGTTCCTGCTCATACGCCTCGTACGCATGCCGGGCAGCCGCGACAGCTCCGCCGGAATCAACTTTCTCCCCACCCTGCGCCGCATCTTCTCCCTCCCCCGCTACCGCGAGGGGGTGGTGGCCCAGTTCTTCTACGTCGGCGCCCAGATTATGTGCTGGACCTTCATCATCCAGTACGGCACCCGCGTCTTCATGGCCGAGGGGCTCGGCGAGAAAGCCGCCGAGATTCTCTCGCAGAAATACAACATCGTGGCCATGGTCATCTTCTGCGTCTCGCGCTTCTGCTGCACCTTCCTTCTGCGCTACGTCAACGCCGGACGACTCCTGGCCATCCTCGCCGCCGCCGGCGCCCTCCTCACCCTGGGCGTCATCGGCTTCCAGGACCGCCTCGGGCTCTACTGCCTCGTAGGGGTGTCGGCCTGCATGTCGCTTATGTTCCCGACCATCTACGGCATAGCCCTCGAAGGGCTCGGCGACGACGCCAAGTTCGGGGCCGCCGGACTCATCATGGCCATCCTCGGCGGCTCGGTGCTCCCCCCGCTGCAAGCCTCCATCATCGACCTCGGCACCGTTGCCGGGTGGCCCGCCGTCAACCTGTCCTTCGTCCTACCCCTGGTGTGCTTCATCGTCGTGTGCGTCTACGGCTACCGACGCGTCAGGGGCTGACCCCGCCATACCGCCCGTTTAAAAAATTTAACGGAGGCGCGACCATTTCGCGTCTCCGTTTGTTATCTAATTACGCAGTGAATTGTTAACTTTGCAATCAAACCAAAGGGGCGGTCACATCACCCTCCCCGACTGACCTGCCAGCTTATGAAACCCAACAAATGGCTCTTGCGCGCCGCCCTGGGCGCCACCTCGATACTCCTCCCCAGCATAGCGGCGGCCTCGGGCCACGGCTCCTACAAAGGGGAGAAGACCCTCGGACTCCGCGTCGGCTACGTCGGCCACAACCAGTCGGCCTCAGCCGGGCTGCAATTCACCTACCGCTTCAGCCGTCTGTTCCGCCTGGCTCCATCGCTCGACTACGTCGTGCGCCACAAGGACACCGACGCCCTCGCCCTCGCCGTCGACGCCCAGTTCCTCATACCCTTCTCGGCCGACCGCATGGCATTCTACCCCTACGTCGGCCCGAAATTCGCCTCCTGGACCCTGCATCCCGGCAAATGGCACGAGAGCAACGACGTCACCTCGCGCCGCTCGCGCCTGGGGCTCGACGCCGGCGTAGGCATCGAGGCCAACATCACCCCCGCGTTCCGCGCCGGGGTCTCCGCCGGATACACCTTTATGAATCATACCGGCGGCTTCGACGCCGTGCTCACCCTCTCATACCGCTTCTGAGCGACAACCAACCAACAAACATAAAGTCTTCAAAACAATGGAAAAGACAGTAGAAAAAGCAATCAACGAGCAAATCAACGCCGAATTCTGGTCGGCATACCTCTACCTCTCGATGTCGATGCACTTCGCCGCCGAGGGATATAACGGCATCGCCAACTGGTTCGCCATCCAGTTCAAGGAAGAGCAGGACCACGCCACAATCTTCATGAACTACATCAACTCCCGCGGTGGCAAGGTCGAGCTCGCCCCCATCGCCGCCGTCGACACCTCCTGGGCATCTCCCCAGGCCGCTTTCGAGGCAACCCTCGCCCACGAGCGCAAAGTCACCGCGATGATCAACAACCTCTACGCAACCGCCGACAAGGCCAACGACATCGCGACCAAGAACATGCTCTCCTGGTTCGTCGACGAGCAGGTCGAGGAGGAAGAGACAGCCCGCGGCTACATCGACGCCCTCCGCATGATCGGCGACAACGGCTACGGCCTCTATATGTTCGACAAAGAGCTCGCCGCCCGCGTCTACAACACCCCCGCCCCCCTCGCCGCCAAGGCATAAACCCCACACATCAGCGGCCTCAACCGGGCCGCGTGACCATACACGAAAATCCCGCCGGGAACGCTCATTCGAGCGTCGCCGGCGGGATTCTCTTATATGTCTGCTGCTTACAGTCCCTTGAAGCCGTAGCGGGCCGCGAGCTTCTCCAGCGCCTCGCGCGAGTTCAGAAGTACCGGGTAGCATACCCCGTCGGCGCACTCGGCCCCGTAGTGGCTCAGCCGCTCGGCGTAGGCGTCCCAGTCGGCGATCGGGTGGCGCGCCACCCCCGAATCCATCGCCGCGCGGGCCACCGCCGGCGACACCGCCTCAAGCAGCCTCGGATCCATCGGCTTCGGAAGTATATAGTCAGGCCCGAACTCCAGATTCTCCCCGGGATAAGCCTCGCGAATCTTGTCGGACACCGGCTCGCGCGCGATTCCGGCGATAGCCTTGGCCGCCGCCAACTTCATCCGCTCGTTGATTTCCGTCGCACCGCAGTCGAGCGCCCCGCGGAATATGTAGGGGAATCCGAGCACATTGTTGATCTGGTTGGGATAGTCCGAGCGCCCCGTCGCGAAAATCAGGTCGTCGCGCGACGCCATGGCCTCCTCCCTCGAAATCTCCGGGTCGGGGTTCGCGAGCGCGAAAACAATAGGCCGCGGAGCCATCGAACGCACCATCTCGCGGCTCACCACATCCTTCACCGAGAGCCCGAGGAACACATCCGCGCCCCTCATCGCCTCCTCTAGTGTGTTTATGTCGCGGGTGGTCGCGAAGGGTCGTTTCTGCTCCGCCAGCCCGGGCCGGTCAGCGCGGATTACCCCCTTGGAGTCAACCATCACAACATTCTCAGGCTTAACGCCTAATGCCTCGTAAATCTTCGTGCAACTGATAGCCGCGGCTCCGGCGCCGTTGACCACCAGGCGCACATCGCCGGGCTTCTTACCCTGGATGTCGAGCGCGTTCAGCAGCGCCGCCGCCGATATGATCGCCGTGCCGTGCTGGTCGTCGTGCATCACCGGGATGTCGCACTCGGCCTTCAGCCGCCGCTCAATCTCGAAGCATTCAGGCGACTTTATATCCTCAAGGTTGATACCCCCGAACGACGGGGCTATCGCCTTCACAATCTCCACGAACTTCGCCGGGTCCTTCTCGTCGATTTCGATGTCGACGCCGTTGAGACCCGCGAAAATCTTGAACAGAAGCACCTTGCCCTCCATTACGGGCTTCGACGCCTTGGCCCCGATGTCACCCAGGCCGAGCACCGCCGTGCCGTTCGAAATAACGGCCACGAGGTTACCCTTCCCAGTGTATTGGTAAATATCGTCGGGGTTATCCTTGATTTCGAGACATGGGTACGCCACACCTGGCGAGTAAGCCAGCGAGAGGTCGCCCGGCGAGCTGTAAGGCTTCGTCGGCACCACTTCCAATTTTCCGGGGCGCGGCTCCCTATGGTAAGCCAGCGCCATCTCTTTTAGAACCTTATCCATATACCCTTATAACGCCCCCGCCCCTCCCGATGTTTACCCCCGCCCCCTGTGAAGTTTACCCCGCCCGCGACTGTGGCGAGGCGAAAGCCGAGCTCCATGCGAAGCCCCCCTCCCTCCGCAAAGCTCCCCCCCGCGTCCGAGTTGCATTATCGCATACGGCCCCCGGCTCCGGCGCGCTATCTTCGCGTCAACGAAAGAGGGGGCCGCTCGAAAGCGCCCCCCTTTCAAAGAAACCGTTTTAAACAGTTTCTCAGAGTTCCTTGACTTTGCGGGTGAAGTCTATCATCTTTATCGCCGTTTCGGCGGCCTCGCGGCCCTTGTGGCCGAAGGGGCCTCCGCAGCGGTCGAGAGCGTCCTGCTCGGTGTCGACAGTCAGCACCCCGAATATCACCGGGGTATCGCAGTCGGCGTTGAGCGCCGTGATACCCTGCGTGACGCTCTGGCACACATAGTCGAAATGGGGGGTGCCGCCGCGGACCACGCAGCCGAAAACTATCACGGCGTCGTAGCAGCTCGCCTCGATCAGTTGCGAGGCGGCGAAAGTGAGCTCCACGGCCCCGGGCACGTCGAAGCAATCGACATCATCGGAGGCGAAACCCTGCTCGGCCAGCACGTCGAGGGCGCCCTGGCGCAGGCGGGAGGTGATATGTCCGTTCCATTCGGCGGCCACTATGGCCACCCTGGCGTTCTCTACTTTGGGGAGGGGGGATGCGGGTGTGTTGGTCGACATTTCTTTCTGTAATTGGAGCCTGTTTCTAAGCAGATACTTAAAACAAGCTGTTAGCAATTGTTTTTCGAGCGGGCGGCGTGTCCGAGATAGCCGCCGTGGTGGCGCAGGGCGTACTCTTCGGCGCTGAAGCCCGTGAGCCTCATCACATTCACCACGAGCACGTCGCCGATCACGGTCATCATCGTGGTCGACGTCGTCGGGGTAAGCCCCAACGGGCACACCTCAGGCGCGCCCCCGGTGAAGAGCGTGGCGTCGGCCAGGCGGGCCAGGGGGCTGTCGGCGTTGCCGGTGATCACAATCAGGGGGAGCTCGGCGTAGAGGCGGCGGGCCAGCTCTACCAATTCCAGTATCTCGCGCGTCTTGCCCGAGTTGGAAATCAGGAGCATCACGTCGTCGGGCTGCAATATGCCCAAGTCGCCGTGCTGCGCCTCGGCGGGGTGGAGGTTCACCGCCGGTATGCCGGTCGAGCAGAAGGTGGTCGCGATGTTCATCGCGATCTGCCCGGCCTTGCCCATGCCGGAGGTAACGAGTTTCCCACGGCGGTTCTTCACGCGGTCGATTATAAGCTCCACGGCGCGGTCATAGTCGTCCGTGACTGGGATATTGAGAATCGCGTCGCTCTCCGCCCGGAGAATCGCACGCATTGAGTCCTTGATGTCCATGAAACATATCGCGGCGCCGGGGAGGCGGAAGGGGTTGGGGTTCCGCCAGCGGGGCACGTCTTTCGCGAAGTTAGCTTATTCCTCCCAATTCTCAAAATCTTTCAGACGCTCCACCCAGTCGGCGGGGATGGCGGCACCGGTGGCGGTCGCGGGGTCGAAGCCCGCCATCACCGTCTGCCCGACGCACTTGGTGTCGCCGCTCTCGGGGTTCACAACGCGCTGCTCCAGCACGAAGCTGTGCTCCGAGATTTTCACGCACGCCGTAAGCACTTCGAGCGGCTCGTCGAAATACGCCGGCGAGTAGAACGAGCAGTTGATGTTCACCACTACCACCGTCACTTTCTTCCAGTCGACAGGCTCGCCGTTCACGGCCTCGAAATAGCGCACTTTCCCAAGGTCGAGCAGCTGGAGGTAGGCCCCGTTGTTCAGGTGGCCGAACATATCGAAATCGTTGAACCGCGTCTGGGCGGTTATGCGGTGGCGGAATGGCGCCGTGGGTTCGGGTACTCTCATATCGTGTATGTCGTTGTATTAATCTTTTTCTCAATGGATGGCTATATCTTTCAGCACTTCCGAGCCGAGGGTCTCGTTGATGGCCCGGCGTATGGCGTCGCGCCGGAACCCAAGCTCCTGTTTTAGCGGCGCCGAGGCTATGTAGACGTGCAGCACGCCCCCCGACACATACCGCCGCATGGTCTGCCGGTTAACCCCCGGCCCAACGATCTGGGGCCACATTAGCGACGCCCGCTCCTCAAGGTAGCGCCCCGAGATGGCGGCGCGGTCAAACACGGCGTCGATTATCTGGCGCACGGTCTGCGGTTCGGTCCTCTTCATAGGCTCAGTCGCGTTGGTTTGGCGTGAAAACTCCATCCTCCACCAGCCACGAGCGGTGGTCCCCCCCGGCGCGCTCCATGATCGAGTCGAGGTGGCCGCGGTTGGTGTCGGTTATGAATATCTGCCCGAAGCGGTCGCCGCAAACCATCTCCATAAGCCGCTCCACGCGCCGGGCGTCCAGCTTGTCGAACACGTCGTCGAGCAGCAGCAGCGGCTTGAAGCCGGCGCTCCGCTCCAGGAAGGTCCACTGCGCCAGGCGCAGCGCGACCGTGTAGCTCTTGCACTGCCCCTGCGAGGCGGCGCGGCGCACCGGCAGGCCGTTGAGCCACAGCGCGACGTCGTCGCGGTGCGGCCCAACCGACGTGTGCCCCACAGCCTCATCGTGGCGGCGGCACTGGTCAAGAAGCTCCGGCAGCGCCTCGGCGTCGGCCGCGAGGTGCCCCTTCAGCTCCAGCGCGGGGGTCTCCCCGTCGGCGGCTATCGCGGCGTAAATCGGGCGGAATATCTCGGTCAGCTCCCCCACCCACTTCGAGCGGGCGCGGGTTATATAGGAGGCGGAGCGCGCCAGGGCGAGCTCCACTGCCTCGTAGAGGTGATGGTCGACCACGCGGTCGCGCAGCATCTTGTTGCGCTGAGTCAGCGCGCGGTCGTAGCGTATCAGGTGGTCGAGGTATACGGCGTCGGCCTGCGAGATCACCTGGTCCATAAACCGGCGGCGCTCCTCACCCGAACCGCTCACCAGATCCTGGTCCGAGGGGGAAACCATCACCAGGGGGAACACACCGATGTGGGCCGACAGACGCTCGTACTCCTTACCCCCGCGGCGCACCGACTTACGGCGCCCCGGCTGTAAGCCTATCGTCACCTCCTCGTCGGCCCCGCGGCGCTCGTAGGTGCCCCGAAGGGTCATGAACTCCTCACCGAGGCGCACCACGGAGCTGTCGGCCAGCCCCGAGAAGCTCTTGCAGAAGCTCAGGTAGTACACCGCGTCGAGCAGGTTGCTCTTACCCATACCATTATCCCCCAAAAAGCAGTTCGCTTTCGAGGAAAATTCCAGCCGGGCGTCGGCGATATTTTTGAAGTTGGTAGCGGCGAGAGTCTTAATCTGCATTGCGGGAAGTAAGAGGGTTTAGAGTGTGGTCGCGGCGGCGCACAGCGCGTAGGTCGCGGCGAAAAACAGGAGTGTCAGCGCCGTCTTACCCAACGCGGGGTTGAGCGCGGCGCCGTCGTGGGTCTTGATGTAGCGCGCCACGGCGAACACCATCGCCACCGTCGCGGCGGGGAACACTAACGTCCAGGGCGAGAGCCTCCACCACAGCGGGAGCGTCATCGCCACCCCGCACACCGCGCGGCCGACGTAGAGCCACAGCGAGGCCGGACGGCCGATACGCGTGGCCTGGGTCACCTTCCCGGCGGCGCGGTCATCGTCGATGTCGCGGTAGTTGTTAACCACCAGTATGTTGGCCGAGAGCAGACCGATAGCGAAGCTCATCACGAACACCCCGGCGGTGTACCCCCCGGTGAGTATGTAATAAGTGAGCCCCACGGGCACCAGCCCGAAAAACACCTCGACGGCCTCCTCACCCCAGCCGTGGCGCGACAGCGGGTAAGGCCCCGCCGAATAGGCCAGAGCGCCGAGCATGATCACCGCGCCGGCGCCCAACAGCCACCAGCCACCCCAATATATAAGGGAGCATCCGGCCACCGCCGCCAGCCCGAGCGTCGCGAGGAGCGCGCCCTTCATGGCTCCGGGGGTAATGTCCCCCTCGGTCACACCGCGGCGGGGTCCTACACGGCCCGGGCGGTCGATTCCCGCCTTATAGTCGAAATACTCGTTGGCGAAGTTCGACGCGATCTGGGCCAGCAGCGCGAACAGCGCGCAAATCAGCGCCGGGACCCACTTTAGCGTCGCGCCCGAGGCCAGGGTCAGCCCGACGGCGGCCACTACCCCCGCGAACGACACCGGCAGCGTACGCGGCCTCGCGGCCTCCACCCAGCACCCCGCTTTCGACCGGGGCGCCGCGTTATCGCGAGGCGCGTTATTATCAGGTGCGTTATTGTAATCTTGCATAGCGTTCTCAATTCCGGCCCATCCGTTTCGAGGGAGTTCTCCATTCCGAACCCTCGTTTTCGGAAAAAAACGGGCAGGTTTCAAAAAAACATTGCCGGGCGGCATTTTTTTCAGCCACCATCGGTAACGCGAATTTACTCATTTTTTGCGAAAGCCACCCCCCGAAACGCCCCCTCAGAAACCCGAAACACCCCGAAAAAGGGCCAAAATCGGCCAAAAACGCGCTTTTTTCAAATTTTTTCAAAAATTTTCGCCGAAATACTTGCGCGGTTCCGAAATGTGTTGTAACTTTGCACTCGCAATCGACAAGGAACCCAGTCAAGCGAGACTGAGAGGGTCGAAAGCCGGAAAACGGATGACAACGTTTTTTGAAACACTTCTTTTGGTGCGGTAGTTCAGTCGGTTAGAATACCGGCCTGTCACGCCGGGGGTCGCGAGTTCGAGTCTCGTCCGCACCGCAGGAGAGAGAGGAGAATGAGTAACAGTCAGTCTTAGGATTGCGTTACTCATTCTTTTTTTCATCCCCCTCCCCGAAACTCCCCTCCTCACGATTCCCCACACGATTTCTCCCAGCCAAGCGTTTCTATATCATAGAAAATGATTATATTTGCGCTGGAACACAAACGCATATATACCGATGAATGACAAGGTAACATATTGGGTGGAGATGTCGGATTATGATTTCGACACAGCCAATGCCATGCTCGAAACCAAGCGCTACCTTTATGTCGGATTTATGTGCCACCAAGTAATTGAGAAGATACTGAAAGCATATTGGAGCAAAGTTTCGGAAGAACCTCCATTGAAAATCCACAGCCTTTCCCGTTTGGCTGAAAAGACCGAACTTGACAAGGATATGACGGAAGAACAGCTTGACTTCATAGACGAACTTGAACCGCTGAATATTGAAGCACGTTATCCCTCATATAAAGAACGGTTGATGCGAAGCCTTAATGCCGACCGTTGCAAAGAAATCCTGAAACAAACAGACGCACTGAGAATATGGATAAAGAGCAAGCTATAAAATTGGCACAGCGCTACAAAGCCGCGGTCGCGGAGCGATTGCCGTTAAAGGCTCTTTACCTTTATGGCTCGTTCAGCAAGGGTACCTTTACGGAGGACAGTGATATTGACATTGCCGTCGTCGTGGAGAATCTGAATGATGATTACTTCGCCGACACCCCTCTGCTATGGAAACTAAAACGCAAGATTAGCAACCTCATAGAGCCAGTCCTATTGACCGACGATAAAAACAACCCCCTCTACTCCGACATCCTCAAAACAGGCATCCTAATCTAACGGGCATTTAATATCAATTTGACTGAACCATCAATTGAGTTCTCGTGTCAGTTGGAGATGAAACAATGGAGCGATAAACATAACGTGCTACATTACTGATACTCTTTGCTCCATCCTTTGTATCATCCTTTGTTCCATCCTTTTGCTTCATCTTTTGCTTCATCTTTTGCTTCATCTTTTGCTTCATCCTTTGGAACAAAAGGGCGGCTACAGGAGGGCCAGGGCCTGGGGGAGGAGGGGGGCGGCGGGGTCGAGGGGGGTGGCGGGGTGTTTTTTCAGCCAGGTGAGCTGTTTCTTGGCGTAGACGCGGGTATTTTTCTGGATGCGGGCCACGGCTGTGGGGAGGTCCATGAGGCCGTCGAAGTAGGCGAACAATTCTTTGTACCCCACGGTGTTGAGGGAGTTGAGGTGGCGCAGGGGGTATACGCGGCGGGCCTCGTCGAGCAGTCCGGCGTCCATCATCAGCTCCACGCGGCTGTTCACGCGGTCGAAGAGCTCTTCCCGCGGGTGGTCGATGTAAAGTTTCACTATGCGGAACGGGCGCTCCTTGGCCCGCCCGGTGCGGAGGGTCGAATATGGCACCCCGGCTTCAAGGCAGATTTCAAGGGCGTGGACGGCGCGGCGCGGGTTGCGCAGGTCGCCCGTCAGGCAGTATTCCGGGTCAAGGCGGCGCAGGCGGTCGACCACGGCCTCCAGCCCCTCTTCCTCAAGGATTACGCGGCAGCGCTCCCTCACGGGGTCGCTGATGGTCGGGAGGAGGTCGATCCCCTCGCAGAGGGCGTCGACATACATCATAGAGCCGCCGCACGCAACGGCGTAGTCCCCCTTGGCGAACTGGGCCGAGGCCAGGCGCAGGGCGTCCTCCTCGAAACGCGCCGCCGAGTAATAGGCGTCGAGCGGCAGGAAGCGCACAAGGAAATGGCGCGCCGCCTCCAGCTCCTCGGGGCCGGGGGCGGCGGTGCCAATGGGTATGTCGCGGTAAAGCTGGCGGGAGTCGGCCGAGATGATGTCGCAGCCGAGCGCCCGGGCCAGCTCTATGGCGAGGCGCGTCTTTCCCGAGCCAGTAGGCCCGGTGACTACTATGAGGGTCTTATCTTTCACCTACGATGCGGGCGATCTGTACGATTACGTCGCGGGCCTTCTCCATCGACTGCACGGGCACGAACTCGTAGCGGCCGTGGAAGTTAAGGCCTCCGGCGAAGATGTTCGGGCAGGGGAGCCCCTTGAACGAGAGCTGGGCGCCGTCTGTGCCGCCGCGGATGGGCTGCACCTTGGGGGTGACGCCGGCGTCGCGCATGGCCTGCTCGGCGATTTCGACGATGTGCATCAGCGGCTCGACCTTCTCGCGCATGTTGTAGTACTGGTCCTTGATTTCGATTGTCGCGCAGCCGGGGAACTCGTTGTTGGTCTTGCGGGTGAGGTGTTCGAGCTCGCGCTTGCGGCGTTCGAAGCGGTCGCGGTCGTGGTCGCGGATTATGTAGGTGAGGGTCGTGCGCTCAACGGAGCCGTCGATGTGCACCAGGTGGTAGAACCCCTCGTACCCCTCGGTATGCTCCGGGGTTTCCCAGCGGGGGAGCATGAGGATAAACTGGTTGGCGATGCGTATGGAGTTGACCATCTTGTGCTTGGCGTAGCCCGGATGCACGTTGCGCCCGGCGAAGGTCACCTTGGCCACGGCGGCGTTGAAGTTCTCGTATTCAAGCTCGCCGACCTCGCCGCCGTCCATCGTGTAGGCCCAGTCGGCGCCGAAATGTTCGACGTCGAACTTGTGGGCGCCCTGCCCTATCTCCTCGTCGGGATTGAAGGCCACGCGGATTTTGCCGTGCTTGATTTCGGGGTGCTCTTTGAGGTACTCCACGGCGGAGATTATTTCGGCGATGCCGGCCTTGTCGTCGGCCCCGAGGAGGGTGTTGCCGTCGGTCACGATCAGGTCCTCGCCGACATGGCTGAGGAGCTCGGGGAACTCGTCGGGCGAGAGCACCACACCCTTTTCAGCGTTGAGCGTTATGGGGTTGCCGTCGTAGTCGGCCACTATGCGGGGATTCACGTTGTGGCCCGACATGTCGGGCGACGTGTCGAGGTGGGCAATGAAGCCGATGGTGGGCACCCCCTGGCGGTCGGTGTTGGCCGGGAGGGTGGCCATCAGGTAGCCGTTGTCGTCGAGCGTTATCTCTTCCAGACCCAGCTCGCGGAGCTCCCGCTCAAGCGCCTGGGCAAACTTGTACTGGCCCGGAGTCGAGGGGGTGAGGTTGGTTTCCTCGTCGCTCTGGGTGTCATACTTCACATATTTCAGGAAGCGTTCTGTAAGGTTCATTTTTCAGAGGTGTTAGGTTTAATGATGTGCAAAGTTACAAAAGCGGCCGCAATAAGCGGCTATTTACTTGGGCAAAAAAGCTTTTTTAGCTAACTTTGCGGTAATTTTCAGCACACCTATCTTAAAAATAGGGGCTGGCCAAACATTGAATAATAACACCCATCATACAGCAGATATGAACATCCTTGAACTCAGCGAGCAAGAAATCGTGCGCCGCGGGTCGCTCCAGCAGATGCGCGACCTGGGCATCGAGCCATATCCCGCCGCGGAATTCCCCGTGAGCGGCCACGCCAAAGAAATCAAAGAATCATTCACCGACCCCGCCGAGGGGGAGGCTCCCCGCGAGGTGAGCATCGCCGGCCGCGTTATGGGGCGCCGCGTAATGGGCAAAGCCTCCTTTATGGAGCTCCAGGACTCGACGGGCCGCGTGCAGGTCTACGTCAACCGCGACGAAATATGCCCCGGCGACGACAAGGAGCTCTACAACACCGTGTTCAAGAAGCTGCTCGACATCGGCGACTTCGTGGGCGTCGAGGGGTTCGTATTCCGCACCCAGACGGGCGAAATCTCCGTGCACGCCCGCAAGCTGACGGTGCTCTCCAAGGCCCTCCGCCCCCTCCCCATCGTGAAGGTTAAGGACGGCGTGACCTACGACGCGTTTGACGACCCCGAGCTCCGCTACCGCCGCCGCTACGTCGACCTGGTGGTCAACGACGGAGTGAAGGAAATCTTCATCAAGCGCACCAAGGTGTTCAACTCGATGCGCAACTTCTTCAACGAGCACGGCTACATGGAGGTCGAGACCCCCATCCTCCAGTCGATTCCCGGCGGAGCGGCCGCGCGCCCCTTCATCACCCACCACAACGCCCTCGACATACCCCTCTACCTCCGCATCGCCGACGAGCTATACCTCAAGCGCCTGATCGTGGGCGGCTTCGAGGGTGTCTACGAGTTCTCGAAGAACTTCCGCAACGAGGGTATGGACCGCACCCACAACCCCGAGTTCACCTGTATGGAAATCTACGTTTCCTACAAGGACTACAACTGGATGATGAACTTCACCGAGCGGATGCTCGAACGCATCTGCATGGAGGTCAACGGCACCACCGAGGTTAAGGTCGGCGACAACGTGATTTCGTTCAAGGCACCGTTCCGCCGCGTGACCATGCGCGAGGCCATCCTGGAGCACACCGGCTACGACATCGACGGAAAGTCGGAGCAGGAGCTCCGCGACGCCGCCCGCTCGATGGGCATCGAGGTCGACGAATCAATGGGCAAAGGAAAGCTCATCGACGAGATTTTCGGCGAGAAGTGCGAAGGCACCTACATACAGCCCACCTTCATCACCGACTACCCCATAGAGATGTCGCCCCTGACCAAGCGCCACCGCGAGAACCCCGAGCTCACCGAGCGCTTCGAGCTGATGGTCAACGGCAAGGAGCTGGCCAACGCCTACTCCGAGCTCAACGACCCGATCGACCAGTATGGCCGCTTCGTAGAGCAGATGCGACTCTCCGAGAAGGGTGACGACGAGGCCATGATCATCGACCAGGACTTCATCCGCGCTCTCGAATACGGCATGCCCCCCACATCGGGCATGGGCATCGGCATGGACCGCCTCGTGATGCTCATGACCGGGCAGACCACCATCCAGGAGGTGCTCTTCTTCCCCCAGATGCG
>JAMPHO010000018.1 GCA_023663385.1 Alistipes timonensis | reverse complement strand
GCGTTGGTGTGGAGCGACTGGGTGTGGCCCAGGGCGGCGCCCATGGCCTCGATGCAGGTACGGCCGACGTTGTTGAAGGGGTCCTGCTCGGTGAGCGACCAGCCGGAGGTCTGCGAGTGGGTGCGGAGCGCCAGCGACTTGGGGTTCTTCGGGTTGAAGCGGCTCACGATCTTGGCCCAGAGCATACGGGCGGCGCGCATCTTGGCGATCTCCATGAAGAAGTTCATGCCGATGGCCCAGAAGAAGCTCAGGCGCGGTGCGAAGGAGTCGATGTCCATCCCGGCGTTGACACCGGCGCGGAGGTACTCCAGACCGTCGGCCAGCGTGTAGGCCAGCTCGATGTCGCAGGTGGCGCCGGCCTCCTGCATATGGTAGCCCGAAATCGAAATCGAGTTGAACTTCGGCATATTCTGCGAAGTGTACTCGAAGATGTCGGCGATAATGCGCATCGAGAACTCGGGGGGATATATATAGGTGTTGCGCACCATGAACTCCTTGAGGATGTCGTTCTGGATGGTACCGGCCATCTCTTCGAGCTTGGCGCCCTGTTCGAGTCCGGCGTTGATGTAGAAGGCGAGCACGGGGAGCACGGCGCCGTTCATAGTCATCGAAACCGACATTTTGTTCAGGGGGATGCCGTCGAAGAGAACCTTCATATCCTCAACGGAGCAAATCGACACACCTGCCTTGCCGACGTCGCCGACAACGCGCTGATGGTCTGCGTCGTAGCCGCGGTGGGTGGCGAGGTCGAAGGCCACGGAGAGACCCTTCTGACCCGACGCGAGGTTGCGGCGGTAGAAAGCGTTCGACTCGGCGGCGGTGGAGAATCCGGCGTACTGGCGGATGGTCCAGGGGCGGATGGCGTACATGCCGCTGTAGGGGCCGCGGAGGAAGGGGGGAAGACCGGCCACATAGTCGAGGTGTTCCATACCTTCGAGGTCTTCCTTGGTGTATACGGGCTTTACGGGGATAAGTTCGGGGGTCAGCCAGTTCTCGCCCCCTTCGGGAGCCTTGACGGGAGCGCCGAAGGCATCGGCCGTGATATTTATGCTTTTGAAATCAGGTTTCATAGCTTCGTATTTTGCGGGGGATTACTTTTTGAGGAGACGGGCGTTGAAACCGCGGAGGGTTTCGAGCACGTTGCTCTTGACATGGATGAAGTTCTCGATACCCTGGGCCTTGAGGTCGTCGGCGCAGGCGGGGGCTCCGGCCACCACGAACTCGGCGCGGCCGGCAAGCAGCTTGAACGCCTCGGGGGCGAACTCGGCGTACTCGTCGTCGCTGGAGCAGAGCACCACGATGTCGGCACCGGCCTCCATGGCGGCGTTGACACCCTCTTCTACGCTCTTGAAGCCGATGTTGTCGAGAATCTCGTAACCGGCGCAGCCGAAGAAGTTCGACGAGAACTGGGCGCGGGCCAGGCGCATGGCCAGGTTGCCGATGGTGAGCATGAACGCTTTCGGGCGGTTCGAGGCAGCCTCGGTCTCAAGGCGCAGCAGCTCGAAGGCGCTACCCTGGCGGGCGGTGTTGAGGGCGCGCGCGGGATCGCCGGCGCAGTTGCCGCCGCATCCGCAGCTGTGACCTTCGGCCTCGCCCTTAACCTCGGCCTCCTCGGAGGCGGCTGACGAACCGGCCTCGATCTTCGAGGCGGCCATCTCGTTGAAGTTGGGGAACTGGTTGGTGCCCAGGAGAATCTCCTTGCGGCGGGCCATATCCTCGTGGCGCTTCACGCCGGAGGCGTTAACAGCGGCCTGAACGTCGCCGTTGCCGACGCAGGCGAAGAAGCCACCCTTGTCCTCGACTTCGAGGAAGAGCTTCCAGGCCTCCTGGCCGATAGCCACTGTGAGGGTCTCCACATAGTAGGAGCCGCCGGCGGGGTCGGCCACCTTGTCGAGATGACTCTCCTCCTTGAGAAGGAGCTGCTGGTTGCGGGCTATGCGCTCCGAGAACTCGTCGGGAGTCTTGTAGGGGGCGTCGAAGGGAACTACGGTTATCGAGTCAACTCCGGCGAGAGCGGCCGACATGGCCTCGGTCTGCGAGCGGAGCAGGTTGACGTGGGCGTCGTAGAGGGTCTGGTTGAAGCGCGAGGTGACCGCGTGGCAGGCCATCTTGCAGTCGTCCTTGCTTTCGGGCTTGTACTGCTCGGCGATCTGCGCCCAGAGCATGCGGGCGGCGCGGAACTTGGCAAGCTCCATAAAGTAGTTGGAGGAGACACCCATGTTGAACTTCACGCGGCGGGCTACCTCGGAAGCCGGGCGGCCGGCCTCGGTGAGGAGGGTCATCCACTGCGCGCCCCATGCCAGGGCGTAGCCGAGTTCCTGGAAGATATATGCTCCGGCGTTGTTGAAAAGCTCGGAGTCAACAGCCAGCACGCGCAGGCCGGGAACATCCTTCACGATGTCGAGAAGCTCGCAAGCCTCCTTGGCGATGGCGGCCGAGTCAACGTCGGCGCCGTGGCGGAAGGCGCGTTTGAGCGGGTTATAGTCGATGGAGCCGTTAAAAGCCTTTTCGGCGCCGCGCTGCTTGAGCACCTCGACGACGGCCTTGGCGATTTCCAGGGTCTTGCGCGCGCAGCCGCGGAAGTTGACCTCCACGGTCTGGAGGTCGATACCCTCCAGCATGCGGGCTATATTTTCGGCGGTGGGTTCCTTAACGGTGAAACCGATCGAGTTGACGCCCTTCTGGAGCACGTCGAGAGCCGCGGCGTTAGCCTCGGCGGGGTCGGTGGCGAGCACCTCCTGGCGGGTGAGCCAGTGGTTGTTGTCGCGCGTGCCGCGCACATAAGGGAACTCTCCGGGGAGTGAGTCGGTGGTCTTCAGGTCGGCGATGTCGGAGCGACGGTACATCGGCTGCACCGAGAACCCCTCGTTAGTGCGCCAAACCAGTTTCTTTTCAAACGGTACCCCCTTGAGGTCGGCGTCGACCTTGGCTCGCCATTCTTCGTGGCTCACCGGCGGGAACTGCTCGAACAGTTTTTCCTTAATTTCTGCCATGATTTTGGTATAAAAGATTTGGAATTTCGTTTCACATGGTATGGTTTTGGAAGCGCTTCGCCCGCCATCACTTTCGGTCGATGGCAAAACGGGGCGTTTCTTATCGCAAAAGTAAATAAAAATCCCCAACCATCCAAACCTCACAGCTTTAATTTTTTCAGCTGTCGGCGGGAGACTGGCGCCATACGGTTTCCCCCGGTCGGAAACATCGCTTTTACCGACGTAAAAATGCCGTGCCGGCAACAAAAAGTCCGCGGCGAAGGGCCGCGGACTCGGATATATGGTCAGGATCTTTCGATCTCGCTGTTTTGGCGATTGATTTTATTCAACAACGGTCGATTCGGTGACAAGGCCGGTGGCGGAGCTGACTTTGGAGGTGGTGTAGAGACCGCCACCCTTTACGTCGGCGCCATTGCTGAAGGTGTTGCCGGAGGCGGAGCAGCCGGTCATATTCACGGCGATTTCCTTCTGCACGTCGTGAATATCCCAGGCCACGCAAGCGCCGATAAACGCGTTAGCGCCGCCAATGCCGGCCTTCGCGCCGATGCCGGTAGCCGAAACCGCGACATTCTCAACGGAGCAGTTGGTGAAGGTGGCGGTGTAGAGAGCGTCATCCTCGTTGGTGAACTGGCCCGCGATGGCGCCGCAAGCCCACGGGCCCGTTACCGAGCCACCCTTGACGTGAACGTTCTCAACGGTGAAGTCGCCATAGATCTGGGCGAACAGCATTCCGCTGCCGGGAAGCGGGCCGCGGGTAACCTCGCAATTCTCAAACGTGAGGTTCTTCACGGAGATTCCGCCGTGGTAACCCGACGGGAGGAATCCGCCCACGATCGCGAGGTTCTTGATAGTCGCGTTGTTCCCCTCGATCGAAAGTTTTTTGAAAGCGCTGGATGGCGACCATACGGCGGCGTTCCAGGTCATGCCCTCCCCGTCGATGTCGCCGGAGAAGGTGATGGTTTTGCCCTGGAAACTCTGGCCCGACACAAGCGCGGACTCCAGTGCCTTAAGCTCAACGGCGCTGCCGATGGTGTAGTTGCCGTCAGCCGGAGCCGAAATCACTTTAATGGTGATGCCTGTGGCGGTGTTTCCAGCGCCCTCGGCGGCGCCGTTAATCACGCGGCCAAAGAGTTCCTCGGCCTGCGGGGCGCGCGGATAGCCGTCGTAGTTGGTGATAAGCTGGTTGGCTACCACCTCGTTATTTTCAGCGGTGTTGCCCGACACGACAGCGTTACCACCGCCTACAGTTCCGGCGATGGAACCGACCGTGCGGTAAGCCATCAGGGTCACGTTCTTCACCGTGCAGTTGGTGAGAGAGGCGTTTGGCTCGGCTGAGAGATAGCCGGTGATACCTCCGGCGTTGTTGCCGTCGTCATACTTGCCGTTGACCTTGCGAGGGGTAGAGGTGATGGTGCCGCCGTCGACCACGCAGTTGTCGAAATGGCCGCAGAGCCCGTCACCGGCGATGGCGCCGACCTTGAAGTTGCCGGTCACGTTGACGTTCTTCATAGTGATGTTTTTCATCATGCCGCGGTTCGACCATACGAGACCCGAGCAGTCGGGGTCGCTGACGGTGAGGTTGGCGATAGTGTGGCCGTCGCCGTCGAAAGTACCGCCGAAGTAAGCGCCCTTGGCTATCGGGGTGAAATCCTGTCCGGCCATATCAATATCGTTACCGAGCTTGATGGTGTAACCGGCGAACGCGTTGTTCTTGCCGTTTGACTGCGAGCTGAGCCACTGCAGACCCTGCGGCGCGGTGATGGTGTAGGTCTTGGCGGCCTCGTTGAGAAGCACGCCGGGAGCCACGAGCGAGCCGAAGTCAAAATCGCCCTCGTAGTCGGGATTGATTTCAACGTCGAAGATGGCGGGGTTGGTCAGGAGCGCGCCGTAGATGTTGGTGCGGTAGTTGCGCTGCACGGGCACACCGGCGAACACCGGGGCGTTGGCCTCCGAGGCGTCGATGCCGAGCGTCACGTCGACGAGCTGCTTTTCAGCGTCGACAAGCACATAAGCCATCGAGAGGTATTCGTAGTTCTCAACCGGGAACGTCTCATCCTGGGGGATGGCGGCGAGGGCGAACTCAGCGTCAACCTCGCCCGAGACGGTGCCGTCGTAGAGGTTCAGCTTCGAGTAGGTCGAGACCTTGATCGACGACTCGGTAACCTTGACTCCCGCGGCCTCGGCTGCGGCGAAGTCGTTGGTGCCGATGTTCAGCTGGGCGAACGGACGGGTCAGGGTGACGGTCTTGTTGACCGGGCCGTTTACAGCGAGGTCCTTCTCGGCGAAGAAGAACGCGTCGAGGCTCTCGTTGTTGGCGGTGATGCCGTCGTAGGTAACTGTTACTTCCTGAGTTTTGGCATTAAACGCGTAGGGAGCGTCGTCAGCCTGGGCCCAGAAGAGAATGTCGTAGCTCTTGCCGGTGGCGAGGGTGGTCGACACCGTGGCCTTGAGGTTGTTGAATACGGCGGTGCCCTCGATAAGCGGGGCCTGCTCCCCGGCGAGATACACGGCGTACTGGAGATTCTTGGCGGTCTGGCCGTCGGAGTAGAGGCGCGATGCCACCGACGCCGGGAGCGACGCGGTGAAAGTCACGGTGCCTTCCTGGCCCGCCGGCTTCACATCGAACTCCTCGTTGGAGCAGGAGGCAAGCACCAGTCCCGCGGCCATCGAAGCGAATATTAACTTTTTCATAATTGCGATAGTTTGGTTTGAAATATCTTTGAGAGGCGCGGAGGGGCTCTCGCCCACCCCGCGCTATTCCTTGCGGAATCAGGAACCAGGGTTCCCGGAGGTTTCTATTTAACAGCCCTCTTTGGGTTAAGCTTCGTAATGCGGAAGCTTATTCCGGGAGGTACTTGTTGTTGTCAAACGACGTGTTGGCTCCGGCGGTGTTATCATAAACGATCTCACCCTTCAAGCCGGCTGTCATCTGGGTTTCCACATTGGTGGTGGAGGTGCAATCGCTCACGGTAAGGAGCGGGGTGGAATCGGGAAGCTGGGTGCCGATATTCTGGTAAACGGTGATACCGGCGGCCATGCCGGAGGCGACAATTTTCTTGGAATAGTTGCCACACCCCTCGATGACGCCGTTCCTGTAGGTCATGCCGACGATTCCGGCCACGCCATATCCATTCGGGGCACTGATTTCGCCGTAGTTCTCGCAGTCTCTAATCTCGATGACGCTATGGTTGGGGTAATAAGCACTAGTTGAATTGTCATACTTTAACCATCCGATAATGCCGCCGAAGCCCACGCTATTGCTCGCGTTGCCGCTGACGTTGCCACGGTTTACACAGTCGGAGAGAACGCCTCTGACAAACTGCTGCCCCACAATGCCACCTGCCGAATTGTTATTGACAGACACGTCGCCGGTATTGACGCAGTTGTTAATATCCGCAGCCGACAGACCAGCGATGCCGCCCGCCGAAACGTTGTTAGCGAATATTTTGCCGGAATTCTCGCAATTGGAGATAACCATTGTTTTTCCTACCTGCGTATAGTAAGCAGCGCCCACGATACCGCCAACATTATTGGTTGTTGCGCTTACGGAAGCCGCGTTGGAACAACCGTCAACCGTACCGTCCTTCATCAAACGGCCAACAATCGCGCCAACACCCTGTTTGCCGGAAATAGAGCCGGAAAGGACTTTCACATTGGTGACCTTAGCGCCCGATGTAACCATTGCGACAACTCCGACCTGCTCGCATTCGGGAGCCTCAAGAACGAAATCGCTGAAATTGATATTCCTGAGTTCGGCGCCCTCACCTTTTAGGTTGGCAATGAAGCCCGAATTAGCGTCCGTGGAGTCATCCTTTATAGTGAAGTTGCTCACCGTGTGGCCTCCGCCGTCGATAACGCCCTTGAAGGCATTGCCGGTGGCCGCGCTTCCTATACGTTTCGACCCGTCGGCGATAGGAGTGACCTCGTGACCGCCGAAATCCACATCGTTGCTCAGAGTTATGGTAAAGCCCTCGAAATCGCGCGCTGGCTCGCCGTTGGCACCGTTGACAAGCTGGGCGAGTCCCTGGAACTCAGCAGCCCCGTTGACGGCTACGGTCTTGGCCTCCTCATCAATAACAGGAAGCGTTATGGTCTCACCATCCCAAGGCACCACGGCATACTCATGATCGGGGGTCTCGTAGTCGGGGTTGATTTCGACGTTGAAGATGGCGGGGTCGGTGAGGAGGGCGCCGTAGATGTTGGTGCGGTAGTTGCGCTGCACGGGCACACCGGCGAACACAGGAGCGTTGGCCGAGCCGTCATGCGAGAGGGTCACGTCGACGGTCTGCTTGTCGGCGGGCACGAGGATGTAGGCCATAGCGAGGTAATCGTAACCGGCAACGGGGAAAACCTCGGGAGTCGCGGGAATCGCAGCCTGACCGAACACCACGGGAGCGGCGGTCTCGTTGGAAACCTCGCCGGAGTAGAGGTTGAGGGTCTCATAAGCGGTTACGGAAACCGCCGACTTGGTGACTTCGAGTCCGGCTTTCTTGGCCAGTTCGAGGTCGTTGGTGCCAATGTTCAGCTGGGCGAACGGACGGGTAAGGGTGACGGTCTTGTTGACCGGGCCGTTTACCGCGAGGTCCTTCTCAGCGAAGAAGAAAGCGTCGAGGCTCTCGTTGTTGGCGGTGATGCCTTTGTAGGTTACTGTTACTTCCTGAGTTTGGGCATTAAACGCGTAGGGTGCGTCGTCAGCCTGGGCCCAGAAGAGAATGTCGTAGCTCTTGCCGGTGGCGAGGGTGGTCGACACCGTGGCCTTGAGGTTGTTGAATACGGCGGTGCCCTCGATAAGCGGGGCCTGCTCCCCGGCGAGATACACGGCGTACTGGAGATTCTTGGCGGTCTGGCCGTCGGAGTAGAGGCGCGATGCCACCGACGCCGGGAGCGACGCGGTGAAAGTCACGGTGCCTTCCTGGCCCGCCGGCTTCACATCGAACTCCTCGTTGGAGCAGGAGGCAAGCACCAGTCCCGCGGCCATCGAAGCGAATATTAACTTTTTCATAATTGCGATAGTTTGGTTTGAAATATCTTTGAGAGGCGCGGAGGGGCTCTCGCCCACCCCGCGCTATTCCTTGCGGAATCAGGAACCAGGGTTCCCGGAGGTTTTATTTAACAGTCCACAGATAGGGGGCGTCATTTTCAAGAGCCACCCACGACTCCGGCTGGTAAACCTTTTGGGTAGTATGGTTATAGGCTTTGCCTGAGAACTTGCCACCCTTGATGATCACGCTGCCGGAAGGAAGATTAACGTCATTGTTGCCAGACACGACACAGCTCGTGCCCTCAGCAAGCGCATCCCTATTGTTAGCACCGGAGAATTCGCCACCTTCGATAACAACCTGTGCGTTATTGGTTATATATACCGGATAGAAAGCATCCACTTTGCCCGGGGTGTTAACCGTATAGTATTTGCCCGACTTTATAGTCATAACAAGACCTACACCATCGGCGGAAACACCGCCCTGAACACCCTTTACCTCGCAGTTCTCAAGAGTCGCCTTGGAACCAAAGATTCGCATAGCGTAAGACCAGGTACCATTCGAGTTTGAAGAATTCGACTCAAAATAGCTGTTGGAAAGAGTTATTTCGCCGGATGCGACGTTTCTACCCATACCGCAAATAGTATATTCGCCAGAGTAAACTTTCGAGTTATTGATTGTCACATTAGCATCGTTCCAATAAGAGATAGCGGAACTGTTATAAGGCTCAACGGATGGATTGCCATGATAATGGTAGTCCATATCATTGATGAGGGTCATATTTTCGATAAGGAGGTTCCCCTTTGTGATGTGAATGAGGCTCTTAAACGAACCGGGGGCCTTATTGTCCCCGACGTTTGTAAGAATGCCATTCTCCACAACTACCTCACCCGAACGGGAAGTAGTGACTCCGCCACGGATAGTGAGGTCGTTGCTGGCAGCGATAAAGCCGTCCTCGGGGAGGGTCATCTGAGCGCCGGAAGCGAACTCGATGGTCTTGGGGGAGTTGATTACGAGGGCTTCGGGAGCAACCTCGCTCATATCGATAGTGGTGTTTTCAGGGATGGTTATCTTTTTAACCACCGGGCTGGCAAAACCTCCAATCACATCTTCGGCAGTTTTGGCTACTACCTCATATTCATAGTCGGGAGTCTCGTAGTCGGGGTTGATTTCGACGTTGAAGATGGCGGGGTCGGTGAGGAGGGCGCCGTAGATGTTGGTGCGGTAGTTGCGCTGCACGGGCACACCGGCGAACACAGGAGCGTTGGCCGAGCCGTCATGCGAGAGGGTCACGTCGACGGTCTGCTTGTCGGCGGGCACGAGGATGTAGGCCATCGCGAGGTAATCGTAACCGGCTACGGGGAACACCTCGGGAGCCGCGGGGATGGCTGCCTGACCGAACACCACGGGAGCGGCGGTCTCGCCGGAAACCTCGCCGGAGTAGAGGTTGAGGGTCTCATAAGCGGTTACGGAAACCGAAGATTTGGTAACTTCGAGTCCGGCTTTATTGGCCAGTTCGATGTCGTTGGTGCCGATGTTCAGCTGGGCGAACGGACGGGTCAGGGTGACGGTCTTGTTGACAGGGCCGTTTACCGCGAGATCCTTCTCAGCGAAGAAGAAAGCGTCGAGGCTCTCGTTGTTGGCGGTGATGCCTTTGTAGGTTACTGTTACTTCCTGAGTTTGGGCATTAAACGCGTAGGGTGCGTCGTCAGCCTGGGCCCAGAAGAGAATGTCGTAGCTCTTGCCGGTGGCGAGGGTGGTCGACACCGTGGCCTTGAGGTTGTTGAATACGGCGGTGCCCTCGATAAGCGGGGCCTGCTCCCCGGCGAGATACACGGCGTACTGGAGATTCTTGGCGGTCTGGCCGTCGGAGTAGAGGCGCGATGCCACCGATGCCGGTAGCGACGCTGTGAAAGTCACGGTGCCCTCCTGACCGGCGGGCTTAACATCCATCTCCTCGTTGGAACAGGAAGCCATGGCGAGCGCGCCGAAAGCGAGCGATGCAAGGATTACTTTTTTCATAGTGGTTATGGTTGAATATAAAATAGTTATCGTTTATGGATTGTGGTTTTCAATTTTGAGCCGCGTATAATGGCGCGGCGCGACCTCAGGGGATAAAGATATTGTAGTCGGGTCCGGCATATCCGGGATCGATGCCTACAGCTCCACCGGCTTTGTTGGTCAGGAAGTCGCCCCGCACCTCGGTGAGGCGCGAGCGCTTCAGTGGCACGTTGATCGAGGGGATGCTCCCTATGAGGGCGCCCTCCTTGTCGAGCACCTCCAGCGCCACCGCCACCGACGACTCTGTGCCGTTGACGAACACATAGTCGAAGCCGAGCTCGGCCTCGGTGGCCGACATCTGGCGAATCTCGCCGTCGTAGCTCATCCCGGTCCAGGAATCGGCCGGGCGGTTGGTGAACATATTGAAGGAGCAGGGCATGTACTGCGTGTAGCGGAAGCGCACGCGGTACTCCGACAGGTCGATGAATCGCGACGGTTCGCGGGAATCGCCGCCGTCGGCAGCCTCCGAAGCGGTTAGCTCCTTCTGCCGGGCAGTGACCTGCTGGTCGATAAACTTACCCAGGTCAGTGGTAATGAAGCGGTACTTCGCCAGGGGGCGCGCCATCTCGACCGTGGTCTCCACCACCACCTCGTCGGCGCGGTCGGGATTGTAGTCGGGGCCGTAGTCCACAATAGCGTCGGCCTGGCCTCGGAAAGCGTCGCGGAAGTCGGTGTCACCCTCGTAGCGGGAGCGGTCGGCATATATAATCTCGGCGAAATCGCCCGCGTTGTAAAACTCGCCCCCGGGAGCACCGGGCCCGACGTAGTCGGTCCACACAAGAAGGCGGTAGTCGCCCTGCGGCATATCGAACTCGATGTCGGCATCGAGCCCCTGTTCGAGCGGACGCAGACGCTCCACAGTGAGCACGCTCGAACGGGAATACTCGCCGGAGCGCACCGCCGGATAGACATTAATAATATAGCGGATCTGGAACCCCTCCGGGTCGCGCGAACCTTTTTTCGAGGAGGCGTCGACCATAGTGCCGTTTTCGTAGACGATCTCCTTGTGGAGTGGCATATTTGTGTCGTAGCGCAGGCGCAGCATGAACTTGCCCTCGACCGTAGGCTTCGGAGGAGCGGGTTCCTCTGTCGGGAACTCGTGGACGTCGCACGAAGCAAAGGCCATGGCGGTCAGCGCTGCGAGCAGACAGGGGCGGACAATCGGCGCGATCGGCGCGCCGGGGAAATGCTTGAAAAGTCTCATCGCCCACCCCCTTTCGCATCAAATGTGTACACAATGGAGATCGCCGCGTGGTCCAGACCGAAGTAAGTGCGGCGCGTGTTGTCGTAGAGGGGCCCGTTGGGACGGTTGTAGAAGCGGTCGTAGTCGAGATGGTACACCCCCGCGCCCACCGATGCCTCCGCCCTCCACCGGCCGTCGCGGCTCAACGGGAGGCGGTAGCCGATGCCGATACCCCCACCGAGAGCCGGATGCTTGCCGCCGCGGTCCTGATAGCGCCATTTCCCGCCCGAGAAGGCGAAGTTGTAGGCCACCATAGCTAAGTGCGCGTCGAGGAAAAGCCCTTTGCCCCCGTCGCGGAAATAGAAACGCGCCTCGGGGCGGAACACGAAAGTGCGGAACTTGCGGGTACTCTTGCCGTAGTTCCAGGCCGAATAATAAAGCGAAAGGGAGGCCGACCAGCGGCACGTGAAGAGATACTCGCCCGATATGTTTGCCATGGCCATACCCCAGGCGGGGAGGTTCGTGCGCAGCGACCAATGCCGCACGCAGGGAGCGGGAGAGTCGTCTACGGTTTTCTCCGTAGCAACGGTGTCAACCGTTGCTACAGGTGCCCCAGGGGGCACCTGGGCGACGACCTCCGTTTCGGGGGCCGGAAGAGTCTCCGCGACCAGGGGCGGCTCAGGCTCGACGCGGCGCACGTTCACGAACACAACGTAGGCCATACGCAGCCGGGGGAAGTAGTCGCGGCACAGAGAGCGCCACACACGCCCGGCATCCATATATCGGAGGTTGAGCAACCGGCGGTCCACCGTCGCGGCGTCAGCGTCGTCGCCCTCGTTGATTACCTCCAGCACCCTGTCGCGCCACGCCCAGTCGGACGCCGCGAGCATCTCGCGGAAAGTGCCCCAGGGCACCTCGCTTCGGCGCGAGGTAACGACGCTGTCGGGGAGGTCGGCGCGCTCCATCACCCACCCGCGGAGCGAGTTCATTCGCTTCTCGGATAGCGGGTTATTGATGCGGTTGCCGCCGTCGGGCGAGGCCGCGCCATAGAACGACAGCTCGTCGATTACCAGCGACGAGTCAGCCTCGACCGCCTCAAGCAGGTCGGTTATGGCTTTGAGATTTTTGGAGTTATCGGAAAAATCAGGGCGAATGTGCCACTCGTTGATAGGGAACTCTACGGAGATTTCCTTGCGGAAAGTCTCGTCGGCCCTGGCTCCAACCCCGAATCCGCCGCACAACAACAGCGACACGGCAACCAGCGCCGAGCGCAAGCCGCGGTGATTCTGCCTATTGGCGAATAGTGAAAGGGTCATATTGGTTATAGGGAAGTTATGGAGAGAGTCGGGCGCGGAAGCCCGACAAGTGTTTTCTTAAAAGAAGCGGGGAGCGGATTGCCGCCGGCCCGGGTAATCGTCGCCGCAGCGCTAACCACGGAACTAACGAAGGGGAATCGGTTAAGATCGGTTTGCCGGCAAGTGTTGGTTAAGATTGAGGGAGCGGTTCGAGGAGGGGAAGATTGATCGATTCTGTGACTATCGATTGGTGTGGGTGTGAGGCCGCCTATGCGGATTCAGTGGGAGCGAGCGCCGCGGAGGGCGCTTTAACGGGGTGTTTTTCAGGAACCCGCGCTGTCAAGTATGTCGCAAAATTAGCAACAATAATTGTAACCGCCAAACATCGCGGCCACCAATTTTGTATAATTAACGTTTTATTTTTAACAACTTGACCCATATCCATCCACAGCCCTCACAGCGCCCATCGGCACCATTTTTTAACAAAAAAAGAATAAACAGCCGTCACCCTCCGGCAGAACGCCTTTATCCTGGTCGGAAATCCACCATTCGCGGCCTATATTGGTTAGGATTAGGTCACAAACAGCAAGGTCGGAGACCTCGCGCGGCGCGAGGTCTCCGACCAAGTATGTCTTCCGAATGAATCGGGCTTGTGGGCGTGTCAGTCGAGCTTCAGCACGGCCAGGAACGCCTTCTGAGGCACCTGCACCGACCCGATCTGCTTCATACGCTTCTTACCGGCCTTCTGCTTCTCAAGCAGCTTGCGCTTACGCGACACGTCGCCGCCGTAACACTTCGCGGTAACGTCCTTGCGCACCGCCTTGATAGTCTCTCGGGCTATAATCTTCGCGCCGATGGCGGCCTGCACGGCGATGTCGAACTGATGGCGCGGGATGAGCTCCTTGAGCTTCTCGCACATACGGCGACCGAACTGCACGGCGTTGTCGGCGTGGGTCAGGGTCGAAAGGGCATCGACGCTCTCGCCGTTGAGGAGCACGTCGAGCTTCACGAGTTTCGAGGGACGGAAGTCGTGGAGATGGTAGTCAAACGACGCGTAACCCTTCGAAATAGATTTCAGTTTGTCGTAGAAGTCAATCACGATCTCCCCCAGGGGGATGTCGAAAATCAGCTCAACGCGGTTGCCGGAAATGAATTCCTGCTTGATCAGCTCGCCTCGCTTGCCCAGGCAGAGGGTCATGATCGGGCCGATATAGTCGGTGGTGGTGATGATCGACGAGCGGATATATGGTTCCTCGATATGGTCGATAAGCGTCACGTCGGGGAGTCCCGAGGGGTTGTGGACCTCGGTCTCGTTCCCCTTCTTGTCGTACACCTTGTAGGATACGTTGGGCACGGTGGTGATCACCTCCATATTGAACTCGCGGCTGAGTCGCTCCTGGATGATCTCCATATGGAGCAGCCCCAGGAATCCGCATCGGAAACCGAAGCCGAGCGCCATCGACGACTCGGGCTGGAACGTGAGCGACGCGTCGTTGAGCTGCAGCTTCTCCAGCGAAGAGCGCAGGTTCTCGAAGTCCTCGGCCTCGATCGGGTATACACCGGCAAACACCATCGGCTTCACCTCCTCGAAACCGGCGATGGCCGGAGCCGGGCGGTCGACGTGGGTGATGGTGTCGCCCACTTTCACCTCCTTCGAGCTCTTGATGCCCGAGATGATGTAGCCGACATTGCCCGCCGACAGCGTCTTGCAAGGCTGGAGGTCGAGTTTGAGGATGCCGACCTCGTCGGCGTGATACTCCTTGCCGGTGGCCACGAACTTCACGAAGTCATCCTTCGAAATAGTTCCGTTCTCGATTTTGAAATACGCGATGATGCCGCGGAACGGGTTGAACACCGAGTCGAAAATCAGGGCCTGGAGCGGCGCCTGGGGGTCACCCTTGGGAGCCGGCACCCTCTCGACGATAGCGCGGAGAATCTCCGGCACCCCCACCCCGGTCTTGCCGCTGGCGCGGATAATCTCGTCGCGCGAGCATCCGAGCAGGTCAACAATCTGGTCCTCCACCTCGTCGGGCTTGGCGCTTTCGAGATCGACCTTGTTGATCACGGGTATGATTTCGAGGTTGGAGTCGATTGCCATGTACAGGTTGGAAATCGTCTGGGCCTGGATACCCTGGGTGGCGTCGACAATGAGCAGCGCTCCCTCGCACGCGGCGATCGAGCGCGACACCTCGTAGGAGAAATCGACGTGTCCCGGAGTGTCGATCAGGTTTAGGGCATACTTCTCGCCATCCTGCAGATAGTCCATCTGTATGGCGTGGCTCTTGATGGTGATGCCGCGCTCGCGTTCGAGGTCCATATCGTCGAGCACCTGGGCCTGGAGATCCTTCCCGGCCACGGTATTGGTGTATTCGAGCAGACGGTCGGCCAGGGTACTCTTACCATGGTCGATATGGGCTATTATGCAGAAATTCCTGATGTTCTTCATTCGTCAAAAAAAATTGGCTTACGCACACCTTGAATATATAACGCTCGTCAGGGCGTAAAATTTATACGCCCGGCAGGGTATATAACCGGCAAGGTATATAAAAGGCGTAGTTTTCCGCGAAGTTACAAAAATCCGCGGAAAACCACGCTCCTTGGCTGTCTTATTCGACGCTTATTCGACGGTGACGGACTTCGCCAGGTTTCGGGGCATATCGACGTCGCACCCCTTCTTGATGGCGATATGGTAAGCCAGCAACTGGAGGGGGATCGAGGTGATGATCGGCGAAAGGCACTCGGGCACCTGCGGGATTTCGAGCACATGGTCGGCGATTTCGCGGATAGTCTCGTCACCCTTGGTTATCACCGCTATTACGCTGCCGCCGCGGGCCTTGATCTGCTGGATGTTGGAGATGATTTTCTCGTGCATCTCGTCGTCGGGGGCGATTACCACCGTGGGGAGCTCGCGGTCGACCAGCGCGATCGGGCCGTGCTTCATTTCGGCGGCGGGATACCCCTCGGCATGTATGTAGCTGATTTCCTTCAGCTTCAGCGCGCCTTCGAGCGCCGAGGGGAAATTGTAGCCGCGGCCGAGGTAGAGGAAGTTGCGGGCGTAGGTGTATGTGGCCGAGAGGCGCTCGATCTGGTCGTTGAGTTTCAGCGCCTTGGTGATGAGCGCGGGGAGGTTGCGCAGACCGCGCACCACTTCGGCCTTCACCTCCTTATCGACCGTGCCCCTTATCGAGCCCACAGCCAGGGCGAGCATGGCCAGCACGGTCACCTGCCCGGTGAAAGCCTTGGTGGAGGCGACGCCGATTTCCGGGCCGACGTGGATGTAGGTGCCGCTGTCGGTCGCGCGTGCTATGGAGGAGCCTACAACGTTGCACACGCCGTAGACAAACGCGCCGCGCTCGCGCGCTATCTGTATGGCCGCCAGTGTGTCAGCCGTCTCGCCCGATTGCGATATGGCGATCACGATGTCGCGCTCGTCGAGTATGGGATTGCTGTAGCGGAACTCGCTGGCATACTCCACCTCGACCGGCACGCGGCCTATTTCCTGAAGAAGCCGCTTGCCTATGAGCCCGGCGTGCCACGAGGTGCCGCAAGCCACGATCACCACCCTGCGGGCGTCGCGGAAACGCTCGCGGTTCTCAATGACACCCGAAAGCGTAACTTGCGAACCGCTGTTGCCGATGCGCCCTCTGACGCAGTCGTTGATCGTGCGGGGCTGCTCGAAAATCTCCTTGAGCATGAAGTGCGGATAGCCACCCTTCTCAAGCTCGCTGACGCTCATGCGGAGGGTCTTAATGTCGATAGCCGAGGGGCGGTTATCGGTGGTGATGATTTTCAGCGGCTCGCCGCGGGTTATGATGGCGATCTCGTCGTCGTTGAGGTACACCACCTTGTCGGTGTACTCGACAATCGGCGTGGCGTCGGAGGCCAGGAATGTCTCCCCGTTCTCCCCAAGCCCTACCACCAGCGGCGAGCTCTTGCGGGCGCCGATGAGGGTGTCGGGGTCGTCGAGGTCGAGCACCGCCACGGCGTACGCGCCGACAACCTCCTTAAGCGCCTCGCGAACAGCTTCGAGAGTGGTGCAGCCGGAGGTTTCCTTAATGTATTCGATGAGCTGGACGAGCACCTCGGTGTCGGTTTCGCTGCGGAACTCGCGCCCTTCGCGCTCAAGCGCCTCGCGGAGCACGCCGTAGTTCTCGATAGTGCCGTTATGGACCAGCGCGATTCTGCCGCCGCGCCCGACGTGGGGATGGGCGTTCACATCGTTAGGCTCGCCGTGGGTGGCCCAGCGTGTGTGGGCTATGCCTATGGAGCCGGCCGTGTCCTTACTCTCGCAGAAGCGGTCGAGGTCGTCGACCTTGCCGCGCGTCTTGTAAACGTTCAGACTTCCCGAGGGGGCGATCATGGCCACGCCGGCGCTGTCGTAGCCGCGGTATTCCAGGCGGCGCAGACCTTTAAGCAGCACGTCATAGGCGGTCCTGTCGCCTATATATCCTACAATTCCACACATAAAAATTGGTACCTAAATAAGCAAATAAGTGAAAAACGCGGCAAAGTTACAAAAACACGCCAAAAACGCGCTATAATTATCCAAGAAAATTACGCGGAAAAATACCGTCAAAACGCGATTAGCGCCGACACATCGGAAAAACATCGCTTTCCGAAGCTGTCGGCGCTTATCGCGTATTAGAAATAAGAATTGTGTCAGAGTCAGGCCATGCGGGCGAAGACGTGGCCGAAGCGCTCGCGGGCCGCGCGTTCGAGGTCTTCGCGGTCGGCGGGGTTGGCTATGGAGATAAGCAGCTTGGCTCGCTCGGCGAGCGACTTGCCGCGGAGGTCGACGCGCCCGTGCTCCGTCACCACGAAGTTGGTCTGGAAACGGGTGGTGACCACTCCGGCGCCCGGCGTGAGCACCGGCTTGATTTTGCCGATACCCTTGGAGGTGACCGAAGGCATCGCGAGCACCGACATGCCCCCCTCGCTGCGGGAAGCCCCGTATACGAAGTCGTGCTGGCCGCCGACACCCGAGAAGATGCGCGTGCCTATGGAGTCGGCGCAAATCTGCCCGGTGAGGTCAATTTCGAGGCAGGAGTTAATGGAGACCACCCTCGGGTTCTGCGCGATGATGAAGGGGTCGTTGGTCCACGCGACGTCGCGGAACTCCATCTCCTTGTTATGGTCCATCAGGTCGTAAAGGTGGCGCGAGCCGAGGGCGAGGCATGCCACCGAGCGCCCGGGCGACACCTTCTTCAGCGAGTTGTCGATAACGCCGCTCTCAATGAGCGGGAGCACGCCGTCGGTCATGGCCTCGGTGTGGAGGCCCAGGTGCTTGTGGTCACCCAATGCGCGGAGCACGGCGTTGGGAATGCCGCCAACACCGATCTGCAGCGTGGCCCCGTCAGGGATGATTTCGGCTATGGCGCGCCCTATGGCGAGGTCTACCGGGCCCGGTTCGGGTGTGGGCACCTCGACAAGCGGGTCGTCGACAAGCACGGCGGCGTCAATCTCCGAAACGTGGATCACCGGGTCGCCGTAGCTGAAAGGCATATGCGGATTAATCTGCGCGATGACCGTCTTGGCGCACTCCGTGGCCGAAACGGCCAGGTCGGCCGACACACCGTAGCTCACGAAACCGCGCTCGTCGGGGAGCGAGCAGTTGAGCAGCACGACGTCGCACCTCCAGGTGCCGTCGCGGAAGAGAGCCGGAACCTCGCCGAGGAAACGGGGCGTCGTTGTCCCATAGCCTTCGGCAATCCAACGCCTCACGTTGTTGGAAACGAAACAGGTGTCAACGATGAACGAATCCTTGTACTCCTCGCGGCAGTAGGGAGCCTCGCGGCGAGCCACGGAGAAACCGCTGTGGAGCACGACGTCGCGCAACTCTCCGCCGCGGCGGGTCATGGCGTCAACCAGGGTTTCGGGCACCGAGGTGCTACCCTGGATATATATATGGTCGCCCGACTTTATCAGGCGCGCCGCCTCGTCGGCGGTCATAAGGTTGGGAATTTCTACACTCATTGCTTGCGGTTGCGTTAGAGGGTGTTCAGGCGGGATGCCCGGCGGCTACCGGGTGGTCGCGGTGGAACGCTTCGAGGCGCTTCGCGAGCCGCTCGAAATCTTTCTCAGACGAAAGCATCGACACGCACACGCGCACCCCCTGCTGGCGGCTACCGGTGGAGGGGAGCGATATGGTGGCAATGCCGTAGCGCAGCAGCTCGCTCTGCAATTGATCGCCGGTCATGCCCGGATAGCCCGAGGTGAAGAAGAAACCGTCGGACACCGGCTGGTCGCCATCCTTGGCATACACAAGGTGGAAGCCGTTGACATCGAAGAGCGCCTTGGCGCGGTTGGCGCGGCGACCGTATTCGCGGCACTCGGCCACGAAGTCGAGCTGACCCTGGGTCGCGGCACGGAGCATAGCGGCGAAAGCGTGCTGGGCGGAGTGGGCCGTGCCCGACGAGGCGCAGTAAAGCACGCCGTAGATATACGCGTCGAGAAGGGTCGGCATCTCGTAGAACCGCTCGAAGAACTCATAGCGGCGGTCGGCGGCCTCCTCAGGCACGCACACCATCGCTATTCGCTGACCAGCGTAACTGAAGATTTTCGACGACGACACGAGCACCACGCAGTTCTTGGTATAGCGCGAGATGGTGGGCACATACGGCTCGCAGTAGGGGCAGCCGAAACGCTGGCGGAAGTCCATGCCGAGATAGGCCAGGTCCTCGATCACGATGATGTCGTGCCGCTCGGCCACTCGGGCTATGATGCGGAACTCCTCGTCGGTGAAGTTGGTCCAAGCCGGGTTGTTGGGACAGCTGTAGATCAGTGCCGTGACGCGGCCCGAGGCCACCTCTTCCTCCAGGCACGCTTCGAGAGCCTCGCCTCTGCATCCGTATATATCGACCGAGGCCGTCTCAAGCCCGAGGAGCTTGACCTGGTTATGCTGCGCGGGGAAACCCGGGTCGAGGAAAAGAATCGTGTCGCGCCCGGGAATCCTCTGCCCCATTAACAGGAAAAGAGTGAAAGTGGCCTGCATCGAACCTACCGTAGGTACGATGCAGCGCGGAGGGATGTCGATGTTGAGAAACGCCTTGAGGAACTCCGAGCCGGCCTCTTTGAGCTGCGGTATGCCGGCTATGTTGGGGTATACTCCGGCGACACCGCTGTTGAGGGCCTCGCACTCGGCCCGGATGCCCACTTGCTGCGGCGGGAGGCCGGGGTTACCCATTTCAAGGTGTACGAACGGCTCGCCCATCTCCCCTTCGAGACGGGCGGCGAGGGCCATGATTTGGCGTATGGTCGCCGAGGCGATGCTCGGAATATGCATCGCCTCAAGGTGTGAACGGAATGCTTGTTCTGATACAGGGTTCATATATAAGTCTGTTCCTTGTGATTCTTCATCTGACTCGCTCAGCTCTTCGCGGAGCGCTCCATTCCCGCACGGAAAGCGGCGAGGTTGGCCTCAACGATTTTTTCGCCCTTGGCACCGAAGACGGTTCGGATGCCCTGCTCGATGGCCTCGGGGGCGATGCCGGTAAAGGGCGCGCAGGCGCCGAGGAGCACCATATTGGAAGAGCGGGCCGTGGCAACCTCCTTGGCGACGGCGTCCATATCGAACGCCACGGTTCCGGGGATGGCCGTGAGCTCGGCCAGAAGTTCCTCCTCAGCGGGATAGTTGCCTATGTTGACAAACGGCACGGTGCTGCTCACCACGCGCCCCGCGGGGGCGAGGTACGGGAGATAGCGCAGGGCCTCCATCGGTTCGAGCGAAACGATGAGGTCGGCACCCCCCAGCGGTATGAGGTCGGAAGCGATAGGGTCGGAGCTCAGGCGCAGACACGACATCACGTCGCCGCCGCGCTGGCTCATACCATGCACTTCGGCCTGCTTGAGGTAAAGGTTTTCGGCGAGGGCCGCCGCTCCGAGGATGGTCGCGATCGAGAGAATCCCCTGCCCTCCCACTCCGGCAAGTATTATATCGGTTTTCATTGTTTGTGGCTAATACGAAATTATAATTGATATTTTTAACCGAAATCACGCTTTAGGCGATTTTCCGGCGGCGTGGCGGCGGGCGGTCTGTATACACTCGCGGCGGGCCACTATCACCGACAGCCCCTTGTGGTCGAATTCCTTGCGGAACATCTCCTTCATCTCCTCCACCTTGCGCGGCAGGGTGTCGATAGTGAGCACATGGGCGGGGTCGGCGCCAAGGCCGAGGCATATCTGCTCGATTTTGCCGGTGCCCTGGGAGTCCTGTCCCCCGGTCATGCCGGTCGTAAGGTTGTCGGAGATAATTACCGTTATGGGGGAATCCTCGTTGATGGCGTCAAGCAGCCCGGTCATGCCCGAATGGGTGAACGTGGAGTCGCCGATGACGGCCACAGCCGGGTGCTGGCCAGCGTCGGCCGCACCTTTGGCCATAGTTATCGAAGCTCCCATATCAACCGTGGTGTCGATGGCGTTGAACGGCGCGAGCCACCCAAGGGTGTAGCAGCCGATGTCGCCGAACACTTTCGCGTCGGCATACTCTTCGAGCGCGCCGTTGAGGGCGGCGTAGACGTCGCGGTGGGAGCATCCCTGGCAGAGGGCCGGCGGACGGGGGGCCACCAAGCGGTGGGGTTCCGGCACCTGGGGGAGCGGGGCCACAGTGCCCGGCGCGAGCGAACCGAGGGCCGAACGCACGCTGTCGGGGGTAAGCTCGCCGGTGCGGGGGAGGTAGCCGTCGAGTTTGCCGCGCACCTTGGCGTTGGTGTCGAGCGCGCCGCGGAGCGACTGCTCGATCACGGGCTGACCCTCCTCGACCACGAGCACAACTTCGCATTCGTCGAAAAGGCGCCCTACCGACTCCAGCGGGAGCGGGTATTGCGAAATCTTCAGTATCGGGAAGGGGCACCCCGCGGGGTACGCCTCCATGACATAATTATAGGCGATGCCGGAAGCGAGGATGCCGAGCGAATGGTCGCCGCCGGGAATGTAGCGATTGAACGGTGAGCGCTCCGACTCGCCGAGCACCTCGGGGCGCGAGGCTATGAGCTCGGCATAGCGGCGGCGCGAGTTGCCGGGCATGAGCACCCACTGCGAGGGCTTCGAGGGATAACGCAGTTCGTTTTCAGGACGGTTCTCCTCATCGACGGCAACGACGCCGCGGGAATGCGCCAGGCGTGTCACCATCCTCATCATCACCGGGAGCCCCAACCGCTCCGAAAGGTCGAAACCATAGCCGGCCATATCGTAGGCCTCCTGCTGCGAGGAGGGTTCGAGAGCCGGAATCATGGCGAAATCGGCATAGAAGCGCGAGTCCTGCTCGTTTTGCGAGGAATGCATCGAGGGGTCGTCGGCGGCCACCACGATCATGCCGCCGTTGGCGCCGGTCATGGCCGAGTTGACAAACGGGTCGGCGGCCACGTTGACCCCGACGTGCTTCATAGCGGCGAGCGAGCGCTTTCCGCAGAAACTCATGCCGAGGGCTTCCTCGACGGCTGTCTTCTCGTTTGACGACCAATGGGAGTGTATGCCCCGGCGGCGAGCCTCGGGGTCATTCTGGATGAATTCGAGAATCTCGGTCGACGGAGTGCCGGGATAGGCGTAGGCGCCCGAAAGTCCGGCGCGGATGGCGCCGAGGGCGAGAGCCTCGTCGCCGAGGAGGAGTTTTTTAGTTTTCATGATATTAAGGCTTTTTAAGGCTAAAGCAGGCCACCTGGCCTTATCTTATTCGCGAAAATAATGAATAATATGCGGATTGCATACCATCGGCCATATGTTATGCAACATACGCCGCCGCGGGGCCATTTTTCGGGCGGCGGGTTTGCTTTTTCGGGGTTTAAGCGCTACCTTTGTAAACCTTCTTCGATGGTTCCGGCGTTTATCTGACGTACCGCTACCCGATAAACGCAGAACCCCCAACCGGACTCGAATAAGACATGATTCTACACAGCACAAACAGAAGCGCTCCACAGGCAACCCTGCCGCAAGCCGCGGCTTGCGGCATCGCACCCGACGGCGGACTCTACCTCCCCGACTCGCTGCCGAGGCTTCCGAAGGCTTTCTTCAATAATATCGCGGAGATGTCGCTGCGGGAGGTCGCCTATGTGGTGGCCAACTCGCTTTTCGGCTCGCTCGCTCCGTCGGGCGAACTCAAGCGCGTTGTCGACGACGCCCTCGATTTCCCCATACCGCTGCGGAGGGTCCACGGCGACCGCTTCGTGCTGGAGCTCTTCCACGGACCCACCCACACGTTCAAGGACGTGGGGAGCCGCTTCATGGCCGGACTGCTTCCGCTGATCTCGGCCGACGGAGCCGCCGGGCGCGACATAATAGTCGCCACCTCCGGCGACAGCGGGGGAGCCGTGGCCAACGGTTTCCTGAAAGCCGCCTCAACGAGGGTGTTCGTGCTCTTCCCCAAGGACAGGCTCACCCGCGACCAGATAGCGCTGTTCGCCACGCTTCGCAACGTGGTGGCCGTCGAGGTCGACGGCACTTTCGACGACTGCCAGAACCTCGCGGTCGAGGCCCTGCGGAACTCGCTGCGCGACAGCAGCCGGCGCCCGCTGACCTCCGGCAACTCCATAAACCCCGCCCGGCAGCTCCCCTCGATCATCTACTACTTCCACGCCTACGCCTGCGCCCTCCGCGAGAACCCTGAAACAGCCGGGGTTGTGGTGAGCGTGCCGTGCGGCAACCTGGGCAACCTCTCGGCCGGACTTATGGCCAAGAAGATGGGGCTCCCGGTGAGCCGCTTCGTGGCGGTCAACAACGCCAACGACGAGTTTGTGGAGTTCCTCCGCACCGGCGGCTTCAAGCCGCGCAAGGCCCTAATGACCCTCGCCGGGGCAATGGACGTGGGGAACCCCTCGAACATAGCCCGCATAATCGACCTCTACGGCGGTTGCCTCGAACGGCTCCGCGACGATGTAGAAGGGCACGCGCTCTCCGACGAACAGATCGCCAACACCATGAGCGAGGTGTACCGCGCCACCGGCTACATACTCGACCCCCAAGGGGCCGCGGCCTTCAGGGCGCTCGACTACACGCTCCGCCCGGGGGAGACCGGAATAGCGCTTTCGAGCGCCGCCCCGGGTGTCTTCGCCGATACCGTCGAGGAGATACTCGGCACGCGTCCCTCGCTCCCCGGCTCCGACAGCGCCCCCGCGGCCCGCGGCCAGGTGAGGGTGCTGAAAATACCCGCTACTCAAAGCGCCCTGCAGAGGGTGCTCAACATACACCAACACAATTATAACTAAAGCTAACCGTTATGGCTAACATCCGTGATCTCAAGAAAGAAGTAAGATATGTTTGCGGCGACCTTGCCGTTGAATGCCTCATGGCCCGTTCCTACATCAAAGGTGTCGACGCCGCCCGCATGGAGGCTATCGTAGGCGACATCGCGGCCCTCCAGCAGACCGCCCTGAGCCGCGTCACCTTCAGCTTCGACAAAATCCCCTCCGACTTCGAATCGGGCCGCGAATACCGCCGCGCCCGCCGCGCCTACTTCAAGAAAGCCTACAAGTCGTTCCGCGAGAAATTCGAGGGTCACGTCACCGACATCGTGCGCGAAATGAACGCCGCCCTTCCCCAGGAAGTGAAGGACGCCAACAAGAAGCAGAACTAACCCATCCCCCGTCCCGCCCCCCAGGGAGCGCCCACCACAGCGCTCTCCGGGGCGGCGCGGCCAAACCCAGCGTCAGAAGCGAGGTGCCCTTACGGCGCCCGCTTCCGACGGTTTTCGCGTGACCTATGAATATTTGCAAAAAGCTCCTCAGTCTCGCCGGCTGGAAGGTGGAGGTGACAGTGCCCGACTATCCCAAGATGATATACTGCGTCGCCCCGCACACGTCCAACTGGGATTTCCCCCTTTGCGAACTGGCCATACGGTCGGTAGGCCGCACGGCGGGATTCCTGATGAAGGCGAGCTGGTTCTTCTTCCCGCTCGGCTCGCTTTTCAGGGCTCTCGGCGGCATACCCGTGGAGCGGAAAAACAAGCGGCAGTCGCTCACGGAGTACATCGTCGACAAATTCCGCTCGGAGCCGCGGCTCAAACTGGCCATCACGCCGGAAGGTACCCGCAAGGGTACCCGCGACTGGCACACCGGCTTTCTGCGCATTGCCCGCGAGGCCGGAGTTCCCATATGCCTCGCCGCCATCGACTACCCTTCTAAGACCATCTCGGCCACGGAACTCTTCGAGCCGACGGGTGATATGGAGGCCGATATGCTCGCCGTGAAGAAGTTCTACAGCGCTTTCACCGGAAAATTCGCCGACCAATGCCTGACCGACTGACATCCGCCCCCGCAGCGGCGAAGCCCGACATTATTAAAATCGCGGCCATACCGCTCGACATACGGTTTGCCGACACCGAGCACAACCTGCTTCAGGCTGAGCGGGCCGTGAGAGCGCTCGACGTCGACACCGACGTGGCCGTGCTGCCGGAGCTTTTCTCAACCTCATTTATAGCCGACAAGGCGCTGATGGCCTCCAAGGCCGAGCCGGAAGAGGGGCCGACCCTAACCCTCGTGAAAAAGCTCGCCGCCGACACGGGTATCGCCATCGCCGGGAGCTACCTCGCCTCTGAGGGGGGCGAATACCTCAACCGGGGCTTCTTCGTAGCCCCCGACGGCACCGTCGCGACCTACGACAAGCGCCATCTCTTCTGCCTCAGCCCAGAAGCGCGCCAGTGCCGCGCCGGGAGCGCCCTACCCCCAGTCGTCACCTATAAGGGGGTCCGTTTCAAGCTCATAATATGCTACGACCTCCGTTTCCCGGTATGGTGCCGCCAGAACGAGGAGTTTGACGCGCTGCTCGTGCCCGCCAACTGGCCCAACGTTCGGGCCTACGCCTGGCACCACCTCCTAATCGCGCGCGCCATCGAAAACCAGGCCGTCGTGGTCGGTGCCGACTGCTCCGGCACCGATGATTACGGCAACTACGACGGTATGACGGCCATTTACGACGCGATGGGGAAACCGCTCGGCCTTTCGACCGACAACCCCGCCCCGACTGACGCGGTATACGCCTCGTTCGCGCCCGGGAGTTTGCGAAAACTCCGCGCCTCCCTCCCCTTCCTTTCCGATGCCGACAGCTTCGATATAGAGCTCTGAGACATTTCAGCGATTTGTTTGTTAATCAAATATGAACGATTCAACAAACAAACCTGCCGCCGGTGCGAAATTCAGGGAAAACGCGGGCCGCGTGGCGAAGATTGTGATTCCGATCGCGGTGTCAACCCTGCTGGTAATATGGCTGCTCCACAAAGTGAACATTCACCAGATAGGGAGGATTATCAGCGAGGGGGTCGATTATCGGTTTATCTTCGCTATGATGGGCATCACGGTCCTCTCCCATATGATCCGCGGCATCCGCTGGGGCATACAGCTGCGCGCGGCGGGGATTCCGCGCATACCCGTAGTGGCCGAAAGCGTGTCGATTTTCGGAGCCTACGCCCTCAACCTCGTGTTTCCCTACTTAGGTGAGGCATGGAGGTGCGTCTACATAACAAAGCGCGAAAACTGCAAACTCTCCACAGTGGTAGGCACAGATCTCGGCGACCGCGCCTCCGACGGCGTGATGATTCTGGCCCTGCTCATACTTTCAATGATAGTGGCCCGCCCTGCGATGGACCGCTTCCTCGACCATTACGCGTTCGGCCAGACGATAAGCCGCGTGCTCTCCGACGGCACGCTTTGGGCCGTGCTCGGAGGCGCGGTACTTCTTGCGGCTATTATCTGCTTCGCCTTGCGCGACACAAAATTCGTCCGGGGAATGCGGGCCAGTGCGGCGCGTATTTGGAACGGCTTCCGGGTGCTGTTCCATATGAAGGGCACGGGATTGTACGTCGCGCTCACTTTCGGCATATGGATCTGCTACTTCCTCGAAACATACGTCTGCTTCTTCGCCTTCCCCTTCACCCGCCATCTGCTCGCCCCGGAGTACTGCTACGGCCTTCTGCCCGGGCTGGTGGTGTTCGTGTTCGGCTCATGCTCGATGGGAGTCCCGTCGAACGGAGGTCTCGGTCCCTGGAACATAGCGGTGATGTTCGCCCTGAGCCTTTACGGAGTAAGCGACACCGACGGAGCCGCCTACTCGCTCGTATGCTGGAGCTTCCAGGCAGCGATACTCATAGCGTCAGGAATATTCTCCGCCTTCTATATAATGTATGACCGCCGAAGGGCTCGGCGCGGTACGATTTCAACATATGTCGAGAGTTGACGCAACATTTTAGCCTAACTTCGCGTCTGAGATATGAAACCAATTCTCTGACGCAATATGAACATTAGAATTTCAGCCGCGCCGTTGCTGCTTGCCGCACTCGCTGGGTCGGCGCAGCAACCGGCCGACTCAATAGAGGGCAAACAACTCGAAGAAATCGTGGTCGAGGCCCCGAGGGTGGTCCGCAAGGCCGATATGGACGTGTACTACCCCTCGCGGAGCGCGCTCGACATCTCCAAGGACGGTCTGCAACTGCTGCGCAACCTCATGATTCCGTCGCTGAGTGTCACCGAGGCACTCGGGCAGATCCAGGCCGCGGGCCAGGCGGTGCAGGTGCGCGTCAACGGCCGCGTCTCGTCAATCGACCAGGTGCGGGCGCTCCTTCCCGAAAGCATCAAGCGGGTCGAGTGGATCGACAATCCCGGGCTGCGTTACAAGGGGGCGAACTATGTGCTCAACTTCATAGTCGTAAACCCGGAGGTGGGCGGCTCGGCGCAGGCAATGGCGCAGCCGGCCCTCAACCAGGCCTGGGGCTTCTATATGGCCAACGCCAAATTCAACTCGGGACCCTCGCAGTTCGAGGTCGGGGGTAACTTCAAACTCACCGAGGACATAAAGACACACCGCGACTACACGGAGACTTTCACTTTCACCGACGGCACCTCGGTGACACGCGACGAGACCTCCCGCGGCGGCTCAATGGATAACTCTATGGGGCGTTTCTGGGCTTCGTACAACTATATAAAGCCCGACACGACGGTGCTTATGATTGACGCCTTCGTGTTCCACAAATTCAGCGACCGTTTCAAATACAACGGGCTCCTATCCATGAGCGACGGCTCCGACGACGTGCTGCTGACCGACCAACACGGCGACAAGGGAACCACCCCCACTATCTCGGCTTACTTCGAGCACCATCTGCCCCACAACCAGCTTATCGTGGCCGACTTTTCGGGCTCGTTCTACTTCGGCAAAACACACTCCGACTATGTTGAGCGCCTCCCCGAGGCCGAAGGCTATCTCAACGACATACACACGCTCATTAAGGACCGCAACCAGGCTTACGCCATCGAGGCCGACTATATAAAGAACTGGAAGCAGTCAAAGCTCACCGCCGGGGCGTCGTACACGGCCAACCGCAACCGCTCGACCTACGAAAACCTCGGCGGGAGCGTGTTCCACCAGCGCCAGGACAAGTTCTATATCTTCGCCGAGTATTTCCAGCGCTTTAAGAAATTCACTTTCACCGCCGGAATCGGAGCGCAGTACACCGACATCCTTTTCAAGGAAACCAACCAGGGGAGCAGCTCCTGGAACCTCCGCCCGCAGGCCACAGTTACCTACGGCATCAACCAGAACCACCAGTTCCGCCTAAGTTTCCAGACCTGGACCGCCGCCCCGTCGCTGGCCGAGTCAAACATCGTGCCGCAGCAGGTCGACGGCTTCCAATGGCGCGCCGGTAACCCCGACCTCAAACCCTCCAACTCCTATATGCTCACACTGCGCTACAACTTCAGTGTCCCGAGGGTCAACGGTATGTTCGGTATTAGGGCGTTCTCAAGCCCCGACGCCATAACTCCCCTGCTCTACTGGGACCAGAACCGGCTCATAACCACCTACGAGAACAGCCGCGGACTGCAGAACCTCTCCTTCTTCATAGCCCCGCAAATCGACATCATTCCGAACTGGTTAATGGCCAGCGGCTACCTGCAATTCCGTATGGAGCGTATGCGCGGCACCGGCTACGAACTGACCAACAACAACTGGAGCGGCAACGTGAACATCAACCTTTCCCACTGGGGCTTCAACCTCTCAGGCCAGTACGTCAGGTCGCAGCACGACCTCTGGGGCGAGAAAATCAGCTGGGGCGAGAACCTGTCGATAGTCGAGCTGACCTACAATTGGAAGAACTGGCAGTTCGGAGCCGGAATGATCATGCCTTTCGGCGAGTATGACCAAGGCTCCCGAATGCTTAGCAAATGGAACACCAACGAGCAGCATATGCGCATCGATATGCGCATCCCCTTTGTCAACGTCACCTACAACGTGCAGTGGGGCCGCCAGAAGCGCGGAGCGCGCAAACTGGTCAACGCTGACGCAAACGTAGACACCTCCGCCGCCCAAAGCCGCTGATCAACATTAATATCCAACTATCCCATATAATTCCCAATCAACATCCTTAAGAAACTGTTTAATAATTTTTTCATTGTAAATTTCTTCTGATTTTGAGGCTTTTTTGAGCGCTTTTTCCAA
>JAMPHO010000017.1 GCA_023663385.1 Alistipes timonensis | reverse complement strand
CGGGGGGGCGCCTGCTCAGTTTCGACCAGGACTCCGACGCCATCGAGCGCGCCATGGCCGACCCCGCCCTGGCGGGTAACGCGGCCTTCACCGCCGTGAGGGGGAATTTCCGCTACCTGCGCAACTTCCTCCGCTACTACGGCGCCGGGGAGGTCGACGGCATCCTGGCCGACCTCGGGGTGTCGTTCCACCACTTCGACGACCCGGGCCGCGGCTTCTCGTTCCGCTGGGAGGGGCCGCTCGACATGCGCATGAACCGCCAGGCCCCCCTGACGGCGGCGGCGCTCCTGGAGCGCGCCGACGAGCGGGAGCTCTCGGAAATCCTCACGCTCTTCGGGGAGCTGCGGCAGGGGAGGCAGATGGCCCGCGCCATCATCGCCGCCGGGAAGACCGCCCCGGTCGACACCGTGGAGCGCCTCCTGGAGGTGGTGAGGCCCCACATCAACCCCCGCCAGGAGAAGAAGGAGCTGGCCCAGCTCTTCCAGGCCCTGCGCATCGCCGTCAACGGCGAGATCGAGGCCCTGAGGAGTCTGCTCACCCAGAGTCTCGGGGCGCTGAAGCCCGGGGGGAGGCTCGCGGTGATCACCTACCACTCGCTTGAGGACCGCCTGGTGAAGAACTTCATGAAGTCGGGCAACCTCGAAGGGCGCGACGAGAAGGACTTCTTCGGCCGCCGCCTGAGCCCACTGAAATGCCTGACCTCGAAACCGATCGTCCCCTCCGACGAGGAGGTGGAGCGCAACCCCCGCTCGCGGAGCGCCAAACTCCGCGTCGCCGTGAAGCTCTGAGGCCGTGACCAAACAAACAGAAACTCTCGAACCAACCGAAACTCTCGCACTCCGATGCCCGCCACAACGATAACCGCCAACGAACAATACGCCGCCCCCCGCCGGGGTCGCTCCGCCGGAGCCTCCCGCGAGCCCCGCGCGGCGAAGCGCCCCTCGATAATGCGCCGCGCCATCCACGGCCGCGTGCTCTCACTCGACTTCTTCAGCCGCCACTGGCTGTGGGTGCTCACCATCGTGGTGATGCTGATGATCTACATCACCAGCCGCTACACCTGCCAGACACAGATGGAGGACATACAGCGCCTCACCCGCGAGCTGGAGGTGGCCAAAACCGAGCGCGTCCGCGAGAAGTCGGCCTATATGAGCCGCATACGCGAGTCGCAGATGCAGCTGATGGTCGACTCGCTCCGCCTGGGGCTCACGGTGCAGGAGCAGCCACCCTACAGGATCAGCCTCGGCGACTGACCACCCCCCATCCGTAATGCGGAATCCGACCGAACCACTGAAACAGACCGAATTACCAGTTAAGAGAAAGAAACAAACCAGATGTCAAACGGCAGGGTCAAAATACAGGCGCGATACGCGGTGATCACCATCATGATCGCCTTTTTCGCTTTCGCCATATCCTACAAACTCTTCTCCACGACCATAGTCCACGCCGACGACTGGAACCGCAAGGCTCTCGAAGAGTTGCAGACTACCGACACGATTCTCCCCGAGCGGGGCGACATACTCGCCGCCGACGGGTCGATTCTCGCGACGAACCTCAGTTTCTACACCGTGCGCATCGACTTCCGCTCGGAGCGCTTCCAGGAGCAGGCCTACCGCCTGGCAATCGACTCCATTGCCGACTCGCTGGCGCTCCACTTCCCCCGCCGCGACCGCGCGGGGTGGAGGGCCTACCTCGAAGAGCCGCTCAAAACCGAACCCAAGCGCCGCCCGCGCGCCTGGCGCCTGATTCGCGGCCTGAGCTACACCGACCTGCAGCTGCTCAAGACATTCCCCTTCTTGAAAATCAAGAACCCCAACAAGAACGGCCTTACGGTGGAGAGCACCATGCGCCGCTCGAACCCTTACGGCGACATGGCCCGACGGTCGGTCGGCGGGGTGGGGCAGACCCGCGAGTGCCGCCAGATCCACGGTATCTCCGGGCTGGAGATGGCCCTCGACTCGCTCCTCTACGGCCAGCCGGGGCTCTCGAAGAAGATTCCGCTGACCAAGAACATCGTCAACTGGACCGACGTGCCCGCGACCCCCGGCTTCACACTCCGCACCACCATCGACATCAATATGCAGGACATCGTCGAGAACGAGCTAAACCGCGTGCTCGACTCATGCTCGGCCGACTGGGGGTGCGCGATCCTCATGGAGGTGGCCACCGGCGACATCAAGGCTATCTCAAACCTTGAGCGCGACAAGAACGGCCGCGGCTACATCGAGGCCCTGAACTACTCCGTGGTGGGCTTCGAGCCTGGTTCGGTGGTGAAGCCGATTTCGATGATGATAGCCCTGGAGGACGGCCTGGTGAACAATCTTGAGGAGGTGATCCCCATCGGCAAGAGCTGGGCCTACGCCGGGGGGCGCCCCATCACCGACAGCCACTACAACGGCTCGCTGAGGGTGCGCGAGGTGATCGAGCAGTCGTCGAACATCGGCATGGCGCGCATCATCACCCGCGGCTACGACAAGAACCCGAAGGCGTTCGTCGAGCGGCTCCGCTCGATCGGGTTCCTCGAACCGATGGGCACCGGCATCGCCGGCGAGCGCGTCCCCTACTTCAACCCCAACCCGGGGAGGGTCGACCTCTCGCGTATGTGCTACGGCTACGCCTCGCAGATACCCCCGATCTACACTCTCTCGATCTACAACGCCATCGCCAACGGCGGCCGCTATGTGCGCCCGCGCCTGGTGAGCGGCATGCTCTCCGAGAATTTCGACTCGGTGATACCCGTTACCTACATCCGCGACCGCGTGTGCTCCGAGGAGACCGCCCGCAAGATGCGCTATATGCTCAAGCAGGTGGTTTGGGGCGACCACGGCACGGGGCGCCGCCTCCGCTCCGAGAAGGTGCCCCTGGCGGGGAAAACCGGCACCTGCTACAGCGTCGACCCCGCCACAAGGCAGTACAATACCGGGCGCAAGCGCCTGGCGTTCTGCGGCTTCTTCCCCGCCGACAACCCCAAGTACTCCTGCATGGTGCTCACGTTCTACCCCAAGCGCAATATGTTCGGCGCGGCCTCGACCTCCGGGCAGGTGATGCGCAACATCGCCCTGAAAATGTACTCCCGCGGAATGCTCGACAACTCGTCGGACTACGCCGAGGGGGCCACCGGCACCAGGCGCGGCACCCTCTACGGGTCGGCCGACAAGGGAAAGATCGCCGCTGTGCGCAAGGCAGCGGGGATGCGCGAGGAGCTCCACCCCGCTCCCCCCGAGGCTATGCCGAGGGGCACCGTCCCCTCGGTCCGCGGACTCGGGGTGCGCGAGGCGGTGAAGGCGCTTGAGGACGCGGGCTACAACGTGTCGGTGAGCGGCACTGGATACGCCCGGGGCACCACGCCCGCGCAGGGCACCCCCCTGGGGCGCGGCGGAAAGGTGACGATTCACCTGGCCGTGTGACGCGACCTCCAACGAATATTCATCATAAAAGACTCAACATATCGTAAGACTCAACATATCGCAATGAAGATACAAGATCTGATCAAAGGGCTCCGGGTGATTGAAGTGGCCGGAGCCGCCGACAAGGAACTCAGCGCTATCACCGCCGACTCGCGCCAGGCGCGCGAGGGGGGCCTGTTCGTGGCCGTGCGCGGCGTGACGGTCGACGGGCATTCGTTCATCCCGTCGCTCGCGGGGAAGGGGCTCGCGGCCATGGTGGTCGAGGAGATGCCCGCCGAGCGCGAGGAGTCGGTGACATATATCCGCGTGGAGGACTCCGCCGAGGCGCTGGGCGAAATCGCCTCGCGCTGGTACGGCGAGCCCTCGCGCAAGCTGCGCCTGGTGGGCGTCACCGGCACTAACGGCAAAACCACCACCGCGACCCTCATCTACGAGATGGCGCGGCTCATGGGGCACAAGGCCGGACTGATTTCGACCGTGGCCAACTATATCGACAACCTCCGCGAACCCGCCAAGCAGACCACCCCCGACGCCATCACCATCAACGCCCTGCTGGCGCGCATGGTCGAGGCGGGGTGCACCGTGGCCGCCATGGAGGTGAGCTCGCACGCCGCCGACCAGAAGCGCGTGGCCGGGCTGAATTTCGCCGGAGGTGTGTTCACAAACCTCACCCGCGACCACCTCGACTACCATAAGACGGTGGCCAACTATCTCAACGCCAAGAAGAAATTCTTCGACGCGCTCCCCGCCGACGCTTTCGCCCTGACCAATATCGACGACAAGGTAGGGGAGGTGATGCTCCAGAACACCAAGGCGGCGCGCAAGGGGTACTCTCTGCGGCAGCTGGCCGACTTCCGCGGACGCATCATCGAGAGCCGTCTCGACGGCACTCTGCTGAGTCTCAACGACCGCCAGGTCGAGGTGCGCTTCACCGGCAAGTTCAACGCCTACAACCTCACGGCGGTCTACGGCGCCTGTGTGCTCCTTGGCTGGGACCCCGAGGAGGTGCTGGTGAATATGAGCCGCCTGGTGCCCGTGGCCGGGCGCTTCCAGGCGTTCCACTCCCCCAAGGGTGTGACCGCCATCGTGGACTACGCCCACACCCCCGACGCCGTTGTGAACGTGCTCCAGGCCATCCGTGAGGTGGTCGGCACCAAGGGGCGGGTGTTCACCGTGGTGGGTGCCGGGGGTAACCGCGACAGTGGCAAGCGCCCCATTATGGCCCGCGAGGCCGCGCTCCGCTCCGACCGCCTGTTCCTCACCTCCGACAACCCCCGTTTCGAGCAGCCCGAGGCGATTCTCCGCGACATGGAGGCCGGGCTCGACACTCCCGAGCTCCGCGAGAAGTCGCTGAGCATCACCGACCGCCGCGAGGCAATCCGCGCCGCCGTGGCCCTGGCCGCCTCCGGCGACGTGATTCTCATCGCCGGAAAGGGGCACGAGGACTATCAGGAAATCCGCGGCGTCAAGCATCATTTCGACGACGCCGAGGTGGTGGCCGAGGTGTTCGGGCTGAAATGACCGCTGTTTAATAACATTTGTATTAAGAAGTTAACGAAAAAGGAAGGTGCTTTACTATCTTTTCCAATATCTTGAGGAATGGGGAGTCCCCGGCGCGAGGCTGATGGACTATATCACGTTCCGCGCCGGCGCGGCGCTGCTGCTGTCGCTGTTCATAGCGATGGTGATCGGGCGCCGCATCATCGACCGCCTGCAGAAGATGCAGGTGGGTGAGATTATCCGCAACCTCGGCATCGAGGGGCAGATGAAGAAGACCGGCACCCCCACGATGGGGGGCATCATCATCATCGTGGCCACGCTGGTGCCCTGCCTGTTGGTTGGGAAGCTGGCCAACGTGTATATGCTCCTTATGATTGTCGCTACGGTGTGGCTCGGCACGCTCGGGTTCGCCGACGACTACCTGAAAATCAAGCGCCACAACAAGGACGGCATGAGTGGCCGCTTCAAGATTATCGGCCAGGTGGGGCTGGGGCTGATCGTGGGCTTCACGATGATGCTCTCCCCCGACATCGTGATCCGCCAGAACCACGAGGTGGTCAACGTTGAGTCGAACGAGGTAGAGCAGATTATCTACGAGACCAACGATATCAAGGCCACCCAGACCACCATCCCCTTCGTGAAGGAGAACAACTTCGACTATTCGTCGCTGACGCGATGGCTCGGCGACGAGGGAGCCCAGGCCGGGGGATGGGTGCTTTTCATCCTGGTCACCATCTTCCTGGTGACGGCCACCTCCAACGGCGCCAACCTCACCGACGGGCTCGACGGCCTGGCGACGGGTTGCTCGGCTATTATCGCCGTGGCGCTCGCCATCATGGCGTACCTCGGGGGCTCGATTATCTATTCGAGCTACCTCAACATAATGTACATACCCGGTAGCGAGGAGCTCACGGTGTTCTGCGCGGCGTTCATCGGCGCGCTGGTGGGCTTCCTGTGGTACAACGCGTATCCGGCGCAGGTGTTCATGGGTGATACCGGCTCGCTCACCATCGGCGGTATCATTGCCGTGCTCGCCATTCTGATACACAAGGAGTTGCTGCTGCCGCTCCTCTGCGCGGTGTTCTATGCCGAGGACCTCTCGGTGATGGTGCAGGTGGCTTATTTCAAATACACCAAGAAGCGCACCGGCACGGGGCGCAGGGTGTTCAAGATGACCCCCCTCCACCACCATTACCAGAAGGAGGGGAACGCGGGCATCGACGCCCTGATACAGAAGCCTCTCCAGGCTATCCCTGAGTCGAAGATCGTCACCCGGTTCTGGATTGTGACCCTCTTCCTGGCGGTTATTACGTTTGTTACTTTGAAGATTAGATAAATGACTGACAATATGCGAGATAAAAAGCGCCTTGTGGTGCTGGGCGGGGGCGAGAGCGGCGTTGGAGCCGCTGTGCTCGCGCAGGCCAAGGGTATGGATGTGTTTCTCTCCGACGCCGGGACTATCGCTCCCCGCTACGTCGCCGAGCTTGAGCGCCGCGGAATCCCCTTCGAGCAGGGGGGGCACACGCCGGAGCTGATTCTCAACGCCGACGAGGTCGTGAAGTCGCCCGGCATCCCCCCTACGGCCCCGTTGGTTAAGGAGTTGGTGGCCAAGGGTACGCCCGTAATCTCGGAAATAGAGTTCGGGGGGCGCTACACCGACGCCAAGATGGTGTGCATAACCGGCTCCAACGGCAAGACCACCACCACGATGCTCATATACCACATACTCCGCGAGGCGGGGGTCGACGCCGGGCTCGCCGGAAACGTGGGGCGCTCGCTCGCGTGGCAGGTGGCCGAGGAACCCCACGAGGTTTATGTGGTGGAACTCAGCTCGTTCCAGCTTGAGAATATGTATGATTTCCGGGCCAACATCGCGGTGCTGATGAACATCACGCCCGACCACCTGGACCGCTACGACTATAAGATGCAGAACTACATCAATGCCAAGTTCCGCATCCTTCAGAACCAGACACCCCGCGACGCGTTCATCTTCTGGGAGGACGACCCCGTGATACGCCGCCAGCTTGAACAGGTGACCACCGAGGCGCGCCTCTACCCCTTCGCCGAGCACCCCGAGGAGGGGGCCGCGGCTTGGGTCGACGAGGATGGCGAGCTGGTGCTCGACACTTCGGAGCAGAAGCTCCGCATGCCGCGCCGCGAGCTGGCTCTCCGCGGGCTCCACAATCTTTTCAACTCCATGGCGGCGGGTCTCAGCGCCTGTCTTATGGAGGTGAAGAACGAGGATATACGCCGCGCCCTGGGCGACTTCGAGGGGGTGGAGCACAGGCTCGAACCCGCCGGCGAGGTCGACGGCGTGCGCTGGATCAACGACTCCAAGGCCACCAACGTCAATTCCTGCTGGTACGCTCTGGAGAGTATGCCCGCCGGGAAGCAGACTGTGCTGATACTCGGGGGCAAGGACAAGGGCAACGACTATTCGGAAATCCTCCCGCTCGTGCGCGAGAAGGTGAAGGGTATCGTGGCCATGGGGAAGGACAACGCCAAGATTGTCGAGTTCTTCGGCAAGGAGGTGCCCGAGCTCCGCGACACCCATTCGCTCGACGAGGCGGTTGAGGCCGCCCGGGCCATGGCCTCGGAGGGGGACATCGTGCTCCTCTCACCCTGCTGCGCGAGCTTCGACCTCTTCACGAGCTACGAGGACCGCGGCCGCCGCTTCAAGGATGCCGTGCGCGCCCTCTCCGGCAAGTGATTTCGCCCTAAGCCGCGTCACAACCACACACACTCTCTCTCCCTCTGATTCGATAATCTCTCTCAAAACAGTTTTTCGATATGAAAGCAAATATGCCTCAGGACTACGCCGCCAAGGCTCCCGCTAAGGAGGCCGCCGACGTCCGCAAGGCCGACAAGTACATATGGGCCATATATATAGCCCTGCTGGTGGTGTCGGTCGTGGAGCTCTACAGCGCCTCGTCGCGCGAGGTGCAGGCGTCGAACGTGTTCGGCCCGCTGCTGCGCCACGGCAAGATGCTCGTGCTCGGCGCGGGTATCACCATCGGTCTGTCGCGCATGAAGTTCAAGTGGATCATACACCTCACGCCTATTTTCGCGCTCTTCAGCCTGGTGATCGGGTTCTACGTTTTCTTCAACGGCCAGATTATCAACGGCGCGCGCCGCTCTATGACGCTTCTCGGCATCCCGTTGCAGTCGGCCGAGCTGCTGAAGCTCGCCGTGGTGCTGTTCATCGCGTATATGATGACGCGCAAAACCAGCCAGAGCCGGGGCGTCAAAAACCTCGGCATCGTGTTCAGCGCCGGGTATGTGTTGATATGTTGCGGATTGCTTGTGACGCAGGGCCTTACCAACACGCTGCTGCTTATGGGCGTGTCGTTCGCGATGATGCTTATAGCGGGGGTCGATATGAAGCGGTTCATGCTTGTGATTGTGAGCTACGCGGCTATCGGCGGCGTGTTCATGGCCTTCAGGGGCGACAAGGATGAGGAGACCGCGGCCGAAACCACGGCGATCATGACCACTGGGCGCGACCTGGAGGGTAACGAGGTGACCCACGCCCGCCAATCGACCTGGATGGCGCGCATCGACCGTTGGCTCGGCGACACGGTGCCCAAATATGAGAAGAAAATCGACGCGAAGAACCGCCAGGAGATGTACTCCTACTTCGCACAGGCCAACGGTGGGCTCCACGGGGTGCTCCCGGGCAACTCCCGCGAGACGGCCCGCCTGCCGCTCGCTTTCTCCGACTATATTTTCGCGATTATAGTGGAGGACTGGGGCTTCATAGGGGGTATGGGGCTGCTGATTCTGTACCTCTGCCTGTTGGGGAGGGCCGGTGTGATAGCGGCCCGCTGCTCCCATGTGTTCCCGGCTCTGCTGGTGATGGGTATGGCGGTGATGATTGTGTTGCAGGCGCTGTTCCATATGGCCATCGTCACCGGGGTGTTCCCCGTTTCGGGGCAGCCGCTCCCGATGATTTCCAAGGGTGGCACGTCGATTATAGCGACTTCGATCGCTTTCGGGCTGATGCTGGCGGTGAGCCGTTTCGCATCGCAGAGCAACAAGAAGAAGGAGATTATGGCCGCGGCCCTCGACCTCCCCGAGGATATGGATGCGGTGAATCCTGGCAAAATTAATTGATTATGAGAGTATTGATTTCCGGTGGTGGCACCGGCGGACATATCTTCCCGGCCCTGGCGATTGCCGGGGCGGTTAAGCGGCTCGAACCCGGAGCCGAGATTCTCTTCGTGGGCGCCCTGGGGCGCATGGAGATGGAGCGCGTGCCGGCGGCGGGCTACCGCATCGTCGGCCTCCCCGTCGCGGGGTTCAACCGCCGCAAGCTGTGGAAGAATTTCGCCGTGATGGCCAAGCTGTTCAAGAGTATGCGCATGGCGCGTAAGGTGCTCGACGAGTTCCGGCCCGACGTGTGTGTCGGGGTGGGGGGCTACGCCTCCGGCCCGATGCTGAAGGCGGCGCAGAAGCGGGGCATCCCAACCCTTATACAGGAGCAGAATTCCTATCCGGGGGTCACCAACAAGCTGCTGGCCGCTAAGGCCAGGGCGGTGTGCGTGGCCTACGACGGGCTGGAGCGCTTCTTCCCCGCCGACAAAATCGAGAAGACGGGCAACCCGGTGCGCGCCGGGATTTCCGACTCGCCGCTCCGCCCCGAGGAGGCCAAGGCGGCGCTCGGCTTCGCTCCCGACGCTCCGCTTGTGGCGGTTGTCGGCGGCAGTCTCGGGGCGCGCACCGTCAACGATTCCATGAAACTCGCCCTGGGGGCGATTCTCGACTCCGGCGCGTCGGTGCTCTGGCAGACGGGCAAGCTCTACGATGCCGAATGCCAGGCGTTTGTCAGGGATTTCCTCGCCGAGAGGCCCGAGGCCGCCGCGAGGTTGAAGGTGAGTCCGTTCATCGACCGCATGGACCTGGTGTACGCCGGGGCCGACGTGATGGTTTCCCGCGCCGGGGCTTCCACGATTTCGGAGATTCAGATCGCGGGGATGGTGTCGGTGCTGGTGCCGTCGCCCAACGTCGCGGAGGACCATCAGCGCCACAACGCCGAGGCGCTCGCCAACCGCGGAGCCGCCGTGATGGTGCTCGACCGCGACTGCCGCGAGGGGTTGGCCGGAGCCGTCACCTCGTTGCTGGCCGACCCGGATCGCCGGGCCTCCATCAGCCGCGAGGCCAAGGCTATGGCGCTCCCCGGCGCCGACGACCTCATTGCCGAACGGCTGCTCTATATAGTTAAAAACAAATAGGGCCGCGCAAGCGTTGTAACGATTGACGGGCGGTTTTGTTCGTCGTTAAAGGTTTTTTAAACAAGCTCTTAATTTGAATCATATGGAGAAGAACAATATATATTTCGTGGGAGCCGGCGGCATCGGTATGGCCGCGCTCGAACGTTATTTCCTCGCCAACGGTTGCCGCGTGGCGGGCTACGACCGCACCCCCTCCGAACTAACCGACGACCTGCGGGCCGAGGGGGTGGAGATTACCTTCACCGACGATGAGGCGGAGATTCCGGCCCAGTTCCGCGACCCGGCTTCGACGCTGGTGGTCTACACCCCGGCGGTTCCGGCCGACAGCCGCATACTCAGCTATTTCCGCGACAATGGTTTCGAGGTGGTGAAGCGCGCCCGTCTGTTAGGCGAGGTCACCCGCCAGAGCAAGAGCCTCTGCTTCGCGGGGACCCACGGCAAGACCACCACTTCGTCGATGGCCGCCCACATACTCCAGACACAGGGCACCGGCTGCGACGCGTTTCTCGGCGGGGTGCTCCGAAACTACGGCACCAATTTCCTGCTGAGCGCGAGCTCCCCCTTCTCGGTGATCGAGGCCGACGAGTATGACCGCTCGTTCCACCAGCTCACCCCCTATATCGCGGTGGTCACCTCCACCGACCCCGACCATCTCGACATCTACGGCGACGAGGAGGGGTATCTCGAAGGGTTCGCCCGCTTTACCGAGCTGGTGCGCCCCGACGGCGCCCTGCTGCTCCATAAGGACTTGAAACTGAAGCCGCGCCCCGCCGAGGGTGTGCGCGTATTCACTTATTCGAAGGACGAGGGTGACTTCCACGCGTCCTACATCCGCCGCGGCCACGGGGTCATCACCTTCGACTTCGTGTTCCCCGGGGGTAAGGTGCGCGACATCTCGCTCGGCGTGCCCGTCGAGGTGAATATCGAGAACGCCGTGGCGGCGCTGGCCGCCGTGTGGCTCACCGGCCAGTTCGACGCCGTGAAGGCCCGCGAGGCCATCGCCTCCTTCCAGGGAGCGAAGCGCCGTTTCGAGTTCTGGCTCCGCGAGGAGGGTCCCGAGGGTAGGGTAATCATTGACGACTATGCCCATCACCCCGACGAGCTTGAGGCTTCAATCTCTTCGGTGAAAGCGCTTTACCCGGGCCGCGAGATTACGGTTGCCTTCCAGCCGCACCTCTACACCCGCACCCGCGACTTCGCCGACGGGTTCGCCCGCGCGCTGTCGCTTGCCGACCGCGTGTGGCTCCTGCCGATCTATCCGGCCCGCGAGGAGCCGATTCCCGGGGTCGACTCCGAGATGATACTTTCCGGCGTTACTTGCGAAAATAAGGAGTTAATTCCTTACGACGGCTTGATTAATAAGATAAAAAGCGCTAACTTTGACATTCTGTTGACAGCCGGAGCGGGCGACATCGCCAACCTCCTCCCGGGAATCGCCGCCGCTGCCGCCGAAACCGCCAAAAAGAACTAACGCAAGTGACCAAAACCGGAGTAATACGCTGCCTGTTGTCGGTGATTCTCGCCGTCTACCTCGGCTTCGCCCTCGTTCTGGCCGACGATATGTCGGCCCGCGAGAAGTGCGTCGGGGTCGACGTCGTTGTCAACGGCGACGCCAACGCCGGGCGCGACGTGCGCGCCGAGGTCGAGCGGCTGCTCCGCGGGTGGGGCATCCCCGGGGGGGAGAAACCCCTGTCGAGGGTCAACACCCAGTGGGTCGAGGACCGTCTCCGCCGTCTGCAATTCACCGAGGATGTCGAGGTGGAGCGCCTACCCGACGGGCGTCTGCGCGTCACAGTAACCCCGATGATACCCGTGGCCCGCGTTTTCTCGGCCCGTGGTTCCTACTACGTCAACCGCGAGGGGAAGCGCGCCAAGGCCGACATCACCTACCGCCGCGACGTGCCGCTGCTGTTCGGCGAGTTCGACTCGGTGCACCCGGCCACGGAGCTCCTCCCGGTGATCGACTACGTCGGCGCCCACGAGCGCTGGAGCCACCTCATAAGCCAGTACAGGGTGCTCCCCGGCTCGCGCGACATCATACTGGTGCCGATGATACGCGGCCATGTGATCAACATCGGCGACACCGCCGACCTCGCGTCCAAGCTGGCCCGCGTCGAGGCGATTTACGACAAAGTGCTCCCCCTCAAAGGGTGGGAGTTCTACGATACGATTTCCGTGAAGTGGGGGGGCCAGGTGGTCGCCTCGCGTCGCGAGAAGCCCCTGCCGGAGCCGGCAATCCTCTTCGACCAGGAGGGTGAGGCCGAGGTGGAGGATGTCAACTCAATGCTCGTGGCGACGGCTACCGACACCTGCGCCGTGAAGCAACCCAGATTTTGAACCTAACACGATAAAATATATACAGCATAAATGTCTGACAGATACATAGCAGCAATCGAATTCGGCAGTTCCAAAATCCGCGGTGGGGTGGGGCTGGCCGACGCTGCCGGCCACCTCGACGTGGTGGCTGTCGAAGAGGAGAAACTCACCGGGCGGGTGCGCTACGGATGCATCCAGAATGTTGACGTGAGCAATACCATACAGCGTATCTTCGAGCGCCTCGAAGGTTATCCCCGCGTGGAGCCCCGCAAAATCAAGGGGGTATACGTCTCGCTCGGCGGCCGCTCTATGGTGAGCGACCTGGCCGAGGTTTCCTCGACTTTCCCCTCCGAGATGGAAATCACGGAGCAGATTATCGACTCCCTGAAAGAGCAGGCCGCGGCCACCGCTCCCGAGGGCTACGACGTGGCCGAGGTGGTGCCCGTGAAGTTCTCTGTCGACAACAAGAGTGTGTCGAACCCCGTGGGGTCCTACGGCACGACGGTGAGCGCGACGATGCTCGTGATTGTGTGCGCTACCTCGGTAAAGCGCATGATACGCCGCGTGGTCAACGAGCGCCTGGCGCTCGACATCTGCGGCTATGTTACCCGTCCGACCGCCGAGGCGGCCATCGTGCTCTCCGAGGAGGAGAAGCGCCTGGGGTGCATGCTCGTTGATTTCGGGGCTGAGACCACCACGGTGGCCATCTACAAGGATGGCGCGCCGGTGTATGTGGCCACCCTCCCGATGGGCTCGCGCAATATCTCGCTCGACCTGGTGGCCCTGAACCACACCGAGGAGCGCGCCGAGGAAATCAAGAAAGTGAGCGGCAACGCCATGCCGGTCGATGGCCAGCACCGCCACGGCGCCGACGGTATTGACTACACCGAGGTCAACAACTACGTTCACGCCCGCGCCGCGGAAATCGTTTCAAACATTCTCGCCCAGATCGAATACGCCGGACTCAAGCCGCAGTCGCTCCCCAAGGGGATCGTGATTATCGGCGCCGGGGGCCGTCTGCGCGGCTTCTCGGAGCTGCTTGAGCAGCATTCCAAGCTGAAGGTGCGCCAGGGCGCCCCCTCGGGCGTGGTGCGCATCTCCGACAGCCAGATACACCCCGCCGAGAACATCGACATCATAGCCGTGCTCGCCGGAGCCGCCAAGATGCGCGGCGGCGAGTGCTTCGAGTCCCCCGCCAAGGAGGAAACCTCCCCCGCCTCGAACTACAACGAGCTCTACGGCGAGGAAGCCGGCAATGGCGCCGACGACGCAGCGGCCGACGTTTTTGAGCCAGAGAAGCCGAAACCCCAGCGCCGCAGTGTGTTCCAGATTATCAGCGAGAAGCTCTCCAGCACATTCGGCAGTCCCGGCGACTCGTTCGACGATGACGACGAATAATTCCTAACACCCACGATACATAAGCTAAGTGGCTCGAATAAATGAGTTAATGTTTATTTCGGAAGGATTTTGCGATGGATTTCGCAAGTTGAAGAGGGAGCGATGCGGGCATCGTGACCGATGAAACTTGGCGAAATACGCGCAAAAGACGACGAAAGAAACATTACTCTAAAGCCACTGAATGCATAAATCATTTATTTGAGACACTTATATGACAAGCGACGATATAAACAATCTCTCCAATTTCCTCGAAGCACCCCGCCAGGGGGTGATCATCAAGGCGATAGGTGTCGGCGGTGGCGGCAACAACGCCGTCAACCATATGTTCGCGCAGAACATCGAGCAGGTGTCGTTCGCCGTGTGCAATACCGACCGCCAGGCGCTCAACAACTCGCCGGTGCCCAACCGCGTGCTCCTCGGGCCGTCGATTACCGCCGGACTCGGCGCGGGCAACGACCCCGAAATAGCCAAACAGGCCGCCGAGGAGAGCGCCGACGACATCTCGAAGCTCTTCGACGACGGCACCAAGATGGTGTTCATCACCGCCGGTATGGGTGGCGGCACCGGCACGGGCGCCGCTCCCGTGGTGGCCAAGATAGCCCGCGACCGCGGCCTGCTGACCGTCGGCATCGTCACCATCCCCTTCCTCTTCGAGGGTGAGCGTAAAATCATCAAGGCACTCGACGGCGCCGAGGAGCTCAGCAAGTATGTCGACTCGCTGCTGGTGGTCAACAACGAGCAGCTCACCGAGATATACCCCGACCTCGACTGGCTCAACGCCTTCGGCAAGGCCGACGACACCCTCTCAAACGCCGCCCGCTCGATTTCCGAGCTGGTTACCTGCACGGGCCATATCAACCTCGACTTCAACGATGTTGACCGCACGCTGCGCAATGGCGGCGCCGCGATTATCTCCACCGGTTACGGTGAGGGGGAGCACCGCGTCACCAAGGCCATCAACGACGCCCTGAATTCACCGCTGCTGAAGAACCGCGACATCATGGGGTCGAAGCACCTCCTTTTCAACCTCTACTTCTCGCCCCAGGCCGAGCGCAAGTTCGCCATGGGGGAGGCCAACGAGCTCACCTCCTTCATCTCGCAGATCGACAAGAACGTCGACGTGATTTACGGTATCGCCTTCGACGACACCCTCGGCGACCGCATCAAAATCACGATTCTCGCCTCCGGTTTCGAGCTGGTGATCAAGGGTGACCGCAAGCTTAAGACCAAGGCGCGCGAGGAGAGCCACCACCTCGGGGGCTTCAACGCCCGGGCCGAGGCAGCCGCCGAGCAGCCAGCCGCCGCCGACGTGCTCTCCGAGGCTTACGGCAAGGAGAAAATCGACGATCTCAACAAGAAGCGCGAAACGCTCCGCTACGTCATCCTGCGCCCCGAGCAGTTCAACGACGACGCCGTGATCGAGAAGTTCGAGCGCAACCCGGCATACAACCGCGACCGCAACCTCACCGACGAGCTCCGCAACGACACCGGTACCATGCCCGCGCCTGCCGCGCCCCAGCAGACCGCCCCCTCGGCCCCCGCCCCGCTGGCCGACCAACCCCGCCCCTCGGCCCCCATCCCCCCTGCCAGCCGCGAAATCAAATTCTAATTCCGGCTAAAAGCTGTGTGAAAGATCCGATAAGCCTTGAAATAAGGGGGTTGATGTTGCCGAATTGTCAACCTGGCGGAAAAGTTTACAACTTTTAACAAAAAAAGTGTGCATACTCTTGTAAAAGGTTGTAATTTTGCAGTGTCGGAAAGCGATAGCGACCGATACCTCCGGTAACGGAGTCAAAATTGCAAGATTGTTAGACGAAAAGAATATATACTTGAATTTTGGTTATGAGGGAGGAGTCAATCTGTGAAGATTGACTCTTTTCAATTATATATACCCGGGTAGTGGGCTTGGGGGCTGATTGGTTCCGTCGGACGGGTCGGACAGGTCGGACGATTCGGACGATTCGGACCAGCCTGACGTTTAGGCGGGTGTGAAACTCATTTTTAATTGATTGCGCTATTCGGCATGGGCTGCCGCGGTGCGTTAACGGTAGTGCGGCGGTCGCGGTAGGGCAGTCGGTGGCCTCGGCGTGGTAGGGCTGTGTGCTCGCGTCCGACCCGTCCGACTTGTCTGACCCGTCCGACCCGTCCGACGTAGCACCCCGGTCCCGTCCGACGGAGCCAGTTTGCCCCAATCCCCCCGAAAAAATCTTACCTCAGCCTCAGGTAGAAGTGCCATATGGCCAGCGCGGTCGATACCGCGACGTTGAGCGAGTGCTTGGTGCCCTCCTGGGGGATTTCCAGGCATAGGTCGCAGGCGTCGACCACGTCCTGCCGCACGCCGTTGACCTCGTGGCCGGCGATCACGGCGTAGCGCTTCCCTTTCTCGGGGCGGAACTCGTCGAGCTTCACGTTGTCGTGGGCCAGTTCGAGGGCGCACACCACCGCTCCCTCCTCGCGGAGCTTCGCGACGGCTTCCAGCGTGTCGGCGTAATACTCCCAGCTGACGGTTTCCTCGGCCCCGAGGGCCGTCTTGTGGATTTCGGGCGAGGGTGGGGTGGCCGAGATGCCGCAGAGCATCACCCGCTCGACGCGGAAAGCGTCGGAGGTGCGGAACACCGAGCCGATGTTGTTGAGGCTCCGTACGTTGTCGAGCACTATGGTCAGCGGTATCTTCGGGGCCTGGCGGAACTCCTCGGGAGTGGCGCGGCACATTTCCCATATGGTCTTTTTCTGCATAGAGGGCGCTATTTGAGCGCGAAGTTACTGATTTTGCCGCTTTTTCTGTAACTTTGCCATAAAATCATACGTTATATAGGTGGCGGCCGGGGTGGCCGCCGGATCATAAACATACATCAGCATCAAAAATTATGGAAACTACCCGTCAAGCTAAAATATCGCGTCTCATACAGAAGGAACTCAGCGAAATCCTCCGCCGCGAAACCGCCAAAACCCAGGGTGTGCTCGTGTCGGTGTCGGCTGTTCGCGTCAGCCCCGACCTTTCGATCGCCAAGGTTTACCTCTCGATCTTCCCCTCGGAGCAGTCGAAGCAGATTCTGGAGAACATCGAGCGCAACGCCCGCACCATCCGCTACGACCTGGGCACAAAGGTGCGCTTCCAGCTCCGCAAGATTCCCGAACTCGCCTTCTACCTCGACGACTCGCTCGACTACATCGAGAATATCGACAACCTCCTCAAGGAGGACTAAGGGGGCGCTTACCCCCCCTCTTCAAGGGAAGCTGTAATCATCACGTTATAAGGAATTAGAATGCTCGCACTGCGCATAGCGCTGCGCTATCTCTTCTCGCGGAAGAGCCACGGGGCCGTCAACATCATATCGGCGGTCTCGGTAGGCGGTGTCGCCGTGGCCGCTGCGGCCATGGTGATAGTGCTGTCGGTTTTCAACGGCTTCACCGGACTGGCCGAGTCGAAGCTCTCGCTGGTCGACCCCGACCTCGCCGTGGTTCCCGCGAAGGGTAAGGTTTTCGCCGGGGCCGACTCGCTCTGCGGTGTTCTGCGTAGTGTCGAAGGGGTATCGTCAGCCGAGCCGGTGCTGACCGAGCAGGCTTTCGCCGCTGTCGACGAGAAGCAGATGCCCGTCACGCTCAGGGGCATGACCCCGGCTGGACTGGCTGCCTCAGGGCTGGGCGCAGCGGTGATCGACGGCGCTTTCGCTCCGGCAACCGACGGCGCTCTGCTATCGGTAGGCGCCGCCATGGGGCTCAACATCCGCCCCTCGATGGGGCTCCCGTTGGCGCTTTTCGAGCCTCGGCGCGTGGGGCGCGTCAACCCGGCCAATCCCGCCGCGGCGTTCCGGGCCGACTCGCTCGCCGTCGATGGGGTGTTCCAGATACAACAGGAGGAGTACGACCGCGACCTCGTCGTGGTGCCCCTCGCGGTGGCCCGCCGTCTGCTCGACTATGACACCGAGGCTACCAGCGTAGCCATTATGATTGACCCGGAGGCCGACTTCGGCACTGTCCGCGAGGAGGTGGCGAAGCTCCTCCCCGCAGGACTCGTGGCGCTCGACCGCCACGAGCAGCAGGCCGACGCCTTCCGCATGATCGAGGTGGAGAAATGGATTACCTTTCTCATGCTCGCCTTCATCCTCGTCATAGCGTCGTTCAACATCGTTAGCACCCTTTCGATGCTCATCATCGAGAAAGAGCCCAATATGGGCGTTATCAAAGCCATGGGTGGCAGTCGCCGCTTCGTAGGCTCGATTTTCGCCAACCAAGGGTGGCTCGTCACCGTTGCCGGGGGCGCTATAGGCATGCTCTTGGGGAGCGCGTTGGTGCTCTGCCAGCAGCATTTCGGGTGGGTCAAGCTCCAGGCGCCCGACCCGGCGATGCTCTCGATCGAGAGCTACCCCGTGAGGCTCGCCGCCTCCGACCTGTGCGTCACCGCCGCCGTAATCCTCCTCGGGGGTATGATAATGGCGGCGATCGCCGGGGCAATCGCCGCCAAAAAGGCTTCAAGATAAGATTTTATTGTTCGTTAGAACGAGGGCACCACGTTGGGGCTCTCCGCGTCGGCGTCCTCGCCGGAGGCGATGGCGTTGGCCATAACTACGGCCTTGGAGATGTGGTCGCACACGTTGGCCGGGCCTATCAGGCGGTCGATTCCGGCGTGGACGAGCGTCTCCTTCACCTGGGGCTGCACGCCCGACAGAACCACGGCGATACCCTCGACCTGCGACGATTTGATGAGGATTTCAAGGTTGTGGATCGCGGTGGAATCGATGAACGGCACCTTGCGCATGCGCAGTATGCGCACGCGGGGCTTCGCTCCGGGGGTCGAACGCATCATTTCGTCAAACTTGGTGGCCACGCCGAAGAAGAACGGGCCGTCAATCTCGTAGACCTCCACCCCGGGGAGCACGTCGAGCACCTCGTGGTGCGAGTAGTCGAGGTCGGTCCCCTCGGCTACGTCGAGCTGCTCGGAGTATACGCGTATCTGGGTGTTCTCCATCACACGGCGCAGGAAGAGCACCACGGCCAGGAGCAGGCCGATCTCGATGGCGATCGTGAGGTCGAAAATCACCGTCAGAAGGAAGGTAACGGCCATTACCGAGACGTCGCTCTTGGGGCTCTTCATCAGCCCGGCTATGGTGCGCCAGCCGCTCATATTGTAGGCCACCACCACGAGCACTGCGGAGAGGCACGCCATGGGCACATAGCTTATCAGCGGCATCGCGAAGATGAAAATCAGCAGCAGCGTGATGGCGTGGATCACTCCGGCAACCGGGGTGCGACCCCCGTTGGAGATGTTGGTCATCGTGCGCGCTATGGCCCCGGTGACGGGTATGCCGCCGAAGAAGGGGACCACGGCGTTGGCTATACCCTGGCCGATGAGCTCGGTGTTGGTGTTGGTGCGCGAGCCGGTTACGCCGTCGGCCACCGTGGCCGAGAGGAGCGACTCAATGGCCCCGAGCACCGCGATGGTGAACGCCGAGGGGAGCAGCAGGTTGATTGTGGCCATGTCGAAGGTGAACCCATGGAACTCGGGCATCGCGGCGCGCATCTCGCCGAAGCGGTCGCCGATGGTGGCCACGGCGAACGAGGGGACGAACGCACGCAGCAGTGCCACTCCCGCGGTGACTACCACGATGGCGGCCAGTGCGCCGGGGAGGCGCTTGGATATTTTCGGCGTCAGGATTATTATGAGCAGCGACACTGCCGACACGGCGAGCGTGGCGGGGTCGGTCAAACCTAAGTTGCTGAGGTACACGCCCCACTTGGGAAGGAATTCCGAGGGGAGGTCGGTGAGCCCGAGGCCGAGGAAGTCGTTGACCTGCGTCGAGAAAATTGTCAGGGCGATACCGGCTGTGAACCCTACCACGATGGGGTAGGGGATGAACTTGATTACCGTGCCGAGTCGGAAAACACCCATTATAATAAGGATAAGGCCCGCCATGAAGGTAGCCATCGCCAGGCCGCTGAGGCCGAAGCGGGCGATGATGCCGTAAACGATCACGATGAAAGCGCCCGTGGGGCCCCCGATCTGCACCGAGTTGCCGCCGAACATCGAAACTAACAGACCGCCGATGATGGCCGTGATAAGACCCGTCGTGGGGCTCACGCCCGAGGCGATACCGAACGCGATCGCGAGCGGGAGGGCCACGATGCCCACCACCAGTCCGGCGGTGAGGTCGGCCTGGAATTTCTTCGCGCTGTAGTGCTTCAGGGCCGAAAACAGTTTGGGCCTGAAGTCGATTTTACCTGTGAAGTTCATTGAACTGTACCTATGTGATTAAGAGCTTGTTTAATATCAAGCGTTTACCTGTTGGTAATTTGCGTGGTTGGGGAGCGCCGCCCGGCGCCCTTGCCGACAGGCCGCGAAGTTACGCGTTTTTTCTCTAATATTTTTTAACATAGAGGAATATTTTTTAGCTACCCGCCCTTCTTTTGGTATTTACGGGGCGATTGCGTAACTTTGAAGTCGCAGAATTGTTTATTTGGCATACTCAAACCATCGCTTCATATGAAAATAGTGAATTTCGCCGAGCAGAACTCGCTCATCAGTCAGTATATGGCCGAACTGCGCGATGTCGAAGTGCAGACCGACATGCTCCGCTTCCGCACAAACCTGCGCCGCATCGGCCAGATTATGGCCTATGAGATTAGCCGCACGCTCGCCTACCGCAAGCAGGAAATACAGACCCCCCTCGCCAAGGCCGAGGTCGACCTGATTGACTCCAAACTGGTGCTCGCCACCATTTTCCGCGCCGGGGTGCCTTTCCACCAGGGTTTCCTCGACTATTTCGACAAGGCGGAGAACGCTTTCGTATCGGCCTACCGCAAGTATAAGGAGAAAGAGAACTTCGACGTGTGCATCGAGTATCTCGCATCCCCCCTGCTCGACGGCAAAACCCTCATCCTGGCCGACCCGATGCTCGCCACCGGTGCCTCGATGGAGCTCAGCTACCGCGCGCTCCTCACCAAGGGGATTCCCGCCGAAATCCACGTCGCGTCGGTAATCGCCTCACAGAAAGCTGTCGACTATGTGGCCGAGCACTTCCCCGCCGACAAAACCACCCTTTGGGTCGGTGCCGTCGATCCCGAAATCAACGACCACTCCTACATCGTCCCCGGACTCGGCGATGCCGGCGACCTCGCCTACGGCACCAAAGACTAATCCCCGGCTACAACAAGGTCGGAGACCTAAAACGCAGCGAGGGCGCGCCGGATGGCGCGCCCTCGTGGTGTTTGTTGGGCTGTGGGGATTAGAGAGCCACCTTGGTGGTCTTGTCGCCCTGACGGCGGATGAAGATGCCGTTGGCGGGTTCAGCCACGCGGATGCCCTGGAGGTTGAAGTACTCAACGGGTGCGTTAGCGTCAACTGCTACAGACTCAACGCCGGCGTTTTCAGCGATGGTAACGAGTTCGGGAGGAGTGGTGGTAACGATGGTGCCCATCTTGCCGAGAACAACGTCGTTGTCGTTGATGTAGTCTTCGGGAGCCTGGTAGTCCTTAAGAGCGGACATCTTCACAACGGATACTTCGCGAACGTAGAAGGGTACGTCGTTCTTGAGCGAGAGACCACCCGCGTCGAAGAGAATCGAGAGGAAGAACTTGTCGCTGTTGAGGGGAAGAACGAAGTCGGTAACGCGCCAGCCGGGGTTGGTCCAGAAGTCCTCGTTCTGCTCGCCGTAGAACATATTGTTGGGGTCGCTCTGGTCAGCGTTTTTCATAAGTTTGATCTGGAGGGGCTTCTGAACGTTCCAGCCGCCGGGGTTGGCAACGGTGTTGTCAACAGTGTAAACCACGCGCACGCGGCATTCCTCGTCGCACTGGGGGATGGCGAAGTTGAAGTTACCGAAACCGATCCAGCCGAGAGCGGCGGGCTTGGACATACGGAGAGCGTTGTCACCTTCGGTAGGATATGCCACAACGGGGCAGAACTTGTTCATGCCTTCCTCGATTGATTCCTTGGAATCGTTGGTGAAACCTACGTTGGTCTGCAGACCGGCGCCGTCGGTGCCGTCGAAGTGGAGACCGGTGAACCATACGTTGGCGGTGCCCCAGCCTTCTGCCATATTGGCCATAGCCTGCAGACCTTCTGCGGGATACTGGGTGTTGGCTACCTCGCCTTCGCCAGCCTGCTCAAGCTTGAAGCCTTCGGCGAAGTTGTAAGCGAAGCCTTCGCTCTTGGTGTAGGTTTCGGCGGTGGCGGTCAGAGCGACAGCCGCTGCGGAGAGAAGTAAAATTTTCTTCATTTGTTCTGAAAATTGAGGTTAAAGAAAGTTGATTATTAAGGGATTTTTATCCGGCGGGCGAGTTTGAATGGTCGCCCGCCGGAGTGAGTTGTCTTATTGAATAGGCATCGGGCCGAAGGTGTCGGAGAATGCGGCGCGAGCTGCCTCGTTGATGCCGGGGTTCTTCTCGGTTTCCGTCGGGGGGTAAACGTGATAGATGCAGACGTTGTCGTCCCAATCGGGGTTAACCTTGATGCTTTCCGAGAGACGGATATCCTCCTTGGTGTTGTACTTGAACATCACGGTCTTCCAAACGGGCTTGCCGCTGCCGGAAGTATTGGTGTTTATACGGGCATAGGAAGTGGTTTCTGTACCGGCGGGTACGATGACAGGGGGATTCTGCTCGTCGTCGCGGCGCTGCTGCCATGCCTGTTTGAGGCGACCCATACGGAACTCGTCGGAGCGCTTTGAAACGAGGGCGAGGGGATAACCGGCGACTTCGTAGCCATGTTCCTTCCAGGCCTGTTCGGCGATGTCGGTCACAGCGGGTACGTTGTCGTATGCGCGGGCCATAACCTTGTTGAGGGCGGTGGCGGCTTCACCCTGGTACATTCCGGCGCGGGCTGCCGCTTCGGCGAACCAGAGGTAAACCTCGGAAACGCGGATGTAGCGGGTGGTCTGCGGTGCCGACTGGTGGGTCGACTGGGGCTTGCGGTAGTCGTAGGCTTCAGCGATGAGGTTGTTGTTCTCGTCGGCGTTGATGCTGAATGCGGAGAACATCGGGTGGTAGACGCTTATAAGGGCGTTGTCGCCATCGTTCTCACGCATTTCGCCATCGTCGGTAGCCCACCAGTCGATGATAACTTTGTTGCCATCGTCGTCGGTGCGGTAGAAGTAAATCTGGGGGTCGAAGGTGGCGCGCTTGCGGGGGCCTTCGGGGAACTCAGCCCAGAAACGGAGTTCGGGGAGGAAGTCGCCCCAACCCTCGTTGAGCTGCTCGTAGCGGTGGCAGCGGGGGAACTGCGATACCTGCGAGCTTCCGTTCATATGGCCCGGACGGTCCCAGTAGGAGATGGCAACGATCATTTCCGAGGAGAAGTTCTTGCCGTAGCTGTAAACGTCCTTGTATTCTGTCTCCATCTTGTTAGGGTAGGTACCGTTCTCGCAACCGTCGTATACATCCTTGCCCTTTTCAGCGGCGATGGCCCAATATTCGGATTTGTTGAGCGGGTAGCCGGCCATGTTCATGGCAACGGCGCAGTAGAGCGACTTCACAGCCTGTTTGGTAATCCAGATGTTGGTCTCGCCGACGAAGCTGTAGGGGTAGTCGGTGGTCATGCCGGAGTAGTTGGCGGGGAGGTCGCAGAGCTCGGCGTTCTTAAGGTCGCTCTCGATGAGGGCGTACACGTCGGAAACGGAGCTGAGGGGGGTCGAGTTGTTGTCGGGGGTGTTGTGAGCGTTGATGGGGAGCGGGCCGAACACGCGCACGAGGCGGAAGTAGGCCGAGGCGCGCCAGAAGTAAGCGTTACCCTTGGCGATGCGCTTTGTAAGCTCGGGGGCGTCAGCCTTGTCGGTGTTGTCGATTATGAGGTTGCACGCCTGGATGAGCTGGTACTGGAAGCTCCAGAGGTCTCTAACCCCTTTGTACTCATACGTTTTGTTGAAGCCGTCGGAGGCGATGTAGGGCGCTCCGTTAGGCTTCTGCGGGGGCACGATGTCGCTACCCTGGCAGTCGGGGATGAACGGGTTGGTGTGGGGCTGGGAGCTCTGCACGGCGTAGTACAGGGCGTTGATAGCCATTTTGATGTCGTTTTCCGACTTGAAGAAGTTCTCCACAACCAGCTGGCCCTTGGGATCTTCTTCGAGGAAGTCCTGGCAAGAGGTGAGAACCCCTCCGGCAGAGAGCGTGAGAGCTAAAGCGACCGCTCCCTTGATATATTTTGACTTATTCATTGTGAATACTTGAAGAAACGAGGGTTAGAAATTGAAGCGTACGCCCAGGGTGTAGGTGCGGGGCGCGGGGGTCGAGCCGAAGTCGAGACCCTTCTGCCATTCAACACCGCCGAAGGAGAGCGAAGCGGGGTTCACGCCCTTGTAGCCGGTGATGGTGAACGCGTTCTGTACGGAGAAGGTGAAACGGAGGTCGGCAAACTTGGCCACCTTCTTGGGAAGGTCGTAGGTGAGGGCGATGTTTTCCAGGCGGAAGTAGTCGGCATCCTCGATCCATTTGTCGGAAGCGCCGTAGCAGAGGTTGGTCGAGAGGCGGGGGTCGGCGTTGGTCTTGCCTACGGTGTCGAGCCACCCTTCGGCGGTGACAGCCTTGGAGTTACCCATCGGCGATTCCATAGCGTAGCGGAGCACGTTGAGACGCTGCGCGCCGAACGAGCCGTTGAAGAATACGTTCAGGCTCCAGTTCTTCCAGGTTACGGTGTTGTTCCAGCCGAGGGTGAAGTCGGGGTTGGAGTTGCCAAGGATGGCGCGATCCTCCTCAACGGGGGTGGCTGTGATGGAGCCGTCCTTCTTATAATAGGTGTCGTGGCCGTAAGTGGGGTTGTCAACTACGGTGCCGTCGGCCTGGGTGATGGTCTTGCGCTGATCGATACCAGCCCAGCGGAAGCCGGCGAACGAGCCGATGGGTTCACCCTCCTTCACGATGAGGGGGCGGTCCATGATGTTCGACGCGCCGTTGTAGTAGAGGGCGGGTTCGAGGGCGGTCATCTTCTCGACGCGGTTCTTCATCCATGAACCCTGGATGCCGGTGGTCCAGTTCCAGTCGCGGCCCTGGATGATGGTGGCGTTGATCGAGAGGTCGATACCGGTGTTGGATACCTCGCCGGCGTTCACATAGTAAGCAGAGGGTGAGAGGTATGCCGGGGGAGTGGTGTTCAGCAGGGCGTCGGTGGTGCGCTTGTAGTACCAGTCGAGGCTGAGGTCGAAACGGCCGTTGAGGAACTGGGCGTCGATACCTACGTCAACCTGGTGGGTCTTCTCCCACTTGAGCTCGGGGGTGGGCATCTTGTTGGTCCACGCGCCGGGGGTGGGGGTGGTGTTGCCGTAGTAGGTGTTGGTGAGCTGCATCAGGGTCAGGGTCTCGTAGGGGGAGATGTCCTGGTTGCCGATCACACCGTAGCTGGCGCGGAGTTTGAGCGACGACATGATGGGAGTGATGGACTCCATGAATTTCTCATTGGAGATGGTCCAGGCGAGAGCCACGGAGGGGAAGTAGGCCCATTTGTTGTTCTGCAGGCGCGAGGAACCGTCGGCACGGAAGGTGACGGTTGCCATGTAGCGGTTGTCGAAGCTATAGATGGCGCGGGCCACGGCCGACATAAGGGTCCACTTGGAGTAGCCGTTGCTGGCGGTCTTGTTCTCGGCGAGGGCTACGTTCCACCAGCCTACCGATTCGGTGAGGAGCTTGGTGCCGCCGATGCCCATATTGCGGGTGGTGGCGGAGGTGGCTTCCCAAACGGCGGTGGCGGTCAGCGCGTGCTTGTCCCAGTCGCCTATGTAGGTGAAGTTGTTGGTGGTCTGGAGCAGCCAGCGGTTGCTGTTGGAGTTGGCCATGCTGGTGGTAGCGCCGGGGTACTGCTTGGAGTTACCCATGCTGTAGGAGTAGCTGTTCTTGTAGTCGAGACCGTTCGAGGTGGTGAAGGTCAGGCCCTTGCAGATGTTGAAGCGGAGGTCGATACGGCCGTTGACGATGTCCATGCGGCGTTCGTTGTCAACGTGGATCTGCGACATCGGGGGGTTGGCCATCGAGCTGTTGTAGGGGTCGGTGTTGTACTCGCCGCGCTCGTTGCGGAGGTCGATGGTCGGGGAGTAGGTGTAAGCGCCGTAGATCGGGCCGATGCCCATCGAAACGCCTCCGAGGCCATGGCCGTTGCCATGGGAGAGGTCAACGTCGGCGCTGACGTTCAGCCATTTGGTGAGGTCGGCCTTGATGTTGGCGCGGAACGAGAAGCGTTCGTAGTCGGAGCTTTCGATAACGCCCTTATCCTTCATATAGCCTGCGGAGATGTAGGTCTGCATCCCCTCGTTGCCCTTGGTGAAGACGAGTTTGTAGTTCTGCGACATACCTGTGCGGTAAACCTCGTCGTTCCAGTCGATGCCCTCCTTGGTGCCGTCGATGTACTGTTGGAGTTCGGACTCGTGGCCTGTGGAGGAACCGGGGAAGTATTCAAGAAGAGTGCGTGCGTAGTCGGCGGCGCTCATCAGCTTGGGAAGGTGTGTAGCCTGTGAGAAGCCGAAGGAGGCGTCGAAGGTGATGTGGCTTTCGCCCTTGTGGCCGGTCTTGGTGGTGATGATCACGACACCGTTGGCACCGCGCGAACCGTAGATGGCGGTCGAGGAGGCGTCCTTAAGGATCTGCATGGAGGCAACGTCCTCGGGGTTAAGGCCTTCGAGACCCGACTCGCGTACCATGCCGTCGACAACGTAGAGGGGTTCGTTGGACTTGTTGATCGAGTTGGAACCGCGGATACGGATTTTCGGGCTGCCGCCGGGGATGCCGGAGGGGATTACGTTGACGCCCGACACGCGGCCCTGGATAGCGTCGCCTACGGCGAGGATGGGCTGCGCCTGGAACGACTTGCTGTCCATCACGGAGACGGAGCCGGCGAGGTCGGCCTTGCGGACTACGCCGTAACCGATCACGACAACCTCGTCGAGGGCGGCGGAGTTGTCCTCAAGCACGATGTTGACGTGGGTATAGGAATCAACTTTTACTGATTTGGCGACGTAACCGATAGACGAAACCTTGATAGTCGCGGGAAGTTGCTTGACGGCCAGTGAGAAGTTGCCATCGATGTCGGTGGATGTTCCGACTGAAGATTTTTCGACGATTACTGTGGCTCCGATCACCGGCTCGCCGGTCGTGTCGGTCACAGTACCTGTGACACTTTGTCCGTATGCGGCGAATATCCCGCACGGTAAAACCCAAAGCATCATCAAAAAGAGTAACCTGAATTTGTTCATGGTATATGGACTGGGTTTAGTATTTGGGCACAAATGTAGATAAATTTTCACCGATTGAGGTTTGCGGGTAGTTAAAACTTGTTAATCGGGCTGTTAATTTTTCCACCCCGCGTTCTATATCCTTTAATATTAAGGCTTATAGACGGTTTGTTTTTTAGCGTCGAGCGCCGTCGGGGTAAATATCTTAAACCGATGTTGAGAATACGTCAACAATCGATTTTAAATAATTTAAGTTATCGCCACCAGACTTTCCACCCCATCCCCGCTATCAATTTTGGCCACTTTCCCCCAATAAATGTCGCGCAAAGCCGCCGACGGAGTGTGAGCGCTTCGGATGATTTTGGGGAATTTTACATAGGGGCGAAACTTCTTAATCGTTGGGCGAGATAATCGTTGTGCAAGATCTCCGACCTTGCTTTTTTTTGCGGTATTGGTCCCCACCAACCGCGGCTGTTGCCGCTTATGGCGGGGTTTCCAATGTTCAAGGTCTCCGACCTTGAATGGTGCTATCAACTTATCCATCACTTCCCTACGCTAAAAAGATGCCTCGGGGCTGCTCGTTCCCTCCCTTTCCTACGTAAAAAGCAGCCGCCGTCCAAGCCCGCCCCGCACCCCGCCCCCAACAAAGCAGCCTCGGGGGTTGCTCGTTCCCTCCATTCGCTACGCAAAAAGCAGCCGCCGTCCCAAGCCCGCCCCGCACCCCGCCCCAACAAAGCAACCTCGGGGGTTGCTCGTTCCCTCCATTCGCTACGCAAAAAAGCAGCCGCCGTCCCAAGCCCGCCCCGCGCCCCGCCCCAACAAAGCAGCCTTTGGGGATATTGACGACCAAGGTCGGAGACCTTGCATATTGTTAACCTCACCATAAGCGGCGGTAGCCGCGGTTGGTGGGGTGTCGGGGTCGCGCATAAAAAGCAAGGTCGGAGATCTTGCACAAGTGCCACTATGAAAGCTAAAAAAGCAGCCCAAAAGGCTGCTTTTGCTGCGGAAAGAGAGGGATTCTTTCTCCGCTGCGCTCCGAAAGCGCTTCGCGATAACGAACCCCCGGGTTCTCATCCCTCACTTTCCTACGAAAAAAGCAGCCACAAAGGGCTGCTTTTTCTGCGGAAAGAGAGGGATTCTTTCTCCGCTACGCTCCGAAAGCGCTACGCGATAACGAACCCCCGGGTTCTCACCCCTCCCTTCCTTACGCAAAAAAGCAGCCTTGGTGGGCTGCTTTTTGCTGCGGAAAGAGAGGGATTCGAACCCCCGGAGGTGTGACCCTCGTCGGTTTTCAAGACCGATGCAATCGACCACTCTGCCATCTTTCCGAATGGAATATCCGCGAAGTTAGCAATTGTTTCGGATAGAGCCAAATTTCGAGGGCGGTTTTTGGATTTTCGGAATTATGAGGGGGCAACGGGGCAGGGCTGTGCGGAGTGCTGACAAATGGGTGCGGCCAAAGGGTGCGCACCGCGATGGGCGGGCCCGGCGCGGTCAGGAGTTGAGGGCGGCGGTGTATTTGGCGAGGGTGGTGGCTTTGGCGAGCTGCTTGAGGTAGCGGCGGGGGAAGAGGGTGTCGGGGGTCTGATATTCCCAGAAGGGTTTGATTTTGGAGAGGATCTGGGCCTCGCCGCAGAGGGTTGCCTCGAAGTCGGCTAAGATGGCGTCGTGGAGGGCCAGGACTCGGGCGCGGAGCTCGTCGGCGGGCATTTCGGCACCGGAGCGCCATTCGGCGGCGAGCGATGGGCGCGCCAGGAGTCCGCGGCCCGGCATCAGTCCGTCGAGCACCGGGTATCGTTCGGCGGCGTTTTGGAGTTCCGCGGGCGTGCGGAGGTCGCCGTTGAGCACTACGGGGTGGGCCGACGCGGCGAAAAATTCCTCAAACTCAGCCATATGCAGCTCGCCGCCATACTGCTGCCGGGCCACTCGGGGATGCACCGCCACCCGTTCGAGGGGCATCGCGTTGAGGATGTCGATTATGCCGCGCCACTCGTCGGGGCGCTCCATGCCGAGGCGTATTTTGGCCGAGAGGCGCAGCGCGGGAAACTCCTCGGCGGCCACTGCCGCCACCTCGCCGAGCACGGCGGGTTTGAGGAGTATGAGTTCAAGGTGTTGCTCACCCTGCTGTACCGG
>JAMPHO010000016.1 GCA_023663385.1 Alistipes timonensis | reverse complement strand
GCACGCGCAGGCCGAGCCCTGCGCGCCGCGTGCCGCGGCCGACACGGTGCTGACCCTCCGCGAAGTGTCGGTTACCGGCATCAAGGGGGGCGCCCTCGCCAACCGCGACGAGGCGATAACCACCCTCGGGGAGAGCGCCATCCAGCGCCTCGACATAGCCAACATCAAGCAAGCCAGCGAAATCGCCCCCAACTTCTACATCCCGGCCTACGGCTCCAGGATGACTTCGACGGTCTACGTCCGCGGGCTCGGCGCGCGCATCGACCAGCCCGTGGTCGGGCTGAACATCGACAACGTGCCGATGCTCAACAAGGATAATTTCGACTTCGACCTCACCGACATTGCCCGCATAGAGGTGCTCCGCGGCCCGCAGAACATTCTCTACGGCCGCAACACAATGGGGGGCCTGGTAAACGTGTACACCCTATCGCCGCTGTCGTGGGAGGGGGTGAGGGTGCGGGCCACCTACGGCAACCGCAACGCCTACAAGGCGTCGGCATCGGTCTACGGGCGCCTAGCCGACGGCCTCGGCATGGGGCTCAACCTCATGGCCGGGGGCACCGACGGCTTCTACCGCAACGAGTACAACAACACCCCGGTGGGGAGGGAGCGCCAATGGTCGGCCCGATGGAAAACCGCCTGGCGCCCGGCTGAGAACGTGATGGTGGAGAACGCCGCCACCTTCTCCATCGCACACCAGAACGGCTACCCATACCAGTCGGTCGCCACGGGACGCGTGGCCTACAACGACACCTGCTACTACCGCCGCACCTCGTTCACCGACGGCCTCACCGTGAAGCACCGCTTCCGCGGGATAGATTTCTCGTCGATTATCAGTTTCCAGTATATCGACGACGATATGACCCTCGACCAGGATTTCCTCCCGGTTGACTACTTCACCCTTACCCAGGCCCGCAAGGAGTGGGGCGTGACGGCCGACTTCGTGGCCCGCGGCTCGGCGGGGAGCTACAACTGGCTCGGCGGCGTGTTCGCCTTCGGCAAGAGGGGGAAGATGCGCGCCCCGGTGACTTTCGGCGACTACGGACTCACCCATCTGCTCGAAGCCAAGCCCACGGAGGCCAACCCGGCATACCCCCTGCGGTGGGACGAGCGCTCATTCCTCCTGGGGAGCGACTTCATTCTCCCCTCCTATGGTGCGTCGGCCTACCACGAAAGCTCACTGACGCTCGGGAGCTGGAACCTCACACTCGGGCTGCGGTTCGACTGGGAGCGTGCCGAACTCGACTACCACAGCCACTGCAACTCATCGTTCACCTACTACCACAACGGGGAGCCCTACCGCCATGTGCCGGTGGTGATCGACAAGCGGGGCAACCTCTCAAAGGACTTCTTCCAACTGCTGCCGAAATTCTCGGTGAGCTACACACTCCCGGCCAACGCCGGAAACCTCTACGCCTCGGCCACCAAGGGGTACAAGGCAGGGGGCTACAACACACAGATGTTCTCCAACGTGCTCCAACAGGACGTGATGTCCTTCACCGGCATCAACCCCGACTACGACATTGCCGAGACCATCGGCTACGACCCCGAGAAAAGCTGGACCTTCGAGGCCGGCGCCCACCTCGACCTCCTCGGGGGGAAGCTCCGGGCCGAGGCGGCGCTCTTCTGGATCGAGTGCGCCGACCAGCAGCTCACCGTGTTTCCCGAGGGTGACTCCACCGGGCGCATGATGACCAACGCCGGGCGCTCGCGCTCGCGCGGCGCCGAAGTGGCCGCGACCTGGCGTCCCGCCTCCGACTGGGAATTCCGGGCATCGTACGGCCACACCGACGCCCGCTTCATCCGCTACGACGACGGCAAGGATGACTATTCGGGCAAGCGCTTGCCCTACGCCCCGGCCAACACCCTCTTCGCCGGCGCGACCTGGAGCCGCTCGTTCAGCGGCTCGGCGCTCACCGGGCTCACCATCCAGGCCAACGCCAGGGGCGTGGGGCGTATATGGTGGGACGAGGCCAACACCGTCAGCCAGCCCTTCTACTGCACCCTCGCCGCCTCGGCCACAGCCGAGTTCGGCAATTTCTCGGCGGAATTATGGGCCGACAACCTCACCGCCGCGCAATATGATACTTTTTATTTCGTTTCTATCAAGAACGCGTTCCTGCAGCGCGGCCCCCGGACGAGTTTCGGGCTTACCGCTCGCTGGAACTTAGAATTCAATTAGAACCAACACAAAGAATGAAAATTTTCAAGACCTTCGCCGCCGCCCTCATCCTTCTTGCCGGCGCGACCGCCTGCGACTCGAACGACAATCCCGACTTCGACCCCAACATCAAGCTGGTGCTGAACCCCAACGTGTCGTTCACCACCGCCAAAGACCTCTCCACAGGCGAGTGGTCCGTTTTCGAAGCCCCCACCTACAGCTTCGACATCAACACCTCGACCTTCAACGCGAGCCTCAAGGTAGAGAAACTCACCTACGCCGAGGGTAAGACCGCCAGCTTCACCATTTCCGGCCTCGCTCTCACAATCGACCCCAAGGACAACGCCTGGACCATCTCCAACAACTCCCAGCTTGTAGTAAAGGACGAGAACGGCGCCTCCCACGAAATCACCGGCTTCAACGCCTACATCTTCTCCTCGGGCCGCGCCCCTGAGATCGTGCGCGTCGAGTACACCCTCGACAACGCCCACAAAATCCGCGCCGTCATGAAGTTCAACGCCTTCATGGGCAAGACCACCGTGGCCTCCTCCCGCCCCGGCATGGAGTCCTTCGAATGGGAAAAGGCAGTGTACTTCCTCATTCTCGACCAGAAGACACAGAAAGCCAAAGTGCTCCTCTATGAGGCCAAGTTCGCCGACAAGATGCCCCGAACGATGGATATGAACTTCCTCTCGCACCCCTTCACCGTCAACGACAACGGCCTGAGCATCGACGTGCCCGAAAAGTTCGAGCCGGAGAACAACAACATCCCCAACTCGACCTACGCCGTGACGGACTTCAAGCTCCTGCTCAACCCCTGCCGCACCCTCGCGGGCACCTTCACCTGCGGCGGAGCCTTCGACGTGACGGTCGACACAACGAGCGCCATCGCCATCGACAGCGAGACTCTGCGCAAAATGACCGTCGAAATGGGCAAATAACCCCGTCTGACACCACCCTCCTATGGCAACGCAGCGTCTAAGCCAGACCCAGGGGCTTCGGCAGAAGCTCACTCCCCAGCAGGTGCAGTTCGTGCGCCTGCTGGAGATGAACGGGCCTGAGATCGAGGAAGAGGTGCGCCGGGCTGTCGAGGACATGCCCGCGCTCGAAGCCTCCGATCCCGCCGAACACGCCGCCGAACCCCTCACCGAGGACGGTTCCAAATTCTCCGAGACCCCGGAGCAGCTGAGCCGGGCCGACTTCGCCTCCGACGACGACGTGCCCGACAACTACCTCCCCGGCAACCCGTTCCGGGGGAGGGCCGACCTCCAGCTCCCCGACCCCTCGGTGTCGCCCGACGCCTACGGCGAGACTCTCTACGAGTCTCTTATGAGGCAGGTCGACCAGCAACTCGAACTCACCGACTCGGAGCGGGTGGCCGCCAGCCATATCATAGGGAACCTCGACGATAACGGTTACCTCACCCGCGACCCGCGGGCCATAGCCGACGACATACTCATGGCCGAGGGTATCGACATTCCAGCGGCTACCGTGAAACGCGTGTGGGACCTCACCCGCTCCCTCGACCCCGCCGGAATAGGCGCCACCGACCTCCGCGACTGTCTGCTGCTCCAGATTGACCGCCTGCCGCGCTCCACCGAGCAGCTCACGGCCCGCGAGGTGCTCCGCGACTATTTCGACCTCTTCTCCAAACGACACTTCGACAAAATCGCTTCCGCCTTAGGTATCACCCGCGGCGATCTCGACGACGCTCTCGCCCTGATCGCGCGGCTGAACCCCAAGCCGGGGGCGATGCTCGCATCCTCGCCGCTCGACGACCGCTCGCGCCACATCTCCCCCGACTTCCTGGTGGAGCCGGAGCCCGACGGCACGCTCACCCTGACCCTCCTCAACCGAATACCCGAGCTTTCGATAGCCCGCACTTTCGCCGAGGACACCCCCCTTCCCCCGGCTTCGCCGAGGGAAACCGCCGCCGCGAGGCTCTTCATAAAAAGCCGCCGCGACGACGCCCAGGGGTTCATCAGGCTCATCTCAATGCGCCAGGAAGCGCTATACCGCGTAATGGCCGCCATCATGGGGCTGCAACGCGACTTCTTTCTCTCCGACGACCCGGCGCGGCTGCGCCCGATGGTGCTCCGCGACATCGCCGAACTCACCGGATACGACCTTTCGGTGATTTCCCGTGCCACGCAGGGCAAATATGTGGCGACCCCCCGCGGACTCTACCCCCTGAAAGCCCTCTTTAACGAGCGGTCTAAGGAGAACGACGACGCGACCACGTCGCCCCGCATCTCGGCCTTCCTCACCGAACTAATCGAGGCTGAGGACAAGGCCCGCCCGCTGAGCGACGAGCAGCTCACCGCGCTGCTGCGCGACCGGGGGCTCGACATCGCCCGCCGCACGGTGGCCAAATACCGCGAACGCCTCGGATTCCCGGTGGCCCGGCTGCGCAAAACAACCTGACCACCCCTACACCCATCCCGCATTCAACAACTAAAAACACCCGCATACATAAAATGAAGTTTCTAACCGGTTTCTCGCGCTTCCTGTCAGTGCTCTTCTCCCCGATGCTGACGGCGACCTACGGCGTGGCCCTGGCCATGCTTCTCTCCTATCTCTGCTTCAGCCCGCTGCGAGCCCGGATCATAGTGACGGCGGTCACCTTCGCCGCCACTTGCGCCATACCCGTGATATGCATCTTTCTGCTCAACCGCCTCGGAGCCGTCAAGGATCCTGGTCTCAACAACCGCGAGGAGCGCACTGTGCCCTACCTGATCACCACGGCGTGCTACGTCGGCACAGCGATTTACACCCGCTTCGTCAACGCCCCGATGTGGCTGTCGATGTTCCTCATCGGGGGCGCGTTGTCGCTGGTGGTGCTCACCTTAATCAACAGCAGGTGGAAAATCTCGGGCCACGCGACCGGCATGGGGGGCATCACCGCCGTTGTGTTCTTCCTGATGTTCAGCGGCAACAGCGTCGCTGATCTCGAATACGAATTCATCGCCGCCATCATACTCTCGGGCATGGTGTGCACCGCCCGCCTGATCCTGCGGCGACACACCTTAGGGCAGGTGGCCGCCGGATTCCTCAACGGCTTCGCGTGCATCTTCGCCGCCGCCTGGTGGCTCGCCCCCCTCTTCACATCCAACTGAACCTCAACCCGTAACAACCTATAGCTATGACACCCATCGTCAGCATCATAATGGGCAGCACCTCCGACCTGCCAGTGATGAAAAAAGCCGCCGACTTCCTCAACAATATGGCGGTACCCTTTGAAATGCTCGCCCTCTCGGCCCACCGCACACCCGAAGAGGTGGCCGACTTCGCCCGCGGAGCCAAAGGCCGCGGTGTGAAGGTCATCATCGCCGGCGCCGGCATGGCCGCCGCACTCCCCGGAGTGATTTCGGCCCTCACCCCCCTCCCCGTGATCGGCGTGCCCCTCTCGGCCACCCTCCAGGGCCGCGACGCCCTCCTCTCGATCGCGCAGATGCCTCCGGGCATACCCGTGGCCACCACCGCCATCGACGGCGCGATGAACGCCGCCGTGCTCGCCGTGCGCATTCTCGCACTGGCCGACGGCAAGCTGGCCGCCCGCTACGACGGCTGGGTGTCGACCCTGCGCCAGAAAATCGTAAAGGCCAACGCCGAGCTCGACCGCATCGACTACGAATACAAAGTTTCCGACCCCGAAGCCACTTTCTGATGAGCGTTTTCGACTATCGCCGGAGAAAAACCTCCACAACCACCGTCGGCAACGTGAAAATCGGCAGCGACTACCCCGTGCGCGTCCAGTCGATGAACAACACATCGACAATGGACACCGAGGGTTCCGTCGCCCAGGCGGCGCGCATCGCCGCCGCCGGAGCCGACATTGACCGCCTCACCGCCCAGGGGGTGCGCGAGGCCCGCAACATGGGCGAAATCCGCCGCAAGCTCCGCGCCATGGGGTGCGACATACCCCTGGTAGCCGACATCCACTTCAACCCCAAGGCGGCGTTCGCCGCCGCCGAGGAGGTCGACAAGGTGCGCATCAACCCCGGCAACTTCGTCGATCCGGGGCGCACGTTCGTGAAACTCGAATACACCGACGAGGAGTACGCCCTCGAACTCAAGAAGATAGCCGACACGTTCGTCCCCTTCCTGCGCGTGTGCCGCGAGCACGGCGCCGCCATCCGCATAGGCGTCAACCATGGTTCCCTCTCCGACCGCATCATGAGCCGCTACGGCGACACCCCCGCGGGCATGGTGGAGAGCGCCTTGGAGTTCCTCCGCGTGGCCGTCGGTGAGAATTTCACCGACATAGTGATTTCCATAAAGGCATCCAACACTGTGGTGATGGTTGAGACGGTCCGCCTCCTTGTGAGCGCCATGGAGCGCGAGGGAATGGCCTTCCCGCTCCACCTCGGGGTTACCGAGGCTGGCGACGGCGAGGACGGCCGCGTGCGCTCGGCCGCCGGCATAGGCACCCTGCTCGCCGAGGGTATCGGCGACACCATACGCGTATCGCTCAGCGAGGAGCCCGAGGCCGAGGTGCCGGTGGCCCGCGAACTGGCCGCCTACATAGCCTCCCGCGCTGACGCCCCCGCGATCGAGGGTGAACACGCTCCGGGCTACAACCCGCTCCGACCCGAACGGCGACAGACCGACCCGGTGGGCGCCGTCGGTGGCGACAACGTGCCCGTGGTGGTCGGTCTCGACGAGATTCCCGCCGAGGGTGTCGCCGTGCTTTCCACCTCGCACCCCAACCCGCTTGGCGACCTCTCGGCCCGCGTGCACCGCATGACCGCCGAGGGTGACCGCCGCCCGGTAATAGCCCGCATCGACTATTCGGGAGCCTCGGCCGACCAGGTAGTGCTCCGCGCTTCGGCCGACTTCGGCGCTCTGCTGCTCAACGGACTGATCGACGGCATGGAAATCGTGTCGGACGCGCTCTCCCCCGAGGAGCTTCGCCGCCTGTCGCTGTCGATTCTACAGGCTACCCGCCGTCGCATAAGCAAGACCGAGTTCGTGTCGTGCCCCGGCTGCGGCCGCACCCTTTTCGACCTCCAGCAGACCGTGAAACGCGTCAAAGAGGCCACCTCCCACCTCAAAGGCTTGAAGATAGCCGTGATGGGTTGCGTGGTGAACGGGCCCGGCGAGATGGCAGACGCCGACTACGGCTATGTCGGCGCCGCGGCCGGCAAAATCAGCCTCTACCGCGGTAAGGAATGCGTCGAAAAGAACCTCCCGTCCGACCAGGCAGTTGGGCGCCTGATCGAAATCATCAAGGCCGACGGAAAATGGCGCGAGCCTGACACCGCCGACCGCTGACACTCATTTATGAGAGAACCACAGGTCACCACCATCACACTCCGCGACGGGATGGGCTTCGCCGCCATCCAGGCGCCGGGAGCGGTGGAATATTTCGGAATAATGGTAAAAGCCGGGAGCCGCGACGAGGCTCCCGGCCTCTATGGGTTGGCCCATTTCGTAGAGCACACTGTGTTCAAGGGCACCACCCATCGCCGCGCCTGCCACATCAACGGGCGCATGGAGGCGGTCGGTGGCGACCTCAACGCGTACACCACCAAGGAGGAGACGGCGATTTACACCGTGTTTCCACGCGGCAACCTCAGCCGGGCCGTGGAGCTCGTTGCCGACCTCGCGACCAACTCGCGCTTTCCCGAGCGCGAACTCGAAAAGGAGCGCGAGGTGGTGAGCGACGAGATTGACTCCTACCTCGACTCACCCGCAGACGCCGTATTCGACGATTTCGAAGACCTCTTTTTCCAAGGCTCGCAACTGGGCCACAACATACTCGGCCCCGCTGACAACCTTCGGAAATTCACCCCCGAAGCGTGCCGCGGATGGCTCGCCGGATGCTACTCGGCACCCCGAACGGTAGCCTTTTACTTCGGCCCCTCCAACCCGGCCAAAGTCGCCGCCATGGTCGAACGCTATTTCGGAGGATACCCCGCCGAGGGATCGCAGGTGGACCGCTTAGCCCCCGCGCCGCTCCCCCCGTTCCGCGAACTAAAGGAGATCGATTCACACCAGAGCCACACCGTGATAGGCGCGGCAATCCCCTCGCTATACTCCCCCGAACGCCACGCCTTGGGCCTGGTTTCCAACATCCTCGGAGGCCCGGGCATGAATTCCCGCCTCAACGTGGCGCTCCGCGAGCGCCGCGGGCTGGTTTACTCCGTCGAAGCGTCGGCCAACCTTATGACCGACTGCGGCCTCTTCGCCGTGTATTATGGCTGCGACCCCGACGACAACGCCCGTTGCCGCGACCTCGTGCTGGCCGAAACGCGGCGTATGGCCCGCGAACCTATGACGCCCCGCGCACTGGCCGCCGCCAAGAAGCAATACCTCGGCCAGCTGCTCGTAAGCGGCGACAGCTCGGAGCAGAACATACTCTCCGCGGCCCGTTCGATGCTATATTTCGGCTCCGTGGCCACCCCGCGCCAGCGCGCCGCCCGCATCGAGGCCCTCACCCCCGCCGACCTCCTCGCCGCCGCCAACCACCTCCTCACCCCCTCGATCCTCACCCTCGGCCCCCGCTAAACCCATCCCGCCCCTACACAGTCACCCCGCCATAAGGGGAGCATGGCGTTATGTTGGGTTGTAGAAGTGGTGTAGTGGAAACGTTGCGAAAGCGCTAATGTTATGCGTTAGTGTTGTGTAATGTGTTGGTGTTGTGTTATGCTTTGCTGTTGTGTTATGCGTTGCTGTTGTGTAATACGTAGGTTTGTGTAAGGTGCGGAATGGGGGCACAGACGCCCGAGGTCGGAGACCTCGGGAGGGGGGCAATTGGAAGTGGAGTCTCATGAAAGTGGTGGTCCTTGGTTGTGGGCTATATTTATGAAGGAGGGTGGATGAGTGTCGAAAAAAGGTAGTTAATGTTTAATTAGTTTATAGGGTGTGAAGTTTGGTGTTTTGATGGTGGAAGGCGTTGGGGACGCGGAAAGCGTGGAGGTTGGCTCTTCGACCGCGCATTCCGTCTCTTGCGGGAGCTTGCTTTTCTTTGTGGAGCTAAGAATTGGGGCTAAAATCATCGCAGGAAGATAGAGGCAGCAAAATATGATACCGCACACGCTCATCCATCGAGGAGTATCTTTCTTTATAGCGATGAATATGCCTATTATCGAGAATATCAAGCCGAGAAGTCCGACCGACATAGCGAGAAGTAAAGAAAGCATAATGAACGCATAGTCATAGGACGCGCTATCAAGAATCCCGAATAGTATGATCATCAGGAGGGTTCCGAGGGATATGCCGAAACCCAGCCAGGAGATGACTGACGATGGCTTCTTGGGTGGCGGAAGTGGAGGTATGTTGTACATTTAGGCGTAATGTTTGGGGGTTAGTCGGAGAGGAGCTGGGTGGCGGCGGAGAAGGGGGAGAGGCGGTTGGAGAGGACGAGGCGCTCGGCCTGGGCGATGCGGGCGGCGCGCTCGGGGTCGTCGTAGAAGCGGCGGCGAAGTTCGGAGTCAATGGTCTCGTACATCCAATAGCGGGCCTGCTCGCGGCGGCGGCGCTCGAAGTAGCCGTTGGCTTCGACGAATTTGAAGTAGCGGTCGATCATGTCCCAGATTTCCTCGATGCCGAGCTCGTAGTAGCCTGAGTAGGTGAGCACTTCGGGTGTCCAGCCGGAAGGGGGAGTTGGGAAGAGGTGGAGCGCCGAGCGGTACTGGGCCTGCGCGAGGCGGGCGCGGTCGATGTTGTCGCCGTCGGCTTTGTTGATGACGATGCCGTCGGCCATCTCCATAATGCCACGTTTGATGCCCTGGAGCTCGTCGCCAGCGCCGGCTATCTGGATGAGGAGGAAGAAGTCGGCCATCGAATGTACGGCGGTCTCGCTCTGCCCGACGCCTACGGTTTCAATGAACACGTTATTGTAACCGGCGGCCTCGCAGAGTATTATGGTTTCGCGGGTTTTGCGGGCCACGCCGCCGAGGGACCCCGCCGAGGGGGAGGGGCGTATGAACGCTCCGGGGTGCTGGGAGAGTTTCTCCATACGGGTCTTGTCGCCGAGGATGCTCCCTTTGGAGCGTTCCGACGAGGGATCGATGGCGAGCACGGCGAGCTTGCCCCCGTTTTTGAGCACATGGAGGCCGAACACGTCGATGGAGGTAGACTTTCCGGCTCCGGGCACGCCCGTGATGCCGATTCGGCGGGAGTTGCCCGAATGCGGCAGACATTTCTCGATTACCTCGCGGGCGAGGGCCTGATGGGCCGGGGCGAGGCTCTCGACGAGGGTGACGGCTCGCGACAGGGTGGTGACGTCTCCTTTGAGAATCCCCTCGACGAGTTCGCCGGAGGTGGGGAGCGGTTTGCGCTTGCGGGGTTTGAGGTAAGGGTTGACGACTGGGGGCTGCGACACGCCGGCGTTCACGGTGAGTCCGCTATATTCTGTGCTGTTTTCGGGGTGTTCCACGGTATGATGGTTTTAGGGTGTTTCGGTTTATTAGTTTTTAGTGGGCTTCGAGCCAGTTTTTACCCACGCCCGACGATACTTCGAGGCGCACGGCGCCGTCGGTGAAGGCTCCGGCCATCAGGCGCTCCACAAGTTCCTGGAGCCGGGGGAGCTCGTCGGGCACTACGTTGAATATCAGTTCGTCGTGGACTTGCAGAATCATCTTCGAGCGGAGGCCGAGGCGCTCCATCTCGGCGTGGATGTTGATCATCGCTACCTTGATGATGTCGGCGGCTGAGCCTTGCAGGGGGGCGTTGACCGCGTTTCGTTCGGCGAAAGAGCGAACGGTCGCGTTGCGCGACGAGATGTCGGGCAGGTAGCGCTTGCGCCCCATAATGGTGCTCACGAAGCCGTCCTTACGGGCGCGCTCTACCGATTCGCTGGTGAACTGCCTGATGTGAGGGTAGGTTTCAAAATAGTTATCGATCAGTTGCTTCGCTTCCGCGCGGCTGATGCCGAGGCGCTCCGAGAGGCCGAAGGCCGAGATGCCGTAGATGGTGCCGAAATTGGCGGTTTTGGCGGCGCGGCGTTGCGAGTCGGTCACCTCCTCGTAGGGCACATGGTAGAGCTTCGCGGCGGTTGAGCGGTGAATGTCGAGGCCGGAGTTGAACGCCTCGGTGAGTTCCGGGTCGTTGGAGAGGTCGGCCAGGAGTCGAAGCTCAATCTGCGAGTAGTCGGCCGATAGGAGCAGGCACCCGTCGTCGGCTATGAAAGCGCGGCGCACCTCGCGGCCGTCGTCGGTGCGTATGGGTATGTTCTGCAGGTTGGGGTTGGCCGAAGAGATGCGCCCGGTTGCCGTAACGGTCTGGTTGAACGTGGTATGAATCTTCCCGGTAGCGGGGTTCACAAGTTCTGGCAGGGCGTTGACGTAGGTTGCAAGGAGTTTCTTCAGTGAGCGGGCCTGGAGTATAAGCCCCACCACGGGGTGGGCCGAGCGGTGCTTTTCGAGAATCTCCTCCGTGGTGGAGTACGAGCCGGTTTTGGTGCGTTTGGCCTTCGGGTCGAGTTTGAGTTTTCCGAAGAGCACCTCCCCCACCTGCATCGGGGAACCGATGTTGAAGCGCTCGCCGGCGAGCTCGTATGCCTTCTCCTCGATGCCGCGGAGCTGCTCCGAGAGGGCTATGGAGAGGTTGTTGAGCTCGGCGGAGTCGATGCGCACGCCGGTCCATTCCATATCGGCGAGCACCGCCGCCAGTGGGAGCTCCACAGAGTCGAGCAGACCGAGCTGCCCGTTGGCTTCAAGGAGCGAGCGGAGCGGGTCGGCCAGGCGGAGGCACACGTCGGCGTGCTCGCACGAGCGGCTCACCTCCTCCCCCGCGGGGTGCGGGGCGAACGGCTTCCGGGCCGCGGAGCTGTCGGCGAAGTCAGCCGTCTGGTAGTGAAGCACGTTCATAGCTATGTCGGCCAGGCGGTGGCGCATTTCGGGCTGGAGCAGATAGTGGGCCAGCGAGGTGTCGAAATATTTGGCCGTGATGGTTAGCCCTTCGCGGCGCAGTATCACCATATCGCGCTTGATGTCGGGCGAGCAAAGAGTCGCCTCAGTCGAGGTCAGCAGCGGGCGTAACAGCTCCAGCAGCGCGCGCCTCGCGTCGGCATCGGCGGGGAGCGCTATGAAGCGGGCCTTCCCTTCGGCTGTGGCCACGGCTATGCCGCGCAGTGTGGCGGTCATCGCCTCCGGGCCGGTAGCGTAGACCGCTATGCCGACCTTGGAGGCACGCGCCGCGTCGGCCACGAATGCCGCGATTTCGGCCTCGCCTCGCAATTCGGCGTAGTCGGCACCTGAGGTGGCGAGGGATGCGGCGGGAGAGCCGTCGGAGTCCGTGGCGCAGTCGCCGTCGCCCCCGTCGATGAAATCGAACAACGAGCGCTCTTCCAGAGGTTTCGCGGGTTCGGCCTTCGGGGCTTTCGGCGCCGAGGGGGCACCCCCTCCGAGCTTCGCCAGGAACGACTTGAACTCCAGGCGCGTGAAAATAGCGCGGAGCCGGTCGTTGTCGGCCGGGCCGCGGAGCAGCTTGTCGAAATCGACCTCCAGGGGCACATCGGTGCGAATCGTCGCCAGCTCTTTCGAGAAGCGTATATTGTCGGCGTTGTCGGCTATTTTCTGCCCGAGCGCGCCTTTGATTTCCGCGGCATGGTCGAGCATATTCTCCACCGAACCGAACTGGTTGATGAGTTTGGCAGCGGTTTTCGGCCCAACGCCGGGGCATCCGGGGATGTTGTCGGCTGTGTCACCTTCGAGGGCCAGCAGGTCGATCACCTGCGAGGGGGATGTTATGCCGTATTTGGCGCAGACCTCCTCGGGCCCGCGGATTTCGAACCCCTGCCCTTTGAGCGACGGGCGGTACATAAGCACGCGGTCGGTGACGAGCTGGCCGTAATCCTTGTCGGGGGTCATCATATACACGGTGAACCCCTCCGCGGCTGCTTTTCCGGCCAGGGTGCCGATCACGTCGTCGGCCTCGAAGCCGGGCACCTCGAACACTGGTATGTCGTAAGCCTCCACAATCTCCTTGATGATAGGCACAGAGAGGGATATATCCTCCGGCTGCGCCTCGCGGTTGGCCTTGTAGTCGGCGTACATCTCGTGGCGGAACGTGTCGCCCTTCGGGTCGAAGCAAACCGCTATGTGCGAGGGATTTTCCTTGCGGAGCACCTCGTCGAGAGTGTTGCAGAAGCCGAACACCGCCGACGAGTTGAACCCGGCGGAAGTCATTCTTGGGGAGCGTATGAGGGCGTAGTAGGCCCTGTAGATCAGGGCGTACGCGTCGAGAAGGAACAGTTTCTTATCGTCCATTAAGGATTATGGTAAAATATCGGGTAGTCAAATGTAGGGCGGATAGTCCGCCCCACAAAGATAACAAATTCCCGCGTTACGGCGACCTCCCCTGTCGCGTTTTTTAGCTAAATTCGCGGCACACTGAACAACAAACCGACCAACATCAATGGCGAAACCTGAATACATACAGCGCAACCGCGAGTGGCTTGAGGCCAAGGCGCGCGAGGAGGGGGTGAAGGCCCTCGACAAGGGAGTGCTCTACAAAGTGATTAAAAAAGGGAGCGGTAACGGCCCGCAGCCCAACCGCGGCAGCGTGGTGACGGCCCACTACGTCGGGAAGACCATCAACGGCAAGACCTTCGACAGCAGTCGCGGCGGAGTGGCCCCGGCATTCCGTCTGCGCGACCTCATACCCGGCTGGATCATAGCCATGCAGCAGATGCGCGTGGGCGACAAATGGGAGGTCTACATCCCCGCCGAGCAGGGCTACGGACGCTTCTCTCAGCCCGGCATCCCCGGCGGCTCCACCTTAGTGTTTGAAATCGAACTGCTCGGCGTTTCCTGAAAGGACCATGGTACGTCAGACTGAGTTCCGCCTCGAACCGAGGCGCAGGGGGTGCCATCTGGTCACCGGCGAGATCTTCCGCCACCTTCCCGCCGATATGCCGCGGGAGGGGCTGATAAATATTTTCGTGAAGCACACGTCGTGCGGGCTCACTGTGAACGAGAACGCCGACCCCGACGTGCGCACCGACCTGGCCCGAATCCTCGACCACGCGGTGCCGGAGAACGAGCCTTACTACGAGCACACCTTCGAGGGGGCCGACGATATGCCGGCCCACGCCAAGTGCTCGCTCGTGGGCGCGTCGCTCACCATCCCAGTCACTGCCGGGCGCCCCAACTTGGGCACCTGGCAGGGTATATACCTCTGCGAGTTCCGCGACCACGGGGGACCGCGGTCGGTGGTGCTCACGGTCTACGGCTGATTACCGCCCAACGCGTAAACAGCTATAAGCAAACCCCTTCATAAGCCGCGGAAAAGCGACTTATGAAGGGGTTGACGTTATGGGATGTACCCGCGATGGGTTACTTCACGATAATCTTGGTGGCCGAGTTGCCCTGGCGCTTGATGTAGAGGCCGGGGGTGAGGGCGTCGGCGTTGACGCGTATGCCATTGAGGTTGAAGTACTCGGCGGGAGCGTTGTCGGCGTCAGCGGCCACGTTGTCGACTCCAGCGGAGGTCTTCACGACGCGGATGTCGGAGGGGTCGGAAACGTAAGGCACATAGTCGCGCGACGCGGAGGCGGTCACGGCGAAAGCATGGTCGGCCGCGGGGTCGAGCCCTTCGAGCTTGAGCGAGGTCTCCTGGGTGTTGGCAACGGCCAGCGGGGTCATCAGGGTCTTGCCGGCGGCCACGTCCATGGTGATTTTGGCGTGGTCAACGAAGAACTGCGTGCCGCTCTTGTTCATAAAGGCTATGATCACGTTCGAGAGGTCGGCGTCGGCGGGGATGTTGTTGATGTGCATCACGCCGCTGTTGGAGCCTACCACCGGGGTGTCCATGAAGCCGGAGGCGATGGGCTGGGTGTCGCTCGGCGAGCGGAGAATCAGGGCGAACATACCCTCGGATTCCTCCTGGCCGGTGTAGTCGAAGGAGCCGACGGTAGTAACCACTGTGGCTTCAACCTTGATGCCCCCCTCGGTGTGGCAGGAGAGGTCGAGGCCGGGTGTGTACACCAGGCCGGCCTGGCCGATGTAGCTTGTGCCGCCGGTACCGGCCATTCCGGACGCCCATCGGGGCTGGGTGGCGCCCCATGCGGTGGCAGTCCAACCCTTCGCGCCAAAGTCGAAGGGAGAAACCCAGTCGTAGCCGGGGTTGTCGATGGTGCCTTCGTTGATGCCGTCGAACGATTCTTCGAGCACAACCACGTCCTTGGAGTCGGCCGCGGGGGTGAATACACGGAAGGTCTCTACCTTGTAGTCGGTGGCGTGGCCGAGCTGCTTCCATGAGGCGGTGAACGAGGTCGGGGTGGCGTCGGTCACCTCCTCGGTCTCAACCTTCAGGCCCACGATGCCGTCGACCCATACGACGTAGCTCGGCGAGGAGATGATGTCGCCGTTTACGGCCTGAACGTAGTAGGAGTATTCGTTTACGGGGTTGATGTCGCTCACGGTGTGCTTGGTGGTGGTCAGGTCGCGGTCCTTGATGAGGAACGAGGTGGTGCCACCCTCAGTGTAGTGTATGCGCAGGTCGTCGATGAAGAAATCAACCAGGCCGCGCTGAATCATCACGAGCCTCACCTTGGTAACGTCGCTGCCGAGCGACTCCTTGGGGAACGAGTATACGCAGCCCGAGGGATCGGGGAGGTAGTAATAGGGGATGTGGGCTATGGGTTCCCAGTTGCCCGTGGTGGAGTGGAAGAGCTCAACGCGGAGGAGCGACATATCATACTCGTTGTCCTGGGTCTGCGAGGCTTTCACCCAGAATTCCAGCCCGTCGACGGGGTATGGGATGGTCTCGGTCTCAATCATATCACCTTCGGCGTCGAATTTGATTGCCACGGAGGGTGAGTTGTAGTTACCGGCATCGGTGGCAACCTGCTGCGTTCCGGCGGCGAGGTCGAAGGTCCATCCGGCGGGATACCCGGGGTTGGCGGCGTCAATGGTGGTGCCGTCGGCGTTGACGTTGATGCCGTCGAAGTTCTGGAACACTTCGCCCGAAACGGGGTTGGCCGACTTCTCATAGCAGAGCACGTTCAGGCGGTACGCGGCGGCTCCGGGCACCTCCTCCCAGCAGGCTTCGAACTCGGTGGCCGATTTGTTGATGGCCGGGAGCGCGTAGGGGGTGGCGAGGCGGTCGTTGCGGAATTCGAGGCGCACGTCGTCGATGAGCACAACGCCCTGCTCGGCGGTACACTGGATGTAGGAGGGCATATCGAGCGATGCCTCGGTGGCCACCAGGGTGAACTCCTGCCACTGGTCGGTGAGCGCGTAGTCCTCGGAGTCGGAACCGGGGCCGTAGTCATCGTCGCACACGGCCACCCATAGCGAGGCGCCGGATGCGTCGAGGGCCTTGGCGCGGAAGGTGAAGGTGGCTGTGCCTGAGAGCATGAATTTCGGAGTGGTGATGTATCCCTTGCGGTTGATGGTCTCCTCGTAGTACTCGTCGTAGTAGGAGTAGCCGTATAGCGCCACGCACCCTCCGGCGGGGTGCACGCCGCGACCGGTCCATCCGGGCTGGGCTGTGTAGCTGTCGGGGATATGGTAGCCGTTTTCGAAAATCTCGTCGGCCGCGGGCGCCGATTCGGTGCCGTCGGTGAACTTGTCGAACTTCTCGTCGAGCAGCAGCTGCGACTCGGCGGCGCGGCTCGGGGCGGTCATCGCTACCCTCGCGCGGCGGGCGGGGGCGTTTTTCCCTTTTTCAAACGGAATCGCGGCGGATGCTGACAGCGCCAGCGCGGCGGCCGCGGTAAGGAGTAGGGCTTGCTTCATAAGCATGTGGTAAATGGTTGATAATATGTCGGCAGACTGGCGATGCCGACCTTGTCGTTTTGATGTGGTTGAACAGATATGGGTGGCAAAGATAGCTATAGAAAATCAAATATGCAAGCATAATGAAACTAATGCCTCCGATTTGCCTCTCAGTTTGATTGAAAAATCCGACTAATCGCCCCTCGCCTCGGAACAATGAAAGGCCGGGAATCCGGCCCCGCGATAAGCGGAGTTTCGGATTCCCGGCCTCGTTATGAGAGGTTTGTGGGGGCAAAGGTTATTCGAAGGTTGTCTCCACGTCGATGTAGGTGTCGACGGTGGGCTGGCCGAACTCGATGGAGCCCATTTCGGAGTTGGCATTGACCACGAGGTTGTAAACGTAGTGGTAGCCGGGCTTCCATTCCGAGAACTGGCTGGTGGAGAGGGGGAATTTCAGTAAGCCGTCGCCGAAGGTGCTCCCCTCTACGATGTTCTCCTCAGGGGTGTTGGCGTTAGGCCAGAGCTTCACGCCTGACTTGGCGTCGTAGACCGAGCACATCAGCGACATGTAGTTGTCCTGTCCGGCTCCCATCGAGCGCCATGTAAGGGTCTGAGGAATCAGATACTTCGGGCCTCCGAGGCCGGTCTCGCTCAGGTCGACGGGGGTGGTGGTAAGGGTCACTACCTCGTCGGGGCGCTGCGACATATGGAGAAGGTAGGGGTACACGTCGGAGAGGTTGCTCCAGGTGCCGGTCGATTCAGCGGTGGCGGTTCCGGCGGTCGATGCCGAGGGGAATGTGAAATCGCCCTTGGCGCGGAGATTGGCCAGGGCCACGTTCGACACTTCTACCCGGAGGTCGGTGTTGGTAGAGCTCAGAAGCACCGTGACTTTAGCCAGCGCGTGACGGAAGTTGAACACTACCTGTGCGTTAGGCTGCGAGCCGTTGCCGGTGAGGTCCGGGCTGACGGCGTAAATCAGGTCCTTGTCGCCGGCGTGGTTGGAGTAGCTCACAGGTTTCAGCGGGCCGTCGGAGCCGACCCATGTCGAGGGGGCGAAAGCGTAGAAATCGACCGTCTCGGCAGGCCAGTATTTCAGCGGCGAGTAGGTCCAGGTATTACCTGAGGTTTTGGTTACTGTGACGTTGTCCATAAACGTCACTTGGTCAGCGCCCTCGCCCGTATAGGCGTAGACGTTGAACTCGGTGAGATTGTTCGTCGTGACATCGGCACCGGCGCGCGAGGCGAACTCCGTGTTTGCGGCGAAGCGGATCGCGTTGCCCGATTCCGATTCAGGCTGTCGCGGGCTGTCGGTTTCGGAACAGGAGGTGAGAGCGGCTGTGGCGATAGCGAACAGGGCGACTTTTGAAAATGGGTGTTTATTCATATCCATTGGTTGTTAAAAATATAATTCTTTTGTAAGAGAGATGGGGTGCGTGTCGGTCTGTCAGGTCGTTAGGTCGATATTCACCACGTTCCATCCGTCGATACCGACGACTATGCCGACGTCGGAGCCATCCCCTCCGGGATCCGGCGGTATGGAGTCAGGGGGTATTTCAATCTCCTGTATTGTTATAACAACGTCGCGGGGATTTGGTGCGGTGCGAATCTGGTCGGTAACGTCGAATTCCTTGCTCAGCCGCTGCCCGTCGGTTCGGATGATGTCGAGCCGGAGCATATGTTTCCCGGTTCCGGGCACGGGCCCGAAACAAGTTGCCGAGCCGGTGAGGGCGGGAATCTCGTCAGCGGCGGCCATCTCGATCCCGAGCGAGCAGGCGAGCGGTTCGGGGCGCCCTTTCGACAGGTTTACGCACGACGCCATACGGTCGATAAGCGACTGCGAGGCGCAGAGCAGTTCGATATTGCGCACTTCGAGCACCCTCACCGTATAGCGGGAGCAGAGTGGCCGCGGGTAACAACGCACCAGCCCTTTGCCGCATTCCTTGACTTTGCCCGACGGCAGGGTGTACGAAACGCCGCAGGGGGTGATTTCGAGATGCTTGACCGTCGCGGCGTAGAGGTTGCCGCACCCTCGGGTCACGCCCGACGAGGTTTTAAGGTGGGCCAGGGCGCCGTCGAACGAGCCGAGGTCGTCGGCGCGCACTCCCGGCAGGTCGTTATTGAACGCGAGCATCGCGTATGTGCCAACGGGGAGCGTTACCTCGCCGCCATCGCGTCCGGCAATGTCGAAGCGCCATATTTTGGCACCCTGGGATATGGGGTAGAACATCAGCGTCATACCCTTAGGCGAGGCTTCGGGATACTCGTCCCACTCGAACCGCACGTTTATGGCCCGCTCTATGCCGACCGGGCACACAACATCCTTGTGGGAGCACGCCGAGCCGGCGAGCGACAGCACGGTAAGTAACAGCGTCAAAAGCAGCGTTATGTGGGTTCCCGGCTTTCTCATAGCGGATAGTCGGGTTTGTTATGTTTTCCACTTCCGGGGAACCATACGAGGGTCACCTCCAGGCCCGTGATGCCGATATAGCGGTGGAAACCGCTGCTGACGCAGTAGTACTCGCCGCACTGCGGTCGGTATTTCACGAGGTCGCCCCCCGAGTAGCCCGCCCTGACGCTGAAGTCGATGTTGAGGCGGTCGGCCACGCGTATCGAGTAGCCGTAGCTTACCCCGGCCCCATAGGTGAGGCCGGGAGACATCCACCCCTCGCGGCCGAATTCGAAATCATAGCTAAGGATTGAGCCGTAAACGCCGACGTGGTGCCCGGTGAGCGCCCTTTGGCGCGACTTCTCCCCGGGCCAGAAACGCATCTCGGCCCAGCCGCCGTAGACGCGCCAATAGCGGTGGCGGCTGTCGTTGCTCCACCAGGCCCATACGCCTTCGGCTGAGAGCGACCATCGCCGTGCCAGACTGACTTCGACTCCGAGGTCGGGGGTGAGTAGGGCGTCGTGGACCAGGTTTGTCTTTATGGCCACCCTTGGGTCGCAGTCGTCGCATTCATCACAGCGGGCGGCCGCCATAGGTGCTATGGCGGCTACGATACATGCGGTTAGAGCAAATCTTAGTTTCGCTGTGATGGATGCGGACATTTTCCTGACGGTGATATACTACTTTTCTCACCTATCAGAACAACCTCCGCCGCCCCAAAGTTCGGTAAGGTGTCAGCCTCCCCGGGTCAGCCTCCGGGCTATGATTATGAATATCCAGGTCGTAAGGCAGAAGGGCGCGGTGAGCGTCGGCAGTCCGGCCTGCGCCGCCAGAGCCCCGACCGCGGCCTGTACGAGGAGTGTCGCGAGTATCGCGGCTATGGCCGGCCACGCGGTGCGGCGACCTATGGTGAATACCAACCCGATGGCGATACCCGTCAGCGCTGGGTTGAACCCGTAGAGGCCGTCGGCTATCGCTCCGGGATCGCCGTTGAACAGCGCGGCGGTGGCGACGGCTATCGCGGACCCCGCCGCGCACCACAGCGCCGCCTTGAAATCGCTCACGGCGAGTCCGGCGAGAAACAGAGCGCCGGTGACGCTGGAATTTATGAGGAATACCTGCGATATTCCTTTAAGCCACCCTTCGGCGAGGGTGGCCGCAGAAAGCCTTACGCACGTTGGTGCCGCGGAGGCCGCAGCCTCGGCGGGTGGCACCGCCCCGGAGGCGCCGAGGCAGAGTAAGAGCACCCATGTGAGCAGTACGAAAGGGAATGTTAGCGAACCGATGCCGAGCGGCTTCAGCAGCCTATCGAGCGAGGCGCGGACCAGCGGCGTGAGCATGGCGCCGATAATGAGCGCTACCCACATACCCGCGGTGTCGGCCAGGAACGTAGGGAGGGCGCATCCGACCAGGATGCCGTTGAAGCCCCATAAGCCCCGTCCGCCATCGCCCGCGCCTCCGCGACGGAATGCGAGCGCCCCGGCCAGCGTGGAGGCAGCGAGCCCGAGCACCGCTCCCAAGGCCACCTGCGGCGTGCCGCACTCAAAGGCTCCCCAGAAGATACCTGCCAGGAAGAGCGCCCCAGCGAGAGGGCTCTGCTGGAACATTACCTGCCCCGCCCCGTTGAGCAGGGATAACAATCCGTTAAGTAAGCGTTTGAACACCATAAATGCCGCGTGCGGAGTGATGAAATCTGTTCAGCACAGCGATAGCGACACACCACCGAAAGAGAACGCCGCGGGAACACCCATAGCCTTGAAGGCTCTGACGATGGTTCCTACAGTGAGGTTGTGACCTCTTTCTATTCTTGAAACCTGCGCTCTCTGAACACCCATAAGCTCGCCAAGTTGTTCTTGTGTGAGGTTCTTCTCCTTTCTCGCCTGTTTAATGGCTTCGCCGATTAGAAAAGAGTGCAATTCGGCTTCCATCGCATCTCGGCGCGGTGTACCTTTTTCGCCAACGATGCGGTCGAGCATTTCATCGTGTGTATATAATTTCATCTTTTCAGGTTCTTGTTTAGGTCGCAAAGATACGAATGATGTTACATATATGGAAACAAATGGCCGATTATTTTTGTTTCGTTTCGGAATTTAAGAAAAACGAATGGGGGGCGGGGTGTGGCGGGTCAGGCCACGATGTCGGTATCGTCGGCGTTCTCGCGGCGCCCTTTCTTGATGGAGCGGGTCACGAAGTCGGTAAGGTAGACGGTGAAGAGCGGGAAGATGATCATGCCCGACACGGGGAGTATCACGGCGACAATTTTACCCGAGGCGGTGACCGGGGAGATGTCGCAACCGACGGTCGACATATTCATGGCCGACCACCACAGCGCCGTCCAGTAGGAGTTGACTTGCGGGTTGACTCCAGCCTCGCGCTGGTAGAAAATCAGCGAGCAGAAGTAGCCCACGAGTATCATTATCGACAGGTAGGAGATGAAGAGGCTCGTCACGGCGTTCGACGACAGGTAACTGATCACAATCGACAGGGCGAGGGCTCCGCGGGCCAGGGGGATGAAGCGCACGAAGTAGAGCGCGTTGTGCCCCAGGTCGATACCCATCAGGTTGATAATGTTGAGGTATGGGATTGACAGCAGCAGGAAGGAGATGCGGCGCCGGAAGTAGCGCCCCTTGTTCTCGGAGTAGGCCAGGCCGATGAAGAAGTCGGCCACAAACACCACGCACACCCAGAACTGGAAGGTCATATAGGCGTGGTTATCAAGGAAGTTGACCCGCTTGAAGGTGTCAATCGAAATCCATACGATAAGCAGCACGGATAGTACCAGCACGACGAAGTTCGTGGTACCGAGCACATATTCGGCGCTTTTGTTCCCGGTTTTTTTGCTGACGGTTTTAGCCATGGCGTGTAAGCATTTGTGATTAAAAACTTAACACGCTCCGGGGGCTTTTGTTCAAAAAAAGGTCGGTCAGTTGAGTTCGGCCATACGACGGTAGTCGGTGGGGCTCTGGCCCGTAAGGCGCTTGAACATACGGGTGAAGTGGGCCGGGTACTGGAATCCGAGGTCGTAGGCTATGATGCCGATGTCGGTGTTGCCTGAGGCGAGGCGGTGCTTGGCGACCTCGATCATATGGCGCGTTATGAGCGCTTTCGGAGTCATGCCGGTCTCCTTTTTTACCAGATCGCTGAAATAGCCCGCCGACAGATTGACCTTCGAGGCGAAATCGGCCACCGAGGGAATCGCTTCCCTGGGCTCGCCCCCTTCGTAATATTCTTTGAGGAGTCGCTCGAAGCGCTTCACAATCTCGGAGTTGACCTTGTGGCGGGTGATGAACTGGCGGTCGTAGAAGCGGTCGAGGTACTCCAACAGTAGCTGAATGTTGGCCGATAGCACCGCCGCCGAATGGGAGTCGACAGGGTGTTCGAGCTCGCGCCTGATTTTGTCAAGGCAGTCGAGAAATATGTCGCGCTCGCGGTCGGAAAGGTGGAGCGCCTCCATCTGCGAATAGTCGAAAAAACCGAACGAGGCGATTTTATCCCCCAGCGAGGTGCCGTAAATCAGGTCGGGGTGGAAAAGGAGCCCCAGCACATCGTGGGTCACCTCCCCCTCGGGGATGTCAACCTCGACCTTCTGCCCCGGCGAGAAGCTCACGACGGTTCCCTCCTGGTAATCGTATTGCTTGCGCCCGTAGCGGATTGAGCACGACACGCCGTTTTTGAGAAACAGGGCGTAGACGCCGTAGTCGAAACGGGCGTGGTTGGCGTAGTGTGCCGCTTCCTTGAGGTCCACCACGGCCACTAAGGGGTGACGCGTCGGCAGTCCGTACAGCTTGTTGTATGAGTCGATTGAGTCGAGCTTGATTATTTCGCGTTCCATAGGTGTCGGTCGGTTTGTCAGCCGCGAATTTAGCCATAATCAGCCTTAAAAACGCAAGTTGTGTTTAATTTCGCGCCAATTGCGGTCCATCGGGACAAAGATAGTGTTTATCTCAGAATAAATTGCTAAATTCGCATTGTACCCAAATCAACAATCAGTATGGCCAAGTTAATTGTAAGGGACACAACAATCAGAACTCTCTCTAAAGAGGGAGTTGATTACATCTGCATTACTGATATCGCACGGCAGAAAAATCCTGTAGAACCGAAGGACGTCGTCAAGAATTGGATGCGCGTTAAAAATACTCTTGAATATCTTGGCCTTTGGGAGCGACTGAATAATCCCAATTTTAATGGGGTCGAATTCGACCCCATTTTAAGGGAGGCAGGATCAAACTCGTTCACAATGAGTCCGAGCCGTTGGGTAGAGCTCACAGGAGCCATTGGCATTGTAAATAAATTGGGGCGTGAAGGAGGAACATACGCGCAACGCGATATTGCTTTTAAGTTCGCAAGTTGGGTTTCTGTTGAATTCGAATTGTACCTCGTAAAAGAGTTTCAGCGTCTAAAGGAGGACGAGCAGAAGCAAATCGGATGGTCGGTAAAACGAGAACTCGCCAAAATCAATTATCGCATTCACACTGATGCCATAAAGGAGAACCTTATACCACCCGAAATCACAAGAGCACAAGCCAGTGTTATTTATGCGAGTGAGGCTGATGTGCTTAATATGGCCATGTTTGGAATGACCGCTAAGCAGTGGCGCGATGCCAATGCCACACTGAAAGGAAACATTCGTGATTATGCTTCCATGAATGCCTTGATTTGTCTCTCCAATATGGAGACAATCAACGCTATGCTGATTCAAGAAGGGATGCCCCAAGGTGAACGGCTCATAAAATTGAATAAGATTGCCATTCACCAAATGCGGGTGTTGGATAGCAATGAAAATGGTAGGAAATTGTTGAAATAGCCAAAGTCATTTCTAACAGCCACCTGCCATATTTGCCGCTGCGGAAAAATCGGAGAGTTTTCCAAGACATACTATGCGCGAAAGATAATAAGGCATATGGCGTTTTGGTAAGAAGAAATCGGATTGTGGCAAACGGCGGTGGCGGAATTTGTGGTTACTTCGCGGTATAAAACAGCTATTAAACGTATGCGAAAAATTATAACGGCCCTCGCGGCCCTCATTATGGCATTTAACATTATGGCACAGCAAAAGATTATTCAGACCGCCGGACGGCAGCAGCTCGGCGAGTTCGCGCCGGAGTTCGCCCGCCTCAACGACGACGTGCTTTTCGGCGAGGTGTGGAGCCGTAACGACCTCCTCTCGCTCCGCGACCGCAGCCTGGTGACCATCACCTCGCTTATCTCCCAGGGGATTACCGACAGCTCGCTGACATTCCACCTCCAGGAAGCCCGCAAGAACGGCATAACCCGGGTGGAGGCCGCGGAAATCATCACCCATATAGCGTTCTACGCCGGGTGGCCCAAGGCTTGGGCGGCGTTCCGGCTCGCCAAGGATGTGTGGGCCGACGATGTCGAGGGCGCTGACGCCAAGGCCGAATACCAGCGGTCGATATTCTTCCCCGTCGGAGAACCAAACGACGCTTATGCCAAGTATTTCACCGGGCAGAGCTACCTGGCGCAGATCTCGTCGGAGCAGGTGCCTTTCGCCAATGTGACTTTCGAGCCGGGATGCCGCAACAACTGGCACATACACCACGCCTCCAAAGGGGGCGGACAGATGCTCGTCGGTGTCGGTGGCCGCGGTTGGTATCAGGAAGAGGGTAAGCCCGCGGTGGAGATTCTCCCCGGCACCATGATTCATATACCCGCCAACGTGAAGCACTGGCACGGCGCCGCTGCCGACTCGTGGTTCTCGCACCTGGCTTTCTCCGTGCCGGGCTCCGACGCGTCGACCGAGTGGCTTGAGCCGGTGGGCGATGCCGAATATTCGGCCATAGGAGATTGATGCGGCCAGACCGTTACGGCCATTCAGCCGCGGTTGAGCCTCTCCGACAGATACCGTCGGAGGGGCTCGTCGTAATATCGCATAGCTATGTAGGCCATAAGCAAGATGCCCGCGAAGAGCGCGGCGCACACCGGGAGCGCTTCCCGGAGGCCGACTCCGTTGGCCCACACCCAGACGTAAAACAGATACATCACCGGGTAATGGATTATGTAGACCGGATAGGATAATCGTCCGAGAAACTCGCAGGTACCCGTTGAGAAGCGGTCGGTGGTAACGCCGCACGCGCCAATATACACGATAGCGGGAAAGACGAACAGCGTGCAAACGCAGTCATACAGCCCGTTGAGCGCCGAGACATTCCCATCGGTAGTAATGTAGGGGCACGACAGCACCGCGACTATCACCGCCGAGCATATCCAGAACGCCCCCCTTACCTCCCTGCGGCGGAAACAGCGCGACATAAGAAGGCCGGCGGAAAACGAGAAACTGAGCCGGAGAAAGCCGCCGAGGAAGCCAAGCCCCTCCATGCTCCACCCTACTCCGGCGTGGTAGGCCCCCGAGGCGTTGCCCAGCACGATGGCGGCCAGCCCGACACCCGACGCGGCGGTTACAGCGGCGAGCCACCGCTTGGGGAGGCGATGCAGCGCCACGGCGTACAGGATGCTGCCGATGTATTCGAAGAATAGCGACCAGCTCGGGCCGTTGAGGGGGAACATCTCGCCGTTGCCCCGCACGTCGGCCCCGGCGCCCGGCAGAAGCGGTATCAGCAACAACCCCGCGGCGAGCGCCCAAAGAACCTGGATGAGCGGCATCGGGGTGCCGTCCCACCTCACGCTCCCCTGCAACAGATAGGCCACGGCACCGAGCAGCACGCTCAGAACCACCATGGGGTGGAGGCGTATCACGCGGCGGAGCATGAAGCGCCCCGCCGTGAGTCCCCGGCTCCATCGGCCATCGTAGGCGTAGCCTATCACGAAGCCCGAAAGCACGAAGAAGAAATCAACGGCCAGGTAGCCGTGGTTCATCATCTGGTCGACCGGCGACATGGCGAACCCCTCGCCGAAATGGTAAAGAATCACGAGCACCGCCGCCACCCCTCGCAATCCGTCGAGCAGGTCGTAGCGCGGCTTGGCCGCCTCGTTATAGTTTTGTTTTGGAGCCCGCCCAAGGTTCTGGTTAGCGGTTTCGGTATCGGTTGGACCAGGAACGCTCATTGTTACGTTGAATTTTCGGGTTATTTCCCGCGAAGTTACCCCATTCCCCCCGAAATAAAATTGCCCTCCGACAAAAAAACGTCAGCGGGTGGCGCGGATGCGGCTTAGAGTGGAGGGGGTGATGCCGAGGTAGGAGGCAATGTCGCCCAGGCGGGCCCGGAGACACACTTCGGGAAACTGGCGGGCGAACTCTTCATACCGCTCCCGCGCCGGGAGCGTGAGCCGTTCCTTATGTGAGCGGTGCAGCCGGCGGTACTCATTCTGGTGTATTACCCGCCCCCAGTTGGCCAGGTCTATATCCTCGGCGAAGAGTCGGCGCAAATCGCTGACGGCTATCGCGAAGCCATTGATCGGTTCGACGGCTTCAACATACTCCTCGCTCGCGACGCCGTAGTAAAGCTCGTCCATACTGAATACGATGGCCCCGTCGATGGAGAAGGAAGTGGTTATCTCCTGACCATCGACAATCCAATAGCTGCGGGTCATGCCCCGCTCTATGAAATACGCGTAGCCGCCGGCTTCACCTTCGGCCACAAGCAGATGGCGCTTGGGAAAGACACGCGGACTCAGGCATGCCGCCAGTCTTGACAGTGAAGCGTCGCTGACTGGCCACGCCTTTCTTATCGCCTCGGCTACTACGGGCATCCGCTCCGCGCTAATAGGTATTTCAGTCTTCATCGGCGCGAAGATAGTCAACCGCCGGGAATAAACCTATCGGCAACGGCGAAATCGCGCGTTCACTTCCCGGCCTCGCGGAGGTATTGCTCGTAGGCTTCGAGAAATAGCCCGGGATTGTCGGGGAGCTGCTTCTTCAGCTTCTTGTTATCCTTGAAATATTTGTTGATGTATTCAACAGCCTCCGGGCGAATCTCTTTCAGGTGCTTTTTCATAACGGAGGTGTTGAAAGAGCCGTTCTGGTTGGGATACTGGAAGGGGTATGCCACGGAGTCGTTATCGAAGCGCATACAGTGCACGGGCGCCAGTTCCCAGTTGGAGCGGGTTCCGTTGCTGAAGGAGAACCAGGCCACATAGGTGATAATCTCGCCGTGTTCGGATTTCGGGCCGCACTTGGCGATCCATTTGACAACGCGCCCGGTATTCCCGATTTTGGGCACGGGGATGTTGGCCGCGATGAACTTGTCGCCGTTTGTGAGGTCGTAGATTGTGTCGATTTCTTCGACGGTTATCTTGGTTTCCGTTCCATCGGGCGCTTTGATTTTGAAGTCGACGTTTACAGATTTGGCCGGCCAGCGCACCCAGTCCTTCGAGAGAATCCCCTCGACGGTCGAGCCATCGCTGAGGACCACCCTGTAGTTGTGGGGCGCTTTGTTGTCGTCGGCTCCCTTTTTCTCTTTTTTCCCGAATGCGGCGAAAGGAATCATCATAGCCGCGAGCATAGCGATTAACAGATGTTTCATAATTGGTTATGGAGATTATGGGTTATTGGTATCAGATAGCTTGTCGATTGGAGCCGTATAAGCCGCGGCACGCCGTAAAGTTACTCCAAATTCGCCATATTGGCAACACCAACTCCCCTTTTTTTCAGCCACCCCGCCATAGGCCGTAACAGGCGGCTTATGGCGGGGTGACTGCGGGGCGAGGCGGGGTTAGTTGGCGTGGTGCGGAGGGAGGTCGGGGAGGAGGCGGTGGAGCCAGGGGAGGACCCACTCGGCCTTGAAGTAGTGGTGGGGCGGGTCGACGTTGGCCAGGCGGAAGAATTCGGCGCGGTCGATGCCGGAGGGGAGGGTGTCGAGGGGGAGGCGGTCGGCGGGATCGGCGAATTTGGCGTAGTGGTGGTACTCGAAGTTGTCGGGCGCTCCGGCGGTCGCGTAGGCTTTAGTTATTATGTTGAAGTCGCGGTCCATGCCCCCCTCGGTGCATATCACGGGACGGGGCGCGAGTGCGGCCACGATGTCGGGGAAGTCAAAAATGGTGAGAAACTCGGGTATCAGGTGCTCGATCGAGTTGGGAAATGGGCGGAATCCGTCCTTGTTGGGCTTGTTCATGACAAGGGCGCGCTCGCGGGTGCGGCAGAGGAAGTCGTTGTAAACGAAGGCCATAATGGAGTCGTCGAGGAGCCCGAGCACCATCATGGGCTCGGTGCCGAGCGAGAACCCGCTTACTATGATGCGCCGCGGGTCGATTTCCGGGCGGGTCTTCATCCAGTCGAGCACCACCTTATCCTGCCATGAGGTAAGCCCCAAGTAGCTCCATCCGGCTTCAAGGAGAAAGCGCGAGGAGTCAAGGAAGTCGGCCTTGCGGTTGTCGGCGAGCTCGCCGAACGAAGGGTTGTCGACCACCACGGCCACCAGGCCCTCCTCAACGTATTTGCGACCCATCGCGGCGGGACGGAACACCGAGTCGCGCTCTCCGGCGAGCGAGAAGTTGCCCGGCACCTCTCCGGCGAGCAGCTCCTTGGTCTGGCCGAAGCCGGGGATGCAGAGTGCCGCCGGGCGGGCGACGTCGGCGTTGTCTGGTATCATCACCAGGAAGGGGACCACGCTGCCGGGGAGCGGATACGACTCCCACTTCTCAACCGTGTAGCCGGGGCGGCGCGCCTCGCCGACTTTTACCGGGGGAGCCGACTGCGCCTCGGGATGGCGCATCAGCCGCGCCATGGCCTCCCCCATCTCCCCTCGCCAGGCAGGGAACGCTTCGGGGGTCATCGCGGTGTCGAACTGCAGCTTCGGAGCCTTGTCGGCGAAATATCTTTCAACCGTGCCGCGGGTGCTTAGCGAGCGGCCGTCGGGGCGCGAGGTTTCGCGCATAGTCTGCGCTGCTGAGGGTAACACGCCGAGCGTTAACGCCGCGGCCATGATAAAATACTTGAATCGAGTCATGTCGGGATAGTTTGATACCGCGAATATACGCAAAAATATCAAAAACAACCGCCCCCGCGGGCTGAAGTGACCCCAAAAAGCTGGACTGGTTAAACATTATCCAGTTATTGAGAGAG
>JAMPHO010000015.1 GCA_023663385.1 Alistipes timonensis | reverse complement strand
TCTGTACATAAGGCACCCCAAAAGTTTTGTGTCTAACTTTTGGGGTGCACTTCAATAGGTGGAGGCGGGGGCGGATTTCCATGACTTTGGCGAGCAGTTGCTCGTCGCCGTAGTTGATGTCGTCGTCGAAGTCGAGGATGCCGTAGGGGGGAGTGTGGGTTATGAGTATGTCGGTGCCGGCGGGGATTTGGGCGATGTTGCGTTGTTGGCGGTCGGTGACGCAGTCGGCCATGAACATCGGGATGCCATAGAATTTCACGCCGTAGATCTCTACGCCGGAGTTGCAAAGGTAATGCGTGTTTGGGTCGAGGCCGTCGATGTCCGCGCCGTAGAGGCAGTCGTCATGGTTGCCGCATATGAAGATTTTATGGGCGTGCGGAAGGTCGCAAAACCAGTTGAGGAAGTCGAGGGCTTCCCGCTCGGTTCCCGTCATTGTGAAATCGCCGGAGTGGACGATGACGTCGGCGCCGGGCAGGTTCGTTAATCTTCGGTGGGAGCCGTGTGTGTCGGATAGATGCAGTATCGTCATAATGGGTATTTTTGCAAAGATAATTTGAAAGGGGTGAAAGAACGGAATGTGTGTCGAAAATTTTGATATTTTATGAGTGGTGTACCGCTCATTGACACACCTCCGGGGCTACCTTCGCGTAGAATGAACCAAAACCTAAGCAGTTATGGAATTAGCGAAGTTGACCGAGGAAGAATGTCGCGAGTGGCGGCGCAAACGTCATGCTCACTTTTCCGAGATCGCGGGGCATTACACCGCGTTTGAGGATTTCATCCGGGACTGGGATGAGAAGTTGTTCTTATGGGGTGTGCAGTTGATGCCGCGTGAGGGGTATGTATGTCTATATATCCAATTTGATTACTATGAGTATGAGGAGTTCCATGTCGTAAGGGGCAAGGATGGGCGTCTCGCGCTCAGCACCGGAGTGGGGTTTGAGGAGATGTGCGCCAATATGATCGGCGATATTGTCACGGGCGAATATCTTGATGAGTTTCCCGAGGATGGGAGGGGCGATGGAGAATAATCTGATAAGCATCACGGGCAAGACCGTTGAATGGACTGAAGGCAACCATGGTGCGCTTGAGGTCAAGCTTCGCCGAGGCGCGTCGTGTGTAGTCAAATGCGATAGATGCCGTGATGTCGTACTGACGGCACAGCCGGATTATGACACATGGTGTCGCGCAGAATTCCATTTCTGCAAGAGAGGTGTCGCGGTACCCTACTCAATTGAGATTTATTCCGAATCGACGGGCTCTTTACTTGAAATGGTAGATGTGCTTTGGGATACGAAGGTTGAGGCGGTCCTGATGCGTCAATGCCCGTCGCTGGTCGGTCTGAGGTTTCACAATGTGAATTGTTTTGACTTTTCAGGTTGCCCGAATCTTGAATCCTTGGATTGCGATTATTTTAAGGGGGAGATTTTGGATTTGACAGCGCTTCCACGTCTGAAAAGCTTACAATGTCGGTCGGGCGAGGCTGCGACTATCGATTTGTCGAAAAGCCCTGAGTTGAGTTCTCTTGACCTTTGTGGATGCAAGATGACGACCTTGAAAGTTAGCAATCAGGCTAAATTTGATAAGCTCAGTATTGACTATTGCGATAAGCTTAAACGACAGACAAGGATGTGGATGGAATGGCGATATTCCAACGCTTTTCTATCCGGTAGTGGTGATTTTGAGGGATTTCATTGAATGTGATTTTGAGATTTAGTATTGGCCGGAAACATTAACGGCTTTACCTCCCGGGATTCGGTTCGCTATTTTGAGGAAGGTATGGCGGCAACCTTCTCTGCCTCTTCTTCTGGCAGACCGCGCAGTATCGTTTCCACATAGGCATCAAGGTTGTATCGGTCTTTTACGATATGGTTCCATATGAGTTCCCGCAGCGGATGCTCGTCGTCAAGTTCGTCATCAATCAGATTCTTGACGTATTGTTTGTCCTCAAAAGCGTCACGATACAGCTTCAGCGCGAACCCTCGGGCCAGCATAGGCACTTCGGTCAGCTTGGCTTCTATTTCTTCAAGGCTGAAGTCGCGCGACAGCTCTTTCGAAGGTTTGGAGGTTCCATCAGGATTGATGAGGATTTCCCTTGGCTTCCCTCCCTGTGTCGGGCCGACGACGCCCGCGGCTTCGAGCTCGTCGATGATTTTGCCGGCTCGGTTGTATCCTATGAGGAATTTTCGTTGGAGCATCGAGGTTGAGGCATATTCTTGCGAGGCTAAGAATTTTACCGCTTGGTCGAATAGGGGGTCCGGGGAGAGCTGTTTTGGCTCCGCGTCGTCTTTTATGCAGCTCCCGTTATGGCGAATTTATAGTTCTGCCCATCAATGCGTTCTGAGAGGCATCTTAAGATGCTTTTTATTTCGGGAAATTCAACTAACGCGCCTTGCAAGCGTGTGACGCAGCCATTGTGTGAGAATAGCATATCACCAGGTCCAATAAGGTTTTCCGCGCCCTCTTGGTCGAGAATGGTCTTGCTGTCAGTCATCTGCATGGTGCGGAAGGCAATGCGTGAAGGAAAGTTGGCTTTAATGGCGCCTGTAACAACGCTCTTTGAAGGGCGCTGGGTGGCGAGTACGACGTGGATTCCAGCGGCACGCGCCTTTTGGGCCAATCGGACGATTGGAGTTTCAAAACCTTTGCCGAGAGTCATGATGAGGTCGGCATACTCATCTATCACCACAACGATATATGGAAGCTTGTCGCTTGCCTTGTCATTGTAATCGGCTATTGATAGCACTTCGGCATCGCGCAGTAGAGAATATCTTCGATCCATCTCAGCGCACAACGCGTTGAGTGCGACTTTTGTATCCTCGCAACTTGTGATTACAGGTTCGCCAATACCCTCAACTCTCAAGAGATATGAATTTGCGAGCGAACGATATTGATAGAATTCAACCATCTTGGGGTCAATGAGCATCAATTTCAATTCTCCCGGCTCTTTAGATGCGAGTAGTGAAACAATCAATGAGTTCAGAAAAATTGATTTTCCTTGACCGGTTGCGCCTCCGATCAAAAGATGATGCATTTTAGTCAAGTCTGCCACTACGCCTTTCCCCTCTACATCCATACCGACAGCGATAGGCAGCACTGCTTTACTCTCCGAAAATTCAGAACAATTCAGCAGTGTGTCGAGGCCGATTTTCTGAGGTTGCTGATATTCACTCAGGTTTTTAATGATGGCTTCAAGATTGGTCATATTGTAGTTTGATTTACGCTGAAAATAGTCATATTGACAGCCCGGGCCGGATTGTGCCCAGCCCGGGCTGTGTGGCGCGGATGGGCGGGTTATTTCGTCAGATTCCCGCGTATGGCGAGGAGGATGGAGTCCACGTACTCTTGGCGCGAGATTGTTTTCTGATTGGGGTGGTAGGCGTGGATGAGCAGAGTTTCTTTTCCGCCGATCCGGGTCTTGTACACGTCGGTCATTCCGGGCACGCCGGCGAGGGTTTCCTTGTTTTCGATGTACGACTGTCCAGCAAAATACTGAAACGTGTTGCCAAAGATGATCACGTCGGGAGCGTACGCGAGGATTTGGGCGTTGATGATGTCTTCCCATTTTGCGAACGCGTCAGTGAGGTCTTTTGAGGATTTGCCGGCCGGCATCTTGTTGACGTTGATGTAGGCGCACCCCTGCAGGGCCTCGACGTACTTTTCGCGTTCGTCTCTGATCCACGCGATGTCGTCCCAGTCCTTATCCTCGTTAAGGGCGCGGAGCACGTACATTATCGGCTGCCAGGAGCGAACGTTTGTGACTTCGGCCACTTTCGCGTCGTTCTTCCATTGTTCGTAGACTTCCCAGCCGCCACCTGCCGATGTGCCGTCCTCGTTGAAGTCATCGTAAGGTTCTTTGAGTATCCACATGACTTTCGTAGGGGACGACAGGTATTTCCGAGCGTCACATACGCCATCGTATATGGGGGCTATATCCTCGGGATTGTAGCCTAAGTTCAGTGCCTTTAGCTCGATAAGGCTTTGGATTGTGCGCTGTACGGCGTCGAGCTCTTCTGGGTTTAAAGTATTCATTTTGATAGATTTTAAGGTGGTTCGCAAGGAGCGTGTCGCTGATTTGCCAGTAAAAAAAGAGGACACATCGCTCTTTTGCTCGCTCTTTCGGTAAGGCTCTGGTAAGCCCGGAATCAAGATAGAAGCAAAAGCAGCCTGCGCCCTCGGTTGAGGATACACGGATTGCTGTTGACTTCCATTGATGATTCCTTGTTAGATTTACCAGATTTAACCGAATCAGATGGCGGTCATTGCGAAAATGTGCGATATCGTTATGTCGTTTTGGTATTTACTGTCTGTTTCTTGGCAAAACGGGTTTGATGGGTTACATCGCGAAATTAGACAATAAATTCTATACAACCAAACGATTACGCGCAGGTGCTTTATGTTTTATAGCATATTATGTTTTCTCGACTTATAGTTTTTCGACAACGTTTTTTATTTCGTAGCGGGTTACGAGTGGGTTTTGGAGGTCGTAAGTGGTGCCGTGATACGGAAAGAGTACTTGGCCTTTATGCTCCAGCTCTTCGGCCCCAGGTTCATCCAATATGAGTTGTGATTCATCGGCGGTGTTGACTTTCAAGGCTATGCGGGAGGGGAAGTTCGCTTTTATTTTCGGTGTGATTACTTTCTCGGTAGTTTGACTGGTGGACATAATGATATGCAGGCCGACCGCCTGACCTAATTGGGCGATGCGGGCAATTCGTGTCTCGAATGCCTCACCGTAGGTTTTCATCAAGTCGGAGTACTCATCAATAATCGTTACGATATATGGCATTGACTCGGGGGAAGCGGAGTTGAACTTCGAGATGTTCAACACTTCAGCTTGCTTCAGCAGGTTGTATCGTCGGTTGACTTCGGCATTGAGAGCTTCGAGGGCTGCCATGGCATTGCCTCCATCGGTTATCAGTGGCTGCCAGAGATAGGATTCGCGCAATGATTCATACGCGTTGAATTGGTCGGGGCTGATCAGAGCCAATCGCACTTCTTCGGGTGATTTGCTGTAAAGCAGAGAGATGATGAAGTTATGGAGCAGGGTGGTTTTGCCCATTCCCGGCGCGCCGCTTACAAGAATATGCGGCGCGTCAGTAAGATTGACAACAAGCGGCTCGCCGAAAATGTGGGAGCCAATGGGTAGAGGGAGGGTATGGCTGTTGTGGGTGTACTCAAATTCCGTCATCACCTCGCGCAAGCCCAATGTCTCCGGGGTGTCGTGAGTTATATGGATTATAGCATTCCAGACATCTTTGTAATGCCCGCATCGGTGGCCGGGATTTTCCGGGTTGAACTGCTCCACATAGTCGCGCTCCTCGCTAATACCAACGCAAATATCTTTTCGCCCCAATTTTCGGAATAGAATTTCTTTGAGTTTGTCAGTTTTACTCTCCTGGATTTCCTTCTCGCTTTCAAAAGTAATGACAGTTTCGAATTTTCCGCGAAAGTCAAAGCCTATATGCCCCTCGATGCCGGCATCCGCGATGGATGCCAGCACGGTGTCTGTTAGCAACTTACGCTCCTTCTCAGTCGCGATGGGATAAGAACGCAAGCACTCCGCTATTCTTTTCTGTCGGTTGTCCATATTGGGAATATTTAGCAGCCCGGGCTGGGTACGATCCAGCAGTGTTCCTTAACAATTAATAAGGCGCGTCTATCCGTTTCCGCCACCGGGCCTGATTGTGTATGTTGCAAAGTTAGCTATCGTAATGTGTCATTTTTCGGTACACCTATTATGTTTTTTATCCGATTCCAGCATTTTCAGCCGCTTATACTCTGCGATAAGTACAATTGCCACTTTTCGCCATTCATACAAGGTAATCGCAAAGCCTGCCAATAAGCCAATAGTCAGCCATTTTATAGGATGTTCGGGACTTCCCAAGGCTTGAGTTATACCACCACAGGCTCCTATGACAATAGCAAGCTTCATTATCTTTGCTGAGAGTTGTTCTTTGGTCATATTGTTTATCTTTTTATGCGGGTGAAGTATTGGTCGGTGGAGGCACCGGTAATTTTCATACGCTTCCGTGGGTCGCGAGATCGTTCAGTGCGTCTTCATCCTTAGGCATCAGCTTGTTGCCGGATGCCAGCGATGAAACAATCTGACTCAGCGATGAAGAATTGTCAACGCTTTCTCGCGCCCGTATCAACGCGAGGTCGAGCAGTGACGGACGGCCCGGGGCGAGGTCGTCGGCCGAAACCCGGTAGCGGTTATTGCCGTCCCTTGTGCGTTCGATCGTTACCTGGAACGCGTCTTCGAGCAGCCGGCGCTGCCGGTGAAAGGTGCGCTCGGAGATTTCAGCGCCCGGATAATCATTCATGGAGGATATGGCCCACCTGGAGCAAAGCTCCTTTCGGGAAATGCCGCGGGCGCCCGACTGAAGTATTTCCCTCATGAGCCAAAGAGACTGTTTTAACTGATTTGCCGCCATAGGTGATGGAGATAGATAACTGTTGACGGGGCAAAGTTACCATCGAGGGTGTCTCAAAATAAGTGACAGGATAAAAAAAAGGATGGTGTCGCGACCTGTGCCGTTAAATGAGACACCAAGCGGGTTACCTTTGCGGAGTAAACGCATTTACCCGATATGACAAAGGACGACAAACACATCTGGCTTTTCAAAACGCTCTATGACTCTCCCGGCGGAATCACGCTCAAGACTCTGTCAAATAAATGGCGTGAAAAAATGTCGTACGGCGGCAAGCCGTTGAACCGCACCACTTTCGACCGATGGAAGAATGCGGTCGAAGCCCAGTTTGACATAACGATCGAGAATGAGAAGCGTCCGCCCTACCGCTACTATATCGCGAATCGCGAGGGTGTTGATGGCGACAAACTGAGTAAATGGCTGCTCGATTCATTCACCATCGGTTCGGCGCTGGCCGATACCCGCGGCATCAAGAATCGCATACTGCTTGAGAGCATTCCTTCGGGCCATGCCCATTTGGCCACCATCGTTTCGGCGATGAAAAACAGTCACCGCCTGTTGATCACATACCGTGGCTTCGGCCGTTACCGCGGCACTACATTCCCGATCAGCCCCCTGTGTGTCAAATTGTATAAAAACCGCTGGTATGTGGTTGGGCGGTGCTTCTACAGAAATAAGACGCGGGAGATAATCTACGGGCTGGACAGAATCGAAGAGGCGTTCGAGACGGAGGAGGTGTTCAAATATCCCGACGACTTCGACGCCGAGGAATTTTTCGAGGGCACCCTGGGGGTGTCGCTCTACGGGAACGCGCGAATCGAGACTATCCGCATAAGGGTGGAATATCCTCACGCCTACTATGTGAAGACGCTGCCCATCCACCCCTCGCAGAAACTGATAGCCGACGAGGAGGGCGAATATGCCGTATTTGATCTCAGGGTGCGCCCCACCGAGGAGTTTTTCATGGAAATGCTCCACGGCGGAGCCTGGATCCGGGTGCTGTCGCCTGAAAGCGTAGTCGAGGAGATGAGGGGCTGGGTCGAAGATCTGTATAACGTCTATAATAAGTAAGTGAAGATGCGGAATTAGCTTGCCATTGACCCGACGATGATTCCTATGGCTCCGAGCGCGACTGACAGTTTTTAGCAGTCGCGACCGCTAATTTTGCTATACAGTATACACCTAATAAAACCGCTATGGCAAAAGAAACTAAAACGACTGCCGATATAATTTCAGAAGTAGCATACACTGAGGATAATATTCAAACCATGAGATGAGCATATATGCGGAAAAATCCGAAATTTAGCGAGTGGTGTATCGGCTTTTGGTACACCTGTGGTTGTATCTTTGCCGTACATAAACAACAAAAACACTTTTCGATATGGAGCGAATCCAAGCGCCCGATGGAGTAGCCGCCTTAATGCGGGAACTTTGGGAAAAACATCAGCGAGGCGAAACACGCGAAGGCCGCAATGTGTTCTTGGTGGATCTTCCTCCGCTCACTGATGAAGAACGGAAACGGCTTAACCCGGTGAAAAATCCCGATGCTGGCTTAGACACGGCTGAGAAAGGATGTACTTATTAAAAGGCTAAATTATGACTCGACGCGAAATATTTTTACAGGCGGACCCTCGCGAGGTGAATGATGCGTACTGCCGCCGGTTTACTTACCCTTATCGAATAGAGGGAGCGTTTAACATCTGCAAAGGGTTGAAATTCTTCGCACGGGGCGAAAGATATGACGAGCCGTGGGAGGCCGCGATTGAAAGAATCATGAATTCTGGCAAGAAATTTAAGTTTACCCCTAAGCAAGCGCATGTTATTTTGACCAGCTTCAGAGGTTGTCTTGAAGCCGCATTGGATGCTCTCGGATTCAGCAACGCACCCAACCCCGATGAGTTGGTAAACGAGTGGCTTAACCAGACTGAGCCCGATTGTAGTGAAGATGCCAACCAATCAGCAATGAACATTATTTCAAAACTTATTCAGAAACACAATGAACGATTCCAATCCTAAAGCGCTGACATTCGGAGGGGAGGAACATAACGCGCCGCTGGCCGACATATCTCATCTCTCAGAACGTGAAAAGGCCAATCTGAAGAGCAAAGCCCTGGGCGCGTTCGGCACCTACGACTACGAGAGATTCAAATCCGACGAAGAATTTGAGCTGGCACTTGCCTGTCTGGCTCCTTACTATTGGGGTAGGCATAAAGTTACCGATGAAGATATAGCTGAGTATGCGGCTATTCATCGAGGCTTCTACTACCACAAAAAGAAATACCGCGTGTGGGAAAAAGATGTACTCGACCCGATGGTCAAAGCCCTCGCCGATTACGCGCTTGATGCGCCGCAATATGACGCCAGCTTTCTGCTCGAACTGGAGAAAAGGAAGCTGGAGTGCATGGACGCCTACTTCTCCCATTCGGTAACCGCGGATGCTGATGGCAACTACCCCGGGGGCCGCTGGCTGCGCCTGTGCATAAAACTACTCGGCTACCTCGTCGACGAAAGCCGTATCCCCGAGAAGAAAGTTCTCGCTGTGACCCCGTGCGATATAAGTTACCCGCTAAGCCAGTGGGTGCTCGACCACTTCAACAACCCGGCAGAAGAGTCAGACAAACTTCACTACGGCCGCAAAATCTACTGGCACAAGGCCCACCGCCTCTACTGCCACATACGCCAACACGCCCTCCACACCTGGTGGGACTAAACATATCGAAATTTTAATTTAATCTAAGAAATGGGAAAGATAAATATTGACCCCGAGAAGCGCCGCAGTTGGGCGATGTTTTTTCATGAACTGAGAGAGAAAGGCCTTTCAAAAATGCGCCAACGTCATGCCGGTTTCATGGAGATTGTAAAAGATTACACCTCTGTAGCCGATTTCCTGCACGACTGGGAAGACTTGATGACCCTCTTCGGCACCGAAGTAACCGCAGGTTCTAAATGCGTCGGCCTATATATACAGATTGATTATACCGACTATGAGGATTATACTGTCATCATGGGCAAAGACGGCCATCTTACAATGAGTCCCGAGGTAGGGTGGCAAAATGAATGTTGCGCCAATGAGCACACCAACATCTTCACCGGAGAATCCGTTCGCGACGAAGATAATGACGAATGACTTCCACCTGAAGCTGATTCTGATACACACTGACTCTATCTTTGCAGTCGATTATGAAGTGCGCTGAAAATAAAAACGTAGCTCCGCCAATAGAGATTCAATCTTTAGGAGCTATGATTCCGGAACAACTTGCTGAAGAGACGAATTTTGCGCTTAGAAAGTTGCAAGAAGCGCTCCACGGAGATGTTGTCGGGTATGTAGCCGACAGGCTGAACCTATCGCCGGAAGAGCTCGCCTTTGCTTTGGCCGCCGAACAGATTGAGGGGATAGCATTAGCTATATACAATATTGAAGCGAGAAGCCAATCTGTTATTATCGGAGACCAAACCGGTATAGGCAAAGGACGTCAGGCTGCTGCTATGATTCGCTATGGAATGTTGGCCGGATATCTGCCTATATTCTTAACCGACCGCTATACGCTTTTCAGTGATATGTATCGCGACTGCAAAGCTCTCGGTATCAAAGATGCACGCCCCCTTATTCTTAATCAGAAAGTGTCTGTGGTTGATTTTGACAAAATCGTTGAGCAAGATGACAATCCATCGACCGATGAAATATGGTCTCTGGATGAAGATGACGAGGATGGCCAGGAGGTGATGGGCATATATCAGCATCAATACGAGGAGGTATATAAGTCGCCCAAGAAGTCAGAACTGGAAATGATATACGCCCAGGGCGATATTCCAGAAAGTCGATATGAATACCTGATGTTAACTTACTCGCAGTTGAAAGATGCTCGTAAAGATAAAACACGTCTTGACTTTCTGACTTCGCTTTGCGAAAAGCATAAAGTGCTCTTTATTTTTGACGAAGCACATAAAAGCAGCAGTGTAACTGCCGGAAAAATTTCCATAATAACTCAATGTATCAATGCGATACTAAAGGAATGTCCTCAGACGCAATGCGTTTTTCTTTCGGCAACATTTGCCAAACGACCAGAGTGCCTCATCACGTTTATGCGTCAGACGATATTGAGTTCTTTGGCAACTAACGAAACGTTACAGGCCGCTTTTGCTAACGGTGGAGTCCCTATGCAGGAGTATGTAGCTTCCAAGCTGGCGAAAGAGGGGCAAATGATTCGTCGGGAACACTCCCATGATGGGATTCCGGAGCCCACATATACATACCTTGATGATAAGTTGGCAAGGCACACCGAGCTTTTTGACAAAGTTATGTATTGGTTTCGGGAGCTCGTGAAACTGTCAGACATGGTAAAGGCTTTTATGGTAAAAGCCTCTCTTCTTGGCGTCAAAGTTTTTAAACCTTATCCAACTCGCTCCCAACTGTTTTATATCAATAAAGTACTTCTTCTTTCCCTTAAAGCGAAAGAGGTGGCAGAAACCGCTGTGAGAGAAGTCCAGTCTGGCAAGAATATAGTGATTGGCATGAGCGATACTCTTGAATGCATTCTGCGCGACAGCATTGATCCTGACACCGGAGAATGTGCTAATGGGGATTTCTCTACTCTTCTTATAAGATTGGTTGATAAGACAGTTCGCAATCCGTCATTTCCACCTATCACTGTATTTGATCTGGATTTCAGTGATTTGCCGGATCCGAGTGAGTTGCAGACCAAGATTGATGAGATAAAAACTTATTCAGAGCAAATATATCATGGAATAAAAGAAGATGTATTTCATCTGCCAATGTCGCCGATAGATGTTATAAGGCAACTTATAACTCAGGAGACATATATTGATAAAAGTGGAATCCGGCGAAATATCCGCTTTGAAGAGTGTACCGGGCGTGCCCGTCAGCTCGAATATCTCTCGCCGGAAGGAGAGGACAACTATGCAAATGCGACTGTTATTCCACGAAAGAAACGCCATTCCAACCATATATTCAATGATTTCCAGAATAATAAAGTCGAGGTGATTCTCATCAATGCCTGTGGTGCCATTGGTGCGAGCGCCCATGCTATCGCCACAAATGAGGTCCCGGAACATGAAGTGCGCCGACGCAAGATGCTAATAGTCCAAAATGACCTCGATGTCAATATCGACCTTCAAAAACGAGGACGAATAAACCGCACGGGGCAGTTGGAGCATCTCCCGCCTCTTTATGAATATATCATCACGGCCATACCATCAGAAAAGCGCCTGAACATGATGTTGCGAGCCAAGTTGCGCTCGCTTAGCGCCAATACAACAGCCAACCAGGACCAGGATAAGCGGCAGGCTGACTTTATCGACATCACAAACAAATACGGCAACGCCATAGCAAGAGATTTCATCGATTCCAATCAAGAGTTAGCCTTTATATTGGGGTTGAACAGGTCTGCAACCGCAAGTCAGTTGCTTGCCCGCATTTCTATGCTCAGCGTATCGGCTCAACAAGACATTATTGATGATGTATTTTCTGCTTACCTAAGTTTGGAGCAGGAATTGAGACGAATAAACCAATGGGACCTTGAACGCGAACATCGTGATTTCGAGGCAGAGTTTGTTTGCGAAGAATTGTTTACTGCTTCGGTTGATGACACAGCGTTAGGTGGCGCGTCAAAGCTATCTACATTCCTATGTCGCCATCGCACTTTTCCTTATGACTCAAAGACGCTTGCTCAAGAAGTTGAAAAAGCAAAATCGCATTATGGCGCCATCCCGATTGAATCTACTGAGCTGAACCGTGAAATCAAGGAATATTATCAGGTTGAAAACAAACGCATACGAGCTAAATTCAAGGTTCGTAGAGAAAAACTATGGGCCTCTACACTTGATGTGCTTGCAAAATATACCGATGATGAGGACCGGGCTTCACAACTGATGCTATTGACTCAACAACCGGTCGAACTTTGGTGGCCGGTGATAGATGATGAATTGAAAGACTTTCCCAAACAGGAAAGAATCAAGCATAAGCTATTATCTTATTCGACAGACTATCAAGATCTGGACGTCAGAGAGAAGAAAGAACTTAAAGACAAATCTCAGCAGCGCAAACGGTTGATGGATGTCCTTGCATCAGCTGTCATCGGCAAAGGTTATTCAAATATTATTCAAGTGATGCCGGTGGAGGATAATGTTGGACGAGTCATCGCAGTCCTGAAAGAAATACGCTTTGGCAAGAATCAGCAAAAACGCTTTTCTCCCAGTAACGTTCAATTTGTATTCGCGCTTTCTGCTATTCGTAAAGAATTAGTTCTAAATCTGGTGGACAAAGGGACTCAAAGCAACTATGCCAGGCTCGCTCAACTGCTCTCTTTGAATGAGTGGACATTCAATCCAACAGAGTGGGACAATGAGATTGCGCGAAATAACAACCGCATAATTGAACGAAAAATCATAACCGGGAATATTCTCGGGGCTTTTGCCAATCCTTTAATCCAAAAGATAAAGCCGCACTTTATTACATTTACATTGAAGCCTGACGAGCATGGTGAAAAATATATCGAGCGAGGATTGCTGTTACCCATGGCCGGGGAAAACATAGAAAAACTCATGTCGACTGTCGCACTCCCCCTCGGTGATGGACTGAAGTATGCCAACGCAATCAATTATGTATATCAGATTGCCGGTATCGGGATAGGATTTTCAATAACTCCTATTCAGGCTCAAGAGGATAGCACCTTAAAATTCTTCATTTCTGTTAACGACAAGGATTCGCGCAAATTTGAAGACGACACGCGGTTTGATTCCATAAAACATCATTTCAAAAGTACTGCTGTTTCAGCAAAACCCGTGTCAAAGCAACCTTTGAGACACTATTCAACGGATATGCTGACATTGAATTCTTTTGAATTCAATGAAATTATATCTCTTTTGGCATCACTTCGCGCCATTATTATGATCCCTCGCGAATATATTACCATCGGTGAAATGAAGGAATACTCAAAAGATCGCGTTGCTGATGATAACCTCGATTGGCCTGGCCTGGACTGGCAAAATGCTGCCATAATGCCACCGGTTAGGCGTGAAGTGCAAATTCGCATCACAACACCTCCACAACCGGAAAATGCGTCGAAGTTTGTGGAGCAAATTTCTCCATTCGCTCTGTTGTGTAAACGCACACTTCCTTATGAAGGTCACTCTTTGCGTGAAAACCTGATGCCGGGACAAATACGTGCGTTATATTATGATTGGGAAGAAGGCCTGCGTTCTTTTGCTCAGCCTCACAGTAGTTATGCATATACGATTTATCGTGACCTGTATAGAATCTTGTCAAATATTACGACACATCCGGAAATCCATTTCAACAAAGAAGTGAATGATATTCTTGTCGAAGGTGCTGGCGAAGAGCTATCTCCCGTTGGCAAAATAATTCAACGTTACAAAGAAGATTTTGTATTTCTTGCGCCTGATAAGGACGCTGTCGAGAAATTCATAGATACATTCCCATGTAGCGACAGGCTTAAATTCATAAAGCTAAGTCTTGAGAAGTATCTCAATGGAGAAACGGACATTATTATTGAATTATGAGTTATATCGGTAAAATTGGAGCAGCCCGACTTGACCCAGATTCCAGCCTTGGAATTGAACGGGCCGAACAGATGTCTAAAGAGGGCTATGACCCTATTGTTATAAAGGTCCAAACCGGTTGGGAAATGGGCATCGATGGGAAATGGCGTTATGAACTCCCTGACCCGTTTTGGGAAACCGCAGTAATTGAGTCATACGTCAAGCCACGTTTCGGCGAGCCCGTAAATATAAAATTCGTTATGCGCGATACTTGGCTGCTTGAGGCGTATCCTGAACTTGCCGATTTGGCTCTTTTCGTCATGTACTCTCCCCGAAAGGGTACTGCCGGCTATTATGATCCAGCTACCAACGGCATGGTGATATCGATGGGCACTCCATCTGATAAATTTGAATATCAAATAGATGGCGTGTTGCTTCACGAGGTTCAACACCTCATTCAATGGATAGAAGGATTCGCTTTAGGAGGAAATCCCAAAGCCATAGGCATGCGTCGATACCTGCGTTTGGCCGGCGAAGTCGAAGCTCGCAATATATGTCTGCGCCACTTCCTTTCGGATGATGAGCGACGCCGGATGCTTAGAACCGAGACACAAGATGTGCCAGACAGCAAACAGATTGTAAAATGCTGATGAGATTATGACAGTAACGCTCATTTCAAGGAGCCTGAATAGACGCTGAATGCTATTCTTGCGTTAGATAACTATGTTGAATAACATAGCCAATCACCTGCCGAAAATGAGGAAATAGCCGTAAATTTGTCATTAAACGCGACAGATAATATCTCTTGCCAAAATTTATTCAAAAAAATTACATAAATCAATTGATATGGATTACCAAGAATTACAGGAACTGAATGTGCGACGACTCTTCACGATTCTGCGGGACGCTGACTTCGGCGGCTACGAAGCTTTTCTTTCAAATCTCAACGAAATGGAAGTCGGAGAAGCCGCAACAATCCTGATGCGCGGATTCCTGCGCTATTATAGAGCTCAGAAAGCCGACTACATAGCCGTATTCATGGAAAAAGCTCTCCGCTTCAACCCCGAATGGGCCATGACTGAGGATACTAATAATCCTCTGCTACGCACAGCTTTCATCTCCGGCTCAAAAGATCTTTACGATTGCTATGTTGAGGTCGTTGAAGGTCTTGATAAAGACTGGTTTGAACGAGCCTTCGCCACCGCCCTGCACCACAATCAGAAACTTCTCAACAGCTGTCAGCCAGTACTTATCGGGCGTGAGTACAACACCGGTCTCGAACAAAATGGATGCCGCCGCATAGACTTGGATGACTATGCCGTGATGGACAGCGCAATCGTGAAGTACAATCAGATAGTTGGGCTCCGCCTGATATTGAATGACCTCTCGGAGAAATCATCAAAACCTCATAAATGAATGCTAAAATTATAGAATGGGCTGATAAATACGTGCCGGAATTTAACCGTCTGGCAAAGCTCCACAGTGCTGCCTTCTACACGCAGTCCCCTCTTTACGAAATTGACGAGGGAACCGACACCATGATTCTTGGCATTAACCCGAAAGGAACACCCAAGGTAGACGATCCCACTGAAACTTCGTCTGCGGCATTTCTGAATGGTAATACGACCTGGGCCAATCGTTTTACGGATAAGAGTTGGATTTCAAACAAATTTTACGCCGGGGCGCGATGGTTTATGGGATATGACAAGCAGTGCGGCTCAGACGCCTTCGACCTTGACTCCAAAACCGTATGGACGAATCTCGTGCCATTCCAGTCAGACAACGGCTTCAACGATCTGCACCCCGACCTGATCGACATCGGGCTGAGAAGCACTCTTGACCTGATCGAAATACTGAGGCCCAAAAGAATTATTTTACTCTCAAAAGACGGGTTCAGCAAATTATCCTCTCCCGAGGTTGCTGACGACATACAGTCGAAAATAAAATATGTGCGTGTTTTAACCGAACCAGCATTGGAGATAGGTACAATTTTCGGCATCCCCGCCGTCTGAGTTCCCCATCCCTCAGGAAAATGGCCGGTGAGCAATAAGTTCATCCCGGTATTCATATTCCTCCACAACCTTTCATACAAGGACACCAACGGCAAACCGAGGAAAAGCCTCGAAGAGGTCCGGGACATAATGCGCGGCGAAATCGGAGCGTGGCTCGATAACGTCAAACTCTGATTCCCCAACGCGGTAAAGTAGACCGGCGGCAATTAACGAACCGAAAATATTATGACCGTACAAGAGCTTTTCAATTCCCTTACTTTTGACGATATAATGGCAGCGTTGCGGTGTACTCACCGCGACGACCGCTCTATTCGGAATGTGGCCGGATATAAGGAGGCTTATGATGTGTTTCGCAACCTCAAGCCCAAGGGCGATGGTGGCGACGTAACGTTCGCGGTCGCTTCTAGCGAAGAAGGGTTTGCGCCGCGCTCCCTCCCTCTTGTCGCCAACAATGTTGAAGGCGATTATTGGGAGAACACCATTCGGAAAACCGTTATAAAGCCCGATGGCGCCCCTTTTACTGACGCCGAGCTGGCGGGGGCAATCCTATGGGGCATGACCTTTTACGGCTTCACTGAACGGGACGAGTGGCCGCTAAGCGATAGCGCCCTTTCCCGCTATGGAGAACAAGCGAAACTTCTTGAGCGAAAGCTTTATATTCCGTATCTTCGTGATAAAGCGGAAATGCGGGAATTAAAGAAAGGCAAATTACCCTCTGGGATCGCCTTTTCTATGGAGGAGTGGAAAGAAATACACCAGCGCCAACGGCATCAGAATCGGAGCAAGCGCCGCCGCTTACGCCGTATGGAACAACGTATTGAGCGGTTGAAAAAGCTCGACAAACGCCAGCACCTCATTGACCGACTTCAAGAAGCAATTGGCTCCGAAGCAACTCTCGCTTCAGAAATCCTGAAAGCCGAATCCGTCAATGAAAAATGGTTTGACTCCCACTGCTACGGCAAACTCCCTCGCCTTGACTACCTTATTGACCTTCTCGATAATTATTGCCCGTATTTCGACGAGATCTGTCAGTCAGGCGACTGCGGCATCGTAGTCTGCCACACAGCCTCCGCCACTCCTCTTACCGATGATGAGAAAAATCGGCTGCTCGCGTTCCTCGCCAACCATTTCCCGCCCGACTCCGACTGGCAACTCTTCTTCGCCACCGATAACGCCCACCCAGATGAAATGGCCCTCCAATTCATCGGAATAAAGACTCGGCTATGCTGAAGAACATATCCTAATCGACTCGGAACCTGGATAATAATTAATACCTTTGTAATTATAAATCATCCATTTATCTTCGATGAATTACAATAGAGAATACGAATATGGAAAAGCATTGCGTGAATTATTCGGTAAATTATTCACCGACAATGATTTGATTGACATACCTGAACCTGTTGATGGAGTTGAGGCCGCGTTGGAGTATTGTGAAGCAGTTACGCGGTACAATGAGGGTATGTGGGCTGCATTCCTTGACGAAGCGCGGCAGGACACTGCCGAGATCCAGACTTCTATTGATCGCGAACAGAGGATGCTGACCCTTAAGCTACGAGAAGATTTCTTCAAACCATCTTTCTATGACGATTTGCAAATCAATTTTATCTTAGCAACGTACGCATATGAAAAACCTGAAGAAGAATTTGACTTTGGTGAGCTTGATGGGATGTCTCGTGATGAGGCTATAGACTATCTATCTCAATCAGTTGAAATTCCTGATGATGTCGAAGTTCCAGAAGTGGAGTATCTTCATATTTCATCATCTTCTCTTTTTGCGCCTTTCAATCTATATGCGGCCGTAAAACCTTTGCCCAATACACATGAAATGGCCTCACTCATCAACCATGTAAAGGAAACACTCCTTAAGATACCTGAAGTGTTGGCAAAAGTTGATGAAGAAATTAAAGCCAAAGAAGACGAAGAAAAGAAAAAGGAAGATGCCATCAAAGAGATAGAGGAAAACCTTCGACCGGCATTGATTGCGGCCGGATGGGAGGGCGAATTCTGTGTGATTCATTTTACCAAAGATCTATATAAGTTATATCTGCGAGTTGGTGTAAAGCAGGCCTATAATGTTTGTGCTACCATAGATGATATATTGGATAGAATCCCCAATATAGTCCAAATTTCAAAAGCATATATGGATTTGATGAGTCAGCTTGCGGACCTCGGAAAAGAGGGTTTTGCCCAAAGCGAAGGCATCAAAGAGATGCGTTGGAACAAGTAAACTATCAATTAAAAAGGAACATATTAGTTTTTGTTTGGGGTATAGTAACGCGTGAGGGAAGAAAAATGAATCTGGGCTGCGATTCCATTGAATATGGTGGTTGCCAAAGTTGGAGTTGTCGATGGCGATGGTGGGGTTGACTGGCTTTATGGCCGTAGGCTTTTTATGGTCGTAGTCTATTGAAGGATTTGACGAAAAAAACTTCGCGCCTGTAGCGCGAAATGATACACCCCGGGGTTATCTTCGCGCCATAATCAAAGGGTTCATTTGTTATGGCTAAAAAGTTAAAAAAGGGTTCGGCGGTATCTGCCGCATTGGGTGCTTCGGGCGCGTCGGCAGCTCAGCGGGAGCATATCCGGCAGCTTGTTGAGTGGATGTCGCAGGGGGTGTATGAGAAAGAGCAGATTATCGCGGGGGCGTTGTTGTGCGCTGTCGCGGGGGAGAATATGTTTCTGCTCGGACCTCCGGGGACGGCCAAGAGTATGGTGGCGAGCCGCTTGAAGATGGTGTTAAAGGATGGGAGGTCGTTTGACTACCTGATGTCGCGTTTCTCCACCCCCGATGAGATATTCGGCCCGGTCTCCATCTCGCGGCTGAAGAATGACGATCGGTATGAACGTCTCACGGCCGGTTATCTCCCCGAGGCCGATGTGGTTTTCCTCGACGAGATATGGAAGGCGGGGCCTTCGATTCAGAACACTCTTCTGACGGTGATCAACGAGCATGTGTTCCACAACGGCGGACGGGCGACGCGTACCCCGATGAAGGTGCTGATCGCGGCGAGCAACGAGCTCCCGGCCAAGGATGAGGGGCTGGAGGCTCTGTGGGACCGTTTCCTTATGCGCATGGTATCGAACTGCATCGAGAGCGACGCGGCCTTTTTCAAGATGCTGACATCGGAGAGCGCCGCGGTCAGCCCCCTGCCGGAGCGATTGCAGATCACTGACGAGCTATACGGGAAATGGCAGTCGGAGTCCCGCACGGTCGCGATGGATGGGAGCGTGGTGGCCGCGATCAAGGCTCTCCGTCGGCATTTCGCGGGTTTGGAGAAGGAGGATGGCGGCCAGGGGCGTTACTACATTTCCGACCGCCGCTGGCGCAAGGCATACCGGCTTATGCAGACGTCGGCCTACCTCAACGGGCGCGCGACGATCAATCTCTCCGATTACCTTCTGTTAGTCCACTGCTTTTGGAACGACGTGGAGGTAATCCCCAACGTCCTGGCGGCGTTTACGGCGAGCATTTCGGACGCCACTACCAAGCGGCTCATAAAGATCGACAAGGAAATCCGTCAGGTGCTGACGCCGCAGAGCGGTCAGTCGTCGCCCAAGCCAGCGGCGCCGAAAGCCGCCGCTGAATTCGCGGAGTATGACTACTTCTACTACCTCGTTGAAAACTATCCCGCCGGCGAAGCTTATTTCTCGAAATGGGACTATGCCACGCTTACCGACGCTCCCGGCGAGGGGGTGCGCTATTTTGACTCCAAACGGGGGAAGTACATAATCCATTCATTGATTCCCGGCAGGCTGTTCGACGACGCTGCCCGGAATGCCACCGACATTGCCAAGGTAAAACTGCGGAAGTGTCAGAACGGGGTTGTTATCGACGATGTGCCGTATTCGTTCAGGCGCCGTGGCGGCGCGGCGTCAGCCCCGGAGCAGGCGGGGCCGCTCCCGGTTTACAAGCGCGTCACCGCGATGCGTGACTCATTCCGGGAGTGTGTCGATGAGTGGGAGCGTCAGATTGTGGATAACTGGGCCGGCGGCGATAACCTCTTTCTCTCATCGGCCGATATGGCGTTGGTCGGCAAGATGATAAAGGAGGTCGGCGAACTGATAAAAACCACCGAGGTGAAGCTCAACAACGTTCTAATGATGATCAATTAGGTAGTGATAAGTATTCCTTAAAATGATTGACTATACCGACGTTGACGCCAAGCTTGAAGAGTATAGCGAGGCTTTTGACTTCTATATGGACCGGGGCGAAATGCCGCCCGCTACGCGCGACGACGATTGCCTCGCCGGGTATATGCGCGAGGTTATCGACAATAATCCCCAGGTCGACGGCAGCGACACGACTTGGACGGAGGTGCTTAAGGAGGATTTGATCGCCTTCTTCGCCATATTGCTGGAGCAGTTCCGCGCCATGCAGCTCGAAGCGATGATGGAGCTGGCGTTGATCGAGCAATTCTCCGGCGCGCCGATCGAAAAGAAGCGGTCGATGTGGCCCGAGGTGTCGCGTGCGATTCGGGAAGGCTACTCGAAATATGAAGTGGACCTCCCCGGGTTTACCGCCCAATTCCAGAGCGGCGACGCCGAGTCGGTGCTCGCCGCCCTTACGAGCGATTGGAGAAACGCCTGCGAGGCGAAGTTAGGCCGGATGGAGCGCCAACTGCTCGAACGGTCGAAAGCGCGGTTCGAGCAGGCGTGCCGCGAGGCGGGGAGCTCAGACTATGAGGCGAAAAGACGCGTTGACGAATGCTTCCACAAATATCCGCGTTTGCGGGAGATTGTCGATATGATTGGCCGCGACAAAGACCCGTCGAAGGAGGAAAAGGACACCGTGGTGTGCCGCTTTATGCCCGCCGCGTTATCAAAGAACAGCTCAGTAGAGGAAATCGACCGCGTGGAGTCGGGCGACAACCTTGAGCGGCTGCTGCCGACGGAATTGGCGATGCCGGATGACCTGTTTTACAAGCGATACGCTACGAAGGAACTGCGGCAGTTCGGCAGCACCGGCACCGACAAGCCGCGCAAAGTAGAGGAGCATAAGCGCGAGCCGCGGCTAACAAAGGGGCCGATAATCGTCAGCATCGACACAAGCTACTCGATGTCGGGCCGGCCGCTGGAAATAGCGTTCTCCCTGCTCAGGCAGTTGCTCCGCATGGCGAAGCGGCAGAAGCGCCCTTGCTTCCTGATCAGTTTCTCAGTGAGGGCGAAGTCGATTGACCTGTCAAAGCCGTGCAACTGGGGGCGCGTAGACCATTTCCTGGAGAACGGATTCAGCGGTGGCACCGACGGCGAGCAGATGCTCGCCCAGGCGGTAAAGGTGTTGCGGAAAGGCACGTTCGAGATGGCCGATGTGCTTGTGATTTCCGACTTGCAATTCGTGAAGCCCATCCCCGCCACAATGGAGAAAATCAATCGCGAGAAGGCGCTCGGCACCCGCTTCTACGCCCTGCAAACAGGTTTTCAGGCGCACGAGTATGATACGGTAATGGACAAGATATGGCGAATATGAAAGAACCGACATTTAAGCTGACATCAGTATGGTATGATATAGTCGAAAGTCTTAGTGACGATCGCCTTTGACTCAGGGTCGAAAGCGCGGCATACCCGGCATTTGCCGTCTTTTTCAGTGACGATGCCTACAGGAAGAGAGCAATAGCACAGCGCCGCGATCTTTTCCGGCGGGAAACGTTTCAGGCAGTCGCTCGCAATAACTTGCCTGGACAGAATCGCGCTGAGCGAGATTTCAGCGCCCAGCGTTGTGTCGAAAGCGACAGCCGGGCGATTGTTGTAATCGCGAAGCACATAAACACATTTGCCGTCGGAGCCACCCTCCGGCCTGGCATCCAGCACATGGGGCAGATAGTGCTCCTCAAGCCTCGACAGCACATCGTTGTGGGAGTTTGCCTCCTTGATACTTGCCAGCAAAACCTCCGGCCTGATGGAATGGAATAATTCGTAAAGCGTCATAATTGTCTAAAATAAGCAGGTTGATTCCGCCGCGAATATACAACCTGGGTGTATCAAATTTCGGTACATACTTGACGAAATAATCGCGGAAAAAACACACGGAATCGCGGAATCGCTTATTGTCGTCGCTAAAGAACTTTTGAAAGCGTTACTTCGCGGCAGAAAACCACAAATGCTATTTTCAAACAAATATCTCAAACGATCCTTATGAGTAGATTCCAAATAGATGGGGTAGGTGGGGGGGCGGGGCGCGCGGCGAGGGGAGTTAGGGGCGGTGGCGATGGGTGTGAACGTTGTGAACGCCCCGCGTGAGGGGGATTTTGCGGGCTAAACCTTGGCCGCGTACGAATTAATGTTTAAATTTGCGATGTTGGGTGCCGGGCGCTTACTCACAAACAAGATAAACCTAAAGAACCGTTTTGTAAAAGCAAAAGGCGCACACAAATCATTACGTGAGCGCCTTTTATATTAATATTATCGCTAACTTTGCGATGTGAATGACGACAAGATTATAGTATCAGGATTTGACAGCAGGAATGAGACGGCTTCGTTGGCTGTCGATTTCGCCTTGGCCAAACCTTTGGACAGGGGCGGATCAACGTGTGATGCATACGAGTGTATTGTGCAGCGCCGACGCGTTTTTGTCAAGCGGCTCAAAGCCGAGTATCGCGACAATCCCCTGTATCGCGCGGCTTTCGACAAGGAGTATGACCTCGGTGTGTCGCTGAGCCATCCATCGTTGCCTCGATATGTTGGTTTCGGTGGCGATTACATTGTCATGGACTTTATCGAGGGGGATACGCTTGCCGATCTGATAAAGCGTGATGATCCGCGGCTCAAAAACCGCAAGTTTGTCCGCCGATTGCTGCTTGAATTGGTTGACGTTGTGGATTATCTCCACCACCGCAACATCGTTCACTGCGACATCAAGGCCGATAATGTCATCATCTCTCCCTACGACGACCGCCCCGCGACGCTAATCGACCTCGACAAGGCTTACACTTCATGGCTCGACTCAACCCACGGCAACACTCAGAAATATGGGTGTGACGGCTGTGCCGACGGAGCTATTGATTTCCGTGGGATTGGCAAGATAGCGTCGCAGCTCGGACAGGAAAAAGTTGCACGAGTATGCGAAATGGACGACGTGTCGGTGGAGTCCATCAGACAAGCACTCAGCCACGGCTCTCGAACCGCTCTCTATCTGTCGGCCTCCGCTATGCTGATTCTTGGACTTGCACTTTCCTTGTGGCATTTTAAAGGAGGTGACAACGACACAGAGCCGTCGGTGGGCATGAAATCTACCATAGCGGAATTGGTAGTTTTACCCGACACCTTGGTCGCCGAGGTTACGGAAGGGTCCACACTTGCCCAAGTCTCTGATGCCCCTGCTGAAAAACGGGCTGAATCCCATGTCGCGACATCCGGAATAGACTACTCCTGGATAGCCTCGCTGATTACATCGAAAACGAGTGGATTCCAAGCTGACCGCGACAGGATTTATAATCTGATTAACAGCGATACGACAACTAAAGCTACTGTCGATAAAGCAATAGGCAGTTACGCAGAAATGACGAATAAAACGAGATACGCGATTTTCGATACCACCGACGCGCGATTTCCGGAAGTGTCAATGCAAGAGGTTAGAGATGCAATAGCCAGGACCAAAGAGTACGATAAATGGGTAAAAACCGACAAAGCTCTGTTCGACAGGTATATGGCCTACTCCGATTCAATTGAACGGATATATACGATTGATGCCGAGTGGGCCGGCGAACTGATTGCGTCAAAGGCCAACGTGCTTCAGGCCGATTTGGATAGAATATACCGAATGCTTGAAAGCGATACAGTATCTCACGGACTTGTTTTCAATGAATATGTTGCATTTAGTGGGAAATTTTGGGATATAACCCGTTCTATATATAAAGAAGCAAAGGAGCACTACCCACACATACGCGAAAGTGATATTCAATTTCAAATCGACGGCAACAGGGAGTGGGTGAAGTGGTCAAAGAAAGAGTCCGCACTATTTAGGGCCGTCAGGGATTATGGCCAGAAACATTCTAACAAATAATCTCCACCCCGGTCAGGCCCCCCTGCTTGGCTGCCTGGTATGAGCCGAGATGCTTCTTGTCGCGCTCTACGTCGCTTATCAGCAATTCAAACCCGACGTAGAATCCCGCGATGGTGAGAATGTCCCCTTTAAGTAGTTTGCTGCCGCGCGATTCGTTGACAAGATACTTGTTCTCGCCCATATAGCTAAGCACTAACAGTCGGTTGGGATGATAGGTCACCTGTATCTGCTCTCCCGGCACGAGGTCGGCCGAGTCAATGCTTTCCACTGCGCGGAAATCAGAAATGTCGGCATCCTCCCCCAGGTCTTTTGCCAACAGATTATAATCGGGATAACCGAGATACTGCGCCACAATGTCGAGCGACGACGGGCGCGGGTTAGCCGGTCCGTTGACAAAGCCGAGCATGCGCTTCAATGTTGTAGTGCCTAAAGTCTGCCCCGTGGCTTCCTGAATGGCCATGGCAAGAGCCTCGCACTGCTGCGGGTACTGAATGGGAGAATTGAATTTCTCCAGAATCATCTGTCTGATTTTGTCGTTTATCATGTCAGTCTTTTTTAATTGCAAATGTAGCACGTATTGTCAAAATGGTGGATAAAAAGGCGTGTTCATAGCGTTCACAACGGAAGTGAACGGAGTGAACGCCCGATTTTTCGGCCATTTCAAATAAAACTGCCATCTTTGCGTCAGCAATGCAGAGGCTCGCCGCAAATTTACTCAAAATTTTTATCGGCAAATCCATTGTCGCATAAAAAATAATGTTTAAATTTGCGATGTTGGGTGTTAAATACACCCGGCATAACATACTGAAAGCGTTTACTTGACGCTTCAGTTCTGACGTCTTGGAACTTCGCAACTTCCTAATAGTCTTTGTCAGAACCGGAGCAATGGTAGATGCCATGTTGGATATGTAACTCTATCCGCCGTGAGCCGTTACCCCATTCGTTGGGCGCGGCACACCGTGTATACTTACATATTTCGCGTGGGCCTCTGCGTTGTTTCGTTCCTTACAAAGACAGGCAATGCGAAGGCCTCAAGACGTGGGAACGGACAGCAAGTACGGCACCACGCTTTTTTTATGCGCTAAAAACAACTGGCATACTAACGCAATCAACAACCAATTACTTATCCCAGGTCAAAACTTATGTTGAAAAAACTATTTTTAGGAATCGCGACGGCGGCGCTGCTCGCCGGCTGCGGAAGCAAATCGGCCACGGACGCTGATTACATCAGTGTCAAGGTCGACAACTCAACCATGTGGAGTCTGTTGGACGTCAACAATGGAGAGATGGTGTTCACCGACGAATTCTTCGCCCCGGCAACCAATGTGGTAAACAAGGCTTTCTTCGTTCAGAATGACGAAGGCACTTTCGACCTCTACACCACAGAGAACACAAAAAACAAGCTCAACCGCGACAGCTACACCTTTGTGACTAATTTCAGCCCCGACGGATTCGCCATTGTACGGGTAAAGACAGAACCCTGGCAGATCGTCGACACTAAAGGACAGGTCGTTGCCACACTCGACAAGAAACTCGGCGTGGCAAGCGGATTCGGCCCCGATGGACTCGCCCTGATCGTCAACGCCGAGAAAAAATTCGGATATGTCAACACGCAGGGCCAAATAGTCATAAAGCCGCGCTACGTCAACGCCGCTCCGTTCTCCGATGGAATAGCCATAGTGGTCACCCGGCACGAAGACGGCAAGAACTTCTTTGAGGCCATCGACAAAACCGGCGCGACTCTCTTCAAAGGCAACTCAGGCAAGTACAGCGACCTCACGGCTTTTGAAAACGGGTACTGCTTTGCCGTAGAGGGGGACCACGTTGTCCTGCTCGACAAGACAGGAAAGAAGGTTACCTCGGTTAACGAGGGCACAAGCCTCAGAAACCTGTCGGTCAAAAATGGTAAATTCATCTACTACGACAAGGAATTTTATGGCGTGAAGGATATGGACGGGAAAATAGTGATCCGCGCCAAATATCCCAGCCTCAGATTCCTGAGCGACGGCAACCTGTTGGCGGTCAACTCCAACGGCCGTACCGGAGTTGTCGATACCAACGACGAAATCGTAATCCCCTTCGAATACGACAACCTGGAATACCTCGCCCCCAACCGATACCTTACGACATCGGGCAGCGTGATCATACTCATCAACAAAGAAGGCAAGGAAGTATGCGACCAGGCATTCGCCAAGGTTGTCAACCGCTCCGAGTCAGCCAATCTGGACGCCCTCGTGGCCGTGCTGTCTTCGGCCAACAATCAGTCGTCATACAAAGCTCCCAAATCCAACGCGTTTGATTTCAGCGATATTGATTCAATGATTTCCGATTTGCTCGGCGGCGATATCGAGGCGGAAGAAGCCAGCTTTGAAGCATCCGACGCGGAAACATCGGGATTCAGTTCTTCCGACGCCACCATCCTCAGCCTTACCGGCTCGTTCGGCAAATACCCCGTCACCGTAAATCTCCGCATCAAAGATGGCGAAGTCACCGGCAGCTACTATTACACAAAGAGCGGATCGGGTTCTCCCATCACCCTTGAGGGTTTCATGATTGACAACTACAATATGTCAATCAACGAAATGGTGGGCGGACAGGCAACCGGCAGCTGGAATCTGTCGCTCCACCAGTCCGGTAACACGGTCACCGCTGACGGCAAGATGATAAATGCCAAGGGCAAGGAATTCGAAATCCAGCTCAACGGCACAAGAAACAATTAATATTCCGCTCTATCAACGGCCCCCCGGCCGCGGCTAAAATATCCCAAGGGCCGCATGCTTATCGCGCCCCTTGGGATATTCCTATCATTGAGCTTCCGCCTCAGTAAACAAGGGAACGCCGAGGTGCTTGAAAGGCGGTAGGCCGCGGAAAACCAATCATCAAAACTAAATCACAATATAGAGATACATGAATCAGATAAAAGCGAAGATTTTGCTGCCTTTGGCGTCATCATTGGCCGCACTGGCGATCAACGCCAATCCTGTCGAAATCGGAGGCCTGAGCTATGAAGTGAACACCCAGGATAAAACGGCAACTCTTGTATCGGGCGCGGAATCCTCATTGTCTTCGATGACATCCATAACGGTGCCCACCACCATTGAGTCTGACGGGGACATTTACACTGTTACCGGGGTAGGCCCCAATGTTTTCTCCGGACTGCGGAATCTCGAAAGCGTATCGCTACCATCAACAATCACGACGATAGGATCCGGCGCGTTTAGCTGTTCCGGCTTGAGATATATCGAAATTCCAGCAAAGGTGAGAGAGATCGCCAATAGCACATTCTCCGAATGCCTACAACTTGAAGATATAAAATTCCCACCGCACCTTACCAAGATCGGCGAGCAGGCCTTCTTTGAGTGCGGTTTCAAAACGCTCGAAATCCCGGAAGGGGTCACCACGATCTGTGGAGCCGCCTTCGCATAGTGCCCTCATCTGGAGTATCTGTCCCTACCGACAACCTTGAAATCTATTGAGATTGGTGGTTGGGGCGATCCTTTCAGCGTATTGAGCAACCTTCACACGCTCATTGTAAAAAGCGTCGTTCCTCCCAAGGTGACATCTGAATATTGGGTAATATCCAACGCCACGATACCTGCAGAGAGCTGCGTTTTGTATGTACCTGCCGGAAGTGAGGCCGCATATGGAGCCACGAACTACTGGGCCCACCTCAAATACACCACCGCAATCGGTTCTGAAGCTCCAATCATCATTGACACGGTCGATGGCTTGAAGTACGCTATGCGTCGCGCTGACATGACGGCTGCTCTTTTGCCGAAAGGCATCCAGGTTGAGATGCCGGGCGTTGAGTTTCCGCCGAATCCTAATGAAAAATATGTCGAAGGTTCGGTGTCGATACCTCCGACAGTTGACTACGGCGGTGTGAGTTACAAAGTTACATCACTTGCCAAATATGCCTTTTCGCGATGCTCGACTGTCGACCAGGTCATAGTGCCGGAAGGCGTAACGCAAATCGACAAGTATGCGTTCGAGTATTCAAACATCAAATCAGTTTCACTCCCAGCATCATTAAAGGAAATTGGTGACAGGGCATTCGCAAGTTGCGTTAAGCTGACGGAACTTGTGATTCCAGGGACGGAAACCATTGGCAACGATGTTTTTAACGGGTGCGACAATCTTGAGGAATTGACTTTTGAAAATGGAACTACCGCCATAGGAGACATCTATTTGCAGCTTCCATCCACTATAAAAATAAAGCAGTTACGATTCCCTAACACATTAAAAAGATTGGGACGTATTCAAGTTGGCTATATTGATTTGGAGGAAATTATCCTGCCGCCCTCGTTAGAAGAGATAGAATACTTGAGTCTCAGTAAAGATGGTTTAAAGATTTATAGCCTAAATCCGATACCGCCGGCAATCGTCGATTCTCCCTATGGACGGAGCCTGCTATATGTGCCGGAATCAGCTGTCGAGGTCTACAAAAACTCGTCTAAATGGAAGCATCTGTCTCGCGAGATTCTCCCCATTGTCAATGACCTGACTGTCTCTGCCACGGATGGAGGAAATGTTGCCGTCAACGGTGTGCTGCTACCTTCCCGGCGGTCATCTTTCGATGGCGAGGAGTTCAACATAAAGTTTTTCCCCGATGCGAATTTCACAGTGGAGTCGGTATCGCTCAATGGCAAAGACATATCGTCCGATATAGAGAATCGGGAACTTAGCCTTGCAGGGCTTTCGATGCAAAATAAGCTTGAAATCACTTTTGCGGAATGCCCTGTGGCCACCCTCTGCGTGAAAGGAGCCGATAGCCATTCCACGGTCCACACCTATGCTGAGGGAACCGAAGCCCGAATCGAGTTGAGGCCGGAAGATGGCTGGTCGGTTCATGCGTTGCTCTATAACAATGAAGATGCCACTGCCGAGCTCGTCGACAATGTTCTCGTCACCAAACCGCTATACGGCGACAATCAGCTCAATGTCGTTATGGCGAAGGATGGTCTGACAGATGTCAATGGCGTCACTTTCGCCAAGCGTCGCATCTATGTGATATCTAATGGCGACACGGCCGAGATTGTCAATCTTGACGACGATGAAGAGATTTCGGTCTATGGAGCATCGGGCGAACTGGTTTACCAAGGGTCTGACCACAGCGTACAACTGCGTCACAACGAAGTCTATATACTCATGACCGCGCGTGAGACCCTCAAATTTGCTTTCTAAGAATTTTTGAGAAACACACAGTCCCAACCCAAAGGCCGCATCAGAGATTTTGTGATGCGGCCTTATTTATGTTCTTGGCAAGTATTATATGCGCTGAAAGACAATGAAAAACGATTGACAAGTTTGATGCTTGCCAATCGCTGATATTTCAAACATTTAAGGCGATATAACCTACTTGCGTTCAATCAATATCCCTTCTCGTTTAGGCGAATTTTGTGATTGAGTATCTATCAGATCGCATATTTCCAATGACCATTGACCAAGCATATTCGCTTGTTTGCGCCTATACCTATCACTTGGTCAAACAACTAAACCATTAGAGAGGTGAATGGATGCCTCCAGGACACAAACAACCATGTAGAAAGTCTTTGTTAAAAAAACTTTGTGGTTCAAAGTGTTGGCTATCCGGGGAATTTGACTAACTTTGCGACGGAGGCGCTTAAGCGCCCAAGTATGAGCATCTTTCATTAAATAACTATTCAAAGCGATCTGAATATGGGTGTTGTGATATTGAAATGGAATCCGGGCTTTTCCTCATACACGATGGTACGGTTCCTTAAGGACTTAGAGAAATGTGCCTTGGCAAACAACGATGATGCCGGCATGAACTGGTCTATCTGGGATTATGACCAAGTGCGCAAAGGCGACATATTCTATATGCTTAATGTTGGCTATGGCCAAACCGGCATCGTAGCGCGGGGCACCATTACCTCAGAGCCCTATCAAGGCGAAGATTGGTCGTGGCGCGACCGGCCAACCCGCTATTGTGATTTGGATTTTGACGTTATGATCAACCCGGATGCATATCCTATACTCGACTCAAAATCCCTGTCACAAGCGATTCCCGACTTTGACTGGACGGGAGGCCATTCAGGGGTCGTGCTCTCCAACGAGCAAGCCGATGTGCTCGGGAAGCTGTGGGTTGCCTACATGGCGCACCAGGCGGATTATTTTAATAAAGCGTCTGACCACAACCTATTTTTAAAAACTTCCCTCGACTTAAAAGGAAAGCTTCCATATACGATGGAGCTTGACGACTGCTATGACGGCAACCGCTTGCGTGTTAAATATACGAAAGATGGGATGACGACATCCCTAAGAATCTCCAACTTTGAGCGTATATTGGGGAAATTCGGTGTCAAATCCTGGCGTATGCTGCAGTTGTTGTTCCTGGAGCGCTATCCCACTATGGACAGTCTGCAAGGACTCTGTGGCGACCTCTTCAAGCACCAGATTGAGTTCGAGGCCGAATTCTACAAAATAGAGGACGATGACGACGGCGATGACGACTAACGAGTTCGCGAATGGATGACGGAATATGCGGGCAATCAGATGGAAGACAATGAAATTCGTCCTCAAAAAAATCAATCGGACAAACAAATGCAGAGTTGTTTATCCGATTGATTATCTTTTGTTTATGTCGCCCTGGGCGATTAATACTCCTCCTCGTTGAAGAAGAAGTCCTCTTTGGAGGGGTAGTCGGGCCAGATGTCTTCGATGGATTCGTAGGTTTCGCCCTCGTCTTCGATTTCCTGGAGGTTCTCGATTACTTCGAGGGGGGCGCCGGAGCGCTGCGCGTAGTCGATGAGCTCTTCGCGGGTGGCGGGCCAGGGAGCGTCCTCAAGTTTTGAGGCCAGTTCAAGTGTCCAGTACATTATGATTGGTTTTGTTTGGTTTATTAGTTGAGATTGTGACGTTTAGCGGCAACGGCGGAATCCCGCGGCGCGGCGCGCTATAGCAATAACGCCGCACTTCGGGTTTTATTATCCGGCGTGGTATTTTTTTATCGCCCGTCAATGGGCGTGCCGATGCAAGTCGCGCCACAAGAGCCGATAGGAGTGTGGCTCGGATGCCGAAGCGCGTGGCGATTATTTCGGCATCACGGGCGGCTGGGGCGCGGGCGCGGTCAGAGGTCCTGGCGCCACTCGGGCTCGGGGGTGCCGGCGCGGTGGTTGCAGAGGCGTCCGAGGGTGAAGAGGTAGTCGCTGAGGCGGTTGACGAAGGCGGTGACCTCGGGGGCCACGGCGGCTTCGCGGGCGAGCGCTATGATGCGGCGCTCGGCGCGGC
>JAMPHO010000014.1 GCA_023663385.1 Alistipes timonensis | reverse complement strand
TGGGCGCCCGGCATGGGGCGCACCGAGAGCCAGCCAAGCACGAAGGCCATAATCACCAGGAATATGGTGATCACTATGTAGACGCGCTTGTTGGAGTGCCCGGCGAGGGCCATCTTCACGTCAGTGACGTCGCGGAAAGGGCGCCCCTTGGGGTTGGCGCACCGGTTGGCTATCGCGTTGAGCCGCTTGGAGCGGTCGCCGGTGGCGCGGAGCACCTCCTGGAGCACGCGCCCGTAGGCCGCGAGGTCCTCCGATATATCGGCGGGGCTGAGGTGCGAGCGCTGGTCGAAACCAACGTCGATTACCTTGAGATTGCGAATATTCTCGGTGAAGATTATGGTCTCGGGGCGTATCGGATGGTGTACGATATGGTTCTTCTGGATATACTCGATCGCGTCGAGCAGTTGGTTGACGACCTTTTCCTGAATCTCCGGGGTGACTTTCCCCTCGTCGATCAGGGTGCGGAGCGAGTCGCCGTAGACGTCGTCGGTGATTATGCACTGGCCCAGACCCGGCACCTCCTCGAAGTCGTTGATCATCACGATGTGGGGGTGCGCCAGGTTATAGCGCACGTCGAACTCCTTGCCGATCATCTCGCGGCAGGCGGGGTCGTCGGCAAGTTCGGGGCGGAGCGTCTTGAGCATCACCCACTTGCCATGTTTCTTGGCCGTGTATACATGGTAGAACTCCTCGTCCCACTTGGGCAGGTGCTCAATCTCGGTCCACTTTGGTTTTGAATTATCAGGCATCCCTCGGTAGTTAAGTTAATTGCTCAATGTTATTATTTGCCGTTGGAGGCGCCCCTGCGGGCCAGGAAAGCCGCTTCGCGGGTATTGTCGAAATAAAGTATGTGCTGGCGGTCGCTGTCGGGGAAGGTCACCTTTATGGCATCAATCTCGCCCACCTTGGTGCGCCCCACGATCACGTTGATACCCAGCACGTTTCTCAGCAGTCGACCTATATCGGCCGACGATATTACCTTGAATGGGGAGTCGGGGCTGGTGCCGCGGCCGCTTTCGAGTATGGCCGTCGCGATCATATCGCACCTGTAGCCGAGGTTTGCGGCCCTCACTCCGGGGCGCTCCCCGGCGCCGCGCTCGGCGGCGGCGAGCGCCATGACGCTCAGGTCGAGCGACACGGGGTTGACAACCAACGCGTCGGGCGTAAGACGCGCCACCTGCTCGTAGTCCTTGACGTCGAAAGCGTCGGTGATGTCGTCAAAAGTCTCCCGCGGGTCATAGTCGGGCGTGAATGAATAGCCGAAGTACACCGTGGCCAGCTCGGGGGATGTCAGCGTGGTATCGCCGGCCACGAAGCGGTTGAGCAGGGCGCGGTAGCGCTCGGGGTGCATCGCGACCTCCACCTGCATCGCGTTGTAGTCGACCCCTTTGGCCGAAAACGCCAGCGAGGCTATCGTAAGGAAGAACAGTAAGAGTGTATGGCGGTTCATCTTTAATTGTAAGTGACAGTTCTGAAGTTAGTCGAGCCGTTTGCCGGCGAGCTTCATAATTTTGCGCGGCAGGTCGGTGTTGTCGCCGAAGCCCCCGAATATCTCGGCGCCGCGGCCTATGGCGAACACGGGCACCGGGGAGCCGGTATGCTTCAGCGAGGCCCACCCTATTCCGGCCTGGGTGTCAAGAATCTCGAACACGGCGGCGGTAAACGCGTCGTAGTCGGCGTAGAGTGTCTTCTGGTCAGGGGCCGACATATTGCGGGCGAACATATCCTCAAACATCCCGCGGAGGCGGTTGGTTTGCTCGTCGGTGATTTTCGTGGCCGGGGTCCAGAACCCGAGTTGCTCGGTGAGGAACTCCTTCATATCCTCCCAGGTATACACGCGGCGCGAGCGGGCCATCGTCTTGCAGTGCTCGGCGAAAAGGTCTTTTGACATACGCTGGGCGGCGAGGCGTTCGGGGAACACGGCATAGCCTGAGAAGTTGTTGCCCACCGACATTCCGCCGGTCTCGTGATCAGCCGTTACGACTATGAGGGTCTCCTCGGGGTGGCGGCGGTAGAAATCGAGCGCGATGTCGAGCGTGGCGTCGAAATTGATGGTTTCGATGATATTGGTGGCGGCGTCGTTGCTATGGCCGGAGTGGTCGATGTTGCCCCCCTCTACCATCACGAAGAACTTGTCGGGCGACACGCGTTCAAGGTGGCGGACGCACGCCTTTGTGAGGTCCTGGAGGGTAAGCGCCCCGGGTATTGAGTCGATGGTGAAGCCGATGTTCCAGTTGCGGGCGGTGTCGGGGCTGAGTATGAGCATACGGTCAGCCTCGAAGTCGGCTCCGTCAAGGCCGTAGGAAACGCTGACACCGTTCTCGGCGAACTCGGCGAGGAGGCCGTTGTCGCGCCCGGCCTTATCCTTGGTGCCGCGCAGACCCGATCCGGCGGCGAACTGGTAGCCGCTCCGGGCGAGCTGGCTGCCGATTTCGCAGTACATCGAGCGGTGGTGCACATGGGCGTAAAACGCGCCGGGGGTGGCGTCGTCGATGGCCACGGAGGTAACGAGCCCAACGCCGTAGCCGTCGTCAAAGAGCACTTTGGCGATAGAGGTGACCGCCGCGGAGTCGGGAGTGACGCCCAGCATGCCGTTGACGGTCTTGTGGCCGGTCGCGAGGGCCGTCCCCGCGGCGGCGGAGTCGGTCACGTCGGACGACGCCGAGTGGCTCGTCGCCACCGACCCGTAGGGGAGCGACGTCATCGACAGGTCACCCCCGAGAACGTGCTGCTTGTACAGCCGGGCGTTGAGCACCTCGTTGACGCCCATCCCGTCGCCAATGAAGTAGAAGATGTATTTTGGCGCTTTATCCCCCGCCGCGGCGCTGAAGGCGATCGCGGCCGCGAGGAAGAGCGTGGAGAGGTATTTCTTTATTCTCATGGTTGGCAGTGCGGTATATGCTGTTTGGTTATTACTTTTCAATCGGGCTGTTGTTGAGTTCGAGCAGCCGGTCCATTATGGAGCGGTCGTTGGCCAGGCGGGGCACCTTGCGCTGCCCCCCGAGCTTTCCCGTCGAAGCGAGCCAGCGGTCGAACACCCCCGGCCGCGCCTCGACAACTTCGAGCGGGTCGAGGAATATACCCCCGGCCCGCTTGGCCTGGTAGTCGGAGTTGACGCTTTGGAGCGCCCGGTCGAGCACCTCGGCAAACTCGTCGAGCGACTCGGGGCGCGCGGCGAACTCCACAAGCCACTGATGGCGCCCGCGGCTATGGTCGCCGGCATAAACCGGGGCGGCGCTGTAGTTGAGCACCCGGGCGCCGGTCTGGCGGCAGGCGGTTTCGAGCGCCGCGTCGGTGTTGTGCACCATCACCTCCTCGCCGAAAGCGTTGATGAATGATTTGGTGCGCCCGGCGATGGTGATTGTCAGGGGAGCGACGCTCTCGACCCTCACGGTATCGCCGGTGCGGTAGCGCCAGAGGCCGTTGGAGGAGGTAACCACCAGTTCGGCCACCAGCCCCGGCTCCGCCTCCCATATCGGGATGGGGCGCGCGCCCTCCCCCGCGGGGAGGAACTCGTAGAAGGTGTCGGCATCGAGCAGAAGCCCCATCTCCGGCGAACCGGGGCGCTCCTGCACGGCGAAGAACCCCTCCGACGCGTTGTAGTTCTCCCAATACCGCATCTTCGACGGGTCGGTGACGTGGTCATAAAGGTCGCGGTAGGGGCCGAACGCTATGCCGCCGTGGAAAAACACCTCAAGGTTGGGCCACACCTCGTGGATATTCGATGCCCCGGCGCGGCGTATAACCTCCTTAAGCACAGTAAGGAACCACGAAGGCACCCCCGAGATGCTTCTGACGTCGGCCCTGAGCGAAGCCTCGACGAGCGCCGGGAGCTTCTCGCCCCAGTCGGCCATCAGAGCTATCCGTTTGGAGGGGATGCGGAAAAGGTTCACCAGCGGGTTCACCATGTCGATCAGCGAGGCGGAGAGGTCGCCGACCTTCACCCCCGCCGGGAGCGACAGCTCGTTGGCGAAGCTCCCCCCGAGTATGAAATTCTTACCGCCGAAGATATGGCTTTCGGGGTAATGGTCAAGATACGAGGCCACCGAGTAGGCCGCTCCGGCGTAGTGGGAGCGTTGGAGGCCGCGGCGCGTCACAGGGATATACTTGCTTTTGCCGTCGGAAGTCCCGGAGGACTGCGCGAAGCGGCGGCACACACCGGGCCAGAGCACGTCGGGCTCCCCGGCCACCATACGCTCGACATAGTGGCGTATGGCCGGATAGTCGTTCACCTCCAGCGAGCCGAACCGCCTGTAGAGCTCCTCCCCGGCAGGGGCGGAAGCCATCCGGGCAAACCCCTTCTCGCCGCCGAACGACGTAGAGGCACCCCGCGACACCAGGTCGCGGAGCAGAGCCGTCTGGCTCCCCATCGGGTCGCGGCGCGCGGCGCGCTCCCCTCGAACCACCCGGCGGAAATACGGGCGCGATATGTTAGTGAAATCTATCATCGGCTCACAGCGGCCAAACTGAAATCATTTATTCAATCCACTTAATCCCGCGAATTTACCACTTTTTTCCGCCCCGCGCCCCTCCCCCACCCTTAAAAATTCAAAAACCGCCCCACCCGGCTCCGTCGCCGACAACCTCTTTATCAAAAGCGAAGCCCACTCGCGCAGACTCGCTCAACCCTACAGTCCGCGATCTAAGTTTCTGAATGACTACGGACATATTTATTTGAGGGGGATGGTTTCAGTGATAATGGTTAAAGATACCGCCATTTTGGTAGCGGTGGCCGAGGCGAGGCGCGCTAACTTCGCGACATAGGAATAAAGAGCGTTGATAATGCTCCGGCACCTATTCGTTAGAATCAGATTTGTTAGAATCAGTGGATTTTTTGGCTAAAGTGATTATCAGTGAAGAGATGAATCATGCGAAAAGCAAGTAGTGATTCGATAGATCCGGTGTATAATTGATTGTGAGTCAGGCCGCGTCGATGATGACGCGGCCTGACTGTTCCATATACCTATCTATAATCCAATTATCAACTCAATTACTACGAGTTCGGGGAGGGAGCAAGGGGCGAGGAGCGAGGGGCAGAGCCGTCGGACTGGTCGGACGGGTCAGACAAGTCGGACGGGTCGGACGTGGGGGACTGACGGGGCGGCCGGGAGATTTCCGGCTTCCAGGAGTTTTACGGGGGCCGGATGGTTTCCGGAGCGGCCGGTGCCTCTCGAGGAGAACCTCTCCCCGCAGAGCGGGGTTATTCGGTGATTTCGGCGGGGAGGGTCGGCATGGCACCGGGGCGGGTGCAGACGAACGCCGATGTGGCGACAGCCTTGGCGTGGGCCTCGGCCACGGTCTTACCTTTGAGCACGGAGGCGATGAAGGCGGCGGTGAAGGAGTCGCCGGCGCCAACGGTGTCGGCCACCTCTACCTTGGGGGTGGGCTGGAAGGAGACGTTGCCGGGGGTGAACACATAGCTGCCGTTGATGCCGCAGGTGAGTATGAGCATCTTCAGGTTGTACTTGCCCAGCAGAATCCAGCACTTGTCCTGGAGATCGATGCCGGGGTAGCCGAACATACGGCTTATGGTGATCAGCTCCTCATCGTTGATTTTAAGGATGTTGCAACGCTTCATGGAGTTGCAGAGAATCTCCTTGTTGTAGAATCCCTGGCGGAGGTTCACATCGAACACCACCAGCGAGTCGGGGTTCTGCGGCATAGCGTCAAGGAAGCGGTTTATGGTGTTGCGCGACACCACGTTGCGCTGTGCCAGCGAACCGAAGCACACGGCCTTGGTCTGCCCGGCGAGCTGTTCGAGGCGGGCGGTGTAGGGGATGTTGTCCCAGGCCACGTTCTCCTTGATCTCGTACTGGGGGATGCCGGCCTGGTCGATTTCGACCTGCACGGTGCCGGTGGGGTAAGGCACGGTCTCAATCAGGTGGTTGAGTCCCTTGGAGGTAATGTTTTCGAGAATCTCGGTGCCGAGGGGGTCGCCACCCACGGCGCTGACCACGCAGCTGGGGAGCCCGAACTGCGAAACATGGTACGCGAAGTTGGCGGGGGCGCCGCCGATTTTCTTACCTTCGGGGAGAACGTCCCAAAGCGCCTCGCCCATTCCTACAACAATGTCTTTCATGTTATGTCGATTTTATGCTTTCTTTATCTTTAACGTGTAATAGAGGAGATAGATTACACCGATGGTCATAATGGCCACGGCTCCGGCCTGGCCGAACGCGTCGGCGGCGTAACCCATCGCGAGGGGAAACACGGTGCCACCGAAGAGACCCATGATCATAAGGCCCGAAACCTCGTTGCGCTCGGCGGGGCAGGCGATCAGCGCCTGCGAGAACACTACCGAGAAGATGTTGGAGTTGCCGAAACCGATAAGTCCGAGAGCCACATAGAGGGCTCCGAGGGAGTCGCACACAAACAGCATCACCATGGCGGCGAGCATCATCACCACGCTGATTCCGAAGAAAATTTTCGGCGACATGGCCCGGAGGATGAACGCGCCGAGAAAGCACCCGGCGGTGCGGAATATGAAGTAGACGCTGGTCGCGAACCCGGCTTCCTCCAGGGGGAGGCCAAGGCGCTCCATGATGATTTTCGGGGCGGTGGTGTTGGTACCCACGTCGATGCCCACATGGCACATAATGCCTAAGAAGCAGAGCAGAATGAAGGGGGTGCCGAGCAACTTGAGGCACTCAAGCACGCCCGAAGCCTTGTCGGGGCGCTCCTCCTCGATGGGGGTCGCGGCCAGGGCCGTGATCGACAGCAGGCTGACTGCGGCGTAGATTATAAAGAGCACTCGCCAGCCGAGGCCGAAGGTCGGCATAAGGGTGGTGGCGCCCCAGGCGGCGATAATCGGGGCCAGGAAGGAGGCTATGGCCTTCACGAACTGCCCGAAGGTAAGGGTCGAGGCCAGCTTGTCGCCGCTGATGAGGTTGGTTACCAGCGGGTTGAGCGAGGTCTGCATGATGGCGTTGCCGATTCCGAGCAGCGAGAAGCTCAGGAGCATGATCGTGTATGTGTCGCCAAACGCGGGGAGAATTAGCGACAGGGCGGTGACAACCAGGGAGATAAGCACCGTGTTTTTGCGCCCGATGCGGTTCATGAGCATCCCGGTGGGCACGGAGAATATCAGAAACCAGAAGAATACGAGCGAGGGGAAGAGGTTGGCCTGCGAGTCGGTGAGGCCAAGGTCCTTCTGAACGTAGTTCGAGGCCGTGCCGACAAGGTCGACGAAGCCCATTGCGAAGAAGCAGAGCATCACCGGGGCGAACTGCAGCAGGGAGCTTTTCTTGGCAGTGTTGGCGGTCATAGTAGTCATTTTTTGTGTACGCGGTATCTTGTTAAGGTTGTCTTATTTCACAGAGATGTTGTCTTATTTCACAGAGATAGGATAAACTCTCAGCTGGGAAGCCTTTGCCGAGCCCCCTTCGGTCGAGAGGGTGAGGGTCGAGTATGGCGCGGTGGGGAACACGAGGTTAGTCATCGCAAAGCGCCCCTCGTTGCCGAAGGCTTCGATGCTGGAGCGGTCGATGAAGAGGCGGAGCGTCAACTCCTTACCCTGGCCGAACGTAGGCGCGGTGGTCACCGCGGGGAACTCCTGGCTGAAATCGGTCACCCCGCTCTCGCGGCGGTCCATGGAGAAAGTAGCGGCCTCGGGGTCGTAGGTCATCACCACCTTGTCGCCGGCGGCGTTGGAGAGGGTGAGCTTCACGGCTTTGGCGTCGCGCGGATTGAGTGTCAGCTCGATCTCGCACACCCCGTCGTTGGCCGCGGGGAGCGCGTAGCTCTTACCCTTGGCGCCGAACGAAACGCTCTTGGCGCTCACCGAGGGCTTGCCGCGGAGGGCGTCGACCTCGGGCGAGGGGGCGGTGGCGGCGTAGATCTGGCCGTCGGCACCGGTGAAGAGCGACACCTCGCGGGGGAGGGTGTTGGCGCTGCGGAACTGGGTGGTCGGCACCTCGGCGGCATACTGCCAGTTGCTCATCCAGCCGATAATTGTGCGTCGCCCTTCGGGAGCGTCGCTCCAGCTTACCGAGGCGTAGTTATCCTTGCCGAAGTCGAGCCATTTGGTAGGCACCTTCCCCTCGGCGTCGGTGTCGGGGGTGAAAGTCTTGCCGTCGAAATCGCCGATGAAGTACTGCGCGGCGCTCCCTCCGAAGGGTCCGCCGGGGTTGATGTTGCACAGGAGCATCCACTTCTGCCGACCCGTGCCGTCGACAGGGAGCCGAAAGAGGTCAGGACATTCCCAAACACCGTCCTGGGCTCCGAGCCCCTTGCCGAAGGCGCTCTCAAGGGTCCATTTCTTCATATCGGGCGAGGTGAAGATGAGCATCTCGTGGTCGAGGGCGTGGGCCAGCACGAGGGTCCAGAGCTTCGTCTCGGGGTTCCAGAACATATTCGGGTCGCGGGCCTCGCTTTCGAGGGTCAGGGTCGGGTTGCCGGCGAACTTCTCGAAGGTCATGCCGTTGTCGAGGCTGTGGGCCAGGCTCTGGATCTGGCTGGCGTCGGCCGAGGTGTACATCGCGAGCACGGCGTCCTTGCCGAACCCTGCCGAGTTCTCGGTGTCGATGGCGCACGAACCGCTGAAGATGGTTCCGAGCCCGTCAGGCTCGATGGCCGCGGGGTGGTGCTCCCAGTTTACCAGGTCGGCCGACGAGGAGTGGCCCCAGGTCATATTCTGCCATTTCGACCCGTAGGGGTTCATCTGGTAATAAAGGTGCCAGCGGCCATCCTTGTAGAACATGCCGTTGGGGTCGTTCATCCATCCGTAGAGGGGGGTGTGGTGGAATGCCGGGCGGTACTTCTCGCGGTTGGCGGTGTCGAAGGTGTCGGCCAGGGCGAAGTTGCTCCAGCAGGCGTCGTCCTTGGCCTCCCGAACCGACGAGCGGTTCTGCGAGGTTACGACGTTCAGCACCACGTCGCGCCCCTTGTAGGGGGTGAGGTCGAAGGGCACCGTGTAGTCAACCTTCGATTTGGCCAGGCGCACGAAGATGGTGCGCTCCAGCTTGCCGTCGACAAGCACGTTCACGCGGGCGTCGTCGTTCGACTCCTGCACGGGCATTATGATATATTTCGAATCACCTTTTACGCGCACCAGGGTGTTGTTCGTACCTAAGTGCTCCACGGAGATGCCGTCGCCGGCCGCGGAGGCCGCGGTGCCGGTCATAAAGGCGGCGGCGAGCAATATCGCTTTGGAATAGTTTTTCATTTCAGGGTAAAAATCGGATTGGGTTCGTTTTTCACGGGCCTTTCAGGCATCACAAAGCTACGAACAAAACTTCGCCGACGCTATAAAAAAAAGCGCGTAACGTAGCAAAATCAGTTCACAGAACGATTTTTGCAAGAGAACTCAACGTTTTTCGCACACAAATCATTAATTTTGCGTGAACAAACCTTAAAAGCCGCCCGGGCGAGTGACCTGCCGCCGGGGAGCGGAGAAAAATACCATGTACCGAGCAATCCGCCTTATAACCATCATAGCGTTGTGGCTGCCGTTCGTCTCCTGCGGCGACAGCCAGCCGAAATACCGCATCGGAGTGTCGCAGTGCAGCGACGACGACTGGCGCAGCAAAATGAACGACGAAATTCTGCGCGAGGTGATGTTCCACCCCGAGGCCGAGGTCGAGATACGCTCGGCCAACGATTGCAGCGCCAAGCAGATTGCCGACATCCGCTACTTCCTCGACAACAAATTCGACATCATAATCGCCGCGCCAAACGAGGCCGACTCTGTCACACCTATTATTAAGGAGGCCTACGAAGGGGGCACCCCGGTGATACTGTTCGACCGCAACATCCACGGCGACACCTACACGGCCTTCCAGGGGGTCGACAACACGGCCATCGGGCGCATGGCCGCCCGCTACGCCCGCAACCTCACCGGGCCCGGTGGCAAGGTAATCGAGATTTACGGCCTTAAAGGCTCCACCCCCGCCGACGAGCGCCACCGCGGTTTCTCCGAAGCCGCCGCGGACGAGGGGCTTATCCTTGCCGGATCGGCCTACGGCAACTGGAACTACGACGACGCTGCCCCGGCTGCCGACTCGCTCCTGAGCCTCCACCCCGACGTCGACCTGGTGTACGCCCACAACGACCGCATGGCCATAGCCGCCTCCGAGGTGGCGCGCCGCCGCGGCCTCGACATCAAGGTGATAGGTATCGATGCCGCCCCGCAGATCGGCATACGCGCCGTGGCCGACAGCGTGATCGACGCGACATTCCTCTACCCCACCGAGGGGCACGAGCTCATACGCACAGCCCTGGCGATACTCAAAGGGGAGCCCTACGACACCATCAACCGCCTGCCGCTATCCTCGGCGGTCGACATCTCGAACGCCGACATCCTCCTGACCCAGAACGAGGCCCTCACCGAGGAAACCAACAAGATAAAGCTCCTGAAGACCCAGGTCGACGACTTCTGGGAGCGGCATTCGGCCCAGACCTGGCTCCTGTACGCCGCCATAGCCATCGCCGTTCTGCTCTTGGGGGTGCTCTTCCTGGTGCTGAGGGCCTACTGGCAGCACCGGCGCCACCAGGAGGACCTCGACGCCGCGACGCAGTCGAAACTGATGTTCTTCACCAACGTTTCCCACGACCTGCGCACCCCCCTGACCCTCATCGCCGAGCCGGTGAGCCAGCTCGCCGAGGCCCCCAACCTCGACCCCTCGCAGCGCACGCTCATACGCCTGGCCGACAAGAATGTGCGCATCCTCAAGCGCCTCATAAACCAGATACTCGACTTCCGCAAGTTTGAAAACGGGAAGCTCGACACGCACCTCACCGAGGAGCCCGTCGGCACCCTGCTGGGCGATTGGGCCGAAGCGTTCCGCGCTATGGCCCGTAAGCGCGACATAAAGCTGTCGGTCGGGGTCGACTTACCGCCGGGATTCACCATGGCCGTCGACGCCGAGAAACTCGAACGCATCCTCTTCAACCTCCTCTCCAACGCATTCAAATACACCCCCGACAATGGCCGGGTCAGCTTCGACTGCCGCCTCGAAGGGGACGACCTCCGCTTCTCCGTGGCCGACAACGGCCAGGGAATCAGCAGCGAGGACCTCGGCAACATCTTCGACCGCTTCTTCCAGGTCGACCGCGTGCACCCCAACGGCTCCGGCATAGGGCTCTCGCTGGCCAAAGCGTTCGTCGAGCTCCACGGAGGCACCATCGGCGTCGAGAGCCAGCTCGGCAAGGGGACCACTTTCACCGTCAGCATCCCCGTGAGGCACATCGCCGGAGTGGAGCCCGACGCGGCCCCGCCCCTGACCTCCACCGACATAGAGAGCGAGCTTGGCAAAGTGGAGACCCCGCCCGCGGCACCCCTCGAAGCCCCTGGCGAACCCGGCTCCGACAAGCCCCTGCTGCTCATTATCGACGACAACGAGGACATACGCCTGATGATAGGCCAGCTAATGAGCCCGCAGTACAACATCGTCAACGCCCCCAACGGGCGCGACGGGCTGCGCCTCGCCGCCAAATACGTCCCCGACCTGATAATCTGCGACGTGATGATGCCCGTGATGGACGGCCTGGAGTTCTGCCGCCGCGTAAAAGAGGAGGTTTCGACCTCCCACATCCCGGTGCTGATGCTCACCGCCTGCTCGATGGACGAGCAACGCGCCCAGGGGTACGACAGCGGGGCCGACGGCTACCTCCCCAAGCCGTTCAACGCCGCGGTGCTCCGCTCGCGGTGCGACAACCTGATAGCCAACCGCAAGCGGGTGCGCGACCTCTGGGCCGCGCCGGCTTCGGGTAACGCCACTATCCAAGACAATGCCGGCGCGGAACCGCGCCGGCCCGCCATGGCGGGCGCGCCCGACGCCGAGAATGACTTCTATGCCCGCTTCCTCGAAATCGTCAGGGAGAACATGGGCGACCCGGAGCTCAACGTCGATACCCTCGCCTCAAAAATGGGGCTGGGCCGCTCGCAGTTCTACCGCAAAATCAAGGCGCTCACCAACTATTCGCCCGTCGAGCTGCTCCGCTCGCTGCGCCTCAAGCACGCCCGCGAGCTCCTCACCTCGACCACCCGCTCAGTGAGCGAAATCGCCTACGAGGTCGGCTTCTCGACCCCCGCCTACTTCACCCGCTGCTACCGCGAGGCATTCGGCGAGACCCCCACCGAACTCCGCGACCGCCTCGGCGCGTCCTGACCCCGCCCCATTCCTCTTCACCCTCCACTCCCTTCACCCTTCACCCCTCTCCCCCGCTAAAAAACGGGCATTGTGTTGCAAAATTAGGTAGTCGCGCCATTTTTCATAAACGGCGCGACATTTATTCTACCCCTTCATTGCTAAGAGTCATATCTTTGCGGCACAAAAACCCTACCAATCGTAATAATCATGAAAAAACAAATCCTCAGTGCGATCTTGCTATTCTTTATGGCAATCGCGGCCCAGGCCCAGGAGATCACCGTGCACGGCACGGTAGTTTCCGCCTCCGACCAGGAGCCGCTGATCGGAGCCTCTGTTATTTCGGAGGCCACTAAGAAAGGTGTCTCCACCGACATCGACGGAAACTTCCAGCTGACCGTCCCCGCCGGGTCGGGCGTCACCGTGAGCTATGTGGGCTTCAACGCCAAGACCCTCCCCGCCGCTCCCGAAATGAAATTCGTCCTTGAAGAGGACAACGCCCTCCTCGACGAGGTTGTGGTGATCGGCTACCAGACCGTGCGCAAGGCCGACCTCACCGGCGCCGTGGCCGTGATGGATATGAAGGAGCCACTCTCGGAGAACTCCGGCAACATCATGAGCTCAATGGCCGGCAAGATGCCCGGCGTGAGCGTGGTGCCCAGCGCCGAGCCCGGCGCCACCGGCTCGATCCGCATCCGCGGCGTCTCGACGGCCAACGCCTCCGCCGCCCCCCTCTATGTGATCGACGGCGTGCCCACCGACAACATCAACTCCATCAACCCCGCCGACATCGAGTCGATGCAGATTCTCAAGGACGCCGCCTCCGCCTCGATCTACGGCTCCCGCGCCGCCAACGGCGTTGTGATCATCACCACCAAGCAGGCCAAGGGTGACCGCCTGAGCGTGAACGTGAACTACTCGATCAGCGCCCAGACCGTGGCCAAGACCTACGACATGCTCGACGCCCAGCAGTGGGGCGAGGTCTACTGGCAGGCGTTCCGCAACACCTATCCCGGCCAGACCCCCTACCATGTGCTCTACGGCAAGGGTGAGAAGCCCGTGCTCCAGCCCTTCGTAAACGGCGACCCCAACTACCCCACCACCAACACCGACTGGCAGAAGGAGATGTACAAGACGGCCTGGACCAACAACCTGACCGCCACCGTGGCCAACCACACCGAAAAAGGCTCCGTGCTCTTCTCGGCCAACTACATCAACCAGAACGGCAACGTTGACTACACCTTCTACGAGCGCTACTCAGCCCGCGTAAACTCCCGCTACAACTTCAACAAGTACGTCAGCGTGGGCGAGAACCTCACCATTGCCCGCTGGACCAACCGCGGCGCCTCGATGTACGGCGACGACGGTATCTCCTACAACACAATGACCATGCACCCCGCCCTCCCCGTCAAGGGTCTCGACGGCGACTGGGCGCGCCCCAGCCTCATCGGCTCCGACGCCTACAACCCCGTGCAGGTCAACACCCTCGCCAAGGACAACGAAAGCACCTCCTGGCGCATCCTCGGCAACGCATTCGTTGAAGTGCGCCCCATCGACGGCCTCGCCATCAAAACCAACATCGGTATCGAGCACAGCCAGTACTTCAACGTCAACCGCAACCGCGCAGTGAACCCCAAGCCCGAAAGCACCAGCGTATACCCCAACGGCGTCAACAGCGCCTACGCCCAGGGTGACACATGGACCTGGACCAACACCGCCAACTACGTCAAGACTTTCAACAAGGTGCATCACATCAACGTGCTCTTCGGCACCGAGGCCATCGGCTACACCCTCAAGGACCTCAACGCCGAGCGTACCAGCTTCATGTTCGAGGACACCGACTATATGCAGATCGGCGCCGGACAGGTTATGCAGGGCATCGGCGGCGGCAAGAGCCAGTGGGCCATCTTCTCCCTCTTCGGCAAGGCCGACTATAACTACGCCGACCGCTACCTCGCGTCGTTCACCCTCCGCCGCGACTCCAACTCGCGCTTCGCCAAGAAGAACCGCAACGGTATCTTCCCCGCCTTCTCGCTCGCTTGGCGCCCCACCCAGGAAGCCTTCTTCCCTGAGAACAACATCCTCACCGACCTCAAAATCCGCTACTCCTGGGGCCAGAACGGCCAGGCTGACATAGGCCAGCTCTACCCGACCTTCTCGACCTACATCAACAACACCGGCAACGGCGCCTACGACGTCTCCGGCTCCGGCAACGCGTCCTCCGGCATCACCCTCGCCGCCACCGGCAACCCCGACCTCAAATGGGAGACCACCACGCAGAACAACATCGGTATCGACCTCCAGTTCCTCCGCGGCGCCCTCAACCTCTCGGCCGACTACTACATCAAGAACACCAAGGATATGCTCACCTGCCCGCCCGCTCTCCAGGTGGCCGGCCAGAACGCCGATATGTGGATGAACACCGGCGAGATGAAGAACCACGGCTGGGAAGTGCAGCTCTCCTACAACAGCCCGATGTACGGCGACTTCTCCTGGAGCGGTTCTATCAACCTCTCGCAGAACAAGAACGAGCTGGTGCGCCTCAACGACCGCCAGAAGTTCCTCGGAGGCGACTCCCGCATCATCCCCGGCCAGCCGATGGGTGTTTACTGGGGCTATGTGTGCGACGGCATCTTCCAGACCACCGAGGAAGTGGCCAACCACGCAACCCAGGAGAGCGCCGCTCCCGGCCGCCTCAAATTCCGCGACCTTAACGGCGACGGCCGCATCACCGATGCCGACCAGTGCATCATAGGCGACCCCAACGCCGACCTCGCGATGGGTATCAACCTCAACTTCAAGTATAAGGGCTTCTCGCTCGACGCATTCTTCTCCGGCGAGTTCGGTTTCGACATCATCAACCATATGAAGGTGGCCCTCAACTCCATGAGCTACGGCAAGGCCGGCCTCAACCGCTCGGTTGACCTCCTCAACGCCTGGACCCCCACCAACCGCGACACCGACATCCCCGCCCTGTCGCTCACCAACTCCAGCGAGAGCCGCTTCTCGACCTACTATGTCGAGGACGGATCCTACATGAAGCTCAAATACCTCAAGCTCGCCTACTCGCTCCCCAAGAACATAATCAAGAAAATCGGCGCCGTGAACCTCGACGTGTTCGGCCAGGTGGAGAACGTGTTCACCATCACCAACTACAAAGGTCTCGACCCCGAAATCGCCCCCTCGGGCTACGGCGCACGCATGGACGACGGCTCCTGGCCCCGCCCCCGCACCTTCACCCTGGGCCTGAACCTCCAGTTCTAAGCTAACCTGGTTAATACCTTTTCAAGACACTACAGATGAAAACCTTCAAAACCATCATAAAGAGCACCATCTGCGCCTCCCTTCTCGCCTCGGGCGCCATGGCCGTCAGCTCATGCGACGATATGCTCGACACCGCCCCCAACGGCACCTTCTCCTCCGAGCAGATCGGCGAGAAAGAAGCGGTCGAACTCATGACCGCCGCCTACGCCGGACTCCTCAACCACTTCATCGGCAACAACGAGGCGTTTGCCGGCCCGATCAACAACTGGGTGTGGGACCTCCGCTCCGACGACGCCCTCAAAGGGGGCGAGGCTCCGGGCATGGAGAACTACATGCACCAGTTCGAAATCGGCAACGTGCAGAGCGACAACGCCTCGGCCAGCGCCAAGTGGCTCAACGACTACTTCTCGATCTCGCGTTGCAACAACGCCATCCGCGGCCTCAAAGCGGCCACACAGCTCTCGGCCAAGGAGCAGGCTTCGATGATCGGCGAGATGAAGACCCTCCGCGCCTTCTTCTTCTTCGACCTCTACCGCATCTTTAAGGCGTTCCCCTACTTCGACGAGAACGCCGACCCCTCGACCGTGCGCTCCGACAAGTACACCCGCGAGGAGATTATCGGCTTCATTAAGAAGGACCTCGCCGACAGCTACGACGCGATGCAGCCCTCGATGTCCGACAAGGGGCGCTTCAACAAGTTCGTGGCAGCCGCCCTCCTGGCCCGCGTGGCGCTCTTCGACCATGACTACGCACTGGCCGAGACTTACGCCGGCTATGTGATTGACGAAGGGGGCTACGACCTCTACACCAACTTCCTCGATATGTCGAAAATCGAGTTCAACAACGGCCCCGAGTCGGTGCTCGCCGTGCAGTTCTGCGACACCAACGCCCCCGCGCAGTACAACTACAACAACTGCCTCAACTGCACCTACAGCGAGGGCGACCTCTACGGCGTTGGCGACGACTTCTACCTCGGCTCGCAGGACCTGATCAACGCCTTCCGCACCGACGCCAACGGCCTCCCCTTCCTCAACGGCGACCATAACGCCGAGAATGTGACCAAGGCCGACTACGCCGGCAACGTCGACCCCCGCCTCGACTTCACCTTCGGCCGCATCGGTATGCCCTGGCGCTCGTACAACTACAACGAGAAGTGGTGCCGCGCCCTGCAGCTCTACGGCCAGTACTCCGGCAAGAAGTACTACACCTCGCCCGACATCCCCACCATCTGGACCCAGGTACCCTGGGGCTCTTCCTCGCTCAATATGATGCTCATCCGCTTCGCCGACGTGAAGCTTATGTACGCCGAGGCCCTCATCGAGCAGGGCAAGGAGCTTGAAACCGCCCGCGGCCACATCAACGACATACGCCGCCGCGCCGCCCGCTCCGTCGACCCCGCCTACACCCCCGTCGACTGCGACCCGATGACCGCCAACTACCTCATCGGCGAATATCCCGCCGCCGGATGGAACCAGGAGCTCGCCCGCAAGGCCGTGCGCATGGAGCGCCGCCTCGAACTCGCCATGGAGGGCCACCGCTGGTTCGACCTCGTGCGCTGGGGCGAAGCCGTCAACGTTGTCAACAAGTACTACGCCTTCGAGAAGCAGTTCCAGCCCTACTACGACGGCGCGTCGCTCAGCGAGAACGACCTCTACTGCCCCATCCCCCTCGACCAGGTGAACAACTCCAACGGCCTCTACCACAACTAAAGCGTTCTAACCGCCTAACCCAACATTAGACACAACGATGAAAAATATCGCCAAACATATGATTCTCGGAGCGGTGCTCGGCCTCGCCGCGACTGCCTGCTCCGACTTCGAGCCCACCGGCTTCACCGGCGAAGTGGTATCGCTCGAAAAAGCCACCTCCATCTCGGCCGAGGTCAACGGCCACGAGGTGACCGTCAACTGGACCCTCCCCGACGCCGAGGGTATCGAGGGGGTGACCCTGCTCCAGAACGCGGCCAACCCCGTCGAACTCCCCGCGACCACCACATCGTATCTCTTCAAGGGGCAGCAGCTCGTCGACGAATACGTCTACACCGTAAAGGTGCGCTACGAAGGCGGCCTCCTCTCGCAGGGTATCTCAACCAAAGTCTCCCTCCCCGCCGAGGAGCTCCCCGGAGTCACCGAACTCAAATCGTCGGTCAAAGGGCGCAAGGTGACCCTCAGCTGGACTCTCCCCGCGACTGACCGCGACGACCTCACCGGCATCCGCGTGGTGCGCGACGGCAATGTCGACAACGCTACCCTCCTCGACCCCGACGCAACCACCGTGACCCTCGCCGGCCAGCCCTTCGACACCGAACTCACCTACTCCGTAGAGGCTATGTACGACGTGTACTACCCCTCGGAAGGCGCCAAGGCAACCCTCACCATCCCCTACTTCGCGCAGAAGTCGGCCTTCCTGCTGCTCGCCTCCTCGGCCGACGCCCTCCCCGACGACGACGAGCGCGCCGCAGCAAAGTGGTTCGCCGCCCAGGAGAACACCGAAATGGTATCCCTCTCGCAGCTCCCCGACCTCGACTCCGACATCTACGCCGTGCTCTGGGTTATGGTTGACCGCGTGGGTCTCCCCGCAGGCTGGAAGAACCTCCCCGACGGACTTGCCGACGACTCCACCATCGCCGCCCTCAAGAACTACTCCGCCAACGGCGGCTCCCTCTACCTGAGCAATATGGCCACCCAGCTCACCGTGCCCCTCGGCTATGTGAGCGACGCTATGGCCCCCGGTATCTTCGGCAATGGCGAAGGTGGCTCGGGCGACGACGTATGGGTCATCAACCCCTACCTCGGATGGGACTTCCGCGACGGCTCCGACCAGGGCTTCTACGACCGCACCTCCCACGCCATCTTCAAGGGTCTCACTCTCGAAGACCCCAACAACTACGGCTACGAGAACCTCCCCCTCATCGGCCCCGGCATCCGCGAGGACCACAACTGCATGTGGGACTGCAACGTCTACGGCAAGGGTGACCAGCGCGACGTGATCGCCAACTTCGAAGTCACAACCAGCTCCATGGTGCTCGCCACCTGGGGTCACGTCCGCGACCACTGCGTAGCCGGCCTGGTTGACTTCTACTCAACCGCTAACCGCGGCCGCTGCGTAGCCAATGGTTTCGCCGCCTACGAGTGGAACCAGAACTCCGGCAAAAATCCCTACCAGGCCAACGTCGAGAAGCTCACAGCCAACATCCTCGACTACCTGAAGTAAACCCTCTGAACTGAAATCTATTATCTTCCATAATCCGGGCGGCCGCCAGCCGCGCCGCCCGGATTTCACAACCTTTTTTTCTGAAATTTTATCTGAAACCTGACTATTTACCAGTCACAATCAACCGCATCTATGAACAAATTTTTACTCTCCGCGACCGCCGCTCTGACAATCGCTTCCGCGGCTTCCGTATCGGCCAACAACCGCATCGCCATCCTCACAGACAACCTCGAAGCCTCCGCTCTCGACTTCCAGGAATCCGCTGCCGTTGATATGCTCCGCGAGCTCCACAACGACGCCGCTGTGATCAAGGCATCCGACGCCGCTAACATCACCAAGGACAACTACGACTGCGTATGGATCCACATCGACCGCATCGGCATCGGCGCCGGCTGGGACAAGCTCCCCGAAGCGTTCCGCGCTGACGCTACCATCAATGCCCTCAAAAAGTTCCTCGCCGACGGCGGCAACATCTACCTCTCCAAACAGGCCACCCAGCTCATCACCCCGCTGGGCCGCACCGACGCCAAGTTCGCCCCCAACATCTTCTCCGACGGCGACGGTGGCAAGGGTACCGACGTATGGACCGTCAACGCCCAAATCGGCTATATTAACGTCGAGAACGACCCCTCCCAGTACTACGACCGCCGCGGCCACGCAATCTACGCCGGTGTGGCAGTCAATAATGACTACGCCTGCGAGACATTCGGCCTCCTCGGCTCCGGCAACGGCACCGAGATGCATCGCGAGGACCACAACTGCATGTGGGACTTCAACGCCTACCAGTACACCGTCGAGGGCAAAAACACCGTAGAGAAGTTCGAGAAAGAGAACAACGCCTTAGTGCTCGGCGCCTGGGGCCACGTCGTTGACTACGCCTGCGCCGGCATCATCGAGTTCCTCCCCCAGGCTGCTTCCCGCGAGGAGAGCGCCAAGGAGTCGGGCCGCATTCTCGCCAACGGCCTCGCCGCCTACGAGCTCTCACCCCGCGAAGGTGTCAAAGCCAATTCCTGCGCCGACAATATCAAGAAGCTGACCGCCAACACCCTCAACTACCTCGCTCCCAAACAGACCACCACCGCCATTGACTCCGTGGCCGACGAAAACGCCGACGCTCCCGCCGAATACTTCACCCTCCAGGGTGTACGCGTAAGCGCCGACGCCCTCACCCCCGGCCTCTACATCAAGCGCCAGGGCAACAAAGCCACCAAAGTGGTCGTTAAATAACTGATATGAGAACTCCCTTTTTCCCCATCCTTATGGCCGGGCTGGCTGCCGTAGCGCAGCCGGCCTCGGCTTCTTTGGTAGCACACTTCAACATGGAGGCGCGCTCGGGCCAGATCGTTGAGTCTGTCAGCGGCTCGCGCTTCGGTGTCGAGGGGCATTTCGCCCCGGAGAACGTGCCCGGGGCGGTAGGCCAGGCCCTCCGCTTCGACGGCTACACCTCGCGTGTCAACGCCAAGCTCGGCGACATCATACCCGCCGGGACGAAGAAAATGACCGTGTCGCTCTGGGCGGCACTCCCCTGCTACCCGATCATTGAAATCGACCGCGACACCCAGGAGAAAACCGCCATCGCGACCTGCCTCGACGAAACCAACCGCACCGGCTTCGGCTTCTATGTGGGCTTCAACGGCAAATACTCCTTCCGCGCCTATGTGGGTGGCTGGGCCGTGAACATCGACGTCGACACCCCGCTCCCCGTGTATGAGTGGGTCAACCTCACCGCCGTGATCGACTGCGACGCCCGCACCGTGAAGCTCTACAACAACGGTGCGGAAGTAGGCTCCTCGAAGGCCAACACCCAGGTAAGCATGGCCCCCTGCGACTTGTATATGGGGCAGAGCACGGCCTCGCGCCTGAGCGGCCCCTTCCAGCTGATGTCGTTCAACGGCCTGATTGACGATATTTCAATCTGGGACGAGGCCATCGACCAAGCCACCATCCAGAGCTGGAAGCCTGAGAACGCGCCCAACCTCGACATACCCGCCTCGCGCTTCGCCGACGACATTCTGCGCCCCCGGTTCCACGGCATGCCCGCCGCCGGGTGGACCAACGAGTGTCACGGCATGGCATACTCCGGCGGTCGCTACCACCTCTTCTTCCAGAAGAACGCCGACGGCCCCTACATGGCCCGCCTCCACTGGGGCCATATCTCCTCCGAGAACCTCTACGACTGGCGCGAGGAGCGGATAGCCATAGCCCCGGGCAACCCTTACGACATCAAGGGGTGCTGGAGCGGATGCGTGTTCACCGACGACGCCCTCACCGGTGGCCGACCCAACATTCTCTACACCGCCGTGGACTACGCCAAAGCATCCATAGCCCAAGCCGCCCCCACCTCCGCGTCGCTCGACATATGGAACAAGTCGGCCTCCAACCCGATTATCTCCGGCCGACCTGGCGGACTCTCCGACGACTTCCGCGACCCATACTTCTTCCGCTCCGGCGATAACGCCTACATAATCGTGGGCTCGTCGAAGGGGGGCGTGGGAACCACCACGCTCCACCGCTACAGCAACGGCTCCTGGACCAACAACGGCGACCTCTTCTTCACCGGCTCGAACGCGGCCACCGACGGCACTTTCTGGGAGATGCCCAACATCACCCCGATGCCCGACGGCAAATGGCTCTTCACAGCGACCCCCCTCGGCACCTCGCAGGGTGTGCGCACCCTCTACTGGACCGGCTCCATCGCCGCCGACGGCAAGTTCCAGCCCGACGCCAACTCGGCCTCGCCCCGACTGCTGGAGATGAACTCCCGCGACGGGTTCGGACTCCTCTCCCCCACCGTATTCCAGCGCGACGGCAAGACCATAGCCCTCGGCATCGTGCCCGACAAGCTCCCCTCGGCCTCCAACTGGAACCTCGGATGGGCCCACTGCTACTCGCTCCCCCGCGAATGGACTCTCGACCCCGACGGCTCCCTCTCGCAGAAGCCTTTCGAAGGGCTCACCGGGCTCCGCTCCGCAGTGACGTACGCCAACACCGATTTCGACCTGGCCGGAACAATTGACCTCGCGCCCGTTTCGGGCCGCATGGTCGAGTTGCTCGGCACCTTCGTGATCGGCAGCGACCCCTTCGGCTTCAAGATTTTCAACACGGGACGCACCGAGGGCACCATCACCTACAACCCCTCGGCGGGCGAAATCGTGGCCGACTTCTCGAAGCTGGTGCGCATCGTCAACGACGGCGGAGTATACGATGGTGTTTACCACTGCCCCCTCCCCACCCGTCTCCCCAAAGGTAGCACACTGAAGCTCAACGTGTTCATCGACCACTCGATTATCGACATCTTCGTCAACGACCGCTGGGCCACCTCGATACGCGTGTTCCCCACCGACCCCGAGGCCAACGGCATCGAGGCTTTCTCCGAGGGCACTACCCGTGTCAACTCCCTCAACGCCTGGGTACTCAGCCCCGCCGGTACCACCTCGGTTGAGATGGTTGAGGCCGACGGCGCCAAAAGCCGGGCACTCACCGACGTTTACAACCTCCAGGGCGCGCTCGTAAAGTCGGGCGCCCGCCCCGGCGAGGAGGCTGACGGCCTCCCCGCCGGCATCTATGTAGCCGCGGGCCGCAAATTCATAGTGCGCTGATTATCACATCTATCACCATCTGATTTGTCCGATTAATCCGATCAGCCATATTCAACCATATTAGGTACAAGCAGTTTATTAGGTAACGGCAACCCCGGCACCATCCGCCATAAAGCGGTCAGTGCCGGGGTTGTTATGTTCAGGGGTTATTTCAGGGGGTCGCTATTGTCAGCGTACTATGAGCTTCACGGTGTTACCGTCAACTGTCACGAGGTAGATTCCGGGGGCCACGCTGACGCGTACGGCGTTGGCGGCGTCAGCGGTGTCGAACACCACTCGGCCGTCGGCGGCGCAAACCGATACGCGGCTGCCGCCCGCTCCGTCAACTATGATTGCTCCGGCCTCGGCCCGCACACTCGCGGCGGCAACCTCGGGAGTTTCGAGAGCCGAGGTGAGCGACACGCGGTTCGACAGGCGCGACTCCCCGCGGCCATAGACTACCGTCACGGCATACTGGTGGTCGCCGTCAGCGGCGGTCTCGTCGCGGTATTCGAGAGTGGCAACCGGCTCGGCGTTGACGCGCTCGCCGTCGCGGTAGATATTGTACCCCTTGATTTCGAGCAGCGAGGAGCAGTCGGCGGGGGTGAAGGTGATGTCGTCAACGAAGAGCATGAACCCGAAGTTGCCCACCGAGCGTATGGCGAAACGCTTGGTTCCGGCGGGGAGCTCCACGAAATACTCGGCCCAGTCGGTAGGCATGGGGTCGACCTTGCCCAGGGAGCGGTAGCGCAGGTAGGTCGGGTCGGGACCGCTCTCGGTGGTGATGAGCACCTCAAGGGCGTCGGGCGACATATTGGAGTAGCCGCGGGCGAAGAACGACACATCGGTCGAGCCGGGAGCCACCTCGGGCGATATGAGCCAGTCGTCGTTGGCCGTCTCATAGCCTATGCCGTTGTCGATGCCGTAGCAGTACATCGTCGCGATATGCTGGCGTCCCGAATGCGCGCGGTAGGTGAAGTTGAGCTTCTCGTAATCGCCGTCCATCACGAACCACGACTGCCGCGAGGCGGTAGGTATGCCGGGAAGCTCGATGGCGCCGTCGTTGGCATCCTCGATGCCGCCGATAAAGGCACCATCGGCGTCGTGGAGCGTCCAGTTCCAGAGGTCGGAGTTGGCGAAGGCGGGATAGCTCTCAAAGTCCTCGATAATCTCGAACGGCTCGCTTACGGCGAGGTCGGGGGCCGACCAGGTAAGCAGCGGCTTATGGTCGCTGACCGAGCCTGAGAGGGTCGTGACAACCGGGTAGTTGGGCACACATACCTTCACCTGCGTGCGGGCCGAGGTGTTGTCGGCCTCGTTCTGGTCGCCGGCGGCGGTGACGCGGCACCAGTACTCGACCACCTCGTCGGAAGTGATGTCGCGCACGCAGTCGAAATCAAACATCTGGGTCTCGCCGGGCTGGAGGGCGCGGCCGTTGCGGGTCTCCATCTTGGTGTCGCCGCAGTAGAAGTCGAGCGTGTAGGGCTCCATCGGTTCGATGCCGGTGTTGCGCACGGTCGCGTAGGCGATGAATTTCTTGTCGAGCATCACCTTCTGCGGGGCAGTGACGGGCTCGGCGGTGAGGTTGCGGTCGAAAGTGGCGTCGACGCGCAGGTTGTCGATGGCGATGGTCAGGAAGTTCACTATCGTGCCCTTTATAATGAGCTGCACGGTTTTCCCTTCAAGCCCGGTAAGGGGCACGTTGACGCGCTGCCAGCCGTCGTCGTTGTACTGCGACATGTTCACCATAGCGACCTCGGTCTTCTCCTTGCCGTCGAAGGCGGTTATGGTCAGTATGTTGTTGTTGATGTCGTCGGTCGAGCTACCCTTCACGTTGTAGGAGTAGAACGTCAGGGCGGGGTTCGAGAGTCCGGCGAGGTTTATTTTCGAGGAGTAGAATTCCGACTCGTCGCCGGCCTCGCTCCCTTCGAGCACGAGGAAGCCGTTGTCGCCATCCTGCGAGGTGATGTCGAACGTGTAGTCGTCGGAGAAATCCCACGAGGCTCCGGCCACACCGAAGATATTGTCGCTGTAGATACCCCAGAAGTTAGTGAAGCGCGCGTTGGCAAACGATTCGGCGAAAGGTGTCGCGTATGCCTTGCCGACGGGCACGGACTCGGGGGTCCACACCTCGCGGGCCTCGCCACCCTCGGTCTTGGCAACGACGTTGAACTCTGCGAAGCGGCGCTCCTCGGGTGAGCACACCACCACTTCGTGTGAGGTTCCCTTAACGTCGGCACCCACCTGGGTCACCTCGGTTTTGCCGGAGGGGAGCACGGCGCTCATAAACACGTCGTAGCGGAGCGCCTCCTCGGTCAGGGGTGAGTTATTGTTGTCCAGCTCGGGGGCGTTCCAGGTAACGGTGACCTTCCCGTCGGTAGCGGTCTCGGTGGCGCGTACGCGCTCTACGCGGTTGGGCTCATCCCAGCCGAGGAACACCGAAAGCTCCGCGGGAGCGCCGCTGCCGACCTCGTTGCGGGGGCGAAGTGTGTAGAGATTCATACCCTGGTGCCCCTCGGTGTCGGTATAGCTGCCGGAAGAGCCGGGAGCCGCGGTCGCGTTGCCGATCAGCGAGCCGTCGCGGTACACGTCGACCGCAGTCAGCGAAGCGAGCGCGGAGCCGTCCATCGCCATGGTGGGCGCGGTGAAGGTGATGGTCGCGCTGTGCGAGCGGTCAGCCGCCGGGGTCACCTCCATAGCGGTCACTGCGGCGGGAGCGCCGGAAGCCACACCCTCGGCCACTATGAAGGGGCTGATGTAGAGCGCTCCAGAGGTGCGGGGCGACGTGGCGTGGAACCCGATGAAGTAAACGCCGTCGGCGTCGACCGTCACGTCGAGCGTGCGCTGCTCGGTCCTGTCGGTGGTAACCTGGTAGGGAGCCACGAGCATGGTGGTCATGGCCGAAGCCTCCGGGGAGCGCCCCATAGCCACCGAGAGTGTCTCGGCATCGTAGAGCTTGCGGGCACCGTAGGTAAACTTGTAGACCTTGCCGGCCTCCATGGCCAGCGGGGGCGAAATCAGCCAGTCGTCCTTGCGGTCGTCGGCTGACGCGAGGTTGTTCCAACCGATGCGGGCGGCGTTGTCGATGTCGCTCGCCTCCCAGGTCAGGCGGTCGCCGTCGGCGTCAATCACCGTGAACCAGCGCAGGGCGTCGGAAAGGTCGAAATCCTCCATATAATAAGGTGTGGCCGCTCCGATTATCAGGTCGGAGGTGCGGGCCGCACCCGAGCTTTCGCCGCCCGAGATGGCCGTCACCTCGTAGGCTATGGCCATCAGCCCCTTCGACTCAATAGACTCGGAGAAGGATGTCACTTCGAGATTGTCGGCCACAACCTCGCGCTCAGGCAGACGGGTCACGCTGTAGCGCACCGAACCCTCGGGGAGCGGGGTGCCGAAATCGGTGGTAGTCACCGGCGCCCATTCGAGCTTGGCGGTCGAGGTAGCGTGGTCATAGGAAGCCTTGACGGCGGGTTGCGCGGGGCTGTCGACCCCCACGAAGATAATCACGGTGGCCTCGCGCGAGGGTCCCTCGCTGTTGGAGGCGCTCACGCCTATGCAGTAGCTGCCGCGTGCGAGGTTAAGCTCGACGCTCACCTCGGCACCCGGAGCGGCTTTGCCCGAAGCTACCGCGGCGCCGTTGGCCCTAACCTCATAGTCGAGCTGCCCGGAGGCGGACATCCCACCCACGAGCTTCGAAGGCATGCGGAAGCTCACCGTGCCGCTGAGCGACGCGCCGGGGAACTCGGCGACGAGTTCCGTCGGGGCGGCGGGCACCTCGTCGATAAGCTCCTCGCGGGGTATGTAAAGGCCGTCGAAAAGCTCCTCGCCGGGGAAATGGCGCAGCTGGGTGGCGCTCCCGGTCGCGGGGTCGATGCTCCAGAGGGCGCCTATGAAGTCGAGGTCGGAGGGGTTGGCCGCCGTGGTTGAGTTGGCGGCGTAGAGAATCGTGCCCGACTCGGGGTCGTAGACCGCGGAACCCTGCCAGTAGGAGGAGCGGTAGGACGCCTTGATGCCGGTGTCGGCAATCCGCGAGAGGGTGCCCGAGAGCTTATCGACTCCGTAGAACACGCCGTCCATATCTATGGCGTAGAGATTGCCCGCCTCATCGGCGGCGAGGGCGTTGAGCTGCGGGGAGGGCGCGATGTCGGTGCGGGTCAGCGTCGAGTAGTCGATAGTGCCGAAGGTCCAGCTGTCGGCGCTGTTGAAGAAGCAGCCGTAGACGCGGCCCGTGGTCGGGTCGTAGGTGACGTCGGTGGCGTTGAGCGTCTCGGGCAGGTCGGTCTTGTATTCGAGGGTGTCCCAGTTGTCGGCGTCGAACACATAGAAGCGGGTGTAGACGTTGCGCATCACCTTCAGGCGGGTCATGCAGTAATATTTGTCGCCGATGAGCACGCCGCCCCCGGTCGCGAACACCTCCGGGGTGTCGAGCATGGTCATCGTGCCCGATGTGGGGTCGATGGTGTAGACGCGGCGGTCGGTAAGCCGGCTGTTGACGGTGAACAGCATCGAGCCGTTGACCATGCCGTAGCTCCCGGAACCGATCCGGGCCTCGGCGCGGGCGGCGCGGGCCGACTGGTGGGCCTCACCCACCCGGGTCATGGCCTTGACCCGCTCGACGGCTCCGACGCGCTTTTTGTCGAGACCGCGGCCCGGGCCGTCAACGGCGGCATAGGCGCCGGCAGCCGTGGCCACAATGGCTACGGCTACCGACAATCGTGCAATCAGTTTCTTCATATAAGACGTATTGATTGGTTATTGAATAATGTTCAGAATGCTTTATCGAAGGGCGAGAATCCGAAGTTTTTGAAACAGAAAATCGCCTACTCGCTGCAAAATGCGGAGTTTGACAGTCGCAAAGATAGCGATTACACACAATATTCCAAATATTTTTCGCATAAATATGTATTTTTTCCGCGAAATTATCCTAAATTCGCGATTGTCGGTCAGCACGCCGCACGATTACCACAAACCGCGGCAAACGGCTCAGCCGACCATCACACTATGAAAAAAGCTATTACCATAGGCATCTGCGCCCTCATCGCGCTCGCGGCCTCAGCCATCCCCTCGCGCCGCGGCGTGACGGTCGACGCCACCGACCAGCTCGGCAACCACCTCACGCTCACACGCGTGGGCGACGAAGCATCACACTTCTGGCAGACCGCCGACGGCAAAGCCTACCGGCTCCTCGACGGCGGACTCGCCGAGGAGATACGCCCGGCGGAAATGGCGGCGGCGCGCAAGCGCTCGCTTGCCCGGCGGAAGGCTTCGGCCGAGTCGCACAACAAGTCGCAGGTGCCCCACCTGGGCGAGATTCGGGTGCCGGTGCTCCTGGTCGATTACCGCGACGTATCGTTCCGCGACGGCGATGGGGCCAGGGAGACCTTCGAGGACTTTTTCCAGAACGGGGCCAAAAGCGCCCGCCAGTACTTCATCGACCAGTCGAACGGGCGGTTCACCCCCCGCTTTGATGTCTACGGCCCGCTGCGCCTGTCGAAAAACCGGGCATCATACGGCGCCAATGGCCGCGACGGCAACGACATAGGCATGGGCAACATGGTAGGCGAGGCTTGCCAGGGGCTCGACGGCGACATCGATTTCAGCCTGTACGACAACGACGGCGATGGCCGCTGCGACGTGGTGATCGTGCTCTACGCCGGAGTCGGCGAGGCTTCGGCCAGTCCGCGGGTCGATGACGCCATATGGCCCGCGCAATGGTCGCTGCGCTACTCGGAATTCGGGCGATCGCTGCGCCTCGACGGGGTGACGGTCGATGACTTCGCGGTTTTCAACGAGCTCAACGGCACGCTCCAGAGCAACATCGACGGCATAGGCACTTTCTGCCACGAGTTTTCCCACTGCCTGGGGCTCCCCGACTTCTACGACACGAGCGAGTTAGGCTCCAACTGGGGCATGGGTCCCTGGTCGCTGATGGACTACGGCTCATATAACGACAACACCTATACCCCGATCGGCTACTCGGCCTATGAGAAATGGTTCATGGGGTGGATCGACGACATACCCGAGCCCAAGCCGGGGGCCACGGTGAGCCTCCCGCCCCTCAACAGCAAGGGAGCGGCTACCGACGAGGCGTGCCGACTGGTAAATCCCGCCGACAAAAATGAATACTTCATACTCGAAAGCCGGGCGCGCCAGGGGTGGGACGCGTTCATCGAGGCCGAAGGGCTCATGATCTACCACGTCCACTACGACCCCGAGGCGTGGGACGACAACTCCGTAAACAACTACTCGCCCGAGAGGATGTCCTTGGTGGCCGCCGACGACCGCCGCAACGACCTCAGCATCGCGGGCGACCTCTTCCCCTACGGCGTAAACAACTCGTTCACCGACAACTCCGCGCCCTCATCGCGCCTCAACAACGGGGAGCCGCTGCGCAAGCCGGTGACCGAAATCTCGCGCGACCCATCGACCGGCACCGTCACCTTCCGCTTCATGGCCGACGCGCTCCCCGAACTCAATCCCCCGGCTTTCACCGAGGCTAACCGCCCCGCGGAGGCCGATATGGCCCCCTCGCCCGACGGATTCACCGCCGTATGGCCCGCGGCCGACACTGACCGCGATGTAACCTACACCCTTGAGGTGCGCCCCCACTCGGAATACTCTGTGAAACTCCTCGCGGCGCTCGAAGCCTCGGCCGATTCCGGCTGGGACACCGACCCGGCGGGCTTCGCCGCCTACGACGACGTGGCCCAGGCCATGCACATCGGTTCCGGCAAGAAAACCGGCGCGGTAATTTCCCCTCTGATAGACTTCGACGGCTCCAACGACGCCCTCTCCGTGCTGCTCCGCGTCAAGGCTTACGGCAGCGACTACGGCGTTTCGGCCCGCGTATGCCTCCTTTCACCATCGGGCACCCAGCTCGCCTCGCGGAGCGTCGACGTTAGCTCGGGCTACAAAAACTTCGCCCTCCTCTTCCCCGGCGTAAAGGCCGGAAGCTACCGCGTTAGGGTCGAGACCCTCGCCGCCGGGAAGCGCCTCCACCTCAAATGGGCCAGGGTTTACTCGGGGGATGCCTCCGACCTGCTCCAAACCGACGACAGCGCCAAGGCTCCCGCCTCCCGGGCCGACAATCCGGCCACGGAGACCCTGACCTTCAGCGGACTCACCGCGACAAGCCACCGCGTCGAGGGGCTGACCCCCGGAGGCGTCTACGACTGGCGGGTGCGCTCCGTGCCCGTCGACCCGACCGAGGCATTGCCCTCCACATGGTCGGAGCGCGTCACCGTGGAGCTACCCCTCGCCTCCGGCCTGACAGCGCCCGCCGCAACTGACGGCGACGACATCCCCGCCGAGTACTTCGACACGCTGGGGCGCCGCGTAGCCAACCCCACGGCCCCCGGCCTCTACATCCGCCGCCGCGGCACCGCCACCGACAAACTCCTCATCCGCTAACCCCAACCCCCAACTAACGACACCGATATGGAAGCTGCGACCAATAGAAAGGCGATTATGTTGCATCTGCGAGAAGAACTCGTAGATCGACTGAAACTTTTGGCCGCACGCGATAACCGCAGCCTCAACAACTATGTGGAAACCATACTGATGGATTTTGCTTACGAAACTCCGAACGCGGCAACCCGCACCGCCATTGCAGAAGCACGGAATGACGACAACCTGTCGCCAGTCGATATGAGCGATTACGAATCGTTTCTAAAATCTATCAGATAAGTATGAGAGCACTAACATTGTGAAACTAATTCGATTAGGCAGTCATTCAGAATTATTCGGATGATTGTGAGAATGAAGAAAATGAAAGAGGGGGCGTCATCAACGACGCCCCCTCTCCTGCTATCCACAGGGGTTTCCCCTACCACGAGGGAAACCATTCTCTCATCTGTTCAATCAAAGGTTTATCTGTTCTTCGATAATCAATCTATTGCTTTCGCATCTGAACTTTAACCAATTAACTAATTATTCATAGCGGATAGCCTCTATGGGGTCTAAGTTGGCGGCTTTCTTGGCCGGATACCAGCCGAAGAAGACGCCGGTGATGGTGCACACGGCGAACGAGAGCACCACGGAATAGGCTTGGATAAATACCGGCCAGTGGGCCAGCAGGTTGACGAGCCACGAGGCGAGGCAGCCGAGTATTATGCCGATCACGCCGCCGCTGACGCTGATTATGACGGCCTCGATCAGGAACTGGCTCAGGATATCGATGCCGCGCGCACCGATCGACATGCGCAACCCGATCTCGCGGGTGCGCTCCGTTACCGACACATACATGATGTTCATGATGCCGATACCCCCTACCAGGAGCGATATGCCGGCGATACAAGCCAGCAGCACGGTCATCATATCGCTCGTGGAGTTCATCATCTCGCTGAGTTCCTGCTGCGAGCGTATGTCGAAATCGTCGTCGGCTCCGGGCTTGATCTTATGGCGCTCGCGGAGCATCGAGGTTATGGCGTCGATGGTCTGGTCGGTCTGCTTCTCGTCGACAGCGCTGGCGAAAATGCCCTGTATGTAGTCGATGGCGAGCACGCGCTTCATCACGGTGGTGTACGGGGCCAGCACCACGTCGTCCTGGTCCATACCCATCGAGTTGGTTCCTTTGGATTCGAGCACCCCGACGATGGTCAGCGGTATCTTGCCGAAGCGGATCACGCGCCCCACGGGGTCATCCCCGTTGGGGAAGAGGTTGTCGACCACGGTTTTGCCAAGCACGCACACCTTGGCGGCGTTCTTTATGTCGTGCTCGGAGAACATCGCGCCGTCCTTCACCTTTAGCTTGCGTATGTCGAGGTAGTCGGGTGTGATGCCGTAGATGGTCGAGGGGTAGTTGTTGTTGCCGTTGACGAGCTGTCCGCCGGAGTTTACCGAGGGGGAGATCGCGGCTACCCCGGGGAGGGTCGCCAGCGCCTCGTAGTCGGCAACTTCGAGGCTCTGCATATCGTCGGAACTCTGGCGCACGCCACCCCGCTGCATATTTCCGGGATGGATCATGATCATGTTGGAACCCATCTCGGAAATCTGCTCCTTGATGCTGTTCTTCGACCCCTGGCCTATGGCGAGCATAGTAATCACCGACGCGACGCCGATGATGATGCCCAGCATCGTCAGGAAGCAGCGGAGCTTATTGTTGTTAAGCGCCTTAAGGGCTATTTTAAGCAGATTCAGCAGATTCATTTCTCAGTTGGTTGCGGGGTGACGGGGTCAGTCGTTGTCGGCGGGGAGCGCCTCGAATGCCTCGCGGGCCGAGGCGGGGGATGGGTTGCGGGTGTCGGCCACCACTTTGCCGTCGCGGAGCACGATGTTGCGCGACGAGTATTGGGCCAGCTCCGGGTTGTGGGTCACGAAGATAATCGTGCGCCCACGGGCGTGGAGCTCCTGGAAGAGGGTGAGGATGCTGAACGAGGTGCGGGTGTCGAGGTTGCCCGTGGCCTCGTCGGCAAGGATAATCACCGGGTCGTTGACCAGCGCGCGGGCTATGGCCACTCGTTGCTGCTGGCCACCCGACATCTGGTTGCTCTTATGGTTGAGGCGCGACTCAAGCCCGACGGCTTTGAGCGCATCAACGGCCCGCTCGCGGCGCTCCCTGGCTCCCACCGAGGGATTGTAGAGGAGCGGCAGCTCGACGTTCTCCACCGCGGTGGTCTTTGGCAGGAGGTTGTAGTTCTGGAACACGAAACCGATCTTGCGGTTGCGCGTTACGGCCCGCTGGTTCTTGCTCATCGAGCGCACCGAGGTGCCGTCGAGCAGATAGTCGCCCGAAGTGGGGGTGTCGAGGCAACCCAGGATGTTGAGCAGGGTCGATTTGCCGGAGCCGGAGGTGCCCATGATGGTCACGAACTCCCCCTCGCGGATGCTGAACGACACCCCGCGGAGCGCCTTGACCGTCTCGCCGCCCACGAGGAACTCGCGGCGCAGCCCGTCAACCCGGATTATTTCCTTTCCGTCGCCCATAAATATTTGACCTATATTTCGATAAGTAGTTTAATTCGCTGACTGTAAATTTATTTCTTTTTGCCGCGGCCCGGGGGCTGGGGCGCGAATGGCGAGCGCTCACCCCCGTCGGCCCCCGCGGGAGCGGCCGCGGCGGTCTCATCGTAGCCGGTGGCCACCACGGCGCCCTCCGCGAGCCCGGAGAGAATCTGTGTCTTGATGCCGTTGGAGGCTCCGACCTCAACGAGTGTCGGTTCAAGGGAGCCACCCTTCACCACCCACACGCACTTGCGGTCGGGCGTCTCGGCGGGCGCCTGCCCCGACGGGCGGGGGAGCGCGTCGTCCCCCTCGAACTCCCGGGGCTCGAAGGTGAACGCCTTGGCGGGGAGGAGCAGAGCGTCGCTCTCGCGCATGGTGTATATGGTTAGGTTGGCCGTGAGGCCGGGGATGAGCTTGTGGTCGGGGTTGGGAGCGGCCACCACCACCTCGTAGGTCACCACGTTGCTCTCCGTCGTGGGGTTGAGGCGCACCTGGGTCACCTTCCCCTCGAAAAGGTCGTCGGAGTAGGCGTCGACCGAGAAGGTTACCGGCTGGCCCACTTTCACCTGGCCTATATCGGCCTCGTCGACGTTGCCGATTACCTGCATATTGTCGAGGTCGGCTATGGTGTAGAGGTTGGCCACGTTCATATTGGAAACCACCGTCTGCCCCACCTCGACGTCGCGGGAAATCACTATACCGTCGATGGGCGAGTATATTTCGGCGTAGTTGAGGTTTTTGGCGGCGCGCACGCAGTCGGCCATGGCCTTGTCGTAGGCCGTTTTCGACACCTTCAGCTCCTTGGTGGAGGTCTGGAACTCGTAGTCGCTTATTAGCTGCTTGTCGTGGAGGGCCTTGTCGCGGTTATAGTTGGTGAGGTTGTACTCGTAGGTCAGGCGGGCCGACTCCACGTTGGCCTCGGCGCTGCGGAGGTCGCTCTGCAAGAGGGTTTTCTCGATTTCGGCGATCAGCTCCCCCTTCGACACCACAGAGTTGTAGTCGGCGTAGAGTTTGTCTATAATGCCGGTCACCTGGGTGCCGACATCGACCTGGGTCACCGATTCGATGGTGCCGGTGGCGGTGACGGTCTCCGTCAGCTCGCCCCGCTCGGTTTTCACCGTTTCAAGGCTCACCTTCTGCTTCTTGCCGCACGACACCGCCGTCAGAAGGGTCGCGGCCGCGAGGAAAAGGATTCTGCTTGTTTTCATCTCTTATAGAGTTAAGAGCTTGTTTAATGACATATTTGAGTTTCTCGGTCGAGTTTGTGACTGTCAGGGGAGTGCGACTTTGGCCTCGCGGTAGAAGTCAATCATCTTCAGTCCGAGCATGGCCATATATTTCGACTGGAGCAGCGAGTGGCGTGCGTCGATGTAGGCGTTGTGCGAGGTGAGCAGCTCAATGGCGTCGACGTAGCCGAGGTTGAAGCGCTCGTTGGTGAGCTCGTCGGTAAGGCGTGCCGATTCAAGCCGCGTGCGCGCCGCCTCGAACCGCGACTGGGCCGAGCGGGTGTCGATATACCAGTTCTCGACCGTCTGCGCCAGCTCGGTCTGCCGCTTGTCGATGTCGAGCTCGGCATCCAGCTCAGCCACCCTCGCGCGGGCCACGGCGGTCTTCGTCTTGCGGTTGTCGAAGAGCGGCAGCGCGAGCGTCAGGCCCAGCGACTCGTTCCAGTTCTGCTTCATAGAGGTGCCGAACGAGCCTCCGGGGGCATAGTAGCCCGTGCCAACTCCGGCCGAGAGAGATATTTTCGGAAGACGCCCCGCCTTGGCGATGGCGATGTCGAGCTCCGAAGCCGATTTCTCCAGTTCGAGCCCGCGGATGCGCAGGTCGGTCTGGAGCGCCAGCGAGTAACTTTCGTCGAGCGGGGGGAGCGGGGCCAGGATAGCCGCGTCGTCCCATTCGAGGTCGGTGAGCGCTATATCGCCGTCAATCCCTAACTCAAGGAGCTGCTTAAGCTCCATGCGGCGGGTATCGTAAGCGCCCCGGGCGTTCACCAGGGCGTAGCGGTCCTGTTCATACTGCGAGTTGAGCTGCGCGTAGTCGACCCTCGACAGCTTTCCCGCCTCCATCAGTTGGCGGGCGCGGTCGGCCTGCGCCCCACTGAGGGTCGCCGCCTCCTGGTAAATAGCTATCGACTCCTTGGCGTACAGTATATTGAGATATACCTGTAGCAGGTCGGTCTCCAGCGTGCGGAGAATGTCGCCGGTGTTGAGGCTCTCGATTTCCGAGCGCAAGCGGCGCTGTTTTATAGTGTTTTCGCGCTGGCCGCCGTTCCACACCGTCCATCCGGCGTTAAGTCCATAGGAACTGTTATAGGCATTCTTGTCGCCGCGTCCCCAGGGGGTGTTGGTGAAACCGTGGGTTGTGGCGAAATCGAGTGTCGGCTCCCATTGGGCTTTCGCCTCCTCCAGGTCGTAGGCCGACGTCTGCTCAGCCAGCCTCGACTTCCGCAGCGATATATTGTGCTCCCGTGCATATTCCACGCAGTCGGCGAACGACCACACCGCCGCGACATCACCCGCAGAGGCCCCACCAACAGCGACTTCGCTACCGTAGGAATCACCTGTAACGACCGCTCCGGCAGCGGGCCAACCCGCCGCGGCACACAAAAAAGCCGGTATCAAGTATCGTTTCATAGTTTCGCACTGATTACAACGCAAAACTACACCAATCCCCCACCACCCCGAAATCCTTTCAACCAACCGCCCCCTTCATCCAACGAACCGCCCCCCGCCGGAAAAATCAATCAGACAATCCACCCGCCAACTAACCGCAAACACCCGACTTCGCCAGCTAAATTCACCATCTAAATAATCTTAATTTAAGAATAGACGACAAAGTATTTGGTCGTATGACGGACTTTTACTAACTTTGCATCAATAGTTCCCACCACGCCTCTCTCTGATGCGTACCACGGTGGGACTTCGGTTTTTAT
>JAMPHO010000013.1 GCA_023663385.1 Alistipes timonensis | reverse complement strand
CGTTCATACCGAGGTTGAGGACGGTGTCCATCATACCGGGCATCGAAGCGCGGGCGCCGGAGCGAACGGAAACGAGCAGGGGGTTCTGGGGGTCGTTGAATTTATTGCCGGTGAGAGCCTCGACGTGCGCGATGGCCTTCTCAACGTCGTTTTTGATATCCTTCACCACTTGGTCGCGGCCATACTGGGTGTACTCGGTGCAGACTTCGGTAGTGATGGTGAAGCCCGGGGGCACAGGCATGCCAAGTTTGTTCATCTCGGCCAGGTTGGCGCCTTTGCCACCAAGGAGGTTTCGCATTGAAGCGTCGCCTTCAGCCTTGCCGTCGCCGAACGTGTAGATTTTCTTTGACATTTGAATTAGTTGAATTGATTTAATATTTGTATTCTGATGTATTCGAAATAGGTCGGTGTTTGTGTCTTGGCAAAGTTACGATTTTAGGGCGGAATTTTAGCACATCTGACTGCTAAAATGCCATATTTGTCGTTAAAAATTTCAATTTGCCACTACCAAGGGGCCGATAAACACCGATAATGATTAACTTCGCGCCTGTAAAGACGCCTCCAGGCGCGGCGGGCAAGCCCGTCCTACGCCTCCGCGCCGCATAATTATTCACGCATTATAACCACGATACATCATATGGCTCGCAAACGTAAGGAACTCCCGTTGCTCGAAGGAGTAGAAATAACCGGCGTGGCCGCCGAGGGTAACGCTATCGCCCGTGTCAACGACATGGTGGTGTTCATCCCTTATGGCGCTCCCGGCGACATCGCCGACGTGAAACTCGACCGCAAGAAACACTCTTATGCCGAAGGGCACATCGAGAGGCTCATAAAGCCGTCGGAGACGCGTGTCGAACCCCGCTGCCGCCATTTCGGCACCTGCGGCGGGTGCCGCTGGCAGCATCTGCCTTATGAGAAACAGCTCGAATGCAAGCGCCAGCAGGTGGTTGACGCGCTCGACAGGATAGCCAAGATTCCTCACCCCGAGGTTGAGCCCATCCTGGGTTCGGAGGAGATATGGAGCTACCGCAACAAAATGGAATATACGTTCTCCAACCGCAAATGGCTCTCCTGGGAGCAGATGCGCTCGGGCGAGGTCGTCGACAACCGCGACGGCGCGGGGTTCCATATTCCCGGGGCGTTCGACAAGGTGCTCGACATCGAGGAGTGCCATCTGCAGGACTCGCTCGGCGACCGCCTCAGACTCTTCATAAAGGATTATGCCAAGGCCAACGGCCTGACATTCTTCGACCTGCGGGCCCAGACCGGGCTGCTCCGCACGCTGATGATACGCATCGCGTCGACCGGAGAGACGATGGCGGTGATGAGTTTCGGCGAGGATGACCCTCAGGTGATCGACGGGCTTCTCGCAGCTGTAAGGGCGGAATTCCCCGATCTCACGTCGCTTATGTACGTTGTCAACACTAAGGCTAACGACACTATATCCGACCTTGACATAAAACTCCACTCAGGCCGCGAATACATCGAGGAGGAGATGGAGGGGCTGCGGTTCCGCATCGGTCCGAAATCGTTCTACCAGACCAATTCGCGCCAGGCCTACCGCCTTTACAGCGTCGCCAGGGAATTCGCCTCCCTCACAGGCGACGAGCTCGTATATGATCTGTACACCGGTACCGGGACCATCGCCAACTTCGTGGCGCGCCAGTCCAAGCACGTCGTGGGCATCGAGTATGTGCCCGAGGCGATAGCCGACGCCAAAATAAATGCTGAGGCTAACGGGCTATCCAACACGGAGTTCTACGCCGGAGATATGAAGGACGTGCTTACCGACGCGTTTATCGAAGAGCACGGGCGCCCCGATGTGATGATCGTGGATCCTCCCCGCGCGGGAATGCATCAGGACGTTGTCAACGTAATTCTTAACGCCTCGCCCCGCCGCATAGTCTACGTCAGCTGCAACCCCGCCACTCAGGCCCGGGACCTCGCGCTTCTGAATGAGAAGTATGAAGTCCGCCGTGTGCGTCCGGTCGATATGTTCCCTCACACCCACCATGTGGAGAACGTCGTTCTGCTCGAACTCCGCTGAACCATCTTAACTCATAATCAAAATTCAAGCCAACATTATTATGACCCGTATATCAATCGCGCGGCACATAATTCTGTCGTTGTCGGCCATAGTGGCATCGTTCGATGTAAGCTACGCCGCAGACACGCCTGTTCTCGACCTCGTGCCAATGCCCAGGCATATCGAATGGCAGGGAGAATACGCCAAACCCTCGCGGCCCGAGCCGGTGGTATCGGTGGGCGGGGGCGTTATGTCAGATCCTGAGCGGTACACCCTGACAATCACCCCCGACGGGGTAAGCATCACCGCCGCGGATACCCGCGGCGTCCAATGGGCCTTGCGCACATTGGAGCAGTTGAAGCGTCCCGACGGTTCCTACCCGCTGGCGCGAATCGATGACTATCCCGAGTTTCCGATCAGAGGCTTTATGTACGACGACGGCCGGAATTTCGCCGGGGTAGAACGCGTCAAAGGTTACATCGACCAAATCTCGCGGTATAAACTAAACGTGTTCCAGTGGCATCTCACCGACCGCCCGGCGTGGCGCATAGAGAGTAGGGCGTACCCCCGGCTGAACGACGGGCGATTCCAGCGCGCCGGACGCGACCAGGGTAAATACTATACCTACGATGAAATCCGCGACGTGATACGTTATGCCGGGGAGCGAGGGGTTACCGTCATACCCGAGATTGACATGCCCGGCCACAGCGAGTATTTCCAGACCACTTTCGGAGTACCGATGGACTCGCGGCGCGGTATGGAGATTCTTGAGACGTGCCTGGCCGAGTTTTTCGCGGAGATACCCGCGGAGATGTGCCCCATAATCCATATCGGTTCCGATGAGGTGCGCGTGGCCGACCCGGATGGATTTATGAGATGGGCCCAGGATTTCGCCAGGAAGCACGGGCGGAGCGTTATGGCCTGGGATCCCGGGCTTGTGACGGATTCGACGACCATTAGGCAGTTCTGGCGCGACGGCGATCCCGGCAAAGTGACTTATCCGTCGGGCGTGCCATTTGTCGATTCAGGAATGGGCTACCTTAATTATTATGACCCGCTGCTTATGCCTGCTAAGATCTACTTCCACGCACCCTGCGGATCGGGTCGCGCCAATGCCGACGCCCTCGGGGGCATAGTCTGCTTGTGGAACGACGTCAGGGTAGCCGACAAAGACCTCGTCGCGCCTCACAGCGGCATGGCCGGAGGTGTTATGGCGTTTGCCGAACGTTACTGGAATGGAGGAACCACCACCGACAGTTGGCTCGGCACCACACTCCCCGAGCCGGGAAGCGACGCGATGAAGGGTTTTGAAGCATTTCAGAAGCGCGTAAGCGCCATCAAACGACGTGAACCCGAATCGGGTCTTGGCTACTGGGAACCGATACACGCCACCCCCTGGGAGGCGCGTCTGCTGACTGACTCGGCCGAATACACCACCAAGGTCTACGGGGATGTTATTGACCTCGACGCCGTATGCCGCGGCTTCGGTATCGAACCCGCGGCCAGGGTCGAATGCCGGTTGACACGCTCAATAGAGGCCGGGCGCGATACCGTTGCCCGCTATAAAATCGGGTTTGAAGCTCCGGCCCGATCCAACAGAATATCCGACGGCATTGCCGCCCAAGGCTCATGGGCCAATTACGGCAAAGTGACGATTAACGGTGTCGAGATCGCGCCCCCGGTATGGAACGAACCAGAGGCTTATCGCTATCACTATAATACCTGGGCCAAGCCGGAGGAGGAACTCCCGTACACTAACGAGCAGCTCTACTGGATGCGCGACCCGATAGAAATACCTCTAAAAAAGGGTAGCAACCGCGTAGAATTATCGATTAAGCGCCATTTCAAAGGGCAGCGTTTCCAAGTCGGGTTCGTCGAGGCGGAATAAGCGCTCGCGAATACGCATTAAAAAAACTCGGAGGAGTCCGCTTGAAACGGGCCCCTCCGAGCTTTTTATATCATTTCCGAGCTTTTTATATCATTATTCTTACACCTTTTTGCCTTCGCGCATCGTCATATAGTCGCCGAGCCAGAGTCCGCCGATGATGAGCACGCATCCGGCGCAGCTCAGAAGGGTTATCGGGTCGTTAAGCGAGGGGAGCACCGCGGCGATGATCATCGTCACTATGGGCTGAATGTACAGGTAGTTGTTCGTGGTGATTGCTCCGAGTTTCCCCATAACCTTTGCCCACAGGATATAGCTCAACATAGAGCACAACAGCCCGAGGAAGCCGAGGTTAAGAAGTACCTCGGGGCGTAGGAAGTTGCTGAGCGAGGTAGTGGGCTCGTTGGATATGGCCCAGAAGGGGAGAGCGGTGACAAGTCCGTAGAAGAAAGTCTTGCGGGTAATGAACTGGGCGGTGTAAAGCGCGTTGAGTTTGCGGAGCACCAGGGAGTAGATCGCCCAAGAAACCGAGGCTCCGAGCGCCAGCATGTTTCCGATGAAGGCGTAGACCGACGAGCCGCCGCCGTCGCTTTCCGGCATGCCGTCCTTGAACACAATGCACCCCACGCCGCACAAGGCGATTATCGAGCCGAAGTAGACCCATTTGCCGGGCCGTTCGGTGCGGTACAGCGCGCCGATGAGCAGAGTGGTGAGCAGGGGCGACAGCGAGGTAATCATCGACACATCGGAGACCCTAGTGTACTCGACGGCGGTGTTTTCCGCGATGAAATAAATTGAGCTGCCGCACAGGCCGCAGACCGCGAACAGGAGCTCGTCGCGCCAGTTTCTCGCCATAAGCCTGTCGTGGCAGATAACCAGCATGAGGGTGTATGCGAGTACGAATCGGTAGATGTATATTTCCACCGGTCCGAGCGAGCAATTGATTAGGACTTTGGTGGCAACAAAAGAGCCGCCCCACATAGTTACGGCCAAAAGCGCGCCGAGGTGGCACAGCAACACGGTCTTTTTAGACGCGCCAACTTTCCATGGAGACAAAGCCGACATATAGATTCGCGGTAATAGGGATTCCTGGTAGTGAAGAATCGCGGTTAAACACGATGCGAATTTACGAAATTTCCGCCTAACTCCAACAAAGCGCTTAACAAAATTTTTCAGCGTGCGTTTTTATTATCATAAGTTTATCTCGATGAAAACGCGTGGCGCCGAAGTTGGTCAGCGAAATTAACCATTGTCAAAAAAAATTGTTAACTTTGCGTTCATCTTGGGCTGCGAAGTGTTTATATAATGCACGCGATTCCAAAAAACGCATATATGGCGCCGAATATACGCCGTAGAAGCGTAAATATTGACGAAAACAACTATTCACCAATAACAACTAAGACTACAATGAAATCAGTTAAGACTCTCATGGCCGGCGTGCTCTGCGTCGGTATGCTCGCCACAGGATGCAGCTCTATGACCAATACTGGCAAGGGCGCTCTCATCGGCGGTGGCGGCGGTGGCGCCCTCGGCGCAGGCATCGGCGCCCTCATCGGCGGCGGTAAGGGCGCGGCTATCGGCGCTGCTGTCGGCGCTGCTGTCGGCACAGGCGCCGGCGCACTCATCGGCAAGAAGATGGACAAGCAGAAGGAACAGCTCCAGCAGCAACTCAAGGATGCTGAAGTGCAGACAGTGGAAGACCAGAACGGCCTGACCGCTATCCGCGTAACTTTCCCCGGCGGCATTCTGTTCCCCACCAACGGCACAACGCTCAACCAGAGCGCTAAGACCGACCTTTCGCAGTTCGCCGCGTCGCTCCGTCAGAACCCCGACACCAATGTGCAGATTTACGGGTTCACCGACAACACCGGCTCGATGGAGGTTAACACCCGCGTGGCCAACGGACGTGCCGCCGCTGTGCTCAGCTACCTTTCCAACGCCGGAGTGGCTCCCACACGTCTGACCTCGCAGGGTATTCCCATGGCCGACTATGTCGCTTCCAACGAAACCGCCGCTGGCCGCGCGCAGAACCGCCGCGTGGAAATCTACATCACCGCTAACCAGAACATGATCCAGCAGGCCGAGGCCGGTACTCTCCAGTAATCCTCTGTCAGCTTTCCGAGCCTGTTGAAACAGGCACTATGAACTAAGTGGCGCGTCGGGCGATTCCCGGCGCGCCATTTCCATATTTTCCGCGGTGTTGTCGAAGCCGCGAAAACAAAAAGGCACCGACGGGAAACCTGTCGATGCCTTTTTATAAGTAATAGCCTCGGCTGTATCAGATAAGGTACTGCGAGGAGATGGATTCATTGTTGTGGACGCGGCGGATGGTGTCGGCAAACATCTTCGCCACGGAAAGAATCGTAGCCTTGGGGCAATCCTTATGGAACGGAATCGAATTGGTGAAGATAATCTCGTCGAGCGAGCAGTTGTTGACGCGTTCCGACGCGGGATCGCTCATAATGGCGTGGGAGGCGAGGGCGCGCACGCTCTTGGCTCCGTTTTCCATCATCAGGTCGGCTGCCTTGGTGATGGTGCCCGCAGTATCGACCATGTCGTCGATGAGGATCACGTTCTTATCCTTAACGTCGCCGATAACCGTCATCGAGGCCACGACGTTGGCTTTGGCGCGCTGCTTGTGGCAGAGCACCAGGGGCACGTTGAGGTATTTGGCGTAATTGTTGGCTCGCTTCGCGCCGCCAACGTCGGGGGTGGCGATCACGAGGTTGTCGAGGTGCAGACTCTCGATATAGGGGAGGAACACACTGGAACCGTAAAGATGGTCGACGGGCACGTTGAAGAATCCCTGGATCTGGTCGGCGTGGAGGTCCATAGTGATCACGCGGTCAACACCGGCGGCCACGAGCAGGTCGCTGACGAGTTTCGCGGCAATCGATACGCGGGGTTTGTCCTTGCGGTCCTGGCGGGCCCATCCGAAGTAAGGCATTACGGCGATAACCGATTTCGCGGAAGCGCGCTTCGCGGCGTCAATCATCAGCAGCAGTTCCATAAGGTTGTCGCAATTGGGGAAAGTCGACTGCACGAGATAAACCTCGCAACCGCGGATCGACTCCTCGAACGACACCTCGAACTCGCCATCGGCGAAATGCTGGATGTTCATCTTTCCGAGCTCGATGCCGAGTTCCTTGCAGATTTCCTCTCCCATATAGCGCGACTTGGTGCCGGCAAAAACTTTGATAGGGGGTAACAGAGCGTTCATATATATGTTTGAAAATGGTAGTGCAAAGTTATGCAATATTCTTGGAACGCGCCTCTGAAAAGGCATAGATTTTCGAGAAAGTGTCGATAATTACTTCTTGGCGGAGCGGCGCGGTGTCGAGGAGGCTTTGAATTTCCAGATCGCGGCACCCCAGGGGCCGAGGTCGACCTCGAAGTAGCGGTTGGCGCTGATCTCCTTGCGGGCGGTCTTGCCGGAAAGGAGATCGGCGCATTGGCGCGTGCCTTCCTTGATGCCGTACATATCCAGGGCCAGCGCCGGGATGGCGATTTTCTGCTTTCCGGCCTCGTTGGAGAAGTTGACCGCGATTAGTAGCACCTCTTCGCCCGCCCGGCGCAGGAACGCATAGCAGGTGTGGGGGTTGAATTCCGCGGGGCGGTCCATATTGACGTACATAAGGTCGAAGAACTCCCCTTCACAAAGGGCGCTCTCACTGTTGAGGAGCCGCAGCACATGGCCGTAGAGGTCGCGCAGGCTCTTTTCGTGAGGAGCGAGGGCTCCACCGTCGGCCTTGCCGCCGTTGAGCCACCGGCGGAGCGATGGTATGCTCCAGTAGTCGAAAATGGTGGTGCGTCCGTCGCGCCCGCTGAATCCTTCGGCGTCCTCGGCCTTCTCGCCGACCTCCTGGCCGGCGTAGATCATGAAGGGCGCGTTGGAAATCATCGAGCTTACAACCAGCGAGGGGAGCACTTTGGCCGCGTCGCCGGCGTATTGTTCCGACGCAAAACGCTGCTCGTCGTGATTCTCAAGGAAGTTGAGCATGCGGTGGCCTATGCCGTCGATACGCTGCCAGCAGTCGGTTATGCGTGCCGCCGAGTGGTTCCAGCACTGCACGGCGCGCAGCGTGTCGTAAAGGTTCACCTTGTCGTAGAGGTAGTCGAAGTGCCCGCGGTCGAGGAAGTCGCGGTACTGGCCGACATCGTAAATCTCGGCGATAAAGACCAGGTCGGGATTAATCTCCTTGACCTGCGGAATGGCCCACTGCCAGAACTCCACGGGTACCATAAACACCATGTCGCAGCGGAAGCCGTCGATACCCTTCGACGCCCAGTAGCGCAGGATGTGGAGTATCTTGAACCAGGTCGGCGGTATGGGATCGAAATGGCGGCTGCCGTCGCCGTAGTCAACACCATAGTTGAGCTTTACGGTCTCATACCAGTCGTTGCGGTCGGGGAACGCGTTGAAGCAGTCATTGCCCGAGGCTTTGGCTGGAAACTCCTTGTAGCCATCGATCGGGAAGCGGGGCTCGAACTGCTGGCGGGGTATGTAGTAGAAATTGTTGGTCGGCGAGAAGAATTTTGTAGTATCGTCGCCCTGCCCGAGGTCTTCGATGCCCGCGGGGGCGACGTCGGAGTGGTAACGGCGCGCCACATGGTTGGGCACGAAGTCGATGAGGACTTTCATTCCGGCTTTATGCGTGCGCTCGACAAGAGCGTCGAATTCCTTCAACCTCGACGGCACATCCACTGCGATGTCGGGGTCGATGTCGTAATAATCGGAAATCGCGTAAGGAGATCCGGCTTTGCCCTTGACCACGGCGGGGTTGTCGGGCGTAATGCCGAAAGCCGAATAGTCGGTCGCGTGGGCGTGCTCAATAACGCCGGTATACCATACATGCGTGATGCCGAGTGCCTTGATTTCGTCAAGCACCCGGGGCGTTATGTCGTTCATCTTGCCGCAGCCGTTGGTGGCGATGTCGCCGTCGGGCACACACGTTTCGCGGGTGTTGCCGAACAGGCGGGGAATCATCTGATATATTACGGGCTTTTTCGCGGTAAGTTTTTTGTTTTTCGAGGATGCCATTGTAGCTTGTGATAATGATTGGAAGGCGGCTCTGCCTGGGCGTCGCCGCGGAAAAAGGTGGGGCGGGGGAGCGCTGGCTCCCAGCTTGCCTCACTTGGTATTATAGCGGGGGAGGCGTCGAGGCGAGCCAGTCCTTTATGGCGCGGTGCGCCGCGGCATATCCGCTCAGGTATACTTTGTGGATGTCTTTCAGGTTGAACACCTGGTAGTTGGCTATATTCGGGGTCTCAATCACGAGGTCGCACATATCCATGTCGACCCTCTGGTTTGATTTGGCCATCAGGGCGTAGGTCCTCATAGCTACGTCAAACACCGACTTTTTGTAGCGGTAGGGGGTCATCGGCGAGCAGTTCACGCCTATGAGCACGTCGCATTTCTCCCTGATAATCCACGCGGGGAGGTTGCGGAGCACGCCGCCGTCGACATAGTTGACGCCTTCTATTCTCACCGGCTGGAACACAATGGGAATCGAGCACGAGGCCATGACACGCTCGCCGAGCGCTCCCGAATGAAACTCGGCGGGCACGCCGCGGTCGAGGTCGGTGGCCCCTATATACATAGGTATGGCGAGATCCTCGATATGTTCCACGCCGGTGTGCTTCACCATGAATTTCTTCAGGTTGTTCATGGAGAACAGGCCCCCGCCGTCGCGGATGGCGAGTTTGCAGAAATCTTTGAATTTAGTTTTTGAGAAGAGAGGCACGAGTTCGGTCGGGGGCATTCCCGAGGCGTAGAGCACGCCCGCGATGGAGCCAGCCGACACGCCTGCGATCACGTCGGGCTTCAGGCCTGCCTCTTCGATGGCCTTCAAAGCGCCCGCGTGGGCGAACCCTCTGGCACCGCCGCCTGAAAGGGCGATACCGAGCCGGTAGGGACGTTTTGTTGGTATGTTATCAGTCACAACCTAAAACTTTTACGCGAAGTTAGTGAATTTTTCCGATATGGCAAGGCCGTAGCCGTGCCTCGCCATAATAATAGCTGTAGCGGTATAGGCCGTTGGAAGAGCCTGAAATGAGCGGAGCCGCGCCATATCGTTCAGGTATGCCGCGGCTCCTTGGTTAGAGAGGGGAGAATATTCAGTTCTTGTCCTTGATCAGACCGCTGACAGTCTCTGTAGAGGGCTGGTCGGGGAGGTCGTCGGCACTCTCCACAACTCTCATCTTGTAGCTGAAGAATCCGTAGCAAATCGGGTAATCGACCACATAGATGGGGGTTGAGATTTCGAGCAGGTAGTCGCCCGGGGTGAGATTCGTAGGAATCTGGAACTCATAGGGGCTCGCGTAAGCCTGTCCGATCAGAGCGCCGTTGATATAGAAGGTGACAACCCCCATACCGCCGTCCTTGCCGGAATTGTTTACGAGGTTGAGCTGGTCAACCATAAGTTCCTCGCCCTTGACCACATATATTATGCCGTCGTCGATTGTGGCGCCGGAGAAAGTCGCCTGGATGCCTACGTTGGGCACCTTGTTGTCGTCGTCGTCGCATGACGCGCAGAGCGCCAGCAGAGGCAACATGAGCAGGTAATAAATAATCTTTTTCATAATCCCTTAGAGTTGAAAGTGTTGTTTAATTGCGGAAAACAAGGTCGTCCCCCTCCGCGTCGATAATTATGGGCTTCTCCTTGTCGACCGTCTGCGCGAGAATATCCTTCGACAGGCGGTTGAGCACGAGCCTGTGTATGACGCGTTTCACCGGGCGGGCGCCGAACTCGGGGTCATACCCCTCGTCGGCCAGGAAGGAGAGCGCTTTCGGCGTCACTTCGAGTGTGATGCCGTTCGCGGCGAGCATCTTCTTGACGCTCTTGACCTGCAGACCGACGATTTCCTCGATTTCCACCCTGTTGAGCGGGGTGAACATTATGGTCTCGTCGATACGGTTGAGGAACTCCGGCCTGATGGTCTGCTTGAGCATGTCGAGCACCTCCTGCTTGGTCTTCTCCACTACCTCGTCCTTGTTTTCGGGTGTCATCTTGGCGAAGTTGTCGCGTATGACGCTGGAGCCCATGTTGGACGTCATTATAATAATGGTGTTCTTGAAGTTCACCATACGCCCCTTGTTGTCGGTCAGTCGTCCGTCGTCGAGTACCTGGAGGAGGATGTTGAACACGTCGGGGTGAGCCTTCTCAATCTCGTCGAACAGTACCACGGAGTAGGGCTTGCGGCGCACAGCCTCGGTGAGCTGTCCACCCTCGTCGTAACCGACGTATCCCGGAGGCGCTCCGACAAGTCGCGACACGGCATGCTTCTCCTGGTATTCGCTCATATCGATGCGGGTCATCATATTCTCGTCGTCGAAGAGGTATTCGGCCAAAGCCTTGGCGAGCTCCGTTTTGCCGACACCCGTGGTCCCGAGGAAGATGAACGAGCCGATAGGGCGGCGGGGGTCGTTAAGCCCGGCGCGGGAGCGGCGCACGGCGTCGGCGATGGCCCTGATAGCTTCCTCCTGGCCAACAACGCGCTCGTGGAGCTCTTCTTCGAGGTGCAGAAGCTTCTCTTTCTCGCTCTGCACCATCTTGCTCACGGGGATACCCGTCCAGCGCGACACCACGTCGGCGATATCCTCGGCGTCGACCTCCTCCTTGATGAGGGCTTTCTCTCCCTGCATGGATTTGAGCTGTTCCTGAATCTGCTTGTTTTCCTCCTCCTTGTGCTGGATGGAGCTGTAGCGGATTTCGGCCACCTTGGCGTAGTCACCCTCGCGCTCGGCGCGCTCGGCCTCGAAGTTGAGCTGCTCGATGTCGATCTTGTTCTGCTGTATGCGGTTGATGAGCTCCTTCTCAGCCTTCCATTTGGCCGAGAATTCTTTTTCATCCTCGCGCATCTGTGCCAGTTCCTTCTCGATTTCCTGCACCTTGGCCTTGTCGCCCTCCCGCTTGATGGCCTCGCGCTCGATCTCTTTCTGCGCGATCATGCGGGTAATCTCGTCAAGGGCCTGGGGCACGGAGTCGATTTCGAGTTTTAGCTTCGACGCTGCCTCGTCGACCAGGTCGATAGCCTTGTCGGGGAGGAAGCGGTCAGTGATGTAGCGTTCCGAGAGCGTCACGGCGGCGATAATCGCCTCGTCGCGGATGCGCACCTTGTGGTGGTTCTCGTAGCGTTCCTTAAGGCCGCGGAGAATGGCGATGGCGCTTGCCTCGTCAGGCTCGTTGACCATTACCTTCTGGAAACGACGCTCCAGGGCTTTGTCCTTCTCGAAATACTTTTGGTATTCGTCGAGGGTGGTCGCGCCGATGGAACGGAGCTCGCCGCGGGCCAGTGCCGGTTTGAGAATGTTGGCGGCATCCATGGCGCCTTCACCCTTTCCGGCGCCCACGAGGGTGTGGATTTCGTCGATGAAGAGGATTATCTCGCCATCGCTCTGAGTAACCTCGTTGACGATGGCTTTGAGTCGTTCCTCGAACTCGCCCTTATATTTCGCCCCCGCTACCAAGGCACCCATGTCAAGGGAGAAAATCTGCTTTGTGCGGAGGTTCTCGGGTACGTCGCCGCGCACGATGCGCTGTGCGAGACCCTCGGCGATGGCCGTTTTACCGGTACCCGGTTCGCCGATCAGCATGGGGTTGTTCTTGGTGCGACGGCTTAGAATCTGAAGTACGCGCCTGATTTCGTCGTCGCGGCCGATCACCGGGTCGAGCTTGCCCGAACGGGCACGCTCGTTGAGGTTCACGGCGTATTTGCTCAGGGCGTTATAGGTGTCCTCGGCGCTCTGGTCGGTGGCTTTCTTCCCCTTGCGGAGCTCCTCAACGGCGCTCTGCATCTCTTTGGCGCTGAGACCCGCGTCCTTTAATATGGTGGAGGCCGACGAGTTGATGTCGAACAGCGCGAGCAGCATAGCTTCGAGCGTCACATACTCGTCGCCCATCTTTTTGGAAACATCCAGGGCTTTCTGCAGCACGTCGTTCGACGAGCGGCTCAGGTATGGCTCTCCGCCGGAGACTTTCGGCATCGACCCGATTTCGCGGTCAATCTGCTGCTCGGCGAGAGGCAGGTTCGCTCCGACCTTCTGGAAGATGAACTTCACGAGCGATTCTCCCTCGGAGATGATACCTTTCAGCAGGTGTACGGGCTCAATCTGCTGCTGTCCGGCAGAGCGCGTGATTTCGAGCGCCTTCTGAATGGCCTCCTGCGATTTAATAGTGAAACTGTTGAAATTCATAATTTCCTATTATGATTGTTTTTTGATTTTTTATACTTCAAAAACAAATATCGTGCCAGAAAGGTTTTTGAACCTCCGCAATTATAGGGAGCGCTAAATATCAATAGCTTGGCGGGGATGGTAAAAACGGGGCCGGGGCGACCGCTGTAACGCGGCCACCCCGGCTCGAAGATGGTAGGTGACTGATGTGCCGAATCAGCACGTCTTTCTCCCCGGATATGCCTCCAGGGCTTTGCCGAGAACGTGCATCGCACGGCGTAGCTCCTCTTTTTCAAGTACATAGGCGAGACGAACCTCGTCCTTGCCCATACCAGGAGTGGTGTAGAACCCGGATGCGGGCGCCATAAACACGGTTTCCCCCTCATAGGAGAATTCGCGCAGACACCACTGGCAGAACTCGTCGGCGTCGTCAACCGGGAGCCTGGCCACGGTATAGAACGCGCCCATGGGGATAGGGGAGTAGCACCCCGGAATCTTGTTGATTTCGTCGATGAGCAGTTTGCGGCGGTCTACGTATTCGTTGTACGTGTCAAGCATATACTCCGCGGGAGCGTCGATTGACGCTTCGGCCACGAGCTGACCGAGCAGGGGAGGACTCAGGCGCGCCTGACAAAATTTCATCACGTTCTGCTTGAGCTGCGGATGCTTGGTGATCAGGGCGCCGATGCGGATGCCGCATTCGTTGTATCGCTTTGATACAGAGTCGATAAGCACTACCTGTTCCTCGATGTCGGGCAGGTGGAACGCCGAGATGTATGGGGCCCCGGTGTAGCAGAACTCGCGGTAAACCTCGTCGGAAAACAGAAACAGGTCATGTTTTTTCACGATGTCGCGGAGCTGGAGCATCTCCTTCATCGAGTAAAGATAGCCCGTGGGGTTATTCGGGTTGCATATGAGTATTCCCTTGGTTTTCGGTGTGATAAGCGCCTCGAAACGCTCCATGGGAGGCAGGGCGAAACCCTCGTCGATGCTTGACGGTATGGTAACAATCTTGGCTCCGGCTGAAATGGCGAACGCCATATAGTTGGCATACGCGGGTTCGGGCACGATAATCTCGTCGCCCGGGTCCAGGCACGCCATAAAGGCGAACAGAACGGCTTCCGAGCCGCCGCAGGTGACAATAATGTCATCCACATCAACGTCGATGTGGTATCTTTTATAATAACCGCGGAGTTTCTCGCGCAGTGACATCAGTCCGGCCGACGGACTGTATTCGAGCACTTTTCTGTCGATGTTCTTAAGAGGGTCGAAAGCCTCCTTTGGAGTCGGAATGTCGGGCTGGCCGATATTAAGTGCGTAGACTTTGATGCCGCGGCGGCGGGCGTCGTCAGCCAGCGGAACGAGTCGGCGTATTGGTGATGCGGGCATATCGATGCCGCGTTGCGATACATTAGGCATAGCTTAAAATTTGCGCAAATTTAGCCAAATCAAATTTAACAGCCAAATATTCGATTCTCGGCAGCCATAAAACCTTAACAGGCCCCGGCCATATGGCCGAACGAGCCGTGCCGACCCCCGGAATCGGGAATCCGCATTTGAAACAGAATGGCGATTAAGTTAAATAGATATGGAAGGGGGTGCCCTCTCTTTCCCGGGCGCTGTGTTTTCGGGTCAGCGGGTCTTATGGGTTTTCCGCGGGTTTAAGCGAGACTCGTGCGGGTTTATGCGGGACTTATTGCGTCGGACGGCGTTGTATGACGCGGTGCGGCTTTGGTTATGCGGACGAAAAATTGTAAATTCGCGGTATAAACGGATTTAAATGGCAGAATCATCGCTACTCGACCGCCTCGAAGGTATTGATGCCCGTTTCGAGGAAGTTAAAACCCTTATTACCGATCCGGCTGTAATCGCCGATATGAAGCGCTATGTGCGGCTCAACAAGGAGTACCGCGAACTGGAGAGGCTTACAGTGGCCACGTCGCGTTACCGGCAGCTTATGGCGGATGTGGCAGAGGCCAAGCAACTCCTTGAATCAGAAAACGATGACGAGATGCGCGCTATGGCCCGAGAGCAGCTCGACCAGGCTTCGGACGCGATCCCCGCGCTTGAGGAGGAGATTAAGATTCTGCTGATACCCGCCGACCCCGAGGATGGAAAAAACGCCATCGTTGAAATCAGGGGTGGCACCGGTGGCGACGAGGCCGCCCTATTCGCCGGCGACCTTTTCAAAATGTATTCCCGCTATTGCGAGTCGAAAGGCTGGACTGTTTCCGTGACAAGCGTGTCGGAAGGCGCCGCCGGAGGCTTCAAGGAGATTGTTTTCGCCGTCAGTGGCGAAAACGTTTATGGTACACTGAAATACGAAAGTGGCGTGCACCGCGTGCAGCGTGTCCCGGCAACGGAAACGCAGGGGCGCGTTCACACTTCGGCGGCCACCGTGGCCGTTCTCCCCGAGGCCGAGGCATTCGATGTGGAGATAAACGAGGGGGAAATCAAATGGGAGACCTTCCGAAGCGGCGGCGCTGGCGGCCAGAACGTCAACAAGGTTGAGTCGGGCGTGCGTCTGCGCTATATGTGGAAGAACCCGGTGACAGGCCAGACCGACGAGATTCTGATCGAGTGTACCGAAACCCGCGACCAGCCCAAAAACAAGGAGCGCGCCCTGAGCCGACTGCGCACGTTCATCTACGACAAGGAACATCAGAAGTATGTCGATGACATAGCGTCCAGGCGCAAGACCCTCGTCTCCACAGGCGACCGTTCGGCCAAGATACGCACCTATAATTATCCGCAGGGGCGCATCACCGACCACCGCATCAACTACACCATATATAACCTGCAGGCGTTTGTCGACGGCGACATTCAGGACTGCATCGACCATCTGATTGTGGCCGAGAATGCCGAAAAGCTCAAAGCCCAGGAATTATAGCCACCTCTCCCCTATCCCATCTCTAAAAAAAGCTAACAACTAATTGTCAATACGATATATGAACAGACATCAAATCGTTGAGGAGATCCGCAAGAAAGGCTCCTTCCTCTGTGTGGGCCTCGACACCGACATCAAGAAGCTGCCCAAGCATCTGCTCGACCTCGATGACCCTATTTTCGAGTTCAACAAGGCGATAATCGATGCCACTGCTCCCTATTGCGTGGCCTACAAGCCGAACCTCGCCTTCTATGAAAGCCTGGGAGTCAAGGGACAGGAGGCTCTCGAAAAGACTGTTGCCTACCTCAAGTCCAACTACCCCGAGCAGTTTATCATCGCCGACGCCAAGCGAGGCGACATAGGCAACACGTCGAACCTCTACGCCCGCTCGTTTTTCGAGTACCTCGACGTGGACGCTGTGACCGTGGCCCCTTATATGGGCGAGGACAGCGTGAAGCCCTTCCTCGGCTATCCGGGCAAATGGGTCATTCTGCTCGCGCTCACCTCCAACAAGGGTAGCCATGATTTCCAGCTCATAAAGGATGAAAACGGCAACCGCCTGTTTGAGAACGTTATAAAGACCTCGCAGACCTGGGCCGGGGCGGACGAGATGATGTATGTCGTAGGCGCTACCCAGGGGCGTATGTTTGAGGATATCCGCGCACTGGCTCCCGACAACTTCCTGCTCGTGCCCGGCGTGGGCGCCCAGGGTGGCTCACTTGAGGAGGTTTGCCGCTATGGCATGATCGCCGACTGCGGTCTGCTCGTAAACTCCTCGCGCGGCATTATTTACGCTTCCGATGGTGAGGACTTCGCCGAAGCGGCCGGTGCCGCCGCCAAGGAACTGGCCGGAGAGATGACCAAGATGCTCGCCCTCTACGCGAAAATCTGACCAGCCGTTGAAGTTTCTGAATGTTTCTGAATTAAGCCCGCTTGCGATTTTTTAACCCTGAATTTACATCGCTTCGGCGTTTTTTCAGTAACTTTGCCATCTAAGAAAATCACAACCCTTAATACATCAAACCAAAATGAAAATCGACGATTACAACTTCGCTGGCAAGAAAGCCATCGTGCGCGTTGACTTTAATGTGCCCCTCGACGAGAACGGCCACATCACCGACGACACCCGCATCCGCGGCGCCCTCCCCACCCTCAAGCACATCCTTGAAAAAGGGGGCTCGCTGATCATCATGTCGCACATGGGCAAACCCAAAGGCAAAGTTAATCCCAAATATTCCCTCAGCCAGATTAAGGACGACGTTGCCAAGGCACTCGGCCGCGACGTGAAGTTCGCTCCCGACTGCGCCAACGCCGCCGAGGCTGCCGCCAATCTCAAGCCCGGCGAGGTGCTTCTGCTCGAAAACCTCCGTTTCTATCCTGAGGAAGAGGGCAAGCCCGTGGGCATCGACAAGGAGGATCCCGCTTACGACGCCGCCAAGAAGGAGATGAAGGAGCGTCAGAAGGATTTCGCCAAGAAGCTCGCCTCCTATGCCGACGTTTACGTTAACGACGCATTCGGCACCGCCCACCGCAAGCACGCTTCGACAGCGGTTATCGCCGACTACTTCGCTGACGACGACAAGATGCTCGGCTATCTGATGGAGAAGGAGGTTGACGCCGTTGACAAAATCCTCAGCGACATCAAGCGCCCCTTCACCGCCATCATGGGTGGCTCGAAGGTTTCCACCAAGATTGGTATCATTGAGAACCTTATGGACAAGGTTGACAACCTCATCCTCTGCGGTGGTATGACCTACACCTTCGCAAAGGCTCAGGGTGGCCACGTCGGCGTTTCCATCTGCGAGGACGACAAGCTCGACCTGGCCCGCGACATCATGAAGAAAGCTAAGGAGAAGGGCGTGAACCTCGTGCTCGGCACCGACTGCGTGGCAGCTGACTCCTTCAGCAACGACGCCAAGACCATGGTTTGCTCCGTTATGGATATTCCCGAAGGCTGGGAAGGTCTCGACGCGGGTCCCGAAACCCGCAAGGCTTTCGCCGACGTGATCAAGGACGCCAAGACCATCCTGTGGAACGGCCCCGCCGGCGTGTTCGAGTTCGACAACTTCACCGCTGGTTCGCGCGCTATCGCCGACGCCATCGTTGAAGCGACCAACAACGGCGCTTTCTCGCTCGTAGGCGGTGGCGACTCCGTTGCCTGCGTCAACAAGTTCGGTCTGGCCGACCAGGTAAGCTATGTTTCGACCGGTGGCGGCGCTCTGCTCGAAGCCATCGAAGGCAAGGTGCTCCCCGGCATCGCCGCCGTACGCAAGTAATCAATTACCTTACATATATAGGAAGCCGCGCCCAGCCCGCGCGGCTTCCTTGTTTTCACTCTCCCCCATTTCACTCCTTATTATCCCCCGGTTGATATGGAACTGCCCGAAGAATACTTCTCATTTGTCGCTGAAAACCGTGAGCGCGACCCCAAGGCTCTGCGCCTGAAATACCACGGCGATTCCCGCGAATGGATGCCCCTTGCCCTGAACCATATAGAGGGGCTTCGGAAATGTGGGAAAAAATTCATCGACGCAGGCGGCACTGATTTCACGCCGCGCGTTATAGCCCGGCCTCTCTCGGTCGAACAGGCTACCTCGGCCCAAATAGGGAAGTTGCACGACCGGCTTGCGGCCGGAGCGGTCACAGTGCTCGATATGACTTGCGGACTGGGATTGGATAGTCGGTTCCTATCGCGTGGGCGGAGGCTAATTTCCATAGAAATGGACGCGGCACTTGCCGAAGCGGCTCGCGCGAACTTCTCCGATGACAGCAACATCGAGGTTATCCACGCCGATTCCACGGCCTGGCTCGCCGAATACGAAGGTGAATCGTTCGACTTGGTTTTCATCGACCCCGCGCGCCGCGGCGACGGCAACAAACGCTTGTTCAACATTTCCGATTGCGCTCCCGATGTCAAGTCGCTACTCCCTATGTTGCGCCAAAAGGCGAAGAGGGTTATGGTAAAACTCTCGCCTATGCTCGACGTTACGCAGACGTTGAGAGACCTCCCGGATACTTCGGAGCTGCATATAGTTGAGGAGCGTGGCGATTGCCGCGAGCTGCTCGCCGTTCTCGATTTTGAAAACAGTGTTCGCACTCCCGTCATATTCATCCATTGCGAAGCGGCGGAGTTTGCTTTTACAGCCGACGAGGAAACTGACGCTGCTCCCGGCTACGCGCTGCCACAGCCCGGAATGTGGCTTTGCGAACCCGGACCCGCGGCGATGAAATCGGGAGCTTTCAACACCATAGCGCGGAGGCTCGGACCGCAGCCGTTGCATCGCAATACCCATTTGTACGTCAGCGAGACAATGCCCGAGGGATTTCCGGGGAAATACCGCGAAATAGAGGCGGTTTACCCTCTCGCCTCATCCACATTGAAAACCATAGGAAAAAGTATCGCTAGAGCCGATGTCGCGATAAGGAATCTTCCGCAATTCACCCCTGAAATTTTGGCGAAACGGCTCGGCATCAAACCAGGCGGCGACAAACGCGTAATCGGCTGCACTCTCGCCGACGGCTCCAAGGCGCTGATCGTCGTTCGGAAATAGTCACTCCCAGTATAGGAGGCGCATATTGTCTGGGTCTATCGCGATAGTTCCGTTTTTGAAAAACTTTGTCCCGACGCATCCGAATGAATCCTCGCGCCAAAGGCGGTTGGTAATTCCTACCGATGTGCCGTATATGGTTCGGTCGCCAAGTTTGCAACTACCAGCGAATATCCCTTCGCCAACGACTTTTCCCGTAACTTTGTCTTTTGCCTTGGCAACCTTGAATTTATGCTTTTTCAGGAAGTTTGTTACATTCTTTCTAAACAGATATACCGCTGTGCCAGCGCCGAGGTCGAAAACCATTCTGCCGGTTAATTTCCCGTTGTGCCCGTAAGTGTCAGCAAGCTCCATAGTTGTCTCGATAATAGGCATAGGAGAAAAATTTGTTATTTGGTAAACATGCGTTCGTTTTCCGTCGATTGAGTCGCGTGACACGAAATCAAGCATATCGCTTTTGAAATTGAGTCGAATAAGGTTGGCGGTGCTGTCAGTGTTATTTTTGAGTCGGTGGATTGGCACACCTAATTTGTCGTAGTTGTCAACAAGGTATATTTTGCCGTTATAGCGCAAACCGCCTATAGATACCTCTCCCTCGAACACATTGATGAGTCGGTGATTCGCCTGGTCAGACATAAGCATTTCGCGATGCGCTCCTAATGTGTCAAGAGGTAAGTCGCCGAGTATCCGTTTGAATCGCACTTCGTCTAACATCATTCCGGGCAAGCCGCTTTCCACGAATATCTCCGTATCCGGCACACCGTTTACCGTAGTTGATATATAGTAATGCCCGTTTTTCTTATCAAGTTTAAAACGTGTCTGCGCCGTTCCTGTAGAACCGCATAAAGCAATAATTGTGATGGCTAACAGGTGCGTGATATTCAATCGCATACTTATGGCGAGGTGTGTTATTGGCGGGATACGAGGTTGCGCCTTACGAGCCAGATGGCCGCGGCGGTCAAGACTAAGCTCGCTATGGCCGCGGTAACGTTTCCTACGCCGAAGGTGTTGATGTCAGTGGCTGATGGGTCGGCGTTCTGGTAATATTCCGAGAGCACCACCACGGTGTTGTTGAAAACGTGAGCGATAATCGGGAGCCATAACGAACCGCTCCACCAAAGCAGGTAGCCGAAGAACGCGCCAAGCAGCAGACGGGGAACGAATCCGAAAAACTGGAAATGTATGGCGCTGAACACGAAAGCGGCGATCCATATAGCGGCGTGCTTGTTGAGCTTTGTCATGCCGAGAAGCCGCTGCAAGGCTCCGCGGAAGAAAAGCTCCTCGCTGAAACCAGCAAGGACGCCGACTATGAGCACCGATACGATGAGCGCTCCGACGCCAGACCCTCCGATCAGCATTTTGGCAGACTCGGCGGCCGCGTCCTCCATAGCCCGCATCTGGGCTTCAAACCCGGCCAGCGACTCGGGGAGACTTATATCCTGGTTCCATTCGATGAGCACGTTCATCGCCGGAACCGACACACACATAGCCAGGAGCGTCAGCAGTACCCCACCCCAACCTGGCCCGCGGTCAACGGCCAGCAAGCGTGCCGGCAGACGGCTCGCGACCATGGCGGTTACGATAGCCGGAATTATGAATACCATAAAATCCTGAACCACGGTGCATACGCGCAGCGCCGCTTCCGGCCTCGCGATGATTTTGGAGAGCATCCCTATGATTAGCGAGGCAACTATAAGGCAGAAAAGGAACACGCACCCGAGCAGGGAGAGTCCGATGCCCGGTTTCATGATGCGGTATTCATTAATTTCTTTAAATGTCGACATATTTTTAGATGTTACTTTATGTAGAAATCTTTCACGAGTTCGCGGTGCCAGGGTGTTCGTTCACCTTCGCGGGTGGTGAGGGTTTCCTCTGAGACTGCTTGTTTAAGATCTTGAACCGTTGGAGCGTTGACGAATTGCAGAAGCACTCGCCGAGGCGGTTTCCCGACAACTGTTGTGATGGTTACTTTGCGCCAAAGAGTCAGCCGGGCGAGTTCCGCGGCATATTCGGCGTCAGCCCCGCGGTCAGCCGGGACGATAAGCGCTATCGAGCCCCCGGGCGCTAAAAGTTCCGCCGCGCGGTTTATCAGGCTGCCGAGAGGCAGGGAGTCTTCATGGCGGGCGGCCATCCTTGCCGAGTCGGGCGCTTTCGCCCCGTTGTTGAAGAATGGCGGGTTACTGACAATCAAATCAAACTTTCCGCCGAACTCGGCGGTGAGGAAGTCTGCCTCCCTCACCGCGAGTCGGTCACTCCACGGCGAATTGCGGAAATTGGCGGCGCATTCCTCCGCGCTGGCGGTGTCGAGTTCTATTGCTTCGATTCGGGCGCCGGGGAAGCGCTGCGCGAGCATCAGCGAAACCAGACCTGTGCCCGCACCGATGTCGAGCACCGCCGGGGCTGCTATAGCCGCAGGGAGCTCGGCCCAGGCCCCGAGCAGCACGCCGTCGGTCCCGACCTTCATAGCGCTGCGTCGGTTCTCGAGCGAAAACTGCCGGAAGCGGAAAGTTGTCTCTCTGTCAGGGTTTCGCATAATTGATTGCCAGTAGTTGTGACGGCCCGTTGGTCAGGGCTGTTTCGGTCGCGAATTTACCACATTCCCCCGCTGTATGCAAACCCGTCGGGTCGCCAAGTTGTTTTTTAGTTAAATTTTCGCTAATTTTGAGACTTGAAATAAGACAGAAATATAATACCCGCATCGTATGATAGTAAATCAGGCAAGATTTGTGATAAGCAACAGCCGCGTCGAGCAGTGCCCCGACGAGATGCGCCATGAATTCGCGTTCATTGGCCGTTCGAATGTTGGCAAATCATCGCTAATAAATATGCTCACGGGCAAGAAAGGGCTGGCTATGACATCGTCAACCCCAGGCAAAACCCTGTTGATAAACCACTTCCTTATTAACGAGGAGTGGTATCTCGTTGACCTTCCCGGCTACGGATACGCTCAGCGCAGCCGCGACAGCCGTGCCGAAATCGCCCGTATCATAAAGGAGTACATTCTCAACAGGGCGCAGATGACCTGCCTGTTCCTGCTCATCGACGGACGCCACAAACCGCAGAAAAACGACCTGGAGTTTATGGACTGGCTTGGCGAGAACGAGGTGCCTTTCTGCATCGTGTTTACCAAGCTCGACAAAATGACCTCCAACGCGGCAAAAACCGTAACGGCCAACTATTGCGCCGAACTTCTTGAGCGCTGGGAAGAGCTTCCACCGATATTTAAAAGCTCGTCGGTCGATAAGCGCGGACGGTCGGAAATCCTCGACTATATCGAGGAACTCACCAAGCTACCGCTCGAAATCGAAGAGTGAACCTACGGCGCCGTAAAGTCGTTTTTCTGTTAAACAACTTAAGATTAACGACTATGGAAGATAAAAAGACTAAAAAGCATGGTTGCGGATGCCACCGCACAGCCGAGGAAACCGCGAAGCATACCCACGCTATGGACAATTATCCCGGCGCCGCTGTGGATTCGGCCGATTGCGACCACGTTACCGAGGCGGAGGTGAAGGAGCGCACAAAGACCCTCAACAACAACCCCCGAAATTCGGCCACGCGAACATAAACCCATAATTAGGATTTTGCGAAGCAACAGCAAGCCGCGGTTCTCCCCTTTCGGGAGCCGCGGCTTGATTCGTTTTGGTGGGCTACTTACTTGATTTTCTTGCCGAAATAATATGTGTTCCAGGTATCTTCGGCATAGCCGTCGCGGTTGACGCGGAAGCTGTCGGCTGAGGCACCTTTTATTTTGCGGCCTTCGTAGTACGCGTTCCAGGTATCCTTAGCGTAGCCGTAGGGTAGCGTGCGGAATGAGTCTGGCGAAGCCCCGTTTATCTTCTTCCCGCGGTAAAACACCGACCAGGCATCTTTTGCATACCCTTCGCCGAGAACTTTGAACGATGCCGCGGAGGCATCGTCGAGGCGTTTCCCCTCATAATATACATGCCAGTTATCCACGGCGAATCCTCCTCGAAGCACCTTGAAGGAGCTGACCGAAGCGCCTTCGATTTCTCGACCGCCGTAAAACGCGCCGTGTTCACCCACATAGTACTCCGACCGGCAATGCCGCCCGCTTTCACATCGGCCTCCATCGCTGTGTCTGCCCCGCCGTTCGGCCGCGGCGCAAACGGCTACCGAGGCCGCCAATAATATCGCTAACGCTTTCAGTCTCATATTCAATACAACTTTCCACCTTTGACTCCCGAAAGTGGCCGAAGTAAAGTCATAATAATTGTACTGATACGTTTTTTTCGTAACTTTGCAGTCAAAACACATCCAAATTCCGTAATTAATTATTTCGGGGATTAGATTTTAGTACTATATAATTATTGCATGTCACTGAATAATAGCAACTTAAAAATCGGGGGGGGGTAAACGCCTGACCTGGATTGACCAGTTAAAGGGGTTCACAATCCTCGGAGTTATCTTCGTGCACGCCCAAGGTCACCCTGAATGGTGGACTGCCAATCACGTTAACACAATTTTCTTTTTTCTGGCCGGAATGTTCTTCAAGGCACGGCCATTCGGCGAGTTCGTTAGGAAGAACGCGGTGTCATTGTTGATACCATTCGTCTTTTTCTTCCTTTTATCATATCCTTTCCGCATTTTGGTGGAGTTGTGGGATACGAGATCCTTTGACGCGGTTACATGGGATATGTTGCTTGACGTGTTCAAGGTTGAGGCCAGGTCAGACTATCTCTATGCCAACGTGCCCCTATGGTTTATATTTTGCTTGTTCTTCGTTCAGGTGATATATTGGGGGTTGTCAAAATGCCACATATGGCTGCGGGCCGCATTGTTGGCTTGCGTATGGGTGTTCTGGGATGACATATACAATTTCCCCACACCTTTTATGCTCAACAACGCGGTTTGCTGGACTTTGTATTTCGGCCTTGGCAGTATGTTGAAGGATATGATAATGAAGGCAACATCGAATCGTTCGTTCGCTTTCGCGGTTGCGGTTTGCTGTGCCGCGTTGATGTTTATGACGGACGCTTTATTCGACAATTCTCAGGCCACGAATATCTTCTATATTCTATGGTGCCTATTAATGGTGGCCGTTGCTTCTATATTGGGCAACCTCTATACATCCCGCATACTTGACTTCTTAGGAACAAACACTCTCGTGATTCTCGGAGCGCACCTGTGGTTCCTTATACCTATAGGACGCTTGCACTCGAAGTTGTTTCATGATGCTGGCATTTATGAGGCATTGATTATGAGCGTGCTATGTGCGGCGATGCTCGTGCCGGTAATTCGTATTATCAACAAGCATTTCCCTTTCGCCGCGGGAAAGAAGAAGGCCGTTGTTAAACGTGATATAGAGAGGTTGCCCGCGAGCTGATTTTTGTTAAATCTGACTTGCGGATTCCTGTTTATTGAATTTGATTCCTTTCCCCCTCCCTGAATTTAGAGCTTGTTGAAAAAACAAGCTCTTATAGTACCAGGGTGGCGAAGAGGCGGTCGAATTCGCGGGTGAGAGATTCGGCGGGGCTTGAAGGGTCGGGGTGTGGGATGAGGCCGGGGTGAGGGCGCGAGGTCTGTATCGAGGAGCTTTTGACGGCGGAAAACCAGCGGAAACGCTCCTCGACGGGTGCGTCGGCGAGTGCGGGAGAGGACGCGTCGAACATGGCCAACTGACGGCGGAGGGATTCGATGTCGACGCCGCGGTCGAAGGCGCTGAGGCGGTCACGATCGAGCGACACGGCGACGCGGAGCCAGCGACGACGTTTGCACATCATCATCAAACCGACGTTGATAAACTCCTCGCGCTCAATTCTTGGAACGTAGCGGAGGACGGCGTATTCATAGAGCAAGGCGTTCTCGTTCATCGATGGCTTGTTTTACGAAAATTGATGAATTGGCCAGTCGGCGTGTCAGGAAGTCGCGGTACACGGCTCGTTTTTCCGCCGGAGTCATAGAGTCCCCCTCAAAGGTAAGCCATGTGTCGGGAATCATATCGACGATGTGCGAAAGGGTGCGCGGGGTTATGGCTTGGCGCATCAGGGAGTCGGCCTCCGCGAGCCGCGATGCCGCCGGGAGCAGCGCATGGTTCTTTATGAACGGGAATGGGTCGAGCGGCGCTTTGTCGAGATTGCGCCAGGAGTGATGGAAGTAGAGCGACGCCCCGTGGTCAATCAGCCACAGCTCGTTGTTCCAGATAAGCATATTTGTGTTGAGCCGGGTGCGGTCAACATTTGTGAGAAAAGCGTCGAGCCAAACGATTTTCGAGGCCGTGAGCGGGTCCACCTTGTTGACCGAGGGATCCATAGTCATGGCCCGGTCGAGGAAGTGCAGCCCGAGGTTGAGTCCCTCGCTCCCCCGAAGCAGGTCCTGGATTTCCTCATCAGGCTCGGTGATGCCGAAACGGTTGTCGATGTCGAGAAATACGAGTTCCGGCACATTGAACTTCAACGCTTTGGCGACCATGCCGCCTATAAGCTCGGCGATAAGCGCTTTCGAGCCGTGGCCCGCGCCGCGGAATTTCACCACATAGCGGAAGCCGTCGTCGGCTTCGGCAAGCGCCGGCAACGAGCCCCCCTCGCGAAGCGGGAGGATGTATCGAGTCAATTCCTGGGATCTGAGTTCCATATTTGCTGTTTTTGATAGATAACGCCCCGACGATGAAATGAGTTGGCGAGGAGCATAACCGCCGTTATCATAACCGTCGGATTTTCCCGTTGGATGTCCGTGGTAGGCTCGCCACGCATCGTATCTCCTTCGGGCGAGAGTAAGGTTCAAGCACCGTGGCACAGATTTCGGCGAGCGCGTTGGTTTCCGACTCAGGGCATTCGGCCACGAGTACCAGCCGCGTCCCCCATTTCGGATCTTCCTCCCCTTTGAGGTAGAAAGGTACAGCGATATGCCCGGCGAGGCGCCGCTCCAATTGCTCGGGGAACAGTTTTACGCCCCCGGAATTCACAACATTGTCGGCGCGTCCGAGCCATCGGAATGTCTGAGGGTCCGCGATCTCCGCTATGTCGTTGGTCGCGAGCGATCGGAAGCTGTATTCGGGAGCATTGATCGTCAGTCGGCCATCATCACCGGCGGAAAACGAGATACCGGGCATAGCTTTGTATAGAGGTGACCCCATACGGCGTAGCGCGACGTGCGAGCAGGTCTCTGTCATGCCGTACGTAGCCCATACATCTGCGGGGTACGCCGCGAGCCGTTCCTCCATCTCCGGCGAGACTGGCGCTCCGCCGACGATAATATTTCTTATGGCTCCATACTCCACACCCCAAAGCGATTCGCATTGAGAGGGTACCAGCGGCAGCAGGTCGATTGTGCCGTACTCCTCGACGACTCTGTCGATTTTAGGCGCGAGGTGGTTGCTCGGTTCAAGCATTATCAGTCGGCATCCGGCTTCAACAGCCCTGACAATCATCATTTTTCCGGCAATGTAGTCGGCAGATAACGGGCAGACGAGCAGGGAGTCTTTTCCGATATTGAAGAATCGGTTGGTTGCCCGCGCCGAAACTCTCATATCGCTCTTTGGAAGACGTATGATTTTCGGCGTGCCGGTTGAGCCTGATGTGTGAGCTTCGACATAAGCCGAGTCTGAGAGCCATTCCTTTAGGAATGACTCCCCTGCTGAAGTCAGTAGCGCTTTGAAGTCAGTCATACGCAGTCAGGGTCATTGCCATTCGATAGACGGCAATTCGAATCGTTTTTCGGGATTAAACCATAGCTCTTCGCCGCGGAGTTCAAGCGGCGAGGGGAAGTTGTTGGTGTACAGGCGGCCCGTGCCGAGCCCCTGGGGCATCTCAGGCTCTCTTTGGCTGACCCACTGGGCGATGGCGTTGAGGCCCAGGTCCGACTCCAGGGCTGAGGTGGCCCACCACCCTATCCCGTTTTCCGCGGCTATGTCGATCCAGCGGTCCGCTTCCACCAAACCTCCGCACAGGGCGGGTTTGAGTATTATGTAGGATGGCTTTATCCTGGCGAGCAACGCGCGCTTGTCATCGTCGGACCGAGTGCCGATCAGCTCTTCGTCGAGCGCGACGGGGATTGGCGATTTGGCGCAAACTTCGGCCATCGCGTCGGGCTGTCCGGCCCTTATCGGTTGCTCGATGGAATGTATGGCGAGTTCCGAGAGGTAGCCGAGACGGTCGTAGGCATTCTCCGGGGTGAACGCCCCGTTGGCGTCGAGGCGAAGCTCGATGTCGCCGGGGCCGAACTCGGAGCGTATGTAGCGCAGGAGCGCCAGCTCGTCGGCGAAGTCGATGCCTCCGATTTTCAGTTTAACGCATCGGAAACCGCCGTCGAGTTTCTCCCTTATGCGGCGCGCCATAGTCCGGCGGTCGCCCATCCATATCAGACCGTTTATGCGTATCCCTTTTTCACCCCGGCTCCAGGGGGTGTCAAACAGCCGCTCCTGCGATCCGCTGTCGAGCGCGGCTTCCGCGGTCTCGAATCCGAACCTCACGGATGAGGGCGCGTCGGAAATATTGCCCGTGCGGCAGTAACCGGCGAGCCTTTTGGCGAAGTCGGGGGTATCCTCGGCGCTGAGGCCGCGGAAAATCGGCACCTCGCCGACGGCCGAGCGGTAGCCGTCGGTAAGGCGCAGCAGGTAGGTTTCCTTCACGTTCATCCGCTGCCGGGAGGTAATGGCAGTCTCGCGGAAGATGAGCGAGTAAGGGGCGTATTCCGCTTTCATCATCAACCGGGGAATTTGGGGAACTGCTCGAAGTCGGGGTCGCGCTTCTCCAGGAACGCGTTCTTACCTTCCTGGGCCTCGGGCATCAGGTAGTAAAGCAGGGTGGCGTCGCCGGCGAACTCCATCAGTCCGGCCTGTCCGTCGAGTTCAGCGTTGAGGGCGCGCTTGATCATCCTTATGGCCATCGGCGAGCGCTTGAGAATGGTCTCGCACCACTCCACGGTTTCGTCTTCGAGGCGGTCAAACGGCACCACGGCGTTGATCATGCCCATTTCGAGCGCCTCGGCGGCGGTGTACTGGCGGCAAAGATACCAGATTTCGCGGGCTTTCTTCTGACCCACGCAGCGCGCGAGGTACGAGGAGCCGAATCCGGCGTCGAAACTGCCGACCTTGGGCCCGGTCTGTCCGAAGCGTGCGTTTTCCGAAGCGATCGAGAGGTCGCAAACCACGTTGAGCACATTGCCGCCGCCGATAGCGTAACCATTGACCATCGCGATCACGGGTTTAGGTATGGAGCGAATCATCTTGTGGAGTTCGAGCACGTTCAGGCGGGGTGTACCGTCGGCGTCGATATAGCCGCCAAGACCTTTATAGTGCTGGTCGCCGCCGGAGCAGAACGCCTTGTCGCCGGCGCCTGTGAGTATTATCACGCCGATCTCGGGACAGGTGCGGCAATAGGTGAACGCGTCGAGCATTTCCGCGTTGGTCTGCGGGCGGAACGCGTTGTACACTTTGGGTCGGTTGATGGTGATTTTGGCGATACCGCCGAAACGCTCGAAGAGTATATCCTCGTATTCCTTTATGGTTTCCCAGTTTCTCATTGTTATGGTTGTTTCAGTTGTTCGTTGTCAATTATGATTCGTAGCAGGCAAGGTCGCTCGTTTTCCGCCGCGAGACTTTTCGCCGCGATTGCGAGCGAGCCTCGGTCCGCGGCCTCAAGGTAGCGGAAGCCGAAACTTTCGGCCAGTTGGCGAAGCGGGAGTCTCACCCCTCCAGCTATCAGACGCTCGCGTTCGGGTAATGAGCGCGTTGTGGCCACGCGGCGGAAAATCTCGCCGCCACCGTTGTCGAGCACCGCTATTTTCAGTTTCGGCGTCACCTGCCCGGAGGCGAGCGCGCCCATATCGTATTGGGCCGACATATCGCCGACGATGAGCAGGGTCGGTTTGCCGTAGGCCGCCGACGCGCCTATCGCGGTCGACATGCATCCGTCGATGCCGCTTACTCCGCGGTTGGAGCTGACGCGGTGGAACCGCCCCCCGGCTACCAGAGGTAGCGCGCGGCGCACCGACATCCCGTTGCCGAGTTGGATGTTCCATTGCCGAGGAACCGCGGACAGCAGGTCGCTGACGGCGGTCGCGGAATCCCACTCCGCGGGTGCGTCGATGGTTCTCGCTTGAGCTGTGGCGTTTTTCTTCAGCATCAACTCGCCGGTGCGGACGTGGTGGCCCAGCGCTCCGGCGAGCCGGGGGAAGAAGCCCGAGGCGGGGAAATCAATACGGGTGGTAAGCTTGCGGAACGTATCGACCGCGCGTCCTTCCTGGCCGACGTGCCAATGCTCCCGGATGGAGCCGCATTGGCGAAGCGCTTCCTTCAGCTTGGCGGAAACAAGCGACCCGCCGAAAGTAATCAGAACTTCCGGCATGCCGATCGGCGAATCGGGGCCTGGTTCTATCATGGCTCCGCGAATATTGGAGAGTCCCTCGTCGATGACTCTGAACCCTTCGATGGCCGCTATGGAAGCGAGCGCTTTGCCAAGACGGTCGTCTGGAGAATGGAACCCGCCGACCACCAGCACCTGCCGTCCGATAAGGCTTTTGGCAAGACGGCGCGCCGTATCGGTCGGTATCACCTCGGCGGGGGCGATAATGTCGATTTTGTGGAAAACCTCCTCCTCCGGGGCGATAATTGTCTCGGAGGTAAGCGGCGCTGTGAGGTGTATATTAATGTGTACGGGACCTTTGGGACCGGAGGTGGCCGCTGCCAGCACGTCGTTGAGCTTTCGATTGCAGTACCAAAGGTATTCGTCCAAGGCGGAACCGTCGCCCAGGTCAGCCTCGGCCTTCACGAAGTTGCCGAGCGCGCCCGGTTGCCTGATGGTCTGGCTGTCGGCCTGGTCGATCCACTCGGCGGGGCGGTCGGCTGACACCACGATCAGTGGTATCTCCCTATAGTGGGCTTCGGCGATGGCCGGAGCGTAGTTGAGCAGCGCGGTGCCGGAAGTGCAGCACAGCGCGACCGGCTCGCCCGAGATGTCGGCCAGCCCTAGCGCCTCGAAGGCGGCGCACCGCTCGTCGATCACCGGGATGGTGGCGATTTCCCCGGAACGGTCCAAGGCCATAAGCAACGGCGCGTTGCGGCTACCCGGCGATGTCACTGCGCGGCGGACGCCGTAGGCGGCAAGCGCCCGCGCCACCATCCGGCATATGGTTTTCTCTGTGTTTGTCTTTTGCATATCGGCGAAAAGATGGGCCATTATGACCAACTTATATCAGTACAAAATTAATCAAAAGAGCCCGGTTTTCGTAACTTTGCGCCCGATTTTGTTGTTATCATTTTATGAAGTTCATCACACAACAAACAACAACCGCCCTTTTATCGCTGATTCTCGGCGTGTTTGTCGTTGCTGGACAAACGAATGATACAGCCGGGTCAGCGATCGCCACGGACAGTGTAGCCGTGGCGACCGACACTATAGCCCCGAAGAAGAAAGGGCTCATCTCGCGCATCATTGATTATTTCGACGATTCCAACAAGCCCCCGTCGCAAAAGAAGTTCGACATTTCATTTCTCGGAGGCCCGAGTTACTCGTCATCGACCAGTTTCGAGGTCGCCGTTATAGCGGCGGGGCTGTACAAGTCGCGTTACGATTCGCTCACACCCCGGTCGAATATCTCGATTTTCGCGGAGGTGTCCGTGATCGGTATGTTCAATGTCGGTGTTGAGGGGAGCCATATTTTCCCCAACGACCGGATGCGCATCAACTACGACGGAAACTTCACCCGTTTCCCATCCTACTTCTGGGGCATTGGGTTCGACAGCGAGAGCGACAACGACAACAAGGGGAAATACACCCTTTTCGAGTCGAAAGTCAACGCCGAGTTCCTATGGCGCCTCGGCAAGCACATTTTCCTCGGTCCGGCGTTCACGTTCAATTACTCCCAAGCTTCGGCACCGAAGAAGCCGGAGCTTTGGGGCGACCAGGCTCTGAAGCAGCTCAACTACGGTGGCGGGGTGGTTTTCTCGCTCGACACGCGCGATTATCCCGAGAACCCGTATAGCGGCGTACACCTTCAGCTCAGTAACCGCTACTACCCTACTTTCCTCGGCAACAAACGGTATTTCTATACCGGCGAGCTCACCTTCGGCGTGTATCACCGCTTCTGGGAATCGGGAGTGTGGGCCTTCCAGCTCCACGGCGCGATTTCCGGGAAGCATACCCCCTGGAGCATGCTCCCCTCGATTGATTCCTCCGGCGCTGTCCGCGGCTACTACGAGGGGCGCTACCGCGACCGCAATGAGGCCGACGCCGTGCTCGAACTCCGCCAGAAGGTTTGGCGTCGCAACGGCATAGTGGTGTGGGGCGGCGTGGCCGCCGTGTTCGACCATCCGTCGGGCATCTCGGGGCGCAAGCTCCTGCCGACTTACGGCATAGGCTACCGCTGGGAGTTCAAGAACCGAGTCAACGTAAGGGTTGATTTCGGGGTCGGACGAAACTCCACCGCGTTCAATATAAGTATCAACGAGGCGTTCTGAAAATTTACGCCTCGACAAGTAGAACCATTCATTACAGATTATGCGATTCCACAATATAATATACCGCTCGGCACCCTGGCTCCTTCTGTGGGTCATAGTCGGCCTGATGATTCCCAACGCGGTGCTCTGCGTCACCGAGCAGGAGTGCGCCTGGGGAAAAGCGGCCAACGTGGCCATACCGCTCGGCGTCTACCTGTTTCTTTTCGGCTTGAGCCGCAAGACGGGGCGTACGGCGCTGCTGATGATTCCGTTTATGTTTTTCGCCGCTTTCGAGGTGGTGCTTCTGAACCTCTATGGCGAGTCGGTGATAGCCGTGGATATGTTTTTGAACGTTCTCACGACGAGCTATTCCGAGGCTTCCGAGCTGCTGGCGAGTCTGCTCGGCGCCATGGCGCTGGTAGTCGCCGTTTATCTTACGGCTATAGTGTGGGGCGCGTTCGCCGCCTATGACGCCGCGCGGATTTCAGAATCGCTGGCCCGCTCGTGCCGACGCTTCGGCGCGGCTCTCGCGGTGGCCGGCGCGGTCTTTGTCGGACTCGCCTACGGTTTTTGCCCGAGGTACAGTTTCGAGCATGAGACGTTCCCGGTAAATGCTGTTTCCAATATGGTAGAGGCGTTTGACCGTGCCGCGGAGTCGAAGGCATATCCCGAGACATCTGCCTCGTTTTCGTATCGGGCCAAGTCGAGGCGCCCGGCCGACGAGCCCGAGGTGTATGTGATGGTGGTCGGCGAGACTTCGCGCGCGCTCAACTGGCAGCTCGGGGGGTATGGCCGTCCGACCAATCCGAAGTTGTCGAAAGTTGAAAACCTCACTTTTTTCCCGTATTCCATAACGGAGTCAAACACGACGCATAAGAGTGTGCCTATGATTCTTAGCCATCTATCCGCTGAGAACTTCAACGAGCTGCCGCGCACGAAAAGCATCACTACCGCGTTCAAGGAAGCGGGCTACCGCACAGCGTTCTTCTCCAACCAGCCCCCCAACGGCTCATACACGCAGTATTTCGGCGAGGAAGCCGACCGCGTCGAGTATCTGGAGGCCGAAGGGGGTGTGGCGCGCCTCGACGAGGAGCTGCTCCCGCTGCTGAGGGAGGAACTGGCCGACACCGCCAACCACAAAAAGTTCGTTGTTCTCCACACTTATGGTTCGCACTTTCAGTATCGCGACCGCTATCCCGAAGGACGGGGGCGTTTCCAGCCCGACGATTTTGTTGACGCGTCGGCCAACGAGCGCGACAAACTCATAAACGCCTTTGACAACACGGTGCTGTACACCGACAGCGTGCTCTGCGAGGTCATAAACATGCTCGACAGCCTCGGATGCAAGTCGGCCATGTTCTATAGCGCCGACCACGGCGAGGATATTTTCGACGACAGCCGCGGGAGGTTCCTGCACGCGTCGCCAAATCCGACATATTACCAGTTGAGGGTCGCGACGCTTTGCTGGCTTTCGGACTCCCTGCTCGATGCCGAACCCCGGTTCAAGCGTGCCCTTGACCGCAACAGCGCCCGCAGGGTCTCCCCGCAGAAATCCTTGTTCCCGTCGATGCTCCAGGCCGCCGGGATAGTGTCGCCCTACATCATCCGAAGCGCCTCCCTGCTCGACCGGGCTTACGCCCCTACCCCGGCGGTTTATCTTAACGATTTGAACCAGGCGCTGTTGATGGAGAACTCGGGCGTGCGCGAAGCCGACATCAAACTTCTTAAGCCGTACTTGTCAAGATAAGCGCACTCGCCCCATTCGCATTTTTGAAAAGTTTTCCAAAATAAACAAACAAATTATTGAATAGCAATGATTTGTTTGTTTTGTGTATATGCTAAAGTTTTCCAAAAGTGAAATATTTGTGTGATTTTGACTGCTAAAAAGTTGCGTGCGTCAATTAATCGCGGTAACTTTGCGTCAGAAAAATCAAACACCCCTACAATGATACAGACTGTGATCAAACGCGACGGACGCGTTGTCGGCTATAACGAAGAAAAAATCAAGGCCGCGATCCGCAAAGCCATGCTTCAGACCCCCCTCGGCGAGGACGAGGCGCTGATTCAGAAAATCTCGGACCGAATAGGTATAGCCGGACAGGAGCAGATGACCGTCGAGGCGATCCAGGACCGCGTGGAGCTCGAACTTATGAAGTCGCCCCGCAAGGAGGTAGCGAAGAAGTATATCGCCTACCGCGACCAGCGCTCCATAGCCCGTCGCGCGAAGACGCGCGACATATTCCTTGAAATCATCGAGGCCAAGAACAACGACATCACCCGCGAGAATGCCAATATGAACACCGACTCACCCGCGGGTATGATGATGAAGTTCGCTTCGGAAACCACAAAGCCGTTTGTCGACGACTATCTGCTGACTCCCGAGGCCCGCGACGCGGTGCGCAACGGCTATCTGCACATACACGACAAGGACTACTACCCTACAAAGAGTCTCACCTGCGTGCAGCATCCGCTCGACAACATTCTCAAGCATGGCTTCATTGCCGGACACGGCGAGTCGCGCCCCGCCAAGCGCATCGAGACCGCGTCGGTGATAGCCTGCATATCGCTCGAAACCGCCCAGAACGAGATGCACGGAGGCCAGGCCATCCCGGCTTTTGACTTCTATCTCGCTCCTTTCGTGCGCTCGTCGTTCATCGAGGAGGTTAAGAAGGTGGAGCAGATGACCGGCGAGGACCTCGCTGACCTGTACGAGGCGGAGGTTGAAGATTTCGTCAGCCGTCCGCTCGACGGCCTTAAAGGGAAGGAGCGTGCGCTGCAACACGCTATGAACACGACCGTGAGCCGCGTTCACCAGTCGATGGAGGCGTTCATCCACAATATGAACACTATACACTCCCGCGGCGGCAACCAGGTGGTGTTCAGCTCGATAAACTACGGCACAGACACATCGGCCGAGGGACGTTGCGTGATTCGAGAACTTCTCACCTCGACCTATGAGGGTGTAGGCAACGGCGCGACCGCCATATTCCCCATACAGATTTGGAAGAAGAAACGAGGCGTGAACTATGATCCGTCGGACCGCAACTACGACCTCTACCGCCTTGCCTGCAAGGTCACGGCCCGCAGGTTCTTCCCCAACTTCGTGAACCTCGACGCCTCGTTCAACCATCACGAGAAGTGGGACGCCGCCGACCCCAAGCGCTATCTCTATGAAATAGCCACAATGGGTTGCCGCACTCGCGTGTTCGAGAACCGCTACGGCGAGAAAACGTCCGTTGGCCGCGGCAATCTGAGTTTCTCCACCATCAATATCGTGCGCATCGCCATCGAGTGCATGGCAATCCAGAACCAGGAGGAGCGCGTAGAGCGATTCTTCAGCAAGCTCGACGAGATGCTCGAAGTGACCGCCCGCCAGCTCTGCGACCGTTTTGATTTCCAGAAAACGGCCTACGCGAAGCAGTTCCCCCTGCTTATGTCGCGCCTGTGGAACGGAGCCGAGAATCTCGCCCCGACCGACACTATCGAGGAGGTGATGAACCAGGGCACGCTCGGCATCGGGTTCATCGGTCTGGCCGAGGCTCTGGTCGCCCTCACCGGCAAGCACCACGGCGAGTCGGAGGAATCGCAGAAACTCGGTCTCCGCATCGTGAGCCATATGCGTTCGCGCGTCAACGAGTTCAGCGAGCGTTACAACCACAACTTCTCCGTTCTCGCCACCCCCGCCGAGGGGCTTTCGGGCAAGTTTACCGCCAAGGACCGCCGCTCGTTCGGCGTGATTCCGGGAGTGACCGACAAGGCTTACTACACCAACTCGAACCACGTTCCCGTTTATTATCACTGCTCTCCCCGCCACAAGGCGCGAGTCGAGGGCCCGTATCACGAGCTGACGAGGGGCGGACACATCTTCTATGTCGAAATCGACGGCGACGCCACCCACAACCCCGACGCGATTTCCGACATCGTGGACCTGATGGATAAGCACAACATCGGTTATTGCTCGGTGAACCACAACCGCAACCGCTGTATGGATTGCGGCTATGAGGACGCCCAGGACGGTCTTGAGGTTTGCCCCAAGTGCGGCGGCAAGCATATCGACAAGCTCCAGCGCATCACCGGCTACCTGGTGGGCACCACCGACCGCTGGAACTCGGCCAAGCTGGCCGAACTGTCGGACCGTGTTGTTCACAAGTAAGCGAATATATAATGAGAGTACTTGACATTATCCCCGGCACGTCGGTCGACGGGCCGGGGCTTCGTACGACTATCTATTTCGCCGGATGCGGGCATCATTGCCCCGGATGCCATAATCCGCAGTCGTGGGATCCCGACGGGGGGCGGGAAATGACGGCGGAGGAGATTCTCGACGTTATTGAGGATAATGGGTTCAACGTGACGTTTTCGGGGGGCGATCCGCTCTACCAGGTGGAGGCGCTTCTCCCTCTCGCCGCCGAAATCAGGCGTAGAGGCTATAATATATGGCTTTATACGGGATACACGTTCGAAAGTATCGCCGCTTCGGAGAGGTTGCGACCGATTCTCGATGTCGTTGACGCGGTTGTCGACGGCCCGTTCATTATGGCTCTCCGCGACACGGGGCTCCGGTTCCGAGGCTCCTCGAACCAGCGCATTCTTCTCGCTCCTTCCGGCGAACCCTGGCAGGGCTGAGTCAGAGGCCGAAGCAACGGGTTATGGCCCTACGGATGCGCTCGGCCTGGGACGTGTTGGAGCGTAATATGGTCAGAATGGTGTCGATATATGCCCGCTTTGACCCGTTGAGTCCGCACAGGTTGGCGACGTTAGAACCTGGAACCATTGATTTCTGGTTGTAAACTTTCAGCACCGCCGCGTAGTCGCCGGTCTGCGCCGCGATGGAGAACTCGCGGCAGAGTCGCTCGTAAAGTCCGCGGGCGTTTACTTCGCGCACCAGCGAGTGCAGGTGCTCCTCGAAAGCGTTTATGTTAGAGAATTTGCCGTCGGTTCGGTATTCCATCATACGCTTCACTCGATGGCGGGTATGCTGCATCGCCTGCTGATGGAGGTCCTTTCGGAACTGCCCGATAATCGACCGCTTGACGCTCTCGAACACTTTCGATTCGTTTTTGCCGCAGTGCGAGGCCACGGCCTTGACCACCTCTTCAAGCATCAGGATGTTTTCGACCTCGGCAACCTCCGGCACGAAAACGCGCTTGCCGCGGAGGTATTCAACCTCGTGGTCGTCGCGGCGGTCGCGGTCCACTATGCCGCGGCTTTCAAGATGGTGGAATCCGCGCAGGTCGTTGAACGCCCGCGTGGCCTCGATCACTTTGTCGCAACTTCCCAGCGGCTTCACAGTGAAGTCCTTGAATACGAGCGGGTACAGTTTGGCGTCAATCGAGTGGATGGTATCTCCTTCGATGAACAGCACCGGCTTCCGCGAGCCGATGATAGCCATATAGATTTCTTCCGATATACCAGCGTCGCGCGGCAGCAGCTAGTAGTCCCATCGGTTTTCGGCGGCTTTGTACCCCTTGACCCATATGGTGGCGTTGCTGGTTCGGGAGCCGGGGAAATCGAGGTCGTGGGTTGTATAGATGAATCGGCAATCGGGGCGGAGCTCCTCCACCATATCCCACACGCGTTTCAAAACCGAGGGGTGCAGGAACATTTCCGGAGCGTCCACGAAGACGTATCCCCGGTCGGGCGCGTAAAGCACGGCGCCGAGATAGTAGAGCACTGTTTTCTCGCCGTCGGACAGGCGCAGTTGCGAATATGTATCGTCGGTGTCTTCGCGGGTAAACATCAGGCGTCCCCCCTGGCGGAGCACCTGGTTGTCGGGGAAAATCTCGCGCCACAGTTTCAGAACCTTGTCGAGTTTCGTGCGGCTCGGAGGCGCGGTTACTGAAGCCGGGGCGTCGAGCGCGGCCATTTTGAACTCCACAAGGTTGGCAATCTCCTCGTTGAGCAGCAGCGCGAGCAGCTTCTCAAATCCGTTTGACGGGTTGTTGTGGAGAAACGAAGGGGAGGCTGAACGCTTTGCGAACAAGGCTCCGACAGCCTCGCGAGATGTTTCCGCCCGCGCCCCGGCGCCATAGATGGCTTCCAGGGCGGAAAGACGGAACACGTCTTCCGGCTGGCGCATCGCGGCGATCGCGTCGGTGAATCGAGACTTGCCGGAACCGTTGGCGCCTATCACGGTGAGACACCGCAAAGTGTCGGGAAGGGCTACCGGCTGGCCGGATGCTGAAGCGGGAAGACTGAATGGCATAACGTTGGGTTTAAGGTTATGGGGAAAGGGCAAGTGCCGGGATGTCAGTCGCGGAACCGCTTGACAAGGTCGCTGTAGGCGTCGATGCGGCGGTCGCGGAGGAAGGGCCACCAGCGGCGCACGCTCTCGGAGCGTTCGAGGTCGATGTCGACAATGCCGACCTCTTCCTCGGTCTGCGAGGCGCGGAAAAGCCACTCACCCTGCGGTCCGGCGGCGAAACTCGAACCCCAGAATGAAATCCCGTTGGTCTGACCCGACGGGTCGGGCTCGCGCCCTACCCTGTTGACCGTCACAACCGGCAGCCCGTTGGCCACGGCGTGGCCCCTCTGCACGGTGAGCCACGCCTCGCGCTGGCGCTCCTGCTCCTCGGGCGTGTCGCTGCTCTCGAATCCTATGGCTGTGGGGTAAATCAGCAGTTCCGCCCCGGCGAGCGCCATAAGGCGGGCGGCCTCGGGGTACCACTGGTCCCAGCACACGAGCACTCCGAGCTTGCCGACCGAGGTCTGGATAGGCTCGAAGCCCATATCGCCGGGTGTGAAATAGAATTTCTCGTAGTAGGCCGGGTCGTCGGGTATGTGCATCTTGCGATAGCGCCCTGCCTCTGAGCCGTCGGAGTCATATACCACAGCCGTGTTATGGTAAAGGCCGGGCGCGCGTCGTTCATAAAAAGAGCAAACGATTACGGTGCCGGTCTCGGCGGCGAGTCGGGAGTAGAATTTGGCCCCCTCCCCTTCGAGATCGATAGCGAGTGAGCAGAGGTCGACATTTTCCGTCTGGCAGAAATACAGCGAGTCATGAAGCTCGCGGTTGACTATCAGGCGGGCCCCCTTCGAGGCGGCATGCCTGATGGCGTCGGCTGTGCGGGCGCGGTTCGCGGCGATATCGCCGCTGTTCGACTGCTGTATGAGGGCGGTTCGGAGTATCTTTGTCATAATGTGATGGCTGATGATGGTATTTGCATTGTGGCGCAATGGAGCGACCCGTGCTGGCGTATGAGCGCGCGGCAGTCAACCGGGACTATGGGGCGGTCTATAAAGACCATCGACAGCAAATCGGCGGCGAGCTTGTCCTTGCGGGGCTGGGCGTAGGTCGGGAGGAACACCGCCCTCGGCGTGATGAGGAAATTGGCGTATGTGGCCGGGAGCCGTTCGCCATCGGGGCCGTGCTCCGGGTCGGGGAGCGGGAGGCCGATCGCATTGTATGGCGCGCCGTCGGCCTTGCGGAGTTCCAGAATCTGGCGCTTCATTTTGTCGAGCTCGTCGAAATGAGGGTCTGACGGGTCGGAGCACTCGGTGAACACTATGGTGTCGCTGTTGACGAGGCGCGCCAGGGTGTCGACGTGGCTGTCGGTGTCATCCCCTTCGAGAGCCCCGTGGTCGAGCCACAGCACCCGCGTCGCCCCGAGGCGCTCGCGGAGCTGCTCCTCGACCTCGGCCTTGGAGCGAGCGTTGTTGCGGTTGGACGACAGCAGGCATCTCGCGGTTGTGAGTATGGTGCCTTCGCCGTCCGACTCAACCGAGCCCCCTTCGAGCACGAAGTCGAGGTTGTCCTCCATATCGCACGGCAGAATGCCCGCCGCACTTAACCGGCTGTTGACCTGGTTGTCGCGGTCGGCGGCGAATTTCAACCCCCAGCCGTTAAACTGGAAGTCGGCGAGAACGGGCTTGCCTGACTCGTCGAAAGCGGTGAGCGGCCCGTAGTCGCGCACCCAGGTGTCGTTGGTGGGCACCTCTACCACCGAGAGAAGGTCGGCCGGCAGTCCGCGGAACATGGCGCGAAGGCGGTCACCCTCCGGGGTGAGCACAACGATGCGCACGCCGTTGGCCAGGAACGCGCGCAGCATCTCGATGTAGCACTCGGTGACCTCCGGGAGCATGTCGGCCCAGTCGGTCTCGGCGTGCGGCCAGGATATGACAACGGCGTCGAAGCGCGGGTCCCACTCAGCCGCGAGCGGGCGCTTGGCCGCCATTGAGGGTATGTCGGGTTGTGAAGTCATTCGTCGTAGTCGTTAAGAGTTTCCCAAATCGAGTCCTGCGACTCCATGTATTCTTCACAGTAGTCCAGGAAGCCATTCCGCTCGGAGCTCCCCACTTCGTGGCACCACTCGCGGTATCGCGCCCGAAGCTGGTCGTCGGCCCCGATCATTTTCTTGAATTCGGCCTCCGCCATATCGATTGATCCGGCTTGCTTGATGACGTCCTGAAACAATTCAATTAATTCATCCATAGATTTCAAGGTAGAGTGAGCGTCGGCTTCCGCCGGGTTGGGAAATGAGGCTCCCGAAGTCAGCCGACTCGTTTCAAAAACAAATTTAGACAAAAACCGCAGATAAACAAAATAATTTTGTGTTAAAAAAGTGGAGCCAATATTTGGCGGTTTCAAAAAAACTTCCTAACTTTGCACCGCAATTGAGAGGGAAACCTCCTCCGAACGGCTTGAGAGCCGCTTCGTGATTGCCAAGCCGGGGTCAATCCCCCGGTCGGAAACAAAGATGGTGAGATTAGCTCAGTTGGTTAGAGCGTCGGATTGTGGTTCCGAAGGTCGTG
>JAMPHO010000012.1 GCA_023663385.1 Alistipes timonensis | reverse complement strand
GACGCCGATGCCGACGAACGCCGCGCCGCCTCCCTCCTCACCCCCGCTCCTTAAACCTTCCCCCTCCTCCCCCTTCTCCTCCGTCCCCTTCACTCTTCACTCTTCACCCTTCACTCTCCCCCCCCTTTTCCCGCCTTGTCGTTCCGTGCCGAGGGCAAAGCCCTCGGGGTTCATCCTCTGGTGCGCGAGGCGGAAGCCGAGCGAAGTATCTCCCCCGCCTTAAACCTTCCCCCTCCCTCCCTTGTTTTAAACCTTGGCCCCTCACCCCCGTCTAAACTACATGATGAAAAAAATACTGCTCACACTCGTTCTCGCGATAGCCGCCCTCCCCGCCGCGTTCGGTTGGGAAGTTCCCCAGGAAAAGCTCACCTACGACGTTATGTATAAATGGGGCCTGATCAACAAAAAGGCCGGCGACGTCACCATAACAACCTCCATGAAGCCCGGCACCCCCGAGTTCCGGGCGCTCCTCACCGCCCGCACCGCCAAGTGGGCCGACCGCTTCTACCACGTCCGCGACACCCTCAAAGGCAGCATCGCCAAAGCCACCTTCTTCCCCTCCTACTACGAGAAAATAGCCCGCGAGGGGGGCGACTTCAACCACGACATCCTCGTGTACGACCGCTCCGGCGGCCAGGTTAAGGCCGACGTAAAAGTAGCACGTCAGAAAAAGGATGCCAAGACCGTCAAGCGCTCCACCAAGACCCTCACCTCCACCGGCCCCACACTCGATATGCTCAGCGCCTTCTACTTCATGCGCTCCTTCGACTTCGCCAAACTCCACAAAGGGCAGATGGTCAAGGTAACTGTCTTTTCAGGCCGCGAGAAAGAAGTGCTCACCATCCACTTCGACAACCGCGACCGCGTCAAAGTAGGCAAGAAAGAGTACGACGCCTTCCACATAACCTTCACCTTCACCTCCCGCGACGGCAAAAAGACCTCCGACAACATGGATGCCTGGATCTCCACCGGTCCCGAGCGCATCCCCCTCCTTCTCGAAGGAAAGCTCCCCGTCGGCAAAGTCCGCGCCGTCTACTCCGGCCCCATCCCCTCCACCGCCGGCTAACCCCCTCCCCCTTGCTTGCCCCCGCTGGCTTTCCCCCTCGTCCTCTTCTCTTCCTCCTTTCCCCTGCGGGCTTTCCCCCTCGTCCTCTTCTCTTCCTCCTTTCCCCCGCGGGCTTTTGTCTTCCGTGCGGGCGGCTTGCCGCCCGTAAATCCCCCTTCTTTCCCCCGCCTTGTCGTTCCGTGCCGAGGGCAGAGCCCTCGGAGTTCCGCCCTCTGGTGCGCGAGGCGGAAGCCGAGCGAAGTATAGCCCCTCCCTCCAAAGAGCCTTTAAGCGCCCCCTTTCCGCCTCGCCACCGTGGCGAGGCGAAAGCCGAGCTTCCCCTTCGTTTCCCCCTGGTTCAGAGGTTGTCAAGATAGGAGGTCAGCGAAGCCTCCGCGGGCAGGTTCATCTTCTTGCGCAGCCTGTAGCGCGCCATCTCTACCGACTTGTATGAAATGTTTATAAGCGGGGCTATCTCCTTACTCGATAGCCCCATTTTTATATAGCAGCAGAGCCGTTTGTCGGCTGCGCTGAGGTTGGGGTGAAGCTCCATCAGGCGCTTGGTGTAGTTGGCGTAAACAATGTCGAAATTCTGGTTGAAAGTCTTCCAGTCATTGTCGTGGCTTATGCTGTCCTCGATCGAAGTCTGAATCTTCGACAGCATACGCTGCGCCGCCGGGGCGCCGATCTCCGTAACCGAAAGCTCCTGTATTTTGGCCAGTTTGGTCGCTATCTCCTGTAGAATCTCGTTTTTCCGTATGAGGTTCATCGTTGTGCTGCTGAGTTCCTGGCTCTTGTGCTTGATGTCCTGTTCGAGTTGTTCCGATTTCAGGGTCGCGATTTCGAAATCCTTTACCAGCGACTCCTGCTCGGCCTGGCGCCTTACGGCGTCAAGTTCCCGCTCCTTCTTCTGCTCCAGCTCGCGCTGGGTGCGCCCTATCCACCTTTTCAGAAGCCAGTAGACCAAAAACAGCGCCAGCCCTACGAGCGCCACATACACCCCCTTGGCAATCCCGGTCCTGTACCACGGCGGGCTCACCCGCAGCGTGAAACTTGTCTCCTCAATGGCTCCCGTCCTGTTGTTGCGCGACCGCAGGTACAGCGTGTAGTTCCCTTCGGGCAGACGGGTGTACTCTCTTGAGGTCTCGGTCGAAAACGGGGTCCAGTCGCTGTCGTAATCTTTAAGGTACGAACTGAACTCTACCCCCGCGTCCGATCGGTATTCGGGACATGCGAAGTCAAACCGCAGGGAATTAAGGCTGTATGGCACCCGCAGTGCGCCGCCGCGGCTCCCGGTCGGTTCGCGGTACACCAGCGAGTCGCGGTTGGCGTAAACGGCGCTCACGAACGGAAGCGGCTCCGTGGCCTGCCTCCACGACCGCCGGGGATCGATGTTCCAGAATCCATCCTGTGTCGACACCAGCAGTTGTCCGTCGGCTATCAGGTCAAGATGCGAGAACCCGGGGATAATCGTGCCCCGCATCCCCTTGAAAGTCGTTGTGTCAACCTCGAATTTACCGTCGGCGCCCATTACGGCTATGTCGATGCCGCTGTTCTCCAGCACGGCCAGCATCGAGTCCGAGAGCACTTTAAGTGAGCCCGACACCCCTTCGGGGAATATGGCGCCCAACTCCTCATCGCGCACTATCCTGTCAGTCAGCGGGTCGAGGCGGAAAAAGCCCGTCGAGGCCGAGAACACCACCCGTCCCTTGTACAGGGTGGCGGTGTTGTTATTGTTGTCCGGCAACCCGTCGGCCGAGCTGTAGAGGCGGTTCACGGCGAACCGTCCCGCGGCCGGGTCAAACCGCAGTCGGTAAACACCTTTGCGCCAATGCGGTATCCATATGTCACCCTGGCGGTCCTGGATAAAGTCACCGGCGATGTCGTCGTACCCCTCTACCGGGCCCCGGTCGGCCCAGAGGCCGTCGCTCCCTCGTTCCAGCAGGTGGAATTTCTGATAGGTCGAGGCAAGGGCCAGGTTGCCGCTCCCGGCCAGCGGGCGCGCGCGCATTGTGCCCCCGATACCCCCTACGCGGTACATCGGTTTGTCGCCCTCTTTTATGTATATGCCGGCGTCGGTGGCCACGAACATCGTCGCCCCGTCGTCGGTTATTGACCACACCTGCCCGTTGGCCTCGCGCCTGAATGTCATCGGCGAGGGCGCGGCCCGGAAAGGGTAGGGGGCAGAGTAGAGCCCCTGGTTGGTGCCGAGGTATACCCGGTCGCCGCGCCGGGTCGAGGTGTATCCGGCCCCGATCGGGTTCAGCGGCCCGGTGAGGTTGGTCCGGGCTGTGTTGTACACGGCGTAGTCCAGCCCGTCGTCGAGCGAGAGCCACAGATTACCCGCCTGGTCGAAATACGAGGCCAGCACGGTGTTGTTCTGCAGCCCGGTCTCTTTGTTTATGTAGTTGGCCTCCCCGGTTCTGAAGTTCTTTACCACGGCCCCGCGGTTCACCGTTCCGAAAACGTAACTGTCACCCTGCCGGGCGGCGCTGAACAGCTGGTTATCTTTCAGAAAGCGGTTTATGTCACAGTCATACGGCTCGGCCCGCGTCCCGTCGTATCGGTATAGTCCGTCGACCGAGGTCCCTATCAGCAGCTCCGTGTCGCCGTTGAAGGGGAGTATGGCGGTGATTTTTTTCCCGGCGAGTCGCTCGGTGCCTCCGAGCGTGGTTATGTGGTCGCCGTCGATGCGCAGTATGTTCCCGTTGTCGAGCGCGACGTAGGCCGACCCCCCTATGGGCGAGGTCCGCGATATGCGGCTCTGCGCGTTGTGGCATTGCAGCGCCCCGTCGTTGAGGCATAGCAGGTGGTAGTCGCTCTGGAACCACACGCGCCCCGCGCTGCTTACTATTTTCCATACCTCCGATAGGGGAGGGTGGAGCTCCGGCAACCCTGCCGACAGCGAGGTGTACACCAGTTCGCCCGACACGGAGTCCGGCGAGAAGTAGCCGAACTCCCCAGAGCCCCCGGCGTAAATTCTCCCTGTTTCCTGCTCGAACATCAGCGACCTCACCGTAGTGAAGTTCGGAAGGGTGTATCGCTTCCACCGCGAGCCGTCGAAGGCCAGCATCCCGTCGCGGTTGGCGACGTATATCCGGCCCGCGCTATCCTGCACGCATTCCCAGTTTTGCGCGCCGCTCCCGTACGATTCGCGGGTGAAGTTCCTCACGGGCACGAACCCTCCCGCGGCCACCGCCGTGGCGGCCGCGAGCAGGGTCAGCATTATCGTTAATGCCAGACGGGCTGGCGATGTTTTTCGGTATTTCAAGAGTCGCGACTGTTAATTTTCGCGCAAGTTAACAAAATATGCTATGTAGGGTCTTAAATAAATATATGTTATAAAACATAAAAATACTAAAATATTGCAAAATAGTAAGTTATGTTAACTGTGTAGAGTCGTTGTAGGGGTGCTTTTCCGCTATTGTAGAGGCGGTATAGGGGTCTGGCTATTGCGCGGGGCGTTTCATGGTAGTAACTTTGCGCCGTCAACCAATCGTTTTTCCCGGCCCGGTTCTGTGGCCGGTGACTACCGGACCTGTTGCGTTTCTTAATTAAAGCTAATACCATTCATTATAATATGAACAAGGCGATCTTTTCCCTACTCTTCCTTCTGCTGGGAATCTCGGTTTCCGCGCAGGGTTTCTCCGTTTCTGGCGTCATTACTTCCGCCGAGGATGGCGAGCCGCTCATCGGCGCGTCGGTCCGCGTCAAGGGGCAATCCTCCGGCGTCACCACCGACATCGACGGCAAATACCTTATTAATGTGAATAAGGGGGCTGTCCTCCAGTTCTCCTACGTCGGTTACGAGCCGGTCGAGGAGGCTGTGAAGGGTGCCTCCGATATAAATGTGGCTCTCCGCCAGCAGACCAATATGCTCGACGAGCTGGTGGTCATCGGCTACGGGGCTGTCAAAAAGAGCGACCTCACCGGCTCGGTAAGCAGCGTCTCCTCCGACAAACTTACCAAAACACCGGCCGCCTCGCTCTCCAACGCTCTCCAGGGGCAGGTCGCCGGCGTCACGGTCAACTCGTTGACCGGGCGCCCCGGCGCGGGCGCCGAGGTGCGCATAAGAGGTGTCGGTACGGTTAATGGTTCATCACCTATATATGTGGTCGACGGCGTGATAGCCGACGACATCGACTTCCTTTCTCCCAACGACATCGAGCACGTCGAAGTGCTCAAGGACGCTTCCGCGACCGCCATCTACGGCTCCCGAGGCGCCAATGGTGTCATCATCGTCACTACCAAGGGTGGCGGCCTCAAGCAGCCTACCCACGTCACCTTCAACGGCTACGTCGGCGTACAGCAGCGCTGGAAGAAGCTAAAGGTGATGAACGCCAAGGATTATGCCGACACCTATGTGGCCATCAACGGCAACAATGCCGCCAAGAAGGTCTACGCCGAGCAGGGCTTCAATCAGTGGCTCAACCTCTACCAGGGAGTCCACTCCTCCGACTATTACCCGACTGTCTACAACCCCGACACCAACCCGGGCGGATTCGACTACTCCGCGGTCGATACCGACTGGCAGGACGAGGTGTTCCGCAACGGCCTCATTCAGAACTACCATCTCGCTCTCGACGGCGGTTCCGACCGTATGACCTACTCGATGTCGGCAAGCTGGTTCGGCCAGGAAGGCATCATCATCGGTTCTGACTACCAGCGCTTCACCGCCCGCCTCAACACTTCATTTCAGGCTTTCCCCTGGTTGAAGGTCGGCGAGAACATCACCTTTATGTCGTCGGTGGCAAAGAACGCCTACGAGAGCGGCGACAACTCGGAGAGCGCCGGGGCGAACATCCTCTCCGCGGCTTTCGCCATGGCGCCCTGGGACCCCGCCCGTTACCCCGAGGGTACGGTCAACCGCAAGGGTGAGGATATGGGTGGGCGCATCTCGGCCGGATCGGCCTACAAGAACGTGACCAACCCGCTGTCGATGGTCGAATATTCCCATCCCAAGGTCAACAGCGAGCGCTTCGTCGGCAACGTGTTCCTCGAACTCACCCCCGTCAAGCACTTCAACCTCCGCTCAAGCTACAGCTTCGACTACCGCCTCACCCGCGACAAGAGCTTTATGGACTCCTACGAGGTGTCGGCCTACGACAAGCGCGAAAAGAACTTCCTCTCCTCCTCGATGGCCCGGAGCTACTATTGGAACGTCGACAACATCCTCACCTACAACAACACATTCGGCAAGCACTCCCTAACAGCGATGGCCGGCTTCACCCTTGAGGAGTACAACTACTACTCGATCGGCAACTCCGGCTCCAGCATCCTCAACCCCGTGGAGCGCAACTGGTACCTCTCGCAGGTGACCGACGACTACGGCACGCCCAGCGACGGGGTGGCCCGCAACCGCCGCCAGTCATGGCTCGGCCGCGTCAACTACTCGTTCGACAACCGCTACCTCCTCACCGTCAACTTCCGTGCCGACGGCTCCTCGAAGTTCGCCGAGAACCGCTGGGGCTACTTCCCCTCCTTCGCCCTCGCCTGGCGTATGAGCAACGAGTCGTTCCTCCGCGACTTCCAGCCCCTCAACGAGCTGAAGGTGCGCCTCGGATGGGGTAAGGTGGGCAACGACAATATCGGCAACGACGCCTTCGTGCAGAATATGTTCAACAACGGCCCGACATTCGTCGATTATGTGCTCGGTTCCGGCCAGAGCCTCGTCAACGGCGCCGCGGTGCTCACCTGGATCAACAATGGCGGCCACTGGGAAAACACCGAGCAGTGGAGCGCCGGCATTGATTTCAACTTCTGGAACGGCAAACTCTCCGGATCGGTCGACGGCTTCATCCGCGACACCAACGATATGCTCATGAGTGTCAACGCCCCGGCCCATGTGGGTAACCGCTACGCCAGCACCGCCAATGTCGGCAAGGTGCGTAACAAGGGCATCGAAATCTCACTCGACCACTCCATGCAGGCCACCCGCGACTTCCGTTACTCCGTTGGTGGCAACGTCTCCTTCATCCACAACGAGCTGACGGAGCTTAACGGCGGCGCCCCTATCTACACAAACTACAACCAGGTGCAGGTCGTTGACCGCGGCTTCCCCCTCTACTACTTCTGGGGCTACCAGTACGAGGGTGTTTACCGCTCCGACGAGGAGGTGCTCGAATACCTCCACGGCTATACCGCCGCCGACACCCCCTTCCACGCCGGCGACGCCAAGTTCCGCGACAACAACGGCGACGGCCGCATCGACGACAAGGACCGCGTGAACCTCGGGTCCTCGATTCCCAAAATCAACTACGGCATCAACCTCGGTGCCTGGTACCGCGACTTCGACCTCCAGCTCTTCTTCCAGGGTGTGGCCGGTTCGAAAATCTACAACCAGATGCGCCACCGCCTCGAAAGTAACGGCACTACCTCGGTGCTCGACCCCATCATGGCCGACGCCTGGACTGTCGACAACCCCGACGGCTCCCTCCCCAACCCCCGAAACTCGGTCAACTACTACGTCTCCGACCGTTTCCTCGAAAGCGGCAACTACTTCCGCCTCAAGAACGTGCAGCTCGGCTACTCGCTCCCCAAGTCGGTGCTCGGCGAGCGCGGCCTCTCCAACTGTCGGTTCTATGTGCAGGCCTCCAACGTGTTCACCATCACCAAGTACAAGGGCTTCGACCCCGAGGTCAGCGGCGGGGTTGACTACGGCAACTACCCCCAGAGCCGCACCTTCATCTTCGGCGTGAACCTCACCTATTGAGCATCCCCCCACCAACCGTTGAATCCTACCATAAATCAACACTCACAATGAATCCGCTTCTCAACAAGAATATATTCAAGGCCGGCATGATCGCCGCCGGGCTCACCCTCGCCGGATGCAACGACTGGCTCTCCGAGCCAACGCCCGGCTCCACGAAGCTCGAAGACTTCTTCGTCTCCGGCGACGCTTGCGTGCAGGTCGTCAACGGCTGCTACGCGCCCCTGGCCTGGGAATACAACAACAGCTATTTCTCGGAGTGGTACATCGGCGACATCGCCTCCGACGACGCCCTCAAGGGTGGGCAGAACGTTGCCGACGGCGCCGACGCCTACGACATCGACAACTTCAAGACCAATCCCAACAACAACATCCTCCTCGACTACTACCGCGCCAAGTACCAGGGTATTATCCGCTGCAACCTCGCCCTGAAGCAAGTCGGAGCCTACGCTCCTGACAAGACTCTCACCGAGAGCCAGCGCGACCGTCTGCTCGGCGAGGCATACTTCCTCCGCGCGTTCTATTACTTCCAGCTCGTCAGGGTGTTCGGCGGCGTGCCCCTGGTCCACGACGTGCTTGACTCCTCCGACCGCTGGCAGCAGCCCCGCGCCACCGCCGAGAAGGTCTACGAGTCGATTGTCAACGACCTTGAGAAAGCCGAGCGGCTCCTGTGGACCAAGAGCGCCTACCCCGACGAGGACCTCGGCCGTGCGACCCGAGGCGCCGCCCGCGCAATGCTCTGCAAGACATATCTTTATATGAAGGACTTCGACAACGCTTACACCTGGGGAAAGCTCTTCGTCGACGAGGAATACAAGGCCGGCGAGTACTCGCTCTGCCCCGTATACTCCGACAACTTCACCCTCGCCGGTGAGAACGGTCCCGAAAGTGTATTTGAAATCCAGTACGCCCAGGACCCCACCAGCGACTATGGTGAAGGGTTCGGTTTCACCCGCGGCACGTTCACCACGATTCTCACCCGTCCGCGCATGGACGCTCTCGGCAGCCAGGCCGGTTGGGGATGGAACCATCCGACCCACAACCTCTACGCCGAATTCGAGCAGGGCGACCCGCGCCGCGAGGCCGCGATTGGCACCCCCGGGGCCGACGACCTCCAGCAGACCGAGGTCTCATATCTCGGATCTCCCTATTACAACAACAAGACCTCGATGAGCGAGGGGGGCACCTTCCCCGGGCTCGACCATCATAGCCGCGGTCCGCTCAACTACCGCCTGGTGCGCGCCGCCGACGTGCTCCTCCTCTACGCCGAGGCCGCTCTCGAAAGCGGCAAGGACCTCGGAGCCGCCAAGTGGGCCCTTGAGGAGGTTCGCGCCCGTGCCCGCGCCAACGCCGCCGACCCCTCTGCCGCTCTCCCCGAGTTCCCCGCCTACCGAGGCTATACCGACGACGCCAACTCGCTCCGCGACGCCATTCGCCACGAGCGCCGAGTGGAGCTCGCCATGGAGGGGCACCGCTGGTTCGACCTCACCCGCTGGGGCATCGCCGCCCAGGTCATGAACAAGGACAACGGTACCTACGGCAGCGCCGAGACCCCGGAAGCCCGCGCCGAGATGGCCTCCTTCATCGCCGGCAAGCACGAGCTCTTCCCCCTCCCCGCCGAGGAAATCGCCCTCAACCCCATGGACCAGAACCCTGGCTACTAAAGCCCTCCCTTCCCCCTTCACTCTTCACTTTCCACTCTTCACTCTTCACTCCCATCCCTCCCTCCTCAACGTGCGCGAGGCGGAAGCCGAGCGAATCCAATCCCATCCCCTAAAAAACTTAACAACTAACACTTAATACTTTCATCCCATGAAAAAGTTTACTCTCGTGGCAGCAGCCGTTATGGCAGCCGTGGCCGCACAGGCACAGTACACCGTGAATCCCTCCACCGAGGAAGTGCTCAAAGGCGGCGTAAGCACCGTTGACTATCTCGTACTTTCCGACGGCGCCATCGCCGACTTCACCAAGGCCGGTGCCAAAATCAGCTATGTAGGCCCCTCGGCCGAGGATGGCCGCAACCTCTGGTACTGGTCGGGCTTCACCGCTGGCGACGAATCCTTCCCCCGCGTCGACATGGAAGAGGGTGGCTACATCTCCGTTGAGGTTACCCCCACCGAAGGCTGGTCGGGCGCCGGCATCAACATCGCCAAGGATAACGGCGTGAACTTCACGAGCTTCGACGACAACACCATGTTCCACATGGCCTATATGACCCCCTCGGGCAACGGTCCCGCCTCCATCGCCGTGATCCTCCTCGACAACGGCGCTCCCACCGACGGAAGCACCCCCTCGCAGCCCGTCAAATTCGCTCTCGGCGACGCCTTCAACGACAACGGCGCCATCTTCCCCTCGATCGGCCCGAAAATCACCGACGACTGGCAGGGTGTCGAAATCTCCCTCGGCAACCTGAAGAAAATCTGGCCCACCTTCAACCTCGACAACAAGGCGGCTTGGTGCGGCAACCTCTTCTCGTGGCTCGGCGGCGCCGTTAAGGGGCAGACCATGGCTTTCGACGCCGTTTACTTCTACAACCGCGGCACCCAGGCCGGTGTCGACACCGTCGAAGGTGAGGCTGCCGACTTCGTTGTGACCGCCAACACCGTTAACGTGATGGGCGCCAACGGCATCCGTCTCTACAACATCGCCGGTCAGCTCGTTAAGGCTACCGAAGGCACCACCCTCGGCCTCGACAACCTCGCCAAGGGCGTTTACGTTGCCCAGGCAGCCGGCAAGACCCGCAAAATCGTGGTCAAGTAACCCGGACTTTCGCGAATTTTTCTGAAAAACAGTAGTATAGATAGTTAGATCAATAGGGTGGCCGGGGGTCCGGCGCTTCACGCCGGCCCCGGCCTTTTTCAACCCTCTTACACCCTCAGCACAACCCCCAAATCCCAACCTCGCGAGATGAACAGGACGCATATAATCGCGGCGGCGATCATCGCCACCATTTTACCGCTTAATGTTTTTTCGGCCGAACCTCAGAACGGGTCGGGCGCTACCGACGGCTACGCCCTCGTATGGCAGGACCTCTTCGACGGTCAGGAACTCAACCCGATGCGATGGGACATCGAGGTCAACGGAACCGGGGGAGGCAACAACGAGCTGCAATATTACACCGACCGCCCCGCGAACGTGCGCCTGGGCGACGACGGCCTCGGCAACGGGTGCCTGATCCTCACCGCCCGCCGCGAGAACTACTCCGGCAAGAACTTCACCAGCGGTCGCGTCAACTCCAAGAACCGCATCGCCTTCACCCACGGCAAGCTCGAAGCCTCGATCAAGCTCCCCCGCACCGCCGACGGGCTCTGGCCCGCCTTCTGGATGATGGGCAACGACTACGACCAGGTAGGGTGGCCCAAGTGTGGCGAGACCGACATCCTCGAAATGGGTAACGCCGAGGGGATAAAGAACGGCACCCAGGAGCGCTTCTTCAACGGCGCTTGCCACTGGGGCCAGGGTTGGCCCGCGGCGTCATACGCCAAATCTTCGACCAAGACCTACTCCCTGCAGGACGGCGAGTTCCACCTCTTCACCCTGATATGGGACGAGCATTCGATCGCGATGTACGTCGACCTCGACCGCCAGCCAAAGCAGAACCCGTACTACAAGATCGACATTCCCGCCGACGAGCCCGATAACGAATGGTCGGCCGGGAACTACTTTCACAAGGATAACTTCATCCTCTTCAACCTCGCCGTGGGGGGCGATTTCACCGGCCTGCATTCCGCTTCGGCTATCACCGCCCTCAACGACGGCAACAGCCAGGAGGCTTCGATGTATGTCAACTATGTGAAAATCTACCAGAAGGGGCTCACCACTGAGAACCTCGACGCCCTCGACCCGGGCGATGCCGACCAGGCCGCGGGAGCCGACACCCTGCTCGCCGACGGCGCGGCGGCGATCGCCTTCGACGGGTTCAGCGTCACATCAACCACTCCCGAGCTCGCGATCTACTCGCTAAGCGGCAGCCGCCTTATGGCGACCGACAGCGGGGTGCTCCGCGTCGATTCGCTCAGCCCGGGTGTCTACCTGGCCCATAACTCCCGGCATACCAGGAAAATCTGTATCCGCTAACCACACTCCTTCACATTATTCCTCCTCTCTGAACCACGGGCGGAACCGGCAGGCGAAAACCCCCTTCGGCAGTTTCCCGATCGCCGGCTCTTTGCCACCCTTATACCCTGAACGCTACAAATATACCATATATATGAATATGAATAAATACGTCATATCAGCCATTCTCGCCGCGGGATGCGCCGTTTCTGGCGCCGCCCGCACCGAGGCTGAAACCGACAGCCTCGTCAGCGACCTCCTGGGTCGCATGACGCTCGCCGAGAAGGTCGGGCAGCTCAACCAGCGCTCCGGCTTCGGGTACGCCGACGAGATGGTCGGCCTCGTGCGCTCCGGCGGTGTCGGCTCGATTCTCAACGAGACTGACCCCGAGGTGGTCAACAAGCTTCAGCGCGACGCCGTGGAGAACAGCCGCCTCGGCATTCCCCTGATTTTCGCCCGCGACGTGGTGCACGGTTTCAAAACCATATTCCCCATCCCCCTGGGGCAGGCCGCTACCTTCAACCCCTCGCTGGTGGAGGAGGGGGCCCGCATCGCCGCCGACGAGGCTTCGTCGGTTGGGATCCGATGGACTTTCTCCCCGATGATCGACGTGTCGCGCGACCCGCGCTGGGGGCGTATCGCCGAGAGTTTCGGCGAGGACACCTACCTTTCGTCGGTGCTCGGGGTGGCGATGGTCAAGGGTTACCAGGGGGACGACCTCACTAAGCCCAATACGATGGCGGCGTGCGCCAAGCACTTCGCCGGTTACGGCGCCTCGGAGAGCGGCCGCGACTACAACACCACCTGGATTCCCGAAATCCAGCTCCGCGAGACGTACCTACCCCCGTTCAAGGCGGCGAGCGACGCCGGGGCGGCTACCTTTATGTGCTCCTTCAACGACATCAACGGCGTGCCCTCGTCGGGCAACCGGCACCTGCTCCGCGAGATACTCCGCGATGAGTGGGGCTTCAAGGGGCTCATGGTGAGCGACTGGGGCTCGCTTGACCAGATGATACCCCACGGCTTCAGCCGCGACCGCCGCGACGCCGCCCGCCAGGGCGTGAACGCCGGGGTCGATGTCGACATGGAAAGCTACGCCTACTGCGCCCACCTGGAGGACCTGGTGAGGAGCGGCGAGGTTGCCGAGGCCGAGGTTGACTCGCTCGCTGCCAACGTGCTCCGCCTGAAATACCGCCTGGGGCTGTTCGACAACCCATACGTAGATATGAAGTCGGCCCGGCGCTTTTATGCCGAGCCTTCGCTCGACGCCGCCCGCCGCGCCGCCGAGGAGAGCGCCATACTGCTCGGCAACAACGGCATACTCCCGATTGATAATAGTAAGGTAAGAAAGATAGCTGTTGTCGGCCCGATGGCCGACGCCCGCCACGACCAGGTAGGCACCTGGGTATTCGACTTCGAGAAAGAGCGGAGCGTGACCCCCTTGGAGGCGCTCCGCGGGATGTACGGCGAGAAGAACATCGTCTACGCCCCCGGGCTCGAATACAGCAGGCTCAAGGACACCAAAGGCTTTGCCGCTGCCGTGAAGGCAGCGCGCGAAGCCGACCTGGTGCTCTTCTTCGGTGGCGAGGAGGCCGTGCTCTCCGGCGAGGCCCACTGCCGCACCGACCTTACCCTCCCCGGGGCGCAGAGCGCGCTGCTGAAGGAGCTGAAGGGTACCGGCAAGCCGGTGGTGCTCGTGGTTCAGGCCGGCCGCTCGCTGGCCATCGCCGAGGACGCCGCCATGGCCGACGCTACAGTGTTCTGCTTCCACGGCGGCACGATGACCGGTCCGGCGCTCGCCAACCTCCTTTCGGGCGAGGTGAATTTCTCGGGGCGCTGCCCGGTTTCCTTCCCCCGTACTTCGGGTCAGGTCCCTATCTACTATAACCGCAAGAACACGGGTCGCCCCGCCGAGGGGATCACCCTTATCGACGATATACCCCTTGAGGCCGGGCAGACCTCGACAGGCTGCACCAGCTACTACCTCGACGCCGGCGACGGCGCTCTCTTCCCCTTCGGCTACGGACTGAGCTACACCACTTTCGAGTACTCCGACCCAGCGGTGTCATCATCGGAGATAGCCCCCGACGGCAACCTTACGGTGAGCTGCACGGTGAGCAACACCGGGGCGCGCGAGGGGAGCGAGGTGGCCCAGCTCTATATCCGCGACCATGTGGGGTCGCTGGTGCGCCCCGTGCGCGAGCTCCGCGGCTTCGAGAAGCTCACCCTTAAACCCGGCGAGTCGCGGCGCGTGACCTTCACACTCACGCCCGACGACCTGGCGTTCTTCACAACCCCGACGACCCGCGCCGTGGAGCCGGGCGAGTTCAGCGTGTGGATCGCCCCCGACAGCCAATCGGGCACCCCCGCCAAGTTCACCGTGGTCGAAAACCCCTCGGTGGCCTCCAACGATTAAACAGCTTCCGCAATGAAGAAATATAAGATTGTAGTTATTTCCGCTCTTCTGGCCGCCGCGCTCCCCGCGGCGGCCAAGAGCCCCAAGAGGGGGTTGAGCGAGAACGAGTTCCAGTTCAAGGCGCAGATGGCCGCGCTGGCCCCGGGTGTCAGCTGGTTCTATAACTGGGGCCCGGAGATGGGTCGCTACCTCGCCAATGAGACGGCGATGGAGTATGTGCCCATGTGCTGGAACGGCTATTATGACGCCGAGAAGATACGCGCCTGGGCCAAGGCGCACCCCGAATGCGGATACCTCCTGGGCTTCAACGAGCCAAACTTCACCAACCAGGCCGATATGACGCCGCAGGAAGCGGCCGCGAAGTGGCCCGAAGTGGTGGCGCTCGCCAAGGAGCTGGGGTTGAAACTCGTGGCTCCGGCGCTCAACACCTCGCCTAATCCCCCTTACCAGGATCCGACGAAGTGGATGGACGAGTTCGTGGCCCTCGTTGGTGAGGACGCTTTCGACTACACGGCAGTCCACAGCTACGGCGGCTTCGACGCCCTGCGGAATATCGCGACCACCTTCCACGACCGCTACGGCAAGGATGTGTGGGTGACGGAGTTCTGCTTCTGGCCCGAGGAGGGTAACCCCAACAGCTACGTCGCCCCCGACACCCAGATAGCCTCCATGATGCAGAGCGTCGAGTGGCTGGAGAAGACCCCCTGGATATTCCGCTACGCCTGGTTCAAGGCGGTCGGCAACTCCGACGCTCCGAAAGGGCCGAACTTCGGTCTGCTGATTTCGGCCAAGGCCGAGGTTGAGCGCGAGCTCTCGGAGCAGGGCAAGGTTTATGTGAATATGGGTACTTTCGATCCCGGGGAATACCACGGGGTGAACACCGCGGTCGCGGCGTCGGACTATATCGCCCAGACCGGCTGCCTGATGGGGGCTTCGAATGACCCCGGATGCCCCTCGCCGATCGAAATCACCCGTTTCAACGCCGGAGCGACGCTCGACTACCAGTTTGACGTGCCCTCCGACGGAGAGTACACACTCACCCTCAGCGTGGGCGGTTTCGGCGAGCCTACCCGTTTCGATCCCTCCATCGGAGTGTACTCCGTAGGGCCTGACGGCGCTGACGGCGAGGAGCTCGCCTCGATGAAGAACATCACCCTCCCCAACAGCGACGAGGTATACGCGACCATCACCCTCCCCCTGACACTGACTTCCGGGAAACAGACCATACGCCTTAAGGATACCGCTCCCTACAGCCCCAGCGGCATACGCATAGCGTCATTGACGCTCAGCGACGGCTCAGCCTCCGCGGAGGCAATCGGAGTCGACTCGGCCGACGCCCCGGTAGACGTGTACACCCTCCAGGGAATCCGCGTGCGCGAGTCAGCGCCCCGCTCCACCGCCACCGCCGGCCTCCCCGCCGGCCTCTACCTCGTAGGTAGCGAGAAGCGCGTAGTTAACTGAAAATCTATCACCTATAACTTATCATTATGAAAAAAACAGTAGCAATGGTATCATTGGCCACCCTTACGGGGCTGTCAATGATGGCGGCTATCGAATGGAACACGGTTGAGAATCTAAGCCGGGGTGCCACGGTAATTGTGTCGTCAAAGCCGGAAGAGGCCAATCGCGTCACCGATAACGATAACGGCAGCCGCTGGCAAGCGATACCGTCGACCCATCGGTTCACAAACGACTGGGCGCTCGTCGATCTCGGCGAGGTAAAGACCTTCACCGATGTAGAGATTATTTTCGAAGCATCCCACGCCAAGAAATACTCGCTCTACATAAGCGAGAGCGCGATACCTTATGAAAGCCTCAGCGGCAACGTCAACACCGAGGATAATCCTCTGATGCTCGACTACAACAAAATCTCAGAGGAATGGCTCGCGGCCACCACTCCCGCGGCCACCGATGAGAACGACACCGAGAGCGGCTATACCGCCAACCATCTCTTCGCCGACGGAATCAGCGGTCGCTACATACTGGTTTATGCCGACCAGCTGAACAACAACGGTAATAGCTACGGGCTCAGCATACACGAGCTGCGGGTTGCCAATATCGCCGGCCGCGAAGATGTAGCCGCGTTGAAGGTAACCGACGCGTCGGCCAAGCCCGGTGCTTCCGCCGAGGTAACGGTCACCGCGGTTAACTCCGTGGGCGACGCGGTATCCCTCGACAAGGTGAGCGGACTGAAGCTCACTGCCAATTCGGCTGACGTAGTGGTGGCCGGTGGAGAGAACGGCGTGTTCACCGTGTCAGGCACTACCCCCGGCTCCTATACGCTGACAGCCACGGCGATGAACGGACAGACCGAAGTCAACGGAAGCTCGACCTTCACCGTAGAGTTCGACTGGGACGGCGTTCGTAACGCTGCCGAAGGGAAATCCGTACTTGCCCGAGTAATACCCGGGCTGGATAACCCCAATCCTATCGAAAACGCTGTTGACGGCGATATGGCGACCTACTATGAGTATAACGGCGAATGGGCCGGTGGCGACGCTTGGATACTCATAGACCTTGGAAGCGAGCACTATGTTGACGCTATCGGTTGCGCTTACGGCGACCACAGCGGGGGCATTGTGAAATTCGGATACTCTCTCGACAATGAAGGCATTATGTCGTTTATTGGCGACAACTCGCAGTGGGTGTGGAACAACGACGCCGTTCCCGCCGGATGGGAATTCAAGTCCGCGACCCGCGCCAGCAACGCCATAACCACCGTGACTTACGAAAAGCCAGTGAAAGCCCGCTATATAGCGGTGCGCGACGTAGATAATCCCCAAGGCAAGCCCCAGGTACGCGAGGTGCTCGTGAAGGGCTCGCAGATCGAGGAATCGCATGCCGCCGATATGGAAATCACGTTTGCCAACGGCGGTCTGTTTGTCGGCGAGACAACAGAGGTCAGCCTCACCATCCTCGACCAGTACGGACAGCCTTTCGGTTCAGCCGATGACGCCGTTATCACCGTAGAGGGTGGCGCCACCTACGCCGACGGCGTAATCACTGCCACCGCCAAGGGGATGGTTAAGGTGACCGCCACAGTAGGGGAGACTGTGAAGAGCGCCGGCATCATGGTTGCCGACCAGGCCGACTATTGCATGGCCGGTGCCGCCGTTACCAGCGATGAATGCAAATCAGCCCCCGCGGCGGCTACCGACGGAGGTGCCGATCCCAAGAGCCATGGCGCGCTATACGTAGTTACCGAAAACGAGCCCCATGGAGAGCACACCCACTGGATTCTTGCCGACCTCCGCAAGCCTTACGACCTCGATATGATTATCGCGATCTGGGAAGGCGCATGCCCCGCCGACTATGATGTTTATGTGGGAGCCACTGAGGATAGCCTCGAAAAGCTGTACTCTGTTTCGGGTCACAATCAGAATACCTGGTATGACCGCTTCTCGGGCAAGGAAATGAAAAACATCCAGTTTATCAAACTGGTAACTACGAAGAACGCTACCGGCTACGGTATCAAGCTGTTTGACCTCAAGGCTTACGGCACATCGCAGGTTGAGTCGGTGGCTACCTCGGTAGAGGTGTCGGTTGACCAGGATAATGTGGCTACTGACGAAATGGTGACGGTCAATGCCGATGTGCTCGACCAGTTCGGCGCCAAGATGGCCGATAAGAAGGCCGTTATTTCAGTCGGCGGCAAAGCTATCGAAGGGAATACCTTCAAAGCTACCGAGAAGGGTCAGCTCACAATCGAAGCTGAGTGTGAGGGTAAATATGACTCAACCACTATCAATGTTGTGGCTGACCAGGCTAAGTTCGACGGCGACGCCGCGACTGTGACCCTCGACGGTGAGACCGCCCCCAATGTCATCGGCGGCCAAGAAATCACATTCAACAATGGCAATCTTCCCCAGTCGGTAGAGATTGACTTTGGCAGAGAGGTCGATTTCGATATGATAAAGCTCCGCTGGGAAGCCGCGTGCCCCGCTGATTACACCATCGAGGCAAAGGACGGCCAGGGCAATTCGCGCACCGTGATCGCGTTCTCGGGCCGAGGGTTCCTTGGTGGGTTTAATCCCGTTGACCGCGTGATTAACAGCGCCGCCCAGGCGATGCCCGGCAAGCGCGCCGCCCATCAGATTGGTTCGGCCTCGTTGAACAAGGTCAACAAGCTTGTAATCAAGCCGATCAAAGCGGCCTCCGAGTGGAACATACGTCTCTTCGGTGTAGATGCTTATCCCTCCAAAAACTGGATCGTAACCGGCGTTGAGGCCGTCGAGGCCGAGCAGGGAGGTAAGGTCGACGTGTACACCCTGCAGGGTGTGAAGGTGCGCGGTGGCGTTGACGCGGCCGAGGCCCTCGAAGGTCTCCCCGGCGGACTCTACATAGTAGGTGGCCGCAAGGTGGCCAAGTAATTGATGTTGCTCACAAACCTGACTATCGAAACTGTTTAAATTTTAAACAGTTTATACCGACAAATGCCCCGGAATCCCTGGCGAAGGGTTCCCGGGGCATAGTCTTATCGGGGCACACTCTCGGAAAAAATTTTAAACAGTTTCTTAGAAACTGTTTCTTATCAGTGTAGGGGGTTAATCGGCGGCCCCGCCGGAGCGGCGTCGGGGATTGGCGGGGAACCATCCCTTGCGGACGCGCTCGGCCTGCTCGGCCACTTCCTTGATGCTCCAGAATGAGGAGAAAGCGGTGACCGCCAACAGGCAGGAAAGAAACCCCTGGGTGAATAGCGCTCCGGCCGAAGCCGCTATCCCCGCGAGGGCGAAAGCCCACTTAACCTTTTGTCCGAAATAGTACTCCCCTTTGATCACGAGGGGGTGGAATATTCCTATTATGAGAAAGGTACAGGCCCCTACGGCCAGTCCTTCCCAATTGAGTGCTTCGCAATCCATAACTTGCCAACAGAAATACTTGTTACTCCCGCCTGCTACCCGACTTACAGAGCTCACCCCCGTCCGGGGGGTCTCAACCGATAACCGCGTGGCTGCCGCATAGGACCAATGGCCTTCAGCGGTCAGAAATTATTAATAGTTAGCCGCTCAATGAGTATGACCGGCTGATTTTTCCAATATCGCGAAGTTAGCCATTTCCCTGGATTTTCCCGCCTCAAAGGTTACATTTCGCCTTTCCTTAAGCGCCGCTTTTTCGTATTTTTTTCGTCAAGCGGCTGTAGGGTCCAACATTTCAAGGGTCTTGAGTCGGCTTGAGGTATGGCGCCTTTTTCCCGACTGCCGACAACGCGAAGTTACGCCGACGGCGAGCAAATCCGTATGCGATAATGCAACTCTCAGCGAAAAAAGTTATTTAGCTCCGTCGGACGGGGGAGTGCTCCGTCGGACGGGTCGGACAAGTCGGACAGGTCGGACGGGTCGGACGCTGGGGGGACATCGGAGGTGTTCCAAAAAAGTGTAATAAATGATAATAGATGGGTGGCGGTACCGCGGAATTTGGTGGTCTTGTGAAATTTGCGTAATTTTGCAACAGCGGTTACAGTAACAGCCGTTGCATTAGTATGAGATTCTACGACAGAGAGATAGAAACGTTGACGCTCCGAAAGACTGAGGAGACATCACGAGAGTACGTACAAATGACGGTAATCACCGGTCGCCGACGCATAGGCAAAACCACACTTATAAAGCACGCCTATGGCACGGACGATATGATCTACTTTTTTGTGGCCCGGAAAAGCGAGACTCTTCTTTGCGCGGAGCTTGCCGATACCATCCGTGACCGATTAGGCGAGGAGATTGGCGAATTTACCAGTATGGCGAGACTCTTCTCCGCCATCATGCAAATTGCCAAACGCCGCCACTTTACCCTTGTGTTTGATGAGTTTCAGAACTTCAAGTATGTCAACGAATCGTTCTTCAGCGATATGCAGAATGTGTGGGACTCCAACAAGCAGGAGGCAAGGATAAACCTCGTGATATGCGGCTCGCTGTACTCGATGATGACCAAAATCTTCGATGACCGCAAGGAGCCTCTTTACGGACGCGCTACTTCGAGGATGCGTTTGCGCGAATTTCCATTGCGGACATTGCGCGAGATTATGCGTGACAACAATCCCGACTATACTCCCGACGACCTGTTGGCTATGTATATGATTACGGGTGGTGTGGCCAAATATGTCGAGCAATTAGTGCAGGCTGGAGCTTTCACAAAGGATAAGATTCTGGATTCGGTACTCTCGTTCGGCTCGTATTTTATCGAGGAGGGGAAGGAGCTGCTGTCGGATGAGTTCGGGAAGGACTACGGCAATTACTTCTCAATCCTATCCGCAATCGCGTCAGGATTCAACGAGCGCGGAGAAATCAAGTCATACACAGGCATTGAGGCTGGGGGGTATCTTGAAAAACTCGAAAACACATACGACCTGCTTTACCGCTATCGTCCGTATCTTGCCGCACCGGGTAGCCGGAATGTGAAATACGGCATCAAAGACAATTTCCTCAACTTTTGGTTTCGGTTCATTTATAAGTACCGAAGCGCTGTGGAGATTGGCAATCTGAATTATGTCAGGGAGAAAGTCGGGGCCGACTATGATACGTTCTCCGGCTGGATTCTTGAACGTTACTTCCGTCAGTTGTATCGCGAGACGGGGCTTTACAACATAGTGACTAACTATTGGGAGAAAGAGGGACGCAACGAAATAGACCTGATCGCGGTGAACGAGGCAGACCGAGAAATAGTCATTGGCGAGGTCAAGCGGAACAAGAACCGGATTGACCTCCACAAGCTTGAGGCTAAATCAGAAACCATATGCCGGAAGCAGATTGGATGGAAGGTGGGGTACGTTGGACTTTCACTGGAGGATATGGAGGCGTAACAAGGGGTTATGCGGGGGCGGGGAGAAGATTTCGGTCGGACGGGGGGAGTGCTCCGTCGGACAGGTCGGACAGGTCGGACGGGTCGGACGCTGGGGGTTGCGGGGGCGGCGTGAGGCTGGGCGGGGTGGTGAAAAGGGCGGAAATGGGGGGCGGAAGGGGGTGGGGTGCGGATTAGGGGAGGTTTTTTTGGCGTATGTGAAATATTGTTGCTATATTTGGCGGTGTTTTTGCGCCCGTGCCCCCGCGGGGACGCGGGCTTTGTGCCCAACTCTAACTTTAATTCCCTTTTATGGAAATCTCTCAGCAGGACCTCGCTCCCGTACAGAAGGACGAAGCCTTACAGACCCCCGAGGCCGCAGTCGGCGCCGCAGCCGAAGCGACCGAAACCTCTGCGAACGCAACTGAAGCCGCCAAGGCCGACGCCCCCGACGGGGACGCTCCCCTGGAGGTTGAGAACGAGATGGCGCGGGCCATCGAGGCCGCCGGCGACGGCTGCCCCGCCGAGCCGTCGGACAACGAGAAGAGCCGCCCGGAACTCCGCACTAAGGAGGAGGTGATCGCGGCGCTCAAGGAGCTTGCCGAAGCTGACGCGGCGCGCATCGGGCGCGACGAGCTGGCATTCCTCAAACAGCGTTTCTACGCGATTCACAACGCCGAGGCCGAGGCCCTTCGCGACGAGTTTGTGGCCGGCGGAGGCGCACCGGAGGATTTCAAGCCCGCGCTCGACCCCGCGGAAGAGGAGTTCAAGGCCCTGCTGGCCACCGTGAAAGAGAAGAAGGCTGCGCTCCTTGCCGCCGAGGAGGCCGCCAAGGCTGAGAACCTGGCCCGCAAGCAGGCGCTGATCGCCGAGCTGAAGGGGCTGTCGGAGGATGCCGACAACGCCAACCGCGTGTTCCCCCGCGTGAAGGAGATCCAGGCCGAGTTCAAGGAGATCGGCGAGGTGCCCGCCACGGAGGCCACCGACCTCTGGAAGGAGTTCCAGGGTACCGTGGAGCAGTTCTACGACCAGCTCAAAATCAACAAGGACCTCCGCGACTACGACTTCCGCAAGAACCTGGAGCTTAAGACGCTCCTTTGCGAGGAGGCCGAGAAGCTCGACCAGGAGGAGGATATAGTGCTCGCCTTCAAGCGTCTGCAGAACTTCCACGACGAGTGGCGCCAGACCGGCCCGGTGGCCAAGGAGGTGCGCGACGAGATTTGGAACCGCTTCAAGGACGCCTCGTCGGTGATCCGCAAGAAATACCAGGCATTCTTCGAGGAGCGCAAGGCCCGCGAGGAGGCCAATGAGAAGGCCAAGACCGAGATTTGCGAGCGCGTGGAGGCGCTTGACTTCGACAATATCAAGTCGTACGCCGGGTGGGACGAGATGACCAACGTCATCCTCCAGGCCCAGAAGGAGTGGAAGGAGCTTGGCTACGCCTCGCGCAAGGCCAACAACGCGCTTTTCGCCCGTTTCCGCGCCGTGTGCGACCGCTTCTTCACCCTCAAGGCCGAGCGTTACCGCGCCATGAAGGACGAGCTCCAGGCCAACCTTGCCAAGAAGACGGCGCTCTGCGAGAAGGCCGAGGCTCTGAGCCAGTCGACCGACTGGCGCAAAACCGCCGACCAGCTCGTCGCGCTGCAGAAGGAGTGGAAGACCATCGGCACCGTGCCCCGCAAGCACTCCGACGCCGTATGGCAGCGCTTCCAGAAGGCGTGCGACTCCTTCTTCGAGAATCGCAAGAAGAACCTCAGCGAGTCGCGTTCGACCGAGGAGGCCAATCTCGCGGAGAAGCGCCAGGTGATAGCCGACCTGAAGGCTATTCCCGCCGACATGCCCCGCAACGAGGCAATGCCGAAGGTTAAGGAGCTTCAGGCAAAGTGGAACAGCATAGGCCACGTTCCCTTCCGCGAGAAGGACAAGGTTTACGCCGAGTACCGCGCCGTGTGCGACGCGTTCTACAACCGCGAGGGTGACCGCGGCGACCGCGGCATGTCGCGCTTCGAGGACGTGATAAAGGAGATCGGCTCGGACCAGCAGAAGCTATACCGCGAACGCGAGCGCGTGCAGCGTGCTTGCGAAATCAAGCGCAACGAGCTCAAGACCTACGAGAACAACCTCGGCTTCCTCTCGTCGAAGAGCAAGGCGGGCGACTCGATGGTGCGCGAAATGGAGCGCCGCATCCAGCGCATCAAGGACGACCTCGCCGCCACCGAGGCTAAAATCAAACTCATCGACGCGAAACTAAAAGGTTGAATATGACGGAAGAAGAACTTAAACGCCTTGCCGCCGACACCGACGGATTAGCCTCGTACGAGCACATCGCCAACCATATCGGCACGATCGACGACGAAGACCTCGCCCGGGTGATTGACCGCCTGGAGCAGGTCGACATCAACGGCCAGTTTGCCGTGAGCGCCGCCCGCTACCTGTTCGCCACCGACAGCGAGAGGTTCGCCTCGGCGGTGAACCGGCTGATAGCCATCGGCATAGAGAAGGACCGCGACCGCTCCTACATAGGCTCGCTGCTGCAGAGTGTCTACGGGGCCGACTATGCCGAGCGCGCCGCCGAGCTTTCGGCCTCCGACGACAATTTCCGCCGAATCTACAAGAGGCTTTTCAACCAGTCGCCTATTTGAGCGCTCCCCTCCGAAGAGGGGGGCGCTCAAAGGAGCTGTTTTTTAACAGAAAACAGTTTCCGAGAACCGACATTTTTTCCGATATGAAGAAATCGATAATATGGGCAATCGTGGCGGTGTGCGCTCTCGCCGCAGGGGCCGCCGCGCTCACGACTGCCAAAAAGAAAACCACCCGCATGACTGACAAAACCACCGCCGCCGCGACTACCGCCGCGGGCGACGCGCTCGTAGATATAAAGACCACCGCCGGCGACCTCACGGTGCGCCTCTTCGGCGATACCCCCAAACACCGCGACAACTTCCTGAAGCTGGTCAAGGAGGGGTATTACGACGGCGTGCTGTTTCACCGCGTGATCAACGAGTTCATGATTCAGACCGGCGACCCCGAGTCGAAGAACGCCCCCGCCGGGAAGATGCTCGGCGCCGGAGGCCCCGGCTACAACATCGACGCCGAGATCGTGTATCCGAAGCATTTCCACAAGTACGGCGCCCTCGCCGCCGCCCGCCAGGGGGACCAGGTGAACCCCGAGCGCCGCTCGTCGGGCTCGCAGTTCTACATCGTGACCGGCAAGACCTACAACGACTCGACGCTGGCCCAGATGGAGCAGCGCGCCCAGCAGATGCAGATCAAGGAGATTTTCGACCGCTTGGCATCGGAGCGCCGCGACTCCATAATGAATATGCGCCGCAACCGCGACATGATGGGTCTGCAGGCCCTCCAGGACGAGCTGGTGAAGATGGCACAGGCCGAGGCCCAGGCCCATCCGGCGCTTCTGACCGCCGAGCAGCGCGAGGCGTACAAGACCGTGGGTGGCGCTCCGCACCTCGACGGGCAGTACACCGTGTTCGGCGAGGTAGTCAAGGGGCTCGACGTTGTCAAGAAGATCGAGACCGCCGAGACCGACGGCCGCGACCGCCCCAAGGAGGATATACGCGTAATATCAATGAAGGTAGTAAAGGAGTGAAGGACGTAACCCGCTTCACGCTCCCCAACGGCCTCCGCGTGGCGCACCACTACAACCGGGGCGCCGCGATGGGGATGGTCGACGTGCTTTACGACGTCGGCTCCCGCGACGAGCACCCCGACCGCACCGGCATGGCCCACCTGTTCGAGCATCTGATGTTCGGCGGGTCGGTCAACATAGCCGATTTCGACGGGGAGCTGCAAAAAGCCGGAGGTATGTCGAACGCGTGGACGTCGCAGGACTTCACGAACTTCTACGACATAGTGCCCTCGCGCAACATCGAGACGGCGCTGTGGCTCGAAAGCGACCGCATGCTGTCGCTCTCCTTCTCCGACAAGGCGCTGGAAGTGCAGCGCTCCGTGGTGGTTGAGGAGTTCAAGCAAGCGTGCCTCAACCGCCCCTACGGCGATATGGAGCACCACCTCAAGGGGTTGTGCTACAAGGTCCACCCTTACCGCTACCCGGTGATAGGGAAGGAGTTCAGCCATATCGAGGGGGTGAGCCAGGATGATGTACGGGCCTGGTTCGCCGCCCACTACGCACCCGACAACGCCGTGCTGGCCGCCTCGTGCGACGTCGAGCCGGAGCGTTTCCGTCAGATGGTGGAGCGGTGGTTCGGCGACATCCCCTCGCGGAATATCCCAGCCCGCTCGCTCCCCGCGGAGCCGCTCCCCGAGGGGCCGCGGCTGAAGGAGGTGTCGGGCGACGTGCCGCAGACTTGGCTCACCATGGCCTATCCGATGGCTCGCTACGGGGTTCCGGCCTACTTCGCGGCCGACCTGGTGAGCGACGTGCTCTCCAACGGACGTTCGTCGCGCTTCTACCGCGCGCTGCTCGCCCCGGGTAAGCACTTCTCGGACCTCGACTGCTGCATCTCGGGCTCGGAGGATGCGGGGCTGATGCTCGTGAGCGCCCGCCTTCTCGGCAACGGGCCGGAGGCCGAGCGCGAGGCTCAGGAGGCTATCGACGGCGAAATCAACCGCCTGATTGAGGGCGGGGTGGGGGAGAGCGAGCTACGCCGCTGCCTCAACCGCCTGGAGAGCTCGCGCACGTTTGACATGCTCGGGCTTATGAACAGGGTGCAGGGGCTCGCGCTGGCCGAATACCACGGTGAGGACCCCTCGACCTCGTTCGAGGAGAACTACCTCCCCGTGAGCGCGGAGGACGTGAGGCGCACCGCCGCGGAGATTTTCGACCCCTCCAGGGCCATGACGCTCGTCTACCGCCCCACGAAACCCGCCTGAACCGCGCGGGCTTCATCCAACCATATGATTAACAGCTTCAAAACCATACCGCAATGACATTTTCACAGAACTGCAACGAGATTTTCGACCGCGCCACGGCCGACTATCATCTGACCGACTCAATCGACGCTCCCGCCCCCGCCCCCTACGGCTCCGAGGGTATCGAGGCCACGCTCTACGGCAAGAACTGGATCGACGTGTGCCAGTGGCATATGGAGGACCTTATCCGCGACCCGCAGATCGAGCCGGTTGAGGCAGTGAAACTCAAACGGATAATCGACAAGTCGAACCAGGACCGCACCGACCTCGTTGAGGAAATCGACACCTACTTCCGCGAGAAGTACAAGGGTGTGACCCCTGCCGCCGACGCGACAATCAACACCGAGAGCCCCGCCTGGGCCATCGACCGCCTGTCGATTCTCGCCGTGAAAATCTACCATATGCGCCAGGAAGCCGAGCGCGCCGACGCCTCGGCCGAACACCGCGCCCGCTGCGCCGCCAAGCTCGACGTGTTGCTCGAACAGCGCCGCGACCTGACCCAGGCCATCGACACGCTGCTCGACGACATAGCCGCCGGACGTAAGTACATGAAGGTGTACCGCCAGATGAAGATGTACAACGACGCCGACACCAACCCCGTGCTCTACGCCAAGAAAGCCTGAGAAACTGTTTAAATAGTTTCTGACCTCCAGGCGCTTCCGGGCGGCTGAAACCGCATTGAATCAGATGAATAAAGAAGCCAACAACCCCCGCGGGCTCAAAAGCGTGCTTGTGGCGCGCTTTTCGGCCCTTGGCGACGTCGCCATGACGGTGCCCGTGCTCTACAGCGCCTGCCGCTGCTACCCCGACGTGCGCTTTACCTTCGTGACCCGCAAGTCGATGACCTCGATTTTCGTGAACCCACCGGCCAATCTGGCCGTGGTGGGGGTAAACCTTGAGGACTACGGGGGGCTGGCCGGGCTGCGGCGCCTCTTCGGCGAGCTGCGGCGCGAGCATGGCTTCGACGCGTTCATCGACCTTCACGACGTGCTCCGCACGAAGGTGCTGAGCCTCTTCTGCCGCCTGAAGGGTATCCCCGTGGCGGTAATCAACAAGGGGCGGAAGGGTAAGCGTGCCCTGACGCGGCGCCGCGACAAGGTGCTCCTCCCGCTTATTTCGTCGCGGGCCCGCTACCGCCAGGCGTTCCACCGCGTCGGGCTCCCTGTCGAGAGCTGTTTCGACGGCCTTTTCGGGCGCGGTAAGGGTGACCCGTCGGATTTCGCCGCCGTTAGCGCTCCGAAGGGCGCGGGGGAGGCCTGGATAGGTATCGCCCCATTCGCCAAGCACGAGGGTAAAATCTACCCCCCGGAGCTTATGGAGCAGGTGGTTGCCGAGCTGGCCGGGCGCCCCGGGGTGAAGCTCTTCCTCTTCGGGGGCGGGGCGAAGGAGGAAGCCGTGCTATCGGCGTGGGCCTCGAAATACCCCGCCGCGGTATCGCTCGCGGGTAAGCGGCTGGGCTTCAAGGTGGAGCTGTCGCTGGTGAGCCACCTTGACGTGATGGTTTCGATGGACTCGGCCAATATGCACCTGGCGTCGCTCGTTGCCACCCCCGTGGTGAGCGTCTGGGGCGCCACGCACCCCTACTGCGGCTTCAAGGGTTGGCGGCAGCAGGAGGCCGACATAGTGCAGCTGCCTATGACCTGCCGCCCCTGCTCGGTGTTCGGCAACAAGCCCTGCTTCCGGGGCGACTACCACTGCCTCAGGGCGATAGCCCCGGCGGTGATAGTGGAGCGTGTGGAGCACCATCTGCCGCGGAAGTAATCGCGCCAGGCGGGTTTCCGTAAATTTTTCGGCGCCGGGGCCGACTTTCGGACCCGTAGTTTTGTTACTTGTTTAGAAAACAGGTTAACTCTTTATTTATGAGATTTTCAACATTCATGCTCGCCGCGGCCGCTCTCACAGTGTCGTCCGCGGCCTTGGCCGAGGTGCCAAGAGGCTACTACAATTCGCTGACCGGCAAGAAGGAAGCGGCGTTGAAGGACGCTATACACACGCTTACCTACAACCATACGCTGGTGTCGTCGTACAGCGACCTGCCCCAGTATTTCCGCTCGACCGACGTTTATCCCCGCGGCAACGACCGCTACGGCGAATGGTGGGATATGTACGGCAATATTCCCCTGTATACCAATTCGTTCTGGGGGCTCAACCGCGAGCACTCATTCCCCAAGAGCTGGTGGGGCGGGGGCACGGCAACCCCGGCCTATACCGACCTGAACCACCTCTATCCCTCGGAGAAGAACGCCAATATGGCGAAGTCCAACTATCCGTTAGGGCTGGTGCAGACCCCGACTTTCGACAACGGGGTGACAAAGGTGGGCTACGCGCAGACGGGTTTCGGCTTCGGCGCTCCGCAGGTGTTCGAGCCCGCCGATGAGTACAAGGGTGACTTCGCCCGCACTTACTTCTATATGGTGTGCTGCTACCAGAACCTCACCTGGCGGTACACCTATATGGTGAACAACAACGACTATCCGACGCTCAACTCCCGCGCGCAGGAGATGCTGCTGAAGTGGAGCCGCGAGGACCCCGTGAGCCAAAAGGAGCTGGACCGCAACGAGCAGGTTTACCGCTTTCAGGCCAACCGCAACCCGTTTATCGACTATCCCGAGCTGGCCGAATATCTGTGGGGCAACCGCAAGGGGCTCCCGTTTGACCCTTACGCCTCGCAGGAGCCGGAATCCGACCCCGTGCTCATAACCCCCGTGCAGGGTATGGCTCTCGACTTCGGCGAGGTGGCCACCGGGGGGAGCGGCGAGGCGTCGCTGCAGTTCCGCGGCCAGGATATAAAGCAGAACCTCAGCATACGCGTGATAGGCGACAACCCCGGGATGTTCGTGCCCGAGGTCACCTCCATTCCCTACAACCGCGTGAACACCGACAATGGTACCTGGCTCAAAATCAGCTACCGCCCGACCTCCTTGGGCGAGCACTCGGCAACGCTCTTGGTGTACGACTACGCCGACGGCGGCTCGCGCGGCGTGACGCTTCACGGAAGCTGCCTCCCGGTGCCCGAGCTCCACTCGTTCAAGGCGTTGCCCGCGACCGACGTTACGGCTACCTCGTACATAGCCCGCTGGGAGGTGCCGACCTACAATGGTGTCGAGGATGTGGTTGACTACTACGTTGTTACCCGCAGCCATACGAACAACGGGCAGTCGTCGGAGGAGGACCATGTGGCCGAGAACGACTATCTTGAAATCACTGACTGCGAACCGGGTACGATCGAGAGCTACCGCGTGCGCTCCTGCCGCCTGGGCTACTATTCCGAGCCTACCGACTGGATTACCGTGAACCTCACGACGGGCCTCTCCGACGTTGCTGCCGACAATCCCCTCGGCACCGCCTTCGAGCCGGGCGGCGTGCGCTTCGTGTGCGGCGCGCCTCATAAGGATGTCAGCATCTACGACCTCTCGGGCCGACTGGTGCGCTTCCTCCCCGTGGTTGAGAACAATATGACCGTCGCGCTCCCCTACGGCGCCTACGTCATCAGTTCCCCGACACAGCGCGTTCCCCTGCGCGTGCTCGTGGCCGACTGACGCGGAAAAATATGTTCTGCAACATAGTTTTTCAGCATATTTTGTGAACCTTTCGGCTGGCCGGGTCGTTTTAATGATGAAGGATGTGGCAAAGGCACATGCCGCCACAGAGAAACTGTTTTCAGTTTCCAAGAATCGTTTCATCAATAAAACTAAAGACTATGAAACATCTGTTTTCCAAGCTGGCTCACTGGTATTTCGACCACGCCGCTGAAACCTACAACTCAGCCCCCTGGTGCGACTGACGCGCCTCCGGGACCCAACGAGAACTTACAACTTAAGTAACTAACCCCCTACGGGCCGCGACGCACTCCGCCGCGGCCCTTTTTATGTCTTGTTGGCAAACTGACGATAAACGCGTCATGAATTGCTCAAAGCATATTTCGAAAGTTAAAATAATGTGATTAAATATTTGCTTTTGTAAAATAATGTCGCTATATTTGCGACATACCACCTTCCTTAGTGCCAATTATTCCGAATACCACGGCTCAAAGCGAGCGAATACTCAGTACTAACTATATCTCTCTCATCAAATGAATACAGTCAAAATCAAACTTCTCATTATCCTCTCGTTCTTATGCGCAAGTGCGACAGCCGCAATGGCAGGGCGTATAGAGGACCAAGCTGCCCTATCAAAGGTAAAGCGGCTTTTCGAAGGGCGCGATGTCGATTATTACAGAGTGACTTCTAGCGTTGAGCAAGCCTCTTGGCAGTTCTTTGTAGATGCCGAGCCTACCAAGGGTTGGGAACATGAATGTTACCTTGTGTCGGTGTATAATCTAACCGATCCGCCTGCTTTGGCGGCGCTTAGAATGCCTCCCAATGTAGATATGACACCAGTGTTGGTATCAAACAGATATGGGGCTTCCGCTAACGACAAACCCAATCTGGCGAGTAGCGAACTATCAAACGAAGTACGCGAAGTGGCGCGCCGCACATACGCTATGATTATCAGTGGGGGTGCGAATAAAAACTCAAATTACGAGAGGTATTGGAACGATTGTTCATTTGTGTATCAAATGCTTGTAAAGACATATGGCGTTCCAAAAGAAAATATCTCAGTACTGATTTCTGATGGAACTGATCCATCAGCGGATATGCTCACAGTTTCGGGCACCTATAAATCGTCCCCTCTCGATTTGGATGGAGACGGAGTTGCTGACACTGAATATGCCGCTACCAAAGACAACGTAAAACAGGTTCTGACTTCTCTCTCTAACAAACTCAACGCCGATGACCAGCTGTTCATCTATGTCATAGATCATGGTGGTACGCACGATTATGCCGGTAAGTCATACATATGGCTTTGGAATATGGAAACGCTTGAAGACTATGAACTTGGAGAATGGATTAAGCCGTTTGTAAATAAATCAGTTACGGTTAATTCAGTCTTTGGTCAGTGCTATTCCGGTGGCTTTTTGGATGATATGGCTCAGGATGGGTGTGTGGTTACCGCCGCAAGTGCGAGTGCTGAGCCGTCATGGGCATGCCCTGATAAGCCATATGACGAGTTCGTGTATCATTGGACGAGCGCGGTAAACAAGAAGGATGCATATGGGAATATCGTTAAAGCTGATTTGGATGCCAATGATTTTAGCAGTATGCACGAAGCATTTTACTATGCTCAGACTAACGACAGGATAACTAAAGAGACTCCTCAGTTTTGGGCCAATCCCGAGACAGTGGGAATGCTCGCATTTGACCAGTTGATTCCAACAGTTGACTTGATCATAAAAGACAATTGGAACGACTTTGGCCTTGAACCAAATCGAAGTACAGAGTGCTTTTGGGATAGCCCTTGCATTTGGCTGAGAAATAATGGCGATGGTATTGAGGAACATGAATCGATATATTATTCGCCGGAGCACTATAGCGCAGTAATCTATGTAAAGGTTCAGAATCGTGGCAAGAAACCATATAAGGAGGGCTTATGGGTTTCGGCTCACTACAGCATGAGTTCCACGGCCATCTCAGCGAGAGCATGGAATGGTTTGGAAGTGTTTGACAACAAGCTTTCGGGAGATCGGATTAGAGCTGTGCACATCGACCCCAAGGATTTGCCGGGTGGAGTGCTTAATCCCGGAGAGACTATGAATGTTCGTATAAATTGGGCTTTTCCTGATGATCTTGAAGAGATTCTGTTAGGGCAAGATGGCTCGGAACAGCATATCTGTCTTTTGGCTAGAATAGTAGATACGCCGATTAAAGACATTGAAATAGATTCTGGTACCTACTATGCAGTCCTAGAGAGCAGTAGAATCGCTCAAAAGAACGTTTCAATTGTTCCGGCTCATATGACATCTCGCGGTACGCGTGTGTATGTCGGTAATCCTAAGGATGGCTCCTCGGTGTATACTCTTGAATTGAGACCGCAAATGGAGGCATACGATGCTATGTTTGATGAGGCGAATGTTGAGATTGAACTCAGCCCCTTGGTATATAATGCCTGGAAACGCGGTGGGTCAAGATTAAAAAGCGCTATTGTTGGCGCTCATAGCGTTTCGAATCCCGATAACGTAGTTGTAAAGTTATTGGATGTCGACAATGTAATTCAGGGTATCAATCTGAGAGGCAAAGAGTTTGATACTGCTACGTTAAAGTTTGACTTTTTGCGCCCCAGCTCGACCCTCGACCATTACAAATATGATTTAATACAGCGGGATGAGAACGGCGTTGTGATTGGTGGCGAATCATTTCTGATTATTCCTCCGACCAGTTCGAACAAGACTGCTACTGTCAGGACTTCTCCCTTAGGTTCTGGAATATATGAGCTTGCGGTAGAAAACGAAGATTATGAAAGTCTTGTTTGGAGAGACGCTGCTGGGTCGAAGTTGAGTGTGGATGCAAAGATTAATGTCGCACCTGACATCAACAATCACGCATATTCTCTTTCGGCGATAAACGGGGATGGCGAGATGTCGATTTCAGAAGTGCCCTTAGTGGAAGTCTGTGGCATTAAAGCTATTTCCTATGTTCCAGGCAGTGATGAGGTCATAGTTGAGCTTGCGAGTCCGGCGGCTGAGGGCGAATCCGTCTCAATAGCATCAGCGTCAAGTGGTCAGACTCCAATTGCTGCGATGTGTGAACCACGCTCAAGCGTTGTCTCGGTCGATGTGTCATCTTTGCCGCGAGGAGTATACTCCCTGTCATATTCGTATGGCGACCGATTGTTGGATGCCCGTAAATTCGTGAAATAAAGATAATTTATGGCCAACAAGTCAACGCTGATAATACTTCTATTACAAAATTACAGAACGATGAAACATATCAAGATAACAACGTGGTCAGTCTTAGTGATGGCTATGGTAATCAACGCTTTCGGCGCTACCGCGGCCGGGAAGCTGACAGTAAGGCTCTCGGAGGCGGGGACGCTTGCCGAGAAGCTGGAGGGTAAGCTGGAGGGGATAACATCCCTTGAGCTGACCGGGCCGGTTAACGCGTCGGACTTCTACGCGATGTGGTCAGCCTCATACTACGGGGATGTCGAGAGTATCGACCTCATGAATGCGGTGGTTGATGGTGACTCTATTCCATCGAACGCCTTTTTCAACGGCGATGAGCAGGGATGGTGGATTCCGGGGAGTGTTCCGATGAAATTGCGGTCGGTAATTCTGCCTGAGACGATTCAGAGAATAGGCAAACTCGCTTTTGCATATGCGGAGAAGCTTGAATACATAAACATTCCCAGAGAACTGAAATATCTGGGCAGCACGGCGTTCGCTTATTGCAGGAGTCTGAAGCTGTCGCCTTTACGCGTGCCGGCGGGGCTGACAGTGATTCCAAACTTCTGCTTTTTCGATTGCGGAGGGGTTTCCAATGTCATTATCCCGGAGTCGGTTGTCGAGATAGGAAACAGCGCTTTTATGGGGACCGGGCTTACCTCGATTAAGATTCCCCCAACGGTTGAGAAGGTCGGACAGATGGCTTTCGCGGACTGCCCTATGACTGAGGCTCATATTGACAACTCGCATATGGACGCTTGGAGAGAAAGCGTGTTTACTACGAATTATGAACTTGAGGTAATGACAATCACGGGTAATTCCACCGCGATACCCTCGTTTTTCGTGGATGATAGCTGGAATTTACGATCGGTCAGTCTTCCTGAAACAATTGAGGAGATTAGGGAATATGCTTTCAGTGGATGTACGTCGCTAACGGAAATCAATTATCCGGCGGCGTTGAAAAGAATTGAAAAGTTCGCATTCAAGAATGTCAAAGTAAGAAACGTTTCGCTTCCCGCGTCGCTTGAATATCTCGGTTCCGGCTGTTTCTCCTCGTTGCGCGATCCGGCCACACTCTCTTGCGAGGCAGTTGTGCCCCCGGTTTGCGAGGATGAGACCGTTTTCAACGGAGCTCCTGTCGACCTCCCGGTCTATGTGCCAGTAGGGACCGCGCAGGCCTATCGCTCGGCCGTGGGATGGAGCTATTTCTCCAACTTCATCGAAACTGATGATTTCAGCCAGGCATCAGTGGATAACGTGGCAGCCGAAAGGGAAATCGCCATCTATGGTGGTGCCGGATGTGTCGTGATTAGAGGAGGCGAATTCAACTACGGCATATGGACTCTTGACGGAAGGTTGGTGGCTTCGGGCGACGCGTCAAATGAGGTTGCCGTCGATATGCCGCTTGGAGTCTACATTGTAAATGCCGACGGCGTATGCCGTAAAGTGGCTGTGAGATAGGTTTCATATAGCTTGACTTATGTAAGCTCTGACACGGGCGCCCTGCGGAGATTGATCCGCGGGGCGCCTCGCGTATTTAGGGAGTGGGGCGGGCGCTGTGCCGGGGCGTGATTTAACGCGTATTTTAACGTGGGCGGATGGGGCGCGATTAAAGTTTTTTTGCTAAATTTGGAGGCTATTTAGTAGCGTTTAACATATGATGCGGCCAAAGGTCTGAGAGTCAGGCCGGAGGCTGTTGCCGTCGTTACGCGTGCCGGCGCCTCTTCCGCGAGGGAAAGACGCTTTGCGGCACGTCCTGAGGTCGGTGGCCGCCCGGAGGGGTGGCCGGTGAAGAGAAAAATTTATTAACCAACTTCTATATTATGAGAGTTAAACTGTTTCTAACCCTGCTTGCCTCGGCGTCGGTTCCGATGCTGGCCCAGCAGGCAGCCACCGTGACGGGTGTCATTACCGACGCCGACACAGGTGCCCCGATTCCCGGAGCAGTAGTCTCCATACCCTCGCAGGGTATTTCAGTTACCACCGGCCCCGCCGGTGACTACCGCATCAGCAACTCGCATCCCGGCGAGGTGATGCTCCAGGTAACGGCTCCCGGCTATCTCGACGGCGCCGTGCAGACCCTTGTATACGACGGGTCGAACCAGGGCGTCGACTGCGTGATGATCCTCGACGACAACACCTCGGCCTACCTCTCGGAGGGGGCCAACGACCTCCTTTTCGACGAGTCGTTCATCGACGATGACACCGAGGGGAGCGGCCAGAGCATCTCGGCCCTCACCGGCTCGTCGGACGACGTTTACTACAAGTTTACCCGCTTCGGCTACAAGCCCCTCTACTCCAACTACCGCGGCCTCAACAGCTCGGCTTCCGAGACCTACATCAACGGCATGCCGATGAACGACCTCATCCGCGGCGGCTTCTCCTTCTCGCAGCTCGGCGGCATGACTTCGCGCGCTTTCCGCAACAACACTACCACCACCGGTTTGGGCGCCGCCTCCTACGGCTTCTCCGGCCTGGGCGGCTCGCAGAATATCAACACCATCACCGAGAACTACTCCCCCGGCTTCAACGCCCTGGTGAGCTACACCAACGCCAACTACTACGCCCGCGCCATGGCCACCTATTCGACCGGCCTGAACGCCAACGGCCTGGCCTTGACGGTGAGCGCCATCGGCCGCTACAGCGACGAGGGCATCGTTGACGGCACCTACTACAACTCGGGCGGCTACTTCATTTCGCTGGAGAAGGTGTTCAACCCCCACCACTCGATAACGCTGACCACCTGGGGCGCACCCACCGAGCAGGCCAACTCCCGCGCCGCCGTGCAGGAGGTGTTCGACCTCACCGGCGACAACCTCTACAACCCCGCCTGGGGCTGGCAGAGCGGCAAAAAGCGCTCCGACAACATACGCCGCCGCTTCGACCCGACGGTGATGCTCAACTGGCTCTACAAGGACGAGAAGACGACGCTCAACACGGGCGTGGCCGTGCGCTGGCTCAACTTCGCCCGCACCCGCGTGACCTACAACCAGGGCAACGACCCCAAGCCTGACTACTACAAGAACCTCCCCTCCTACTGGCTCAACAACGCCGAGACCCCGGGTATGGCCGACTACTATACCGAGCTGTGGCGCGACAACATCGGCGGCGTGCGCCAGATCAACTGGGACGAGTTCTACGAGGTGAACGCCGTGAACAACGCCCTCAACCAGGGTAAGCCCGAGGAGGACCGCGTAGGTTCGACCTACATGCAGCAGTGGGAGCACAGCAACCAGTTCAACTTCATCGCGAACTCGGTGCTCAACCGCCGCCTCACCGACCATATGACCCTCCAGGCCGGCGTTACCTTCAACTTCACCAAGTACCACGACTATATGACCGTGAAGGACCTTCTCGGCGGTGAGTACTGGCTCGACATCAACACCTTCGCCGACCGCGACATCAACAACCCGCTGGCCAGCGTGAACATCATGCAGAACGACCTCGACGACCCCAACCGCCGCGTCGGCGTGGGCGACGTATTCGGCCACGACTACGACATCACGGCGCTCAAGGCCCAGGCTTTCGTGCAGAACCAGATCAACACCACCCACTGGGATGTGAACTACGGCCTCCAGGTGAGCTACGAGCAGTTCTTCCGCTTCGGCCATATGCGCAACGGACGCGCCCCCGAGAACTCCAAGGGTAAGAGCGACACCCAGCGCTTCGACGACGCCGCCGTGAAGGTGGGCGCCACCTACAAGCTCAACGGCCGCAACTACTTCACCCTCCGCGCCCAGTACGGCACCGAGGCTCCCCTGATCAAGGACGTGTACATCTCGCCCCGCATCAGCGACGACGTTGTGAGCGGCCTGACCTCGGCCCGCACCTTCGCCGCCGACTTCTCCTACAACTGGAACTACCGCCGCTTCCGCGGTTCGGTAGGTGTGTTCCTGGTTAACACCACCGACGCCATGGAGCGCCGCGGCTTCTACGACGAGACCCTGAACTCTTTCGTGAACTACGCCGTTACAGGTGTACACCGCCAGAACAAGGGTGTCGAACTCGGTATGTCCTACAAAATCCTCCCCTCGCTTACCGCCACCTTCGCCGGCACCTACGCCCGCTACCAGTACAAGAACAATCCCCAGGGTACCCGCATGAGCGAGAACGGCCTTTTCGACCCCACCACCCGCACCGTGTACCTCAAGAACTACTACAGCGTGTCGACCCCGCAGACCGCCTTCAACATCGGTCTTGACTGGGCCGCTCCCAAGAGCTGGTACCTCAACGTGAACGCCTCCTGGCTTGCCGACTACTATGTGGCTCTGGCTTATCCCTACCACGAGACTCTCGAAGGGGTGTGGGAGAAGGCCGGCTCCATGGCCGAGGCCGAGCAAATCCAGAAGGATTTCGCCCATCAGCCCAAGCTTGCCAACAACTGGGTGCTCAACGCCTCGATCGGCAAGAGCTTCCGTTTCGCCTACAAGTATTACCTCAACCTCAACCTGAGCGTTTCGAACATCCTCAACAACCGCAACCTGATCACCAACGCCTACCAGCAGCTGCGCGTCGACACGAGGAACTACGACGCCAAAGCCTACCCCTACCGCCTCCAGTACGCGCAGGGCACGAACGTTTACTTCAACGTAGGTTTCCGGTTCTAAACTCCTAAACGAATCAACACAATGAACAAGAATATATTCAGCCTCGCGGCCATCGCCGCGTCCCTGGGCATGGCTGCCGGGTTCTCGTCGTGCGACGACGAGCAGGCACTCCCGCCGGTCTACGACCCGACCGATGTATATGAGCGGATCGAGCCCAATATCTCGATTCTGGAACTCAAGGAGGCCTTTTTCACCGGCGCCGGAAATGACTACGCCACCGAAGTCGGCACCAACGAGGACGGCCAGGACTACATAATCCGCGGCCGCATCGTGTCGAACACCGCCTCCGGCAACGTGTTCAAGTACGTCATGGTCGAGGACGGAACGGCCTGTATGGCGTTCTCCATCGACAACAGCAAGCTCGACGAGACCATCATCGGCCAGTACGGCGCCGAAATCGCCGTGAATATGACGGGACTCTACCTGGGTACCTACCGCAACAACCTCATCTGCGGCACCAAGACCGACGAGTACCAGAACCCCTCGCGCCTCACTACCGCGCAGTGGGAGGCCGTAGCCACTCCCCAGTCGGCTCCCGACCCCCGCGAGGTTGTGCCTTTCGAGCTGACCGCCGCCGAGGTGATGTCGTTCAAGGGTAACGACACCGAGCTCCTCACCTGGCAGAACCGCCTGGTGACCATCAAGGACCTCCGCTTCGAGACCCCCGGCGAGCCCTTCGCCGAGAGCGGCGCCAACACCACCCGTTACCTCGTTGCCGAAACCGGGCAGCGCTTCCAGCTCCGCAACTCGGGCTACTCCGACTGGTGGTTCAACCTCATGCCCGAGGGTACCGGCTCCGTGACCGCCATCCTCGGCTACTACAACACCGACTGGCAGCTCCAGCTCAACGACCCCGCCGACCTGGTAGGCTTCACCCCGGCAACTCCCCCCGTGGAGGCCGCCGGAGAGACCATCTTCTCCGAGTCGTTCGCCTCGTCGCTCGGCAACTTCACCATCGAGAACATCGCGATGCCCGCCGGGCTGAGCTACATCTGGTCGAGCGACACCCGCTACACCTGCGCCAAGGCCCAGGGCTTCGCCTCCGGCCAGGCCTACGACACCGACTCGCGCCTTGTATCCCCCGAAATCGACCTCGCCGGCACCAAGAACGTGACCGTGAACTTCGAGCACGCCGGCAACTACTTCGCCGACGCTGAGACCGCCAAGCAGGAGGCCACTTTCGAGGTTTCCGAGGATGGCTCCAACTGGACCAAAGTCGAGATTCCCAACTATTTCTCCAGCTTCACATTCGTGAAGTCGGGCACCATCGACCTCAAGGCATACGCCGGCAAGAAGATACGCATCGCTTTCCGCTACAAGAGCACCGCCGCCAAGGCAGGTACCTGGGAAGTGAAGAACGTTAACGTCGCTGTCGACCGCTAATCACCCCCGAAAAACTTGGAAATATGAATATCAAAGCATTTCTATACGGCCTGACCGCGCTGGTCGCCGCCGCGGGATTCTCTTCCTGTCAGGACGACATCGACGCGCCCAAGATATCGGCCGACGGCCCCAAGGCTACCTGGGAGGCCAACACCACCATCCTGGAGCTCAAAAACGCTTTTTGGAAGGACAACGACTATAACTACTGCGAGCAGTTTCCCGCCCGCGCCGACGGCTCCCACTACATAATCAAGGGGTGGGTGATCTCCGACGACAAGGGGGGCAACATATACAAGACCATCTACATTCGCGACGAGACGGCGGCTCTGAGCATCTCCGTCAACGAATACAACCTCTGGCTCCTCAACCGCGTGGGCCAGGAGGTCGTGATCGACGTTACTGGTATGTACGGCGGTCGTTACAGCGGCCAGATGCAGCTCGGCGCTCCCAAGTGGAACACCAGCCTCAACAAGTACACCGGCGCTTTCATGGCTCCCGAGTTCTATCAGAACCACCGCCAGCTCAACGGCCTGCCCGACGAGTCGAAGGCGCAGCCGATCGAAGGCCCGTCGTTCGGCGAGCTGAACGCCAATGCCCGCGACAGCGAGTATCTCAAAAAGTGGCAGGGCCAGCTCGTGCGCTTCAACAACGTCGCGTTCCCCGCCGCCGACGGCAAGGAGACCCTCTGCTCCAACTATCAGACCTCGATCAGCGCCGAGCAGAACCGCGTGCTTGAGGATGCCAACGGCGACGCTATCGTTGTGCGCACCTCGGGCTACGCCGACTTCTGGAACACCAAGCTCCCCGAAGGTCGGGGCGACATCGTCGGTATTCTCGGCTACTATCTCGCCAGCCCGACGGCTTCCATCACCACCTCGGCCTGGCAGCTTATGATCCTCACCGAGGACGACCTGATGAACTTCGGCAACCCGACCCTCCCCAAGGGCGAGATGACCAACCCCTACACCGTTGAGGAGGCCGTGGCTATGGAGACCGCCGGCGAAACCCCCATCGGCTGGGTTGAAGGCTTCATCGTGGGCACCGTCAAGCCCCAGGTTGAGTCCGTGACCTCCGCCGCCGACATCGAATGGGGCGCTACCGCCACGCTCGACAACACCGTGGTTATCGGCGCCACCGCCGACACCCAGGACCTCAACGAGTGCCTGGTGATCTCCCTCCCGCAGGGTTCGGTTATGCGTCAGTATGTGGCTCTTGCCAACCATCCCGAGAACCTCGGCAAGCGCCTCAATGTGCGCGGCACCCTCGACAAGTACATGGGCACCTTCGGCGTGACCGGCAACACCGGCACAGCTCCCGAGTTCCGCCTCGAAGGGGTCGACGTGCCCGGCGCCGACGATCCCACCCCCGGCCCCACCCAGGGCGACGGCACTGCGGAGAATCCCTACTCCCCCTCGCAGATCATCATGACCTCCAAGCCCTCCGGCGCGACCCCCAACGTCTACGTAAAGGGTTACATCGTGGGCTTCATCCCCGACAAATCGATTTCCGAGGCTCAGTTCGCCCTCCCCGCGACCACCAAGACCAATATGCTGATCGCCGACACCCCCGACGGCAACACCTCGGCAACCGTTCTCCCGATCGCGCTCCCCTCCGGGGCGATCCGCGAGGCGCTCAACCTTCAGGACCATCCTGAGAACTTCGGCAAGCTCGTGACGCTCTGCGGCAGCTACGAAGCATACTTCGGCGTGGCAGGTATCAAGAGCGTTAGCTGGTACCAGTTCGACGGTGAGGGTGGCGACACCCCCGTGACCCCTCCCGCGACCGGCGGCAGCGAGATTCTCAACGCGACCTTCACCGGCTCGCAGGACGGCTTCACCATCGAGAACGGCACCCTGCCCGAAGGCCTTACCCAGGTATGGACTCTCGACAGCTACGGCTATATGAAGGCCTCGGCTTACAACAAGGCCAGCTACGCCGTCGACGCGGCTTACCTCGTTTCGCCCGTGCTCGATCTCACCGGCAAGACATCCGCTTCGATGTCGTTCCGTCAGGCTATCGGCCAGTTCCGCGACAGCTCTGGCGCTCTCACCAAGCCCCAGAACATGGTGTTCTACGTTATCCGCGAAGAGGGTGGCGCGTGGGGCGCTCCCGTTGCCATCAACGACTTCCCCGACTATCCCGCCGGTAAGAACTTCACCTCCTTCGACAACGGTCCCGCGATCGACCTCACCCCCTATGCCGGAAAGAAAGTGCAGGTAGGCTTCAAGTACACCTCCACCACCTCCATGGCCGGTACCTGGGAAATCGACAACGTGGTAGTGACCGCCCAGTAATCCACCGCTGACACCAGCCCCCACCGGGGCTCCCCACCATACTCCGCCCCGAGCGACCAGTTCGCCCGGGGCGGTTTTCTTTCTCTAAAACATAATCCTAATTCTTCAACAGCCTGTTGAGGATTTTCATAAATGCTATGGCGGGATGGGGGTGGGGCGGATGATTGCAAATGACGGGGGATTTGCGTATCTTCGCGGGGTAATTGTATAAGAATGAGATTTGACGAACTTGATTTGAGCGACAGCATCCTCGACGCCCTCGACGAGATGGGCTTCCAGGACTGCACTCCCATACAGGAACAGGCTATTCCGAAGGTACTCGAAGGTAACGACCTTATAGCCGTGGCCCAGACGGGCACGGGCAAGACCGCGGCCTACCTGCTGCCGGTAATCGACCTGCTTTACACTCTCCCCGAGCCGGAGAACCATATAAACTGCATAGTGATGGCTCCCACGCGCGAGCTGGCCCAGCAGATCGACCGCCAGCTCGAAGGGCTGGCGTACTATCTGCCCCTTTCGAGTGTGGCCGTCTACGGCGGCACCGACGGCAAGGTGTTCGCCCAACAGGAGCACGCCATACGCTCGGGCGCCGACATCGTGATCGCGACCCCCGGGCGCCTCCTGGCGCATATGCAGATGGGCTACGTCGACCTCTCGAAAGTGGCCTATTTCATCCTCGACGAGGCCGACCGAATGCTCGACATGGGTTTCTACGACGACATTATGCGCATTGTCAACAAGCTCCCCAAGGAGCGCCAGACGCTGATGTTCTCGGCCACTATGCCGGAGGCTATCCGCCGCCTGGCCGGGCAGGTGCTCCGCCCCGAGAGGGCCGAGGTGCGCATCGCGCCGTCGCGTCCCGCGTCGGGCATCAGGCAGAGCGCCGTTAAGTGCGACGAGGGGGAGAAGGAACGCGTGCTGCGCTGGTTGCTCAAGGAGCGCCACTCCAACCGCGTGATTGTGTTCACCGCCTCCAAATCGACCGCCAAGGACCTCGCCCGCATCCTCAAGCGTTCGGGCATCAAAGCCGCTGACATCCATTCCGACAAGGAGCAGAGCGAGCGCGACGAGGTGATGATCGACTTCCGCGCCAACCGCCTCGATGTGTTGGTGGCCACGGACATTCTCGCCCGCGGCATCGACATCGACGACATCGCGATGGTGGTGAACTACGACGTGCCCCATGAGGCCGAGGACTACGTTCACCGCATCGGCCGCACGGCCCGCGCCGGGCAGGAAGGTGAGGCCGTTACATTCGTTGGTCCCCGCGACCGCCGCCGTTTCGCGCTTATCGAGAAATTCCTCGGCAAGCCCGTGCCCGAGCTCGAAGGCATCGAGGTGCGGAACTCCGGCGACAGCGCCGACGGCTCACGCCGCCGCGACGACCGCCGAG
>JAMPHO010000011.1:28928-43272 GCA_023663385.1 Alistipes timonensis | reverse complement strand
AGGTCGGAGATCTTGCACAGCGCCATTACCTCCAGAACACACACATTTTTCTCACCAATGGCATTAATATTTCAGAAACCAAAACAAATTCTTCAGTTTTTTTTGGAAATAACAACCATATTCATTAGTTTTGCGACAGATAGTCAATCCCATCCAGCATTTCCATTTCGTTTCATACCCCAATATCTAACAATCGTCAATCCGTATGACAACCAGACTTCTCTACACCCAAATTGCCATAGCGTTAGGCGCGATCTGTGCCCCGCTGGCACAAGCGCAAGCCCAGACCCAGGATGCCCCCGAGACTTCTGCCTCCGAGAAACATCTCCAGGAGATTACCGTTATGGCCGACCGCGGCTGGGTTGAGGATGGCAAAATTGTGTTCCTCCCCTCGAAAAGCGAGAAAAACCTCTCCAACAGCCCTGAGTCGCTTATAAAGAGCATGAACCTCCCGATGCTTGATGTGGAGGGAAACACAATAAAAAGCCTCACGGGAAAAACGGTTGCCATATTCATAAACGGAAGACAAGCCGACCAGAATGATATTGCCACCTTTTGGCCAAAGCTCGCCAAAAGGGTCGAATATATGGAAAATCCGGAGGACCCTAAATACCGAGGAAACGAGTATGTCGTGAATTTCGTAATGTCTGAGTACTCTGCCGGGGGCATTTCCAAAGGATACCTAAACCTGGAGACTCCTATGTCAGGCTACGCCTCACTTGCTTCGAAGTTGGTTTATAAGAAAATGACTTTCGGAGCGACATTGAACGGATCATTGAGCAAGGACGACAAAACCGAAATCAACGGCAAAGAATCCTACAATAATCTATTCTACGGCGGAGACTTACATAAGAGCATTCTACGCGACTACCACGAAAAAATAACAACTAAAAATAGAAATCTAAACGCGGCAGTAAACGCCAGGTACACCAACGGCTCGTTTACCGCCACACATACAATCGCCCTCCAATTTCAGAAAATGCCGGAAAACAACGGATGGAGCGCCGACAACTGGACTCCCGAATTATTCACCGGCAACAATTCGTTCAGTTCGTCGCGAACCAAATACTTCACGCCGCAGATTTTTGGCGAGTATGAGGCGAAATTGGCCAACAAATGGTTCTTCTATGGCGAATGGGCCTACGCTCATTCGCTCAACACAAACAACTCTTTAAGCCGTTTAGGAGAAACGCAAGCGGTGACCAACGGAACCCGGGAAGAGGTAAACCGCTTGATTATTAAAGCCGCACCAGTATTCCGACTAAACAACAAATTGATTTTCCATCTGAACCTTATCGGCCAGTTTGATTGGTTTGACTCCCAGTATTCGGGCTTCTCTAACCAACAAACGTCCATGGGGCGCCAAGAAGTGTTCGCCTTATTGCGCACCATTTGGAAACCTAACAGCAAACTCAACATCACCCTATTACCCGGAGTGAAGTATACTGGCTGGTCAACTGGCAAGTATAACGAACGACTGGCAAAGCCTGCTTTTTATGCGGCCTTATCATGGACACCCAACAGCAAGTCATCGCTAAATTGGACGCTTTCGTTCGACGACACTCCGCCATCAAGCTCAAACACGAACCCGGTTCTTACACGTCAATCCGAACTACTTTGGCTTAAAGGCACACCAACACTTAAAAACTATTCCAAGTTATTTACCCAAATATCTTCCACATATTTGGCAAACAGGTGGCTTCAATTCAGTGCGTACGCTTATTATGACCATCGCGACAATCAGCATCTTTTCGATTACACGCCAATGCCTCAGCAGCTTGGCGGTCTGCTGAAAATGCCGTACAATGCTGGAGCCGAGGACCAGTTCCAGGTGTTCCTACGTGGGAAGTCGTTCATTTTGAACCACTCCCTCATTCCATCAGTGGCACTCGCTTATGACTTCTACCGAGCTACCGGCAGATTTGCCGCCACTAATCACTCGTTCTACCTACAGGCATCCATAACGTATATGCTAAAGAACTGCAGTTTCTACCTGAGTTACGCACGACCTCGCGAACAGATGTACGATGCCGGGCAATGCAAGGTTCGCTCACGCGACTGCTGCAATTTTGAATTCAACTATGGTAACGGCAACCTGCTTGTGTCAGCCGTTGTTAACGACATCTTCAACACCCGCTCGAAAAGTATCACGGAATTTAGATCGAGCAACTATGATTTTATCAAAAACGAGTATACAACCGGGCGCAAATTTGGTATCCGCCTCACCTACACCTTCGGCTACGGCAAGAAGGTCGACCAGTCAATCGACATCTCCGGCCCGCAGTCGGTGGACTCCAGCGTCCTCCGATAACCGCCCGGAGCGGGCCGCGAGGGGCTGAATCGGGGCGGGAAAGGGGGCGGTCGGGCCGGGGCGCTGACTTTTTTATCAACAACGGGTGAAATTGGTCTCAATTTTTAACATTTGATTGGCATTTTTTTGTTACCTTTGCCCTGAAAATGGGTAGGTTATGCCCCGAAACAGGGGGCATGGCGAAGTTATCCTTTTGGCACTCACTTGTTTGCGGGTGCCCCATAGCCATTTTCACGACGTCGGCCGAGGCCGGCCCCGTACGCTGAGAACCAACCATAAAAAACCACTCTTGCATAAACATACATGATCTCTTTAGGAATCTTTGGTATCGATGCCGCAGTGTTCGCCATAGTCGCCCTCCTCACAGGTGCCGGCCTTGTGGCAATCGCCCTGTGGCTGGCCGGGCTGATCTCGCCCCGCTCCTTCAACCCTCAGAAAGGTGAGGCCTACGAGTGCGGCATCCCTACACGCGGCGCGTCAATGACCCGTTTCAGCGTGGGATACTACCTCTTCGCGATCCTCTTCCTCATGTTCGACGTTGAGACCGTTTTCCTCTTCCCCTGGGCAGTGAAGCTGCAAGGGCTCGGCTGGGACGGTGTGCTCAGCGTCGCTGTATTTTTCGGAATCTTAGTGCTCGGGCTCGCTTATGCCTGGCGGAAAGGAGCCCTTGAATGGAAATGAAAGAAGTAACCACCAAGTCCATGCCCTACGAGGCGTGGAAGGACAACGAATACATCGAAAACCTCGTCAAGGAGCTTCAGGAAGCGGGCGTCAACGTCCTCGTGGGCTCGCTCGACAAACTTATCAACTGGGGGCGGTCTAACTCGCTGTGGCCCCTCACCTTCGCCACCAGTTGCTGCGGCATTGAGTTCGTGTCGCTCGGGGCCGCGCGCTTCGACATGGCGCGTTTCGGCTGGGAAGTGGCCCGCGCCTCGCCCCGCCAGGCCGACTTCATGATGGTAGCCGGCACGATCGTCAACCGCATGGTGCCCGTGTTCAAGCGCCTCTACGACCAGCTCGCCGAACCTAAATACGTGATCGCCTGCGGCGGATGCGCCATCTCCGGCGGACCCTTCCGCAAGTCGTACCACGTCGCCAAGGGTATCGAGGATATCGTGCCCGTCGACGTGTTCGTGCCCGGATGCCCTCCCCGCCCCGAGGCCATGATTTACGGCATCATGCAGCTCTCCCGCAAAATCAAGGTGGAGCGCTTCTTCGGAGGCGTCAACCGCCGGCAGAGCCGCAAGGAATTCTTCGAGCAGGCTGAGAAACTCGAAGGAAACGACTGAGCCCCTCTCCCCCCGCACAACACCGCTTTCAAGCCGATAACTAAGTTTTAAAACTCTCAAAACCATAATATGGCCAACCTGCAGGAAAAGATTGCAAAAGCCTTCCCCGAAGCGAAATTCACCGAAGGGGAGATTCTGCTGGTCGAAATTCCCGACAACAAGCTCCACGATCTGGTCAAGTCGCTCCGCGACGACGCCGAAACCCCGTTCGATTACCTCGTGACCATCGTGGGCATGGACTGGGTAACCTCGCTCGGATGCGTCTACTACCTTACCTCCACCAAAACAAAGGAGTTCGTCTCCATAAAGGTGTCGACCGAAAACCGCGACCAACCCTGCCTGACCTCCATCGCCGACCTGTACCGCATCGCCGGCATCTACGAACGCGAGGTCTATGACTTCTACGGCATCATCTTCGCCGGTAACCCCGATATGCGCCGCCTCTTCCTCAGCATCGACTGGAAGGGATTCCCCCTGCGCAAGGACTATGACACCGACCCCGCGCTCAACCCGCCGACTACCGACAACGAACGCCAGAGCGACTTCACCGACACCTGGACCCGCGACGCCGACGGCAAGCTCCACAAGGAGGAGGTGCGCGTGTTCAACGAGAACGACTTCGTTGTGAACATCGGCCCGCAGCACCCCGCGACCCACGGCGTGCTCCGTTTCCGCACGGCCATCGACGGCGAGACCATCAAGAAAATCGACGTCTACATGGGCTACATCCACCGCGGCGTAGAAAAACTCTGCGAGGACCTTACCTATATGCAGACGCTCCACTTCATGGACCGTCTCGACTACTTCTCGGCCCACAACTACCACCACGGCCTCTGCCTCTGCATCGAGAAGGCCGCCGGCATCGAGGCTCCCCGCCGCGCCCAGATTCTCCGCGTTATTTTCGACGAGCTGTCGCGTATCGCCTCCCACTGCCTCTTCATCGGCACCTTCTGCATGGACCTCGGCGCCACCACGATGCTCTTCTACACCCTGCGCGTACGCGAGCAGATTCTCGACATCATGGAGAAGACCTGCGGCGCCCGCATGACCTTCAACTACGACGTGATCGGCGGCGTGATGGCCGAGCCCGATCCCGACCTTAAGAAGGACATCCGCGCCCTGCTCGACACCATCCCCGCCAACGTAAAGGAATACAACAAGATATTCACCGGCAACGTCATCGCCAAGAACCGTATGGAAGGCGTCGGCGTGCTCTCGCGCGAGGACGCCATCTCCTACGCCATCACCGGCCCCTCGGGCCGCGCCTCCGGCTGGGCGTGCGACGTGCGCAAGACACACCCCTACGCCGTCTACCCCGAACTCAAGTTCGAGCAGATCGTGCGCGAGGAGGGCGACTCCATGGCCCGCTTCAAGAACCGCCTTGAAGAAATCGAGCAGAGCGCCGCCATCCTGGAGCAGCTCCTGGAGATGCTCCCCGACGAAGGTGAAATCTGCGCCAAGGTTCCCAAAGTGCTCAAGCTCCCCCAGGGCCACTGGTTCCAGGTGGTCGAAGGGTGCCGCGGCCTCTTCGGTGTATACCTCGAAAGCGACGGCTCCACAAAGCCTTTCCGCCTGAAACTCGCGACCCCGTCGCTCCCCGCGGCAGCCGTTGTCGACCACATCACCTCGGGCCAGAAAATCGCCGACCTCATCACTATCGGAGGCTCGATGGACTACATCGTGCCCGACATGGACCGCTGACCCGCGGGCCGCAACAAGCCACTCAACACATCAAAACCAATCATAGCTCACTGAAACAAGATGAGTAACTACACGATAGACAACTTCAACTCATTCGCGCAATGGTTCGACGGGGCGCTCAACAGCGTGCTCCCCTCGTGGCTCTCTACCACGATCGAATGCGTGCTGGTAGGCATCATCCTGCTGCTCACCTACGCGGTGCTGGCGCTTTTCTACATCCTCTACGAGCGTAAGATCTGCGCCTACTTCCAGTGCCGCCTCGGCCCCAACCGCGTAGGCCCCTGGGGCATACTGCAGAGCTGCGCCGATATGTTCAAAATCCTTATCAAGGAGCTTATCTCGCTGAAACATATCGACAAGTTCCTCTTCGCCCTGGCCCCCTATCTGGTAATCATCGCTTCGATGCTCTGCTTCGCCGTGCTCCCCTGGGGCAACGGGCTGCAGCTCATCAACTTCAACATCGGCATCTTCTTCCTGATCGCGTGCTCCTCGATTGGCGTGCTCGGCATCCTGCTGGCAGGTTGGTCGTCCAACAACAAGTTCACCCTCGTGGGCGCCCTCCGTTCCGGCGCGCAGATGGTCAGCTACGAGCTTTCGGTGGGTCTGTCGATCCTCACGATGGTAGCCTTCGCCGGAACAATGGACATCGTTTCCATCGTCGAGGCCCAGGCCGACGGCTGGTTCATCTTCAAGGCACACATCCCCGCGGTCATCGCCTTCATCATCTACCTGATCGCCGGTACCGCCGAGACAAACCGCGGCCCGTTCGACCTTCCCGAGGCTGAGAGCGAGCTCACCGCCGGCTACCACACCGAGTACTCCGGCATCCACTTCGGTTTCTTCTACCTGGCCGAATACCTCAACCTGTTCATCGTAGCCGGCGTGGCCACCCTGATGTTCTTCGGTGGCTGGATGCCCTTCCGCGTCGCCGGGTGGGACGGCTTCAACGAAATCATGGGATACATCCCCTCCGTAGTGTGGTTCATCGGCAAAGCCATCCTCCTGTCGTTCATCATCATCTGGTTCAAGTGGACCTACCCCCGCCTCCGCATCGACCAGCTCCTCACACTGGAGTGGAAATACCTCCTCCCCATCAACCTCTTCAACCTGGTGCTGATGGTGATTATCGTGATCCAGGGATGGTATTTCGGCGCCAACTGAGCCATAAGCCAACTTCAGAAACCTTAAACTAACCGGGCCGACGAGCTTTCCCCGCAGTCAGCCTCCCAAAAGCATAAAACATAAAATCACTCCATAAAATGAGCGACAATTTCGGAAAAATAGCCCAGGTTATCGGCCCCGTGGTCGACGTTACCTTCGACGGCAAGGAGAACATCCTTCCCCCTATCTTCACGGCGCTGAAGGTTGACCGCCCCGACGGCTCGCAGCTTATTCTCGAAGTGGAGCAGCACATCGGCGAGGAAACCGTGCGCTGCGTGGCCATGGAAAGCACCGACGGCCTTCAGCGCGGCACCCGCGTGGAATCCCTCGGACACCCCATCGCCGTTCCTACCGGCGAACAGGTGAAGGGTCGCCTGCTCAACGTCATCGGCAACGCCATCGACAACCTCCCGGCGCTCAAGCGCGACAACATGCGCCCCATCCACCAGCCCGCTCCCGAATTCGACGACCTCACCATCGGCACCGAGATTCTCTTCACCGGCATCAAGGTGATCGACCTGCTCGAACCCTACAGCAAGGGTGGTAAAATCGGTCTGTTCGGCGGCGCCGGCGTGGGCAAGACCGTGCTCATCATGGAGCTGATTAACAATATCGCCAAAGGCCATAACGGCTTCTCGGTGTTCACCGGCGTCGGCGAGCGTACCCGCGAGGGTAATGACCTCCTCCGCGAAATGATCGAGAGCGGCGTTATGAAATACGGCAAGAAATTCGAGGAAGGCATGGAGAAAGGCGAATGGAACCTTGCCGACGTCGATATGGAACAGGTCAAGGAGTCGCAGGCAACACTCGTGTTCGGCCAGATGAACGAGCCCCCGGGCGCACGTCTGCGCGTGGCGCTCTCCGGCCTCACCGTTGCCGAGCAGTTCCGCGACCAGGACGGCGGCGGTAAGGACATTCTCCTCTTCATCGACAACATCTTCCGCTTCACCCAGGCCGGTTCCGAGGTATCCGCCCTTCTGGGCCGTATGCCCTCGGCCGTGGGTTACCAGCCCACCCTCGCCTCCGAGATGGGCGCTCTTCAGGAACGCATCACCTCGACAAAGAACGGTTCGATCACCTCGGTTCAGGCCATCTATGTGCCCGCCGACGACCTTACCGACCCGGCTCCCGCCACAACCTTCAACTTCCTTGACGCGACCACGGTGCTCTCGCGTAAGATTTCCGAGCTCGGCATCTATCCCGCCGTCGACCCCCTAGAATCGACCTCGCGAATCCTCGACCCGAACATCATCGGCCAGGACCACTACGACACCGCCCAGGCCGTCAAGCAACTCCTCCAGAAGTACAACGAGCTCCAGGACATCATCGCCATCCTCGGCGTCGACGAGCTCTCCGACGAGGACAAGCTGGTTGTAAGCCGCGCCCGCCGCGCCCAGCGCTTCCTCTCACAGCCCTTCCACGTCGCCGAGCAGTTCACCGGCCTCCCCGGCGTGATGGTGCCCCTGAGCGAGACCATCCGCGGCTTCAAGATGATTCTCGCAGGCGAGATGGACCAGTACCCCGAGCAGGCCTTCCTCAACGTCGGCACCATCGACGAGGCCATCGAGAAGGGTAAGAAAATGCTCGCCGAAGTCAAATAAGCCAAGGCGGCCTCCCCTCCCCCCGGGAATACCGGCAAACCATCACAAACAAAACCACAACAGAGCGTTAAGCAATGACACTGAAAATCATATCCGCCGAGAAAATCCTCTTCGAAGGGGAGACGCGCTCGGTCACACTCCCCGGCGAAATGGGACTGTTCACAGTCCTCCCCCGCCACGCTTCGCTGGTATCGACCCTCACCAAGGGGAAAATCAGCTATACCGAGGCCGCCGACGGCGCCCGCAGGGAAGTGGAGGTCGAGGGTGGCATAGCCGACATCGACAACGACGTGGTTTCCGTGTGCGTCTACTGAACTCCTTCCCGGGAGAACCAATCAAAACAAAAGCGATTAAAACCCATCCATAAAGCGCCTGAGAATGAAGAAACTCCTTTTGATATTCGCCCTGCTCGCGACATGGCTCCCCATGGCGGCCGAACCTGTCGGGCAGCAGGCTGAACAGGAAGTCGAACAGGCTCTCGACAAAACCCGCGAGGAGGCATCCGAAGAGAAGCCCGACCTCAAGGAAATCATATTCGAGCACCTCGGCGACGGCTACGGCTGGGAAGTGCCCTTCAACCACCACAAGCGCATCCCCCTACCCGTGATTGTGTTCGGCACCGACGGCGCCCACATCTTCTCATCGTCGCGCCTGGAGCACGGAGCCGTCTATACCGACGGCGACGCGACCTTCAAAATCGCCGATGAAGGGGAGTTCAAAGGCAAAGTCGTCGAAATCGTCAACGGCGAGGAGATAAAGCCCTTCGACATCTCGATCACCAAGAACGTGTGCGCTCTCATGATCGCCTGCCTCCTGGTGCTCCTGCTCCTCTTCCGTCTCGCCAAATGGGACAAGAAGAACCCCTACAAGGCACCCCGCGGCCTCACCGGCGCGATGGAGGCACTCGTTGAGTTCATCTACAACGGCGTGATCAAGTCGACCCTCAAGGAGAAGTCGCCGAAGTTCGCCCCCTATCTGCTCACGGTGTTCTTCTTCATCTTCTTCATGAACCTCTTGGGGCTCATCGTGGTGTTCCCCGGCGGCGCCAACGTCACCGGCAACATAGCGATCACCCTCGTGCTTGCCCTCTTCACCTTCTTCATCACCAACCTCTTCGGCACCAAGCACTACTGGAAGGAAATCTTCTGGCCCGACGTGCCCCTGTGGCTCAAGTTCCCGCTGCCGATCATGCAGGTGATCGAGATTTTCGGTATCTTCACCAAGCCCGCGGCTCTCACGGTGCGTCTGTTCGCCAATATGATGGGCGGCCATATGATTGTGCTGATACTGACGATGCTCATCTTCATCTTCGCCGCCATGGGCTACGCCGTAGCCTCCGGCACCGCGGTGATTTCGGTGGCATTCTCGGTGTTCATGCTCCTGATCGACGTGCTGGTAAGCTTCATCCAGGCGTATGTGTTCACGATGCTCTCGACCATCTTCATCGCCCTCGCGCAGGAGGACGGCCACGGACACGGCAAGGAGGAAGCCCACCACGCCGAACCAGCAAAAGCCGCCTGAAAAAACTCAAAAATAACCCGAACAACGAAATATATTCAAACCTCATAAAAACCAACCGTTATGTTAGCAATGATTTTAGCAGCAGTTGAAGCTCTCTTAGGTCTCGGTGCCTCCGTCGGCGCCGCCATCGCAGCCATCGGTGCCGGTATCGGCATCGGCAAAATCGGCGCATCGGCTATGGAGGCCATCGCCCGCCAGCCCGAAGCTGCCGGCGACATCCGCTCCAACATGATTGTGATCGCCGCCCTTATCGAAGGTGTGGCCCTCTTCGCCGTCATCGTCTGCATCCTGGCCCTCTTCGTATAAGCCCGCCGCGAGCGGAGCCGCGGCACTAACCGTCGCCGGAAACCCGGCACGGCCAACGCCGCGGCGCCGCCCCGAAAGGGGCGCCGCGCCAAAAAGCGTCTTTTACAACCACTTCACACCCACACGCCAACACCTCTCTAAAAAACACCTTACGGCTCACCCACCCCGGGAGGCCGTTAAAAGCTGAGATTCTATGGAACTTTTCAAAGTTGACTTCGGCCTTACGATATGGATGTTCGTATCGTTCCTCATCCTTTTCTTCCTTCTGTGGAAGTTTGCCTGGCCCGCGATCATCAAAGGAATCGACGGCCGCGCCGACCTTATCGACAAAGGAGTGGAATACGCCCAGAACGCCAAGGAACAGCTCGACAACGCCCAGGAAGAGGCCCGCAAGGAAATCGCCAAGGCGCGCCACCAGCAGGCCGACATCATCGCCGAGGCCAACAAGATGAAAGCCCAGATTATCGAGCAGGCCCACGACGAGGCCAAGGTGGAGGCGCAGAAGGTTATGGACGCCGCCAAGGTATCCATCGAGCAGAGCCGCCGCGAAGCCGAGAAAAACCTCCGCGACCAGGTAAGCCAGGTGGCGCTTGAAATCGCCGACCGCGTTACCCGCGACCAGATGAAGGACACCCAGGCACAGAAACGCCTCGTGAACTCCATCCTCGACGAAATCGAAACCACTAACTAATCCGCCACCGGCGCCAAACAACCCCACACGAGAAGATGAACGAAGGCCTTATTCCGAAACGCTACGCGAAAGCGCTCTTCGAGTTCGCCTCCGAACGAGGCAAGGCGGAACATATGTACCGCCTGATGAACACGCTCGAAGCGAGCTTCCGCGAGAACCCCGAGCTGCAGGCTACGCTCGACAACCCTTTCATCGACGACGACAAGAAGGAAGCACTCCTGGCAACGGCTGCAAACGCCTCCAAGGACGACCAGGTTGCGGCCGACTTCCTGAAGCTGCTGGCAACCAACAAGCGCCTCGACATAGCGCGCGCCGCGGCTATAGCCTACTGCGACATCTACCGTAAGGCCAACAAGATCTCGCTGGTGACCGTCACTGCCGCCGCGCCCCTCGACAAAGAGGAGGAGCGCCGACTCAAGGACCTCATCGCCAAGCATCTCGACGGCGGCACAATGGAATATACCTTCGCCCTGGACCCGTCGCTCATCGGCGGATTCACCGTGAGCATCAACTCAGAGCGCCTCGACGCCTCCATCAAAAACGAACTCAAGCAACTCCGGCTTAAACTCCTAAGCAAGTAACCCCCACACCATGAACAATCCAAGCGAGATTTCCCAGATATTAAAACAGCAACTCGAGACTGTAAATAAATCCGTGTCGTTCGAGGAGGTCGGCACAGTGCTCGAAGTAGGCGACGGCGTTGCCCACGTCTACGGCCTCGACAACGTGTGCGCCAACGAGCTGGTGGAGTTCGAGAACGGCGTAAAAGGCGTGGCTCTCAACCTTGAGGAAAGCAACGTCGGCGTGATTCTGCTCAACGACGTCAACAAGGTTACCGAAAACATGTCGGTGCGCCGCACCGGCGAAATCGCCTCCATCCCCGTGGGCGAGGGCGTCTTCGGCCGCGTGATCAACATCCTCGGCGAGCCCATCGACGGCCGCGGCCCCATCGAAGGCAAGCTCATCCGCCTCCCGCTGGAGCGCAAGGCCCCCGGCGTTATCTACCGCCAGCCCGTGAAGCAGCCCCTGCAGACCGGCATCAAGGCCGTCGACTCGATGGTGCCCATCGGCCGCGGTCAGCGCGAGCTCATCATCGGTGACCGCCAGATCGGCAAAACCGCCATCGCAATCGACACCATCATAAACCAGCGCAAGAACTTCGAGGAAGGGAAGCCGGTTTACTGCATCTATGTGGCCATCGGCCAGAAAGCATCGTCCGTCGCCGCCATCGTGGAGACCCTCCGCAAGCACGGCGCCCTCGACTATACCTGCGTGGTAGCCGCCACCGCCGCCGACTCCGCGGCCATGCGCTACTACTCCCCCTTCGCCGGTGTGGCCATCGGCGAATACATCCGCGACACCGGCCGCGACGCCCTCATCGTCTACGACGACCTCTCGAAGCAGGCCGTGGCCTACCGCGAAATCTCTCTTATCCTCAAGCGCCCCTCGGGCCGCGAGGCATATCCGGGCGACATCTTCTACCTGCACTCGCGCCTTCTCGAACGCGCCGCTAAAATCATCGACAACCAGCAGGTGGCCGAAAAGATGAACGACCTCCCCGAGGCCCTCAAGCCCATCGTGAAAGGTGGCGGCTCGCTCACCGCGCTTCCCATCATCGAAACCCAGGCGGGAGACGTGTCGGCCTACATCCCGACCAACGTGATCTCCATCACCGACGGCCAGATTTACCTCGAAACCTCCCTCTTCAACCGAGGCATCCGCCCCGCGATCAACGTGGGTATCTCCGTGTCCCGCGTAGGCGGTAACGCGCAGATCAAGTCGATGAAGAAGGTGGCCGGCACGCTGAAGATCGACCAGGCCCAGTTCCGCGAGCTCGAATCGTTCACCAAGTTTGGCGGCGACATCGACCCCGTTACCGCCCGCGTCATCGACCGCGGCCGCAAGAACGAGCGTCTGCTCATCCAGCCCCAGTACAAGCCCTGGCCCGTCGAGGACGAGGTTGCCATAATTTACTGCGGCGTTAACGGCCTACTGGCCGACGTGCCCGCTGAAAAGGTGGCCGACTTCGAGGACGGACTCCTGCAGCTGCTCCACGCCAAACACGAGGAGGACGTGCTCGCCGTGATCCGCTCAGGCCAGCTCACCGACGACTGCACCGCCAAACTCAAAGAGGCGGCTGCCGAAGTAGCGGCCCGTTTCGCCTGACCCTCCCCCACCCCCTGACTATAATCCCCTACAATAAACCAGCACAACATCATTTCGCGCTAAATGGCAACCCTTAGAGAACTAAAAGGACGCATAGGCTCGGTTCGCTCCTCGGAGAAAATCACCGGCGCTATGAAGATGATTTCCTCGGCCAAGATGCACAAGGCTGAGCAGGCCCTGCGCCAGCTCCAGCCCTTCAGAAGCCAGATTGAAACCATCATCGCCAACCTGGCAGCCTCCGACGCGGCCTTCTCATCGCCTCTGATGGAGAGCCGCCCGGTCGAGAAACTGACGCTGGTGGTGTGGGGCTCCGACGACGGCCTCTGCGGCGCCTACAACGTAAACATCTTCAAGCAGCTCCTCCAGCGCCTCGCGGCCTACCGCGACCAGTATGGCGAATCGGTCGAAATCACCGTCATACCTGTCGGAGCGAAGATGGCCAAGGCCGTGGGCAAGCTCAAACTCCCCGGAGTGAAAGCCGGAGATGCCGGAAACATCGACTCAAAGAGCACCGACAAGGATGTTACGGCATTCACCGCCCGGCTCCGCGACATGTTCCTCGACAAGGAGACAGACAAGGTCGACACGCTCTACATGGAGTTCAAGTCGGTAAGCCGCCAGCGCGTGGCAGCCGGACAACTCCTCCCCGTCACCCAGGACGTGTTCGCCGTCGACAACGGCAAACAGGCCGACCGCCCCTACCTCTTCGAGCCCTCGGCCGAGGTGATATTCCGCCGCATACTCCCCATGTACCTCATGGCCGTGATGCAGGACATCTTCACCGAGAACCGGGCCAGCGAACAGGCGGCGCGCGTGATGGCAATGCAGAGCGCCAACGACAACGCCAAGAAACTCATCGACCAGCTGCAGCTCGAATATAACAAGCTGCGCCAGGCCGCGATTACCACCGAACTGCTCGACATCCTCGGCGGCCAGGTGAAATAGGAATCGAAAACCTATAAGGTCCGCCGGGGTTAGCGCCCCGGCGGGTCACTGAGAAAAAAACAAAAGAACGTAACTGAAACAACAACATTAAATGGGTAGCATCAAAGAATACTTTTCATCCTTAGGGAAGGGAATTTCAAGCCTCGTCAAAGGACTTGAGGTAACCGGAAAGGAGTTCGTCACCCCTAAGATCACAGAAAGATACCCCGAAGACCGCGAGACCCGTCACGTTCCCCAGCGCTTCCGCGCCGTCCTCCAGTTCAAATACGACCAGGAGGGCAACCACCGCTGCATCGCCTGCGGCACCTGCGAGCGCAACTGCCCCAACGGCACGCTGACCGTGGAGACCAAGATGGTCGACACCTGGGACGGTAAAAAGAAGAAGAAACTCGACCGCTACATCTACGACCTCGGTAGCTGCACCTTCTGCCAGCTTTGCGTGACAACTTGCCCCACCGACGCCATCGAGTTCAGCAACGACTTCGAACAGGCCGTTTTCACCCGCGAGAAACTCGTAAAGCAGCTCAACTATCTCCCCGAGAAACCCGAGCCCAAGCCCACCCCAGAGCAGATAGCCAAGATGGAGGCTGAGCGCCAGGCCAAAATCGAGGCAGCCAAAGCCGCAGCCGCCGCCAAGAAAGCCGCCGCTGCG
>JAMPHO010000011.1:12445-28828 GCA_023663385.1 Alistipes timonensis | reverse complement strand
TCCACTCGGCGGCATCGGTGTAGGTGTCGCGGGGGTCGAGGATCTTGGGATCCACGCCGGGGAGTTCGGTGGGAACGGTGAAGTCGAACACGGGGATGGTCTTGGTGGGAGCGGTGAGGATCGAGCCGTCGAGGATGGCGTCGATGATGCCGCGGGTGTCGCGGATGGAGATGCGCTTGCCGGTGCCGTTCCAGCCGGTGTTCACCAGGTAAGCCTTGGCGCCGCTCTTGTCCATCTTCTTAACGAGCTCTTCGGCATACTTGGTGGGGTGCAGGCTCAGGAAGGCCGCGCCGAAGCAAGCGGAGAAGGTGGGGGTGGGCTCGGTGATGCCGCGCTCGGTGCCGGCGAGTTTCGAAGTGTAGCCCGAGAGGAAGTAGTACTTGGTCTGCTCGGGGGTGAGGATCGAAACGGGGGGAAGCACTCCGTAGGCGTCGGCCGACAGGAAGATTACGTTCTTGGCGGCGGGGCCGTGGCTACCCGGGGCGATTTTCTCGATGTGCTCGATGGGGTAGGAAACGCGGGTGTTCTCGGTAACGCTCTTGTCGGCGAAGTCGATTTTGCCGTTGGCGTCAACGGTAACGTTCTCCAGGAGGGCGTTGCGGCGGATAGCCTTGTAGATGTCGGGCTCAGACTCCTTGTCGAGGTTGATAACCTTGGCGTAGCAGCCGCCCTCGTAGTTGAAGACGCCGTTGTCGTCCCAGCCGTGCTCGTCGTCGCCGATGAGGAGGCGCTTGGGGTCGGTCGAGAGGGTGGTTTTGCCGGTGCCGGAGAGGCCGAAGAAGATGGCGGTGTTCTCGCCCTTCATGTCGGTGTTGGCCGAGCAGTGCATGGAAGCCATGCCCTTGAGGGGGAGGTAGTAGTTCATGATGGAGAACATACCCTTCTTCATTTCGCCGCCGTACCAGGTGTTGATGATTACCTGCATGCGCTCGGTAAGGTTGAAGGCCACGCAGGTTTCGGAGTTGATGCCGAGTTCCTTCCAGTTTTCAACCTTTGCCTTGGAAGCGTTCATCACCACGAAGTCGGGGGTGAAGTTTTCGAGCTCTTCCTTGGTGGGGCGCACGAACATGTTGGTAACGAAGTGAGCCTGCCAAGCCACTTCCATGATGAAGCGGACGGCGAGACGGGTGTCCTTGTTGGTGCCGCAGAAAGCGTCGACAACGTAGAGGGGCTTGTCGCTGAGCTCCTTGTCGGCGATTTTCTTCAGGGCGTCCCAGGTGGCGGGGGTGATGGGCTTGTTGTCGTTCTTGTATTCGTCGGAGGTCCACCAGATGGTGTCCTTGGACACGTCGTCCATCACGAAGAACTTATCTTTGGGGGAGCGGCCGGTGTAGATGCCGGTCATAACGTTAACGGCGCCGAGCTCTGTTTCCTGGCCCTTTTCGTAGCCTTCGAGGCCGGGCTTGGTTTCGTCGATGAAGAGTTCGTCCCAAGAGGGGTTGTGGAACACCTCGGGAGTGCCGGTGATACCGTACTGGGTTAAGTCAATCTTGCTCATTTTGATAGAAGATATTGAGTGATATTAATAATATTCGCTTCAGTTATCGGGCGGAGCGTGTTCGCCTTGTTAACCGGATGCAAAGGTAAGAATTTTTTCGCGAAAAAACGCGACAGCGGCGATAATTATGGAAAAATTTCCTTAATTGACCTTAACGGGGCTTCCCCACACCCGGCAGAGCGATCGCGGCGACGCGTTTTCGCGTACTTGGGAGCGTCCCGGCGGCGGGGCTGACAGATTTTGTCGGAATTTTTTCGTATCTTTGCACATTAATCAATAGCATGAATGACTGACGACCGCAACTTTATTCCCGAACCCGAAAACGAAAACGAGAACGCCAACCCCGCGACCGAACCTTCGGCAGCCGCCACGCCGACGGCCCCTGACTCCGACACCGACGAAATGGCCGAGGCCGTAGAGGAAGAGGCGGAGGAGCTCCCCGCCGCCCCCGGCAGCGAGACGGCGCGCCTGCGCCTTGGAGGTATGTACCGCAGCTGGTTTCTCGACTACGCGAGCTATGTGATTCTTGAGCGCGCCGTGCCCCACATCGAGGACGGCCTGAAGCCTGTGCAGCGGCGCATACTCCACTCGATGAAGACACTCGACGACGGGAGGTTCAACAAGGTTGCCAACATCGTGGGCAACACGATGCAGTACCACCCCCACGGCGACGCCTCCATCAAGGACGCGCTCGTGCAGTTGGGGCAGAAGGAGTTGCTGGTCGACACCCAGGGGAACTGGGGCAACATTCTGACGGGCGACGACGCGGCCGCCGGCCGATACATCGAGGCGCGCCTGTCGCAGTTCGCCCTCGAAACCCTCTACAACCCCAAAATCACCGACTGGGTGCCCTCGTACGACGGGCGCAAGAAGGAGCCGGTGACGCTCCCGGTGAAGTTCCCCCTGCTTCTGTTCCAGGGGGTCGAGGGTATAGCCGTCGGTCTGTCGTCGAAAATCCTCCCCCACAACTTCAACGAGCTGCTCGACGCCTCGGTTGCGGCGCTCCGCGGGGAGGAGTTCACCCTGTACCCCGACTTCCCGACGGGGGGCTACATCGACGTGAGCCGCTACAACGACGGCGAGCGCGGGGGCGCCGTGAAGGTGAGAGCCAAGATTGAGAAAATCGACAACAAAACCCTGGCCATCACCGAAATCCCCTTCGGCAAGACCACTTCGGCGGTAATCGCCTCGATACTCAAAGCGTTCGAGAAGGGGAAAATAAAGATACGCAAGGTCGACGACAACACCGCCCAGACGGCGATGATACTTGTGCACCTGCTCCCGGGCACCTCCTCCGACAAGGCCATCGACGCCCTGTACGCGTTTACCGACTGCGAGGTGGCCGTGTCGCCCAACTGCTGCGTGATCCGCGACAACAAGCCCGCCTTCCTCACCGTAGGCGAGCTGCTGCGCCATTCGGCCTACCGCACCCGCGACCTGCTCCGCCACGAGCTCGAAATACAGTTGGCCGAAGTGAAGGAGACCCTCCACTACGCCTCGCTCGAACGCATCTTCATCGAGGAGCGCGTATACAAGGACCGCGAGTTCGAGCAGGGGGAGACTATGGAAGCCGTAAGCGCCCATGTGCGCCGCCGCCTGGAGCCGTTCCTCCCGAAGCTGGTGCGCGACATCACCGACGACGACATACAGCGCCTCATGGAGATACGCATGAAGCGCATCCTGAAATTCTCCTCGCGGGAGGCCGACCGCCAAATCGCCCTCTACAACGAGCGTATCGCGGAAATCAACAACCACCTCGACCACATAACCGACTACGCGATCGACTGGTTCCTACGGCTCAAAGAGCGCTACGGCGAGAAGTACCCCCGCCGCACGGTGATCCGCGGCTTCGACAACATCGAGGCATCCCGCGTGGCCGAGGCCAACGAGAAGCTCTACATCAACCGCGAGGAAGGGTTCATAGGCACCTCGCTAAAGAAGGACGAGTACCTCTTCAACTGCTCGCTGCTCGACGATGTGATAATCTTCTACAACGACGGGCGCTACAAGGTGGTGCGCGTGGCCGAGAAGCTGTTCATCGACAAGAACGTGCGCCACGTCGGGCTCTTCACCCGCAACGACAAGCGCACCATCTACAACGTCATATACCAGGACGGCCGCGGGGGCACCTTCTTCATGAAGCGCTTCGCAGTGACCGGCGTGACGCGCGACAAGGAGTACAACCTTACCCAGGAGAAGCCCGGGTCGCGTATCGTATGGTTCTCGGCCAACCCCAACGGCGAGGCCGAGGTGGTGCGCGTAACCCTCAAGCCGAAGCCGAGGCTCAAAACGCTCCAGTTCGACGTCGATTTCTCGGAGCAGCTCATCAAAGGTCGCCAAAGCCAGGGCAACATCGTGACGCGCAACGAGGTACACCGCTTCTCGCTCAAAGAGAAAGGCGTGTCGACCCTCGGCGGGCGCCAGGTATGGTTCGACCGCGACGTGATGCGCCTCAACTACGACGGCCGCGGCGAATACCTCGGCGAGTTCTCCGGCAACGACCAGGTGTTGGTGATGACCACCGACGGCGAATACTATATGACCAACTTCGACGCCGCCAACCACTACGAAAACCTCTCGCTGCTGCGCATCGAGAAGTTCGAGCCGGAGAAGGTGTGGACCGCCATCCTCGACGATGCCGACCAGAAATACCCCTACCTCAAACGCTTCACCCTCGAACCCTCGGCCAAGAGGCAGCGTTTCTTAGGCGAGAACCCCGCGTCGAAGCTCATAGCCCTCTCCGACAAGGCCGGGGCGCGCTTCCGAGTGACCTTCGGCGGAGGCGACTCCTTCCGCGAGCCCCTGGAGGTCGAAGCCGCCGAGTTCGTGGCCGTCAAATCGTTCAAAGCCAAGGGGAAACGTCTCACCACTTTCGCCCTGGGCTCGGTCGAAGAGCTGGAACCCCGCGAGATACCCCTGCCGGAGGAGGCCGACGAGGCCGCGCCCGACACCGAAGGGGACTCCACCGCCGACGACGCGGAAACCGGCTTCACCGAAGTCTCCGACGACGAAGTCCGCGACCAAATCCTCGGCCAGGAACGCCTCTTCTGACGGAAGTCAATCGGTGTAACTGATTCTGAATTTATCGAGCAGGGCTTTAAAATAGTCCTGCGCGGTGAGGCATGTATCCATCAGATACCCCTTGATCCGGGGCCAGTTGCGCAGGCCGTTGTAATAAAACATTTTAAGCTCGTCGGTTATTACGAACGGCACATAGCCGTTTCGCAGACACTCGCGGAACATTATCAAACGCCCCACCCTGCCGTTGCCGTCCTGGAAGGGGTGTATCGCCTCGAAACGTTGGTGGAAGTCGATAATATCCTCCAGCGAGGGGCGTGCTTTGGCGTTGTACTCTTTGAGGAGTGCCCGTATGGCCTTCCCAACCATTTCCGGCTCCACGGTGTCGTTACCCCCGACCTCGTTGGGGAGCATTTTGTATTCGCCAACCCTGAACCACTCCTTCCGTTCATCGGAAGTGCCCGATTTCAGCAGAAAATGCGTATGTTTAATGAATGATTCGGTGAGTTTACCCTCGGCCTCATCGATCATATAGTCGATGGCACGGAAATGGTTGGTAGTCTCAATTATATCATCAACATTAACAGCGTCGCCCGTAATGCCTATGGTGTTTGTCTCGAATATGTACCTCGTCTGGTCATGGGTAAGCCGACTCCCCTCGATATGGTTGGAGTTATAAGTAAGGTCGACCTGTACCCGATGGTATATGCCACCCTTGGTTTTGCTCTTTTTCTGCTCCTTCAACGCCGCGAGGAGTGGTGACATCCGGGTACTGCCCGCGCGCTCAGGCAGTTCGGCATCGGCCGGAATGTTCCAAGTCTTGCCAATCAGCCGCGCGCCCGGTATTTTTCCGAGCGCGCAATAGTTGCGCGCCGTCCGTTCCGACTTTCCGCGGAGCGCGGCCCATTCCTTTACCGAGAGATATTCCATTTATAATATTATTCTAAGATTAACGATGTTCGCGACGTCGCCACCCCCGACGGCTATCGGCAAGAAGTATGGCGGGAAGATAGTGCGAAGGTACGGAAACTTGCCGATAACGGCAAGTTTCCGTACCTTATTATATAGCGCGATTATTTAGCGGGGGTATTTCGCTTGGGGGTCGCGGGGAAGTTTGCCGCGGAATGCCGCGGGGGTCAGTCGGCCTTGGGGGCCTGGCCTACGAGGTCCATGAACTGGTCGAGATTCGGGGTGATGATGATCTCGGTGCGGCGGTTGCGCTGGCGGCCCGACTCGGTAGTATTGTCGGCAATCGGGCGGTACTCGCCTCGGCCGGCGGCGGAGAGGCGCGACGGGTCCACACCGAACTTTTCCTGAAGGGTCTGCACCACCGAGGAGGCGCGCAAGGCCGAGAGGTCCCAGTTGTTGCGGATATTGGTGCGGGAGATGGGCACATTGTCGGTGTTACCCTCGACCATCACGTCGTAGTCCTTGTAGTCCTTGATAATCTTGGCGATTTTTCCGAGGGTCTCCATGGCGCGGTCCGAGATGGCGTATGAGCCGGTTTTGAACAGCATATTGTCGGCCAGGGAGATATAAACCACCCCTTTGAGCACCTTCACATCGACATCCTTCAGCTCGTCGCGCGAGAGGGAGCGGGTGAGGTTGTTGGTCAGCACCATATTGAGGGAGTCCGACCTGGTTTTAGCCGCGACGAGTTCCTTGATATACTTGTTGGAGGCATTGATTTCGTCGACGAGCTTCGAGATATTGACATTACCCTGCGTGTTCTGGCTGATACTCTGGTTGAGAGTGCCCTGCAGGGCTGCGAGATTGTCCTTGAGCTGCTGGTTGTTGGTTTTCGCCTCGGCGAGCATGGCGTCGAGGCTTCGGTTATAAGCCTTGCTCTCGGCCAGTTCGGTGCGGGTGTTGTTGTACTCGTTTTCGAGCAGGGCGTATTTCTTCTTGCTGACGCACCCGGTGAGGGCGAGCGCCCCTGCGGCGGCGATAACCGCCATAAAGCGTACAGTTTTCATATCAGGTGTCTTTAGTTGTTTCCATTATATAGAAAACAACCGAACACCCCGCCGGGTTCTCGCCCCGCCTCAGCGGCAGGGAGGAACCGGGGGGAGCTCACGATCCAACCACCCGAAAATCTTCGGATAGAGCGCCGCGAGAAGCCCGGGACGGCTCAGCAGCAGGTCGTGCAGACCGCCGTACACCTTGAAGCAGGTGATGTCGGGGCCGAGCATCAGTCCGTAACGGCGTATGTCGGCCACGTCGAGCACCCCGTCGGCCTCGTTGTGGGCCTCGCTCCATTGCGGGGAGTCAACGCTTTTATCGCTGTACATCAGCAGTATGGGTACCCTAATGTCGGCTTTGCCGTCGCGGAGAGCGTGCTGGGCCTCGCTGATGGCTCGCACCCATCCGGCGGTGACGTCGGGCGACCGCGACAGCTTCCAGGAGGTGTCATAATCCCAATAGCCGTGGTCCGACTTCAGGAGGCTCTCGGCATAGGCCGTCGATTCCCCCTGGCTTATCCTCGTTCCGGGAAAGAGCCCGCCCCACCAGTCGATCAGCGGCACGAGAGACTCCTTCCAGCCCAAATTCCAGTCGAGAAACGGGGAGTTGAGCACGAGGGCGTCGACCTGCGTGTTGCCGGTCTCGGCCATGAAATATGCCGAAATGAGCCCCCCGGTGGAGTGCCCCATCAGCACCGTTTCGCGCACACCGCCGCGGCGCATCTCAACCAGTGCGGAATCTATGTCGGCGAAATACTCCCTCAGACTCCGGGCCTCGAACATACGCTGGCCGGGGCGTATCGACCTTCCGTATTTGCGGAGGTCGACGGCGTAGAAGTCGTAACCGCGGGCAGTGAACTCGTCGCCCATACGGGCGTTGAAGAAGTAATCGTTGAAGCCGTGGACGTAAAGCACCCCGCGCCCGGTTGCCAGGGAGTCGGGCGCCAGCTTGCGCACGATGGTCGACACCACCGGGCCGGAATAATCGCGCCCCTGGTCGACCGTGCGGGCCTCATAACCGTCGCCAAGGATGTCGGGGGTCCACCCCTCGGCGCCCCGCGCCGCGAGAGCCACCACCGCGGCGGCGACGACAGCCACCCACCGCGAAATATTCAGAATTATGTGTCGCATAAGTATCTCAGTGATTCAGCGCCTACAATATAATAGCCGCCCGGTTTATAAATCTACCTTTAGAAACTCCCGGCGCTCCCCGGAAGTTCAGACGCGAAGTTAATCAAAGCTCTCAAATTCTTTCGGAAAAAAGATAACCAGTTTATAAAATAGCGCTACTTTTGTATAAGCAAGAACTACTTACCACCCCCACCTCGCAATATAATGAGATTTACCGGTCTGAAAACTCTTTTCATCGCGATCGCCGCGCTGCTATCCGTCGCCGCCACAGGCTGCAAGTCGGATGGTTACGAACCGCGGCGGGCGGTTTACTACTGGAACACGGTTTACAATATCGACTCCATGAAGTTGGATTTCATCGCGCGCCACGGCATCAGCAAGATGTATGTGCGGTATTTCGACGTGGTGCCGGGCGGAGCGGGGGGCGAGGCACACCCCAACGCCACTATACGCTTCGACAGCATACCCCCGCTGCGGAACATCGAGATAGTGCCGACCGTGTTCATCCTCCCGACGGCCCTTGCCGGAGATCACGGCACGCTCGCGCGTAAAATTCTGCGCCGGGTGAAACAGATGAACGAAACCCACGGCTTGGGCCCGGTGCGCGAGCTGCAGATCGACTGCGACTGGACCACCTCGACCCGCCAGCCATTCTTCCGATTCATGGAACTACTGAAAAAGGACGCCAACGCCGAGGGAATCGCGCTGTCATCGACCATCAGGCTGCATCAGCTCGCCGCGCCGCCACCACCCGCCGACCGCGGGGTGCTCATGGTGTACAACACCGGCGACCTCCGCGACTTCGACAAGCGGTACCCCATACTCGACCCCGAGGATGTGCTCCCATATCTCAAACATCTCGACGGTTTCGACCTGCCGTTAGCATCGGCCTACCCCATATACCGCTGGGACATAGTGTTTCGCGACAAGAAATTCATTGACATACAGCACTACCCGGGCGAAATGCCGGTTTTGCCCTCCGACACAATAGTCGCCAGGCAGACACCCCCGGAACATATCCTGCGGTGCCGGCGCGAAATTGAGAAGCGCCGCCCCGACTGCGCATCGGAAATCATCCTTTTCGATTTAAACAATTTCAATATCCAAAGATATGACAGCGAGACTTTTGAAAAGTTTTATAATTAACGCCGCCTGCCTGCTGCTGGCGCTCCCGGCAGCGGCATGCGCCTGGACCGCCCCCGAACGGTGGTATATGTTCGAGACGGACGCCCCGACATTCGAGGACCACTTCGCTGACGAGAACCTAAAATTCTGGAACTCCTATTGCAAGCCGCGACAGCCGTTCCACTGGCTCTACATTCCTGACTTCCTGAAGGCCGCGGAGGAGAAACACGACGCCGCGATGGTTGCCTACCTGACCGCTCTTGAAAAATACCAGGAAATAGCCGGTGAGGTCAGCCGGGAGTCGTGGGACTACCCTACGGCGAGCGAACTGGCAAACCGCCGCGACTCGATCCGCCAACTCCTCGCCACCTGCCGGAAGCATCAAACCGGGCCGCTGGCCGAGCGCTGGCTGCTCCTTGAAATGCGCGCCAATATGATTCTTGGCAACTATGCCGAGAATCTCGCGCTGTGGCAGACACGCGGTGAAAAACAACCCGCGGGCTACCTCAAGGAGATGATCCGCAACATCTACGCCAACGCCCTCCTCAACTCCGGGAAGAAGGTGGAGGCATGGAACATTTACGCCGAGCAGAACGACGCGCAGAGCCTCATATGGAGCGCCCGCAAATACACCAACCTCGCCGGGCTCAAAGAGTTGTACGCCCGTTATCCCGGATCGCCTATCACCACCTACCTCCTCCGGCGTTATGTCAATTCGATTCAGGACGTGGTCGACATCCACTACGACTACCTCCACCAACAGGCCGTTGATGCCGAGGCCAGGTCGGAGGAGTCGCTCAACTCCGAGATCCAATCTTACTGGGAGGGGCAGGTCGGCGACGCGTACGCGAGAATCGACAAGGATTACCGCGAGGAGGTTCAGGGATTCGTCCAGTTTGCCGAAATGGTGGCGCACGACGGGAAGACCCCCGACCCCTGCGCCTGGGGTTCGGCCGCGGCCCTCTGCGCATACTTCATCGGCGACTACCCCCGGGCCCAGCGACTCGCCACCGAGGCCATGGCGATGGAAGGCTCCGCCGAAATCCGTAAAATGGCGCGCAGAATCGGGATGCTGATCGCTTGCTCAACCAACGACATCAACTCGCCGAAGTTCAAAAAATATATGGCCGACGAGCTCCGATGGCTTGATTCCGACATAGCCGCGACCAAAAGCCGCGCGGCGGAAAACGCCCGCGACCGCATCCTCAACCTCGGCCTGGCCAAGAACTACGAGGCCAAGGGGGACAAGCGTCTCGCCTCACTGATAGCCCTCACCCGCGACTACGTCCAGGCCGACAGCGCTTACGCTCTCCCGACCATGACGTCCGCCATTTACCCCGGCTCATCCGACGACATCAAGAACCTCTTTGCCACCGTGAAAGCCCCGGGCAAGGACCCGCTAAAAGTTTACGCCGCCTCGCATCTGGAGTTTCCCGACGATTTCAAAAACGACATTCTCGGCACCAAGCTTCTCCAGGAAGGGAAGTGGGGCGAGGCCATCCCGTATCTTGAAAAGGTTAGCATGCCGTATCTCGACCAACAGCCGATAGCCTTCTACGCCGCCCGCCGCGACTACACCATCCCCGCCTGGTATGGCTTCCAGAGAGTTGGCGACAACGACTACGAGGCGACTTCAAGCCCGCAGCATCTCGCGAAAAACGCCAAGGTCGAGTTCTGCAAACATATGCTCTCGCTCGAAGCCCGGGCCGCCGGAGCGTCGCGGGCTGAGAAAGAGCGCCTCGACCTGCGACGCGCCGCCGCCCTCTACCAGGCTTCGCGGTTCGGCCAGTGCTGGTATCTCTCGCAATACGGGTTCTCGCAGTATGAGCCCCGGCCGATCAAGGATGACGAACTGGCCGGACGCGCCATAGCACTGCTGAACGACGCCGCCCGATCGGCCGACCCGAAAGTGCGCGCCGCGGCCCTCTTCGGCCTGTCATACACGGCGCCTGACCAGTGGCTCACAACGAGCTACGACTGGGACGGCTCGGAATACAAGGCCAACAGCACCGTTCACCGCGACTCGCGCCAATACGCCACCCTCCGCGATCTCACAAACCTGATGGACGCATCCCCGGCGGCAAACCTCCCCGAAATATCCCGCTGCGATGTGATAAAATCGTTCCGCAACCACCGCTGAGCCGCCCCGCCGCTCCCCGGAGGCCGAAACGGAGAAAATTTGGCATATTGTTTGCAAAAAGCGAAATTTTGCGTAATTTTGCCGCCGTTAAGCGTCTTTGACTCGCATTAAGCGAGCGAGAGGCTTGTTTATGATAACTCACAATATCCAATACACTCCAATAGCAATTTCCAAGGAAAGATTATGAAAGCGACAGAACTGATGGACTCGCTGCGGCGACGTTTCCCCAACGAACCCGAATATCTCCAGGCGGTCGAAGAAGTAGTGACCTCCATCGAGGACGTTTACAACGAATATCCGGCGTTTGAGCGCTACAACCTCATCGAGCGGCTCTGCATGCCCGACCGCGTGATCTCGTTCCGCGTAAGCTGGACCGACGACCAGGGCCGGGTGCGCAACAATATGGGCTACCGCGTGCAGCACAACAACGCCATCGGCCCCTACAAGGGTGGCATCCGCTTCCACTCGTCGGTCAACCTGTCGATACTCAAGTTCCTCGCTTTCGAGCAGACGTTCAAAAACTCGCTTACCACCCTGGCGATGGGTGGCGCCAAGGGGGGCTCCGACTTCTCGCCCCGCGGCAAGAGCGACATGGAGGTGATGCGCTTCTGCCAGGCCTTCGTCAACGAGCTGTGGCGTAACATAGGGGCCGACACCGACGTGCCCGCCGGCGACATAGGCGTAGGGGCCCGCGAGGTGGGCTTTATGTTCGGCTGGTACAAGAAGATGGCCCGCGAGTTCACCGGCACCTTCACCGGCAAGGGTATCTCCTTCGGGGGCTCGCTAATGCGCCCCGAGGCCACCGGCTACGGCAACGTATACTTCCTCCTTAATATGCTCGCCACCCGCGGCATCGCGATCGAAGGGAAGCGCGTGGCGGTGAGCGGCTCGGGCAACGTGGCCCTCTACACCGCCGACAAACTGATTTCGCTCGCGGCCAAGGTGGTGTCGATGAGCGACTCCGACGGCACCGTTCTCCTCCCCGAGGGGATGACCCGCGGGCAGTGGGAGCGCCTGTTCGAGCTGAAAATCGCCATGCGCGGCCGCGTCAGCGAGTTCGCCGAGGCCGAAGGGCTCGAATACCTCCCCGGCGAGCGCCCCTGGAAACACGCCGCCTGCGATATAGCGATGCCATCGGCCACGCAGAATGAAATCGACGGCGACGACGCCCGCGCGCTGTTGGCGCAGGGGTGTCTGGCGGTGAGCGAGGGGGCCAATATGCCCTCCACCCCCGAGGCCGTGCGCGAATTCCTCGCCGCGCGCATCCTCTACGCGCCCGGCAAGGCGGCCAACGCCGGAGGCGTGTCGGTGAGCGGACTCGAAATGGCGCAGAACAGTCAGAAGCTCTCCTGGACCGCCGAGGAGGTCGACAACCGCCTCCGCGACATCATGGCCGACATACACGGCCAGTGCGTCGAATATGGCCGCCAGCCCGACGGATACGTCAACTATGTGAAAGGCGCCAACACGGCTGGATTTATGAAGGTGGCCAAGGCCATGATGGCCCAAGGCATCTACTAAACCGCGTCGCCCCGATAACGAACATAGCGCCCCGGCCGGAAATCCCGACCGGGGCGCTATAGCTGTGTGTCAAACGCTTGGGGTCTTGGCGATTATTTGTCGGCAAGGCAGGAGTCGAGCGCGGCCTCTATGGCGGCGCGGTCGAGGTGGCGCCCGATGATTACGATTTTCACCATGCGGTCGCCATACTCGTCGTCCCAGTCGCGGCGGAGGGTCGGGTCAATCGCCATCATGGCCCGGAGCTCCTCCTCGGGAGCGGTGGCGTACCACTGCCCCGCCTCGGTGATTGATTTCTGCGACCCGGCGCTCTCAAAGAGGTAGCTCATATCGCGGAAGTTGCTGAAGTAGCATACACCCTTGGCGCGGATTATGTTGGCGGGCCACTGGGTAGCGGCGAAATGGTCGAAGCGGTTGAGGTCAAACGGGGGGCGGCGGTAGTAGACCATCGTCTCGATGCCGTACTCCTCGGTGTGCGAGTGGCCGTGGTGGTGATGGTGGCCGCACACGGGGCAGGGCTCGCCGTCATCGTGGTGGTGATGATGATGGTGCTCGGCTGTCGCCTCGCCACAGTGGCCGCCGTGGTGCTCTTCGTGGTCGTCGTGGTGGTGATGGTGGGGGTCGTCGTCATCGTCGTCGTGGTGGTGTTCCAGCTCGGCGACCCAGGTGGCCGAGGTCGCGACATCCTCGAAGTCGAAGCGCCCGGTGCCCACGAGTTTGTCGAGGTCGACCTTGGCGTAGTCGCAGTCGATAATCTCGGCCTTGGGCTGGAGGGCGCGGATCACCGCGCGTATTTCGGCGGCCTCGGCGGCGGTAACTTCCGACACCTTGTTGAGCAGCACGATGTTGCAGAACTCAATCTGCTCGATCACCAGCTTCTGGAGGTCGCCCTCCCCTATCGACGAGTCGCGCAGCGCGTCGCCGCAGCCGAACTCGTCCTTGAGGCGCAGGGCGTCGACCACCGTCACGATGGAGTCGAGCACCGGCACCGCCCCGCAGGCGGCGACACCCGGCATCTGCCGCATCGAGCAGATGGTGCGGGCTATCGGCGCGGGCTCGCAAATGCCGCTGGCCTCGATCACGATATAGTCGAAGCGGCGCGACGACACCAGGTCGGCCACCTGCTTGACGAGGTCGCTCTGGAGCGAGCAGCAGATGCACCCGTTCTGGAGCGCCACAAGGTCGGCCGAATCGGCCGAGCCCCCGACGACGCCCCCCTTCTGTATGAGGCGCGCGTCGATGTTCACCTCGCCGATGTCGTTCACCACCACCGCGAAGCGGTAGCCCTTCTCATTGTTGAGTATATGGTTGAGCAGCGTCGTTTTCCCGCTGCCGAGATAGCCGGTGATCAGCAGCACCGGCACTTCCTGAAGTTTCATATAATGGATAGTTTTGCTCAATGAATCGTTTAGCATTCACAACACAAAGCCCGCGGAATGGTTCCCGCGGGCTCTCACTACGTTAGTCGGGGTGACAGGATTCGAACCTGCGACCACCTGGTCCCAAACCAGGTGCGCTACCGGACTGCGCTACGCCCCGAATGTTCCCGGCGACCCGTGCCTTGGCGGCTTGGCGGCTCTCCCGCGGAATCTGCCGCGAATTTACGGCCTTTCCCCAAGATTTCCAAATTTATGCCTGTTTTAGGCTGATTTTCGGGCGGCGGGGTGGAGGAGTGGGGAGTGAAGGGTGAAGAGAGGAGTGAGGGTCAGACCATGCCGAGGCTCTCGAAGAGGCGGCGATAGTAGGCGGCTTTCTTTTCGAGGGCCAGGGGGTAGGCCCGCGAGGTGGAGGGCATGCGCCACACTTCGACGGGGCGCCCGGGGAGGTAGCCGGGGGCCTCGACCATCTCCCCCATTTTCGGCAGCGGGGTGGAGGTGAGTTCGGCTACCACGGAGGCGGCTTTCTCGCCGGTGGTGGCCACGGCGCGGCACGAGGGGAGCCCGCCGAGCAGTTCGCGCAGGGGCACGGGCTCGACGATTTCGAGGTATTTGTCGGAGGCGTTCCCTTTGAGGCGGCGCACCTTGCGCCCGGTGTCGTTGAGGGCTATCCCTTTGTCGTCGAGGAGGTTCTTGATGGCCGCGAGGTCAAAGTTTTTGGTGCCGGGCAGGAGCAGGGCGTCGCGGTGGCCGAGGAATATCAGGCCCATCATCGGCCAGAAGTCGTTGGTGCGGTTGGGGTAGTAGAAGTCCATGGCCCACCGCTTGGGCTGCGGCGGGAATGTACCCATTATCAACACCTTGGCGTTATTCGGGGCGTATGGTTCCCAGGGGTGGCTCTCAAGCTCGGGAGCGGCGGGGTCGTAGTCGTGTTCCATACATTAATAACGCCGCGGGGGCGCGAAAGATTGCGCGCCGAGGGTGTGAATTTGCCTCGACTTATGGGCGCTGAGGGGGCGCGGCTTGCGAGCCTCGCCGAAAATTCGTATTTTTGCGGTAAATTACTGAAAAATAAATTTGAAACGTTGCTTATGGGCCGACTTTTGGCTATCGATATGGGGCAGAAGCGTTGCGGCGTGGCCGTGACCGACCCGCAGCGCATAGTCGCGAATCCGCTGGAGACGGTCGACACGGCCCGTCTGCCGGAGTTCGTGGCCGACTACTGCCGCCGCGAGCCGGTCGATTTGATCGTTGTCGGCAGGCCGCTGAATATGAACGGCGAGCCCTCCGACTCGACGCGCTACATACTCCCCGCCGTGGGGCGCTTGCGCAAGGCGCTCCCCCCGGGGATGGAAATCGCGTGGGCCGACGAGCGTTTCACCTCCGTGCTGGCCCACAGGGCGATGATCGACGGGGGTATGCGCCGCATGGCGCGCCGCGACAAGGCCGTGGTCGACAAGATTTCGGCCGCCATAATCCTTAACGACTTTATCACTTACAACCAATGAAACTTCCAGTATATCTCTACGGCCATCCCGTGCTCCGCGAGGAGTGCGCCGACATCGAGCCGGACTATCCCGACCTGAAGAAACTGCTGGCCGACATGTTTGAAACCATGTACGCCTCCGAGGGTGTGGGGCTCGCCGCGCCGCAAATCGGGCGGGCCGACCGCATAGTGGTGATCGACGCCGACCCGGTGAGCGACACCTTCCCCGAATGCAAGGGGCGCAAGTTCGCCCTGATCAACCCCGAGGTGGAGGTGCTCGACGGCGACCCGGTGAGCCGCTCCGAGGGGTGCCTCAGCCTCCCCGGAATCAGCGAGGACGTAAAGCGCGTCGAGCACATACGGCTCCGCTGGCTCGACGAGGATTTCCAGCCCCATGAAGAGGAGATTTCCGGCTTCCTGGCCCGCATCGTGCAGCACGAGTGCGACCACCTCGAAGGCGCCCTCTACGTTGACCACATCTCGACCCTGCGCAAGCAGTTCATCCGCGGCAAGCTCAACAACATCATTGCCGGAAAGACCCGCTGCGGCTACCCCGCGAAATACGCCCCGAAGAAAAAGAAATAAGAAACTATTACCATTCCCATATGGCATCCCCGAATCCCGACGACAAGAAAATCATTTTCTCAATGGTGGGGGTCTCCAAGACCTATCCCCCTCAGAAACAGGTTCTGAAAAACATCTACCTCTCGTTCTTCTACGGAGCGAAAATCGGCATTATCGGCCTCAACGGCTCAGGTAAGTCGTCGCTGCTGAAAATCATCGCCGGCATCGACAAGGATTACCAGGGCGAGGTCGTGTTCTCCCCCGGCTACTCGGTGGGCTATCTCGAACAGGACCCCAAGCTCGACCCCTCGAAGACGGTCGTGGAGGTGGTGCGCGAGGGCGTGCAGCCCATCATGGACCTCCTGAAGGAGTTCGACGAGGTGAACGCCGCCTTCGGCGACCCCGACGTGCTTGAGGACCCCGACAAGATGGACAAGCTCATCCAGCGCCAGGCCGAGCTCCAGGACGCCCTCGACGCCGCCGACGCCTGGAACATCGACTCCAAACTGGAGCGCGCCATGGATGCCCTCCAGTGCCCCCCCGACGACCAGCCGGTCGACACCCTC
>JAMPHO010000011.1:0-12345 GCA_023663385.1 Alistipes timonensis | reverse complement strand
CAAAGGCGCGCCCCGCCCCGCCGCCAAACACCCCGAGGCCGAGCTCCTGGGCCGCGTACCAGCCTCGCTCGGCGCCCGCCTTGTCGAGTACCGCGAAGGGGAGCTATCCGCCATCCCCGCCGCCATCTACCCCGACTACCTCGCCCTCTCCCCCCACCTCGACATCATCCACGCCGGCATCACCGTAGCCGAAACCAAAGGCCGCGACTACCTCCCCACCCCCTCCCTCGCGATGTGCGCGAGGCGGAAGCCGAGCGAAGAATGCGCAGCCCCCCTCTCCCCCACTCCGCAAGCCTCCGGCCCTTTCTCCCCGCCTGTCGTTCCGTGTGAGGGCGAAGCCCGAAATCCCCGTCTTTCCATCCGCGAGGTGCGCGAGGCGGAAGCCGAGCGAAGGGAGCGCGGCCCTTTCCCCGAGGTCGAAGTCGCGACCCCCGAGGCCCTCGACTACCTGCGGCGCCAGGCCCTGACCCTCCCTCCCGGCACCCCGAAAGGGTACGTCCTCCTCACCCACCGCCCCGCGCCCGGCGCCGCACCCCTCCCCTTGGGCTTCGTCAAGAACCTCGGCAACCGTGCCAACAACCTCTACCCCGCCCCCTGGCGCATCCTGCGCCAGTGACCCCGCCATCGCGGAGAAACCAACCAATTCCTAAGCCATACATAAAAAAGCGAAGCCGCGGCCCCCTTTCGGGAGTCGCGGCTCGCTTATCGGTAGGGCGCTCGGGGCGGCGGCTGGCGCCGCCCCGGCGCTTTGGTAGTCAGGTTCGTTACTTCACAACGGCGGGAGGTTCAACACCCCACTGTGCCTGGCTCAGGCGCAGGTAGTTGTTGTAGCGCCACTGGGCGTTGGCCTTGGCGGCTGCGAACAGCTCCTCAGCCTCGGCGGGATACTGCTTCATAACCGAAGCGTAGCGCACCTCGCCCTTGAGGAAGTCGGCGAAGCCGTCCCAGTTCGGAGCCTTCGAGTCGAGGCTGAACGGGTTCTTGCCCTCCTCTTCGAGAACGGGGTTGTAACGCCACAGGTGCCAGTAGCCGCATTCAACGGCGCGCTGCTCCTCGGCCTGGGAGTGACCCATGCCGGCGCGGAGACCGTGGTTGATACAGGGGCTGTAGGCGATGATGATCGACGGGCCGTCGTAAGCCTCGGCCTCGCGGATAGCCTTGAGGGTCTGGGCCTGGTCGGCGCCCATAGCTACCTGGGCGGCGTAAACGTAGCCGTAGGTGGTGGCGATAAGGCCGAGGTCCTTCTTGCGCACGCGCTTGCCGGCAGCGGCGAACTTGGCGATGGCGCCGATCGGGGTAGCCTTCGAAGCCTGGCCGCCGGTGTTGGAGTAAACCTCGGTGTCGAGCACCAGGATGTTGACATTCTTGCCCGAAGCCAGAACGTGGTCAAGACCGCCGAAGCCTATGTCGTAGGCGGCGCCGTCGCCGGCGATGATCCACTGCGAACGCTTCGCGATGTGGCCCTTCACGGCGAGCAGACCGTTGCATACGTCGCAGCCGCAAGCCTCGCAGAGGGGAACGATGGTCTCGTAGACCTCGCGGGTGGCAACGGCGTTGTCGCGGTTGTCGAGCCACTTCTGAGCCTGCTCCTTGATGGCGTCGCAGCACTTGTCGCACTCGGTGGCGGCCTTCATCAGCTCGGCCACGCGGGCGGTCATCTTCTCGTTGGCGATCGTCATGCCGAGGCCGAATTCAGCGAAGTCCTCGAACAGCGAGTTGGCCCATGCGGGACCGTGGCCGCGGAAGTTGGTGGTGTAGGGGGTCGAGGGTACCGAGCCCGAGTAGATCGACGAGCAGCCGGTAGCGTTGGCTACCATTTCGTGGTCGCCGAAGAGCTGGCTGATCAGCTTCACATACGGGGTTTCGCCGCAGCCGGAGCATGCGCCGGAGAATTCGAACAGCGGGGTGGCGAACTGGGAGTTCTTCACGTTGGCCTTGATGTCGACCAGTTCCTGCTTCGAGGCTACCTCCTTAACGCAGTAGTCCCATTCCTTCTGCATGTCGAGCTGGGTTTCGAGAGGCATCATCTTCAGAGCCTTGTTACCCTTCATGCCCGGGCATACGTCAACGCAGTTGCCGCAGCCGAGGCAGTCGAGCACGTCGATCGACTGGATGAAGTGCATACCCTTGAACTGGGGACCGAGGGCTGCCTTGGTGTGGTCTTCGCCGAAGGGGGCGTTGGCCAGCTCGGCGTCGGTCAGCACGAACGGACGGATGGTGGCGTGGGGGCAGACGTAGGCGCACTTGTTGCACTGGATGCAGTTCTCCTCGATCCATTCGGGAACGAAGGCTGCCACGCCGCGCTTCTCGTAAGCGGCGGTGCCGTTGTGCCAGGTGCCGTCGGGGTTGGCCTTGAAGTCGGAAACCTTCAGCAGGTCGCCGTTCTGGGCGTTAATGGGGCGTACGATTTCGTTGATGAAGGCGGGATCGTTGTTGGGCGCGGGGGCTTCCTCGGTGAGATTGCTCCAGGCGGCGTCAACGTCGAGCTTCTTGTACTCGCCGCCGCGGTCTACGGCCGCATAGTTCTTGTCGACCACGTCCTGACCCTTCTTGCCGTAGCTCTTTACGATGAACTTCTTCATCTGCTCAACGGCAAGGTCAACGGGGATTACCTCGGTGATGCGGAAGAAGGCGCTCTGGAGGATGGTGTTGGTGCGGTTGCCCAGACCGATTTCCTGCGCGATCTTGGTAGCGTTGATGTAGTAAACCGAGATGTTGTGGTCGGCGAAGTATTTCTTGACCTTGTTGGGGAGGTTCTTGGCAAGCTCCTCTCCTTCCCAGATGGTGTTGAGAAGGAATGTGCCGTTGTCGCGGAGGCCGCGGGTAACGTCGTACATATGGAGGTATGCCTGAACGTGGCAGGCCACGAAGTTCGGGGTGTTAACCAGGTAGGTCGAGCGGATGGGCACATCGCCGAAGCGGAGGTGCGAGCAGGTGTAGCCGCCCGACTTCTTCGAGTCGTAGGCGAAGTAAGCCTGGCAGTACTTGTTGGTGTTGTCGCCGATGATCTTCACGGAGTTCTTGTTGGCGCCAACGGTGCCATCGGCACCCAGGCCGTAGAACTTAGCCTCGAAGGTCGACTTGTCGCCCAGGGCGATCTCCTCGGGGAGGGGGAGCGAGGTGAAGGTCACGTCGTCAACGATACCCACGGTGAAGTGGTCCTTGGGCATCGGCAGGGCCAGGTTCTCGAACACGCCGATAATCTGGGCGGGGGTGGTGTCCTTCGACGCCAGGCCGTAGCGGCCGCCTACGATCATGGGGGCGTTCTCCTTGCCGTAGAAGCATTCCTTAACGTCGAGGTACAGGGGTTCGCCGTTGGCGCCCGGTTCCTTGGTGCGGTCGAGCACTGCGATGCGCTTGGCGGTCGCGGGCACGGCGGCGAGGAAGTGCTTGGCCGAGAAGGGGCGGTACAGGTGTACCGATACCAGGCCGACCTTCTCACCCTTGGCTACCATGTAGTCGATGGCCTCCTTGGCGGCCTCGGTCACGGAGCCCATGGCGATGATCACGCGCTCCGCGTCGTCGGCACCGTAGTAGTTGAACAGACCGTACTTGCGGCCGGTGATGGCCGAAATCTGCTCCATGTACTGCTCTACGATTTCGGGAACGGCCTCGTAGGCGGTGTTGCAAGCCTCGCGGTGCTGGAAGAAGACGTCGCCGTTCTCAGCCATGCCGCGCGATACGGGGGCCTGGGGGGTAAGGCCGCGGCTGCGGAACTTGGCCAGGGCCTCGCGGTCGAGGAGCGGGGCGAGGTCGTCGGTCTCCAGCATCTCGATCTTCTGGATTTCGTGGCTGGTGCGGAAGCCGTCGAAGAAGTTAACGAAGGGGATCGACGACTTGATGGTGGCCAGGTGTGCCACGCCAGCGAGGTCCATAACCTCCTGGACGGAGCCTTCGGCCAGCATGGCGAAGCCGGTCTGGCGAACCGACATCACGTCCTGGTGGTCGCCGAAGATGCTCAGTGCGTGGCTGGCCAGGGTGCGGGCCGATACGTGGAACACGCAGGGGAGCTGCTCGCCGGCGATTTTGTACATGTTGGGGATCATCAGCAGAAGACCCTGCGACGCGGTGTAGGTCGTCGTCAGCGCCCCGGCCTGGAGCGAGCCGTGAACGGCGCCGGCAGCGCCACCCTCGGACTGCATCTCCTGTACCAGTACGGTCTCGCCGAAGATGTTCTTACGGCCGGCTGCCGCCCATTCGTCGACATATTCGGCCATAGTGGATGAAGGTGTGATGGGATAGATCGCCGCTACCTCCGAGAACATATAGGAGATATGCGCGGCGGCCTGGTTACCGTCACACGTCAAGAATTTTTTCTCTTTGCTCATAACTTGACTTATAGTGAAATAATTGTGTTGCTTTCAGGGTCAGGTGGTCAACAGTTCCGCGCGGGGAGGCTGGCGCCGCCCCGCGGTTTGCAGCCGCAAAAATACCACTTTTTCGCGAATCTGAGGGCAAACTATCGTTAAAATCCGCTCCATGCGTCATTATTATGGCGCTTTTCCGCCTAAAAACACCCCGCCGCGCCCCATTTGAGGATTTTTTCGTAACTTCGCGCAACCAAGATTGCACTAAACCCGACCATGTCTGACGTTCAACGCGACCTAATCCCGGAACCGGCCCTCAGAAGGCTCCCCTGGTATCTGGCTTACGTCACCCTTCTCCGCGAGAGGGGCGATGAGTTCGTCAGCTCCACTCAAATATCCCGCGAGCTCAAAGTCGACGCCTCGCAGATCGCCAAAGACCTCTCATTCCTTAATATCAGGGGGAAAACGCGCATCGGCTACGAGGTGCCCCTCCTGGAGCACAAGCTCGAAGAGTTCCTCGGGTTCAGGCGCTCGCACCGCGCCGTGGTCGTTGGCGCCGGTAGCCTCGGCGGCGCCCTCATGCAGGACTCCGGCCTCAACCGCTACGGCCTCAACATCGTGGCCGCCTTCGACACAAACCCCGCGCTGGCCGGAAAGGAGTGCGCCGGAATCCCCGTCTACCCCCTGGCCGACCTCGCGTCGGTAGTGCGCCGCGAAGGCGCCACCGTGGGCATCATCACCGTGCCCGTCGAGCACGCCCAGAGCGCCGCCGACCTCCTCACCGAGGCCGGGGTGAAAGCCCTCTGGAACTTCACACCCTTCCGCCTGAGCGCCCCGGAGGGCGTAGTCCTCACAAACACCTCCATCTACGCCCACCTCGCCGTTATGTATAACCGCATGGAGGACAGCGCCAACCAATGAAAATCCTCATAGTCGACCGCCCGCTGGACCGATGGGACGGCGCCTGGGACGACGCCCTCGCCGCCGACGCGGCCCCCCGACCCGACATCCTGCCCCTAACCCTCGGGGCCGACTCCGCGCTGGTGCGCCCCGGCTTCCCCTGCTTCCTCCCCGACTTCGCCCGCGAAGGGTGGGAGCTGCGCCTGGCCCCGGTGATCCGCGTAAGCCGCCTCGGCAAATGGATCGAGCCCCGCTTCGCCCACCGCTACATCGACGCCCTCTCCCTCGCCGCCATCCTCCGCCCCGCCGTGCCGGAAGCCCCCCTCGCTTCGCCTCGCCACTGTGGCGAGGCGAAAGCCGAGCTCCCGCCCGCCTCCCCCCGGCCCCCCTTTCTCCCCATTTTCGACGGCGCGATTACCCCGGGCCTCTTCACCCCCCTCCCCGAAGGGCTTGAAGCCATCCTCGCCGTAAAGGGCGCGGCACCCATCCCCTTCACCCTCAGCGACCTCCGCGCCGCGGAAACCCTGGCGCTCATCAGCCGCTCCGTAACCCTGAAGAGCGGCGACCTCATAATCCCAGCGATGTTCCCCGCCGCGTTCCCCGCGGCCATCGGCCTCGACATCGCCGCCTCGATTCTGCCCCCCGCGACCTGCCCCCCCGACGGCAAGCCGCAACTCCGCGCACGCGTCAAATAAGCGCGCGGGCGCAATAAACGCGCCCCTCCAATCGTTTAGAGTTTGGAAAAAGTAAAAGCTAAGCAACTTAAAATGTCTGATATATTACGCGCCATAATACTGGCCGCTGCCGCCGCCCTCTCCACCCTCGGCGCCAACGCCCTCTCCCCCTCCTATTTCTCCCGCTCGACCCCCCTCGCGTCGGGCCGATGGGTGAAAATCGAGGTCACCGCCACCGGCATGCAGGAAATCACCGCCGACGAACTCGCCGCGATGGGCTTCGACGACCCCTCGAAAGTTGCCGTGTGCGGCTTCGGTGGCGCGATGCTCGGCCGCCAGCAGTTCGACGACGCCATACCCGACGCCATCGCCCCGGTACCCTCCGAGGTGGTGAACGGCAAACTCATCTTCTACGGCGAGGCCGGGGCGCGCTTCCGCCCCTGGCGCGAGAGCCTCTCCGCCGGACGAGGCCGCTGGAAGCCGTCGCTCGTGCGCAACTACTACTCCGAAACCGGATCTTACTTCCTCACCGAGGCCCTCGACCCGGCCCGCCCCGCCGACGTGCCCCGAGCCGACGCCTCCGCGGCCCCCTCGCTGGCCAACACCACCTGGGGTTTCACCTACCGCTCGTTCGACAAGGGGCGCTATGGCAACCTCGGCGCCCGCTTCTTCGGCGACGACCTCAAGGAGACCGGCCCGCAGACTTTCGACATCACACTCCCCGGCTACCGCTATGCCGGAACCTCTATCAGCCAGGACTATAACCGGGGCATTCACTTCGCCGGGGCCATGGCCACCAAATCGCTCTCGGTTGTGACCGTCAACTGGCGCCTCCCCTCGGGTACCACCGTCGCCACCAAGTCGAGGGTCGCCGACCAGGTGCTCCAGAACTACCGCGAGCTCCAGTTTTTCGGCATGGAGAACTCCCGCCTGGCCGACGACGGCGTTTACTCACTCAAGCTCTACGCGGGGAGCAACCCCGCGGCCGTAACTCCCGAACTCCAGTACGGCGCGGTCGACTACTTCGCCCTCACCTACCTCCGCTCCTCCGACTTCTCGCAGCCCGTGGCGCAGCAGATGGTAACCTTCACTTCACTCTCCGACCCCGCCCAGCAGCTACCCCTCGAAGGGGCATCCGAGTCCCTCGCCGTGTGGGACGTGACCGACCCCGTGGCGCCCCGCCGACTCATCCGCGGCGCCTCCTCCTCCGAGCCGGGAGCTCCCGACGCCGTGACCCTCGGCCGCATTGGCACCGCCCCCGACGGCACTTCCCCGGCTTTCATAGTGTTCGACCCCGCGCTGACCCTCAACAAGGTGCGCTTCGCCGGCGTGGTCGGCAACTCGAACCTCCACGCCATGGAGGCCCCGGAAATGCTCATCGTCGCCGCCAGCGAGTTCATGCCCCAGGCTGAGCGCCTGGCCGAAATACACCGCTCGCTCCGCGGCACCGACGCGGTTGCCGTGTGCCAGGACGACGTGTTCAACGAATTTGCCTCCGGCACCCGCACCCACGAGGCCATACGCCGCTTCGCACGCATGCTCCTCGACCGCGGCCCCGGAAAGTTCCGCTCGATTCTGCTCATGGGCTACGCCTCGTCCGACAACCGCGGGCTCGCCATACGCGAGCAGGGGTGGCGCGACCGCTATGTGCCTATCTATGAGTGCCCCCACCTCTCCATCGGCGGCAACCACTCGCTGAGCTACGCCTCCGACATTTTCTACGGCATCCTCTGCGACGACTTCTCGATCGACAACGCCGTTTGGCCCAAAATGGACATCGCCGTTGGCCGACTCCCGGCGCAGAACGCCGAGCAGGCCAACGATATGGTCGACAAAATCGAGCGCTACCTCACCAATCCCCCCTCGACAGGCTCAACCAACCGCGCGCTGCTGATGGCCGACTCCGACAACGACAACAACTTCGTGTCCCAGGCCGAGTCGCTTGCCAAAATCGTTGGCCAGGAGAAGCCCTCAACGATGCTCTACAAGGCTTACGACGACCTTTACCCCCACACCAACGACGGCGCGACCCACTACCACGACTTCGTGGCCTCGACACTCCAGGAGGGCACCTGCTTCATGGCCTACTTCGGCCACGGCTCGTCGGGCGGCTTCGGCGCCAGCGGCCTCTGGAGCTCGGTGCTGGCCAAAAACACGTTCTACCCCGTGCCACCGCTCACGGTGCTCGGCACCTGCTCCCCCCTCTCGATCGACCTATCGCCCGACTGCGTGGGCGCCTGGATGTTCATCAACAAGAACGGCGGCTCGATCGGGGTAATCGGCGCCCAGCGCGAGGTGTATATGAACTATAACTTCGACATCGTCGAGGCCGTGACCCGCAAATACTTCGCTGCCGAGCCCAACACCACCCTTGGCGAGATTTTCCGCCAGGCCGTCAACTCCAACGCCGACCTCCAGGCCGAGCGCAACCGCATAAAACAGGAGGAGTTCGACGCCGCCAACCCCGGCTCCACAACCGTCCTCGCCATCGACTCGGCCCTGATTCTCAACACCCGCTCGTACACTTTCGTGGGCGACCCGGAGATTCCGACCTACGCCCCGACCCATTCGGCGCGCCTCGCTGCCGTCAACGGCGCTCCAGCCGCCTCCGGCACCATCGAGGTCGAACCCCTGCGCCCCATCACGCTCGAAGGTGAGATTCTCGGAGCCGACGGCGGGGTTGACCCCTCCTTCTCGGGCGAGGCTATTATTATGGTGTACGACTCACCCCGCGACGTGAAGGATGTGAGCAACCGCCCCATCCCCCTCACCATCGCGACCGACCAATACCCGATTCTCAACATCAAGGCCCCGGTGAAGAACGGTAAGTTCTCGACCGAAGCCACGCTCCCGATGCCGGCGCGCCCCGGAGGCTCCAACACCGTCTCGCTCTACGCGATGAGCGACAACGGCTTTGAGCATGCCAACGGCGCCTTCGACCGCCTCCGCGTTGTCGACACCGACCCCAACCTCCTCCCCGAGCCTCAGCCCCCGGTGATCTCGGAGCTGTACATCGACTCCCCCGACTTCGTTTCGGGCCAGGTTACCGGACCCGACTTCACTCTCCGCGCCTCGATTTCCGACCCCTCGGGCGTTATCGGCGTCAGCTCACTCTTCGGCAAGTCGCTGACGGTGAACCTCGACGACTCGAAAAACATCGCCGGAGCAGCCGCCTGGCTATCCACCGACTCCGACGGCGAGGCTTCGCTGGCACTCCCCGTCAGCGGGCTGGTCGACGGCCCTCACCGACTGACGCTCACTGCCCGCGGCAACGCCGGGGGCGAAGCATCCCGCTCGGTGAACTTCACCGTCGTAAGCTCCCCGGCCAAGGCCATCCTCTCCACCCGCCAGGCTACCGCCGTCGAGGGGGCCGACATCGACCTCGAACATGACTTCGCCGACACCCCGGAGTGCCGACTGGTGGTCACCGACCTCGACGGCAACACCGTGGCCCACCACCCCGCCGCCTCCTTCCCCTTCCGCTGGGACCTCAACGGCTCCGACGGCAAGCGGGTGCCCGACGGCGTTTACACCGCGACCGCGTACCTCCACAGTGGCCTCCGCTACGCCGCCGCCTCGGTCCCGATCGTGGTTCTAACAGAAAAATAACCCATTACCGGTCAATTATTTACAAAACTACCGATGAAGAACTTACGCGTTATCTCTATCGCGATGGTATCGGCCGCGGCGCTCAGCGCCTCGGCCGATGCTCCCCAAGGCTACTACGCTTCCTGTGAAGGAAAATCGGGCCGCGCCCTCCTGCAGCAACTCGAAGCGGTAGTTGGAAACCACAAGAACGTCGGATACGACGGTCTCTGGAATGTATACAAAACCTCCGATGTGCGCCCCGAGGATGGCACCATCTGGGATATGTACTCCACGAAGCGCTGGAAATTCGGCACCGCGCAGTGCGGCAACTACAAATATGTGGGCGACTGCTACAACCGCGAGCACTCTTTCCCCAAAAGCTGGTTCGACGACAAATCGCCGATGGTCTCCGACGCGTTCCACATATACCCCACCGACGGCAAGGTAAACGGCCAGCGACTGAACTACCCCTACGGCGAGTGCGCCAACGGCGAGACCCTACCCTCCAACGGCTCGGTGAAGGCTCTCGGCAAACTCGGCTCCTCGACCTTCCCCGGCTACAGCGGAAAGGTGTTCGAGCCGGTCGACGAATACAAGGGTGACTTCGCCCGCTCATATTTCTATATGGCGGCGGCCTATAACTCCAGAATATCAACCTGGAGCTCCCCGATGCTCGCCGGAAACAATTACCCGGCCTACTCCACCTGGGCCATCAACCTCCTGCTCAAATGGCACCGCCAGGACCCCGTGAGCGAGAAGGAGCGCTCGCGCAACGACGCCGTGCAGAAGCATCAGAACAACCGCAACCCCTTCATCGACAACCCCGAGATGGCCGAATACATCTGGGGCGACAAGCAGGGTCTCCCCTGGCATGAGGGCGCCGGAAACCAGCCCGCGTTCATCCTCCCCGCGACCGGCGCGACCCTCGACCTCGGGATTTCCGCCCCCGGCGTCCCCCGCTCGGCGACCGTCGAGGTCCGCGGTGCGGCCCTCAAGGATAATGTCGCCGTCACCGTCAGCGGCAACGGCTTCTCGGCCAACCCGGCCTACATCACCGCCGACAACGCCAACCGCGGCGCCTCTGTCACCGTGACCCTCACCCCCGCCGCCGCGGGCTCCTTCACCGGCACCCTCACCCTCCGCTCCGGCGACGCCGCGGCCTCCGTGGCCCTCTCAGGCTCAGCCGTCGACGGCCTCCCCGCGCCCCGCGTCACCGAGATTTCCGAAAACTCCCTCACCGTGGCCTGGAGCGACATCGACCTCCCCGGCACCGCCTACACCCTCCACATCGTCCGAGCCGACTCCGGCAACCCCGTCCAGGGCTACCCCCGCCAGGTAAACGCCGCCGATGAGACCGCCGAAATCTCGGGCCTCGAACCCGAAACGGCCTACTCCCTCTGGATCGCCTCCCCGACCCTCGTTTCCGACAAGGTCGCCGTAACCACCCCGGCCCCCACCCCCTCCGTGGGCATCCTCTTCGACGGCGAATGGTACTTCCGCTCCACCCCCGGTACCCCCTCCGAACCCGCCGAACTCCTGGCCGACATCGAGAACATCCCCGGCAATGTCACCTTCACCGTGGCCGCACCCTTCCAACTCAGCAAGGACAAGGCCGACTGGGGCGCATCCGTGACCCTCGCCCCGGGCGAGGACCGCTTCTACCTCCGCCTCTTCGGCAACAATGAGGGTGAATTCACCTCCTCCATAGTCATCACCGCCGACAACTTCCGCGACGACGACGTTACCGTCAGCGGCCTAATTTCCGCCGCCGCGGCAACCTTCGTCGAGGACTTCGAGGCCAAGCCCTCCGCCTCGACCTACGGCCACACCACCTACCAGGGCAACGCCTCCCTCTGGGATGCCGAAGGTGTGTACCTCGGCGCCGCCACCGACCCCAGCCACTCCGGCTCCTTCGCCGCGCGCTTCAACAAGGACAATAACACCCGCTACCTCGCCATGCTCGACGACAAACCCCGCGGCATCGGCTCCGTGATCTTCTGGGGCAGAGTATGGGGCGGCGACACCAACAACGTCACCTTCGTGGTATCCGTCAGCGACGACTCCGGCGCCACCTGGCGCGAGGCCGGACGCGTCGACGTGCTCCACCAGACCGACGCCAACACCTACCAGGAATACCGCGTGCCCGCCAACATCGCCGGCAACCGCTGCCGCGTGAAGCTCGAAGCCGTGGCCGGAGGCCGATGCATGATCGACGACCTCGCCCTCACCGACTTCCAGCCCTCTTCGCTCGAAGAGCGCCTGGAGGACCCCGCCGCCGAGTACCACACCTGGGACGCCTACACCCGCGGCGGCGAGCTCCTGATTGAAAACGAGGCCCCCGCCGACAACCACTTCACCATCTACACCCTCGACGGCACCCTCCGCTTCTCCGGCACCCTCCCCGCCGGCCCCCACTCCCTCCCCCGCTCCGCGACCGGCACCGGCCTCCTCCTCATCACCGTCCGCGACCACACCCGCCGCGTCCTCCTCCCTTAATCCCCTCCCCCCTCCTCGCCCTTTCGCCTCGCCACTGTGGCGAGGCGAAAGCCGAGCTTCTCCCGCTTCCCCCCGCTCTCTCCCGCTTCCGCCCTCCTCCACCCGCGAGGTGCGCGAGGCGGAAGCCGAGCGAAGGCAGCGAAGCCCCTCGCCCCGCAGGCTTTTGTCCCCGGTGCCGGCAGCTTGCTGCCGGGGCGCGCCAGCGCCTCCCGTTTGGCTTTTCCGCGATAATTAATTAACTTTGTCGATTATGGGAAAACTCCTCTGCGCCATAGCGCCGCTCCTCATCGCCCTCGCGGGCTGCGGCGGCTCCAAAACCTCCGAGGCCAGCGCCTCGGAAGCGACCCCGGCGCGCCCTGCCGTCGGCGCTCCCTCCCCCG
>JAMPHO010000010.1 GCA_023663385.1 Alistipes timonensis | reverse complement strand
GGGCTTGGCCTCCCAGCCGAGGGCCGATGCGCCGAGCACGGCGGCGTCAGCTTCCTTGAGTTCGGAGGGGAGCACCTTGACTTTCCCCTTCCAGATGCCGAGCATATTCTTCTCCATGGCGTTGAGCATAGGCTTCATGAGCATGTCGCCGCTCTTGGCCAGGCCGCCGAAGAGCACGAACGCCTCGGGGGCGGAGAACACGGTGAAGTCGGCAAGCGCCTCGCCGAGAATCTCGCCGGTGAACTCGAAGATGTCCTTCGCGATCTTGTCGCCCGAGATGGCGGCGTCATAAACGTCCTTGGAGGTAATCTGGTCGATGGGGATGTTGCGCAGCAGCGACGGCTCGTTGGGGCGCGCTTCGAGGAACTCGCGGGCGCTCTGTGCCACGCCGGTAGCCGAGCAGTAGGTTTCGAGACATCCGCGGCGGCCGCAGTTGCAGAGGCGGCCGTTGTTGCGGCGCACGATCACATGGCCGAGCTCGCCGGCAAAGCCGTCGTGGCCGTAGACGAGCTGCCCGTTGATCACGATGCCGGAGCCTACGCCTGTGCCGAGGGTTATCATTATGAAGTCCTTGATGCCGCGGGCCGCGCCGTAGGTCATCTCGCCGATGGCGGCGGCGTTGGCGTCGTTGGTCACGGCCACGGGTATGCCGGTCTTTTCCTGCACGAGCTGCGCCAGGGGTATGGGGGTGGGCCAGGGGAGGTTCACGCCCTGCTCGATCACGCCGGTGTAGTAGTTGGCGTTGGGGGCGCCGATGCCGATGCCGTAGATTTTGCCGACGGCGTCGTTGGCTTCCATCAGCTTGGTGAGCTCGGTGTTGAGCTCGTCGATGTAGGCTTCGACGGTGGCGTGTTTGCGTGTTTTGATGGAGGAGCTGGCAAGAACGACGCCGCGGGCGTCAACTATGCCGAAGACGGTGTTGGTACCGCCTATGTCGATACCGACAACATAAGGTTTGCTCATTGCTTTTTTGGGTATTATTAGGTAAGTGAAGTTTATCAGGTTTGCGACGGGCGCAAGTTAACCACAAAGTTATAAAAAAATTGGTTGCGAGCGATGGGGCGGCGGAAAAATGTCGCGAAAATTGTGGCCCGGGGCAGCGTATCGGGCCCGGTGGTGAACGATTACGCCCCGGCGGCGTTATATTTTTATAACACAAAGGATAAAAATATGAAAAATACCGCTTTATTAGCCCTGGCCCTGATGGGCGCCGCGGCCCTCGCCGGCTGCGATTCGAAATCGAAGCTCGCCAAAGAGTTGCAGGGGGAATGGTCCTCGACTCCCGAACTGCTGGTCAACACCGGCGCCGCCCGCGCCTCGCTGGTGCGGGTGATGGACTTCAGCCGCACCGCCGACGAGACCCAGGGCACCGTGACTATGACGGCCCTGATCACCGTCGACAACACGATCCAGGCCAACGACTCGATAGTAACCCCGCTGACTATCACCGCGTCGGGCACGGCTGTGATCACCGGCGTGTACAACGTCAAGGACGACGACGAGGTCAATCTCAACCTCGACGCGACCTCCCTCTCGATTTCGGTTGACCCCGAGGCCGTGAAGCTCAGCTACGACATTATCGACGGCAACAGCGGCTCCTCGCTGGAGGCGCTCCGTCCCGGGGCACTGAGGCTGGCCCAGCAGCAGATCAACCGCGCCGCGCAGGAGGTGTTCTTCAACGTCGACGAGATTGACGACATACGCATCGACGGCGATATGATGTCGTGCGAGATCGGCCATAAGGACCTGAATTTCCGCCGCCAGGCCGCTGGGAGCTGACGCTTGGCGCACTGCCCGCATACACAGCCGGGGATTCCGCGCGGTACACGCTGCCGCGCGGAGTCCCCGGCAGGCTTTTGGCCATTCCGCGCCCCGGCGTTCACCTCCTTTAACTAAGCGGATGGATTTTGAGTCGGAAAAATGTTGTAAATTTGCGTTTTGAGTAAACCATCAGAAAAATCTTGGCCGGGCCGCAGCGCCGGGCGATATGTGAAAAGTTCGCGACAATGAATTTCAGAAACTTATTTGACCAGATACCCCCGGTAACGAAAAATCTGTTGATTATCAATGTGATTATATGGTTGGCGATGGGTATCGTGCGCCCGGTGAGCGGCTTCCTGGAGCAGTACGGGGCGCTGTACTACTTCACCTCCGACCAGTTCGTGCCCTCGCAGCTGATCACCTATATGTTTATCCACGCGAACTTCATGCACCTGTTCTTCAATATGTTCGCCCTGTGGATGTTCGGTATGACCATGGAGCGGGTGCTCGGCTCCCCGAAGTTCCTGTTCTACTACGTTTCGTGCGGCCTTGGCGCGGCGCTGGTGCAGGAGGGTGTGTTCGCCGGCATGATCGCGCATTACGCATCGATGTTCCCCAACCCCGGGGTTGTCAAGGAGTTGCTGTCGCACTCCCAGGTGATGTACAACCAGCTGTATGAGATAGGCGTGGTGCCTACCTACGCCGAGGTTGGGATACTCTACCAGCTTTTCCATACCCCGACTATCGGAGCCTCGGGCGCCGTGTTCGGCATCCTGCTCGCCTTCGGGTTTATGTTCCCGCAGGCCCGGCTGTCGCTCCTCTTCCCTCCTGTGACGCTCAAAGCCCGCACCTTCGTGCTGATTTACGCCGCCATCGAGCTGGTGCTCGGCGTGTATAACAACCAGGCCGACACCGTGGCCCATTTCGCCCACCTCGGCGGCATGCTCTTCGGGCTCGCCATACTGCTCTACTGGCGCAAGAAGGGTGTGATCGGGGGACCGTACCATTTCTGACAAGCTACTGATGATTCAGCGCCTCGTAATAATAAACGCCCTGGTGTACCTCGGCCTTAAACTGCTGTGGCTCGTAGCCCCCGCCGCGGGGGTCGATTTCGATGCCGCCGTGGCCGGGCTGCTGCTCCCGTCGGATTTCGCGGGGGTGGCCGGGCGCCCGTGGACGGTGCTGACATATATGTTCACCCAGTGCGACTTCCGCCATCTGCTGGTCAATATGCTGTGGCTCGGGGGCTTCGGCACCCTGCTCGGGGCCGACGTCGGCGCCCGCCGCGTGCTCGCCCTGTATATGGCCGGGGGTGTCGTCGCCGCCGCCATGTTCCTGCTATGCTCGCTTACCCCCTTCGCCTCGGGCGAACCGCTCGCCGGAGCCTCCGGCCCGGTGATAGCCCTCACGGTGGCCGCGGGCATAATGTCGCCCGGACGGATGGTGAAGCTCGCGTATATGGGGGAACTTGAACTGCGCCGCATAGTGCCCCTGGCGCTTCTGGCGTTCTTCTTCTGCTCGATACCCGAGGCCATGGCCCACGCGGGCGGACTGCTGTCGGGCGTGGCCGCCGCCCTGTGGTGGAGGCATCTGGCCAAAGCCCGCCCCTCCGGAGCGGAACCCGCGCCGACCCCTGTCGCCGACGAATACGCCGCGCTGGTGGCAAAGGCCAACGCCGGAGGCTACGAGGCGCTGACACCCGCCGAGCAACGCCACCTCTACGAACTCACCATCAGCCGCTCGCGGCATAACTGAACCGACCGAATATGGGAATCTGGACCAAGCGACTACTTATTGCCGCGGGCCTCATCCTCAACCTGGGTGTGGCTCTCGGGATACTTTGCGCCGCTTATGGCGGAAAGGTAGCCCCGGAGGTGTCGACCCTCCCGGCCCTGTTCTCCATGACGTTCCCCTTCTGGTTCGGCGGAGCCGTGGCGCTCGTGATCGCCGACCTGCTGCTGCGCCAGCGGTGGCTGGCCGCGGTGCCCGCCCTGGCCCTCGCGTGCTCCCTGGGGCCGATAGCCAACTACGCGCCGGTGAACCTCGTGAAAAAGAAAGTCACCGACCAGGACTCCGCCAAGGTGTTCACCCTGCTGACGTTCAACACCGCCGCCCTCGTCGACGTAGAGCGGGAGCAACGCCGCGCCGCGGGAACGCTCACCAAAGACTCATCGCCCAACAAAATAGCTGACTACATAATCCACAGCGGGGCCGACATCGTGCTCACCCAGGAGTTCGTCGATGTGAAGGAGAACCTCTATCTCGGTTTCTCACAGCGGATGGTCGACACGCTAAACACCGTGTACCCCCACCGCCTGTTCGCCGAGGGTCCCAGGGGCACCTATGGCGAGCATCGCTGCATGATATTCTCGAAATTCCCGATGCGCCGCGTGGCGCTCCCCGAGGCCAACGGCTTCTCGGAGTGGTCGGCGGCGATAATCGACATCCGGGGCATGGAGACTCTCGTGGTCGACGTGCACCTGCAATCAATCGGCCTCAGCCGGCAGGACAAGGACCTCTACCTCGAACTCACCGAGGGGGAGGGGAGCAAGGGTAAGGTGATCGCCGCCCGCAACACCCTCTTCAGCAAGGTGGCGCTGGCTATGCGTTACCGCGCCCGGCAGGCCCGCACCCTGCGCCATGCGATTGACTCCATCGGGGTTCCCAACGTGATCGTGGCGGGCGACTTCAACGACATCCCCGGATGCTACGCCATACGGCAGATCGCGGGCGACGACTTCCGCAACGCCTTCAACGACGCCGCCAACGGCCCGATGATCACTTTCCACTCCGACCGTTTCTACTTCCATATCGACCACATACTTTACCGCGGCGATATGGAGGCGATTGACTGCGGGAGGGGCGACTGCCCCGAGTCGGACCACTACCCGGTGCTCGCGACATTCCTGATGAAATAATTCACCGATTTAATCATAACCCATTAACTATGAAGCCAATCATTATGAGCATCTGCGCGGCCGCCGCCGCGTCGGCTATCGGACTGGGGAGCGCCTCGTGCGGACACGAGCGCCAGAACCCCTTCATGCAGTCCTATGCCAACGAGTACGGAATCCCCCCCTTCGAGGAGATTCAGATCGAAGACTACGTTCCGGCCTTCGACGCCGGCATCGCCGAGGCCAGAGCCTCGATCGACTCCATCGTGGCCAACCCCGAGGCTCCGACTTTCGAGAACACCATGCTCCCCATGGACTGCCTCAGCCCGACGCTTGAGCGCGTCATGAGTGTTCTCGCGTCGCTCACCGAGGCCCACTCCACCCCCGAGCTCCAGGCCGTTTCGGAGGAACTCTACCCCCGCTACACCGCCTTCACCGACGAGCTGATGATGAACGACGCCCTCTTCGAGCGCGTCAAGGTGCTGTACAACAACATCGACACCGTCAACCAGCCCCTCGACGAGCGTCGCGCCATCGAGCAGACCTACAACGACTTCGTGCGCTCCGGCGCCCTCCTCAACCCCGAGCAGAAGGAGGAACTCAAGAAAATCAACAACACCCTCGCGAACCTCTACCTGAAGTTCAACAAGAACCTCCTCAACGCCAACAACACCTTCGAAATCGTTGTTGACAACGAGGCCGACCTGGCAGGTATCCCCGCCAACACCGTCGAGAACGCCGCCGCCGAGGCAAAGGCCCGCGGCAAGGAGGGGAAGTGGGTGTTCACCCTCCACGCTCCCTCGCGTCTGGCAGTGCTCCAGTATGCCGCCAACCGCTCGCTCCGCGAGCAGATGTGGCGCGGCTACACCACCAACGCCACCCAGGGTGAGAACGACAACCGCCCCGTGATCGCTGAAATCCTCAAAGCCCGCGCGCAGAAGGCGAAACTCCTCGGTTTCAAGGATTACGCCGCCTACGCCACCGCCGACAAGATGGCCAAGACCCCCGAGGCAGCCGAGGCGCTGCTGACCCAGATTTTCGAGCCCGCCAAGAAGAAGGTGGCCGAAGAGGTGGCCGAGATGCAGGCCGTGGCCAACGCCGAGGGCAACGACTTCAAGATCGCTCCCTGGGACTATTACTACTACGCCGAGAAGGTGCGCCAGCAGAAGTACGCCCTCGATGAGAGCGCCCTGCGCCCCTACTTCGCCGTTGACTCCGTGCGCAAGGGTATCTTCGCGATGGCCAAGCGCCTCTACGGCGTGAACTTCGAGGAGATTGACGCTCCCAAGTACCATAAGGATGTGAAGACCTACAAGGTTACCGACAACGAGGGTAACCACGTCGCAATCTTCATCACCGACTACTTCACCCGCCCCGAAAAGCGCCAGGGCGCCTGGATGGAGCAGCTGAAGGCTTCGTGGGTCAACGCCGACGGCTCGGTTGAGCGCCCCATCATCTACAACGTGGGTAACTTCGCGCCCCCGACGGCCGACGCCCCCTCGCTGCTCTCCATCGACGACGTGCAGACCACCTTCCACGAATTCGGCCACGGCCTCCACGGCATGCTCTCCAAGGCCCGTCTCAAGAGCCAGAGCGGCACCAACGTCGACCGCGACTTCGTGGAGTTCCCCTCGCAGTTCCACGAGCACTGGGCATTCCAGCCCGAGCTCCTGGCCGAGTACGCCCACCACTACAAGACCGGCGAACTCATCCCCGACTCGCTCGTTAACCAGATTAACGCCGCGTCGAAGCACAATATGGGCTTCATGACCGCCGAACTCGCCGGAGCCGCGCTGCTCGACCTCGCCTGGGGCCACTACAACCCCGAGACCGACGGCCCCGTCGACGTGGAGGCTTTCGAGGCAAAGGTTGCCGAGAAGCTCGGTATGCCCGCCGAACTCACCTTCCGCTACCGCTCCCCCTACTTCAAGCATATCTTCGGCGACGAGGGTTACGCTTCGGGCTACTACACCTACCTCTGGGCCGAGGTGCTCGATGCCGACGCCTTCGAGCTCTTCAAGGAGAAGGGTGCCTTCGACCCCGAGTCCGCGGCCAAGGTGAAGACCATCCTTGAGAGCGGCGGTTCGCAGGATCCGATGGTGCTCTACGAGACCTTCCGCGGCCACCGTCCCGAGCCCGCCGCCGTGATACGCCAGCGCGGCCTCAACTGATTCCTTACCGCGACACCCTATCGACGGGCCGCGCCGGAGCATACGGCGCGGCCCGTCCGCTATATTTATTGCGCGGGAATATAATAAAGAGGGCGTATCGCCGTTATATCGTTAGTGAAAAAACGCATTAGCAAAACCTCATAGCAATGAACAAACTGTTTCTGTCATTAGCCCTCGCGGCGACCGCCTCCTCGGTGGCGTTCGCCAAAGGCCCGAAGGACCCCGAGCTTATGACTATCGGCGGCACGCCTGTGAAACTCAGCGAATTTGAGTATCTCTACAATAAGAACAACACCCAGCAGCTCCAGCCGCAGACGGTCGACGAGTATCTCGACATGTTCGTGGCCTACAAGCAGAAGGTGGCCGCCGCCAAGGAAGCCGGTATCGACAAGACCCAGGCCTTCCAGAATGAATTCGAAGGGTACCGCCGCGACCTTTCGGAGCCTTACCTCAAGGATCAGGCCGTGGAGGACTCGCTCCTCCGCGCCGAATACGAGCGTATGAAAACCGAGCGCGACGTGAGCCACATTATGATTTCGCTCGGTGAAAACCCGGTGGCCGATTCCCGCCAGACCGCGCTCCTCGACTCGATACGCACCGCCATCCTCGGCGGCAGCGACTTCGCCGAGCTCGCCCGCAAATTCTCCATCGACCGCTCCGTTACCCGCAACGGCGGACATATGGGCTGGATTACAGCCACCCGCTTCCCCTACACTTTCGAGGAGGCCGCCTACACCACCAACGTTGGCGAAATCTCCCCGGTGATACGCACCCCCTTCGGCTTCCACATCGTGAAGGTCAATGGCGAGCGTCCCGCCCAGGGACAGGTGCTCGTTGAGCATATCCTCAAGCTCACCCAGGGTATGGATCCCGCCGCCGCTGCCGCCCAGAAGGCCAAAATCGACTCGATCTACACCCTGGTGACCACCGGCGGTGCCGACTTCGAGGATATTGCCACCCGCGAGAGCGAGGATCCCGGCTCGGCCAAGAACGGTGGCCGCCTCAATTGGTTCGGCTCGGGCCAGATGGTGCCCGAGTTCGAGAAGACCGCCTTCTCGCTGGCCGACGGCGCCATCTCGGAGCCTTTCGCCACAGCCTACGGCTACCACATCATCAAGCGCCTCGAAGGGAAGGGTATCGACCCCTACGAAACCGTGCATCCGATGCTTAAGAAAGTTATCTCGCAGGATGAGCGCGGCCAGCTCCCCCGCCAGCGCCGCGTTGAGCAGCTCAGCAAGAAATACGGCCTCCAGCTCGACCGCCAGGCCATTGACGCCGTGAAGGCTGAAATCGCCGCCAATATGGGTGTCGACTCCGCTCTTACCGCCAAATTCCTCGCCAGCGAGACCCCGATGGCGAAAATCAACAAGCAGCCCCTCATGCTCTCCGAGGTGATGGCCGAAATGGGTAATCCCTTCATCGGCACCGGCGAGCAGCAGGCAGCGCAGTTCGAAGCGCTGGTTGGCAAGGTGGCTGAGAACGCCGTTCTCGACGCCGCCCGCGAAGACCTCGCCCGCGAGGAGCCCCAGTACGGCAACCTCCTCAACGAGTACCGCGACGGTATGCTCCTCTTCGAGATTTCCGACCGCAACGTGTGGTCCAAGGCCAAGGAGGACAAGGCCGGCCTGGAGAAGTTCTTCGAGGCCAACCGCTCGAAATACACCTGGGACAAGCCCCGCCTGAAGAGCTTCGTGGTGTTCGCCACCTCCGACTCCATCCGCGACGCCGCCAAGGCATATCTGGAGAACAACAAGGTGGCCAACGACTCGGTGGGCCTGGTGCTCCGCCGTGAGTTCGGCAACAACATCAAGGTTGAGCGCGTGCTCGCCGCCAAGGGTGAGAACCCCATCACCGACTTCATCGCCTTCGGTGGCGAGAAGCCCGAGCCCAAGGGTCGCTGGGCGTACTACTTCCCCTATCAGAACCGCGTGATCCTCCAGCCCGAGGATGCCGGCGACGTGCGCGGCGCGGTGACTGGCGACTACCAGAACTATCTCGAAGAGAAGTGGGTCGCTACCCTCCGCGACAAGTTCCCCGCTAAAATCAACCAGAAGGTGCTAAAGCAGGCGCGCAAGAACCAGGAAGCCGCCAAAAAGTAATCCGGGCAACGTGCCGGGGCGGCGAGAAGCCGCCGCGCTTTCCCTAAAATCAAGCCGTTAATGGATCGTTTCGGAAGAAACAACCGATACAATACAGCAACGCCCCGCCTCCGTTCGCAACGGCTGGCGCGGGCGTTGCTTTTCTTAGCGGCTTTATTCGCGGCCACTCCCGGGGCCGGGGCGCTCAGTTTCGACCTCGACAGCATCGCCGCGATGGGTAAGTTTCCGCGCTTCTGCGTCAACGTGTACCGCTGGGGCGACAGGACTTTCAACTCTTACGACACCACCTATGTCGAGTCGACCGGCAAGGCTTGGAACATAAAGGCCAAGAGCGAGTCGTGGACCGATGCATACGATTTCCGGCTCGACAACCGCTACCGAATGGAGATGCTTTCCGACCCTTCGACCTCGCTCGGTTTCTACCTATCGTATATGGCGGTGTCGGTGGGCTACGACGTGAACGTCAGCAAGTACTTCACCGGCAACGACAAGGTGCGCAAGCGGTTCAACTTCCAGTTCAACTGCTCGCTTTTCTCAGCCGAGGTCTACACGGTGGAGAACGACGTAGGCACCACCATACGCCGCATGGGCATGCCCGGCGAGGTGAAGAAGGTGAAGCTTGATTTCTCGGGGGTCAACAACAAGGCTCTCGGGGTCGATCTTTACTACTTTTTCAACCATAAGCATTACTCGCAAGCCGCGGCGTTCAACTACTCGAAAATACAGCTCAAAAGCTCCGGCTCGATGTATGCCGGATTCTCATATTTCGCCGAGGACTACCATTTTGACTTCTCATCGCTCCCGGAGGCCGACACGGAGATACCGACCGACTGGGACCATAACTACCGCGTGTCCAGCCAGACCTACGCCATCAAGTTCGGCTACGCCTACAACTGGGTGTTTCACCGCGGATGGTGCCTGGGGGTGTCGGAGTCGCCCGTGGTGGGTGTCAGGAAGGGGAACATCAACCATCCAGGCGAGAAAGAGACCACCTTTTCGCTTAACAACAGGTTCAAAATCGGCATCGTCTACAACTATAAGAGGCGCTGGTTCTTCGGGGTCGCCGGGTACTCCATGACCGGCATTATCAACGACCCCGAGCATACATTGATAGCCAACACCATATCGGCCGAGGCTTCGATAGGCTTCCGCTTCAACCTATGGTAAGTCACTTACGCCGCACGCATATGCTATGAAACCCACCCGTACCGAAATAAGGGGCACCTGGATGCTGGCCGCGCTATGCGCGCTTACCCTCGCGGGCGCGATACTCGCCTCGCGCTGCGGAGCCCCCGAACCGCTCCCCGCCGCGACACCGCTGCCGGAGCAGTTGGGGCCGTCGGACGGGTCGGACGGGTCGGACAGGTCGGACTTTGACTCCCAAAATTCCCAATCCTCCCAATCTTCCCAATCTTCCCAATCCTCCCAAAGCTCCCATCCCTCCCGAAAACCCAAGTCTGCCAAGAAGTCCCGCGGCCCGAAGCCGCAGGCTCCCGACACCCCCTCGCCGCTCGACCGACCCGTATGAATCAGAACGGGTAGCCGATCGCGAGGTGGAAGCAGAGCGAGTTTTTGAACGAGGTCATATTGTAGTAGCTCGACTTGCCGGTGTCGTAGGGCGCGTGGATCCCTATGCCGAGGTCGCCGCGGAGCACGAGCATGCCTATGTCGAAGCGTAGTCCGGCGCCGGTGCCGAGCGCGAGGTCGCGCAGGAAGGTGCTCCCGCGGAGCTCTCCGCCGGGGCGGAGGGGGTCTTTTTTCAGTAGCCAAACGTTGCCCGCGTCAATAAACACCGCGCCGTGCAGGGGACCTATAATCGGGAAGCGGTATTCCACGTTGAGCTCGAACTTGAACGTACCTGTCTGGTCGAAGTAGCTGTCGCGCACCCATTTCGGGGGGCGGTATGAACCGGGGCCTATCGAGCGCACCGGGAAGGCGCGCACAGAGTTGGCGCCTCCGGCGTAGAACTGCTCGGCATAGGGCACTTCCGACGAGTTGGCGTAGGCGTGGGCCGCGCCCACCATACCGCGGGTCACGATCCAGTTGTCGCCCCACAGGCGACGCCCGAACACTACCTGGGTCGACCCTTTCACGAACTGCGAAAACGGGGTGCCGAACAGGCGCTTCTCCTTGTGCTTGCCCGCCGCTTCGTATATGCACCAGAAGAGGTTGCCGGCCTCCTGTACGGTGAAGGTCCAGTTGAGGGTGTTGTCGGCGTCGAACTGGCGGTCGTAGGAGTAGGTGTATGAGAACTGCGGTATGTACTGCGAGCGGAAACTGAGCGCTATGGCCGGGTTGGCGGCAACCACCGAGTCGAAGGCGTGGGTGGTCTGCATCAGGTTGGTGTAGGTCAGTTTCAGCGGGGTGAGCGAGTGCGACGAGTGGCGGCTCGACTGCCATTCATAGCTTATCGAGGCATTGAACTGCGCCATCTTGAAGTAGTGGGGGCGGTTGAGCAGGTCGGCCGAAAGCTGGAAGCGGGTCCAGTTGAGGTTGCGGTTGCGCCGCTTGATGAAGTTGGGCGCGAGCATCCTGGGGAAACTCAGGTTGGCGGCGAGCCCCACCTCGTAGGAGTTGAATACCGACGAGCGGTTGCGCCCGGTCTGCCACTCATAGGAGCCGGTGAGGGTCACCCCGAGCTGCTCTCCACCCCCGAAGAGGTTGCGGTTCTGCACTCCGAGGAGCACGCCCGGGCCTATGTAGCTGTTTGACTTCGACGAGGCGTTGAGTTCGACGGTGGCCTCCAGGGGGGTGTCGAACGTGCACGCTATGTTCACATCGAGGGTGGGCTCGGCGGCTGCCGTGTCGGGTACCACCGCCATGTCGATGTTGTTGAATATCCCCAGGCGGGCGAAGCGGGTCTGGGTGCTGTTCATGTTCCTCACGGCGAAGTAGCGCCCCTGGCGGAAGGTCACGCAGTCGTGGATCACCCCTTTGCGAAGCCGCGAGGGCATCATCTGTATGAGGGTGGCGTGGTCGGTGACTATGGTGTCGGGCGTGCCTCCCCCTTGGTTGCGGTAGGCGTAGACGGTGACCTTGCCCGTGCGGTAGCGTTTGAGCATATGGGGCGGCACGTTGGAGGCCAGGGTCATACGCATGCTTATCGACTGCGGTTTCTGGAGCGAGTCGGCCAGATATTCGATATACTCGGGGCGGAAGAAGTAGTAGCCTCTGTCGCGCAGCGAGTTGGTGATGCGAATGCGCGCCGCCGAGAGTGAGTCTACGCAGTAGCGGACCCCGGGTTTGAGGTAGTTGTCGCGCCGGGCGAGCGAGTCGATGTAGTGGTTCAGGCGGCAGGTGTCGGGGAGGAACTCTATGGAGTCGACGTGGTAGGCCGGCCCGGTCTGTATGGTGTACGATACCTTGGCGGTTTTAGGATTGCGCCCGGGGATGGTCTCGTAGGTGGCCGAACCGCGGAAGTAGCCGTTGTTGTCGAGTATCTCGTCGACCATATGGGTGCGGGCGTCGGGGCGCACGGTGCTTATGAGCACCGGCTCCGACACCAGGCGGTCGTAGAACCAGCGCTTGACCCCTTTGCAGGAGTCGCTCCAGTGGTTCCAGACCCACAGCCCGATGGGGAATGGGAAGCGGTATTTGGGCGATTTGAGTATGGCGTTGTTGGGGGGCACGCTCACGGCTCCGTTGAGCTGCGACTTCACCGACTCGGGCACTTTGTCCCCCTCGGGGGCGGAGATGTCGATTTTCTTCACGCCGGTGTAGAGCACCTCCCCCTCGGGGAGGCGCGAGGTGGTGGAGCAGGCCGCGAAAACCAGCACGGCTCCCGCGAGCGGCAGCAGGGATTTCAGTGTTCGGAGTTTCATTTTTTCGCGGTGTCTGTTGTGGTGGTTGTCGGTTTGGGTTGGGTGGCGGCTGCGGCGGGAGCGGCGGTGGGAGCTTCGGCGGGTAGCGGCAGAGGCGCGGGCTTGCGGCGGCGCAGGAAGCGGAACATATCGCTCAGGCGGTGGAGCTTGCGCTTGTACACGAAGCCGACACCCGTCTGGGTGATTTCGCCTTCGAGGATACTCTCGTAGCCGGTGTGGCGGAACAGACGCACATACATCGTGCCCTGCTTGTTGAGCATATACTCGAACGAGATGTCGGCGATGAGGTTCTCGGCGAAGTTCTCGTCGGCCTGGGCGTCGGTGGTGTAGTTGCCGCCGACCACGATTTTGAAGCGGTCGTCGAAGAGCGACTTGCTGACGCGGTAGCTGTAGGTCATAGCCTGGGTCTGGTTGCCGTCGATGGTCTTCTCGTACTGGTTGATGCCGAACGAGAGGTCGACACCCTTGATTGTCGACGCGGCCCAGTTGTTAATCTGCGACTCCAGGAAGGAGTAAAGCGAGCTGGTGGCCGAGCCGCTCACGGTCTTGGTGTTGGCGCCGGAGTAGGTGCCGGTGATCATCAGGTTCATGGCCTGGTTGGCGCGCTGCTCGGCGGTCATGCTCTTGAGCTCGTTCTCGATGGTGATGTCGTCCTCGCACGCCAGGTCGAAGGAGGCGTTCATCTGCTCCATCGAGCCGGTGACGTTGAGTATGATGTCGAAGGTCACCATACGCGAGTTGCCCGAGGAGTTTACGTTGGCCCGGAGGTCGTCGTCGGCGTGGATGTTGAGCACCGGGTTGAGCATATCGCCGTTGAAGGCCACATAGCTCCCTTCGCGGAAGGTGAAGTCCTTCTCGGAAATCATCGGCGGGGAGTAGCGGGCGTAACCCTGGTTGATGTTCAGGCGCCCGGTTGTGCGCTCGTCGCCGAGATAGTCGAGGGTGTAGTTTATGGTGCCCTCCCCTTGAATCTGCACGCGGTCCTTGCCGTCGGCCGAGAGGTCCACGCCGAGGGTGGTGCCCGACGATACGGTGAGCGACGCGTCGAGGTTGAGGAGCATGCCCTTGTTCACTATCGAGTCGGCGGCGGCCACGGCGGCGGTGTCGGCGAAGTTCACGAAGCGCACCATATCGTTCTCGCCCCTCGACGAGATTGTGTTCACGGCGTCGGGCATGACGTAGGTGACGTTGGTGCCCGGGAGGAGTTTCAGCGCCGCGTCGACGTTGAGGAAGCTGGTCGAGCCTTTCACAGAGGCGTCGAGGTCGATATACGCCTTGCCGTATACGTCGACTCCGCGGCGCCCCTTCTTGCCGTTGACCACCTGCATATTCCGGGCGTTGAGCGAGAGGTCGAGCAGTATGTCGGCGAAGTTGGAAATGTCGGCTGTGCCGTTGATAGCCAGCGGGTTCTTGTTGAGGCCACCGATTGTGTAGTTGCCGAATTTCACAACGGAGCTGTCGACGGGTATCTTTCCGTCGGAGAATTTGAAGGTAGAGCCGAGCATCGGCACCTTCACGGCGGCAGAGTCGAATTTAAGCCAGCCGTTGAGCACGGGCGACGAGAGCTGCCCGGTGACGTCCATCTCACCCTTGAGCGTGCCCGAGAGGCTCGCCACGTCGGGCCCTAAGAAGGGGTTGGCGATGTTTAGCGGGAGGTGGATCACCCGCAGGTCGAGCAGGAAGGGGTCGCTCTTGGTGGAGTCGTTGAGGTTGCCGTTGAGGGTCAGTGATTTCTGCCCGTCGATGAACATATCGGCCGAGGCGCGCACGATGCCTCCGGCGGTCTGCACCTTGGTGTCGATGTTGAAGGTGCCCACCCGCTGCTTGCCGTAAGTGAAGTCGGCGAGGGTGAGGGTGCCGGCGCCGTCGAGGCTCTTGTCGGTCCATGAGAAGTTCATATCGGCCGAGAGGTCACCCTCCATAGCCGGGGCGAAGGGGTTTATGGCGAGCCAGTCCTGGAGCTTGATGTCGCTCAGGCGCAGCGTCACAGCCTCCTGGGTGGAGTCGGACCCCTCGGTGTGGTTGGTGAAGAGCTTCAGCGAGCTGACGTCGTTGTGGAGGTAGAGGTTGGCGTCGATGTGGTGCGTGTCGAGGTTGTAGGTGATGATGTTGTCGCGGTTCATCTCCCAGTCCTTGTAGCCGATCACGGGGTGGTAGGGCACGAAACGGAGCGCCACGGTAGAGGTGTCGGGCATATTGATGATCGAGCCGAAGCTGTAGCCCGTCTCCCCCTGTATGTTCTGCTGCTTGAAGAGGAGGGCCACGCGGTCGGAGCTGATGTAGCCGTTGGCGCCGATTTTGGCGAACGCGTCAAAGGTGCCGGGGGCGTTGTTCACGTTGGCCTCGTAGGTGAGGTAAGCGCCTCGCTGGCGTATGTCGAAGGTTATGGTGTCGAGCCGCGTGTCGCCGGTGTGGAATTTGAGCACCCGCGCGTCGAGGGCGATCAGCGAGTCGTTGGAGGCCCGGAGCGATGCGGAGCGGAACCCCATGTCGCTGTCGGCCAGAAGGCTGCTGAGCACGTTGTCCTGCCCGGCGGTAAGGTCGAGCCGGAAGGGGGGCATGGCGCGCTGGAGCGAGTCGACGGCCAGGCGCTGGCGCTTTACGCAGCGGTCAAGCAGCTCGGAGGTCGCCGTGAAGCGCCCCAATAGGGTGTCGAGGCTTACCCCGGAGTTGAAAGTCAGGGCGAGGTCGCGGTTGGTGAGCCGGGCGTCGGTCGCGGCGGTGTCGGCGTTGAATTTCAGGCCGATGTCGCGGGCGTCGATTTTCATCGCGCCGGCGTGGTAGTTGAGCGAGGCTATGTCGATGTCGGCCGAGGCGAGCATCGGGCGCGTCTTGGTGGCCGGGTCGAAGCTCACGTCGCCCGAGAGGCGCGCGGCCACGGTGGTGGCGGTGTCGGCCATACCCAGGGCCTTGAGGTCGAGGTTGGTGATGTCGCCGTCGATGCGGGCGCGGTAGGGGAGGGCGCCGATTTCGCCGTCGGCCTTGAGGTCGAAGGCTGCGTAGGGATTGCGGCTCACGGCCTCGACGGCGGCGTGTCCGGCGGCGAGGTTGGCCGTGAGGGTCACGTCGCGGTAGTCGTGGCCCATATAAGTGGCCTTCACGAGGTCGATTTTGGCGTCGATGTCGGTTTTGGGGCTCATCACGTCGAATCCCTGGCCCGAGGCGTTGATGGTGGCTGTCACATCCTTAAGCCCGAGGTCGGGGAGGATGGTCTGCACGGGGAAGTCGTCGGCCCGGAGGTCGATGTCGTAGGCGGTGGCGCGGTTGTTCCAAAGCGCTTCGAGGGCGAGCCTTCCGCTGCCGGTGTGGGCGGTGATGCCGCCGTCGATCACGCCGCGGTCGAGGCGGGCGTCACCTTCGATGGTCAGTGGCGGGATGTTTATGCCGCGGCCACTCTTGGCGTCGAGCAGCAGGGGCTTGGCCCATTTGCCGTCGGCTATCCAGCCGGAAATCTCAACATCCCCCACTGCGCGGTTGAGGTCGGTGAGGCCCGCGACTTGGCCGGAAGCCTTGACCCCGGCGTGCTGGGGGATTTCCACCGACACCGACTTCACGTTGAGGTCGGCCATGGACCCTTTGAGGTCGGCTTCGGCAAGGAGAGGCTGGTAAGGGGGGAGCATATCCACGATCTCGGCCATCTGGGCGGGTGCCAGGCGGCGCAGGTCCTCGTTGGCGAGGTCGGCTTTGAGCCACAGGCTCGCGGGCATATCCTCGGCCTTCGCGGCGTTCATACCCATCATGGCGTCGAGACTGACGCGGGAGGCCCCGGTGGTCAGCGCTATGTTCTCGGCCCGCATGGCGGCGGAGTCCATTTCGAAAAGGCCGGTGAGGTTGACCCGCACGCCGCAGCGCTCGCGGGCGCTTATGCCGCGTATGGGCACCCTAATCTCGGTGCCGCGGTTCATGAAGCTGTCAACGGCGACGTGGATTTCGCCCGCCTGTATGTAGTCGAGGTCGAAACTCCGTCCGGCGGGTTTGGCGCCGTCGACGGCGTAAAGCCCGTTTCCGGCCATAAGGCGCACCTTGTCGCAGGTGACCGTCCAGGGGAGCGACGCGGCTAAGTCAGCCGAGTCAGCCGGTTCCTCCGGCGCGGGGTGCGCGGCGAGGTACGCGGCCGAGGGGTAGATATATTTCGCGTCGATGCTGTCGACGGTGATGTCGTTGGCGTGAATGAGGTGGGGGAGCATATCGAACGATGCCTTGTTGACCACCGCCCGGCTCATGAAAGCGCCTAAGTCGGTGATAATAGGCTCGATGCTCATACGGTAGCGCACGTTTTCCAGCACGCCGTGGTTCAGCGTGATGGTGAGCGGCGAGCTGACGGTGTCGGTCGGTTCCGGCTCGGGCACCGTGTCGGGGAGGATGGTTATGGCCACATCGGCGCCGTCGGCCAGCAGACGGTCAACGGCGATGTTCTGCGTCACGAGGTTGTAGCCGCCGTCGATAACGCGGGCGTAGCTCAGGGCGGCGTTCATCTGGAAAGCCGAGTCGGGCCCACCCATATCGACCCTGGCGCGGCGCAGCTCGATGCGCTCACCCCTGATTTCACCTTTCAGCAGCGGCATAAGGGCGATGTCAGCCTCGGCGCGTCCGGCGAAAATGTCCATTCCGGGGGTCGCGAGACTCGCGGAGTCGATGGCGATGCGGAGGGGGAAGCGGAGGCGCAGTTTGCCTACGCCGATTTTCATATCGCCCCCCTTGTTGATCATGGAGAGCGCTTGCCGGGTCGCGAAATCCTGCACCGGGGGGATGTACAGAAGCACTACCGCGAGTGTCACAAGCCCGACTATCCCGAAGACAGTCCAGAGTAAGGTTTTGCCTAATATGCGCGGTAAGCGTTTCACGAGCGGTGATGAATTAAGGGGTTGAAACGTAATGGTTGGGGTACGCCGCCGGGGCGATACGTCGTTATAACGCCCCGTGAGGGGTTTTGGTTTACCTGTAGACCCGTTTGGCGGCTTTCCCCTCGGTGGCTTTCCCGTAGTCCACGGCCTGCGAGGGGCAGCCGTGGAAACAGCGCAGGCATAGGGCGCACACCGGGCCCCACAGGGGCTTCCCATCCTTCATCGCGATGTTGTCGAGGGGGCACCCCTTGGCGCACGCGCCGCACCCGGAACATTTGGCCGGGTCGGCGCGGAACTGGGCGGGCGACATACAGAAGGCGCGGAACAGAGGGTAGACGGCGGCGGTCTTCAGCCAGGCGTAGTCACCCCTCACGACGTCGCTCTCTGAGAAGCCGCGGCGTATCTCCGCGACAATTTCCGCGACTCGCGCGGGCATAGCGGCGAGTTTGCGCCGCTCGGTCTCCGGCGGGTCGACCTCGAACCCCTTCATGCAGACGTAGGTGTTGGGCATCTCCACGGAGAAGGCACCCCTCGGTGTCCATCCCCGGCGTCCGATTTCCTGGCGCCACTGGTCGTCGGCGCGCCCTATGTCGTCGCCGCAGGTAGCCACCATATAGTGCAGCGTCGAGGCGGGGGTCTTGAGTTTCACTTTGCGCATGAAGCGCCTCACGACCGGGGGCACGCCCCAGCTGTAAATCGGGAACACCCACAGCGCGTCTTCCCCCTCGCCCAGCTCGTAGAGCCGTTCCTTGGGGCGGAGAAGGGTGTCCTTTTCGAGCATCACGATGCCGTGGCCAAGGAGCCGCGATAGCTCCCGGGCCACGAGCAGCGAGTTGCCTGTGCCGCTGAAACAGAATATCATGGCCGTCAGCGTATGGTTACCTGGGTGGCGCCGTAGCCGTATTCGCGGAACGAGGCGTCCTGCACGTCGTGCCCCTTGTAGCGGTGGGCCAGCTCCTTGTTGATGGCCTGGCGGAGCACCCCTTCCCCCTTGCCGTGGATGAAGACTATTTTCAGCCCTTTGTCGCGCAGGTGCTCGTCCATGGTGCGGCGGAAGGTATCAATCTGGTAGTTGAGTATGTCGGCGGTCGAGAGCCCGGCGGTGGTGTCGAGCAGCTCGTTGATGTGGAGGTCGACCTCCAGCACGCCGTCGCGGGGGTCGGGGCGGCGCTTCTTCACCGGGCGCTGGCGGGGCCGGTCGGCCTCGCGCTTGCGGCGCATGGCGTCCTCCATCTGTGAGGAGTCAATGGCCATCGGGCGCTGCGGTATGTCGTTCTTCACTACGTCGATGGCGATCACGGGCACCTCGAAGTAGGGATTTTCGCGGAAGCAGTGGAGCTTGAAGAACTTGGTGGTGTCCATCCGGTACTCGATGGCCACCGGGGCCTTCAGGGCGAACTCCTTGTCGCGCTTGAAGGCGATGTACTGCACGCATATCCTGTCGAGTCGCCCGGCCTTCTCGCGGGTGAGCTCTTCGAGAAACAGCTCCATATTTGGCTCGGCCACCCCGGCGAAGCGGGTGGTCCACCCCTCCTCGTCGTCGGCGCGGCTTAGGAAGGTGAAGTAAAGGTAGTAGTTCGAGTCGTTGATGAGGTATACCTCGAAGTCGGTGGTGGTGATGTGCTTCGGCTCGATCGGCTCGAACCCGAGTACCACGTTGAGTTTGTCGCCCCCCGGGGTCTCGGCCGCGGGCGCGGGTTTCGGCACCTCGGGCATCGCCGTGGGCACGAACTTGCTCTGCTTCTCGGCGGCGGATTTCTGCGCGGCCTGGGCCGTGCCGCCGAAGTAGTCGCGGCGGGCGTTTTCAGCCCCGGCGGGGGTGGTGACCACCAGTTCCTTGATCAGCACGGGGGTTACGAAACCGTCCTCCTCCTCGACGTGGGCTATGTTGCCCTCTATTTTCACTATGCGGCCTCCCCCTGTCGAGCTGAGGAAGCGCACGGTATCTCCTATTTTTGCCATTGCGGGTTATATTCTGTCTGTTTGGATGCAAATTTAACAATTTATGAGTAATTTCGCGCCATATACATATATAATATAGAGATAATATAGACTAAAAGTACCCAAAATATATGAGCGCAGACCTCCCCACAGGCGTAACCGACATAAGGATAGAGGATTTCAACTACCCGCTCCCCGACGAGCGGATCGCGAAGCACCCCCTGGCCGACCGCGACCGATGCAAGCTCCTTGTGCGCCGCCCCGACGGCTCCATCGAGGAGCGCGTTTTCGCCGAGCTCCCCGCGCTGCTGCCGGAGGATTCGGTGCTCGTGTATAACAATACCCGCGTGATCAACGCCCGCCTACGCTTCCGCAAGGCGGGGGAGAACGGGTCGCCGATTGAGATTTTCGTGCTCGAACCGGTCGAGCCCGCCGACTATGCGCGCAACTTCGCCTCGACGGCTTCTTGCTCCTGGACCTGCTTCGTGGGTAATTCAAAGAAGTGGAAGCGTGGCGCGCTTGAGCTGCCGATGACTGTCGAGGGGACCGACCTGGTGCTCCGGGCCGAGCGCGAGGCCCGCGAGGGGAACGCCTCGGTGGTGCGCTTCTCTTGGGACGCTCCAGAGGTGACCTTCTCCTCCATCATCGCCGCCGCGGGAGAGATTCCGATTCCCCCTTATCTGAACCGCTCCACCGAGGCTTCCGACGCGGCTGACTACCAGACGGTTTACTCGCATATCGACGGCTCGGTGGCCGCTCCGACCGCCGGGTTGCACTTCACCCCCGAGGTGCTCGACGCTATTGCCTCCCGCGGCATACCCCGCCGCGAGCTAACCCTTCACGTCGGCGCGGGAACTTTCCAGCCCGTCAAGTCGGAGAAAATCGGCGAGCACCTGATGCACAGCGAGTTCATAGCAGTGCCTTTGGAGCTTATCCGCGAACTGGCCGCCGGGGAGCGCCGCGTGATAGCCGTCGGCACCACCTCGGTGCGCACCCTCGAAAGCCTTTACCACGCGGGACGGCTCGCCGCCGCCGGGCGTTGGGACGGCGAGGTGCCCCAGTGGACCCCTTACGACCCCTCGCTCCCCGACCTTTCCACCTCCGAGGCGCTCTTGGCCCTGGCGGAAATGCTTGAAAAACAGGGGGTGGATACCTTCCTGGCATCGACCCGCATAATCATCGCCCCAGGCTACCGCTTCCGGGTGGTCAAAGGCATGGTTACCAACTTCCACCAGCCGCAGTCAACGCTGCTGCTCTTGGTGTCGGCCTTCACGGGGGGCGACTGGCGCCCGATGTACGACTTCGCCCTCACCCGCGGCTTCCGTTTCCTCAGTTACGGCGACGCCTCCCTGCTCCTCTGATTCTTATTCTTCTGAAATAAAGAGCGTTCCAAAGCGGCACTGCCGCGTTGGAACGCTCTTATCTGTTTAAACAGTTTCTTAGTCCTCTAAGTAGTAAACGATTGTCGAAACCACCCTTACTTTTTTAATAAAGGGCACCGACGACGACTGGCTCTCAATCGAGAACTGACCCTGGTTGGCGGTCTTCATCTTTCCGACTTTCGAACCGCTGTCCTCGGCGAAGCGGTCGGCGGCCTCGCGGGCATTCTTCGTGGCCTCGGCGATCATTTCGGGCTTGATGTCGTTGAGGGCGGTGTACTCATAGTCGATGTAGCCGTTGGAGACGGGTATTCCGGCTTTGAGGAGCTCGGTCGAGCGGTCGATTAGCGCGCGCACCTTGTCGACCTTCGACGAAGTTACCGTGATGGTGTTGCTCAGCGAGTATTTGAAGCTGATATTCTGCGAGACGTACTGGTTCGTTGTAGCGTTGTAAGTGTCGGGGGGAGCGATGGTTATCTCCGATTTGTCGATACCGTTGGAGGTGAGGAACTTTACGATGGCGTTGTTGTTGGCCGTCACCTGGTCGTATACGTTCGTCAGCTCGTTGCCGGCCACGCTGTAGGTTATGGGCCAGGTCACGCGGTTGGCGGGCACCTCGCGCTCGGCCAGGCCGCGCACGGTCACCTCCCTGTCGCGGAAAGCCATATTGTCGATACCCCCCTTTATGAAGAGTCCTAAAAAGAAGATTCCGGCGCCTATCAGTAGGGCGCCGACCACTGTTGAAACGTTCAGTTTTCTGTCCATTGTCTTATATAGTTAAGGTGACTGTCGTTGTGAACCGCGCGTCTGGCGCGGTACATATATATGACAAAGCGGGGCGCTCCAAGGTTTAAGGAGCGCCCCGCTTTTTATGGGGATGTTTTTAGAAACTGTTTAAAAATTTTTTCATTGTGAATTTCTTCTGATTTTGAGGCTTTTTTGAGCGCTTTTTCCAATTCTCATCGGTCACGATGCCCGCATCGCTCCCTCTTCAAATTGAAAAAATCATCTCAAAACAGCTCTCAAAATCTGTCGGAAAAAATTTTAAACAGTTTCTTAATCAGGTTTCTTATTTCAGCACGATTTTCTTGCTGACGGGTCCTGCGGGAGTGTTGGCCGAGAGCACGTACACACCTTCCGAGAGGGCCGAGCCGTCGAGGGTCAGGGCCTCGCCGGAGGTTTCGGCGGCAGCCACCTTCGCGCCGCTCAGGTTGTAGAGGGCGGCGTCGAAGCCGTTGATGCCGGGCACTGTCACCTCAAGCTGCTTGCCGGGGAGAAGCTCGTAGATGAGGTTCTTGTCGGCCTTGTCGTTGAGCACGGTGTTGATCGAAGCGGAGTGGGCGATAGCCTTCTTCATGCCTTCGAGGGCGTTGAGCTTGCCGGCTCCGTAGCGCACTTTGAGGGCGTTAGCCAGGGCGTTGTCGACGGTGCTGGTCATGGCGATGATCGACTGCACCTCCTGGATGGTCATTTCGGGCCATGCCTCCAGCCAGAGGGCTACGACACCGGCCGCGAACGGGGTTGCCATCGAGGTGCCCTCCATATTCAAGTATGGATAGAGGTTGCTCCCCTGGTTGGCATAGGCGGGGAGCTGGGTGGGAGTCATCTTCATGCTCTTATAATAATAGGAGCTGATGGGGGCGATGATCTGCGAGCCGGGAGCCACGCAGTGGGGGAGGGAGCGGTTGTCGTTGGTGGTGCCGTACGACGAGAAGTTGGCCACTTCGCCAACCGAGCCGGAGGAAGTCCAGGATGAGAGAGTGCCGTTGGCCATCGGCCAGGAAGTGCGCGAAACGTAAGCACCTACCGAGAGGATGTTCTTGCCGCAACCCATACCATTGATCGAGCCGTTGGGCGACCCATTGATGTAGCCCGCGAGGTTGTTCGATGTGAAGGTCATCGTCGGGTAGTTGCGGGATGTGTTGATATAGGCGTCGATTTTGCCTCGGGCTGCCACCATGGCGCTTCCGGCGGTGATGTTGGCGCCGATGGTCCACCCCTTGCCGTTGTCGCCGGTGGGTATCTGGCGATAGCTGCCGGTCACGGTTACGCAGTAGCGGTTGGCGTCGCGGTCAACCGCGCCTGTCACGCGGAGCGTGCCGTCATAGTTGGCGGCGAAGTCGGGGTCGGAAGAGCTTAGGGTGAGGCTGCCTCCGGTTTCGGGGATGGTGTATTCCTTTACCACCTTCCCTTCGAGCGCGCTGTAAAGCACGATTTTGAATTCGAAGGGATCGGTGTTGTTGCTCCAGAACTGGGCGTCGTAGCTAAGCTGGCTGGTGGCGTTGCTCACGGGGGTGAAGAAGGTGTTGAGGGTCTTCTTGCCGAAGCCGCCCATGCGCTCGGAGATCGACATATTGTTGAGACCCTCGTTGCCGGCGGCGATGCAGATGATCGCTTTTTCGCCCAGGCGGTCGAGAATCTTGGAGGCGGGGTCGTTGTCGTCGTGCGAGCCGCGGTTGTTGCCCAGCGAGAGGTTCACCACGGCGGGTTTGCCGAGGGCCACGGCCTCGTTGACAATCTTTTCGACACCGGCGAGAATCGAGGCGTCGTAGAAGTCGCCGCAACCCACTAAGAGTTCGGCGTCGATTGCCGAGCCGTAGTAGGGGATGGGCTGGTCGGTTACCGGGGTCACGCGGCCGTTCTCGGCAATGCCGAAGTTGCCGTTGACACCCTGCGATCCGGCCATGATGCCGAGAACGTGCGTGCCGTGGCTCTCGTTCTCGTCCTCGGTTGTGAACGACGCGATCTGCTGGGGAGTGGTGTAGGAAGTGGTCTGCACGTTGGAGTATCCGCGGAGTACATATACGCCTTTCACGCGGGAGGTACCGTCGGCGTTCTTGAACGCTATGTGGTTGGGGTCGAGACCCGTGTCATACAGGCCGCAGACAACCCCCTTGCCGGTGTACGACACACCGTTGAGGCCCTCGCCGGTTCCGGCCTGGATAGCGTCGACACCCGTCTGGGCGCGGGCCACGTTGAGCATCGGGAACGACTTGGTGCCGAAGCTTACGGAGTAAACCTCGTCGAGGGCGGCAAACTCCTCCACTTTGTCGAGGGGGAGGGCGGCGATGATCATGTCGCCGAAGTCCGAAACCACCTCGTAGCCGAGGGCGGCGATGTCTGATGCTGTGACACCCTTTTCAAGCGTCACGATAACCATTGTCCGGGGAGCTTCGAGGCCGCGGGAGAGGGCGGCGCGCTCCTTGAACTCTTCAAGCATGTGGCGCCCCGGGCCGTTGATTTTGCTCTGGGCTCCGGCGGAGAGGCAGCAGCCGGCTGCTAAAAGTCCGCAGATAAGGAGGTTCTTCATTCTGATTTCTATTAGGAATGGTTTGTTGATAGCGTTGGTTGGCGCCCCGAAACTCCGCCGCCGGGTGTCAAAAGGCTCGCGAAACAGGGCAGTATAATTGCAAAGGTAATAAAAAGTTGGTTAATGACGGTCATTTTGCGCGAAGCTCCTCCGCTTTTTCACTTTATTTAATATTGACGGATGCTGTCGGGCGGAGCGAGCGTAAGCGAGCGGCTCCACCTCGTGTCCCGCCCGCCCGCGCTCCTTCGTGTCCCGCCTCATTTCCGCCCCCTTTTTCCCTCCGTCTACCCACTCTCGATCGACTGTTTAACTTTTATTAACGCATACTCGCGGCGGCGATTATGCATTTTGGATAATTATTCATCGCTTCGCCGCCGTAACTCGCTGATAACCAAACTTGGCGGCGATTATGCTTTTAAAATATGTTTTACGGCATGAAGATTTTTTTGCTTAAAGTCGAGCAAAATTTCTTTTGAAGTGTTTATTTTTTTGACTTTTTGTTTTAACTTTGCACAATGCGGTAGCAATTAGACGTGACAATCCGCCCGAATAGCGGAGGCCTTTCGGCGGTTGTGTAAGCGGTTGCTCGCGCATTCGATGAAGAGATTTTGATTTCAGGCAACTAAAAGTTTGATTTTTTAACCAACCCACCCCGCCCCGCGGGTGGCTTTAAACGGATTTCGCTCGAACCATTTCTATCGCGCTTCGGCGCTTCAGGACATCAGAATTTATAAGTTTAACAAATAAAAGTGTATGAAAAAGCTGTTTCTATTACTGACGGCTCTGCTGCTGGCAGCGGTTACAATGACCGCCCAGACACGCACCATCACCGGCACCGTCGTGTCAGCCGCTGATGACGAGCCTATCGTGGGAGCTACAGTGCACCCTGTGGGGGGCGGTCAAGGTACTGCTACCGACATCGACGGTCAGTTCTCGCTGACCATCCCCGCAAAGGTCACCCAGCTCCAGGTTACCTACGTCGGCATGGCTCCGCAGACCGTGAAGGCTGAGAACGGTGTCAAGGTCGCTCTTACTGAAAGCGCCACCAACCTCGACGAGGTGATGGTTGTCGCCTATGGTACCGCTAAAAAGTCAGCATATACCGGTTCGGCTTCCGTTGTGAAGGCCGACCAGATCGAGGGGCGCCTCGTGACCGACGCCGTGTCGGCTCTCGCCGGTACCGTTTCCGGCGTGCAGGTGCTCACCACCAACGGCCAGCCCGGCACCTCCCCCGATGTCCGCATCCGCGGTATCGGCTCGATCAACGGTTCGTCGAAGCCTCTCTACGTTGTCGACGGCATGCCCTTCGATGGTGACATCGCCTCGCTCAACACCATGGACATCGAGTCGATGACCGTCCTCAAGGACGCCGCCGCCGCCGCCCTTTACGGTGCCCGCGGTGCCAACGGTGTGATCCTGATCACCACCAAGAAGGGTGGCGAGGGTGACGCTGTGATTACCTTCGACGCCCGCTGGGGTTCCAACTCCCGCCAGGTGCAGGGCTACGACGTGATCAAGTCGCCCGAACTCTACACCGAGATGGCTTACACCGCTCTCCGCAACGGCTACTCTTGGGGCCAGGGCCTCAACGACCAGGCAGCCCACATCGCCGCCAACAACGCCCTCTACAGCGCTTTCGGCTCGGGCTACCAGATTTGGAACGTGCCCGCCGGCCAGCAGATCGTCGGCACCAACGGCAAGCTCAACCCCAACGCCAAGCTCGGCAACGTAATCGTGACCCGCAACGCTGACACCGGCGAGATTATCTCGCAGAATATGGTGCGCCCCGACAGCTGGTATGACAACACCTTCGTTCACGGCCTCCGCCAGGAGTACAACCTCTCGGTTCGCGGCGGTACGGAGCGCTTCCGCTACTACGCTTCGGTTGGTTACCTCGGCGACGAAGGTATCATCGAGAACTCGAACTACAACCGCCTCTCCTCGCGCGTTACCGCCGAGTACCAGGCAAAGAAGTGGCTCAAGCTAAACGCCTCGCTCTCGTTCAACCACGTCGATATGAAGGCCCCCACCGGCCAGGACTCCGGCACACTGAACGTGTCGAACGCCTTCTTCATCGTTGACAACATCGCCCCCGTCTACCCGATGTTCATCCGCGACGGCAACGGCAAGGTCCTCACCGACCGCGCCACCGGTCACCCCATCTACGACTATGGTGACAATAACACCTTCTTCCCCGGTGCCAACCGTAACTTTATGTCCGGCTCGAATCCCGCTTCGGGCTTCGTTTACGACACGAACGAGACTCTTATGGACGTGCTCGACGCCAAGTGGGGCGCCACCATCACTCCCATCGAGAACCTCAACATCACCGGCAACGTGGGTTACTTCCTCGACAACACCCGCGAGCACACCATCATGTCGCCCCTCTACGGCTCGGTTAAGTCCAACGGCGGTCTCGCCTCCCAGGAATTCCGCCGTCTGAGCGGCCTCAACCTCCAGTTCCTCGGCACCTACCGCCGCACCTTCAACGACGTTCACCACGGCGACATCATGGTCGGCTACGAAACCTACGAGCAGAACTCCGAATCGGTTTCCGCCCTCGGTTACCACCTCTATGACCCCAACAACTGGGCAGTCAGCAACACCCTCAACGATGAGAACCGCAAGGGTTCCGGCGCCGCTGTTGGCTACTCGACCCGCGGCTTCTTCGGCCGTTTGAACTACGACTTCGACTCGCGCTACTTCGCAAGCGTGTCCTACCGTCGCGACGCCTCCTCGCACTTCCATCCCGACCACCGCTGGGGCGACTTCTTCTCGGTGTCGGCAGCCTGGGATGCCGCCAAGGAATCGTTTATGCAGCCCGCCGCCACCTGGCTCGACCTCCTGAAGGTGAAGTTCTCCTTCGGTCAGCAGGGTAACGACAACCTCTACCCCGGTATGGCCTACGGCTACTACTATACCGACATCTACGGAATCTCCGGCACACAGACCTGGTCCGACGGCCAGCTCGTGCAGAAGGGTAACCCCGACCTCACTTGGGAGACCTCCAACGCCTGGAATGCCGGTATCGACTTCAGCTTCTGGCAGGGCAAACTCTCCGGTACCGTCGAGTACTTCCTCCGCGAGACCAAGGATATGCTCTATATGAAGCCCGTGGCTCCCTCGAATGGTTACACCTCCGTGCCTATGAACGTTGGTTCGATGCGCAACTCGGGTCTTGAGTTCGAGCTCAACTACCGTCCCATCAACACCAAGAACATCACTTGGAACATCAACGTCAACGGTACCTACCTCAAGAACAAGATTATCAAGCTCCACCCCGATCTGGGCGGCCAGATGATTTCCGGCATGCGTATCCTCAAAGAGGGTTCCTCGCTCTACAACTTCTATATGGTTGACTACGCCGGCGTGAACCCCGACAACGGCGCCGCCCTCTTCTGGGCCCGCGAGACTGTCGGCACCGACGCCAACGGCGACCCCATCCTCGGCAAGGAGTACAAGACCGAGAACTATGACATCGCCGCTGACACCAACATGAAGGAGACCGGCAACGTGCTTCCCACCTTCTACGGCGGCTTCGGCACCAGCATCCAGGCTTACGGCGTCGATCTCTCGGTTGCCTTCAGCTTCCAGCTCGGCGGCCGCACCTACGATGAGGCTTACGGACGTTACATCTACGGCGGTGAGAGCGACGTGATCGGTCAGAACTGGCATAAGGATATGCTCAACGCTTGGACCCCCTCCAACCGTAACACCGACATCCCCGCCCTCAACTCGATGGAGAAGTACAACCTCGGCAACCAGACAACCACTTTCCTCCTGGTGTCCTCCAACTACCTGTCGCTTAACAACATCACCCTCGGTTACACCTTCCCCTCGAAGTGGACCAAGAAGATCGGTATCGAGAGCATCCGCGTGTACGGCGCTGCCGACAACGTGGCTCTCTGGAGCGCTCGAAAGGGTCTCGACCCCCGTATGGGCTTCGCTTCCGCCGGTACCGGCGACTACTCGATCATCCGCAACATCTCCGGCGGTCTGAAGGTAGTGTTCTAATCCGGGTTTAACTATTAGATACCACAAGAAACAATGAAAAAGACGAATATATATCTGTCCTGCGCGCTGGCGCTCTCAGGCTTCGCCTTCACCGGGTGTCTCGACCTGGATCAGGAGCCCAAGAGCAACATCGTCACCGAGGAACAGAAAAGCGAGGTTATCAAGAACGATCCCTCGATGGCCGCCGCCAGCGTGGCCACCATCCCCTCGATGGTCACCGCGTTTATGGCTAACGGCTGGGGCAACGTCCACGTCGACTTCGGCTACCCCTCGATCATGATTTCCACCGACACCCGAGGCATGGACATGCCCTCGAACCTCGGTAACTACCAGCAGTACCAGCCTGCCCTCGAACTGGAGGACTTCAACGGCCGTTACTTCCTCAACCTTGAGTTCTGGTACACTTTCTACAACCTGATTCACTCGGCCAACTCGGTACTCCTCAACGTGGAGCCCACCGAGCCCCTGACCAAGTACTTCTGCGGCCAAGCTCTGGCGTTCCGCTCGTGGGCCTACTTCAACCTCGCGCAGATGTACCAGTTCACCTACGCCGCCAACCCCAACGCGCTCACCGTTCCCATCCTCACCGAGAAGAACATGACCACCGCGCCCGCCGAGGGTTGCCCCCGCGCTACCGCTGAGCAGCTCTACAATCAGATTATCGGCGACCTGACCACCGCGATTCAGTACCTCCACGAGGCTGACGCCGAGGGTTACAACCGTGAGTCGCAGGCTGAGGCCGCCATCGTTAAGACTTTCGTCAATGAAGCTGTCTGCTATGGTCTCCGCGCCCGCGCTAACCTGTTCAAAACTGAGTATGCGGCCGCTGCCGCCGACGCTACCGAGGCTATCCGCCTGGCCGAGGCCGAGGGTGCAACTCCATACACTCGCGATGCTCTCATAGAACCCCAGTTCTACAACATCGCCGACAAGGCTTGGCTCTGGGGTACCTACTCCGACATCTCATCCTCGCAGTTCCGCGGCGTTGTTAACTACGCTTCGTTCGTTACCGGTTGGACCGTCAACGGCTACGCTGGCGCCGGCTTCTACCGCTGCGTCAACAAGGCTCTCTACGACCGTATCCCCGTGGATGACATCCGTAAGGGTTGGTGGATAAGCGGTGACGGGACCATCCGCCCATCGCTCCCCGCTAAATATTCCTCTTATATCAATAATGCCGAAGCTAACGGTATGGCTCCCTTCCCCGCTTACGCGCAGCTTAAGATCGGCGCTGTCGACGGCGATCCCGCTACCAACTCCGGCGCTATCGACAACCCTCTGATGCGTATCGAGGAACTCTTCCTCATCAAGGCTGAGGGCGAGGGCTACACGAATGTTACCACTGGGACTCAGACTCTCGTTAATTTCGTCAAAGCTTTCCGCTACCCAGGCTACAACTTCACCGCGGCTTCTTTCCAGGACCTGCAGAACGAAATCTGGTTCCAGCGTCGTGTCGAGCTGTGGGGCGAAGGTTTCTCGTACTACGACATGATGCGTCTCCGCAAGCCTCTTAACCGTATCGGTGGCGGCTTCACCTCTTCCGTCGTGTTCAACATCGAGCCCACCAACACCGTGCTCCTTTACGACATCCCCCAGGCCGAGGTTCAGCGCAACCCGCAGATCGGTACCAACACCAACGGCTCGTCGATCCCCTCGCCGGTAGCTGACGACCCCAACGCCTCGCTTGTTCTTTAATGTAACTTTTTCAGACTGAAGAATATGAAATTCAATAAATTATATATGGCTCTCGGCGTTGTGGCCCTGGCTCTTGCCTCCTGCAGCGACGATGAGGAGTACACCCCCGCTCCCGCGGTGGTGAATCCCCCGGCCTACTTCAACATCTCCGACACTAAGGAGGTTGACTTGGAGAAGAACACCACCGAGATTAGCTTCCCCATCTACCGCGCTGACGCGGGGGGCGCTTTTAACCCCAATGTGGCTGTTGAAATCATCAGCGGCGACGGCGTTTCCCCCATCAACTGCTTCACCCCGCTCAACAGCGATACCGACCCCATCTTCCCTGAAGGAGCCACAACCGGTGCTATCAAGTATGCGGTCGACATGGCGCAGGTTGCCGCGCTGGTTGACTACTCCTTCCTCTTCAAGCTCGAAGGGGAGAGCACGCCTTACTTCATCACTTCCAACGAGTTCGTTGTTTCTTACGTTCCCTGGGTTTCGATGGATGATCCCGCGACAGGCGCGCTTTCAACGCTCGTTGACGACGCTATTTTCCAGTTCCTCTCGATAGGCGGTGCCCAAGGCTTCAAGCTTAATCTTGAGGTAGTCGTTGAAAAGCATCCCGAAAAGGGTATCTTCCGTATAACGCATCCTTACCTCAACGCGCCGGGCGCGTTGAATTCCGCCACCAGTGACGGCAAAGGTGCCGGGTACATGTTTGATCCCAATGACCCCAATTACCTGTATCTTAATGCTGAAAACCCTGACAAGGTGTACTTCTGCGAAAAGAACGGCTCGCTCGGCAAAGTAAAGTGGTACGATACCGGTGTTTGTATGAATTTTGATGCGCAGATGGAGGCCTACGGAAACATCAAGATTTACAATGGTATGTACTTTACTGTCAACCAGGAGAATATTGATCTTGACGATGGTTACTATCCGTACACTCTTTTTGAGAACGCCTATGGTACTTATACAGGTGAAACTATCACCTTCAACAACTCCGAGGGACTTTTTGTAGGTCTTATGAATTACAAGGAAGCTCTCATGAATGGTAAAGAATGGACCCTCAAGCTTGCCGGCGGTTCGTCGCTTGGCTGGAGCTCTCTTGGCGAGTCTACCTATTCCGATGGTATCATCGCCCAGTACTGGGGCGAAGCTGTTCCGACCTATCAGGTTGCCACTATGGAGAATACTTCCAAACCCGGTGTATTCCGTCTCCAGAACCCCTATCGTGCGGGTGTTTATCCCTACGGTAGCTCGTCGACGGATGTGGCCGGCGAAGGTCCTTGGAACGTGGTTATTGACTGCACCGACCCCAACTTCGTAATCATCGAACCTACCGCTTCCGGCTTCTCGGCAGGTACCGAACAGTACATCGCCAACGCCGCTGGTTACTACACCACAACCGATGACGCTACCAAGAAGATGACCAAGGAGCAGGTAATCGCCGCCGGTCTCAACGACACCTACGACGCCGCTACCCGCACCATCACCATCAGCCACCCGATGATCTCCGGCAACGCCGGCAGCACCTGGTACTCGGTTTGGAACGATCCTAACGTGCCTAACTTCCAGCCCGCCGTGATCGTCCTCCCCGCCGAGGGTCAGGCCGCCGAGGCATCCTCCTACGCCGCTCCCAAGGGTAAAATCTCCCTCGCGAAGCCCCGCGCCAGCTACAAAGTAGCCCGCTAATCCGACGAATCAGCCGCTAATCCGGCATCCCGCTATAACAAGCCGCGCCCACCCCGGGCGCGGCTTTTTTCGCCCCTTTTCCCACCCCTTATCGCACGCCTTTTTCGCCCCTTTTCCCGCCCCCGTCATAAGTCGCGCTCCGCCCCGCGAAATTTTCCGCCCGGCGGCTTGCGCTTTCCCAAACTTTCATTACCTTTGCTGCCGGGGCGCGAGGTTACGATGTGACACCCCGCGGCCCGACATCCGCATCAGATTAAAAACCATATTAAATTATTACAAGGATGAAGAAGCACAATTTTTTTGCCGGACCTTCGATTCTGAGCCAGTACACCATCAAGAACACCGCCGACGCTGTGCTGAACTTCGCTGATACCGGCCTGTCGATCCTCGAAGTATCCCACCGCTCCAAGGAGTTTCAAGCTGTTATGGACGAGGCCCAGGCGCTCGTGAAGGAGCTGCTCGACGTTCCCGCGGGCTACAGCGTGCTGTTTCTCGGCGGCGGAGCTTCGCTCCAGTTCGCTATGGTTCCATACAACCTGATGCGCGCCAAGGCCGCATACCTCGACACCGGCGTGTGGGCCCACAAGGCTATCAAGGAGGCCAAGCTCTTCGGCGAGGTCGACGTGGTGGCTTCCTCGGAGGACCGCAACTACAACTATATACCGAAGGGTTACGCAGTGCCCGACGACGCTGACTACTTCCACTATACCACCAACAACACCATCTACGGCACGGAAATCCGCAAGGATCCCGAGACGAAGGTCCGCCTGGTGGCCGATATGTCGTCCGACATCTTCTCCCGCCCCGTCGATGTGGCCAAGTACGACCTCATCTACGCCGGAGCTCAGAAGAACCTCGCCCCCGCCGGCGCTACCCTCATTATAGTCCGCGACGAGGTGCTCAACAATCCTCCCCGCCCCATACCGACGATGCTCAACTACAAGACCCACGTCGACAAGGGCTCGATGTTCAACACTCCCCCCGTGCTCCCGATTTTCTCGGCCCTGCAGACCCTCCGCTACTACAAGGAGATGGGCGGCGTGAAGGAGCTTGAGAAGTTTGACCTCGCGAAGGCCGCCAAGCTCTACGAGGCAATCGACTCCAGCAAGGTGTTCCAGGCCACCGTGCCCGACCACGAGGACCGCTCGATCATGAACGTTTGCTTCGTTATGAAGCCCGAGTATGCCGAGCTTGAAAAGCAGTTCATGGAGCTCGCCACCTCGAAGGGTATCGTCGGCATCAAGGGTCACCGCTCGGTAGGTGGTTTCCGCGCTTCGCTCTACAACGCGCTCCCCATGGAGTCGGTTGACGCCCTGGTTGCCGCCATGAAGGAATTTGAAAACAAACTCTAATGCCCGGAACAGCTATGAAAGTGCTTGTCGCTACCGAGAAACCGTTCGCGGCTGTGGCCGTCGACGGTATCCGCGAAGTCGTTGAAGGGGCCGGCTATGAGCTGGCGCTCCTCGAAAAGTATGGCTCCAAGGCCGATCTGCTCGCCGCCGTGGCCGACGCTGACGCGCTGATCATCCGCTCCGACAAGGTTGACGCCGAGGTGCTCGACGCCGCCGGGAAACTGAAAATCGTGGTGCGCGCCGGTGCCGGCTACGACAATGTGGACCTCGCCGCCGCCACCTCCCACGGGGTGGTGGTAGAGAATACCCCGGGCCAGAACTCCAACGCCGTGGCCGAGCTGGTGTTCGGTATGGCGGTGATGGCCGCCCGCAATATGTACAACGGTACCTCCGGCTGGGAGCTGAAGGGGAAAACCCTCGGCATCCACGCCTTCGGGCAGGTGGGGCGCAACGTGGCCCGCATCGCCAAAGGGTTCGGCATGGAGGTGAGCGCGCTCGACCCCTACTGCCCCGACTCGGCTATGGAGGAGGCCGGCGTGAAGCCCGTCCACTCCGTTGAGGAGCTCTACAAGAATAACAAAGTTGTGTCGCTGCATATCCCCGCCACGGCCGAAACCCGCGACTCGGTGGGCTACGACCTGGTGACGATGCTCCCCAAGAACGGTCTGCTGATTAACACCGCCCGCAAGGAGGTGATCAACGAGGAGGGGCTGCGCCGCGCTCTGGCCGACCGCCCCGACCTAAAATATGTGGCCGACGTGAAGCCTGACAACGCCGAAGCGCTCGAAAGCGAGTTTGCCGGACGCGTGTTCTTCACCCCCAAGAAGATGGGGGCGCAGACCTCCGAGGCCAACATCAATGCCGGCATCGCCGCCGCGCGACAGGTTGTGGCCTTCCTGAAGGATGGCGTCGACCGCTTCCGCGTCAACTGAACCCTATCAGCGTCAGCCTGACCGCGGTAAGTACCCGCGGTCAGCTGAACTGCTCTAATTCCTGGCCCGCGAGCTCCCAGAGGCTCATAGCGGTCTCCAGTTCGCGGTTGCGCTTCTGGTGCAGGTTGAAGATTTCAGGGTCCGAGGTGTCGCCCGAGGCGATTTTGGCCTCGATTTCGGCAATCTCGGCCTCGATACGGGCAATTTCGGCCTCGGCCTCCTCGACTTTCTTACGGGCACGGCGGGCCATCTTCTCGCGCTCGCGCTGCTCCGCGTAACTCATCCGCGGTTTCTGCTCCCCGGCAGAAGCCGCGGTTTCTTTGTCGCGCTTCGCATCGGGTTCCGGGGCGCTTTTCTGGGGCGCTTTAGTGGCCGCTGGAGCGCTTTGGCGCAGGTCGGGCTGCTTGCGCTCAAGCTCGTTGAGCGAGGCCAGTTTCTTCTTCTCCAGGAACTCGTAGATGCCGCCGAGGCACTCGCGCACCTTGCCGCCGCCGAACTCGTAGACCTTCTCCACCAGGCCGTCGAGGAACTCGCGGTCGTGGCTGACCACGATCACCGTGCCATTGAAATCCTTGATGGCCTGCTTGAGTATGTCCTTGGTCTTCATATCGAGGTGGTTGGTCGGCTCGTCGAGAATCAGCAGGTTCACCGGCTCAAGCAGCAGGCGTATCATGGCCAGTCGGGTCTTTTCGCCGCCGGAGAGCACCTTCACCTTCTTGTCGGAAGCCTCGCCCCCGAACATAAAGGCGCCCAGTATGTCGCGGATTTTGGTGCGGATGTCACCCACGGCCACCCGGTCGATGGTGTCGAAAACGGTCAGCGACTCGTCCATCAGCTGGGCCTGGTTCTGGGCGAAGTAGCCGATTTTCACATTGTGGCCTATTTTCAGCGTCCCGGTGTAGGGTATTTCGCCCATAATACACTTTACGAGGGTCGATTTACCCTCGCCGTTCTTGCCGACGAAAGCCACCTTCTCGCCGCGCTTGATGGTGAAGGTTGCGTGGTCGAACACCTGGTGGTCGCCGTATGCCTTCCCCAACTCGTCGGCTATCACGGGGTAATCGCCCGATCGGGGCGCCGGGGGGAATTTGAGGTTGAGCCGCGAGGTGTCGACCTCGTCGACCTCGATGCGCTCGATTTTGGCAAGCTGCTTCATGCGGCTCTGCACCTGCACGGCCTTGGTGGCCTTGTAGCGGAAGCGCTCGATGAATGCCTCGGTGTCGGCGATCTCCTTCTGCTGGTTCTGGTAGGCGCGCATCTGCTGCTCGACGCGCTCGCGTCGCAGCTCGACGAACTTGGAGTAGTTCACCGAGTAGTCGTATATCTTGCCGCAGGAGATTTCGATGGTGCGGTTGGTCACGTTGTCGATGAATGCGCGGTCGTGGCTGACGAGCACCACGGCGTTGGCCTTCGTGGCCAGGAACTGCTCAAGCCACTGGATCGACTCGATGTCGAGGTGGTTGGTCGGCTCGTCGAGCAGCAGCACGTCGGGCTTGCGCAGCAGCAGCTTCGCCAGCTCCAGGCGCATGCGCCAGCCGCCGGAAAACTCCGCCGTCAGGCGCGAGAAGTCGCTGCGGAGGAAGCCGAGGCCAAGGAGCGTCTTCTCCATCTCGGCCTCGCAGTTCTCGCTCTGCTCCATCGAGAGGCGCTCGCTCAGGAGGGTCATCTCGTCGATCAGGCGGGTGTATTCGGGCGAGTCATAGTCGTCGCGCTCGGCGAGGCGGGCCGTCATCTCGTCGAGGCGCTTCTGCATCTCGTCGATGTGGGAGAACGCCTTGCGCACCTCCTCGGCCACGGTCACCGTGTCCTCCAGCTTCATCTGCTGCGGGAGGTAGCCTATGGTGGTGTCGGCGGGCACGGCCACGGTGCCCGACGTCGGGCGCTGAAGTCCGGCGATTATTTTCAGCATCGTTGACTTTCCGGCGCCGTTCTTCCCGACCAGGGCTATGCGGTCGCGCTTGTTAATGACGTAGTTGATGTTGTCGAACAGCGATTTGGCGCTGAATTCGACCGAAAGGTTCTGTATGGAGATCATCGGTAATGATTGGCTTGATTGGAAAAAGGAGCGGGAAGCCGTTCGCTTACGCTCGCTCCACACGACGGCCCGCGGAGGCGTGGGGTGCGGAGGCGGGATGGCGGGATGGCGAGGCGAGATGGGTAGAGCGGGGCGGGCCTCAGCGGCGGTAGTGGTGTATCACCAGGCGGCGCGATTCGGTGATCACGATGTCGACGGCCACGTCATGGGGCTCGGCGTCGATGCCGTCACCCTCGATCAGCTGGAAGTCGTAGCCGACCCCCACCTTGGTGGCGCGGGTGTCGGCCAACAGGCGGTCGTAATACCCCTTGCCGCGCCCTACGCGGTTGCCGCGGCGGTCGTAGGCCACGGCGGGAATCACCATCAGCTCTATTTCGTTGATGTCGGCCAGGTCGTCGCCCTGCGGCTCCTCGATGTGGAACGCGCCCATAGCCAGCCGCGAGCGGTCGTAGGGGAGTATGTCGAGGTTCACCCCGTTGACCCTCGGGAGGTAGAAACGCTTGCGCGAGCTCCATTTGTCGATGAACTCGCGGGTCGAGAGCTCGTCGGGTAGCGAATGGTAGAGGAGCACCTTCTCGGCCAGCATGAAAGCCGCCGACTGTTCCAACCGGCTGAATACCCGGCGTGCCGCCTCGATTTTCTCCGCCGCGGAAAGGAGGCTCTTGCGGGCCTTCACGCGGTCGCGTATCTCATCCTTGTTCATCTCTCTCAGGGTTGCTTGACGTTAGTGTTTCGGGCGCTGTCGGCGTTGGCCGGGGTTGCGGCGGGAGCCTTCAGCGGTATGGTCACCGGGAAGGCCGCCGTGCCCTTGGCGAGCTCCTCGACCGCGCGGGCCACGTTGGAGTCGGCCCGGTTGGCGATTTCGAAGTACGCGCCGTAGCCTAAGGCGTCGCGCGCGATCAGCGCTTTCAGTTGGTTAACAATCAAGTCGTGGGAAATGTTGATGTAGTACCATCGGGCGGGGATGCCGTTGCGGGCCGCGAAGTTCACGAACTGGCGCAGGAGGGCGTCGTCGGAGGGGAGGAGGCCCAGGAGCTCGTCCGCCCCGGAGGCCTGTTCGAGTTTCTCGCGGTTGGTGTCGACGTAGTCGAACGCGAACTTCTGGAAGAGCCCGGCGTTGGCCACGTTGATGTAGTAGGAGGTGATGCCCGAGGTGTCGTTGGGCACGAAGATGTCGGGCATGATGCCCCCGCCGCCGAACACGGTGCGCCCGTGGAGGGTGGTGAACACCTGGTCGGTGTTCTGGCGTATGGAGTCCTGCGAGAACATCTCGCCGCGGTTGTAGCGGTCGATCAGGTCATGCTCGTATAGCGAGTGGTTGGAGTAGTCCTTCTGTATCGAGCGTCCCGAGGGGGTGTAGTAGCGCCCGATGGTGAGGCGTATGGCGCTGCTGTCGGGGAGCACGCTCTGACGCTGGATGAGCCCTTTGCCGAAGGAGCGGCGACCGATTACCAGGCCGCGGTCGTTGTCCTGGATGGCTCCGGCGAAAATCTCCGAGGCCGATGCCGAGAACTCGTCGAGAAGCACCACCACCTGCGCGTCGGTGAAGGAGCCGTTGCCGTCGGCCCCCACGGCCGAGGTCGAGTAGTAGTCGCGGCCGCGGGTCGATACGATGGGCTGACCCTTCTCCAGGAACTCGTTGACCATCAGGAACGCCACCTCCATGAAGCCGCCAGTGTTGCCCCGGAGGTCTACCACGAAGTCGGCGGCCCCGTCGCGGGCCAGCGAGTTAAGCGCCTGCCAGAACTCGTCGTAGGTGGTGCGTCCGAACTTGTTGACGCGTATATAGCCCGTCGAGTCGTTCAGCAGGTAGGCGGCGTCGACCGAGTTCACGGGTATGTCGCCGCGGGTCACCTCGAAACTGAGCGGCTTCTTGGAGTTGAGGCGCTTCACCGAGAGTTTCACCCGGGTATCCTTCTCGCCGCGGAGCTTCTTTAGCACCTGCTCGTTGGTGATCCCGGTTCCGGCCACCTGCTCGTCGTCGACTTTGAGCACGCGGTCGCCCGGCAGGATGCCCACCTTCTCGGAGGGGCCGCCGGGTATAACTTCGAGCACCACGATCGTGTCGTTGTTGATCATGAACTGGATGCCGACCCCCGAGAATGAGCCGTCGAGGTCGTCGTTGACGGCCTGGAGGTCGGAGGCGGGGATGTAGGCCGAGTGGGGGTCGAGGTTCGTCAGCAGGCTGGGGAGGGTGTTCTCCAGGAGGCTGTCGAGGTCGACCTCGTCGACGTAGTCGTTGCGGATGAGGTTGAGCACGGTCTGGAACTTCTTCTGGGCCGGAGTCGGGCCGCTCCCCACCTTCAGCAGGTTGGAGGTGAGCAGGCCGAGCACGAAGGCGAGGGCCGCGATAAGCGGCACCCAGACCGATGTTTTCTTGATGTGGTTCAAAACAGTGTGGGTATTATTGAAAACCTTGTGAGGAGAGGCGCCCCGGGGTTGGCGCGGCGCCCGATGGCGTAGGTTACGGAATGTTAACTTTCGGCGGGGTAGGAAAGTTCGGGGATGTGGACACATTCAACCCCCGCACGGCGGAGCAGGTCGATGCCGTCGGTTATGCGGTAGAGCTCGTTGAACACCACGCGGCGTATGCCCGCCTGGATAATCAGCTTCGAGCACTCCACGCAGGGGGAGGCGGTGATGTAGAGGGTGGCCCCGTCGGAGGAGTTGTTGCTCCGGGCCACCTTGGTGATGGCGTTGGCTTCGGCGTGGAGCACATACGGCTTGGTGGCCCCGCTCTCGTCCTCGCATACGTTCTCGAAGCCCGAGGGGGTGCCGTTGAAGCCGTCGGAGATAATCATCGAGTTTTTCACGATGATAGCTCCGACCTTGCGCCGCTGGCAGTAGGAGTTTTCGGCCCATATGCCGGCCATGCGGAGGTAGCGCCGGTCAAGTATTTCCTGTTTTACGTTCTGTTCCATTGCACTCGTGGTTGTGCGCTTATAGCGTACGCGCGGGGCGCGCACGCCTGATATTCCCGCGAAGTTAGCAAATTCCCCACAAACAGCCCGCCCGCCGCCCCGCTTTTTTCGCCGCGGTGCCCCGCTTGGCGCGGTTCAGGGGTGGTTTGCGGGGGAAACGAGCGCTGTCAGTTCGGCGAAGGTCGGGAGGTGGGGGAGGAAGCGGTAGGGGGGATGGCCCGGTTCGGCGGAGGGGGACAGCAGGCAGCAGTAGTGGGCCAGGCCGTTGCTCACCATCAGGCAGGGCGCGCCCATCACCATGTTGTAGCGGGCGATCTGGTCGAACACGCGCTGCGTGACGGCTATCGAGGGGGCCTTGTATTCGACAATGACCAGCGGGTGTAGCCCCTCGCGGGTGAACACCACCGTGTCGCAGCGGCGGAGCGTGCCGTTGAGGCGCAGCGACACCTCGTTGGCCGTCAGTTCCCGCGGGTAGCCGAGCTCGTCGGTGAGGTAGGCGGCGAAATGCTGGCGCACCCACTCCTCGGGGGTCAGCGCCACGGGGCGCCCGCGCAGTGGGTCGAGGATGCGCGTCACCCCGTCGGCTCCGCGGGTGATCCGCGGGGTAATCGGGGGGAGGTTGAGCCTCGCGACGGCGTTTTCGGGGTTTCGGGCGCTTTGCATTTTTTAAGTAGGGTATGGGATAGTAATTTTGCGGGAATGGGAAAAACTCCGTAAATTTACGAAACTTTTCGCAATCACGCGACCTCTAACCCCTGATCTCTGTATGGCAGAAGCGGTAACATTCGATTCCCTCCGACGCTCCATAAAGGCCGGCAACCCGGCCCCGGTCTACCTGCTGCACGGCAGGGAGGGCTTCTTTATCGACCAGCTGTCGCGCGACATCGAGGCGTTGGTGCCGGAGGCCGACCGCGATTTCAACCTCACGGTGCTCTACGCCCCGCAGACCGAGCCCGCCAAGGTGATAGAGGCGTGCCGCCGCTACCCGATGATGGCCGAGCGGCAGGTGGTCATACTCCGCGAGGCGCAGTCGGGCATGCTCCCGCGCTTCGGCGCCGCGGCCTATCTAAAGGCGCTTGCCGCTTATGCCGCCTCCCCTTCGCCCACCACGGTGCTCTGCGTGTGCTTCCGCGGCGAGGAGGCCAAGGGGGCCGAGTTCATGAAGGCCATGAAGGCCGGAGGGGGCGTGGTGTTCGAGTCGGTGAAGGTGCGCGAGGACCGCGTCGGGGCGCAGGTGGCGCAGTTCATCAAGGACCGCGGCCTGAGCGTCGACCCCAAGGCGCTGGCAATGCTCTGCGATTTCGTGGGCACCGACCTGTCGAGGCTCTACAACGAGGTGGGAAAGCTCACCGTGTCGCTCGGGCCGGACGCCATGGTCACCCCCGAGGCTGTGGAGCGCAACATCGGGGTGTCGAAGGAGTATAACAATTTCGAATTCGTGTCGGCGCTGGCCAACCGCGACGAGGCCAAGGTGATGAAGATTCTGCGCTATTTCCGCGCCGATCCCAAGAACCACCCCGTGCAGCCGTTGGCGGTCAACATCTTCACCCTGTTTTCCAACCTCCTGGCCGCCTATTATGCCGCCGACCGCTCGGAGCGCGGACTTATGCAGGAGCTCGGATTCCGCTGGCCCGGCCAGCTAAAAGACGTTAAGGCGGCTATGGGGAACTACGGCCCGTGGCACGCGATTGAAATCGTGCAGGAGATACGCCGGTTCGACTGCCGCACCAAGGGCGTGGGCTCCCGGCAAGACCCCTATGACCTGCTCAACGACCTGGCCGTAAGGATTCTGCATCCGCTGGGCCAGAAAGGTGTCGAATTTTGATAATATCATTGTTATGAAACTGACAATCAAACATATACTTCTGTCGCTCACACTCTGCGGCGCCATCGCCGCCCAGGGGGCGACCATTGACGACGCCCGCCGCCTGATGGAGGACGGCGACCCGGCGGCCGCCGAGGCCGCGCTCCGCGAAGTGATAGCCGCCGAGCCCAAGAACTCCGAGGCCGACATTATGCTGGGCGACTGCCTGTGGCAGCTCGGCCGCGACCGCGAGGCGCTCGACTCGTATGCCGAGGGGCGCCGCAAGGGTGACCGTATGGCCATCCTCGCCCTGGCCAACGCCGCCGTGCTCCAGTACCGCCTCGACGATGCCCGCGAGCTCCTCGAAGCCTACCGCAAGACCCTCAAAAAGGGGAGGCGCCAGCTCGCGCCCGACCGCTCGGGCGACATCGAGGACCGCATACTCCGCACCGAGAATATGCTCGCCCGCGTGCAGCAGCTCGAAGTGGTCGATTCGGTAGTGGTTGACGCGGAGGACTTTTTCCGCTACTACCGCCTGTCGCCCGAGAGCGGTTCGCTCAACGAGCCGACCTCGGTGCTCCCCGACGGGTTCGCCGCCGCGGAGCCGACGGTTGTCTACGAACCGGAGAGCCGCCGCCAGATGATTTGGTCGATGCCCGACACGGCGGGAGTGTTCCGCCTGGTGTCGTCGGGCGCGCTCTACGGCGATGCCTGGGAGAAACCAGCCCCGCTGGGCGACCAGCTCAACGAGGGGGGCGACGCCAACTATCCCTTCCTGATGCCCGACGGCATAACCCTCTATTACGCCAACGACGGCGAGAACTCGCTCGGCGGCTACGATATTTTCATCTCGCGGTGCGACGACGAGGGTAACTTCCTGCAACCTGCCAACATAGGTATGCCCTATAACTCCCCCTTTAACGACTACCTGCTCGCCATCGACGAGCTTACGGGGGCCGGGTGGTGGGCCTCGGACCGCAACCGCATCCCCGGCAAGGTGACGATTTATCTCTTCGTTCCCCAGGAGCTGAGGGTCAACGTGAGTCCCGACGCTCCCGACCTGCTGGCACGCGCCTCGCTGAGCTCGATACGCTCGACCTGGCAGGAGGGGGCCGACTACCGCCCGCTGCTGCGCCGCATTGCCGCCATCAAGCCCGGGGCGGGGAGGGAACGCGGGGCCGACTTCGAGCTGTCGGTGCCCGGGCGCGGGGTGCTCACCAATTATTCGCAGCTCCACTCGCCCCGCTCGCGCGCCCTTATGAAGGACTACGTCGAGTCGCGGCGCCGCTTCGACCTCGCGCTCGAACGGCTCGGCGAACTGCGCACGGCCTTCTCCAAGGGTGACCGCTCCGTGACCGACGCCATACTCCGCGCCGAGGCCCAGATTGACGAGGCACGCGGACAACTGCTCGATATGCGCAACGAAATCATCAGACTCGAACAAGAATGACTACTTTCCTTCTCTCTCTCGCCATCCTCATCGGCGGATATTTCGTTTACGGCCTTCTCGTTGAGAAGGTTTTCGGCATCGCCCCCAAGCGGCTCACTCCGGCCATGAGCCGTCCCGACGGCATCGACTTCGTGCCGCTGCCTACGTGGAAGGTGTTTATGATTCAGTTTCTCAACATCGCCGGGGTGGGACCGATTTTCGGCGCCATCATGGGGGTGATGTTCGGGCCGGCGGCGTTCCTGTGGATCGTGTTCGGCACGATATTCGCCGGGGCGGTCCACGACTTCACCTCCGCGATGCTCTCGCTGCGGCAGGGCGGGGTCTCGCTCCCCGAAGTGGTCGGCAATGAGTTGGGGGGCGGCGCGCGGCAGGTGATGCGCGTGTTCTCCGTGGTGCTCCTTGTGCTTGTGGGCGCGGTGTTCGTACTCACCCCCTCGGGGCTTCTCGCGTCGATGACCCCGGGGTATATGGACGTTACGTTCTGGGCCGTTGCCATCTTCCTCTACTACCTTCTCGCGACGATGCTCCCTATCGACAAGCTTATAGGCAAGCTTTACCCGCTTTTCGGTGGTGCGCTGCTGTTTATGGCCGCGGCGCTGATGGGGGTGATGCTCTTCGGGGGTGTCGGTATTCCCGACGGCCTGGCCGAGGGGCTCCATAACCGCCACCCGCAGGGCGCTACCCACGCGATATTCCCCATGCTGTTCATCTCCATAGCCTGCGGGGCTATTTCCGGCTTCCACGCCACGCAGTCGCCCATGATGGCCCGGTGCATTAAGAGCGAGAAGCTCGCCCGCCCGGTGTTCTATGGCGCGATGGTGGCCGAGGGTGTGGTGGCGCTGATATGGGCCGCGGCGGCGATTGCCTTCACGGGTGGCTATCAGCAGCTTGCTGAATATATGGCCGTTGACGGCCATACGCCCGGCACGCTCGTACACGATGTCTCGATCGGCTGGCTCGGCGCTTTCGGCGGCGTGCTCGCCATAATCGGCGTGGTCGCCGCTCCAATTACTACCGGCGATACGGCCCTGCGCTCGGTGCGCCTAATCGTGGCCGACACGCTGCGCCTCGACCAGAAGGCGTTTCTCAAGCGCGCCGCGATCTGCGTGCCGCTCTTCGCCGTGACGTTCGCTGTGATGATGGTCGACTTCCAGGTGCTCTGGCGCTATTTCGCGTGGAGCAACCAGTCGCTGGCGGTGTTCACCCTCTGGGCGGTGACTGTCTACCTGGCCCGCAACCGCCGTTTCTTCTACATAACGCTGCTCCCGGCGCTGTTTATGACCGTGGTGACTGTGAGCTACATATTTATGGCGCCCGAGGGATTCTCCCTCGACCCGACGCTGTCGCTCGCCATAGGTAGTTGCGCGGCGGTCGTGCTCCTCGGCTGGTTCGCCGCGAGGCTTCCGGCCATGCGCCGCGGGGCGGCGCGTCTCGCCGCCGACTGAGCGGCATCATCCCCTTACGGCTGAGGGGATTTTAACCAAATAATTGTATCGTGGATTTCATAAAGGAATTGGGCGGCTCCGACCGCTATTGTTTTCATTCACATACCGAGTTTTGCGACGGGCGGGCCCAGATGGAGGCGTTCGCCCGCGAGGTTGTGGCCCGCGGGTTCACCCACTACGGCTTCTCGCCCCACTCCCCCCTGCGGTTTTACTCCCCCTGCAATATGTCGGCGGCAAACGTGCCCCGCTATTTAGCCGAAGTCGAGCGGATACGCGGCGAGTATGGCGACCGCTGCTGCTTTTACGCGGGCATGGAAATTGACTTTATTGATGAGCATTGGGGTCCTGCTTCACCTTATTTTCAGGAACTGCCGCTCGACTACCGCATAGGCTCGGTGCATTTCATCCCTACAAAGAGCGGGGAAGTGGTCGACATCGACGGCTCCCCCGAACGTTTCTGCCGTAACATAGAGACCCTCTTCGGGGGCGACATACGCTATGTGGTGGAGACTTTCTACGCCCAGAACCGCCGCATGATCGAGGCGGGCGGGTTCGACTTCATAGGGCATTTCGACAAAATCGGTATGAACGCCTCGGCCTACCGCCCCGGCATCGAGGAGGAACCCTGGTACCGCTCACTGGTCGATTCATTGGTGGACCTCATTATCGAGCGCCGCCTTGCCGTGGAGGTCAACACCAAGATTTATGCCAAAACCGCCCCTGCCGACGCCGTGGGGCACCCCGCGGGAGCTCCCGCGGGCACTGGCCGCTTCTTCCCCGCGCCGCGCCACCTGGCGCGGCTGAAAGCCGCGGGAAACACCATTCTTGTCAATTCCGACGCCCACGTTCCAGCGCTCGTCGACGCTTCCCGCGCCGAGGCACTGTCGCTGCTCGCGGGCCTATGACCTCAGAAACTGTTTAAAATTTTTTCCGAAAGATTTTGAGAGCTGTTTTGAGATGA